>WOUZ01000009.1 GCA_009773165.1 Bacteroidota bacterium
AGATAATATTGCACCCTCTAATCGCTCTTTGAATCATTGACCTATTGTAGGGGGGTCAATATCCCGGAATAGGGGGTCAATATCACCGGAATATGCAATAGAAACGGTACAATTTGGTTTGGGACTGATGAGGCTGTCTATTGCTATGATGGAAAAGCGTTTAGTCATTTTTTAGATAATCAAACTGTTATCAATAAAGACAGTTTAAACCTCAAGGGAATATTTTCAATATTAGAATCAAAAAATGGAAACATTTGGTTTGCGGAATGTGCAGGTGAAGGTGTTTCCAGTTTTGATGGTAAGACCTTATCTACAATTATTCCTTACAAAGAAATTAGACGAACAGACCGTATTATTGAAGATAAACAAAACAATCTTTGGTTTGCAACTGCTTTTAAAGGAATTGGTAAATATGACGGCAAAACCTACACTCAAAATATTTTTAAAACACCAGACCTAGATGGTTCATACAATATTTTAGAAGACACAAATGAAAATATATGGTTCGACACCCAAGACGGATTGGGATTTTATAATGGTGAAAAACTCAACATTCTTACCGAAAAGGAAGGAACAGTTGTCAAAGATTTTATTCCTATTCTTTTGGACAAAGCTGGGAATTTGTGGTTTAGTAGCAAAGGTATGAAGTTATTTAAATATGATGGAAAGACTTTTACAAATTTTTCGGAGTAGCAAACTTGGACTGACACCGCTTTGGTCAGTAAAAACGGCAGCAGATAACAGCTCATTGGCAATAATCGGGGTTTCTTACTCCGTAGACAGTTATGTGCTCCGCATAAATAAAATTGGTAAAAATCCCTCCCATCGCCAATCTGCAAATCGTTAGCACAATTAATACAAAACTCACCCAAAACATGAAAATATAAAAATATATTCAAAATTATCGATTAATAAACGTTCAAGAAAATAGTATGAAACATAACCTTATCCTTATTTCAATAGCAATAATACTTAGTGCCTTTTTAGCAAGACCCCTTGTATCCTTTGCCCAGGCAGGTTCTTTAGACCTAAGCTTTGGTGACGATGGGATTGTTACTACTTCTTTCGATGCTGAATTACATATTGGATACACCGTAGCTATACAAGCTGACGGAAAAATTTTAGTTGCAGGACAAATCCATAACAATTTAGGTTCTGAAAACTATACCGCCGATATTGCTTTATCCCGATATAACACTAATGGCACCTTAGATAACACCTTTGGTAACAATGGAAAAGTGACAACATCAATTGGTACCATGAGTGCTGGTTACTCACTAGCCATACAAAGTGATGGGAAAATTGTGTTGTCGGGATCGGGCTACGATGGCACTAAACACGATTTTGCCTTAGTACGCTACCACGTTAATGGCAGCTTAGATTCCACTTTTGATACCGATGGGAAAGTTACTACACCATTTGGTGGTAGCAGTTCAGGAGTCTCTGCTGCAATACAGAGTGATGGTAAAATTTTAGTTGCAGGAAGTTGCTTAGATAAAATTGCTTTGGCCCGTTACAACTTAAATGGCAGCTTAGACACTACTTTTGATAACGATGGAAAAGTGATGACTACACCAGAAGCAGGTAATTTGTCGGGATCCGCTTTAGCCATTCAACCTGATGGTAAGATTTTAGTAGCAGGTGCTGCCGACTTTTCAACTTTACGGACTTTTGCATTGGTACGTTTCAATATCAATGGCAGCTTAGATACGACTTTTGGTTTTGGTGGAAATGTGACTACACAAATAGGGGATCTTGAAGACCAAGCTTACGCTGTAGCCATACAATCTGATGGCAAAATTGTGGTAGCAGGTTATAGTTGGAACAATTTTGCTATAGTACGTTATGATATAAATGGCAATTTAGATGACACATTTGATACTGATGGGATAGCTATTACGCCTATTGGAGATTATGGTGGGCAGGGCCATTCATTAGCCATACAACCTGATGGCAAGATTTTGGTGGCAGGGGGTAGTAAGAATGGTTCATATGATGATTTTACTGTAGTACGTTATACAACTAATGGGAGCCTGGATACCACCTTTGATTCCGATGGGATAGTCTATACACCTATTGGTCCTAACAGAAGTTTTGGAAACTCATTGGCCTTACAAAGTGATGGAAAAATTGTGGTGGCGGGATATGCATACAATGGCTCTAATATTGATTTTGCTTTGGTTAGATATAATAACACGAGTTCGATGGGAATAAACAATACCAATAGTCAAACTGCAGAAATAAAAATTTTCCCGAATCCATTCACAGAGCTAGCAACATTTCATTCAGATATATTATTAAGGGATGCTTCCTTGAACATTTACAATTTAACTGGGGAAAAAGTAAAGCAAATAAATAACCTTAATGGTCAGACTGTTTATTTTCACCGGGACAATTTACCAAGCGGGCTATATTTCTTACAGGTTAATCAAGGTAACAGCCCCATCTCTGTATGTCTTCAAACTAAATTTGTCATAATCGATTAACAGATCCACTGGCCAAAACAGACGGCAAACGGTATTGCTGTCATCCAAGTCTTTAGTTAATGCCTGCTTGTAAGTATGTTTTGTAATATGTTGAATATTAAGTACTTTCAACCTAGTAACAGCGAATACCTGCTAACTGTTTTAGGGGGCAATTTGAAACAAAGACCAAACAACAAACAGGCAGTAATTTACAACACAATTTCGTTCTTTGAAAGTTTATCCCACTTGACTACTTTAAAATCAGACATTTGTAATACAATAGAAACGGATTTCGTGAGCTAACAAACCCTCTAGCAAATGCGGGTATGCGTGTTTGTTGAAACATTTGAAATCTTTATTTACATTTGCGCCGGCTGACATTTAAGCAACAATTTAATTCCGCACTTGCCATAGAGTCAGCCGTTAAATGCAAATCTACCTGAAACTAAAAATTTTAATGTGCACTAAAAAACTAATATTCCTATGAAAAAATCACTTCTTATTATTTCATTATTAATTTCTCTATCAGTGACAGCTCAGGAATCTGGAACCTTACTCTTAGAACAGCCAAACATGAACAATTCACATATAACCTTCATTTATGGAGGAGATGTATGGATGGTTGGTCTTAACGATGACGTTATTGCCAGGAGAATCACAAGTACAAGTGCAGTGGAAAGCGATCCACATTTTTCCCCTGATGGAAAATCTATTGCATTTACATCCAACAGGACAGGTAATGCCTGTGTATATGTAGTTGGAATAGGGGGTGGAGACCCTACTCGTTTAACATACTATCCATCTGAATCCTTTGTCAGAGGCTGGACAAATGATGGTTCACATGTTTACTATTCTTCTTCCAGAGAAACTGCCCCAGCTGATCATTTTAAGCTATGGCAAGTGAGCAAAGATGGTGGGCCAGAGACTCAGCTTACTACTCAATGGGCTTCAAAAGCAGCATATTCACCAGATGGTAAATCAATGGTAGTTGAAAAAATTAACAGATGGGATAAAGAATGGCGCGTGTATAGAGGTGGGCAAAATACTGCGATTAGTATACTCAACATGAGTGACATGAGTGAACTATTGCTCCCAAATGAACAAACAACAGATATAAACCCACTTTGGATTGGAGATCAAATTTATTTTTTGTCAGATCGGGATTCCACAATGAATATCTGGAGTTATACCATAACTTCAAAAAAGCTTGAACAAATTACCACCTTACGAGGTTCCGATATTAAATCCATGACAGGAAACAAAACACATATTGTTTATGAACGTGATGGTGCTTTTCATTTATTCGAGCTTAGCACCAAAAAATCAAAAACATTAAGAATTGAAGCGACAGGCGATTTTCCATGGGCTGAAAAAAAGTGGGAAGATGTAAGTGAATCAGTGAGTTCAATATCTCTTTCTTCTACTGGTAAAAGAGCAATTATGGAGTCACGTGGTGAAATATTTACGGTTCCAACAGAACATGGAGATTCAAGGAACATAACGAATAGCTCCGGGGCAGCAGATCGCAGACCAGTATGGTCTCCACAAGGAGATAAAATTGCCTGGTTTACAGATGCTAACGGGAGTGAATATGTACTAAGAATTGCTTCTCAAGATGGCATATCGAATATTAAAGATATTTCCATTGGTGAATCCAAACTTGGATGGGAGCCAACCTGGTCACCAGATGGGAAATATATTGCATTTAATGACGACGATGTTCGTGTACGAATCCTCAATATAGAAACAGAAAAAATTGAAACTATCGATGTTGGAGGTGTAAACATTGAGCGTGGAGGCATGGGATTAACCTGGTCTCCCGATTCTAAATGGTTAGCTTATTCTAAAACATCGCCAAATAATTTTCAACGAATTTACATCTGGTCGCAGGAAACCAACAAAACCCGGGCAGTTACCAATGAACTTGCTCATAGTGTTTCACCAGCCTGGGACCTTGACGGCAAACATTTGTATTTCATTTCAAGTACTAATCTTGCCTTGGGTTCCGGATGGGCCAATACAAGTTCAATGATGGCCGATCCAGATTTTACATGTTATGTTATCAACCTTCGAAAAGAAGATGCCTCTCCTTTTGACCTGAGAAGTGATGAGGAAGAATTGAAAAAAGAAAAAGAGGAAAATAATAACGAAAAGAAAGAAGATAAGAAAGAAGAATTGTTGGTTCGGATAGATTTCGATGGAATTGAATTACGAACAATTGCTGTTCCAATGCCGGCAAGAAATTACAATTATGTAATTGCAGGACCTAAAGGAACTTTCTTTATTGCTGAAAACATTGATAATGTGCATGGTTCTACAATACATAAGTTTTCACTGAAAGAGCGTGAAGCAAAGAAATTCACTGAGGAAGCAAGTCAGTTCTCTGTATCGGCGAATGGGGAAAAAGCCATTGCTAAAATCGGTTCATCATGGAAAGTGTTTGATGCAACAGCCGGAGAAGGGAAGGGCCAGGTTTTAAAAGTGACATTGAAAATGCATCTGGATAGACAAGCGGAATGGAAACAAATTTTTGAAGAGGCCTGGCGGTATCAACGTGATTATTTTTACGATCCAGGTATGCATGGCAGAAACTGGGATGTAGTATATAAAAGATACGCTCCACTCGTTCCATACATAAAGCATCGTTCATCATTGAACTATGTGTTAGATCAAATGAATGGTGAGCTTTCTGTTGGGCACAGTTTTGTATTCGGAGGAGATTTTCCGAAAACTGAAAATTATCCTACAGGACTATTAGGAGCTAACCTTGTTATTGATAAAGGAAGATGGAAGATCGATCGTATTTTCAACACAGAATCTTGGAATCCGAATCTGTCAAGTCCTTTAAGCAGACCTGGTATAAAAGTGGAAGTTGGCAATTACATTGTTGGTGTGAATGGGAAAGAGCTAAAATCAGATGATAATATTTTCGAAGCACTGCAAGGTACCAGTGGTGTGCAAACACTATTAAATATTAACTCGTCTCCGAATTTTGAAGGATCATGGACTGAAACTGTGAAACCTCTTAGCAATGAGTATTCATTAAGACAAATAGCCTGGGTAGAAGACAATCGAAGAAAAGTGAACGAATTATCCAATGGTAAACTTGCTTATGTTTGGGTGCCAAATACTTCTGATTATGGATTTAGTTATTTCAACAGATACCTGTTTGCACAACAAGACAAGATGGGTGCAGTTATCGATGAGCGCTTCAATGGTGGTGGTTTACTCGACGATTATATGGTAGATCTTTTAACCAGAAAACTACGGGCTGCAATTACCAATGAAGTTCCAAATGGAAAACCGTTTAAGCTTCCTGCAGGAATTCATGGGCCTAAAGTTTTGCTAATTAATGAGCTTGCTGGTTCTGGCGGAGACTACTTCCCCTGGGTATTCAGACATCAAAATGCAGGTAAACTGATTGGTCTGACAACGTGGGGTGGATTAGTTAAATCATCGGTACACTACATGTTTATTGATGGAGGCGGTATGACCGCTCCTGACAATGCTGTTTTCGACCCAATTGAAAAAGAATGGATAGGCGAAAACAAAGGAATAGCTCCAGACATAATAGTTCGGCAAGATGCGAAATCATTGAGCGAAGGAAAAGATCCTCAATTAGAAAGAGGTGTACAGGAATTGTTAAAGCAATTGGAAGGTATTAAAGAAGAAGATATGACACATCCTGCGTTTTCGAAGCCTGGCAAATTAGATTAAAAAGATGCATTTAACACTAAGTCGAATAGCCGAATAGTCCTAAAAAAAGAGCCATTATCCTGCGCAGGGGTAATGGCTTTTTTGTCTAATCGACTTAGTGTTAGCAGTAATTTGAACTCACTTAATACTTTAAAACTTAATTTATAGAATGTCGATATTTTTAAAACTTCGAGAAAACCTAAATTTGACCCAAGAAGAATTGGCAAAAAAAGCAAATGTTTCAGTAAGAACTATTCAAAGAATTGAAGCTGGAACAAAACCAAAAGGATATACATTAGAAGCATTATCCAATGCCTTAGGTGTTGGAAAAGATGTTTTATTAGAAGATGCAATTGAGACAAAGCCATCTAACAAACAACTCATTAAATATATTAATTTGTCTTCCATATTATTAATCATAATTCCTCTTGGAAGCATCATTTTACCTCTTCTAATTATGAAGTGGAAAAAAGAAATTAATGCCATAACAAAGCAAATTGTTTCCATTCAAATATTTTGGACATTATCATTTGTTATTGTTACCATACTAGTTGCATTATTGAGAAAATGGTTTTCTTTACCTAAAGAAATAGTTCCTTTAGCAATGATAACTTTAATTATAGCGAACCTCTATATTATTCTGCGAAATACATTAGAAATAGAGAAAAACAGCAAACTTCATATACAATTGAATTTCAACTTCTTATGAACGTGTCGGGTAATTGTCAGGTAATTGTCGGGCTGTTTTAGCGAATTTATTGATGCTAATTACTGTATTTTGCATCAAACATTAAAAGCCAGGTGATGAAAAAACAATTCTTATTATTTCACTTATTATTTCTTTCAATAGCTGTATCTGCACAAGTTGAAAAGTCATCAACGCTGTATAAAACAATTAAAGAAAAAGATAGTCTTCTTTTTAATCTTGGGTTTAACAATTGCGACATCGCACAATTTGAAAATCTTTTAAGCGAGAATTTTGAATTCTACCACGATCAGGCAGGAATAACAAATTCAAAAGCAGCGTTTATTTCAGGAATTCAAAACGGACTTTGTAAATTGACTTATAAACCCAAAAGAGTGCTCGCCGAAAATGAAACGGAAGTTTATCCTTTAGAAAAAAATGGTGTTTTGTATGGTGCTATTCAAACAGGAATTCACAATTTTTATGCAGTTGAAAGTAATAACCACGAATATCTTACAAGTATTGCCAGATTCACCCACGTTTGGATTCTAGAAAAAGGAGGTTTTAAATTAACAAAAGGTTTAAGCTACGATCATAAGGATTTTGAAAAGCCTTTTAATCAAGAACTTTTGTTTATAGACAAAAACGAAACGGAAAGGTGGTTAAAACAAAAACATATTCCTGCTCTAGGTATTGGTTTTATTAAAGACGGTAAAATCGAACAAATAAGTGTGTTTGGAGACTTACAGCCGAACATTTCTGCACCCCTAAATACTATATGGAATGTTGCATCAATGACAAAGCCTATTACAGCTATTGTTGCGTTAAAGTTGATAAATGCCGGAAAATGGGATTTAGACGAAGCTATTTATAAATATTTTACCGACCCTGATGTTGAGGACGACCCAAGAGCTAAATTATTAACTACAAGGATTATATTAAGTCACCAAACAGGCTTCCCAAATTGGAGAGGAGATAATGAAGACGGTAAATTATCCTTTGAATTTGAGCCTGGAACAAAATATCAATACTCGGGCGAAGGTTACGAATACTTACGAAAAGCCTTAGAAAAGAAGTTTAAGAGGTCATTAGAACAATTAGCAAGTGAATTGATTTTTAAGCCTCTAAAAATGAAGGACACCAGATTTATTTGGGATGAAAAAATGGATTCAACAAGGTTTGCAAAGTGGCACAATGAAAAAGGGGAACTTTATGAAACCCAGAAAAACAAAACTGCCAATGCAGCGGACAATTTGCTTACAACAGTTGAAGATTATGCCAAGTTTTTGGTTCATATTTTGAATGGAGCAGGCTTAACTGACAAATTGTATAAAGAAATGATAACCAACCAAGTCAAGATAAACGAATATAAATATTGGGGTTTAGGTTGGTGGGTTGACGAAAACATAAATGACAATAAAGACTTTGCTCTTGTTCACGGGGGAGACGATATTGGTGTTCATACGATTACGTTTATTGTTCCTAAAACAAAACAGGCACTATTAATTTTTACAAATTGTGATAACGGAACAGATGCCTTTGCAGAAATACTTGTGAAATTTTTAGGAAAAGACGGAGTGGGGATATTGAATATTGAAATGAAATAACAATGACTGTAACTCTAAGTCGAATAGCCGAAAAGCCGCGAAAAAAGAGCCATTATCCTGCTGAGGGTTTAGGGCGGATTTGAGGATTTGAAGATTTCTGATTTGAGGATTTGAAGATTTAGATTTTTATTTGAAGAATAGTCCTTGCAATGGATTTGGGACTTTTGGGTATGAGGGATTTAGTGAGAGGGTTAAAAAACAATGGATTTGGAGGTGATTAGCTATTTTAACACCTAAAAAGTCAGGTGGATTAGGTGGTTGAATTAAAAACATTTTACCTTTGGGTGATCCAATATTAAAAACCAAGGCTATGCCGGCAACCAGCATTTTAACTTCAGCAACAATTTCACGCGTCAATTTGAGTTTATTTTTTAAGCGGCTTGATTTCAGTTGTTTAGAAATTGATGGAGGTGAAGGTAGTAAGAAGAGAAACTAAAACATAATAAATATGAAAACAATAAGCATTCTGACTATCATTCTTGGACTTGGACTTCTGACAAATTGCGAACAGAAGAAAGACGACCCAGAAATCTTGAAACAAATCTTGACTGACTATTTTGATGGAATCAGTACACAAGACTTAGAGAAACTAAATTCGCTTACCACAAGTGACTTTGTGCTTTTTGAAAACGGAGTAATTTGGACCAATGACAGTGTTGTTACAATAAAGGAAAAATATAGTTCCTTCAAAGGTGACTGGAAATTTGACAATATCAAGGTTAATGTGGATAAATCAAGCGGTGACATTGTTTATTTCAATCAAGGGGATTTTGTTTATAATGACACAATAAAAATCAAAAAAAACTGGCTGGAAAGCGCAACTTTTAGAAAAGTCGACGGAAAATGGAAAATGAATTTTCTCCACTCGACAGTTAGAAAATAATATTTCTGCGTACCATAGCACCTACCCAAAAGTGGAAGTTCATTGGTTAAATCAAGCGTTGTTATTCTAACAAAGTTACTGCCTGGCTGAAGGTGAAGTGCTTATAAATCAACCCCTTTAGGTAGCTGCAAATTGCATGTAAGTCTAAAATATTGACAATTTAATATCAATTGAGAAAATGAAAATAGTATTCTTCTTAGCAACTATTATGTTGCTTTTCTTTATTGGATTATCAACTGCTAAAGCTCAGGCTTTAATTGATCTTGAATCAGGACTTGTTTTTACTGGTTATAATGACGTTCGCATTCCGGGCGATCAGGGCACGCTTTTTTCATTAAAAGACGATCTGAATCCTAAAACAGAGTTTTTCTACAGGATAAGATTGAATTACACTATAAAATCCAGGCATACACTTTCATTATTATTTGCGCCTCTGGAAACAAAATCAGAAGGTAGTTTGGCAAATGATATTTTGTTTGAAGGAGTATTATTTTCAGCCAATTCGGAAATTGCAGGCACTTATAAATTCAACTCGTACAGGTTGACTTATCGTTACGATATTGTAAAAAAAGCCAGGATTGAGTTTGGTTTAGGGCTTACCGCAAAAATCAGAGATGCGAAAATTGCACTTTCTTCTCCCGGATTAATATCGGAGAAAAAGAATTTAGGATTTGTGCCAATCATAAATTTCAGGCTTATGTGGAAAGTTAACGATAAGTTTGGTATTCTACTGGATGGCGATGCACTTGCCGCAAAGCAAGGAAGGGCTGAAGACGTTCTGATTGCTGCAACTTATAAGCTCGGCGAAAATAGTTGCATTCGTGCAGGATACCGTATTCTCGAAGGTGGTGCTGATAATGATGAAGTTTATAATTTTGCATTATTCCATTACGCTTCTGCTGGTTTTTCATATACGTTTAAGAACACGAAAAAATCAAATTTAAAAAAATGAATAAATCGCAATTTTATAAACTCATTGTTTCAATATTTTTGCCTTTAGCTATGGGAGCTATAGCAGGAATGTTTACTTCTCAATCAGTACCTGAATGGTATGCCACTTTAAACAGGCCATCGTTCAATCCCCCCAACTGGATATTTGGGCCTGTTTGGACAACTTTGTATATACTTATGGGTATTTCTTTATTCCTGATTTGGAAACAGGATGCAAGCAAAGAACGTAATGTGGCAATTTTAGTCTTTTTGATCCAATTGCTTTTAAATTTTGGCTGGAGCTTTATCTTTTTCTATTTTAATATGATAGGTTTTGCGCTGGTTGAAATTATTTTATTATGGTTTAGTATAGCTATTATGCTGTTTTTATTTTATAAAATTAAGCCAATGGCTTCATATATTAATATACCATATCTGTTATGGGTTACTTTTGCAACTGTGCTTAATGTAAGTTATTTTTTACTCAACTGAATCTGATTTAAAAACAAGAAAGTGATTTAATATAACCATCACATAACTTGACTAACAACAGTCACCATATGGCTTATTTGCAATCGTTAACGGTAAAATAATTATTATTTTTATAAACAATTGAAAATGAAATTGTTAAAATTATTTATTTTACTATCGCTTATTATAACTTCGTGTAAAAAAGAAAATGAAGCAGAAACTGAACCAGCTTTTAAAGACCAATATACTATTTCAGGAAACAAGATATACAACTTTGAAAATCCTGTTCAATTAATCGGTGCAAACACTTTTCACATATTTGGCGCAGGAAGCAGAGATATGAATAGCTGGAATTTAGATATTGCTAGAGAATTTGTAGGCAATGTAAATGAAACACCACTGTCAGGGTGGGCAATAAGGGATGTTAACGGCTCTTTCTTGCATTCATTGCAGGCAGTTGTTGATAGCAACCGCATAAATAATCGAGTTACTATTCTTTGCCCTTTTGGTTGGAATGGACGCAGCCAAACAGAATTTGGAGGTAAAATGCCATCTGAAACCTATTGGTGGAATGATTTTAAAATCAAACTTCAACATTGGGCAATACATTTTAAAGACCAACCAGATGTTTGGATTGAAGTTTGGAATGAGCCATATCGATGGGACAGGGCAGATGGATATACCGATGATGTTTGGTTAAGTGATATGAATGTTCTTGTAGGGATTATCAGAAATACTGGGAATAACAATGTTGTTTTGGTTCCTTGCGCCGAACAGGGGCAAGACGAAAGTGTATTAAACAATTATGGGAGCATGTTTCTCTTAAGCAAAAGTAATATCCTGTTTGACATACATGCTTACGAGAATTGGCTTTTGGTTTCAGATACAGAAATAGACAATCGCTTAGAAAAGTTAAAACAAAATAACCTTCGTGTTATTTTTGGGGAGATTGGGCCTTTAAATGCTGGAGTACTTATGAATCCAAAGATATTTTTAGACAAAGTTTATAATCGAGGATTATCAGTATGTGCGTGGGTATGGAAATATGATAGTAATGACAAAGATGCGTTGTTAAATGACGAGGGTCTTCCCAATGATAAAGATAACTATAATTGGGGTACTACTTTTCAAAACTTAAGCTTGCAAACACGAAAGCCATAGACAAGTATGCCGCTAACACTAAGATCGAATAGCCAAAAAAAAGAGCCATTATCCTGCTGAGGGTTTAGGGCGGATTTGAGGATTTGACCCGAAAACTTTCGGGTTTGAAGATTTCTGATTTGAGGATTTATAATTTGAGAATTTTAAAGATTTATGTGAGTTTGAAGAATACTCCTTACGATGGCTTGGTGACATTTGGGACATTTGGGCATGAAGGATTTAGTGAGAGGGTTAAATAACAATGGATATGGAGGTGTCTTGTCCTGAAATAGGTTTACAAAAAAGTAAACTACAAACAGGATTATGAACCAACAAGTCATACGAATGAGGGATTTAGCATTGAAAATCAGAGTTTTGATTTGAATGTTTTGGCAAAACCAATTATTCAATTTATTAGACTGTTACTAACCCTGTTGTTAAGGACAAGACCTTTTGGAGTTCCTTCACATCACCTTCCAAAAGCATTTAAAAACCGACAATCAAATCATTTTCTCTGTAGATTTATTTTTCGATTGGTCAACGGAATTATTGCTGAGTTTTGGTAACGGGGAGTTTATCAGCAGGCCACGATTATCTAAAAATTTTCAGAACCTGCCTTGCGAATCTCCGTCTTCGCCTCATTGTTAAAATCTTCATGGGAATTGAAAGGGTTTTTTGCACTTGATTTATGCTTAAAGGTTTAACTCAAAAGAGTGGATGATTAAAAGAAAAATTTAACGCGAAGTGTTGGCATAAAGAGGTTTCTGCGACTTTTATAAAGGAAAAGAGAAAAAAACTGACCATGAAGGTCGAGTTGTAAATTATTGAATACCTGGAACTGAAATGATGGTATAAAATGATAGCCTTTGTTATCATTCGTATATACGAAAAGCATGGTTAATAGTGATCGGTTTGTCACAGGATATCTATATGTCAGTCCAAAATTCCATTCACTTCCAGAAAGTATTTTCGGGTTGTTCACTACACCAAAAAGCAGGTTAGGTAGATCAATCCTGCTAGGTACTTTCAACTGATTAAACATTACCTCACCCTGAATGATCATGTTATTTCCAAAAACATAATCAAGACTTGCTCCTGCTACAAAAACTGAATTTTTAAACCTATTATTACTTTTTAATGGGACATCGTATGAACCTTCAGCTCTCAGAGAAAGTTTATTAAAGTTCTTGGTTATCCCGCCTCCAATGACGATATCTGACTGGTCGAAAAATCCTGCTTGAATTTGGTATTCTGTGTGATTGATAAGAAATCTGGTCATAGTTGCCCAGGTAATTTTATTATAGGAGTTAATTTTCACTACCGTTTCGATCATTGAGGTGGCAGACGTATAGTAAGTTATGCGCATTGCATCGCTTGCATGTTTTTCGGGATCATCGAGATCTGAAAATGTATTGTTGTTGAAAAGATCGTTTACATGCCAGATAAATGTCTGACTCCAGTTTATGCGCTGCCGGCCTGCGGTGATTTCGAGTTTATTGTAGGTGTACTTTACATTAAACTGATCCGCCCTGATCTGAAGATAAACATTAATGGCAGGATTAAAAGTGAATGAAAGTGGAAAAAAATCATCGGATGGATTGATTATTGAGTTGAAGTTGGGTAGTTTACGTATCCAGGTGCCCTGATAATTGCGGCTGTGTAATGCCAGGTTAAATTTCAGATTTTCACTCGGAGTATACATTGTATTCAGCCTCAGATTTAGTTTATTCATGTATGAAAAATCTTCATAATAGTTTTCATAACCATAAGAATGAAGGCCACTTACATATCCTGAAAATTCATATTTTTTTTCCTGAGCATTCAGGTTAAACGCTATAAATAATAGCATTAAGACCAGCCATTTGTGAATTTCCAAAAGCATTTAGTCGTTTGTTATATCATCAATGATTTTACCATCTTCAAGTCTGATCATTCGTTTCGCTCTTTTCATTATTCTTGGGTCATGAGTAGAGAAAATAAATGTAGTGCCTTCATTTTGATTTAAAAGTTGCATTGTATCAAGCAGGGTTTCTGCCGAATGACTATCCAGATTAGCAGTTGGTTCGTCAGCAAGGATAAATTTCGGGCCAGATGCAATGGAACGGGCAACGGCAATACGCTGTTGCTGCCCACCTGATAGCTTGGAAGGTTTGCTTTCGGCTCTTTCTGACAATCCAATTATTTTGAGCAAATCGAGGGTCCGTTTATTGCATTCTTTTTTTGAGATGCCCTGAAGTTTCATTATCAACTCTATATTTTCTTTTGCAGTTAACACTGGTAATAAGTTATAATTTTGAAATACAAATCCAATGTTATGCAGCCTGAAATCAGTAAGTTGATCTTGCTTCATTTGGTGTATTGCATAGCCATCTACAAAAATTTCACCGGCAGTAGGAAAGTCTAATCCACCGATAAGGTTTATTAAAGTCGTTTTACCACTTCCAGAAGGACCAACGATGACTAAAAACTCTCCCTTTTTAACTGAAAAACTAATATTATCTACCGCTTTGACTATCAAATCTGCTTCTGAATAGTGCTTCTCCAGATTTTTAATTTCTATGATGTTCATTTACCAGTATTTTTTACAATTGAAGTCCAAAACATTTGTTTTTAATTTTTCATTGCTTCTGTAGGGTGGATACCAAGGACTTTGAGTGTTGGAATAATTGATGATAAAAAACTTAATAAAATGATTAAGCCTGTTACAAAAATTAATTGCTGCCATCTCAGCACAGGATAAATCCGGTCAACCGTTCCAACACCCAACATATTAACACCTTCAACAGACCACACAGGTACTCCATTTTGACTTAAAAAAGAAAGAACTGTAAAGTTAATCAAGGTGCTAATGAATAAAGATATAAGAAGAAGAAAAATTATTTCGAACATAATCATTTGGAATATTTTCACTTTGTTCATTCCTAAAGCCCGCAGCATTCCAAACTCTCTCCTGCGTTCATAAACTACAAGAATCATAATATTGATGATACCTATACTAATTGCAAACAGTATAATTGATATCAAAATATTTAGCGTAAGATTGATATACGATTTTGTAACAAAAATTTCAGGTCTGATATCAGGCCATTTACTTATTTTGAGACCAGGATGTTGGCTTTCAAGGGCTGAAACTATATGGTCGGATGATTGAATATTCTTATCAAGTTTGATAGCAATTTCATGAACCTCATCCGGCTTAAAACCTGATAAGACTGCAATTTCATCCAAAAGAACGAAAACCGATTTCTTTTCAAAAAGTTTATTATCAACACTGTAAATCCCGCACACCCAAAAGACTGATGAAAATAAATCACCATTCTTTGTTTGGCCTGAAAGAACAAGACGGCTATTTATGTTTACTCCTAACTGGTCAGCTAATAAATTCCCCATAACAATTGGAATCCGGTTGTAATCTGTAAAATAATTACCTTTTCCTGTATGAATTGCCTCGTGTATGGGAAAAACCAATCGATCTGTTTTTGGGTCTACTCCGATAATTTCAACGTTTGCGCTGGAAAGTGCTGATCGAATGTAGCCATTGATTTTTATTCTGGCTGTCAATGCATTAATGCCGTTATTTAAATTCACACTTTTAATCAATTGATCAGAATTTTTTAAAAATGCTGACGGTTCCATTTGATCAAAAAAGGTGTTTTCATGTATAAGAACATCCGCTGTTTCGAAACGTATAACTGAGTTTACCAGCTGGTTGACGTAGCCATTTCCTATAGAAACACCCAATAATCCTCCCGTAATACCTACCACAATTGAAGCTATCACAAAAAAACTTCTTTTTTTGTTGCGCATCAGATTGATTATGGCAAGATTGATGGTTAACAGCATTTTATTGATTATTTAAGGCTTTGGTGATTTTCAAACGAGTTATTCTTGCCAAAGGGAACAAGGAAACAAGAAAAATGATAAAAACTGCCGCTATGATATTCTTCACCACTATTTCGATGTTGTCTGAAAGCCTTATTATGGGTTCATTATCAAATCTGATCATAGCCTTGGCCAAGTCTCCTGATACACGAATAGGGTAGTGGTGAAAAATCGACATGACGCTCAACGCAATCAATGACCCTAAAAAAACTCCAATTACAGTGCTAAAAAGAATTTCTAATGTCTGAATGAGAATAACAACTTTTCTTTTCATGCCAAGTGCTATTAAAAGTCCAAATTCATGTGTTCTTTCATGCACAATCATGTAAAATGTAGTAAGTAGGGTGAAGCCGAGAATAAAATACAAAATTCCGCGGAACACCTGAAAACCAAAACTTCTGAGTTTAAAAACCGGAGATCTGCCTGCCAGCATTTCCTGCCATGAAAGAACCTCAAATTCTGAAGCTGAAAGTGCTTTGGCAATTTTCGATTTAATTGGTTCAACCTCCTTGCCTTCGTTGATAGTGATAAATATTGAACTTACCGCTTTTTCTGCATCCAGAAAGTCTCTGACCAGATTAATAGGAGCAATAATAAGTTGTCGGTCAAAAACAGGAATTGGATTGTGACTGACTTCTTTTATTTGGTGTATAATTGATGAATTACTTCCATACATGGATTGACCAAGTAAAATCAATGAATCACCAGTTTTAACACCAAGATATTGTGATAAATTCTGTCCGATCTGAATACCTCGTTCATCTTTTTTAAAATGAACATTTTTAAATGTTTGATTTGGCTCAATACCGGAAAACATGCATGGGCGGCTTTTATCGTCCCAGGCTGCAAGTACAGGAAACTCCAGCCTGCAGTTGTAATTTTCTATTTCGGAAATCGTATCAAGAAGCAAAAATATTTCAGACGGATCCTCTATTAAAAATTCAACACTTCTGTGTTTCTGAAAGCCTAGCTTTTGAATGACGATATGTCCAGAAAGAAAACGGACTTCATTTTCTACTATGTTATCCCACAACCCGACATGCAAAGACTCCAGAGAGGAGGAAAGAAAAACCGTCATGAATGTTGCAACAATCGTCAATAAACTCCTCCGACTGTTTCTGAATAGATTTCTCCAGGCTATTTTAAAACTGTTCATTAACAACACTATTTCAAGTTCTTCATATTCTGCATCGTAAAAAATGCATCATCAATCGGTAGATTGTTTTGGAATTCATTGACAGTAATTATTGTTTTATGGTTAGGCTTAGCTGCGGGTTCCATGACGATCCTGGCTGGAATACTCACTGCTCCAAAGTTTTTTATATCATAAGCAGTCATGGTTCTGATAAGTTGCATGTTTTCGCCAAAAAATTCAGCTTTAAGCTGATCAAAACCTTCAACAGATATCCAAAGATAAACCATTTCCCAAACTACTGCCGCATCTGTTTTTGGTGTCAGAAGAAGTTTGAAGCATCTTTTATCATCAATGTTCTCAAAGCTGATAATTGAATGCTGGTAATCATTTAAAAAGGATGATTTATTCAGTAGGTCTTCATTTGTGAAATCGGATCCCATCCAGGACTGAGACATAAGAGTTGAGGATAATTTGATTGTTTTTTGGATATTTGGCAACCAATTCCACAAATCATCGTGCCTTCTGAGATAGGTCTGACCTTTTTCCTTTGCTGGATAAGTGATTAGTATCAATGCTTTAACATATTCATCAGTCCAGATTTTGAGCCTGATCTCCTTTGTCCATCCAGGCCTAACAACATTCATTGTTAAAGTTGTACTGACCGTTTTACCCAGGGTTTTATTGACTGCGGTTTTCACGATTTCGGTTGCGTTAAGCTCTTCAATATTCTGGGCTTTCAGACCAACAGCCAAAAAAGAAATCATAAATACGAATGATGTGATTTTGCTTATCGTAAATAAATAATTCATAACAGAGTTATTAGGCAGAATGATTTTAATAACAAAAAACTATCAAGTCCCTGATTAAAAGTTGTTACTAAAAAACATGCGATTTTAATAAATAAAGAATCCTGTTTATACTACAGTCAAAGGTATCATTATTTTTTGAAGAAATCATACGATTGTCAGGCCCGGACTCTTTTTTGAAATTGATTACTGGTTCTAAAATTACTGTTTTCAATCAGTATGATTGACAATCTGAGGTTATTGGAGAATCCATTAAACAACGATGGTATTTTTCTTAAACCGAAGATTATGTTTTCGAAAAAAGCTACTTAATCACATGATAAATTAAGCGAATTAAATGGAGGAAGAATCAAAAATCCCGTCAAGGGACGAAATGTCGTCTGGTAATTGAATATTTTTTTACGTTATACATCATGAATCAGCTGGTATAAATTCGAATAGCTTTGTCTTGTTTCCGAATGCGGCATTAAGTTAGTTCGATTTGAATGGGTAGGCCTTCAAATTTATCTGTACAGCACACGGAAAAAATAATCCCAGCCGGTGAGGACAGAAAAACCTGCAGATAAAATTTTGTACAGATTTTTTTTATTTTTACCTTAGCTTTGTAAAAATATCATGAAAATCATTCCTGGGTTCTTTTTTGACTGCACTCTTTTTTTTAGAACTCATTTGATTATTAAAGTTATAACAAGAGTAAATAATGGGTTTCGAGGTACTTAATTTTTTGTTAACATCCGGTCATGTAATGATCATTCTTATTATTAGTTTTGGTTGGATTTGGAGGAAATTACATGTTGTTTACGTTATTTGCAATTTTTGTGCAATATTTTCATGGTTCATTTTAGGATACTTCAAAGGATATGGATATTGTCTCCTGACAGATATACAATGGAATTTGTTAGCATATAGGGGAGAGACAGATATTCCTGAAACTTTTCTGGAGTATTTTTTCAATATTCTGAACATAAATAGTAGTGCGATTGATTTTCTTGAGGTTGTAAATTATTTTAAGTATTTTGTCGTTGCAACTTTTGTTTTTCGAATGAGCTATATTTACCTTCTCAAAAAAGGAAATCAGTAGCATCTTGACAACTTAAAGCTTGAGACTTCACTCATTGATAATGTCTTTGCAGATCATTTTGCGACTTCAAAGGTAAATACTTCAAGAAAAAGAAATTTACTTTGGCAAGTTTCCGCCATTAACTTTTTCTTTTTTGCACTTGAAATATCAACAGGCTTTATCTCAAACTTAATGTGACTTGTTGCCGACAGTTATGATATGCTTGCCGACAGACTTGTTTACAGGCTTGCAATTTTGAATTTGGTGGAACAATGACGCGAAAAAAGATAATTGCAAAATCAGCAGCATATTTCCAGTGGACCTATGCTGCACCAGGGTTTGGTGAAGTAATCAGACAATTCTCAGGATTTGAGGAAATTTCTGCATTTCAGATATTGATAATTATTGCAATAACTTGAATTACAATTAGTTTGTATTTATTGCAAAAAAGTAAAAGTAAAGAAGCATTTATGCAGACAAGTATGATTTTTACTTAGTAAAATTACAAACAAGGTGATACCTGCAACCAACATTTTAATTTCGACAACAATTTCATAAATCATTTTGCGTTAAGTTTTTAAATTGCTTAATTTGAGTTATTTGTAGGTTGGTGGGGGTGTAGGTAATCCAGAAATACCCGCCATATGGCGTATATACAATCGTTGTATCTCATTTTAAAGAATTACATAAACAGAGAATTAAAATATTATGACACTTGAAGAAAAATTTAAATTACTTGAAGCAGACAATGCTCCCGGACAAGAAGTCAGACAATCTTTTGGAGATTTAAATTCAATGATGATTGGTGACAAACTTGATGGTGTTTTTGTTGATTTCTCACATGGGGATGTTGATGCTTTTCCCCCTACACCCAGTTCTGATAGCGCATGGGTAAAAGGTTTTTGTAAAGGAGGCAAACAAGCCTATACAGAGTATAGGGGAGATGCAGAAATCCGAAAAAGACTATCAGTTAGCCTTAGCAAATACACACATTCATCAATTTCAGCAGATAATGAATTAATTATCTCACCCGGAACTCAAGGCGCATTGTTTTTAGCATTAGGGGCAACCGTTACCGAGGGGACTAAAGTTGCTGTGGTCACGCCTGATTATTTTGCAAATCGAAAGCTGGTAGTCTTCCTTGGTGGAGAAGTTGTACCAATCGCATTGAATTACAAAGAAACTCAATCCAAAATGGGTATTGACCTTAATCAACTTGAAAATGCATTTAAAAGTGGAACAGAGGTCTTTGTTTTTTCAACGCCCAATAACCCAACCGGATTTGTATATTCAAGCACTACAATAAATCAAATCTCAGCTCTCGCAGCAGCATATAATGTCACATTAATTGTTGATGAACTCTATTCCAGAATGCTTTACAGTGGTGAAGAATACTCGCATCTTTGTGCCTGTAATGTGGTTCCGGAAAATCTCATCACAATCATTGGACCTTCAAAAACTGAGTCGCTCAGCGGATTCCGCCTGGGAGTAGCATTTGGCACACCAAAATTGATTGACAGAATGGAACGTCTGCAGGCCATTGTTTCGCTTCGTGCTGCAGGTTACAATCAAGCCGTTCTTGATACCTGGTTTCAGGAACCTGCAGGCTGGCTGGAAAATCGTATTCGCGAGCATGAAGCAATCAGAGATGAATTACTCGAAATTTTCAATGCCGGTAAACTTCAAACCGCATGTCCACAAGCAGGAAGTTATCTTTTTCCGCAGCTTCCTCCGCTAAGTTTCGATATACATACATTTGTACGTTTGCTTCGTTATCAGGCCAATGTGGTAGTTACACCAGGAACAGAATTTGACTCTAACTGCACTGACAGTATCCGGCTTAACTTTTCCCAGAATCACAATGCAGCAGTTGCGGCAGCAAAGAGAATCGTAAAAATGGCAGAAATATACAGTATATGAGCAAAATCATAGAACAACCCATCCCACAAGGCAAGTATTTACCTGCTGTTCGGCACGCAGATTTGATATTTACTTCGGGAATGACGCCTCGTAAAGCAGGAAATCTAATGTATTCCGGTAAAATCAGCGTTGCAGATTCAATAGAATCGCACAGAGATGCTGTACGATTGTTAACACTAAATGCCTTAACTGCCGCGCAGGCCTGCTTGCATGAAGGCGAAAAAATTGCTTTCATCCTTCAGCTAAGTGTTTTTTTAAATGCTGAGAAGGAATTTACAGCCCACGCTAAAGTTGCAGATTTTGCATCTGAAGTTTTGATAGAAAATCTTGGTTCTAATTGCATAGGAAGTCGTGCTGTGATTGGCGTTTCTTCTTTACCTTCAAATTCCCCGGTTGAAATAACAATTATTTGCAAAGTAGGATAATCTCAAGAATGTTTAATTTATAAAAATAAAAATGGACAATACCGATTGTCTAAAGAGGATTTTAATGAAAAACGAGATACAGCATTTTGTATAATTAATGGCAGGGAAAGTGCAAGTACCAAGGGTTGTAGCCCGCTCAAAATGCTTAGCAGTTTGACAGGAAAATGCCACGCAATCTGCCACTACTCATACAATTTACCGTTAGCGACTATAATAAAAATCTACAAAATGGGTAAGCGACAAGTGTATAAAATCTCAGAAAATCACGAAGCTTTGGTAAGTTATAAGAAATATTTTGATATAGAAGTTTTTGAAGGGATGATTTCAAAGCATCAATATCCATGGCATTTTCACAATTGCTATACAATTATTTTGGTGGAAATGGGGTCGGTAATTTATGAGATACAAGACCAAAAAGTAGAAGTTGGTAAAAACGAAGTGTTAATTCTGGAACCTTTCTTCATCCATAGAAACATAATCGCTCAACTAACGAGTTACAAAGCAATTTTTATACCCAATGAATATTTAGACTTAGGGGAACAAAACAAAATTCTTACACAGATAGTACATCATCCAACTATTGTTGGCAGTATAGTTGACTTGCTTAATAAAATTAAACTGACTGAGAATAAAAATGAAATAAACGCTTCTTTTTCCGAACTCCGGGAATTAATCAATCAGCTGCAAATAAAGCAGCGTGTTGTTTCACATTTCAAGAGCAACATAATGCCCAAAATCGATTATGATTTAACTATAAATGAACTTTCTGAAAAAGCTCATTTGAGTAAATTTCATTATCAAAGAAAATTCAAGAAATACAATGGCTTAACAATCGGGCAGTTAAAACAGCAAGAAAAAACTGTTAAGGCAAAAGCACTCCTGGAAAATGGAAAGTTTTCAACTGATGTAGCCTATGAGTTAGGCTTTTTTGACCAAAGTCATTTTATAAAATACTTCAAAAAAATGTGGGCTACCACTCAAAAAAATTTCAAATAAGAGCATTTTTTTACTATTTCCTGATTCCGGCTTCTTATACTTTTGTTCAAAAATGATGTAAATTTGAAAACAAGCACGATTTGAATTAAAACACATGATAGATATTAAACCAGTAAATAGTATGACTAAGCTTTCTTTGTTTGAAAAATACTCGCAAAAAAAACGGAATTAAAACATAACCGGAATTTATGCCATCTTTTGAAAAAATATTGGCTTTATTTTTTAAGACATAATAAACATCAAAAAATGATAACCTATCAAATAGAAAAAACAGTTACTGTAGAAGAGTTTAGAGATGTATTGGTTAATTCAACCTTAGCGGAAAGAAGACCTGTTAATAACCATGGAACGCTATCAAAAATGATGGAACATGGAAACTTAATTGTTACTGCAAGAGAAAATGGTAAATTAGTTGGAATAGCTCGCTCATTGACGGATTTTGAATACTGCACCTATTTATCTGATTTAGCAGTAGATGAAAATTATCAGAAATTGGGAATTGGTAAAGAACTAATCAAACAAACCAAATTAAAAGCACCAAATGCTAAACTAATTTTACTTTCAGCACCGAAAGCGGTAGAATACTATCCCAAAATCGGGATGACAAAGTGGGACCAATGTTTTGTGTTGGACAATGTAGAAGACCTAAAATAAATAGGATATGATTAATTATAATGACAAAATATTCAGAACTGTTGCCAATTCCGAAAACGGTGAAACATCAAATGAAACTGTTTTTAGGTATAAACAAACAGGAAACATTCTGACATCCGAATACGCTGGCGGTAAAATAAAAAGTGGCCATCTGATTGGGCTTGTGGATGAAAATGGCAATATAGATATGCGTTATCACCAGGTAAACCATTTGGGCGAGATCATGACAGGAATTTGCATTTCAAAACCAGAAATTCTTGAAAATGGAAAAATTCGCCTTCACGAAGATTGGGAATGGACTTCGGGAGATAAATCAAAAGGAACATCAATAATTGAAGAACAATAAATTTTAATACAATGGCACACGAACACAACTACAAACTAACTGCGGTATGGACGGGTAATAAAGGCGAGGGAACCATAAATATACGAACCTATGACCGTAGCCATACAGTTACAATTCAGGGTAAACCTGAATTATTTTTAACAACGGATAACCCGGCCGTTGGTGACAAATCAAAATTGAATCCTGAAGATTTATTGGTTACAGCCTTATCATCCTGCCACATGCTTTCCTACTTGTATGTTTGTGCATTGGAAGGAATTATAATTACTTCGTATACCGACAATGCCACAGGCATTATGATTGAACAGGCAAGTGGCGGAGGAAGTTTCAAAGAAGTAACCTTGAACCCAATTTGTTATGTAGCCGATGAAACTATGGTAGAAAAAGCCATCGGGCTGCATCACAAAGCTCACGAAATATGTTATATAGCCAATTCGGTGAATTTTGAAGTGAAGTGTAATCCAACCTGCAAAGTTGAATAAAGAATGCTATGAAAATTTGCATCGCACAGACAGAACCAATAAAAGGAAATGTTTCAGCCAACATTGAAGCACACAAAAGATTTATTGAGCTTGCTTTGACATTACATGCAGAAGCAATTTTCTTTCCTGAACTTTCACTTACAGGTTACGAACCGGAACTTGCAAAAAAATTGGCGACCAATCAAAATGATGAGCGTTTAGACATCTTCCAGGAAACAAGTGACAACAACAACATCATTATCGGGCTTGGATTACCGACCGCAAGCGAATCGCACATCCGTATTAGTATGATTATTTTTGAACCAAACCAGCCACGGCAGACTTATTCAAAACAGCAACTGCATTCTGACGAATTTCCATATTTCGAACAAGGTGTTGGACAGGTAATAATCAAGGCGAACGATACGCATATTGCACCTGCAATTTGTTACGAAAGTTTACAACCGGCACATGCTGAAAACGCGTTTAAACTTGGCGCTGATGTTTATTTAGCGAGCGTAGCAAAACCGGAAAATGGCGTTGAAAAAGCTTTTAAGCACTATCCGGCAGTTGCAAAACAATACGCAATGCCTGTGCTGATGTCGAACTGTGTAGGATTTTGCGACAACTTTTTAAGTGTTGGTAAAAGTGCTGTTTGGACAAAAGAGGGAGAATTAGTTGGCCAACTTGACGACAAAACGGAAGGAATTTTAATTTTTGATACAGAAACAGAAGAAATCGTTAAAAGAACAGTGATAAACAACTAAAGCGATATAAAATGTTGGAAATCAGACAGAACTGTGAAAACTGTAATAAGACTTTGCCGAACGATTCAAATGAAGCTATGATTTGTTCGTATGAGTGCACCTTTTGTAAAGATTGCGTTGAGAACGTTTTGGAAAATGTTTGTCCAAATTGTGGTGGTGGCTTTGAGAAAAGACCGACACGACCAAACGAACAATTAAAAAAATATCCAGCACGATCTGATAAGGTTTATAAACCAGTAGTAATGAATCAGTTTTTAAAAACTAACAAAGAAATTGACCCACGAAAAAGATAAATGCCTGGCAGGCTGCAAGCGTTTTGCATAAGCAGGGATTCGTGCTTCAATGTAAGAGAAATGCAAAATTTAAGCTTTGTGCATCTAATGAAGTTTAGTGCTGAAAATCCGCCATTGTGCAAAGCCGGGAACCCTTAACTACACTATTAGTAAGACACTATTGACAATGACAGAACTCGAAAAATACATCCAAACTTACTTCGGAGCAAGCAAAGACGACTTAACTAAAATAAGTTCGTTTTTCACACCTGTAACTTTAAAAAAGGGTGACTATTTTCTTAAAACTGGCAGACATTCAGATAGGCTTGGTTTTGTTCAGACCGGAATAATCAGAGAGTTTGTGTTCATTGATGACAAGGAAGTAACCAAGTGGATTTCAACAAAAGGGTATTTTGTGGTGGACTTATCAAGTTTCGTGTTTCAACAAACAGCACGTTGGAACATTCAGGCATTGACAGATTGCGAACTTTACGTTATCAACATCAACGACTATCAAAAAATCGGACAGGTAATTCCCCGTTGGACGGAATTAGAAAAACTATTCATTGCAAAATGCTTTACAGTTTTGGAAGATAGGGTATTACAACACTTGTCAATGACAGCAGAAGAAAGATACAATCAACTTTTCAATTTCAATAAAGAATTGTTTAATCAGGTGCCTTTGCATTACCTGGCATCAATGCTTGGTATGACACCTGAAACACTTAGCAGGCTAAGAAAAAAAGCAGCTGGCTGAACTTCTTGATTTTTGTCAAGAGCAAGCCCTGGTTTTGTGCTGACCTTTGTATCGTTCGTTATAACAAACGACAATGTTCAGAAAATCAATTTTAGTAACTGCAATTGGCTTGACAATCTCAACAGGTTCATTTGCACAATACAATTCAAAAATGAAAAGTATCAACAACAACGCAGCTGTAAAGTGCAGCAAAACAATAACTATCAATGCCGGTAGTGAAAAAGTATGGGCAGTTATGACCAACATCAATAACTGGGCAAACTGGCAAACATACATCAGTAACCCAAAAATGAATGGTGAGTTAAAACCAGAAACAACTTTTGATTGGAAAACTGGAGGTGCAAAAATTCATTCAGTACTTCACACAGTTGAACCTTTTAAAAACTTCGGCTGGACAGGAAAAACATTTGGTATGTTTGCAATACACAATTGGACATTGACAGAAGCAAACGGACAAACAAAGGTTTCGGTTGAGGAAAGTATGGAAGGTTTTCTCGCAAAACTTTTGAAAAAGTCATTCAACAAGAACCTGGAAAAAGGCATGCAAAACTGGCTGGACTTATTGAAGAAAGAATGTGAAAAGTAGCGAAACAAAAAAAAACGGCATATAATAATCAGGAGTTCAAGTGGCCGGCACGAACATGGTGGTCAAAGGTGTGCCCTACAACAACCCGGCAGGATATCTCTTTTTAGAACAAAACCTGTGCTGAGCTTGTCGATGCAAAGAAACCCTGGTTTGGTAAAGCGCATTCAAAAACAAATTGGTAAATTTGCCCTGACTACCGATGATCTGCAAATTAGTAAATTGTAAATTACACAAATACAATTGGTTAGGAAATGGTTAGTCAGAATTTAATTGACAGACTACTATGAAGACAATCAAACTATTGACTTTTTTTTTGTTGACAATATTGATTTCATGTAATTTGAATTTTTATGGAGACATTGATTTAGGAGCGGATTTTTACTACATGGTTGAGCCTGCATTTAACAGCATTGTGACACCAGTGGACAAGAAAAAGCCATATAATGCTAGTACTTTTATAATAAGAGAAGTTGAAACTATAGGCGTAAACAATGACAAAATTTTGGTTACCTCAATCGTTAATGACACTCTAAAATATTGGGTAATTGACAAAACAAAAGAATCAAAAGAGTTAGGCTACGATAAGAAATCTAACTTGAGATTGTCGAATGTAACCCAAATCGACTCAATCGGATATGCAAAAATTCAAAAGGAAGAGAATATTATAATGAAAACAAAATCAGATTATAGGAAAAAGTCTCATTACGAATAAATGAAAACAGCCTATAACACTAAGTCAAAACCCGAAAAGCCCCGAAAAAAGAGCCCTTATCCTGCTGAGGGGTAATGGCTTTATTGTCTATTTACTTTTGAGCGAAAACCGAAAAGACGAACCTGCCTTAAGCAGTGAAGAAAGCGTTTTTGGAATTGCAGGTTGAGGATAAAAGTTCAGTAAAGGTTTTAGACACTAAATAGTCCGGTGGATAATATCTATTTTTTTTAAATTTATGCGAAAATTTGAATTTTCTTTTGGTACACTGCATAAACTCAAGTGAAATACACACACATTTGTGGGTAATTAAGCTAGTTGTTTGGCATAATAAAAACCGCAACCATGAAAAACATTTTACCATTAATAAAAATGTAACCCAATGCAAATGAGAATAATAGTTTTTGGAATTACGATTTTGGCCTTATGGACTTCTTGCACTTTGCAAAATGACCGTGCCAACCATGACAGTACTCTCGAGCAAAAAGTAAATCAGATTTCTGACCCGGACATATTTATCGGAAAACACAAGGCAAAAGCAATGGTTTTAGGAGTATTTCATTTTGATAATCCTGGTTTGGATAGTTATAAGCCTAAATACCCTTTCAACATACTTGAAGAAAAAAGACAAGAAGAGTTGGAAATGCTTTTAAATAAAATTGCTCGATATAAACCAACTAAAATCCTGTTGGAATGGGACAGAATTAAAATGGACAGTATTACTAATGAACGTTTTAAAAACTTTCTGAGTGGAACATTCAGCATAGATGATAAAAGTAACGAAGTATATCAAATTGGTTTCAGGCTTGCAAAAAAATCAGGGCACAATAAAATTTACTGCTCCGATGCATCTGCTGATTGGTTTGGAGTGGAACTTGATTGGGATAACTATGATGCCGAGACTTATCTAAAATCGAAAGGACAATATGAAAAATGTACCCGATATGATTTTCAATCGTTTTACGAACTAAGTGACTCTTTAAAGACTGTACAATCACTAACTGAACATTTCGTTATGCTAAACAGTCCTGAAAACAGACTTAAAGACCATCAGGCGTATCTAACTGAAATAATCTTAGAAGGAGCTGGAGATAATTATTTAGGGGCAGATGCTGTTGCTAAATGGTATAGAAGGAACCTGAGAATTTATGCCAACGCATATGATCTGACAGATTTTGACATAGAAGAAAGATTGCTGCTTATTTATGGATCGGGGCACGTTTGGCAGTTAAGGCAATTATTCATGGACTCGCCAGATTTTGAGTATATTGAACCCAATGAATACCTGACGAAATGAACACTGTTGCCAACACGCCCGTAAAACCTATGCTGACAAGGCTTTTCTGTTTAGCTAAAGTTGTCACAGCAGATGGTTTTAAAGGCAATGCATATTAACCAGTTTTAAACCCAAAACCGACATAAAAAATCTCATATGAGTATACCGGACTGACTCGCTGGACTTTCCTTCTCGAATATTCACATGGCAGACCATGGTTGAAATAAAAAGTTAGAAAATACAACTTGAAAATCATCGTTAAATAGAAAAAGCGGATCAAAACAAACAGCAGTTAATGTGGTCGGAACGACCCTTGCGAAAGTTTATCGGAACAACTCCCAGTTGAACGAACCTTGATACGTGTAATTTTGTTTCATCACATGTTTTGACAACTAAAAAGTCCGGTGGATTTGGTAGATGAATAGAAAACATTTTTACCTTTGAGTGATCCAACGAGAAAAACAAGGTTATGCCGGAAAGCTGCAATTTAACTTTAACAAAAATTTCAAGCAACATTTTGAGTTTATTTTTCTAAAATACTTGATATGAGCTGTTTAGAAACTAATGGAGTTGAAGGTAGCTCTGGAATAAACATCATAGTGTGTATGAACAATCGTTGACAGTAATTTTGACAGATATCCCATATAAACAGTAAATACAATGAGAATAAATTTAAAAAAAATAATTGCCTTTCAATTGGCATTACTAATGTTGAGTACTAGCGCATTTCCATGCACAGGAATTACCCTAAAATCAAGTGACGGAGGTGTCGTTGTTGCCCGCACCGTAGAATGGGCTCTTAACGATGCACAACACAACAAGATTTTAATAGTGCCCCGCAATAAACAATTTATTGGTCAAACACCTGAGGGATACAACGGGAAAAAATGGAATGGTAAATATGGCTTTGTAACACTTACAGCTTATGGCCAACCATATGGTCCTGATGGTTTAAATGAAGAAGGACTATACGTAGGTGTGTATTATTTACCTGATTATGCTGAATACGCCATTTATGATAGTGCAAAAGCCAAAAATTCAATGAGTGTTGGTGACATGATGCAATGGATGTTGTCCTCGTTTAAAACAGTAGATGAAATTATTGCCAACTTAAATAGCGTTATTGTAGTGAATGTTGACAATAAAGAATTTGGCGGAGCAGCACTTCCTTTTCATTTCAAAATTGTTGACCCAGGCGGTAATAGCAAAATAATTGAAATAGTCAACAATGGAGAAGTAAAGGTATATGAACCTTATATTGGTGTAATTACAAATTCACCAACATATGATTGGCATATAACTAATCAAAGAAATTATCTTAGTCTTTCAACAAATCCGAATAGCCAAATGAATTTTGATGGCTATAATTTAAAACCATTGGGCGGAGGTTCAGGATTGATTGGATTGCCAGGTGATTTCACTCCAACGTCAAGATTTGTTAGAGCCGCTGCATTTACTGCTTCTTGTCGTCCTTTGGAAACAACCCTTGATGCTGTTTTCGAATCGTTTAGAATATTGGATAATTTCAACATCCCATTAGGAGCTCAAGTACCAAAAGAACATTTACCAGCAGACATTGTTAGTGCAACTCAAGTTACTTCTTCATCAGATTTGAAAAACAAAGTATACTATTACCATACCATGTGGAACAGGCAAATACGAAAAATTGATTTAAACGCCATCGACTTTAACACAATTCAAGAGCAGATAATTGATGATGATGTATTAAAGATTAATACAGTCAAAGATGTTACACCTCTGCTAAATAAAAAGAAGAATTAAAACTACTGCCAATAGTAATCAGGTGCTCATGTGATCGGAATGACCTAGCTAAACTCCCGGTTGGACGAAGGCCCATACGTGTAATTTTGGTTATGGAAATTGGAAGCAGTTGTTTTATGTTGGTTGGTATGAAGATGAAAGATTTTGAAGGACTCAACACCACTGAAAGACATTTTTTAGCGGATCAATTTCCGTAAAGGACGTGTATCGGCCATTAGTGCCAAAGCCCGAAAACTCGCTTTCATCATCTGGAATATGGTGGTCAAAGGTGTGCCCTGAAGCAACCCGGCATATTCCGCTGATATTGACCCCCAACAATAGGTCAATGATTCAAAGTACGAATAGAGGTTGCAATAGCATCTTTTCTTTCTGGAACAAATCAAAAAACTCAAAAGGTCGCAGTATCCTTAATGCATCAGCCATGTCATTTATTGGCGGCTTTAAATTTTGCCTGCAATATTACTTCACCACTACTCGTCCTTGCTCGCTAAAACCTTTGTTATCATGTATTTCGTATATGTAGACACCATCAGGATAGTTTGAAAGGTCCATTTTATATTCATTTCCTGGAAATCTCTTCTCTTCAATCAATTTCCCGTTACTCAGAAAGAGGCGCAATGTAAAATCTCCCTGCATCTTTGGGCTTATTTGTATATTCAGGAAATTCTTTACAGGATTGGGGTAAACTTTAACCAAAGAAATTTGATTTTCGTGTTCATCCACAAGCACAGGCTGCACATTAACAAAATAGACCGGAGCACCGGTCACTACACAGCCTGCAGAATCTGTTAAGGTCATATAGTATGCCACAGAATATTGGGGCTTTGCCCAGAAATTCAGACTTGTCGAATCTGCCAAACCATGGTTGGGTTGCCAAAGGTATTCGTAGGGCGGAAACCCGCCGGAAACATTCTGCCAGCCAGAAAGAAACACTGAATCACCCTGATTAATTGTATATTGAATGTTTCCAAGGTGAGTTCCGAAATAATTAAAACAGATTGAAGTGCTATCAATGGCAGTAAGGCCCTGCGCATCAGTTATTGTCAGTTTAAAGCAGATTGTATCTCCTATGGCATGTATAATTTCCGGATTTGCAAGGGTAGTATCATTAAGAAAATCTGAAGCCGAAAAGTTAAACGTATGGCTTCCGATAATCAAGGTATATTCGGCTTCCCATGTATAGGTATAGGGCGGAGTGCCGCCAGTGGCTGAAGGTGAGCCACCTATAGCAATCGTATCCATGCCAAAGAAACCTGTACAGACAACCCTGTCCGGCCCGGCATCCGGAACAATCTGTGTGAGGGCGATGTTGGTCATCACCAGACAAATGATTGTTAAAGTAATTGTGGCTTTTTTCATGATTAGCATTTTTTGAAGTGAATGCAAAGGCAGGCTATCTAACACCTCCTCCGATTTTAACTTTACTCAAATTTTAGCCAGCTAAATTAACAATTACTTCCGGTGAAATGAAGCTGATTTTGTTGTTGAGAAAATGATTCATATTCCGGAAAAATGGTTTCTTTATTATTTTCCGACAAAGCACTTGCCTTTCGCCCATTAGGGCAAACTGATCGCAAGAACTTTTATTTTAAAAAAGTTGAAAACGAAGGCGTTAGCGGACTTCCGTGGTTGTTGGGAAACATCGTGCCAGTGAGCATCATCCGGCCAGTTTTGCATTTTGGACACAGTTCGATGTCAATTCCATAACGTTCCAGCAGACGCAGCTGGTAAGATACTTCCACCGCAGGCGGATGCAGCGGCAGGTTCATTTTTTGAAGAATCCTGTTGATTCTGCTGTGTCGGTTAGCGTTGGCCAGTATGCCATAATGCCGCATCTTGACAAAACCACGCGGCAAGATATGCTCGGCATAAGGCCGCAGAAATTCTTCTGCTGAAAGCCACCTCTGTTTTATTTTTCCATTATCGTTGTAGTCCTTGTATTGAAACAAAACCCGCTCCTGTGTCACTTCCAGAATACGATGATTGGAGATGGCCACCTTGTGGACTCTCAGTAAGCATGTTGTGGCTTATTCTAAAAACCAGACATTCTTTATTTATTTATGTTGTACTAAAAACAAATTCCTGTATTGTAATGGAGTTTTACCAGTGATTTTTTTAAATGTTTTATTGAAGTAAGATATATTTCCAAAGCCACTTTCGAAGCAAATTTCATATACCGATTTCTCAGAGTTCCGAAGTAATTGGCAGGATTGATTGATTCTGAATTCTGTAACTATTTCAACCAGCGTTTTTCGGGTTACAATCTTAAAATACCTGCAAAATGCTGTAGGAGTCAAATTAGCAATTTCGGAAACAGTTTTCAAAGAAACTTCGTTCTGATAATTTTCTATCAGATAAGCGAAAACCTTTTGAAAACGATGTGTATCCGAGGAGCTAAAACCAAATTCTGTAGGTCGCAAATCAATAATTTCAATTTCGGAAGAGGAAGATATTTCATACAGAATTTCAAATAAGAGGATTAGTTTTTGAAAACTGTCAACTTTAGTGAGGTTTGTCATTTTCACTACTACTTGTTGCCTTGTGGCTCCTTTAATCATCAGTCCTGATCTGGAAAGTTCAAAAAGTTTGCTGATTCCCCTAAATTCAGGCAGTTGCCAAAACATTTCACCAGCAAAGTTCTGCGTAAACTGAATAACTGTAGCGAGAACATTTTCCTCACTTTTTTCGGTTTCGTTAATCCAGCAATGCGGAACATTGGATCCGACCAGGACCAAATCGCCTGATTTAAAATCCGATACTTTCCCGCCAATATAACGCTTCCCGTAACCTTTCCTGATCCAGGTCAACTCTATCTCAGGATGAAAATGATAGGGTGCGTCAAATCGAGCCATGTTCAGTTCGAGAATTGAAATTGAACTTTCAATCTTTGGAGTTACCTGTTCAAAAAGAGCTTTCACTTGGTCTTTATTATTAGAATTAGTAAGAAAATAATAATAAGATGGTAATATTACACAATTACTGGCAAATTCAGTGCAATAAATACAACTTAAAGTTTAGGAAATTTGTCCTGAAATTAATTAAGATTCGAATGAAGACTTCGCTTATTGTTTTTTTTATTTCCATTGGCTTTTTGGTAAGTGGGCAAAATAATCATCAGTTTGTGAATGTTTTTATTGGAACTGATGGAACAGGACATACTTTTCCCGGACCATCCATGCCATTTGGAATGGTACAACCCGGTCCAGACAATAAGGATTTTGGTTGGAATCATACAAGTGGTTATCAGTATCTGGACACCATGCTTTTAGGTTTTTCTCAAACCCGCTTTAGCGGAACAGGAATCAATGAAATGGGCGATGTGTTGTTGCTTCCCATCAATCCTCAAAAAGGAAAACTCAAAAATTCTTATTACAAGCATACCGAAATTGGAAAAGTTGGCTATTATGCCCTGACAAAAAAAGATGATGTAAAAGTTGAACTCACGTGCTCGGACAGAGTGGCTTTTCATCGCTATACTTTTCCGGAACATGAAGCACAGGTTCTGGTAGATTTACAACATGGATTGCGGTTTGTCTTTGATGAGAATAACCCAAAAGGATTGGTGCTTGAAAGTGATGTGAAAATTGAAAATAACACCACCATTTCCGGTTATTGCGCTACACAAAACTGGGTGAACCGTAAATACTTTTTCACACTCACATTCGACCAGCCTTTTTCAAGATCTACTCTTCAGGAAAGAAAGGAAAACGAAAAAGCACCAAGATATCTGCTGGAGTTTGCACTGCCGGAAAATAAAACCTTACGCGTGAAAATTGCCCTTTCTTCCGTGTCAGAGGAAAGTGCAAAGTTGAATATGAAAACCGAAATTCCACATTGGGACTTCGAACAAGTGTATCAAAACAACCAACAAACCTGGGACAACTATTTGAACAGAGTCAGCATTGAAGCAGCCCAAAAACAAAAAGAAATCTTTTACACCTCCCTCTATCATTTATTTTTACAACCATCAAATATCGCAGATGCAGATGGAAAATACAGAGGAGTTGATGACCAAATTGCCACTGCTCCCTGTAATGCCTATTATTCGACACTTTCTATCTGGGATGTATATCGTGGTGCGTTTCCTTTGTTACAAATTCTTGCACCTGAAAAAATTGATGGTATTATTCAAACAATGCTTATTCATCACAAAACCAAAGGATTTTTACCCATATGGACAGCCTGGGGACAAGACAATTATTGTATGATTGGCAATCATGCCATTCCAATGATTTTATCGGCTTATCAACATGGTTTCAGAGGCTATGATGCCCATGAAGCCTTAACGGCAATGGTTGAAACCTCAACCATTTCTCATATTAATTCTGACTGGGAATTGTACAATCAATACGGATATTATCCTTATGACAGATTGGATAACGAATCTGTTTCCAGAACGCTGGAAAGCGGTTATGATGATTGGTGTGTAGCTGTAATGGCAGGAAAACTCGGAGAAAAAGAAATTGAAAACACTTTTACCAAAAGAGCCGGTTATTACAAGCATCTTTTTGACCCGGAAACTCAATTCTTCAGAGGAAAGGACAGCAAAGGAAATTGGCGGGCATCTTTCAATCCCTTAATGGCAACTTCTCCCCTCAACAATCCGGGTGATTATACCGAAGCCAATGCCTGGCAATATTTTTGGACTCCAACGCAATATGATATTCATGGAGTTGCAGAATTATTGGGCGGAAAAATTCTTTTCACGAAAAAATTGAATGCGTTTTTCACCACCGAGGCACTAAACCCCAATAAATTTTTAGGGCAGGAAGCAATGATCGGACAGTATGCCCACGGCAATGAACCCAGCCATCATATCATATATTTATATGCATACAGCAGCGAAGCCCAAAAAGGTCAAAAATATATACACCAGGTCATCAATGAATTTCACAACAACACACCCGATGGCATGATTGGCAATGACGATTGCGGACAGATGAGTGCGTGGTATGTACTTTCCACTTTAGGGTTTTATCCCGTCAATCCTGCCAATGGGGAGTTTGTTTTGGGAAGTCCGCAAGTGAAAGAGGCAAGCATCCATCTTTCAAACAATCAAACCTTTGTAATTCAGGCCAAAAATTTTTCTGAGCAGGCCATTTTCAATGAAAATCGTTATTTAAATGGAAACAAAATCATTCAACCATTCATCACCTATCAGGATATCATGAACGGAGGCCGTTTAACTTTTGAAATGACAATAAAATGAGAATCATAGTATTAGCAATCACATTAATTTGCACAATGAATCTGAACGCGCAGCCAACTTCAGAAAAATTCCATGCTTTGCCCTTTGGAAGTGTTAAACCTGCAGGTTGGCTAAAAGAACAAATGCAAAGCGACATTGAAGGTTTTGTGGGCAACCTTGATCAGATTGTTCCGGAATTGATCAACGACCCTATTTATAGTACGGAACGCATTCAAAAACATTCAAAAGCAAAAGACCTGGGTAATCTGAAAGAAGGTGATGCCGAAGGAGACGAGCAATACAAATGGTGGAACAGCGAAACCCAATCCAATTGGTGGGACGGTTATGTGCGAAATGTTTTTTTATTGGATGATCAACAAGGGATTAAAAAAGCGAGTGCGTATGTCGAAGCCATACTGGCAACACAAGATGAAGATGGTTATATAGGAATTTATGACAAAGAACTTCGCTATAAATTCAATTCTGAAAATGGTGAATTATGGTCGAAAGCCAGCCTGTATAGAGGTTTGTTGGCTTATTATGAATTTTCCAAAGACGAAAAGGTTTTTAAAGCAGTGGAACGAGCAGTGGAAAATGTGATGCAGCATTATCCTATCAGTGCATCAAGTCCGTTTAGTTCCGGGACGTCATTTAATGGTGGTGTTTCACACGGATTAACCTTTACCGATGTGTTGGAAAGGTTGTATTTTCATACCAAAGATGAAAAATACCGAGCCTATGCATTGTTTCTCTACAACGATTTTTCGAATACGTATCAATCCGAAGCCGATGTACAGCTGAAAAACATCTTAGATCCGGATTACAAACTGAAGTCACACGGTGTACATACATTTGAGCATATCAGGACTTTGATTGTTGCAAAGTATGCTTCAAACAATCCGGAACTATCCAGGGCATTGGACACTTATCTGGAAAGGATCAGGCAAGTTACAACCATCAGTGGCGGTGCCATGGGCGATGAATGGATTGCTGAACGAGAAGCCGATGCCACACATACAGGCTATGAATATTGTTCGCTGCAGGAATTGTTGGATAGTTATTGCCTGTTGCTTCAAAAAACAGGGCATGAAGCAACAGGAGACGATATCGAAAACATTTTTTATAATGCTGCACAAGGTTCAAGAAATCCAGATCACTCGTGTATTGCTTATTTAAAAACGGATAATTCGTTTGAAATGTTAGGAACTAAAAACGGAGAAATAGAACCCGACAGAAAACAAACCCGATACAAATATTCACCTGCGCATCAGGATGTGGCGGTGTGTTGTAATCCCAATGCAGGCAGAATTTCACCCTATTTTGTGCAGAACTCCTGGATGAAAGAAAACGAAACCGCCCTTGTTGCAACGCTTCTCATGCCGAATGTGTTGGCAACCACCATCAATGGTCATCCAGTCCAAATAGAAAACATTACCGAATATCCATTCAAACATGTGTTGAAGTTTAAGATAACACAATCAGAACCATCCACATTTACCTTCAAAATCAGGAAGCCAAATTGGGTTCAAAAGGTAAAGACGAATGAAAAGTTTAGAATGGACAACGATTTTATCGTCATCGAAAGAGAATTTTCCGCAAATGATATGATCCATATTTCGTTTGATGCAGAAGTTCAAATGAATTTGGATAACTCAGGTTCTCATTACTTTACTTATGGTGCTTTGCTTTATGCCTTGCCCATCAAAGCGAATGAAATCGAAGGAAAAAACTACGGCAGCATTTTTACGGATTATACCTATGAGCCTGTCTCCCTTGTCAAATATTCATTCAAAAATGATGTAAAGACCACATACAAAAAAGGGAAAATACAGACAAAACTACTCAATCTGCAGACACACAAATTGGAGCAAGTGGAACTTATTCCCATTGGACAGACAATTCTGAGACAAGTAACATTCTAATAAGGTTACTTCTATTAAGCAAGTGTTCATGTAGCACAAAGTGCCTGGCATGAACCACCCGGCCAACATTCAGAGTTTATTTAAGTTTATCAATTGATATTAAAACTAAATGTCCGGTGGATTAGGTGGATGAATAAAAACATTTTTACCTTTGAATAATCCAACGAGAAAAACAAGGTTATGCCGGAAAGCTACAATTTAACTTCTACTTCATTTTCAGACAACATTTAGATTTTATTATTTAAACTAATTGATATCAGATGTTTAGAAATTGATAGGGGGTGTAGGTGAATCTGGAATAAACACCTTTTTGGGATTAAACAATCGTAAACGGTCACGGTAAAAGTTCAAAATAGAACAACAGAACAGAATGAAACAGAATTTGACACATATTACACTTGTAGTTGACGACTATGACAAAGCAATTGAATTTTACACAGAAAAATTACATTTCACCTTAATAGAAAACACTGTACTTTCAGATAAAAAACGTTGGGTTTTAGTGAGGCCACAAGGTTCGAATGAATGTTCTTTATTGTTAGCCAAAGGCGCAAATGAAGAACAAATAAGCAGAATTGGAAACCAAACGGGTGGAAGAGTTTTTTTGTTCTTACATACCGACAATTTTAAAAGAGACTATCAGAATCTGATTGACAACAACATTAAAATAGTTAGAGAACCAAGTTTTGCAGAATATGGGAAAGTGGCAGTTTTTGAAGATTTATATGGTAACCTCTGGGACTTAATTGAGCCAATAAAATCAGAAGAGCAATTTCATTTGACAGGAATTTTAAAAATAAATGACCCGACAAAAATTGACTTCGCAATTTCCGAACTTAAAAAACTAAGAAAGCTAACGCTTTTAGAAAAGGGAACCATTTCATTTGACATTAAACAAGTGAAAGATGACCCGTCAAAAATAATTCTTTGGGAATGTTTTAAAGACGAATCGTCATATCATAACCATTTGTGTTCAAAACACCTTCAAGAATTTATTAAACTTGACTTGGTAGAACTTGATTATGGTTATATGACGAAGAATATAGAATAATCAACGAACCGATAATAATCAGGTGCTCAAGTGGTCGGAATGACCTAGCGAAAACTCCCGGTTAGACGAACCCCCATACGTGTAATTTTTGTTAGGGAAATTAAAAGAGGATTTGTTATGATGGTTGGTATGAAGATGAAAGATTTTAATGGACATTCTCTGAAGAAATGAAAAAATTCTGTTTACAATTGCGGTTATCTTTGCTCAAAAAAGCAGAAAAACGATTTGATTTAAATTTTGAGGACGACTTGTAAAAGTGGTCCGTTAGCCAGAAACAATAGAGAGTCAACAAATTTGTGATTATTTTGTAAAATGACAGAATTCTGGGAAGTTTTGCCTGATCGATTGAAGTCAATTGATTATTAACTATACATTTATGTTCATAACATTAAGTATGAAAAAAAAATACAAGGTTTTTGGAATAATTTTCCTGATGTTTTTAATGGGTATTGATACTGCAAATGCCCAACGCGATCCAATAAAATGGCCATTCGACAAATATTCAATTTGGAATGTGCCGATACATAACAATGCTGTTTATGTTGCCTCAGGCTTAACTCAAGTTAACTCAAATTCGTTTAATGTTGATGAAGAAGTGGTGATTATGAGACCAATCGAGCCTCTCATGAAAGTAGAAACTAATTATGCCGATTGGAGTGGGGGCGATCGTTGTCCGGATCAGGGGCCTACCATGTTTTCGGCACCTATACCTGCCAATTATATTTACGACAACTCTGTTTGGCAAGGGAGCACGCCAAATGCAGGGGCTGCAATACTAAATGAAGATGGAAATAGAATCATGCAAACCCAGCCTTTTGCTAAATGCGATACAACTTATGCTACCTCACATTATTTATGGGATGAAAATGTTTGTCTGCTTAAAGGCGAATGTATATATGGTGCACATGGAGGTAGTGCTTTGAGTAGTATTGGTGGAACTATTCGGGTAGGAGAATTCACTTCGGGTGCTATAAACCATGTACTAAAAATTAACGTTTGGGGTAAGCATTTTTTAAGTAGCAGTGGCAACGGCTACCGATGGCCTTCAAATCATGCAGATGGCGGATATCATCAACCAAACAGCTTTAATTATTATGGTGGCTCAGTACCTCAAATGGTCATGGGGAGTTTACTGGCTATTCATAAAAATATTGATATCAATTTACTTGGACTTGAAACCGCACCTGGTTTAATAATTGCCAAAACCATGCAGGATTATGGTGCATATATAGTTGACAATACGGGGTGGAATAATTTTGCATTTGTCACAGAAACCGGACCTGAGGGTATAGTTAGAAATGAATTTCATAATTTATATGGCTTTGGCATTGAAGCCTGGGACAACCTTAACAATACGGCTTGGGGGCGGGATATGAAACGAATACTTACCAGTTTGTATGTTATTGATAACAATGATGCAAGCAATATTAGCGGCGGACCTACTGAATCGACCAACAGAAGGGCATCTTTTGCTCCTGATATCGCTGGCGAACCGATTCCTGGTAGGGTACAAGTCGAAAACTATAATGCAATGAGTGGCATATCGGTTTCGACTGCTGAAGACGTTGACGGAGATTTACATGTAGGAAATATTGATACCGGCGATTGGATGGATTACAATGTGGAGGTTGGAACGTCTGGAACTTACAACATAAATTACCGTGTGACAGGTTATTATAGTGGTGGCAAATTACAGTTACAAGAAGGTGGTACAGAAATTCATACTGTTAATATACCAAATACAGGAGGATGGCAAAACTGGACTACTGTTAGTAATTTGGCATATTTATCGCAGGGTACCCATAGGTTACGTATTTATGTTCTTGTTGCAGGCTGGAATATAAATTGGTTCGAAGGTGTCTCCTCCAATCCGAATCAATCGCCCGCTTGCAACATAACTGCTCCAAACAACAATGATATTTATACAGCTCCCGCCAGCATAACTATTAAAGCAAACACTTCTGATTCTGATGGTTCGGTAATAAAGGTTCAATTCTATAATGGTGCTACTTTGCTTCATACAGATACTAAATATCCATATTACTATAATTGGGCAAATGTAGCAGCCGGAACATACAACATAACCGCCATAGCAACTGATAATGCAGGAGCGCAAACAACCTCTTCAAATGTTACTATTTTGGTTAACACTTCAGATACTGACATTAAGGATATAATAGAAACCAGAGAGTTAACACTATATCCTAACCCTAATTACGGGATGGTTTATATTAATTCTGAAAAAGACGTTGAAAGTATTAAAGTTTATAGTGTTACAGGCCAATTAGTTTTGGAATCGAAAGGCAGTATCAAATCACTTGACCTTTCATCGCTGTCTTTTGGGATTTATTATTTAAAAATCACAACAGCCGAAAAAACAATTGCCATTAGAAAAATTATTTTTATTCGGGAATAAATTTGGTGAGTATGGCTTGATAGATATTCCAGGCATTGACGAACTCATTATACATATGGAAAATGAACATCAGTTAAAATGTATCATAATTCGAAGTAAAAAGATAAATTTATGTCCCATTCACAAATCAAATAAAAATGTCTACTGGTACTAATCAGGAGTTCATGTGGTCGGAATGACTCTTCCGATTGTTATTGAAAGAACTCCCGGTTGGACAAACCCTCATCCATGTAATTTTGGTTCACAAAGTGTTTTGAAAACTAAAAAGTCCGGTGGATCTGGTTGATGAATAAAAAACATTTTACTTTTGAAAAATTCAACGTTAAAAAACAAGGTTATGCCGTAAAGCTGCAATTTAACTTCGACTTCATTTTCAGACAGCATTTTGATTTTATTATTTAAACTATTTGATAATAGATGTTTAGAAATTGATAGGGTGGAGGAAAGGTAAATCTGGAATAAACGCCTTTTTGGGGGTAAACAATCGTTAATCAGAATTATAACCAACGATATGACAAGGATAGAAAATAAGAAAATATTCATGGCAGGAATTTCAATTTTAATTGTTCTGATTTTTCAAATCTCGCCTTGCACAGGACAAGGGGAAGAAAAATCGGTTAATGATAAAATAGAAAATGAAGGGAACAATCAACAACAAACTTTTAATCGAAGCACGACATTTCCACAAATTCACACCAATTTAAATGGAATGGTTAGGGAGTTTGTAAGGACCATGTATCAAGACAAAAAAGGGAACTATTGGTTTGGAACAAATGGAAATGGGATTATCCGTTACGATGGGCAAACACTTGAAGCAATTACAATCGAAGGAATCCATCCATATATGAGGGTTATTGAAATTGTAGAAGATAAAGCAGGTAATATATGGTTCGGAACTTCCGATGGACTTATAAAATACGATGGTAAAAAATTTAAAGCATTTTCAACAAATGAAGGATTGCAAGGTGAGGATGAAGAAATCTGGGGTTTAACAATTGACAACAACGGACTAATTTGGGTAGGATCGATAGGAGGAGTTAGTCATTTTGACGGAGAGAAGTTTATACCTTTTTCCCTGCCAGATTCAATGGTCGAAAATCCGCAGCACATGTTATCTGATAAATTAGTTTTTAAAATTATAGAAGACAAAAGTGGTACCATTTGGCTTGTTACAGACGGAAATGGAATTTTCAAATACAATAAAGGGGAATTTACTCATTTAACAACAAAAAATGGACTTACCGACAATAGTACTGCAGATATCCTGGAGGACAAACAAGGAAATATTTGGATTGGAACTTTTTATGGGGGTGTGAGTAAATTTGATGGCACGACATATACTAACTTCACCAAAGATGGTATTGTTGAAGGTGAAGAAACCTATAATTTTTGTGAAGACAGCCAAGGGAATATCTGGTTTACAGCAGAAGGTTTTGGTGTTTACCGCTACGATGGCGCTAATTTCACGCAATTCACAACTGACAATGGCTTAACCTCCAATGTAGTACTAAGTATTCTTGAGGACAACAAGGGACAAGTTTGGTTTGGCACCTGGCAAGGATTAAGTATTTATGACGGACGAGAATTTATGAATGCAAAAGATAAAGAACCCTGGACGAACTAAAAATAACGGTTGCTGACTGCACAACTGCAATAAGAAGGGATTCGTTCTTCGCAGACAGTTTTGTGGTTAATCAAACATTGGTTCTCCGCATCAATCCCGCAAGTGCGGGATGGTGAAAATCGCCACCTTCGCCAAGCCCGAAAACGTTGGGCGTAATGCTGGAAAACTGCTTCTAACTGGATAGATTTGGTTGAAATAATTGATAATTTGCTATGGAATATGGTTATGGAAAGTAAAGAAAAAGAACGGAGTAATTGAGAATGTCGTGTAAATGTCGTGTTTTTGTGGTTGGAAAGTTACCTTAATCATACTGACCTTTGGACTCAAAAATAAAAAAATGGAAACAGGAAAATTAATAAAAGAGTTAAGAATTAAAAAGGGCATGACTCAGGAAGAGTTGGCTGATAAAACCGAAGTTAGTGCAAGAACAATTCAACGAATTGAAAACGGAGAAGTTGACCCACGAGCATATACTCTTCAAATGATTGCTAAAGCACTAGATGTTGATTTTAGTTTGTTTGCAGAAAATGAATTAAAGGAAAAACAGGAACTCCAAAAGATAGACGGCAACAATTGGTTAGCACTTATTCATTTAAGTGGAATAATACCCTTAATCTTTCCGACCTTAGTATTATGGAATAATAAAAAAGACAAAACCAAAGATATGATAAACCATTTTCGTGCTGCTATTTCTTTACAGTTATTAATTTGGGTAATCTGCCTTTTTGGTCTGTGGATTTATTGGAGAGTTAATCAACCGATACCGGTTATAGGAGGATTATTGGTCGGTGGTTTAATATCTATAATGAATGCAATTTTTGTTATGAATGGGAAGCCTTTCATAAATCCATTTATAAAAAGGGAAGAAACAAATAGGAAATGAAGCACATACCCCCAACAAACGCTATCGCAAATGCGGGTTTGCTGGTTCATGAAACATTTGAAATCTTTATATACATTTGTGCTGGCTGCAAGCTGAGCAACAATTTATACCATCACTTGTTATAGAGTCGGCCTTTATAGACATTTCAAAAATAAATACTAACGAAACTATCATCAATATGAAAAAGTACCTTTTATTAATAACAATTACTGCTTGCTTTTTTGTAACATACAACAGTACAGGGCAAACCAAAAAAGAGATTGGTAATCTCGTTATTGAAAACATCCCTGATATTCCACATGAGCTAAGGGAAAGGTTAAACCAATACCAGAATACCCGTGGGGCAGCAGTATCTGGCTGGAGTCCAAATGGAAATGCAATGCTTATGTTTACCCGCTTTGGTGAGACATCCCAGATTCATCTTATCAACATGCCTGGTGGGGCAAGAAAGCAACTGACATTTTTTAAAGAACCAGTTGATGGTGGATATTTCTGTCCAAATCCTGTATATAATGGTTTTATGTTTACAAAAGATATTGGTGGCAATGAATTCAGTCAACTTTACTGGTTCGATTTATCTAAAGGAAAATATGAAATGATATCTGACGGAGGAAGAACACAAAACTCAAATGTCTTATGGTCGGATAACGGAACAATGTTTATTTATACGAGTACACGGAGAAATTTAAAAGACTATGATTTGTATCTTGGAAACATGAATGATATAAAGAATGTCAAATCAATCCTTGAGAAGGAGGGTCGTTGGAACCCACTTGATTGGAGCAGAGATGGGGAAAAAGTGATTGTTACTAATTATATATCTGCTAACAAATCTGTATTTTACATACTTGATTTGTCGAATGGTTCTCTGGAACAAATCAATCCGTCTGCCAAAGAGGATATTTCTTATGGGAATAGTGCCTGGACATCTGATGCGAAAGGTATTTACTATATATCTGATGAAGGGGGTGAATTTATGACTTTGAAATATTACGATGTAGCCACAAAAAAATCGACTAATCTGACCAAGGAAATTAACTGGGACATATATGATTTTATTATAAACAAAGAGAGGAATACAATTGTTTTTTCAGTAAACGAAAACGGCGCATATAAATTGTACCGAATGGAACTGGCAACAAATGAATACGAAGCAATCAGCGGATTGCCTGCCGGCCTTGTGTATCCCGATAAATTCCATCCAAATGGGACAATGTTCAGTCTCCAGATTAACTCCCCTAAATCCCCGAGCGATATATATTCATTTGATTTACTAACCAATAAACTAACCCAGTGGACTTACAGCGAAATTGGCGGACTTGATAATAGTAAATTTGTAATGCCAACTTTGATAGAGTACGAAACGTTTGATAAAGTGAATGGAAAAACCAGGAAAATTCCAGCTTTTTATTACAAGCCTACAAATGTAAATGACAAAATACCGGTTGTTATTGAAATACATGGTGGACCGGAAGCACAATCTTTGCCTTACTTTAGTCCATTCCGAAGTTTCCTGGTCAATGAACTGGGGATTGCAGTAATCGAGCCAAATGTAAGAGGATCGTCTGGTTTTGGCAAATCCTACCTTAAGCTAGACAATGGCTATAACAGGGAAGAATCTGTTCAGGATATTGGTAAACTTCTCGATTGGATCGCCTCACAACCAGAGCTTGACTCATCCAAAATTGCTGTAAGCGGAGCATCATATGGCGGATATATGGTACTTGCATCACTAACTCACTTCAACGATCGAATTCGTTGTGGAGTTGATGTTGTAGGCATTAGTAATTTTGTCACGTTTTTACAAAATACTGAAGACTATCGCAAAGACTTAAGAAGAGTTGAGTATGGTGACGAGCGTGACCCTCAGATGAAGGAATACCTGACAAAAATATCTCCGGCTAACAATGTAGGCAAAATCACCAAACCACTATTAATTGTTCAGGGTCAAAATGACCCAAGAGTGCCAGCATCAGAATCGGAACAAATGAAAAATAAAATGCAGGAAAAAGGGAATGATGTATGGTACTTATTGGCAAAAGATGAAGGGCATGGATTTAGGAAGAAAGAAAACTGGACTTTTGAACAACTGGCAACCATTTTGTTTTTACAAAAATATTTATTGAAATAACAATTGATTCTGGCGGTAACATTTTGTAGCCTTCGATGTGGCGTATAGTATGAAAAATTAACGGTTATATGTGAAATGTATTATTTTAATTTCTCTTTTTTTTTGGCTTAACAAATAATTGCATTTGTCAATTTAATTACTCTTTAACCAAGACCGATGATAGCATTTATACTTGGCTTAATATAACTATCAAAGATCCATACAGAAGGTTGGAAGACTTTAATAATGAAGAAGTTACAAATTGGGTTAAAGAGCAAAATGACTTTACTAATAGAGAGTTAGATGAATTGCATTTGGCAAATGAAATTTTCAACGATTTTATTAAATTGAGATGATCAAATAAATACTTATCTTGTTAAAGAATAAATGATTAACAATTAATCAAAATCGAATTTACAGGAGAAAATATTTTAGAATTCAAGAAGCGCTTTCCAGATGACAAGTCATGCCTGTCATATCTATCAGATCTTAAATGGTCAAATGGATTTACTTGTACCAAGTGTGGGCATAGTAAGTATACCGTAAGAAAGAAAAATTATGCTCGAGATTGTAATCGCTGTCACCACATTGAAAGTCCCACAGCAGCCACAATTTTTCATCGCTTGCGGTTTGGTCAGCGAAAAGCCTTCGGGATCATGTTTAAGATGACAGCAACCACAAAAGGGCTAAGTGCCTCACAAGTAGCCCGGAGATATAGTATAAACCGGACAACAGCCTGGACGTTTATGCAACGAATCAGAACGGCAATGCAAAGCGGTAAAAAGCATCCCCTGGTTGTCCCTATCTCAAACATTAAGAGATTGCCAATAATTATGATAACAGCTTTAGAACCGGGTCAGGTGGGTAGCTAAAAACGAATTGCTCCACTCTGCAATATGCGAGAGGAGCAAGTCGCTAACAAAATAATTATGAAAACTATATTTTAAAATAGCTTAATTTCCAATCTGTGTTGGATATATTTTGTCATCATTTCGGTAACCGGAAAGATTCTTATACCAATCTTGATAATTGGTACCACCACTTTGAGCCCATTCAGCAAAGTGATTGAATGCTCCGGTAATATCCTGAAATTCAATCACCCAGTCGAATCCTTCGGCGATATTAATAGCCCAAGGCAGATTATCGGCTGTCACAAAATAACGGCCAGCAGCTGCAGAAGAATTGTCTTCCCATTGACCCAATAATGAGGTATTCATTAAGTCGGATGGTTCATAGTTCGGCAAATGAATTTCCCATCCACGTTCGCCCGGCGCTCCATTTATCTCAGTATTAACAACCAGGAAAGGATTGAATGATCCTATATTTAATTCGCTATATGTAATGGCATTATTTGCAAAAACGATGTTAACAACAATAGTGACCGGCTCAGTGTAATTGTATTCTAATTGGGTATTTACACCAATTCCACCTGTAGTTTGTGGCATCAAGCGACGAACATCATCAAATACGATGATAGTGGCCTTGCTTTGGTTATTCTCTAGTCCGTTGCTTGCTATGTTAAATACGGTATTATTGATTACATTATACCCACTTACTGAGACAATAGCATCAGGAGATACAGTTGGCAGTGTGAATCCAAAACCGTTGTGGTACGAAGCTCCAAAAGCTTTTACAACAAAGGTGGCATTAATACTTTGTACTTTTTCCTGGTTATCTTTATTTATTGCGAAATCATAATCGATGACAAGGTCGTTGAAATCATAATCGCCTTTTCCAGGCCATAAATCTTCATATGCCAAAGTTCCCGTATATTGCTCTGTTGAAGGTTCCTGACTACCACAACTGCTAATTGTTGCTTGAATATCCTCATTTAATGGAGTTTCTACAACAATTCTAAATTCGTCAGAAATAAGTCCGGTATAAGTTAGTTCAAGGTCTTCATTTACATCCAAATCGTATGTTCCGTTATCCACTTCCACACCGTTTTTTGTAACTGAATAATCAAAAGCAGAAGTCATGTTGCCGTCGCCAGTATTACTAATTGTAAATACCACATCACTGGTTAAACACATTGCAGAAACTTCAATATATGGATCATCTTGTATAGGATCCGGGGGGCATGTAAGTACATTTCCATTCACACCATCGTTGAAACTGTTAATAATGCTTTCAGCTGCTGAACTCCATTCCGATGCTGTCAATCCCTTCATATCTCCACCTCCAAGAGCTGTTTCAGCCATTATTAGGAAATCATTAACAGTAGTGTTGGCAAATGGTCCACCGATAAAAACAAGTTCTCCGAGGGTATAACCGGCTGGATTTGTTCCAAGAACTCCGGCTGCACTGTAATCTCGGTTCAAACGCGCAGCTATTATCTGGTTAGCCATATTGCCAAGTGGACCTAAAGGATTTAAAACATTACCTGGAGCAAGTATTCTGGGTTCACCTCCACCTATTGCACTTAAACAAACCCCAACAGCATTTCCTGAGTTGAAAATCACGGTATTACCAATTCCAACAACAAAGCTGCCATTCGGGTAAACTGTGCTAAAATTCCTATCCCTAAACCACCCTATAGGAATAACATTGTTATATCTCGGTGGCCTTGGTATTTGTCCCCAACCTCCCCGGGAGTAGGTTTTATATCCAACTAAGTCACAATTAACTACACTAGTTGATTTAAAAGATCTATTAAAATTATATGTTACAGTGGATTCTCCAATATAGGCTATATTGGGACCACTGGTACCATTATAAATAAATCTTAAATCAGTAATATAAGAAGGAATAGTGATTTTAGTTCTTAACGTTCTTGAACCATCATCCGGGAATCCCCGGAAGTATTTAACTGAACCGTCACGGTTGGTAACAATTAATGGCTGTATTTCTCCTGATTCAGGTAGTATTACAACAAGATCTACTGTTTGGGTTGTTTTCCAATCGAAATTGGAAGGAACAACTAAATCGTTTACCGATTCAATTACTCCATCAGGTTTAATATCATCGTCATGCACTTTTTTGCAACTCACTGCAACCAATGTGAAAATGATTAGAACAACTAATAATTTGAATGTTTTCATAATATAAAATTTATAGCTAATTACCCTATGTCAATAAGTGCACCAAAGATATAAATATCTAATATACAATATCATAAAGTAATACTTTCATTATTCAAAAGTCTCAAATTGAATCATTATTCCCATTCTGATTAATCATCAGTACTGTATAGGTGTATTGGTTTATAATTATATCCCTGTTATCACACAATTTTAATGCTAATTTCCTCATCTCATTTTTTCATATTTCTCATGATTAACATTAGCAATGGGGCGTAATTAAATTACTTCTGTTCCCAAGAATGTTACAACATAATTTGCAAATGTTTCGGGTAGCTGGTACATCAATCCGTGACCGGAATCCTGCACTTTTATCAGTGTAGCTGTGCTGATTGACCCGGCAAGAAAAGTTGAGTTCTGACTTGGGACTACCTTATCCTTTTCTCCGCAGATGACCAATACAGGTGCCTCAATAGAATTCAGTTGTGCGTGTGAACCACCACCAGGCATCAGCCAATCTTGTATTGCAAGGTATTGCATACCAATGGTTTCGTAGTTATAAGGTTCGGTGGCATCGGGGAGAAATGTCCAGGGTTCGGGATGTGCCGCCAGCCAGTCATCAGGAAAAAGTAGGCTGAGACGTTCCATGGGTGTTGCTGAGGGATTTTCAAGAATGTCAATGATTTCCTGAGAAGGGTTGACAACGAGGGTATCTCCGCAATTGGTTGCATATAATATCAGCTTATTCACTTTTTCAGGATGATTAATTGCAAACATCTGGGCAACATATCCTCCCATTGACCAGCCAAGCACATGTGCCTTGTCAATACTCAATTCCGTGAGTAATGCGTTAACATCTTCAGCTAGCGAGCTAATGGATATTATAGAGTCGGTATTCGTACTCAGGCCCATACCCCGATAATCAAAAACAATGACTTTATATTTTGTTTTAAAAATCTCAATCGCTTTGGTGCTCCATAAATCCATGTTAGTTGAAAAGCCAATACACATGACCAATGGCTCGCCTGAACCAAAGGTTTTATAAGCAATTTTTGCGTTGGTTATGTCGGCGTACTTAACTACACCATCATTATTGGTATCATCAGTGTCGTTTTTTTTACAGCCTGATCCAGTAACTGAGAGTAGTAAAACAACTAAAAATGTTGAGTTAAAAAATCCTGTATTTTTCATAGCAAAAAAATCGGTTTCCATTTTACAATAAAAAATCACTTGACCTTTTTCAGAATTCCAAAAAGATTAAAAATGATGTAATCGAGGTAAGGAGTAATTTCACAACAATTTAAAAGTGGTCAAGTTAGAGCGACTTTTAAAGCGTTAATGAACTAGTTTTAAGATTATACAAATATACTGGTTGAAAAAAGGAAAGTCAAGAGTGTTGAAGATAGGCATGAATTTGAAGATTTGAGTCTTATTATCAATCTTAACTAACATTGGTTTAAAAATCTTCAAACCCTAAAATTGGTCCTTCTTCAAAATCATTTTAAAAGACGAAAACTAATCGCAATTCTATTGAAAGTTGAAGAGTAGTGGAAAAAGAAATACAACTATGATGGTCCAGCCTGTATAAACCGGCAGGAAAATGGCGATACTGTTTTCGACAGATTGCAATTCATCTGAATTTCTTAAAGATTTAAACAGCTTAAAAGTCACCAGAAGCAAATTCATTAAAATGAGGATGTTAGCGCCAAAAACTGCTATTCTGTTGGGGGTTATACCCCATTCAGTGATTCTGAATATGATGGCTGAAAGCGCAATTCCATTCACAATAATCGTTACTACCGAGAGAGCCAGAAGTAGTAAAATACCTGTTTTATTAGATTTTCTGTCGGAAGACTCTGCAACAGAAAACAGTATAATTGCCATAACTCCGATAAGAAGTATGTTAAAAACCATGAGAAATTCGCGGTCATTATAGGGGTCTTTGCCGGTATAGATGATGGCAATTAAATATGCCGTTATCATTATTAAAACTAAAGGAGTAAAAACTTTAGCAATGACAGGGGAGACGTTTTGAACAAGTTGAGGATTTGATCTTACAAGGTAAGTTGCTACGATTGGGGCAGCAGCTAGTCCCCAGATGGCTACATATTTGAAATAAAATTCTTCAATAGGAATTTCAATCAATTTAAAAAGGCCCACAGTAACAGCTGATAAAATTCCTCCAGCGATTAATGTAACCGCTGTCATCACTACCAAATCGCCATTATACCTCAAAAAATCAATACGTTTTTGAAAACTTTTATAATGGTTTCCAGTGAAGACAAAACCCGTCAAAGCCCATAATAAAAGTGGCAGATGGATACAAGCTAAAATCAGCGTGTCGCTGTTTTCGTTATTCGGCAGGAAGTTGACATGCACAGCCGAGATTATAAAGATTCCTGCGATTAATGCAATTTTTTTGATTTGAAGAGCTTGTTTCCATGCGAAATAGACTGAAAGCATCGGGAAAATGATAAATGCAATGTTACGTGAATAGAAAATCTCCTCATCAAAACCAGTAAAATGTGGGATCTTGGCAATAAGTCCGGCTGTTAACGAAATCATCAATACAAAAAGTAGTTCTTTGGATGTACCGAGATTAAGTCCAGTAGAATTACTCGTTAGCCGTTCGTGCCAGAATTGCACAGACAATTTTTGTTTATTCTCAGGATAAATCAAGTCGAAGGCTTTCTTAAATCCGCTTTTGTTATCGCGATAAAGTTTTTCGAGCTCCTGAGGATCGTCTAGACTTTGGATGATTTTCTCTTTCATAATGAGTATGTTATATAATTAATAAATAAATGAGCTGCACTATTTAACTAAATGAAATCAATAAAGGAATACTAAAAGTACTTTGAATTGCAAAGTAGATGATCATAGAAAAATTGTTTTCAGAAGATAATTTGTCATTTTATGAAGTTCAGTGTTATTTTTGAGATTGTATCAATCGTTCGAGGGCGCTAAGGTGGTTTGAAAAAGCTATTTTACCAAGATCCGTTATAAAATAACGCGTGTTTGGCTTTCGGCCAATAAATGATTTTTCCATTCCAATAAACTCCTCTTTTTCTAATGCCTTTATGTGACTCGCCAAATTTCCGTCGGTAGCATCAAGATATTCTTTTAGGGCATTGAAATCAAGCACATCATTTACCGATAACACCGACATGATACCCAATCGGATACGACTTTCAAAAGCTTTATTAAAACCAGTTTCCAGCACTTTCACCGTTTGTATTTTACTTGAATGTAAATGCCATAAACAATATGCATCAATCCAAAGCCTGCAGCCCAAATCAGCAATGCCCAGCTAATGAAACAGGCACTTATAAGTCCAAGTATGATCAGTATTACTCCTAGTATCTTTACTTCCTTATAGGTGAAATTTCCGGCGTTGTAAAGCGCAAGCCCATAAAAAATAAGGCTTATAGATGACAACATGTTGAAATGGGACTGAGAAATCATGATGATTAAGAATATTCCTCCGGTAACCAATGGGACAGCCATATTAAGGAGCAGGCGTCGTGATGTCGCATTCCATATCGGCTCTGAGCGTTTTGAAGCACTTTTGTACGATAAAAAAACGGCAGTTGTGAGTGCAAGTACTAATAAGGCTAATGCCAAAAGTATAACATTCAGCATGTCGGAAGGAGTGATACTTGACTCTTCACCGGGTTTGAAATTAAAAAGCGTATAAGCAATGTAGGCAGCAACCAACGCATAAATACCAGCTAATATACCAGCCCAACCCGAAAGTGAGATAAACTTCGATGAACGTTCCATCATCTGCCTAATCTCAGCAAGGTCTTTTATGTAATCTTTTTCTTTATTCATTTTAAAAGTACTTTGAAATACAAAGTTAGAGCATAAATTCAACAATGCAACATTTTAGTCTGATTTTTTTAATAAAAATAAATTAGAAAGTAAATCAGTTATATCTTCTTGATTTGTAATACTATAAGAGTAGCATATTTGAAGATTGCCTTAATAAATTTGCGTTTTTATTGCAATTAAAAGCCTAACTTAATGCCAGCCGGTGTCAATGTCCCAGCTTAAGGGTTTCAGGAGGCGAGGGTACTTTCTCCATTTCATATGTAATAATAATATTGTTTTCTCTCAAACCTGTCCATACCATCTTGTTTCCATCCAGGGTGAAATTCCAACATTCATATGCCAGACCAGTGCCACCACTAAGTAAGTCGTTAGAATAATTCGTAGCCATCAATTGTTCATAAAGGAAATAGCGACCTTCATTGTCTGACTTTCTTATCCAGTTGCTGTTTTCATCCTGGTAATAGTAGTTGTATGTGCTATCGGCAAAATATTCCCAGTAATGGTTCAAGCTGTCAACAGAGCCTTCGGTTGTGCAGCGTCCGTACCAGACACCAGTAAATTCTGTACTGAAATCATTGGTAACTCTTTTACAGGTATAGGTATTTGTATTGGCAAATGCCTCCCCATTCACCAAAAAAGTCAGAATAGAATAGGTAAGCGTATCCTGATCGAGGGAAATGATTTTAAAAACCATTTTGTATGAATTTCCCAGCACATCTGTGCCCTCAATATTAATAAGACTGCTGCTGACGCTGTAAGTGTAGTTGCTGTTTTCATGCCAGCTTTTATTGTTCTCATTCATTTGAAATCCAGCTGCATACAACTGCGTTAGGTCCGATTTAAATTTCATGATAAAAGTTGCATCGGTCAAAACTGGCTGCTCATTGACCATTGTATTAACCCAGGTACCTTGCAGAAGATCAGCATTGGTGGGTTCGTCATCTTTTGCACAACCACCAAATACAATGATGGTCAGGGAAAGAATGAATAACATGTTAAGTTTTTTCATAATTGTTGGAATTTTTCGATACATCTATTTATTCTGAAAGTACAAACTCTGAAGGGTAGCCAGCTGTTCAATAGTTAAACCGAAGCCAACTGGAAAATAATTTTCAATGCCGCCATATTCTGTGTTTAACCTGTTAGTATGATAAGTCATTTTATCCAAAATTTTGGTGCACATAATGATCCTGCTAATTTAGTAATTACACTCTAAAGCTCAACTCTCTATTGATTATTTTAAAAAATAATTGGCTTTTTGTCTAAAGCATTGAAAATAAAGCAGTAGGAGGTGATTAGACCTTTTTTGAACTACATAATTTAACCAGCTTGTATCGTTTCAATCTTGTAGGCAGATCAAATATTCTGAAGCTATAATGGCATGAATAACCACCGTTAGCCACCAAAGTCACTCAAAATGAACTCTTTTGCAACCACGATTCTTATAATTTTCGATTTACAGTAAATCCACAACTAAGTTTAATTATCCACTTTAAAACATGGAGGATTAAGTTGGATTACAATTGTATAGTGCTCCAATTCTTATAAAAACAGTTCGGTACAATTAGTCCTTTGCAAAAATTGAAGGCGCAGTATCTCTCAAATTATAATGCGATGCCATCACTTCTCCATAAGCACCGGTGGAACGGATAACTACGATATCACCTCGTGAAGTAGCAGGTAAAAAAACAGCTTTTCCAAAACAATCCGACGACTCACATATTGGTCCAACCACGTCATAGGGAAGAAGTTGTTGGTCATTTTTACTTATATTTTCAATGGAGTGGTACGATTGATAAAGTGCAGGTCTGATGAGTTCGGTCATGCCGGCATCAAGGATTGCAAAGTTTGTTTTTAGGCCCTTTTTGATATAAAGCACCTTTGAGACCAGACTTCCACATTGTCCTACTATCGCTCTTCCAAGTTCAAAATGAAGCTGTTGTCCGGGTCTTAGTTGCAGAAAGCGATGAAATAACTGGAAGTAAGCTTCAAAATCAGGAATTGCTTCCTGATCGGGATGATGATAATTAATGCCCAAACCACCACCTACATTGATGTGCTGAATAGGAATATGTTTCGAAACAAACCAATCGCTGATTTCGTTCACTCTTAGACAAAGGCTCTTGAAAGGATCAAGGCGAGTGATTTGCGATCCGATATGAAAATGTAAACCGGTAAGTTGCAGATTTGGCAGGTGTTTCAGCTTTTCTGTAATGGATTCCAGTTCCCACATATTAATTCCAAACTTATTCTCTTCAAGTCCGGTTGTGATATAATGATGTGTCTGAGCATCAACACCCGGATTGATACGAAGAGCGATCCTGGCTTTTTTGCATTGAATTAAAGCGCGTTCCTGTATGACTTCCAACTCTTGCTCCGACTCACAGTTGAAACAAAAAATATCATTTCTCAATGCAAGATCTATTTCAGCATCGCTTTTTCCAACGCCCGCAAAGACAATGCCGCCAGGGTCGAAACCTGCGTCAACAGCACGTTGTACCTCATTTCCACTTACGCAATCAGCACCTTGAAGATAATGTCGGGTCATCTTCAGCACTTCATGGTGACTATTGGCCTTGAGTGCATAATGAACAACAAATCCATATTTTTGATAAGCTTTAACGGCAGCTTCCAGGGTAGCCCGCAAAAGTTCGGTATCATAAAAGTAAAAGGGAGTCGCCGTACCGCTTTGAACTATATCCTTTATAGTGTCTTTCAGTTTTTGGTTCATGCCATAAGGTTTTTGAACAGAGCAGAATTCAGGGCTTTCATTGCTGCCACCTTCTGGTCGCTTTGAATCACAACGCTGATATTATGTTCGCTACCTCCGTATGAGATCATTCTCAAAGGGATATCTTTGATCGCATCGAGTACCCTAAAGGCTTCATCTTGTTTATCGCGAGAGAAATCTCCAACAACACACACAATGGTTTGATTATGTTCAACTTCCACTTTTCCAAAGTTTTGAAGCTCTGAAATTATCTCATTTATCGAAGAATCATTGTCAATAGTCAATGAAACAGCCACCTCCGAAGTGGTAATCATGTCAATAGGTGTTTTGTAGCGCTCAAAGACTTCAAAGACATTTCTTAAAAACCCATAAGCCTGAAGCATTCTTCCTGAGCGGATGTTAACCACAGTGATACCATCTTTTGCTGCTATGGCGGTTACAGGTTTTGAACTTTGAATTCCATGTATGATGGTCCCTTTTGCTTCAGGTTTCATAGTGTTAAGCAAACGAATCGGGACATTCATCTTTTGAGCTGGCAGCACACACGTAGGGTGGAGGATGCGTGCACCAAAATAAGCAAGCTCAGCAGCCTCATCATACGAAAGCTCTGTAATTGGAAATGTTTTTTCAACAACGCGAGGGTCGTTGTTATGCATTCCATCGATATCAGTCCAAATTTGTATCTCCGGCGATTGTAACATTGCACCAATGATAGTAGCAGTGAAATCACTTCCACCACGTTTGAGATTGTCGATTTCACCAAAAGCATTGCGACAAATATAGCCTTGAGTGATGATTAACTTTTCGGAAGGTATTGCAGTCAACTTTTCAATTAACAACTTCGTTATCAATTCATAATCAGGTTCATCATCGGTGTTAAGACGCATGAAATCCAAAGCAGGAAGGAGCATTGATGGTATCGACTGCTCATTCAGATACAAATAAAAGAGTGCTGTTGAAATAAGCTCACCCTGTGCAAGAACTGCTTTTTCTTCATAAATAGTAAAAATATCAAGCGTAAAGCTGCGAAGAAAATTAAAGTGATTTCTAATGAGTTCGGCACCTTTTTGCTTAAATTCTGCATTGCTAAATAAATTACTTACTACGAGCTCATATTGTTTTTCAAGCAGTTCAATTTTTTGATTTGCCTCAATTCGATCGTCTTTAAACAAGGCAGAAGCAATTTCTACCAGGCTGTTCGTAGTGCCCGACATAGCTGACAACACCACAATTTTTGGCCTGCTGTCGTGAATAAGCGAAACAAGCTTTTGCATACGTTCCGGCGACCCAACCGAAGTGCCGCCAAATTTCATGATCAACATATTTTTCTTTTTAATTTCGGTGCAAAGATAGCTTTTTGACAAACAAGCCTATTTTTGAGGGGATTTGGTCCGTATCATAACTAATTGTCATCTGAAAATGAGTGTAATTGATGATAATTTTTTAGAGCTTTATCAACTTACAACTTTACTATCAAATCAATCTTCTTAATAATCTTTTAAGATGTTACCCTTTTATTTTAGGTTTCACAATACTCATATGCAACTTCTTAATTAACAGATTTTACGAAAGCTATTGGCAGAAACAAAAACTATTGTAAATTGCCGCCAAAATCTCTGAGTTATGTACGAAACACTATCCCAAATCGACAACATCCGCCTGAATTTTAGTGAAGGTGGTTTGCTTTATATGAACATAACCTTAGCCATTATTATGTTTGGCGTGGCTTTGGACATTAAGTATGAGCATTTTAAAAATATTATTCAGTTTCCTAAGTCAGCGATTTTAGGAATTTTTTCACAAATTGTGGTGCTTCCGGCCTTGACATACTTACTCGTAATGGCGCTAAATCCACCACCATCCATCGCTATGGGAATGATTTTAATAGCAGCTTGCCCTGGTGGTAATATTTCTAATTTTATTTCAGCTTTAGCCAAGGCTAATGTTGCTTTATCAGTAAGCCTTACAGCGGTTTCAACCTTGGCAGCTACTTTTGTAACTCCGATAAATTTTGCTTTCTGGGGTGGTATGTATGTCAATTATTTTGAGAAAGCAAAACACTTAAACATCCCAATCGAGATTGATTTCTTGCAGATGGCTCAGACGGTTTTTATCTTGTTAGGCCTTCCTCTTATTCTGGGAATGTGGTTTGGACACAAATTTCCAGAATTAAGCATGAAATACCAAAAGAAAATCCGCATCACTTCCATCGTTTTGTACATGACATTTATTGCAGGCGCTCTTATAGCCAATGCTAAATACATTCCAAGTGTTATCATTCCGTTAGGTTTTGTTGTTTTGCTTCTAAATGCACAAACACTTTTTACCGGTTATTTTGTTGGAACTATTTTTCGAATTTCAAGAGCTGACAGGCGTACAATATCCATTGAAACGGGTATTCAAAACTCAGGACTAGCTTTGGTTCTGATTTTTAATCCTAAGCTTTTCGATGCTAATGGCGGAATGGCTTTTATGGCCGCCTGGTGGGGGATATGGCAGATGATCACTGGAATAGGATTAGCTTATTTGCTTTCAAAAATCCGTTTGACGGATTATAGCCCACTTAAGGTGTCGACAAATGACAAGTAATGCGAAAAAAAGGCATAAAAAAAGGGTAAGCTACTTATATCGCACCGCTCAACCATATACCCTTGCTTTCTTCCGAACCTGGGGGATTCTACAGGAGCTGGTCGTATAAGACTTACCCGGTGCAAAAGTACAACAAAATGCAATGCCTCCAAGAACTTCCCGATTTTTTATTAACATATCAAATCATTTGGTAAGTTTGCAACTGACATCAAACATTAAATCATTTTAAAATGTATGAAAAGAAACACTTCTGGCTGGTTGGAATCCTAACTGGATTTTTCTCCGGCCTGCTTGTTTTTCTGTTTCAACTTATACTTTTTCACTTATCATTGAGTTCTTTTTCAATCATCTACGGATTATTGTACCTTATTCCGTTCATAGCAATGACATACGCCTCCATGCGACTTAGAGACAGGTATGGTTCAAATATGTTGTTATTCGGGCAATCGTTTAAATTGTCACTAGTCACGGGATTTCTCTCGGCGCTGGTTATGTCGCTGATGATCTATTATGTGTATACCTATTTGTTTATTCCAGCGCTTCAGCAACGTGCAGCTCAATTAAACTCTGAACTTTTATCAACTGATCCCGGAATGTCGTTTGATAAAATGAAAGAGCGTAAGCAACTCATTATAAAATTATTAAGCCCTATTTCGCTGGCAATTTATTACTTCGTTGTAAATACTGTTCTTCTACCTTTCTACGCATTTATAATTGCTATCTTTGCGCATCGGCGTCGAAGAGATATTACTGACATTTAACCCAAAACAATAATAATATGGCACCTTTAAATCAAGCACTTAAGTTTGGATTCATCACTGGTTTAGCTCTAATCGCATACACTGTGGCGCTTTATGTAGCTAATGTGAATCTTTTTGCAACAGTTTTCTCCATTGTAAATGGATTGATAACCTTTGGAGGTATGATTTTCATGACGGTTTTTGCGATAAACAAAACCCGTGACCTGATGCTGAGTGGAAAAATCACTTTCCTTCAGTCGTTCATCGTTGGATTTGTGACTTTGATTATCATGAGTTACATAAACAGCCTTTTTAGTTTTGTTTTGAATAAATACATTGATCCAGCCTATATGACAGCACAGCTGGATAATTTCATTGCTAGTATGGAAGATAAAGTTCCTGAAGAAACACTTGAAACAATTATTGATTCTATGGAAGCAAATATGGATCCAACAAAGGCGTTAATTAAAGGCCTTTGGATTACTCCTTTGGCTTCAATAGGAATTAGTGCTATTATTTCTTTGTTTATCAAGAAAGACATCACAGCTCAGGCTTGAGAAATACGTTTACATGGATCTTACAATCATCATTCCTTTGTTCAATGAGGAAGCCTCATTGCCTGAATTAACTGAATGGATAGTGCGGGTTTGCCGAAAAGAAAAGTATGTTTTTGAGGTAGTTTTTGTTGACGATGGTTCTAAAGACCAATCGTGGAATATCATCGAAAATTTATCGAAAAGCTATTCTGAGGTTAAAGCAATACGTTTCCGCCGGAATTATGGAAAATCAGCTGCTCTCAATGAAGGTTTTGCTGTAGCTTGTGGAAAGGTTGTTATAACGATGGATGCCGACCTGCAGGACAGCCCTGATGAGATACCTGACTTGTATCAAATGATTGCTGACCAGCATTTTGATCTTGTTTCGGGATGGAAAAAAAGAAGACATGACCCCATTTCGAAAACGATTCCTTCGCGTATCTTTAACCGAACCACACGCATGATCAGTGGCATTGCCTTGCATGATTTCAATTGTGGTTTAAAAGCATACAACGGTGAACTTACAAAAAGTATTGAGGTTCATGGTGAAATGCACCGGTATATCCCCGTTATAGCTAAATGGGCTGGTTTTGGTAATATTGGAGAGAAAGTAGTTCAACATTACGAACGGAAATACGGTACAACCAAATATGGAATGAGTCGGTTTATCAAGGGATATCTCGATCTGCTCTCCATCACTTTCACATCGAAATTCGGAAAACGACCCATGCATTTTTTTGGCAGCATGGGATCGCTGATTTTTATGATAGGCTTTGGAATAGCCGGATATCTGGCATACACAAAGTATTTTTTTGATGCTTACAAAATGACCGATCGTCCACTCTTTTATTTCGGGATTCTTGCCATGATCATTGGTACACAACTGTTTATGACCGGATTTTTAGCTGAAATGATCTCTCAGACATCAAGAGCAGCCGGAGGAGGCTACATCATTAGAGAAAAAATCAATTTATAATTAAAATAGAGTAATGAAGATTCATCTGGTATCGGGAGGTTGCGGGTTTGTTGGCCGCAACATGGTGAAGCGACTGCTTCAAACTACTGAAGATAAAGTGTTTATGGTTGACGATCTGTCAATAGGAAGGCATCCTTCAGAATGGCTCGAAGATTTCTCATCAACCACATTGGAAGATGTTGAAGTAATCGGTAAGGAAAAACGACTGTTTTTCTGGAAAGGAGATTTCAGAAATTTATTGTTTTACATGCGTCAGAATCCGCGGTATATTCAAGAAAAATACCATCTGGATTTTGAACATTTTAGTGATGTTTTTCATTTTGCGGCTATCGTCGGGGGACGCATGAAAATAGAAGGAGACCCTATGATTGTGGCATTAGATCTAAGCATCGATGCTGAATTCTTTTACTGGGTCACCCAGCATAAACCTGAGCGTGTTCTTTACCCAAGTTCGAGTGCGGCTTACCCCGTAAGTTTGCAAACAACTGACGGAGCCATAGCCCTTAGTGAGGGTGATATCAACTTTGATAAAAATTTGGGAACACCTGATATGACATACGGATGGTCGAAACTTACGGGTGAATTTCTGGCGCAAATAGCTGCTAAGCATTATGGTGTTAAAGTAGCATGCATCAGGCCTTTCTCAGGTTATGGAGAGGATCAGGAGCAAAGTTATCCTGTGCCTGCCATTGCTGCGCGTGCGGCACGCAACGAAGATCCCTTCGAAGTGTGGGGGAGTGGAAAACAGGGGCGCGATTTTGTGCATATCGATGATGTACTCGATTTTATTTTCATGCTTCTCGATAGGGTAGATGATGGTTCTGCTTATAATATTGGCTCAGGCAGGTTGACATCTTTCCTCGAACTTATCGCTCTGTTTGGCGAAATTGCTGGGTATTCACCCACTATCAAACCACTACTTGATAAACCTGTAGGTGTGCATTCACGTTATGCTAATATGGATGTGGTATTAGAAAAGTTTGGCTGGCAACCAAAAATATCTCTTTATGAAGGGATGAAAAGGGTTTATGACCGCCAAAAGATGCTTCTGGATAAGAAATAGTAATCCATTTAAAAAATTGATACCTCTTGAGGTAATAATGAAAAACCTGCTTTTCGCAGGTTTTTCATTTTAGGCTTGGTGTTTATCCCATAATATTGTAACCACCGTCAACATGTCTGATTTCGCCGGTAATACGGCTATTTGGCCGGAAAAGATGAATTACCTCATGTGCAAGATCCATTGGCAGCGCATTACCTAACGGACTGACTTCTCCCGAAATCTCAAGATCGCTCTCATGCAATGTGGCATTGCCTGCTTTACTTCCCATATAAGGAGAAAAACGAATCACATTCACGCGTGTACCATTCTTCCTTCCGAGTTCATCAGCAAGCTCTATAGTTATGCGCTCCAAAGCTGCCTTAGCTATACTGATGTTCCTGTAAGGATGGAAAGTGACTTTAGCAGCAGCAATGTAACTTAAAGAACAAATTGAAGAACCTTGCTGTAATACATTGTATTTCATTAAGTAATGAGCGATCCTGATTAATGAATAAGCTGAAATCTCCATGGTATCGCAGAACTCATCTTTTGTTACTTCCAGCAATGGCTTTACCTCTTTTTGCCTGATGGTTTTATCCATTGCAATTGCATGAAGAAATCCGTTGATTTTGATTCCCTTTTCTACCATTGATTGTGCAAAAGCCTCGATGCTTGCATCCAAAGAAACATCCAAAATGGCAGTTTCCACGTTTCCAAGCTCTTTCTTTACTGCGTTTTGGAAATCCTTATAGTTCTTATTGAGAAATGCAGTAGCCTTTTCAGATAAATCTTTATGCAAAGAACTAACGCCCAAACCAGTGCATACTACATTTCCACCATTGGCAATTATTTCCTTTGCGACATACATAGCTAACGAATGCTCGTCAGCAATTCCGGTAATGAGGAAAGCTTCTCCATTAAAAATTTGATTTTTCATATCTTAAGTTTTTGTTTAATTACCATTTATAAAGTGCAGTGCCCCAAGTCCATCCAGCACCTACAGCTGCGAAAAGTAAAAGGTCGCCTGGTTTAAATAATCCATCTCTGTGAACTTCATCCAAAAGTATTGGAATAGTACCACCGGAGGTATTTGCATAGCGATCCATATTTGTCTTTACCTTTTCAAAAGGCATCTCGATCTTCCTGGCAATTTCTTCAAGTATTTTAATACTTGGCTGATGAGGAATCATATAATCGACCTCCTGAACCATTTTATTGTTTTTAGCAAGAATCTCCAGAATGCACTCAGGAACAACTTTCACAGCTGTATTATACACCTCTTTACCGTTCATTTGGAAATAATGAAGTTTCTGATCAATTGTTTTATGTGTTGCAGGTCGTTCCGAACCGCCGGCAGGAATAGTGAAATGTTCCTTTCCTCTGCCATCAGAATGAAGAATGAAGTCGATAAACCCTTTGTCTTCTTCTGTAGCTGATAAAACCACAGCGCCTGCTCCATCGCCAAAGAATACAGCATCACGCCGATCCCAGTCAGTAATATTCGAAAAAGTGTCAGCACCAACTACCAGGACATTGGAATACATACCACTTTTTATAAATTGCACCCCAACCGAGATAGTGAAAAGAGCTCCGGAGCAAACCGCGGCTACATCGAATGCTACTGTTTTGAATGCCTGAAGTTTCTCCTGTACAAAACAAGCGCAGGAAGGTGCCGGTCGGTCGGGCGTGGCAGTTGCAACAAGAATTAAATCAATGTCATTTATGGTCAGACCTGCATTTTCAACGGCACGTAATCCAGCTTTTGCAGCCAAATCACTCGTGGTCTCGTTGGTAACTACTCTGCGCTCCCTGATACCTAATTTCGAAAAAATCCATTCGTCCGATGACCCAATACGTTCAAAATAATCATTCTTTATTACTTTTTCAGGAACATAAGATCCTGTACCTTTGATAAATACATTACGAATCTTTAAATTTGAAACATGTGATTCCATAAGCTGTGTTTTCGTTCATGTGTTGTTGTAAAGCACTTCATTAATTGGTATAGGACTACTGAAATACTTCATTGTGTGCGGTAAAAGTAAAGAAGATAGAAGAGTAAAGTGTCAAAAAAATAAATTCAATGCCTTAAAAACACTTTTGCAGAAGTATAAATATCCAATTTTCTAAAAGTCACACTAGTTTTAGGTCGGTGAAAATATAAACTTGCAATAATTTTTCGATTCACTTATATAATTGTTTATCAGAATAATAAAATGATTTATCTGATTATATGTTTGGGAATTATTAAAAGAGTCATTAAATGGAAACAGAACTTCAGTAGCTAATTTTTCATTATTATTATTGAATGGGTTAAAGTTCCGCAAACCGTTGCGCTAATCATTATATCAGTTTATTTTCCCTTTTCTTCGGAAGGATATTCCAATTAGTGCCCCTCATTTTACTAAATTTGCCAAAATTTAAAGATTATGACGCGTATTGTTTGCTTTGGACCTGGTCCTCAATTCAAAGGTGGTATTGCTAACTACAATACCTCTCTTGCAAAAGCCTTTGATAAAATGCCAGAAACAGAGGTACATATTGTTTCATGGACGCAACAATATCCTGCAATTATTCCACGCGATTTTATTGATCGCAAAAGTGTTAAGGATCAACTTGAAGGCACTTCCATCAAAGTTCATTATGTTACAAATTACAACGACCCTTTTTCCTGGAGAAAAACTGTTCGATTAATTCTAAATTTAAAGCCTGAAGTGATAATTTTCCAATGGGCTATTGCAGTTCAGGGAATTCCACTTGGGTTCATTGCTCGCCAATTAGTAAAAAAAAGTTCAGCAAAGGTTATCTTCGACCTTCACTTTGTCATTCAGAAGGAGGGGAGTGCACTTGATAATCGTTTTACCCGTTTTGGAATTGGTAGTGCACATAGCTATGTTGTGCATGCCAGTCAGACAACTGATCAACTAAAACAGCTTTTTCCAGCAAAGGAATTCCATGTTGTGAATGATGAGCCTTCGTCATCAGCTGATGCGACAAAAGTCGTTCGTTTGTTTCATCCGGTGTATGATATGTTTCAACCTGATCCCAACTTCGAAAAGGAGAAGATTAAAAAAGAGATGCATCTGAAAAAACATGTATTTCTTTTTTTTGGGTTCATTCGTAAATATAAAGGACTTCATCAAGCTATTGAAGCATTCGCCAGACTTAAAGCTGAAAGGAATGATGTAAGCCTTTTAATTGTTGGTGAATCGTTTTGGAACACTTTGGATACCAATAAAATAAGTACAAAGCTTAAATCAGCTGTTTTTGGCCTTGCAAAAAATGTATTCTTGAAAAAGCAAGACGACGAACGAAACTACAATCCTTTAGAGCTTATCAAAACTTACGGATTAAAAGATGATGTTTTTATTGTAAATGAATTTGTGCCCAATGAAGAGGTGAATAAGTACTTTCAGGTAAGCGACAATTTACTTTTATTTTATCTAACTGCAACCCCTTCAGGTGTTGAATCGATCGGGTACAATTTTAATATTCCGATGCTCGCAACCAAAGTCGGGCATTTTCCAGAGACAATAAAGAATGGGTACAATGGATATCTTGCTGAAGACAAAGATATTGCTTCGATGCATCAAGCTTTGAAAAAGGCTATAGAAATGCCTATCGACCGGAAAAATGTTGCCAAAACCTCAGAATATATGAGCTGGAATCAGTATGCAACTGCCATTCTGACCTATTTAAATGCTAAGGATTAAGAAAGCAAAAACCAATTTTGCCTGACCAGTTCAAAAGGCTTTTGAAAAATCTGTTAACAAAAAAAGCTAACTTACACGATGTAAGTTAGCTTTTTTTTGGACAATGGCAGAAGATCAATAATCGTCCTCTTCCCTGTAATCATCAAAGGAATCAAAGTCATCGTCTAATCCCAGATCGTCTTCATCATCCCAATTGCCGCCTTCATCCTCATCTAAATAAGGATCATCAATCTCTTCAACTAACTCTGCTTCATCCAGATATGATTCAAACAAATCATCGTCGAATTCTTCATTGCTCGTAGTAGCAGCTGTGAAACGCGGATCAAGTGAACGTAACTCCTTCATCACATCGGGAGAAACATAAAACTCATCAATGTTGTTGAAACAAAAATCGATGTATTTGGGGTCCTGCTCAAATACTTCCTTGATTGTTTTGCCTTCATATTTTCCGAAAGTGAATTCGGAATCACTGTCATAAAACTTCATATGTTTTTCAAATTAAAAAGTGATTTCTCCTCATCAATTTATTTGCCAAAATTAACTGGTGGCTTTTAATAATGCAAGTTTTTTTGCCACTCATTTACATAACGTCATTTTTTGAAAATAAAATATACTGCAAGGATTAAAAATACAAACCCTATCAGGTGGTTCATCCGAAAAGTTTCGTTTTTAAACACTACAAGCGAAAATACTACAAAAATGGTAAGCGTAATTACTTCCTGCAAAACCTTTAATTCAACCAAACTGAAGGGGCCTCCATTACCCTGATAACCAACTCTGTTGGCTGGCACCTGAAACATGTATTCAAAAAGCGCTATCGACCAGCTGATTATCACAATCCACATAAGTGAGAGGGAATCAAAACCCTTTATATCTTTAAATTTGAGATGACCGTACCATGCCAATGTCATGAATACATTTGACAAGATTAGAAGCCCAATAGTAGTTAATGATTTCACAAATATTTTTTTGCAAATATCTGATTTTTCATCTTTCGAAGGAATAAGCTTAACAAACTTCACTTTACCAAAGATTGCATACATTTGCACAACAATCCACACATTATGATTATCGCAGAAACCATCAAAGATTCTATTGCTGTTAAACAGCGAATGCTTGATAATGAGACACTTTCTGAAGAAATTCAAGCAATGGCTGAGCTATGTATTGAAACTTTTCAACATGGTGGGAAAGTCCTTTTTTGTGGAAATGGCGGGAGTGCTGCCGATGCACAGCATTTATCGGCTGAGTTGAGCGGCCGTTTTAACTACGACAGAGCACCACTTTTTTCTGAGGCACTTCATGTTAATACATCTTTCGTAACAGCTGTAGCCAACGATTATAGTTACGAGATGGTTTATGCCCGAATGGTTGAAGCTATGGGGCGAAAAGGTGATGTGTTGGTTGCCCTAAGCACCTCGGGCAATTCAAACAATATTTTAAAAGCAGCAGCTAAAGCTAAAGAATTGGAAATGAAGGTGATTGGCTTTAGCGGTGCAACAGGAGGGAAGTTGCTTTCGTTGTGCGACCACTTATTGCTTGTGCCTTCAAAAAACACGGCACGCATTCAGGAGGCACACATAATGGTAGGGCATATATTGTGTGATATCATTGAGCAGACAATTTTCCCAAAAAAGGAAAACAATCCATGATACCATACATTGACAAACAATGGACGCTGTTTTTGGACAGGGATGGAGTTATAAACGAACGACCTGTGTATGATTACGTTAGAAATCCGGATGGATTTATTTTTCTGCCCGGCGTTACGGAAGCTATCCGCTTGTTGTCGATTGTTTTTGGACGAATCATCCTTGTCACAAATCAGCAGGGAGTAGGTTTAGGTTTGATGAGCAAGAACGATCTGGATAAGGTTCACGAAAAAATGCTTTTCGAGATAAAAGAAAGCGGAGGAAGAATTGATGCAATCTATTGTTGTACAGATGTTAAAACAAAAATCGACAATTGCAGAAAGCCTGATTCTTTTATGGCAGAGAGTGCTCGAAAACAGTTCCCTGAAATCCAATTTTCTCATTCAATAATGGCTGGTGATACCTCTTCAGATATCCTTTTTGGTAAACAAGTCGGAATGAAAACGGTGCAAATTGGAAATGAAGTTCTGACAACAGCGGCAGATATGCAATTTAAATCACTCTATCAATTTGCCAGATATTGTATCAATCAATAGATTAAAAACGTGTTACATAACCTCATTTTTATTGTTTTTATTTTATACACTCTGGTCTTGTTCGGGGTGGCTTTTTTTACCTCGCGCAAATCCAACAACGAAAGTTACTTTAATGGTAACCGAAAATCACCCTGGCCGGTTGTAGCCTATGGTATGATTGGAGCTTCGCTTTCGGGGGTAACTTTTATCAGTATCCCGGGATGGGTAGGCAACACGCAGTTTACCTATTTAATGGTGGTATTTGGGTATCTTATTGGATATCTTGTTATTACCTATTTTCTTTTGCCATTGTATTACAGGCTCAACCTTATTTCAATTTATACATATCTCGAGCAACGATTTGGCTTTTATGCCTACAAAACAGGAGCATTTTATTTTTTGGTTTCGCGCACTATCGGGGCTTCTTTTCGTATGTTTTTAGTAATTAATGTATTACAGATTTTCATTTTTGATAAATGGGGCTTACCGTTTTGGGGCACTACTTTAATTTTTGTTGTGTTGATAACACTTTACACCTTCAAAGCAGGTATAAAAACCATTGTTTGGACTGATTTGCTTCAAACTACATTCATGCTAGCATCATTGGTTATAACAATTTATGCTATCGCTAGTAAACTTGATATTAATATTCTACAGCTCTTTGAAAGAGCAAAATCAGCGGGTTATACCACAATCATTGATGGTGATTGGAGGAGCGACCGTTTTTATCTCAAGCAATTTTTTAGTGGAATGTTCATCACAATAGTAATGACAGGGCTCGATCAGGATATGATGCAAAAAAACCTGACCTGTCGAAACGTTAAAGATGCTCAAAAAAATATGATCTCATTGGGCTTATTGCTTATCCCGGTTAACATGCTTTTTCTTTTCTTGGGTGCTTCACTTTATGTTTATGCAACCGATTTCGGAATCGTACTACCAAATATATCAGATGATCTTTTTCCAGTGCTTGCTTTTGAGCATTTTGGACCTGTGCTTGCAGTTGTATTTCTTATAGGACTCATTGCTGCTGCGTATTCAAGCGCAGATGGAGCAATTACAGCATTGACCACGTCATTCATAATCGACATTCTTGGTAATAAAAATGATGCTGTTTTAACTGAGGACGAAAAGAAAAAGCGGAGGTACAAGACACATTTTTTCATTTCTTCGCTAATTATTTTAACAATCGTTCTTTTCCGCGAAATAAATGATCAGGCTGTAATTTCAAGGCTGTTCACAATTGCAGGTTATACCTATGGTCCATTGTTAGGATTGTTTGCATTTGGCATGTTTACTAATAAAAATGTCAAAGATAAACTTGTGCCGGTAGTTGCTATTATTGCACCCTTGCTAAGCTACATCGTCAGCTCCAACTCCGACTTTTTGCTAAACGGATATAAATTTGGCTTTGAAATTTTGATTTTTAATGGACTTCTTACTTTTATAGGATTATTCATCATTCAGAAAAAATAACATAACACCCATTCAACATGCAGAACTTCCGATTTACAGCACTTTCAGAAACACTTGATCGTCAAGTGGTTCATGTAGAATACCCATCCGAAAAAATATCTGATTTTTACGGATCAATGGTGTTCAACCACGATGTAATGCGCGAATACCTCACTAAGGAGGCGTATAAAAGCCTTCAGGGCGCAATCGAATCTGGCACAAAAATCGATCGTAGAGTTGCCGATCAGGTTGCTTCATCTATGAAGGCCTGGGCAATGAAACATGGTGCAACACATTATACTCACTGGTTTCATCCTTTGACAGGATCAACTGCTGAAAAACATGACTCATTTGTTAGTCCTACACCATCGGGTAAAGGTATCGAAGAGTTTTCAGGCAGCTCACTTATTCAACAGGAACCTGATGCTTCTTCATTTCCAAGTGGCGGAATTAGAAACACTTTCGAGGCAAGAGGTTACACCGCCTGGGACCCAACAAGTCCCTCTTTTATTATGGAGCATACACTGTGTATTCCAACTATTTTCGTTTCATACACAGGTGAGTCACTCGATTACAAAACTCCTTTGCTCAAATCAATAGAAGCAATTGATAAAGCAGCTGTTAAGGTTTGTCAGCTTTTCGATAAAAATATCACCAAAGTATATCCAACCTTAGGATGGGAACAGGAGTATTTTCTGGTTGATTCAGCACTGTTTGCTGCCCGTCCCGACCTTGTTCTATCAGGACGGACTGTATTCGGGCATTCTTCAGCTAAAGATCAACAGCTTCACGATCATTATTTTGGTACGATCCACAGCAGGGCACGTGCTTTTATGAGAGATCTTGAAATTGAGGCTCATCGTTTAGGAATTCCTTTAAAAACCCGACATAATGAAGTAGCCCCAAGTCAGTTTGAATGTGCTCCCGTTTATGAAGAAGTGAATGTAGCTGTTGATCACAACCAGCTCTTAATGCACCTTCTCGACAAAGTATCACGCAAGCATCATTTCAAAGTATTACTTCATGAAAAACCTTATGAAGGTGTTAATGGAAGTGGTAAACACAATAACTGGTCACTGGCTACTAATACGGATGAGAATCTGCTTGCTCCGGGTAAAACACCTGTTGAAAACCTTCGTTTCGCTACTATTTTGGTCAACATTCTCAAAGCGCTTTATACCTATGAAGAACTTGTTAGAGCCAGTATCGCTTCTGCAAGCAACGATTTACGTTTAGGTGGAAACGAGGCTCCTCCTGCAATCATTTCAGCTTTTATTGGTGACCAATTAACCAGAACACTTGATGAAATAGAAAATATGCCAAGTCTGGATGTGTTATCTAATGGTAACACGAAAGGAGCTCATATTAATATCCCAAAGATTCCTGAAATTCTACTTGATAATACCGACAGAAACCGTACATCACCTTTTGCTTTCACTGGTAATAAGTTTGAATTCAGAGCCGTTGGTTCAATTGCAAACTCTGCAAAGCCAATGACAGTTCTCAACACTATTGTAGCTGAACAATTTACTCAATTCTATGAAGAAGTAAAAGAATTAACAGATGCGAAAGTAAAGAAGGAAGAGGCCATCTTCAAAGTTATTAAGCAGTATATTCATGATTCTAAACCGATTAGATTTGAAGGAAACAGCTATAGTGAAGAATGGAAAGCTGAGGCTGCCCGCAGAGGCCTTTCAAATCATGCTAACACTCCTGATGCAATTAAAGCATATATTTCGGATAAAGTGGTCGAACTGTTTGAAAAGCAACATGTTCTGACAAAACGTGAGCTACATGCTCGCTATGAAATCAAGCTTGATAAATATGTTCGTAAAATTCAGATTGAATCCCGTTTGATTGGCGACCTATCCGTAAACCACATCATTCCAACTGCAATTAAGTATCAAAATACACTGATTGAAAATGCGCGTGGTTTGAAAGATGTACTTGATTCAAAAACTTATGTAAAACTCAGTCGCAACCAAATTCAAACCATAAAAGAAATTTCTGAACATGTTAGCGAAATCCGCCAATTTGTAGAAGAAATGACCGAAGAAAGGAAAGAAGCAAATAAAATTGAAAGTGAAGTTGTAAAAGCCGATGCATACTGCTACAAGGTAAAACCCTATTTTGACAAAATCAGATACCATGTTGATAAACTTGAGCTTTTAGTCGATGACCAATTATGGCCATTGGTAAAATACAGAGAACTTCTTTTCATCAAGTAATTGATTGAAATAAGTAAGTTAATTAAATCATTATTAAGATTTTAGCCACGAAATAAGTTAAAAATATTTCGTGGCTTTTTTCTTTTTTCCGGACTAATAGTCACGATCTTTCGTTAAAGATGATTATTACTCTCAAATTTTTTATCTACATTTGAATCAAATTCTTTGGCTATGAAACTAAAAATCTTTTTTCAGTTAGTATTTACTTTTGCCGTTTTATGCTGTCTCCTCGTTACAGATTTGAAAGCTCAAATATTTGTAACTCCTATGAACGATCAAGCGGCAACTGATGCAACAGGTTTTTACTATGCTTTACCTCAAAATGTGATCAAGCTGGATGTTATCATTCAAAAAACTGAAAAAATAAAGGGACCTTACAGTGAATTTTCTGAAAAAGTGCTTGGAGTAAGTTCTGTTATCGATCAGGATGAGATGCATTTACAAATCATCGACATAGTTATGAGTTACGAAACAGAGCCTGACCCAAAGGCTTGGTTTTTTGTTGAATTTGACGAAAGAGGTTCTAAAGATGCCAGAAGTTTAGTATTTGATTTACAGGCTAATGGAATTTTACTCGCAGCAGATGAAGCGCCGCAATCAAGAGTTTCAGGAAAGAACAGGACAGAGACCACACTTGTTAATTCACCGGATGAAAAACAATTTCGCTACTTTGCTGAAAGAAATCTTTACCAACGTGTCGACACCATTGTGAGAAAAATTACTATTGATACTACAGTAATAAGAAGAAATATACTTCAATCGGCATGGGTAGACCGCAATCCTGAACAAAAAGCCAGAGCTGCAGCAGATATGATTCATAAAATCAGAGAAAGCCGCTATAACCTGATCTCCGGCTTTCAGGAGATCGACTATGGTAAGAGTATTGCATATATGGATGAGCAGTTACATGCACTTGAAGAAGAATACTTAAGCCTGTTTTTAGGGAAAGAAGTTAAAAGCCTTAGCACCCAAACTCTTTATTATGTTCCTGATCCTGAAATAAATGGAAAAGTAACGATTGCTGGCTTTTCCGAAACAGCAGGTCTTATGGATATTAACGCAAAAGCAACAGCAATAGAAATGGAGATAACCTCAAATGGTACTCAAAACTTTTTAAAATCGAATGTTGTAAAAGGCAAATTGACTAACAGTGTTTATTACCGCATACCTGGGAATGTGACCATCACATTAACCTATGGAGGTAAAGTTTATGCAAAGGAGCGTAAGAATATCAGTCAGTTGGGAACAATTGCAGTTGCACCAGTAACGAAAACACGCTTACAATTTGATCCGGAGAGTGGTATGATTACAACGGTTAAAAGGGAGTGAAAAGTTTCTTATAATATTGAATAACAATCTATTATCCCAAATTTAATTTTCTTAAAATTTTACTCTTTTAGAGAGCTTCTTTAAGCCTCACGAGTTGTTCCAATAAATTGGCAGCTTTATCCATTGGTAGCATATTTGCACCGTCAGACTTTGCTTTAGCAGGGTTTGGATGAGTTTCCATAAAAATACCATCGGCGCCTACTGCAATTCCAGCTTTAGCAATAAGACCTATAAGAGCAGGTTGTCCACCAGTTACACCGGAGGATTGATTGGGTTGTTGCAATGAATGAGTTACATCAACAATAACAGGGACGCCAATTTCCTTCATAAAAGCAATATTCCGGAAATCAACAACAAGGTCACCGTATCCAAAGGAATTACCACGCTCAGTTAACATAACGTGATCATTACCAGCTGATATAACCTTATCAACAGCAAATCTCATAGCTGGTCCCGAAAGAAACTGGCCTTTTTTAATATTTACATACTTACCGGTTTTTGCTGCTGCAATCAGCAACTCTGTTTGCCTGCAAAGAAAGGCAGGAATTTGAAGTACATCAACATATTCCGCAGCTAAAGATGCCTCATGAGCATCATGTATATCGGTAACAACCGGAATTCCATATTTCTTTCTGATTTCACCCAAAATACGCAGTGCCTTCTCGTCACCAATTCCCATAAAAGAATCCATCCTAGAGCGATTTGCTTTTTTGTAAGAGGCCTTAAAAATTAAGGGGATATCCAGTTCGTTGGTAAGTTTAATGAGATGTTCTGCTATTTCAAAAGGCATTTCTTCATTTTCAATAACACAAGGACCTGCCATCAGAAAAAAACGATCGTTTCTTATATCTGGAAATAATGAATTCATTACGTTTATTTTTTGAATTAAATATTTGCTAACTTAATAATATCCAACGAACTATAAACTTTTGGAGGTGCTTTTTCGAGGCTTGCTTGTAGCATTGCTTTGGCTACATCTCGTGCTTTAACAGCTTTGTAAGGCCTCATTGGGCCAACCATCAACCAACCAAATAATTGCATCAAAATAGCTGCAATTTTCTCACCTGCACGAAATTCTTCTCTGTCACCCAACAGCAGGCTTGGTCTCATAAACGTTATGAATTTCAGACCAGAAGCAGTGACATTTTTTTCCATCAAACCTTTTGTCTTAAGATAAAAATTGGTCGACTCCGGGTCTGCACCGATACTTGAAACAACAACCATTCTTGGAACATTAAGTCCCATAGCAATCTGACTTATTAAAACCGGATAATCGTAATCAATTTTTTTAAAATTATCCTGTGAACCTGCTTTTTTAATAGTGGTACCGAGGCAACAGAAAACAACATCTACATCAATATCAACAAAATACGCTTGTAAGTTTTCAAAATCAATTTGCGTCTGAATAAGCTTAGGATGCGAAATATTCAAAGTTTTTCTGCCTAACGAGACAACGGAATTATAGTGTTCTGAAGAAAGTAAGAGATTCAGCAAGTGACCTCCAATAAGTCCGGTTGCTCCAAAAATAAGGGCTTTCATAAAGAAAAATTTAAGGGTACAAAATTAGTAAAAAGGCGTCTATATGGATAATTTAGCTTTTCGTGTTCTACTTATTAAATATACACCGCCAAAAATCAGCAATGCAGGTAAAAGCATATGCCAAGAAAGGTGGTCTTTTCCAAGTAAGATAGCAACAAATGCTGTAAAAAAGGGTTGAAGATAAATAAAAGCGCTATTAGTGGTAGGGCTAATTCGCTGAAGTGAATAATTATTCAGGAAATAAGCCATTACAGTTGTAAAAACAATTACGTAACTTATTGATAGCCAAATATTAGAAGGGATCGAGCCCCAATCAGAGTTTAAAGCAATTTGAAATGTAAATGGTATAACTGTCAGATTTCCAAACAGAAAAACCCATTTCATAACAGCAATAGGATGATATTTAAGCATCATTGGCCTTATGAGAACCAAATAGAGTGCGTACGAACTGGCATTGACGACTATCAATAAATTTCCCAGTGCAGTACCTGAAGAAAAATCAAAACGACCTCTATTCATTATAAGCAGTACAGCACCCGTCGTTCCTAAGGCAATACCAAGAATTTTAATCCAGGACAAGGCTTCCTTGCGTATGATTCTCGAAAAAAACAACACAGCAATTGGTACTGTGACCATTATAATACTGGCATTAATTGGAGTGCTAAGGTTAAGTCCTTCAAAGAAAAGGATTTGATTTATAGTAACGCCAAAAATTGAGGCCAAAGCAATCAATGCTAAGTCTTTGGATTTTATTACATCTTTTCTTGTGAAAACAGAAATGAGCCAAAATATGGCAGTTGCACCCAAAACACGCAGTAAAATAATTGCCCTTGGCTGCAAATAGTCGGGCATAATTCCCTTTGCAACCACATAATTTAAACTGTAGATAAGATTTGCACCAAGTGCAGCCAGAAGGGCAGGGGTTTTGGATTTCAAAAATCTCAGATTAGAAAGGCAAATCGTCCTCGAAAGTCTCAACCGGAGCAGATGCTGCAGGATAAGGAGGCTCGTTTTGAGCCACAGCTGGCTGATTGTCACGATCGAACTTCCAAACCTTTACATCAGTAAACCATTTTCCATTGTATTCACGTGATTCAATGTTAATTGAGGCTTTGATGCGATCTCCGGCGTTGAACACCTTTGCATCGTCGGCACGTTCGCCCCAGCACATTAAACACACTTTTTTTGGGTATTGTTCATCTGTTTCGATGATAAGTTCCTGCTTAACCCAAACACCATTGCGGCCTTCGCCTGTAGCACGCTGACCAAGTTGCACTACTTTTCCTGTAATTTCAAGATTCATATTATTATGTATTTTAGATAAAAATCAAATCAATGTCCGAAAAGGCTCGTTGTACGGCAAAAGTACAAATTTTCAATCTGAAATTCAACAATAATGCATTTGAAACGTTTAAGTTGAAAAAGCTTATGTATTCAAAACAAATAATCGCAATTATCATACTTATGACATTATCTTTTACTTCTGCAAATGCAGGAAAAAGTGAAAAAATCACATTAGGAGCTGGCTGTTTCTGGTGTGTAGAAGCTGTATTTCAACGTGTTAATGGAGTATTAAAGGTAGAGTCGGGATACTCAGGGGGTGCTATTGCAAATCCAACTTACATGGAAGTCACTTCAGGACTTACAGGTCATGCGGAGGTAATTCAGTTGACGTTTGATCCTGAAAAAGTATCATTGGCAAAAATCCTGGAGATATTTTGGAAGACACATGATCCAACCACACTAAATCGTCAGGGAGCCGATGTTGGAACTCAGTATCGCTCAGCTATATTTTTCCACAACGAAAATCAGCGCATAGTTGCTGAACAGCTCAAAGCACAGCTCAATCAAGCGCAAATCTGGGATAAACCAATTGTTACAGAAATTACAGCTTTCAAAGCTTTTTATAAAGCTGAGGATTATCACCAGAATTATTACAACGAAAACTCTAATCAATCATATTGTCAATTTGTCATCGTTCCGAAACTAAAGAAGTTTGAACAATTGTTTCAAGACTATAAAACAAAATAGATAGTATGTTTTATCTGATGACTCAATTTCATTAAGTTGTTATTGGCATAATGTAATATTTAATCATTGCTATGCAGCAACTTACGGAAATTGAGTCATTTTTATTGATATCAATAATACTGATAATTTATATTATGTTAAATAGAATTTTTACAACTATGAAGGGCAAATAAAAAACTATAAAATAAAAACAGCTTCCCTCTTTCGAGAAAAGCTGTTTCTTTATTTTTTAGAGCCTTCTATTATAGCTCATTCATCTTCTTTAATTTGTCATCCATTTTAAAGCGAGCATAAATGGATTTCAGCACCTGAATCGTTTCCTGATTATCAGGCATCAACTCAAAAGATTTTTCAAGATGTGGTAAAGCCTTACGAATAATTACATTTGCTTCTTCTGTAATTCGATCGTATTCTTTGGTTTCAGTTAAAGGAAGATCATTTGCTTTAACCTGCAATTTATTTGATTCATTGATATAAAGAGCTCCCAGATTGTATACAGCATCATAATATTCCGGATTCAAAGCTATAGCACTTTCGTAGTACTCAACAGCTTTTACCATATCATACATTTCGGTGTTTAACTCATCTCCATATATAGTTCCCAGTACAAAGAAAATCGAGTAGTTTGTTGGATCTTTCACTGTCAATTCTTTCAAATCATCAACAACCTTTGCTCCCTGACCCATTGCCAGGTATGCGTTGATTTCTTCAAGCATCAATCCAGCGTCTGCAGGATAAAGTTCTCTACCCTTGTTTAAGGATTCAAGCATTTTGTCATTGTTTTGAAGACCTCTGTAAGAAGCTGCTAAACTGCGATAAACATCAGGTTCATTGAAGCCAATTTCCAACAAACTATTGTAATATCCTATTGCCTCATTGTAGCTTTCGCCTCTTAATGATGCAAGGCCAGCGTTCAAAAGTGCTAAAGTGTCAACTTTTTTATTAAGTTGAGCCACATCATAAGCTTTTTTGAAGTCTATTGTTGCTTTCTTAAAGTCCTGAGCATTAAATGCTTCCACACCTATGGCAAAATATTGCTGACCGATGGCATCAATTCTTGGGACAATGTCCTCCCCTTGCTTGAGTTTATCCTCAGGATCAAGTTCTAAGGTTTTTTTGAAAGATTCCAAACTTTTATCAAGTGCCTGAGGATCAGTAGATGAAAATTGTTCCGAATACACGATGTTTAAATAAATAATCCCACGATACAACCAGGTTTTAGCATCGTTCATGGTTTTTTCGTTCAGGATTGCTCTGTCGATGGCCTCTTTCGCTTTATCGTACTGTCCGTTTTTGTTGAACATGTAAGCGTTGGTCCTTTCCTTGGTCTGGCTCATCAGCGTTGAAGCGGTTATGACAAGCACCAGCATCATAATGACTTTTTTCATACTTTTCTTATTTGTTGTGATTAATGTGGTATAACATTTATTGTGCCAAATTACTGATTAAACGTCTGTGCCAACTTCAGTCTGAGGTTCGTCAGTACCTGTTTCATCTATTAATTCAGCATCGATATCAAAAATTTCTTCTTCATCCATAGTAACTTTAGCGACAGCTGCTATTTCATCGTTGGCTCTCAGGTTTATTAAACGAACACCTTGAGTTGCTCTTCCCATAATGCGCAGACTTTCAATGCCAATGCGAATAATGATACCTGATTTGTTAATAATCATGAGGTCGTCATTATCATTAACTTCCTTAATAGCAATGAGTTCACCAGTTTTATCGGTAATATTGAGCGTTTTTACACCCTTTCCTCCCCTGTTTGTAACTCTATAATCATTTAAGTCAGAACGTTTTCCATAACCTTTTTCAGAAACGACGAGGATGTTATGATCATCATTTTCGACACATATCATTCCTACCACTTCATCTTTTTCGCTTGCCAGAGTAATGCCTCTTACACCAGAAGCATTGCGACCCATAGGACGTACGGTGCTTTCGTTGAAACGGATAGCTCTTCCTGAGCGTAAAGCCATGATGACTTCATTCTTTCCGTTAGTCAGGCGTGCTTCGAGTAGTTCATCTCCTTCCCTGATAGTAATGGCATTGATACCATTCTGACGTGGGCGGGAATAAGCTTCAAGACTGGTTTTTTTGATAATACCCTTCTTTGAACATAAAATAATGTAGTTGTTCTCAATATATTCTTCATCTTTAAGATTCAGAACATTGATATAAGCTCTTACTTTATCTTCAGTTTCGATATTAATCATGTTTTGGATAGCTCTTCCTTTGCTTGTTTTTGTTCCTTCAGGAATTTCAAACACTCTCATCCAGAAACACTTACCATGTTCTGTAAAGAAAAGCATGTAATTATGATTTGTAGCAATAAACAAATGTTCGATGAAATCTTCATCACGGGCTTCTGAACCCTTTGCCCCTTTTCCACCGCGTGTTTGCTTGCGATACTCACTTAAAGCAGTTCTCTTGATGTATCCCAAGTGAGAAATCGTCACAACAACGGCCTCATCTGCAATGGTATCTTCAATCTTGAAATCATCAGGTGAATAAATAACCGTTGACCTGGGTTTATCGCCATATTTATCTTTGACGCCCTGCATCTCGCTTTTAATGATTTCAAATCGCAAGGCCTCATTTCCGAGAATTTCTTCAAAACCTGCTATCATTCTCAGGATTTCTTCAAACTCTTCCTTAATCTTCTGAATCTCAAGCCCTGTAAGTCTTTGCAAACGCATATCAAGAATAGCTCTTGCTTGAATTTCCGACAAATTAAACGTTTGCATGAGTCCGTTGCGGGCCTCTTCCGGATTTTTCGATTTTTTGATGAGTTCGATGACTGCATCAATGTTGTCAAGGGCAATTATCAACCCTTGCAGGATATGTGCTCTTTTCTGCGCTTCAGCTAAATCATAACGTGTCCTTCTTATAACAACTTCGTGGCGATGCTCAACAAAATAATGAATCAAATCACGTAAATTGAGCATACGTGGACGGCCGTTTACAAGGGCTACATTATTGACACTAAATGATGTCTGTAATGCAGTCATCTGATAAAGCTTATTCAGGACGATATTTGGAATTGCGTCTCTTTTCAATTCATAAACGATACGCATTCCATTACGATCCGATTCATCACGAATATCAGAGATTCCTTCAAGTTTTTTGTCATTAACCAAATCGGCAGTTTTCTTGATCATGTCGGACTTATTTACCATATAAGGTATAGATGTCACAATGATCCAATCTCTGTTACTATGTTCTTCAAAAAGAGCCTCACCACGCATGACAATACGTCCACGTCCGGTTTCAAATGCTTCCCTGACACCTTCATAGCCATATATAATACCGCCAGTTGGAAAATCGGGGGCTTTCACATACTGCATCAGTTCAGCTACAGTGATATCTCGTTTGTCGATGTAGGCTATGATGCCATCAATAACTTCAGTCAGATTATGAGGCGGCATGTTTGTAGCCATACCAACAGCAATTCCACTTGCACCATTGATGAGCAAATTTGGAATAAGAGCGGGTAAAACTGTAGGTTCAGTAAGTGAATCGTCAAAGTTTAGCTGAAAATCAACAGTGTCTTTGTCGATGTCAGCAAGCATTTCTTCTGCCAACTTACGCAAACGTGCTTCGGTATAACGCATTGCAGCCGGGCTATCCCCGTCAATTGATCCAAAGTTACCCTGACCATCGACTAATGGATACCGCAGCGACCATTCCTGTGCCATACGTACCATTGCATCATACACTGAGGTGTCACCATGAGGATGATACTTACCCAGCACCTCCCCTACTATTCTAGCTGATTTTTTGTAAGATCTGTTTGATAAAACTCCAAGATCAAGCATGCCATATAAAACCCTTCTGTGAACTGGTTTCAATCCATCCCTGACATCAGGCAAAGCGCGTGATACAATTACCGACATTGAATAATCAATGTAGGCGGCCTTCATCTGATTTTCGATGTTAACCTTTACAATCTTCTCACCTTCAAATACTTCTTCCATTCAATTCCTTTATTATCCTGACTATTCGTACAAGGGTGCAAAAATAAGAAAAAAATGTCTACAAAGAGCAAACTCTGACACCAATATTAATAGGTGTTTTTTCACTATTTCTCAATAAAAACCGACACGAATTTCATTTTGCTTTTAACATACATTTGTTGTCATATTTGATCATATAAATGGTTCTTCATTAACAAAGTGGTGTTAATACTTTTTGTCATACGAACAAAGTTGGACTGATTTTTGTTCTTACTTTTGGCTTCTGAAATGAAGAACACTTTTTAAAGAGTTTAACTGGAGAAAATACTATGGATGCAAAATTTTCACCACAGGTGAGAGATATACTAAGTTATAGTCATGAAGAGGCTATAAGACTGGGAAACAATTATATAGGACTTGAACATCTATTTCTGGGTATGGTTCGTGAAGGCGATGGAAAAGCCATTCAGGTGCTCAAATACCTTGGAGTAAATATTGACGACTTCAAGAAAAAGATTGAAAACGCAATACGTAATCCCGATCAGGCCAACGCCCCTGTCACCAATATCCCATTGATGAAACAAACAGAGCGTGCGTTAAAATTTACTTACATTGCTGCAAAAGAGATGAATTCAGATACCATTCATACTGAACACCTTATGCTTGCAATTTTAAGAGATAAAAACAATTTGATAACACAAAAGTTAGAGGCTCAGGGTATTGATTTGATAAGTTATAAGAACGAACTGCAGTTTATGATTTCGGGTGAAGAGCCAATCACAGATGCACCTAAAGCAGAATTTCCTAACGAACCCTCGGATGAAGACGACGAGCCACGTCAAGCCGGTGCAGGTGTAAAAAAAGCTACTGATTCAAAATCAAAGACACCTGTTTTAGACAATTTTGGACGTGATCTTACAAGAGCTGCTGAGGAAAACCGGCTAGATCCTATAGTTGGCAGAGAAAAAGAATTAGAGCGCGTTTCTCAGATTTTAAGTAGAAGAAAGAAAAATAACCCGATTCTTATTGGTGAACCAGGAGTTGGGAAATCTGCTATTGCTGAAGGACTTGCGCTAAGAATTGTACAAAGAAAAGTATCAAGAGCTTTGTTTAACAAGCGTTTGATAATGCTTGATATAGCTTCGTTGGTTGCAGGCACAAAGTACAGAGGACAGTTTGAAGAGCGGATGAAAGCCGTGCTTAACGAAATTGAAAAGAATCCTGATGTAATCCTATTTATTGATGAGATTCACACAATTGTTGGCGCTGGCAATGCCAGCGGATCGCTTGATGCCTCTAATATGTTCAAGCCTGCCCTTGCACGGGGCGAGCTGCAGTGCATCGGAGCTACCACGCTTGATGAGTACCGTCAATACATTGAGAAAGATGGTGCTTTGGAAAGGCGATTCCAGAAAATATTGGTCGACCCCACTTCATCAGAAGAGACAATTGAGATTCTGAATAACATCAAAGAGAAATACGAAGACCATCACCTTGTAAAGTATGATGCTGATGCTATTGAAGCCTGTGTCAAACTCACTAACAGGTATATGTCGGATCGTTTTTTGCCGGATAAAGCTATTGACGCATTGGATGAAGCTGGTGCACGGGTACATATTAACAATATTCATGTACCGGTTGAAATAATCAACCTCGAGAATCAGATTGAAGAAACGCGTTCAAAGAAGAATAAAGCTATTCAGATTCAAAAATTTGAGGAGGCTGCCATGTTCCGTGATAATGAACGTAAATTGGCTGATTCACTTGAGCGTGCCAAGCGTAAATGGGAAGAAGATTCTAAGATTCATCGTGAAGTAGTTACTGAAGATAATGTTGCTGAGGTAGTTGCGATGATGACCGGAATTCCTGTTCAACGTATCGCACAGAATGAAAGTGACCGGTTGTTGCACATGGAGCAAGACCTGGAAGGCTCAGTTATTGGTCAGAATGATGCTATTAAAAAAGTGGTTAAGGCAATACGACGTAACCGCGCAGGGTTAAAAGATCCAAACAAACCGATTGGCACTTTTATATTTCTTGGTCCAACCGGTGTTGGTAAAACATACCTAGCCAAAGTGTTGGCTAAGTATATGTTTGACACAGAAGAAGCTCTCGTCCGCATCGACATGAGTGAATACATGGAGAAATTTGCTGTTTCACGTTTGGTAGGGGCACCTCCCGGATACGTTGGATATGAAGAAGGTGGACAATTGACAGAAAAAGTCAGGCGCAAGCCCTACTCAATTGTTCTTCTCGATGAAATAGAAAAGGCACATCCTGATGTGTTTCATCTTTTGCTTCAAGTACTTGACGATGGTGTATTAACAGATAGTTTAGGCAGGCGGGTTGATTTCAAGAATACAATAATCATCATGACTTCCAACATCGGCTCTCGTCAGCTTAAAGACTTTGGTCAGGGTGTTGGATTTAGCACAGGCGCACGACAAGCCACTAAAAACACTTTTTCGCAAGGTGTTATCGAAGGCGCTCTGCGTAAAGCCTTTGCTCCTGAATTTCTGAACAGGATTGATGATGTTGTCATTTTTGATTCTCTTATAAGGGAGGATATTCATAAAATTATTGATATTGAACTCAGTCATCTGTACAAACGTGTTAGTGAAATGGGTTATTTGCTCGAACTGAGTGATAAAGCCAAAGATTTTATTGTTGAAAAGGGCTGGGATGAACAATTTGGTGCCCGTCCACTCAAACGAGCAATTCAAAAATATGTAGAAGATGCTTTGGCAGAAGAAATCATTCGAACAAAGTTGCATTCGGGAGACAAAATAATGCTCGATTTTGATGTCGAAAAAGTAGAAATTACTATTCACGTTGAGAAGAAACAAGAAGAAATTTCAGAAGGATAGAAATATTAGTTAACAGTTTGAAAGCCTGTGTTTTACAACACGGGCTTTTTTGTAATCTTTCTAAATTGGAGGTACATCAAGACCAGTTTGAATGAGATAAATAGAAAATTGCTAAGTTTGCCGCACTTAAAACTATTTTTATGACCAAAAATGCAGTGATAAAGGGAGGAGAATTCCTCGTCAAAGAAGTTGAAATAGCAGATGTTTTCATCCCTGAAGAATTCGATGATGAAACTAAAATGATTGTGGATAGTTGCAAGGATTTCCTTGACAATGAAATATTTCCAAATCTCGAAAGAATTGACAAACAAGAAATCGGACTGATGGCAAGTTTGCTTAAGAGTGCTGGCGAGTTGGGGCTGTTAGGTTTATCAGTTCCTGAGTCATTTGGTGGATTTGAGCAGTCATTCCTGACAATTATGCGTGCAAATGAAGCACTTGGTTCAGGTTATTCTTATTCTGTAGCTATTATGGCACATACAGGAATTGGAACTTTGCCAATTCTTTATTATGGAAATGAAGACCAAAAAGCAAGATACATACCCAAGCTTGCAACAGGCGAACTAATGGCTGCCTATTGTCTTACTGAGCCCGGAGCAGGATCCGATGCCAATTCAGGAAGGACACGTGCTGTTTTGTCAGAAGATGGGAAACATTATATTCTCAATGGGCAGAAAATGTGGATCACTAATGGTGGCTTTGCAGATGTACAGACTGTTTTCGCCAAAATCGATAATGACAGGGTGCTTAGCGCCTTTATCGTTGAGCGTGATTGGGAAGGCGTAAGTATGAATCCGGAAGAAAAAAAGATGGGGATCAAGGGTTCTTCAACAAGACAGATATTTTACAACGATGTAAAAGTCCCGGTTGAGAATATGCTTGGAAAACGTGGCGAAGGATTCCGAATCGCTTTAAATATTCTTCATTTGGGACGAATCAAACTGGGTGCTACAGTTATAGGAGGTGCAAAAAGAGCAATCTTACATTCGGTTAATTATGCCAATGAGCGTAAACAGTTTGGTAAATCAATAGCCGAATTTGGAGCTATCAAACATAAATTAGCACAACAAGTAGTTCGTACATTTGCCACTGAATCAGCTGTTTACAGAGCCAGCAAAGATATTCAGGATAATATCCTGCGAATGAAATCTGAAGGTATTGAGCACGGAAGGGCAAACATTGAAGGTGTTGCTGATTATGCAATAGAATGTGCTTTGATGAAAGTATATGGTTCTGAAGCACTTGATTTCGTCGTTGATGAAGCAGTTCAAATTTATGGTGGAATGGGCTTTTCAAGTGAAACACCAGTTGACAGAGCCTACCGCGATTCACGTATCAACAGAATATTTGAAGGCACAAACGAAATCAACCGCTTACTTGCCATCGATACGTTGTTGAAGCGTGGGATGAAGAATGAATTCAATCTTTTTGAAGTTGCACGTTTGGCAAGTGACAATAGAAAAAGTGTTGAACCTATTGACAACCTCCCCTATTTTGCAGAAAAACAAGCTGTAATCAAAAATCTTAAGAAAGCAGTTTTAATGCTCATTCCAGGTATTTCAGATGCCTTCGGACGAAAACTTGCTGAGGAAGAAGAAGTTATGATGAACCTGTCAGATATGCTTATGCAGGTTTATGGACTTGAATCTACTTTCTTAAGAGTTAATAAAAAAGAAGGAATGATTGGTGGTGATGCAAATCTGATTTTTCACGACATATTGGATGTGTTGACACACGAAGCTGCTGCTATTATCTTGAAATCGGGTATTGATGCTATTGTTTCGTTTGCACCAACTGATCAACAAACCGAACTTATTGCTGATCTTCAGCGGTTAACATCGATAAATCATACCAATGTAAAGGAAGCCCGCAGACGTATTGCTGAATTACTGATTGAAGAAAACAGGTACTGTTTTTAATCTATATAAAACTAAAAAGAGGTTGCCGGAATCCGACAACCTCTTTTTTTATGAAATGATTTGATCTAACTCCAGCAAGTATAATTTCCTGGACAAAACCATTTAATTATACACAGCTTGATCTTACTTTAAAATACTTTTAGAGATGACCACACGCTGAATCTGGTTCGTGCCTTCATAAATCTGGCAAAGTTTTGCGTCGCGCATCATTTTTTCTACAGCAAATTCTGTACTGTATCCTTCGCCACCCATCACCTGAACAGCATCAGTAGTCACTTTCATACCCATATCAGAAGCATACATTTTCGACATTGCTGAAAGTTTACTCGCTGATTTAAGTCCGTTGTCGTAAGCCCATGCAGCGTACCAAGTCATCAGACGGCCAGCCTCAACTTCGGTAGCCATATCTGCAAGCATAAAACTAACACCTTGATTAGCAGTGATTGGAGCTCCAAACTGAATACGATGTTTTGCCCAATGCAATGCCGTTTCATAAGCAGCACGTGCATTGCCGACACTTAAGGCTGCAACTCCTGTTCGTGTACGGTCGAAAGTTCTCATAGCGATAGGAAAGCCAGAACCTTCATCGCCCAGACGGTTTGCTTCAGGAATTTCAACATCATGGAAAATGAGTTCGTTCTGAACAGATGCTTTTTGACCCATTTTTTGAAGGCGTGGTTTTATCTCCAGGCCAGGACTATCAGTAGGAACAACAAAGGCAGTAAGGCTGCGAGCTCCCTTTTCGGGGTTTGTCAAAGCGAAAACGGTAATAAAGGAAGAAACCTCCGCATTTGTGATATAGCGCTTATGTCCGTTAAGGAGGTATTTATCGCCATGTTTAATAGCAGTAGATTTAATTCCTGCAACATCTGAACCAGCGTTTGGCTCGGTTAAAGCATAAGCTGCTACTGCTTTCTGCTCATTAATCTGTCCGAAAAAGCGCTTTTGCTGATCTTCATTGGCAGCAAGATAAAGTGGAGTTAAAGCCAATGTATTTGCATCGATCGATATACCTATTCCGATACATCCTGCTCCTAATTCTTCCGAAGCAATTGCCCCATCAAAAATCGAATAGTCGTTACCTCCAAACTTTTTAGGCATTGGCCCGTTCATAATTCCTTCAGCATATGCTGCTTTTACTACCTCCCAGGGAAACTCGGCAAGTTGATCATATTTTAAGCGATTAGGTATCACATATTGTTGAACGAAATCGTGATACTTTTGTTTGATAGCTTGCTGACGCTCGTCAAGTGAAAATCCAATCATGATAGTTTTGTTTTAAGATGAAGTATTTTTTTTAATTCAATGCAAATATGCAACTATTTAAATGTAAATCCAAACAGATTTTTATTGCCAAAATCTTCGGAATGTTGTAATTTAGACCCAACCTTTTAAAACATAATTCGATGAATAAATACACTATGGAACGGTTTGGCGGACTGATCAAAGAAGAGGCGCTAACTTGCATTGAAAATGAATTACTATTTCCTGACACCTGTGTTCTGGAATCTGTTTCACCTTTTTCGGGATATTATTATGATGTCTCAGATCAAAAACCACTTTATTTGTATGTGATGCTCGAAGGTAGCGCTACTTTCTGGCATGTATTGCCTGTTATTGAAAAAGTTAAGCAAAAAGCTGGTTTTTATTTTGATGCTGCTTTTGGTGAAATTTCATTTTCTGATCATACGCATTGTTATACGATTCGTGTTCGGGATCTAGATAATTACAACCAAATTGCTGATCTTCAAAAACTTCTGAAAGAAGAAGGTCTACTGCTTAGGAAAAAATCAAGAAAAATCTATCAGATTCCAGGGACAATCCGGCTAGAGAAATTCTTCTATTTTGATTCATGGGGCGAAAATATGTTTCTCGACAAGCAGCAGGATCATCATGGGTATTTTGAAATATCGAAAGAATTAACCTGGGATTCACTCAAGAAATTAAGTCAGGAAGTCAAGTTTGAGACAAGTCTGCTGTATTTTGATGCTGCCCTCGCCTATTATTTTGAAGAAGGCGAGATAAAGCACCTGATTCGTATTTACAAAGAAAACCTAACAAGTGAAAAACTCAAAGCAATAAAGGACCGTTATTATATGCTTATCGACAAATTTAAATAGCCAAAATTATTAGGTTACTTCTGTAAGTTTTAAGTATCTAAATTTCTGAATTTCAAATCATCCATATCGTTTCAGGAAATTTAACTTCCTGAAGATAGAGGGCATGTGCAGGTACTGAAAAGCCAGCTCTATTGCGGTCTTTGGCTTCAATTATTTTTCTGAAATCTGTCTCATTTATTTTGCCTTTACCAACTTCAAGCAAAGTCCCTGTGATGGCACGAACCATATTGCGGAGGAATCTGTTAGCGGTAATACGAAACACCAATTCATTCGGCTCAACTATGAAAAGGGCTTCTTTTATCTCACAAAGATTGGTTTTTGTTTGGGAATGGAGTTTTGAAAAACTAGTAAAATCTTCATAATCAAGTAGTATTGAGGCACAATATTGCATTAAATCAAGGTTTAAGTCACCATAAACAAAGTAATGAGTATCGGTTGAAAATGGATTTTTTGTGCGTGAAATTTGATAATGATAGGTGCGTGAAATAGCATCAAAACGGGCATGAGCATCTCCTGTTACTGGCAAAACTTTTTCAATAGCGATATCCTTCGCCAGGCAATGATTCAGTTTATGTAGAAATTGAGGCGAAAGAATCAAGTCTTCAAATTCATCACAATCGAAATGTGCATAAAAATTTCTGGCATGAACACCCGTATCGGTGCGACCGCATCCTGTCAGGCGAATTGTGGACTGTAGCTGATAGGCAAGACATTTTTCAATCTCATCCTGCACACTGGGGGCATTCTGCTGAGATTGCCAGCCATTGTATCTTTTTCCGTTGTAAGCTAATTGTAGAAAATACCTTGCCACTTTTTTTTCACAAAGTTCGTTATAATCTGCAAATTAATTGCAAAATGCTTTAAATGCAATCTTAATCCTTGTTCAAAGTGGATTATACTGTATTGATAACCAGACTAAGATACATTTTTACCAATCAATTTTCTACAACATAAGTAAATGCAATGTATGAAGATGCTGAGAAATTAAAAAAACAGTATTTTAGCGCACTGAAATTGTGCTTCTTAAGTAAAAAGAAAATATAAACTCATGAAATCTGGCTTTACTCGTATCTTCTATTTTAGTCTTTTTCTCTTGTTTTTTGCTTATAATGTTAAATCGCAAGTAGCTGTTTTTAATCCGGCAGAGTTTGAAAAAAATGAAGGAGTGATGATGGTTTGGGATTATAGCCCATCACGCGATTCAATCATTGCAAATATTGCCAAAGCAGCCCAACAAGCTGGTAAAGTGTGGATTATCTATTACCCTGGTCAGGCTCCTGTTGATACGAGTGAGATAAGAACATACCTGTACAGTCGAGGTGTATTATCAGATAGTTTGTTTTTTATCCCTGGTTATACTGAGACTTTGTGGATCAGAGACTTCGGTCCGATGACGCTTTATGGCAACTTTGGACAAGGAAATGAAAGGTACATTATTGACATGGGTTATGGGACATATAACCGACCAAAAGACGACTCGATTCCTTCGCAAATCGCCAACCTTTGGAATTGGCAACAGCGCTCTCTGGGACTGGAAATTGAAGGAGGAAACCTCATTTTTGATGGATTAACGCGTGGTTTTGCTTCGACCCGAGTTTATGAACAAAACCCTGACATTAGTCCTGCGATGATCCGTAACATTTTAATTGACAAGTTTAACCTATTGGATTTTACTTTTCTGCAAAGCCTTGATAACAGTGGCGGTGGCATTTGGAAACATGTGGATATGTTCATGAAAGTGCTTGATTATGAAACAATTCTGGTTTCATCCTATCCAGAAAACCTGCCGGATTATAACACGTTGGAAGGAAACGTTGCAATTTTGCAAAGTCTAAGCAATCATTTCGGAAAACCTTACAATATTATCCGGATCCCTGCACCACCCAAAGCTGATGGCAGCTGGGCAACAACTCAAAATGACGAAATGCGCACTTATACGAATTCATTGATCATTAACAACACCATTATTGTACCTTCCTATGGGTTGCCTGAATATGATATGCAAGCTTTGCAGATTTATAATGAAGCAATGCCCGGATATAAAATAATAATGGTTGATGCTCAGCAATTAACCGTATTGGGAGGAGCAATTCATTGTGTAACAAAAGAAGTTCCAGCTGAAAACCTAATACGCATAATTCATAGGAAAGTAACTGGTAAACAAGAATTTACGCCAGAGATGTATATTTACAGTAATTGCGAATCTAATTCCGCTCTTCAGGGAATGTGGCTTTATTACAAGATAAACGACCAGGAACAATACACCAGAATCCCTGTCTATATGGCATGTCCTCAGAATATTGGAATTATTGAGGGGTTGATGCCAGGCGATAAAGTTCATTATTACCTTGAAGGCGTTTCTGTTAACGGTTCTTCAACCTATCCTGCAGGTGCTCCGGCAGCTAATTTTACTTTCTGGTTTGATTCAACAGTTGGAACTACTGAGGAATTTATAAAACGAGACAAACTACACATCACACCACAGCCATCAGTCGGTTCTTTTTCCATTTTCACTACCTCAGACTTCAGTGATGGTCAGTTAGAGATTTACACTATGAACGGGCAACTTTGTTTCAATCAACCTTACAGGCAAGGTGAATTAGTTGTAACAAATTTACCTTCGGGGATTTATTTTGTTCAGTTAAAAAGTGAGTTAAAAGTATGGCGCGAAAAAATTCTTATTCAAAGATTTTAAAAAAGAAGTGTTTAACTCCCTATAAATGAATCTTCTATCTTTTAATATTTTTACTTGAATCTGGTATTACCCCAATTAGCAATCAGAAAAAGGATTTGTAATAAATGATTTACCAACTTGGCTCATCCTTTGATTTTCCGCCCGCAGCAAAAGCGAATAAAGACGGGCTCCTGGCAATTGGTGGTGACCTCCATCCAGAAAGAATCCTGGCTGCATACCGTAAAGGAATTTTTCCATGGTTTGAAGAGGGACAACCATTTCTTTGGTGGTCACCAAATCCAAGAATGGTTTTGATACCGGATAATGTTTTGATTTCCAAAAGTATGCGGAAAATTCTTCGCGATAATGTATTTAAGATACGATTTGATACTTCTTTTACAAAAGTAATGGAAGCATGTGCGAAAACCGACCGCATAGGTCAAGATGGAACATGGATTACATCCGACATGATACAAGCATATTCTGCGTTGCACGAAATGGGTTATGCTCATTCTGTTGAGGCATACAACACTAGAAATGAGCTGGTTGGAGGGCTTTATGGATTAGCAATTGGAAAGATTTTCTTTGGAGAATCTATGTTTCATCTGGAGTCGAATGCATCGAAAGCTGCTTTTATAAATCTGACAAATTTTCTTCAAAAAAAAGGTTTTCAATTGATTGATGCACAGCAAGATACCGATCATTTAAGAAGTCTGGGAGCAGAACTTATTCCACGATCAAAGTTTTTAAGAATGGTTGAAGAATACGTAAATTTAGCTTTTACTGTTGGGAAATGGGCAACATAGCTTGTATATTTGCCTCAATAAATAAATTGTGAATGGAAACTGACAAAATCGCTGAGCAGAATTATTTCATGCATCAGGCTGTTGAGCTTGCGAAATCAAATCTTACCACTTTAAAAGGTGGTCCGTTTGGTGCAATTGTGGTAAAAAATGGTGTTGTTGTTGGCAGGGGTTCAAATAGTGTAACTTCCTTAAACGATCCGACTGCTCATGCTGAAATTATGGCAATCCGCGATGCTTGTAGAAATTTAAACAGCTTTCAATTAGATGATTGTGAGATTTATTCATCATGTGAACCTTGTCCCATGTGTTTAGGTGCTATTTATTGGGCCCGGCCAAAAAAACTTTTCTTTGCGGCAAGTCGTGAAGATGCGGCAGTGGCTGGTTTTGACGATTCATATATTTATCAGCAAATACCGTTACCAACAGAACAACGTGACCTTCCTACCATGCAATTAGATAACACTGAGGCTAAAAATGTATTTCAATTATGGGTCAATTCTGAACTAAAAACACCCTATTAATTACATGTTGCAGCAGAATTCCCTTATCAAAGCAGCAGATCTTTTAAGTAAAAGTAGCTTCACCGTAGCTTTTACCGGTGCAGGCATTTCAGTTGAAAGTGGCATACCACCATTTCGTGGACCAGGTGGAATTTGGAATCAATATGATCCTAAAGTTTTGGATCTTAATTATTTCCATTTACATCCCCAAGAATCATGGATAGTTATTAAAGAGATATTTTACGATTTCTTTCAAAACATTGAGCCAAACCCAGCTCATAAGACTCTTGCCTTATGGGAAAGTCAAAATAGTGTAAATGTTGTTATTACGCAAAATATCGACCACCTGCATCAGAAAGCTGGTTCACAAAATGTGATTGATTTTCATGGCAATGCGCATCGTCTTGTTTGTTTATCCTGTCATTGGAAAACGGAGGATTTCCAATCACTCCTGAAAAATCTGCCTCCACTCTGTCCAAAATGTGGTGAAATACTAAAACCGGATTTTGTTTTTTTCGGCGAGAATATTCCTCAACTTGCATATCAAAATGCTTTTGAAGCAGCACAAAAAGCGGAAGTATTTATCATTATTGGTACTTCAGGCGAGGTAAGTCCAGCAAATCAGATTCCAGTAATCGCTAAGCAAAATGGTGCTGTAATCATTGAAATAAACAATGATAAATCACTTTATACTAACAATTTAACTGACATTTATCTTTCAGGAAAAGCGAGCGAAATACTCTTAGCGCTTCAACATATCATCAATGAAAATAATAAAAACCATTACCATGCTTAAAAAAATCCTAACCACTTTTGCAATTGCCTCTACCCTTTTGATACATGCCCAGCCAAGTTCGGAACAACTTGCAAATCTCAGGCAATATTATCAAAAAGCCTTGGAAGAATGGAATGTGCCCGGAATGTCAATTGCCATCGTGAGTAACGACAGTATTTACTTCTCGCAAGGGTTTGGAGTTACTGATATTCTCACGCTTCAAAAAGTTGATGAACATACGCTTTTTGCTGTGGCAAGTAATACTAAAGCCTTTACCTCCAGTGCATTGGCAATGCTTGTTGATGAAGGCAAATTACGTTGGAATGATAAAGTTCAGCAATATCTGCCTTGGTTCCAACTTTATGACCCCTATGTAACCAGCGAAATGTCTGTCACCGATTTGCTTACTCACAGGTCAGGACTTAAGACTTTTTCAGGTGATCTGATATGGTACGGTAGCAGCTATACAAGGGAAGAAATCATCCGAAAAGCAAAATATCTTAAACCAGCACATGGTTTCAGAGAACAATTTGGCTATTCCAACATCCTCTATCTTACTGCTGGTGAGATTATTCCTGCTATTACCGGTCAACAATGGGATGATTTCGTGAAAGAACGCATACTTCTTCCTATTGGCATGAAAAGGTCAACTTTGCATGTAAAAGAGCTTGCAAACAGAGATAATATTGCCCAGCCTCATACGTATGTTGACGGCCAATTAAAAACAATTCCCTGGCTTGATTGGGATAACATCGGGCCAGCTGGCTCGTTGATTTCCAGTGCTTATGAAATGGGATTATGGCTTCAAATGCACCTCAATAACGGAATAGTAGGAAAAGACACCCTATTGAGTTCAAACAGATTTTTTGAAATGCAGAGTCCTCAAACCATAAATCAAGTGAGTATGGGTTCTCAAAAACGTTTTCCAAGTACCCATTTCAAAGCCTATGGTTTGGGATGGAGCTTAATGGATTATCAAGGGAGAAAAATCGTTTCACATAATGGCGGTTATGATGGAATGATTTCTCAAACACTGTTTATTCCTGAAGAAAACATTGGATTTGTGATACTTACAAATAGTTTATCCTCTGTTTATTACCCATTAATGTATAAAACCCTTGATGTACTTTTAGAAAACCCAGTAGAAAAGGATTGGAGTACTGAGATTCTTTCACTCATTAAAGCAGGTGAACAGCAAGCAAAATTAGCTCAGGAAGCGGAAGAAAAGCAAAAAAAAGAAGCTAACACAAAACCATCATTGCCGCTTTCTGAGTATACTGGAATTTATAGCTGTCCTATTTATGATGAAGTTGAAATACTTGAAGAAAAAGGCAATCTTTATTTAAACATGAAGAAAACTCCAGATTTCCAAGGTCAGATGACTTACTATCAGCATAATACATTTAAAGTTACTTTTCCAGCATCACCTTCTTTACCTGCTGGATTTGTTACATTTAACCTTGACAGAAACAGTAAGGTCAGCGCTTTGGAGATATTTATTGATAATCCAGATTTTGACTTCACTGAATTAGAACTGAAAAAGGTTCGTGAATCTGAATAAAATCAGCTATTCCAAAATACTGGATTTTCAAGGTATAGATAAAATTAAGGCACTCAAGTTATTCTTTCATTTCAATTATTAAATAATTGATTGATAATGAGTTGTAGATAAATAGCAGCACATATAGCATAAGACCTTTTCCAAATGAAAGGTTAATGATTCAAAAAACTCCTGCAAGTCAGCAACAATTTCAGTTTAGGATTGTTTACATCTTAGATAAAATTTAAATACAGTAATACTATGAAATCAATCTTAATTATTTTACTTATGACACTGACTTTCGGCCAGTTGGAAGCACAGAAATCATTTCACGACTTCGTTGTTAAAGATATTGATGGTAAAGATTTTCCTCTTTCATCGCTTAAGGGCAAAAAGGTAATGGTGGTAAATACCGCTTCTAAATGTGGTCTAACACCTCAATACGCCAAACTTGAAAAATTATATAAGGAGTATGGTGGAAAAGGTTTCATCATCATTGGCTTCCCTGCCAATAATTTTCTAAGTCAGGAACCAGGTTCAAACGAGCAAATAAAGAGTTTTTGTACGGACGAATACGGGGTTTCATTTCCAATGATGTCAAAAATTTCAGTTAAAGGTGATGATATGCATCCACTTTACCAATGGCTTACTGAAAAAGACAAAAACGGCCTTGAAGATTCAAGTGTTAGCTGGAATTTTCAGAAATACCTGATTGATGAAAATGGCAAGTTAGTTAAAGTGGTGAGTCCAAGGACAGATCCTTTGGATGAAGATATTATTGCCTGGATTAAAGGTTAATTTCTTTTTAAAATACACGATGACAGTTAATTGGTCTAATCTATCGACGAGTTAACTGTCATTTTTTTATCCAAAAATCCCTTTGGCTAATCCGCCATCATGGCTAAATGTTTGCCCTGTCACATATCGTGAAAGCGGTGACAACAGCCAGCAAGCCAAAACAGCCATTTCATCGGCCTCCCCCATTTTACCAACAGGAATATGCTTTTCAAAGCTTTCTTTAGCTTCAGCAATGCTAATGTGTTCCATCTCCGCCTTTTTATTAAACAAACGCTGCATGGCAGCTGTATTGTGATATCCAGGAGCCAAAATATTCAAGTTCACGTTTTGAGAAGCTATATCCATTGAAAGGCTTTTCACAAAACCCACAACAGCTAGCCTCATTGAATTACTAAGAACAAGATTTTCAATAGGTTGCTTAACCGAAATGCTTTCAATAAAAACAATCCTACCATAATTTTGACGAGTCATTTTTGGAATTAGTTGTTTCACCAAAGCCACTTTCCATCTTAAAATAAGACGGTATGCCTCATCCCAATCGGAAAGGTCGGTCTCCATAAACGATTTTGCAGGAGGGCCTCCGGCATTAATTAGGACTCCATCAACAGTGCGGTTTTGGCACATTTCCAACAACTCTTGTTGCACTGACGGATGGCTAATATCACCACTTAAAGTGATTAATTTTTCAGGGTTGAAGGCCTGAAAAGATTCTAGAACATCTTTTGAACGGGCAACAGCTAAAACAAAGGCCCCTTCAGCAAGTAATCTTTCGGCTATTGCTCGGCCAAATCCACTTCCTGCTCCGGTAACGACAAAGAATCGGTTTTTGAGATCTAAATCCATGGCTTAATTTTTTGCAAATTTAATGGAATAATACTGTTTTTTAATTATCGTTATAAATTCTGACAAGCTGTTTTCAGCCTTAGAAAAAGACAAAATGAAGTTCTTCAAGGACTTTTTTTTCTTTTAAGATTAAAAAATTCAGAAAAAACCCCGACTTTTGAACTTTATCATCTTTGTTAACATAAAATTCATATTCCATGGCTTCTGTCTACTCTTTAATCAAAAGGTATTTACAAAGAGAAATTATATCTCTTGTATTGATTTTATTTGTATTATCATCACATTCACAAGTAGTTATAAACGAATATTCTGTTTCAAATCTGGCTTCATTTCAGGATAATTACCAGAAATATGAAGATTGGTTTGAGTTGCGCAATACAGGAGCAACGGTTGTTAACCTCGAAGGTTATTACCTTAGTGATAATCCTGATAAACCGACCAAATATGTAATTCCAGGGGGAGTTAGCATTCAGCCTGGAGCCTATTTAAGAGTTTGGGCCAGCGGAAGAGATGAATTTAGTGGAAACCATCTTCATACAAATTTCAAATTGTCACAAACAAAAGATGATCAGGAATTTATTGTTTTAACTTCATCTGACGAGGTAATACTTGATCAGGTTTCACTTTATAAAACCATGAAAGGGCACTCACGTGGTAAATCACTTTTTGGTAATGATCAATGGGTTGTATATGCCAATCCAACGCCAGGTGCTGTAAATGGTGGCACAACTTATTCAGATTATGCTCCAAAGCCACTAATGAGTCAGGCAGCTGGTTTTTACCCGAATGCGATAACAGTTGAGCTTAGCACTGAGGATCCTGAACTACAGATTCGATATACCCTTGACGGAAGTGAGCCTACACCTACCTCCCCTCTATATCTGAACCCTATCCCGATTTCACAGAACACGATTATAAATGCACGTTGCTACAGCAGCAACAGCTCCATTCATCCCGGTTGGCTTGTCTTTAACAGTTACTTCATCAATACAACACATAGTATGGCTGTAATATCAGCTTCAGCTGCACAACTTGATGATTTATTAAATGGAAATCAATCATTTACCCCATTTGGAACGTTTGAATACTTCAACAAAAATGGTGTTAGAACAACTTTTGGTTATGGTGAATATAACGAGCATGGACAGGATTCATGGGTACATGACCAAAGAAGTATTGACTATATCACACGTGATGAATGCGGTTACAATTACGCTATAAGAGACACCCTTATTCCAATAACTGACAGAAACGAGTTCCAGCGCATTATTCTTCGTGCTGCAGGTGATGATAATTATCCCGGAATAGATTCAAGTGCTTTATTACGTGATATGTTTGTTCAAAATACTGCCCAACGCAACGGAATGCATTTGGATGTCAGAAAAGGCGAAAAATGTGTATTATATGTTAATGGACAGTTTTGGGGTGTTTATGGAATACGTGAAAAAGTAAGTGATCACGATTTTACAGAATATTACTATGGTCAGGACAAATACCATCTTTATTTTCTTCAATTATGGGGTGGCAGCTGGGCAGAATATGGCGGTCAGGCAGCGTGGGATGATTGGAATGAATTACATGACTTCATCAAGTTTAACGACATGAGTAATCAAGATAATTTTGAATATGTAAAAACCAGACTTGATTACAAAAGCCTTGCCGACTATATCATAATTAACTCATTTGTAGTATGTTCTGATTGGATAAACTGGAATGTTGGTTGGTGGCGTGGTACCAATCCTGAAGGCGGTCATCAAAAATGGGGCTATATTCTTTGGGACGAGGATGCAACTTTTAATCATTATATTAATTATACTGGCGTGCCCGGAACGCAACCAACTGTTTCGCCTTGCTTTCCTCATAACCTCACAAGTGATCCTGAGCAACACATCTATATGCTCAATCGATTGCGAAATAATGCCGAATTCAACCAATATTATATCTCGCGCTACGTTGATTTGTACAATACTGCATTCAAACCTGAAAGTATGATCAGCTATCTCGATGAGATTGCTGGAAAAATGCAACCAGAAATGCAACGCCATGTTCAACGTTGGGGAGGAACTGTCACACGCTGGCAAAGTAACGTTCAGAAAATCAGAAATTTCATTAATGCCAGATACGACTATTTACCGCAAGGACTTAAAAGTTGCAACAACCTTACTGGCCCATACAACTATCAGGTCAGTGTTGACCCTCCTGAAGCGGGAACTATCGAACTTAACTCACTTAATTTAGAGACCTTCCCATGGCAAGGTACCTATTTCGGAGGCCTCAATGTTCAACTGAAAGCCGTTCCTGCAACTTCAAACATTGAGTTTGATTATTGGGAAATTCCTGGTCACGCCATAAATCCAGCAATTAATGCTGCCGAAGTATATTTTAACCCTGTTCAAAACGCCGGAATAATTGCCCATTTTCGCAATAAGGTTTATGCTGACAGTCTGGTAATTAACGAAATAAACTATAATCCCAATGATAATTTCGATCCAGGTGACTGGGTTGAAGTATACAATCCCCACCCCTATCAATTAGATGTTTCAGGCTGGGTATTCAAAGATGAAGATGATACGCATGCTTTTGAATTTCCTCAAGGGACTGTAATGACTGCACATGGATATCTTGTAATCTGCACTGATGGTGAAGCATTTTCAAATTTATTTCCCGATGTTGATAACTATATAGGTGATACCGGCTTTGGTTTAAGTGGAAGTGGTGAACTTATACGTATCTATAACGACGAAGGAACGCTGATTGATCAGGTAACTTATGATGATAATGATCCCTGGCCAAATGAACCAGATGGAGATGGACCTACTCTTGAACTGCGTCACCCGGCTCTTGATAACGCATTGCCAGAAAGTTGGATGTCGTCGCCTGAACATGGGACACCCGGACAACAGAACAGTCAATGGGTTGGTTTTGATGACTTTACATCATCAACAGGTTTGAAACTTTCTGTAGTTCCAAATCCGGTTAGAAATGCAGCAACTGTTACTATCGAAGGTATGCAATCCGTTAAGGCTGGACATCTTTATCTATCTACTATTTTCGGAACGGTTGTTTGGAGTACAAGTGTAATGAATACCAATAGTATTATGATTCCATTTGAGGCGTTACCTTCAGGAGTATATATAGTTCATTTTGTGGATGCTAATGGCAAAAGTGCACAAAAAAGAATTGTTCATTAACTAAGTATCTGTTATTCTTAAACGAACTGGTTTAAATACGCAAGTATTAATAACTATTTTTGAAATAAGTGGTATTAGGTAGATACAGGTGATAATACTTATGCGGTTTTGATCTTTGATTAAAGTTCAAAGAATTATTGATTTTCAAATAAAATAAGAATCATAATGCTTTGAAATTCAAGTTTACATTCTTATCTTTGTTGGTGTTCCGGTTTGTCTTATAGCGAATTAAAACTTGTGTTTACAATGGAAAATGACAGTACGCAGCAAAGTTTATCGAATGAAATTTCTAAAACTTTCCTTACAACAGAGTCCATCATCCAAACTGCTAGTGATCTTATCTGGGCTATCGACTCAAATTATTGCCTCATTTTCGACAACATAACTTTTCAGGAAATCACAAAAAAAGGAATAGGAAGGTCTTTAAATAAAGGAGAAAATGTATTATCCCAAGACTGGGATCCAGGTTTTTTATCTTTCTGGAAAGAGTTATATGACCGTGTGTTATTGAAAGGTGAGCGTTTTACAATTGAAATCCCAATTGTATTTTCACCTGATCCTGAGCATGTTGAATTTTCTTTTAGCCCTTTGAATATCAATAAGCAAATGGTCAATGGTGTTTTGATAATGGGAAGAAATATAACCTCTCACCATAAACTTATAAAGGAAAAAGAAAAAGAGGAACGTAAATACAAAGCCATTGTAGATCAGGCAAAAGAGATGCTTTTCCTTCACGATCAAAGAGGTAATATAGTTGAAGTTAACAAAGAAGCTATCAGAAATTCCGGTTACACACGGGAGGAGTTACTAAAATTGACGGTATATAATATTGATCCTGATGCCAAAGACAGGCTGGACAGTGAAAATATTTGGAATACTATTGGTCCTTTAAGTGAAGTCTCCTTTGAGGTTCGGCATCGAAGAAAAGATGGCTCCTATTATCCAGCTGAAGTTAATGCATCAAAAATTGAAGTGGATGGAGAATTCTATATACTTGCTCTTGTAAGAGACCTTACACTCAAAAAGAAACTTCAGGAAGAGTTAAACACCTCAAGCCTTTTTGCTAATAATGTAATTAGCTCCATGAATGAAGGTTTTACATTATTGGATTTAGAAGGTAAACACAAAAGTGTTAATCATGCTTTTATCAAAATGACAGGCTTTTCTGAGAATGAACTTCTTGGTAAAGGTGCTCCTCATCCTTATTGGCCTGAAGAAGAAATTGATGTAATTAAAAATGCCTTTAGTGCCACATTAAGCGGCAAAAATAGTTTTGTTAAACTTATCTTTAAACATAAAAACGGAAAACGTTTTCCTGTTGTTATAAGCTCTTTCTCGGTAAATGATGATTTAGGAAATATCGTTGGATATGCCGCCACCATAAAAGACTTGTCAGAAGTAATTAGTTTTGAAAACGCTTTGCTTCAAAGTGAGACTAAATACCGCTATCTTTTTGAGAATTTAAATCAAGGTGTATTTTATCAAAAAGCTGATGGAAGAGTGAGTGATGTGAATGAAGCTGCACTTAAAATGTTTGGTTTATCGAGAAATCAATTTATTGGAAAAGACTCATTTGATGAACGTTGGAGAATTGTAAATGAAAAGTTTGAAGTGCTTTCTCCTTTACAACACCCATCAATGCGTGCACTTACCAGTGGTGAAAAGGTCACGAGCGAAACTGTTGGAATTTATATTCCTGAGAAAGATGAATACAACTGGATCATTATCAATGCTATACCTATATTTCAAGAAAATGAGCAAAAACCCTGTGAAGTTTTTGCTACGATGGAAGATATAACTGCCCGTAAAAATGCAGAAGATTCTTTGTCATATACAAATCATCTCTTAGCCTCGTTTATTGAAAACTCACCAATATTTACCTATATAAAAGAAGTAACCCCAAATAGAAGTAAAGTGTTATATGCCAGCAATAATTACGATCAGATGATTGGAATCAAAGGCAAAGAAATGGTAGGTAAAACGATGGATGAACTTTTTCCGGCTGAATTTGCGAGAGCAATTACTGAGGATGACTGGCAAGTCGTTTCAAAAGGCATTGAATTAAAACTTAATGAGGTACTCAACAACAGGAGTTACCTTACAATCAAATTTCCAATAAAAGATCAATCGCGTAATTTGCTGGCAGGATATACTATCGATATTACCGAACTGAAAGAGGCAGAACTTGCCCTGCTTGAGAGCGAAACAGAGTTGCGTGAATTAAATGCCACTAAAGATAAGTTTTTCTCCATTATTGCTCATGACCTCAGAAGTCCTTTTAACAGTATTTTAGGTTTGAGTGAAATTCTTGTAGATCAAATTAATGAAAAAGACTATCAAGATCTCGACAAAATTGGTAGGTATATCTTTGAATCGTCAAAGAAAGCAATGGATTTACTCATAAATTTATTGGAATGGTCGCGATCCAAAACAGGCAGGATTGAATTTTCTCCTGAATATATTCCAATTATTCCGTTGATAAAAGAAAGTGTGGATTCTCTTACCGAATCGGCGCATCAAAAACAAATAGAGATCCAACTGGAGCTAAACCACAATAAATTGGTTTTTGTTGATAAAGCTATGATTAGTTCTATTTTGAGAAATCTTATTTCGAATGCTATAAAATTTACTCCAAATCAGGGGAAAGTAACCATTAAAATGGAATCAAAAGATCGCTCTACCCAAATATGTGTGTGCGACAATGGCATTGGGATGGATAAGAAAACAATAGATAAACTTTTTAAAATCGATGAAGCTAGCTCAAGAACCGGAACAAACAACGAAAAAGGGACTGGTTTGGGCCTGATCTTATGCAAAGAGTTTATCGAAAAACATAGAGGCAAAATTTGGGTAGAAAGTGAGACAGGGATTGGAAGCAGGTTCTTTTTCTCAATTCCAACATACTGACATGTAACATATTTGAACTTTGACAATAACTGTCTAAACTCCATCAAATGATCAACATCGACCTGAGAACAATTGTATTTAGTTACCTTTTGACAAGTATAGTAAGCTTCGTTGTAATGATTTTATTATGGTATCAATCCCGAAAGAGATTTAAAGGAACTCATTATCTGGTCTTGGGTTTTGGAGCACAAGTATCCGGTTTATTTCTGATTTTTCTCCGAAATCATATTAACGACTTTGTTTCAATTGATGTTTCAAATACACTGATATTTGCAGGTTCTATTTTTCATCTTATAGGTTTAGAACAATTCGTTGGAAAAAAGAGACGATCCAGGTTCTTTTATTTTGCTTTCATTGTCATTTTCTTCCTAATACACACATATTTTACTTTTATTTCACCATCGATTATAGCAAGACATTATAATAGTTCAATTGCTTATGCATTCATTAGTTCAATGATTGCATGGCTGTTAATTTTTGAAGCGCCAGCCAGTTTTCGAAGGTCCACAGTTCATTTAGGCATCGTTTATGTCCTACTTATTGTTTTCAACCTCGTTCGAATAGTTTTTTATTTGATAAGTAATACACGTGATACAGAATATTTTAGCTCAGGAATATTTGAGACTTTTGTCATTATTTCCTACCAGGTTCTGTACATGTATCTTACATACGCTTTGATTTTAATGGTGAACAAACAATTAATGGAAATCATTAAACTCGAAGAGGAGAAATTCTCCAAAGCATTTTATTTGGCACCCTATGCCGTTCTGCTTACTCGAATAAGTGATGGAAATATATTTGAGGTGAATAAAAGCTTTTGCGACATGGCTGGATACAGCAAGGATGAAATTGCAGGACAAACAACTTTAAAGCTTAAAATCTGGGCAAACGAATCAGACCGTGAAGCCTTTGTTGAGCTCCTTACCCAAAAGAAAGAAGTTAAAAACATGGAGTTTACGTTTAGAAAGAAAAATGGTGATTTGCTAACAGGCCTTATCTCTTCTATAATTATCTCAATACATAACGAAACAATTATATTGTCAACAATCATTGACATCACTGATCGCAAAAATATGGAGTTGAAACTCACCGAAATGAATGCCACAAAAGATAAATTCTTCTCTATCATTGCACACGACCTGAAAAGTCCTTTCAATAGTCTTTTAGGTTTAAGTGAAATTCTTGAGGAGCGTATCGCAGAAAAAGAGTATGAAGATAGTGGCAAAGTCAGTAAATTAATTCATCAATCTGCTCAAAAAGCTATGGATCTGGTTGTTAATTTGTTAGAATGGTCACGTACCCAAACCGGAAAGATAGAATTCAATCCTGAATACTTGCAGGTAAATGATCTCATCCATGAATGTTATCAATTATTCGATGAATTATTCAAAAAGAAATCAATTCAAAGCGAACTGCAAGTACCACGTAATAGTATCATTTTTGCCGACAAAGCAATGATAAGTAGTGTTATTAGAAATCTGATCTCAAACGCATTGAAATTTACACCCAAAGGTGGTAAGATAACGATGGAATCAATCCTAAATGACGGAGAATGGGTCTTTCAAATTACTGATTCAGGAATTGGAATCAGTCCGGAAAATCAAAAGAAACTTTTCAGGACGGATGAAAGCTACTCTACCAAAGGAACTGAAAATGAAAGTGGTACAGGGTTAGGTCTAATTTTGAGCAAAGAGTTTATCGAAAAACATGGAGGTACGATTATGGTTGAAAGTAAAGTAGGAAAAGGAACAACAATCCGGTTTAGTATTCCTTTACGGTAATTTCTTTTTGAAACTTCCTGTATTCAAAATCATTCTGTTAATTTAAATTCTCTTAATATGTAAAGAATGATTTATGTAAGTAATACATAATCTGTGTTTTATGACATTAAAATATCTTATTGGAATAGTTCTTGGCATACCATTGATGCCGGTAATTTATATTCAAGGTAAAAAAATACGAAAACAAGTTCCAAAACTTAAGGAAGCAAAAGGTATAGAGGGCAATTGTTATAAAGAAAATCAAAATGCTGTTCAGGTCCTGTTTATTGGAGAAAGCACCTTTGCCGGAGTTGGAGTCCAAACACATGAAGAAGGTTTTTCAGGAACGTTTGCAAAGGAACTAAGTAATCAAATTAACAGATCGGTTTACTGGAAAGTTTATGCCAAAAGTGGTTATACTGCTGAATCGATTTATAAAAAACTTATTCCCAAAATTGAAGAAAAAGAAGTTGATTTAATCATCGTTGGAATTGGCGGTAATGATGCCTTTCAGCTTACAACACCTCAGAAATGGAATCATGATGTTGATAAGTTGATTACAGACCTTCAAGTAAAATTTCCTGAAGTGGTAATTGTTTTTACAAATATGCCTCCTATAAAGGACTTTCCTGCTTTCACAATTCCCATCAAATTTATCATTGGAAACCTGGTTGAGATACTGGGTGAAAAGCTAAACAAACGTGTTCAATACTTTCAAAAAACGTACTACAATAACTATATAATTTGCATCAACAATTGGAAACAAAAAATTAATAGCGAGGAGCCAGGTAATAATCTATTTAGTGATGGGGTTCACCCCTCTAAATTAGCCTATCAAATTTGGGCAAATGAGATGGTTCTTTATGTAATAAAAAACACTGAGATAATTGAATCATTGAGACTTAAGAAATAGCTGATATACAATATTGTTGCTCTTCTAAATATCTTAAACCCAGTAAAAAAACAAATTTTACATAAAATTAACCATAAATAAAAAAAATAGCTTGCGCAATAAAAAAAACGTACTTTTGTATGGATGTTTTCTAAAACAATTATTAACCAAATTTTTTTGCTATGAGAAAATTTACTCTTTTAATCTTGATGGCTTTTGCCTTCAGTAGTTTGTCAATCGCTCAAACTGTTGAAGACTTTGAAAGCTTAAAAATGAACCTCTTTTCAGGTGGAGCTAACGGCTCTCTGGAAGTTGTTGCCAATCCTGATCCAAGTGGCATAAACACAAGTGCTTATGTTGTTAAGATGGTTCGTGGATTTGATGGTGACCCTTGGGCTGGTTGGTATGCAACTTTACCAGTTCCAGTGGATGTTACCGCTAACAAATACGTACACGTAAAAGTGTGGAAACCACGTATCAGCCCTGTTGTTTTCAAATACGAAGGCGCTGTTAACTCGAATGATGTATTCCCAATTAATCCTCAAACCCTGGTTGGTCAATGGGAAGAATTGGTTTTTGATATGAGCATCGTAAGTGGTGAATATGTAAAAATCGTGTTAATCCCTGACTTTGAAACACCTCTGACTTTAACTGAAGATATCACATTGTATTTCGATGATCTTTTTGTTAATAACGATCCAGCAGTTGGAAGTGCTCCTGTTCAAGTAATGGAAAATTCTGAAATCATTCCTACCAACATTATGTTAGGTGGTGCTGAAGACCTTAGCTTTTTTGCTTTGATCCCAAACCCTGACAAATCTGGTATCAATTTAAGTGATTATGTATTAAAGTTCCATCGTGACAAAGACGGTGTGCCATGGGGTGGTTTCTGGTCATCTCTGCCAACAGCAGTTGATGTTACTGAAAACAAATACGTTCACGTTAAATTGTGGAAACCACGTGTAAGCCCAGTCAAATTCAAAATTGAAGGTGGTGCAGCCGGCACATTGGAAATTGGTTCAGTTAATGCTCAAACCTCAACGGGTGTTTGGGAAGATTTTGTATTTGATTATTCAGAAAAAACAGGTACATATCCTATCATTGCTTTGCTACCTGACTTCGCTGATCCGGTTAACCTGACAGAAGATATCGTTATTTATATTGACGATATCAGGGTTAATAACGATCCAAATCCAATGGTTCCTCCAGTTCAGAAACTCAATGTTGATATGTCTGAAGCCGGTTTAACTGAAGGACAACAGGTATTCCTTGCTGGCGCTCTTGGTGGTATCCATGGTACATGGAACGAACCAGGAACAAATCCAAACAATGAAATGTTTGACGCTGATGGTGATAAAATCTACTCAATTGACGTTGCAGTTGCTGATGGCCCTATCGCTTTCAAATTCTTTAAAGGAACAGGCTGGGGAAGCGGCGATCCTGCACCAGGTGGTGACAGGACCTACAATGTCGCTGGCAATTTTGATCTCTTATACAAATGGGGTGCTGACGGAATTGTAGCAGCTCCATCAGTTAAGTTCAATCTGAATATGGCACATCAAATTTTCGTAGGCGCATTTGTTGCCGGAACTGATTATGTGGATGTTGCTGGCTCATTTAATGAATGGAATGGTGCAAATCATCAGTTGACTGACATGGGAAGTGGAATGTACAGCATTACTCTTGAAAACCGGGTTGTAGGTGAAACTATTGAATTCAAATTCCGCAAAAATGGAAATTGGGACACTTCAGAATTCCCTAATGGAGGCCCAAACCGTACACATGTAGTTACAGCAGGATTAAATGAACTTAATTTATGGTATAACAACGAAGCGTTGGGAATTGATGAAGGTATTCTCAATGGAAAAATTAAAATGTATCCCAATCCTGTTAATAATGAATTAACAGTAAAAATTACTGATATTGGTGTTAACAAGGTCGTTATTACCTCATTGCTAGGTCAAATAATTGAAGAAATTGTATTGACATCAGAAACTACTACCATAAACACTTCATCACTCCGCAACGGAATTTACTTCGTTTCGATTACAACTACAGATGGAAGTGTTATTACACAAAAACTTTTGAAGAAATAATATTTCTTTTCCAGATTTAAAAAAGCCTCCGTTATCGGGGGCTTTTTTGTTTATCTGTCAACCATATTCCAAAGTTGCTATATAGCATAATCATACATAAGTTTAGTTAGGTCTTAGTTCGCTTTTTCCTACTTTTGCAAACTAATTATTAAATAATGAATGATCAGAAAAAGCTTACACTTATCAAAGGCTCTGCAGCAGTAGGCTTTTCAGCTATTTTATGGGGATTCGATGGTGTCGTCCTTACACCACAGTTGTACCGGCTTGATGTAGTTTATGTTGTTTTTATCCTGCACCTTGTTCCTTTTCTGATCATGAACATGTTTTTATTTCGTTCATATGGTCGGTTGAAAAGCATGAAAAGCAACGACCTTATTTTCTTTCTTTTATTGAGTCTTTTTGGTGGTGCTATTGGCACACTTGCTATTGTCAAAGCTTTGTTTCTTCTCGATTTCAACCATCTTTCTATCGTTGTTCTTTTACAAAAGCTGCAGCCGGTTTTTGCTATTTCCCTTGCTGCAATCTTACTTAAGGAAAAACTCAGAAAGCATTATGTCCTATGGGCAACAGTTGCCATTATAAGCGGTTACTTCCTGACCTTTGGTTTTTCTTTACCTGATTTGACAACAGGAGACAAAACAGCTCAGGCGGCTTTATTGGCTTTAATAGCTGCATTCTCTTTTGGAAGCTCAACCGTTTTTTCAAAAAAGATACTTAGTCAGTATAATTTTGTGGACTCTACATTTTACAGATACGGTTTCACCAGCCTTATCATGGTAGTTTTAATGGTTTTTTTCAGTGATTTTGCTCTGATTAGTCAAACAACCAATAAAGAATGGTTTTTTATTCTTTTAATAGGATTTACTACCGGCTCGGGTGCTATCTTCCTTTTTTATTATGGACTCCGCAAAGTCAAAGCTATGATGGCCACAATGAGTGAGTTACTTTTTCCAATTTCTGCTGTGGTGTTTGATTATTTCATAAATGGAAGTGTTCTTTCACCGGTGCAATGGATTTCGGCAGCAGTAATGATTTTTGCAATCATTCGTCTTAACTCCTCATCTAATAAAGTATAATTTTCCTAAAACTTGAAAAATGACTTTTAAAGTTGTATCTTTAGCGAAAGGTTCAACTCAAAAACGGAGGTTAACATGCAAGCAGAACTTATTCAAGTTTACACCGGCTCAATTGTAGAAGCCACTTTCCTCAAAGAACTACTCGAGGAACAACAAATTGGATCCATTTTACGTGATACACTTGGTGAAAGTGTTATTGCTGGTTGGGGTCAGGGATCACCTGAGGATTCAGCTCTGATATTCGTTGAGGAGGAATTTGCTGAAAAAGCTCATAAAGTCATAAAAGATTATTTCGAAACCCGATAGCCAAAATGGAGCAGTGTCTTCACTCCTATTTTATTGCTAATGGTGACGTTAAAAGTACGTGTGATTTTATACCAACATACTTTGAAGCTGAAGGTTATGTGTATGAAGTAATCAGAGTGATTGGGCGTTTTCCTGCTTTTCTTGATGAGCATTTGGAACGTTTAACGACAAGCTGTGAACTTTCAAGTATAAAATTACCTGTCAAAATTGACACTATCAGGCAGCAAATCAGTGTGTTGATAAACATCAATAAAATTTTGGATGGAAACATAAAACTGATGGTTTCGTCAAAACAAACAGGTTTACCTTTTTATCTTGCTTTGTGGTTTATCCCGGTCTTTTATCCTGCCTCTCATCTGTATAAAACAGGTGTAAGAGTTGCTTTACTTGAAATGGAACGCAACACGCCTCAAATAAAGATGCATCGTCCAGAATACAAAAATGCTATCGCTAAAGCTTTTAAACTTCGGGATGCTTATGAACTATTACTTGTTCATCAGAATAAAATTACTGAAGGGAGTAAGTCAAATGTATTCTTTATTCAAAACGGAGCTGTTTTCACTGCACCGGATAACCTGGTTTTGGCCGGAATAACACGCAATAAAATTATTGAAATATGCGAAAAGCTATTTATTCCAGTTCACTTAGAAGCGATTGATGTTGAATCAATTCGATCAATGGATGGTGCATTTTTAACAGGAACATCACCAAAAGTACTTCCTGTTAGTGAGATTTTCGAACAGGCAACTTTTAAGCCAGACAATCCAATTATTCAGAGAATTATCGTTGCTTATGATAAATTGCTTGATCAGAACCAACGGAATATTGAAGGCTGAAAGATTCTTTTTGATACATTTGCTGCAAAACCTGAACTATGCAAAAGAAACGAAAACTATTTCTGTTGCTCATATCATTTATTTTTTCATTTGGAAGCCTGCAGTCTCAACTTACTTCAGTTGAAAGCTTTTGCTTGGACGATCAGGAGTTGCAATTGGCTGCATTAATAAACAACTTTCGGGTTCAAAACGATTTACCACCTATAGCACTTTCCCGCTCACTTTCCTATGTTGCCAAGACTCATGTTTATGATCTACAATTAAATAAACAAGATACCAGTATTTGCAACGCACATAGCTGGTCGAATAAAGGTAAATGGAAGTCGTGCTGCTTTAATTCATATGTTGTTAACAATAACTGCATGTGGGATAAGCCAAAAGAACTTACTCCCTATATTTACAGGGGCTATGAAATGGTTTTCAACGAGGAAGGTATTGTGCAGGTTGATAGTGTCTTTTATTTATGGAAAACAGCTTACGAAGCCGTTGACATGCTGCTTTCACGCAATCAGCACAGTGATAAAAAGTGGCTTGCAATGGGAGTGGGAGTGAGTGAAAACTATGTTTCAGTTTGGTTTGGCCAGCGACCTGACCCCACCGAAAAACTAATAAGCTGTAAGGAGGCTTTGAGAAATAATGTCTCTAATAGTGAATCGGAGTCATTGCAGCAATTAAATATCAGTGGACAGACAGCAAAGTATTATCTTATTTATGGCAGTTTTAATACCCGATCTGATGCTGAAGAGGCAGTGAAAAGGTATAAAAAGTCAGGACTTCAGCAAGTTTCAATCCTTCAAAAAGACGGACGCTTTCGTGTTGCCATCGATGCTCATAACAACCTGAAGGATGCGATGAAATCGAAAGAGAAACTTCATAATCAATATCCTGAAGCATGGATTTATAAAGATTAAGATGCTGTTATAAAATATATGTCATTTATTATGAAGTATTTATACTTCACTTGGTAATTTTTAATGATCCTTTCAAAAAACTTTAGCAACCAAATTATGTTTATTATAAAAGTTATTATATGATTAATATTTTTTGGTTTCGGCGTGATTTGCGACTTTTGGATAATCACGGATTATGGCAGGCATTAAATGCTGGTTTACCAGTTTTACCCGTGTTTATCTTCGACTCAGAGATTCTTGATAAGCTTAACTCAAAATCAGATGCACGTGTTCAGTTTATTCATGAACAGTTGAAGCACATTCAGTTTCAACTTCAACAAAAGGGAAAGAGTTTATTGGTTCTTTCTGGAAAACCTATGGATGTTTTCAAACAATTAACTGAAAAATATCAAATTGCAAACATATTTACAAATAGTGACTATGAGCCTTACGGCATCCAACGTGATAACCTAATAAAAACGTTACTAAACAAAGCAGATATTGGTTTTAAAAGTTTTAAAGATCATGTCATTTTTGACCCTTTGGAGGTTCTTAAAGCTGATGGTAAGCCCTATACAGTATATACACCCTATTCAAGAAAGTGGAAAGAGAAATTGTTGCCACAACATACGAAACCCTTTCATTCTGAATCATTATTAGATAATTTGCTTTCAGATTATTTTGAGCTTCCCAATCTTGAAGAAATTGGCATGATGCCCTCCCCTGTTTTCGTTCCTCCAATAAAACTAGATGACAAACGCTTGCAAAGCTATCATGAGACCCGAAATTTTCCAGCCTTGACAGGCACAAGCCTTGCAGGCCCTCACCTCCGTTTTGGAACCATTGGCATACGTCATGTTGTTGATATCGCTCTTCATACTAACGAAACCTACCTCAACGAGTTGATCTGGCGTGAGTTTTTTATGCAAATTTTATATCACTTTCCCAAAACAGTGACACATAATTTCTACTCAAAATACGATCCGCTGGAATGGAAGAATAATCCGGAAGAGTTTCAGGCATGGTGCGATGGAAAAACAGGCTATCCACTTGTTGATGCGGGAATGCGGGAACTGCTTGCCACGGGCAATATGCACAATCGGGTTAGAATGGTTGTGGCTAGTTTTCTCACCAAACACTTGTTGATTGATTGGCGATGGGGAGAAGCCTGGTTCGCTTCAAAACTGCTTGATTTTGAATTGTCATCTAATGTTGGGAACTGGCAATGGGCTGCAGGAACAGGCTGTGATGCAGCACCTTACTTTCGGGTTTTTAATCCATCTGAACAAATTAAGAAATTTGATAAATACTTAACCTATGTTCGCAAATGGGTTCCTGAATTGGAGGAATTTAGGTACCCCAAACCAATTATTGAACACAGTTTTGCCCGTGATCGTGCAATTTCTGCCTACAAAAAAGCCCTCTCCGGGTTATAAATTCAAAGTTTTTTTGTTGTTTTGTTGTTTCAAAAAATAGCTATGACATATTTCACCCTCATCGAAGTATTGGATAAACCTACTGAAAACCAGTGGCTTTCTTTCCCATCTGTTTTATATAAGAGCGATCCTAACTATATTCGTCCTTTTGATCAGGATGTTACAAAACTTTTCAGAAAAGAGGGTAACAAATTGTTACGAAAAGGTGAGGCTATCCGATGGCTGCTTAAAGACGATCACCAAAAAATTGTAGGCAGAATTGCGGCGTTTATTGACCCAAATACAGCAAAAAACAATGATCAGCCAACAGGAGGCTGTGGGTTCTTCGACTGTATAAACGATCAGGAGGCAGCTAATAGGCTGTTTAATGCTTCAAAAAACTGGCTACAGCAACGGGGAATGGAAGCAATGGATGGCTCAATAAACTTTGGCGATCGTGATAATTTCTGGGGAGTTTTGGTTGACGGTTATACTGAGCCTGTGTTTAATATGCCCTATAACTTCCCCTATTACAAGGATTTATTCGAAAATTATGGTTTCCAAAACTATTTCAATCAATATACATATCGTCGGTTGGTGAGTGGAGGTGGTTTGAGTGATAAAGTTTATGAAAAAGCAGCAAGGATCAAAGCCAATCCTGACTACAGTTTTGAGATGATCCATTGGAACAAAAAGGAAAAATTCGCAGAGGATTTCATGATCATTTATAACAAAGCGTGGGGTGTCATACCCGGAGTAAAACTCCTGACTCACGCTCATGCAATGGGGTTGTTAAAGCAATTGGAACAAATTCTTGATAAAAGACTGGCTCATTTTGGATACTATAAAGGTGAGCCCATCGCTTTTTTTATCATGATGCAGGATTTGAATCAAATTATAAAAGATTTCAATGGTAACTTAAACGCATTCAACAAACTTAGGCTGATGTTACGGCTAAAAGTTTTACATAAATGCGACCGTATCATCGGCAGGATATTTGGGATCATACCCGAACATCAGGGAAAAGGTGTTGATGGTGCTTTGATATTACATTTCAGAGATATTGCAACGAAAAAGAATTTTCCTTACAAAGAACTGCAAATGAACTGGATAGGCGACTTTAATGAACCAATGATTAAAGTTGTTGAAGGGATTGAAGCAAAAATCTACAAAACTCATGTTACCTACCGTTTACTTTTCGATCCTGAAAAGCCTTTCGAAAGAGCAAAAAGGCAGAAAAAAAATTTAGAATAAGTTAAAGTTGTTAAAATAGCCTTTGTTTACCAGCGAATGATGTTTCCACGCGTATCAATATGGACAAAGACGCCGTGAGATCCATTGCCATTATAAACTCCAATGCCACCTTTTAACCAGGAATCCTTAGGATCAGTATCTATTTCATCGGCAAGCGCACCAATAAATCTGGCATCTTCAATTGTTAATTTGCCATCTTTATTCACATCATCCATTAGTTGATTGTTGTCGTTGTCAAGAAATACATCAGCAGCATCACCATAGATATGCCTGCTGTTTCTTCCATTGCCAATGCTGCCATTGTAATAAGGAGTCCGATAACCACTCATAACATGAAGATTTTCAACTGATATGCCATTTGATTCCATCTTTTGGATCAAAAGCTCCAGTTTATAAATGAGCTTAGGAGAGATAATAACATATTTTGGAAAACCCGATTGTTGTTTCGTCAGAAAATCTTTTAACTGGAAATGCTCACTTAAATACGTTTCCTGATTCGTTTCGGTGACTTCAATCATTCCGTCAGGAATAGCATATTGTCGCATATTTTTGTAACTCTTTGATGGATAATCTCCTACGATAAAATGAGTTGAGTTTTTTTTAATTTCATCTAAAGGTTTCATTACAAAAAGCTTTAACACATATGTTTGTAAATCAGCTTTCACGATAATTTCATAGATACCTGGCGTCTGAGGTGAAACCCATTTTAACATATTTTCCTTCAAAGAAAAAACTGTTGAATCGGAGCTGTAAAAAGTCAGTTGGGTAATGAAATCAGATTTAAGAATTGTAAGTGTATCATTTGGCAATGAGCTTATAAAAAGCAGGCCAAAGTCTGAAGGGATTCCATTAACTGAGAAGGATGTTTTAGGTTGTTCAGCTGTAAAACCTTTGAAGGCAAACAAAAGAATAACAAGAATAAATAAGGTGTACTTAATATGCATGTGCATCAAAAGTACTTTTTTTACTCTTCTAGAAACCTTAAAAAATGTGAAAAGTTTCTTTATTGTATCTCAAATGGTTGATTTATAGCATCAATCAAAGCATCATCACGATTATAAATATCTGTTTTGAAATAGAAATTCTGATTAAATCCTATTCCAGCAGTCCAATAAAGTAATAAAATTGGCACTTTTTCTTTTAAATTGATGGTCTTTGTTTCGCCGGTTGCAATCTCACTCTTGATTTTTGATGTTGTCCAACCTTCGTTATTACCTTCAAGGAGCACTTCGGCTAAAGAATATATTTCCTTTGTCCTTATACATCCATGACTAAATGCGCGTATATCTCTGGAGAACAAGCCTTTAGAAGGTGTATCGTGAAGATAAATGCTATATTCATTCGGAAACATAAACTTTATAACACCAAGTGAATTATTCTTTCCAGGTTTCTGGCGAAACATAAATGGGAAATTCGCATTGGTATACTTTTTCCAGTTTGTTGTTTCCAAATCGACAATTTTACCGCTGTAAGTAACAACCTCCATATTTTCTTTGTCGAAAAAGCTTAAATCTGTTTTCAGTTTTTGTAAGTATTTTCCATTTAAACTTCTCGGTACTGTCCAGGTTGGATTAAAAACAAGGTATTGCATGGTACCTTTAAATATTGGGGTTTGAGTTTGGTATTGTCCAACCATCACCGGAGAGGTAAGTACTTCCAACCCATCTTCAATAACATAAAGTTCAAAGCCAGGTATGTTAACAGCAATGTATTTATTTTCAAGGTTATGTAAAACCCATCTTCCACGCTCCAAATTGGCTTTGATTTGTTCGATTCGATATTCTACAGGAATATTTAATGCCTCGAGCGTTCCTTTACCAAAATTTCCATCCACTTCGATCCCATATTTTTTCTGTACCATTTTCATTATAACAACCAACCTTGCATCATAAACCAGCGAATCGGCAGGAGTATAAGGTTCCATCTCATTTGAAGCCAAAAGTCTCCTTCTTAAAGCCCCTACACGTGGATCACGGTCGCCCTCTTTTAAGGTTTTACCATCCGGAATCTGCTCCCAACCGCCATTCGACTCGTAAACCCTAAACTCTTTTAATGCTTTTTTTAAGCCATTGTACATGTAATGAGATGGCTTAATTTTCTCAAATTCAACAGACACCTTTTTGTTATTAATTGACTTTTGGAGCATTGAAGCAACATTCTCATAAGTATCTTTATAGTTTGCAACGCCTATCTCCCATTGACTTTTCAAAGATTGTGGATGTATTTTTCCAGAAATCATATGTGCAGCTGAAGTAAGAAGGGCATCGGACAACAATACATCAAAACGAGCAAATTTTTCACCATTCAACTCTTTGGCACTCTTAAAATCACCATAATATTGATATAGCTCAACGTATTTATAGTCCTGTGGCTCAAGTCCATCATCATAAATTTCATATATCGATGAAAAGGCATCTTCAATATTATGAAAATCAGTCCAAGCAGGTTGATAGTTTCTGTTTTCGTAAAACTCCTTAAGTATTGTTGGATTATACAACTTATGGCCGTCCTCCTCAATAAATCCTTTTTCAAGAATACTCTGAATATATTGCTCTGCACCGTTCACCTGAAACGCTTTTAAAGGAAGTGTGTCTGCTTTGGTGTTTGATGCTGAATCAGATTTTTTAACATGGTCACAGGAAGTAAGTTGAAAAGCAACTACGACCATTAATATTAAAATTAAACGCATAAGTCCGGGATCTCTTGTAGTGAAATGATTGTTAGTTAACTCATGCAAAAGTAAGATCTTATTTCCATATTGTAAAATTGAAGATCAAACAACTGGTCATTAAATAGTTGGTGATTGTATACCATTGTTATACAAATACATGTGATTTAGTTGAGTAGAAGTTCCCAACCAGGTCTTAAAATCACTTACTCCACTCTAACCGGGATAGTGTCATAAAAATTAAAAAAAATCCATAACAATTATTTCTATTAGTGCTGGGCTTGGATCTGAAACCGGTCTCTTTAGTTGCATTAATATTAAGAATTTCGCTAAATAAAAACACATTTTTACTACATATTCCAATTTTATAAAATGAAAAGCAGTTCACATTTTTATACTATTTTTTTAACATCAATAATTCTCTTAATATCATCAACAAGTGTCTTTCGCACAATAGTTTATTTTGTTGCATATAATTATTTCGAAAATTTAAGCGAATTTTTGTATATTGCTCATATAGAATGATTTATGATTTAGAATGATTCAAAATAAAACTAATATAGATGATTTCCAATTCATTACCAGGCTGCTTTCAAACGAGATTCTTACATTTGTCCCTGTTATTTGAAATTTTTATTGAATCAAAACTATTATCAATGAAAAAAGTTTTCCTTAAATTATCCTTATCGCTACTTCTTACTGTTTTTGTAGGTAGTCAGTTAATGGCACAACGTGCTGAATTTAAATTTGATACCCGATCTTCAAGTGAAGGTTTCACAATTTTGCGATCCGAAAGTAACGCGTTGCATTTCGCACATGCTCTGCCATTTATGGCTATTGATGATTTTAGCGACAATGGTTACTCAGGCAAAAATATTGAGTTAGGCGGCATTTATTTGCCTGCAAATGCCGGTGACCCTAACCTCCCCGCAAACAGTCGTTTAATTGCTAAGCCTAACGGAGCCAAAGCAACGTTGAGAATATTGAATGTCAAGAAAGAAGTCATTTCAAATATTGACCTTCTTCCAGCTGCATCAATTCCATTAAGTAATGATGACAGACCTTCAGAATATATTAAGAATGAAGCTATTTATTCCAAAGATGGATTCTTTCCAGCCGAGCCATTCCAACTTTCAAAAGAAGTTACATTGATAAGAGGAGTTGAAACAGTTATGCTTGGTATCACTCCGTTTCAATACAATCCTGTCACGAAAGAACTAATTGTTTATTACGATATTGAGGCTGAAGTTGTTTTCGAAGGTGGTGATGGTTCATTCGGAGAAGATCGTTTGAGAAATCCCTGGTGGGATAATATTCTAAATGATAATATATTGAACAATAGCGTTTTACCACAAGTTGATTATTCAGCTCGTACCCGCAAAATAGCTGATAGCAAGGATGAAGGTTGTGAATACCTTATCATCATCCCAACCGGAGCTGCTTTTGCTCAATGGGCAGATACGATCCGTGTATTTCGTCAGCATCAGGGAATCAATACAAAAATTGTTACTATTACTGAAGTTGGCGGCAACACTGTTGCAGCAATGGAAGCCTATGTAAATAATGCATACAATAACTGGAATCCTGCTCCGGCAGCAATTCTTCTACTAGGAGACTATAGCACAAATGCAGCTGATGGTATCATTTCGCATACACTAAATGACCACCCCGGAGGCTATAATCCCTATATTTCTGATAACCCGTTTTCCGATGTTACAGGTGACAAACTACCAGATATTTCTTTTGCTCGTATCACAGCACGTAACGCTGCTGAGTTGGAACATATGATCGGGAAGTTTCTTGATTATGAACGTACTCCTCCTACCTCTGCTGATTTCTATGATCATCCAATTACCGCAATGGGTTGGCAAACAGAACGTTGGTTTCAGATTTGTTCGGAAACAGTAAATGGTTTCTGGCAGCATGGTCTTGGCAAAAACCCAGTAAGAGAAAATGCTATCTATTCAGGAACACCGGGTGGAGCATGGTCATCAAATGCTAATACCGCTACCGTTGTTAACTATTTTGGCCCCAACGGTTTAAACTACATTCCTGCAAATACTGCCCACCTCACTGATTGGGGTGGAAATGCTACCCGCGTCAATGCAAGTATTAACAATGGTGCATTTATGTTGCAACACCGCGATCATGGTTTTGAAGGTGGCTGGGGTGAACCGGATTATACAACAACCCATCTACCCGGTTTAACAAATGAAGACCTTACATTTGTTTTATCAATCAACTGTTTAACTGGAAAATTCAATCATTCAAGTGAGTGTTTTACAGAGAAATTTCACCGTCATGCACATGGTGCTCTTGGTCTTCTTGCCGCAACGGAAGTTTCTTACTCATTCGTAAACGACGTATTCGTTTGGGGTGCATTCGACAATATGTGGCCACAATTTATGCCTGCATTTGGTTCAAACCCTGCACCAAGAGGTATATTGCCAGCATTTGCCAACACAGCTGGAAAATATTTCCTACAACAATCAAACTGGCCCTACAACCCTGAACATAAAAATATTACTTACAACCTCTTTCATCATCATGGTGATGCTTTCATGACAGTTTATTCTGAAGTACCTCAACAACTGGCAGTCAATCATATGCCAATTTTATTAAGCGGCATGGAAACATTCGAAGTTACAGCAAACGAGGGAGCTATGATTGCTCTGACAGTAAATGATGAGATCATTGGCTTTGGCATCGCAGGAAATGGCCCTACTATTATCCCAATTGCAATGCAATTGCCAGGTGTTTCTGTTAGGGTAACTGTTACACTTCAAAACTACTATCGTTACGAAAACGTTATCGAGTGTATCCCACCTTCAGGCCCTTACATCATTTACAGTGCATATACAATTGACGATGCTTCCGGTAACGGAAACGGCATGGCAGAATATGGTGAAAGTATAAATCTGGATGTTGCTGTAAAAAATGTTGGAAGTGAGATTGCTGAAAATGTAACTGTTACTGCCAGTTCAACATCTCCTTATTTAAGCTTTACAACAAGTAGTTTCACTGTTGGAAACGTTGATCCGGGTGCTATCGCTATAACAAGTGCAGCTTTACAATTTATTGTTGCTAACAATGTTCCAAATAATGAAAATCTGGTAATTCAGTTAACAGTTTATAGTGGTAGTAATGAATGGACAAGTCAGTTCTCGGTTCCTGCTTATGCTCCTGATTTCACCATTGGGGCATTTAGCATCAGCGATCCTCAAGGAAATGGAAACGGCCGTCTAGATCCGGGTGAGAGTGTTGAAATGACTTTCACGGCTGTTAACAATGGTCAGAGTGCTGCATTTTATGGAACGGGGCTTTTAGTTATAAATAGTCCTTTTATCACAATTACCAACGCAAGCACTCCTTTTGCACAGATTAATGCAGGAGAAACTGTTGCTGCGACATACACAGCAGTTGTGAGTGGTGGCGCTCCGGTAGGAAGTCTGGCTAACTTTACATACAGCCTGAGTGCTGGTGCTTATTCCGACTCTAAAAATTTCTCTGCCAAAATTGGTCTCGTTCTGGAAGATTTTGAAACAGGTAATTTTAGTGCGTTCCCCTGGACAAACGGTGGTAATCAACCTTGGCAGATTACCAATGTTGAACCTTTTGCAGGTGTTTATTCAGCAAAGTCTGGGACTATATCGAGCAATCAAAGTACACAAATGATTCTTCAATATGAGGTTGGGACTTCTGACACTATTTCATTTTACTTCAAGGTATCATCCGAGAGCAATTATGACTTCTTACGATTCTATATTGGATCAACCAAAATGGGCGAATGGTCTGGCACCGTAAACTGGACAAAGGCAAGCTATCCTGTCGGAACAGGTTTAAAGACCTTTAAATGGGAGTATATGAAAGATGGATCAGTAAATTCAGGTACTGACTGTGCATGGATTGATGATGTTGTTTTCCCTGCAATGGCAACAACGAGTGCATGGGCAGGAAACGACATGGCTATTTGTGAAGGCAATACTGCACAGTTAAACGCAACTGTTTCAAATTACACCTCATTGCTCTGGACTACTTCAGGAACTGGAACCTTTAGCAACACTGGTATCGCTAACCCAATTTACACTCCAAGCGAAGCGGATTACCTCGCAGGCAATGTACTTCTGACAATTACAGCCACAGGCACTACGGTTGTTTCAGATATTTGCACCCTTAGTTTTAACCCAGCTGCAACTGCTTATGCAGGCTTAGGGCAAACTATTTGTCCTTCAGAGGCCTATACTATAGCTGATGCCAGCGCTGAAAATTATACAAGTTTGGCTTGGGTTAGCTCTGGTGATGGAACATTTGATGATGTTACACTTTTACATCCTGTTTACACACCTGGTATTAACGATGTTACAACCGGAACTGTTGAACTCACTTTAACAGCATCTGCTATGACAGGGTGCTCTTCAACATCATCATTCCAGACCTTAACTATTTATCCTGAGCCAGCTGTTGAACTTGGAGAAAACAGATGGGTTTGTGCCGGCGGTAATAACGTTCTTATTGATAATGCTTTAGCAACTAATTATGGTTCACTTTCATGGACAAGCAATGGTAGTGGTACCTTCACAGATCCAGCTTCCCTTGTTACAACTTATCAACCTTCAACTCAGGATGAAAGCCTTGGATCTATTACACTTTACCTTATGGCCTCGAGTCAGGGAGAGTGTTTGGCAGCAAGCGACAGCATTTTGCTAACAATAAATGTCTTACCTACAGTTCAGATGAGTGGAGATCAAACTATTTGTCAGGGAACAGAAGCGTCATTTGAAATAAACCTGACAGGACAAGCTCCTTGGTTATTGACCATGGCGGAACCTATGCCAGCTGTAGCAATTGAAGTAAGTCCTTATGTAATGCCCATGTCACCGGAAAGTAGCACTCAACTGATAGCTACACAAATTTCGGATGCTAATTGTGCTGCATCAATTGATGCACATATGTGGATTCATGTGCTAACCCAGCCTGTTCAGCCAACATCCCCTGCAGGTGCAGACACTGTTGATTTTAACGATGGATTCACAAGTGTTTATACCTTACAGACTGTTTCCAATGAAGAAAGTTTAACTGTTAGTTTAAGTCCGGAAAATGCCGGGGCTGTTGAAATAAATGGCACTGAGGCTGTTGTTACCTGGAATGTTGATTTCAGAGGTCAGGCTGAGTTAAAAGTTCAGGCAACTAATTTGTGTGGTATGAGTGAATGGTCATTAGCAAAAGAAATTGAAGTGAAAAGCACGATTGGACTTAATGAGCAAGAAGCTTCGATGGTTCGCATCTATCCAAATCCTGCAACTCGTATGTGCACCATTGAAATAAAAGGCTTTGCTAATGATGATCTTTCGCTAAAGGTTACTGATATTACCGGAAAAGTTGTTTATTCTGAAGACTTTACAATCTCTGATACACATTTAAAACAACTTTCTGTAGATCATTTCAGTAAGGGGATTTATTTCATTCAGGTTTCTGATGGTATAAAAACTGTTCATCACAAGCTGATTCATCAATAAAAGATTCTAGCTGGATAAATAAAAAGGCTGCTCAAAAGGCAGCCTTTTTTATGGTTTCAAAAATCTTATTCTGATATTATGAACTTTCAAAATGGTATAAAACCAATTGAAACGATAATGATCGAAATACCTCATTAAGTCTTGCGGTACCAGGTTTGACTACGGTCAGGACCTGTTGAAACAACAGAAACAGGTACATTTGTTTTTCGTTCAATATATTGGATGTACTCTTCAAAAGCCTTTGGAACATCCTCCTTTTGTGCAACATGCGTCAGAGGTTTCATCCAGCCTTGAAGTTCTTCATAAACAGGATCTAACTGTTGTGTACAGCCTTCAAATGGAATGTGGTCAATCACCTGATTGTTGACATTATATGCCGTGGCCACCTTTATTGTTGGCAATTCATCCATTACATCAGCTTTCATCATAATGAGTTCAGTGACACCATTTAGCATTATGGCGTATTGAAGCGCTGGCATATCGAGCCATCCACATCTTCTTGCTCTTCCGGTTGTAGACCCAAATTCGTTGCCTTTGCTTCGCAGCATTTCACCTGTTGTGTCAAACAATTCTGTTGGAAATGGACCGCTACCAACACGGGTGCAGTAAGCTTTGAAGATGCCAATTACTTTCCCAATTTTGTTAGGAGCTATACCTAGTCCTGAACAAACACCTGCAATGGTAGTATTGGATGAAGTAACAAAAGGATAACTTCCAAAATCAACGTCAAGGAGTGTTCCCTGAGCACCTTCAGCTAATATTCTCTTGCCTTTTCGGGCCATGTCGTTAATGAAATACTCACTATCAACAAGTTGCATATCATTAAGTAGCTTCACTGCATTCATCCATTGCTCCTCATATGCATCGAAACGGAGGCCGTCAATAAGATATTCACTAAAATCAAAATTATGCAACCCAACCAACTGAAGATGTCTTTCTTTCAATTCGGTGTACTTTTCAAAAAATGATGCAGAGGAAATATCCCCTACTCTTAAACCATTTCTACTTATTTTATCTGTATAAGTTGGTCCGATACCTTTTAAAGTAGATCCAATTTTTGATTCCCCTTTAGCTTTTTCGGATGCTGCATCGAGCAAACGATGCGATGGTAAAATGAGGTGTGCTTTGCGGCTTACGAAAAGATTAGCTCCAATCTCGGTTCCACTTTGGCGCAATTTAACCATCTCTCTTTGCAGAATAACAGGGTCAATGATAACACCATTGCCAATAAGGTTGATTGCATCGGGATTAAATATTCCGGAGGGAATGGTATGAAGAACGAATTTCTTTCCTTCAAACTCAATGGTATGACCAGCATTTGGGCCTCCCTGAAACCTTGCTACAAGGTCGTATTGAGGGGTAAGGACATCCACAATCTTTCCTTTGCCTTCATCACCCCATTGAAGGCCTAACAATACATCCACATTCATAACACTTGAGATTAAATGACACATTTAAGCAGCATTAAAAGCTGCATGCACTTCGGCTTGCAAATTTAATCGAAAGAAATGATTTACAATGCAGGAATCGGATTTAAGCTAAAAAATTGCGCTTTTAAGAAACAACCTGCTCAGGATCAACCTCTTTATTCTTAATACGGCCATAAAATGTAAGAGCATGATGTGTCACTTCAACACCTAGAAGCTCTTCTACTGATTTCTGAATCTCCTGTACACGGGGATCACAAAATTCCAATACGGTACCGTCGTCAATACTTACAAAATGATCGTGCTGTTTAAACTTGAATGAACGTTCAAACTGAGCACAATTGTTACCAAACTGATGCTTTGTAACCAATGAGCAATCTAGCAGGAGTTCAATTGTATTGTACAAAGTAGCCCTGCTCACACGGTACTTGTTATTTTTCATTCTGATATAGAGCGTTTCGATATCAAAATGACCTTCAGTTGCATAAATCTCTTTCAGAATTGTGTAACGTTCCGGTGTTTTACGATGGCCTCTTTGTTCAAGATAGTCTGTAAAAATTTTTTTTACTGTTTCAAAAGTATCCTTTTTACCTTCAATCATAATGCTTCGCTTTGTTGCACTGCCTCATTCGCTTCTCGACAGTTTGGCACGAATTCACTTCCTGCAATGTTATTTTGAATAATTTTGTCGAAGGTATGTCCTCCGAATCGCTGCGTAAAATTAGCAAATTGTTTTAAATTAGAATGAATAAAAATAAAAAACAATAAAAGTGACGTATTCCATTATATATCAATAATTTATCAAATATATTTGAAAGTCTACCACGATCAAAAAGCCCAAATAAATCCCTATGTTTAAGAAAATACTTCAATCTTTACTCGAACAAATGCGTTTACCATCTACCGAAATTGGCACAGCGCAAGGAATTGCACTAATAAACGATCGAGATCCTGAGCTCGGAAAACTACTCAATTCTCTTTTGCAAGCAGAAGAAGCTCATAAATTTATTCGAAATGATTATGAATTAAGGCATAAACTTAAGGATATTTGGACCCTGCAAACCAGCAGAACAAGTGCTGATGTCGACCAATGTTTGCAACTTTTAACTGATTATTGTAATAAAAACGATTTGAAACTGCCGGAAACTGAGCGTTTTCAAATGTAAACACACATTTTTTATTTTATGGGTGGAATATATAATACTTTGTATATATTTGATTTACAGCAATTTAAAGCATAAATAAAATATGTTTTTTTGATTAGCTTTAATAAAACTATGATAAAAAACAGAAAATCGTGCAGAAGCCTTGTCAGTATAAAAAAAAACACGAAATTTGCAGTCCATTTTAACATATTAAGCATTAAAAATTAAGCAATTATGCCAGCAAAAATGAGATTACAACGTCATGGTAAAAAAGGTAAACCTTTTTATCATATTGTAATTGCGGATGGTCGTGCACCACGAGACGGAAGATTTATCGAGAAGATTGGCACCTACAACCCAATTACAAACCCTGCAGAGATCAATATTGATCTCGACAAAGCAGTGAAATGGCTTCAGAACGGAGCCCAGCCTACTGATACAGTACGTGCTATCCTTTCTTACAAAGGAGTTTTGTACAAACTACATCTTTTAAAAGGTGTTCAGAAAGGTGCTTTAACATTGGAACAAGCGGAAGTGAAATTCCAGACTTGGCTCAATGAGAAACTTGCAAAAATAGAGTCGAAAAAGAAAGGTCTTACAGACTCTGAACGCAACGATCGTAAAAAAGCTCTGGAAGCTGAAGCAAAAGTTAAGGAAGCTAAAGCAGCCGAAGTTGCTAAAAAAATGGCTATCGCCCTTAAGCTTGAAATTGAAGAAGTTGCTGCTGAAGCACCTGAGACAGAAACAGAAGCATAATATTTGCGTCATAACATTCAAAAGCCGGTTATTGCCGGCTTTTTTCATTTTATCAAATAGTTCATTTGAACATCAACACCTGATTTAAGAAATTATATCCTGTGAAATAAACACATTCTGTTATTTTTGCAGGTAAATATGTTATAAGTAGAAAAATATGCAAAAAGAAGACTGTTTTTACTTCGGAAAAGTTATTAAAACACATGGAATCAAAGGTGAAATCAGTATCAGGATTGATGCTGATGACCCTGCTGCATATCGTGGAATTGCATTTATTTTACTTGAAATACACAAAAATCTGATCCCGTTTTTTATTGAGAAAATCAGTCTTCACAGCAACAAAGCATATCTGAAATTGCAAGATGTTGATACAATTGCCCAGGCAACTGAAATGGCAGGATTGGAAATTTTTTTACCTCTGGAATTATTGCCAAAACTCAGTGGTAATAAATTCTATTTTCATGAGATTCCAGGTTTTAAAATTGTCGATGAATCATTTGGATTGTTAGGAAAAATTGAACAGGTTTTGGAATATCCTAGTCAGGCACTTATTCAAGTTTTTGTGAACAACAAAGAGGTGCTTATCCCAATTCAGGAGGAGGTTATTACACGCCTCGACAGGAGAAGTAAAACAATGTATATCAAAGCACCCGAAGGGTTGATAGAGTTGTACGTGAACGGATAAAATATGTCTGAAAACAGGCCATTTCATTTTCGGCACTTCAGCATGATGCATCACGAAGCCACCATGAAAATTGGAACTGATGCTATTTTACTAGGAGCTTTCGTGCAAACACCTTCGTCAGGTTATGTTTTGGATGTTGGAACAGGTTCTGGTATTTTATGTATGATGATTGCTCAGCGTTGTCCTGATTGCATAATTGAGGGAATTGATATTGATCAGACTTCAGTTAATCAGGCAAATTTCAATTTTACCACATCTCAATGGAGGAAACGCCTTTCAGCTTCAATAGCTGATATAAGGTCATTTAGCTCAAAAAATATAAAATATAACTTAATACTTAGTAACCCACCATTCTTTACATCCGCGTTTAAGACACAGCAAGATAGACGTAACCTTGCACGTCATACTGACACGCTCACACATGCTGAACTTATCAGGTCCGTTGCCGTTATATTACATGACGACGGCATTTTTGCTGTTATCATCCCCTATGATTCTCTGAAATCTTTCCTGAATATCTGTTTCGATAATCATCTGCACCTATCTCGCCAGATTAATATTATCCCTGTTGAAGACCGGCAGGTTAATCGTGTCATTCTGGAATTTGGTTTCAAAAAAAAAAATAAGCCGGAAGTTCAATCACTCACCATCAGAAATATGGATGGAAGTTTTACTCCGGCTTATAATCAACTTTTAAAGAACTTTTATCTAGGTTTGGATTAGAATCCAACTACTATTGTATAATCATCTTATTTCTGTAATGTTTCTCACCATTGGAAATTTCAACGATATAAATCCCGGCACTTAGCATCGAAGCATCCAAAGATGTATTATTTAATATGTTATAATGCTCTAACACGACCTTTCCAAAGCTATTAAATATCTTTAGCTTAACTGGATTCTCGCTGTCTGTTACAATTACAAAATGACCACGAGTTGGATTCGGCCAAATGCTGAAGTTGACCCCACTCAATTTCTCCTTCAGATCAATAATTGTAGTTGTTCCCGGAAAAGTAATTTTATCAACCCAGGCACAGTCGCTGCCAGAGGCAACAGTTATGTCTTTTTTGTATGACCACTTGAGCAAATGGCTTCCTTCATTAATTGGATAACTCACTTCTTCCCAACCAATTTCACCAGCCCATTTATCAATTTCGCTGTCATCAATATAAAATGACAAATAATCATAGCCAGCTTCTGAAGAAACCTTTCTGGCAAACTTAATATTATCATTGCCCATAACAATCAGGCTAAGCCACAAATCAGACTGTTGACTATCAGAAATCATTCCTGAGCGGCTTGCATAGTTCCCTTCGTAAGGGTTTGTCATGGAAATTGTCCAATTGGCACTGCCTGAATGATGCCATTCATAATTATCAAAATCACCACTCTCAAAGTCTTCAATACGCAAGCCAACCGAGAATAACAAGTCTGTACTAACCGAATAATCACCATCTAGCACATCAAGGTGTAGTCCTGCAACAGTACCTGTTGGTGTAGCTGGGTCAACATGCAAGGTATATATAAGCTCTGTCAATTGTCCGGCAGCTAAAGAATTAAGTTCTATACTTTGATTATCAACTGTAATCCATGAACTTAAATTGTTTAAAACGGCCGAAACAATTCCAGCGTCACTGCTCCCATTATTGCTTAATTGAATAATAAGCTGAGCGGTTTCTCCTGCATCAAGAAGTCCATTGTTATTTCCTGTTGCATCAATTATTTCATAATTGCCGATAAAAAGTTCAGGTGCAAGTACATTTATTGAAAAGCTGCTGTTCCAACTAGTTGTTCCATTAGTTGTCACAACATTAAATAAAACCATTTGTTGATTTGGAATACCATGTAAAATAGTCATACCGATTGCATTTTCAACTGTAACTGTATCACCGGCTGGCAATTGAGTAATATTAAAGTTATTATCTAAAAATGTGACCCAAGGGCTATCCGTACTCATTGATATGCTTAAATCTGAAGCAAGTTCCAGTCCTACATTACGCATTGCCACCTGTAATTGAACGGTTTCATTATAATCAGGGAGGTTGTTACCATTACCACCTGTTAAATCTGTTAGCAAATGATGACAATAGACTACATAAGGCCCGGAAGCAGGAATAAAGGTTATCGGCAAACTTTGTGTCAGGCAATTATTTCCTGAGACAATGAGCTGTGCTGTTCCAATCTCAGTTAGCGGAATATCAAAAACAAGTTCGGCGACTCCGTTATTATCTGTTAAAGCTCTGGAAATCAATTCTCCTTCGAATAAGATACTACAAACTGCATTTGGTAAAGCAAAGCCATTCACCGAAACAGTGGCAGAGGTAGAAGTTGAACCAAGCACAAGTTCAGCTGAATAATTCACCTGAGTTTGCATGGGTTCAGCCGACCAAACATGCATTGCCGGGTCACCAAGAATATTCAGGTCGTAGAAATTCCAGCGCAAAGCACCTTCTTCCCATTGACCTGGAGCTGTTACCCAAGGAGATGTCATAATTTTTGATTCTTTTAATGCAGGTCCTAAAGCTGAAATTTTTTCGGTAAAGATCGCATCAGTCATTTCCCTGTGAAGATGTGCAGCCGGACCTTCGGTTTGACCTTCATTAAACCAGCCATAACGCGAGTTTCCGATAACAGCAGCTGCGAAATTCTCAATGTTGACCATTCGCTCAAGGATACAATCATTGTAATCATACGAACCACAATCACAACCGTGCGTATGGAAGATAGAGTAATTGCGTATCACTCCATTTGTTTGAGCAAAATTTGCATTTGTAATGTCCGAGTTACTCATTTTTGCTACATACGTCTGACTTGCATGACCTACGTGATGCACGAATTGTTTCCCTTGATTTATTGCATTTCTTAGATCTGAAGCCGACCAGTTAGCGACTTCATCATACATTTTCTGAATGGTATATAAAGGAGGTATTCCGTTGGTTGTGTAACCATTATCACTTCTGTTACCAACAAGTAACTCAAGATAATCACTTCCATAAGTTAAAGGACTGTCATAAAGATGCTCACCAGCAAGTAGTGGTTTGGAGAACTCACCTAAAACAGGTTGTGTCTGATATTTAACGCTTTTATTAATCAGGTTAGCTTGTTCAGCGGCATTACTGAAAGGAAGACGGCCAATTCCTATTTCAGGAAGAAGATCATCCTCCCCTGGTTCGCCCCATTTAGCATCACCATCGGTATTCCAATTTCCGTCAAGGCCGGCATAATAGAGGTCTGCAGGAATTCCATTGTCGGTATAACCGCTTCCAGACTGGACATAACAATAAAATCCGCGATAAGGAACATATTCGACATCGCCCCCTAGAATAACAGTTTCGATCTGATGCTCTTGGTAATTTTGAATAATAAAATTTCGAATCTTGGCCTGAAGATCAGCCCCAATACTATTTGCATTAATAAATTCAGTTGTTACAACCTGACTTCTGTCACCTTTTGCTAGATACATTGCCACAAGTGGATCAAATCCGTTGACAAAGCTTTGTGGGGTGATAATGAGTAGTTCATAATCGCCGGCAGACCGTTTGATTTCAGGGTATAAATGAAGCATTTCGTCGTTTTGAGCTAAACGTTCAACAGTGCTTAATACTTCAGCTGAAGTTTTCAACATACTCAATGCAATTTGACTTTTTTCAGATGGAGCAGTATGAACAATGACGGTTATCTTACTGTAATAAAATAACTTACCCTCAGATGGGATATATTCAACAGGAGTAATACTGGAAAAAGCAAAGCCAAATCCATTTAAAAATTGAGTTGAAAGTTCACCATTAGGGCTTGCCGGATAAGGTTCTGAACTGTTATAAACCTTTTCATTTTTTTGAAAAGTAAGTCGCTTTTTCTCTGAAAGCGGCTTTGAGTTTTGAGCAGGCATAAGGTTAAATGTGCCCGGGACCAGGGTTTTTCCTTCCCTTATTACTTCGATCGAAGTTGCAATTTCACCCGGAGGTAATAGCAAGCTGATCTGGCGATAAGGTAGCATTGGCTCTCCTGCCCTATTTGTTTGCATGGTTTCCTCAAACCCTATGATATCAAAAACACTACTTTTAGATAACTTAATGTTATCAAAACGGTAGTTTGAAACAATCTCAGTGGCAGAAATCGAAAGACTCATTACTGCCAGCAAAAGAAAAAGAATAAATTTTTTCATGAATTAAAAATTATGAATGGTTAATAGTGTGATATCTAAAATGTTATATCCTAATTTTTATATTTATTTATCAACCTTAAAGGTTCCAAAAGTACGTATTTAGAAGCAATAAATGGCTTGAAAATCACAAATTTATATGCTTTTCGTAGCAAAAGTTGCATTGATTTAGAAATCTACGAAGTTCTTAAAACAGACAGTATGCGATACCAACTTGTCTTGGGGAGTTTTAAAATTTTTAGTCGCTCCATCCATTTGGAATCGTAAAATTTCAAATCTTCAGCATTCATTCCTATTTCTTTAATAAAATATTCTATATCAATATGTTGAGTATTATTGAATAGCAAATTCAGTACGACATTAGGAATGAGAAACCGTATCTTTTGTCGCAGAAATAATTGTTGTATTTTTTGTTTTTCGATTAACGAGGCATTCCAGTTTGGGTTGACAATCGTTTCAAGATTACCGGGATAATTTGCAAACAATTTTCGGAACGTTCTGCCATAAGCCTTTTCTTTCATTGGCAATTGCATGGCAAGATTAAAAAAATCATTACTATAAAAAGGTGTTGTTGTCCAGGTAAAATATCTGTTGCGGTCTTCTCCTTCAAAAAGCCAGTTCATAGCCCTTTCCCTTATCATAAAGTGAATATGCCTATTTTCGAGCGAATCGACATTATAAGCATTTAATTGATCTACAATTGATTGGTACAAATCATCTGGCTTAAGAGAAAAGATTTCAGCTGCTTCTTTTATGCTGATATGACTATGCTTTCGCAAAAGATAGTTAACCAAATGGTGCGTTGAAATAATAGGAACCAATGGACGGAGGTCATCGAGCGTTTTATCGCCTCCATCGCCGGTAATCATCGTATAATCATTCTTTTTAAAATGATATAAGAAAGGTTGAATAAAAGCCATATCTGCTCCATTCAACCCTTGTTTAATCATAAGAATATGATTGATTTCTTCATAAGAAACTTGAGGCAGATCAATAACCTGATACTGCTCTTCGATGCCAAGTAACTGTATAACTTTGGCTGCACTGCTTAAATCTTTCGAAGCTGATTGATCAAAATCATTATAAGTTATAAATGGAACACCTTGATTTTGATTGGATAAAGAAGCAGCAATTAATCTGGAATCCAATCCTCCGCTTAATGAAACAGCGGGTTTATCAAGAACTGATAATCGGTTTTTCAACGCTTGATCAAATCGACTGCCTAATTCCGAAATATGGCTTGAACTATCATAAACAGTTATTTGATCAGGTATCCCGAAATAAGATTTATGCATGATTCGGCCATTTATCAGATCAATTTGGATTTGAGTATGTGGTTTGACACGCTCAATTCGTTCCCAAATAGTCCGCTTTCCTAGTGCGAAGCCAAACAATAAAGTTTGGGCCTGGCCAATAATGTCCGGGTTGTCAAATGTTCTTAATCGATGTATAAAAGAAATTTCTCTGCTTAAAGCAAGTTTTCGACCTTCCTTAAGAAGGTAAACTGGTAATCTACCAAAACGATCATTAATAAAAAGAGCCTGTTGTAAATTATTATCAACCAACAATATAACAAATTCGCCATCTTGTTTTGCGACCCATTTGCTAATTATTTCATCTGAAAATCCTGAAGAAGTGAAGAAATTGAAAAGCACATCATAAAAAGTGTCATCAACTTTTGGGTATATCATGCCTTCGAAAAATACCAGCTTATGACCTCTTTTCCAAATCTGTGTAGGATAACCCTTATAGGTATACTCTGCAACAAAATGTCTGTTCTCAACGTTAGAGTAGGACTTGATTGTGAATCCAGGGAAATTCAGGAACGAAATAGCTTTTTGCAGATCAGACCGGTTAATATTTACAGAAAATAAAAGACCAGGCATACAGAGCGGCTTATAATAAAGTTCAAAAAGTAATGTTCAAAAAAATGTTGGATATTTGCGTGTTGAGGTTTCAACCTATCAGCACATAAATACCATTTAAAGCGACAAAAGTAACAAAAGCTTAGAAGTGAGTCATGTTAAAGAGGTTTGAATTAACATATAGCAACCCAGAAGTAAACCAAGCCTTTAAATTTGGTCTGTTATTGAACAGTCCAATCGTGGAGACATGGCAGGCAGAAACAATTCAACTTTTGCTAAAAGAGGGGCATCAGCTTGAAGTTGTTGTTTTGAATAGTGAAGAACAAGTTAAAAAAACATTTTTCCAATATATAAAAGACTACCCTTACAACCGGTTCCTTTTTCGAATTTGGAATCGCTTCATTTTCAGGCCAAAATCTAAAAAGTCAGTTGATATTTCTCACATCATTGAAAACGCCGCAACTCTCAAGGTTATTCCTTTAAAGAAAAGTGTTGCAAGCTATTTCAGCGAGCATGATGTCGACGAGGTTAAATCGTACAAACTTGATTTTTTGTTACGTTTCGGGTTTAATATACTGAGAGGAGATATTTTAATTGCTGCTAAATTCGGGGTTTGGTCATTTCATCATGATGACGAGCAAGAATATCGTGGCAGTCCACCCGGATTTTGGGAGTTTATTCATAATAAACCGCAGAATGGGATTATATTGCAGCGACTTACAGAAGAATTGGATAAAGGTTACATTCTTAAAAAAGTTTGGTTGCCTGTAATCAACCACTCCTATAAATCACATCTTGATCAATTGTATTTTGAAAGTTGCATGATGCCATCGCTTGTTTGCGGGCAACTGAACCAACCTGATTTTGAAGCATTAGCATCAACCTCAAAAGCCAGAATTTACACACCACCAGGCAACCTCAAAATGTTTGGTTTTCTATTTTTGTCAATTTACCGACGTTTAGCTTTTCATTTGAATTTTTTGTTTATTCAGGAAGATTGGCATATTGCATTTTCGGAAAGTAACAAACCATTTTTCCAATCTAATGATCAGAAATTGAATTGGTTAGAAAGGAAGGAAAAAGCTTCATATCTTGCCGATCCATTTGTTTTTGACCATAAGGCTGATACGTATCTTTTTGCAGAACACTTTGATTATCAAACTGGAAAAGGTAGTTTAGTAGCCTTTAAAAGTTCTGAAGGTTTTAAAAAGCCACATTCTTTGCTCAATGAGGAAAAGCATTTTTCTTTTCCTTTTGTATTAAAGCGTAATGAAGAAATCTATTGTATTCCTGAGTGTTACGAATCGAATGCAATCAAATTGTACCGTTTCGATTCAACTGAGATGAAACTTGTATTTGTTAAAAATATTCTTGAAGGTTACCAAGCAGTAGATCCGGTTATTTTTAGTATCGAGGACAAATGGTGGTTGTTTTTTACCATTAAATCGATGCCGAGTGTTCATTTATATGCGTTTTATTCGAACGAACCCTTTGGCAACTATTTACCACACAACAATAATCCTGTAAAAACAGACATTAGATCTGCCAGAAATGCCGGAACACCTTATTTAGAAAACGGAAAGATTTTCCGACCAGCACAGGATTGTTCTTCTCATTATGGCAGAGCTGTTAATATTTGTGAGATAACAGCCTTAAGTCCAACTACTTTCAGGGAAAAAGTTGTCGACAGGATTGAACCAATCATTAATGGAAAATACCCGAAAGGACTTCATACCATCAATCGAACCTCATCAATAACTGTTATCGATGGCAAAAGATTTACCTTTTCTTTATATGGTTTAAGACATCAATTGTTACAAAAACTAAAACGCAGGTGATGTTTAAAAAAATACTTGGAACATCAGCTACACGAATTTTGCATGCTTTTGCGAATCTTTTCCTGCTATGGATGGCAACCAATTATATGGACAAAGAATCCTGGGGTCTGTCAGGCTTAATCTTGTTGGACATTTCATTGATTTTGCTCTTCGCAGACATGGTTGGCAATGCACTTGTTTTTTATAGCTCCAGGCGCAAAATATTCAGTCTTTTGAAATTGTCTGCTACTTGGTTGGTGTTGGTTTTATTCATTACTTCTATACTGTTTTTGTTTCTTAATCTAAGTCCTAAGATCTTACATACAGTTGTACCTGAAGGATATGCGATTCATATTTTGATTCTTGTTTTATTGAGCAGTCTCAATGGCTTTGCACTTAACATACTGTTGGGTAAAGAAAAATTAAAAGCATTTAATCTTCTTTTTACACTACAATTTATATTGATGATTACATTTATGGCCATCAATATTTTCTTGCTTAAAATGTATGATGAACGGGCTTTTGTTTTGGCATTATATGTATCGTATTCAATTCCTGCTATTTTAGGAAACATAATTGTTCTTAACCTCGCAATTTCAGAAAGTAATAAAGTATCAAGCTCTCTAAAAGAATTGCTTTCATACGGTATAATGACACAACTTTCAAGCATTACCCATTTGTTAAACAAACGACTAGGATTTTATTTCATTAAAAATCTATCTGGTCTAGGCGCATTAGGAGTTTACCACTCCGGGGCACAGGTTACCGAAGGACTGCGGTTAATCGGACAAAGTATTGCTCTCGTTCAGATGTCGGCTATTAGTAACACAGAGGATAAAAATTATGCAAAAGTGTTAACACTTCAATTGCTAAAGGTGTCAGTAATTTTAACATCATTAGGTGTTTTAATATTATCCCTGTTACCAACTGAGTTTTTCACCTTTGTTTTCGGTAAGGGTTACACTGAAATTAAAACTGTAATAATATTTCTTGGACCAGGTGTTGTTGCGTTAGCCGGAAATGCAGTTTTCAGTCATTATTTTTCAGGAACAGGAATTCCGAAATACAATTTATATGCATCTCTGGTTGGACTTGCCATTACATTGCCGACCGTCTATTTTTTAGTTCCTGAATTTGGAATTATTGGAGCTGCTGTCAGTTCCTCCTTAGCCTATTTTGCAGCAGTTATTTACCAGTGGTATATATTTAAACGATTAAATAAGCTTACAGTTTTCGATTTGCTTATCACGTCTGCTGATTTCATCCTTTTCAAAAGGCTTTTTATACATTTTACCAAGAGGTAAATCAGAGGCTAATCTCTGAAAATGCCTATTGGAAGTCCTTGAACTAGCTAAAATGAATTAGGCCGAAAGCATCGATATTCAAGCAATTTTCTAGAAAAGTTAGTTTTGTTGCACAAAAATCATTTTTTCTCTTTCGTTTGCTTAAAATAAAATTCATTTCTCCGAAATTTAAATTTGATTAATAACTATCTGTTTTTATGATATTTAATTGTCAATTTGTAACCCATGACGTAGTCTAATTGAGGTACGTAATGGAACAAAATGTAGGTGAAGTAAAGTTGTTGGAGTAGAAATATGTGCAAACGTTTGCAGTATCTCCTAAATTTAACAAAAATTTAAATTTTAAACTTATCTTTGAAACTACAATTGATTGAATTGAATAAATAACTAAAACTTAAATTATTAAATAAAATTGATGTGATGGTAAGGAATCATTTGTTCGAACTCGTTAAAATGACTTTTTGACATTGAAACCAATGGTAATTCATCAAACCATTCATTAATGATCATCGATATTAAATAAATTAAAATCAACAAATTCGCTAACTATGCAAGAAACATGGATTAATCATTTACTTTAATTAAGAAATTATTCTTTTTTTCAACCACTAAACAAATAAAAAAAATGCTATGAAGAACTGTGTACCTAAAGAGCCGGTGATTCGCTGGTTCAAAAGCATGCTCATTCTGTTGTTTACATTAAGTGTAAGCGCAGTATTCGGACAGGACAGAAACATTGCTGGGACTGTTACGGATCAATCAACAAACGAATCTTTACCGGGAGCTACTGTTTTGGTAAAGGGAACTGCAAAAGGAACCTCCACTGATATGGATGGAAACTTTACCTTAACCGTAGGTTCTAATGAAAAAGTTCTTGTGATTAGTTTTGTAGGCTATGAATCGACTGAAGTAACAATTGGGACTTCCAATGTACTTAAAATTCAATTAGTTCCTGCTAAAACTTCTCTACAGGAAGTTGTTGTTGTTGGATACGGAAGTGTAAAAGTGAAAGATCTCACATCCGCAATCACCACCATCAAATCAGATGAATTAGTTAAAACACCATCAGCCACACCACTCCAGGCTTTACAAGGTAAGGTAGCTGGTTTACAAGTTGTTACAGGTGGTGGTCCTGGTGATTCGCCTACAATAAGAGTGCGTGGGGTGGGTTCATTTCCAGGAAGAGATAATGAAGCACCACTTTTTGTTGTGGATGGAATGTTTTTTGACAACATTGATTTCCTTAACCCATCAGATATTGCTTCAATGTCAGTATTGAAAGATGCTTCAGCATCAGCTATTTACGGTGTCAGAGCAGCAAATGGAGTTGTTTTGATTGAAACTAAATCTGGTTCTTACAACCAAAAAACAGAGATCAGCTATAGTGGTTATACCGGATATCAGGTGGCACAAAACATCGTCAAGATGGCAAATGCGCAACAATTTTCAATGATGGCCTTGGAATCAGGATCAGTTGCTGACCAAACATTCGTATTAAATGCAATGCAGCGTTATGGCAGAAGCAGAATCAATCCTAACGTGCCTGATGTTAATACCGACTGGTACAGCGAAGTTCTTCGTCCTGCGCCTCAAACAAATCATAGTCTCGATATTTCAGGTGGAAATGACAAGGCAAGATATTCAATTGGTTCAAACTATTTCTTTCAGGATGGTATTCTGAAAATGGATAACCAATATGAACGCATGAACCTGCGTACCAAGCTGGATATCAAAGCAACAAAATGGTTAACTGTTGGTGGAAACTTAATTTTTAGTAATGCAACTAAATTTAATGCTCAGAACAGTGCATGGAATCAAGCTTATTTCGCTGTTCCAATCATGCCTGTTTATGATGAAAATAACACTGCTGCAACACCCATTAATTATTCCAATGCACAAGATCTTGGTTACAGAAGTGGACAAAACCCCTTCCCTACCATGGATTTCAACATTGACAGAATGAAAATCAAGAAAGTTTTAGCTAATTACTATGCTGAATTAAATCTGATTCCACAAACTTTGACTTTCAAGACTTCATATAATTACAACTATTCTTCTATAGATCAGCGTGTTGTTAACTTACCTTGGTTTATTGGTAACAGTTTCCAGAACCCCGATGCAACAATTACCCGCACCTATTCTATATATAACAACAAGATTTGGGATAATGTGCTGACCTATAACAAAAGTATTAACAACCATACATTTGTTGTAATGGCCGGGTCTTCATTTAAAGATGAAGGATTTCAGAAACTCTCAGCTCAAGGAAAAAATTTCCCAACTGATCAGGAACAATCATGGTACCTGAATCAGTCGTTAAATATTCCTGCTGAAGCAGTTTGGGATGACGGATTGAGGCAATATGGAATGTCTTATTTCGGTAGAGTTTCTTATAACTTTAGTGATAAGTATTTGCTTTACGGAACTTTACGTGCTGACGGAAGTAATAAATATCAACAAAAATGGGGCTATTTTCCAACAGTTGGTGCAGGATGGGTTATTTCAGAAGAAGGCTTCTTAAAAGGCAATGACTATATTCAATTCCTGAAACTTCGCGCAAGTTGGGGTCAGCTTGGTAACGACCGTATTCAGGCTAGCGACGGAGCTTTCACGACAAATGTTGTGACAACAACTCTTGGCGGTATTGTTTATTATGGAACAGTTGTTAACAATACCTTCTCAACTTTAAAATGGGAGTTAACTGAAGAAACAAACATTGGTTTTTCTTCCAAATTACTGAAGGATAAACTTTCAGTTGAATTCGATTATTTCATTCGTGATACCAAAAATGCAGCTATCCCGGTTATTATTCCTGGTCAGGGTGGTAGTGTTTTAAAACCTGTTGGAGTAATCAGAAATTCGGGTATTGAGCTTGCATTAAACTGGTCTAATACAGTTAATAACAAACTTAGCTATAGTGTTGGTGCAAATATTTCAACGCTTAAAAACGAAGCTATGGACCTCTATGGACAAACTTATATTGATGGTGGTTCCGCTGAGTTTCGTCAACGCACCTATCTTGGTGAACCTTTAATGGCATTTTATGGCCGTGAAGTTGCTGGTGTTTATCAAAATCAAGCTGAAATTGATGCCGACCCGGTTGCAGTTGCCAACGGACTCGTTCCTGGTGATTTCAAGTACAAGGATCAAAATAGCGATGGCAAAATTGATGATGATGACCGTGTTATCCTTGGTTCTTATTTTCCTAACTTCATGTATGGCGGTAATATCAGTATTACTTATGGCAGCCTTGATTTTTCAACCAGTGTTTATGGACAAATGGGTAACAAAATCCTCAATCGTAAACGTGGAGAATTAATTTGGACACCTGATGGCAACCTGGATGCTGATTTAGCAATTAATCGTTGGCATGGTGAAGGTACTTCGAATGAGTATCCTTCTTCTGCTGGTTTACGTAAAGGATGGAATCAAAAAATGAGTGACTATTTTGTTGAAGACGGATCATTCTTCAGAATCCAGAATGTGCAGTTAGGATATACCCTCAGAAACTCAAAATGGCTTAATGGTCAATTCCCTGAAGCAAGAATCTACTTCACTGCAGAACGCCCTTTGACACTTTTCCAATACAATGGTTTTACGCCTGAAGTTGCTAATGGCTGGGATTCTCAAACCTATCCTGTAGCTGCAGTTTACACCATTGGTCTGAATGTTAAGTTCTAACTTTTAATCTTTTAACTCATGAAACGAAATAAAATCTTAATCATAATAACCCTGTCGGTACTCACAATTCTTGGTACTACAGGTTGCGAAAAATACCTGGATGATCTGGCTGAAAACAGAACTTATACAGGTGGTACGGACTACACTGTTAGCAGCAACATGATACTTCCGTTAATAGGAACTTATCAGGAATTCAATGGTATTGAATGGGAATGTTACCCATTGATCTCCGTTCGCGGTGATGATGTAAATGCTGGTGGTTTAGGCGATCAGCAGGACTTTGCTGAAACTGATAAATACAACTACAATAAAGATTACTGGATGTACAATTCCTTATTCCAGAATTTCTATCAAAACATGTTGTCAGCTAATTCAGCTATGGAACAGGTTGCTCTTTATCAAGAATTTGCTTCAAACAAAGCTCTTGGTGATCAGTATATTGCGGAGATAAAAGTGTTGAAATCATTTTGGCTCTTCCAATTGACACGTACCTGGGGCGCTTTACCAGTACCTCCAACATCTGATCCATCACAGCTTTTAGTTGCTCCGCTAACTCCAAAAGATGACATCATGCAAATGATTTCAATATGGATGGATGAGGCAATTCCAAATCTTCCTGCTGTACGTCCCAACGAACGGACTGACATTCCTGGTGGTGTGACAAAATACACTGCATTGGCTATGAAAGCTTTAGCAAATCTTGAGTTGAAAAATTATCCTGCGGTAGCTTCTGCAACAGGTGAGATTATAAGCTCAGGTAAATATACCCTTGAAGCTGATTATTATGAACTATTCAAGATTCCTGGAAAACTCAACAATGAAAATATTTGGGAATTTCAATATTCAGATCTTGGTCAGGGAACAGGTGATAATTACGCTTACCTATATGCATTTTTTGGCCCACAAGGTTGGACACCAGCAGTTGCCGGTTCTGGTGACGGTTGGGGATTTTGGGAACCAAGTTTGAAATACATCAAATTCATGCTTGACAGAGGTGAAACTGTCCGTCTTGAAACTACCGTATTGTTTACAGACAGAGGTATTGCTGAACTCAGATCAGACCCTAGTTACACAAACCTGCCTGCATGGATTTCAAATACCACCCGTTCAGGTGATAGAATAAATGATTATGCGCGTGCAATGTTCACAAGCGGTAAACATTATTTGCCTTCCAATCAGCTTACTCCAGGCAGAACCGATTATGGTACGAACAAAAACTTTACTGTAATTCGTTATGCTGAGATTTTGTTGATGTATGCTGAAGCCCTCACTCAAGGTGCCTCTGGTACTGCCGGAACAGCAGACGAAGCTGTTAATTTGGTTAGAACAAGAGCTGGATTAAGCCCGCTTGCAGGCGTTACTAACGATCAGGTTATGGCTGAAAAATATGCTGAATTAGCAATGGAATGGGGAACACGTTATTTTGATATGGTGAGATTAGGCAAGACGAATGAACTTAGCTATGATGGCAGAAGCTTCACAGCAGAGAAAACATTTCTCCCTTATCCACAAAATCAAATCGACCTTCTTCCTTTACTAGGACAAAAGTAGAATCACTTAAAAAATACTAACAATGAAAATAATAAAATATCTCTTTGCAAGTGCACTGATCCTATTAATTGCGGTATCATGTAACAAAGGTATTGACCCTATTGAAGAAGTAGCTCCAAAACCAGATGCCTCCGATCCTACACTTCAAATATTATATCCTATTGAAGGCAAAATAGTACGTTCAGATCAGGAAGTGGCAACCATTGTAATAAAACTTGTTGCTGTTGATGATGTTGAGCTTAAATCAGTTATCGTGCATCTTGATGGTGCTGAAATAGCCTCATATACAACTTTTAAGGATTATCGCCGGGCACTAATCGAATATCCATACACCAATCTTACTGATGGTGATCACACACTTAGAGTTATTGCTACCGACCTCGCCGGAAAAACTATCGAAAAGACTCTTAATTTTAAGAAAGTAACTGTTCCGGTTTACAATCCTCTTGAAGGTGAGACACTTTACCTCCCATTCGAGGAAAGCCTGATAGATGGAATCTCTGGTGAAACTTTGTCCTTAACCGGAACAGCTAACTATGTTGAAGGAAAATCAGGAACGGCATTCGTTGGTGCTCCTGATAGCTATATTACTATGCCTTCAGCTGGTATCGCTACTCCTGAGTTTAGTGTAGCATTTTGGTATGCTGCAAACGCTGAACCTGCGCGTGCTGGCGTTATCGCGATCAGCCCTGAAGGTGATGACCGTAAAGTTGGATTCCGCCTCCTACGTGAAGGCAATGCAACTGAACAAAAACTTGGACTTAACTTTGGAATTGGTACAACAGAAATATGGATGAATCCTTTTGTCACTTTTGCCCCTGAAGGTCAATGGATGCATGTTGCTATCACAATTTCGTCTACAAAGGCTACCATATATGTTGACGGACTCGTTGTTGCTGAAACAGAAATAGCAACGCCACTCGATTGGACAGGATGCCCAAGTATGACTATTAGTTCTGGTGTTCCAAACTTTGCTTATTGGGAACATTTCTCCGATCAAAGTTCATATGATGAAATGCACTTCTTTAGCCGGGCTATCTCTGCTGCAGAGGTACAAGGATTAATGGGAAGTAAATAATTGGTTAGTGAGTTTTTTTACAAGAGGGAGGGGTTTTCCCTTCCCTCTTTTTTATCTCCAGTAAGCAATAATTCAGGACTAATTCAGCTTTAACTTTTTACCTTTTTAGGTTTTAACATCATTAATCTCATAAAAAAATGAAATCAACCCATGTAACCTGGCGTTCATTCGCAACAATAGTTTCTCTGAGTATTACTTCTTTGCTTTTTGTCAGCAGTTCTTGCAATAAGGAGCCAGAGACCGAACCTGGGCAGCTGTCGATTACAGCCAGTTATATCGGTGATATTCAATTACAGATAGCAGCAGAAGTTTTAAATGTTCCTATTAATAAAGATGCCAAAATCATTTTTACTGAATCTCTCGATTCTATCTCTGCCAAACAAAACATTACGATAATAAACGATGCAAGTATTTCGCTCAGCGGATTACGCTTCGTTTTTGAAGACGATGCAAAAACAGTTTTCATCAAGCATGCTGACTTTGGAAAACTTAAAAGTTATACCTTGCATGTTGACAAAGCATTGAAAGGCAGGTTGAAACAAACATTTGCCGGTGCAGATTATAGGTTTAAAACCGATGATGGCGTGTTTCAACTTAAAAGCGCTACCATATCAGGAAGGGATTTTACTCAAACAACCAATTTTTTTAACATAGATACTGAAAACCTCGAAATTCAGCTTGAATTTTCTGAGTCAGTGGATACCAATGGAATTAAGTCAAAGTTTACGTTAGGTGGCAATTCCATTTTCAATTTAAATTTTGAAGATTCATTCAAAAAGGTAAAACTAACTGCTAACCAGGAGCTTATTGGTTATAAAAAATATGTTTTTGTTGCATCAACCTTACTGAGATCAGCTTCAGGCTATACATTCCCAGGATTCAGTAATTCATTTATGACAGCAGTTGATTCAACCCCGAAATTTCCACTTATTTCCGACGAAGAATTGCTAACCTTGGTTCAGCGCCAGACTTTCAAATATTTTTATGATTTTGCTCATCCAGCCAGCGGTATGGCCCGGGAGCGCAATACTTCAGGTGACATTGTAACCTCAGGAGGCTCAGGTTTTGGTGTTATGGCTCTCATTGTAGGTATGGAACGTGGTTTTATCACCCGTGAACAAGGCATTACAAGACTCGCCAAAATAATAAATTTCCTTGAAACCTGCGATCGCTTTCATGGTGCATGGTCACACTGGATCAATGGCTCAACAGGTGCTGTAGTTCCTTTTGGCACTAAAGATAATGGCGGTGACCTTGTTGAAACAGCTTTTATGGCACAGGGTCTAATTACAATGCGACAATATCTAAACCCTATCAACGTAACGGAAAATGATCTAATAAACAGAATAACAACTCTTTACAATGAAATTGAATGGAGCTGGTATCGCAAAAACAATCAGAATGTGTTGTATTGGCACTGGTCGCCAAACTATGGCTGGGAAATGAATCATCAGATAGCCGGATATAACGAGACACTTATCACATATGTCATGGCAGCTTCTTCTCCTACATTCACTATCCCTGCGGCTGTTTATCATCAAGGTTATGCCCGAAACGGAGCAATAAGAAATGGTAAATCATTTTATGGTTACACACTTCCGGTAGGTTTTGATTACGGTGGTCCGTTGTTTTTTGCTCATTATTCATTTTTAGGTCTCGATCCAAGAAATCTTGCTGATGTTTACGCCAACTATTGGACACAAAATACCCATCACGCACTTATAAACTACTCCTACTGTGCTGCCAATCCAAAAAATTATCCCAATTACAGCACACATTGTTGGGGGCTGACAGCTAGCGATATCCCTGGTGGTTATGGTGTTAGTGAGCCAACCAACGACCGAGGTGTTATAACTCCAACTGCAGCTGTTGCATCATTGCCCTTCAGTCCTGAACAATCTATGAATGCGATCAGGTTTTTCTACTATACAATAGGTGACCAGCTTTGGGGTGAGTATGGTTTTTACGATGCTTTTGATGTAAAAACCGGATGGTGGGCAAGTTCATATCTTGCTATCGATCAGGGACCAATAATTGCTATGATCGAAAATCACCGTACAGGATTACTTTGGGACTTGTTCATGAGTGCTCCTGAAGTACATTCGGGACTTGATAAACTTGGGTTTTCCTATGTAAAAACAAACAGACCTGTAAACAAATAAACCAACCAGACATATGATTATGCCTCGTTTTTTTATTGTGCTCGCAGTCCTGTTTTCACTGTTGTCGTGTGAAACGAAACGTTCTGAAAATAAAAAACAGGACAGCAGTCCTAAATTGGCTTTGTCAGATGATTCATTGATGACTCTCGTTCAATACCAAACATTTCAGTATTTCTATGAAGGATCTGAGCCCACCTCCGGACTTGCCCCGGAGCGGATACACCCCGATGGTTATTACAATGAAAATGATGCACATATCATTACAACTGGGGGTTCTGGCTTTGGAGTTATGGCCATCCTCGTTGGAATCGAACGTGGTTTTATCACTCGTGAAGCTGGTTTCAAACACCTTAAAAAAAATGTTGACTGGCTGGCTAAAGTTGAAAGGTATCATGGAGCCTGGCCACACTGGATTGATGGAACAACAGGAATAGTAAAGCCATTTAGTACCAATGACAACGGGGCCGATATCGTTGAAACGGCTTTTCTGATACAGGGTTTATTAGCAGCCAGGCAATATTTTCTAAATGGAAGTATTGAAGAACAGCAACTTGCAGCAAAAATTGATCAGTTGTGGAGAGAAGTAGAATGGTCATGGTTCACAAAGAATGGAGAAGATGTGCTTTATTGGCACTGGTCTCCTGACAACTACTGGAAAATGAATGTTCCAGTCAGAGGTTATAACGAATGTCTTATAGCATATGTGCTAGCCGCCTCCTCTCCTACTTTTCCTGTATCAGCCGATGTTTATCATAAAGGATGGGCCATGGAGGGCGAAATGAAGACAAATATGGGCGCGTATGGATACAATCTTACGTTAAAACACGACAGAACCGAAAAATTCGGTGGCCCCCTTTTCTGGTCTCATTATTCTTTTTTAGGATTAGATCCTCGAAATCTTTCTGATCAATATGCTGATTACTGGACACATAACGTAAATCATACGCTGATAAACCGTCAGTGGTGTATTGAAAATCCTCTCGATTATAAAGGTTATGGTGAAAATTGTTGGGGATTAACCGCAAGCTATTCACCCGATTTTTATCATGCTCATGCTCCGGGATATGAAACCGATAAAGGAGTAATTTCACCAACAGCGGCTCTGTCCTCTTTCCCTTATACTCCAGAATATTCGCTTCAGGCAATGAAGCATTTTTATTATCAGCTTGGAGATAAGGTATGGGGCAAATATGGTTTCTATGATGCTTTCAGCGAACAAGAAAATTGGTTTCCTGAAAAATACCTGGCCATTGATCAGGGCCCTATTGTGGTAATGATAGAGAATCACAGGAGCGGATTGCTATGGAACTTGTTCATGAGTAGCCCTGATATTCAGCAAGGGCTAACAAAACTGGGTTTTGATTATAAATAATATTTCACACCTAATGCACAATTTACAATGAATGCACTCTTAAAGAAAATGCTTTTTTTATTTTGTTTTTTGGTTCTCATACTAAATTCAGCAACTGCTCAGGAAAAAACTAAGGCTACCCCACATGATTCATTCATTCCAGTCACAGGTATTATATGTGAAATACCTGATTCAGTGCTACTTGAAATTGTTCAAAAGCAAACTTTCAGGTTTTTTTGGCATTATGCACATCCTGTTAGCGGACTTGCAAGAGAGCGAAGCACGACAGTTCTCGCTGAGCACTATTGGGATTATATCAACGAGGCCTGGGGTGAACCAAATTTCAGTAAAACAGAATTTGGGCCTGATGCTTGTGCTATTGGAGGAACAGGCTTTGGTATCATGAGTACAATCGTCGCTGTTGAAAGAGGTTGGATAGGTAGAGACACCGCTGTCAGAAGACTTGTTCAGATCGCAGATTTTTTAATAAACGCTGATTGTTATCACGGAATTTATCCTCATTTTATGGATGGTCGTACTGGAAAAACGATCAAATTCGATCGTCTTGATGATGGTGCCGATATAGTTGAAACATCCTATCTGCTCATGGGATTTTTAGCAGCTCGCGAATATTTCAATGCTGATATTCCTATTGAAGTTTATCTTCGCAAACGAATCACTCAAATGTGGAATGTAGCTAACTGGAATTGGCACACCAATGGCGAAAACAAGCTTTATTGGCATTGGAGTCCAAATAATGGTTTTGACATGAACTTTCCTGTTTGGGGCTGGAATGAATGTCTGATTACTTATGTGATGGCAGCGTCTTCACCCTTCCACTCCATCTCGAAAGATGTGTATGATGGTAGTTGGGCTGGAAGTCAAGGTTTTAGAAATGGAAAGTCTTATTATGGCATTCCGCTTCCTTTAGGTAACTACGACAAAGGAGGCCCATTATTTTTTGAACATTACACCTTTACCGGGATTGATCCAAATGGACTTGTTGATTCATTGGGTATCAATTATTTTGAACAGGCACGAAACCACACCTTGATTAACAGGGCTTATTGCATCGAAAATCCTAAAAATTATAAAGGATATAGCGAAAATTGCTGGGGCCTGACAGCTGGTGACAGTTATAAAGGTTATGTTGCTCACTGTCCGGATACGGATTTTGGGGTGATCCAACCAACAGCTGCGCTGTCATCATTTCCCTACACTCCTGAATATTCAATGGATGCCTTGAAGCATTTTTATTATAATCTTGGAGATAAGATTTGGAGTGAATATGGTTTTGTGGATGGTTTCAGTGAAACGTATAATTGGTATGCGAAAAGCCATCTGGCAATTGACCAGGGGCCAATAATAATAATGATAGAAAATTATCGTACTGGCTTAATCTGGGAACTTTTTATGCAAATACCTGATATACAAAAGGGTCTGACAAAGTTAGGTTTCCAAAGTCCATATATTAAGAAATAAAAATTAGCTGAAATGGTAAAAATTAAACTTTTGATATTCTGTTTATTGGTTTCGTTTGGTTTGTTCGCTCAAGAATATTCCTACACTTTTCGATTTTTTCAGAACAGTCCAATGAAAGGAGATTATTTTTTTAGCAAAACCATTTCAAGCGGCGATTCTTTTATTGATAACAAACAAGGAAAACTTCCGGTAAGCTCAACTGTTTTTCATACACCCGGCAATTCAATTGAGCTTAACTACATGAATACAAAAAGTGGTAGCTGGTCGGCAACTTTATACAGACAGGAAATCAGAGGCATGGACAACTTTAAACCAGCATCACATTTGTCTTTCTGGATTTTCAATCCTTCGGATTTGACAACTGTCAAGGACCTTCCTACTATACAATTGATGAGAAAAGACAGCAGTCTAACCAAGAAACAATATATAAGTGAGTTGCCTGTTGCGAAATGGCATCAGATAATGTTGAGTCTAAAATCTTTTTCGAATTCCTCAGAAAATCCGTCTGATACATATATTGCTGTTATTTTTTCCCAGCAAAACACTATTAATCAACAACATATACTTTACGTTGATGATGTTGAGTGTGTTTCATGGAGCCCTGTTGTTAAACCGGCAATAATAACAGAAAATCTTAAAGCAAAAGGATATTCCAAACATATTGATTTGTCGTGGGAAGCAATAACTGATAGTTCGATTAACCTGGTAAAAATTTATAGATCAAGCGATGGGGTTGAATTTAGGGCAATAGGCATTCAACAACCATATATTAACCGCTTTACAGATTTTACCGGTGAAACCGGGAAAACATATTTTTATAAAACGACTTGTCTAAGTCAGCATTATGAAGAAGGCCCATTTTCATCTATCGTGAAATCTGCTACTGTTGAAATGAATGATGACGATTTACTTACGATGGTTCAGGAAGCATCATTCAGGTATTATTGGGAAGCCGCAGAACCAGTGAGCGGACTTGCACTCGAAAATATTCATGGCAGACACGACATGATTGCAACAGGAGCATCAGGATTTGGAATCATGGCTTTAATTGCAGGTACTGAACGTCAGTTTATTACAAGAGATCAAGCCGTTGAACGCTTTATTAAAATTGTGAAATTTCTCGAAAATGCTGAATCATTTCATGGAGTTTATCCTCACTTTTTAGACGGAACATCAGGTAAAACTGTACCTTTCTTTGGGCAAAGAGATAATGGGGCAGATTTGGTCGAAACTTCATTTCTGCTTCAGGGTCTATTGGCTGCAAAGCAGTACTTCTCAGGTGATAACGAAAATGAGATACTCATAAGGGAGAAAATAACGGCTATTTGGGAAAAAGTTGAGTGGGACTGGTTCAGGAAAACCCCAGAAAGTAAGTTTCTTTACTGGCATTGGTCGCCTGATAAAGAATGGATTATCAATCATAACCTTATTGGCTGGAACGAGACAATGGTAACCTACTTACTTGCAATTGCATCACCAACACACTCAATACCAGCAAGTATGTATTATAGTGGTTGGGCTAATCAGGACAGCACCGGGTATAATTACCGTGCTAATTGGGGTCAAACATCAGATGGAGCTACTTATACAAATGGAACAAGTTATTATGGGATTCCTTTAGCAGTTGGTGTTTCCAATGGAGGGCCGTTATTTTTCACTCATTATTCCTATATGGGCTACGACCCTCAGCTGATTACTGATGAATACACGAACTATTTTGTTAACAATCAACACATTGCAATGATAAATCATAAATATTGTGTTGAAAACCCTCTGAAATACAAAGGTTATGGATATGATGGCTGGGGTTTGACTGCATCTGACGGGCCTTTTGATTATTCCGCAGATGAACCGGTGATTTGGCAAGATCATGGCAAATTAGCTCCTACTGGTGCAATAAGTTCGTTTCCTTATACGCCAAAAGAATCGATGAATGCTTTGAAGAACTATTACAACAATTATGGAAGTTTTTTATGGGGTGAATATGGTTTTAAAGATGCCTTCAGTTTATCTCACAACTGGTGTTCAACAATCTACATGGGTCTGAATCAAGCTCCTATGACTGTAATGATTGAAAATTACCGATCAGGATTGATCTGGAATCTTTTTATGCAAAACGAAGATATCCTGAATGGGTTAATAAAACTTGAGACCGAAACAAATTCAAGAAAAAAATGATGTCACATTTAAAACCATTATTGCTGTTCATTTGGATACTTTTTTTTCTTTTGACAGAGGCAAAAACATATGCCCAGGTTACAGATATTGGCCCTGTTTTAGATTGGAATAAAACGGATATTGGCCTTGAAGGCAAAACCACTGAAGCTCAATTTCGTGTTCAAGTTTATAATGAAAACACCATCCGAATCAGGGTTTCACTAAAAGATACAATGAGTGATTTTTCATATTCGCTTATAAATCAAACGATTGATAATATTACTGCTTTTCAGGTCTTTGAAAATAATCATTCAATTTTTGTTCAAACAGACATAATTAACCTTGAAATTGAGAAGACTCCTGCATTCAGGGCTCTGTTTCGTAACAAACAGGGTAAAATAATTAATGAAGATGTTGCCGGCAGAGGCTTTGGTACAAGTTTCACAGGTCAAAGAACTACAATTTATAAAAAACTTCACGATGATGAACGATTTGTGGGTCTTGGTGAGGTACTCGGAAACCTCGATAAAAGAGGTAATGGTTTTACTCTAAACAACACGGATACATACAAATATGGTGATCCACGTTTGTCAATGTATGTGAGCATTCCATTTTATATTGGAATTCATTCGCAGGAAGTTTATGGTCTTTTTTACCATAATACCTTCAAGACATTTTTTAATTTCGGGCTATCAACCCCCTATTTTACTTCAATTACTGCTGATGGTGGTGATGTGGATTATTTTTTTATTTACGACGAATCCATTGAGAAAATTCTTTTTCATTACACTTCTTTAACCGGTCGAATGCCATTGCCTCCAAAGTGGAGTCTTGGTTATCATCAAAGCCGGTGCAGCTACTTTCCCGATTATAATGTAAAACTTTTAGCAGATAACTTTCGGGCGAAAAAGTTTCCACTAGATTGTATTGTTTTGGATGCCGACTATCTTCAAGACTATGAACCATTTCGTATCAACAAAAAACGCTTTCCGGATTTGCCTGGCCTGACTTCTTACCTTAAAAATCTGGATATTGAAGTAACAGCCTCAGTTAATCCGGGTATTAAAATTGACACGACTTATTTTGCACATCATGATGGTTTGAAAGAAGATGTCTTCGTTAAATATGCAGATGGAAGTCTTTATGAAGCCGAGATAGCCCCAAGCTTCAATCATTTTGTTGATTTTACATCACCAAAAGCAAGAAATTGGTGGATTGAGAACATGAAATTTCTTCCTGAAAATGGTATTCATGGCTATTGGAACGATATGAATGAGCCAGCAGTTGGTGGAAGTTACTTACCTGATAATCTGGTTTTTGATTTCGATGGAAATAAGGCCGGAGCTTTGGAAGCAAAAAATGTTTACGGCATGCAGATGGCCCGCAGCAGTTTCGAGTCTGCAAAAAAATTTGGTGGAAATCGTCGCCCATTCATTCTTACCCGCTCGGGTTTTGCCGGCGTTCAACGTTATGCAGCTGTCTGGACCGGCGACAACACCGCTAAAGATGAATATTTGCTAGGTGGTGCACTGCTGAATACCCAACTTGGTTTATCAGGCCTAAGTTTTGTTGGTGACGATATTGGTGGTTATATTGGCAATACTCCTAAACCACTTTTCATTCGGTGGATGCAGGTTGGAGCCTTCTCCCCTTATGCAAGAAATCACAAAGAAGCTTTTGGAAATGCCAACGAACCATGGAGTTATGGTGAAGAAGCTGAAGCAATCAGTAAAACTTTTATAGAGTTTCGTTATCGTTTGATGCCATATCTCTATTCCAAATTTTATGAAGCTTCAACAACCGGAATGCCAATTGTAAGAAGTTTAAGCATCAATAATCCTTTTGATAATAAAGTTTATGACCAGCTTTTTCAATACCAATTTCTGTTTGGTGAGGCGATTATGGTGGTACCGGTAACGGGATCCGAAATTACTAAAAATTATTACCTTCCTGAAGGTCAATGGTTTGATCTATATTCTGACGAATCTTTTGATGGAAACCAGGAATTTTCACAAACAGTTCCATTACATAAGATTCCATTATTTGTAAAAGCCTCTTCGATTTTGCCCATGCAGCGTTCTGTGCAATCAACAAAAGAATTTCCGGGCGACACCTTATTTATCCATCTATACAACGGAACCGAATTAAATGCTTTTGTGTATTACGAAGATGATGGTTCAACGATGGATTATCAAAATGGAAATTATTACAAACGAACTATCCTTTTTAACCCTTCGCAAAATAAATTGATTTTTGATTCTATATCAGGTAGTTACGTTTCTAGATTTACCTCAGTTAAGTGTATTTTTCATGGCTTTGATGAGCCATTGACGCAGCTTTTGTTCAATGCAAAAACCATTTCTATAGATTCCAAGTCAGAGCTATTACTCGATGGATTGAAATACCTCGAAGATATTTATGATCCTTCCTATTTTCGTTCACTCAGGGAAGATGAGATAAAACCAAAATGCTACATATTGACTTTTAAAAACATCAGCGATGTGATTACAATAACATGGTAACAAATTTTAAGACACTGTATATGAACTATTTAAAGCATTTATTTATAATTGGCATTGCCTTAATTATTGGTCAGAATTTATATGCCCAACAAAAAACTTACTGTAATCCTGTTAATCTGGATTATGGCTATACTCCTATTCCAAACTTTAGCGAATGGGGGCGTCACCGTGCAACTGCTGACCCTGTAATTGTGAACTACAAAAACGATTATTTTTTGTTCTCCACTAATCAATGGGGTTATTGGTGGAGTAGCGATATGATAAACTGGAACTTTGTTTCACGAAGATTTCTCAGGCCATGGAACCAAGGTTATGATGAACTTTGTGCTCCTGCTGTGGGTGTGATTGGTGATACAATGATTGTTTTTGGTTCAACCTATACAAACAAATTTACGATTTGGATGAGCACAAACCCCAAATTGGACGAATGGAAGCCTCTTGTCGATTCTTTTGCTATAGGTGGCTGGGATCCAGCGTTTTTCACCGATGATGATGGTCGTTTTTACATGTACAATGGAAGCAGCAATCAATTTCCTCTTTATGGCGTTGAATTGAACCGGAAAACCATGGAGCCACTTGCAACCCGCAAGGAAATGTATTTGTTACAACCCTGGCGCTACGGATGGCAACGCTTTGGCGAACACATGGATGACACTTTTCTTGACCCATTTATTGAAGGAGCATGGATGACAAAAAATAACGGAAAATACTATCTGCAATACGGAGCTCCAGGAACTGAATTCAGCGGGTATGCCGACGGAGTTGTAGTTGGTGAAAAACCTCTTGGACCTTTTATACCTCAATCGATGCCACTCAGTTACAAAGCAGGAGGCTTTGCTCGTGGTGCTGGTCACGGGGCTACCTTTCAGGATAGATGGAATAATTATTGGCATGTCTCAACAATTGCACTTTCGGTAAAAAACAATTTTGAGCGAAGAATTGGAATTTGGCCTGCCGGCTTTGATAAGGATGAAGTGATGTTTTGTAATACAGCTTTTGGAGATTATCCAACATATCTTCCTGATAATGAATCAGATCATTTGGAAAGTCGTTTTACTGGCTGGATGCTTTTAAACTATAATAAACCTGTTGTGGTGTCCTCAACCTATGGAAATTATCAGGCTAATTATGCCGTTGATGAAAGTATCAAAACATACTGGTCGGCTGCATCTTCTGATGAACGTGAATGGATTCAGACCGATTTGGGAGATATTTCAACTGTTAAAGCCATACAGGTGAACTATGCTGATCAGGATGCTGAGTTTCTCGGAAAGTCATTAGGTGTTTTTCATCAATACAAAATTTTTGCTTCAACTGATGGGAAGAAGTGGAATTTGATTGTTGATAAAAGTCAAAACACAAAAGATGTACCACATGATTATATTGAACTGCCTGAGGATGTTAAGGCACGGTTCATAAAACTCGTAAACATTCATATGCCCACTGGAAAATTCGCAATCAGCGGATTGAGAGTTTTCGGATTTGGGAATATGGAAAAACCGAAAAAAGTAGAAGATTTTATCGTTCTAAGAACGGAAAAGGACAAAAGAAGTGCCTGGCTAAAATGGAAAATTGTCGACAATGCTTATGCCTATAACATATACATGGGTACCGAACCTGATAAATTGTACAATTCGATTATGGTCTATGGTGCTAACGAATATTGGCTAAAGACCTTAGACAAAGAAAAAACATATTATTTCACCATTGAAGCCATCAATGAAAGTGGCCTTAGTCCTCTTTTTTCAATTGTAGAAGTTAATTAGGAAAAAGCAGGAAAGTATTATGAAAATAAGAATCCTACTAATTTTTCTTCTGGTCATATTATATCAAAATGCTAATTCACAAATAGTTGATTACCCTTTTGCAGAAGTTGTAAATCAATTTAAGAGAAACGACAGCATCTCTCCTCCCCCATCCGATGCTACTTTCTTTATTGGCAGTTCCTCATTCACTATCTGGAATAATGTTCAAGATGATTTTATGGATATTAAAGTTGTCAACAGAGCTTTTGGCGGTTCTACCCTCGTTGATCAAATCAGATATATTGAAGATATTGTAATTCCTTTCAAGCCGGAAAGAATTATAATCTATTGCGGTGAAAATGATCTGGCCTTTGATGAAAAGTTAACAGCTTCAGATGCCGAAGCCCGGTTCGTTCAGCTTTTTCAAAAGATCAGATCTCAATTACCGGATGTGATGATAGTTTATGTCTCGATGAAGCCAAGTCCTAGTCGCTGGCATTTATCAGAAAAATTTTTTGAAGCAAACCAAATGATAAGCAATTTTATTGATTCTCAGTCTAACTCAAAGTTTATTAGTATTTGGAAATCAATGCTTAACAAAAATTATCTTCCAGATTCAACCCTATTTCTTGATGACATGTTACACATGAATGCAAAGGGATATATGATTTGGAAAAAGGAAATAAGTGCAATTATTAATTCAAAATAAATACCTATGAAATCAAAATTGTTTTTTTTATCCGCATTTATTGCATTGAATTTTATTCTGGGTTGTTCTCCCAAAAAAGCCGCTTCTCCAGAGCAGGAAATGAAGATCTTCGTTGACGAACTCATGCAAAAGATGACCCTTGATGAAAAAATAGGTCAGCTGAACCTTCCAGGATCTGGCGATATAGTCACTGGTCAAACAACGAGCTCTGATATAGGCAAAAAGATTAAAGAAGGAAAAGTTGGGGGCCTGCTAAATATCAAGTCGGTAGAGAAAATCATGGATGTTCAAAAAGTTGCAGTCGAGGAAAGTCGTCTCAAAATCCCATTGATTTTTGGAATGGATGTCGTTCATGGTTATCAAACAACATTTCCGATTCCTTTGGGACTTGCTGCCAGTTGGGACATGAATCTTATCGAAAAAAGTGCACGTATCGCTGCTCAGGAAGCAAGTGCGGATGGCATTTGCTGGACTTATTCACCCATGGTCGACATTTCGCGAGATCCTAGATGGGGTCGTATCGCAGAAAGTGCAGGTGAGGATGCTTACTTGGGGTCACAAATCGCTAAAGCTTTTGTTGCCGGTTATCAAGGTGATGACTTAACAAAAAATAATACCATTATGTCCTGCGTGAAACATTTCGCACTCTACGGAGCAGCAGAAGCCGGACGCGATTACAATACAACCGATATGAGTTTTCAGCGCATGTATAATGAATATCTTCCACCTTATAAAGCTGCAGTTGATGCAGGTGCCGGAAGTGTAATGAGCTCATTTAATGATATTAATGGAATTCCTGCCACTGGAAACCGATGGTTACTGACTGAACTTTTACGCGATGAATGGGGCTTTGACGGCTTTGTTGTTACCGATTTTACAGGGATAAATGAGATGATTGAGCATGGGATGGGTGATTTACAAGCAGTTTCAGCTTTAGCGCTTAATGCCGGGGTCGATATGGACATGGTAGGAGAAGGCTTACTTACCACACTAAAAAAATCGTTAGATGAAGGAAAAATTACCGAAGCTACGATTGACCAGGCTTGCCGTAGAATTCTTGAGGCAAAATATAAACTTGGACTATTCGATGATCCATATCGATACTGTGATGTAAATCGCTCTAAATCAGAAATATTTACTCCAGAAAATAATTTCGCAGCGAGAGAAATTGCCGCACAGACTTTCGTTTTATTAAAAAATGAACAGCAACTTTTACCTTTAAAAAAGAAAGGTAAAATAGCTTTAGTAGGACCTTTGGCCGACAACAGAGAAAATATGGCTGGCACATGGAGTGTCGCAGTAAATCATGACCAATCAATAACAGTGCTTGAAGGCTTTAAAGCAGCTGTGGGCGACAAGGCTGAAATTGTATATGCAAAAGGAAGCAATATTGTTGATGACCCAAAACTGGATTATTGGGTTAGTTCATGGGGTAAAACAACCATCGATTCGGTTAAAAGTCCCACACAATTACGAGAAGAAGCGATTGCTGTTGCGTCAAAATGTGATGTTATAGTTGCAGTAATGGGTGAAGCTGCTGAAATGAGCGGCGAAAGTTCCAGCAGATCAGATATTTCACTTCCCGGGAGTCAAAAACAGCTTTTAGAAGCTCTGTTAAAAACAGGAAAACCAGTAGTTTTGGTTTTGTTTACCGGCCGCCCTTTGGTACTTTCCTGGGAAGAAAAAAATGTTCCTGCTATTCTTAATGTCTGGTTTGGTGGAACACAATCTGGTAATGCAATTGCTGATGTAGTTTTTGGTGCTGTTAATCCCTCCGGGAAACTTCCTGTTACTTTTCCACAAAACCTTGGGCAAGTTCCAATTTTCTACAATCACAAAAATACCGGACGACCGCTTGAAGTAGGAAAATGGTTTGAAAAATATCGTTCAAACTATCTTGACGTAACCAACGATCCACTATATCCCTTTGGATTTGGTTTAAGTTATACCCAGTTTTCGTATGGAGAACTTCGTTTAAGCAACAATAATCTTATTGGAAATCAAAATCTTACAGCATCTATTGAAATCAAAAATATAGGTAGTGTTGATGGATCAGAAGTGGTTCAGCTTTACATACGCGATTTGGTCGGAACTATGACACGACCTGTTAAGGAGCTTAAAGGTTTTCAAAAGGTGTTCCTGAAAGCAGGCGAAACGAAAGTAGTAAGTTTTGCAATTACACCAGAAGATTTGAAATTTTATAATTATAAGCTCAATTATGACTGGGAACCCGGTGACTTTGTTCTTATGGTTGGTGGCAATTCCCGAGATGTTAAAGCAGCTCCTTTTAGCTGGCTAAAATAGAGAATCCCTGAACCAAGCAAAAATGCCACAGATTGAAGTCTTCAGTCTGTGGCATTTCGTTTTATAATGTTCTTGTAAAAAGTTACTTATTATTTACAAAAGTAGATATTGATAAAAATTGAAACAGTCATTAAAATACAGATATTGAACCATTTAAAATTGAACTAAACATCAAAAAACCTTTACCTACAAATAAATCTCCATTGTGTTTTCAGTTGGATTAAGCATCGAAATAAATCGGTCCTTATCAATTATTGCTCCACCTTTTCGATAAGCATTGGCCTCTTCTTTAAATTGTACTTCGGTGCCATTAACACGAATTTTTTTAGGATGATGAGTCTCAAGATTAATATGGTATTTCATTGTCAATGGGTTACCAAGGAAATCAATTGATGCAGTTAATCCATTCATTTCTAATGGCATAACAGGATCAATAAGTATATTATTGTACTCAATTCTTAGCCCAAGCATCCTGGTTACAATCAAACCGACATAAATTCCAGGTCCGCTTGAATATACCCTCCAGCCACCTCTGAGTTTTAAATTTCCAGTTTTGACTTCATCATAACGCTTGTCTGCATCATACCGACTTTTGAAGGCTACATCCGAGCTGCTGTAATAACAGTTGGCTTGTCGTATATCACCACAACTTACAATTTCATTGTAGGCAACAGGGTTTGCCTGACGTAATGCCTTGATAAAAGCTTCAGCTCTTCCAGTAATTGCCTGACATTCAGCGTATCTTATGTGTTCATGAATGTACATGAGGCCTATTTCTCTTCCAAAAAAGGTACTGCTTTCAGCGCGTTGAAAAATAGTTTGAATACCACCTTTGTAAACGAGCGGCTTATCCATCAACCGAGCCCCGTCAGGGCCTTTGAGGTATTTTTCAACCAAATCCTGATGCAAGGTTGCCTGCTCTTTCGTGAAAATTCCACTTATGATACCACGATCCATGGGAAGAAGGCTGTAATGAATATTGGTGGTTGTGTCAGTAGGATGAAGTAAAACGCTGATACTTCCATCCTTTTCTACCAAACCATAACCTGCAACAATACCGTCTTTTATGAGATGTTTATTGAAATCAGATTTAATTTGTTCACAAATCTTCTTTAACTCATTGGATTTCTGTATGTTTCCAATTAGTTCATAAACGACTTGATACTGTTCAAAAGCTTGATAATTCATTTCCACTGTCCAACTCGAAATCATTCGCTGAGCCAATTCATGGCTAACGGGTTGTAAAGAGTCGTTCCAGTCTCCACCACCAAAAGGAACAAGTGCGGTGCCGGGAATGAAAGAGTCGATAATCATTTGAATCAGCCGGTCAATGTGTTCTGAAAGAGATGTTTGCTCAGCAAAATCCAATCCGTCTGCATGAAAATATGGTAAAACTTCTTCAAGAATTTTTGTATCGCCGGTTACTTTAATGTAGTTGCTTAAGGCAATAATTGTCCAATAATAAATGTCGCCATGTGAATCACCAGCCCTGATATTTCTGTAACTATCAAACATCCACCACTGTGGCCAGCCTCCATCAGGATTTTGATTCGAAAAAATGACGCGCAAAGTCTGCTTTGCTTCAGCATATTTTTCCATAATCAGTAGCAAATCCAAAGGACCTTGAGAAACATCGCGCGTACCCCAGGCTGCACCACCAAATTGCTCCAATCCATGTGGTGTCAAAAAGTGGGTAATAGCATTCATGCCAAACCAGGGTAGTATCTCTTGAATAGCAGCAATGTCTTTCTGGTCGCTGTGCAAATTTAGGTTTAAACTAAGTTCATCCCAAATTCGTTGAGCATCATTGGTATCTGTAATAAATTGATTATCATTATCTTGTAAAGTATCTGACGTTGAAGCTTCACAAACCTCACCAATAAAACTCATGCTAAATTCAGATGTGGGAAGTGCCTCCACAACAAAAAAGTGATCTCCATGAGATACTTTGCTTTCATAAAGTGCTTCATCACCATGAATCGAAAACAGTGATTCACTATTTACCTGAATCCTAAATTGCGCTTTGGGGAACTTTTCGATAATCATACTTCCGGCTTTTGGAGTTGAGATATAATCCCCTCTTTCCATTTCCGGTTTAACTGTCCAACCATTTCCTTCATCAAACTGGTTTGAAACAATCAACCTAGCTGGATCGCCTTTAAGTACTTTAAAGTCCATAGTTACCTTTGGACTTGATTTAGAAGTCCAGGTCCTTACTTGAAAGTACTGATCCTTAGTTTTATAGATCCAGAGACAATGGTTTAATCCAATTTCATAAGCTGATGGTATACCCAAAAGATGCCATTTGCCGTTAATCTCTACAAAAATTCGCTGACCTGTTTCAGGCGAATGATTGAACTGGCTTGAACAAATAGATAGAAAAATATTAAAATTGGTGTTTCCTTGTGTGAGATGTGAATTAAAAACACCATAAGCCCAGGTAGTGGTAGAAAGAATATTCTCATTTGCTTCGTAACCAGTCCAGGCTTGCATGATATGTCCGTGAGGCCGATCAACAAGTAACTCCTTAGCGCGCAGTGCTATATGATTATTTTTATCGCTAAAGAAGGAAATAAGCTTACCTTCATTGTATTCAGGATGGCGATGATCTTGCCCGAAAAAACTGCTCAGTTCATTCTCTGACAAATCTTCCACTTCTAATAAAGTTGCAATGCTAAACAAATTCGGGTCTTCTTCAATAGCCTGATCATTTGAAATTAGCTCAGTGTTATAATCAAACTCATCCCACAAATTAGATAAAACTGCAAGATCATCGATTGAAGTAGCCTTTGAATGATTTGAAATATAAGTAGTTACAAAATTGCTGGCATGCGATTCGCTGGATTGTAACTTAAACGGTTTCTCCTGCAACGCAACCATTGATGATTCACCTGACAATTCACCACCTAGCTCAAGTTGGGTTAAAGCTTCAGGATGGAATGTCTTACGAAATGTTTTCCCAAGAAACTGTATCCCGTCAACACTTGCCGAATGTGCCCCATTTTGACATGCAACCATCAACCATGGATTACCAACCGACTCTTTGGTATTTTGTCGGCAACAGACAACTGAACCGTAGTAATTATCTTCAAGTATCAGTCTTTCAAGGTATTGACTTACGTAATATTCATTTATCAGGCTTTCAGTTGCTGGTTTTAAGCCAACATCCTGAACATAAATAATATCCATATCATAAGACTCAGAGGATGTATTGATTAACTCAACCTGCCATTCCCAGCTTGTACTTTTTTCAGAAAGTAGCAATGAACATTGATAAACAACCCCTTCCCAAATACCTTTGGCAATGAACTTGTTTTCAATTACAAAAAACTGACTTGCGCTTTCATCACCCAAAAGAGCCTTAAATGTCACATTTTCAGCTCTTTTACGAAGATAAATGTTTGTGCCTGATTTAGAGAAAACAGATGCGGCTTTCATACTTATCCGAATCGGTCCTGCTTCTATACTTCTGATCGAGCCATTTCGTAGGATAGAAATGCTTAGGCCGGGTCTGTTTTGAATTGTATAGGTTTCAGCAATTTTCATATCTGTTATTTTAGTTTGATTTTCAGCAACATATCTCTTTGATGCTCGTGAGAATAATTAATAATTGCCCTGCCATCGATATTAGAAATTTTCAAAGCGTTACCAGAAATAGTGGCAGAATCAATTTTACTAACTTTTGCACCTTCAAAAACAATTTCGCCAGGCATATCTCTATCTCCATGAAGTTCGATTTCAATCATTTCAGCGGAATGATTTACTACTAATAGATCAGAAGTTGAATGTAATATCTTGATTTCATGATCTAAAGACAAGCAAACGGGGCTTAACAGTGCATACAATGGTGGCCAAATCTGACTTTTTTCCAAAAATGGAATTTGAATCTTTTCTCCCGTTTCCGGATGGGTATAGCTCGCCCTTCCTATCTGTTCCTCATTGTAATAATTAGCAACAAACAAAATTGATTTTCCATCATCTGTAAATCGCTGTCTTACATTTATTTGAAAATTATCTGTGTCAGCCTGCCGAAGTTTAGCATCAGATTGGTTAAGAAGTGCCTCATAAACAGGTTTGTGACCTTCTGTATCAAAACCAATCCATGTTCCTAAATGTAACATCGTCCCTTTCCCCAATTTTTTCTTAAAACCACAACAGCTGCCATTAATAGTCCTGGCAACAACCTCAGCGCCAGAAAGAGTTGATTCGTCAAAAATAATTAATGGATTCGCACACTTAATATCTTTCAAATCATATACATCAATTAATGGAGAATCGATTATTTCTTTGCCTAAAATACTAATATTAAGAGCATCACGAATAATAGTGCAAGGTTGTTGAGATAACTCACGGTCAGGTAGATATGGGAAAAGGACAACATTCCCTCCAGCAATTCCATAATCAACAATCACCTGTTGTTCTTTTGCATTCATTTCATCGGTACTAAAAGCCCAAACCTGTTGGTACTTTTTTAAACCCTCTGAGGAAACTTTGCTTAAATCGACCATATCATAATCAATATTAAGCACTTGCAAAACTTTAAGAAGACCATCAAAGTAAGCAGATCGACGAATGGAAGAAGGAACAAATTGAAGCCCAACCTCAGCACTCATGTTGCGTTCAAGTTCGGTAGCATAGTATGGGGCATAAAAAAGCACAGCAACTTCAGCTTTACGCTTTGATCCTACAATAATTTCTTCACTCGTTTTTATCAGCTTACTCATTCGCTTAACCAGCGGAAAGGCTGTAGTACGCTCACCTTCAGGTGTTAAAGGATTAAACCAATAAAATGTTTCACCTGAGTATCCTTTCCTGGCAGGATTTCTACCTTGTGAAAACATATAATAATTCCATCCAGTGAGTCCGTTTGCAACGCTCGCTTTATAGAAAAGTTCCATTTCACGAGGGTTTGTAACCACGTGATACTCTCTCGAACCACATTGAAACTCAGCAGCAAATAATGGTTTGTTGCCTTGCATTGCCCAGGTGATGTCGTTTATAATTCGGTCATCATGCATATTCCTGTAGGATAAAAACTCTGGAATATGATCAACCCCAAAAATAATCTCGCTCTTATCCTCAAAAAGATCCTCATACATGGTGATATTGACAGGAAACTCATAACCACTGCCATAAATCCACCCCGGAAGATTATGGTATAATGGAACAGTTACTCCGCGTTCGCGCGCCATAGCTGTAAGCATCCTTAAGTAATCGCCATAATATGTTCTCCAGAACTTGTGCCATTCGTGATCACGACCCCTGTCTTCCTTTGAAACATAGGCTGCTCTTCCGTCGGGAGGCAATTCAATGCTATCAAAATTCTGATAATCAGTATCCCATAATAAATTTATCTGATCCAAAGATTGGAATTGGGTTTTCAGATAAGCAATAAACCGGTCCTTTACAGTATTGCCATAATCACCCTGATGCGCCAACCACGAAAAAACTCCAATCTCATTACAAATCTGCATCATTATGATTGGTCCGCCGGCATCAAGCTGACGTTCACTGATAAAAGGCATAATCTGATCGTACCATAAAGCGACTTTTTCAAGGTATGTTTCATGAAAAAGATTCACTCCGTCGCTAGGAACAATACCACCTTTTCGATCGCGCATTTTAACATCTGAGCCATAATTTTCCATAAACCAGTCGGGTAAACCTGCTCCACGGAATTCTGCAAGAATAAACGGACCAGGTTTTACAATGCAGTTTAACCCATGTGCCTGACAACGTTCAAGGTAACCTTTTAAGTCGCGTTGCGGATTAGTGGTTCCTGTGAAATCAAAGACTTTTTCATCAGGCTCATGCCAAGCCCAGGGAACATAAGTGCTTACAGTTGTTAAACCTGCTTCTTTTGCAGCGGTGAGATGGGTATCCCAAAGCTCACGTTTGATCCTGAAATAATGAATCTCCCCTGAGTTTAAAAATACCTTCTTCCCATTAAGGACGAAGTTTTCTTTCTGAATATTAAATGTCATTGTATCTCATTTTTAGTTTGTAAAATCTTGTTAAGCAAGTATATAACTTATTGTGCATTTCTTTGATTCAGTAATTCTTTTATTTCATGACTTCGCTTTTCTGTCAACGTATACCTCATCACAAAGTAAATGGAGAAAAGACTCAAGAGGACCGGAAGCCCTATTTCAACAAAACGCATCATAAACAAGGTGTATGGTGTTTGTTTGGTAAGTGTAACAAGCTCTTTTTCAAGCTGTCCAAGCTCATTTTCTAACCATTCAGGTGCAGCCGCTAAATTTAAAGTTGCAAGTCGTTCGTTCACATTATTGATAACAGGCATTAATTCATCATAATGCTTTCTACTTTTCTCTGTTTCTTTTGCTTTTGATTCGAGATGCGACATCAGCTCAAAAGAGTTCATTTTTGCTTTTTCAAGTTTTGTTTGCAACATAAGTGGAACGGCATAATGAAGAAGCGTATCTGAAGTTGCACTTGAAGAAGAGGCAAAAATCAGTTCTAATTTTTCCAACTCTGCAACCGTCGTCTTTGTCTTAATTAACGCATTCATTAACATCTCTTTTCTGTTTTTTGAATACTCTGGAAGGTTTTCATGTCCCTCTGATCTGTCCCTTGTCGATTCTTTTTCTAAATAAATAACATACTTTTTTGATTCTTCAAGAGCTTGTTCGCTTTGTTTTTTGGCTTTTTCATACCAGGTAACTGAAGATCCACCAGCATCCTGATAACCTTTCCAAAGCACTGCTTCAGAATGTAACTCCTTGATATTACCCTGAATACTATCAACTTTAGTAACCTGTGTTTCGTCAAACATGGTAAAAACGATCAATGCTCCTCCAACGAAACTTGCCAAAGCAGTGCCCATCTTTATAAACCACCAAAAGATGGAGTAATAACTTCCATCGGCTCTGTATCCTGTCTTTAATTCATCCTCATCGCATATATCACCAACCATTGATGAACCAAGTGTAAAGAAAAACAGCATTCCTGCTGAAAGAAGCACTGTAGGAATGATAATTAAATAAGGATAAGCTGGATTATAGCAAACAATTTTTGAAAGCTGAGCCACTACCATAAGAACAATAGCAATTGTTAGTGTGTTACGTTTTCCCAATCTCGGACTGATCCAATTAAGTGGAAATACTGCTAATAGTCCAGTAATACCCCAAATCATTCCATTTAACGCCAGAAGATATGCGCCAGCGACTTTATCCCCTCCGAAAACATAAAAAATTGGAATGTATGAACCTAGCAGAATAACAAAATTAAACCCCATTGCAAGGGTGAAAATAGTGAGCGTCAGCATAAGGAAATTCCGGTTATTAGCAGTACGTTTTAAATCCTGCCAAAAAGGTGTTTTTTCATGTTTTGCTGCTTTTACAAATCCTGGCTCGTGTAATTTGTATGTCCACCAAAAAGAAAGGGGGATAATAATCGCAGCTATCATAAGTGAAACGTAGCGCATTCCATCTGCTTCGTTACCTCCTACGCCTTTAAAAATCTCCATGTTTGCAAGTACTAAAAGCCAGGGTGTTCCCATGGCAAAAAGATTTCCAACGAAACTTTTTGCACTAAAAAGGCGTGTACGTTCATGATAATCAGAGGTTATCTCCATTCCCAATGCTCCATGAGGTATCTCAAATATATTAACAGCGGTAAAAAAGATCATCAGTGTTACCAAAATGTAAGATAGCTGAAACCATTGGTAACCCGAATCTGTTGGAAACCAGGACCTAACCATATCTCCCTTTGGAATCCACCAAATGACAACAAAACTTATTGCTACAAGGATGCCTCCAATTAAAAGATAAGGCCGTCTTCTACCCCATCTCGTTCGGGTATTGTCGGACAAATGCCCGATAATAGGATCGGAAAGAGCATCCCAAAGCCGGGGAACAATAAGGATTGCTCCAAGCCAAAAGGCACTCAAACCAAGACTAATATTTCCCATTAATCCAACAAGAATTCCTGCAATATTGAAAAGCGCGATAGGAATTATTCCTCCTGCTCCGTATGCTGCCAATTGTGAAAATTTGATACGGTCCTGAGGCTTGGTTTTGTGTTCCGCTACTAATTCCGGTTCATTCATGGTGTTGTGTGTTTTGCTTTAGTTAATAATTTATCACTACTTGTGCTGGTAATTTTTTAATGCTGATGTGATTTGCACTGAAATCCTTGCTTTCGACCCCATTGATCATCACTTTCAAAGGTGTTTTCGATCCGTTAAAGTTCTTTATTTTTATGCCATTTGATGGTAGTTTTAGGTCTCCAGAAATAGAAAATGTATAGCTATTATCATCATTTTTAATAGAATAGGATAATTCACCATAATAAGTTGGTAGATTTTCAACTGACATACCCTCGGGAGCATCAATCCATTCCTGATACAATGCGGACGCAATTACAAGCGATTCATCATATTCATTTTCGTAAACAAACATCGACCTGATTGCGTTTATAAAATCGCTACCAACCCATGTATGAGGCATGTCGCCAATAAAACCAGGATGTCTTGGATCGCTCCAAACTACCTCTGCCCAATGATTCCAACCTTGTGGACGCTGATCGCGAAGGAAAAAATCAATCAACTCATGAGCTCTTTCAGGTTGATCAAGAATAATAAACGATCCAATAAGGCGGTTTTCGTAAGGAGTATAATTCACCCAGTCCAAATTGCCATCCCTGCGGTTCTTGAAAAATGAGTAATACTTATCAAAAGTATTGTAAACCTCTGGTTTAGGTAAATTTTTCAATTCATTACATGGTGTGAGTGCCACTGTAGTTGATGTGGCATCAAAATCACCTAATTCAGCGCAGCCCGGAAGGTAATCGATGTTTTTATACTTCATGGCAAGCTCAAGTGAATTGTATAAATTTACCTGAAATGTGTCCCTGATTTTTTTAATCCGGTTGTATTGATCCTCCTCACCAAGGATTTTCTGAATTTCAACTGCATCCTTTAAACCCTTAATAGTGAAAAAGTTATCCCAATAGGAATGCATTGGTTTTGCTGAATAGCCTTCGTGACTAATTGATTCAGGCACCAAGCCGTATTGAGCTCTGATGCTGTCGTTTCCATATTTGTAATGATCAGTGGAACGCTCTTTAACCAAAGCCTCAATGTAATCAACAGCCATTAAAACCTGTTTGTTCTTCGATTTCAGAAATACAGTATCTTGAGTAAAGTTGAAGTACTCGCGAATAAGGTAAATAAGCTGTCCGTGACTGTCATTTTCTGGAACAGGATCAGGACCTCTTCCATCAACTACACATGGAACTTTTCCGTTTTCGTATTGATGATCAGCATACCAATCAATAAAATCTTTTACTTCAACAACAATTCCTGATTTCAGTAATGCTGAAGAAGTAAGGGCACCATCACGAATCCAGCTTCTTTCATAAGAGCGTGATCCGGGTTGAATTCCAACTTTATCCCTGTTAATAAGTATGTAAGCTAAATTGGCCTTGTAGGTATTGATGATCTGGTTTGCTGATTCCGGCAAATTAAAATGAATGTGCCCCACTTCTTCTTTCCAAAAATCTATTGAGGCTTTGGAACTTTTTGCAACTGACTCAGGGGTAGGCAGGTTGATCCCACTTTGCTGATAAAAGGGAACAACAACAAAAAAAGATTCTTCTTGTCCAGGTTCAAGATAAAAAACATACTTCATTACGCCATTTGCAAGTCCGTGAACATCATAAGCATTTTTACTATCTGGCATTTTTCCATTGCGTATCATGTCTACAATGTTTCCATCGTCAAAACCTGCAGCTCCAAAGGAAGAATACTTCTTCTGAGGAAGTATAACTCTATCATCAACAGTAATATAGCCATTTTCAGATTCGGCTATTGTTTGAATTTTTCCAGCGCCACCAGCCATATTTAAAAACTGGTAGTAAGGGTTTACTTGAAATGGTCTGACCAAAAGATACAATTCTACTTCTTTAGCCTTAGATGATTGGTTCTTTAAAAAATAATTGATTTCAAGTTGAGAGCTTTGATTTGCCACACCACTCGCAGTAATACCAGTCGAAAAACTGATTTCATCACATAACCATGAGGATGTGGGAACAAATTCAAAATCAGTATTATCCATATTTTTTCCAAGGGATTGCTCCGATTTTACATTGGTCCAGTTATAAAGACTATTGCTTATCCTGAGCATAGGCTCAATTGAAAATGCTGCCTTATCAACTTCTACCATTCCGTCTTCGTTGATCATGGCTTCCTTCACATCATTATTCACGCCATTGATAGTCCAGAAAGATGCTTGCTCTGAAAAATACCGAGGATAGTTTCCCTTTGGGGAATTTTTTGAAGTTGTAATAAGAAAATCATTCAGTGTCATCGAACTTTTTAGGTCGATAAACTTAAGTTCGCTTATGCCAAAAGCTTTGTCGTTGAAGCTTTTAGACAAAACAATCCTCATATATTTTGCTTCAGCTTCAGGTAAACGAATAAAACTAACATCTGCCTGATTTTTTTTCACATCATAAACTTTCTCCCATTGCCGCGCATCATCTGATAAAAGCACTTCAAACGATTCTGCATGATGTCCGCTTAACCAATGAATCTGCATTCCTCCAAATTCACGCCTCCCATTGAAATCAACCAGTAACTCCTGCCCTTTTGATCCCTCACTCAACCAATAGGTCGAAAGAGATTGATCCAGAATATGCTTTGTCGAATATTCCTTAAAAGTAGATTTTGCTGTTATTGAAGGAGCTGGATAAACGGTAACTTCCTCAGCTAGTGGTTCAAAACGCAAATCATCAATCCAAAAAGTTCCTTTACCACCAACGAATGATGCTATGGTAAATTCAATTCGGTCGATTCGCTTCAATCGCTGGTCAGGTGTTGGTCCCCAGGCAAACTGTATGTGTCTTTTTTTAATTCGAATTTTCTTCCATTCGGTTGGAAACGAATAGTTTCTGTTGCTTAACCACCACACATTATTGCCTGTGCTATCAATGAACTTTATTTCAAAATTATTTGCAGGAGATTCAGCTTTCATCCAAAAAGTGAACTCAAAATTCTCAGGCAAGTCGAGTGGAAACAATTTTTGAATTCCACCATATCCGGTACCTTTAGTAAAATCATAGTCAAATCGAATGGCGTTGCCTGAAAATCCTTTTTCTGATTCAGCTTTTAAGCTAACTCCATCAGATTGGATAAAATACCATCCATCCTTTGTTTCAAACTCGTCCAATGTCTGAACTTGTGCCCCTATTTGTTGAGAAAAAAGCAAAATCAATCCAAGCAACAAAAATCCCGGATTGAGGCATTTTTTCAAAGCACTACTTTTCCTTTTCATCAAATATTGATTTTTATGTTTTTGAAAAATTATAAATTATTAATAATCAATAAATTAATATCCTTTTACTTTTTTAAGTACTCATAACCAAGCACATTCAAACCTTTTTGGATAATTGGATCTTTCATCACATAATTCCAAACCAAACCTGTTCTGAAATTCTCAATCATAATGAGCATTGGCCCCTGATCGATTCCAATGAAATCATCATTAACCCATTTTGCAGTTAAATTAAACGAATCATAATAGCCATATTTGCCCCAAATCTTATCTCCATATTTTTTATTCATCGACTTTATGGTTGACAAAACTACCTTAGGTGCAAATGGTAACGATGAAAGTGGGCCGTAAGGAGCGATTGTTCCATCATCAAAATAGTTATAATCAGGCCCACTCGTTCCTCTTCCGGCATAACCCAAAAATTTCTTATCATCAAAATTGTATTTCTCTGTCGGACCATCGCTGGCTGTTACGCCCCAACACAATGCATCGTAGCCTACCCAACCGTGAGGATTATCAATAGCATATTTTTGCTGAACCAACGTTGCTCTGCGGGAATTTTCAAAATAGTCAATACCCTTTTCCTTCATATAAGCATCAGCAATTCCTCTGTAATCAATAAATGCCTGAGAAAACTGGTGTCCAAACAAAGGTGGAAATGCCACATGCGATAAACCTTTATAAGGTGTATTCCACTTATAAGTGCTTAACCAGGCCTTATAGCTTCTCTCAACATTTTCCATTCCACTTCCCGCAGCAAGAACATAAAGAAAAAGACCTTCATTGTATCCGCTCCATCCAAAATTATGGATACCTTCTGTTGGCGTCCATCCCATTGAAATGGTATGCTCAAATCTTCCAGGCTCTTTCATCTCAAGAAAATTCCAGTCAATTCGTCCTAAAAGCAATCCTGCCAATAGCCTGATTTGCCTTTCAACACGGTTATCTTTATCGTAATAGTTTCGTGCAAATATGATTCCCATCATTAGTAATCCCGTGTCAATCGATGACAGCTCGCATTTCCAGGCTCTTGTCCCTGTGTCCATTCTCAGGAAATGATAATAAAATCCTTTGTAACCTGTTGCATTGGTATCCGCACTTTGCACTGAATTAGCAAAGAAATTCAAGATTTTTAGAGTGATATCTGCAGCTTCTTCTCTGCTAATCCACTTACGCTCAGCCCCAATGGCAAAGGAAGGTATCCCAAATCCGGTAGATGCAATGCTCGCCGGTGCCCACACAGCAGCCCTGTCTTTCACAATTCCCATTTCGGGATGATACTCATGTATAAAAAACTGAAAAGTCTTTTGTTGAATAGTATCCAGCATCATCTCATCTTCAAGAGTAATCGGATAGTCAATTTTTCCAAATGACTTGAACGTAACATCTTGAGCCAGTATCAGTTCAGAAAAAAATAAAGAAAAGATAAAAATTGAAATTTGTAAGCGTTTCATGGTGTTACTATTTTATTTTGTTTGATGAATTATTATTACTTTTGATTGATTAAAATAGAAAGAGCTAAATGTGTGTATGGTATACTGTGCCTATGAATTAACACCTTCTAGAAAACAAATTTATTAAAATAATTAGTTACATACAATCGATTCTAACATTTTTTATAAATTTTATAAACAAATATTATTTTATCTATATCACTTAATATCAACAATTTATACTAATTGTATTTATCAAATATCACATTAAAAAATATGATCAAAGAAGTTTCACTATTTTTTAAATAAAAACAGTGAAAATCTATACCCAATTTGGGCAAAAAAAATATTAAAACCTGATATTTCGGCAGCACATAAATTCATCCAATAAAGATAAAACATGATTAAAAACAGTTTATTTTTCCGTTTAGTATCTACACATAAGATACTGTTTATTAGCATTTTAATGAGTGTAACCCCGTTTTTCACTTATTCGCAGCATGATCAGTTTGATTCAAAAATTGATTCACTACTGCGGATTATGACTCCTGAAGAAAAAGCTGGTCAGTTATCTCTCTTTACAAATGACCTGAATCCAACTGGTGATTTCATTCAGGATCATTATATTCAATTGATTGAGAAAGGTTTAGCTGGTGGTATTTTTAATGCTCATGGTGCAAAATACACACGAAAGTTACAGGAGATAGCTGTGACCAAGTCCCGATTGGGCATTCCACTTCTTTTTGCATTTGATGTCATCCATGGTCACCACACCATTTTTCCAATACCATTAGCTGAAGCAGCAAGTTGGGATCTGAATGCTATCGAGCGTTCTGCCAGGATTGCAGCTATCGAATCCAGTGCAACTGGTTTGCATTGGGTTTTTGCACCTATGTGTGATATTTCACGTGATCCGCGATGGGGTCGTGTGATGGAAGGCGCAGGTGAAGATACTTACCTTGCTTCGTTGATCGCTGCTTCAAGGGTAAAAGGTTTTCAAGGTGATGGTTTCGCTGATGCTGATGCTGTAGCAGCATGCGTGAAACATTTCGCGGCATATGGCGCACCTCAGGCTGGACGTGAGTATCATACAGTTGACATGTCAGAACTTACACTGCATGAAGTTTATCTTCCACCCTATAAAGCTGCAATTGATGCTGGCGCATTGACAGTCATGTCGGGCTTCAACGAACTTAATGGTGTCCCTGCAACAGCTAACCCTTATCTTTTGCAAAAGATATTAAGGGATGAATGGAAATTTGACGGTTTTGTTGTTTCTGACTTTACGTCAGTTATGGAATTAATGTATCATGGGGTTGCTGCTGATACGGCTCAAGCCACTATTCTCGCTCTTGAAGCTGGAACTGACATGGATATGCAGGCATCATTTTATCTCCAATCCATCCCCTATTTATTAAAAAACAAGCTGTTAGATCCTAAAGTTCTGGATGAATCAGTGAGAAAGGTTTTGCAATTGAAATTTCAATTAGGTTTATTTGATGATCCCTATCGTTTTTGCTCCGAATCACACGAAAAAGAGATTGTTTTGAAAGATGAATTTCTTGAGGCAAGTCTCGACATGGCTAAAAAATCGATGGTTCTCTTAAAAAATGACGGTAATCTGTTACCTCTTAGTAAAGATGTCAAAAAGATTGCCCTGATCGGCCCATTGGCAAACAGCAAACAGGACATGATCGGTGGCTGGTCGGCGGCAGGTAATCCTAATGAAGCTGAGAGCTTGCTTGATGGATTGAAAAAAGCAATTCAATCTGAAAAATTGATGTATGCTGCTGGATGCAAAGTAAATGATGACGACTCATCCGGTTTTAAGGAAGCTGTTGAACTTGCGGCAAAAGCTGATGTTGTCGTTCTGGCTTTGGGTGAACCGGCATGGATGACAGGTGAAGCAACAAGTCGGACAAACCTGGATCTTCCGGGTGTTCAAAATGAACTCGCTAAGGCAATTTTTAAAACCGGGAAACCGGTAGTTGTTGTTTTATTCAACGGCAGACCATTGACAATCAATTGGCTAAATGACAATATACCTGCAATTCTTGAAGCTTGGTTTCCTGGTACTAAAGCAGGTACAGCAATAACTGACGTATTATTTGGCGATTATAACCCTTCAGGAAAACTACCAATGACGTTCCCAAAATCGGTAGGTCAGATTCCTGTTCATTACAATATGAAAAATACCGGACGGCCGTATGATGGTTTTACAAACACCACTTCCAGATACACGGATTCCCCAAATGAACCACTTTTCTGTTTTGGCCACGGACTTAGTTATACCAGCTTTGAATACAGCGAAATTACCCTCGATAAAAATGTTATGAATGATAATGAGACGATTAATTGTTCAGTCAACGTTAAAAATACAGGCAAATACGAGGGTGAAGAGATCGTGCAATTGTATATTCGCGACAAAGTGGCATCAATAACACGGCCTGTAAAAGAACTAAAAGGATTTCAAAAAATTAACCTTAAGCCGGGAGCTTCAAAAACTGTCACATTTAAAATTGAAAAATCGTTATTGGCATTCTATAATTATGATTTACAATACGATACTGAAGCAGGAGAGTTTGAAATAATGGTTGGAACCAGCTCCGATATGGTAAAAACAATAACTATTAAACTTCTCAAATAAACCCTGACTTTAGATCAAAATTGCTCAAAACCATTATTCATTATCATGAGCAATTACCGCTGCTACTTAAAAATTGCACAATCAGACAATGTCGAAATTGCACTAAATTTAAGTTTAAAGGGCATACTTTGTAAATACAAAATCAAACTTACCGAATAAAAAAATGGCTTTCCCGAAAATCATTGAGATCCGGAAAAGCCATTTTTTGATAGATCTATCTCTATTTTTCTAATACTTCCAACAACTCAACATCAAAAACCAAAGGAGCGTATGCAGGTATATCGGCGCCTCTTGCAGTTCCACCATAAGCCAGTGATGATGGCAAAATGAAACGCGCTTTTCCGCCTTCTTTCATTTTCAATAAGCCTTCGTCCCATCCTTTAATTACCTGACCCTGACCTAAAACGAACGTAAAAGGTTGGCCGGCATCCAACGAACTCTGAAGCTTTTTGCCTTCAATATTGTACAAAGTATAATGAACTTTAACACTTTTTCCGTTTTCAGGAGTTTTCCCTGTTCCGGCAACAGTTTCAACGTAATACATACCAGTAGCACTTGGAGCAACTGTAACATTATTTTTCTTTATATAATCGTTCAAAAGTTTGCTTTCCATAGCCTGAGCTTTTGATGATTCCGCAGCTTCTTTTTTCTGTTTGGCTTCTTTTTCCTTTTCAACTTCTGCTTTTGAACGAATTTGAACAAGCTCAACTTCGTATAACATAGTTGTGTAAGGAGGAATCATCTGACTTCTTCCAACGCTATCAAAAGCGATGTGGGATGGAACGATTAAACTGGCTTTAGTTCCTTTTGTTAAATAACCTAAAGCTTCATCAAAACCTTTAGTATCAAAAGGTTGACCAAATTCAATGTCCATTGGTTCTTTATCAAAAGTTGAATACAGAGGAAAACCTTCGATCATGCTCACTGAAAAATGAACTTTTAAAACATCTCCGATCTGTGGCTTCTGGCCGTTACCTTTAGCAGTTTCAATATAATATAATCCTGATTCAAGGGGCGCAACAGTAATCTGTTTTTCAGCGAGATATGCCTTCAAAACTTCCTGTTCCTGTTCCTTCATTTTTGTTAACATGGCATGTTGCTCAGCAATCTTTTCTTCCTCCGTTTGGACAGATTTCAATTTGATGTCAAAATACATGACAGCATCAGGTTTAACAAACTCAGGTGACTGTGGCATTCCGGCCATTACCATAAAAAATGAATCAGCAGGAAAAGCTATGGTAACTGAATCCCCAACATTAAGTAAGGTTAAAGCAGCATAGAGGTCTCCCTGAAACGAAGGTTCAGTAACTGGAAAGCTCAATGGTTCAGGCATTTGGGAGCTTTCAAAAAGTACTGTATCACCCAATCCATAAATCATATCGAGTGTTACAATTGAGTTTAAGGCTGGCTTTTTATCACCATCACCTTTTTTATGGTATTTGATATGAACACCATTTTCCATTTTCTTAAATCCGGGATATTTACTATCGTTGCAGCTTGCAAATGCCACGGAAAAGGCCAGCAATAGCAAGCCTGATTTGATCCAATTTTCTGTTTTCATGATTATTATTTGATGATTTCAATAAGTTCTACTTCAAAAACGAGTGGGCTGAAAGGAGGAATTTGTCCAGTAGCCCTTTCGCCATAAGCAAGGTTGTAGGGTAAAATTAATGTGGCTTTTCCACCTTCATGCATGAGTGATAAACCTTCGTCCCATCCTCTGATTACCTGGCCCATGCCCAGCACAAAATCAAAAGGTTGGTTTCGGTCATAGGATGCATCAAACTGAGTCCCGTCTAATAACGTGCCTCGGTAATGAACACGAATTTTCTCGCCATGCTTAGGTAAATTACCTGTACCTTTTTGTTTTTCAACATAATACAGTCCACTTGCAAGGGGTTCAACAGTAATTCCTTTTTCCTTAATATAGTCTTTTAAGCGCTTATCGCTACTCTGCTGTAACACTGTTGCTTCAGCCAATTTTGATTCTTCAAAGTCCTTCTTAGTCATGAAGCTGTCAAGGCTGATTTCAAAACGCATTGTAGAACCTGGCACAACAAATGGAGGCATCTGCTTCACCCTGAAGATTCGTAGAAATACAGAGTCAGCAGGACAAATAAAACTCGCTGAATCACCGGCACTCATCATTGAAATCCCTTCGAAAAAGTCGCCCTTAAAAGCAACCGGATTTAAAGGAAATTGCATCGGTTTTCCCAATTTGTTACTCGAAAATAACAACGAATCATTAATGAAATAGTCCATTTTGACAGTTACGATGTCTGAAACTTGTGGTTTAACATCCTTTCCACTTCCTTTAATGAAATTGTATTTTAATCCTGTTGGGGAGGTCGAATATCCTCCTATTTGACTGCATGCCTGCAGTGTTAAAATTAAAGCAAAAGCCAGCAATAAAATTAATTGTTTCAGTTTCATAAATTAATTAAGATTTGATTGAGATATTTGATGAGTGGAAAATGACCACTCTAATTAATAAGCTGCAAGAAAAATTTATCACCTTATATTATTGAATATCAGTAATTTCGATTTCATAAACCAATGTTGCCTTTGAAGGGATATTGTCGCCATTGCCCAGTAATCCAAAAGCAAGGTGCGAAGGTAAGATAAATTTCGCTTTATCTCCTTTTCTCATCATTTTTATGCCTTCTTCCAGGCCAGCTTCAACACCTCCTTTTCCTGCCGTAAACTTCATCAGGCCTTCTCTATCTGATGATTTTACAATATCACCACTTAGTAGACGAATTGTATAGGACAAAGTTACCAAATTACCGTACTGAACTTTTGTGCCTGATCCTGATGGCTCAATCAGATATCTTAACCCGGTACCAGTCGACTCCATATCCCATTTATACCTCACTAAAAAATCCTGTATATTTTCTTCCTCTGATCGAACAAGGTATCTGTTGGCTTTTAATAAGGATTCCTCAGTAGTCTTACTAACTGATTTTTGTTTATTAGTAGTCTGATTTTCAGTACATGAAATAACCGAACAACCAAATACAACAATAGTTAAGAAACGAGAAAGCGTATTAATAGATGTAGTCCAGCTCTTCAGCATATTCCGGAATAATTTTGAGTAATTTGGAAAGGGTATCTTTAAGATTCAAAGTTGAGGTACCACCGGCAGCATTGTAGTGACCTCCACCCTCAAAATGTTTTCTTGAAAAGTCGTTGACTGAAAATTTACCTTTTGACCTGAAGGACAACCTGATTTGATCTTTTTTCTCAGTCAATAATATTGCAAAATTGATCTTTTCCATTGATAATGGATAGTTTACCAGCCCTTCTGTATCTCCGATCTGATATTGAAACTCATTTAAATCCATTATGTTAAGTGAAATAATAGCTGTTTTGTATGCATCCAGAACCATCATGCGGTTACTTATTGAATGTCCTAAAAGTCTTAGCCTGTTCTCCGAAAAGGTATCATAAACCAAACGATGTAATCGCTCAGCATCAATGCCTGTTTGAACCAAATCGGCTACCACACGGAAGGTTTCCGGATTTTTCAATGCGAAACTGAATGAACCTGTATCCGTCATAATTCCTACATATAAGCAACTCGCAATATCCTGGTCAAGCGTATGGGCAAGGTCTAATCCTTTCATAAAGCTATACACCAATTCAGATGTACTTGAAACCGTCAAATCTGAATATATGTATTTAAAAAGGTCAATCTCAGGCTCAATGTGATGATCAATAAGAGCAATGGGCACAATCACTTTTGCCAGATCATCCTGCATTGATCCCGCTCTTTTAAAACCGTTAAAATCAACACAAAAAACCAGTTCAGCATCAACCAGTACATTTCGTGCAGCCTGTGAATTACTCTCAAAAACTATCGCCTGATCTAATCCTGGCATCCACGACAAGAAGGAAGGATATATATTGGGTATCAGTACGTTAGACTTATGTCCAGCCTTTGTTAAAATAGCGGATAATGCCAGTGCTGAACCAATAGCATCGCCATCAGGATTGGTATGTGTTACTATGGCGAATCGTCTTGGGACTTTCATAAACGCCTGAAAGGCATCGTGGATATCGGCTTTATTCATCTGCAAATTTTGTGACAAAGTTACATAAAACAGCCTTTGATTAGTTTTATTGTACCCTCGAAGGCAATTACCTGATAATACAGTGTGGAATTTAAGTAAATGTTATATCTAAATTTTCACATATTTTGCGATTTTTCTGCTATTTTTGCCGCTTCATTTAAAAATAAACCCATGAGCGGAAATATCACATTTACAATGATTAAACCCGGCGCAGTAGCCGATGGTCATATTGGAGCAATAATGGCCAAAATTGCTGAAGGAGGATTTAAGTTTAAAGCAGTTAAAATGTTCAGATTGAGTAAAGAACAAGCTGAATCTTTTTATGCAGTGCATAGTGCAAGGCCATTTTTCAATAGTTTAGTTGCTTCTATGAGCTCAGGACCTATTATAGCTGCTGTACTCGAAAACGAAAATGCTGTGCTGGCATACCGCGATTTTATTGGTGCAACAAACCCTGCTGATGCTAAAGAAGGCTCAATAAGAAAACTTTATGGTACATCCATCGAATCGAATGCCGTCCATGGCTCTGATAGTGATGAAAACGCCCGTATTGAAGCAAATTTCTTTTTTAGTTCAATGGAGCAATTTTAATTTCGTTGATATTCAAACTGTGTAAAGGTGTCATCATCATAGATAAGTAACATTTTTACAGGTTTTTTTTGATTAAAATTTACTGAGGGTCTCTGCTCTGTTTGAGCAGAGACTTCTTTTTTTATTTCAATTGGCTGTATGACTTCAGTTGTTTTTTGGGGCTCATCTATTATCGAAAACAAATCAATTCCCCCTTTTATGCTTTCCATCGCATTTTCATGAGTCACATTTGAATGTATGACTTCAGTAACCGGCTCCTCAAATAAACGAGGTTGAGGACTTTTGGAAACAGGCTGCGGTGATTTTGATTCATTGGATACCGTCATTGAACCTTTTCCAAACAACAACCAATCTAAACTGATTTCCGGGAAAGTCTCTTTCAACCGAACAATAAAATCTAAACTGGGATTATTTCGCCCTGTCATAATGTGCGAAAGACTTGGTCGCTTTATGTTCATCATATCGGCAAGCTCTGCTGCATTTACCGACTTAATTTTCATCACCTGAAATATTCTGTCCTTCATCTTATTTTTTAGTTTGAATTACATAAAATATTTGTAAAAAAACTACCTAAAATCTTGATACAAATATACATGTTTTGTTAACAAAAGTAAATACTAAATAAATACATTTGTAACTAGTTTAAGTTTACATCTGTATTCTCTATAAATTTGAATATTAGCTTTATCAACACTTCATATTAATCTTATATAGTGTTTATTTAGAATAATATACACATTATTTATTTAGTGGTCCTATATTCATTCATTTTAGTATAAAATATAAACAAACACTTCATTTAAATATATATATAATACTGAATATTAATATAATATGAGTGATACTTATTAAATTTAATGAATGTTACAATCAGTGTTACTAGCCTGCTTTTGAATCTAGTTTCATTATACTAATTACATATGTTTATCATACTATTAATCAACATATAATGAATGAAATCTTACATTGATTAACAAATGTAATTTACATTTGTTAATCAATTAACTTGAGTAAGAGATGACTAAATTTCGCTTCTTTATTTATTTTTTAGTATACCGCTTGTATAACGAGGAAGAAAGATTGTATTTTTGAACGAAACAATAGAGAATGAAAAAGGCATTTTTACTAATCTTACTGTTCATTACTTTACACTCTCCTGCTCTATCTGATATTCTTCCGGATAGTTTAATGCAAAAAATGGAATCGATTCACGATTCATCAAAGGCATTAATGATCAATAATTTTGTTCAGAGTAATTACCGTAGTCTTCCAGAGATGTGTATGAAGGCGATTAAGCGTTCAATCGAAATAAGTGAAAGTCTGAATCAGGAAGCTGCTCTTGCACACTCCTACAGCCTTGCCGGTGTTTTATACAAGAATAAAGGTGATTATTCTAATGCCTTGGAATTTCAACATAAGTCACTTAAGATCAATAGTAAGTTAAACGAAAAAAGAGCTCTTGCATCCAATTATAACGACATTGGAATCATATATAAAACACTTCAAGAATATGATAAGGCACTGGAATCATATCTTTTAGCAAATTCACTTGCTACAGAACTTGAATTGAAAAAGGGTATCGTTATGACGCTAAATAACATAGGTACTATTTACGAAGCTAAAGGTGCAAAAGAGAATGCAATTGACTATTACAACAGGGCATATAAGAAAGCTATCGAGTTTGAAATATTGGATGCTCAGGCTATCGTTTTAAATAACCTGGGAGACATTTATGCTACCAGCGGAAATTCAATAATAGCTAGAGATTATTTCAAAGAAACGCTTCGAATTGATAAAAAAACGGGCGATCGGATTGGCTCAGCGCTCTCATTAATCAACATCGCAGGTACAATGGTTGGCTTGCGTGAATGGGATAGTGCAAATTTTTATTATGCTGAAGCTGAGTTGATTGCTAAAGAAATGAAAGCTAATCAGCTTCTTTTTAACATCAATAATGGAAGAGCTGTTATGTATGAGGAACGGAAAGACTTTCAAAATGCTTATTATAACTTCAAAAATGCTGCTATTTTTCAGGACTCCTTGTTTAATGAAAACAAGCAGAAACAGTTAGCTGAAGTAGAAGCTCGTTTTGAAGCTGAGAATAAAGATCAGCAAATACAACTTTTAAAGCAAGAGAAATTCATTAAGGAAATTGAAATTCAACAACATAAAGCCGAGAGATTAGCTTTAATCAGTCTGCTTGTTCTAGGTACTATCATCATTATATTTTTGTATAAACGCTACAGAAACAAACAACTTCAGCAATTCAACTTGCGCCTGTTGAAACAGAAAGAAGGGCACCTGAGAGCAGTTGTTGAAGCACAGGAAGAGGAGCGAAAAAGGATTGCAAAAGACCTTCATGATGGCATCGGACAAAATTTATCAGGCGTTAGATTAGGTCTGGCAGCACTTATAGAAAATATTCAAGTAGATAATAATAGTAGATTAAAAATCAGTGAATTAACAAATGTTGTAGATCATACAATTCAAGAAGTTAGAACACTCTCGCATCAAATGATGCCACGCATTTTACAGGAAGATGGTTTGGTTCCTGCTATAAGTGATATGTTAGAAAAATCATTTCGCTATTCTTCCATTTCATACGAATTTGAGCATTTTGGAATTTCTAATCGTTTCAAAGAAAATGTAGAGATAGGACTTTACCGTATCAGTCAGGAACTTATCAATAATATCATAAAACATAGCGGAGCAAACAAAGTAAGCGTTCAACTAATAAAAAATGGAAAAATGCTCATTTTACTTGTCGAAGATAATGGTAAAGGATTTGAGATGAGTAAGCTAAAATCAAAAGGCATAGGTCTAATGAATATTTCCAGCCGTGTAGAAACAATTCATGGTGAATTTAACATGGAGCCTAGCCCTGAAAGTGGTACTTTGGCAACAATTCGTATTCCAATTGATGATGGAAAATAAAATAAAAGTAATTATTACCGACGACCATCAGATGGTCATTGACGGGTTAAAGTCGATCCTTGAGGCATGTGATGATGTCAAGGTGATTGGGACAGCAGCAAACGGTCGTGAGTTACTTCGTTTACTTGAATTGATTGAGCCTGATATCATTTTGATGGATATTGATATGCCTGTAATGAATGGCATTGAAACGATGATTGAGCTAAAGCGTTTACAAAAGTCCGTAAAGGTCATTATACTCACTATGCATGAGGAAAAAGCTCTGGTAAAAAAAATGACAGATCTGGGTGCAAAAGGCTTTTTGTTTAAAAACTCCGATAAGGATGAACTTAGACTAGCCATTCAGCAAGTAAATCAAGGTGGTGTTTACTTTGCTACTGCTCTCACTGTCAATTTGTTGAGTAATAACACAATGAAAAATGAGTCTTTCGATAACTTTGGCTCTTCCCTTCAGCTTACCGATCGCGAAATTGAAATTCTTAAGCTTATAGCAGGAGGAATGTCAAACAAAGAAATCGGTGATCAACTTTTTATAAGTCATCGCACGGTCGACACGCATCGAACGAACCTCATGAAAAAACTCGATATTAACAATATCGCTGGTCTAATTCGCTTTGCAATAAAAAATGGCTACATTCAGTAGCCATTCTATTGTGTAAAAAGTCTAAATCGTATTCTAATTAATTGATCTTAATTACCTTAAGAATCTGAATTTTTTCTTCTGAAGTAACTTCAATGCTATAAAAACCTGCTTTTAAACTGTTTAGTAATTGCGACAAGCGGGCAGATGCGTAGCCATTAAGCTGAATTTCATGAATCATTTTAGCATGAACATCATATATACGAATGTTGCATTCACTGTTCGTAAAAAACTGAATATTGTTAACAGTAACAAAAGGATTTGGTGATACTTGCAGCAGTTTAACTTCTTTTTGAAGGCCTGTATCAATAGATGTTAAAAACGAATTTGCCTGAAAAAAATCAGGAATTCCATATCCATATGTAACATTAGGCTGAAGGGCATTATCACTGCTCATTTTGATGGCTTCTTTAACAGTCAGATTTGTGAAAGAAGGGTTTGCTTGCCATAAACATGCTGACATACCGGCAATTACAGGTGAAGAAAATGAAGTCCCGTTTCCAAAAGTGAAATTATTATTGCCATTGGCAAGCGCTGTACCTTGACCCATGGCCATAATGTCTGGCTTTATCCTTCCATCAAATGTTGGCCCAATAGAACTGAATGATGCGCGTGTGCCATCACCTGTTACTGCACCAATTGAAAACACATTGAATCCATCAGCCGGAGCTCCAATGTATGGAAAGCCGCTGTTACCTCCTGAATTTCCTGCACTATTTACAACCAGTATACCTTTACTAGTTGCCAAATCTGCTCCTCTGGTTACCACTGCAGTGTTTCCATTCATATGTTCATAGGTATGGTTCCATTGCGGGAAATCGAAATCGATATATCCAAGGGATGAATTAATAATATCAACTCCCACGCTATCAGCAAATTCAGCAGCTGAAACCCAGTTATATTCTTCAATCAAATGCTCTGAAAAAACATATTCTGAACGAAGTAACCAAAACATAGCTTTTGGAGCTGTGCCAATAAGCTGACCGGGTACATTTGCACCGATGGTGCTCAAAACACTCGTACCATGCGAACTTTCGGTAAAAACACTGCCTCCGGGATGGACAAAATCTTTTGTTCCGAGAATTTGGTTATTAATCCAAAGACTGTCGAATGCAACGTGTGTTTCGGTATCGGTGAAACCTCCATCAAGAATGGCAATCATCATACCTTGTCCCCTATAACCTGCATCGTGCAATGGAATCCCATTTATTTGATTTATTTGAGTGAAGCCATTTCCATAATCAAAAACGGTTGCTTGTTTTGGATATGCCTGTAAAGCCGGAGAATATTGATCACCAACCAATTCTTCTGCAAAAAAGACTTTATTTTTTATTTCCTGTTTCAAAGGCTGATCACTAAGCTGCCGTAATGAAACAACATAAGGTAGCGCCGAAATTGCATCAAGAACTGTCTGACTTGTTGTCTGAATAGTAACTCCATTCAACCATTTGGTTGGAAAAAGTAAGGTTGCCCCTGTTTGCGCTATACCTTCAAGATATTGAGGATTAACCGGGAGATCGTTTTCTACGATAGAAATTTGCTGATTTTGACGTCGCAATAGTGCTCTCTGACTTAGAAACCCAGAGGGGTTTGTTATCTCGTAGGGGGAATTATTTTTGTCAGAAAATTGCACAAAATACGTATCTGGTGCAATCTGACTCATCCCCTGCATTACAAGGAAGCTCAAAAAAATGGTATAGAAGTATTTCATATTTAATAGCATAAGGGTTATTTAAGTTTAGTCAATTAACAACATATAATTATCTTTTCGGTTCACATCCGGAATTCTTTTATTTCCAAGTTTTATCTCCTGAACTTTTTTATTCATTGGAATTTCAATCATAACTGCTGTTTCTTCCTTGTCCCAAATTGAAGATGAATAACTTATTTCTTCTTTTGATTGATCAGTATATATCATTTCCAGTACGATAGGTAAAGGTAAACCGCCTTTGTTCTCAATGACAACGAATCCTTTCTCAGTTATTTTTTTTATAGACAAATCAGGATATGCAGATTTAAAAAGCCAGGGGTTAAAGAACCAACCTAAGTCTCTGTCCGACACAAGTTCAAACGAACGAATAAAGTCCATAGGCATAGGATGTTTACCCTTCCATGTATTCATATAAAATCTCAGGGCATTCACAAAAACTTCAGTTCCAAGCGCATCCTCCAAAAAATAATAGGCCATCGCGGGACGTACATAGCTGGCAAGTCGTAAACTTGCATAATTTGAAGCAAGCAGTTGATTTGGAACCATCGGAGGTACATCGTTTTCTTTGCCTGCATTTCTTTCAAAGCCTTCCACAGATTTTTCAAGATACTGATAATGAGGATAAAGACTATCCATCATAACATAAGGCCAAAGCGTAGCCCATCCTTCATCCATCCATGCATACTTCTTTTCGTTTGTACCCATAAAAAATGGCATATAAGTATGAGCAATTTCATGAAAAGTTAAACTAAAAGCGTTCGGAACATCTTTAGGGGCACCATTATTAGCCATCATGGGAGTTTCCATGCCTCCTCCGCGTCCATTACTGATTGTTGTCATTGCTGGATATGGATAGGGTATCCCGGGCATGACTTCCGACATATAGTGTATACTCTGCCGGCTGTAAGCTGCAACTTCTTTATAATTCGGACTTTCCTCAGGATAAACTGCACTTATTAAAACAGACCTTTTCGATAAACTATCTACAACCAAACCTGAAGCGTCCCATAACAAGCCTTTTCCAACTCCAAAACTAAAATCAGGTACTTTCTGAGCTTCAAAAATCCAAACTTTCTTACTATCAGATTTCAAAACCTCATTCTTTGTGTAGTCTTCTTTTCGGATAATCTGGATAATTTCATCGCTTTGCCTGGTTTTATTCAAACGTTCGTATACATTATGGTGATATACCTCATCAGCATTTTCAAGTGTACCTGTCGCCCAAACGGCAAAACCAGCGGGTATGGTGAGGCTAACATTATAATCAGCAAATTCATTGTAGAATTCAACACTTCCATTGTAGGAAATCATATCCCATCCATCAATATCATCATAAACAGCTAGTTGCGGATACCAATAAGCAACAAAGGAAACTGAATCACTATACTTGCCCATTCTGACAGTTCGTGTTTGAGGAATCATCACCCTCCAATCAATCGAGATAATTGTTGTATCTGTTGGGGCAATTGAATGCTGTAATTTCACAATCAATTTTGTTCCTTGCCTGTAAAATTTTCGATTATTTTTTGTGTCAACTTCTTTTCCATCAACTTCCAACCGATTTATTTCGGTTCCCTCATGTAAATCTGCCATACCTATGTCCCAATCACGGCTGTTACCTTTACGGAATATGTCTTGATAAAGATTAAAAACTAACCTGTCCAGCGAGTCAGGGCTATGATTAATATAGTGTATTTGAGCTGTTCCACTGATAAGCGAAATTGTTGAGTCAAGCTCAGCCTTAATCGCATAGTTTACTTCATTCTGCCAATAATTAACACCAGGCATTCCCATTGCATTACGGGTTTGCTTTTGATAGGTTTGCTGAATATCGAGCGGAATATAATAACCATTTTTCTGTGCTAAAACACTGATATCAAATAATATAAATGACAGAAAGCACAGAAATGAATATCTTTTCTTCATATTTGAGACGTGTATTTTGTAAATACCGTAAATTTGGGCATAAAAATAGACTTTTTAAATTAGGCAAACTGCGCCTGTGTTACATTTCTTCAAAAAGTAAATAAACAAACATGGAAGCCCTCCTTAGTATTAACCCTTTCACTCAGGAAAAAATCAATGAGTATTCACAAGATACACCGGAAGATATCCAACAAATTATTGCTGACTCTCACTTAAGTTTTAAAAAGTGGTCACAAAAAAGTCACCTTGAACGGTGTTCGCTTTCAGCTGAACTTGCGAAAGTTCTCTCAGAAAAAAAACAAGACTTAGCGCTGTTAATTACATCTGAAATGGGAAAGCCGCTCCGCGAATCACTCGCTGAGATTGAAAAATGTGTCTGGCTCTGTAACCACTACAGTATCGTTGAGTCTTCTCATCTTCCAAACGAAACCATTAATACGGATGCAAAAGAGGTTAATTTAAGTTACGAACCTCTAGGAGTACTTTTCGCTATTATGCCATGGAACTTTCCTTTTTGGCAGGTTTTTCGTTTTTCTGTTCCAACAATCACCTCAGGAAACACAGTGATTTTAAAACATGCTCCAAATGTCACAGGTTGCTCCAAAGCTATTGAGCAGCTTTTCATTGAGGCCGGTTATCCGTCTGGAGTTTTTCATTCTGTTGTTATCCAGGCTGATAGATCTGAAGAAATCATTCAGCATCCATTTGTCAGAGGCGTCACTTTAACAGGAAGTGAACAAGCTGGAAGAGCAGTGGCATCTCTGGCAGGTAAACATCTTAAGAAGAGCGTTTTAGAGCTTGGTGGCTCTGATCCTTTTATTGTTTTCCACGATGCAGATTTTTTAAATTCATGCACAACAGGAATGATTTCGAGAATGATGAATGCAGGTCAGGTGTGTATCGCTGCTAAGCGTTTTATTGTACATTCTTCTGTTTATGAGACTTTTATAGCGTTTCAAAGTGAAGCGCTACTGGCATTGAAAGCAGGTGATCCACTCGATTTGTCAACTGACCTGGGTACCATGGCTCGTCCTGATCTTGTTGATAAAATTGAACAACAGGTTAACACCTCTGTTTCAATGGGAGCTAAAGTTGTGTGCGGTGGTCACCGTCATCCTGATCAACCTTTGATATATTTGCCAACGCTTTTAACTGATGTACGACCTGGAATGCCTGTTTATGAAGAAGAAACATTTGGACCTGTAATGATCGTGTTACCCTTTAACACTGATGATGAGGCCATTGCATTAGCTAATGATACGCGTTTTGGACTTGGAGCAAGTATTTGGACAAAAGATCTTGAAAAAGTAAGAAAGATTATACCCTTTCTGGAGGCAGGAGCAGTTTTTGTAAACAGCCTGGTAAAAAGCGACCCTCGCGTTCCTTTCGGTGGAATTAAAAATTCGGGATATGGCAAAGAGCTTGCACATGCCGGAATAAAAGAATTTATGAACTTGAAGATAAACTGGATAGCCTGATATGCGCATTGATATAATTACTCTCTTTCCTGAAATGTTTCAAGGACCGTTTTCGGAATCTATCATTAAACGTGGTTTAAACAAAGGCCTTGTTGAAATCCATTTGCATCAGCTGCGTGATTATGCAACCAATAAACACAAACGCGTCGACGACTATGCATTCGCTGGTAGCGCAGGTATGGTGATGATGATAGAGCCTATTGATCTTTGCATAAGTTTTCTGAAAGAGCAACGGTCGTATGATGAAATTATTTATCTTAGTCCTGATGGACAGATACTTAACCAATCGGTTAGCAACAAATTATCGATGAATGAAAACCTTATTCTTTTATGTGGTCACTATAAAGGTATCGACGAACGGATAAGAGAACATCTGATTACAATGGAAATATCCATTGGTGATTATGTGCTTTCAGGTGGTGAACTGGCTGCAGCAGTTCTTACTGATAGTATTGTTCGCCTCATTCCTGGTGTTTTAAGTGACGAAAGTTCTGCATTATCCGATTCTTTTCAGGATGGCCTTGTGTCACCTCCTGTTTATACGCGTCCCCGTGTTTACAAAGGATGGGAAGTTCCTCCTATCCTACTCTGTGGTGATGACAAAAAAATTGAAGCCTGGAATTACAACAAAGCATTGGAACGTACAGCTCAACGCCGTCCCGAAATGCTTGATGAGAAGTAGTTTTATTCGATTTCGACGAATTTATCCTCTTCAGTAATAAATATCATTTGTTTGTAGGGATCGTAACGATAGTAAATATCTGTTCTGTTTTGGCTTGGAACCTTTTTTATTATTTCTTTATTCATAAGATAATCAAAGGTATACGCTCCATATAAGCGTCCAAGATAACTGGCAAATGTTTTAACGTCGGCTGTTGTTAATGTATCAATATTAAGCCTGTATTCAATTTCACCAGTCAGAAACTTTTGTGTGAAATAACCATTCCAACGATCTGTTAAGTCATGAGTAGCAAATAGAACCGGAAAATAATTTTCACCTTCTTTCGAATCTACCGTGCTAACTTCAAACCAACTACCAATATTGATACCATTTAAATATATTGATTTTGTGTAGACTTGCTCACCAACTGTTATAGCATCTTCATAAACAGTAAGATACTCTTGTAATTCAATTTGAGCAATATTTAAAAAATATGCCTTTCCCGACAATTTCATAAATTCTTCCATCTGAGAAAGTTCATACACATTATAATGGTACTGCTTCAACTCCTTCAAAAAACTTGTCCTGAAAGGCTGTAAAATTGAATCATCATTCAAAAGTGGCAGCAATAAACTGCTGTTTAATAAGGACGTATCTTGTTGAGCCTCAGCAAAAAGAAAACTACCTCTACTTTCAGTAGCTTTCTCATTTACAACGAAAACATTGGAAGGAAACAACACCATTATCGAAACACTGTCAGCTTTATTAATGTAATGTTTTGCAATTTTACGCTCGACACTGCATGCAGTTGATCCAAGCAACGTGACGAAGATAATTCCAGCTAAAAGTGTTTGATAGAGCTTTCTCATACTGTTGTTTCAGAAGCTAACGCTTTTTTTGTTATTTTATTGATTCGACAACAACAGATTTCCAAATCTTTTTCCATAATTGGATGCTCTTTCTAAATCAGTTCCATCGGGCGAAAACTTCACAAACACATCATCCTCAGTATATTGCAATTTAAGATTCTCAAGATTAGTGCGGATGATTTTCATTCCCTCGCCACTCCATCCATATGAACCAAAACCACCAGCCAACTTTCCTTTGTCACGTAGCGGACTAATAACTGCAAAAAGCCGGTAGATTGGGAGTAAAATATTTTGATTGATAGTTGGACAACCAATAATAATTCCAGAGGCCATTGCTACCTGCATGTCGATGTCGCCCAAACTTGTATGTTCAATATCTTGTACATATGCTTCAATTTCAGGATTCGATTTTAATCCGGCTTCGATTGCCTGAGCAAGAGCACCGGTTTTGTGGTAAGCCGAAACATAAGGAATATAAACCCTTGTTCGCTGTGGCAATGCAAGTGCTTCACGGGCATACCGTTCTGAAAGATCGACATATTTGCGCCATGTAGATCGAAGAATAGGCCCGTGACCTGTACAGATTACATCGATATCCAAAGGTCTGATACGTTCGATTGCCTTTAGCATAAATCTGCTAAATGGCTTTAAAATCATGTCGAAGTAATACTTAAAGGATTCATCCCAATCGCCTACAAGATCATCAAACATGCGATCATCTGCATAATGTGCACCAAATGAGTCACATGTGAATAACACTCGTTCTTCAACCAGATAGGAATACATGGTATCAGGCCAATGCAGATTGGGTGCACTAATAAATCTTAATGTCTTGTTTCCAAGATCGAGCTCATCGCCATCTTTTACTTGGATACTTTTAAATGGCACTGTAGTCAAATCTTTTAAATACCTGATTGCATTACCTGTACCTACAATTACAGCGTCCGGGGCAAGTTCTAAAAGTTTACCAACACAACCCGAATGATCAGGTTCGGTGTGATTCATTACAATATACTCGATATCTTCCGGATTCATCAGCGACCTGAGCTTTGCTTCGTATTCAGGCCAAAATTTTTCCTTTACAGTTTCTATGACAGCTTTTCGGTCAGCGTTAATAAAGTAACTATTGTAAGTTGTCCCAAACTTTGTTTCCATCACAACATCAAATGTCACAATTTCTTTGTCTAAAACACCAATCCAATGAACATCATTTGCAACCTTTAATACATTAACTTCTTTCATATCAACTATTTAAAAGTTTATTTTCATAGAAATTTCCAAGAACAAAAGTAGGAATAATAGCAAGAATATCAAAACCAAAATGACTTCAGGCTCAGTAATTGGTTTGTAAAAAAAGAGGTTACCCAAATTGGGCAACCTCTCGATAAACAAAGCTGTATTTTACTACACTAATTTGTGTTTTTCAACAAACTCAGTTAATACCTGGTCAAGATTTGGAAAACCAATTTCCTGAAGATCATAATAAACACGGGTATTAGGTTTTTTGATATTAACGATTCGGTTAAGGTCGATTGGAGTACCTATAACAACTGAATCACAATCTGTATTGTTGATTGTAGCCTCTAAATCCTTCAGCTGCTGCTCACCATATCCCATTGCTGGTAACAAAGTACCAATATTTGGATATATTTTAAATGTTTCTGCAAGCTTTCCAACAAGGAATGGACGTGGATCAACGAGTTCTGCTGCTCCGAATTTCATTGCAGCTACTGTACCTGCTCCAATTTTCATTTCTCCATGCGTAAGAGTCGGACCATCTTCAACAACAAGAACCCGTTTGCCTTTAATAATTGACATATCATCCACTTTAATTGGAGAAGCACCATCAATTACAATAGCCTTAGGATTAACTTTCTGGATATTTTCACGAACTGTTTGAATAGCTTCAGGACCAGCACTATCCATCTTATTAATTACAACAACATCCGCCATGCGTAAGGTTACTTCACCTGGATAATAAGTAAGTTCATGTCCAGGACGATGTGGGTCAACAACAGTAATACTTAAATCTGGTTTATAAAATGGGAAGTCATTATTTCCACCATCCCATAAAATCACATCACAACCATCAGGATCTTGCTCAGCTGCTCTCAATATTGCTTCATAATCAACTCCTGCATAGATTACGTTACCACGTACAACATGTGGTTCATATTCTTCCATTTCTTCAACAGTACATTTGTGAAGTTCAAGATCCTCCACTTTGGCAAAGCGTTGCACTTTTTGGGCTACCAGATCGCCATAAGGCATAGGGTGACGCACAGCAACAACTTTTAAACCTTTTGCCATAAGGTATTCGATTACCTTGCGTGAGGTCTGACTTTTACCGCAGCCTGTGCGAACTGCACCGACAGAGATAACTGGTTTTGTACTGGCTACCATTGTATCTTTTGGTCCCAAAAGCAAGAAATTTGCACCCGCAGCATTTACTATTGCACTGATGCTCATAACTTTCTGATAAGTTACATCACTATAAGAAAAGACGCAAAAATCGGCTTCCATCTCTTTTATAAGCTTCACCAAATCACTTTCAGCAAAAATAGGAATGCCTTCAGGATACAAGTCCCCGGCTAAAGCAGCTGGGTATTTCCTGCCATCAATATCAGGAATTTGAGCTGCCGTAAAGGCAACAACATTATATAATTCGTTTCCTCTGAAATAGGTGTTGTAGTTGTGGAAGTCTCTTCCAGCTGCACCTATAATAATTACATTTTTTTTCATAAATCACTATTTAGGGTTAAACTGAGGTTTTGATGCGCAAATGTAATTTTTTATGTTCATAATCGAACCATTATTCAAACACAAAAAATAAACATTTTTTTAATTAATTGATATTCATACTATTGCATTGTTATTAAAATAACAAATATTCTTAAATTACATTATTACCGCAAAAACAGCAAGCATACACTCATTTTTTGATTAGATTTAACTACTGCAAGCAGAGTCTGTTCAAACATCTCAGCAGGTCTGAATTTTATGTAACGTTTGTTTTACTAATTTTGTCACCTATTTGGATGTACTAAAGAAGAATTGAAAATGCTTGAAACTATACTCTCAAATGCCTTTAACGAGGCTTTCCAATCACTTTATAATCAACAACCTGACCCTCGGTACGTAACATTTCAGAAAACACGGCCTGAATTTGAAGGTGACCTTACAATCGTTGTTTTTCCTTTTACAAAAGAATTAAAGCGCACACCGGAAGTTATCGCGGACGAAATCGGACAACATTTAGCCGCTCATTTCCCAATCATAAAACGTTTCAATGTAGTTAAAGGCTTCCTGAACTTCCTTATTGATGATAGTTATTGGATGAGTTTTTATAATAATGCCATCGATAATTCTCAATTTGGAAGATGTGAAACCCCAAATGGCAAACACATAGTTATAGAATACTCATCTCCTAATACGAACAAACCTCTTCACCTTGGACATATCCGAAATAATCTATTAGGGTGGAGTGTGGCTGAAATACTAAAAGCCAACGGATACCAGGTCACAAAAGTTAACCTGGTCAACGACAGAGGTATACATATTTGTAAATCCATGATCGCCTGGCAGAAATGGAGTCAAAAATCACCTTCTGAGGTTGGAATGAAAGGTGATAAACTTGTAGGATCGATGTATGTAAAATTCGATCAGGAATTAAAAAAACAAACTGCTGAGGCTATTGCTTTAGGTGAGCCTGAAGATACTGCTGCAAAAAATGTCGCGTTGATGACTGAAGCACAAGAAATGCTTCGTCAATGGGAGTCGGAAAATACTGATGTTCGAAGCCTCTGGAAAACGATGAATAACTGGGTTTATGCAGGTTTCGATGCTACTTACAAGCGCCTTGGAGTTGATTTCGACAAAATCTATTACGAATCTGAAACCTATCTTTTAGGCAAAGCACTTGTTCTTGATGGACTTGAACGAAATATCCTTCAAAAAAAGCAAGATCAAAGTATCTGGTGCGATTTAACACCCGATGGACTTGACGAGAAATTGCTGCTCAGGGTAGATGGTACTTCCGTTTATATGACTCAGGACCTTGGGACGGCTCAACAACGCTTCGAGAATTATCATCCTGAAAAAATGATTTATGTTGTTGGTAATGAGCAAAATTATCATTTCGAAGTTTTAAAGCTTGTCTTGAAAAAACTTGGTAAAGATTGGGCTGAGGGCATTGAACATCTTTCGTATGGAATGGTAGAATTGCCTGAGGGTAAAATGAAATCGCGTGAAGGCACGGTAGTGGATGCTGATGATTTAATGGATGAAATGATAAATACCGCCCGACTTACTACAGAAGAACTTGGAAAATCAAAAGACCTTTCAGAAAGCGAAGCAGAGTTATTGTACCAACAAATTGGACTTGGAGCTCTTAAATATTTCATGCTCAAAGTTGATCCCAAAAAAACCATGCTGTTTAATCCAACCGAATCCATTGATTTCAATGGGAATACAGGTCCATTTATTCAATACACGCATGCACGAATCAAATCCATTATTCGTAAATCAGCAGAAGCCGGAATCATATTTAACCCTCAGGCTAAAATCGATGAGATAGCTCCTAAAGAAAAAGCATTGCTTAAAATAGCACATGACTTTCCTGCAATTGTAAAACAAGCCGGAGAAAACAGGAGTCCTGCATTGGTGGCTAATTTTATGTATGAACTTGCAAAGGAATTCAATCAATTTTATCAGGCCTCCCCTATTCTAAAAGAAGAAAATACAGAGTTGAGAAACTTCCGTTTGGGAATAAGCATCTTTACCTCCAACATTTTAAAAACAGCGGGAAATCTGATTGGCATGGCTATGCCGGAAAAGATGTAAAACAGATCATCAGATTAAGCGTACTATTTTCTTATATCATTGATAATCATAATTATATATGTTTATAGTTCAACTATAATGTTTGCTAACGATGTTAAATAATTCTTAAAGATTTAATACAAATACTAAAGCACCTGATTTTGTTATAATTTAGACGCGTTCTAAATAATAATCAAATCATAATTTATGAAGCCTATTTACAAAATTTTCGCATTGCTCATAACCTTGCCTACAATACTTTTATTTTATGCAAACAGCGGTGGAAGTCCGGGTGGAAGAACCGGAAGTACGGGAGATGGTAATCAAACATGTACCGCATGTCACACTGGAACAGCAATTGACCAGGCAGGATGGATAGCAAGCACCATTCCTGCTTCAGGCTACAGTCCTGGCACCACATATACAATAACCGTTAATGGAACACATACTGGTGTTGTAAAGTTTGGGTTCGAATTGACAGCTGAAAATTCAGCCGGACAAAAAGTTGGAACATTTACAATTACTGAAGCCGGAAGAACAAAATTAGTAAATCAAAACAAGTCGGTAACACACACAAGTGGTGGCAATACCCCAAGTGGAGGTTCAAACAGCTGGTCAGTAAACTGGACTGCACCTGCAACTGATATTGGTCAAATACGTTTCTATGCTGCTCTTAATGCGGCAAATGGAAACGGAGGGACCTCAGGCGATGTTATCTATAAAACAAACTTGTTTGTTAATCCAATGGCTCCAGCTGCTTTAACAGCTGTTAGTCCTTCTCAGGCTGATCAGGGTAGCTCTCCAACATTAACAATAACTGCAGAAAACACCAGCTGGAGCGGAACAAACCCTGTTGTGCAACTTCGGAAGACCGGTACGACTAATTTAATTGCTTCTGCCTCAATAAGTGTCAACTCCAATACACAATTACAAGCTTTATTCAACCTTTCCCCTACTGCAACTGCTGGACTATATGATGTTTTAGTGAATGACCTTATTTTAAGTTCCTCATTTACAATTATCGAATTAATTCCTTCTTTAGTTTCAGTAGTTCCCAATACTTCACCTCAAGATGAAACAGTTTTAGTTGCTATTAGCAGCGAAAACACTTTTTGGACGGGTACAACACCTGAGGTTTCGCTAAGCTTAAGTGGCAGTCCTTCAGTCGTTGCAACAACTGTGAATGTAACCTCAAACACATCTCTTACAGCGTCATTTAATATTCCAGCAGATGCAACAATTGGAGTTTATGATGTACTAGTAAATAGCCTGGTATTACCAGATGCATTTACTGTTACCGTTCTAAGCGATCTGCCAACAAATACTTTAGCCTTTACCAAAATTTACCCAAATCCTGCTGTTAACAGCACTTTTGTGCAATCACCTGCCGGATCGGTGATAAAGGTATATGATTTAAATGGAAAGTTATTAATGGAAGAAATATCAATTTACGAGAAATCAGAATTGAATTTATCAACTCTAAAAATTGGTATGTATCTTGTAGAAATATCACACTCTAACTCAGTAAAAGTTGAAAAACTTTTAAAACGTTGATCAATAAATAGTTCGAATTGAAAAAAAACAAGTTTACCATAAATTGTAAACTTGTTTTTTTTATTTTTGCTAGTACGAATTTTAACCAACAACTGATTCGATGAGCAAAACATGTTTGGAATGCGGAGAGCCTCTTATTGGCAGAGCAGATAAAAAGTTCTGTAACGACCAATGTCGTTCTACTCATTATCAAAAATCACAAGCTGATGTTACCCCTCTTGTAAAATCAGTTAACAACATCCTTAAAAAAAACCGTCTTATTCTGACTAAATTAAACCCGGACGGTAAAGCAAAAGTAAAAAAGAGCACCCTCGTGAAAGAAGGATTTCAGTTTAAATATTTTACCAATACGTATACCACCCGAGATAACAGAGTATATTATTTTGTTTATGATCATGGTTATTTACCACTTGAAAACGAATACTTTGCGCTTGTAATAAATAAGGAAATTTAATCCGGATTTTCTTACTTTTTAATTTCGTATTAAATTCCTTTTTAAATCTCGCTATTTCAAAAAATAATTAAACAATTACCATTTTGAAAATGTGTAACTTTACACGCTTATTTTTTTTAGTATGTTGTTAAAAATCTATCAGGAAAATCCATCTCCCAGACATATTAAGATGGTTATTGATTGCTTGAATTCAGGTGGCTTAGTTATTTTTCCTACCGATACTGTTTATGCTCTTGGCTGCAGTATTCACCAAGTCAAGGCAGTAGATCGTATTGCTCAAATCAAAGGAATAAAAAAAGAAAAAGCCAATTTCTCATTTATTTTTAACAACTTAAGCATGTTGTCAGATTTCACAAGACCCATTTCAAATGAAATCTACAAGTTAATGAAGCGCAATCTGCCGGGTCCGTTTACCTTTATTCTGGAGGCTAACAGCAATATTCCGAAGCTTTTTCAGAGTAAAAAGAAAACCATAGGAATTCGTATTCCCAATGAACCCATTATTCAGTTAATTGTTTTGGAATTAGGTCATCCGGTAATGACAACCAGTATACTCGATGATGATAAAGTCTTGGAATACACCACTGATCCTGAGGTTATCTACGAAAATTTTAAAGACAAAGTTGATATTGTCATTGATGGAGGATTCGGAGGCAACTTACCAAGCACAATAGTCGATTGCACTGGAAATGAGGTAAATATACTCAGACAAGGTAAAGGAGAATTGGAATAGAAGAAAAAAATCAATAAAACTCTTGTGTGTAAAGGTTTTTATACTACTTTTGCACCTCCAAAATAGCTGATTTGTTAGCTCAGCAGGTAGAGCATTTGCCTTTTAAGCAAAGGGTCCCGGGTTCGAATCCCGGACAAATCACTGAAAGCACCTCAAACGAGGTGCTTTTTTTATTGTATTTTACTCTGGGTCACAACTTCATAATTAATTACTTTTTAGGATTTTAACTTAGGCTTGACAAACTCCATAATCATGTTTGGATTCCTTGAGCATAACCCCCAATGCAATTGGGCTGGAAGAAGAATAGTAGCTCCAGAACTCTGTTGTGGGTTCACACCATGAATAAACTTTTAAAAGCAACACGCGTTGGTTTGAGGTTTGATAATCTTTCGGCCAAAGTCATTCAAAAAGAATAATTTTCTAAGTTTATTAGCAGATGGCAGCAGTTCATGAGGTTCATATGATTCAACGCATTTTATTGCCCAATTGAATCAGCAATATGGTGACACAAATGTGTGTCAGGAAAAATATTATCAAGTGGTTAATAATTCAATATATCAAGTGGAATAAGTTTCTGGTTGAAATCCTTGATGCCATGGTTCACTCTCTTTTTTGTATATTGCACCTCTATTCAGAACAAATGAGTTTAATTCTACGTTATAAAGTTTGATGACAATAAATAAATACCTGAACATATGAAACAATCTACAATTTTTTCTTTCGGTCTAATCATCCTAGCATCGCTTGTTTTGTCCGGATTCAAGTATTTAAACACGAATCCACCAGCAGCCAAAGCCACTCCTGAAAATTCGGCAGCTATGAATTATCGCTCCTACTGTGCCGGATGTCATGGTGAAAACCTCGAAAAGTTCACAGCCAAAAAGTGGATGGATGAGCCGGGCAATGCTTCGGTTGTCAAAAGTATTAAACTGGGGGTCGAATCGCAGGGAATGCCTTCTTTCCAGAAAACATTTACGGAAGCCGAATTAGAAGAGTTGGCTGCCTATGTTAAAAAAGGCATCCCGGCGGATAAAAGTTTGCTGAAACCGGCAGTGCTGCCTGGAGGAATAATGCAATCAGAAGTACAGAAATTTATTGTTGACACGGTTGTTACCGGATTAAATGTTCCTTGGGGTCTGGCATTTTTGCCCAACGGCGACCTGCTTATTTCAGAGCGTGCCGGAACATTGCATCGTTTCTCTGATGGAAAACTATCGCCACCTATCGAAGGATTACCTCCTATCAGGGGCGAAGGACAAGGAGGTTTACTCGACCTATGTCTGCATCCCGATTATAATAATAATGGCTGGATCTATTTCTCTTACAGCGCTTTGTACAAGAACAATGGCAAATCATTAAGCAATACATCTGTTATGCGTGCAAGGCTTGATGGAAACAAACTGGTAGATCAACAGGTAATTTTCAAGGGAGATAATGAAAACAACAGATCACACCATTATGGATCTAAACTTGCATTTGACAACAAAGGATATCTGTTTTTCGGGATCGGTGACCGGGGGCAACATTTCGATTTCCCGCAGAAACTCGACAACCCAAATGGAAAAATTCACCGCATTAACGATGATGGGTCCATCCCTGAAGATAATCCCTTTGTAAAAACAAAAGGAGCTGTTGCATCTATCTACAGCTACGGACACCGAAATCCGCAAGGCACTTGTATACATCCACTTACCGGCGAACTTTGGGAAACGGAGCACGGTCCCAAAGGTGGTGACGAAATCAATCTGATCAAACCAGGTCTTAACTATGGCTGGCCTGTAATTTCGTATGGAATTAACTATGACGGTACAATTCTTACTGATTTAACTGAAAAAGATGGAATGGAACAACCTGTCTACTTCTGGACTCCTTCAATTGGTCCTTGCGGAATGACATTCCTAACCGGCGACCGTTATAAAAAATGGCAGAATAACCTTTTTGTGGGCTCCCTTAGCTTTCAATACCTCGAACGGGTAGTAATTAAAGGCCATAATGTAATGCACACAGAGAAACTATTGCAGGGAATCGGGCGTGTTCGTAATGTGGTTGTCAGTCCTGATGGATTGATTTACGTAGCTATAGAAAATCCGGGAAAAATTGTTAAGCTGGTTCCTGTTGAGTAAAACATGAATCTATAATTGGTGTTACAACGGGAATAATTTATGTAGAAGCAAAGTTCAAAAATCCATGTTTATCATCGAAATTCTGGAAGATTTATTGAATACGCCTTAGTTTCTTTAATTTGATACTTGCGTTTTGTATAGTAATTTATCTCGCCCAAATACGATCTTATTCTAGAAATCAGATCTTTAAAGGTTCTTCATCTTCTCATTTTCATGTAAGCACAAATGTATTACTCCATCAGACTTTCAATCGCACTAATATTTTTTCTCAGTCTGCCTTTTGTCCATGCGCAAACCGGAGAGAAGCCTTATGTTGCTATTCAACAGCCTGATTCAGTTATATTGCTCGATGACGTTACAGTAGTAGGTTTTCAGTTAAGTAATAAACTTCAAACTTTCCCCGGAAGTTTATCAGTACTTGCCAACAAAGATCTGAACCTGTCTGATGGCACAAATATGGCAACCACTCTTAACACAATTCCCGGTGTGAGCATGCAGAGCGGTACTTATGCTACAAACCGCATCGTTATCAGGGGTATGGGAAGCCGGACACCTTACAACACGAATCGTATTCGTTCATACATCAACGACATTCCTCTTACAGCTGCTGATGGTATTTCGACACCTGAAGAAATTGATATGCAAAGCCTTGGAAGGATTGAAGTGATCAAAGGACCCACCTCGGCTTTATATGGCTCAGGATTAGGTGGAAGCATAAACCTTTACACTCCGGTAAGCTATCATAACGAAGGCAACCTGAGTGCAAATTACGGAAGTTTCAACACAATGAAAACCAATTTATCAGGAACTATTCACTCTGGAAATACGAACCTATGGGGTAGCTTCAGTCACCTGCAGTCGGATGGATACCGGGAAAATAATGCGTATAAACGAACTGCATTTATGACGACGGCGCAGTGGAAACAAACCAAATGGTCAGTAAAATCAACACTTATGCTGACTAAAGTTAACGGTGAAATCCCCAGTTCACTTGGCAAAACTCAATTCGAAAATGAGCCACAGGCTGCGGCTTCTAATTGGTCAGCCATAGAAGGATTCAAGAAATACCAGAAAGCTTTGGCAGGCATTACACTCATGAACATACTTTCATCAAAGCTCACCAACCATTTCACTATTCATGGTAAATGGAGCGACAGTTATGAAAAACGTCCTTTTAATAACCTCACTGACCAGACCATGAGTGCCGGAATGCGCAACAAACTAAGCTATTACAGGCAAAAAACAGACTGGATTTTGGGAATTGACTGGATTGCTGAACAGTATAAATGGAAACTCGATAAAAATGAAATTCTGCTAAATGAAAATCGGGAAAACCGCGATCAGCTTAGTGTTTTTGGAATAGTGAACTACCGGCCATCTTCAAGACTTAACATTTCGATAGCAGGCACCCTGAATTATATCAGCTACCAGCTCACCGATTTATACGCTTCCAATGGAGATCAATCAGGTGAGCGCAATTTCCCGTTAATTTTTTCTCCACGGATCGGATTCAATTATAAAGTCAATGATAAGATAGTAGGTTACGCTTCAGTTGGCCATGGCTTCTCACTCCCCTCTCCTGAAGAAACTTTGTTACCTGAGGGCGATGTAAATCCTGATATCAAACCCGAGCAAGGCATGCAGTACGAAATTGGTACTCGCTTAACATTCCTTGATAAAGCTGTTGAAATTGATGCAAGTCTTTACTGGATTGAATTGAATGATCTCCTGATAACCAAGCGTATAACTGAAGATATTTTTACAGGAATGAATGCAGGGAAAACACGTCACCAGGGGTTTGAACTCCTGTTGCGGAATCGACTCTTCGATTTCAGCCATTTTCCGGGAAAACTGAATTCTGCTTTCAGCTACACCTTTTCGCGCAACCGGTTCGTTGATTTTGCCGACGATGGAAACACCTATGATGGCAATGATCTGCCAGGCATACCTGAACAGTTTCTTCAACTGCAGCTGACTTGGAATCCTCTTGACAGGATTGAGGTATCAACTCACCTACAATATACAGGTAGTCAACACTTAAATGATGCCAATACAATGAAATATGAAGGGTATTTTTTAGTCAGCATTAAAGCATCAACTCAGTTTGATATTAAGAGAGCAGGAACTTTCAATATTTATGCAGGGGTTAATAACCTCACTGACAACCATTACGCCTCGATGCTGGTGGTAAACGCAATCGGATTTGGAAATAACGAACCACGCTATTACTACCCGGGATTACCAAGAAATATGTATATGGGAATTGAATATCGGTTTTAAAACAACATTGTCCGTTTTATTGGCCTGAAACAACTGTAATGCCTGATATTTCACTTTGACTCGGCGTCATTTATCTCTGGCTGACAGTTTGTTGTATTAAATCATCCTTCTGAGAATAATGTATTGAACACTACGAGCCTTGTATAAATAAATTGAGGTGATTAATTAACTACTTATTTTAATTTGTTGATATGTAAGGGGTTCAGCTTTCAACATCCTAAGGGTTAGGGAGTGAAAGATGGTTTTCTTG
>WOUZ01000019.1 GCA_009773165.1 Bacteroidota bacterium
TGGTTTAAGAGCTGGATACAGGCATAACCTTTCTGATTTAAAACCATCTAAAAATGCTCATGCATATGTCAACATTGGCGTAATCCCATGGATACATGCAGGAGGGTCAATTTCTGCTACTTATCTTGAATCTTCTTACATGAAAGGTACGATCTACAGTGCATCATTAATGAAGGATTTTTATAATGGAAAATTGAATAGTACACTTACTTACAGAAATGTGCAATACCAATATAACAGTGGTGAATTTACTCAAGATCAACATATTGCAGAAATTGGATTAGGATATCGGCTGGCCAAAAAATTGTTTTTGGGCGTAAATACTGAACATACTTTTGAGAAAGACTCCAACTCCCACCGCATCTACCTCAACCTGACGCAGAGGTTGTAATTGAAAGATTAGCAGTTGTTGATGGGTGGCTTTTTGAAGTCAAAAAAATATGTTATGAGAATGATCTGTTGAAAGGTCTGGCTGCAATTCCTTATTCAATTTTTAAGTTAATCTTAAGCCGTTGATTCACTGTAGCATGGAATGATAATCTAATTTTGCAGCATGAAAATTCTGATAATAGAAGATGAAAAGGGAATCACCGAATTTCTCCAACAAGGGCTGGAAGAGGAGGCGTATGAAACATCTTCAGCCCGTGATGGCATTACAGGTTTGGAAAAAGCACTTAATAATCACTTCGATCTAATCTTACTTGACTGGATGTTGCCCGGATTAAATGGCATAGATGTGTGTCGTGCCTATCGTAAACAAAATCCTTCCACTCCAATAATCTTTCTTACTGCCAAAGACACCCTGGCCGACACGATTGCAGGCTTGCAGTCGGGGGCTAACGACTTTATCAAAAAACCCTTCCATTTTGAAGAACTTCTCGAACGCATAAAAGTTCAATTACGACCTGACACCATTGAAAAGGAAACAATTACTCTTGGTGATATCATCATAAATTGCACCAATCATCAGGTTCATCGTATGACAAAACCAGTACATCTTACCCAAAAGGAATTTGATTTACTCGAGTACCTTGTGCGAAATAAAGGTCGTGTTTGTACCCGCAAAGAGTTGATTGAAAACGTGTGGAACATTCATTTCGACTATAACACTTCTGTTATTGATGTATTTATGAATTCTCTGAGGAAAAAACTTGGCCTGCCAAAACACGAAGATTTAATTCGAACTGTACGCGGTATAGGCTTCATTGCAACTGAATCATGAAAAACTTCTCATACCGTAACCGTATAGCTATCAATTATTTACTAGCAACAGGTACCCTGCTTCTGTTGGTGTTTTTTCTGATATTTTTTGTGGTGCAGCTTGCTGTTTATGCTCATCTTGACCGGACACTTCGAAACGTGGCACAAAAACATGCTAATGAAGTACATGTTGAGAACAATAAAATAACATTCATTAATAAGTCTGAATGGGAAGAAAGAGAACATCGTGAGGTCGAAGTTAATCCGGTTTTTATTGAGGTTCATGGCCTTGATGGTAAAATAATGGATAAATCGCCTAACCTCAAAATTGATGAACTAGGTTTTAATCCGGATATACCTACCAACAAGAGCTTTAACACCCATCTTGAAAACCAGCAAATACGACAAATCAAAATTGAAATTATCAGAAACGCAACCAAATACGGCTACATCTCAGCAGCTATTCCAATTGATGGTTATTTACTGGTTTTAAGCACTTTAAGAAATATTCTGTTTTTTACATTTATCTTCTCGCTACTCGTTTTATTCTTATCAGCACGTTATCTTGCTGGAAAAAGTATTCAGCCTGTAAAGACGATCATCAACAAAGCACGACAGATTAATTACAACAACCTCAACGACAGAATTCCTGTGCCTGTAAACAATGATGAACTCTATGAGTTAACTGTCGAAATCAATCAGTTACTCGAAAGAATTCATGAAAGTATTGAACGCGAAAAGCAGTTTACAGCCGATGCTGCACATCAACTAAAAACGCCCCTTGCTGTTTTGAAAGGTAGTTTTGGTGTATTGATACGAAAGCCCCGGACGAATGAAGACCTGGTGAAAAAAATTACTGAAAGCATGACGGAGATTGAACGATTGTCGGATATCGTTGATAACCTGCTGATTCTTGCCCGCATGAATACCAATGCAATGGAACTTCGAATGACAGAAATCTCGTTGATTGAAGCAATCGATAAAGTCATTCAAAGGCTGTCACGCAAAATTGAACATAAAGAAATTCGGCTGGTTTTTGAGCCTCCAAGTGATTTTACAGTTGTTAATGATCCATTTATTATCGACCTGATTCTCGAAAACCTGCTTTCAAATGCCATTAAATACTCACATAAGGGTGGTCAAATTGAAATTGCTTGTCATCATAAAAATGAGCTCGTGGTTCTCCAATTGCATGATAAAGGTATTGGCATTGCATCTGAAGAAATAAACAAAATCTTCCTGCCTTTTTACAGGGGTTCATCTGAAGTGATAAGCCATGAAAAAGGATCAGGTATTGGATTATCCATCGTTGCAAAGGCATGCAAAATTGCTGATATTAAACTTACTATTCAAAGCCGGTTAGAAGAAGGCACGCATATTCAACTTGAATTTCAAAAATAAAAATCATGAGAAAAATACTCCAGCTCTATTCATCTTTACTGATGATGCTCACAATTCTATTTCTGCTTCCAGCTTGTGAAAAAGAAGATAATGAGACACTTATAAGTAGAAACGGACAAAATGAAAGTCATCAGGAGGGGGATAACTGCATGCAGTGCCACACCTCAGGAGGGAAAGGCGAAGGATGGTTTATTGCAGCCGGAACTGTGTACACCAGTAACTTGCAGGCAACACTCCCAAACGGAGAAATTCTTTTTTTCACTGGTCCAAATGGCTCAGGCACACTCGTAAAAATTATAGAAGTCGATCAGTTGGGAAACTTTTTCACTACCGAAGATATCGACTTTTCTGCAGGACTTTACACTGCTGCAAAGGGAAGTGAAACAACCATTTATATGGACACACCAATCACTTCAGGCCAATGCAATAGTTGTCATGGCCAATCGACCGAAAAAATTAATACCCACTAATTCGAAAAAACATATCATGACACAGAAATTGAACAAGACCCTCGTTTGGGGCATCCCTACACGAGTATTTCACTGGCTTTTAGCCATTAGTTTTACAGCAGCATATATTTTAAGTGATTTTGAACAGTTTCAATCCTTCCATTTCGCCTTTGGTGCTCTTGCAGGCGGTCTTTTGGCTGGAAGAATAATTTGGGGATTACTCGGTCCACGCTATTCCAAATTCAGCGATTTCCCTGTGACTTTTAATAAGATCACAGCTTTTGTTAAGTCGATAAAAAACTCAGCTCATGTAGGGCACAACCCACTCGCCTCACTGGCAATGCTTGGAATTATTTTTATTGGGTTAGCAACAGCTATTTCAGGATATATGCTGTATCAAATTGAAAATCAGTCGCTCATCATCCCCTTTGAAGGTGATTTTATCAAAGAAACCCATGAAATTTTGGCCAATCTTTTTTTGATTCTAGTCATAATTCACCTTGCAGGAATTGCAGTTGATGCTTTTGTTCATAAAAATGACAGTGCATTTTTCTCTATCTTTACGGGACAAAAAAAAGGCAGCGCTCCGAATGCTTCACTAAATGGTTTTCAAAAAATGTTTGCTGTTGTTTGGTTTGTGATAGCCTTTTCACTTTTCATTCTTGCATTCAATCTTCCGGTTACAGAGCAGCAGGATGATCATGAAAAAGCAAAATATGAGCAAGAAGACGATTGAAGTAAAAGCGAGAGAACAGAAAAAATTATCAATGGACAATCTAACGATCGAAAAACAGAGATATGATTAACAAGCTAATTGAATCTAGTCTTCAAAATAAGCTGATTGTGTTGTTAGCAACGGCTACAATGGCTGGATTTGGGCTCTTTGCCTTGCTCAATATTCCCATCGGTGCAGTACCCGATGTTACCAATAATCAGGTGCAGGTTATCACAACCTCCCGCAATTTATCAACGCTGGATGTAGAGCGATTTCTCACCTATCCGGTTGAACTTGAGATGGCCAATCTTCCGGGTCTGGTGGAAATACGATCTATCTCCAAATTTGGTCTTTCGGTTGTTACTATTGTTTTTGAAGATAAAATTGGCACCTATCTTCCACGACAGCTCATTGCAGAAAAGTTGCAAACAGCTATGGAAAATATCCCGCAAGGTTTTGGAACTCCATTCATGGGGCCTATTTCTACCGGCTTGGGCGAAATCTACCAATATGTCCTTGAAGTTGACCCTGAACATCAGCACCTTTATACAACATCCGAACTGCGTACGTTGCAGGATTGGGTGGTAAAGCGTCAGCTTTCTGGCATCCCCGGTGTGGTTGAAGTGAACACATGGGGTGGTTTTCTGAAACAGTTTGAGGTATCCATCAATCCAAATCAACTTAAAGGGATGGGTGTTTCAATCGAAGATGTGTATGCAGCTCTCGAACGAAACAACAGTATTGTTGGTGGAGGATACATTGAAAAATCAAATCAAAGTTTTTTCATCAGGAGCGAAGGAATGATTGGCTCGGTTGAAGAACTTAAGCAGATTGTTGTTGCAAAAAAATCGGGAACTGTCATCAAAATCGGTGATGTTGCTAATGTTATTATTGGAAGTGCAACCCGTTTTGGGGCAATCACTGCAAATGGCGAAGGTGAAAAAGTGCTGGGCCAGGTGATGATGCTGAAAGGTGCTAATTCAGATAAGGTTATAAAAGATGTAAAAGCCAGAGTAGCTGAAATATCTAGCAGCCTTCCTCCGGGAGTTCATATCAATGGATTTCTTGAACGCAGCGCCCTTATCAAAAAAACCACCTTCACAATAGCAGAAAACCTGATCTTAGGTTGCCTTATAGTCATATTTGTTGTGGTTCTGTTACTTGGAAATCTTCGCTCCGGCCTTGTCATTGCTTCGGTAATTCCCTTGAGTTTGCTTTTTGCCCTGTCGCTTATGTATATTTTTGGTGTTGACGCCAATCTCATGAGTTTAGGTGCGATCGACTTTGGGATCATCATCGATGGTGCTGTGATTATCGTCGAATACATTGCTTTTCAAATAACGCGCAACAGTCAGGAGATTTTAAAACTTCAACCATCCGAAAGAAAAGGAATGATTGATAAAATAACGCTGAAAGGGACACGCAAACTGACACGTTCTGCGATCTTTGGACAGCTTATAATTATCATTGTTTTTATTCCTATTTTGTCACTTACAGGCATAGAAGGTAAGATGTTTCGTCCTATGGCTCAGGTATTTACCTTTGCATTACTTGGCACAATGATTCTAGGGTTCACATATGTTCCTGTCGTTTCATCCTTGTTTTTACGACCCGAAGTGCATAAAAGAAACATTTCTACACGCCTGCTCGACTTGCTCAACCGTGCCTATGAACCTAGTGTTAGCTGGGCTTTACAACATAAAGCTATCGTTCTTGGTTTAGCGATGCTGCTACTTTCAGGAAGTTTATTCATCTTTACCAGAATGGGTGGTGAGTTTGTCCCCACACTCGATGAAGGCGATTTTGTGATTCAGCCGGTTTTTAAATCAGGCACATCACTCAGTGAAACAATCTTACTTACCACCAGAATCGAAAAGATATTGAAGACATTTCCTGAGGTGAAACAGGTAGTGAGCAGAATCGGCGCGGCTGAAGTTCCCACCGATCCCATGTCGATGGAAGAAAGTGATATTATCATCACCCTGACTCCTCCAAAAGAATGGGTTACAGCGAAAACCAAGGACGGACTAGCTGATAAATTCAAAGAGGCCCTGATGGTTATTCCGGGCATCGACTATGAGTTTACACAGCCAATTGAGATGCGCTTTAACGAACTCATTACAGGCACACGTGCCGATGTGGCGATCAAGGTTTTTGGTGAAGATATGGAGGTGCTTAACAAAATAGCACTCAAAATTAAATCTGTTATTCAAGATGTGGAAGGCGCTTCCGACGTCGTTGTTGAGAAAACTGCCGGACTTCCTGAAATGACAATCACCTATGACCGAACCAAATTAGCCATTTACGGACTTAGCGTTGAAGATGTTAACAGGGTCATTTCCATGGGTTTTGCTGGCTTAAAGGCTGGCGAGATCTTCGAGGGCGAAAAACGTTTTGATCTCGTTCTACGCTATGATAAGGAATTTCGTGATGATATAGAACACTTGCGTCAGGCAATGATACCACTTCAGGATGGCACTCAGATTCCTGTGGGGGAAGTTGCCGAAGTAAAACTTACCAAAGGACCAGCAAAAATTTCGCGCGATAACACCCATCGTCGTGTTGTTGTTGGGGTTAACGTTCGTAACAGGGACCTTGAATCGGTTGTCAATGACGTAAGTCAATTGATTAATGAAAAAGTTGAACTCCCCGACGGCTATACCATCGACTATGGCGGTCAGTTTGAGAACCTTCGGAGTGCACGAAAACGGTTGATGATTGCAGTACCTATAGCCTTAATTCTGATTTTTACCTTGCTGCATCTTGCATTTGGTTCTTTCAGAGAAGCACTAATGGTTTACACAGCTATTCCATTATCAGCAGTTGGAGGTGTTTTACTTCTTTGGATGAGGGGGTTACCCTTCAGCATCTCGGCAGGTGTTGGTTTTATTGCATTGTTTGGAATTGCAGTACTCAATGGTATCGTTCTTATCGAACATTTTAAAGAATTAAAAAAACAAGGCGTCGATGACCTGCGCGAACTCATAATAAGGGGCACACGCGAACGTCTGCGGCCTGTGTTGCTTACAGCCTCTGCAGCTGCTATGGGCTTTCTGCCGATGGCAATCTCTACCTCTGCCGGAGCTGAGGTTCAAAGGCCTTTAGCCACCGTTGTTGTTGGCGGATTGATCACTGCTACATTACTCACAATGATTGTGTTGCCTGTGCTTTACTGTCTTTTTGATCCTAAAAAAGATAAAAAGAGAAAGACACAATTACCTAAAATTGCTCCCTTAGCTTTTGGATTGATTCTATTAAGTATACCGGGATTCAGTCAGCAACTCAGTCTTGAAAAAGCAGTTGAAAAAGCTTTACTCAATAACCCTGAACTTAAAGCTGCCACACTGGAGGTACAGCGCGTGAATAAACTTTCAGCCACCGCCTTCGATCCCGAAAAAACCTCGGTCTATTATAACTTTGATCAAAATAATATTGCTGAAAATGAACAGCCCCTCAAAGTATGGGGCATTCAGCAGCAAATTAATTATCCGGGTTATTATGTTGCCCGAAAGAAACTTTTTGACAAACAAGAAGATCTCGCACTGATACTTTTAGATCAAACAAAAATCAGTGTCGTGAGGGAAACACATCTCGCTTATTTTGAACTCCTTTATTTCAAAGCGTTGCAATCACGCTATGAGTTACTGGTTGAGAGTCTGGGGACTTTTGCCGAAGCTTCAATGAAAAATTTTCAAAATGGTGCCTCAGGCAAACTCGATTATTTGACTGCAAGTGCCAAGCATCAGGAAACACGTTTGAAATTGGATCAAACCATCAACGAAGCCCTTGCCGCAAAAAACCGTTTGAAAACAGTAATGAATACCACAGAAGAATTTGAAGTGAATATTGCTGATTACAAGCCTGTTGCTGATGAGCAAACCAAACTTTCCGACTCTTCACTTATGCTTTATATTCAATCCGTTAACGCAATTGCCAGCCAGGAAGTAAAGGTTCAAAAAATGAAAACATACCCTGATCTTCAGCTCGAATATTTTTTGGGTTCAAACAATGGTATCAACCACAAGCTTTACAATGGTTTTCAGGTAGGACTGGCTCTCCCACTTTGGCTTCCATCCCACAGGGCAGGTATAAAGTCGCTGAAATTGCAGGCTGAGGCTATTCACTATCAAGGGATTGTTAAGCGAAACAAATTAGTAAACAGTTACAATCAAAAAAGACTGGAATTGGTTGCTGCTAAAAAACAACTCGATTTCTATCTTAATCAAGGGAATGCCCTCACAGAGGAAATACGTTCGGCTTCACGAAAATCGCTGGAAGCGGGTGAAATAAACGCTTTGCAATACCTGTTGCTGCTTGATCAGGTGATTCGATCTGAAATGGATTACCTTGGAGCTGTTTACAGGTACAATAAACTCTTAATTGAAACAAAATATCAAGTTTTTGAATAAGTGTGAGTTAGCATAAAACATATAATATCAATAAAATAATACATTTTAACCCATGAATTCAGTTAGAATTTCTGTAATAAATACAATGATAAAGGCATCAGTTTTTGTTTTGTTGCTTTCGTTTGCCTCCTGTTCCAGTTCTCCTTCTGCTACCATTACAGCAGAAAACGAACCCAACGAAAACATGATTACGCTAACAAAGGAACAATTTACAACTTCTGAAATGAAACTTGGACCTGCAATCGACACCTTGTTCGATAAATTGATCCAAACAACAGGCTATATTGAAATTCCGAGCCAAAACAGCAGTCAGACAGGAAGTATCTTCGGCGGAAAAATTGCTGCTATCCATGTCACTCTTGGTCAAAGAGTTGAAAAAGGTCAGGCATTGGTAAGTGTTGAAAACACTGAGTTTCTGATGATACAACAAGATTATTTGGAAACTTCGAGCCGGTCAACACAACTACAGCAAGACTACGACCGGCAAAAAAATCTCGCAGTTGATAATATCGCATCTCAAAAAGAATTACAGCGCGCACAGTCAGAATTGACTTCATCGTTGGTCAAACTTAACGCATTGAAACAAAAACTTTTACTCCTGCAAATCGATCCATCAAAGCTAACTACTGATTTGCTTTCAGCCAGAATTTCTCTAAAAGCGCCCTTCTCCGGCAAAGTTTCACAGATTTATGTTTCTCTTGGGCAATGGATTACAGCTGAAAATCCTGCTGTTGAAGTGATCAATCCGGATGTGCTGCAGGCGAATATGCGTGTTTTTGAGAAAGATATCACCTATCTCGAAAAAGGGCAAAAAGTTTACTTTAAGATGAACGATCGGCCTGATGTTCGTTTTGAAGGTGCTATTTCTCAAATCAGCCCACAGATTGATATGGAAAAACGAAGCAGCGAAGTGATTGCAACTGTTAAGGACAGCGAACAAACCCTTTTGCGTCCGGGCATGTTTGTCAATATCGACATTGTTGTTGGCGGCACAGCTGTCACTTGTTTGCCTAATGAAGCAATCACTGAAGCTGATGAGCGTTATTATGTTGTTTATAAACAAGGCGAAAATGCAAATGAATTATTGTTCGAACGTCTTGAAGTGAAACCCGGGCGATCAATGCATGGTCTGACAGAAATTCAATTCGTAACCACACCACCAGCAAATGCTATCTACATTTACAACAAGGTTTTTCAACTTATTCAGTCGCAGGAGTAAAATAAAAAAACATCATTTCGAGGATTTGACATTCGTGACAAAGTAGGATCTTCCGTAATTTTGCAAAAAAAATATATGAAATACTATCATTCTAAAACAATACATGGTGAATTTGAGACTGTTAGAAACCATGTTACTGACGCACTTAAATCCATTGGATTCGGTATCATATCCACAATCGACGTAAGCGCTGCTTTGAAAGATAAAATTGGAGTTGATTACAAGCCTTATCTCATCCTTGGCGCTTGTAACCCGGGTTTTGCTTATCAGGCGTTACAAATCGAAGAAATGCTTGGTGTTATCCTGCCTTGTAATGTGGTTCTTATTGATCAGGGTAATGGAAATATTGAGGTAGCAGCAATGCATCCATCCGCGTTTATACAAGCCATGGGGAAACCCGAACTTATTGCTATTACCGAAGCGGTGAGTGAAAGCATTGCCGGACTCATTGACAACTTATAAAACTATTGACTTCAGGTAGTTGCAGAAACAGGCAATAATTTCGGTTTTTTTCGTGTTCAACTGTCTTTTCCAACGCATGAAAGCCGTATTTTTGCGCCTTTGTAAAAAAGCATGTCGTATAAATTCTACTATATTTTCCTTTTACTTCTCCTGGTATCTTTTCAAAGTTGTGACTCTTCAAAAAGCGAGGAAGACATTTATAAAGATTTAGCCAAACTCAACATTATACCTGCTGAAAAAATCTATTCAACACGGAATGAAAAGAATCTTCAGAAAAAAGCAGCTAAAGTTGACAGTGTTTTCCAGCATCTTCAAAAAATAACCGGTTTCAATGGTACAGTGTTATATGCTGAACAGGAACGAATCGTTTATCAGAAAGCCTTTGGTTATGCCGATCCGCTAAAACGACAACAAGCCATTACAATTAATGGTCAGTTTGAACTCGCTTCAGTATCAAAGATGTTTACAGCCACAGCAATCCTTATACTGAAGGAACGGGGTTTGGTAGATATTGATAAAGACATTCGGACTTATCTTGCTGAATGGCCTTATGAAGGAGTTACCTTACGTCATTTGATGACCCATCGGTCGGGGATGCCACGCTATGAGCTTCTTGCAGATTCCCAGTGGCCTGATAAAAATAAACCTGTAACCAATCAGGCTATGATTCAGCTGTTTATCCAGCACAAACCTGATGTTTATTTCAAACCAGATAATGGTTTTAACTATTGCAACACCAATTATGCGCTGCTGGCTTCGGTGGTTGAACGTGTGACCAAAGAGCCTTTTTATGAGTTTATGCAGAAAAACGTATTCAAGCCTGCAGGTATGACGCGCTCATTTATTTATCACCTTCCAGCCGACAGTGTGCTATCAGGATATCGAACCGAAGGTATTCCTGGTTACGACCAAAGAGGGCGAAGACTCATAAAAGTACCAAATGATTACCTCAACGGTGTGATGGGCGACAAAGGATTATTTTCAACTGTTGGCGACTTATACCATTTTGACATAGCTCTTAAACATGAAATTTTGTTAAAAAACAAGACCCTTCAGGAAGCATACTCCCCAGGCAGTCCTTCGCGCCGCACCAGAAAAGATAATTATGGGTTCGGCTGGCGCATTCATGCTGAGTCGGATAGTGCTGTATATCATTATGGCTGGTGGAAAGGTTATCGATCATTCTTCCTGCGTGACCTGGGTCAAAACAAAACACTTATCGTTTTAACCAATAAATCAAAAGCCCCCGGCTCTGAACATTTTTGGGATCTTTTGGATGATAAGCGTTTCCCTCTGTACCCATCCTCTGCCAATCCACGTGTTGAACTACGTGTGAAATAGCTTTTTTAGATGCCTCCTGTTAATTTTTTTCCAAGACCCAAAGCTCATTCATTTCCTTTTGCCTGATTGCTGCCAGCCAGTTTTTTCGCTGCGAAGGCTTTTGAAGCAACGGCTGCTGTTTAAAAGAAATCAGCTTAAATCGTGATTGCTCCAACTCCTGACGAATAGGGTGCAAATGAGTTAAGCCCGCCACTTCTGCAAAATTGGAAAATATCAAAACGAGTTTTGTACCTGGTTTCATAGCTTTTGTTGCTTCTTCAAAAAAAATCATGAAGAAATCTTTATCATAATGTGTCGCCCGATCGAGGGTATTTTCACTTTCCTCAGGTATCCATGGAGGATTAAAAATGACCAGATCAACAGCTTCCATATTCAACTTGTCGAAAAAAGAACTCAGAAAAAGGGTTACTCTTTCATTCAGCCCATAACGGGTCAAATCATTATGAACACTTTGTAAAGCATTGATGGATATGTCAGTAGCAGAAATTTTTTGTGTTTTATGCTTTAAAAGATAGTGCGTAAGCACACCACAGCCTGTACCTAAATCAACCGCATTTTTAAAAGGGTTATTAATGGAAAGCCATTCATCGAACAATATTAAATGCTCGTAACGTGTTGGGAAATAAACCCCGTAAAATGGATGAATGACATTATCCAATCCCGGATACCGGATGCCATTTTCATACCATTGCCAGGCACCATTCATACCCAGAAAATCGGTAAAACGCATTAAGAAAGTGGCTTTATCAGGATAAAGTTCAGTTAGCCACTTGTTCTCAGGAGCTCCGGCCAGATCCACTTTCCCCTCACTAATGCGAATGAGCAGGTGATTTGACAAAAGGGACAATTGTTCCTTTTTATTACGGGCTGACTTAAAATCAATCACCGGAAAATTCTCATTCACCTGCTTTTTTATCCAGCTGTAATAAGCCATTGCTGTTCCGTAGGTTCCGTCAGCTACGAATGTAGTTCCAGCCTGCATCTGTTTTAAAAGATACCGGAAAGGCATCCCTGCTTTTAGCAAAGGAAAGGCATGCGAGGCATCAAAAACCTGAGGTCTGCTGAGCGGCTGATCGGAAAATCTTTTCAATGAAAAAGTTCAAAAAGGTTTAAAAATGAAGGCTATCCGTTGACAAGCAGCTTAAAACCAACACCATGCACATTCATAAGCTCAATCGACGAATCTTCCTTGAAGTACTTACGCAACTTGGTGATGTATACATCCATCGAACGAGCGTTGAAATAGCTGTCGTCGTACCAAATTTTGTTAAGTGCTACAGAACGATCAAGAACGTTATTGAGGTTCTCGCACAGCAACCGAAGCAGTTCCGATTCCTTTGAAGTGAGTTTGTTCTCTTCACCACCTCTGGTAAGTAACTGTCGGTTGTAATCAAAACTAAAACTGCCAATTGTAAAAATTGAAGGGCGTACCGTGTCCTCAGCTGAACGACGCAGTATGGCTTTCATTCGAAGCAATAGCTCTTCCATACTGAAAGGCTTGGTAAGATAATCATCAGCTCCCAACTCAAAACCTTTGAGTTTATCCTCCTGCATGGCCTTGGCCGTTAAAAACAACATGGGAACTTTTTTGTCCAGCTTCCTGATCTCTGCAGCAAGTGTAAAACCATCCATCAAAGGCATCATGACATCGAAAACACAAAAATTGTAATCCTCGCGTTTAAACTTCTCCAATGCTTCCTGTCCGTCGCCACACAAAGTAGTCGGAAATCCCTTTGCTTCAAGATAGGCTTTAAGGATAGTTCCTAAGTTTTTATCATCCTCAGCCAATAAAACTTTCATTTGTTGTTCCATCTTCTTTTTCTTTTTTAGTTGCTGCCTAATGGCAGACGAATATAAAATGTTGAACCTTTTTTCAATTCACTGTTAACACCAATCATGCCACCCATTTTCTCCACAACGGCTTTTACGTAGCTTAAACCAAGTCCGAAGCCTTTAACGTTGTGCACATTACCGGTAGGTACACGATATAACTTCTCAAAGATACGCTTTTGATTTGCTTTGCTTATCCCAATACCATTGTCTACAACACTCAACTCAAAAGCATTAGGTATATTGCGGCTTTTTACAACAATTTGCGGTACAATCTCGGTATATTTTAAAGCATTATCAATCAAATTGAGAACAATGTTGGTAAGATGCACTTTGTCGCCGATGACAATCGAATTATCTGCTTTAAGATCAGCAAAAATATGTCCGTTTTTACTTTTGGCCATCAGCATTTTGCTTGCAACTGCCTCTTTGATAATCTCATGAAAATCCAGTTTCTCCTTTTTTAATAGCAGCTCGCCTTTATCCAGTACAGCTGATTGAAGCACTTGCTCTGCCATTGATCCCAACCTTTTGTTTTCTTCATCTATCATACTAATGTAGGTTGAATAAAGCACCTCTGATTTATGTATATCATTGTCGCGCAAAGCCTCACATGCGAGTGCTATGGTAGAAATGGGGGTTTTAAATTCGTGTGTCATGTTGTTCACGAAGTCGTTCTTCATCTCTGAGAGCTTCTTTTGCCGGATGATAACCAAAATAGTTGAAGCAAAAGCCAGAATAATAATCAAGATCAATGAGCCTGAAACAAACAACAGTTCCGAAAGCTGCTTAACAAGGAAACGTTTTTCGTGAGGGAAATAAATCAATAACTTATCAGCAAACCTAACCGGCGAAATTGTTGGATATAAATCGAAGGCAAAACTTTCATCAATAAGTTGTTGCGGATATTTTCCGGTTTTTTGAAACAACATGGCATTTTTTGTCGGGCTATATATCCCAAGCTCAAAGCCAGTATCGATTCCATACCTTTTCAGTTCAACCCTCACCATGCTGTCAATTCGTGTTGGCTGCATCTCTTTCGAAACGCTGTTAGCCTCGTTGTAACCAAAAATCATTTCCTGAAGTTCTTGCTCAGCAATGGTTGTTCGGCGAATAAATGCTGAATATTCTTCCTGCGACATGGGTTTTTGTAAGTCCTGAGCCATACTTTGCTTTAACGAATCATATACAGCTATCAGGTTGGCGCGTTGGTTCATCAGATTGACATGATAGGAATATTGTCGCTGCATTTCTTCCTTTTCGAGTACCATAACAACCTGTTGCATAGCCTGATTCACATCACGCACAAAAGTAGCCTCCTTTACCTTTACGGCATCACCGATCAGGTATATCTGAATGCCCATCATGCCTACCAGTGCGATCGACATGAGCAACACAATTCCTACAAGTATTTTTTTATTCACAAAGCAAAAGTAAAGTATTGATTTACATGATTTACAGAGCCTTAACAAATCTTAACAACCATTAAAGTTCGTTAACAGCCCACCCTGTTTTTTGATAGTATTTTTGTCTCAGTTCTTTTCATACCTAAGTATATTTGTTAGACCATCCATTTATGTTCTAAACATTGTGCGTTAAAGGTTTTCATAAATTTTGGTTTTTGGTTCGGAGAGGCAGGCATCACGTCTGCCTCTTTTTTTTGATTCAAAAAATGACATTAACGGCTTTCTTGTTACCTTTGCCTTTTCAATTTGTTCATTTTAACTAACTCAATATCATGATACAAGTAAAACTAGAGCTGGATCAGATGTTTAGCTTCATCTCAAAAGATCAACTCCTTGAATACGACAAACATATTGTCAGTGCCTATCGCAAAATATACAATAAAACAGGTGCCGGAAATGATTTTCTGGGATGGGTTGATCTGCCTTCTGCTATCACTGAGCAGGAAATTGCATCTCTTGAGGCGCATGCAGCCGAGCTACGCAAAAAATCAGAAGTTTTTGTAGTGATAGGTATCGGTGGCTCATATTTGGGAGCACGTGCAGTTATCGAAACAATGACACACCATTTTTCTGCCTTAAACGATGGAGGAAACAATCCTCATATCGTTTATGCCGGACAGCATATTAGTGAGGATTATCTGGCCGACCTGTTGGATATCCTTGATAAAAAAGAATACTCCCTTGCAGTTATTAGTAAATCAGGTACTACGACAGAGCCCGCAATTGCTTTTCGCGTTCTGAAAGCTCACCTTGAAAAGAAATACGGTCTTGAAGAAGCACGCAAACGTATCGTAGCCATCACCGACAAGAGTCGTGGAGCTTTAAAGCAACTTGCTGATAATGAAGGTTATGTATCATATGTTGTGCCGGATGATGTGGGGGGACGTTATTCAGTTCTTACACCTGTGGGTCTTCTTCCAATAGCTGTGGCAGGCATAAACATCCGTGAACTTATCGAAGGCGCACGAAAGATGGAAGCTATGAGCAGGGCCGTTCAAAAGATCCATGGAAACCCAATAGCATGGTATGCCAGTGCACGTCAGGCATTATATAATTCGGGTAAAACGGTCGAAGTGATGGTAAACTATGAGCCACGGCTGTTTTATTTCACCGAATGGTTCAAACAATTGTATGGCGAAAGCGAAGGCAAAGAGAATAAAGGTATTTTCCCTGCCGGCGTTGGATTTACGACCGACCTCCATTCGATGGGGCAATACATTCAGGAAGGGTTACGCATACTTTTCGAAACAGTAATTTCTGTTGAGAATCCTAAACGTGAAATGTTGGTTCCTGAAGCTGACACCGACCTTGATCAACTGAATTATATCGCCGGCAAACGACTCTCTGAAGTGAATCATAAGGCTGAACAAGGCACTACACTCGCCCATGTGGATGGTGGTGTGCCAAACATTCGTATCGTCATCCCCGAAATAAATGCTGATACAATCGGACAGCTGATCTATTTCTTTGAGATGGGTTGTGCACTAAGCGGGTATATGCTAGGAGTAAATCCTTTTGATCAACCAGGAGTAGAAGCCTACAAAAAGAATATGTTTGCTTTATTAGGCAAAAAAGGTTTCGAGGCTCAAACAGCTGAATTACAAGCACGTATCAAACAATAGTATGGGAATTCTAAAAGGTATTGGATATAAACTGGTAAAATACGGACCTGTCATAACCTGTGAAAAAGCCTTTGTTGGTCTTCAAACAGGAGTTGAACGAGATGTAAGGGGTCTTCCTGGAAAAAGACAGGTTACGGTTCTCTCAGAAGAAGCCTTTAAGGAAGCCTCTGATGAGTTGGGGACAGCATTACCCTGGACATTACGCAGAGCTAATCTCTTAATAAGTGATGTAAGTCTTAGAGAAACCAAAGGTCGTCAACTGCAAATTGGAGATATAATTCTTGAAATTACAGGTGAAACTGACCCTTGCTACCGTATGGATGAGCAGCACGAAGGTTTAAAAGCCGCTCTCAACCCCGACTGGCGTGGAGGTGTCACTTGCCGTGTTATTCAGGAAGGAACAATCCGCCTGGGAGATGAAGCTAAGTTGCTTTGAAATAAGGAATTATGACTAAATACATTTCACTGGTTCTCGTTGGGTTAATCTTGTTCACGGCCTCTTCATGCCATTTCGGCCAAAACAAAAAAGCTGTTACCATCTATAATTTGCAAGGAATTTGGCAAGCTGCTGAAGGACCTCTACTCTATGAAGAATGGACGTTGGATGATGACTCGGCTCTTATTGGCCTTAGCTACAGCATCAATGGGAAAGATACGTTATTGCTGGAGAAGATGCGGATGGTCAAAACGAATGGACGACTTCATTTCTTTGCGCGTGTTCCTGATCAAAATGCTGCCGAAGAAATAGGTTTTGCTCTTGTAAGACATGAGAAAAACCGCTGGACCTTTGAAAACCCCGATCATGATTACCCCAATCGCATCATTTATGAGCTGCTTTCTGACACTACCCTCTATGCACGCATCGAAAACATGAAGGGGAACAAGCAAAAAGAGTTTCGGTTTAAACTGGTGAAATAATGAGCCTTTTTAAACTAATTGAACATCGCCAAAGCGTCAGAAAATACGCTTCTGATCCGGTTGAGGAAACAAAGCTGATGCAGTGTCTTGAAGCAGCACGACTTGCACCTTCGGCAAGCAATTCACAGCCCTGGACTTTCATCGTTGTTAATGAAGCCAGCTTACTTCAACAAGTTGCCAAAGCAACCAAAGGACCATTAGGTACCTTCAACAACTTTGTGGTGCAAGCGCCTGTCCTGGTAATTCTTGTGCTCGAAAAACCAAAGATGCTTACCGAAATGGGAGGCAGACTGAAAAAAAAGGAATATCCACTGATCGATATCGGCATAGCAGCAGAACATTTTTGTCTGCAAGCCGCTGAACTTGAAATGGGAACCTGCATGCTCGGCTGGTTCGATGAAAATGAAATAAAGAAAATCCTTTCAATACCTGACGATCGTACGATTGGATTGATCATCACACTTGGTTATCCTGCCCCTGATTATCCTCTAAGAAAAAAATCAAGAAAGCCCATCGAAAGTATCGTACGCTGGAACCGTTACTAAAACAGCTCATTTCAAGACAATTTTATCCTAATTATAGTTTGTAGGCTTTTCATTGCTATTTTTGCAGCATGAAACACATTGAAATAATGGCACCTGTAGGCTCATATGAAGCGCTTACAGCTGCTGTACAGGCTGGTGCCGGATCTGTTTATTTTGGCGTTGGGAAGCTCAATATGCGTAGCAAATCATCACAGAATTTCAGTCTCGACGATCTGGCTTCCATCGCATCCACATGTAACGATAATGGCATAAAGAGCTATGTAACCATCAATACAGTTGTGTTTGACGAGGAATTGGAATCGATGCGACAACTAGTTGATGCTGTTAAAAAAAATAACATCACGGCAGTAATAGCTTCTGATCAGGCAGTGATACAATATGCCAGAAGTCAGGGTGTTGAGGTTCATATGTCAACACAATGCAATATCACCAATATCGAAGCTGTTCGTTATTATGCAAAGTTTGCTGATGTGATGGTGACAGCACGTGAACTTTCTTTAGACCAGGTGAAGGCAATCACGAAAAGCATCCGGGAGGAACAAATCAAAGGGCCTTCAGGGGAGCTTGTAAAGATTGAAATTTTTGTTCACGGAGCACTTTGCATGGCTGTTTCAGGCAAATGCTACCTGAGTCTCGATTTATTGAATTCATCGGCCAACCGTGGCGCTTGTCTCCAACCGTGCCGACGTGCCTATACTGTAAAAGATCGTGATGAGCAGGTGGAGATGGAAGTTGATAATGAGTACATTATGTCGCCAAAGGATTTAAATACGCTAGCATTTCTCGATCGTATTCTGGACGCAGGTGTCGAAGTTCTTAAAATCGAAGGTCGGGGACGATCAGCTGAATATGTTAAAACAGTTACGGCAGTTTATCATGAAGCGGTTGATGCTGTTCAGGAAGGAAGGTTCAACGCTGAAAAAGTAGCCGAATGGAACTCACGTCTTGCTTCGGTTTACAACCGGGGATTTTGGGACGGTTATTATCTTGGAAGAAAAACTGGTGAATGGACCGAAGATTACGGCTCACAAGCTACCCACAGAAAAGTTTATGTGGGGAAAATCAATAACTATTTTCAAAAAATAGGAGTTGCAGAAATTAAAATGGAAACGCAGTCGCTGGAAACTGGTGACAAAATTTTGATCATTGGTGCTTCTACCGGTGTTTACGAAGATACTGTGGGTGAAATACGAGTTGATTTACTTCCTGTCGGGAAAACCGTCAAAGGAGAAAATTGCAGTATTACCGTAAGAGAAACCGTAAGAAGAGGCGATAAAGTGTATAAGCTCGCAGAGGCAAAAGCAGAAGCCAATGAGAACTGATTTCGTTATGATTCTTTCACTTTTTGCCTCTTGAACAAACACGCCTTATTATGGTTTATGATGTATTACAGACCGCTGTCTGGTATAATTTTCCTAACTTTGCGGCCTTATTTAAAAACTTTCTAAATAAGCTTTTGCGATGGATGTAACTAACTCTGACAATATACTCGAACAGGTAACAACCAGTGAATACAAATATGGTTTTTACACTGATATCGAAAATGATATGGCTCCTGTTGGACTCAACGAGAGCACTGTCCGGCTTATCTCAGCCAAAAAACTTGAGCCTGAATGGATGCTCGAATTCCGCCTTAAAGCCTTTCGCCATTGGCAAAGTCTTCAAGAACCTGAATGGGCACATATTCATTATCCGAAAATAAATTATCAGGACATTATCTATTATGCTGCTCCGAAAAAGAAAAAAGAGCTTGCCAGTTTAGATGAGGTTGATCCTGAATTACTTGAGACTTTCAACAAATTAGGCATTTCACTCGACGAACAAAAAATGTTGTCGGGCGTAGCAGTTGATGCAGTCATCGATAGTGTTTCAGTTAAAACGACTTTCCAGGATACCCTTGCCCGTCATGGAATCATTTTTTGTTCCTTCAGCGAAGCAGTAAGGGAGCATCCTGAGTTGATAAAAAAATTCATGGGAAGCGTAGTCCCTTATACCGACAACTATTTTGCAGCGTTAAATTCTGCCGTTTTCAGTGATGGGTCGTTTTGCTATATTCCTGAGGGTGTGCGATGTCCGTTGGAGTTATCAACCTATTTCCGTATTAACGCCGCTAACACCGGGCAGTTTGAGCGTACACTCATCGTGGCCGAAAAAGGCAGCTATGTAAGTTATATGGAGGGATGTACCGCCCCTCAACGCGACGAAAACCAGCTTCATGCCGCTATCGTTGAAATTATTGCCATGGATGATGCCGAAGTCAAATATTCGACAGTACAAAACTGGTATCCGGGTGACAAGGAAGGAAAAGGCGGAGTATACAATTTTGTAACCAAACGTGGTCTGTGTAAAGGCAAAAGGTCCAAAATAGCATGGACTCAGGTTGAGACAGGTTCAGCCATCACATGGAAATACCCAAGCTGTGTGCTGATGGGAGATAACTCCATTGGCGAGTTTTATTCCGTTGCAGTCACGAATAACTATCAACAGGCTGATACGGGAACCAAAATGATTCATATCGGCAAAAACACCCGTAGTACCATCATTTCCAAAGGTATATCGGCAGGTAAGAGTAACAATAGTTACAGGGGTTTGGTAAAAATTCTGTCAGGAGCTACCAATTCCCGCAATTTTTCACAATGCGACTCTTTACTTCTTGGCGATAAATGTGGTGCTCATACGTTTCCCTACATCGAAGCAAAGAATGAATCGAGTATCATCGAACATGAAGCCACAACATCCAAAATATCTGAAGATCAACTTTTCTACTGCAATCAGCGAGGAATTGATACGGAAAAAGCAATTGGATTAATTGTAAACGGCTATGCCAAAGAAGTACTCAATAAACTTCCTATGGAATTTGCTGTGGAAGCTCAAAAACTTCTGGCCATAACACTCGAAGGAAGTGTTGGTTAGTCATCTGAAATACTTATAATGAAACTATAATTTTCACATAATATGTTACTCAATATAAAGAACTTACACGTTGAAATCGACGGTAAGGAAATCATCAAAGGGTTAAATCTGGGAGTCAATAAAGGAGAGGTTCATGCCATCATGGGGCCTAACGGTACGGGCAAAAGCACGCTTGCTGCAGCCATAACCGGCCGCGAAGGTTATGATATCACAGAAGGTGAAATCTGGTTCAAAGGAACCAATATCATTGAAATGGATCCTGACGAAAGAGCCAATCTCGGTATTTTCCTAAGTTTTCAATATCCTGTTGAAATTCCCGGCGTGAGCATGACCAATTTCATGCGTACCGCCATCAATGCAAAAAGGGAATATAACGGGCAGCCTACAATACCAGCCGGTGAATTCCTGAAGATGATGGAAGAAAAGAAAAACCTTGTAGAAATTCATTCCAAGCTCACAAACCGTTCAGTAAATGAAGGTTTCTCGGGTGGAGAGAAAAAACGTAACGAGATTTTTCAAATGGCAATGCTCGAACCTTCGCTTGCCATACTCGATGAAACGGATTCAGGACTCGACATTGATGCACTTAAAGTTGTTGCCAAAGGTGTGAATCAGTTACGATCACAGGAAAATGCCTTTGTCATCATCACGCACTATCAACGTCTGCTTGATTATATCATTCCTGATTTTGTGCATGTACTTTACGATGGAAAAATTGTAAAAACAGGTGGAAAAAACTTAGCCCTTGAACTGGAAGCCAAAGGCTATGAATGGATTAAAGAACAACAATTCGTTTAGCTCATCTGTATGAAAACACAGGAAACAGACCAGTTCATAGGACTGGAAGAGCTGCTGATTCATCAGTTTGAAACGCATTCGGAGCTGCTGACAGCTAATGATACGCCAAAAGTAAAAGCTCTAAGACTTAAACATTTCGATGCCTTCCGGACAAAAGGCTTTCCCGACAGCAGCCAGGAAAAATGGAGGTTCACCGAAATTGAAACTGCATTGGATCAGGAGTTTAAACATGTTATTAAAGAAGTTAAAACTGATCGAAATATTGAAGAACTTTTCCGCTGTGAGGTTCATAACTTCAAATCGGAAATCATTTCTGTTCTAAACGGATGGTATCACAGCGAAAAGGGCGACCTTTTTACCAACGATGAAGGCGTTATTTATGGTTCACTCAAGGCCGCCAAATTAGCTTATCCCGGGTTGTTCGATACCTATTTCGGCGAAATCGCGCATAGCGAAAACAACAGTTTTGTTGACCTCAATACGGCTATGGCACAGGATGGCGTTTTCATTTATGTGCCTGCAGGTATAGAAGCCTCTAAAACATTGCAGATCATCAAGATGATCGACCTGAATGAGAATATTTTTGTTCAAAACCGACAACTCATTATTCTTGAGGCCAATAGCAAACTTAGCCTTATGCACTGTGATGACTCTATCAATCATCATAGCAGTCTGGTTAACACTGTCACAGAGGTATTTGTTGGCGAAAACGCTCATTTTGAACTCTATAAACTTCAGAATCTAAACGATGCATCCGGCTTGATCAACTCCACATTTGTCAGGCAGGCAGCAGGAAGCACCATCAAAACCAATACCTTAACATTTAATTGTGGTCTGATCCGCAACAATATTGAGGTTTCGCTGAATGGAAAAGGCGCACATGCCGATGTACTTGGATTGTACCTGATGGATAAACAACAGCATGTTGATAATCAAATTCGCATTCTGCACAACGAGCCAAATTGCACCAGCAATGAGTTGTTTAAAGGTATCCTTGATGATGAAGCATCGGCAGTTTTCAATGGTTACATCTATGTGAAAAAAGACGCCCAGAAAACTAATGCCTACCAGAACAACAAAAACATACTTCTCAAACCAACGGCTACAATTAACACCATGCCGTTTCTCGAAATCTATGCCGACGATGTGAAATGCAGCCATGGCGCTACCATCGGACAGCTGGATCAGGAAGCCATGTTTTACCTGCGGTCGCGGGGAATTAGTCAGTCCAATGCCAGATTATTGCTCATGTATGCTTTCGCAGCTGATGTGATAAACTCCATAAGCATCGAAGGACTAAAAACGCGTATCGACGATATGGTGAAAAAACGTTTAAGAGGCGAGCTTTCGGTATGCGAAAAATGTGTGCTTCATTGTGGTTCACCCGAAAAAGAATACCATTTCGATATTGACCTGAGTAAACTCTAAAAATATTATGAACCCAAATCTGGATGTTTCTGCAATTCGGGCCGACTTCCCTGCCTTACATCAGCAGGTTTTCAAAAAACCACTGGTTTATCTCGACAATGCAGCAACTACCCAAAAACCAAAAGTTGTAATTGAACGGTTGCAACATTATTACGAGCTGGAAAACAGCAACATACACAGGGGTGTTCATCATCTAAGTCAACAGGCTACAGTTGCATTTGAGCAAGCTCGAAAAACCATTGCTGAATTAGTTCATGCAGCCAATTCTTATGAAATCATCTTCACCCGTGGCACAACCGAGTCCGTGAATCTTGTTGCCTCTTCCCTTGGCCGTTTGCTGATGAAAAAAGGCGATCATGTTCTGGTTACAGCCATTGAACATCATAGTAATATGGTACCCTGGCAGCAACTATGCGAGCAATACGACTCAAATCTTTTAGTAGCACGTTTCGATCAACAGGGTGTGATTGATCTTGAGCATTACCAGCAACTTTTGGAAAAAAGGCCAAAAATTGTTGCTATAGCGCATATATCCAATGCTTTAGGAACTATCAATCCGGTGAAAGAAATGATAAGCATGGCGCACAAACTGGATATTCCTGTTTTGGTTGACGGAGCTCAGTCCATAGCTCATTGCCCAATCGATGTTCAGGATTTGGATTGTGACTTTTATGCTTTCTCAGCTCATAAAGCCTACGGACCTATGGGTATCGGAGTTTTATATGGCAAAGAAAAATGGCTCGAAAAGATGCCACCTTATCAGTTTGGGGGAGAAATGGTAGATCAGGTTAGCTTTGAAAAAACCAGTTTCAACTGCCTTCCTTTCAAATTTGAAGCCGGAACTCCCAATGTGGGCGGTGTTTTAGGAATGGAAACGGCAATGAATTACATCCTTGAAAAAGGATATGATGCCATAGCAGCACACGAAAACGCTTTGCTTGCCTACGCTACCCAACAACTCAAAAACATTGAAGGCTTGCGGATTTTTGGTGAATCACCAAATAAAGCATCGGTGATTTCTTTTTTGGTACATGAGATTCATCCCTTTGATTTGGGTACTTTATTGGATAAAATGGGCATAGCCTTGCGAACAGGACATCATTGTGCTCAACCTATCATGGACTTCTACAACATTCCTGGTACAGTAAGAGCTTCATTTGCAATGTATAACACTTTCGAAGAAGTTGACGTGCTGATACAGGCAATAAAGAAAGCGTCGGCCATGTTGAGGTGATAATCCGAATTTAACTTGCTGAAAATCATCTAAAAAGAAAAATATGAGCATCGAATCCATTCAACAAACTATCATTGATGAATTTTCGTCCTTCGACGACTGGATGGACAAGTATAACCTCCTGATCGAGATGGGAAAAGACACTCCAATGATAGAGGCACAATATAAAACAAATAATCACTTGATAAGTGGCTGTCAATCACGCGTATGGCTACATGCTTCCTATCGTGATGGCAAGGTATACTTTACCGCTGACAGCGATGCAGTAATCACTAAAGGTATTGTAAACCTGCTGATTCGGGTGTTTTCCGAACAGACGCCAGATGCCATATTGAATGTCGATTTGGGATTTCTGGATAAAATAGGATTAAAAGAACACTTGTCACCAACCCGATCCAACGGGTTGCTTTCAATGGTAAAACAGATGAAGATGTATGCACAAGTGTTTAAACTCAAAAATGGATAATTCAAAAATAAACATATGACAACAAGTGAACGCCGAGCCATTGAGGTAGATGTAATCACCGTTTTACGAACCATATACGACCCTGAGATCCCGGTAAATATTTATGAATTAGGTCTCATATATGAAATCAGTATTACCGACGAAGCCGATGTAAAAGTCTTGATGACACTTACTTCGCCAAATTGTCCCGTTGCAGAAAGCTTGCCGCAGGAAGTAAAAGAAAAGATCAATCTGGTTAAAAATATCCGGTCCGCAGATGTAGAATTAACTTTTGAGCCATCGTGGGATCAAAGCATGCTGAGCGAAGAGGCAAAACTTGAGCTCGGTTTTCTTTAATTGGCAACTGATTTTTTCAGCTTAATCTGATAATCAAGTTGGCAACAAGTTACTAAGCAAGGTGTATTTTCATTTTACCCGAAAGATATAAATCTCTTTCAGGGCTTTAACTGAACGGTCAGCAAAAAAATCAGATGGCATAAAAATACGAAACCTGCCTCCGTCGCTCTCATCGTTGCATTCGTCTAAAATTGGTGAAACTTGATCCGTTCGATTAAACAACTCACTGCAGCTGAATATACTACGATATCCGTCAACACTTACAAAACAAAGCAAACCAGTCCGTAACAGCTCATCATCTATTGTGACACTACCTTTCAGAACTTCATCAAGCGCTGGTCCCCGAAACGATCCTGAAGGATGGTAACCCATTCCCATTCCATAAAATAATGTTTCGTAAGTTCTCATATCCTTTCCATGATTATTATCAATTTGAGCAGTCTGCCCGTCCTCTATCACAATCTTTATAGAAGGACTGTGTAAAGGTTTCATGTTTCTCTGAATAGCATATTCTTTACGATCGAACGACCTGACAGTAATTTTTGTTGGGTTGACAAGCTGACGAGAGTTGCGCAGATCGCCACTTGCAACAATTTTCCAGTCAGTATCTTTTGGATAATCAACTGTTTTTTTATGGGGATTAACCTGACTTCCACCGGTAGCAATTAACACCTGATGCAGATTGTTAGTTTGAAATATCTCACTCCACGAAAACACAATACGTTCGCCTGCAGCATTTTCAATTTCGATATAAGTATCAATAACAGGACGAAACTGTTCTGCATTTTTTTTCTGAAGAAGAAAGGGATTCAGAATATCAAGCAAGGAATAACCTGTATAACGGTAAGCTCCAATAAACTCAACACTATCGTTTATAACCTTTGACTCTTTAATGACCACTTCGTGCATGTACAATTTTTCAAGTGATACCATCCCTGGACTTGCTACCTCGCCCACAACTTCCAGTGATCCTGCTTTCATTTTATAACCTTCTGAACTGTGGTACATACTATTTCCATTTACTTGAATGGTTGCGGCAGAAATACCATCAATTGGCCTGTCGGATGCAATTCTAATCCATAAAAACACTGCGATTAGGATTACGGTTATTAGGATTATGGTAAGTTTTTTCATCTTATTCATTTTTGCGTTATGTATTTTCTGCATATCGCAAAATTCCAACTTTTCTACATACAAATAACCGCTAAAAGCTATTTAAACAGGTTCTAAATATTAAGAAATTTATTTATATATATTTGGTATTCAATGATATAATATAAGAAACAAAAACATAGGTTTGAGCTTTGTTTGTTTGAATGAATATTTCTTTAATCTTGTAAAAAAAATAGTCATGTCAGATGATCTTCATTTGAGGTTAAAGTACAAATTCTGGATTGAAACAAGTCTGGGAGAAAGTATTTTGGGTGAAGGGAAATGGCTGCTGCTCAAAGCTATAAGAGACACAGGTTCGCTGCAAGCTGCTGTAAAAGAAAGAGGTTATGCTTATCGGCAGACCTGGGAAAATCTTAAAAAAATAGAGGATAAGCTTGGCTTTCAGCTGATTGAAAAAAACAGAGGAGGTGAGCAAGGAGGTCATACAAAGCTTACAACGAAAGGTGAAATGGTGGTTTCATTTTTCGATGAACTGTATGAGCAAGCCAATCCCGAAATAGAAAAGTTGTTTCAACACATGTTGGATAACCTGCAAAAACTTAAGGATTAACACCTCTAAAGCAGCAGAATTAATCTACTTTTCGAGAATTATTCAACTTTTTTTTGCCAAAGTTTGCCTGTCACTTCAACAACGATAAATCTTCCTGGCCCAACAGCTCCCTGACTTTCATAAACTTTAGTATCCAAAAGATTCTGAATACTTAAGGCAACATTCAAATGTCTGTAAAATTCACGCTGTATTTTCAAGTCAACTGTCATTGTTGCAGGATATTGATTACTGCCTACAATGTCGTCAAAAATGTTTTGGTCGTTGATGAACATCTTACCTGTAAACCGGCCTGTTAGGCCAATATTAACCCAATCAGAACGATAAAATGTTCCAAAAGAAACAGCATGTCCGGGAATATCAGTAAGGTATTTTCCTGTTAAGTCAACATTTGCTACAGCATTTTCTGCTGAATATTTCTTTATCCGGGAAGAAGTATAAGCATAAGTTCCAAAAAAATTGAGGAAATTATAAGGTGAAAAAGTGACCTCACTCTCTATTCCATAAATTTCAACACTGGAAATATTCGAGCGAATCATGATTGGTCGGTTTCCAAATCCCATATCGATGCTATCACCCGTGGATACATAATAAAGAAAATCACTACCCATTGAATAATAAGCACTTGCAGATATTTTCATCCATGTTGCAGGTTTAAAATCAGCTCCTATTTCAATGTTATCTATAAATTCGGGTTTAAGGTCAGGTCGGGCTACTTTAAAACCACCCCTAACCCTTCCGGAACGACAAAGGTCATCAAGTACAGATGGGCGGAAACCTCGGCTATATCCTCCATACAAACGAAAGCTGTCATCAGGTTTGAATTGTATTGAAATGCGGGGACTTAACGCTCCCCAGGTTTGATTACTCTGGTCGCTGAACTGATATTGATTCATAAAATTTGTTTCAGCAGAAGGCTGATGAATGATAAAAGCTCCATCGTAAAAAACAGAATAATCATACCGTAAGCCGGCAACCAACTGCATTCTTCCGTCAAAAAAATTCAACTGATCCTGAATATAGAACCCTAAAAACCGAATTTTACCTTTATTATCAACCTGATCAGTTGAGGTATAGTAAATGTCGGAGGCATCAACTGCTCCATTTCGTAGATCGAATCCGGCAGAAAAGGTATGTAGTCCAAACTCCCGGCTAAGTCCAGATAATAATCCATAATCTTCACGCACTGAAAGCACATCGTACCAGGTATAATCGTCTTTTTGCCATTCGCTCACACGCTTATAGCGTTCGTGAAGGTAAAACAAGGAAGCGTTCCAATTCCACAACCCTTCTTTTCCTGAAAATACTGAACGCAGACTATACGTATCATGGTCTGTTGTGTTTCCATGTAATTGATTTACTTTCTCCCCTGTTTCCCGGCGATCATCAAAAACTGAAATATCAATACCTGCCTCAAAGCGTTCTGTTTTGCGATAGCCAGCCCTAAGCCCCAGCATCTTTTCCTCGAAAGTTGATGGAACTATATATGGATTTGCTTGCTGATCGGCCCAGGATTGTGTGATATAGCCGTCACTATCGCGGAAAAAAGCACCTGCAGACCAATAAAAACCCGATTTCAAGCTGCTGCCTGCATTTGCTTTTATGCCTCGGGTGTTGTAGGTTCCGTAAGAAAGTCCCAGCGATGCTTCAGGATTTACTGATGGTTTTTTTCGAATAATATTGATAACACCTCCCATTGCATTTCCACCATAAAGTGCTGATCCAGGACCTTTTACAACCTCAACCCGTTCCACATCCAGCATCGAGATCAGATTCCAGTTTACTGAACCACCATCAGCTTTATTCACTGGAACTCCATCAACAAGAACCAGAGTGCGCGCCTGTTCTTTACTGCTCATACCACGCATTGAAACAGTGGATTTGTGAGAAAACAAACCAAACGAACGACTTACCTGTATGCCTGGAAGCAGCGAGATTACCTCATCAATTGATTGATTGGATGTGAGTTGTAGTTTTTCAGGGCTGATTAGTTCAATCCTGCCCGGTATATTACTGATTCGATTTTCAGTTCGGGTAGCTGTTACAACTACTTCATCCAAACGTTGAGATTCTTCGGAGAGATAGACAGTAATTTGGTTGCCTTTCGAATCTGTATCCACTTCAACAGACTTTGTACTTGGCTGATATCCAACAGCTGTTACCTGTAAAAATAATTTCCCGGTTTCAAATGTTTCAAACTCAAAAGCGCCCGTGACATCAGTGGCTGTAATCTGTTTACCAAGTGATACATGAGCGCCTGAAACAGGGTACAAAGTTCCGGATTCAAGCACCTTTCCACTTACTTTAATCTGAGCCTGAAGTTGACCCGCCAACAACATTACTATAACAAAAACCGTTAAAAATCTTGTCCTCATCATGGTTGAATTTTAACTTCAAACTCCATTACACCATCTGTATCAATATCAGAACGTTTCATTTTAATCATGCCATATTTTCCATCTTCCGTCTTAAATGGTATCACACGTCCTGCATATGCGTATTTACACAAACCGCTGACATTTCCGGGTTTGTATGCCGAAACTAACAAACTATCATTGGCAGCACCATCAAATTGCGCCTCACTGATAAGTTGATTATCAGAAGTATAATAATCATAAAGGGTAGAATTACGTGTCACCCAATTAGTAATGGCAGGATAATGACCGGTTACAGAACTACTTCCGGAATAGGCAGGACAGCACAATGTTGGCGACATGACACCTCCTGTCTGATACACAAATCCTACCATATCGATAGCGGCCTCATGACCTGAAACCGAAGTGGAAGTATATAAAGCTCCTGAATGTAAGTCGAGATACTGTGGCAGACTTGAGTGGTTCTGCATACCTATGATAATTGATGGAAAATGCAAAACAGGGCCATAAGCTGATCCTTCCCCGAGCAAAACAGTAAGCGAAAACTGTGTGGTATCACGATTGGCATTCATTACCATAAAGGTCCAGGTTTCGATGGCTTCAGCAGATTTAACTGCATTGAAGGTATAATCAAGACCTCCTTGAGGAATATATAATCCTTTATCAAGTTCTGTTATTGTCTTTCCTCCAGCGATACGTCTTATGCGCAAATTGGTAATGGGCGCGCTTCCTTCAATAGCTGTGATCCCAAAAGAAAGTTTACCACCAACAGGTACTGATGATCCGTCAATAGTAAAATCACCTGTTTTCATCACAATCATGGGTTTAATACGCTCCTCCTCTGTTTTGGAACAACCCACAAAAAACATTATGAAAACTAAAAATGCGATTCGTTGTATCACAGGCAATTTATTAAAAGGATTAAAATCAACTTTGAACTCCGTTTAGGATTTTGAAGAAACAAGGGTTTGGGTAATGATTACACACTACCCAAACCGCTTAAAATTATTTTACTTTATATTCAAATTCAACATAACCTGATGCGCCCTGTTCAACGGCAGTGACTTTGAGTACGCCAAAAGTTCCTGCTGCTGTTTTAAAGGCATACATATCATTCACTTTCATGTCTTTTTTCTTACGGTTGCCACTTGTTACTGTTTCATCATAATAACCTTGAATGACAGCATCTCCATCAGTAAGTTGGTCAAACTGTACAGTTGTGATTTCTGTTGCCGGATTGGTGAAGTAGGTTTGATTGGTGGTTGTCCAGTTATCAGGGGCATTATCACCTGTGAAAATTCCGTCGATACCGGTCCCTGGAGCAGCCAAAGCAATATTGTTTCCGCTTGCTTCTTCATAGAAACAAAGGATGTCAATCTTATCCTGTTGTTGGAATGCTTCTGACATGGTATAGACTTTTTTGGCACTGACAGATAAAAATCCGCCAACAGCAGTGTTCGATTGTGCACCAAGGCGTGCAATGTTTTTCTGTGGTTCGGGATCTTCATCTTTTTTGCATCCTGCTACAAAGATCATCATTGCAATTAAAAAGCTTGCTAATACTAAAGTTTTGGTTTTCATACAATTAAATTTATTCAAATGTGTTTCGTTTACCGACATGCATTTTCTGCATATCGGTTGCAAAGAAAATAATAATCTTTGAGCCTTTCAACCAGAAAAGCAATTTGTATTGATTCAAAATAAGAAGAAACAAACATTGAGGGTCTGTCAGGCAATAGTAATTATTCCTGATTATTTCATTATTCAGTGATTGAAACAGATTGTAAATCAGTATTTAGATGTAGAGCACTTATTCGCTTTCTCTAATTCCACTTGCGTTATCGATCAATGCAAGTGAGGCGTCTTTACCTAGATAACGATCGATTATATAATGTATCCAGTAAATTACCGGAGTGAGGACAATAGCAAAAGTCACCTTGTAAATATATTGAGTAAGTCCTACCGAAACAACTTGAAGGAAACTCCAGTTACCCAACCAGTAAAAAGCAATAAAAAGGATAAGGAAGCTGTCGATAAACTGTGATACGATGGTCGATCCTGTTGCTCTGAGCCAAAGCATTTTGTGGTTGGTGAGTTTACGCAGAAAATGAAAGGTGTGCATATCCACCAGCTGCCCAACGAGAAAAGCTGTAATCGAACCAACAATAATTCCAAGTCCCTGCCTGAAAATGGTATCATACGCATATTCAATATTGAATGGCTGTCCGTTGGCATCGGTATTGTTGAGTTCCAGCCAGAAATCTGCAGCAGGTAGATGTGTGCCAGCAAAGATGATGACAAAGGCATAAGCTATAAGACCGGCAGCCATGTAACTTATGCGTCGAACCCCCGACTTACCGAAATACTCATTGATGATATCGGAAAGGATAAATACAGCAGGCCAGATAAGAATGCCGACACTCATGTTCATGCTGATGACCGAGTCAAAGATGAATGGTAAGTTTAATGGTTCTATTCCTAATATTTTCTCAACCGAAAACATTTTCACACCAATTACTTCAGCAACAATGGCATTTGTCAGGAACACAGCTGCCAGCAATAGATAGAGTCGTGTTTCCTTGTTGTTAAAATTGAGGTTTTTCATTAGCTTTTGTCGTTTTTTTTATGCTGCACTTACATTTTTCCTTTAAAAACGAAGGTAAAAGTCGCTAAGCTTTTCTCTTCCTTTTAAACAAAAATACTAGAAAAGTAATAACTTGTGCTAACTAGTTAATTTTATCTGAAACAAGGCCAGGTTTTCATTTTACCTGAAGTTAAACGAAAGAACAAACAAATACAGTTTATATTGAATTTTATACTAAAGAACAACCTGATAGTCTACAATGGGTTGGCCATTAAGATGAAAAAATAGCTTTAACATGGTATTTTGCCCTCCGACTTCTTAAGTTCGAAGTTAAATATGAATAGAAGCCTTGTTGTTCATTATAGGCACTTTATAAGAAATGAGGAAAGTTGCAATAAGGAAGATGCTTTCGATCGTTGCAACTTATTCTTAAAAACTTTTTGTTATCAAAAAGCTATCCTATCTTTGCTCTTTAACATGGCTTATGGAACTTACGATTATCGCTTTGGCACTTTTTTATGTGCTCACACCTATTATCATCCTGCATCTTTGTCATCGATTTACGTTTGTCAACAAGTTAGGATCAGTTATTATTGCCTACCTAATTGGGGTAATTATTGGTAATATTGGCATTTTACCTGGAATGGGACCTGTTCTGAATGAGTATATGTTGCTGCATCCCAAGTCGACCTCAGAAGAAATAGCCACTTTACTTACCACAGGCACGATCACCGAAAGTCAGTTTATGGCTTTTAAGATCTATAAATTACGCGATTTGCTGATGAGTATCACTATTTTGCTAGCTATTCCATTGGTGTTGTTTTCAGCAGATATAAAACAATGGGGGAAGATGGCCGGCAAAAACCTGATAGCCTTGATAACTGGTATTATTTCTGTTGTACTGGTTGTTGTTGCAGGTTTTTTCATTTTCAAAGATCACGGCATGAAAGACTTGTGGAAGGTTTCAGGGATGCTTATTGGGGTTTATACCGGCGGCACTCCTAATCTGGCTTCACTCAAAATGATGCTCGATGTGGATGCCAATACCTATATCCTAACACATACGTATGATCTGATAATAGGAGTTGTTTATCTATCTTTCCTTATGACCATCGGTCAACGTTTGTTCAATTATGTGTTACCATCGTACCCTTACAAGCAGGATGAAGTTCGCATCAGAGATTTAGACGGAAAAGACCCTTTTTGGGGAATTTTCAAAAAAGCTGTTTTTGTACCTTTGCTCAGAGCTTATGGTCTGGCTATTTTGATTTTTGCAATAGCAGTAGGACTTAGCACACTTGCCGCTGAGCATATGACTATGGTAGTGGTCATTCTTACAATCACAACACTTGGATTACTGGGGTCGCTGTTGCCATCGATAAATAAAATTGAAAAGACCTTTGAGTCAGGGATGTATCTGATTTTAATCTTTAGTTTGGTCGTTTCGTCAATGGCTGATGTGCGCAACTTTTCGGGAATTACACCGGGACTATTTTTGTATATAACGATGGCAGTCTTTGGTTCTCTGGCGCTTCAGGTAGTTTTTGCCCGTATATTTAAGATTGATTCTGACACCGTCATCATCACCTCTACCGCAATGATTTGCAGCCCACCTTTTGTTCCTGTAGTTGCAGGTGCTTTAAAAAACAAAGAAATCATTGTGCCAGGAATCACAATGGGTATTATTGGATATGTTGTTGGGAATTACCTCGGCTACCTTATTGCCAATCTGCTCAGCACTTTTTAAACGTAATATTGTGTACTTTTCATCAATTAATAAAAGGTTTGTCGAAACGTTTTGAATACGCTTTGTGTTTTTTCAGATTGCTGTTCCAATAGAAATTCTTCAAAAATGATGGTGCAAGTTGCATAAACCAGCGCGAAGCTAAAGAGAGTTTGTAGGGTTGGGCCATTTGAACTACAAGTTCCGGTTTAAATGATCCGGTCTGAGCAAAATGGCTTCCAAGTTCTCTGAAGTTTTCAAAGAGTTTTTTTGTCATTGATGGTGGCATGATTTGAATGCCCTCAATACCCCCTTTGATAACAGTTCCAAGATATTCGTAACCCAACCGGATAGTAAATTTTTTTAGATAACGTTCAACAAAGCTACTGTGAATCGATTCCCGGAATCCCGATTGAACGATAAAACCCACTTTCTTTGGCCCTTTGATGTTTGCTTCGAACACAGCCTCCATAAAGGCCTTCACTATAGCCGGCATTGCATCGGTATAAAGTGGAAAAACAATTAAACAACATTCCGCATCAGCAAAGGATTTCTGCTGATCGACGACACTAGTCGAAGCCAGATAATGAATACTAACAGGTTCATTGTTAATAGTTTTATAGCCTGTCACAAATTGATCAATAAGCAATTTTGAGTTGCTCTTTTTGCCTCGTTGAGAACCGTTAAAAATGGTGAGTGGCATATGCTGTTTCCTCCGGAAGGTGTTCGTTTGTTATAGTTAAAAATCGAAGACGGCTATGAAAATTGATAGCCAGACGCTTATAGATATCTTCCACAATCTGAATGTCTTCATTATCCGTTGATGTTTCGCGACTGATCAACAGACCAAATTCAGGATAGGTATCATAACGTTTGTGGTGATGAAACTCACCCTCTTTGATCAGGATGTAAGGATGTAGTAAAACAATCAGCCGATCGGTTATTTTTTTTAGCAGAGCGGTTGTAAAGCCAGCAACGAGTGGTGAGGCGAAAATAAAAAAATCAGCATTGATCACCGATCGGAAAATCAACTCTCCATCATCTTTATGAACACAGCGGCCTGGAGTTTTCCACCAGCAAGTCCAGCATCCAATGCAATATTTTAAGTTCATTGCCGAGAGTGTAAACATCTCTACCTCATTTCCTTGATCAATGTAAAGCTTTTTCAATTGTGAGATATACTTCGTGAAATCGCTGTCATCAGGCGAAGAGTCTCCATTGAGTATGGTAATTTTCATGGTGTTGAAATAGGTGGTAAAGGTCACTATTTATAACGAAAAGCAATAGTTCCAAAGTGATTTTTTTTTAAATCTTTCTTACATCTGAAAGTTGGATTTCAATAAAGCCGGAAATAAAAAAAGAGGTTACCTTTTCAGGCAACCTCACACATTTGAACCAAAACAACAATGATTATTCGGTGATATTTGCTGCAGCGCTGTTTGAAGCAGTGCACTGACAAATGCAGAATCCCTGTCCTATCTCCCAGCCTGAGCCGATGATTGCATCAAACATTTCCTGTGTAATGTATTGAGGAGTATAGGTGATATTTCTGAAAACCAGGTGAGCATTGAAAGCTCTCATATGGTTACGTGAGCCTTTATGTAGCTGTCCGAATGCATAAATCAAATCCTGATTGTCTACATTACTCCCTGTGTGTTGAATAATGTCAGCAATATCGTAATCTTCAACGGTTGCGCCAACTGTCAGGGCATTTCCAATGCTTTGTGATCCGAAAGCTACAAGGTCAGTGTACAATTGTTGTATCGCCGGATTTGTGAATACACCAGGCTGATGGTCTGCTGCCGGATCAGGAAGGCTGTATTTATCGAGTAATACTTTCATGGCATAGGCATGCAGCGATTCGCTGTTGGAGATAAAATTGAATGCAGGTATAGGATACAGAGCATACATTGTCTGATAAACGTCGTGTGCCAGTAGTTCTTCTTCGCGAACAAAGGTGAGAGCCTGAACTTCCTCCAGAGAAAGGGTTTCAGTTGGAAGTGAGTTTAAGCAGTTGTAAGCGCATAACATCAGATCATCTAATCCTTCTTCGCTTAGCTCTGTTTCCATTGCTAAATCGAAAGCGACGATATTGGCGCTTTTTGTCAATTCTACTGTTGAGGCATCAGCAGCAATAACTTTATCGTCTTTGCTGCAGTTAGTGAATAGGAACATGGCTGACAATCCTGTGAGCAACATGAACAAAACTCTTTTTTTCATTTGAATTGAATTTTAATGTAACATTTTGTTAACGCAGCAAAACTACTTCAACCATAACGCCTGCACGTTATGATTTTCTGCTATTGTTTTATAAGATTTTCCGTTAATCAGTTCACAATCATGGCATCAAAACAGGAAATTAATACCTTTGTCATCAAATCTAAAACATGGTCATCATGATTAAAAAGACATTAAAATTTATTGCAGGTAGCCTGGCTTTGCTTTTTCTTGCATCATGCACATCACCTGCCCCACAACAGGAAACCCCTAAAGACCCTATGGATCAGTTATTAAAAAAGTATGCGGAAGTGACCCTTACTTCCGACATCAGTCATCTGAATGCAAACGAAAAGGAGATGCTGAAACTCTTATTCAAAGCAGCAACTATCATGGACGACATTTTCTGGACACAGCATATAGGTCCTAAAGATGAATTTCTCTCAAAGATCGAGAATGAAAAGGTAAAGAAATTTGCCACCATTAATTACGGCCCCTGGGATCAAATGGATAATGAGAAACCTTTCATGGAAGGCTATGGCGAAAAATTTAAAGGCGCTGGTTTTTATCCTGCTGACATGACACAGGAAGAATGGGATGCTTTTGAAGACCCCAACAAAACCAGCCTTTACACACTAATTGTGAGAGATGAAAACGGCAAGTTGAAATCTGTTTGGTATCATGAAGCTTATGCCGCTCAAATTGAAGAAGCTGCTGTCTTACTTGAAAAAGCATCGCTACTTGCATCTGATGCCGAATTTGCCACCTATCTTAAACTACGCGCCAAAGCACTTCGCACCGACGATTATCTGGAAAGTGACCTGGCCTGGATGGAAATAAAAAACAACAATATAGATATGGTCATAGGACCTATTGAAAATTATGTTGATGCCTTGAACGGATATAAAGCAGCACATGAGGCGTTTATACTTATCAAAGATAAGGAGTGGAGCGGGCGCTTAGCACATTATGCCCAGTTTTTACCCGACTTGCAAAAGCAACTCCCGGTTGAGGATGTTTATAAAAAAGAAGTCCCTGGTTCTGATGCCGATCTCAATGCATATGATGCTATATTCTATGCAGGCGATTGTAACATGGCCGGAAAAACCATCGCCATCAACCTGCCAAATGATGAGCGCGTTCATCTTGAAAAAGGAACCCGCAAACTTCAGTTGAAAAACAGCATGAAAGCCAAGTTTGATCATATTCTTGTTCCTGTATCTGATGTTCTCATCGCTCCTGAGCAACGCAAACACATTACCTTTGATGCATTCTTCAGCAATGTAATGTTTCATGAAGTGGCTCATGGAATGGGAATTAAAAATACTATTGACGGAAGTTCATCGGTTCGAAAGGCTCTTCGCGAGCAATACTCTCCTCTGGAAGAAGCCAAAGCTGATATTCTCGGACTATTTCTTGTAACGAAATTGAATGAAATGGGTGAATTCAAAGATACCGATCTAATGGATAACTATGTGACTTTTATGGCTGGTATTTTTCGCTCAGTTCGTTTTGGAGCAGCAAGTGCCCATGGGAAAGCCAATATGATGACCTTCAGTTTCTTACTTCAGGAAGGAGCTTTTACCCGCAATGAAGATGGAACTTACGCCATCAATTTAGAGAAGATGATGGAAGCAAACCGGAAACTTACCGGAAAAATCCTCAAAGCACAGGGCGATGGCAGCTATGATTTCGTAAAAGAATGGGTGGCTACCGAAGGAGTGGTGAAACCTCAGCTTCAGTCCGACTTGAACAGAATCATGGAAAAAGGAATCCCGGTTGATATCTATTTTAATATGGGTCCTCATGTGCTGGGACTTGAATAAATGTACGTTTACGGACACCGTTGTGCTTAAACGAACAGCATACAAAAAACTGGTTATAGGCTAGTTATTTGTAAAATAACAACTTATATTCAATGGCATAATTTATGTCATAAAAATCTTTTATCAATTTTTATAACCTAAAATCAATACACATGAAAAAAATTACACTGATTTTGTTATTTTTCCTGAGCGTTTCTTTTGGAAAGGCATATGCTGATGAAGGAATGTGGCTTCCAATGTTTGTGGAGCGCCTCAATTATGTTGATATGCAAAAAGCCGGCTTGCAGCTAACAGCCGAAGAAATATACAGTATCAACAATTCCAGCATCAAAGATGCTATCGTAGGTTTGTCTAACGGACCAACTCCAAGTGGATATTTCTGTACCGGAGAAATTGTCTCCGATCAAGGTTTATTGTTCACCAACCACCATTGCGGATATGATAACATACAAAAGCACAGCACTATAGAACACGACTACCTGACAGATGGTTTTTGGGCTGCAAGTCTGGCCGAAGAACTTCCAAATCCCGATATGTCAGTTTCATTCCTTATCAAAATGGCTGATGTTACCGACAGTGTATTATCTGTTGTAAACGACACAATGAGTGTCCAGGACCGTTCAGCTGCTATCCGCAAAAAAACAGGTGATCTCCGTAAAGCCTGGAGTGAAGAAGGAAAATATAATGTGGTTGTAAAAAGTTTCTTCGAAGGAAACGAATACTATCTGTTTGTTTACGAAGTATATACCGATATTCGCCTTGTTGGAGCTCCTCCTTCAGCTGTTGGAAAATTCGGAGGTGATACCGACAACTGGATGTGGCCACGTCACACGGGTGACTTCAGCATCTTCAGGGTTTATACTGGTCCCGACGGTCGTCCTGCTGATTACAGCACCGAAAACATTCCTCTAAAACCCAAGCACCATCTTCCTGTGAGCCTCGATGGTGTTGAAAAAGGTGATTTCACTATGATCTGGGGATTCCCTGGAAGTACCGACCGTTACCTCAGTTCTTTTGGTGTTGACTTCAACCTTGAAAAACAATACCCTGCCATCATCGAACTTTTCGGTGACAAATTGGAAACCTGGAAAGAATTCATGGATGCTGATCAAAAAGTTAAAATTCAATATGCATCCAAACATGCAGTGACAGCAAATTCATGGAAATACCTCATTGGACAAACACGCGGTCTTAAACGATTGAATGTAAAAGAGAAAAAAGAATTTCTTGAAAATGATTTCAGTGCATGGGTTGCTGCTGACAATGAACGGAGTAAAAAATATGGCGATGTACTTTCAACCATGGCTAAAGGATATGAGCAAATGGGAGCAACCATTGAGCCTATGCTTTATACCAACTTAGCCGGTATGGGTGGTGCTGAAATAATCGGTTTTGCAATGGAGTTCAACAGTTTGAAAGAGCTCTTAAAACCTATTGACAAAAAAGAACTTCCTAAAGAAAAAGATATGGCAAAGAAAATGATTGCCGACCGCAAAGAGCAAGTTTCAACAACAATTACCGGACTTAAGGAAGCTGTAAAAGAACATTTTAAAGACTATTATGCCCCTGCTGATCAGAAAGTATTGCAGGTAATGCTTGAAAAATATACCAAAAACCTTGCTGTTGAAATGCAGACACCTGTTTTGGTTAAAATGCTTGATAAGCAAGATGGTAATTTGGCAGCATTAGCAGCCAATCTATTTGCCAACTCGATATTTTCCAGCGAAGCAAAAATAAACGCTTTCCTTGCGAAACCTGATCTCAAAACGCTTGAGAAAGATCCGGCAATGCAATTAGCCGATGGTTTTATGAGTAAAACCATGGAACTTGCAGGTGGTTTCAGGGCTGCACAAGCCTCACTCGCTCCGGCAAAGCGTCTTTTTGTTGACGGCTTACGCAAAATGCAACCTGAAAAAGTTTTTTATCCTGATGCCAATTCAACAATGCGCATGACCTACGGAAGCGTTCAGGATTATATTCCTGCTGATGCTGTTCATTTTGATTATGTTACAACCACAAACGGTATCATCGAGAAAGAAGACCCTTCCAACGATGAATTTATTGTTCCGGCTTATTTGAAAGAATTAATCGAAAAGCAGGATTTTGGCCCTTACGGAGTAGATGGAAAACTTGTAACCTGTTTCCTTAGCACCAATGACATTACCGGTGGTAACTCAGGAAGTCCTATCATGAATGGAAAAGGTGAATTGATTGGTTTGGCTTTCGATGGCAACTGGGAAGCCATGAGTGGCGATATCGCTTTCGAACCTGCACTTCAACGCACCATCAATGTCGATATCCGTTATGTTTTGTTTATCATTGATAAATATGCCGGTGCAACACGTCTTATTGATGAGCTAACGATCAGAAAATCAGAGCCTAAACCAATTCGCACTGAAGCTTTTTAACTCCTGTCTTCAGATAAATCAAGGGTTAATCCAATGATAGTAGAAGGAGCACTGCAAACGGTGCTCCTTCTTTTTTTGAGTCCTTTTAACTGAAGATATTTCTGTATTTTTGCCGCTCAACACTTTGAAGTAATGCAAACACTTTACCCTTTTAAACTTACTCCACTCTTTAAAGAGAAAATATGGGGCGGACAAAAAATAAGGCAGCAACTGAAGATGGATTTCGGATTATTACCCAACTGTGGTGAAGCCTGGCTTCTTTCAGGAGTTGAGGGAAACCCTACCCTGGTCAATAATGGCTATCTGACAAGTAACGAACTCAATGAGCTTGTGGAAGTTTTTATGGGCGACCTCGTTGGTGACAAGGTGTATGAACGTTTTGGCGATCAGTTTCCCATCCTTGTAAAAGTGATCGACTCAAACGACTGGCTATCCATTCAGGTTCATCCTGATGATGCCCTGGCTCAAAAAAGAGGTGTGGGTTATGGCAAAACAGAAATGTGGTACGTGATGCAGGCTGATGCCGATGCCGAACTTATTTGTGGATTCAATCAGGAAGTGGATGAGTTGATCTATTTAAGCTATCTTGAAAACAAAAAACTTAAAGACATCATGAACTTCGAGAAAGTTGAAAAAGGAGATGTCTTTTTTATTCCTGCCGGTCGTGTTCACGCTCTCGGACCAGGCACATTAATTGCAGAAATTCAGCAATCCAGTGATACAACTTACCGCATTTATGATTGGGATCGTGTTGATCAGGCCGGAAACAGTCGCGAACTGCACACCGAAGAAGCTCTGGAAGCCATCGATTATACAATGCATAGCAACTATAAGACTCCCTATCTGCGTAGCGAAAATTCCACCGAAAACCTTATAAAGTCACCTTTTTTTACTACCAACATCCTTAAAATCAGTGCTGGCATTAAAAAAGATTATTCAGAACTCGACTCATTCGTTATTCTGTTCTGTACAGAAGGTGGTTTAAAAATCGAATGGGAAGACCAGAATTACACGTTAGTAGCCGGTGAAGTAATTTTGTTACCCAATGTGATCGAAAATATCATACTTCTCCCCGATCCAAATGCCATCATCCTTGAAGTTTATATTGAGTAAGTGTGCAACCAAACTCAGATTGCGGTTGTCTAAAAAGTAATCCCAAAAAGAGATTATAATTGCTAAATCCATTTTCATGAAAAACCTATTTTTATTGCTGCTGTTGGGTTTGCTGAGCCTGAATATTTCAGCACAGGAATCCACACTACCTAAAGTGATGCTTAAAACCCTGGACGGACAAAGCTTTAATACGTCAGGCATCTCTAATGACGGTAAACCTATTATCATCAGTTTCTGGGCATTATGGTGCAAACCATGCCAAAAAGAACTCGATGCTTTCAACGAATCATACGAGGAGTGGCAAAAAGAAACAGGCGTGAAAATTTATGCTGTTTCAATTGACGATTCCCGTTCAACAGCGCGGGTAGCCCCACTTGTTAAAGGAAAGGGATGGGAGTTTGAGGTATTGCTTGATCCCAATGGTGACTTTAAAAGAGCCATGAACGTTAATATGATTCCTCATACATTTTTACTCGATGGAAGTGGTAAAATCATTTCCCAGCACACCTCATATTTTGAAGGTGCTGAATTAGAGTTGTATGAAAAAGTTAAGAAACTGGCAGCCAAAAAATAAGCTTTTCTTTCAAATTTTATAGCACCACAATTGTAATGAGAAAACTGTTAATCATCATTTTGGGTATTTTTTGTTTATCTACACTTTATGCTCAGGACCTTTTTAACAACGCCACCGTCAACGGAAGCTTCCAGACCGACGTCCAGTTCTACAGGCCTGATGCAACGATTGGAATTTATGATTCAACCATAGCAGGACGTAAAATTGGAATCAATGGCTTTGGAAACATGATATTTACGCTTGGTAAGTTCAAAGCGGGGATGCGCTATGAAGCATTTATGACTCCAATTGCAGGATTCGACCCACGCCAGGAAGGCAATGGCTTCCCCTATTTATGGGCATCATATACCAGTGACCTCATTGAGATTACAGCCGGGAATTTTTACGAACAGTTTGGCAACGGTCTTATTTTCAGAACATATGAAGAATGGACATTGGGTTACGATAATTCAATGAATGGGATGCGGGTAGTCATTTATCCAATGAAAGGGCTGACATTGAAAGGTGTTTATGGTAGTCAACGTTTCTTTTGGCAAAAATTTGAACGTAATAACAGAGGGATTGTAAGAGGTGCTGATGCTGAATTGAATCTGAATGATGCTGTAGCCGGATGGGAATCTGCTCCTTTGCGACTCACTCTTGGAGCCAGCGCGGTAAGCAAATATCAGCGTGATGCAGATCCAATATATAACTTACCTGAAAATGTTGGAGCTTTTTCGGGAAGAGTGAATCTGGGTGCAGGCAACTTTAATTTCATGACAGAATATGCCTATAAAATTAACGATCCTTCTGCGCTGAATAATTTTATTTACCATGAAGGGCAAGCTATCCTTAGTTCATTATCCTACTCCCAAAAGGGTTTAGGAGTGGTTCTTCAACTCAAACGGGTAGATAATATGAGTTTTAAATCCGATCGTGCTATTTCAGCCAACGCTTTGGATATCAATTTTTTACCTCCTATCAACAGGACACATGCCTATAGCCTGACAGCAAAATATCCGTATGCAACCCAGCCTAACGGTGAAATGGGATTACAATTTCAGGTAAACTACAAAATTCCAAAAGGGAGTTTATTGGGTGGAAAATACGGGACAGGTATTGCATTCAATTATAGTCAGGTGAACGACATCGTAAGAAATCAGGTAAACGACACCACATCAATAGGACAAGAAGGTACATTAGGATATACCACTGATTTCTTCAAGGTCTCGGATCATATTTTCTTTCGTGACATCAATTTTGAAATCGACAAAAGAATCAACAGTAAACTGAAAGCTATGGTTCAGTATATGAACCTGTTGTATGATATAGCCACCATCGAAGGCCACACAGGTGAACCTGCAGTTGAAGCACATCTTGCTGTTGCCGATGTTACTTACAAACTCAGCAGCAAAAATGCCCTACGTGTCGAAGCTCAGGGTTTATGGACCAAACAGGACGAAGGTGACTGGGCTGCTCTTATGGCTGAATATACCATCGCTCCCAAATGGTTTGTAGCTGTTGCTGATCAATACAATTATGGAAACCCTGTAAAAGACCACCGTAACCATTACTACACTGTTTCAGCCGGTTATACACGCGAGTCAACCCGACTTGCTTTGACCTTTGGTCGTCAAAGCGAAGGAGTGGTTTGTGTTGGTGGTGTATGTCGGCAAGTTCCTGCTTCAAGTGGGTTGACACTTACCCTTTCGACTAATTTTTAATAGCTGAAAAAATGAAAAAGACTCATAATTTCTTTGTTGCTATATTGCTGTTTGGTATCCTGCTCACTGGTTGTGACAAAATTGAGCCTCCCTATAAAGAAGGTGGAAATAATGGAACAGAAGAGTTAACACGAAAGGTTCTGCTTGAAGATTACACCGGACATACCTGTGTGAATTGTCCGACTGCAGCCAAAAAAGGACTTGAACTTGTTGATTTATATGAAGGTAAACTCATCATGATGGCAGTTCATGCCGGTTATTTTGCTGATCCCAAAGCAGCCCCATTCGACAACGACTACCGCACTCCGGCGGGCACAGCCTGGGATGGGTTTTTCGGCATGTCGGCAGCTGGTAACCCTATCGGTATGATTAACAGGCAACAATCTCAGGGTGTTTATACCGTTGAAAATGGTGACTGGGGAACAGGTGTTGCAGCAGTTATAGCTGACCCTGCAAATATTAAAATTGGTATCAGCACCACTTATAACGCTGCAAACCGTAATCTTGCAATTTCACTTACAACAACAGCGCTCCTTGCACTTGAGCCGGCTTTAAAAATTGTTGCCTGTGTAGTGGAAGATAGCATTGTGAGCGCCCAGCGCAACAACGATGCCACTATTGGCGGAGCAACAATCACCGATTATGTTCACAGACACATGCTGCGCGAAAACGTAAATGGCACCTGGGGTGAAGAATTAGCTGCGGCTGGTCAAGCAACTGCCGGTGCTGTTTTCACGAAAAACTATTCCCTTTCTCTCAACAGCACCTACAATGCTGATCACGTGTCCATTATTGTTTTTGTTTACAACGCACTCACCTATGAGATTCTTCAGGTTGAAGAAAAACATATCGACTAAGCGTTATGGTGTGAATGAGGCTTTTTAAGCAGCATCAATAGTCAGAAATGCTTTCTTTTACAGTAAATTCTTTACCAGTACTCAGTTTTCACGGGTGCTGATCTGTAAGTATTCGTTGTTTACATCATACTCTCATGAAAAATCAGCACCCTGACCTCGTATTCTCTTTTGACAAACTCTTCTATTTGGCAAGCATTATCGTTCCTCTTTCAACTATTAGTTGATCTTTTGATTCAAAAGTTATCTGATAAATATATGTGCCTGATCCACGCAAATCATCGTTGTTCAACATCAGGTTATATGTGCCTTGTAGTTGATGTTCTTTTACCAAAAGCTTCACTTCTTGCCCCAGATAGTTGAAAACGTTCACTTTAACATGTCCTGATTCCGGCAACGTGTATTGAATTGTTGTCAAATCTCTGAAAGGATTTGGAAATATACTGTGGAGCAACTCTCGTTTGCTATCAAGAACCGTTCTCGGTGATGTTTCAATATAATTTGCCTTCAAAACAACATCATTCAGGACTGTGGCAAATTTATCGGAAAACTCTGTTCCCGAAAGTAGCTCAAGATAGGAAGTGCCTTCTTTTATATCTTTCAAAATCTTGATCTTAAGTGCAAAAAACTCATCGTTTTCATTGAATGGTTTACCGTTTTCATCCATCCATGCAATCTTTACAATTCCTTTTTTGCTGTCAATAGTGTAGATGTCTATTCCAATAATATCAACTACTTCCAAAATATCTGGCTTGTAACTTATGCTGATTGTAGCCGCTGCAAGTTCTGTGTTTTGTTTTAACCTGACTGGTATTATGAGTTCATCGTTGACTTTTCTTGTTGTTACTCCTTCAAAACTTATTGCTGATTTGAGCTTCGTCTGATTTAATACATCATAGGATACATTTACATCACCAGTTGCTACCAGATACATGTTGAAAACAGTTGTCCCGCTTTCAATCTCCGGCAGTGCTGCTTCATAATAAACGGATGAAACGTCTGAGGTTGCAGCATAGGTCCCGCTTGGATTAAAAAGAATATCCGGTGCATTTGGAAATGCTGGTTCATTTATTCCTTCTAACTTTTTACCTGCAACCTGGAAGTTGTGTCTTCCTCCGGGAAAAGGTATTGTAAGTGGATTATTAACCGATCTGTAAAGTAACATTAGTGCATCCAACGAGGTGATACTTGTGCTGTTATTGGCATCGGCTACCTGGTTAAAAAATGGGGTATATCCTTCCATCCCCTCTGGACTAATCCATGGGAAGGTGCTCAAAACAGGATTTTGAATTCCCATATAACTTACAATTAAGGCATCGAGTGCAGTAACGCCTCCATAGTTATTCCATGTCCAGGTTGAACCAACTAAATTGTCTGTCGTTTGTTCCCACACGCGCATGGTATAGCTTTTTCCTGCTTCCAGTCCGTTAAAGCTATAGGGTATGCCTGTTGTGATTTGCTGGGAGGTGCCAACTGGTAGTAAACCATCGAAAAGCTGTGTGTAAAAAGCTCCTTCTGAATAGGGTGTTGGAACGGGCGTTTCATATGGATTGAATAAGGCAAGTTTACCGGTGATTGTGTTAAGTGTATTAAAATTGGCCGTTATTACATGATTACATCCTGTGACGGTAAAATTAAAATTAGCGTTTGTTGAAATAACTTCACCAATACTATTCGTCCAGTTCACAAAAACCCAACCGTTTGCCGGCACTGCTGTCAATACTACTATCTGACCAATCTGTGGTGTTCCTGCGTAACTTACAGTGCCTCCCTGCATCGGATTTGCAATCAAAGAAAGTACAGAAGTATTAACAACCATTTCAATTGTATTGGATGTGGCTGGATTATTCGAGACACAACCATTTGAAGAGGTCATAACAACCTGCACCTGGTCGCCGTTCCCAGGTGTATAAGCGAAGGTGCTGTTGTTGGTTCCTGCATTTTGTCCGTTGACTTTCCATTGGTAAGCGGGTGTTGAGCCGCCGTTTTCAGGGAAGGCGGTGTAGGTGACGGAAGTGCCCTGGCAAACACTGCTTTGCGTTGCTGTGATGCTTACACTTGCCGCAAGGTTGTTGCTGACGGTCATGGAAATGACATTGGAGGATGCCGGATTTCCGGTGACGCAAGTCAGCGAAGAGGTCATAACAACCTGTATCTGGTCTCCGTTCCCAGGTGTATAAGCGAATATGCTGTTATTGGTTCCCGCGTTTTGTCCGTTGACTTTCCATTGGTAAGCGGGTGTTGAACCGCCGTTTTCGGGAAAGGCGGTGTAGGTGACGGAAGTGCCCTGGCAAACACTGCTTTGCGATGCTGTGATGCTTACACTTGCTGCAAGGTTGTTGCTTACAATAATGGAAATGACATTGGATGTGGCTGGGTTTCCGGTGACGCAAGTCAGCGAAGAGGTCATGACAACCTGTACCTGGTCGCCATTCACAGGTGTATAAGCGAATGTGCTGTTGTTGGTTCCGGCATTTTCTCCGTTGACTTTCCATTGGTAAGCGGGTGTTGAGCCGCCGTTTTCGGGGAAGGCGGTGAAGGTGACGGGGGTGCCCTGGCAAACGCTGCTTTGCGATGCTGTGATGTTTACACTTGCCTGCAGGTTGTTGCTTACAATCATGGAAATGACGTTGGATGTGGCTGGGTTTCCGGTGACGCAAGTCATCGAAGAGGTCATAACGACTTGTACCTGGTCGCCGTCTACTGGTGCATAAGCGAAGGTGCTGTTATTGGTTCCTGCATTTTCTCCGTTGACTTTCCATTGGTAAGCGGGTGTTGAGCCGCCGTTTTCGGGGAAGGCAGTAAAGGTCATGGAAATGACATTGGAGGACGCCGGATTTCCAGTGACGCAAGTCAGCGAAGAGGTCATAACGACTTGTACCTGGTCGCCGTCTACGGGTGTATAAGCGAAGGTGCTGTTATTGGTTCCTGCATTTTCTCCGTTGACTTTCCATTGGTAAGCGGGTGTTGAGCCGCCGTTTTCGGGGAAGGCAGTAAAGGT
>WOUZ01000020.1 GCA_009773165.1 Bacteroidota bacterium
GCAAAAAGACCGTGCAAGCCCCGTAACCCCTGTTAGCCTGTGGGCTCTTGCCGGTGAGGGGCGGGGATTTTTGCTGCCTGGAGCGCTTTAACTAAAAAATCTAAAAAGCATTTTGAGGGATGGGTTGGGTGGGTATTGATTAAATGCCGAAGGCTCCGATTTGCATGAGGGATAGAAGCGGATATCCTTTTTTCTTGGCAAGCCAGTGGGGAGGAAAAAAGATATGAGCGGATAGCCCGACCTGGTAACGGAGAAGTAAGTTAAAACGAAGATAGGATGGAGGGGCATGCCCAAGAAAGTGAAAAGTGAAAAGAGATAAGCTGCCGTACACTGGTTGATTATATGTTTCAAAGAGGTTATGAAAATATACTTTGAAAATGTTTTGGTAATTAAAAAGGGGTATTGTAATTTTACTGCAAATAACAGAAGAGAAAGACTTGAAAGGCTGACAATAATTGCTTTGCCATGCAGTACTTCATACTGAGAATGAAAATGGCTTCATGATCCAAAACGCAGCCTTTTTTGGACAGAATTGAATACAAAGGGCTGCGTGCACAATTACTAAGAGTAAACCGGGAGGCTGAGAGCCCGGAAAAAAGAAAAAAAGGGCTATGATGGATACTGTAAAGTGTCTATGTGGCTTTTTTGGCGTTTTTGGAGATGTTGTTTTAGTTTTGATTAATAAAAATGTGTAAAGAGAAAGAGGTTTAAGAAATTGGAATGTATGTGGAAAGGGGGGTGCGTATTTGATGTATAAAAGGAAAGAGGATGCCAAATTTGATAGGGGTGTGTAAAACAACGATTAAGTTAGTAGAAAAGTTAATCAAGTTTTATTAAATAGGACAAAACCCAACGCTTTAGGTATTGGGTTTTAAATGAAACATTAGAAATAAAAGCAGAATGATACAATTTATTTGAAATATGAAAGAATTAAAACGAAACGACAATATTGAATTATTAGATGGTGCCTTTAACTCGTTAAAACGTAAATTGGGCTAAGGTGAACAACGCTTTATGTAGTAGATAATAGTAAAAAATATAATAATGAAATGTACCAACTGTCAGGGAGAATGGACAGCACCAGCTAATAAATCGCTGAGTAAATGCCCATTTTGCCAGGCTGACATGCTACAAATGCTAAACGAAAAAGCTGAAGTGCTAAGTACGGATGTGATACTTGGCAATATGCTTCAAGCTTATGGCACCGTATTGCTGCAAAACCAACAGCGATTGGCTGCTATGATTTCTGACTTGTTTGCACACGACCACAAAACAAAACGATTGCTACTTTTATCGGTACGTGAAAACATACCTACACAATTGGCTGCCCTCTCAACAACCGACAAAAACGAACGCTATACGCACATCCTTGACATGCAGCACCGACTGGCTGATGAAGCTTTCTTGAAAGAAGAAATTGTACAGCAGATGGTAAAAAACTGGACAACTGCATTAGGTTGGGAGCATGAGGACGCGGATGAACCTTTTGAAAAAGATTTGCATGAAGGACTAAATGGTTTTAAGAATGCGAATGGGGAAATGATTACACAAAGTAAATATAATGATGCTTGGCCTTTTAGCGAAGGACTTTCGCGTGTTAAATTAAACGGAAAATTTGGTTATATCAACCAACAAGGAAATGAGACAATACCTCTTATATATACTAATGCCAGTGATTTTAGCGAGGGAATCGCTATTGTAGGACGAAACGGTAAATTTGGCTATCTTGACATACAAGGAAAAGAAATGATACCTTTAAAATATGACATGGCTAGTGATTTTAAGGAAGGACTGGCTCGCGTTAGATTAAATGGAAAATATGGTTTTTTTGACAAAAAAGGGAAATTGGGGATAATATTAAAATATGAGTATGCGGAAGATTTTAACAAAGGACTTAGTCTTGTTGTATTTAATGGTAAGAGGGGTTATATCGACAAACGAGGAAATTGGGTAAAAGATGCTAATGACGAATAATATGAAGGAATTTAAACAAAACGATAAAATTGCATTGAAAGTAGGTGGTAGTATCACTGTAAAGCGAAAATTAGGTGAGGGAGGACAAGGGATTGTTTATTTGGTAGAAATGAACGGCAAGCAATACGCATTGAAATGGTACACACATGATTGCACAAAGGAATTTTATGATAATCTGGACAACAATATAAAAAACGGTGCACCAACCGATTCATTTCTTTGGCCACAATTTCTAACTGAGTGGCACGAAAAACGCTTTGGCTATATAATGGCTTTGCGACCAGATGAATTCAAAGAATTTTCACATTTTTTACTTGCAAAAGCGCGATTCGGAAGTCTATCGGCTATGATTCATGCAGCACTGCAAATAAGCAATGCATTTAGAGCATTGCACCGTAAAGGCTATAGTTATCAGGACTTGAACGATGGCAACTTCTTTATCCACCCTATTACTGGCGAAGTTTTGATATGCGATAACGACAATGTAGCACCATATGGTAAAAATTTAGGTATTGCAGGTAAATGTCGTTACATGGCGCCGGAAGTTGTATTACGCAAAAGCTTACCTAACGCCGATACTGATCGTTTTTCATTGGGTGTATTGTTGTTTATGTTGCTGTTCAATAACCACCCTCTGGAAGGAAAACTCATTGCAAGTGTACCCTGTTTGACCGATCAAATGGAACGAAGATTTTATGGAAGTTCACCTGTATTTATTTTCGATCCAAAGAATGATACCAATCACCCAGTAATGGGTGTCCATACAAATGCGATTCGACGCTGGCCTATTTTCCCGCAATATATAAAAGATGCATTTATACATATCTTTGGGGCTGAAGGAATACATGAACCCAATAAACGAAATCCTGAGAATGAATGGATTAAACTGTTTATGCGCCTACGTGATGAAACTGTAAAATGTAGTTGTGGCAATGAAACATTTATAAACATGGAGGTTTCGGAATCGAACTGTATAAATTGTGGCAAACAATTGGGCAAACCAATGACTTTGAATGTGGGACGAAGCCGGATTGTAATGTTTCCAGGCAAAAAAGCATATGCAATTCACACCAAAGCCGGAAGTGAAGATTTTTTAAAAATAACAGGTGAAGTTATTCAAAACAAAAATAAGCCTGCATTGTGGGGCATGCGAAATATAAGTGCCGACACCTGGATGTGTACTATGCCCGATGGAAAGCAGAAAACTATTTCGAACAATGATGTAGTGCCAGTTTTGAATGGTATCAGCATTGTGTTTGGTGGGGGAGTAAAGGGTGAAATTACAGAATAGTTTATTTAAATTTTCATTATATTATCATTTAAAAAGAAAGCATTATGAGCATATTAGATTCAGTCTCAATACCACGTCGTACGATGGTATTGTTTTTCTTGGTGGACACTTCCGGGAGTATGGATGGTGATAAAATTGGCGCAGTAAACGAAGCCATTCGTGAGGTTTTACCAGAAATCAAAGCTATTTCAGCAGAAAATGCCGATGCTTTGATAAAGATTGCTGTACTCGATTTTTCTTCAGGGGCACGATGGTTGTACAATACACCAATAGAGGCCGACCAATTTGTTTGGAATAACCTCGAAGCAGGTGGATTAACCGATTTGGGCGTAGCATTTAATATGCTGAATGATAAACTTTCGCGAACGCAGTTTATGGCTGATGCTGTGGGGTCATATGCACCGGCTATTTTTATGATGTCAGATGGTGAACCAACCGATGAATACAAAAAAGGATTAGCAGAGCTGCGTAGAAATAAATGGTTTAAAGTGGCTATTAAAGTAGCAGTTGCTATTGGCAGTGATGCAAATACTGAAATTTTGAAAGAATTTACAGGCAACGATGAATGTGTGTTGACAGTACGAACACCCGCATCTTTAAAAAAAATGATACGTTTTGCCAGTGTTACCGCTTCACAAATTGGTAGTAAGAGTTCTGGCGTAGGACTCGGCGATGATAGTGATGCAGATACCAATCAAAAAGCAGCTGACTTTGCAGGTCAAATAAAAACTTTCCAACAAGATAGCATAGACGTTGATGATGTTCAGAATGGTTGGTAAACTTATAAAAAAAAAGCATGAGCGAATATAAGGTTTTTGATGTACGCAGTATTGGTGCAAGCCATCTGAAATCGGGCAGGCCATGTCAGGATTATTCATACAGTAGTAGCGGAAGTAAGTTTGCTGTTGCTATTGTATCTGATGGACATGGTGGCGATAAATATATTCGAAGTGAAACAGGTTCAAAAATTGCAACTGAAATTTGTAAAGAATCAATCAGATTAATATTTGGAAAACGTATAGATATTAAGGGTGCAATGGCAAAATTTAAGCCAAATCCGGATGCAACTATTATGCAGTTAGCCTCTTATATCATTTTCAAATGGCGAGAAGCTGTTACTTATCATTTTTTAAATCAACCTTTTACAACTAAAGAGATTGAACACTTATCTGACAAAGACAAAGCCGCACTCGAAAAGGATGACGGTTGGATATCTGCTTATGGTACGACATTGATCGCCGTCGTGCGCACCTCCCTATTTTGGTTTGGCTTACAAATAGGCGATGGTAAATGCGTTGTCGTTACTGAAGATGATGCCTATCTTCAACCGATACCATGGGATGACAAGTGTTTTCTTAATGCTACTACATCACTTTGTGACGAAAAAGCTTTGGAACGATTCCGTTTTTACTTTAGCGCGGAAAATTTACCGAAAGCAATTTTTTTAGCTACAGATGGTTTGGATGATACTTTTGGAACAGATGAATCATTGCATGGTTTTTACAAAACTCTGCAACAATTGTTTATGGAAAAAGATTTTGAAACAGCAAAAGAAGAATTGCAGGGATATTTACCAAAACTATCTGCAAAAGGCAGCCAAGATGATATTTCAATTGCGGGGATACTCATTAATAATCAATTTAAAAATAAAGTATGAAAGCCATAACTGAAACTCTCAAAAAACTCATAGCCGAACATGGTATTGATATCATTCATCAAAACCAGAGATTAAAAGCCATTCTTGCCGACTTACTGCCAGAAGAAAAGAAAATACGATTTTTAATAGAACTTTCTTTAAAAGCTGAAATAACCAAAAAACTAATAAATATACAGAATTCACCCGTTGTTGAATATAATGCTCACATTATTAATCTAAAGCAATATTTTCAAAGTGAGTTTTCTATTGATTCTGTTGCAACAGAAAAGCTATTTGATTTATGGTTAAAAATCATCCCTAGAAAAGTAACAAGTACACTCGATTTTATTGAATCAAAATTTGAATCCGATGATACATACAAAATAGTTAGTATTGGTGAAGTTTATCATCCTAGTGATTGGGTTGCAGGTCGTTATGGTTATAGAAATTCCTCTGGACAAATGATTACCCTCTATAAATATAATAATGCTAAATCATTTAGCGAAGGACTAGCCTGTGTTTATATGGACAATAAATATGGGTTTATTAATCGTAGAGGTGAAGAAGTAATCCCACTAATGTATGATAATGCTGAGTCATTTCAGAATGGGCTAGCCTTGGTGAGGCTAAATAGGAAATATGGTTTCATTAATAGGAATGGTGATAGTGTTATCCCAATAAAGTTTGATAATGCTAACCGATTCTGTGAAGGACTTGCAAGTGTAAAAATAGAAGGCAAATATGGTTTCATTAATCAAAAGGGGGAAACAGTTTTAGGATTTAATTATTATGGCGCTTCAAATTTTCAAAATGGGCTGGCTTCTGTCTGTTTAACCCAGGATTATCCATCTGTTTATTATGTTATAGATAAGTCAGGCAAGATAAATAATAACTTCCGAAATTTACAAAATCCAATTAGTTTTGATGAGGGAATGGCAATTATACGGGAAAGCAGAGGTTTTACTTGTGTAGATTTAAATGGAAAAGTTTTATTTACACGAGGCTATCAATCTTTTAGATCATTTAAGGAAGGTCGAATGTTGGTTGGAGTATCTCTGATGTTTTCTAGTGACAATGAGTGGACATATTTAAACGCCTATGGAAATCCAATAAATTCAACAAAATACAGTGATGCCAGGGATTTTAATGAAGGATTAGCATGTGTAAAATCGAACGGACTTTGGGGCTTTATAGATAAAAATGGAAGTCAAGTTTTACCATTTATATATTCGGATGTTAGATACCCCGGAGTATTAAACGGAGAAATATGTGTGAGTCTAAGACTTGACAATAAACCTTTTAATTCTATTTCTAAATATGGATTAATAAATAAACTTGGAAAGGTGATCATTCCGTTTGAATATGATAAAGAGTTTAAGTTTTGTGAAGGGTTTGCTTGTGTTTGTCAAAACAAAAAATATGGATTTATTAATAGATCGGGACATTTAGTAATTCCCTGTATTTACGATTATCGTGCAGAATTCGCAAATGGATTAGCAAATGTTCGATTAAACGGAAAATGGGGATGTATTGATAAAACAGGGGTCTGGATTGAAGATTTGGTTTATTAGATTAATGTAACTTAAATTCTTGAATAAATCCGGCACAATCAATTCGGATGGAAAAGGGTAACCCCTTGAAATATGATACTTTTAGAATCAAAGAACACATAATAATTAGGGAATCTGTGAAAATTGAGCGACTTTAGAGAAGTATTCAAGATTCAATGATTCAAGATTGTATTTTATTATCTAGGTCATAGCTGTTTCAGGATGTACACTAGGGAGGTTTTACCACTGCCCCATTCGCCTTGCAAAGCGATGGTTATGGGCGTGCATGAACCTTTGAAAAATTTTATGAGGCCTTTTCATAAGGGACGATGCCAAAGCTGTCCAATTGATAAGCCAGACACGGCTTATCGGTAATGCTGGTGAGTTGGTTTTCTGAGTGCTTATTGTTGTTGGTTTATTATGTATGCTAATGTATAAATCAAAGCCTTAATTCTGGTTAAGAATGTAAATGTAAGTTGTAAATTATTGATTGATGCTGCTCTAGTACACCATAACCCTGATGGAAGGTTTCGGGGGCAAAGTTCATGCCAAGGTTGATTGAGACTTTATCGGCAGAGTTATCTGAAAACTGGTTAATAGCATTGATCAAGTCAGGATGAAAAAGGGGCATGACTAAATATATCTCTTTACTAGTTTGTAGAATTAAGCTTCAACCGGACTGGTTCATGAGAGATAGTAGCGGGTATCCTTTTTTTTGTTGAGGTTGTGCGAAAGCAAAAAAGATATGAGCGGATAGCCCGACCCGGTAACGAAGAAATAAGTTAAAACGAGGGGATAAAAAAGGGATATGCCTAAGAAAAGGGAAATGTTAAAAGTAGGCTCAAGAATGGTAAGGGGTTAATGATTAGAGGTTAATGGGCTGACGCTGGATTCAAAGATTTGAATATTTTGAGCGTATATTTGGTGAAGCAAAAAAATGTAAAAAAATGTTAAAAAAAGTATTGTGATGTAAATAAGTCTTTCTAATTTTACATCTGTTCCGAAGGGGATGCTTGATGGTGTTAGAATGAAGATTTTATCTGAGTTCTAATAAAGCTGACTCAACGGAGGTGATTGAGATTCCTGTACCTGACCCCATATTTTAGCCTACCCCGGGGCTCGAATCCACGCCAAATTGCTTGCACTTTTATTTCAAAAAAGCTAGATAAGTTGATGACTTGTCTGAGCGTGAAGACTTTGTAGAACAATGATATGTTCTGAAAGAATGGAGATATTAGGTTTTGATGGTAGTAATTGGTGATGGGTAAGAGACAAAAAAATTGAAGATTTTTATAAATTAACTTAAACTTGTATTTGGAGAAATTGTGATATGAAATTTTATTAACCAATGCCATTATGTTATTACACAATTTATAAGAAAGGAAGATTGATGAGATGAGTATGATACATCATTGCAATTAAAAGAAGAGAGAGGAATTACATGGTTGTTTTATCCTTATCACTTTATTATCTAAATACAGCTAAAAAGCACCATTAGGATTTAAATTAGCATAACTTAACAATATAAGAAAATGAAAAAATCAATTGGAATTGACTTAGGTACAACAAATTCTGTTATCGCGTTTAAAGATACAGCGATAAAGATTATCCGTAATAAAGAGAATGAAGAATTGACACGGTCTTGCGTAGGACAAAGAAACGGAGAACTGCTTGTAGGACGAAGTGCATATCAGCTTATTGAAAGAGATCCAGTAAATACAATTCTATCAGTGAAGCGACTAATGGGAGCTGCCATTAAAGATAAAATGGTACAGGATATGAAAAATAGTAAGTATTATAAGTTTGGTATATCGGAATTAAAGGGAGGTACAGATGATGCCGTAACAGTTGTACTTGGTGGTAAGCAATTTACACCGGAACAAATCAGCGCAGAAATACTAAAAAAGTTAAAAAAAGATGCTGAAGAAAAGTTGGGAGGAGAGATAACACATGCTGTAATCACTGTACCAGCATATTTCACCGAAAAACAAAAAAATGCAACACACACTGCGGCAATATTGGCAGGTTTGAAAGTTAAAAAACTGTTAGCCGAACCAACTGCAGCAGCAATTGCTTATGGTGTAGACAATCTAAAGGCTGGAGAGGCAAAAACTATTTTGATATATGATTTTGGTGGGGGCACGTTTGATTTATCTATTTTGAATATTGCAGACGGGCAATATATGGAAGCCGGAACCGGAGGAGACAGATGGTTGGGAGGGGATGATTTAGATAAAAAATTACAAGAGATTGTTGAAAAAAAGTTAAGCAAACAGTATAATATTAGTAACTTACATTTATTAGTCGAGAGTTTAAATGAAAAAAAACGATATCGATTTGAAGGACAAATGAGGTATCAAACCGAAGAAGCAAAAATACAGTTAAGCTCCTCCAACAAAGCAGGAATTTTAATAGATAATCTACTTGAAGATGAAAATGGGGACATAATAGATATTGACATAACAATTACTCGTGAAGAATTTGAAGAAGCAATAAGACCTTTTGTGCAACGAACGATTGATTTGATAGAACAGCTGCTAAAAGAAGTAGGGTACGATATTCAAATGATAGACAATATTTTATTGGTAGGTGGATCCTCATGCATACCGTTGGTAAAAAAAATGTTATCGGAAAAATATGGACATAGCAAAATAAAGATTTCTGAAAAGCCTATGCTTGCAATAGCTGAAGGAGCAGGAATATTGGCACATAGGTTGGGTGATACCTATGAACCAGGACCAGATGTTACAGCAGAAATTGAAGATATATCATATAGTACGACTCATAATTACTATCTGGAAATACAAGAAAATGAAGAAAGAAAGAAGGAGCTTATAGTTGAGAAACAAGCTACATTGCCGGCTGAAAAAATAAAAGTTTTCAATACATTAACAGCTAATCAAAAGATTGCAAGGGTGGCGATTTATGCTGATGTTGAAGATGGAAAGGATGAGTTACAGTTATTGGGCTATTATCCCATCGAAGAAAATTTACCTATTGATACTGAATTGGTTTTTGAATTTTATTTAGACCTCAACGAAAAATTCAAGATAAATGTATATCCTAGAAAAGACAAGTCAAAAAGCAAAGAGATAATCCTTGGACGAGGAGGCGCAGACCAAAAGGCATTGAAAACAATCGATGAATTGGTTGAAAGGGCAGTACAGGAGTTTAAAACAATTGAAGGTGAGGAGGAGCTTGTTCAATTCATAACAAAGAAAATTGCTGAGATTAATAAAATTGGAAGTCAAAACATTGATGACAATAAATGGCATGAAATCTACTATACAACAACAGAAAAGTTTGATGAGATCAGAGCAAATGAGGTCGGAAGCTCTGATATTGAACAAGAATTGTACCGAGCAAAGCGGCTTTTGATTGAGTTTAGTGAACTTATGGAGACATATGACAGAAACACATTAATTCAATTAATTACAAAAATTGAATCATCAGATAATCATGCTGAACAAGGTGAATTGGCGAAAAAAATGGAAGAAAAAACAGATGAATATGAGGTGCTAAATGCAGCGATACGAATAGAATTATTAGCTAACAGGATTTTAGAACTTCCAGTTACTGGCATCGGAAAATCAAAAAAACAAGAAGATGTGAACAGATTACTTCAGATATATACAACTTCAAAAACAAAATTCTTAATGAAGCAAAATGAAGAAGCCAGCGCTCTTGTTTTAGAAGCTTATGAAATTATTAAAACCTATAGACAATGGTTATGAAAATATATAATTGCCCTGTATGTAGACAAGCAGGACTGCCAGATTATAGAAACCATCATACAGTTTGTCCACAATGTGATTCTGATTTAAAACCCTATTTACTACTTACATCATTAGAAAAATCTAAAACAGGTTCAATTTTAAGGAATTGGCTAGTAACGTCATTGATATTGATAGTGTTAATTGTTAGTAGTTTATTCTTAAAAAACAAGTTAGAACACAAAGGTGAGATAATTGATTATAACCGAAGGCAACTTGTTTTAAGCGATTCAATTGAACAGCTTCAGGAAAAAATAAATTATTTTGTAAAAGAAGCTGAAAGCAAAGAAAAAAAATTAACAATATTGATGAAATACAAAGTAAGAAAAGGTGATAACGCTTGGAAAATTGCCAAGATGTTTTACGGAACTGGTAGTAAGTATAATCTGGTTGAAGACCAGAACAATTTGAAACAACCATATCAACTAAATGTTGACCAAGTTTTAATCATCAAATTGGATGAATAGTATGGAAGCTTTAATTATTATTATTGTATCAATAGTCTGCATTGGTGGATGGTACCTGATTTATTATAATAAGTCAAAAACGAAGTATGATAGAGCGCTAAGGTTGTATAGTAAAGGAAATATTACGTCTGCTCTTTCTTTACTGGAATCTATTTTTTATAAACATAAGGACGCTCCAGCACGAATAGCTGACATTAAATTTAAACTAGGGCAGGATAATATTTTATTAAATAGAGAAGTTGGATTAGATTTTCTGGCCCAAGTATTAGAAATAGGAAAAAGACTTGGAAAAGGAGCAAATTTTAATTTATACAAACGAGTTGAAGCTAAAGCACTTTTTGAAATAGCACAGTGTACATTTTTAGATATTAGCACAATAGGTTCTCCCAAGGATAAAATTAAAGAACTGGAAAAAAATATCAATTTTATAGATAGCTCAGCGCATCCAGATTTAGATTCTGATTTTCAAAAACTAAGGATAAGGCATCTTTCTTTGCTCTCAGACATACTATTTGATTTAGGAATAGCAAATGAAAAAATGATGAATTATATCGACGCCATAACTCATTATAAAAAGAGCATGCAGTACCAACACGATGCTAATTTGACGCATATTAAAAGTAAAACATTTTGCAGAATACAAATCTGCAGATTAAAAAACGGACAATTAATAGATCAGCAATTATTTGAAGAAATAAATAAAGCGCCAAAGAACTATAAAGATGATTTTTATTTCAGATATGTTAGGAAACTTATTGAGGCGAAAGAATATCATGATGCAGGCATAATATTGAACAGATATTTAAATCCAAATAATAGCGCAGTCAGCCTAATGAACACTTTTATGAAAGTGGAACAGCAAAAAAAGGTATTAAAGCAAATTAACGATATAAACAATTCTATTGAAGGACTCTATAAAGAAACGTTTTCTATTGATGAAATAAAGAAAACATATGAAAATCTTGATAGTAATATTAACTTAATAAAAAACATACTACCGGAGATCGCAACAAAACTTGATGATTTAAGACCCGGTTTATTTAACAGGATGTTAAGTTTTTATATTGAAGAAAAAGAATTTGCAAATGCTATTAATTTAATTCAGAAGTATTCAGGATTTTGGAAGTATCCAGAAATTGTTAAAAATCTTGGAATTTGTAGTTATGGATATGTTAATCAAGGTAAAATTACTGAAAAGAATTATAAAACATTAATATCCTGCTGGCTGACAGCTGTTTATTCGGATAAAGTAATTCTTAAATCATTGGAGACTACAATTTGGGATGATGATTATACATTTACTTTAGTAGATTCAATTGGTTCAAGCTATACAATTTTTAAGAATCTACCGGAAAATGTAAATTACAATGAAATATCCGATAACAACATTTCAATAGGAGCAGCTCAAAGAGAACTTCTCAATAATTTTGAGATGAATATCAATAAATTTACAGTAGACCAAAATCTAATAAGTAACATTAGGGATTATTATAACTATGAAAAAAACGCAATTGAGCGGATTATTTCAATTATTGATAAAGACATTCTCATGGCTGGACCCTATTTTGCTATAACTCAAGGAATAAATGAAGAGATTATAACATATCTAGATGACGAGTATAAAAAATACGGAAATGAAGATGCTTTAGAGGCAGGAATTGCCTACCTAAAAGGAAGCACAGATACATATGTTAGAGATTATGCAAACGTAAAGGAACTTGTTGAGAAAGTGACCAAAGCAATAGAAAATGGTAACCTAAATGTACTAAAAGAGGTCAATGTTAGTAAAAACGAATCATCAATCTCAAAATATAAATCAGTAAAAGATAAAATTGAAGACTCATTATTTAATATCATAGCAATAAAAATAGAAGCAGACGATTCAAACGAAAGTTACATAAAGATAATGGAAGAGGCGATAAAATTTTCGCCAAATAACGAAAAGCTAAAGTATCAGTACTCTAACTACGTTTCAAATTTTTGCATTGATCAAGTAAATGATAAACTCATTAACCACTATCAAGCACTTTTATTAATGAAACGAGCCTATTTGTGTTCACCAAAGAATCCTAGAATTTGTGTGAATTTTGTTTCATTAATCAGTTTAAATCTAATGGATATTCTAAATGACAGAACAAATAAACAATCAGAGATTTACACATGTCTAGATGAAATATATTCAAAAAGGACAGATGTATTTAAGGAAAATGCGGGTGAATTGGCCGATGACAGGGCTGGTTTAATAAATCAATTGAAGAATTCGGGAGTGGATGTAAGTATTTTAGAAGGAAACACAAGTTCATTGACAAAAGAAGGAGAGAAAATTAAAACAGTTTTAAATTATTTAAAGAAATTGAGTTTTGGTATTAGGACACAGAATGAAATTGAAATACTTGAAAGAGCCTTACTGCATTTTAACTCACATAGTTCAAAATAAATTATAAACATATGAAAAACCCATACACTATACTTGGTTTAGAGAAAAACCAGAATGCTGACAGAAAGGAGATAATGGCAGCACAAATGAAAGCAATGAAAGACAGATTGTATATGTTGCCAGAAATAGCAACAGCAGCAAGACAGCTGTTAGACCCAGCCAAGAGGTTGGCTGCCGATTTTATGTTTCCTTCAAGAATAAAATCGAAGCGGCCACAAAAAATTGTTGTGGATATTGAAATTAAAAAAATCAGCCTTTCGGAAATAGATGAAAATGCTTTTGATTCATTAAAATAGAAATGAAATGAAAAATGAAATTGTTGAATTGGAGGAAATTATTACTAAAAGTTTGCTTAAAACAAACAATTTAATTAATGAAAGGAATAAGATAGAAATTGAAAAATTAGATCAACTAAAAGGTATTGCCATCAGTATCATTGATGTTCTAGACTCATTTGAAAATATTGAAAATTCGTTTATTGAAAAGGGGCAAGATAAGAACGAAGATGTTATTAAAACAATGAAAAGGTACCAATCAATACAAAGAAAGTTGTATTTAATCTTGCAGAAAAACGGCATCACAAAAATTGATTTTCCTGAGAATAGGCTGATACAAGGTTTTTGTGAGGTTTTAGAAACGCAACCTGATGCATCAAAGAATAATGATGAAATTATTTCAATAGTAAGACATGGGTACATGAAAGGAAAAGAATTGATACGATCAGCACAATTGATTATTGTGAAAAATTAAACGGTATGGTTTAAAATTAACATGTTGTAAATGGTATGTAACAATAAAAAGTTTTCGGTAAGGGAGAGTATAGTAATTGGGTAAACTAGTCGTAGATAACCTTTAGTGCGCGCGTGCCTATTCGAAGTTTTATGATACGATTCAAAAGTGCGCTGTAAACTGGTTGGAATCAGATCTAAAATGGATAATTAATTAGATGCTGAAAACATTAAGCAATATCGCCATTGTGATATTCAAAGATAATGAAATATGAATATAACTGTTTGAATGAAATGGTTTTACACTTAAACATATTAATGAAAAGTAAGTAAATCGAAAATTTTTGAAACAATAAGAAAAATATGACAAATTATACAATCGTAATCTACAGTTTAATAATTGGGTGGGCGCTTTTTTCAATTTATTATATTTATAGACTATGGACACTAAAAAAAGTTATCGCCTATATTTATGAATCAATTCCAACCGTCTTCACAACACTTGGAGTACTTGGTACATTTGTCGGAATATATTTTGGATTACAAAAATTTAATGTTGAAAAAATAACAGAAAGCATTCCCCCATTACTTGATGGCATGAAAACAGCATTTTCAACTTCAATCTGGGGAATTGTACTTTCTTTAATTTTTGGTAAAATTTCACAAATTGTTTTGCATAAAGTTGAACTCAAAGAACCACCTAAACCTACAGATGAATTAGCAGCACTTCATGAAATTGCTCTAATATTAAAAGAAGGGAAAGATCAAACACATCTTAATTTTCATGCACTTAATAAACTTCTAGTTGGAGAATCTGACGACAGCATATCAACGCAATTCGTAAAAATAAGGAACCAGTTTACTGAATTTAATAATAAACAGGATAAACAAAATCAAACATTAGAAAAAGTACAGCTTGCTCTTGGGGGAGATGGTGAAACTAGTTTACTAACTCAAATACAAAAACTCAGAGCCGAGCAAAACGATTATTCAAAAGATACCAAGAAAAACATTGATTTGATCATTGAGTCAATGAGTAAGAATAATGATCTGATACGACAAAAATTTGATGAATTTTCAGAACTTTTAGCAAAAAATAATACCGAAGCTTTGGTAGAGGTGATGAAAAGGGCCACAGAGGAATTTAATGCACAGATGTCTGCCTTAATTGAAAAATTGGTTCAAGAAAACTTCAAAGAATTGAATAATAGTGTTCAACGGATGAATCAGTGGCAGCAAGAAAATAAAGAAATGATCATTACCCTAACTGATCAATTTAGAGAAGTATCAGAAGAATTTAGTTTGACATCAAAGGCTATTAATGAAATAACACAGAATACCTCAAAGCTGACAAATGAAAATAGTCACTTAACCAGACTAATTACTGAATTGCAGAAAGTGCTTATTGATGATTCTAAGTTCCAAGAGATTGTTAATAAATTAGTTACAACCATAGATACGCTCCAAGAAAATACAGAAGCTTTCGATGAGACTACAGAAAAATTAAACAATTGGGTACGAAATCAGATGAACTTTAATGATAGTGTGGCAAAACTATTAACCAGACTAGAAGCAATTGATAAAATAAAGGATATAAATGAAGTTTTCTGGAACAATACTAAGAAACAATTAAATGATGGTGTGGAGGTTATCGAAAAAGCAAGTAAAAGATTATCAAATGACTTAGATAATATAAACGCAGAATTTTATGATAGATTAAATGACACACTGCAAAACCTTGACACTTTGATACAGAGAATCATTGCTAACTATAAAAAGTGATTAAAAAATGGCACTAGGAAAGAAAAGTGGGAATGGCAGCGAGAGCAATTGGATTTCATTTTCTGATATAATGACAGGATTAATGGTAATATTTATGTTTATTGCCATATCATATATTGTAGAGGTACAAAAGAAGCAGAAAGAAAGGGACATAATTTTTGAGGAGTTTAAAGCTACAAAAGAGCAATTATATGCAGAGCTAGAAAATGAGTTTAAAGATGATTTCAAGGATTGGGAAGTTGAATTAGACAAAGATTTATCTATAAAATTTACGAATCCAGAAGTTTTGTTTGAATCCGGGCAGACTACTATTCGACCCTATTTTTCTGAAATGTTGACAGAATTTCTTCCACGATATTTTTCAATTTTGATGCAGAATAAGTATGCAAATAAAATTTCGGAAATTCGTATTGAAGGTCATACCGATAACCTTCCAGCACTAAAGTTTGATAACGATCCCTACATAGGAAATATCATGTTATCTCAGCTGAGGTCGGCACAGGTTCTGAAATATTTCAGAAACATGGATTATTATAGAAATTTATCACCGACTGAAGAACAAAGGCTGCAATTCTGGATCACAGCGAATGGATTATCTTATGGAAGAACGCTAGATGACAATAAACAAATGACAGCATTGTCAGGTAAACCAGCAAACAACGACATGTCGAGGCGAGTTGAATTTAGGATAGTAACTACTAGTGAAACACTCGTTGAGCAAGTTATAAAAGAGATTTCGAAATAAGATGCTGTACAATTTTGAAAAATTAGGTAAAAAACTAGATGAATGGAAATTTCCTACATTAAAAGCGGGAAGTGGATTTCAAATTATCAAAGGTATAGATTTTGAGGAAGCGTATAAATCTGGATCTATTTCGTTCGAAGATGATGGGATTTATTTAGAATTTGAAGGTAAGAAGTATAGAGGATATATGTTTATAAAAGAACCGTATATCACACAATATGGGACCTATCCTAAATTTCATCTTACACGATGTAAAACAATACAGCAATTTATTGAAGAACATCGTTTTAAAATACGATATGAATGGTCAAATTCAAATATCAACGATTTAATTGATAAGTCTACGAGGACTATTTACAAAGATCAAGTCTTGGATTATTGCAGTTTTTGCAAGAGAGAGCTACTTGGAGAAATACATAATACTAATGATTTTTTTGAAAGACTCGATAAAACAATTATTGAAGAGAGCAATATAGAGATTGATATTTTTGGTTATGCACGGGATTGGCAAAAAATTAGCAGAAGTTATCGAGAAAAGAAAAACTATAAATGCGAGTCATGTGGAATTCAAATAGAAAACAAATTAGACAGACGCTTTTTACACACACATCATAAGAATGGGGATAAAACTAATAACAGAGAAAGTAATTTGGAATGTCTCTGTATATTATGTCACTCGCAAAATGACATTAAGCATGAAGAAAATTTTGAAAAGAAAAGGTTGATAAATGAACTTAAAGCATTCGTGAAAATATATCGAAAGGAATTATCTAAGTTAAATCAATCCTATTTAAAAAGATTTGATAATGAGCAGGTTATTTAAATTTTAAAGAAAGGGTTTTTAGACTTAAAAATTTAATAACGCCCAAAAAAATTACAAACAAGATTTTATTTAAGTACCAATCTATAATAAAGTACGATGAAGACATTTTTACTTATTTGTGGGGGATTGCTGCTACTTGCCTTGGCTGACATGCCGATGGGGTTTTATACATTCCTAAGAATTATTGTGACAATTGGGGCTGTTGCGGTAGTAATTAAAGAATTTGAGAATGGATTCACAGTGTGGATTTTAATTTTCCTACTCATTGGGGTATTGTTTAATCCAATAATTCCAGTATATCTGCGAGATAAAGGCACGTGGATGCCAATTGACATAATTTGTGCAGTCATTTTTTTTATAAAATCTTTTCAAATCAAAAAATAAACATTTAGACATGAAAAATCGAAACATTATTTACGGAGTTATTATTTTGCTCGTTATTATTGGTTTAACTTCATGTGCACCTGAACATTATACTCATAAGGAATATGGTTTCATTTCAGGAATTTGGCATGGATTTATTTTTATTTTCGCTCTTGTTGGAAAATTATTTGGGTTTGATATTGGGCTTTATGCAGAAAACAATACGGGATTCTTTTACTGGTTAGGATTTATTATAGGAATTGGAGGACTTGGTGGGGGAGGGGCAGCTTCAAGACGATAAGTGTAATTGGTAAATAACAATGCACAGTTTTCGGTAAATAGGAATGCACAGAAATTGGTTTGAATAGTGCATTGTTGACTTTTCGATTGACATAACCAAAATTAAAATTATGGAAACACAAACAATTTATCAGGAGACTATAAAATTTGCTGGACATAAGCATGCTGAAATGAATCAGTTGGTTCCAGGGACGAAGCTACCTTATGTCGTTCATTTGAGCAATGTTGCAATGGAAGTTTACGTTGCATTTCAGAATAGTTTTGATGAAAAATTCGATTTGAATTATGCTTTGCAGTTGGCTTTATTGCATGATACCATTGAGGATACGCATACAACGTTTGAAGAAATTGAGCATTTATTCGGGATTGATGTTGCCAATGGTGTAGCTGCTTTAACAAAAAATGATCTGCTACCCAAAGATAAGAAAATGGAGGATAGTTTGAATAGAATCAAAGCTTTGCAAAAAGAAGTTTGGTTGGTTAAACTGGCTGACCGCATAACAAATCTTCAAAAGCCTCCACAACATTGGACCAAAGAGAAAATTGAGATTTATAGAAATGAAGCTGTTGAGATTTTAACAGAACTAGAGGGAGGAAATAGCTATTTAGAACTACGTTTGAAAAATCAAATAAGCAACTTTGAACAATACATTTTAGAGTAATAATTCACATACACCTGCTGGGGATATTCACGTATTGATGTTTAAAAGATAAAGTAAGATCTTAAAAATGATCACTAAAAATAAGATAGCCGAAAGTTCGTGAAAAAATTGTGGACATAAAAACTTCATAACTGCATACTGCCGAGGCAACGATTACAACTAAATTAGGCAACAAATTCATAATTTATATAATTTAAAAAAAACAGAAATATGGAAACAAAACATGAAGTACATAATCTTATTATTCTGGACGAGAGTGGCTCGATGGAAACGATAAAAGAATCTATTATTCAAGGGTTTAACGAAATTGTCCAAACTGTAAAAGGAATAGCTAAGGAGTACCCGGAACAGGAACATTTTATATCGTTAGTTTCATTCAATGGATTGGGGCAAAAAATACTACACTTCATTGATCCGGTTGAAAAGCTAGAAGAGATAGATAAAAAACGCTATATTCCTAACGCTTCAACACCTCTTTATGATGCCATGGGTTTTTCATTTGCAAAAATGAAACAGGTATTAAACTCTAAAAAAAATTACAATGTTTTGGTTACTATATTGACTGATGGAGAAGAAAATGCTTCAAGGGAGTACAACGGTCAGGCAATCAAAGGTATTATAGAAGGTCTAAAACTTAATGGATGGACTTTCACTTACATAGGGGCTGATCACGATGTAGAAAGTTTTGCCCTGAAGATTTCAATAACTAACACACTTTTTTTTGATAAAAATGAGAAAGGTATTAAAAATATGTTTGAAAAAGAGAAGTCTGCGAGGGAAAGATATAGCGAAAAGCTACGAATGAATGAAGATCCTAACCATGACTTTTATATGGATGGTAAATGATAAATCAGCTAACAATTCGATTGGAAATAACTATGCACAGCTTTCAGTAAATAGGAATGCACAGTGAGGACTTGGTTTTTATATGGAACTAAGTTAATCGCATAGTTTTAATTCCATGCGGTTGATGAGGCGCAGGATGTCTTTTTTTCTTGCGAGGCTTTCACGCCACTGCGGGGGGATTTCTTCGCCGCTATAGACCATACCGGCTATAGCACCTGTGACGGCAGCTGTGGTGTCAGTGTCGCTACCGAGATTAACTGCTTTTAGTACTGTTGCATCGTATCCATAGGTGGTAAACAAACACCAGAATGAGGCTTCCAAGGTGTGGACTACATAGCCGTCGGATTGGATTTCATCTTCGGGAATCTGAGTAAGGTCGGAATTGAATAAACGGGAGAAATGATTGAGTTCGTCATCGGGTACTCCCCATTGTTTTAGTTTTATCGGCATTGCAGTGCAAATGAAAGACCAAGCCTTGTATTGATCAAACCCAAGAATGATTAACCGTAGGAATTCCACATAGATGATGCAGGCGGTTACAGAACGAATGTGTGCATGGGTAAGTGATGAGACTTGTTGGATAATTTTGTAACGCTCCGTTTCACCCATGTATAAGAGGTAAGGTGCCAAAGGTGCTATGCGCATCAGCGAGCCATTTCCATTTTCATTTGCAGTTGAACCACCAGCCAGACCAGGATCACAACCCATTTCGAGTTTGGAGATTGCTTTAGCAGTTGTGTTACCGATGTCAAAGACTTGTCCATGGGCTGACCAATAGCCTGTTTTTTTCCATTTCACAAAAGAGTCGGCGAGTGCGTGTATATTGAAACCGTTAGCGATGTTTTCTGCCAGGCATAAGGATAGTGCAGTGTCGTCGGACCATGTGCCGGCGGGTTGTGAATGGGTGCCAAAGCCTTGCATACCTTTCACAGGATTCTGCCTGAGTGTTTCGCGTGACATGAATTCAACGGGAACACCTAAGGCGTCACCTACAGCAAGACCTAAAAGAATGGAATACGATACACGGTAGGCTTTCATGTTGTTCATGGTAAGTAGTCTTCGTAAAGGTAATATTAAGAATTAAAGATATGAATAGTTGTCATTTCTGCTCTTTGTAAGTTGAATATAAGTCCTAAATACTGTTAGATTTCGCGACCTGTATTATACTCTTTGATACGTAACTTGAGATTTTCATCAAAAGAAAATAGTTCAATAATTTCTTCTATACGTTGTTGGTTTTCACTACACGTGCGATCGAGGATAAAATAAAATTCTTTAAAATTTGACAGTTCATTTTTTATTAGGATGCAATTTATTTCGGTTCGACGTTTGAATATTTTTGCCAATTCCTTTCGGATATCATTTCTCTGAAGATATTTTATGAAGGTACCTGGAAGAAAATCTGTGTAATAAAGATATCCATCAAGTAATTCTCCAGTTAATGGGATAGCGTTATTTGTTGGTTTATCTTTAATTTTCATTTTAAGCTTTGATCCAGAAGGTATTAGTGTCTTCTTTTTTGATGCTGATCTAATATTTTGATAACCAATACGAGAAGCTTTAATTTGAAATTTGTTAATTTCTTTAATTTTGACATTAATTTTGAAGTTCTTATTGCAATCTGCTAAGTATTCCAGCGGAATTGTTTTGGAAATCATGTTAATTGGGAGAAATGCAGTATAGCAATCATTAAATGAAACAATATAACCTTTATTAAGCCTTGAGATTGTTTCAGCTTTAAAAAGCTGATCAACTTTAACTGGCAATGATTCTTTGTCGTCAAGTTTAAGCTGGGTAACAATGATTTCTTTGGTACTTGAAAAAACCATTACTTTAAACGGAAATTCTGTTTGTAATTCAAGGTCCCAATTTATTACATGATGAAGGTTGCAAAAAACTGTAATACCTTTAAAATCAATTTCTATATAACGGGAATCGATATGAGACACTTTACCTTGTAAGACGCTTTGATTCATGTATGCATCTTCTAATTCTTTAAGGACATCTTTGTAGTATAAATTGCGAACAGAGAAGTTGAGGTCGTTAGATTTTGAAATACCAATTAATGTTACATAAAGGCTTTGGTTTAGCTCAATGTCTTCTATTTTAAGGGGATGTAAATGAGAAGTGTCAATTTGACCAATGTTATCGTTGTATAAGACCTCGACCATACAATCAGATAGAGCCACAACAGTTACGCATACTGAGGTCTTGTTTGAAATCAGATGTGCGCAGGATTTAAAATCAAGTTTGTTTGAATTGTCTGTTTTAAAGGCACTTGCAATAATTGATTTTTGGTGCGAAAACCTCTTGATAAAAACAAAAATTTTATACTGATCTTTTAGGGAGTACGGCTCTGGATGATCATATAATTCGATAATAATGCCATGATAAGTAAGGAGAACAATGTCATCATTGGAATTGATTATTTCACATTCGATAGGGATTTGAAGCTGGAATGCTTTATCAAGGTCAGACAAAAACTGATTGCCAAGGAATGTGATGTTGAAGGCAGAATGACCATTTATTTTTGAAATAATTGAATCAAATGAAACATTATCGTTTTGTCTTGGATTTGAATACATTAATTCTGAAGTGTCGAAGTTGTAAACCATGCCATTTTCGGCAATAAGTTTACCTACAGAAGAATTGTTATCAGGAATATTCTTCAGAATGCCTTTAATTCTCATAATTACAATTTTAGGTTAGTTGGTTGATTGGCGTTTTATTAATTGAGTTTTATAATCTTGTTCTTTTTCTTTAAGTTTGAGATTTAGTTCAACTTTTTTGTTGAATTGCTTTGCGTTTTTAGGTTGACTTAGAAAGCTGTTTGATAGTTGGTCGTTGGAATTTAGTCATGGGAATCAAAACCTAGTTTTATGTACACTAAATCTTTGATTTCGTGGTGATAGATGCCGAAGGGTTTTAGGAGGTTGAAGGCGGCCAAAATATTTTTGTCCATTTTTTGTTTGATGGCAGCTAGGGGTTTGTCGAGGCGATTGAAGCGAATTTCATCTTCAGTGTAGCCTTCATTCAACAAGCGAATGATATCGGCTTCAATGAAGTTTATTGGTAGTTGGATATTTCTGAGGATGCGATCATTCCTGAAGAAGGTAGTATTTGTGCTGAATGTAACGCTACCAAAGGTAACGTACTGATCTTTGAAGCTGATCATAACATCTTCATTTTTTTTAGAATGAACGATGTTGTCTAAGTAAAGAAAGATTGTAGAAAATCGGCCTACGCCTGTGGTTTCACATTTTAAGTCATAGCTGATTCCAGGAACGACGAAATTCAGCTTTCCATCATAGACGGTGACTTCACATTGAATTTTCATTCGTTGTGGTTTTGTGCCTTTGGCGGAGACTCTCAGGTGTTTAAAGACCTGAACAAGCTCTGATTTGGTTGTTTTTGCTGTGACCATTTATGGGATTTTTAACTTTTTAGAAATAAGGATATGAGCAGAGTTGCAAACGTTGATCAAGGAGGTGGTTAGGGAATTAATTTCCATAGCTCGTTGGGCTTTACATTTTTTTCACTGCCAACTGCTTTTATAAGGATTTTGTTTTTGATGTATTCTGAGTTTTGGGTGACCTGGTTCTTTAGCCTACCTTCTTTTTGGTCACTGTCAAAGCCGAATATCAATAAAGGCACTCTGGTTTTTATACCAACTGGCAACGGAAGTGACAGATTGAGTAATTGGTTGATTGCTATTACATATGAACTATAGGCAGTAACAACTTCATTTTGCTTGAGGTTAAGTGTTGATTCGTAGTTATTTATTTGGGAGATCACTTTTGGAACTTTATTGAGCGATGCTCGGATGGCTTGGTTTGAGTAATGCTTGGCTTCAACGAAAAAAATTATCCTGGACGGTAAATGATAGAAAACCAAATCAAGCCGGTCAGAAGTATTACTACCTGAAGCAGCAAAGGATGCCTCAATATCAAGCAGGATGATGCTGTCCTGGCTATGCGCATAGCAAAACTTTTTGTAAAGTTCAGCTACACCACCAGCTTCTTGCTTTGCATATTGCTTGCAATTTGCCTTTATTATATCATAACCTGTATTAAAATCTGTGACTAAACTTGCATTTTGTAAATCATTTTGTGTCACATAACTGCTTTCTGTATCCAAGTTTAGGGCTGTGGCAAATTTGTAATGGGTTTGGAAATTGCCTTTTACGTATTTGAACAGGTTGTTGCCTTGGTAATAGAAATCAACGGTGTTGTTTCGGATAGCAATGAATACATTACCATTTTTAATGTCATTTTGAAGGTGGTTTACAAATAATGCCTCTTTTAAAAGATTTGTAATTATTTGTTGATTAAGACCTCTTTTAAATGTTGCTGATTGCTTGCTCATGTGTTTTGTGTTTTAATATGGTTTAGCTTTTTGTTTTTATTCATGTTTTGCATTTTTAACGAAATGAATTTGCAACCCGCTTACGTACTGGGAATAAATTGTACTAGAATTTCATCGAAAAGAAATATTATTTAGATTTTGCACAGTGAATGGGCTTGCATCGTTAACGTATAAGATATCGCCCCATCTGGTGACTGCGAAAGTACTTTTCAGGGAAATTTTAACAAGAAGTCTATAATTATTATGATCCTTTTTCACTTTATATTTTACATCTTCGTTTTCGGTGTTTAAGGTAATTTCATTTGAACTAATATCACTAAAACTAGCTTCCTGATTGTTAATATAAAAGTATTTTTTTTGAGGAGTTGCCCTTAGAGAGACTGTGATATATGAATCAGGTAGATGTAAATCCTTTTTAGCTATTTCGGATGAGAAGGAGCCTACAATGTATTTTGTATAATGAGGACTATTTAAATCGGCAGGATTATTTGAATAGTACCAATATTCAGGATCAATATATTCACCATCAGGAGTTACCAAATAGCAACCTTCAACATCGCCAAATTGATTTGTTTTTTCTTTGATAGTTGCTTTTGTAATACTTGCAAGCCAATAAGTATTTTCGCGCAATTTGTTAACTTTGAAACCTTCTTTTCTTAAATAATATTCTAATTGACTTAATTTTACGTCTTTATTGAGCGTTAGTGAATAATCGAAGCTAATTGAAAGTGTGTCTTTGGAGCTGAACCAACCTTTTGATAATGTAATCGTATCTACAGACTTGTTACTTTCATTATTAATTAAATTGAAATATGTTGTACCAGATTCGTTTATACCAGCCACATTTATTTCACGATCGTGACGATCAGGTATAGGATAAATTGAACTATGTTTTACAACAATTTTCATAGATTCATCTTTATTAAAACGACATGAGGATGCGCCAATTAAAATAATAAAACACATTATTAGTCTGAGGTTGTTTGATTTTAACATAATGTTTTTGGTTTTTGGAAATACTCAATGTCTATTAGAAATAATTTGATATTGTTTTTTTTCTGATAATCAGATTGCTGAGTTGTTTTCTATTAAAAATCCAAGAAAGGCTTTTCATTTAGACGGTTTTACTTGACAGGAACTGAGGTTGCATGGGTTGAAAATCAATAGTACCAGGAGTATAGTTGCAAACTACTCTTATAAAAGGATTCGAAGAGAATTTGGGTTTCTTTTTCGAGTCTGAAGGTATTTTCTCGTATAAGTACGTTGGATTGATTTGAGAAGAGTTTCATGGGATTTCATTTGTTGGAATTAATCTGTAAGCACTTTCACCAAGCAGTCTTTGAGATCGGTGTAGTATTGAATGTTGATTTTGGTGATCATGTCGTCGGAGAGGTCGTTGAGTTGTTTGCGGGCATTCAGAGGGATGAGTAGGGTGGTGGCTCCTTTTTCGACAGCTAATTCGGCGAGATTGACGGCGTTGTAGATCAGGTCGATAGATCCGCCAAGGTTTAGCTGACCCACGATGACAAGGCCTCCTTTGGTATTTTTTTCGAGTAGCGCACTACACATTGCCATAAGGACGGCCATACCTAAACCGCTACCATTTTTGGAGGTGTCGAAAGCTCGCAGCTGAATTGCGATTTCGTGATCATGTGGGTCACGATCGCCAATGAGAAGTTTGCTTTTGCTGTAAAGGTTTTGTTCGGCATATCTGACACTTTCCTGAAAAGGAGGAGGTGTGGGCCTGTTAAGGATTTTCATACCCGAGCCTGAGTGGATGTTTATCTCAACTTTGTATAGACCGGCAGTGTCATCGGTACCTCCGGAATTGATGCACCATACTTGACCAGGGGGAAGCGGATCTTCACCGATTGTATTTTCGCTGTGAATTTCGGGTGTGGTGACAAAAGTTTCGACACCATTTTCACCAATACGGTAACTGAAATGGGTGTTTCTAAATTCTGCAGAGCCGATGCGTTTTTGTTGTTCTTTGACTCTTCTGCGATATTCCAGGGCAATTTTCACTGCCCATTCCAGCAATTCATCAGAAACGGGAGTTTCAGGATTGGGTTGCATGAGTTTGAGGAGCCCATTAATTGTTTTATTTACCGCAGTCGTATCTCTTCCACTGAGAGCACCCCCATAATCGACACGTGGCAAAACAGAAGACATACGGCTGGTATCTCTCAAACGTGTCCAACATTCGGCAAGGAAGTCGCTTACGAGGCCAAAATGTTCGGTGAAAAAACTTTTGTTCAGTTTAGGGAAATCCCAACCAGGCACATATGCATGAATTCTGTCCATAAAAGCGGTATCATCGCGCATTTCTTTGGGCATAGGGCCAAAGAGGTGACTTATACGCTGCTGATGTTCGACATCCACTTCGAAGTTGCCCACCATTACGATTCCGCCATCGGCGCGAATGGGTTCTTTTCCGCGACTAAACTCTCCACTTTCCATATACCCTTTCATCATGTTTATACCATCTTTCTGGTCGAAAGAGATGCCGGAAATTTCGTCGAAACACACAACATCATATTTGCAGACGAGACCCCTATCGCCATTGCCCATGTTGACAAACATTTTGGCAACAGAGGCTTTGCCGCCTGAGACCAAGTGAGAATAAGGAGAAATCTGTTGATAGAGGTGTGATTTACCAGTACCTCTTGGGCCCAATTCCACGAGGTTATAGTTGCGTTCGACAAAAGGAATCATCCGCACAAACAAGACATTTTTTGCCTTCTCTGTCATGGCAGTGGGTTCCATTCCGACACTCCGAATTACTAAATCTTTCCATTCTTCCAATGTAAAAAACTCACGGCCTTTGTAAAGGATATCTAAAACCGTTCTCTGAGAAAGCTGAATTGGACGCAAGCTGCTGATTCCAAATGCTAGACCGCCTTTTTCCTGGCCAATTACTGCATCATACTGCAGCTCCACTTCGGCATAAAAGCCACCAGTGAGCATGCGATCGTTGGCGTAGACAATCTCGCTCGGTATTCTGACTTTGTTTAGGCGCAAGCTCGGAAGCGTGGCTAGATAATTACCATTTGCGCTATCAAGACGTGCTGTTATGATATCGATCAGTTTTATGTGACCTTGTTTCTCAGCTCTGGATTTGAAGTACTCCTCTTCACCAGGGCGGACGGTTCTGTCCTGCAATTGACGTTTAACAATTTCGAGGCCTTCCTGTATTTCACCCTCATCAATTGTAGCACAATAGCGTCCTAAAAGGAATTCAATTACATAAGTGGGCACAGGGAACGTCTTTCGGAATCGTTCCAGTAAATCTTTGCGCACAATATGCCCTTCAAAGGCTTTGGCAGCCAAATGGTCTATTTTATCCAGTTCCATATTCATCTATTTTTAATCGCCAACTGTGGTTGGTTTTTTATCCATAATACGTTCATTTTCATCCAAAAGGACGATTGTTGCCGCTTTCCATTCGGCTTCATCGTCCACCATCAGTGTGATGGTGTTATCCTTAACCATCTTGTTTTTAGATAATACGATGGAGGATTTTGCGTCGTTGTATTTCGTGCGAATGTCGACTGAAAAACTGTCAGGTAAATCGTTTGTTAGCACAGTACATTTCAGGTTAACCCACTTTACCACTTTTATTTCAGCCGTAATATTCATCTTTTTCGGATTTTCGATAAACATTGTTGGCACCAGGCATTCATGGATCGAGATGCCACCATGGGCATACTCCACATTGGCTTTGAAAAATGATATTCCGGGAGCATAAGCGATAAATACCGAAGGATTCCAGCGCCATGGCAAATGCAATAAATCTGTTGCAGCCCCTTCTTTGATCAGAGCGCAGCGGCCCCAACGTGTTTCGGTGAGGCCAACATTCAGCTGGGTTTTGGGCAAACCACCAGGCATTAACAACCAGCCATGATCGGTAACGATTTTGATACGATTGATACCTCTTTCGAAGGCCACGTCCAAAACTTCATGCAGTTGTTCGAAGAGTTCATCAATTCGTTTGACCATATCAGACTGTTCTTCGTGACCTTTGGTATCAATGTCGCCAATTTCCTGCCAATATTTGCCATCAGGCTGAATATCGACATCGTGTGTTACAAGCTTGAATCCACTATCTTTCAAAGCTTCACGGAATACAGGCGTGAGGAGGTCTTTGCCATTATTCAGTTGGGGACGAAATTCAGCAATACCACTTTGCATGTTAACCGCCTTAGCGATGGGAGATGCATTTGGCTTTGCAGTAGGGGTAAGGGAAGGAATTGCAGACCAGCCAGCCTGAATAGAAACCTTCCATTTATGTTTTTCTAAGCGCTGACTGAACTCTTGTGCCAGCTCATAGCGGAATGCATCCACAAACAAAACGAAGGTTTCAGTTTCTTCAGCAGCGGATTGGTGGGTGAAAATGGAGGCATCTTTAGCGACCAAGTCCTGAAACTTACGGGTTATGTTTTCGAGCCAGGGAAGATAAAACAGATGGATAGCCCCTTTTATAAGGGTTTTGTCTTTGTCAGATCTTACAGAAGCCAAAGCCTTTCGCATGGATTGGTCAATGAGAAAGCCTTGAGAGATATAATAGTTTTTGATGTCGTCGATGGAAGAAGCAGCATAATTTTCAGCTGTCTTTGCAGCCATTTGAAGCAGGTATTGCAAGGCATTTGCAAGTGGTGATTTGCCCAGTTCAAACCAAACCCATTGCCGACGGACTGCATGTTCTCTTTCAAGATTCTTTAATGCTGGCAGCGCTTTGGTGGCATCCTGGCTAGTTAGTTTGGACAGTGACTGTGCCAGTTGCGCCTCTTTTTCTTCGTTCAGCTGTGGCCAACTTTCTTCAGGTAAAGCAAACATGCCGGTACCCAAATCAGCCGGTTTGGCCAGACGCAAGAGGGCTTCGATTTCGGGATATTTTTGTGGTGCTGTTGCATAAAATTGCCAGACATATTTCCAAGCATTTTTTTGAGCACCAAGCTTTTCGGCAATTGTTTTGATGTTTTTCGGGTCGGGCTCAAATTCGTATTGCGATTTGCAGAGGTTGGCAAATACTTCCTGTTTACCAGTATCCATCGTTTTAAAGAAGGCATCGCCTTTGCACATCCATTTCAGTATTGCCGGGATTATATCAGGAAACAGCTGATTGTTGAGGTAATCGGCATCAATAATGGTTTTATTGGTCAACACCTCCTGATCCTGAAATATTGAAGGCAGGGTTTTCTTTAAAGCATCTTTGGTTGCATTGTCTTTGACAACTTTGAGACCCAGGCCAAAGACAGGATTTTCGACAAAGGCAAGGATACTCCATTCTCTTCCGTTTTCCTGGATAAAGAGGGTGCCGGTGTATTGATATTCCAACAGCGGTTGAAAATTGAAGACCGCATTTTCAACATTGCGCAGGTCAGCTTTGGCTACACCCGGCAGATAAATGATTGGAATTGTATCATCATCCCAATTGGCTTGAGGGAGGACTTTGGCAATCATGCATTTAAGCCAGATGGCAGGGCCTTGTTTTTTGAGCAGGTTGTAAGGGCCATAGATGAGTAGTTGTGGCATTTCCTGCTGTAAAACATCCATAACCTCAGACCATTGGTTTTCGGGATCAGGCCACAGAATTACTTCCGGTTTCACCATCACACTGCTGTTGTGGTTTTCGGCTTGCCTGAGCGCCTGTTTGACTTTATCATAGATGCTTTGCTTCATATCAATTTTTCTTTTTCCAGGAAGTTACTAATCCGACTTCCTATTGTACGATCCAAGTTGTTGTTATTATGATCCAAAACTGCAATTTTCATTATGCCACATGCATGTGTTGTTGAGTTCTTTTCTTTTTTTGCAAATTCACCGGCAATATAAATAGGCTTATCGGTAAAGGTGGCATGAGGGTATAGTAATAAAGCATTTTTACCCAACCAATATTCGTTATATACAAACATCTGCTTAAGGTCGGCATCTGCCGGAATATTATTGGTTGGTAATTTCCATTTTGTATCCACAATAATCTTTGAGTCGTTTGCTTGATTGTGAATTACGATATCGGGTTTAACTATTTTGAATCTGGTATTACAAGCTGGTTTCCAAAACGGTTTTGGATTTTGAGAACGGATAACCCAATCAGCAGGCTTGTATTTGATTAATTGCTGACAAATATATTCTTCCCAAAGGTCATTCATATCAAATAAAATAGCCAGCACATGATTTTGTCCATTGCTTATATCCGGCCTATAATTCAACAATAGCATGGCAGCAATTTCCATGGCTTCTTTATACCTTGTAGTCTTTCTGTCGTATACCAATTTGTCGAAGGTTTCATAAGATACAGTAACATCGTCCAATTCGGGGAAAGCCAATAGTAGATTGTAAACTCTGTCTTTGAGGTAAGGACTTTGGCTTAATATCGGAATCAGTTTTAAGGCTTTCAGAAGTATTTGGTTGAAAACATTTTCCCTGTCGAAAACTTGGTGACGTGTAAAAAACCTTTCTTTATGTACAAAGTTCTCTTGGATCTGTTTGTTAAACAGGAGTTTCCCTTTGAGAGCCATGGAATTATTGGCGATGCTTCTGTATTTTTTTACCAAACCCTGGTGAATAATGGTATCACATTCCTGTAGAAATAATTCGAGGTAGGCTTCTAAAATATTGTGGGGTTTAAAACGAAGAGAAGCTTTATCGTTTGCATGTACTCGCATCCATCGGCAAACTCTGAGCATATCTATTAAAACCTTTTGCCATTTGGCTTTGTCACCTTTTTCGACAAGGTTGCTTATTTTTGGTAAAACCTCAATGGTTATGTTACCAACCTGTATTACACCAACATACTGATTAAATTTTACACCTTTAGGAGTGAGTGAAAAATATTGACCTCCATGTTTTTCATTGTACCAACCTAAAGCCTCCCAATGAGACTTAGCAAAACCTTGCTCCCCAATTAAGAGTTGCTTGTGCTCAAATACCTGTATGGGTTTATTATTCCTCATCAAATGCTATCTGATTGTTTTGCTGTAGTAATGATTTAAAATCATCGATCGTTAATTCATCCGCAGATTTCAATACATATTGCCATGACTGATCGTATTGACCTGCCAAGCCATCGCCTCCAGAAAACGATGCGAAAATATCACTGTTAATTTGGATATGAGGTTTGAAAAATGCATCACCTAGCACCAAGCCTAATTTTTCATAATCATTGTAAAAATACTCCTGTAACAATGGAAGTATTTTATCGCTATAAACAATTTTTAGTTCATCGACATTTGATACATCCCACAACCAGGCATGACCAATTGTGTGATCATTGTCCTTTAAAATCGATAAGCGGGTATTTAAAATACGGAGTATTTCTGGCAGGTTGATTCCGTCGGCTGTTGCTACGAGAAGTTCAGGCTGAGGGTTCATCGGAGTAAATGAAAATCTTCGACGCAATGCAGCATCTAATGCTTCAACACTGCGGTCAGCCGTGTTCATAGTGCCGATCATGTATATATTGCAAGGAACACCAAAACACTCTTTTGAATATGGCAGGATGGCTTTTAGTGATTCATTTTTGCCTAAACGCTTATCAGCTTCGATTAAAGTAATGAGTTCACCGAAAATTTGAGATACATTACCTCTGTTGATTTCATCAATAATTAATACAAACTTCTTAGGGTTTTCATTTTTGTAGTCATCGTTTTTGAGGGATGCTATTATTTCTTTTTTGTCATCGTAAGCATATTCTATTTCTGAAACTTTTCTTGTTTCAACGGGCTCCCCAGCGCCATCTTGTTTTCTAATTGCATTTAAAACGGCCCAGTATGCAGATGAATTACTGCCGCCAATTACGGCCCGGAACTGAAGATGAATGTTTGTAACTTCAGTCAAATCAGGGAAAGCCTGGGAAATTTTACTCAAGCGTTTTTTTGAAACAGTGTATTTTCTGTTTTCTTTATTATGCTGTATCCAAATATTGTTATTCTGCGAAATGCTGTCGATTAACACTTTACCACCACTTCTGGTATCTAATTCAGTTGTTACACCTTTTGAAAAATTTTCATTTACCATGTCGACAAATCTATCGTAAGCAGCAGAGAAATCAAATACCTTTTCGGTTATGTAACTTGTATTTTTTTGCGCGAAAGAAAAGGCAGCTTCAGTACAAAGTCTTTTAAATATACCATCTTCAACTGCATACGTAAGTTCAGCATCATCATTCATAGGTTCAATTGGCTTAATACCTTCAATGAAATCTTCATAACTTAGACTCTGATGAAAAGTGCAAAAAATAATTTGGCCATCGCTAACATATTGATCGTAGCGATTTTTAACAATTGCTCTATCTTCTGCCATAACAGATGCGATAGACTTATGCTCTACAATAGCTACTGCGTGATTGATGCTATGAAAGGTTTTTCCTGTACCGGGAGGGCCATAAAGGATTGAATTCATGGAAATGTTATTTTCTGATTGATTTGTTGGGTTATTGATTGGTTCTTCTTTTCTAAAATCGCTGTCAATGATTTTGAGATCTACTTTTGGGATGAAAATATTTTGATTTAAATAATCCAAATGTTGAGAAGATACTTTGTAAAAAGTTGAATTTCCGCTAGGCATAAAGAACCTGGTGTCGCTTTTTAATTCACGAACAGAAGTTGACTTTGGATGGTAGAGAGGTTCTATTTGCCTATAAATCCATTTTCCATCACCACCAAACAAATCATTCAAGGTTTTATCCAGCTTTTTGGCTTCCGATATTATTTTACCAATGAGTAGCAGGTCGTCACCACCGTAGCATATATAAACATAATCGCCTATGGCAGCATTGTGCTCAAACTCATATCCCTGGTTTTTTCCAGTACCAGAATGAATACATGCCCAGCTATTTTTTTCTAATATTTGAGCAATTCCTGTGTTTTTATAAGCTGATCCTTTTTTAAAAATGCCATGTGATACTTTGTAAAATGCTTTACCATTCAGGTTTAGCACTTTTATATGTGATTTAAGATTTTGAAATTGTTCAAAATTGTAAGCAAAGTAATCGATTACTCCCAATTCGTTTTCATTTACTAGCGTTCTGAGCTCATTAAAATCTTTTATGCAGGATGGATAGTCGGCAGGCATATCTATCCATTGTCTGAATTCAGAGTGGGTGTTGTTGAGAATTGGAAACAATTGTGGATTGATATAATATAACCAGGGTGAGTAAATGCCAGATTTTATATATGGAATATTATGATCGTCATAATCGCTGCAAAGAATTACTGCATCATCAATCGTGTTGATTGCAAATGCATCCTGTAAAAACTTTTTAATGATTTTTAGCTGAGCCGGTGTTAGAGAAGTTACTGCATTTAAACCGGCTCCTGTGTACCCCCATTGATTTACATAATATGCATTTTTGGAGATTTCTTGCCTACGAATGGGGTCTTTGATATTTTGGACCAGATACCTATCGAAAGTATCATCGGTGCAGCCATACTTGAACATTTGAATAAGTCCTGTTAAATGTTCATTCAACAATGGTTCATTTTTTAATGTCTCCTGGATGATCTCTTTGTTTATTGCAGCTATTGCAAATTGTTTCAACCGATTAGCATACTCCTCTGAATTACGATAGGTATCATAGAGTTCAACAAATTTTGGATAGTTAGTTGTGTTCATTTTTGCTTTAAATTAAACATTGTTTTTTCTTGCTTTTCTCTTTTCTTCCAGACTCAAATGCCTGTCGTTGTCGGGGATTTCGCCCCAGGGGCTTGACGGTGGGTTTTTGCCGCTGTTGCTGCCCCATTTGATGTTGTTCTGCCCGGCTTGCTTTAGTGCCTGTATAACTTTATCATATATGCTCATTTCATTCAGTCTTTTTATTTGATTTTTACCACTCAATATACTATTGTGTTAAAATGCTTATAATCAATGTAATATCTTTGTGTACTGCGCTTCTATAAAGCATTTCTATAAAGCATCTATCCGTTTTCTTACAATTTTTGCTTTATAGTACAGCTTTCTATTAAAGCAGAATTAAAGCATTTGGTCATTTTCTCGCATGTTTAGGTTTATACAAAGTGAATAACTATTCTTATTTCTATTGAGCATTCTATTGAGCATATATCGTTTTTCTAACAATTTTTACTCAATAGAATATTTCGCCCAGCGGTTAATACCAACTAATTTTACTGAATGATTATCAACCATTTTTTTAAGGATTCTCCGCACTTTATGCATATTGATTTCTAATCCGATACGACTATGTATATCGCTAAAACCACTGTTCGGATATGCTTTTAAATCTTTATGAATCAGTTCTTCCAACCGATAATCTTCAATATTTTTTAGGTTGGTTTTGCCTTTAAAGTTTATTTTTCGTACAAACTCAGGATTAACAGCATATTGAGTGCCTTTTCCTCTACCAGTTTTGATAATTAAATCAAATTCGACCAATCTGCCCAACCAGTTTCTAAGACCAGCCTCTTCATTCTGATTGAGGATGCCAGAAATTTCGACGGCGGTGTATGATTGTTGCTGAGCCAATAAGCCCAAGGAAATAACTTCTTTCTGCTTTAATGAAAATTCGGTGCCGGCTTTATCCATTAAGCGAACCACCTCTTTACTGACAAATTGTTTTTTTACAATTACCGTAACTCTATCATCCGTTTCCATTACAATTGGCAAAGGTTTTCCACTGCCCAGCAGGAGTGCATAAACCAAATCGTAACCGCTACCTTCTCTTTCCATTAAGCCAAGGTCGTAAAATGCTTTTGATATATGTTCGTTTCTTCTGATTGATTGATTCAGAATATTTTTTGGTGTTACGCCATAAGGAAGTCTGCCCGGGCTGTGAATTTCCAAACGGTCGGGATAAATATTTATAAAAATGTCGCCTCTTGAGGTGTATGTGCGGTGAACCAAAGCGTTTACCACTAATTCTCTCACTACTTCGATAGGAAAGAATGGAATGTTTTTACGAAACATACCTTCAGATATTTCAATACTTTCCTGCCAGTCGGGAACATCGTTCAGCACGCGCTCTAAAAGCTCTTTGGGATTCGAAAAATAATCGTCGAGCAATAATTTCCATATTTTTTCATCTTTGTCGTCGAAGCGGATTATTTGTATGGCAGGAGGATACAATAGAGAAGCCCTGTCGTTCCGTTTGCCTATCCACAGAATACCCAGGTTTGTGAGATACCCATTTTTCTGAAAGAAATAAAAGTCCAGCATTTCGTCATCGCTCATCTCCTTTACAAACGAACTGACTCTTTTTGAATTTCGAACATCAACCAGAAATGTTCTGCGCTTTTGTTCATCAAATTGTGAGGCGGGAATCCGTTTCGTGATTTGCTCTTCCCAAACAAAAGCATTTTTATCGGCAGCCAACCTGGCCATTTCATCAGGTGGAATGGGCTTGCACTCATCGTGAACGCGAATGTAATACTTTCCGTCGGTGGTGCTGGCAATGGTTTGAGCGTTGCGAAAGACCTGAACTTTCAGAAATTCAGATTTATTTTCGGCCACTTCAATGGTAATGGCAACCGCCACATTTACTGTGCGCTGAGCCATATTTTTCTGTATCAGGTCGGGCAAATTGCGGTCAGTTATTTTCTGGTTTACCGGAGGCAAGCTGTCATTGTTTTCAACACCGATATAGATACAACCACCCTGAGCATTGGCAAAACTAACACAGTCTTTTGCCAATTCGTCCCAATCGGTATTTTTACCTTTCAGAAACTTCAGCGACTTTTTATCCGTGTTTATATTTTCTTCCATATTGCATGCTTTTTTTTATGTTACCTCCAGATAAATCCGAAGACTCTTCAATTCAATCCGTGACTATATATTTTCTCTTGCTTCTCGTTTATCGGCCAAACTCAAATGCCTGTCGTTGTCGCGGATTTCGCCCCAGGGGGAGTTTGGTGGGTTTTTACCGCGGTCGATGCCCCATTTGATGTTGAATTTGTTGCGCAGAATGCCAGCTTCGACGAAGGGACGGATGTTGAGGCGGACGCCATCATTGAGATCAGGATCCCAGCCTATGGGTTGTTGTTCGAGGGGTTTCCAGCGGATGAAAATGTCGAAGGGGTCTTCGCCCTGCAGGATGGCTTCCAGCTTTTCTTTGAGTTTGAGGGCTGCGCTCAGCAAGCCTTCGGCACCGCTTTCACCGGCTTTCTTTTTGGCTTCGCACATGCGGATCCAATCGCCGAGGTAGGTGTAGATCAGTTTGGAGAGGTTGTCTTTGGTGAGTTTGTGGTAATTGACCAAGGCAGAAAAGCCATCTTTGCGGCCGTCCCAGATTTGCCAGATGAAAGGACGGTTTTGGAAGACTTTACAATGCTGGACAAAAAACTCATCTCTAAGCCAGATTTCCAGGTTGGCAGCTTTTACTCCTTCTTTTTGCAATAGTTGGGTGATTGTCTGGCTGTTCCATTCGTTGGCAAAAACTTGTTGCAGGAAATCTCTCAAGCGTTCTGCGCCAGCATGCTCGGAATTGACGGACGGGATGCAAAAAATGCCATCCTCATCGCTGAGATGGTTGAAGTCTTTTATGGCTTCAATTAACTCTCTGGCTTCTTCTGCCAATTCCATTTCGGTATCATTTTCAGAAGGCCAGCGGTAGCCCAGCACTCTGGTTAAGGCCACTTGCAAGGGGTTGAATGTTTTGACGGGATGCCCGTGAAATAACCATTGGGTGGGGTCATCGCTGTAGGGTTTGGGTAGGCCGTTGGGGTATTTTTCGGCGGCGATTTTTTGCCAGTGGTCTAAGTCGAAAGGAACCTTAACTAAAGTGCCACTTGTAACATTTAATTTCTGATCTAGCTTTCTTAACTCGTCTCGGTATTCAATTGATGAACAGTAAGTCCATACTGCTATTAAATCATTTTGATCAAATGGAATAATAACACCAGTGTTATTATCAAAAGCTTTTCCTTCATAAGGGGATACTGTTATATCACCCATCATTCCTACACAAACTCCTTTTTTTTCGACAAACCTTGACCATACACTCCAAATACCACTTGAATAATTTTCTAATTCTTTTTTTTGCCTCATTAATTCATACAAACCACCTTTTCCATTTTCCCATTTGAAAGTATTGCTTCTACCAGTGAAAATGGCATCTGTGTTTGGTGATGATTGACAAAGCATAAATATTTCTGGATCCAAAATCGCATTTTCCCAGAAAGTTTGCATAAAACGAGGTGAATCAAATGACGAAGCGCCACCTCCACTTTCAGCTTTTTTATCTAAAAGGGGACTAGTGTTTTTTTCTTCTTCAAGAATAATTCTCCCATCTGGATTAAGGAGTTGCTCATTTTGAATGATTGATTTTATTAAAGTCTTTTTTATTGCTTCATCCTTAGCCAAAGCATTAGATTTAGTTGAAACATCAAGCCCTGATATTGAATTTGATTCAAGTGGCTTTATATTCTGTAAAATAATAAGCATAACATTAAAATCCCACATTGGAGTCTGAAATGCTTTAGGTCCTAATCTAGCAACAAAGTTCCATGTTATAGTTTTTAACAGTTTTTCTCTAAAATTTCGATAAGAAGTAAGAAATAACCAATTTTGTGGAATAACACTACACGCAACTCCACCTACTGCACTACAAATCAGCATTCTTTCTATAAATACAGTTTCTAACGCTTCTTTAGAGGTTGGAAAATTTGTTTCAATGTAACGTGTGATTAGATTGCCTAATTTCCCCTTTTTAATATATGGAACATTGGTGATTTGTAAAGTGTATTTTCTAGATAATAATTGTCCAGCTTTAGCAATACCTGCAGCCATAACACCCCGTTCCAATTGTTCCGTATCTGGTTCGTTTTCGAGGGCTTTTTTCAGGACCGGTTGTAGTTCTTCAAAGCCTGCACGAAGATAATTAGCAGGTATAGAGCCGGGGTCGAGCAAACTTCCAAGCTCTGGTGCCAACTGAAAATGATCATATAAAGCCATTATGCCTGCCTCATAACGCTCGCGTTGCAGAGGGTCTTTTTCATTTTGCACTAACTTCACCCAATCCTCCATTTTCCCTTTTGGTGCAATGCCGGAGCAAGCCAGGTTCATTTCAGGGAGTTCGTTGAAGTGGCCACAGAATTTCCAGGCAGTGAGGGCAAGGTTGAAGGCGGCTATCTGGGTACAGCGGGGGTCTATTTCGAGGCCATGTAGGTTTTCTGCAATAACACGGACGGTGGCTTGCTCTTTGGTTAGGCCTTCTTCGTACATTCGCAATGCAGCGAACACTTTAAATAGTGAGCATACAAAATGGCCTGATCCCATGCAGGGGTCGAGGGAGGTGATGTCGGCAGTGCGGTCGGGCCAGCCGGGGAAGGAGCCTGTGGCGGGCACTTCGACAGGCTCATTGACCGGATTCATACGGAGGTATTCGAACTTTACTGGTGGTTTGATACCAGGGTTGCGGCTAACCCACCAGGCACCTAGGGTGTTGTCGATGAGGAAATTGACCATGTAAGGCTCGGTAAACAACTGTGTTTTCGCTGGTAACCTTTCTCCATCAATTTTTTGACCACTTTTTTCCTCTTCTTCGACATTCTTTTTCGCATCGCTTTGCCAAAACTGATAAACCCAACCCAAGGCGTCATCAGCAGTGAAAATGACATTGTCGAGGCTGTCGATAATGCTTTCCAGTTTTATGCGCTCATCGGTGGAGAATGAAACCTGCATCAAGGGGTCGTCTGTTCGAAAAATGGCAGGCAGCATTTTGCCAGCATAGTTGGCAGCGGCATCCCATTTATCGATATAGCCTTCTTCTTTGGCCAATTCTTCGCAGTCTTCCATTGTTACTGCAACACCTTCGGTATGCATTAGCAGATTGTTGGCTTCCAGAAATTTGGCAAAGAGCATTTTGTGCCAGGTTTCATACGCCAATTCATAACTGAGATGCGCCATGCTTTGAATGCCGTTTGATTTCAGTTCATCGCCCAATAAGCGGGCTTTGCTTCGAAGGTTGTTGCGCAGGCTGCGCTGAACGGTATTCATGTGGGAAAATGGCTCCGGGTGGTTTACAGCCATTGCCTGCAAGGCATTCAAAGCACCTTGCTCAGCCATACGGCGCGCCAGCTTTACGGCGGTTTCTAAAGAATTGCGTTGTTGTGGGGTGAGGACGGGCATTATTTCAGAATAATTGAACTTGATTCTTTCAACAGAGATTCCAATTCAGATTTTAAATCAGCTACATAATTCTCAATATCAGCCTGATTGTTGATTGTTATGCGTGGAAGGCTGAATGTTTTTGCTTTGGGGGCAACGATCTGCATGGCTTCCTCCAAGGCAGCCTGAAACTGACCAGGTAGCGCAGCGATTTTGGTTTCCCAGGTATAAAGTGTGGCTTTCTGTAATTGGTTGAGCAAACCGATGGCATCCAGCGCTTTGATTTCAGGTTTTACCAATAATTGATGTTTGACTAAGATAATGTGCTTTTGTTCCGGTGTAAGTTTTAGAAAATATTCACTGGACTGCAAGACAGACATTTTCTTATCATACCGTTCATTGAACAGTTGTTTACGTGCATTGAGGATACTTACCAACTGCCCAGTAAGGGTATTTAATATTGGCTGGATGGGGTCAGGTTCCTGCAGGATCAATCGGTTGTGTCGAATGGCAGAAATTTCGTTTTTAAGTAGAATCATTTCAGGATCATCCGGGGCATGAATTGCCAATTCGGATAGCAATTTCCACAGGGGTTCGCGCTGGCTAACAAGTTTAGCCTTTGCACTCCAATCGGTGAATTTTGCCTTCAAATCGTCCTTTGTATCTATTATATCCAGCAAACGTTCGTTTCCATCTTTGTTTTCAATCTCTATAATGAAATCAATGTTGATAGGTTCAGGACGAGGCGCATCGCCACTGACCTGATCGGCGAGGGATTTTAGTTTGTTGAGGTATTCGTTGGAGAAAGGGAATATTTCCTGGTTAGGCGTGCAATTTATTCCAGCATCCTGAAAGAGTTTACGAATGGCAATTTTATCCTTTGCTGCTAAAATATGTACCTCTTTTTTGAAGACAGCCTGATTGATACGGGCTACAATTAAGTTCGTTTCAGAGGTAGAAATATGCTGCAAATTTTTGAGCATGATCAGTATTGTGTCGATGGCATCCTGGCTCCAACCATATGGTGCTTTCATAAAATGATTGCGAATGTCTTTGCCGGATTTACTTATATTGCCAATGAAGCGCAATATTTCGATGGCAACAGGATGTTTGTCCACCTCAGCGCGGTAGTTGATAGCATTCAATGCATCGGGGACACCAGCTAAAGCTTTTGTTAAAGCCTGACCCCAATTTGAGAAGTCGGCCTTTCCTTTAAAATCAGAGAATTGACGATCGGCAATGCTATTGAGGGCTTCCTGAATGTTGTCCTTTAACTCACCTTCCTGCATTCTATTGCCACCGGCGAGATATACAGTTGTTTCGTTACAAATTCTCACAATCAAATCCTGAATAGCTGATTTAGCCTGAGACTGGCGGGTTTCCATGCTTTTTTTCGCTTGTTCGCCTTCCGGTGTTGAAGGCAATCCCATAACGTTGATCGTTAAACCAGCGGCAATAAATTTAATGATCTCCGCTTTCAATTCAGTATTTCTTGTTTTTTTCACAAAAGCGTATGCCAAAGGCGTATCGTTACCAGCAGCCCGGATTTCGTTTACTACTGTAGTTTCGTTTTCGTACCAGCCATCCCGAATCCACAGGTTCAATTTGTGTTCGGTGTTGGGCATGGCGTCTTTGTCCCACAGTTCAAACTCACGGATCATGCGGGATGTGCCATGGGGTATGCTGATGGCTTTTGTTTTGTCTTTAAAATGGGCCACCATCTTTTCTCTTCTCAAGCTTTGAATCTGATCTTCGCCAGAGCTACTGAGTTTGATGAATTGCTTTGAGAACTCCTGTTCCCATTCAGCACCTATTTTGGTTTGCAATTTAAATTCATCGTTGATAGGCATCAGTACTTTTTCATCGACCAAGTTTTTGATCAAAGCTTTCAATTTGGTGCGGAAGGCATCGGCATTCCCATTCAAGTTGTCGATAAGTAAATCGGCAATAGTGTTTTCATTCGACTTAAGACCAGTATCAGGGATATTAGAAATTACCTGGTCAAGGAGGAACACAGCGCTTAAGATACGGCCTTCAATTTCGGAGTCGCCACCTTTGGCTTTTTTACCCTGAATTATGTTGCTTGTGTCGTTTAACAAAAGACCCGCCTGAATCAGATCAGATCTGTTTTGGGTGAAAATGAAATCGGCAGGCACAACAAAACCGAGTTCTTTTTCGGCGAGAGATTTCAAACTATCGTCGATTAATCGCAATTGGTTTCGGAGCTGACCCGAAGTGCCGGCCACATCCGTCACCTGCAGCACTTTGTACCAAAATTTGCGTGTAGAAGGCATTAATGGATAGTCGGCCACCAGGGTGTTTTTGTCGTCATTCACGAAGCCAAAAACAGAACCTTCGAGGTTGCGGGAAATTTCACCGAGAGAAGCATCCATTTTAGAAGATATCGGAGCAACTCCAGACGGTTTTTTATCGAGTATCGTTTTACGGATCACCGTTTGAATATCGGTATTGGATAATTGGATAGGCACACGGAATCGGGCCATCAATTTTTGAAGAATGGGTGTATCAGTTAAAGCATTCTGACCGGTACCAGCCAGCAGGAATTTGCCATCAAAGCGGGAACACAGATCTTCGGCCAGAAACTGTACATTGTCGGCAAGATCAGGGTCCTGACCAATAAACTGCTGCACCTCGTCGAGAATGATGATTGTGCAAGGTATTTTTTCGCCAAAAGAAAGTGGAAGGATTTCTTCTTTAATTGTTTTAATAAAATCCTCACGACCGATTGATTCCACTCTGGGAAATTGAGCTGCAATAAAGTCGAGCAGTTTGGCGGGGTTTTCGGCTAAATCAGGTTTTAGCTGGAGAATAGATTTTGCCAGTGTTTCGGACATGAAAAGGTTCTGGATTTCAAAGCTGAAACTTTTCCCGGCAGATTCGATCAAAGCCTTCAGTTTATCATAAATACCTTCGCTTTTAGCCCAATAAACAAATTTAAAATGATGGTACTGAGAAGGAAGACCTAAGGTATTAAGAAGAAGTTGGATGAAAGAATAACGAATGTCTTTGGAAGGAAAATCTCTTAAAGTACCAGCAATAGCAAGCTTTCCTTGCATGCTTTGCTTTCTGTCAATTTCGACAAATAATTCCTGAATTTCGAGGGGTAAAGGTTTAATGCTTCTTGCAGTTTTGCCATTCGGGAATACAAAATCTTCCCAGAGATATGCAGCCATTTTAACCAAATGCGATTTACCACTACCGTAAAAGCCACTGACCCAAAATGCCGGTTGGACAGAACTGTTGTAGTTCGCCAAATAAAAATCGAGCATTTTTTTCAGACCATCGTGGTATTCACCTTCACAGACGAATGTTTTTAACTCATATTCAGCGATTGATAAATCGTCTTTTTCGTTGATATTACGAATTTTGGCAACCCCTTCGTTTTTGAGGTTTACCAGCTCAGGATTGAGGGTAAAAAGTTCTTTGTTTTTCATTGCGTTACTTTTGTACTGATTTTGGCGTTGTTATAATGTTATAGGTCTGGCAAGGTAATCCCAACCATCTCTGGCATCGAGCAGACGGTAATGATTTTGTTCAAACTCACCCGGAAAGAAGATGAGGAGACGACCTTTATAATATTTATCACAACTTTTTAGAATTTCTGATAAGCGCACAAATCCGAATAGGGAAGAAACATCTTTGATTGCAATTAATGTATCCTGATCCTGTTCGGTTTTCTTTAACTCAGCTTCCAAAAAGGCAATAGCAAAAGGAATAAACTGACCTTCGAGCTGGTCAACGATGTATTTTGGTTTTTTAAAGTACCCATCCCTGTATTCATGATGAACCATCCAGGAAGGGAAACACAACTTCAATGAGATTTCTTTCCATTTTTTTCCAGCTTTTATAGTGGCGGTTTCAAAATCGCCCAGACGGAAATCTATTTTGCGTTGTTCAGCAGGGTCATATACGAGAAACCAAATTCTTTCCTGGCCTGACAAAGAGGTTGCCCAAGGCTCATTGATAACCTTTTCGTATGCTTCAAGAAGCTGATCAATTTTAGATAACATTGATTTGTAATTTGTTGGTTAGGTTTGAAAAAGAAATAGCTGTAACTCCACCGGCAAATTGGTATTGAATCACATCACGTTTTGATGCTTCAACTGCCAAATCTCTTAGTTTGCTCTCGCTCAAAGAAAGTGCCTTTGGCCATTTACTTGTTAAAATAAACTCACCTCTTAACCCATTCAGATAAGCCAAGAAAAGCGCAAATGCAAGGATATTATAACTGATGGGAGGCTGGGTACGGATGTTTTTTGTTTTTCCGGTAATAAAACCAGCCTGTTTCCAAGAACTGGCGATGTTTTGAGCCAATGATCTCCGTGTGTTTTCAGAATACCTATTTGGGTGAAATGATTCAATATTTTGCTCTATTTTTTCAATGGTCACCTTTTCGCCCTGTAGTGTTTCTAAAACAACAGGAATGCTTTCGGCCAATAAATCATCGTTGCCAATGGCGTAGACTAAAGACAGAATTGGTTTTTCGTGATCATCGGACATTTGCCAGAAATATTTCAAGGCCACGAAGGAAGGGTCATTCTGATCAAATCCATAAAGACTGGTGAGATACCGCGTTGTTTTCTCAATACCAGACTGTGTTTTTTTATTGATAACATTTTGATTCAAGGAATGGAAGTAGCTGTTGTCCTGCATTGCAAAGTCCATCACCTTTGACAGTTCGGCAAACATGATGGTACGGCTAGTGTGTATGGTTTTTAATTTTGACACAGATTAATTTTATTAATAAAGGCAAATATAATGATATGATTGATTTTATTAAGTGAATCGGACATACTGAAGATTAATTTAGACTCATACTATTTTGCTTAAAGATTGAAACAACTTTGCATGCAGGAGATTTTTACGCACGATAAAATCATGGTGAGCAAAAATCAGGAAATGAAATTTACATTTTAGCTAGTCGGCATATTTTTTTTCCAATCAGAATATACCCAGGCTGCAAAGACCTCAATTCCGTTGACAGTGGTCAATTTATACAATCTTGATTTTTCGATTGATGAAAAATTATAGCGCTCTAAAAAGGCGGAAAAATCACTAAAATGATTTTCCTTATCGTTATCGTTAAAAGACTGTATAACCATGATCGCATTTTTAGCGTGAAATTTCTCAGCCATTATCACTGCTGAAGCAAGCCTATGAAACAATTGATATCTCAAATCATCCAAATTTATTTCCTCGACTCCAATTTTTTCAAGAATATATCCAAGCCTGGTTTCAACAGCTTTTTTGGAAGTAAGATTTTTCCATTGACCTAATGTTTTATCAAAACCTTCCTTTGCTTTGCCTTCAACAGTAATTACACATAGTGCGTTTTTTGTTGAAAAGAGAGCCAAAACATCATTTTGAGAAGGACGATCGCCACCAGGTAAATCAACTTTGTATTCAGGTATTGCAAGCAATAGTTCCAATTCATTGAAATCGGGATTTTGTTGGAGGACATCGATGATTTCATCCGGAATACCGTTGCTGTTTTCCCATGAATAAGCTGTTGACATAGCAGAGAAACCAAGTCTCCAATGCTTTTCGGGATCGGCAAGGAAATGACGCCAGGAGTCAGGGCTCAAGGTTGGTGCGAGGATTTTTTTTTGTTTGGACATTTTCGATTCAAAGATTTAAGGATACAAGATTCAAAGATTTAAGATTCAAAAGATTCAATTTATCAATCTGCCGCTGTTGACAAGTATTTAGGGTTGACAAAGTTAGGAGGGGGTTTCGACAGGTAGTGTCGGAAAAAGAAAGCGAGAAATAAATTTATAACAAGCATAAAGCCCGGCCAGATCACCTGGTCAGGTGGAGATATTTGTGGAATTATTTTTCGTTTCATCTGGCAGCATAAATTATTAATATGTTAAAAATCAGCATAAAGCTGAGAAAAAAAGTGTGCAAGCAGCCGCCGGACTGAAAGGAGTGTAAAATTAGGAAAAGAAGTGCAGAAAACAATGGAAGTAGAGGTAATTTAGAATGAGTTTAAGGAGGGGGGGTCGACTTGAGCGAACTTAGCGACTGTGAGACTGAAAGACTTGAGAGACTTGAGCGAATTTAGCGATTGGAGCGATGGGATGAACTGAGCGATTGGACGATTGAGAGAGGAAGGTGAGGGTTTTGGATTATAATTATTAATTTCATCGCACCTTCGAGTAGCTACAAAACGTATTTATTCAAAATAAAAATCGAACATTCCATGCAACCAATTTAATACCCATGAAATGTTGATGCGGAGAACCAAACTTTATTTAACCACAAATGTGTCTGCGGAGCACTGAACAGCCACTTTTGCCAAACGCTTGTTACCTGCTGCCATTTTTCTATCCAATAAAGTCTGAACGGTTTGTTCTTGGGTCATATTGAATTTCTAAGTCTGTTCCGTTCCAAACTGCTTCACAGCTTTCAAGTCGGTAAGTGTCGCCTTGGTTCCAACTTGCACCAATATAATCTTCAATCAAGTCTTCTATAAAAACTCTTTCACCAATTTTAATGTCCTTTGGTATTAAGTATGCCGCAAATGGCGAATTAAATGTATGAGGATAATAGTAAGTCCAATCTATTACAGTTTCAAACAGACTTTCTTTGTCCATAGTAAAGCCCATACGATAATCGCCAATAATTTCGATTTCTCCTGTTTTCTTATTTTGAATTACAGAATACTTTGAACGTATCTTATCCGAAGGTTCAATCTTTTTAATTAGAGGTCGATAACCATTTTTTGCAGCCTTATTAATACTGTCTTTATCTCGTGCTGTTTTAATAACACGTAACTCATTTGAGTTTTTATTTCTGTCCCAAAATGCCATTTGTTACTATTTTTATGTTTTGTTGATTTAAGTCAATTTTTAAACAGGTAGCGGGATTTTGTCTAACCATTTTTAGAAGTTCATCATCAGTTAGAACTTCTGTGTCAACTATTAAGTGGTTGCAAGTTGCACATTTTCGCATATTTGAATATGCAGCTTCTAAATTGTCCCAACTCATTTTATAAGGGCAATTCATCGTCTTTACAAATTCGTCTTTGTCAGTATAAATTTCTTTTGTTAATGGGTTAAATTTCATTACTTGTGTCTTTTTATGGTTGCAGGTACCTTGCTGCTATATGCCACTATATTATAATATTATGAATTTCAATGAGTTAAAATTATCTAGACTTTTAAAAAGGGCTAATCGTTTATAAGCGTTTAAAAACGAATAGAGCAGGATGAATTTTGGATCTATCTGTTTCATGGATTTATTATGAGGTTGTTAAATATACTGATATGATCTAAAAAAAGATGATTATAGTAGTGCTGAGAATGATTTGATTGAAGATGAAGTGAAATATTTTCGGGTAGGGACAAAGAAAATAAAGGAGCGTGAAACGCTTCGTTAGGGTGAGTTGGGTTAGTATGTATGTTCATCGGTCAAATTATTCATTTATAATATATTACACTTTTCCGCCAAGAAATAGGTGTAAGCAGCTCGCCGAAGAACGATGAGGTAAAGGTAAGGGCATATTTGCTTCTAAAATTTATATAAGTGGAATTTAGAATGAATTTAAAGAAGGGGGGTGAGGGGGTTCAGGTTGTTTTGATTGTTCAGGTTGTTCGGGCTGCTATGATTGTTTGGAAAATTCAAGGATTCAAAATTCAAAGATTCAGGGATTATACATGAAAGCTACTGAATTGAGATTTCTATACGATTTAGTAAAAATCCTGCATTAGAAATCAATTTTTTTGAGGTGATTAATTAACTACTTATTTTAATTTGTTGATATGTAAGGGGTTCAGCTTTCAACATCCTAAGGGTTAGGGAGTGAAAGATGGTTTTCTTGA
>WOUZ01000036.1 GCA_009773165.1 Bacteroidota bacterium
GGGAGCAGCCGTTTATACCATACCCATCGAGCTGCCTGAAGGCCGCGGTGGAATGACGCCACAGCTGGCGCTGCAATACAACAGTTCGGCCGGCGATGGTATCCTTGGCAAGGGTTGGGGACTGAGTGGGTGGTCGTATATCTCACGTGTAGCCGAAACACCTTATTATGATGGAGCAGTGGGCAGTGTTGACTTTGTGAATGACGGCTTTGCCCTGGATGGGATGAGGTTGATTAGCGTGAATGGCGCTAACATTTATAGAACTGAAATTGATGAAATTTCAAGTATAAGCGGACATAGTCTGGGAAAGGATTCAGATGCAACGGATTCCTACTTCGTAGTGCTAAATAAAAATGGGCATAAAAAATTCTACGGACATTCCTTTGAATCAAATTCGAGGCAATATTATGGTGATTATAACAATAATCAGGTAAGGTGGCATCTCGACAGCATTGTTGACCTCTCAGGAAACTCTATAAAATATAAATATGAAAGAGACCTTGAAAAGGGAGGCATTTACCTTACTGAAATAATTTATTCTTTGAATTCGAATCCTGGTGCGAATAATAGCAATTGTTATCATATTTTATTTACGTATGATAATTTGGATAACTCGAAAACTTTAACATCTTTATTGTCTCATACTGGCAATCATTACAGATTTGATGTCAGCAAATTACTAAAGAAAGTTGAAGTAAAGTATGGGAAAGAAGTTGTGAAAACATATACTTTAAAATTCAATGATGAAAATATTATTGGAGCAAGTTGCCTTACTGAAGTAACATTATCCACAGGGGACCAATTGTTGAAACCAACTGTTTTCACATGGTCGTTAAACGAACCATTTGAGGCCAACGACCCACAAATGGTTTATAAGGAAATACTTAACAATAAATATCAAAAGCTGACAAGTACTACTGCTGATGTTGACGGTGATGGTAATTCAGATATAATCGAATACAATGAATTGGATGGAACGGGTTCGACTTTTTTAAGAATTGACTTATTTAAACCTACACCCAAAATACATGTTGACAAGTTTATAGGTGAAATTTTACCCGGTGATTTTGATGCAGATGGTCAGGCTGAGTTTTTTATCAATGGTAAAAACAATGAGGAGACAAGGCTATACAAGTTTTCAAATGGAAAAGTTATGTTGGTTTCCAGTATTGAAAAGGAGCGTTGTATTGGAGTTGGAGATTTTACAGGTGATGGAAGAATTGATGTATTAACTGCGATAAACCAAGAGCCCCCTGTATATTTTCTATATCCCGGCAAAAGTAACATTCACGAATTAATTACTTCTGATAACAGGTTCCAAATAGCAAATACGGAAACTATAATGAATGTTAAGACCGGTAGTTTTTCAGGAAATGGAAAAACTGGATTGCTATGGTACTACTGGAAACCTGAAGAGATTGCTGCTTCGTTGGAGACCAGTGTTTGGAATAACATAGAAAACAAACTACACAAAGGCGTTATTCTAAAAAATACTGAGATCGCATTCGACAAAGGGATTTATTCTTTTGTCTTGAGAGCTCAAATTCCTATAGATTTTGAACCTGCAAGTATTGATATTGGAGATTTCAACGGTGATGGAAGAGACGATATTTTGGCGACAAAGCTATCAGGAACCAATTACAGAGACACTAAGCTTTTGTTTTCATATGGAGAAGGTTTTATCGAAAAAAACACAGGAGGTACGGAGGATTGGTACAATCATATTTATGGAGTTAGCGACCTAAACAATGATGGCCTTACCGATTTGTCTTATATCTCATCAATTACTACTGTTGGAAATTCATATGAAATTGGATTTGTCAAATTGTTCAAACAATCTGGCATCGATGCCGGTTTCACAAAAAATGTACAAACATTAAAAGTGCCCATTAGTAAAACTCCAGGCCAAATTGAAAGAATCGAAATATCGGAATTTATGTTAGCCGACTTCAATGGAAATGCTGAAAACGATATTTATTTTTCACTTTCTGAAAGTGGAGGACATCCAAAAAGTGAATTGCCTGAGCGTGTGGTAAATGACTATTTCATCTTTCGCAGGGGATTAAATGTTATTGAGAACACCATTCCCGATGATTTAATTACTCAATTTACCAATGGTCTTGGAGTAGTTCAAGAAGTTAATTATAAACTTAATGACTATCTTGGTACATACACTTCTGCAGATGATAACATCACAAAATACCGCACGCCATACTATCTTGTTGACAATATCAGAACTAAAAAGCCGGGCTCAGGGTATTATCCCGAAACACAGTATATTTTTGAAAATATGTTGGTGCATTTGTCAGGAAAAGGAATGCTGGGATTTCAAAACGAGACAGTTATCAATTTGCAAAGCAACACCAAAAGTGTGGTTAGCAATTCAATCCTCGTAGATGAAAACAAATTTTATTTTCATTATCCTTCATCGCAAAAACTATTTGCCACCACAAGCAAAGGTGATGTATTAATTACTGAGACATACAACACCCTTCAGGCAAAAAACACCATTCCTGCAAAGGAAAAAGTGTACGTGCCAATTGTAACTTTTAGTTATACGAGGGAATATGAACCCACCAATGGTCCCGTTTTCAAAAGGATCAGCGTCAAAGAGCAACCATTGTATCAGATTGACCAATATGGCAACAGCTTGTCCAGCATTACAAAAAGCAGTAAATCAAACGTTGATCCGTATTCAGGAACATGGGAATGGGAGCAAAAATCTACTGCTACCTATTTTGTGCCTGACGACCCAATCAATGCAACTGTATGGTCGGTGAGACCCATAACGCTGCTCACTGAGGCAAGAAGTTATGAGGACGAACAAGGTAATTGGAAAAGTAATGCCTATGAATACCAGTATGATTCAAATCTGAGGCTTGACAAAGTAATATATTATCCCGAGAATAACACAAATTCGGATTTAGTTACGATAACAGATTATAATTATGCTCCGCCTTATGGAAACTTGGTCGAAACAATTATCAGCGCCCCAAATGACAATGAACTTGCCGAAAGGGTTGTTGAGTACACTTATAGTGAAGGAAGTGATGATGGGCGCTTCCTTACGAGTGTAACAAATGTCGGTGATGTGGATGGGTATACAACTAATTTTAATTATAGTTCTATAACCGGCCGTTTGATAGAAAAAGCTGACTTCAACGAAAACATCACAGCATACAAATACACTCCATTTGGAGTACTGGAAGGAGTTATTTCACCTGACGGTACACTGAGCTTAGCACAAATAGAATATGGTTTGGATGACGATGATAGGCCCCTGACAAGCAGTGGTTATTTTCCTGAAATGCATAGTTTCATGGTAAAATCACTAAAGGAAATCCCTGAACTTGGTGAAATTTGGTATGAGACAAAATCATTTTATGACAAGTTTGGCCGTAAGATGAGGGATGTTGCACAAAATCTACAAGGTGAAACAATTTATGTTGATTACGCCTATGATGAAAAAGGCAGACTTAGTTTTACAACAGAGCCATTTTACAAAGGCGGGCAGCCAACACTTAATTCATATTTCTATTATGATGCTTTGAGCCGTTTAGAAAAGCTGGTTAAGCCCGATGGATCATACATCAAAACTACCCATTCGGGACTGACAACCCGCGTTGATAATTATGATGCCAATCATAATCCAATCAGTTGGAAGGAAGAAGTTCAAAATGCAGTAGGCTTAACCGATTGGAGCAAAGATGCATCAGGTCAGATTAATTATGATTACAACGGTCATGGAAAGATTATAAAGACAGATGCAAATTACATCACAACTGCGATTACTTATGACGAAGCCGGTAACCAGAAGTCAATCACTGAAGCTAATTCAGGAAAAACCAACTTCAAATATAATGCGTTTGGAGAACTTATTTATCAGAAAGATGCGAAGGATAATACATTAGAGTTTTTTTACGATCGGCTAGGTCGTATAACTTTGAAGAACTTAATAAGTGGTCCACTTGATGGTACATTCTACAGTTATTATGAAAATCTAGGTGAGAATGGTTTTGGACAACTGAAATCCATTGTACGCAATGGCACTTCAGAATTATATACGTATGATGATCTGGAAAGAATTTTGACAAAAACAGAAACAATTGATGGAAATTCTTATACCTTTGCCTATACATACAACGCATCCACCGGCATGTTGGAAACCTACGAATACCCATCAGGCTACAAACTGAAATACCTCTACGACAGCAGGGGCAATGTTATTGGAGTGAGTAATGCCACAACTAATAAAGCCCTTTGGAAAGCCTACAGCGAGAACCAGCGCGGGCAGCTTACGGAGTATTCACAAGCGAATGGTGTTCAAACATTCAATATGTTTGATCAATACGGATATTTGACACAAACGAATTCGGTAAGTTTTTTAAAAGACATCGAGCATCCAATTCAGAATTTTGGTTATTCGTTTGACCCTGCCACCGGCAACCTGCTTTCGCGGACAGATATAGAGCGCAACCTATCCGAATCATTTGCCTACGACAACACAAAAGAACGATTGGCTTCCTATACCCATGCCGGAGTCAGCACCCAGCTCTTTTATCAGCAAAACGGAAATATCAGCAAAAAAGGTGATGTCACATCTTCGTCTGTTGGATATACCTATGGTGCCAAACCTCATGCCGTTACAGGTATAAGTAACCCAACTTCAGCTTTTGTTCAACAAGCACAGCCGCAGGATATTTCCTTCACACCTTTTAATAAAGTTGCTTTGATACGAAACAGTCAGGCTCCTAAGCACCAACTGGCATTTACTTATGGCCCGGATGAGCAAAGGATGATGTCGGTGTTATACACTACCGATCCTTCAGCGCCTTTAATGACTAAATATTACTGCGAGAACTACGAGAAGGAGGTTACTGCTACATCGGTGCGCGAGTTGCACTACCTGCAAAGCCCATCCGGTTTGTTTGCCATTATGGTAAAGCAAGGCACAACTGAAACCATGTACTATACCCATAATGATCACCTCGGCAGCATCACCGCCATCAGCGATGCGTCGGGCAACCTGGTTGAAAGCCTGAGCTACGACCCCTGGGGCAGAAGAAGAAATGCGAGCAACTGGAACGACTTTAATGTAAGCTCCACCATGTTTGACCGTGGCTTTACGGGGCACGAACATTTGCCGCAGTTTGGTTTGATCAACATGAATGGCAGGGTGTATGATCCTTTCCTTGCAAGGTTTTTATCACCTGACCCTTTTGTGCAGTCGCCCGGCAACCCGCAAAACTACAACCGCTACAGCTACGCACTCAACAACCCGCTGAAATATACCGACCCCAGCGGCTATACCTACAAGCCTGATGATTGGAATAAAGGCAAAGGGGGTGCAACGTATATTAACCCATAC
>WOUZ01000037.1 GCA_009773165.1 Bacteroidota bacterium
CAAAGATGATCCTGCCCTTTTTATTGGGGGGTCAATATCCCGGAATGGGGGGTCAGTATGATCCGGAACAGGGGGGTCAATATGATCCGGAATTTGCAAATATACGGATTCGAGCAAAGAGATCCAAATTTGGATGCGTTGAAAAGCGTAAATAATAGAAAAATAAGTATAATTCCTTAAGCTACTTTGAGCATTAACCGCAACACCAAAACCTTCTCTCAGTCCCTCCGTCTCTCAGTCCTCCGACGTCCTACCTCCGACCTCCATCACTCAGTCTCTCAGTCTCTAAGTCTCTCAGTCTCCACGCTTCGTTCTCTCTCTCAGTCTCTCAGTCTCTCAGTCCTCCGACTGACCTCCGACCTCTAATCTCCGACCTCTGACCTCTGATCTCCGTCCTCTGTCCTCAAATCTCAAATCCTCAAATCATGCGCCAGCCACTAACCACTAACCATTAACCACTAACCACTAAACTACACTTTTCCCCCAAAATATTTGTGTATAACTTCATCCAATACAGCTTTGCTAAGAGGTTTTGTTATATAATCGTTACATCCCGATTCAATCGACTTTTTCTTGTCACCCGGCAGTCCATAAGCAGTTTGCGCTATGATGACAACATCTTTGTTAATCTCACGGATTTGCTTCGTAGCTTCGTATCCATTCATTAAGGGCATGCGAATATCCATCAGGATCATATCAATGTCTTGATTGGCTCTGAACATTTCAACAGTTTCAACGCCTGTCCTTGCTTTTAAAATTTCCTTCCCAAAACTCTTGATGAAACTGTTTATCAACATTTCCGATATCTCATCATCTTCGGCAATCAGGATCTTTAGTTTTCTAACGTCGTTCTTTTGCTCCGAAGGTGCAGCTTGGAGCTTAACGGGCTCTTTAGGTAGTTGATTAACAAGCGGCAAGGTAAAATGGAATACCGAGCCTTTATTTTCTTCGCTTTCTACCCATAATTTACCGCCTTGTTTTTCAACAAATTCCTTACAAAGAATTAAACCAAGCCCGGTGCTTGGTTCGCCTTCTGTGCCTTTTCTGTTTGTTTGAATATCGATGCGAAACAATTTCTCGAGTATCGCCTTACTCATCCCGATACCGCTGTCTTGAATGCAAATCTCAACCTTTTTTTCATCTGATGTTTTGGCCAAAACAGATACTTTTCCTTCTTTGGTTGTATACTTTAAAGCATTTGAAACCAGGTTGCGGATTATCGTTTGAAGCAGATTGGTATCAGCAAAAACCGACAACCCTTCTGGAACATGCGTAATGATCTCGATACCTTTCATTTTGGCTGGTTCTTGTATCATTTCGATACTCTCGTCAACAATTCTATTCAGCTCAATCATTTCCGGATTGAAAGGGATTGCTCCTTGTTGCATACGTGACCATTGAAGCAGGTTTTCGAGTAATCGGTAAAGGTGGGTGGCCGATTTGCTCATTGTCAGTGCAAAATACTGAATTTGGTCCATAGTTAAATTTGGTAAATCTTCAGCCATGACTTGAGTCAGCCCCAGAAAACTACTAAAAGGACTTTTCAGGTCATGGGCTATGATGGAGAAAAATTTGTCTTTGGTAGCATTCAGTTTCTGAAGCTCTTCATTTTTTTCTCGTATTTCATTTTCCGTCCTTTTCCGTTCCGAAATATCATGAACGAATACTGTAACCCCAACGATTTCTTTCTCTTTAAAAATTGGATTCCAATTTAGCTCATAATAAATATCGGCATTTGGCTGATGTTGAACTTCTGTGAATACTTCACCATTCAAAACACGGTCGATGCTACTTTTTGTCGACAACCAGTTTTCTGAAATGTGCCCGCATTCCAAAATATTCGCCCCTATTTGAATGTCAGTAGTACATGTTTTCTTCACCTGCTGCCTATGCTTTTCATTAAAGGCAGTGTAGCAATAATTAGAATCGAGCGAAAAAATCTGCATATCTACAGGACTGTTAATCAATGCATTGAGCAAAGCATAGTGTGTTTCGAGTTTTTTAGTTCGATCTTCAACCAGTTCCTCTAAATGCTCACGATGCTTTTTCAACTCAATATCTGCCAGCTTTCGTTGGTTGATATCCTGAAAAACACCTCCGATTCTCACTATCTTTCCGTCTTCATAGAATGGTTGGCCAAGCGCCCGCACCCATATCCTGTTTTTCTTCGCTGTAATTAACTCAAGCTCAGTATCGAATGGCTCACCAAAATTGATTAACCGATCAACGAGGCCGGTGATAAAAGGAATGTATTCAGGAGCATAAAAATGGATGGAAAGTTCCAGATTTGGATCAAAATCCGGTTCAACTTCATGGATTATCCGGGTAGCCTTCGACCAATAGTTTATTCCGGTCAGCAGATCAATCTCCCAACCACCAACTCTTGCCAGACTGCCTGTTTCGTCCAGTAGCTTATTGCTTCTTGCTAATTCAACTGTTCTCTCCAATACCCTCTTTTCCAGCATATCATTTGCTTGCTGCAAGGCGTCTTCTGCAAGTCTTCTATCGGTAATATCAGTTATGAACCCTTCGAGGTTGAGCAACTCCCCATTTTCGCTGAATATCCCTTGGCCACGCTCCCAAACATATTTGATAAAACCTGATTTTTCCACAATACGATACTCCAGATCATACGAAGTCCTTGTTTCGAGGGATGCCTGAATCACCGTCCTGACCACTGTTCGGTCTTCAGGCACAATGATTTCTTCAAAAGTGACTATCTTATTATTAATCAAATCATCAGGTAAATACCCGGTAAGTCCAAGCACACCTTCACTAACAAATTGCATTGTCCAATCCTGATCGTTCGAACAGGAATAAACCATTCCGGCAAGGTTATTCATTAAAGTAGCCAACTGCCTTTTACTTTGCAGTAATGCTCTTTCTGCATTTTTTGCGTCCGTAACATCTACTGCAAGTCCAACGACGCTTATTAATCGACCATTTTCATCGAAAATCGGCTGATAAGTAACGGTAAAATGCAAATCCCCAACTTTAAGTGCTCCTGTTTTAACAACTTTACCTTCCAGAGCCTCTTTCACATTTACAAGAATTTCAGGAAAATCTTTATAAACATCGAATACCGACATTCCAACTACTTCTCCCGGCTTTAATCCTAATTTTTCAAGTCCTTTCCCTTCTGAAAAGGTAAAAATACCCTGCGCATCAAATGCAAAAATTACTTCCTGAACTTCCGAAGTGACTGATTTTAAGAATTGCTGACTATCTTCAATCTCTTTTTCAATTCGCTTCCGGTCTGTGATGTCGATCAACGTGCCATCAATGGTTTCACCGTCTAAATGCAAACTGTAAAGAAGAATTTTTTCATTGCCTTTTTTAGTCACGATATTGGCCTCAAATCCACTTACCTGGCCATCTTTTTTCAAAATTCGAATAAATTCATCGCGTTGCGAAGGATATTTATAACGCATATAAGCGCCTGCCGAAATTAATTCCTCTCTGGAATCAAACTCCAACATATTGACGATAGCATCATTCACATAAATGATTTCGCCGTTAACTTTTGACCTCAAAACACCAACCAATGAGTTTTCGACCAGATTGCGGTATTTTTGTTCAGAATTCTGAAGGTTAATTTCAGCTTGTTTGCGTGCAGTAATATCGCGAAAGAGTACCATATCGCATTTTTGTCCTTGCCACAAAATCGGTGTACCACTTACTTCAGCAGTAAAGCTTGTGCCGTCCTTACGCCTGATGATAGTTTCGAATGTGACTGGCACTGGCTTACCTTCTATACGGTCCAGAAGTCGTTGCTTTAGCATTGGGTAGGCTGACGGATCAGCAAGGTCTTTCTGGGTTGTCTTCAACATTTCTTCAGGCGTGTATCCCAATAATTCAGAAGCATAACGATTGGCATAAATATGCCGGCCATCGGCAAGTGCAATAAGAATTCCATCTTGAATGCTGTCTGCTAGATTCCTGAAATTAGCTTCGCTCATCTGCGACTTTTCTTCGGCTAATTTGCGCTCGGTGATATCAATTATAGTGGTTATAAAATACAACGGTTTCTTCTCGGAATCATAATGCATTGATACACTAACATCACCCCAAACAATTGTTCCATCTTTATGAATGTAGCGTTTTATGAATCGTGTAGCTGATTTTTCACCTCTAAGTAGAGGCTCTAATTCTTTTTGAACAGATTCAATTTCTTCGCTTGGTGTGATATCCTGCCATTTCTTTTTTTGTAACTCTTCTGAATGATAACCAAGCATCTTACAAAATGCCTGATTTACATTGATTTCACCTGTGGGTAAAGTTATTGATTTAGCAGCGTTGGCAGACTCAAATACATACTTGAATTTTTCTTCCCTCTCTCTGATGATCTTATTCAACGCTATTTGTTCCAATTTCTGAAAAGTCATATCACTGATTAAATGGGTCATGTTCAGCAAAAAATCCATTGCCGTTTTAACCTTCTCCTGCGAAACGACTGGCACATTTTTGAGCGCTGCAAGGTATTTTCCTTCATCAAATCCATACTGCTTAGCTTGTCTTTTAAAAAATGAAATATCAGGTTCTTCAAAAAAGAATTGCCCGGAAAAAAGGTTGGCAATATGTTCCCCCTTTATTACAATAGGCATAGCTACATCAACCAGGCCATTTAAACATTTGTAGAAGTGGTATTTTTCACCCTCACCCATTTTATTGGCTAACGCTGTATCGCTGATAGCGCAATTTTTTGAAGTTTCGGGATTTATACGGTGAAATTCGGTACACATTTTCCTCCACCCTGATTTGGACAAAACATTTCCCTCAAGGTCAAGGATTGCTGTAACAAATCCCGTAGCTTTGTTAAACCCTTCAAGCAGAGTGTCTACTTTTTCAAAGTCAATTAACTGTCTGATAGTTGTTTCCATTTTCGTATTATCTCACATTGTTAAATTCAACATTACCAGGGACCACTAAACCTCTATACTAAACTCAAATCTTCAAATCTCGCGCCAGCCATTAACCTGTCAGTGCCTGAAATACGTTGACCGTTTTGAGCCAAAAAAAAAGGTAAAAAAATGGCAAATCGGGAACAATTTAAACTCACAACACAAGAGCGTC
>WOUZ01000010.1 GCA_009773165.1 Bacteroidota bacterium
TTGCTGAAAATAATCGTCAGATGATGATCAAAGTTGAAGCACATCGCCAGAAGATGAGGGGATTGGTTGCAGAATGAATGCAGAGCATTGATATATGAGCCAATGATGTTGGAAAAGGAAACTCCTGAAAATGAAAAGTATAACCCCAAAAACACTTCACACGATCCCCGGGATGGGTGCGTGAGCCTCGTGCGCCCCGCGGGCCGGCGGTCGGGTGAATAAAAAAACAACAGAAAATCCGGCAAGGCAGCCCCTCCTCAAAAGGGGCTGTTTGTAAAACGCAATGCGGCAAAAAAAGATCATGAAACATCAGCTCCGCCCATCCAAACCAAAGAGCCAAACAGAAGCATTGCTTTTTACACTCCTTGCCTGGATTTGCGTTGTTTTTTTAGAGCGGGCTGACCGATTGGGGCGCACATGATCTTTGGTACTTTCCATCAAGGGAAAGTACAAGAAAACGGACCTTTAGCGATGCTTATTGCCGGTATAGCCCATCCGTATAGATGTGAATCTTAGTAACCGAAGTTATTCATCAGTATCATTTTGCAGTGGTAGCAAGCCATGTGTGTCCACCACCATCAAATTCATTCCACAATTTAACAAGAAGTCTGCGGCATCACTGCATCAGCGAAAAAACCGAAGTGAAAAGCCTCAAGCAGCCATTCTTTATCATGGTTGAGGCTTGCGTCACCGAGATCGGTGGTACAAAAGCTTTAACACACTAAATGTCATTTCGTTACAAACAGACCTTTTTTTAATTGTCGAAGTCAGGAGAAGTATTACGCCGTAAAAGAAAAGTTGACCCTTCTTATGCAACAATGGGAGGAGAAACACGCGCTCCTGGAAGTAACTGAGGAAGAAATAAAACGTGTAATTATGTCTGGTGCTTGAGCTTTAAAGTTTGAGGGCGAGGCATGAATGACGTACATAACGAAGCCATCGGACGTTTAAGACAAGCACTAATTAGCGAATAGTATCAGTGACTTCTGGTGTAAAGCTGGTTTGCAAATGACTTCAACAACGATAGCTTGACGGGGTCTGCACTGCTTTTCTCAAGATGATGAAGGCTCTTTGCGTAATAATCAGACATAACTTTTGATACTTCTTCCTTGATGTTAAGCTCGTTAAAAATATCCGTTACTTTTTTAATTTTGACTTCGGCATCCGATGAAGAGTTAGCGTAAAGCTCCTTTAATGTTGCATTTTGCTGTTCGTTAGCCAACTCACGTGCTTTCAGATACAGATAGGTTTTCTTATTGGAAACAATATCACCGCCGTTTTTCTTCCCGAATTTATCTTCCTGACCATACACATCCAATAGATCATCCTGAAGTTGAAACGCAATCCCAAGGTTAATACCGAATTCATACATTTCTTCAACCGCTTTTTTGTCGGCATATGCTGTCAAAGCACCAATTTTTAAACTTGCTCCCAAAAGTACGGCCGTTTTAAGAGTAATCATCCGAAGATAGTTTTCAATGGTGACAAGTTCCAGTTGCTCAAAGTCCATGTCAAGTTGTTGACCTTCACATACTTCGATAGCTGTTTTACTAAAAACATCGAGAATATCAGGAATTAAAGCAGGATCTGTTTTGACTGCAAACTGATAGGCCATTGCAAACATGGTGTCCCCTGATAAAATAGCAATATCTGAATTCCATTTTTTATAAACCGTCTCAAGCCCTCTTCGCATAGGAGCTTTATCCATAATGTCGTCATGGACAAGCGTAAAATTATGAAACACTTCGATGGCAAGTGCTGGATACAATGCATTTTGAATGTTGCCATCAAAAATATCACAAGCAAGTAATGTGAGCATCGGGCGCAAGCGCTTTCCTCCCTGCGACATCACATAATCAATCGGTGCATACAGCGCCTCAGGTGAGCGTTTGAAATTTTGCTCCTTAAGAAGTTTATTGATAATATGTTGAAATTCAGCTATTCGATCCATAATGATTTATTTGATGAGATTCATCAGGTATTGCCCATAGCCACTTTTCATAAGTGGTTGAGCGAGTTTTTCTAATTGTTCTTTATTAATAAAACCTTTGTTATAGGCCATCTCCTCGATACAACCCACTTTTAATCCCTGTCGGTGTTCGATAACTTCAACAAACTGTGAGGCCTGAAGAAGCGATTCAAAGGTGCCGGTGTCGAGCCATGCTGTTCCCCGGCCTAAAATACCCACCTTTAACAAACCTTTCTCGAGATAGTACCTGTTAACATCGGTGATCTCGTACTCGCCGCGAGGACTTGGCTGAATGTTTTTAGCAACTTCGATAACCGAATTATCATAAAAATACAGTCCTGGAACAGCATAATTCGATTTTGGTTTTGCTGGCTTTTCTTCTATCGAAATGGCTTTGTTCGATTCGTCGAAGCTAACAACTCCATAACGTTCGGGGTCTGAAACATGATATGCAAACACAACACCACCTTCGGGGTCGCTATTTTGAATCATAAGTTGTTGTAATCCACTTCCGTAGAATATGTTATCTCCTAAAACAAGCGCCACTTTGTCGGTTCCGACGAACGATTCGCCAATAACAAAAGCCTGAGCAAGTCCGTTTGGAATGGCTTGTTCAGCATAAGTAAACGAACAGCCCAGATTACTTCCGTCGCCTAAAAGTTTTCTAAAATGGGGGAGGTCCTGTGGTGTCGAAATAATGAGTATTTCATTGATGCCGGCCATCATGAGGATCGACATCGGGTAGTATATCATCGGCTTGTCGTAGATAGGCATAAGTTGCTTGCTAACGGCGAGCGTTAATGGGTGTAATCTGGTACCGGAACCTCCGGCGAGAATAATGCCTTTCATGGTTTTGATTTTAGGTTTGACTCAACTGAAATTATTTGTTTTTTGTTTCTTCAATCTGAAGCTCATCCAGATCAATATCGTATTCTTCATCAAGGATTTCTAGTAGGGGCTCTTTAAATGACTTTGTTGTGCTCCATCTGTCGAGTGTTAATAATAACGAAGGAAGAAGGAAAAGGTTCGACAACATGGCTATAAGGAGTGTGAAGGATACCAAATATCCTAGCGCTTGGGTACCTCCAAAGGATGATAAAATAAAAATGGCAAATCCAAAAAACAAAACCACAGCTGAATAAATCATGCTGAAGCCGGTTTCCTGTAGAGCAGCAATTACCGACTCGTGTATTTTCCAGTTGTTAAGTAATAATTGCTGGCGATAACGCGAAAGGAAATGAATAGTGTTATCCACACTTATTCCTAGTGCAATACTAAAAATCAGAATAGTGGAAGGTTTGATCGAAATGCCGGCATATCCCATCATTGCTGCTGTCAGCAATTGAGGAATCAAATTTGGGATCATCGATATCACAATCATTTTAAATGATGAGAAGGTGAGTGCCATTAATAAGGCAATGATCGCTAATGCTAACAAAAGTGAGGAGATTAAATTGTTTACCAGATAATTGGTTCCTTTAAGAAAAACAACACTGGTGCCTGTGTTGGTAACGGTATAATCTTCAGGAGGAAATATAGCTGCGATTTTTGGGTTCAGACTCTGTTCAATACTGTCGATCTGCTTGGTACTCACATTGGCAAGTTGCACACTTACACGTGCAATTTGAAGCGAAGTATCAACAAAGGAATTCATGATTGTCTTTTTATCGCTTTTAAAATCAGGAATATAGGATAATATAAAATTACGTTCCTGATTGTTTGGCAGTGAATAAAATGAAGGGTCACCGTTAAAAAAGGCCTGTTTCGAAAATTTCACCAGTTCTACAACAGAAAGCGCCTTACTCATTTGAGGGTAAAGAGCCAGAGTATCTTGCAGCTGATCAATTTTTTGAATGGTTGAAGCCCGCAAAATCCCTTTCTTTTTGTGCGTATCAATACTAAATTCAAATGGCATCACCCCGTTGAAATGTTTTTCGAAAAACATCAGGTCTTTATACATCTGTTCTTTGTGGGAAATATCGTCAACCACATTACCTGTTGTTTTTAGCAAAGTCACGCCAAATGCCCCACCAAGGACCAATAAAATCGTTGTAATATAAACTACACTTCTATGATTTACAACAACATATGTTATTCCTTTCAGGATTTTATTTACATTGCCCTTCTCAAAATGCTGATAATGCTTGGGTTTAGGTTCGGGCAAATAGCTGAATATGATTGGAATCATCAACAAACTTACGATATAGGCGATCAAAATCGTTAAAGAAGCGACAATACCAAATTCAACAAGCATTTCGTTTCCTGTAATGATAAAGGAGGCGAAACCGGCTGCCGTGGTAGCATTTGTAAAAAAATTGGCTGAACCAATGCTCCTTATAACCCTCGCAAGTGCTTTGACTTTGTTGCCGTGAAGAAAGAATTCGCTGTAATATTTGTTAAGAAGAAATATGGAGTTTTCAACCCCTATTACGATCATCAGTGGGGGTAGAATACCTGTTAATACGGTGATTTTATAGCCTAACAGCCCTAAGATACCAAACATAAAAATTACTGATATCACTACAATCAGTATGATAAAACTCACATTTCCAGCTGAGCGGAAAAAGACGTACAGGATTAAAAATGCTATCACCAATGAAAGAAAAACAAATAAAATGAGTTCGTGCTGAACTTTTTGAGAAGTGATGGTGCGAATGTATGGAAGTCCGGAATAGTGAAGTGGTACCTGAAATTCAGCTGTGTATGCGTCAAGTGTGTCTTTAATTGTATGAACAAGTGAGATTCTGTTTTTCGTATTTAATACCTGACGATCAAGGGTAATCATCATCATATTAACATTGGTTTCTTTATTGAAAAGAATCCCATCGTAAAAAGGAAGGCTGTAAATTTGTTGTTTTATCGAATCTAATTCTGCCTGAGTGGTTGGAAATACTTCGATTAATGGCTTGAAATCGAACTTTTTAAGTGAATCGTTACGTTGTAAGGTGTACATACGGGTAATCGAAACAACTTCGTCAACTCCTTCTATGTTCCTGACCTTTTCTGTCAGTTCATTCCATTTGCTAAAATGCAATAATTCAAAAATGTTTTCATCTTGCACTCCAACAAACATTACACTACCATCTTGTCCAAAAGTTTCTTTGAAACGGTCATAAACCACATTGACAGTATCATCGGCCGGGAGCATACGGGCAAATTCATATGACATCTGAACTTTTGATCCGCGCCAGCCCATAAAAATGGTGATTAACCCTATTATAATTAAAACAGCAAGACGGTTTCTGAGAATAATTCTAACTAATAAAGTCCACATTATCAAGTAATTTGATTAAAAATTAGAAGCAACTCTAATGTACATTGTCAAAGAGTTTTCGAAACCGAAATTAGGGTATTATTTTTACATAAAAAAATGGTTCAATATTTGTTTTAAAATTGCGAATTAAACGCAGTTCATACCCCATCATTATGAAAAAGTGGATCTTTATACTCTTGCTTTTTAGCTTGTTTCAAAGTTGTCAAACACCATCAAAAATGATTCAGCATGGCAACTATCATGCTGCCTGTTTGAAATTGATCGACAAGGTGAATACGTCTTCTCCCAAAGAAAAAAATCTGCGATTATTGGAACAGGCTTTCCATACTGCAAATCAGCAGGATCACGATCGCATAAGTTTATTAAAGGCAAGTGGCGAACCTGACATCTGGCCTGAAGTTTTTTCGTTATTCAGTCGTATGAATGAACGCCAGGTAGGTGTTAAAGCTTTGTCAGAGAGCACAAAATCGGCAATCGGGTTTATTCCTATGGATTTAAACAAAGAGATTGCTCTGGCACGTAGCAAGGCAAAAGACTATTTGTTTGCCCGCGCTAATGACTTGTTAAAATCCAACTTGAAGACCGATGCCAGAGAAGCTGTGGATATTTTGAACGAACTAAAAATCATTTCTCCTGGATATCCGGGATGGAACGAATTGATGGACAGGGCAATAGTGCAGGCAACCAATAGAGTGCTGGTGGTGTTTGTAAATCAATCGGGAGTAAATATCCCTTTTCAGGTTGAGCAGGAGTTAATGCAATTTTCTCCAAAAGAACTAAATGAACAATTCTTACAATTTGACCTGGTACATCAAAAAGGGGTAGTTTATGATTATCAGGTTGAAGTTGTTCTTCAAAAAATTAACATATCTCCCGAACGGGTTGATCGCCGGCGATTTATCGAAAAGAAAGAGATTCAGGATGGCATGCAGCCGGTAAGGGATGAAAATGGAACCATTGTTTTAGACTCTGCAGGAAAAGTGTTGGAAGAACCGCGTTTTCGTATGATCGAAGCTATTGTAAATGAAACATTCTTGTCGAAGGATGCACAGCTGTTAGCTTCTGTCGATTTTTACAGTCTGCCTGATGATCGTTTGATGCAACGTTCGCCGGTTGAATCTGGGGTAAGTTTCAACCATCGTTTTGCAATTGTAAACGGAGATCTGAGAGCTGTAAGTGCAGCAACAACCGCAATGATGAATAGTGGACCCGTTCCGTTTCCTCCTGATGGCAACATGATTATGGAGGCCGCAAAGCAGCTCAACGAGAGTTTGCGTGCCAGATTGAAAAAGGAGAAAGCGCTTTTTGGTGGAGAAGAATAAGACGGGTATTGTCAAATAATTACCATCAATATTACCCTGTTAATACTGCTCAGCCCGGAATCCTAAAAGATTCCCCTGTATAGGCCCTGTCCTTCAATCCTGTAGGGATTCCCTGTGAATAACCCCCAATGAAATTGGGGGTAGTAAGCAATAGAATGATAGAAAAAGAACCCTGTAAGGCGTTCCCCACACATAATTCTAAAATTGCACCGCACTGCCAAGTCCGGAATCCTGTCAAAAGATGAATATCTACACTAGTGACTGCAATGAGCGTAATGACCTCGTAGAGGTCACATGTCTATAAAAGATGATGATGAAAAGAAGCTTCGACCCCAGCGGGGTCGCATGTCCGTAACACCTGTCAACTCTCTAACCGCTAAACGCTTTGAGAAACGCGACACAAAGACGAAACATGGCAGCATTGTTCTGAACCACGTAAGAAGTAGCTGCAGGTTAATAATACGTAAGGAAAAATATCTTGTTTTGCAGGGGTTGAAGGATTATGGTCATGGAAAAGGATAATCCATTGCTCTTTTGTCGCAAGCAGGATGAGAAAAAATTCAGGCTATTTGTGAATGATATCAAAATTGAATAGGAAGGCAGACTTACAAAACCCCTTTATTTTCAACAATATTTTTTTGAAGAAAGTAATTGTTTCTTTTGGTAATTTAATAAAATGAGTATTTTTGCTACTCATAAAAAATGACACATGATTTTTAGTTTTTTTCTTTGTTAAATCTTTGTAAGTTTGTTTCCGTTCAACTGGATCAAACAATTCAAAGAAATTAGAGCTAAAAAGGATATTTGCTTTAACTCCTTCAACTTCTGAGGAAATAACTGAACTGCAATAAATATAATTTTTGATGCTGGAAACACTCATTACTTCAAAAACACGCATTAAGTTAATGGTTAAATTCTTCCTGAATTCCAGCACTACTGGCTATTTACGTGGTTTAGAAGCAGAGTTTGGTGAAAGCACAAATGCCATCAGGCAAGAGCTGAACCGTTTCGAATCGGCAGGCTTACTGCATTCGTTTTTTGTCAGCAACCGAAAAATTTTTAAAGCCAATCAAAAGCATCCATTGTTTAAAGACATCAACAGTCTGGTCAGAAGATATGTTGGTATGGATGATGTGATTGAACAAATCATCAACCATCTTGGCGATCCTGAAGAAGTTTATCTATCGGGGGCATTGGCTGATGGAAAGGATAGTGCTGAGATCAATCTGATCATCATTTCTGATAAAATTGACATGAATTTTTTGATTCAGCTTTGTACGAAAGCCCAAACAATAATTACACGTAAAATACAATATGTGGTCTACACAAAAGAAGAATTTAAACAACAACAAAACCTTCTTGATGTGGATAAATTGTTATTGATCTGGAAAAAAATGACCTGAGCTGTTTTTGTTCGGTCTTATAGTTATTGTATTAATAGTGAGTTCTTTACTGATGAAAGAATGGGACTTAGAAGGCGAAGCTGTGTAAAAAACGTAAACAATCTTATGTTGACCAATAAGTTAGATCGTTAAATTTTATATCAGGCAACTTTTGAAAAAACTTACAGCATTCATCTCGAGAGGTTGTTTTTAGTATTTACTTGTCATTATGAAAGAACTTAAAAAAATCAGCACTCTTAACAAACTCTATTTACTATTCAGTCGTCACGAAAAGATAAAGACGCTGGGACTCTTGTTCTTAATGCTAATTGGAGCATTAATGGAATTGATAGGAATTGGAGCTATTCCGGCGTTTATTCTAATTGTGGCTTCTCCCGAAAAAGTGTTGCTTCACCCTTTAAGCGGAACTGTAGCCCATTGGTTTAGAGTTGACAATAGTCGTGAATTACTTGTTGTCGGATCTGTTGGATTAATCTCATTCTTCGTTACAAAAGGATTACTTCTGGCTGTAATAAATTATATTAAAATAAGGTTTGTTCAATATAAATATACCGAATTGTCTCGAAGTTTGTTTAGCAAATACATCCATGCACCTTATACATTCCATTTATACCGTAACAGCTCTGAGCTTCTGCGCAATATTATCTCTGAAACACATGTATTGGTTTACAATGTTTTTGTTGCATTGCTGAATATCTCTCTCAACATAGTAACAATGATTTTAATTGTTGCATTTCTGATCGTTGTCCAACCATTATTCTCCCTGTTAGCTTTGACAACTTTAGGAGTCTTAAGTTGGTCGATGATGAAGCTTGTTGAACGTAAAACACAATATTTCGGACAGGAGGAAATTCAACAAAGGCAAATTAGCAATAAAGCTGTCCTGGAAGCTCTCTCTGGTATAAAAGATATTCAGGTACTTGGCAGGGAAGAACATTTTATTTCTCAGTTCAACTATAGTATAGTGCGTAGGGCCAGATCACGTTTTTTTATAGAGATGGTGCAATCTTTTAATAGACCTGTTTTTGAAACAATTACTGTAATCGGAGTATTGGGCCTGGCTCTGGTTCTCTCTGCTAACGAACAGTCTATTGAACGTACTATTGCAGTTTTAGCCTTATTTGCAGCAGCCACGTATCGTTTGATGCCTATCTTTCAAGGGCTTGTTAGCGAAATAAACAGCTTGCGTTACCATATCTATTCTGTCGATCCTGTTTTTGATGATTTGCAGCATCTGCAGAATAGTTTTAGCGAATCCGGCAACAATCAAAACCAACCTTTGACTTTTAAGCGTGAAATACGCATAGAGAATATTTCTTTTGCTTACCCAAATACTGACAAGGATGTCTTAAGCAACATCAACTTGATTATTCCTCATGGATTTGTTGTGGCTTTGGTTGGTGAGTCTGGTGCAGGAAAAACAAGTTTGGTCGATGCATTACTTGGCTTGCTTCGTATTGACAAAGGTAGAATCAGCGTTGATGGCGTGAATATTTACAGCTCCTTAAAAGCATGGCAAAACACTATTGGCTACATCCCTCAAAACATTTATCTCGCTGATGACACATTAAAGCATAATGTAGCTTTTGGAATTAGCGATAATGAAATTAATGATGCGCAATTTTGGGAAGCTGTTGAAGCTTCACTTCTAAAAGATCTAATTGAGCAGTTGCCGGAAAAGGAAAATACAATGATTGGTGAGTTGGGAATTCGACTTTCAGGGGGGCAGCGGCAACGAATTGGAATAGCACGAGCCCTGTATCATAACCCTCGTTTACTTATTATTGACGAAGGAACTTCAGCTCTTGATAACCTGACAGAAAAGTATGTTATTGAAGCTATCGAAAAATTACGCAACGACAGAACCATCATCATGATTGCACATCGGCTTACCACTGTGAAAAACTGTGATGTGATCTGCCTGATGGAAGACGGTAAAATTACGGATAAAGGCTCTTATGATGAACTTTTGAATAGAAACACAAAATTTAAAGAGATGGCTGAAGTAATAACTAATTAGATTTATCATCTAAAACCTAAGAAAATTTGCCATTCTCTATCAAATAAACGCTACCTGCTATTTATGATAAACGAAAAATCAACTGAAATAAAACCCCAATCGCATCTACTGGATCTTAACCTTGTGGAGCTTTTTGCTTATCGCGATTTGTTGATGATGTACGTAAAGCGCGATATTGTTACCTTTTATAAGCAAACCATCCTTGGGCCGTTGTGGTTTGTCATCCAACCGATACTGACCACAATCATGTTTATGTTTGTTTTTGGTAATCTGGCAGGATTGTCAACAGACGGTATGCCGCAACCCTTGTTTTATTTTTCGGGGATTATCTTGTGGAATTATTTTGCTGATTGTCTCACCCGAAACAGCAAAACATTTACTGAAAATCAACAGGTGTTCGGAAAGGTTTATTTCCCAAGAATGGTTGTTCCTCTGTCAATTACAATCTCTAATCTTGTCAGGTTCTTTATCCAGTTTGTAATCTTTCTCCTGATTTATTTTTATTATCTGTTATTTACAAATGCTGTCATCACTCCCAACTCAACAATACTACTTTTTCCATGGCTTGTTGTTTTGGCAGCAGGCTTAAGTCTGGGATTTGGCATCATTTTTTCATCCCTGACTACCAAATATAAAGATTTAACTTTTTTATTACAATTTATAGTCCAGCTATGGATGTATGCAACTCCGGTTATCTTCCCACTTAATAGTATACCAACTGATAAACAGTGGCTTTTAGTGCTCAATCCAATGACAGCCGTGGTGGAAACCTTTAAATATGGATTTATCGGACAGGGAGTTTTTTCATGGACACATCTTGCCTATAGCAGTGGTTTCATGGTTGTTTTGCTATTAGTTGGAATCATTGTTTTTAACAAAGTCGAAAAGAGCTTTATGGATACGGTTTAGAATGTGTAATCGTTGAATCGTCCAATCGTTGAATCGTCCAATACTTGAATCGTCTAATCGTTTAATCGTTGAATCGTCTAATCGTTTAATCGTTGAATCGTTCAATCGTCTAATTGTTGAGTCGTTGAATCGTCTAATCGTCTAATCGTGGAATCGTTTCCACAGTTACACAGTTCCACACTTCCACAGTTAAACAGTTCCACAGTTAGACAGTTCCACAGTTAGACAGTTCAACAGTTCCACAGTTAGACAGTTCAACAGTTCCACAGTTAGACAGTTCAACAGTTCCACAGTTAGACAGTTCAACAGTTCCACAGTTCAACAGTTCCACAGTTCAACAGTTCAACAGTTCCACAGTTCAACAGTTCAACAGTTCCACAGTTCAACAGTTCCACAGTTAGACAAATAAACAGTTCCACAGTTAGACAAATAAACACTTCCACAGTTCCACAATTCCACAGTTCCACAATTAGCCACTAACCATGTATCAGTATTATTTCGAAAAACTAACAGTCTGGCATGATGCGAAGGATCTGGTTGTTATGACATACAAGGTAACCCAGAAGTTTCCTAAGCAAGAGATGTATGGACTCACATCGCAACTGCAAAGGGCTGCAGTTTCAGTCACAGCCAACATTTCCGAAGGCAGTTCAAGAAGCACTTCGAAAGACCAGGCAAACTTCTCTACAATGGCATATGCCAGTTTAATGGAAGTGTTGAACCTGATCATCATCGCCCTTGAGCTTGGATATATCAATGAGGATGAATATGTGGCTTTCCGACAGCAGATAGACATGGTTGCGAACAAAATCAATGCATTAAGAAAAAAACAAAAGGACAGCTAAATTTGGAATCGACCAATCGTTGAATCGTCCAATTGCGGAATTGCGGAATCGTCTAATCGTGGAATCGTTTCCACAGTTAAACAGTTAGACAATTCCACAAATAGACAATTAAACAGTTCCACAGTTAGACAATTAAACAGTTCCACAATTAAACAGTTCCACAATTAAACAGTTCCACAATTAGACAGTTCCACAATTAGACAGTTCCACAATTAGACAGTTCCACAATTAAACAGTTCCACAGTTCCACAATTAGACAGTTCCACAATTCCACAATTAGACAGTTCCACAATTCCACAATTCCACATGAGCGACATAGCCATAAAAATAGAAAACCTCAGCAAACAATACCGCCTTGGTGTGATTGGAACAGGTACCCTGAGTCACGACCTCAACCGCTGGTGGAATATGAATATACGAGGTAAAGAAGACCCCTATCTCAAAATCGGAGAAACCAATCAACGTGATACGAAGGGAACCTCTGATTATGTTTGGGCCTTACGTGATATCAACCTTGAAGTAAAACAAGGGGAGGTGCTTGGTATTATTGGAAAAAATGGTGCAGGAAAATCCACTTTATTAAAAATACTATCCAGGGTTACAAAGCCAACAACAGGAATAATAACCTACAAAGGGCGCATAGCTTCTTTACTCGAAGTTGGTACGGGCTTTCATCCTGAAATGACCGGGCGTGAAAACATATACATGAATGGCACGATAATGGGAATGACCCGAGGCGAAATCTACCGTAAACTCGATGAAATTGTTGATTTTGCAGGAATTGAACGCTATATCGACACTCCAGTCAAACGATACTCCAGCGGGATGACAGTACGATTAGGTTTCGCCATTGCTGCTCATCTTGAACCCGAAATCCTGGTAGTAGATGAAGTGCTCGCTGTTGGCGATGCCGAATTTCAAAAAAAAGCAATCGGTAAAATGCAGGATGTGAGTAAAGGAGAGGGGAGGACTGTGTTGTTTGTGAGTCATAATATGACGGCAGTTAAGAGTTTGTGTAAACAGGGAATTATATTAGAAAACGGCCAAATTAAGGATTACGGAGGAATTGACGCTATTGTAAGCCACTACTTAAAAGGTGATAGTGCTATTGAAAACCATAAGAATTGGATCAATCCAGTATTTGTTAATGGCGGTTTTGAATTACTGGAAATTGGAGTGCGAAAGAAGGGGGGAGATTATAATGATATAATGCGAATTGACAATGAAGTTGAAATTATTTTAAGATACAAAATTGACCGGGATTTCGATCAACTTCATCTTACATTTCACTTCAAAAATGAGCATGGGGAGAAAATATTTTCAAGTTCTGGCGGGAATAGATGTTACGATCTGAAGCATGAAAAAGGAGAATATATCTTAAGATGTGACCTACCCGCTGATTTCTTTAATTGGGGTTCATACACATTCGATTTATTTGTATTTGAGAATGGGACTAATGCTTTATTAGTTGAACCTGATATAGTTACTTTTACATTAAGCAACAAAGAAATGCCAATTGGTTCATGGATGGGACGTGAACCTGGAGATTTAACACCAATGTTTGATTATCATAAAATTAAAATCAAGTAGTGAAAAATAATAAAATTACCGTTACCCAACCCTCTCTTCCACCTTTAGAGGAGTTTATGCCGTATCTGCAAAAGATTTGGGAAAGCAAAGTACTTACCAATAACGGCCCTTTTCATCAACAATTTGAAAAGGAATTAGCAGAATACCTTGGGGTAAAATATATCTCTCTTTTTACCAATGGGACATTGGCCCTAATTACTGCATTACAAGCTTTAAAGGTTACTGGCGAGGTAATTACAACGCCTTTTAGTTTTGTGGCAACAACACATTCTCTTTGGTGGAATGGGATTAAACCGGTTTTTGTGGATATTGAACCCGATTTTTGCAATCTTGATGCGGAAAAAATAGAATCTGCCATCACTCCGCAAACAACTACTATTATGCCTGTACACGTATATGGCAATCCATGTAATGTGCAACGTATCAAAGAAATTGCTGATAACTATGGTCTAAAGGTAATTTATGATGCCTGCCATACCTTTGGTGTTACGCTGAACAATGAACCTGTGCTGAATTTTGGTGACCTCTCAGTAATGAGCTTCCATGCAACCAAGGTATTTAACACCTTTGAAGGTGGTGCCATTATTTGCCACGACGAGGCAATGAAGAAACGAATCGACTTCTTAAAAAACTTTGGCTTTGCAGGTGAAACGACTGTTATAGCACCTGGAATCAATGCCAAAATGAATGAAGTACAGGCGGCCATGGGGCTGCTGCAACTGAAATATGTTGACCAGAACATTGCCGAACGCCAAAATATCTGCGAACAATACCGCGATCAATTAAAAGATGTTCCTGGAATCAGTTTCATGAACGACACCCCAGGGGTAAAGCATTGCTACTCGTACTTCCCTGTATTTGTAGATGAAAATAAATACGGCTTGAGCCGTGATTCATTGTACGACAAACTAAAGCAACATAATATTTACGCCAGACGCTACTTTTATCCTTTAATCAGCCAGTTTTCTACTTATCGTAACCTTGATTCAGCTTTGCCCGGTAAACTGCCTACAGCCGAAAAAATAGCTGAAAAAGTAATATGTTTGCCACTGTATTCTCAGCTGTCGAACGAGATTGTAAACACAATTACTCAAATTATTAAAAAACAGAAAAAATGATTCTTGCCATCTTTAAACCCTCCTTTTTCTATCCTTATCTTGTCTCCTGAACTGATTTATGATAGGATTGCTGTTTTATCATAACTTTCTTGACGAAAGAAAACTACTCGTTGGTTCTGCCAAATCACAAAGCTAAACGGATTATTCTAATTTGTTTTTAATTGTGTAAATCAAGGCCACCGAAAGTGCCAATTAATTAACCTAATATAACTCAAAATGATAATAGTAGGAGCCAAAGGTTTTGCTAAAGAAGTTCTTGAAGTAATTCATCAATTACATTCTACTGATAAAATTGTATTCTTTGATGATATCAGTCTTGATTTGCCTGATATGCTTTATTCAAAATTTCAAATTTTGAAGAGCCTGGAAGAAGCAAAGTTGTTTTTTAAAAATGAAAATACAAGTGATTTCACTTTGGGATTAGGAACTCCAATTCTGCGAAAGAAAATGTTTGAAAAATTCTCTTCAATTGGCGGTGTTGTCAAGTCAACAATTTCACCATATGCAAGATTAGGTATACATGATGTTTCACTGGGTAAAGGATTAAATATTATGACAGGATCTGTTATTACTTGCAGTGTTGATGTGGGTGATTTTGCGCTAATTAATCTAAATTGCACAATTGGACATGATTCAACTATTGGAAAATTTGTTGAAATGTCTCCAGGAGTGCACATATCTGGGCGCTGCCAAATTGGGGATTTTGTTACTATCGGAACAAATGCAACATTATTGCCTGATGTAATCGTTGGAAATAATGTAATAATAGGAGCTAATTCTCTGGTGAACAAAAATGTACCCGATAATTCGGTTGTAGTTGGTGTACCGGCAAAAGTAATTAAGCAATTACCTCCTTTAATGATATAATGTATTATGATTCAAGTATCTGTTTGTATGATCTCTTACAATCACGAATCTTTTATTCGTGATGCTATTGAAGGTGTACTAATGCAAAAAACTAATTTTTGTTTTGAATTGGTAATTGGTGAGGATTGCTCAATTGATAACACACGAAAAATTTGCGAGTCTTATCAGATTCGCTACCCGGACATTATTAAGCTATTACCCTCAGATAATAATCTCGGTGTAATGCCAAACTTTATCCGGACACTTTATGCTTGCAAAGGAGAATTCATAGCTTTTTGTGAAGGCGACGATTACTGGACCGACCCTTATAAATTACAAAAACAGGTGGATGTTTTACAGAATAATATCAATTATTCTATTTGTTTTCATAATACTGAAGAGCGGGTTGTAGGCGATTCATTTGAACCATCGTTTTTGTATAACTCTTCTGCGCAAAAGGAAATAAGTACAATATATGATCTGGCATACCGTAATTTTATACCAACATGCTCTGTTGTTTATCGGAATAATTTATTTGATAAATTTCCAGAGTGGTTTACTAAAATTTCAATTGGGGATTGGCCATTGCATATTATGAACGCTCAATTTGGTAAAATTTACTATATTCCTCATATAATGGGTGTACATCGTATTCATTCTGGAGGAGTTTGGTCATCACAAGTGCAAAGCAAAAGCATTTCTTTAATTATTGATGTTTATGATAAACTCATCAATTGGACAAATGACAAATTATTAATTTATCATTTAGAAATAGGCAGAGCAAATTTAAAAAAGCAACTTTTAACTCAAACTACAAAGGAGCAGAATAATAATTATAGAATAAAGAATTTATTAGACATTAAAAAAATAGCCCATTTATTTTGTCCACCAATAATATACAAACTCATAAAAAAATGAATCTCTTTAAAAAGATTGTTTATAATATTTTGACAATTAGACCAAAAACTATAAAGAATAACAGAGCAATAGCAAAAGATTCATCTACGATTCTTTTAAAAAATTGCAGTATCAGATTTGACACGCTGCAAGAAGATAGAATCTACGTAAAAATTGGCAATGAAGGATTAATTAGTGCCAACTTTATATTTGAATCAGGAAGTGGATATATCGAAATAGGAAATAATGTGCACATTGGAGGTGCTAACATTATATCAAGAAGTTCGGTAAAGATTGGGAATGATGTCACAATGGCATGGGATATCACTATTTACGACCACAGTTCACATAGTATTTATTGGACAGAACGTAAAGGTGATAATCATCAATGCTTTTCTGATTACTTAGCTTATAATGGTAACAATGTTATGAATAAGAATTGGGAGGTAGTCAGTGCAAAACCAATATTAATAGAGGATAAAGTTTGGATAGGTTTTGGTGTAACCATTTTAAAAGGAGTAACTATTGGCGAAGGTGCAGTTATTGGAGCAAAAAGTGTAGTAACCAAAGATGTTCCTGCCTGGAGTGTAGTTGCAGGAAATCCTGCAAAAGTTGTGAAGAATCTACCTTTAGGAGGTAATAAAATATCAGAATGAAAATAATTATAATCGGTTCGAAAGGGTTTATTGGGCAACATGCTCTCAGTTATTTCAGAACAAAAGGAAATGAGGTGTGGGGATGTGATGTAAATGTAGATTATACTGACCCAAACTATTTTTTGGTTGATACCACAAATAGCAACTTTCATAGTATTTTTGAGCAACAACAATTTGATGTATGCATCAATTGTTCGGGAGCGGCAAGTGTTCCTGATTCGTTTAATAACCCGGCGCGAGATTTTGCTTTAAATGTGCATAATGTGGTTAATCTGCTGGATGCCATCAGAAAATATCGGTCAAATTGTAAATTCATTAATTTATCAAGTGCTGCCGTTTATGGAAATCCTTTGGCCTTGCCAATCACTGAACAAATGGTGGCCGCTCCTGTTTCACCTTATGGGTTTCATAAACTTATGGCCGAAAATGTTTGCGATGAGTATCATCGCTATTTTAACTTACAAACAATCAGTTTCAGGGTCTTCTCAGCTTATGGACCGGGATTGAAAAAGCAACTATTTTGGGATATTTATCAAAAATTAAAATTAAGTAACAGCGTTGAATTGTGGGGAACAGGTAACGAATCAAGAGATTTTATTTATGTATCTGACATTATTCGAATTGTTGAAATTTATATAAAGAAGGGGGAGTTTAATGGCAAAGCAATCAATATCGGTAATGGAGAGCAAATCACTATTGATGAGGCCGCCAAAACAATTATTTCAACTACTCAATGGAATGGAGAACTTAAATTTAACAATCAAGTTAGACAAGGTGATCCTTTGAACTGGGAAGCGAATATATGTAAGATTAAAGATTTAGGATATAAGCAACAAGTAGATTTAAAAGAAGGACTAAAAAGATATATTGAATGGGCGAACGAAAATGCATAGGTATTATCTATTACTACAATGAAGGCTGGATTGGTGGCACTTATTATATTGAAAATATTATTGCTGCATTAAATAGTTTAGATGATAAGGAAAAGCCTTTCTTAAAGATTTTCACTTCTACAAAAGATGAATATGATGGGTTAATCGAAAAGTTAGCGTATCCTTATGCTCAATATATTTCATCTAATGTGAATTATAATCTTATTGAAAGGATTACAAATAAAATTGGTCGTGCATTACTAAAAAAAAATATTTTTGTTAAAAAAGCTGAGGATGATTCCTTTGACTTTATCTTTCCTAATCCAGGGCATAGTTTTTTTAGCTCAATAAGTGAAACAAAAAAGGTGTATTGGATTCCTGATTTTCAAGAGGACTACTTACCCCAATTTTTTTCAGAAGAGGAGTTAATGATTCGAAAAAATAGTCAAAAAAAACTTGCAAATAATGCTAAATATGTCATTTTTAGTAGTAGAGATGCTTGCGAGGATTTCAAAAGACTTTATCCTGACAGCAATGTACAAAAGATTGTTTTGCCATTTGCTGTCAGGCCAGGTATTAACTTGGATGAGAAGAAAAGTAATGAAATTGTATTAAAATATAAAATTACTAAGCCTTTTCTCTTGATACCCAATCAACTTTGGATTCACAAAAACCATAAGACAGTTATTTATGCAGCCAAAATATTAGCAGACCAAAGAAATCCTATCCAATTTATATTCTCGGGCAAAAATTCCGATTTTCGTTTCCCCGATTATCCACAGGAGCTTTATAACTTGGTAGAATCATTAAACTTATCAGGCAGCGTAAAATTTTTAGGGTTTATTCCAAAAGATGATTTATCAGCCTTAATGCAACACAGTCTAGCCATCATTCAGCCTTCCCTCTTCGAAGGTTGGAGCACAGTGGTTGAAGAGGCCAAATGTATGAATAAATTTATTTTCGCTTCCAACATCCCTATACACCTGGAGCAGCTTGAAAAATATCCTAATAAAACACATTTTGAGAAAGAGAGTTCAGAAGCCTTAGTCAAGGCTATTTACCAATTTTGGACCGACCCTCCTTGTATTGAAAAATATGATTACGAAACGGACTTTATCAATTTTGGTAAAGCAATTATTAAGTTAATATAGAAGAATCTACTTCTTTTAATCATAATCTTTAACCTCAGCATCTTATCAGAGAACTAACAAAACGATGACATTTATTTGATTTTTTATATAACTATTGGCGCCATATTTACGAAAACAAAAATCAAATAGTAATTCGATTAATTTGGTATTTTAATGGACTCATCAACCCACACCCTTTCCATCATAACCATAAACCTCAACAACAAAGAAGGTCTTAAGAAAACAATGGAAAGTGTTCTTAGCCAGACATTTTCAGATTATGAGTATATTGTAATGGATGGTGGTAGTACCGATGGCAGCGTTGAAGTAATTAATGAATATTCAGCGAAAATAGCCTGTTGGGTGAGTAGACCTGACAAGGGCATTTATAATGCTATGAATAAGGCGATTATTACAGCAAAAGGTGAATATCTTTTATTTCTAAACAGTGGCGACTGTCTTGTAAATAATGGAATCATTACAGAAGTATTCGCTCACTGCTTTGAAAGCGATTTGATCCTGGGAAATTTAGTAACCAAAGATAATGTTGAAATAAAACTCAATTATAATATTGACCTTGCAAATATTTGGAAATATGGGGCTCACCATCAGGCCATGTTTATTAAGCGGTCATTATTTGAACAGATTGGGTTTTATAATGAAAATGGAGATATCACAGCTGATTGGCAGTTTCTGATGCAGGTGTTGTTCAGGTTCAATAAAAGTTATACGTATATTGACAAAATAATTAGCGTGTACGACATGCACGGTATCAGCTCCAACCCTGAAAACAAAAAGAGAATCACTCAAGAGAAAAAAAAATTCATGAAAGAAAAATTCGAACATCACCCGCTTTTTTTATTGCAAAGCATCATTTTTTTTCGAAAAAATTATCGAAGAATTAAATCGATACCATTAAGGATGTCTCGAATAGTAACATCAATTACCAACAACCGGTGATCATGGAAAATCCAATAACTTCAGATTCTCTTAAAACTCCTGTACTATTTCTGGTATTCAATCGGCCTGATACTACAAAACAAGTTTTTGAAGCCATCCGAAAAGCAAAACCACCACGGCTGTATATCGCTGCTGATGGCCCTAGAATTAACAAAGAAGGTGAAGCAGAAAGGGTTAAGGAAGTAAGGTCAATAGCCACTAATGTTGATTGGGAATGTGAGGTAACGACACTTTTTCGAGCCGAGAACCTCGGCTGCAAATATGCTGTTAGCGGTGCGATAACATGGTTTTTCGAACACGAAGAACAGGGAATAATTTTGGAAGATGATTGTTTGCCTGATCAGAGTTTCTTTTGGTTCTGCGAAGAATTATTGGATAGGTATAAAAATGATTTAAGAATATGGCATATTTCAGGTAATAACTTTCAAAACGGCATAAAACGTGGCCAAAGCAGCTATTACTTTTCAAAGTTTAATCATATCTGGGGCTGGGCTACTTGGGCAAACCGTTGGTCAAAATATGATGTGGAAATTAAAAGCTATGATTCTTTCGTCTCAAATAATATCATTAATGACCTGTTTGAACTTGATCAGGATAAAAAGTATTGGTCGTTTATCTTTGAAAAAGTATTTAAAGGTGAAATTGACACATGGGATTATCAGTGGACTTATACTGTTTGGGTTAATAGTGGGTTTAGTATTTTGCCGAATATTAACTTAATTTCAAATATCGGTTTTGGACTAAATGCAACGCATACAAAAGATTTAAATTCGCGACATTCAAATATATTAAGACATGATTTATGTTTCCCATTGACGCATCCATTCTTCGTAGTAAAAGATCTGGCCGCTGATAAATATACTGCATTTAGGAACTTTACAAAGGCTAATATGCTGAACAAGGTTTTAACTAAGTTTAAAAGCATTTTGCGATTAATTAAAGACCATAAATTATGGTCAGATAAAAAATTAAAATAAAAGTTTCAGATTTGAATACATACATTGACCTAAGTAGTCATTTTCTGCAGTTGAATTTTCATATAGAGTACATGTATTGATAAAGTAAAGGATCGTCTTTAAAATTAAAATGAACAGAAATAATTTAATGATAACTCAATCAAATCCCATCCTTTTAAAGTAATTATAATGAAAGTCCTAATCGTAAACCAAAGCGATAATGAAGGCGGTGCTGCGCGTGCAGCTTACCGACTGCATAGAGCGTTGTTGGAAAGTGGGGTGGATAGTCAGATGTGTGTCCAGTCCAGGATTTTGGATGACTTCACAGTTTTGGGTCCGCACACCAAAATGCAAAAGGTATTAGGGAAATTTCGCCCGATTATTGATAGCCTGCCTGTTCGTCATTATAAAGACCGAACCAAGACTTTGTTTAGTCCTGCTTGGCTACCTTTCTCACCTATAGTTCATCGCATTAATACCATTAATCCTGACGTGGTGCATTTACATTGGATAGCCGGAGGCATGATGCGCATTGAAGATATTGCAAAAATCAAAGCCCCGGTTGTCTGGAGTCTTCATGATGATTGGGGGTTCACCGGAGGTTGCCATATCAAATGGGAATGCAAACGTTATCAGCAGGCTTGTGGTCAATGTCCACGCTTGGGTTCGTTAAAAGAAAACGATTTAAGCCGAAGGATTTTTCTTAGAAAGCAAAAAACCTTTGCGAAAATTCAAAATCTCACTGTTATAGGTTTAAGCCGATGGTTAGCCGATTGCGCAAAAGAGAGTGCCTTATTTAAAAAATATCCCATATCAAATTTACCCAATTTATTGAATACGGAGTCATTTGCACCTTTTGATAAGCATCAAGCAAGATCATTGCTCAATTTGCCTCAGAATAAAAAAATGATTCTGTTTGGAGCACTAAGTGCGACCAGTGATATCAATAAAGGCTTCAAAGAATTGACAGAGTCATTATTACATATCGATTCAGAAAATACAGAGTTAGTTGTATTTGGCAGTAATCAACCTAAAACCCCACAAGGATTTAAACAAAAAGCGCATTATTTAGGTCGTTTATATGATGATGTCAGTTTACGTATCTTATATGCTGCAGCAGATGTTATGGTCGTGCCGAGTTTGCAGGAAAACTTGTCCAATGCCATAATGGAAAGTATGGCATGCGGAACGCCCGTTGTTGGGTTTGATATAGGCGGAAATAGCGATATGATCGAGCATCGTACAAATGGATACCTGGCAAAACCTTTCGATACAACTGATTTGGCATGTGGAATCGAATGGGTGTTGAATAATGCAAGCTATGAGGAGCTTTGCCAGAATGCAAGGAAAAAAGTAGTGGCAGAGTTTGATAGTAAATTCGTAGCCTTGAAGTATATGGAACTTTATTCATCGTTGAGTGTTAATCTTGCGCCAAAGGCTATTACGAAGTAGGTTTAGTTCATTCTACTCAAGTTAACCCCGTTTTTAAAAGGACTGTTTTTGTGACTTTCAATGCTGAAGCAAAAGGTAAAACGCAAGTTGAAACGCAATTACATCCGCTGCTAATTATTTGGTTTATAATGCCCTTCCAGAGTTTATGAGTTTGAAAAATATAGGATAAAGTGTAAAAACTGAAGATATTGATGAGATTCTGATTGGCCTAAAGTATTGATAAGATTAAAATAAGAAAGAAAATAAATTTGCTTAAATTTATTAAAAGTTTTATTAACACTAAACCCCTCAAATTCACATGTTTTATTTATGAAAAAAGTAGTGTGGATTGGTCCCATAGTGAGGCCAGATGATGTTTATCTTTATAAAGCCCAAAGCGCCGCTGCAAACATATGGCAACTTGGTTTTATTAATGGATTACTTAAAAACAATTTGCAGGTAATCGTTGCATCTTATATTCCATTTCCGGCATGGCCTCGTGGACCGTCCTGGGTTGATTCATATAAGGGTAAGCTTGATGAGAATGTTAAAATTATTTCAACTGGTTATGTAAACATTATGTTTTTTCGTGAACTCTTTATCGGAATATCTCTGTTTTTTAAACTAATTTTAAGCAGGGATTGTATTTCAGAAGAGTTGAATACCGTCTTTACATACAACCCGATACTGCGTCATAGATTAATTCCATTTCTTTTGAAAAATTTCTGGAAGAAAAAGATAAAATGGCTATCGGTTTTGGCAGACGGGTATGTCAAAGGTAATTCGGATAAAACTATTTTCCTCTCTCATGACTATTATACGAGTTTCAAAGGCCCCAAATCCTTCATTGATGGTGGTATCTCTGAATCAAAATTTTCGTTCATCAAACCTGATTATCAAAGAAAAATTCTTGTTTATGCCGGATCACAGTCAAAACTAACAGGTATTAAAGATTTTATCGATCTTTTTTTAAAAATTAACCAAAAGGATTTTGAATTGCATATATTTGGTTACCCATCTGATCCTGAAATAAATAAAATTTGTTCTATTACCGATAAGGTTAAACAGTTTGGTTTTGTTACAGATGAGGTTTTAATATCGGCTTGCGAAAATGCATTTGCTTTTGTAAGCCCTCGTTCAACAAACGATTTTGCAAACACCACTTTCCCTTCAAAACTGCTTTATTATTTGCAGTTTGAGAAGCCAATTGTCTCAACAAAAACAAAAACCCTTCATCCAAAATTTGATCATTTACTTTTTAATTACGATCCTTTAAATGAAGAATCTTTAGTAAACTGTCTAATCAAACTCAGTAATATGGACCTGGAAATCCATGCGCTTAAAGTAAAGGATTTTAAAGAACAAAATAGCTGGCAATCATTGGTTGAAAATATAGTTAAAAATGACATTGGTTGATGCATTATACATCAACAATCGAAGCAAATAAATTCTGTTAGATTTTCTTCTTGAGAAATTAGCAAAAGCGATTTTAATATAATTGAAGGTCATCTTAAATGAGTAAAACCAAGGTATTTTAACCCAGGGTTCGTTCAAAATGTAAAATGACACAACAAATAATGCATCATTAGCTAAGGTATAGCCCTCCTCAATGAAACCTTGGATATGGAAATAATTATGTTTCTACTATTTAAATCTGACCTCATTTTATACGATTTCCCTTCTTTTCGCACTGTTTATTTCACAAATTGCACATTTAAATCTAAATTGCACTTTTAATTCTGATGTTATTAATTCTGTATCTGATTCTGAGAATAAATAAACAAAAAAGTCTGTCAACTCTTTCATTTTAAAGTTATTGTATAAGATCAATTATTACAACTTATTAAATAAAAACTGACCATGTTTAGCAATAAAACCCTTTTGATTACCGGTGGAACTGGCTCTTTTGGTAATGCTGTTCTTAATCGTTTTCTTAATACTGATATAAAAGAAATTCGGATTTTCTCGCGTGATGAAAAAAAACAACATGAAATGCGTGTTGCTTTGAACAACCCAAAAGTAAAATTTTATATTGGCGATGTTCGTAACTTCAACAGCATTCAGATGGCAATGTGTGGTGTTGATTATGTTTTCCATGCTGCTGCCCTCAAACAGGTTCCTTCCTGCGAATTTTTCCCCATTGAAGCCACCCGTACCAACGTTTTGGGAACCGATAATGTAATAAGATCCGCAGTGTCTGAAAATGTTAAAAATCTAATTTGCCTCAGCACTGATAAAGCAGCCTATCCTATAAATGCTATGGGGATTTCTAAAGCCCTCATGGAAAAGGTTGCAGTTGCTGCCTCTCGCAATATTCCCGGGGGTGGAACTAAAGTTTGCCTAACCCGCTATGGAAATGTAATGGCATCGAGGGGTTCAGTAATACCTCACTTTGTTGAGCAGATTAAAGCAGGGAAACCCATTACAGTTACCGACCCTAATATGACACGTTACCTTATGTCGCTCAATGAAGCCGTCGATTTGGTGTTGTTTGCTTTCAAAAACGGTAATCAGGGCGATTTGTTTGTGCAGAAGGCACCTGCATCGACAATCGGTGATTTGGCTCAGGCAATAAAGGAATTATTCAACGCGCCTAATCCCATTCAGGTAATAGGTACACGCCACGGTGAAAAACTCTACGAAACTTTATGCACCCGCGAAGAAATGGCCAAGGCTACAGATTTAGAAAGCTTTTACCAGATTCCCGCCGATAACCGTGACCTTAACTATGGTAAATACTTTGAAACAGGAAATGTAAATGCCTCTGCATTAGAAGATTATAACTCGCATAACACAAATCGATTAAATCTGAAGGAAGTAAAAGAAAAATTGTTGACACTTGATTATATAAGGGTGGAACTTGGTCAATGGAAGAAATAAATTATATATCTGATCTTTTTAATGAATCATGAATAAAATTTTGGTTTTGGGTGCAAGTGGGATGGCTGGTCACACCATCACTCTATATTTTATGGAAAAGGGTTACGATGTTACGGCTTATTCAATGAATCCTTTTCCGTTTTGTAGAAATATTAATGGAGATGCATTTAATAGAGATGAATTTACTCAAATTTTGGTACAGAATGAGTATGATATAGTGATAAATTGTATCGGAATTTTAAACCAGTGGGCAGATGAGAATCTTGCAATGGCCGTCTATCTTAACAGTTATTTGCCCCATTTGATTGCCGATACCCTCCTTAAGTCATCAAAGGCTAGATTAATTCATATGAGCACGGATTGTGTTTTTGCTGGAAATACTGGCCCTTACTTTGAAAATAGTTTACGCGATGGGCGCTCATTTTATGACCGGTCAAAAGCATTGGGAGAAATAGATGATGATGTAAATCTTACTTTCCGTAATTCCATTATCGGTCCGGATATGAACGAGAATGGGATTGGCCTTTTTAATTGGTTTATGAAGCAGAATAACGAAATCAAGGGTTTTACTGGTGCATTATGGACAGGAGTAACTACTCTTACCCTTGCAAAAGCTATGGAGAGTGCTATACAGGAAAACCTTTCTGGCTTATATAATCTTGTAAATAACTATAGTATCTCTAAATACGAATTACTCAGCTTATTCAATAAGCATTTTCGAAACAATTGTATTACTATCCATAAAAGCGATAAGCTTCAATTGGATAAATCTTTGAGAAATTCCAGAACTGATTTTTCTTTTGTTGTTCCATCATATGAACATATGATTATTGAAATGAAAGAATGGATTGAAGCTCATCCTCAATTATATCCCCATTATAACCTTTAACCCTCCATTATGAAAAAACTAAAAGTGATGACCCTGGTAGGTACAAGGCCAGAAATTATAAAATTGTCGGAAGTCATAAAAAAATGTGATCAATATTTTGATCATGTTTTGGTACATACGGGTCAAAATTATGCCTATAATCTAAATGAAATATTTTTTAAAGATTTGGGACTGCGCGAACCGAATCATTATCTGGGTGTAGTGGGCAGCAATCTGGGCGAAACTATGGGGAATATCATCGCAAAATCTTATCAGCTATTGTTGGATGAAACTCCTGATGCTATATTGGTGCTTGGTGACACGAACTCTGCTTTATCTGCTATAAGTGCAAAACGCCTGAAAATTCCCGTTTTCCATATGGAAGCAGGGAATCGTTGTTTTGATGAAAATCTGCCAGAAGAAATTAACAGGAGGATTGTTGATCATGTTTCAGATGTTAATCTGCCATATTCAGAACACGCACGCAGATATCTGTTTGCCGAAGGAATAAAAAAAGAGCATGTTTATGTAACAGGTTCTCCAATGAAGGAAGTTTTGGTTGCTCAAAGTCAAAAAATTGAGAATAGTTCAATTCTCGACATATTGAATTTAAAACGAAAAAAGTATATCCTGTTATCAGCCCATAGAGAAGAAAATATTGACAATGAAAAGAATTTTCTGGAATTGATGAACGCCATTAATGCTATTGCTGAAAACTATAAATTTCCTGTAATATACAGTGTCCATCCACGAAGCAAAAAAATGATTTCAGAACGACACTTTATATTCAGAGAAAATGTACAAACAATGGAGCCATTTGGGTTTTCAGATTATATTAAACTGCAAATGAATTCATTGTGCGTTATTTCCGACAGTGGTACCCTTGCAGAAGAATCTGCAATATTAAATTTTCCTGCGGTTTCAATCAGAACATCAACTGAACGGCCGGAAGCACTTGACAAAGGCAATTTTATTATCGGTTCTATTTCAACAAAATCGTTGTTGCAATCAGTTGATATGGCAATTAGAATGTCGGAGCTGAACGAAACAAGTATACCCGTGCCAGATTATTCTGATGAGAATGTTTCAGTAAAAATAGTGAAGATTATACAAAGCTATACTGATATCATTAACAGGAAAGTATGGCAGAAGTCGGGATGTTAATAAAATAATCTTTTCAATGAGAATTCTGATAGTAAGTCAATATTTTTGGCCTGAAAATTTCAAAATCAATGATTTGGCTGTGGCCCTTAAAACTCGTGGTTATGAAGTTGTTATTTTAACCGGTAAGCCAAATTATCCCCAAGGTAAGTTTTTTAAAGGCTATGGTTTTTTTAGCCCTCATAAAGAAAGTTACAAAGGCATCGATGTTTATCGGGTTCCCTTATTTCCTCGCGGCAATGGAAGCGGGATAAGGCTTCTCTTAAATTATTTATCTTTCGTGTTTTTCGGTTCTTTTTTTATCCTTTTTCATCGTAAAAAATACGATCTGAGTATAACATATGCAATATCGCCAATAACGCAGGTATTCCCTGCTTTGGTTCATAAAATGTTTTTTCATAGTAAGGTATATATTTGGTTACAGGATTTATGGCCCGAAAGTGTTGTTGCAGCTGGTAAAGTCAACTCTGGTTTTGCAATGTATTTGTTGAATAAAATGGTTAGAAGTATATACAAAAACTGCGATAAAGTATTGGTTCAGTCCGAAGCTTTTACCGAAAGTGTAATTAATAAGGGAATGAAAGAATCAAATATTCATTACATACCCAATTGGGCTGAGGATGTTTTTACATCTTCGGTAGTTTTAGCTGACCCAGCTAAGTTTCATCTTCCAGATGGATTCAAAATAGTTTTTGCAGGTAATATTGGAGAAGCTCAGGATTTTGAATCATTGATAAAAGCCGCCTCGCTCACAAAAGATTATCCTGATATAAAGTGGGTTTTTGTTGGCAACGGTCGAAAAAAACATTGGGTTCAGGAACAAATTAAATTACAGAAGTTGGAAACAACAGTCTTTCTGCCAGGATCCTTCCCCTTGGAGGATATGCCTACATTATATGCACAGGCTGATATTTTACTCATTAGCCTGAAAGACAAAGATATTTTTTCCTTGACAATCCCTGTTAAACTTCAACCATACATGGCATCAGGAAAACCTATTGCAGGAATGCTAAATGGTGTTGGTGCAGAATTGATTAACAAGGCAAATTGTGGATTTGCCTGTCCCGCTGGTGATTATGTCTCATTATCCGGCTTGGTAATTAAGGCATACCAAATGAATCAGAAATTACTTTTAGAATTAGGACTAAATGGGAAAAATTATCACGACAAAAATTTTCAAAAGGAGTTGATTCTTAATAATCTTACTTCGTTAATTGATGCCTCTGCCAACTAATATACTAACTACCGGTTCATCTGGATTCGTTAAGCCAAATCTCTGCAATGCGCTGAATAGTGATGTTGAGCTAAAGGAATTGAACTGAGAAAGTAGAAATTTTAGTAAATTGGTTTTTTAATACATGAGCGATTGATCAGATTCCGGAAACAGATGCAATAGCTTATCTTGCTTTTTAAATTCGTGACTCTCCCATTACAGCACAGTAAAAGGATTTTTTGATGGTGTCAGGCTTACAAAACAGTTTATCCTGTTGCCTCCAATTTAGAATTGATGTTGCTTTCTTTTGAAATCCAAGTATAATAAGCTATTATTTCATTAAGGTATGTTTCATCGGATGGTTAGTAACCAGAACTTTACTAGCTTCATCACAATTATAAAATAGATGAGAAGTGTTTTTCCCAATATTAAATAGTATTAGGGATATTTTTGTGATAATCATTTTATACGCCTCTAAGAACGAAAATGCTAAGACTAAAAAACTATAAAACCTAATGTTTACAAAAGCAAATCTCATGTCCATGATTTTTAATCGGAATATAAGTGAAACCACAACTACTGCTCTTTCTTGAAAATACAGACTCATGTTAGCCCCCTGAAAATATTGCCATTTTGTACGTTAAAATTTTGTTTGGATAGCTTTATTTTTGCAATGTTAATTGATTTGAAAATGAAAATGCGAAAAATCAGTAAAGTTTGTTTAGTAAGGTGAAAAATATATGCTCTTGCTTCTGACAGATTTTTAAAATACTGATGATGATTAAATTGTAAGCCGCAAATTATTTAAAATCAAATGATTAAGTCAATTAGAGTGAACTAAAATGAGACCCTCTGAATCCATAATTTATGGATTTTATGGTCCATAAAAAACCAATTAAAATGAGCAACGAACGCGAAAAAAACGGACAATTTGCTAAAGGCCACCCGGGATTTAAACCGGTAGGAGCGGCTAAACGAAAATCTAACCATGAACTGGAACGACTAAAAGAAATATTTGACACCCTGTCACTGAATCTGGAAAACTACCAGCCAAATATTGGTTATTTGAGCATCGTCGAATTGATGATGAAAATTACAAAAATTACGATGCAGGATAAAAAAAAGAGGAAGAAAAAACCTCAACCTAATACTCAACCTTAATCTAAACCATGTACAGTTCCTTCACCGAAATGCCGCTTTGGCAAAAAGCACATAAACTATCAATTGATATAGTTCATTTGACCACGGAAATGCCATGCCCTGAAGGTTTTGGCAGGCGGTCAAAGAAAGACAAAGCAAATTTTTATGTCATTTCAAGAAGATCTGCCTATGAAACTCAGAATCATCTGCTTTACGGCAATCAGGTTGGATAATTCGAAGATCATCTCGTGAAACAATATTTCAAAGAATATTCTGACATAAATTTTCAAATTTTCAAATAAACCATTCAACCTCCAATGAAAAAAATACTACTCACTGGCAGCTCTGGTTTTGTTGGAACGAATCTTTCGGAGGCTTTCAAAGATGATTTTACATTGTTTGGATTAGATGTCTTTAATAATGGAAAAATTGATAAGGATTCTTTTCTTACTTGGGATGAGCTGGAATTATTGCCGGAAGTGGATGTCATAATTCATCTCGCCGGCAAAGCTCATGATACCTCAAGTAAAGCCCTGGAAAAGGAATATTTTGATGTGAATGTCGGGCTTACAAAACAGATTTATGATCACTTTTTAAAATCCTCCGCTCAAAAATTTATCTTTTTCAGTTCTGTAAAAGCTGCTGCCGACACAGTCAAAGGTGATCAGCTTTATGAAGATGATGAACCCAATCCTTTAACTCCTTACGGTAAATCAAAGCTGGAAGCAGAATCATACATCCAATCTTATCCGCTTCCCAAAAACAAAGAAGTTTATATCTTACGACCTGCAATGATTCATGGCCCTGGAAATAAGGGTAATTTAAATCTTTTGTACAACTTGGTAAAAAAGGGAATCCCCTGGCCTCTGGGAGCATTTAATAACAAGCGTTCTTTCGCTTCTATTGATAATGTAGTTTTCATTTTAAAAGAGTTGCTATCTAAGAATATTCCATCAGGCATTTACCAAATTGCTGATGATCTGCCAATTTCAACCAATGAACTCATTCAACTTATGTCGGAAGTGTTGGGTAAGAAAACCCGGATTTGGAATATCCCTACTTCTGTTATTCACTCAATTTCTGCTCTTGGCGATTGGCTTCATTTACCCTTGAATAGTGAGCGCTTGAAGAAACTAACTGAGACATATATCGTTTCAAATATGAAAATTAAAAAGGTTCTAACTGTTGATTCGTTACCAACCAATATGCGTGAGGGCCTCATAAAAACATTGAAAAGCTTTTAGCATGATAGTACACTACATCATTTATTTTCTGGTTTTGTTTATTTCAATGTTGATTTATTTTAGGATTGCTCAACACTATGATATTGTTGATTATCCGGTGAACCGTAGCTCACATGACCTGCCTACAATACGGGGGGGTGGGATTATTTTTACAATTAGTGGATTGCTGTGGTTCTGGCACAGCGGTTTTGCTTCACCTTATGCAATCACAGGTCTGCTATTGATAAGTCTCATTAGCTTTATGGATGATATCAGAAGTTTGTCTGGAAGTGTCAGAATTATTGTTCACTTTGTGTCCATTGCACTTTTGTTGTCCGACTTTTTTTACCCGATACACTGGTATTTGATTTTGGCATCGTTTGTACTTATCGTCGCATGGATCAATGCTTTTAATTTTATGGATGGCATCAACGGGATAACCGCATTTTATACGCTTGTTTCGTTGGGATCGATAAGCCTTTTAAACAATGCATCCCGATTGTTGTCACCTTTTTTTGGGCAGGATTTTCCCGAAAACTGGGAATCTTTCTTGCCTGGAAGCCTTGTAGGTATTATTTTTTTAGGGGTTGCTGTTTTTGCTTTTTTCAATGCTAGGAAGAAAGCCCGAACTTTTGCAGGTGATGTTGGAAGTGTTTCGATGGCCTTTCTATTGTCATGGATGATGCTCAGTCTGATGGAAAGCACACATTCGCCTTTCTGGGTGTTGTTTTTTTCTGTTTATGGTATAGATGCCCTTTTAACTATTTTAATTCGAATAAAAAGGAAAGAAAACATCTTTATACCTCATCGTTTACATTTATACCAGCTGCTGGCAAACGAAAAGAAATGGCCACATTTAAAGGTTGCTTTTATCTATGCGTTTATACAACTACTGATAAATTTAACCACTATCATTCTTTATTTCAAAGGTCATCTCAACTGGCCAACATTCATATCAATAATTTCACTGATGATTACAGGGTATCTCGCAGTAAGACAGCGGATTGTTCTTTCTCAGGTCTAAAGCGATTGCTTTTCAAAAATCAGGCATAGGAAGTCCCTTTTCTATGCATTCCCCCTTACTCATTTATTTTTGCAGAAGACATTGTAATTTGATTTCCCATTTGGGTCTCCAAGTTTCATGGATGCTTCATAGTCTTTACATGCTTTTTCAGTTTCTCCTATAGCAGTATAGGATATTCCTCTTAAATTAAGCAATTGCCCATCCGGTTCTTTTACACCGAGATAGCTGCTAGCCCTCTCAATACTAGTGTTATACTCTTTTAGCTGATAGTAAGAGTATGATATCATCCTCGACCCGTTTAAATCAAGCGGAACAAGCTTAAGATAGTACTCAAAGGCTCTGGCGGCCTCCCGGTGTTGCCCCTTATTAAAGAATTCCATTGCCTTATTAAAATAATCAGAATAAGGCTCAACATTTTTTTTATAATGCAGGTAATTTTCTTGCTGATTGATAAGGCTATCATTGGGCATGTATGTAAGCGCCTCCTTAATTATTGAATATGCTTTGTCGATCTCTCCGATACGGCTGTAAAATCCTGAACTAAAAAGCCATGCGTTTGCCTCACCTTTTTCATTCTCAAGAAAATGATCAATGTATGCCGGGATCTCACTGTCTCTTTTTTTCTGCTCAAGGGTAGTTAGTAATATGTGGAGGTTTCGGAAATAGTTTGGCTTTAATAAGTGGGCCTTCTCCGAGAAATATAAAGCACTATCTAAATTGCCTACACTGCTGTAAGCCAGGGCCATAAAGAATTCTTTTCTTGCATCATACGGATTGCTCATATCCTCTTTTAAAAGAGTGATAGTTTCTTTGAATTTTTTCTCTTCTAAAAGGTAGCGGGCAGAGATCGCCGGAATCGACTCTCCCCAAATGCTAATTTCAGGAATATAAGGAAACTTGCCAACAAATTTTGTGGACGACTCTCTAAGTGACCCTGCCATTATTTCTTGATATACAATTCGCTGTAATTTTATAGACTGAAAATTTAAGTACAAAGTATAACTAATACCGACCATCAATAAAATTACCATTAGTGAAATGGAAGCGGAAATACTTTGTGATTTCAAAATACCCTGAGTATCTTTTGTGATCATTTTATTCATCATAACTACATCGATGTTCTCTTCTATCTGACTTTGAGCTTTTTGGTAGGTGGCTGAAGCGATACCTGAGGAAACAAAGAGGATGAATAAGATAAGAATTTCAGGCCTGTCGGCTGGGAAATTAAAAAAAGCATCTACTGCATAAAAACCCATCCCAACTGTTGAAAGAAATAAAGCTTGAAATAAGTGACTATGTGGATCAAACTTAATACGATATTGCCGGATTAAATTCCAAAGCCCAAAAATGAAGATAAAAAGGAAGAATAATCCTCCAATAATCCCTGCTTCCACAGTGTTTTCAATAAAATCATTATGAGCTTTATATAAGTAGATAAAACCTGCATTTACTTGATTTTCATGTTTTAAGATGGCAATCTTCCAATTGCCACTACCAACACCAAACAGAGGTTTTTCTTTTATTAATTCAAAAGACCATCTCCAGGCATTGAGTCTCAAGCCTGTTGATTTGTCATATTCACTAATACTTGCAACTTGAGCAGCAACGCCTTGCGAGAATCTATCATCCGACTTAGGATATAAGTTCTGTTGAATAAATGAAAAAAACATATATGCTATAACAATTGCAACAATATAATAAGCTGCTGTAATTAATAGAGGTTTTTCTTTTTTCTTGAAATAGTTAAAAAGGACAAAGGCTAAGAAAACCAGGGATAAAACGAATAATCCTAAGTAAAATGCACGGGTTGCCATGAAAAATGTTGCTAGAACTGCTGCGGTAAGAGTGAACCAGCCTAGACGTTTTAGCCAATCTTTTTCAAAAAGGAGCAACCAGATTGCAAAAGGAATTTTCACAAAAATCGAAGAAGCAAGGATGTTTTTGTTCGAATAAACAGTTTTTATGTCAGCAATTGAGGCTATATCACCATTCACAAACTTATTTATAAAATAGAAAACAGAGACTGCATCAAAAATTAATAATCCGGTCATGATAATGATGACTGGTTTAATGAGTCGTAAATTATGAAGAAAAATAACGGAGACTATGTAGGTTGCTGAAAATACTGTAAAAAGCTTTGAAAACTGTAAAACAGATTCTTTAAGATTAATTGCTTGTGTAAAAGAAAGAAGCGACATTATCAAAAAACCTGAGTATGCTAAACCTATATTGGTTTTAAAAAATTTTAAATAAGATGCAGGTTTGCTTTGCAGTTCTTTATTTGTCAATAAAAAAATAAATGCCGCAAGGTTAACAAATGAAAGTGTCATAAACTTTGGCGCATTAGTATCCAAAGCCATCCAATTGGGCGTAAATGTTGTTATCAGAATATAGGCCAGGAGTATCAGCAAATATGGCAGCTCTGAAGCCTTGATGAGAGGATTTGATAAGGCCTTGGCGTTGTCATTTTTACTCTTTAAAGGTTCAGTTTTTTTAATTATAGTTATTGGTTTCTTACTGGAATATTCTTTTTTACTCATTTTCAATAGTTTTTGTTGATAGTGAGTTAAATGGATTCATGTAAAAAATAGAGATGGAATGCACTAACACGCTATTTTATCGATTTTGTTTTTGGTCAAAAATAAATTTTGTGTCAGCAAAGATAAACAAATTGTAATTTTAACCTTTCAATTTAGCGTTTGATTTACTAGATCAGAATCTAAGTAACTTATAAATTAACATGAAACAATACCTAAGGAATTATTTGACAAAGCTCTATGAAATGTATTCGTTTCGATTTTTGCCTCGTTGGTTGGTACTGCTTTTTGATTTGGCAGTAATCTTTTTTACTTTTTACACTGCATATGCGATTCGTTTAAATTTTCAACTGGAAAGCTTAAACGTTGATAAAGAAACACCTCAGGCTATTTTTGTAACACTTGTTTACCTAGCTTCATTTCAGTGGTATAGATCCTATTCTGGGATTATTCGTCATACTGGTCTTAACGATGCCTATCGTATTTTTCAGGCCACAGCCACAGCATTTGTGATCCTTTTTATTATTGGATTAATTGCGCGTTCTGGCCTTATCACTGTCCCCTGGACAAATTCTTTCGCAGCTTTACTAATACATTTTTTACTTTCATATTTTATTCTGATGGGTTTCAGAATAGTCGTCAAAACGGTCTTTTCAAGGTTAATTAGGTCTCCGAGAGAACATCGTCAAAACGTAATTATTTATGGTGCAGGATCTGCAGGAATTATAACCCGTAATGCTTTGGTATCCGATCCGCGCACAAAATATGATATTATCGCTTTTGCGGATGACAATCCCAACAAAGCAAATAAGATGATCGAAGGTGTACCAGTAATGTTGCCTTTAGAAGTCCTGAATGTAGATTTTATTCGCAAAAATGAAGTTGGGATGCTGATCATTGCTTTACAAAAGATTGAACCGGTGCGAAAAGCTGAAATCATCGAATTGGCTATCGAATATGGTTTGGAGGTGAAAGACATCCCCCCAATCGAAAGCTGGATCAATGGCCAGTTGAATTCAACTCAGTTGCGGGAGGTTCGTATTGAACAACTTCTTGAAAGGGAGCAAATTAGTTTGGATAAGGATCATATTATAAAAGAGGTTTTTGGCAAAATAATAATGGTTACAGGAGCTGCAGGATCCATCGGAAGTGAAATAGTGCGACAACTGTTATCTTATCAGCCTTCCAGACTTTTGATGGTAGATCAGGCTGAATCAGCACTCTTTGATCTGATGTTTGACCTAAATGCAAACAAAGAACATAAAAAGCACGTATCACTGGCATATCCAATTATAGCTGATGTAAATGACTTTGTAAGGATGAAGCGCCTTTTTGAATTGTATAAACCTGAGATCGTTTTTCATGCTTCAGCATACAAGCACGTGCCTTTGATGGAAGAAAATCCTTATGAGGCAATACTTGTAAATATTTTTGGAACTAAAACTGTCGCGGATCTTTCCTTGGAGTATGGAGTTCGGAAGTTTGTTATGGTAAGCACCGACAAAGCTGTTAATCCTACAAATGTTATGGGTGCTACCAAACGAATTGCTGAAATTTATACACAGTCTCTCTCCAATGACTCTACACATTTCATTACAACCCGTTTTGGTAATGTGCTGGGATCCAGTGGGTCTGTAATACCGATTTTTAGAAAGCAAATAGAACAGGGAGGCCCAATCACTCTAACACATAAAGATATTATCCGTTATTTCATGACAATACCCGAAGCATGTAATCTGGTGCTCGAAGCTGGAGTGATGGGAAATGGCGGAGAGATTCTGGTCTTTGACATGGGTAAACCGGTGAAAATTTATGACCTAGCAAAGAAAATGATACGCCTTTCGGGCTTTGAACCAGAAAAGGATATCAAAATAGTTGAAACAGGTCTGAGACCAGGCGAAAAGCTCTTTGAGGAGTTGCTAACAGCTCATGAAAATACAATCCCAACCCATCACCCAAAAATTTTGAGGGCTAGAATTCAAAAGCTGGATAAGTCCATTACTGATCAGTTTATTCAAGAAATGCAACTATTATTAAAAGATGGAACAGATATGGATTTGGTGATGAAAATGAAAGATTTTTTACCAGAATATATCAGCAGCAATTCAAAATATGTAAAACTTGATAAGTAATTATTTTCTATTAAATATCTTAATATCAGTACGATAAATCATGAATTTGTTTATTGACACTAAGATAGAAATTGAACTAACGCTTGCTTTTTATGCCACAAATCCTGTTTATTGACACTGCACACCCTGTATTACAGCAACGTCTTCAAATTATGGGGTTTAGCTGTGATTTTTTCCCTTCGTACAGCTATGACGACTATCTGGCTATCATTCATAACTACACTGGAATAGTTGTCAGAAGTAAAATTCCTCTGGATGCATCATTATTAAAACAGGCAACCTCCCTTAGATTTATCGCCAGGGTAGGTGCTGGAATGGAAAACATTGATGAAAAAACTGCAGATGATTTAGGTATAGTATGTTTGAATGCACCCGAAGGAAATAGAAATGCTGTTGCCGAACATGCCATGGGTATGCTACTTTCACTTTTGAATCATTTGACAAGAGTCGACGCTGAAGTGCGCCAGGGTATTTGGAAAAGAGCTGAAAACAGAGGCCATGAAATAAAACATAAAACAATTTCTATCCTTGGTTATGGGAATACTGGTAGTGCCTTTGCTCAAAAACTTTCTGGGTTTGAAACCTTTACTTTGGCCTATGATAAGTACAAATCAGGGTTCTCAAATGCCTTTGTAAATGAGGCTACTATGGAACAGATTTTTGCTGAGACGGATATTCTCAGTTTACATCTTCCTCTGACAGAAGAAACGAAATGGCTTGTCGATGCGGCTTTTATCAAACGTTTTGCTAAACCATTCTATCTTATCAATACTGCAAGGGGCCAGATTGTTCGGACAAGCGACGTAATATATGCCTTGAACGAAGGCAGGATTCTTGGAGCTTGTTTTGATGTTCTGGAATATGAGAAGTTTTCGTTTGAAGATATACAATCTCAAACTTTGCCGCAAGCTTTTCAAACATTACTTAGCATGCCTAATGTCCTGTTGAGTCCGCACATTGCTGGCTGGACACATGAGTCTCATCTTAAAATGGCTGAGGTTCTTGCCGATAAGATTGAGAATCTGATAAATAAGAAGTAAAAAAAGAGGCTGTTTTGAACAAAAACAGCCTCTTTTTTTGAAATTACCAATTCAATATTTTTTTGAAATCGTATTCTTCCGGATTATCAAGATAGGCTCGTGCAGCAACATAATCATCTTCACCAATATACTGCATGCCGTTTTCGAACACTAGTTTGGTTTTTTCGCCGTGCATATTGACTAAACGTGGTCTTACTTTTCCGTTTTCATCTTCAACATCTTTAAGATACAATGGCGCAGCATTCCCAGCTGGGTCCGATGTTACCATTGCTCCGGTTATCCCTTGGTCGTAAAGTGCTTTCACGCCGTAACCCAATAAGCCGCAGTACATCAAGTCGAAAGCAGTAGGCCTGACACAGCGCAACTCATAACCCAGTTCAACCGGGCGACTTTTTATATTCAGTTTAAGCTCTTTCAACTTATATTGTAATAACATATTGTAGATGTGTGCTTTACTAACATTTCCAAGTTCGGGGTGACCATGATCATCAAACGTGAAATTTACACCTGAAGAAACAATTTCTTCATCCGTCATGAAATGAAACACACCTTCACTAACAACTGCAGCACCATATTGTATACCGAGCATTTTTCGTTTAACCATCGACGAAATAATCAATCGGGTGATTTTGTCAAAAGTAACGGTCGTTTTATAAAACATCTCAGGGATGATAATCATCGGATAATGACAGGCCGCACCAATACCAAATGCGAGATGGCCTGCTTCACGTCCCATTGCAGAAACAACAAACCAGTTACCGCTTGTGCGTGCATCTTCATACACGGTTTGTGCAATACGTACCCCTTCATCTTTGGCTGAGTAATAACCAAATGTAGGGGACCCTTCTGGCAAAGGAAGGTCATTATCAATAGTTTTTGGTACGTGGAGGTTCTGAATTTTGAAATTATTCTCTGTAAGATATTTTGAAATTCTGTTTGCTGTTGAGGCAGTATCATCACCGCCAATAGTCACCAAAAGCTTTACATTGTTCTGAATAAAAAAGCGTGTTGTAAACTCTGCATCTTTCGGTTTATAACGGCTCATTTGGATGGCTGATCCACCTTGTTTTTGAATGTCATCAGCAAAAGCAAAGTCAAATTCAATCATTTCAGGATTTTCTGCAAAAAGACTTTTATACCCACCATGAAGCCCAATGACCCTGTAGCCACTTTGTAGAAATACTTTAGCTACAGTACTTATGACGGTATTGATACCTGGTGCCGGACCACCACCGGCTAAAATTACGATAGAAGATTTCATTTTTTAAAAATTTTAGCAAATATATACGATTCAATCATTTCATCCATTATTACTAAAACAAGAGAGTAATGTTTTGTGCAAAAAAGCAAAATTTTCAATCTGGATGAATTTCTAAGAAATTGCTTTTCAAGCAGATAGAAATCATTAATATTTATCTGGCACAATCGTCTGCATAGAATACCCGTCTTTTATAAAAAAAAATTACTTTTGTCCTGTTAACTACAACACATTCAGATCATGAAGCATATCTTGTACAAAACAGCTCTAGTGCTGTTGGCGCTGATGTTGGCTCTGCCTTCATTTGCCCAGGTTGAAACGAACACAGAAGCGCTTAGGCAGATTGCCAAAGAGCAGGAAAAAGAGTGGAAACAAAAACAAAAACGCGTAAGCGAATACGCTAAAGAACATAAAATCGAGATCAGGCAAGAGTCTGACAATGGAACAATTATTGAATTGATCGATGTCATCGATGGCCAGCCGATTTATTACAAAACTGATAATGTAGGTGCTGCTATTACAACCCGTGCCAATCAATTGTGGCAAGGGGGCAGTGTTGGGGTTGTTATTGAAGGTGAAGGCTATAGTAAGGTTGGAATTTGGGATGGCGGAGCAGTTCGCCGAACTCACCAGGAATTTAACAATACTGGCGTTCAACGTGTAACACAACCTGATAATGTTACATCACAGTCTGCTCATTCTACACACGTTGCAGGTACTATTGTTGCCGGTGGAGTTAATAATAATGCCAAAGGTATGGCTCACAAAGCACAGTTGAAAGCTTATGACTGGAACAGCGTTGAAACAGAAATGTCAACTGCTGCGACTGCCGGTATGGAAATATCAAACCATTCATGGGGTCAGATTAGAGGTTGGAATCAAAATGAATCAACTGGTGCATGGACATGGGCTGGCTCCACAAGTGTTTCGCCTATTGAAGACTATTTATTCGGGTTTTATAATTCGCAGGCTCGTACCTGGGATTTAATCGCCTACAATGCACCATTTTTTCTTATCACAAAATCAGCTGGTAATGATCGTGGCGATGGCCCTTCAAATGCCGGTACGAATGGTGAACCAGAAAAAGATGGCGGAATAGATGGATATGATTGTATTGGCGGTTCAGGAAACAGCAAAAACATCCTCAGCGTGGGAGCTGTAAACGAAGTTCTCAATTATACAGGGCCATCCAATGTAGTAATGAGCAGTTTCTCTGGCTGGGGACCAACTGATGATGGACGTATCAAACCTGATATCGTTGGAAAGGGTGTCAATGTATATTCAACCAATTCAAGTAATAATACATCTTATACTACCATGAGTGGCACAAGTATGTCATCTCCAAATGTTGTTGGCAGCATGACACTTCTGCAACAGCTTTATCAAGAAACCCATGGTGGGACACCAATGAGATCTTCAACATTAAAAGGCCTCGTAACACATACTGCTGATGAAGCAGGCGCAAACCCAGGCCCGGATTACCGTTTTGGATGGGGACTGATGAATACAGCACGTGCTGCTGATATCATTATTGAAGATCAGGTGCAAACTGTAATTGATGAAGTTGTTCTTGCAAATAATCAAAATTATATCCGCGATATTACTATCGATGGTGTTGAACCACTACGTATTACTATTTGCTGGACCGACAAGCAAGGTAATGTTCAAACTGCAGCTTTAAATAACAGAACTCCCTCAATCGTTCATGATCTTGATCTTAGAGTTGTGGATGAAAGTCTGAATGTTTATTATCCTTACAAACTTGATCCGGACAATCCAACTCTTGCTGCTACTACAGATTCAAAGAATTTTGTTGATAATGTTGAACAAGTTTATATTCCAACGCCGGCTGCAGGAACTTATACAATTATTGTTGATCATGCCGGAAGTTTAACTGCTGACCAGGTTTTTTCAATTATTATTTCTGGTATTGATGAGTTCAATAGTCTTCCTGAATGTTCAGCAGGTTTAATTAGTCCGGTAAATGGCGCTGATGGAGCATTCCTAAATCATAAAGTAACCTGGGAAACAGCATTGTTTGCTTCAGCTTATGATGTATATTTTGGTACCGATGGTGGTGGTGTTACCCCCCCTACAAATATGCTGAATGGTGTAACAGTTTCTGATAATTTCTTCCGTCAAAACCTTGAACCTCTTACCACTTATTATGTAATGGTAAAACCCCGCAATACTTTTGGAGTTGCTGAGTGCCAAACCATTTATAGTTTTACAACTATGGATGTGATTACAAATTATCCTTATGAAATGACGGTTGAAGGAGTTACAACTCCTGCATTACCTGATTATTGGACCTCAATTGATAGCGGTTTACTGAATTGGACTACCACTTCTTTGATTGGTTATAACAGTTCAAAAGCTTTTGCTTGTTATTCTCAGAACGGACAAGCCCAGGTGCTGAATAACTGGTTGATTTCACCTCCATTTCAAGTGAGTGCAGCAAAAGAGTATAAGCTTACTTATGCCTACAGGTGCTTCTTCCCAACAACACCGGAATCAATGAAAGTTGCCTGGGGAACAGCTGCTGATGCTGAAAATCTTTCTAATATACTATTTGACAGTCAAACGATTAGTGATCAAAACTGGTTGGTTGGTAGTCATGTGATTGTTCCTGGTGTTGATGACCATATTTTTGTAGGTTGGCACGCTTATACCCCAAGTGGTATGGGACAGTTTGTTGATGGAATTAAGTTAGAAGATTGGGGTGCAGTTGGCGTTGAAGAAAGTGTTGAAAAGCAAATCAGTGTGAATTATGCTGCTGGTCAACTCATAATTGAGTCTCAGCTTGGCTTAGGCAATATGTTACTTTCGATTACTGGTGCCAGTGGCCAAACACTACTTAATGAAAGCATGCCAAAAGCTACACGTTTTTCTAAAGCCATTTCGCTTAAAAAGGGATTGTATATCATCACAGTTAAAGGTGATGGGTTTGAAAAAAATACCAAAATCCTTGTCAATTAAGAACTTATGATTTATTTAAGAAATGTCCTGCAATTTGCAGGACATTTTTTTTGCTTCATATTTCAAGAGTTATTGGAAGCTTTTTGTATATGTTTATGATCTTATGAACGCTCTTGATTGGTCGGGTTGTAAAGATAAGTTTTAAGATCAGGTGTGATTTTTCTTTCATAATTCGTCTATTAATAAAAATGTTCTAACTACTTCTTTAAGGAACATCAATCTGCTATTAATAAAAAGTACAATGGATCAAAAAATAGTAGATTTGCTGTAGCAAAAGCTTGAAACGATTTTTAATAAAGTTTTATAATACTAACTATGAAACGATTTTTAATACTATCACTTTTAATTTGGCTGTTTTCGGTTGGAAATCAGGTTGTGCAATCGCAAGGTTCGATGAATATTATGACATTCAATATTCGACTTGATCACGAAGGAGATGGACAGCATAATTGGCGTTACCGAAAAAATTATGCTGCTGAATTACTTGTAAATGAAAGTGTTGATATTGTTGGTACACAGGAAGTTTTAAAAAATCAATTGGATGATTTACTAGAACTGTCACCCCAATATGCCTATGTTGGCGTTGGAAGGTTCGATGGCAAAACAGGAGGGGAGTATAGCGCAATACTTTACAAAAGAAACAGGTTTGAGGTAATTCGATCCGGGAACTTCTGGCTGAGCGAAACCCCCGACAGTATAGGTTCAAAGGGCTGGGATGCTGCTTGTGAGCGAATTGTTACATGGGCCATTTTTAACGACCTGAGCACCGGAGAATCTTTTGCTTTTTTTAATACGCATTTCGACCATATGGGTCAGATTGCCCGAATTAAAAGTGCGGAATTGATAGTGGAAAAAGCTCATCAAATAGCAGAAAATTTACCAGTGATTTTGTGCGGTGATTTCAATGGGTCGCCTGATTCAAAACCTATTCAGAGTATCTTAGAGAGCGGTTGGTTGAAAAACACTTATTCAATAGCAAATCGTAAATCCGGACCTTCCTGGAGTTTTCATGATTTTGGCCGGCTACCAGTCGATCAGCGACAACTCATTGATTTTATTTTTGTTACAGATTCATTTCAAGTGTTAAGTTATAAAAATATTTTCAAGGAAATCAACAATACGTTTTATTCGGACCACAATCCAATTGTCGTCCAGATGTTAATTGCTGACTAAAATTAAATAATGCAATTTCCGTGTAAACTCAATCATTCAGCTATGCGGTTACAAAAGAAAAATCTCATGAATTATTTGCGATTTCATCCTTTTAAAATTGAATGAAAAGAGAATAAAAAAACACCTAACATAAAAAATGAGCAGTATGAAATTCATTTTATCATCATTTTTAGCTGTAAGCATGATACTTACAAGCTTTTTTGTATTTGGAGACAATAATCCTTCAATAGATAAAACTACTGAATTGAAGTTTTCACAAAACAAAAAGTTTAAAATCAGCCAGTTTACCGATATTCATTGGGATAGCAATCAAATTGAAAACTGTAGGCTCGTTTCTGAAACCATCACTAAAGTTTTATCTGATGAGTCACCTGATTTGGTTATACTAACTGGAGATATTGTGACAAACGACCCTGCTATAAACGGATGGTTAGAGTTATCTTCAATATTTAATAAAGCTAAGGTAAATTGGACAGTAGTTTTGGGAAATCACGATGATGAAACATCCTTATCCCGAAAACAGATTTTTGAACTGCTCGAACAACAACCTGGTTTTGTTGGAGATGCTGGTTATGTTTCAGGTGCTGGAAATTACATCCTTCCTTTATTATCTGCGAATGAAGATACCCTATCTGCTTTACTTTATGGCTTTGATTCTCAAGGGTATTCAAAGGATAAAACGATTGGTTATTACGATTGGGTTAAATTTGATCAGATTCAATGGTATCGCCAGAAAAGTGCTGAATATACGCTTGCCAATAAAGGAATCCCTTTGCCATCTTTAGCCTTCTTTCACATTCCAACTCTTGAATACAAAGAAGTTGCAACAAGTCCCGCAATGATGGGTATTAAGGGAGAAGGAGTCTCATCAGCAGTTTTAAATCCCGGACTGATAACAGCTTTTATCGAAATGGGAGATGTGATGGGTACTTTTGTTGGGCATGATCATGATAATAATTACATAGGGATCTTTTACGATGTTGCATTAGCCTACGGTCAGAAAACGGGAGCAAACTCATATGGTAGTCTGCCAAGAGGAGCGCGGATTATTGAATTGACTGAAGGTGAACGAGGTTTCAATACCTGGATCAGAACTGCTGAGGGCGAGGCTTTTCATTATAATTATCCCTTTGGATTGAGTTTTAAAGAAGATGAGATCAGTTTTTTACCTGCTGGTGATTCTTCCTTTTTAGTTCAGGGTATAAATGTTTCGTTTTTTGATGGTAGTTTTCAGTCTTCAGAAGATTTAGCTAAAGAGACACCGTCTGGAACCTGGGTTTCAAAAAATATAACACTCAATGAAGTTCAATCTACTGATAACTTTGGATTAGTTTTTGAAGGACATATTCATATTTCCCATAAAGGGTACTATCGTTTTTATACTTTATCAGATGATGGATCAAGGCTTTACGTTGGGAATAAACTTGTTGTGAATAATGACGGGGCTCATGGAATAACAAAAGCTGAAGGGATTGTTGCTCTTGAAGCAGGTTATCACTCTTTTAGAGTAGAGTACTTTGAAACAACAGGCGATCAGTTTTTGGAGGTGGGGTTTTCAAGTTTGAAAATCATGGAGCAATCAATACCAGCGGGGATATTGTTTTATAAAGAATAATTAGTCTTTACCTAAAATTAGTGGTATGAGAACCATTAGCTTAATAATCATGATGTTGTTAGTACAAACGGTTGATTCACAATCCCAGTCCTGGGCTAATCTTGAACGTTATAGCGAAGATAATATGAAATTGAAAGAATCCTCTGTCATTTCTGACCGTGTGGTTTTCATGGGCAACTCTATTACCGAGGGATGGAGCGATCACATGCCTGAATTTTTTCAGGGCAAGCCTTTTGTCAACCGCGGAATCAGTGGTCAGACAACGCCTCAGATGCTTCTAAGATTCAGACAAGATGTTATTGATCTTCAGCCTGTTGTTGTAGTTATCCTGGCAGGCGTAAACGATATTGCTGAAAATACAGGTCCTGCCACACTGGAAGAGATTTTTGGCAATATTTGTTCAATGGCAGAGCTTGCTAAAGTTCATCATATCAAGGTTGTTTTATGTGCTGTGCTTCCAGCATATGATTTTCCGTGGAAACCTGGCATGAAACCGGCATCCAAAATCATTGCTCTCAATAAAATGATTGAAAAGTATGCGCTGGAACAAAACCATACCTATCTGGATTACCATAGTCCAATGACTGATGAACAATCCGGACTTAAAGCAGAATACACTTATGATGGTGTTCATCCAAACAGAAAAGGCTATTTGCTTATGGCTGAATTAGTGAATGCGGCTCTAGAAAAAACTCTTAAAGAAAATTAAGTGATTAGAAGCGTGCGTTTTTTATCGGTAAGAAACCATTTCGTCTGTAAATTCATTCTGAATTAATCAGTTCGTCAAATGTATATATATCAATAGCTTTCAACTTTAAAAAGGATACATTTTAGTTTTGTGTGTTTCACTGAGTGAAATGCAAGTGAGCATAAGTTTTCCATTTACCGTTTTTTCTTACCATTACATTTTCAGCATCTTATATCTAAAACTTATTTAGATTGAATATAAATTGCTGCTAATCAGCATTTAAAGTAATCCGTACGTAAAAATATCTCTACTTTAGTTCACGCAAAAAATGAATTAATAAACTGAGATATGCGAATCAATCGTATTGCTGTCGGAGAGAACATCTCACTTGATCAAAGTTTGGATATGCTTCCTTTGGAGCCTGTTTTCAAGAAATACAAAAACAAACACGGTAGCCTTATCCCATTGCTTCAAGCTGCGCAAACGCATTTTGGCTATTTACCTGGTCAGGTTTTTCAGATGATTGCTGATGAGACAGGAATTCCGGTGGCTGACATTTATGGGGTTGCTACCTTTTATGCACAATTTAGGCTGAAGCCTGTTGGAAAAAACATAATAAAAGTGTGTCACGGTACAGCCTGCCATGTGCAAAATGCCAATTCGATAACTGAGGCAATGCGCAATGAACTTCATTTGAAAGATGGAGAGACCACTCCGGATGGCTTATTCACTCTGGAGTCAGTAGCTTGCCTCGGGTGCTGTTCATTAGCACCGGTAATGATGATAGGAGATAACACTTATGGCAAATTGAATGGAAAGTCAGCTGTAAAAATCGTGCGTGAGATTAAAATGAATGCTTCAGTCGGTAAGCAATAACACTTTTTCAAATGGAAATTTTAACAAAACCAAGAGTTGTTGTAGGGCTGGGGAGCTGCGGAATTGCTGCAGGTGCGGCCAAAACCTATGATCGTCTTTCAGCTATAAAAGCTGCCGGAATCATTGATTTTGAATTGTCGAAAACTAGTTGTGTTGGCATGTGCTATAAAGAGCCTCTCGTTGAAATTCATGATGAGAGAGGCTGGGTGATGTATGGCGATATGACTGAAGATCGTATCCAAGAAATACTAAACCGCCATATCGTTCAAAAGGAAACAATTGAAGAGTTTGCTGTAAGTACCAAATCGCTCAATGGTTCGGAAGACGCATTTTTTGAAGGTCAGGTGAGGATTGCACTACGCAATTGCGGCCATATTGATCCCGAATCGCTCGAACAGGCTGAGAAACATGAGGCTTATCAAGCTATCCGGTCAATTCTCACTACCAAAAAAAGTTCTGCTGATGTCATTCAGACTGTTCTGGATTCAGGCTTGAGAGGTAGGGGAGGTGGAGGATTTCCAACAGGACTAAAATGGCGTTTTGCTGCCCAAAGTGAAGGCGATGAAAAATATATCATTTGTAACGCTGACGAAGGTGACCCCGGCGCTTTTATGGACCGCTCCCTGCTTGAAGGGGACCCTCATGCTGTTCTTGAAGGGATGATGATCGGTGGTTATTCTATCGGTGCATCAACAGGTGTAATTTATTGCAGGGCTGAGTATCCTTTGGCAATCAAACGCTTAAATATTGCTATTGCACAAGCTAAAGCAAAGGGTTATCTGGGTGAAAACGTTTTTGGACAGTCTGATTTCAGCTTCGATATTTATGTGAAAGAGGGTGCTGGTGCTTTTGTATGTGGCGAGGAAACAGCTCTTATAGCTTCTATTGAAGGTCAGCGCGGAATGCCCCGTAAACGCCCGCCATTTCCTGCCTTATCCGGCTTATGGCAAAAACCTACCAATATTAATAATGTTGAAACCTGGGCTAATATCCCCTGGATTATTAATCATGGCGCTGCTGCATATGCTGCTTATGGTACCGAAAAAAGTAAAGGAACAAAAGTTTTTGCCCTCACAGGAAAGATTTTACATGGGGGTTTGGTTGAAGTGCCAATGGGCATTACCATAAATGAAATCATTTTTAAACTGGGTGGTGGTATCCAAAACGGCAAAAAATTTAAAGCTGTGCAGCTGGGTGGCCCATCGGGAGGATGTATCCCTGCTGAACTCGGCAACACTCCTGTTGACTATGATTCGGTAAACGCAACCGGAGCTATCATGGGATCTGGAGGGATGGTTGTCATGGATGAATCTACCTGTATGATCGACCTGGCTAAATTCTTTTTACATTTTACACAGGATGAATCCTGCGGAAAATGTACGTTCTGCAGAATCGGGACAAAGCGCATGCTTGAAATCCTTGAACGTATTACCGAAGGAAAAGGTGAGCCTGATGATATTCAAAAACTGGAAACTCTGGCTTATCAAATAAAAAATAATTCACTTTGTGGACTTGGCCAGACAGCTCCTAACCCTGTGCTCACCACCCTTAAATATTTCAGGCATGAATATGAAGCGCATATTTTTGACAAGAAATGTCCCGCTAAAGTTTGTAAACCGCTGCTTCATTACAGTATTGATGCTGAAAAATGTACCGGATGTACTGTTTGTGCAAAAAAATGTCCTGTAGATGCAATCAACGGAGACAGGAAACAAACCCATATCATCAATCAGGCGATATGCATACAATGCGGCGAATGCTATACTGTATGCAAGTTTGAGGCTGTAATGGTCGATTAATTATTTCAGAAAAAAGAGAGTAGTATGAGTCAATTTTTTAATATCAAACTCAACGGCGAAGTCGTTAAAGGACTGAAAGGTGAAACCATTTACGAATGTGCTTCACGCTATGGTATCGAAATCCCAACTTTGTGTCACGATCCTCGCATTGAACCCTATTCATCTTGTTATGTTTGTGTTGTCGAAGTTGCAGGTATGCGGGGTCATCAGCCATCGTGTTCTACGTATATCGTTGAAGGAATGGAGGTTAATACCGAAACTGATGCTATAAAATCAGCGCGCAAAGCCGCACTTGATCTTTTGTTGAGTAATCATTATGCCGACTGTTTGGGTCCTTGCAAGCAAACATGTCCGGCAGGAGTGGATGTTCAGGGCTATATCTCGCTGATTGACAAGGGACGTTATAGTGATGCTGTTGCTTTAATAAAAGAAACTAATCCGCTTCCGGCGATCTGTGGTCGCGTATGCGTGCGTCCGTGCGAGGCTGCCTGCCGAAGAGGCTTGATGGAGGAAGGTGCTGCTGTTGGTATCGACTACCTAAAACGCTTTGCTTCTGATCGTGACCTTGAATCAGCAGAAAAATTTGTTCCGAAACTTCAGCCTGAAACAGAAAAAAAAGTTGCAGTAATAGGAGCCGGACCCGGCGGTCTGTCAACTGCCTATTTCCTTCGTTTGGAAGGTCATCAGGTGGAGATTTTTGAAACTGCACCTCAGCCTGGCGGATGGCTCAGGTATGGGATTCCCGAATACCGTCTTCCAAATGATCTACTCGATAAAGAGGTTAAAAACATCACCGATTTAGGGGTTAAAATTCATTACAATAAGAAACTTGGCGAAAATATCCAATATAAAGATATTGAAAATCAATTTGATGCAACTGTACTTACGATTGGATCACAGAAGGGTACCGGAGTTGGTTGTCCGGGTGATGATGCGGAGAACGTTTTCTCCGGAATTGATTTTCTAAAAAATATGGAAGTTACCGGTCAACGATATGACTTCTCTGGTAAAACAGTTGTGGTTGTTGGAGGCGGAAATACAGCTATGGACTGCTGTCGCACTGCTCGCAGATGTAAAGCAGATAAAGTGTATGTCGTGTATCGTAGGACAGAGAAAGAGATGCCCGCCAATCCGATCGAAATTCATGAGTCTAAATTAGAAGGTGTTGAGTATCTTTTCCTTACCAATCCTATTGAAATTAGTAAAGATCAGGATGGGAAGTTGCAATCGCTTCGACTGATTCGAATGGAGCTTGGAGAACCTGATGCTTCTGGACGTCGTCGACCGGTTCCAAAGCCAGGTTCGGAGTTTGATTTGCAGGCTGATTTTATACTTGCTGCAATTGGTCAAAAAACCGATGTTAATTTTATTGATGATATAAATAATAACACCTCAGGAAGTAAACTCAAACTTACACGTTGGGGTGATATTGAGGCTGATAAAAAAACGCTACAAACAGCAATCCCTTCGGTTTTTGCTGCCGGCGATGGTGTTACCGGACCTGCAACTATTATCGAAGCTATTGCTCAGGCTAAAATCGCAGCCCGCTCATGTCATCAGTATTTGTCAGGAACAGAGCTACAACAACCTAAAAAAGAATTTTTAAGTAAAAAAGATAATTTCAAAACACAGATTCCAACTGACTACACACCACGTTTTCCTCGGCAGCTTCGTCAGGAGATGCCTGTCCTTGACGCACATGAAAGGTCAAATTTCAAAGAGGTGGAACTTGGTTATGCTGATGAATTTGTAGCTCAAATGGAAGCGAGCCGTTGTCTGGAATGTGGCTGTAACGCTTACTATACCTGTGATCTGAAGAAACATTCCACAGCATATGAAGCTGATCAGAAAAATTTTGCAGGCGAGTTTCATGAATATAAAATTGATTTCAGACACCCGTTCATCGAAATCGACAGCAATAAATGTATTCTTTGTTCAAGGTGCATTCGTATTTGCAGGGAAGTAGTGGGTGCTGGTGCTTTGGGCTTGATCAACAGGGGTTTCAAAAGCTATGTGTCACCGGCATTAGAACTTCCATTGCAAGAAACAAGTTGCGAAAGTTGTGGTTTATGTATCACCGCTTGCCCTACTGGTGCAATAAGTGAGAATTTCAGTTTCAAACCTGGCCCACTGCCACTTGAAACCATTGAAGCTGTGGATATGTTTGGCTCTGAAGGCTATGAAATTAATCTTCACCATTACCGCGGACAGTTTTATAGCGCCAGCTCACGTAAAGGCGAAATAAATAAAATGGGCTTAATAAATAGAAATCAACTATTTGGTTATAAGTTATTTAACTCATCAGGTAGAATCACAAAGCCGCTTTTGAAAGTGAATGGCGCTTTTGTTGAAATTGAGTTTGAACAAGCCTATAAGCTAATTGCTGAGCGTATCAAATCGATAAAAGCTGATGAAAATGCTTTTTTTGGAGGCGCCCGCTTATCGAACGAGGAACTTTACCTCATTCAAAAACTCGCCCGTGCCGGTACAAAAACCAACAATGTGAGCAGTTTCCACTATATGGGAAGAGGTGATGGGTATTTCTTCAACTCCAACGAAAATGCTTCTTATTGTGATCTAAGAGGTGCATCAAAAATCTATTTTGCCGGAAATGAAGTTCATCTGGATCATCCTATTGTTAATCATATCGCGTTTAATACAAAGTTTAAAGAAGAAATCGAAATTGTTTTGCTCACAACTCAGCCTGACAATCAGTTCAGTAATAAAGTTGACAGAGTTATTTCGTTCGGAAATTACTTCTACTTTATTAAAGCAATTAATTATTACTTAGTTAAAAGCGGTCAGCAAAATGCTATGTTTATCAAAGACCGGACACAGGATTGGGATTCATATACAGAAAAGCTGCTTCAGTGTGATTATAATGAACTATTAACTTTGGCCGGAACAACTCAAAACGTGGTTGAAGATTTTGCTAATGAGTTTAATGAGGAAATGAATGCCGTAATGGTATTTCAGGAAAAAGAACTTTCAGCAAATGCCAGTATGGCAATGCATAATCTGGCTATGATAACCGGAAAGTTGGGCAAAACAGCAAACGGGCTTATTGCTTTAAAGCAAAAGAATAATAGTCATGGCATTTTTGATATGGGGGTTTGTCACAAGATAGGTGTTGGAGCTGAGTCAATTCTGGATGATGATTTGCAATACCGAATGGCTTATAAATGGAAGGTGACAGATTTGCCATTTACGTTTAATAGTCTTTATCAGCTATTTACAAGTGGAAAAATAAAAAACGCCTTTATATTTGGCGAAGATCCTATGGGCTGTTCTTTGGACAAGGAGCATATCAAACAAACCATCAGCCGTATTGAATTTGTTGTTGTTCAGGATTTATTCATGACAGAAACAGCTCAGATGGCCGACCTTGTTTTGCCTTCATCGTTTGTTTGGGAGATGGGTGGAAGTTTTACAAGTTCTCAACGAAAGATCCAAATGATTTCAAAACAATTGGATGGACCCTTGTCTCAAAATTCTTTCACTCAGCTGGTTTCACTATTGAAAATGTTTGACTTGAACGGACTTGACACCCCGGAAGAAGCATTAAATGAAGCACTTAGTTTGTTGCCAAAACGTGGTGAATTTAAAAACCTTCATTTTGTGTATAAAGAAAAAGATAACTTTAACCTTCAGTTTGCTCATGGCTGTGATGTGCTTCTCAAACGCATCAACGATGAATTTACTCAAAAATTAGATTGGTAAAACATCGTGAATGAATTTACGTTATTAATAAAAAGCGGTAAATTTCACTTACCGCTTTTATATTACCTTTGCCCTTGAATCTGAATTGCAATTCGTGAAAAAGATTAATCTTTATGTACTGAAGTCCTATCTTGGACCTTTTATTCTTACTTTTTTTATTTCACTCTTCATCTTGTTGATGCAGTTTCTGTGGAAATATATCGATGATTTGGTAGGAAAAGGTCTCGAAGGCGCTGTTATCGCTCAACTTCTATTTTATGCCAGCGCAACTTTTGTACCTCTAGCATTGCCATTGGCAATCCTATTATCTTCACTCATGACTTTTGGTAACCTGGGTGAACATTATGAGTTGGTCGCAATGAAAGCATCCGGCATTTCTGTTTGGAAAGTGATGCGACCGCTGGTTTATCTGTCTTTCTTAATCAGTATTTTGGCTTTTGTTTTTTCCAATAATGTGCTCCCGGTCGCGAATCTTAAGTTTCAGTCGTTGTTGTACGATGTGCGACAACAAAAACTTGCTTTCAATATCAAAGCAGGTGAGTTTTACAATGGGATTGAAAATTACATTATTCGTGTGGGCGAAAAGGATAAAGATGGCCGCACCATTTATGATGTAAAAATTTATGACCATACCGATCGTATGGGAAATATCAAAGTAACATCAGCCGAATCAGGATATATGGAGTTGAGTCCTGACCAGAAATTTGTGATTTTTACGCTTTTCAACGGATATAATTACAAGGATATTATAACGACAAAAAATTACCGCGAAAACCGGCCGTTTGATCGTACTGAGTTTAAAAAACAGCGGATAAAATTCGATCTTACAGCTTTTGATCTTACCCGAACCCAGGAAGATCTTTTTAAAAATCACTATACCATGTTGAATACAAAACAGTTAACACAGTATATTGATTCGTTAACTCTTCGGTATGATGAACGAAAAGAACGGTTTTCCAGCGGTTTTTACAGCCGTTATCAACATCTTTCAACAATTGACACAACAAAAAAGAAAGCTATTCCAAAGAAGTCGATCGCCCTTAAACCAATTGTTGAGAGGGTCTCTGACAGTTTGCATAAAATTCAGCTTAAGTATCCATTGATAGATAATTTCGCTGAAGGCGAAAAGTTCAACGTTCTGGAGATGGCAATCAGCACATCAAAGAGCAACAAAGACAATATCATTTTCAATAAAAACGATTTTAATTATCAGACTGAGAACATCAGAAAGCATGAAATCGTATGGCATAAAAAATATACGCTGTCAATTGCCTGTCTGATACTCTTTTTTATTGGAGCACCAATGGGAGCTATCATTCGAAAAGGCGGATTGGGATTACCGGTGGTGATTGCGGTTTTTTTCTTTGTAATTTATCACATTACAAGCATCACTGGCGAGAAATCGGCAAAAGTAGGCGATATGGATATGTTTCTAGGTGTTTGGCTTTCATCCATCGTACTGTTTCCAATTGGACTTTTTCTCACTTTTAAGTCGACAACTGATGCCCCATTGCTTGACTCTGAAAGCTGGAGGAAAACTTTCAACAAGGTTTTTCATCGCATGACATCAAAACAAGCTTCATCATGAGGGTGCTCTTTTTATGCAATAAATCTCCTTATCCTGCACGTGAAGGAGGCCCGATTGCGATGAATAGCCTCATTGAAGGTTTACTCGATGCAGGTCATCAGGTAAAAATTTTGGCTGTTAACTCGGATAAATATCATGTCGACCCATCCGAAATCCCTGCGGATTATAAACAGAAAACAGGTATCGAACTGGTTCATCTCGATCTGAGGGTAAAGCCGGTGGAAGCTTTCTTAAACCTTTTTACAAGTTCCTCATATCACGTTGAAAGGTTTATTTCACCCAACTTTCGAAATAAACTTCTTGATATTCTGCAGCGTTATCAATTTGATATCGTTCAGCTTGAAACACTTTTCATGATGCCCTATGTGGCTGATATAAGAACCTATAGCAAGGCCAAAGTTATCCTTCGAGCTCATAATATCGAACATTTAATTTGGAAAAGATTAAGTCAGCAAGCAGGCAATGCCATTAAAAGATGGTATCTTAATCACCTGACACGGACGCTTAAACGCTTTGAACTCAAATCGCTCGAACAGGTGGATGGAATTGCTGCCATAACAAGAAAAGATGCTGCATTTTTTCGCGGACTAACCGCAACACCTGTGATTGACATTCCTTTTGGAATCCGGCTTGGTGAAAAGATGTCTGAAACTAAAGGGAAAACATTGCCTGCCCTTTTTCATATTGGTGCTATGAATTGGATACCCAATGAGGAAGGCATTCGCTGGTTTTTAGATGATGTATGGCCTGAAGTTCACAAACGTTATCCCTTGTTGGAGTTTCATCTTGCTGGCAGATATATGCCTAACTGGTTGATTACCGGATATAAACCACAGGTAAAAGTATTGGGAGAGGTGCCAAATGCGGATGATTTTGTTCAATCAAATGATATTGCTATCGTGCCGCTGCTTTCAGGAAGTGGCATCCGGATAAAGATAATTGAGGCGATGGCACAGGGCAAGGCAGTGATAACTACTGAGATAGGAGCGGAGGGAATTTTATATCAGAATGAACATAATATTTTGATTGCCAACAACAAGATGGAGTTTCTAAATGCCCTTGAGAAATGTATTAAGCAGCCGGATTTTTACAAAAATATTGGTGAGAATGCCAGAACCTTGATTGAGCAGGTTTATGATAATAAATTAATTGTCAATCGTCTGGAGTTATTTTATGATCAGTTACGCAAACAATCTGTCCTCAGAAAACCAACTGAATAACTAATATAAGCTATTCATGTTGAATGCTTTTAGTTTCAAAAACGTTTCACTTTCCTTATGTGTTTCAATTAGTTCATGTAAAAGTTGGCAAAGATCCTACTGTAGAAGAATCTCAAAATATTACTATTGCTGTGGAGAATGCACTGCGTGAACGATTTGGTAATCAAACACATGTCGGCGTGCATATTGAGCCTTTTTATAAACCCATGGGATAAAGATTGAAAGATATGTTGTGAATCTTATCTTCCATGACGCATACGATTACGCCCTTTCCCAGCCTGTGAATTTGGATGGCGACTTTCCTGCAACATTTCTCTGTAAAGTACCTGAAGGCCTTTTCGCTGTTGGTCATTTGCAAGTTCACGAACTTTCATCAGGTGTCGAAAAGTTTGTAATCGTATTTGATGTTGTAGTTGTGATGCCTCGATAGAAATTTGATTCAAAACAACAGTATCAGGATTTTCACCAGCCATAATTTCAAACATGGTACTTTGCTTTTCACGCAGCTTGGATTGTTCCGACTGGATTGAAGCCCTGTAGTCATTCAAAAAAAGTTTGTATTCTTCTTGTTGCCGGTTGTCGAAACCAGCACTATTTCTGAAATGGGCAAAGCCGCGCCCATAGGCAGTTTCATCATTGATATCTGTCGCAGGGTCTTGTTTTAACAAAAATGTAATGAAAGCAGACAATGTTACTAACAACAAAAACAGACTGACAAAAAATGCGATTTTAAAGAATGAGGTTGTATTCATGGCTGCTATTTATTCATTAAAAAAATCTACTGGGAAAACTTCATCACTTGAAAGTGAAAGTGAATAATCGTCGGCAAAAGCTTCATAAACTGTAGCTGATGGTTTTGAAGGGTCAAGTGCAACCCCAATCGCTATACCAAAACCAAGCGAGGCTGCTGCAAAAAGAGTAGCTGTTGTAAGTTGTCGCTTAGTTCGAAGTTTTTTCTTTCTTGAATTTTCAAGAATATCAGCAATAGTAAAAGCTTTTGTTTGATATGAGCTTTCTCTCCAGTTATCAATATCAGCTTTTAATTTGGCTTGTTGTAAACGACACGTTTCGCATATTATGATATGCTCTTGGATTTCAATTTGTTGCTCCTTTGACAAATTACCGGAAATGGTATCTTGCAATATTAACTCTGTCATTTGACAGATGTTGGGTTTGTTGAGCTCTTTCATGATATTTTGTTTTGATAATAAGGCAGTAGTTCTTTCACCAAACGCTGCTTGGCTCTGAAAACCAGCGATTCAACAGCAGAAATACTCGTGTTTAATACAGTAGCTATTTCAGGATTTGATAAACCTTCCTGTTTGGAAAGCACAAAGGCGGCTCTTTGTTGTGCTGGCAATAGTTTCAGCGCAGCTGATATGGCATTGTGATCTTCATTTCGAAAAATATCCGACAAAGTTGACTCATTACTACTTGAGAGCCCTTCTGTCGGTTTTTTTTCGCTGAACCAGGTGTGAAATGATATTGCCATTCTTATATCCTTCTTTTTCAAATAGCTGAGGGCTTTGTTAATCCCTAATCGATATATCCATGTTTTTAAGCTCGATTCTTCCTTAAAAAAAGCAATACTTTCCCAAACCTGAATAAATACCTCTTGAACAAGATCCTGCGTTTCATCTTTATCAGAAACGATTTTGAAAATCACTCGTGATAACAATGGCTGATACATTGCAATCAATTGATTGAAAGCTTCTTCCTCTTTGTTTTTAAGAGCCTGAATGAAAGCTTTTTCCTGGTTCATTGCATGGTGTTAAGCTTCAAAAAGAAGTTGGAGCTGACAAATGTAGCGAATCGGCGTCCAACTTCTTCTTTTGCATTTTATTTTTGTGCCGGAGCTGTTGTATTTTGATTTCCAGCACCTCTGCCTCTGTTACCTCTTCCCTGTCGTGGGCCGTCACAATTTCCTTTACGATTTTTTGGTCCTTTATTAATTCCTTTTCCACGTCCGGCATTGTTGCCTGCTTGATCGCATACACCATCGTTGTTGGCATCAACAAAGTTTTGTCTTCTTCCTTGGGCCGGTCGTTGTTGGAAATTATCACATGTTCCGTTTTTGTCGGCATCTTTAAACTGTCCTCTTTCAGTGGTTACAGCTTTCTTTTCTTCAGGCTGAGTCGTTTGGGCCTGAATGGAAGTAAAAGCAAATAAGCTTAAGATACTTCCGGCTAAGATTAATTTTTTCATGGTTTAAATTTTTATGATATTACTTTGACAAGTATTACGGAAATTTCTTGCGGTTAACACCTGTTTTTTTCGAAAATTATTTTTTCAGCATAGATTCTGCCTGCCCTAATGCTGTTTTGATGGCATATAAACCCTTGGTATTTTTTGTATCTTTGGCCGGTGAATATGTCTTATTTGGACGAATTAACCTACAAATTGGCATGAAACTGGAATTGTTGATAAAATAATTGATAATTTAACCATTTAAAAATGAAACTTTTAGAAGGAAAATTAGCACTCATTACCGGAGGTGCTCGAGGTATTGGAAAAGCACTTGCACTCCGTTTTGCAGCAGAAGGTGCATCAATAGCTTTTTCTGATTTAAAATATGATGAAAACATGGAAGCAACCGAGAAGGAGATTCAGGCTATGGGTGTTCAGGCCAAAGGATTTGCTTCCAATGCTGCTTCACTTGAGGATAGCGAAAAGCTGGCTGAGGCCGTTGTTGCTACCTTTGGAAGAATTGATATTCTTGTGAACAATGCCGGAATAACACGCGATAATTTGCTGATGCGCATGACTGAGCAGGATTGGGATCTCGTTATAAATGTGAATCTTAAGTCAGCATTTAACTTAACAAAGGCTGTGCAACGCACAATGATTAAACAACGCAGTGGGTCAATCATTAATATGAGCTCAGTTGTGGGAGTGAATGGTAATGCTGGTCAATCGAACTACTCTGCATCAAAAGCAGGTATGATTGGGTTTACCAAATCTATGGCTCAGGAATTGGGTAGCAGAAGCGTGCGTTGTAATGCGATTGCTCCTGGATTTATTGAAACTGAGATGACTCATAAACTTCCAGAAGATGTTCGTACACAATGGATTAGCACGATACCACTTCGCAGAAGCGGAAAGCCTGAAGATGTGGCTGATGTTGCTGTCTTTTTGGCAAGCGACCTTTCTTCGTATGTTACTGGTCAGGTGATCAGCGTTTGTGGAGGAATGAGTATGTAGTTTTGAATCCGGTGAATTTCATCGGATTTTTCATTTTTTTAAAACATTCAATCTGTGGATATTATCACAGGAATTACCTGGTGGATGATTATTCCGGTTATTTTGACCGGGATTGTTTATGCTGCAATTCTCTATTATAAGAACAGTCAGTTACAGCTAAGTTCATTCTTAAAATGGACTCTTTTTGCATTTAGGTTTACATTGGTAAGCTTAATTGCGTTTTTATTGCTATCACCTCATTTGATGCAAACAAAGAAAGTGGTTGAACAACCTGTAATAATCATTGCACAGGATAATTCTGCTTCAGTTGCACTTTCGAAAGATTCACTTTATTTTAAGAATGAATATCCTGCTGTTTTACAACAGTTTAAGGATGAGATAGCAGGTGAATTCAGAATGGATTTTTATACTTTTGGGCAACAGGTTAATAAAAGCGGAACGCTTGATTTTAACGATCAGCGGACTGATATTTCCGAACTGCTTCAATCAATTTCCAATAGCTATTACAACCGAAATGTTGGTGCGGTAGTTTTGATCTCAGATGGGATTGTCAACACAGGTATTCAGCCTGAATTAGTGGCTACAGAATTTCCTTTTCCGGTCTATTCGGTTGCTTTAGGCGACACCACATCATATCCTGATCTGAGTATTGTTGATGTGAGGTACAATCAAATGATTTTCAACCAGACAGATTTTCCTGTTGAAATCTCCTTTAAAGGTGTTAATGCACCAGGCACTCAGGTGAAAATTGAACTCTATATGGAGGATAAGTTGATTGGTACTGAACTTAAAAAAATTGAAACACGCAGTTATACCGGCACATGCAGTTTTGTAGTTAGTGCTTCAGAAAGTGGGAAGAAACGACTAACAGCTAAAATAATTCCTTTAGAAGCAGAGAGTCAATTGCTAAATAATAGCAGGGTATTTTATGTTGATATTGTGAATGAGAAGCAGAAAGTGTTGTTACTTTCTTTATCACCACATCCTGATCTTGGCGCTTTCCAATCAATTTTTGAAGATTATTTCGACGTTACAACAGCTTACATCAGAACTTTTTCGCCTGATGATACAGATTATAGCTTGATCATTTTACATCAACTCCCTGGAAAAGGTGTTGATAACCAAACGATTCAGAAGCTGCTTCAATCGCAATCCAATGCCTCTGTGTTGGTTGTTGTTGGTCCCCAAACAGATTTAGCAGTGTTTAATAGTTTGCAATCGGGCCTTCAATTTGTTGGAACAGCTGATCAGCCTATGATTGAGGCTTATCCTGTTCCTGTGAAGGAGTTTGCATTATTCTCTGTTGAATCCTATATGTGGGATCGTCTGAGAGGTTTTCCGGCATTGACTGCGCCGTTAGTTGAAATGCGCACCCCTGTTTCGTTTCAGTCTGCCGTTCTTCAAAAAGTTAAGTCTGTTGAGACCTATTTCCCGCTGATCGGGTTCTCAGAGACACCTTCCCGACGTTGGGGTTATATCACCGGTTCAGGGATCTGGAAATGGAGGTTGGCAGATTACCAAATGAATGGAAATCAGGACTCTTTTCGGGAGATTATTGGCAAGACGGTTCAGTATCTTTTAGTAAAAAAAGATCAACGACGCTTACGTCTTCATGTTGGAACTGAGTTTATGTTGAACGAACCGGTTCGTTTTCGTGCTGAACTTTATAATAAAAGCATGGAAAAAGTGAATGATGCCGAGCTGAAATTGGAAGTAAAGCACATTGATTCAGGTAGCGAATATAGTTTTCTTTTCTCCCGGTCGGATAATGAACACGAGCTGAACGCCGGACGTTTTCCAGAAGGAAGATATGTTTACAATTCTGAAGTTGTCTATGGCAGCGAGAAGTTACAGGCTAATGGAGAATTTGTCGTTCTGGAATCATCATTGGAAAGTCGGCAGATGATTGCAAATCATGATCTTCTTTACCGAATCTCTAAAGTTACTGATGGTGACTTTTTGTATCTCGCTGAGTTGAACCAACTACCTGAGACCTTGAGAACAAATCAGGCAATTACATCAACAGCTTCGTTTACAAAAGTTTATGATTCTTTCATTTCACTGCCTGCAATATTGATGCTGCTTTTGCTTCTTTTGACGCTGGAATGGTTTATCAGAAAATATAATGGCACGTATTAGGTTCAACAAAAACTTTTGTCTAAAAAACCAGGTATAAAAGCTTAGTAATTGTTTTTTCTGAAGAAGGTAGGAATGGTTTTCAGAAGAATTTTTACATCCAGCCAAGGGCTTGCTACGATAGAATATTGGTTGTCCAAAGCAATGCGTTCTTCCTCGGATTGAAATCGGTCTTTCTTTATTTGCCATAATCCAGTAATGCCTGCTGGTGCAAGAAAACGATAAGATAACTGATCAGTTGTGAGGCGTTCTGCTTCATAAAGTGGCAACGGGCGGTTGCCGACGATCGACATGTCTCCTTTCAACACGTTAAAAAACTGCGGAAGCTCATCTAAATTTGTTTTTCGGATAAACTTACCAACACGAGTTACCCTAGGATCATTTTCAGCTTTGAAAAATGTTGGTTTTGTCAGATTTCGCCTCTTAAGCTCCATATACCAATTCTCGCAAATCGTAGTGCCATCAATAAAAAGCAGAGGAGAGCAAGGAGTTTCTTGTGAAGCGCAATCAGGACAGGTATTAGGGTCGGCACTTTCTTCATTTTGATGCTTTCGATTGATTAAGTATAAATTAAGATCGGAAAGTTTATTAATTTCTTCCTCCGATCCAAGCCGCATCGAACGAAACTTGTAAAACCGAAACATATCATAACCAGTGCCAATTCTACTTGAAGCATAAATAACCGGACCTTTTGATTCAAGCTTAATTAAGATGCTTATTATCAATAAGAAGGGAGAGGTGATTATTAAAGCAAGAAATGAGAAAATTATGTCAAAAAACCGCTTCCCAACACCAATTCTGAACACTCCGAAAGACTCTTTCTGACCTTGTTTAAATGAATTTCTCATTGAAATCTTTATCTTTTTTAGTAAGCAAGCAATTAGTAGTTGTCGCAAATATATGAAAAATCACGTATTCAATAATTAATTCAATTTTTAAAATCTTAATTATTACCTTAAGTTTAGTATCAACAAATTCAAATAATGAAGATTCATACAAGATTATGCCTGAACGCAAATAATACTTAATTTTGCAAAAAAATGTAGAAGCCGTTATTCTACTCAAATAACAAATAACTAATTGTTTATAGTGTTCATTCACTGATATATTTATGTCGCTTGCAGTAAGATGCTTACGGTCTGAACATTGATAAACGCAATATCTTTTAAAATGAAAGTTGGTAATCAAAAAGTAGTCTCGCTTACTTATGAATTGCGGGAAGAGAACGAAAAGGGTGAGATGATACAAAAGGTTGATGCAGATCGGCCATTTGTTTACCTTTTTGGCGTTGGCGGATTACTGCCAAAATTTGAACAGAGTCTTGAAGGTCTTTCGGCTGGCGACAAGTTCAGTTTTAGTATGGAAGCTGCTGAATCATATGGTGAGCACACTGAAGAAGCAATTATTGATTTGGAAAAATCAATTTTTGAAATAGATGGAGTTGTTGATGAGGAATTGCTTACCATTGGTAATCAGATCACTATGCAGGATAATCATGGAAATCCGCTGGAAGGTATTGTGTTGGAAGTGACAGAAAATACGGTGAAAATGGATTTTAACCATCCATTAGCCGGTATGGATTTGCATTTCTCAGGCGAGATTCTGGAAGTACGCGAAGCTTCTGAAGATGAAATGTCACATGGACATGCTCACGGGCCTCATGGTCATCATCATCACTAAAAACTAAACTGAATCTACAGAAAAAGGTTAGCCTTTTCCTGGATTCCATATTAAAAAGACGGTCGGCTTCTTATGAATGTCCGGCCGTTTGTTTTCCCAGGCCTCCAGGCTTTTTGTAGCAATAATTTCATCGATCAAACTGATGTTTGATGCTACACATAACAAAGTGGAAGGATTACAGGTTTTGATCACAGCCTCCATAACCTGATCATTACGAAAAGGTGTTTCGATAAAAATCTGTGTCTGATTTTTTATAATGCTTTCCTTTTCAATCATTTTTAAAAATCGAACACGCTCTTCAGCATGAATTGGAAGGTAGCCATGAAAACAAAATGACTGTCCGTTAAAACCTGATGCCATTAGTGCTTGATTGATGGAGCTTGGCCCTGACAATGGCCTGACTTTTATTCCCAATTCATGTGCTGCCCTCACAACAAGAGCTCCGGGGTCGGCTACACACGGGCTACCGGCTTCGGATATTAAGCCAACATCTTCACCCAAAAAAATTGGGTCAAGATAGGATTTTATATGAGCGGGATCAGTAAATTTATTGAGTTCGTTAAATACAAGTGAATCAATATCAATGGATTGATCTATTTTTTTTAACAATCTTCTGGCAGTGCGAAGTTGTTCAACAATTAAGTATCGTAATTTTTTTAGGACATGCAATGCCTCTGTTGGCATCACCAGCTCAGGTGGAATATCAGCCAATGGTGTCGGGATGAGATACAGTGAGCCTTTTTTCGTTTGATGGTTCATAACCAGGGAATTTTAGTTAAGTCGATGTTGCCTCCGGAAATAATAATTCCAACTGTTTTATTCTTTAAAAATTCAGGTGCTGAAAGAGCAACTGCAACAGGAACGGCTGAGCTTGGTTCAATAATGATTTTCATCCGTTCCCAAACCAAACGCATTGCATGTATGATTGCCTCATCTGAAACAGTAATTACTTCGTTAACATATTGTTTTATAATTGGATAGGTTAATGAACCAAGTGAAGTCAATAGCCCGTCAGCAATGGTTTGTGGATTTATACTTGGGACAAGGCTTCCTGTTTTAATTGATTTCCAGGTATCGTTTGCACCTTCGGGCTCGCATGCAATTACTTTTGTATGGGGCGACTGATAATGTGCTGAAAGCAATGTCCCGCTTAGCAATCCACCACCTCCTACAGGACAAAGTATATAGTCAGGTAGTGGGCCTTGTTTCAACATTTCAAGACAAGCTGTGGCCTGTCCTGCAATGATATCATAATCGTTGTAGGGATGAACGACTGTTGCGCCAGTTTGTTTCACAATAGATTCAGTAGTTTCTTCACGAGCTTGTAAGGTTGGTTTGCAAAAAGTTATTAACCCACCATATTCTTTAACTGCGGCAACTTTCACTGAAGGAGCATTTTCAGGCATAATAATGTATGCTTTGTGTCCTAAAATAGCAGCTGCTCTGGCCAATGCCTGAGCATGGTTGCCACTTGAATGTGTTACAACACCATTCTTAAGTTGATTTTTGTCGAGCTGCAACAAGGCGTGGGTAGCGCCTCTTGACTTAAAAGCACCTGCTTTTTGAAAGTTCTCACACTTAAAAAACAGCTTTGATCCGCTGATGTTGTTAAGCTGACTCGATTGAAGCAAGGGTGTGTATTCAATATAAGGTCTGATCAGCTCGTGAGCAGCCTGAATATCATCTAAGGTTGGCGCACTTGTTAATTTCATTATTTCGTATTTTTTATTTTATTCACTAAAGCAATGCAAGCAGGTTCAATTGTTTGAAATGTATGCTCATAAGAAACAACTCCACCATTATATGGATCACTCACCTGTATATTTTCTCCGGGTTCAATAAGATTTAACAGATAGTCCACTTTCATTTTATCATTATCATTACGAGTTACTTGCATAATGTCATTCAGATTTTTTTGATCCATAACAAAAATTCTGTCAAAAGCATCAAAGTCACTTTGATTGAATTTTCGGGCGCGCTTGGCTCTGATATCAATTCCATGAATAGCTGACACTTTAACTGCTTTTTCGTTTGGCGAGCCATCGGTTTGAACAGATTCAAAGCCTGCCGATTCAATTTTTCCTTCCAGTTGGTGCTCAATAAAGAGCTGTTTCAAAATCCCTTCTGCCATTGGTGAACGACAACTGTTTCCTAAACAAACAAAAAGAACGTTCATTGAAGTTGTATTTATTTCAGTTGTCAGTCAGAATTCTCAAATACGTACCCAATAACTCAGCGTGTCATTTGGTTTAAATCATCGCGAAGAAGCTGAATGGCTCTTTCAATGAGTTGAATTTCAGATTCGAGCATCAACGAGGCTAGCTGAGTTTTGTCAGCTTCTTTATCAAGTTTGTTCAGGTTTATATGAATCATTTGAATAACTTCTTCCTTGGCAGCTTTGGTCAATTGCCATGCAGTATCACTGATAAAAAGTTGCTGAGAAAGGTTATAATCAAATTCTTCACGAATCCCTCTCAACATTTGTTGAGCCAGATCAAGTGCATACGTGCTTTCGTTCATATGTCTTGATGTAATGAGCTGAGGCTGAAGTCTTTCTAAAAACAGAACCAGCCGTTCGCTTGCCTGGATACGTAATGGCAACATTACTTTAAATCCTTCAGTTTTTTGATCAACTTTACTTGCTATAATTACCATCTTAAGCTGTTCATTTTGGTTCTGTAACAATTGCTTTAACGACAAAATCCATTGCCTGGATTGATAAATAAAGAATCCTATAAAGCTGAACCACAGAACTATAATTAAAATTTCACTGAACATTTTTTGAAAAAATTTAGGTTTGAATGCTTTCCAAAGATAGACATTTAAGCAGAATCTAAATGATCAAAATGATACTTTCTACCCTAAAGTATTTCAGCCGCTCATTTCTTCAGGAAAAATACGTTTTGATTTCAGAAACCGATTGCAATTGTTTACTTAATAACAAAGGCATTAGAGAAATTCCATACATTTGCAATCTAAATCTTTGAGTAAAGTGGACCATCAGCAATTACTTTCAACCAGGGTTAAGTCGCTTACCGAGTCGGCAACATTGGAAATGACACGAAAAAGTCGGGAACTTCGCGAACAAGGCATAGATGTTATTACCCTTAGCATCGGCGAGCCGGATTTTAACACTCCGGAAGCTGTCAAAAAGGCTGCTATTCAAGCTATTCTTGACAATCAATCTCATTATCCACCTGTGCCGGGAATTGCTGAACTTCGCAAGGCGATTTCATCTAAGTTGTTAAGAGATAATAATTTAGTTTATAAACCATCACAAATAATTGTATCCAACGGGGCCAAACAATCCATCATGAATGCCATGTTTGCCTTGTTGAATGAAGGTGATGAAGTTATTATTCCCGCACCTTTTTGGGTCTCATATCCCGAAATGGTTAAGCTGGCAGGTGGAACCCCTGTAGTAATCCCATCCGATGTTGATCAGGATTTTAAAATCAACGGTCAGCAACTTGAAGGTGCAATTACAGCCAAAACCAAAGCGTTTATTTTCAGCTCCCCTTGTAACCCAAGTGGCTCAGTTTATACCCGCGATGAGTTAAAACAACTTGCTGAGGTTTTTAGCCGGTATCCAAACATCATGATTTTTTCTGATGAAATTTATGAATATATTCAGTTTGGTAACGCTCACGAAAGTATAGCTCAGTTTCCTGATGTCTTTGATCGTGTTATTGTAATCAACGGCTTGTCGAAAGGTTTTGCAATGACAGGTTGGAGAATTGGTTATATGGCTGCTCCTCAATGGCTTGCTGATGCCTGTAATACCATTCAGGGACAATATACTTCAGGTAGCAGCACAATTTCACAAGCGGCAGCGCTCGAAGCAGTTTCTACTGATCCTACCGGTTCAGCAGAACTTCAGGATATGATTCATCAATTTGAGACACGCCGCGATTTACTTTTTGCGCTACTTTCAGAAGTTGAAGGAGTTATTCCAAATAAACCTCAAGGTGCATTTTATATGTTTCCTGACATTAGTTATTATTTTGGAAAATCTGATGGTAAGTATCTCATTAACAATAGTTATGACCTTTGCTTGTATTTGCTTGCCGAGGCTCATGTAGCTTTAGTGAGTGGTGATGCGTTTGGTTGTGATAATTGTATTCGTTTCTCATATGCAACCAGTCCGGCAATGATAACTGAAGCTGTTGAGCGTGTAAAAAATGCATTGAAGCGACTTCAATGATCTTTCAAAAGCGTCTGATAGATAATTAATCAGCATGTCAAAACAATTACGATATCTTAATGAAGCCGGCGATATAACCCGTTTGTTTGAAGATTTCAACAAGCTGAAAGTTATGGTGATCGGTGATGTGATGATTGATGCCTATGTTTTTGGTACAGTTGACAGGATATCACCTGAAGCACCTGTGCCCGTTGTTGCTGTGAAAGAGCGTGTTAACAGACTTGGTGGAGCTGCAAATGTAGCTTTGAATATTCATGCACTTGGTGCAACTCCGGTTTTGGTTTCTGTAATAGGTGATGATGTTAAGGGCAGTGAGTTTTTGGATCTGCTTAGGAATGTTAGTTTGGATACAGTTGGCATTTTGTCAAGTTCGCAGCGTATAACAACAACCAAATTTAGGGTTATTGGTAATAAAGTACAGATGTTACGCGTGGATGAAGAAATTACATCTGATATAAATGAAAGTGAATCACAGGCACTTCTTGAAAAAATCGAATCGATTCTTGCATTTGAAAAGATAGATGTAATTATCCTCCAGGATTATAATAAAGGAGTTTTAACAGAGCATATCATTCTTCAGATCATCCAGGTTGCTAAAAATCATCGTATTCCTATAGCTGTTGATCCAAAAAAGAAACATTTCCAAGCCTACAGCGGCGTAAGTTTTTTTAAGCCAAACTTGAAAGAGTTAAAAGATGGGTTGGGATTGGTTTTCTATCCTTCATCGCTTTTGTCAATAAAAGATGCAGTTCAAACACTTCAGAAACTTCTGAAAGTTGATATCGTTATGGCAACTCTTTCCGAAAAGGGAGTGCTCATCTCAGAACAGTCTGAAGCAGATGGTAAAATTCAATTTACACATATTCCTGCACACCTTCGTGCCATTGCCGATGTTTCAGGTGCAGGTGACACGGTTATAAGTGTAGCTTCTTTGTGCCTGGCTTTAAATCTGGACATTGAATGGCTTGCCGAAATGTCGAACCTGGCTGGAGGCCTCGTTTGTGAACAATTGGGTGTAGTTCCGGTTGATAAGAACAAATTGCTTGCTGAAGCGTTTAAAGTTGTAGCATCAAAGAAAGTCTAGAATACAAATAGAGAAAGAATCATTCATGGGAGCTTCAGAGTCGAAAAAAGAGCAGGTAAGGGTCATGTTTAATAATATTGCCGGAAAATATGATTTTTTAAATCATTTCCTTTCTGCTGGAATTGATCATCTGTGGCGAAAACGTGTCGTAAAATTGGTGATGAAGACAAATCCGGCTTATATTCTTGATGTGGCAACCGGAACAGCTGATCTGGCAATTGAACTCTCTTCAAAAACTGCCTCCCCAATTGTTGGAGTCGATATTGCACAGGCAATGCTGGATGTTGGACAGCAGAAATTGCTTCGCAAAGGCCTCGACCAACAGATTAAATTACAACTGGCAGATTCTGAATCGCTTCCATTTCCTTCAGCACATTTCAATGCTGCAATGGTAGCTTTTGGTGTTCGTAACTTCGAAGATCTGGATAAAGGTTTAAATGAAATGAATCGGGTGCTTCAGACTGGCGGAATAATTGCTGTTTTAGAGTTTTCACGCCCCGTAGCCTTTCCAATAAAACAGTTGTATAATTTCTATTTCAAAAATATTTTACCCACTATGGGCCGGCTGGTTTCTAAGGATCGAAGTGCTTATACCTACCTTCCGGAATCCGTAAAATCCTTCCCTGACGGCGAGGATTTTCTCAACCATATGAAAAACAATGGCTTTCAAAATGTAAAGCAAGAGCGACTCACTTTTGGCATAGCAACAATATATACAGGATTTAAAGTGTAGAACTATTGAAAAACCTGTGAAAACAACGTTCATTTCAATACTATTTTGCGTAAAGCTACGTTTCTGTCACATACTAAAGGAGGAAATAAAATTGAAGTATCATTTTCGAACGGTTTTGACAATCATTGTTTTGGTTGCTCTTTCCAGCAACGTAAATGCTCAGCGGCGTGTGGTAGTAAATAAGCCCAAATACGACCTGGATCCCTATCATTTTGGATTTATTCTAGCAGGTAATCAGATGATGCTGACATGGAAACCTGTCGAGAATTATCGGAGCATGCTATGGCTGCCTGAGGAAGCAAAAGATTTGAACATTCCAAATGCCAGTTATTATCAGCTTCTGGAAGTTAGTTCAACCCCTGTGCCAGGATTTGCAGTTGGTATTGTTGGCAATTTGCGACTTGGTAACCATCTGGATTTGAGGTTTATTCCAACTTTGGCTTTTGGTGAGCGTTATATTGATTATAATGTGCTCGCGTTAAACAATTCAATGGTTATTATTGACACAATACCTGTTAGAAAAAGTATCCCTTCAACAACTGTTGATTTTCCTTTTCACATAAAATACCGTTCCAAGCGTTTAAATAATTTCGCAGCCTATGTACTAGCTGGTGGAAAATACAGCATTGAAATGGCTTCAACTAAAAAGGTTTCATCAGCAAACAATGATGTTCCGGTAAAAGTTGACAGGAATGATTTTGCAGCCGAAGCCGGGGTAGGTTTTGATTTTTACACCCCTTATTTTAAGTTTGGTACTGAATTAAAGATGAGTTACGGGTTTAAAAATATCCTAGTTAAAGATGAATTTATGTATAGCCAGGTTCTTGACCGGCTCAACAATAAAGTCTTTCAGCTATCATTCACTTTTGAATAATTTGAGGCATGGATCAGACATCTCATCACGATCTTTTTAAAACCCTGATTGAAAAGTCGTCACTCAAACTTGATATTTATGACAATACGCTTCAAACGTTGCGTTTGTTTAAGCAGGTGCTTGAAAAATTGGATGAGGAGTACAAACTCGCTTTAAAGGATTTGAATTCTTCCAGAAATATCAGGTTTGAAAATAACTACAGAAGCGACTTTGAAATTGAGATGAAGTTTGGTGGAGATGTTCTATTGTTCCTCATGCATACCAACATTTTCGACTTCTCCCGTGACCATGAAGTTATGCGTACCTCGTATATCCGTGAGGATAAAACCAGATCGTATAGTGGTGTAATTCATATTTATAACTTCCTCGCTGATTCCTTTCGTTACAACCGTGTGAACGATATGGGTTACCTGATAGGAAGGGTATTTATTAATAAGGACAATCACTATTTTATTGAAGGTAAAAGAGAGTTAGGTTTTATTTATAATGATTTTGGTAAAAACATCATGAACGAAGAGAGTGCCGGAAAAATCATTGAGGCAGCTATACGTTATACCATTAACTTTGACCTTTTGACACCTCCTTACGAGGCGGTGAAGATTGTTTCGGTGAGCGATATGCTTGATACACTGGATCAAATAAGTGTAAAAACAGGAAAACGAATGGGTTTTCAATTTAAGCAAGATACCTTTAGTTAGTTAATTGAAAGATTTTTAAAAAAAAGTAGTGTAGAAATAAAAAAAATATTACTTTTGCACCCACAAAATGAAACAAAAGGCTCCCATCGTCTAGTCAGGCCCAGGACGCCAGGTTTTCATCCTGGTAACAGGGGTTCGAATCCCCTTGGGAGTACAAAGCATCCATAACATGGATGCTTTTTTTATTTTGCTCCTATTGCTTTCCAAAATTTATTGCTTTCAATACGTTTCTTTTGAAAATCAAGGGTAGATTATTTAATCTATTTCTGTACTTTTACCTTTGATAACCGATTGAACTTTTCCGATGCATCTGCACAAATATCCATTTGTACGTCTGTTCATTCCCTTTGCAATTGGAATCTGGATTGCTTCAAAATACCAGATTTCAATACCTAATCAACTTTTATTATGGATGTTGCCAGCAATTTTCGCATCGCTTCTTTTCATTTATTTTTTTCTGAAATCATACCGGCTACGGTGGGTTTTTGGAGGTTTATTAAGTCTTTTATTATTGGTATCAGGCATGCAAAATACCTATCTCCGAAATCCTTCCCGTGATAATAATCATCTGCTGAATGATACGACTACCTACCTCACTTATTTTGCACGGGTTACCGAACCTCCACTGGAAAGAGAGAAGTCGAATCGTTTGCAACTAGAGATAGTTGCTGTAAGTGATGGTATAAGGCTATTACAGCGATCAGGGCACATGATTGGGTATCTGAGTCAACAGGACAGCTTGAATTTACCTGTTTATGGGCAGCTCATTAAATTTTCCAAGTCGCCGGTTGTTATACCTCCCTCGCTTAATCCCGATCAATTTGATTATCAAACCTATCTTAACCGAAACAATATTTTTCATCAGGTATTTTTAAAGCCGGAAGAATGGGTAAAAGACGGAATGGGATATGTAAACCCATTATTCAATTTCTCTTATAAATTGAGGGATTATTTATTGAATGCCTTGAAATCTAATCATTTGGAGGGAGAAACTTTTGGTGTTGCCGCAGCTATTTTGCTTGGATATGATGATCAGCTGCCTGCATACCTTCGGCAGGGTTATACAGCAGCGGGTGCGATGCATGTGCTTACTGTTTCAGGGCTACATGTTGGAATTGTTTTTCTTTTCTTTCAATTTCTTTTAGGGTTTTTGCGAAAGGGAAAGCTTGGTAAGGGTTTAAAAACAATGCTTTTGATTCTGCTTATTTGGTTTTATGCTTTATTGACAGGACTATCCCCGTCAGTGTTGAGGGCAGCAATAATGTTGACTTTCATACTACTGGCCAAGACCTTCAACAGAAAAGGTTATGTTATTAACTCCATGGCAGCTTCTGCTTTTATATTGTTGGTAATGAACCCATCAACACTTTTTCATATTGGATTTCAGTTATCTTATATCGCAGTTTTGGGAATCGTATTGTTTCAAAAACCAATCTATAGTTTGTTGTTTGTCAAAAACAAACTTCTTAATTATGTATGGGAGGTTACTTCTGTGGCTATAGCTGCTCAATTGGCTACTACACCATTGGTATTACATTACTTTAATCAGTTTCCAACCTATTTTCTGCTGGGGAATCTAATCCTTGTCCCGCTGTCATTTGTTGTTATTGTTTCCGGTATGGCGTTATTAGTTACTTCATTTATTCCTTTTTTTGCCAACTATCTGGGATGGATAACATCTGGGCTTATTTACCTGATGAATTATGTCATTTTATGGATAGAGCAGCTTCCGGCTGCTGTTTTACACAACATCTACATATCAGCATTTGAAACCGGATTCTTTTTTGTTTTATTGTTGTTTATCCTGCAGATATTTAATGAACGCATTCACAATTTCATTCTTCCGGGAATGATTATCATTTTAATTTTATTCTCCTCCTTTATCTTTAGGTCAGTGAAACATCAGCAACAGGCAGCATTGGTGATTTACGGCATTAACAAACAGACTGCTATTGATTTGATTTATGGAAAAGAACATGTACTTATCGGTGATTCTGCAATGTCAGTTGATACCTTTAATATTGGGTTCAATTTGCAGAAACATTGGGTAAAACGAGGACTAACTGGGAAGCCTGAATGGATTGACAATCAGGAGTCGTATAGAAATTATTATGTTCATAAATCCGGTCCTGTTATCCGCTTTCTTGACAAAACCATTGTTATTTGGAGTAAGGAAGTTCATCAAAATTATGATTGTCAGGATGGGAAGCTTAAAGCAGATATTTTACTGGTCACAGGAAATACCAAAGAAATACTTCAAAAACTGAAGCCCTGTGTACAACCATCATTGATTGTTCTTGACCTCTCTGTCCCTCTTTTTCAGGCAACTAAATGGAAAGAACGTGCAAAGGAAATGGAAATTCAACTTCATGATATTAGGGAGAAGGGAGCTTATATTTGGTCAAATCAATAAGATCATAACATAAAAAAAACTGCCCGGAGGCAGCTTTTTAGAAATGAACTCATTGTGCGTTTGGTTCAAAAATATTATTCAACTATAAGTTTTCGTGTCACACTTTCTTTTCCGTCATTCAAACGAATGAGATAGATGCCTTTGCCCAGGTCACGTAAATCAAACCACTCAGAATAGCCTGAGTTGACGTTTGATAGTGTTGTGGCAAACACTTTTTTGCCGATCAGGGTATAAACTTCAACATTCATTTGAAGAGTGGCTTTGGCAATGGTAATAGCAACTAACCCATTTCCCGGATTTGGATGAACAGAGAAACTCTGAGTATTTTGAGAGTTAATACTCGTTTCAGCCGTTGTCACATAAGTTCTTGAATTACTCCAACTTGTTGAATCAAGACCTTGAATTCCTTTTACTCTCCAGAAATAAGACTGATTAGGTATAAGTAGTGCAGTTGTTTGATAGAAGTTAGAACTTGCTAAATACTCAACAGCATCAGAAAAAGTGCCAGAGGTAGCTACTTGTAGTAAATACTTCTCCGTACCACGGATATGCTGCCATTCATATTTTGGAAGACGGGCGACATCTGTTGCATTATCTGCTGGTGAAGTCAAGGTTACTGTGTTGCTTGTGGTAAATTTAAACACCTCAGACCATGCAGAAACTCCGCCGGCATGACGTGTGTTGACGCGCCAGTAATAATCCTGACCATAAGAAAGTCCTGAAAAACGATAGGTATTAGCACCTGTCTCAAAGGTAAAAGGATCATTAAAATCCTGGTTTGTAGAGAGTTGAATAGTATACCTTACAACACCTGTAAGTGCATCCCATTGAGCCAGTGTATCCAATGCAATGTTGGTCGCGTTGTTAGCAGGTTTGCTTAAAGAAGGGCTGGCAACAACTGTGAAAGATCGTGCTGATGACCAGTTTGATGTATCGGAAGCATGACGTGCGCGCATTCTGAAGTAGTGATTACGCCCAAACAAAAGATTAGCAAATTGAAACTCAGTTGCAGGGGCAGCGAGTGAAAAGTTTTTCAGATATGCACTATTAAATCCTTCACCCTGAAAAGCAACAACAACACCCGTGTTTCCAACGAAATAACCAGATGATTCGCTTGAAAAGTTAATTCCAAACAAATTCTGCGTAGTACCGCTGGCAATTGATCCCCAAATGCTTCCATTAAAAAAGACAAGAGTTCCCTGTCCTCCAACGGCATAACCTGTGGTTTCATTGATAAAACAAATGTCATTTAGGTCGCGGGTGCTACCGCTTGCTTGCTCAGTCCAGGTGGCTCCGTCATAATAGTAAACCCTGCCTGCTTTTGCAGAGGTGTAAATTTTATCTGGTGCAAGAGCCCAGATGCCAAGCATATCTCTGTTAAAGATGATGCTGGTACTCCAGCTACTTCCATTGAAGAATGAAAGATTTCCTGATTTACCTGTTACCCAGATGTGATTTTCGTCTAAACCATGAATTGCATAAATATCAACGGTAATACCGGTAGATATTGAACTCCAATCAGTTCCGTTAAATTTTAAGGCAGCTCCGGCATTCCCGATAGCATATCCATTTGAGGGGCTTGTAAAAAAGACGCCATTCAATTGTGCAGTTGAACCAGAGGTTTGTGCCGACCATTCGGTACCATTATAATACAAAATAGTTCCGGCAGCTCCAACAGCCCATCCATTTGAGTTATCTACAAAAAACACATCCAGTAAATTGGAAGTAACCCCTGAGGTTACACTTTCCCAGCCACTACTTGTGCGTTTTAAAATTGTACCCCCATTACCAACAGCCCATGCGATGGTTTCATCTACTTCGAACACATCATTTAGTTGTGAAGTTGATCCTGAGGCTTCGGCTGCCCATGAATAAGCAGTGTCAATTTGAAGATCATAATATGTTACTCCGGTCAAAGCAGTCCATTTTACCAACGGATCGGGGTTCTGAGTGGATTGATTTGCAGGTGAAGTGATCGCAGGAGAAGGAATGACCCTAAAGCTGAAAGGGGCTGACCAGTCAGATGTAAGCGTGCCATCTGTAGCTTTAACTCTCCAGAAATAGATTTCATCAAACCTTAGTTCATTCATTTTAACAGCTGTTAAAATGGTCGGCTCGAAGGTTGTTGCGTCAGAAAAATCAACATTTTGAGCCAATTGTAACGTGTACAAAATTGTTTGACCTTGCCCGGTTACGGCATCCCAGTCGAGAGTAGCATCTGGGGCTTGTCCGGAAGCATTATCTACCGGAGCACGTAGTGCAGGTGTATATATCTTTGTCTGCGCCGTTGCAAATAAGCTGACCAGTAAAATGGATGCCAATGTCAGGTAAATATTTTTCATTGTATGCTGGTTTTAATAAATTCTAAATTAATAAACGAGGAATTTCACAGCTTTTGAAACTTCCGGTGTGCTGATTCTAATAACATATGTTCCTGCAATAAGATCATTTAGGTTGATCTTTTGCTGATGTTTACCGCTATTAAGAACTCCTAAACTTTCTTTGGAAACAGTCCTGCCCTGGAAGTCAAATATTTCGATTTCAACATTGCCTTTTGTAGCAAGTTCAAATTCAACGATAGAGGATTCGTTTACAGGATTTGGGTATACTGTAGCTTTGAAATTATTTGCGTTGTATTCAAACGGTTCGTCAATACCTACTGGCTTGCGGTAATCGTTGCAACGGAATAATCCTCTTCCGAAAGTTGCACCATAAATAATTCCAAGATTATTGGTTCCCGGGAATGTTTTTACAGTAACCTCTGGACCATTTATAAGTTGCAATGTGTCAGATGATTTGTTAATCAATTGTTGTTTCAAATCAAAAACCGGAAGATTGGTCATGTTTTGATCTGCAGTCCAAACTGGTGATGAAGCAAAAACATTGCTTGTTTGATAAACACCAAATTCAGTACCGACAATTGCTACGCCCGTGTTACTCATTTCGAGAACGCTCGAATAAACAGGCATTTTAGGAAGATTTCCTTGTTTGCTGGTGAAGGTGGGATTAGCATCGAGGGCGTTTGTCGTTCCGAAAATATAATCGTTATTGCCATAGTTTGCTAAGGTAATAATTACATTGTTAGCGTTTGCAGGATCAACAGAAACTGAAGTAATGGCTTGGCTGATTGGCGTTGTTGTACCAGGTAGGAAAATTTCCATTGGTCTGGTTGCAATTACACAACCTGGACTGCTTACATGAGCTCTTTCGTAATTATAAGCAATAGCAATATTTGAAATCCGGTATAATTTACCATCACGTGTACCAACGAAAGCATGATTGGCGTCTTTCGACAAGCCAATGGATTGAGGAATACCAGAAAATCCGACAGTTGTATTACTGATTTCATACCATTCCGGGAGCTTACCAAAATCAAGGAATTCACGGGTCATCCAGATTTTATTTGCAGCTGCAATGAAGAGTTTTGTAGTAACAATATCTTTAACTCGTAACGTATCACCAAAACTCAAATTAACATTTGCAGGTAGTTTATAATAAAATGGCTGATCGAAATTTTTGCTTTTAACTTTAAGTACTTCACCACCCTGATATGCTCTTTTAGCTTTGAATGTTACTGAATCACCACTTAGTTGGTCATCATAACTTTCCCATAATGCAATAGGCGTTAGAAAAGCCTGTGGGTTAACACTTGTTACAGGTTTAAATTGGTTAGAGAATGTGAATGCCATATCCTCGGAGCGTTGCATCTCACCAAGATATGAGGTAACAACAATTGCATCAGGATTGATAGTTGATATCACTGAGGGGCCGCCGGGGCCATTTTGAGCATACAAAGTTTCTCCTTGACGGGTTGTATTTCCATCACCCGAGATATAAATAACACCTTGATCCTGAGATCCTCCCATCAATCGGTTTTCGATACCAGATGGTCCAACAGCGTAGAATTGACTTGTAATGTAATTTCTGTTATTAATTGAAAAGATAAAATCATCACCATTAACTGTACCTTCCTGAACTCCACCATCAGTAGCAACAAAAAATTTTGTGGAAGATCCGGGTTTAAAAACAACACGCTCTTGTCCAAAATGAAGGTAGTTTTCAAGAAAACCTGCACCGCCGGCAATAGACTCAAGATCCCATGCAAACAAGCCGCCTTCAACAACTTTTTTACCTTGCCATAGATTAATACCTCCTACGAAGATACGATCCGGATTGTCAGGGAATACAGTGATATGATTGTTGTAGTTGCCTCTTCCCTGGTAAAGATTAACAGTGTTGGTGGCTGGTAAAATAACACTCCAGCTATCTCCTTTATCTCCTGATCTGTAAATCCCAAGATGAACTCCATTAGATGCGACAAGGGAAGCATAAACAACACTTGGGTTTGAAGGTGCAAATGCAAGTTCTGCACGGGTTACACCCTCAAAAGGAAGCGTATTTTCTTCTGCTGTTGATTTTAGAACAAATGATTCTGGTCCGTTACTTGAAATGTAAACTTTATTGTCAACAGCAATAGCTAAAGTTCCATCGGAAGCAACCTGCACATCTGATGCGTTTTGCGACAGCACATTACCTTCACTGTCTTTTGCAGTTTGCCATGTATTTCCGCCGTCTAAAGAGTAATTTAAACCTGCATTAGTTGCAGCAAAAAGGTGTCCTTGAGCATTGATAGCCAGCTCGTTTACGAATGCCCATGCAGCTGTATTGTTGTTTGCTTGTGGGACGGTGGCAGCTAATTGAGTAAAGGATTGTCCATCGGTTGATTTCCAGATTCCATTACCAATAAAGCCGGTTGAATAGCCCATGTCGTTAAGTACACTCAATAATTGAGAATTGAAACCATCACCAGTTCCAATATAAATATCACCTGCAGCATTCTGAACCATGGCGCTAACCATAAGGTTGTTATTTCCAACAACTTGCCATGTAATACCTCCATTTGTTGACTTCCAAATTCCGCCACCAGTTGCACCGGCATACAATGTCATGCCACTTGCGTCTTTTGAATCGTAAATAAGTCCCTTGGTCTTCCCGCCATAGTTGTCAGGTCCTAAAGAAGTCCAGTTGAGAGCATTTGGATTGCGCGTTGCTAACAAAGCCTGTGACTCAAAGCTAGCTTGAATCACATCAATCGGATTGATTTTTCCTGTAGTTTGATGACTACGAAGCGCATGAAGATAAGCTTCTGCAGCTGCTTTTTGCTGTGCTGCCGAACCGGAATGCTCGTTATTGCTACTCGCCTGCGCGACATGCAAAATGTTGATTATTAAAAGAATACTAACGAGTAAAAATCCTTTTTTCATATCATGTAATTTAGATGGTATATGGATCTGTTCAAATCTGAAATAGTGGCACAAGTTACGCTAATTATTTTGACCTGCAATAGCCAATTACAGTTTTTATTTAACAATCATTAACAACTTAAAACCGTTATCCGGCCTGCAAATGTAATACAAGATTCCGGTTCAGTGAACTAAAAGATTGGTTTTTGAGAGATTCGTCTGTGAACTTCTTAATACGGCCCCCGCTACTGACCCATTTTTAGGGAAAATATAGATCAATAAGGTTAAGAAAGGGGACTTATTTTGAAAATGAAAACGTCTTTTTATGAAAAACAGATAAGGTGAACTACTTTGTGACAGGTAATTGTAAGGGAGTGTCTTCAATAAGGAATTGAAGTGTTTTACTGCTGTCGGGCAAAAATGCAAACCGGTAGTTGTCAGGTTTTGAAACAGATTGAAAGATTGCCTGATCATTTTTACAAATAGCCCAGTCAATAGCCCGCCATTTTTTATCGTTGAATACCGTTAAATATACAAGTGAATCGTAGCATTCTCCATTAAAAGTGATGTTTTCAACTCCTAAGTACATTGATGTAACATCTTCATAATGATAATGTCCAAGAAATGGCGGTGTTGTTTTTTCGATATTTTTTTGAGCAAATAGTCCTGTTTTCATCTCTAAAATAGTCCTGCGGTATATTTTTGGAATTCGTTTTGTTTGCTCTAAAAGCAATTCGTGACCTTTATGAGGAAGCACTTCATATTTATGCTCTGTATTCAAAAAGGAGACAAAATAATAGGAATAGGTGCTGTCGGCAAAATACGGGATGTAATTAAGGTATGAAGGTATTCCAAGGCTGCGTAGCGCATTAACCTTTAAATAGCTTAAATCCTGATAGTTGCCTGCCTTTGCTGCAAACATTGAACGAATAGGCTGAACTTCACTTTTTTTAATGTAGCGGATGTCGAACCGAAAGTTATCATTGATATAATTGTTGACCCAATGGGCCACTTCTCGTGGGTCGTGTTTTATTTTTTCAGGAAGGAGGGGCAAAAACCAGTCTTTTAAAAACGGTCTCCATTGTTCAATATGTTCGTTTCCAATACGATATGGCAATACACCAATAAGGAAATCATCAAACGAATAGTTTTGTGACCATGGGTAAGATCGGGATTCTATGGCAAGGTTTATTGTCTCGATTAGTGTTTCGGCTTCGATAGTGTCTCTGTCTAAAGTGAATTTTTCGGCTTCAAACGATACTCCTCCCAATTGATCTTCTAAATTTTGCCAATAAGAAATAAACTCATCTTCAGTGCTGATTGTTTGCGGGTTGTATGAAATCTCATTTCCGAGGGAATCCTTCAGGGAGAAGTCGATGCTGTATTGCCTCGGCATATTTGAAATGAGAAAATAGGCAGCCTTTAGTTTAAGGCTGTCTTCAGGGCGAAGGTAATTTCCAATTGTTTTTGTGAGTTCGATGCGATTGAAACCAGTTTGTTGTATTACTTCCACAACTTCTTGCGGAATGCCTGGCTTATCCGATTTAAGGCACGAATGAAAAATGATTATTGAACCTGCTGAAAACAGCAAGAGTAAAAGGGTTTTATAGTGCCGTCGGTATCGAAACATGATCAAATGCCTTTAAGGACATTTTCAGGAAGCCAGCCAACGCTGCCATTTGCGATTCTGATTTTTGTCCAGCCATTGGTTTTGTCGAGCAGCGCAACTTTTGTTCCTTCATGAAGTACAAAAAGATCAACACTTGACTGAGCCGGAGAACTTTTTATAGTAATAGTAGGAGTGAACACGATAGCTTCATTCGTTTGCTGTGTGTAATAATATTTCTGTGATGCCAATCCAAAACTCATGACGGTCAGAAAAATTAAGACAATTCCGGAAAAGAATGCGGTTTTACGCACAACTGTATTAAAAGAGGTAAGATAAAGATATATGGCTACTAATGTCATAAGAAAAATAAAAACTGAAATCCAAGCCCAGCTGTTGGCTGGAAGCATGGTATAAAATGCTGTCCACCATACCCTGAAAAAAAGCTGAGGAATAATTTCGATTTTGTCGACAATCATGCTGTTAGCAATTTGAAGATTGTTTTTTACGTCTTCATGAGAAGGGTTGATTTTTAATGACTTTTCGTAAAACAAAATTGCTGAAGGAATGTCCTTTAATTTGAAATAAGTATTTCCAAGATTATAATACAGCGCATCAGAAACATAACCTTTGTCGAGCACGGCATGATACGTTATTAATGCACTGTCATAAACAGCTTCGCTATAGAAAGTGTTGCCTTTTTCGAGAAGCTGTTTAGGAGTCTGAGCCATTGATAATAAAGAACTGCTCAGTAAAAGAGTGATAAAAATGATTTTGTTAATTTTTTCGATTGTCATATCCTATCCTCCTATTTTATAAGTCTTTCAGCTTTTGTAATAACTTCAATCCCTTGCTGGTAAAGGTCATCCATCTTTTTACTGGCATCTCCGGGTGCAAAACGAGCATATTCGCAATTGTTCAAAGTTGAAATAAAGGCTTCAACAAGTTCGATTGGTGCTTGTCGTTGCTCCAAAGCAGTTTGCACATTATCAAATGAAAGTTCAGATCGCGGAATGCTGAATTTATCAGACAAATATCCCCATAACGCTTGTGACATTTCGAAGTAGAATGCATTTTGATCTTTACTTTTCAAGAACTGTTGAGCATTGCTTAGTTTCTTTTTAGCGACTTTAGTAGCTTGTTTAAACTTAACAAGCGATTGATTTTGACGAAGTTTATTTTGTTTTTTATCGTACCAAAGTGCAAAGCCAAACAACAAGATAGCGCCGATTACAATTACGAAGTACAGAGGTGAAGCAAAAAAATAACTGTCCGTTTTTCTTAAACTATTGGTATTCAAGTTTATAAATCTGATATCTGATCCTAGATATCGTATTCCCTCTTGTGCAGTCGTAACCATAGCTTCACGAGTTCCATCGCCATCACTTTTCTCAACTTTTATTTCAAATTGTTGAGAACTTAAGGTTAAGAATTCCTTTTTCTTTGGGTCGTAATAAACAAACTCAAGCGGGGGTATTTGGTAAGTTCCTTCGAATCGGGGGATGATAAGATACTCTACTTTTCTGCTTCCGCTTATACCACTTGCGCTTGTTTTTATATCTGTTGAAATTTTCGGTTCATACACCTCAAAATCAGCTGGAAAAGCTGGGGCAGGAAGTTCAATCAGCTCAAGATTTCCAGTTCCTGAGATAGAAAAAGTAAGGTTTGCGGCATCACCGGCTTTCAACACGTTTCGATCGATGGAAGATTGAAATCCAAATTGTCCGACAGCCCCTTTAAAAGCTTCAGGCCGCCGTGCCACCGGAAGCGGATCAACCTGTAAGTTAATCTGTTCGGAAACAAGGTTTTTTTCTACATTTTGCACGTTACGATTAAAGAATGGATCGTTAAAGAAGCTCTCAAACGGATCACGCGCAGCTCGATTTGATTGGGTTCTCACCTGTGCCAAACAGCTAAGTTCCATTGGCTCAATGGTAAGTTTTCCTGCTTTTTGTGGGAAGAGAGCAACTTTGCGGATGTCGGCAACGATATATTCTACACCATCAATAACTTGTGTAGATTGCTGGATGTCACCATTATCGTCTAAGAGATTTTTGGTCCAAAATCCGGGAAAAGACGAAAGTTTGGTTACTGAGAGATTTGACAAAGGTAAGCGTGTATATAGCCTGTAAGTGATGATAGCTTGTTCGCCGACCACCATGTTTTTTTTATCCGGTATGGCCTTAAGGAAAATGTCTTTCGCTGATATTCCTTCACTTTGCGATGAGCTTTCATTACCTGCTGCATTTCCAGACGTGGACCTAACGGCTGCAGGGCCAACTTTGACAGTAACTTTATTTGATTGATAGCGTTTGCCATCGACAGTAACTGTGGCTGGATCGATTGTGAACTCGCCTTCTGTTTTTGCTGTAATGATATAGGTATATGTTTGGCTGAAGGTCTTATCCATTCTGCCATTAATAATTTGAATGCTCGAACTAGTCGACATCATCGGCCCGGTCAGGATGTTGAATCCTTTAAAATCGGGACCGGAAAAGCCACCACCTTCGGCATTTACTTCAAAAACCACACGAAATTGTTCGCCTGTTTCAACACTGGTTTTTGTATTTGTTCTGAAAGTAACCTCTTGTGAAAACACCCAAACAGGAAGGAAACTCATCAGAAAAACAGAAAGGAAAACAATTTGCTTCATCATTTTGCAATTTAATTCTTTACCAATTTCGTTCATTACAACGCCCTTTTTCCTCAAAAAATATTCCAAACCTTGTGTTTTTTAACTTATTGATTAAAAAACTTAACAGTTAAAAGATTACCAGTCTTTTTCTTTAGATACACGTGACGCAGCTTTCACTTTTTTTTCGTTCAACTTTTCAAGTGTTTTTTTCTCTTCGCCTGTAAGTGCCTGAAGCATTCTTTCAGCCTCCTCTTTTGACAGTTGCTGTGGATTTTGTTGCTGATCCTGCTTCTGATCCTGCTTCTGCTGATCTTGCTCCTTTTTGTCCTGCTGATCGTTCTTTTGGTCTTTTTCCTGATCTTGTTTCTGCTGGTCTTCTTTTTGATCTTTATCCTGATCTTTATTTTGATCTTTATTTTGTTGATCCTGTTGTTGTTGCTGTTTTAATTTCCATTGAGCGTATGCTAAATTGTATCGCGCATCAGCATCGTCAGGATTCAAGCGCAATGCCTGTTTGAATAGAGGAATGCTTTCATCATATTTTTCCTGGCTCATCAAGCTGTTGCCTGCATTATACAATGCTTTTGCCTCAATTTTTGGATTCATACTCATTTCAGCTGCACGTTTGAAATGATTGGTGGCATCTTCGTAATTATTTTGCTGATAGCGGGCATTACCAAGATTGTAAGTTGCCTTATCACTAACAGGATTGACATCAGTCGCTTTTTGGTAGCTGATTTCTGCCTCACTAAATTTACCTTCTTCATAAAATTTATTGCCTTCGCGTATCAACTGACGCTCTTTTTGAGCTTGCAACACGCTGCTAACAAGTATGATGGCTATAAATAAAAGAATCTTTTTCATCGTTACTTATGATTTTTTTCAAAAAGATTAATCTTCGATTCCCAGGAACTTTTTTTCATTGAGATAAAGATCTCAATCAACAATAAAAGGATTGTGAACGCAATAAATAACTGGAATTTATTTTCGTAATCAGTAAAAACCTTTGCTTCTATTTCCGATTTAGCAATTTTATTGATCTCATTGAAGATTGTTTCCAGTCCTGATCGGGTGTTATTGGCTCTAACGTAGGCACCGTTGCCTGCAGCCGAAACTTGTTGCAACAAGCTTTCATTCAATCGGGTAACAACGGTATTTTGATTTTTATCTTTTCTAAATCCTGTACGCTTACCGTATTCATTGTAAACAGGAATAGGCGCGCCATCAGCAAGGCCCATACCAATTGTATAAACTGTTACACCCACTGATTTTGCCTGTTCAGCCATGCTGATTGCATTTTCTTCATGGTCTTCACCATCAGAAATGATGATGATAGCTTTGTTTCTTTCCAATTCCTTGTCAAACGAGTTCAGAGCCAATTGTATAGCTTCTCCAATGGCTGTTCCTTGTGAGGGAACCATGTTTGTGTTAATGGTTGAAACAAACATACGAGCGGCGTTATAATCGGTTGTGAGGGGAAGTTGAATATATGCTTTTCCGGCAAAAACAATAATCCCAACCCGGTCGCCTGTCAGTTTGTCAATTAACCTGTTGATTGCTTGCCGCGAACGTTCAAGACGATTTGGAAGTATGTCCTCAGCAAGCATTGAGTTTGACACATCGAGTGCAATAAACACATCAATGCCCTCCCGTTTAACCTCTTCCAGTTTCGATCCTGTTTGAGGATTAGCTATTGCAATAATAAGAAGGATGAATGCAATTTGAATCAGGATAATTTTGAGCCAGGGGCGGGTAAACGATTCGAGTGGAAGTAAAACTTTGAAAAGTTGTAACTCAGCAAAGTTTTTCATTGATTTCTTACGTAAATACCGAGCAACAAAAAACAAGATAAATAGCACTGGTACTACCAGCAAGAGGTAAAATGCTTCGGGGCGCTCAAATTTTAATATACTGGTTTCCATTTTCTTACACTTCTAAAATTATGTGATTGTCCTAAACCAGGTAAATCGTAAAACTACTTCGAGAAACAGCAGAATGAATGCCAGCACTGCCAGCGTCAGATATTCTTCATATTTTCTGCTGAATTCAGTGACATCAATTTTTGATCGTTCGAGTTGATCAATTTCTTTATAAATGTCTTCAAGCTTTTGATTTGAGGTAGCTCTGAAATAGCGGCCATCAGTTTTTTGAGCAATTTGTTCCAGCAAAGGCTCATCTATTTCAACTTTCATATCACGAATCTGCATGCCGAACGGTGTCTGAACAGGGTAAGGTGCTGTGCCATAGGTTCCAACACCGATAGTATAAACCCGTATACCAAATACCCTTGCAATTTCAGCTGCTGTCATTGGATCTACAGAACCGGCGTTGCTTACCCCATCAGTAAGGAGAATAACTACTTTGGAGATTGCTTCAGAATCTTTGAGCCTTCCTGCTGCTGTTGCCAGTCCATCGCCAATAGCAGTGCCATCCTCGATCATACCGCTTTTAATTTCTTTAAGCATATTGAGCAAAATGGCATGATCCGTAGTCAAGGGCACTTGAGTAAAGGTTTCACCACTGAAAATGACCAACCCGATCCTGTCATTGGCTCTGCCTTTGATAAACTCTTCAGCAACATTTTTTGAAGCTTCCAAACGGTCTGGTGTGAGGTCTCTTGCCAGCATACTTCCGGAAACGTCGATAGATAGCACTATATCAATGCCTTCAACTGTAATATTTTGTCCTTTGGAGCTTGTTTGAGGACGAGCCAGTGCTACAATAAGCAAACTAACAGCTACTATCCGGAGCACAAAAAGAAGATGACGCAAAATAACACGCGGACTTTTTCCCGCATTTTCAAACATCCTCATGTCGGGTAGCTGAAGTGCAGGATGTTGTCTTTTTTCACGGAAATAGTACCAAACAATCATCAGCGGGATGATGAGCAGCAGGTATAAATACCCCGGATGACTGAAAGTTATTTGTTGAAAATAATCTATCATGACACGATCTCCTTTTCTATAACACCATCTTTAATAGCAGATGAACTTCCATAACTTTCGTTTACAAAGTCGATGAGATGGTTCAGACTCATATCATTTTCCATTCCTGTAGGTTGCGCTTTGGCAAATTTTACCAGATCGGACAATTCAAGTGTGAGTGCCAGCTTATTCATGGCCTCATCATTAATATCCAATGGTTTGAGTGAAGCAAGTATTTCGTGTGTTGTCATTTCCACAGCATTTACAGGGAACTGCGCTTCGATATACATACGGATAATATCTGAAAGCCGGGTGTAATATTGTTTCAATTGACCTTGTTGCCACAGTTTTTCCAACCGAAGTTGTTCCAGTTGATCGATAGCGATAACGTGTGGAGGTAATCCTTGTTTTATAACTTCTTTGGGAGCAGCAGCCGAAGGTTTGCGCTTGCGTAGCAGCCATATCAAACCTGCGATTAGGGCGGCTATTCCCAATGATCCGATAATCCATGGAAAAAATTCAGCAAAGGTGAGTGGAATGCCTTCGGTGTCTTTGATGGGTTTGAAAACAGCAGTAGTGTCAATGCTCACAGGTTGCACCCGCAACATGAGCGGGTTCGACTGGGCTAAATAAAAAGATGTGTCACCCTCAGGGGCGAATTGAATGTTGATTCCAGGCAGGTAGGCCCAGCCTGTATCAAATGTTGTCAGCACAAACTGCTGTCTTAAAATTTTATTCCCTTCGGCATCAGGGGCAGAGGTTTCAGTAGTGTTTCGGCTGATTATTTCGATTGAAGCTGAGAGGGTGTCAGCAAAAACAGGCCATTTTACCTGAAAATTTTCAGGAACTTTCATGTTGAGTTCAAAACCAAATTGCTGACCCGGAACAACAGTATCTGTACTTAACGTTCCAATTGCCTCCACATTTTGTGCCGGCAACTTGTCAGGTTTGAATCCCCAAAACAATATAAATAATACTATCAAATAGGAATTTCGCTTCATATTCATTTTTTCATTGACAGATTCTCTTTGCATTTTTCTTCAGAAACAAAAACTGTCTTCTTTATTTTAAGAATTTCCACGCTTTTTAAATAATTTCATCAATGGCTTTACGTAATCTTCATCCGTAAAAATGATGGTATTATCAACGCCATTTTTAGTGAATGTTTGATCAAGTAGCTCTGTTTGTCGCCGTATCCAATGCATATAACGTTTTTGTGAATCAGCATGTGATGTGTCGATCCAATATTCTTTGCCGGTTTCTGCATCAGCAAAACGAACAAGTCCAATTGATGGCAGTTCTGTTTCGCGCTTATCGGTAATTCGAAGGGCGATCAGGTCATGTTTTCTTGCGGCAATTCGTAATGGCTGATCGAAATCTCTGCTGATGAAATCGGAAATAACGAAAGCTGTCGATCGTTTTTTGATGGCGCTTGTAAGAAAACGCAATGCCTCAGAAATATCAGTACTGCGATGCTGTGGTTCAAAACTAACAACTTCCCTGATGATGCGAAGGATATGGCTTGTACCCTTTTTAGGAGGGATAAACTTCTCAATTTGATCGCTGAAGAATATCACACCAACTTTATCATTGTTTTGAATAGCGGAAAAAGCTAATACTGCCGAGAGTTCAGCTGCCAGCATTTTTTTCAATTGTTTCTTCGACCCAAACTCGTTTGAGGCTGAAACATCAATAAGTAGCATCACAGTGAGTTCTCTTTCCTCTTCAAATACCTTCACAAAAGGATGGTTAAACCGCGCAGTAACATTCCAATCAATGGAGCGTATATCATCACCATATTGATATTCACGAACTTCACTAAAAGCCATACCTCTTCCTTTAAAGGCACTGTGATATTGACCAGAGAAAATTTGTTGAGAAAGCCCTCTGGTTTTTATCTCTATTTTGCGTACCTTTTTGAAAATTTCCTGTCCCGTGGTTGCGGTATCCATTGTTTGAGGCATTTTTTAAGGCACTTCTATGGTGTTTAGAATTTCGTTGATAATTTCTTCAGTGGTAACATTTTCAGCTTCAGCTTCATAAGTGAGTCCAATACGATGACGGAGCACATCATGAGCTATTGCTCTAACGTCTTCAGGGATAACATAGCCACGGCGTTTAATGAATGCATAGGCTTTAGCTGCCAATGCCAGATTTATACTTGCACGAGGTGATGCACCGTAAGAAATGAGGCTTTCGAAACGTTTCAGACGATATTCACCAGGGAAACGTGATGCAAAAACGATGTCAGTGATGTAATTTTCTATCTTTTCATCAAGGTAAACCTCTCTGACAACACTTCTGGCCCGCATTATTTCCTCTGTCGAGATGATACTCATTGTGGTCCTAACCTCATTTGTAATGTTCTGCCTGAGGATTAGTTTTTCTTCTTCCTTTTTAGGATAGGTGATAACAACTTTGAGCATGAAACGATCCACCTGAGCTTCTGGAAGCGGGTATGTTCCTTCCTGCTCGATCGGATTTTGTGTTGCAAGCACAAGAAATGGATCAGGGAGTTTGAAAGTTTGATCTCCTATAGTGACTTGTTTTTCCTGCATTGCTTCGAGCAAGGCACTTTGTACCTTTGCAGGTGAGCGGTTTATTTCGTCGGCAAGGATAAAATTGGCAAAAACAGGGCCTTTACGCACAACAAATTCTTCCTTTTTCTGACTGTATATCAGCGTGCCTATGAGGTCGGCAGGGAGAAGATCGGGCGTAAATTGAATTCTACTGAAATCTGCTTTAATAATTTGTGCCAACGATTTAATGGCCAATGTTTTAGCTAAACCTGGAACACCTTCTAACAATATATGACCGTTTGAAAGTAGTCCAATGAGCAGTCTTTCCGTCATCATGCGCTGACCAACGATCACTTTGTTCATTTCCAGATTGATCAGGTCAATAAATTGACTCTCGCGCTGGATCTTTTCGTTCAATTCTTTTATGTCCGTAATAATCATGGTAGTAATTCTAAATTTGGGTGGCAAAGATAGCACGGGTGAAAGGAGTTTCAGCGTTAAAAAACGTTAAAGCATTTAAATGAAAGTTAATGAAAATTAGCATTTTACGTGATTAATTGACAGTTAGGATGGTGATAGGAAATGTGTCTGGAAGCAACAAACAATGTTCTAAAAAAATGTATTAACTTGCAGCACTTTTTTAACTTCTATTCCATGAAATTTACCGCCGGCCAGATTGCAGCACTCATATCAGGTAGCATCGAAGGGAATCCTGATGTTGTCGTTTCAAATGTTTCACGTATTGAAGAAGGACAGCCCGAAACTTTAAGCTTTCTGGCAAATCCAAAATACACACCTTATATTTATACAACCCTCAGTTCGATTGTGATTGTGAACAACGATTTTGTTCCTGATCAGCCAGTAACGGCAACACTCATCAGGGTTGAAGACGCTTACAGTGCTTTTGCAAAACTGCTCGAGGTGTATCAGCAGTTTCAATCAGTGAAAACGGGAGTTTCCTCACTGGCGTTTGTTGGCTCAGAAACTGCTTTGGGAGATGATGTTTATGTGGGCGAATTTGCCTTTGTTGGTGAAAAGTGTCAAATTGGTGATGGTGTTAAAATTTACCCTCAATCATACATAGGCGACCAATGTACTATTGGTGATGGAACAATTGTGTATCCCGGTGCAAAACTATATGCAGGAACACAGGTAGGAAAAGGATGTATTTTGCATGCCGGTTGTGTGATAGGAAGCGATGGTTTTGGCTTCGCTCCACAGCAGGATCAACAATATAAAAAAGTTCCTCAGACAGGTATCGTGATTCTTGAAGATTATGTTGAAATTGGTGCAAATACCACTATTGACAGGGCAACACTTGGGTCAACTTTAATTCGTAAAGGTGTTAAACTTGATAATCTGATTCAAATTGCACATAATGTAGAAATTGGTGAAAATACTGTTATGGCGGCACAAACCGGCGTAAGTGGTTCAACAAAAATAGGAAGCAACTGCATGTTTGGAGGACAGGTTGGATTAGCAGGTCATATCACTATAGCTAACGGAGTTAAACTGGCTGCACAGTCAGGAATTGGTTCTTCAGTAAAGGATGCCGATGCCATTTTAATGGGTTCTCCAGCCATACCTATTGGAGATTATAAGCGAGCTTCAGTGCATTTCAAACGCCTCGATCAAATGGCAAAAAAGATTCAGGAACTTGAAACGAAGCTCAATAGTCTCACGAAGTCAGAATGATAAATCGTGTTTCAAAATGTATTAATTTTGCAAAAATTTTTCAGACAGGAAAAACTGTTCATATATGGGTGATTACCAATGCACAATTAAAAAATCAGTAAGTGTTGAAGGAACGGGTTTGCATACCGGACAGCATGGAACGATTACATTTCATCCCGCGCCTGCTGGTCATGGGGTTAAGTTTCGACGAGTAGATAAAGAAGATCAGCCTGTTATTCCAGCTACGATTCAGTTTGTTGTTGATACTTCCCGTGGAACTACTATAGGTATTAATGGAACAAAAGTATACACCATTGAGCATGTGATGGCGTCACTCACCGGTCTGGGTATTGATAATGTATTAATTGATGTTGATGTTGATGAGATACCTATTCGTGATGGCAGCTCAAAGTATTTTGTTGAGGCTCTTGAAAATGCCGGAATTGAAGTGCAAGATCAGGTCAGAGAATATATATGCATCAACGAAGAGATTGTGCTTTCAAACGAAGAAAAGGGATTTGAATTAAGGATTGTGCCTTCCGATGTTTATAAAGTTGATGTTAAAATTGATTATAATACTGAAGTCCTGAGTGTTCAGTATGCCAGCATGCATCATATAAATGAGTTTAAAACCGAAATAGCTCCATGCAGAACTTTTGTCTTTTTGCATGAGTTGGAATACCTCCTGAAAAACAACCTTATCAAAGGTGGCGATCTGAGCAATGCTATTGTATTTGTTAACAGGGCAGTGAGCCAGGATGAATTGGATCGGCTTGCCACGCTTTTTAACAAACCAAAAGTTAAAGTAAAGGATGAAGGTATCTTAAACAATCTTGAATTACATTTCCCCAATGAACCGGCACGACATAAGCTGTTGGATGTTGTTGGCGATCTCAGCCTGCTTGGAAAGCGGATTAAGGGACATGTAACTGCTTTTCGTCCAGGTCATTTTGCAAATACCGAATTTGCCCGATTAATAAACACACACATAAACAATTAAATATTATGATGAAAGAACCACCATTTGATCTGCTGAAAGAGCCAGTTTATGATATTCTGCAGATTCAGAAAATACTTCCTCATCGTCCTCCATTTTTACTCATCGACCGCATTTTGGAACTTACAGAAGATTATATTGTAGGTCTTAAAAATGTGACAATGAACGAACAATTTTTTGTAGGTCATTTTCCTCAGGAGCCTGTAATGCCCGGAGTGCTTCTGATTGAAGCAATGGCACAAACCGGAGGAATATTTGTGTTAAGTCAAGTGCCTGATCCTGAAAATTACATCACCTATTTTCTGAAAATTGATGATGTAAGATTTCGTCAAAAGGTTGTGCCAGGCGACACGGTTGTGTTTACACTTGAACTTACATCACCAGTCCGCCGTGGCATTTGCAACATGCGTGGTGTGGCTTATGTAGGAAACAAAGTTGTCACAGAGGGAAATCTCATGGCTCAGATTGCCAAAAAACATTAAACTTAACTCTAGACCTTATCAAATGAATCAACCATTAGCTTACGTTCATCCTCAGGCAAAAATTGCCAGCAATGTTGTGATTGAACCGTTTGTAAATATTGAGAAAAACGTCATCATCGAAGAAGGGACCTGGATAGGTTCGAATGTCACCATAATGGAAGGCGCACGAATTGGAAAAAATTGTCGCATTTTTCCAGGTGCAGTTATTTCGGCGATGCCTCAGGATCTTAAATATGATGGCGAGGAAACCATTGTTCGGATTGGTGATCACACTACAATACGCGAATTTGTAACAATTAACCGGGGTACCAAAGCAAGTTGGGAAACTGTTGTGGGTAGCCATTGCCTTTTGATGGCTTATGTGCATATAGCCCATGATTGTATTATTGGAAATAATGTAATCCTTGCAAACGCATGTACTCTTGCCGGTCATATCAGAGTTGATGATTGGGCAATTATAGGCGGGTTGGCCGCAGTACACCAGTTTGTTCAGGTGGGAGCACATTCCATGATCAGCGGAGGAGGATTGGCCCGCAAAGATGTGCCTCCATTTACCAAAGCAGGCCGTGAGCCTTTATCCTATATTGGTGTCAATTCAATTGGATTGCGCAGAAGAGGTTTCAGCGATGAACGTATCAATGCCATTCAGGATATCTATCGTACTGTCTACCTGAAAGGCTACAATGTTAGCCAAGCCATAAACCTGATCGAAGCTAACGTCCCTGCCTCACCCGATCGCGATGAAATCCTGAGTTTTATCAATAATTCTACCCGTGGTATTATGAAAGGCTACGGCAAGTCAAGGGAATAATGTTTAGATAACGAAATAAAAAAGCCTTTGCCCAAATAACATTTGAGCAAAGGCTTTTTTTTTGTGTGCAAACAAAAGTTTTTGTTTCAAAGATATAGCATGTTGAAAATGTAAAAGCCTATTATGACTTGACAGACATGATATTGTTACTTTGTCATCTTATTAGATAACATCTGGTAAATATTCTGCTTGCTGTAAAATGGGTCATTGGTAACAGTTGATTTCTCAAACTTTTGGAATTCAATAATATTCATTAATAATCATAGCCTGAGGCTTCTGAATTCACAGGAATTTTCTACCTTTGCGGCCTTATTTTAACAAAAAATATATATGGCAACAACTGCTGATTTTAGAAACGGATTGATTATTGAGTTTAATAATGATTTATACTCAATTGTTGAGTTTCAGCACGTAAAACCTGGCAAAGGCAATGCTTTTGTACGCACACGTTTAAGAAATCTTAAGACCGGGAAGATGCTTCCGAATACATTTCCGGCAGGAGTAAAGATCAACATTCAACGTGTTGAAAGAAGACCTATGCAGTATTTGTATAATGATGGTCTCGACTATTACTTCATGAATAACGAATCATTTGAGCAGATCTCAATAGCTAAGGATCTCATTAACGCACCAGAATTTTTGAAAGAGGGGCAAGGTGCCGAAATCATGTATCATACAGATACTGAATCAGTTTTAACCTGTGAACTACCTGCTAGTGTGGTGCTGGAAGTAACCTATACCGAACCTGGTGAAAAAGGCAACACTGCTACCAATGCTATGAAAGAAGCTACTCTCGAAACCGGAGCTTTGATCAGAGTTCCGCTTTTTATCAATATTGGTGATAAGGTAAAGATAAATACTGCTGAAGGATCATATTCAGAACGCGTTAAATAACAAGATTTAGCACTTTTTTTTTATGAAATTTAATCCACCTCTGCGGCTGGCTGAACTTGCTGCTTTTTTACAGGCTGAATACGACGGCGACCCTGATTTTCTTGTTACCGGAATGAACGAAATTCATATGGTTGAACCAGGAGATCTAACCTTTGTTGATCATTCAAAATATTATGACAAAGCTCTCAACTCGAAAGCAACAACCGTTCTTATCAATAAGAAAGTTGATCGCCCTGAAGGAAAAGCGTTGTTATTTCATGATAAACCTTTTGATGCTTTCATCTCAATTATACTCAAGTACAGAGCTTTTGAACCTGCAAATCAGCAGGTTAGCTCAAGTGCTGAAATTGGTGAAGGTACTGTAATACAACCCGGTGCTTTTATTGGCAACCATGTAACGATTGGAAAAAACTGTATCATTCATGCCAATGCTAGTATCTATGATCACAGTGTAATTGGCGATCATGTTATCATACATTCCAATTCGGTAATTGGCGCTGATGCTTATTATTTTCAACATCGTCCGGAAGGCTATCGTAAGTTTGAATCATGCGGACGTGTAATCCTTGAGGATCATGTGGAAGTTGGCGCTTTATGCAGTATTGATAAAGGTGTAACTGGAGATACGATTATTGGTCGCGGTACTAAATTGGACAATCATTGTCAGATCGGACACGATACAGTTATTGGACAGAATTGTTTGATTGGTGCACATGCAGCAATTGCAGGAGTTACAAAAATCGAAGATGATGTGATTATTTGGGGTAGAGTAGCTATCAACAAAGATCTTGTTATTGGCAAAGGAGCTGTTATTCTTGCAACTTCAGCTGTTGACAAAAGCCTTGAAGGCGGTAAAACCTATTTTGGCGTGCCAGCTGATGAGGCCCGAAAAAAATGGCGCGAAATAGCATCGGTGCGGCAATTGCCTGATCTGATTGCAAAAATGAGATAAATAAACAAGGAGCTTTTGCTCCTTTTTTTATGTGACAACACGATAGAAATTAATATGATTTACTCAATCTCTTTCTTTTCAGCAGTTTGAAAATCGGTCCCATAGATATCCATCACTACGATAATCGCCATACATCCCCAAACGGGAATGGACAGTTTATCTGTATCAAGGAAATTATTTAAAAATCCGTGAACGAAATAGCTCACAAGTGCCAGTGTAGCAGATAAAGTAATAATTTTTGCTTCCTTTGTTTTCGACTTCTTGTATGCTTTTATACCACGATACACCATTGTTCCAACTAAAACGAACATGATAAGCATGCCCGGCAGTCCCATTTCGGCCATTGGACCGATATATTCACTGTGAGCGTTTCCCATGTCGCCGGCATTGGTGCTGATAATAGTTTTTTCTTTGGATCGCTGATAAGGTCCGTAAACAAATTGATAAGTTCCTGGACCCCAACCAAATATAGGTCTCTCTTCGAATAGCCGGATAGCCGCCTGCCAGCGGTTGATACGTTCAAGATTGGAAGCGTCGGAGGATATATTGGAAATGGATTTAACGTGTTCAACAAAATCTGTTGATGAATCTTGTTTGTTTTTTTCCAAAGCATCGATAATCTGATGCTGAAAACTAATGAATATAAATACAAGCACCGATGCAGAAATGAGTATCCATCTCAGTCGAATATGGAAAATAACAGCAACAAATACAGCTGCTGCAGCCGCAAGACTAATCCAGGCTGCACGACTTAAGGAAAGTAATGTAGCAACCGACAGCAGGATGACCATATTGACAATCCAAAAACGCTTGGTATGTGACAGTCCAGGGTAGAATAGATATCCTATAGAGAGTATCAGAAACATGGCTAAAGCAGCTCCATAAGCAGTGTGGTCGTTGTAGAGTGGCGACATCACCCAGTGAGCAGAATTATCACTGAAGTTGAAGCGGGCGTGATTAATTATTGTGTAAGCAATGACAATTATCAAACCAATATTGTATAACCAAATAAACCAGTGTATGTTAGATGTTTTTCGGAAAACCAGTGAGGCTATAAAAAATGAGGGGATAACAAACCACATACGCGATACGATGTATTTAATCGAAACGATTGGGAGTTCGCTCGTGAAAGTTGTTATGAGCATCCATAAAAACATGATATAGATCACAATGGAAATGGGATGAGAGGCTATCTTTAAGTCATACTTTCGTTCATGGAGAAGTTTGGTTAGAAAGAGGATCATCACAGCAAACAGCATTGGTTCAACAGGTAATGAAACTCCAAGGCCCACTTCCATATCTTCAATATTTAGCGACAGGGGCGTGAGAAAACTAATGAGCAAGATGACTTTATCGAGCGAAAAAATATAAAGCAAGAGTACGGCTAGCACCAAAGGAAGTGCAAAAACGAGGTAGAGGTCCTTTTGAATAACAAGATACAAATTTGCCGCTAGAAAAACTGCGGCAAAGAAGTAAACCCATGCTATTTTGATACGTTCGTTCAAAATGATAAGGGTTTTAAATATTCTGTTTTTTTTGTGCTGCCGGATTTCGGGCGTCAATCACAAAAATGACCAATATGGCAAGTAAAAAAGCTCCCAAAGCCGAAAAAGCAACAATTATCCACCGCACAGGATAAGCCTTTTTGTCGGATGGATATGGTTTACTAATAATATTGGAATAAGTTAGTTTTGAACGGTTGAAGCGTTGAGCTTGTTCCAAATCCAATTTAATTTCAACAAAGGTGCGGGCTTCATGTTGCAGCATCTCGGTTACTGTCAATAATTCGCCACCATGTTTTTCGATATTGGATTTCAATTCCAGTACCCCTTTGGTGTTGATATTGCCTCCATTGTTTCCATAAATGGTTCGCAGATAACCTTTCATGATTTCCTGTGACTGTACGCTGTAATCAATGAGACCATAATCATTTCCCATTTCATAAAGCCTGTTTTGAAGGGAATCAATCAGGGCTTTCTTGGCCGAAAGTTGCATTTCATACATTTGGATGACTTCCCCCGATTTGGATTTATGCATTGAAGCAACTTTATGATCATAAAGTTTGAGTATCTCCATTGCCATAGCGGCTGCTTTTTCAGGGTCTTTATCTTTTACACTAATTGAAATAGCTTCATAAGGTGTTTTGCTGATTTTAATATTTTGATGGTATTCAGCCAATAAAGCAGTTTTGAAGTATTTGTAAGTAGGGTCAATTTCATAATGCTGAACAAGCTGGAATTTTTCAATCATGGAATCGGTGATATCCTGTGATTGAAGAATCTGAAGCATCTGTTCGGTCTCGCTTTCATCTGAATAACTGTTGATATTGGCAGGGTAAGCCACGGCCTCCGACTTATACAAAGGTGTAATAAAAGCTGAGCCGGAAAAGATTGTACCTGCGAGTGCTGCAGCAACGATGATGACCGCAAGATGAAGGCGCCATTTCAGGATAAGATTGACAAAAGATGTATTGTTAAAGTAGTTGTCCATGATTTCCCATTTTTGCTGTTGAAGCGGTATTATTGTGTGTATTATTGATCTGATGGATTTCCTGACGTAGGGTAAAGTGGGTCGTACTGAAGTTTTTTTTTTACTTCAGTTGCAGCGAACTTCTCAAAAGCGATGATCACAATCAATCCCAGTGAGAGGGTTGAAAACACAGCAATGAGCATGATGAGCCATCGTATGGGATAGGCTTTCTTTTCGGCTTCATAAGCATTGGTTACAACAAACTTATGTGGCAGATTTTGAGTCGCATCCACTTTAGCTTCGTCGTATTTTGCTTTGATTTGGGAGAGTTGCTTACGCTCATGCTCCAGCATATCGCGTAGTGATACATATGAGCCACCATACTGAGAGAGCAAATTTAAGCGTTCTTCAATAGCTTTAATACCAGTTTTATTATTCTTAGCCAATTCAATAGCTAATTGCTGATTAAGCATTTCGGCCTGGCTTTCGTAATCGTGAATCCCTAACCTTCGTATGGCATTAAGGGAGTCCTCCATCGTTTTGACTTCGTTTCTGAGCTTAAAATATTCTCCTTCTACAATGAGAAAAGCACGTGATGCTACTTCTTTTTGCATCACATTCATTGTTGAGTCGAATAATTCGGCAATATCGTTGGCAATAACAGAAGCAAGCTTAGGGTCTTTATCAAGAACAGTGATTTTCACCGCCATATACTCGGTTCGACGAAATTTTATGTTGCTTTCGTAGGCTTCGAACAATCGTGTAAAGCGAAAATCAGAACCAGGTTTTATTTCGTAGTGGTTCATCAAATCGTATTTTTCTACAATACGATCACGTATTTTATTCGAATTTAGTATCTGAAGCATACGCTCCGTCTGCTCATCCTCTCCAATCTCCAGCAAATCTTTCGTGGAATTAAAATTAGTGCTGAGTAAAACTTTTGAAATAGAATTGGAAGAAGTTGGATAGAGAATAACAGTAGACCTGAAAAGAGGGGTAATAAAGGTTGGACTGCTGAAAATCATAGCCAAAAATGCAGATGCTACAGCAATGATAATGAATGGCTTACGATATCGGTAGAAAATGTTCAACAGGCTCAAGCTCGTCATATCTGTGTCATCCTGATACTGCATTTGATTTTTGCTTTAATTTTAGGAACGTCAAAATTAAAAAAAAATCCTTTGATGCGACGAACTTTTAAAGTAATTATAATGACTTCAAATCATAAGGTTACGGTTTTAACAGGTTTTTTTCAACCTATTTTTTCGCGTATTGAAAGAATCTTATTTTCTTTATGTTATCGGAACAAGTGTTAGGTAATGTTTTAAAAACATATAGACGCATACTGGAGAACAACTTAACCACATTTATCATTTTTATGAGTAACCTGCATGCTTTCTTAAAAATGGCTTTCGAGGTGTTTTACCTGAATAAGAAGCGGCATGATGCTTTCGTTAAAGAGCTGCTTGACAGAGGCTTTGTGATTGATGAATACACGGGAAAGCGTATGTCGGCAGGAACGTCTATTGCGGCGATAACCAATCTTTGGTTCTCTTCATTAAGAGGTTTTCCTTCCAATGCTCAAGAAAAACGTTGCGGACTACTTGTAGGTGCAATAACACCTATTTACGACGATCTGCTTGATGTTCATGGTTTTACAAGTTTGGCCGAAAAATCATTTGATCAAATTTTGGCCGAAGAGAGTATGTATCATGGCATGAAGAACAACCTAAATGATTTGTTTCTTTGGCTGATGAAGCAGGCCAACGACAGCATAATGTTGAAAGATGAATACAGGATGTTTTTCCAGCAAACCATAGTAAGCCAGAAAGAAAGTCTTCGCCAAATGGAAGGCATTGAACTTAACCAGAAAGAGTTAGAGCGAATAATGATGATGAAAGGGGGTAATGCTACCTTATTATATCGTCATCTTTTGGGCAATAAAATGAAGGAAGGGGAGGAGCAGTTGGTTTTTGCAACCGGAGGATTGATGCAGTTTGCAAATGATATTTTTGATACCTGGAGTGATCATAAAAGTGGAAATAGAACCCTGGCAACAATAAGTACAAACCCTTCTGATCTTAAAAAAACTTATTTCAAGCTATTACGCGAAGTTGTGAAAAGAGCCGTTGAATTGCCTTATCCCCAAAATAATATCCTTGCATTTCTCCGATTTCTTTTACCTGTAATTGCTCGTACTTTGGTGTGTTTTGATCAATTTGAGCGACTTTTTACTACTTACGGGCATTTTGATATTCCCTCTTTTTCACGACAGCAGATGATATGTGACATGGAAAAGCCTGTTAACATGTTCGCAAATGTGCGTTATGCAGCGAAACTTTTCGATGAGGAAGTAAAACCATTGATAAAAAAAATTGAACATTTGGTTTTTCTTAGACAAACTATCGATCAATGTTCAGATTACATAAGCTTTTTGCTCCCTCTTCCGATGAAATGTTTCCAATAAAGCTTTGCTCTTTTTGTATAAATTAGTGCCCGAAAAGAGAAGATAATATGATCGATATGAAACATGACTTACTCCGTTTGAACCTTGAACATTTTATTGGTGAAACAATTGGAGATGAGGTCTTTGATACATTCAGCTTGTTGATGTTCAAAAAAACAATCCAAAAGAAAGTGTATCTGGCCGAAATAAATAATCCATGTAAGTATGTTTATTTTATACTTCAGGGAGCTTGCGTTTCATACACAACAAATGAAAAAGGTGATAAAACGGTTATTCAATTTGGATTGGAAGGTAATTGGATTTCAGATCTATACAGTTTTTTTTCAGGAAAACCTGGTATTTACACTATTGAATCACTTGAAACAATGGAAGTCCTTATGCTTAACAGGGAACGGTTCGAGGAGGCTTGTAACCAACATCTCATTGAGCGTTTTTTTAGAAAACTGATTCAGAATGCGTATGTTGACTTAAAATACCGTTTTGCCAAATCCAATAGTGAAGAAGCCTCAGTATGTTATGATGTTTTTGTAAAAGAAAACCCTCAACTGGTGCAGCGCGTGCCACAATACCTGATTGCCTCATATCTTGGCATCAAACCACAATCGCTGAGTCGGATAAGGAACACCCCGTCCAAAAAATAGTATTCCGAAGTATTTCGCTTCAACATTTTATTAAGTACTCAAATACGAAATTAACATAGGTGAACGACTTTTACTTAAAGTCAGTTGCATCTTTGCATCGTCAATTTAAAATCAGATTTACAAATTAAATAAACAATGAATACAATGTCGACACGTACAAAATGGGTTCTTGATCCCACACACAGTGAAATTCTTTTCAAGGTTAAACATTTGATGATCACCAATGTAAAAGGTGAATTTCGTGACTTTAGCGCTGTTTTGGAAACTGTTGGAAATGATTTTAGTAGAGCCGCCGTTGAGGTAATTATAGCTGCAACTTCAGTTTTTACAAACAATAACGATCGTGACAATCACCTGCGAAGTGCCGATTTTTTCGATGTGGAGCACAATCAAAAACTTAGTTTCAGAGGGACTTCTTTCATCAAACTTGATGATGAAAACTACCGCCTTGAAGGCTTGCTTTCGATCAAAGGTGTTGAAAAAGAGATTGTTCTTGATGTTGAATTTGGTGGAATTAACAAAGATCCCTGGGGAAATGAAAAGGCAGGTTTTTCGCTGAGCGGAAAAATAAACCGTAAAGACTGGGGACTTAACTGGAATGCGGCTCTCGAAACAGGGGGTGTTTTGGTAAGTGATGAAGTAAAGATTAGCGCTGAAGTTCAATTCGTTAAACAAGCTTAGTCTAATAAATTACTTAGTATTCTTAAAAATTCTTAGGTAGTAGCTGGCTGAATTGAGTTTCTGAAAATGAAAGTTTTCAATTAAAGTTCAGTCAGCCTTACTTTTTACATCAGACTATACACGGTATTCAAAATTTGATTAACCCTCTTAATCCTCAATCAAAATGGAACAATTAATACTTCACACATCAGCTTCGCGCGGACATGCCAATCATGGCTGGCTCGAGAGCAGACATACTTTTAGTTTTGCTGATTATCATCATCCTCAACGAATGAATTTTGGTGTTTTAAGAGTCTTGAATGATGATATTGTTGATCCGGGGCAAGGCTTCAGTACGCATCCTCACAACAACATGGAAATCATTTCAATCCCTCTTGAAGGAGTGCTCGAACACAGAGACAGCATGGGAAATGTTGCTTTAATAAGAAAAGGCGACGTTCAGGTAATGAGTGCTGGTTCTGGCATTCGACATAGTGAATACAATAAAAGTGATGTGGATGTGGTAAAGTTTTTGCAGATTTGGGTGATACCAAATAAACGAAATGTTGAGCCGCGCTATGATCAGATCACGCTCGATCTGAAGCTTTTACACAACAACCTATACCAAATTCTTTCACCTGATCTATTAGATGAAGGTGTTTGGATTCATCAGGATGCCTGGTTTAGTTTGGGAAATTTTGATGAAGGTTATGCAATATCCTACAAACAACATAAACCGGGTAACGGACTATATGCCTTTGTTTTAAAAGGAAATTTCAATATACAGGGAGTTGCTCTTGAATTGCGCGACGGACTTGGAATAACCGGAGCAGAACAGTTGCAAATCACAGCAGGAAGTAATGATGCGGCTTTGTTGCTTATGGAAGTTCCAATGCAACTATGATACCTGTGGTTAGTGGAATACAAAAGAAATTGCCATCAAATAGATTCATTGTTGTAAATTGAAACACTTTAGAATTGTTCAAGGTTTTACTCCATTCAAAATGTGACATGAAAAGAAATGATTTTATTAAATCCATGATTATGATGCCTTTAAGCTTTGCGGCAATGCCACTGAACCTGTTATCGAAAATGTCGGATGATTTTGAATCAACACCACAAATGCCTGTGCTTTTTTTGGGTCATGGCAGTCCAATGAATGCTATTGAAGAGAACGCTTTTGTTAAGGGTTTCAGAGAAGTTTCAAGGAGAATTCCAAAGCCAAATGCCATTCTTTGTATTTCGGCGCATTGGGAAACGGAAGGAACTTTTGTAACAGCAATGCCAAGTCCACGCACCATTCACGATTTTGGCGGGTTTCCAAAGGCACTGTATGATGTTCAATATCCGGCATCCGGAAGTCCGGAACTTGCTGAGATCACGCAAAAACTTGTGCAATCAACTCAGGTAATGGCTGATTATCATTGGGGATTGGATCATGGAGCGTGGTCGGTTATCAAACATCTATTTCCTAAGGCTGATGTTCCTGTCATTCAGTTAAGTCTCGATCAGCGTCAACCGGTGTCTTACCATTATCAACTTGCTAAAGAACTTTCAGTCCTGCGAAATAAGGGAGTTCTCATTGTTGGCAGTGGAAATATGGTACATAATCTGAGAATGGTAGCCTGGGACAAATTAAATGTTGCGGGTTTTGGATTCGACTGGGCGCTTGAGGCGCGCGAAAAAATGAATAAGATGATCATTGATGGCAACCATCAAGGTCTTGTACATTATCAGGATTATGGCAGAGCTTTTCAACTTGCTGTCCCGAGTCCGGAGCATTATTTACCGTTGCTTTATGTGTTGGCACAGCAACAACCCGGCGATTATGTCAGCTTGTTCAACGATGAGGCAGTTGCAGGTTCGCTCACAATGACGTCGGTGCTCATAAACCAAAGTGCTTAAAGCAGACTTTGTTTTTGATCATCCAAATTATTGTTTTGGGAATTCTACCTTTCAATTTTGAAATTGATTATCAATCAGGTAAACATGGGGTTATCAGTTAAGTTTTTTGGATGGATTTGTTGAATTTTTTCAATACTATTACAATTACCTTTGTCACAGAAACAGGATGATTCAGGCATTGGTTCTTAATACGTTTCAAATGAAAAATACAACCTCAAAAAATAGAATCCAACGGCTTATTTTTGCTGCACTCATTGCTGCTTTACTCATCGGCTGGAACTTTTGCTCACATGATGTGATGCACTTTTTGGGGACAAATGAAAAAATAACTTCATCTTCTTTTATAGCTCCTCCAGTTGATAACCAACATATTACCGTGATTGAAAGACAACCATCCGGTAAAAAGTATCCTACAGCCTGGTTTGAGGCCCTTCATAAAACTGCTCCAGGCGATGACTGGCGATTGATAGAAGCGCAAAGCATGCAGCAGCTTATCCACAACAGAACTCAAATAAAAACTTCATCTTTTGCCGGAACATGGACTGAACGCGGTCCATCAAATATTCCGGGTCGCATCACCGATTTGGATATTGACTATCTGACTCAGAGATTGTATGCTCTTAGTGATCATGGCATTGTTTTTCGTTCATCCGATTTAAATGGAACACAATGGGAAGCCATGAATGATCACTTTCCACTTGGATTAGATGTTGCATCACAATTGAAGTTAATCAAGGGAACTTCCAATGTATTGATATCCAGTGGTTACATAAAATCTACAAACAGTTGGGGAGTTTATCGATCAGCAGATGGTGGATCAAATTGGGTAGCTTCAGCAGGAATAGGTAGTTTTCCTATGAGTGGAATTCGCAGGATAGTTCAGGATGATGTGGCAATTTTTCTGCTGGTTCAAGAGTATAACTATGCTGTCCCGACCGACTATTTTACAATTTACAAGTCATCAGATCAAGGCTTGTCATTTGCAGTATTGTATCGAACGAACATCCCAACAGGAGATGGAGGCAAGCACGTGAAAACAGATATGTGGGTAAGTGACGAAACGCAAAGCCCGCTTTATTTTTTGCAGGAAGATCAATTGTTATTAATCAACAAACAAACAGGAGCTCGAACATTCAATAGCTTTGTCAGTGGCGGGACAATGAATCAGAGCCTTTTAACGGGTCATAGTTCAGATGGTGTTGTTAACCTTACAGCTTACCAGGCACTTAATGATACCGGTAGGTTTTATCGATGGTCAAGTCTGGATCAACAGTGGCACTATAAAGGGATGTTAACACAATGGCATCTTGCGTTACCCTTCGGTTCAAACTCACTTTCATGCTCCATGCAATCGCCTGATACAATATACTTTGGAAGTATTTTAACTTCGAGAAGTACGGATGGCGGTGTGGGTTGGACAACAATTGACCTTGACCCAACAGGATCATATGCGCTTTATCATGGCGATGTCCCGAAAACACTTAATAGTATCAATCCGAATACAGGCGAAGAAGAAACATATATGGGGACTGACGGAGGTATTTACAAGCTCGATGTTGTAGCCGACCATTTCAATTCGGTCAGTATTCCGGGTTTAAACTGTACCCAGATTTATAAAATGGTTACAAAGCAATCTGAGCCGGGTAAAATGTTTATCGGAACACAGGATAATGGCTATGCACATACCAGTGCAGGAAATTTTTATCCTGGAACAGTGCCATTCAATTTGCAGTGGGGAGGTGATGTCACTAACGTAGCCTCAGGTGATGGAGGTGAAACTTTCTGGCTGTGGTGGTTGGGAGATGGATGCAATTATATGAGTGGTCCCGATGAGAATTATGTAATATCAACATGGTCTCCATATGCTCACGGAGGTTCAATTCCTTATTGGGAGCCCCCTGTTTGGATTCCATCACAGCATCCTGATCGGTGTTATACGGCTGGTTATCTGAATAATACGGGCGGAAATTATCTCATTAAACTACAGGCAATACCTGGAGCTGATGCGGTTGCTACCACATTTCCTTACAATTTTGAAGCACAGGCTGGAGGGCGAATTACTGCTATTGCCATTTCTCCCCTTGACAGCTCGTTGTATTATGTGGCTACCGACAATGGAAAGCTGCTTCGATCTACCGATGCCGGAATGAGCTGGACATCAGCTACTTTGTCAAATTCTCTGTTTCCACGAGTGATTCTTCCATCAAAAACAAATGTTGGAGAACCTTGGGTAGCCGGGAGTGGTTATTCGAATAGCCCGGTTTATTTTTCATCCGATAATGGGCAGACCTTCAATGCCTTGAATATAGGAATTCCATCATGTTTGGTTGAGGCGCTTGCAACAAACGAGGATGAAAGTATCTTGTTTGCCGCCACCAGTATAGGGCCTTTTGCGCTGGATCGCAATCAAATTGGATGGACAGCTATCGCCGGAGAAACCGCCCCTTTGGTTCATTATATGGATGTTGAATACGTGTCAGCCACAGCTACAGCGCGTTTTGCAACGTATGCACGTGGTATCTGGGATTTCAGATTAACGTCAACTGGTGTCCATTCAGTAGAAAAGGATAGATTTGTTTTGAAACTTTACCCTAATCCTACCAGCGACAGATTGTATGTTCAGAATGTTGATGATTTTGAAGGGAAAGATTACCAAATTGTTGATCTCAACGGAAAAGTATTACAGACTGGTAAAATAGCTCAATCATCAACTGTGATCAACATAAGTGGTTTACCCTCAGGTGTTTATTTTGTGAAAATAGCTGAGGTAAATAAAGTTGAAAAGTTTATAATAAGGTGATATTGAAGCTTAAACTCAGCAAACTGCCTATTATTCCTTCTTTTAAAGACTTAAATTCCTCGTAATTTCCAGTGAAATATAGGCCTTTGAAATTGTCAGAATCTCAATCCTACAAAAACATCAAAGCGGCGGGTTTGGTTAGGAAGGTCGCCACGGTTGATAAGCCAGCAATAATCGACACCACCGTAAAGCATGAAAGTGGTTTGTAATTCGAGGTTAATATGAGCAAAATGCGGTTTGGGGTAGCTCTTGTCTTTAATGGCGTCGCTTACTGAAACAAGACGAAACATACTTAAAGAGTAAGATGCAAAGCTCTGAAGTACAAGATGATTACTTAATACATAATCGAAAAAAACCGAAGGGCCTGTGCCCCAGTAATAACCCTGAGGCTCGCTCGTTGTACCATTAACAGGCTCCCCGTTTTGTCGCTCAAAATACGTGGCTCCTATGATGTAATCATTCAAATTGAAGCCCAAAGCGCCACTCATCCGATTCTTGTCGATAATGTTCCAGCCCCAGCTTGTGCTACCTATCAGATCGGAAAGTACAGAGTTTTCTTCACGGGCTACACCTGTATTGGTTTGAATTTGCTGAACCAACAGGTTTAGAAGATCGCCTAGACTTTTGTTTTGCCAGAACATACGTGTGTCGCCTTTGCCAAGGTTGTATTTTTTGTAAAAAACGCGCATCGTGAAACCTGATTTGCGATGCTCTTCAGAGTAAGGTGCTTCAGGGTTCGACATAAAAGTGTAGGATAAGGATGCTCCAAAATGGGGTTCATCGTAATATGAATTCTTTTGCATATCAAAACCATCAAAGGATTGGCCAACAAGATTTGCTGATGAAAGCAGCATGATAAAGAAAAATATTCGCACAAACTGAACGCTAAATGTTGATTGTGTTTTGTGCGCATTGTAAGTATTAAGTTCGGTTTTCATAGGATGTGTTTTTGTGTAAAACATATTTAATCAAATATATATGACTTACTCATAATATAATGGTTCATCATTTAGCACAAAAATACCAGCGTATTTCGCGAAATGCAATACGGTAAAAATCGTATTTAAATGTAAAGGTAATTAGGTGGAACTATTATCAAAAATTCAAGTATGCAAAAGCTGGCAATTGAAATTTTTACAAAATTAAGATTAACAATACCGAACAAAATAACTACTAATCATTGCTTTCAAGTTTGCTTAATTAAATTTATGGATTGATTCCGGTCTTCAGTTTTTCGGCACAGCTGCTGCAAAAACCGGTTTCTTTTTGGTCGATATCCTCAACGTATGTACTTGACTGCATGACACATCCGGGTTGGTGACAATGTATGAGTCCAAAACAATGACCCAATTCATGATTCACTTCTTTGATTATTCGTAAAGTAAAAAGCTTTTCGTCTTTCTCTAAACCATAACGTTCGTTGCTTAGCCTGTGGCTGGATGTGATTCCGGTTCTTCCTCCCAAATATGCCTGTCCGAAAATATAGGTCAGGATGGGGATAAAAAGGTCGACCGTCACAAGTGCCATTGTTTTACTCTCATCGTTTCCAAAATTCGCTTCGAGCATCTTCAGCAAACTGTTTCCATTGTACTGTTTCCTTCCTGAATCGAAAAAAACGGTTAGATCTGAATGATTCTCAATTACCTCAACCTTGAGTAAAAACTCCAGATGGACTGCCGAACTTATCTTTTCCAGGATATTTCGGTCGAAACGCCCAAGGTTTAAAAGTGTAATCTTTTGAATGCCCATAATGTGTTGAAGGACTTAGAAATATGAACACGACAGCATCTTAATGTGAGCTATCGGTCAGCTTTGTTTCAGATCGTACTTTTTGATTTTGTTGTAAAGTGTCACTCTGTCCACTTGCAAGGCTTTGGCTGTCCGTGAGATATTCCATTCGTATTTATTAAGAATTGTCAACACGTGTTTCTTTTCGAGCTCATCCAAACTTTCAACTTGTGAAACCACTGTTTCTTTCAGCAAAGGGAGATCCTTTACCCTTATTTCTTTTCCATTTCCTACAACGATGGCTCTTTCGATCATGTTTTCCAATTCGCGCACATTGCCTGGAAAATCAAATTCCTGCAACCGCCTGATGGCACTTGGCTCAATGATCACAGCTGCACGACTCATGGCATTGCAATATTTTTTTATAAAATGATCTACAAGTAAAGGAATATCTTCCAAACGGTTTTTCAATGGTGGGATGTTGATATTCACCACATTAAGGCGGTAATATAAATCTTCCCGGAAAGTTCCGTTATCAACCATTTGCTTGAGGTCGCGGTTTGTAGCACAAATTACCCTGAAATCCGATTCAATTTGCTTGCTGCCGCCAACACGCATGAAACTTTTTGTTTCGAGCACCCGTAGTAGTTCAATCTGCATTTTCATGGAGATTGTAGCTATTTCATCCAAAAAAATGGTCCCGTTATCTGCCATCTCAAATCGGCCTTTTCTATTGTAAACAGCGCCGGTAAAAGCTCCTTTTTCGTGTCCAAAAAGCTCGCTTTCGAGCAAACTTTCACTCAAAGCGCCGCAATGGACGCTCACCATTGGAAAAAATTTCCGTGATGAGTTGGCGTGTATTGCTCTGGCAAACAACTCTTTACCTGTTCCACTCTCGCCAGTTATGATAACCGAGGCATTGGATTGAGCGACACTTTGCACCTCGAGTAAGACTTTTTGAATTGCTTCGCTTTTTCCAATAATATCCTGAACATTTTCGAGTGTAAGGTGACTTTTAAGTTGCTCGTTTTCACCAGCAAGAACAATTTGTCGGGATGCATTGCGAATGAGGTGTGACAGGTCATCAGGATCGAAGGGCTTGGTCACATAATCAAAAGCCCCATTCTTAAGTGCTTGGACCGCGGTATCAACTGCAGCAAAAGCTGTCATAATGATGACAATGGCCTCTTTTTGAATGGTTTTTATACGCTTGAGTAATTCAAGTCCATCCATTCCAGGCATTTTGATATCCGTAAGAATGATGTCGAAATTTCTGTTTTCGAGCATGGCCAAGGCTTTGTTGGCATTTTCAGCACATTCTACCTCAAAGCCATCTTCAAGAAACCAATTCAGGAGGGAGTCTCTTACCGATTCCTCGTCGTCCACAACAAGGAGTGAAATTTTTTTATGCATTGAGTTCTCTTTTTTGTTTGATTAAGGGTAATGTAATTTCAAAGGTAGTTCCAATACCTGGTTCTGAATTTACAGCAATTTTGCCTTGATGGCTGTTAATAATACCATGAACGATGGCTAAGCCAAGTCCTATTCCGCTGGCTTCATGCTTTGTTGAGAAAAATGGTTCAAAGATGTGTGGAATGGTTTCTGGATTCATGCCTTTTCCATTATCTGTAATTTCAAATTTGATATGATCCTCATCCGGATTGGATGTTTGAATGACAACTTCTCCATTCGCGTCAGGAGGCATTGCTTCTGTGGCGTTGACAAGCATTGCAATGCACGCTTGTTTGATTTGATTTGGGCTACAGCTGATCATGTCTTTATCAGCTTTGTAATAGGTGAAAAAGCTGATGTTTGAAATTTTCATCGGGTGGCGCATCAGATCAGCAGTGCTCGCCAAAATATCATGTAGGTGGCAGTGTTCGTGATCGCTTTGGTCTTTTCGTGAAAAATCGAGTAATCCTTTTACAATTTCTCCACAGCGTTTTGTTTCACTTTCGATGTATTTGAGGTTTTTAAGCATGTTCTCTCGCTTAGGTGATGCAAATTCATCGGATTGAAGTTGTTTGTGTACCAATTTTGCATACACCAAAATACCCGAAAGGGGATTGTTCAGTTCATGTGCCACTGAAGCCGAGAGCTTGCCTAAAGAAGCAATTCGCTCAATTTGTATCATTTCGTTCTGCACCGAACTAAGTTCTTCTGATTTGCGTTGTACTTTATATTCCAGTTGATGCGACCAGTTTTCAAGTTCAGTATTGGCAGCCTGAAGTTTATCGAGCATTTGATTAAAAGCAAGCGAAACTGTGCGCATATCCTCTGTTTGATTGGGATTGATTTTCAAACGCGTGTCTCTGTCGCCTGAAGTAACAGCAGTGCTGGCTTCTACAAGAGCATTCAGTGGCCGTTTGATGTTTCTGCGGGTAAACAAAACCAGGGAGGATGAAAGTAGCAACGTTGCAACAGCAGCCAAAATGAAGTATTGCATTGATGTGCCTTGAACTGCTTCATCGAAATTGCCAAGGGGGAGTTTTATAATCAATGATCCGAGTATCTTTTCGTTTTTGCCATGTGCATGACATTTAGCCGTATAACAGCTGTTCTCGTTGAGAATGGGGTTGCGAATAAGCAAATATCTTTCGTTATTATTTGTCTTGTGCATGCTGCACGAACTTTCCAGATCCACGATACGATAACTTTTCGAATCGCCCGGAAAGAGTTCATCAAGTGTAGTGTGACAATTTACGCATTCGGGATCGTTATAATGCTCTGCATCAACAGCATAAGATGAATATACTAAGCTATCGAATTCGTTATATAAATTCACTTCATCGATACCCGAAAGCGTATTAATAATATCGAGTGTGTTAGACAATTCAGTTTTATCATTTTCAAGCATGGAATGATAAAGCGCCCCTTCGACAATAGATGCGATGTTGTTCCCGTTTTGGAAAATAATTGTTTTAAGGTACTGTTCGTTGACTGATTTAAAGATTATGAAATAGGAAGCGAGCAAAAATATTGAAAGCAAAGCAATGATTAACACAACCCTGCTGTATACCGAAGAATAGAACTTCTTGTAATTTTTAAAAACGGTATTATTAAACTTCTTTTTCAACTTTAGAGTGATTAAAAAGTGATATTCATTAGCTGGATAAAATGGTTAACGCCGAGCCGGCATCTAACTGCCGGATCGACGTGAAACATTACTTTATAGTTCTTGACTCCATCAGAAAGCAACATTACATTTTCATTGCAAGATAGGGCTTTTTTAGGTTTTAAGTCTGGATATTTATTTTTTTATAGCAGAAAAGTTTAGAAATTGTGTATCAAAATCATTCCAGACACCTTCTGGCAACTCAGCCAGAATTTGTTCGCGTAGTTCACCTCCATCCTGTAATGCGTTCAATGGCATTTCGGGATCATGTTTGGGCATACTTTCAGAGAGAAAATCCTTGAAGCGGACAATTTCTTTTTCTGCCCAGCTTTGGGTCGATTCAGCCAGATAATAGTGCTGTGTTTCAGCGATCCAGGCACGTGGCACTATTTCCAGCATCCAACCGTCTCCATAAGGATCTGATAACAGTTTTTCTGATTCACACACAGGAAAAGTTACAATTTTACCGGAAAGTGGTGATGCAATGTTTAATACTTTGCCATCATGATGGATTTGAGCAACTATGTCACCTTTTGAAATTTCATCACCGGCACTTTTTAAAGGAGTAAGCTCTATTTTACCGGTAATTTTCAATAAGAGGTCGCTCAATCCAATCCTTGCTACACCTGAGCGCAGCAAATGCATCCATGTGTGGTTTGGGCTGTGATAGATGCCCTTAGGTAGTTTGATGCGTCGTGTAGTAAGCACTCCAATTGCTTCGCTGATGCGTTTGCTAATATTCACTTTCTTATTGAGCATCATCCAGAATGGAATGAGTAGTAAAAAGAAAACGATCGTAAGTAAATATTCAAAACCTTTGGTTTCAAACATGTTGTAGTATTGAAATCCTTCCATATCAGTGTTTTTTATTAATTTATAGATACGTTAAATATTATTGTAAATGTCAATGGCTGTTTCTTGCCCATTCAGGTGATTGTCGTAATACTGGCATTCGGCGCACTATCCATCTTAAAACCCAAACTTCTATGAAAATGATGGTAAGTGTCACAACGAATTCCTGCCATGAAGGAATATAGCGTTCGGCTGCGTCCCAACGGTAGCAAATAATGGAGATGTTCATACGGTTGAGCATAATGCCAAGCAGGGTAACGATAGATGCAACTTTGATAACTGTAATTTTATGATGGCGGTAGCCGTAAAAGAAGAGGAACATTGGAAGCACAACAAAGCCAATTATTTCAACAAGAAACCAGCTACCCATCGGGGTTGAGATATATTCCCAGTTTTTTTCGTGAATGAATACCAAAACTAAAAGGGTAAAATAAGCAAACATGCCTACAGTGCAAATTTTTGCTAATCCAACGATGATATTTTTATGTGATTGATGTGATGATTCATCCAATTGATCCGAGAAAACCTTGTGGCTAATTGAACCCTCGAAAATCACCATCGAAATGCCAGCAAAAATGCTTGAAACGACAAATAGCAAGGGCATATAGCTGTTATACCAAAGTGGATGGATTTTATCTTTAGCCATCAAAAACAGTGCGCCAATACCAGATTGATGTAGTACTGACAGCGTAATGCCGAAAATGACAGCTCCCATCGTTATACCTGAAAGTATTTTATGAACTTTTCGGGCATTCATCCATTCTGCAATAGCAGGCGAAAACTCGAGCAGCAACGCCAGCATATATAGCAGGAAATGCCAGCCAACGAGAAACAAAACCGAGCTCACACCAAAGTTATTGCCGATAACTACATTGATCACATTAAGTGGCCGTCCCAGATCGAGTAGCAAGGCTGCTGAATAAAACAGGTAGGCAAGAAATCCATTCAAAACAGTAATTCGAAGAATGGGTTTGTATTTCTTCAGGTTTAGAATGTTTACCATGAAAACGAGCACATACGCGCCTCCGGCAAAAGCCACTCCGGTAACTACATCAAAGCCAATCCATAAGCCCCAGGGAACATCTTGAGTAAGGTTTGTTACTGATCCGATACCGTTTTTAAAACGAAGAAATATTATCACCAACCCAATCATCATGATCGGGAAACTGATGATGTTAAACGGCGTAAAGATTTTGCCCTTAGGCTTCAATTCGGAGATTAGGAATGAAAAGAAATTACGTTCATTTGGAAGTAATACTGCGGGTTGGGAATTGGTGCTCATAGTTCTTCTTCTGTTTTAGAGGTGGATTTTGTAGCTTCATAAATTCCAAGCAAAACGGCTGGAAGAAGGATGTCGACAGGAGCAATGCTCGAAATGAATCCTTTAGTAAGTCCTGGGTAAGACGTGGTTTGAATTTTTGTGTTAAAACCTACTTCGTTAAATGGCACAGGTGAAAGGTAAAGCCATGATGTGCCACCTGCTTCGTGCTCACCATATATGTGATCCACGTAGGTGTCAGGGTTGTCATGAATACGTCTGCGGGCTTCGCGTATAAGGTCGCTACGTTTTCCGTATAAAAGAGCTTCTTCTGGGCAGTTATAGGCACAGGCTGGTATTTCACCTTCTTTTAGCAACTCGGCACACATATCGCATTTTACAATTTCTGGGTTTGTGCTGTTGTACTCAAATTTGGGTATGTCAAACGGACAGGATATCATGCAATAGCGACAGCCCATACATTTGTCCTCGCGCCAGATTACAGGGCCTTCGGCTGTTTTATGCATCGCCTGGGTCAGGCATGCAGCATCGCAGGCAGGCTGATTGCAATGCATACATTGTGTTTTACGGGGTAGTTTTCCTTTGCTGGTTTCGTACTCATTGACAACCGTTCGATGCTTCTCATCAGTCTGCCTGAAAGGTGGATCTTTCGGAATATCAAATTCAGTAAAGCCGTGAGCATCAGCGCAATCGTACTCGCAACCGTGGCAACCTACACATTTGGTGATATCATATAAGATACCGTAAAACTCACTCTCATTTACTGAAGCATCTGATGCAAAGACAGGTTTCCCAACTGAAAGTGCTACAGCAGTGGCTCCCATGGCTTTAAAAAAGGTTCTTCTATTAATCGACATTGTTGGATATGTTTATTGTTAATTATTACAATTAAATCAGCTATTCAAAATGACTAGCAGGAAGCTTTAAGAAACTGCTGTTGAAAATCTTCCCAAACAGCTGGTTCTAAACCTGTCATCAATCCTTCTTGTAATTCGCCACCATCTTGAAGCGCTATATAAGCATGTTGTGGTGAATGCTGGTGCATGGTTGTGTTTAGGAATTCCCTGAAACGATTAAACTCTGATTTCATCCAATCGGTGTAGCTGTCAACCATTAAAAGAAAGCTGCTCTCGCGTTTCCAGTTTGTCGGTTCAATTTTATACAACCAGTTTGAAGTAACATCGGGGTTTTTGGTTGAGAAAGCTTCATTTACAGCAATGATTTTTCCTGATACCGGTGATTGAATGGAAATTTGTTTTCCCTTATGAATGAATGTGGTAAGTGATTCACCCTTTTTGAAAGTTTTACCTGTTGAATGGATTTTAACCTGATCAATCTTTCCAAAAATATGATGCAGGAAATCATCAACGCCAACTTTTACCATTCCGTCATTTTCCATAAATGCCCATGTGTGAGTGGTGTCGTACATTAGTCCTTTTGGAGATTGAATCGAGTTAAGGTTGAAGCTTCCGGAAGTTGTCAATTCGACTGATTCGTCGGGGGAAGTGCGATCAGTAAAAATCCAGGTGATGAACAAACCAAAAATAACGATTCCTCCAAGTGCAATTAACATGATCACAATCCAGGCATTGCTGGTAGATTCGTTTGACGCATTGACTGGATTATCGATTGGTGAATTGAAAGCTTTGAGTTGCGCAAGCTGTTCGTGGTTGTTGAGTGCTACAAAACCGTTATCAGCCATCATTTGCTGTCCTTGTGTAAATATCCAATTGATAAATGCGGTCTCAGTTTCATTTAGGTTGGCATTTTGTGAAACGATAAGAATGTTTTGTGATAATGCCTTAGGATATTTTCCCAACCATAATGCTCTGGCAAAAGTTTGTGGATTCGAATAGAAATCTTCATTAGTATCGATCTCACCATTGTTGTTTCTGTCAACAGGAATCAATTGTATTCCTGAAATGAATTTCTGACTTCCATCCGTTATTTCGGATAGTAAACAGAATCCAATGGTATTTGACTGGATGCCAGTAATGAATGCTTGTTTTTCAGCATAAATTTTCGGTTCAGTAATAGTAGCTTGAGAAAAGTTGCTCATTTGTGCCCATACAAAATTGTTTGAGAAGAGAACCGTATGCTGATTGCTATGTAGTATCTCTTTCATTTCGTTGGTGTTCATTCCTTTTTTCAATAAGCTATTCAGCTCTGGGTTGGATGAGTTGATAACTGCAACGATCGCATCACGACCTAATGGCATGCTGAGCTTTGATTCAAAAGAGCTCTGAATTGCTTTAGCGTATACCAAGGAGAAACTGCCGCTGACACCAAGCTGATCTTCAGTTACCAGCATATTTTTTGCGTCTGGTTGCTGAGCTTGAAAGCCCGTTGATAAGAGTTCAGACAGTTGAGTAATTTGATTTTCCGAAGAGGTAGGAAGATTGTTTTGTGCCTGAAGGATAGAGGTCAGGTTGATGACTGCTAAAAGGCTGATTAAAAAAATTTGTGTTTTCATAGCTTTCATTCTTTATGTCGTTTATAATGATGAATTCATATTTTTGAAACCACTAAAACCATTATCGTGCCAGAGTAGTGTAAGTAAATGAAATACAATTGTTTAGATTATGAGTGTAGTTATTATTTACACCTTAAGTGTTGAAAAATACAACACCACATTTGTAAATATTGCCTAAAGAATAGTAAATCAGATAGATAGCTAATGTGTTGAATAAATATACAACTGTAGAGAAATACAACAATAGTTTGTATATACTTCATAATCAATAATATAAATTAGTCTTTTTAAATAGATTTCCTGATTAGTCAAGTTTTTTGCCAGTCATTTGATAATCATGTCGCAATAGATACACGATAAATCAAAAGTTGATTTAATGGAGATTTTATTATGACGTAACCATTGTATGATATCTTTACTCTGGAATAAAATATTCTGATTTTCGAGGCGTTTTTGGATCTGAATTATAAAGTCAATCAAGTAAAATGAAACCTCTTGTTTTACTCATTTTTTGCTTGCAAATTTTGTCTCTTCATTCGCAAACAACAGCTGTTTTACGAACAAAGGATTATCCTTCAATAAGCATGGCTCTTTCAACGGGTACGGCGCTTCCAACTAATCCCTTTGTTAAAGGTGATAATTTAGCAGGTAAGCCTATAAGTATTTTTCAGTCGCTGGCTTTGCGGGTGCTATGGCAAAATCCGGGTTACAAAGAATGGCAGCGCGTTTATCATATTCCTTATTATGGCTTTGGTATCTCATCTATGAACTATTTTTCTGATGAGCTGGGTCGTCCATTTTCAGCTTATGGTGTACTTGGAGTCCCCATAAAACGCTGGAAAAAACTGGAACTTTATTCCGAATTTCAATTTGGGACTGCTTGGGGTTGGAACAAATACGACTCAATTACCAATCCCAAGAATATTGCTATAGGAGGTGGAATGACAGTGCATCTGGATGTTGGACTAAAAGCTGTGTATGCATTGAATAGAAATCTTGATCTTGCAGCCGGATTAAGTTTCAATCATTTTTCGAACGGAGGCTTTGAACGGCCAAACCGTGGACTTAACCTGGTTTCTTCAGTTCTGGAGTTGAAATATCATCCTGTTGGTCGTCCCGACAGCAGAAACGCTCCCAAAGCCGGCCGCCTTCCACGAAAAAATGAATTATTCCTTATGCTGGGCTACGGTGACCATCAAATTGTTGAGCATGAACTTGATACCAACTACTTTGCAATAGGTGGTATTAGTGCCATCTACCTTATGCAGCATACCAACGCTTTTAAATCGGGGCCAGGCATTGATTTTAATTTTTGGTGGGGTATGACAGCTCATGAAGATGGCTCTCCCGGTCCCGTTGGTTGGGACAATCTAAGTATTGGAACTATATATCAGGTTGAGTTTAGTATAGCACGGCTTTCGCTCCAAGGTGGGATCGGCAATTATATACGACATAGAAACTATGGTAATTTCAATCAGTTTTATCAACGGCTTGGAGTCAGATATCATTTTACCGATCATATTTCAATGGGTGTTAATGTGCGTTCCATCAACTTCATCCTGGCTGAATTCCTAGAGTTTCACCTTGGCTACAGGTTTTTGTGGCCGAAGGGATAATTGTTTCATAATGAATCAGATGGACGTTCGCCGAATTCACTTTTACTTAGAATAACCTAAATATCAAGATTTTTTAACCTTTGTGTTTATCTGGCTTGAATTAGTGTTCAGCTAGTAATGCCTACCATCAAGGTGTTTTTTACTTGAAAAGAAGCTGTTTTAGAAAACTTTTGCTAGATCTTTTTTATGATACGTATCACATCCAGATGCGCCTCATTTATGTCACCATCCATGTTGTTATTCCAGCTTTCGAATTTAATGACAAGCTTGTTTTTCCCTTTTTTGAGATACAGATCGAGGGCGTTGGAGTAACCCCAGTCACTCCATTCGTCGGTGCCACGCTGGGGAAATACCCAAACACCCGAATAACTGTCGTTAGTGTATACACTTCTTATGGCGCAGTTGTTATCGGTATTCCATGGGCCGGTGCCATTGGCGTAGCGGCAATCGATAAGGTAGTTTCCGTCCTCTTCAACTTCAATTTTCATCGTGATTTCAGTGTTATTAACTTTGCTGATTTCGATAAAACCTTCACCTGAGAAATTGGTATATGGCAGGGCGGATTTTGTTAAAACGCTTTCAAACTCTATCGTTTTAAGGTCCTTATCTTTGTACACCAGAATAGGTTCGCTTATGAATGATTCAAAATCATTGCTGTCAACAGCAGCAAGTGCATACTCAGCAACTTCATCCGGATCAATCTTCACCTGATGTTCAGAAACAACTTTTAAAAATTTTCCATTCTTGTAAAGATTGTAAGCAATCGCATTTGGAACCGCTTCCCAGCTTAGCAGGTTTTGGTTGAGGCTAGTGACAGGATTGGAAAGTGAAAAGCTATTGGGCACAAGGTTGATCTTCGAACTATTGAAAGGTGTGCTATTCATCACAATATCAATAGTATGACTTCCCTCCAAATTTGCCGGAAAGAAAGCCTTTTCGCTAACAGTGCCATCTATTTTAAATGAAGCAACCTGATTACCATATCCGGAAACGTTGACTGTCAATATTGCTTTTCGGTAACGAAAATTTGAAAGTGTTCGCTTGCCATCATATACTTTAGGGATAACAGGTTGAAAATAAATACCTTCTGTTTCGAAATGGATGCCGGTAAAAACTCTGTGAACCATAGCAAGATTTCCGGCCATGCTCCATAACATGCGGTCGGAGTTTATTTCAGTTCCAATAAAATCTCCGTTATCAGCCACAAAATTTTCGTAGTTGGAAAGGAAAAGTGCAGTTGGCCGATAGATAGCTGCCAGTCCGTGAGTTAAGGCTGTTTCATTGCCTGCTTTTGCTGCTGCCAGATTCCAAAATGACTGGACAAATGGCCAGATGCCATTGTTGTGATAAGGTGGGATTTCGGGAATCTGTGGATAAATGCAGGTAGTTCCATAATTAATAACCGGTGAGTTTTCAAGGATTGAAGTTGCTTGCTGATTATCTGCAACATCGAAAAGAATAGCCAATGCCTCACCAAGGGCCTCAAATCGTGGTGAAAGCATCATCGCACTTCTTCCGTAAAGATATTGGCCGTAATATCCTTTATCCTGCATCCAAAGAAATTTGTTTATTCCGTCTTTAATCTCGTTAGCACGGCTTAGATATGTTGCATTTGGTTCGCCAAGAAGTGCTGCCATCTCAGATAATATACGATTTGCCTGAAAGTGTACTACATTGGTTCCCAGGTTTTCAGAAACATAAATATCCATATTCGACATCCACTTCGGGTAAGTTTGCTCGCGCCAGTCAAGGAAAGAGGACTCGCCGCGATTCATGCCGGTTAGGGGAGAACGCAAGGTTTTTTCATCATCAGCCAATGTGTTTTTTATCACTTCGAAGGCAGTTTTGAGCCAATCCTCATCTCCGGTTACCTTAAAGATTTCCCAGGCTGCAAGTGCCCATGTAGTTCGGTCGGACGAAACAGGCCATGCACCTCCTGATCCGGTATCTTGAATAATCCTTCCGTTTTTTACTTTTTTCATGAGGCTTATTCTGGCTACTTCCGGCTCGTGAAAGGCAAAAGCCAGCAAAGTGCTGTAGCTCACATCGCGTGTCCAAACCCCTCCCCACTTAGCGCCGGTGCGCAGGGTGCTGTCGGCTTCGATATTCAGACGGGCTTCTTCCAGAGATAGGTTAAACAGCGCATCCACCACAGGCTGATTTGAGGTATAAGTAGGTTTCATCGACACATCTTGTGTGAGGCTCCAGCTATTCAGCTTTTCATCGGCGTCATAAGGGTTCAGTAACAAGGTAATTTCATAGATTCCGTCCTGATCAGGGTCTTTCAAAGCTAAGCCTTTTTCATCGAGATTGACAAAATCCCAGCTCATGGGCTCGCTTCCTCCTGCAATATAAACTGCCTTAAAGTCGGAGGCAGCTATGCGTGTTCCATCGAAGGTTTCATAATAACCTTTTTCAGTAAACTGTTTCAATACCGGATTCATATCGAGCCTAAAAGTAAAGGAATGGTTTACGGGTAGTTTTGTGGCAGGCTCAGAAGGTATAGGTGCGCTTTCAGACGCAAAAATTATAACCGGAGAAGTGTTTATTCCATCTTCAATAATCACCCAATGGTCGTTTCCTGCTTTCTTTTCGTTGTCTTTTTCGTTGATACTAAATTTAAATTTTACCAGACGAGAGTAGTTTTCATGCGCCAGACTTCTGTAATCCGATACGATATGCGTTGGTGATTCGACCTTTGAAGTAAACACTCCCTGTACTACTTTATCAGAGAAAATTGTAAATTCATCTGACTGATATAAAACTTCTGATTTTTGTTTACAAGCTGAAAACATGATTAAAACGGATAGATAGGTAAGCATCTTTCTTGATTTGAAAAAGTTCAAACACAATGCATTTATGCTTATGTGTTCGTTGTTTGACTTTATTAAACCCTTAATTAAAAGCATATTATACATTTTTTGAACAATTTATATCAACGTTCTGAATGATGTCGTTTTTATTTTTGGATCGTAATATTCACCTGTGTATTTGATGGAGGAATGAAAATACTGCAGATTTTTTGTGTTTCATCCCAAAACCACACAGCTTCATTTACTAAGGTCTCCTGCAAAGCCTTTTCTTTGGGTGACTTCTTCATTTTCAGTTTCTTGCCGTCAATCAACAATGCTTTTGGAACTTGATTCAAAAATACATTAAAAACAAGGCCTCGTTCAACCGGAGAAAAATTATTTTCGATTTTGATACTGGATTCTATTTCCAGAAAATCTTTTTTAGTTAAGCATTGCACCTTGCGTTTTGAAAAGATATTGCGTTGATAATCATTGGTTTCGCCATCATCTTCATAAATTTCAAACATGGCCTTTTTATTGATTCCGCCAGGGAAAATATCCAAGATCAATGGGTAATCAGGTCGTTGGCCAATGTATTGCATCACCGGCATGTAAGGGATAACTGAACCACTTTTCACAAAAATTGGAATCGTTGACAAATCAACTTCGTAGTTAATTTGGTTTGGTTTCATATATACTGGACTGAAAAGTAATGATTATGAAGTTGACAGACGCTAAAATCAATAATTAGAACCAATACGATTTTTTGTAAAGCTATATCTTTTAAACCTAATTTTAGCCCGATGTTTATCACCAGGAAAGCTATCTGTGTCATTGTATAACTATCTGATAAAGTGCATTATTTTGAAGAATTAATATTTAAGTTTTTGAAACATTAGTATGATATTAACTCCACGTTTACATATAATTCCACTCACATACAATCAACTCAGTAAGTTTTCAACTTGCGATGGTTCTCTCGAAAGTGAATTGAATCTCAATTTTTCGTCACGTACAATCACTCCTGAACTCAAAGAGGCGCTTGAAACGACCATTCTGCCAAATGTATCTGATGAAACGAAAAACTACTTGTTTTCAACCTTATGGATTGCTATTCTGAAATCAGATAATGCCATCGCCGGTGAGTTATGCTTTTATGGAGAGCCCAATTCAGAAGGTGAGGTGGAGATAGGATATGGTGTCGATGAAGCATTTCAAAACAGGGGATTAATGACCGAAATGGTAAGTGCTATGATTGATTGGGCCAAATGGCAATCAGGGGTAAGATCAATTATCGCATCAACCAACAGTTCAAATATCGCTTCTTATAAGGTGCTGCAAAAGAACAATTTCGTCATGATAGACGAATCTGAAGGTTTGATTAGATGGAGGTTGGAGCTGAAACACGAAACGGCAGAAACTATGCGCCCGGAAAAAATGCAGTTCAGTAAAACTTTTGGGTCATCATACGACAACTTCATGTATTTACTCGAAAAACTATACCTCAAACACCGGCGTGCACGACTAATTTCCGGACTTAGCGGTAATATTCTTGAAATAGGTGTAGGTACGGGAGTCAATTTTGAACATTACAGCAATGATATTCAACTTATTGGCATTGAGCCTTCGCCACATATGATGCCTTACGCAGAAAAGCGACGGGAGGTACTGCTCTTTCCAAACAGAATCACGTTGCATTCGATTGGCTGTGGTTACCCCGAGATGGAACAACTCGTTCTTCCTGAATCGCTCGACGCTGTTGTTTGCACATTGGTTCTGTGCACTATTCCCGAACCTGAAAAGGCCCTGCGCAATTATAGGAAATGGCTGAAACCCGGCGGGAAGCTGGTAATTCTTGAGCATATTAAGTCGCACCGCCATTTTGCCGGAAAATTGCAGGATTTCTTAAACCCGCTGTGGTCGAAAATGGCTGAAGGCTGTCAACTCAACCGAACAACTGACAAACTATTGGCTGAAAGCGGTTTTCAATTGATTAGGGAAGACAGGTTCAGTATCGTTATTCCTTTTTATGAAGCCGAGTATTTGAAGCCTCTATCAAAAAATCAAGAACCAAACTTGATCTATAAAGACGAGCTATAATAGATTGATATGCAATACATTAGTGGCTTATCTAATTATATCTACCATCTCAATCAGTCAAACATGTCATCTTTGCTGATGCCTTTGATTGTGTTTTTTTGTGCAATCACATAGAAAACAAAATGAATCAACAAACCTATTCCCCAATAGATCGCTATAAGACGGTTTGTCTGGTAGTTTTCATACACTGAAAGGAGACCGAAATAATGCCAGACCTCAGAAATGATATTAAAAAGCAGAAAAGTAGTAAAATGGAATCTAAATCCAATGTCGAAAAGTGGCAACGACTCAGAATCTCTTTTGCCAAAATACCAACCAATTCCGAAATTGTATAAAAAGTAAATCGTGGCCAGAACCCATACCATGCTTAACATCCGGTTTTCAAGAAAATGGCTCAAACCATAGCGGAAAATAAGGCCGCCAATAACAAAGAAAATAGCAAAACTGATGAGATTTTTCGTTAAGTGTTTCATTTTAATCCTCCTTATTTAGTAAATGTTTAATTTTTTCGTTGTAAAATAACTTGATGTTCCGTTCGATAAACGCATTAAGTAACGCGTTCCCCAGCTCGGTTAAGAAGTAATATTTGCGTTCAGGGCCCTTGTTGCCTTCTCCGGTTTCGAAGTCGACAACACCAACATGTTGAAATTTACGCAGATTTCGATACAGACTTTGACTTTCGCATGTCATGCTGTGATTCGACTCCTCCTCAACAAAGGTTTTTATTTCATCCACGTATTTTTTTCCTTCTTTCAATGACAAGAAAATCCAAAAAGTAAGCTGACCTTTTTTGTAAGTTTCTTCCCATGCAATGAGTAGTTCGTTCAATAATTCTTTATTTCCCATGATCTATTCTGTAAGTATTATACAAAATGTATAATACAAAGATAGTATTATAGTGAGGCGAAAGTCAAGTTTTTTTTGATAAAAATTTTGAAATAATTCTAACTGACATTAAATCAGTTATATAACAAATGAATAGTCTCCATTTAGTTATTCATTTTTGTCAGACTTTATTCCTGTCGGCTGGCGATATAAAGTATTCATCAGCCTATAAGTGTATGCTTCTTTTCTGACTCTAAACCTTTTCGCCTCTTTTGCTAAATATCGAACTCACCAACTCTTTAAGGTCATCAGGATCAATCATTTTTGTGAGGAAGGTAATCAATATGCCAGATACCAATGCAATGCCAAACCCAATATACCATTGAAAAGGTAGTATTGTTGAGAGACCGATAATAATTGCAAGCAAAATTACAAATTCGGTAAGCCGCCACCAGAATAACCTTCCAAATCGCAGGTTGAAAATTCGAAAAGCGATCACAATCTGGATGATGGCAGTGAAAGCCTGAACCCCAAAGCTGGCCCATGCCGCGCCAACTGCCTCATAGCGGGGAATGAGTATAAAGTTGATCGAAAGGTTTACAATTACGCCACTGCCAGCGATGATATTCAGCAATTTCAAGTTGCCGTTGGCAGTGAGCAAAGTGCCAAAGATATAAGTGATGGAAACCGAAACGAAGCTCCCCATCAAAATGCGCAGAATCAGTGTTGAATCATCAATATTATTACCAAAAAGTTGAGGTATCTGCGCAGGTAACGGACCGTAAAGCAACTCCATCAGGTCTTCACTATAGGCCATTGCCAGTCCGGCAATTATTGTTGAGAAAGCCAATATAAGACTAAAAGAAAGACGTATCAACTGGCTTACAGGTTCACGACGCTTGAGCATTGAGGCAAACATAGGAAGTAGTAACACGCTGAAAAGCAATGAGATATTGTTTCCGGCGTCGAGCAACCGGAAAGCTTTTCCATAAATCCCGGTTTGTGTTAGTCCAATATCTCCTGGAAGCAGGCGTTCAATTAACACAGGTTCGAGCCGGTTGTAAAAACTCATGAGCAGCACCAGCAGGGCATATGGTAAACTTCGGCGAAGGATCGTAATCATAAAAGGTAACTGGAAGCTCAATCGCAGTTTCCCTGCATGTCTCATCACATAAATCAGCGCCAGCAAAAAGGTAATTACATAAGCGAATGTTTGCGCATAAACAAACCAGGCAATTTGAAAAGGTCCTTCGATCCAGCCCGACCACAGCAAAATGCTGCAAATAAAAATCATTATAAGGCGATCAAGAACCGAAAAAACGCTGTCGGCTTTGAAAAGCAACAAACCTGAGATGTTGGAACGCAGATAAAGGATAAACGACAAAAAAACCTGATTAATGGCAACCCAACCAAGCAGATACATTTGCTCGCCCCTGTAACCGATGAGCCAACCAACACCAAAAGTTACTGCGGCATACAAGAGCGAAAGCAATAATTTGGTTGATGCTATTCCGGCAAAATACTTGCTGAGCAACTGATTGTTTTGGGCAATATTCCTGTTATTATAATTGGTGATACCCAGGTCGAGAAGAATAAAAAACAGAAAGGAGTAACTGTAAATCGACAGATACAAACCATAAGTAGCTTCACCTACAGCATTTTGTACTGACCTGTCGATGCCCAAAATCCAGAAGGGTTTGATAAGCAGATTTAAGGACAGAAGAAATACTAGATTTCTGAAGAAGCGTTGCTGCATGATGCTTTTGCAGTGATTATTAAGGCGCTAAGGTACAAAAAAGAAGTTTTGAGTATGGTGTATTTCAGGATGGAAGTTTACAAGCTTATTTTGATGTAAAACTCTAACACTATAACCAAGATTTCTCATGAGGTTGAAACAGTTTGAACGGTTTTCGTTTTCCCACAACTCAGTATAGATGAGTGGTTTAAAGCGCTGAATGAGTTTCTCTCCGCCTTTAAGCACAAAGTATTCAAAGTTCTCGACATCCAGTTTTATAGCTGATAGTTTGCTTATTGAGCCATTCAACTCAGGGCAGTCGTCGAGTTTAAGTATGGGTACATTCACAGCATTTCCTTCGTTAAAAACAGTTATGCTTTCATGAACTACATGACTGAGACCCTGCATCTTGACATCTTCGAGTACGGGCATCACCATTTCAACATGACCTGTTTGATTTCCAAGCGCTTTCTCAATAATTTTCACATTGGTGATTTTGTAAAACTTCAAAACCCGTTTCAGAGCTTTTATATTTTGTGGCATCGGTTCAAAAGCAATGATTGTTGAATTGGGTTTCTTTTTTGCGAGCCAAACAGTCATAATCCCAATATTAGCACCAACGTCAAGGATGGTTGTCCCATCCTGAATTTGTTTTAGAAACTGCAAAAAATCACCTTCATTCTTGTTCCAGCGTAATGTGTTGATCACAAAAATGGAAAAGATAAAAAGATAATTGTCGAATCCCAGCAAGCGTTGCAGTATCTTTTTTACCCTCGACTTCATTTTATTTAAGATATTTGCGGCAAAGTTAGGATTATTCGTTACAGCTTGGACAGAAAAATAAAACCCTTACGTATTGCCGTTAATACCCGCCTTCTTATTCATGACAAATTGGAGGGAATCGGTTGGTTTACCTATGAAACTTTGCGGCGTATCACTGTTCAGCATCCTGAGGTTGAGTTTTATTTTATTTTTGATCGTAAACCTCATGAATCCTTTCGATTTAATCCTAACGTACACCATATTATTATCGGACCTCCGGCTCGTCATCCGTTATTATTCGTTTTATGGTTTGAATGGTCGGTTAGGCATGTACTGAAAAAATTAAAACCGGACCTATTTTTATCTCCGGATGGGTATCTGAGTCTCACGAGCGATATTCCTTCGATGGCAGTGATGCACGATCTTAATTTTGAGCACTTTCCAAACGATTTGCCATGGTCGGCAAGAACACATTATCGCTGGTTTTTTCCGCGTTATGCCAAAAAAGCCAAACGAATTGCTACTGTGTCAAGTTTTTCGAAAAGCGATATTGCTCAACTGTATGGAATCTTGCCTAATCGTATTGATGTGATTTATAATGGTGCAAATGAGTCATTTGTGCCAGTAGATGAATCCATAAACATGAAAACCCGGAATCAATACACGGGAGGACAACCTTATTTTCTTTTTGTAGGCTCGTTGCATCCGCGAAAAAATCTGGCTCGGCTTTTTAAAGCTTATGATCTTTTTCGGACGCAAACAAATCATCCTGTGAAACTTGTTGTTGTGGGTGAGAAAAAGTGGTGGACAAAGCCAATCAGCCAGGCATTTGATGAAATGCGTTGTAAAGATGAGGTGGTTTTTTGCGGGCGTCTCAACGCGTCAGATCTCCATAAAGTTACAGCAGCAGCTTTGGCTATTACTTATGTTTCCTATTTTGAAGGCTTTGGAATTCCTATCGTTGAAGCTTTCAGATGCGGTGTTCCTGTAATAACATCTAATGTCACATCCATGCCTGAAGTGGCCGGTGAAGCAGCTATTTTGGCCGATCCATACGATATCAGCAGCATAGCACATGCAATGGAACTAATGGTTACTGATGGACAACTGAGGCAACAACTTATAAATGAAGGCCTTGAGAGGGCAAAGTTGTTCACTTGGGATAAAGCAGCCGACCGGCTATGGGAAAGTATCATTCAAGCAATACATACAACAGATGAATAACACACTTACAAATATTCTCATTCTGGGATCAGGTGGGAGAGAACACGCCCTTGTTTGGAAAATAAAACAAAGCAGACATGCAACAAAAGTGTATGTTGCTCCGGGCAACGCAGGTACCGCTTTGGTGGCAACCAACGTGCCTATTGATGTGACAGATTTTGTTCAGATAAGGCATTTTTGCATCGAGAATGAAATCCAAATGGTAGTTGTTGGACCCGAGGTTCCATTGGTTGAAGGAATTTCCGATTTTTTTCAGAATGACTTGATGTTGAAGCATATTGCAGTCATTGGACCTTCCCAACAGGGGGCGATGCTGGAGGGAAGTAAGGCCTATGCCAAAGCGTTTATGATGAGGCATGATATTCCAACAGCACGTTATCTGGCTGTAACTTCCGATAATTTGCAAGAAGGTATTGATTTCTTAGGTCAACTTGATGCCCCTTATGTTTTAAAAGCTGATGGACTAGCAGCTGGAAAAGGTGTTGTTATTCTGCCTCAACTCGCAGATGCAAAACTGGAGTTGCAGGCTATGCTCGATGGAAAGTTTGGCAAGGCATCAAAAGAAGTTGTCATTGAGGAGTTCCTTGATGGGATCGAGGTGTCGGTTTTTGTGCTGACAGATGGAAGTTCTTATCAGGTGCTGCCTTCAGCAAAGGATTATAAACGAATTGGTGTTGGCGATACAGGTCCTAACACGGGGGGAATGGGAGCTGTTTCTCCTGTTGTTTTTGCAGATAAAGATTTTATGGGTAAAGTAAAAACCCGCATCATTCAACCCACTATTGATGGATTGAAGAAAGATGCAATTGATTATAAAGGATTCATATTCATAGGATTGATGAATGTCAAAGGAGATCCTTTTGTAATTGAATACAATGTTCGGCTTGGCGATCCTGAAACGGAATGTATCCTTCCGCGAATTAAGAGCGATTTCGTAGAATTGCTCAAATCGTGTGCTTATAGCCAACTTAATACCTATTCTCTCGAGACAGATGAACGTTATGCTGTTACCGTTATGCTTGTTTCGGAAGGATATCCGGGTGATTATCCAAAAGGAAGAATGATAAGCGGACTCGATAATGTTAATGATTGTATTATTTTTCATGCTGGAACGAGTTTTGATATTGAAAAAGAAAAACCAAAAACAAACGGCGGAAGGGTCATTGCAGTGACAGCCCTTGATTATATTTTAGAAGACGCGAGGGTTACTGCACAAGTCAATGCTGCAAGGATTGCCTATGAAGGCCGCTATTTCAGAAGTGATATTGGACTGGATTTGGTAAACTATAAACCACTTTAAACTAAATCCGATGTTCATTCGCTTCCTCCGGTCGAGTTTTGTTTCACAATATGTGCTGATAGTTTTTACAGCGCTTATATTGTGGCTTCCGGCTTTTATTTCTCCTCCAGAGCCAGCGACGGCCGATTTGTTAAGTCCTGGTTATAGTTTTTTACTTCCATTTTTCGCTCACTTTCCATTTTTATCCGTTCTTCTGGCTTTTCTGTTGCTGCTTTTTCAGGCATTTTTACTTAACAGTATCCTTGCGAATTATCAGATGATAGGACGCGTGTCATCAATTGCAAGTTTTGTATTTGTAGTAGTGATGAGCCTTTCTCCTGAACAAACAAGAATGTATCCGCTTTTACTTGCTTTGCCGCTTTTGCTATTAGCTGTTGCTGTTATGTTTAGAATGTATGAAAGCGTTGATAATGAGTTGGATATATTTAATACAGCATTTTTAATTTCATTAGCATCCATGCTTTTTTTTCCGGTTGTCGTAATGATTATCTGGGTTTATTTTTCATTGTTTATCATGAGAATCACCAAACCAAGAAGTTGGATCATTCCAATAATTGGTTTGTTTACACCCTACCTTTTTCTGGCGACTTATTATTTTATGCAAAATCAGCTTATCGCCAAATCGCTGGTTTATAGTGCTGTCACGAAAGTCATCAGTTTTCAAATAGCACTTCCTCCAATCGTTAGTTTAGTTACTTTGGGAGTGTTGTTGCTCATTGTTTTTAAATCATTTAGTTTGTCGTACAGCAATATTGTCGACAACAACATTTCAATCAGAAAGCGAAAAGCCATCATGAATGCTATGATATTTACAGGAATGTTTTTGTTGTTTTTTAAAAGTGATAACGTGATGCAACGTTTGTTGATACTTTTGCCCATCACTGTTTTTATGGCTTTTAGCTATACTTTTATAAAGAAATATTTTTGGGCACAGCTATTTCTTTTCCTGCTCATCGGACTGGCAATGGTTTCAAATTATCTTGTTTTGATTAAATGAGTTTGTTAAAAGCATTTTATCAGTATGCCGGTAAGGAAGCCGGTTTAGATGAAGCGGGCAGAGGATGTTTAGCAGGTCCGGTGGTAGCTTCAGCTGTTATTTTGCCGCAAGAAGCAGATCATCCTTTATTAAATGACTCCAAGAAATTGACCGAAAAGCAACGGATGCTTTTGCGTGAATGGGTAAAAGAAAATGCTGTCGTTTGGGCAATTGGTATGGCTTCAGCTGAAGAAATTGATGAAATTAATATCCTTAATGCTTCATTCCTTGCAATGCATCGTGCTGTAGATCAGCTTGATATAAAGCCTGAACTTTTGCTGGTTGATGGTAACAGGTTTAATAAATACAGTGGAATTCCGCATCAATGTATGATAAAAGGCGATGCGATTTTCAGGTCGATTGCAGCAGCATCAATATTGGCAAAGACAGAGCGTGATCTGCTCATGTATGAGCTTGATAGCTCATTTCCTCAATATTGCTGGAAACAGAACAAAGGTTATCCAACCAAATTGCATAAAGAGGCCATCGCTTTTCATGGTCTCACTGATCATCATCGAAAGACTTTTAACAGCAGCATTCAGCTTCAGTTGCCCCTCTGATTTATATCTCATTTTCTCGTATTGTAAAAAGAAGTAGCTATTTCAACAAGTTATGTTGATCTGCCTGCAATATTCTTTATTTTTGAACATTCATTTTAATATTATCATGCGCTCCTTCACCATATTGAGTAACGGAAGCATAGAACACCTTATGAAAAAAATTAGTGGAAATAGCATTTTCATCTTGCTGTTGGGGGCAGTTTTCTATTTCCTCATTGGATGTAGTTATGTGCCAAAACAGCCCTATGATGCTGTGCCTGAATCAGCTGCAATGATCATAGAGATTCCGCGAACAGGAGATCTTCTGCAGCATATCTCTACCGAAACAAATTACTGGAACGATGTAAAGGGTATTGATTTCTTTAAAACATTGCACAGCGATTTAGTTAGTTTCGACAGTTTATTTACAAAAGAAAACAGTGATTTCAAAACGTTCTTTCCAGGCTTGCCAGGAATATGTGTATTGCTCGAAGATAATGAAGATTATAAGTATGTTGTTATTTTTAAGGTAGATAGAAATCTGATGATGTATGAGATTTCTGAAAGTGCATCACGGATTTATGGAACAAATGTGGGCGTGATTGAGCGACAGTTCGGGTCGTACAAAACTGCAACACTCGTCGACAAAAGAAAGCAAAACCAGTTGAGTTATTGTATCACAAATGGTTTGTTAATAGCAAGTTACGACCGAAAGAGTTTTGAACTGGCACTGATGCAGCTCGAAAGCAAAACCGGGTTGCTTCAAAATCAGGATTTCATTCAGTTAAAGGCAACGTCAGGGAAGCAGGCGGATGCTTACGTGTATCTGCAACACAAAAAGCTAGAGCAACTTTTTACAACAAATGCAGCTGAGCCTTACAAAGAATCTGCTGGCGAGATCATTCGAAAGAGCGGTAACTGGTCGGCTTTTGATATGAATGTCAAAGCACAGGAACTTCTTTTTAACGGTTTCATCATACCAGAAAGCAATGATTTTTTTCAAAATTTTAAAGGGCACGAGCCGGTTCCTGCCTCACTTTTCAATGTATTGCCCTACGACACCAGGCTTTTCTTGCACTTCGGATTGAGCGATCTTCCCTTGTTTTTTGGGACAATGGATGATACTGCACGTTTGCAGGCCTTATCAGCGCATGCAGGCCTTGATTTGAAACAAAAATTCAGGGATTATGTCACTTCTGAAATAGCTATTGGATTCCGACCCGGTGAAAAAGATGACAAAGTGTTTGTTGCTGCCACACTCTCAGATGCAGAAGCTGTTCAAGCAACATTGCAGCAGCTGAGTCAACAACTTAGCGACACCGAAGTTAGAAGGGTAGGGGATCCCTTGTTATCAAACATGATGGTTACCCTTTTTGGAAAGACTTTTGCACCTATATATATGTTCCACTACCAGATTGTTGGGAATTATTTGCTTATTGGCAACAATGTAACAGCTGTGGAACAGGTTGTGCGATTTTATCAAAAAGGCAGGACTTTAATCAGTAGTGATAACTTCAAGGTTTTCTCCAACCACTTGAGTAGCAATTCAAATCTGCTGCTTTTTGGCAACATTAGAGAAGGGCTTGATTTAATTAATAGTTTCCTGGATCCGTCTTTGGGATACCATCTAAACAGGAATCGTCAGAATCTGGGGTCTTTTGAAGCGTTTGCCATGCAGTACTCTGTTGCTGGTTCGATGATTTATTCGAATATGGTATTGAGGCATAATCCTGATTACCAGGAAGAAGGAATGATAGCCTGGCAAACCGAGCTCGATGCTGCTGTTTCAGGAAAGGCATTTCTGGTTGATGAGATGGGGTCGTCACGAAAAAATGTGGTGGTGTTTGATGAACAGAATACACTCCACTTCTTATCGCCTGAAGGTGATATTTTGTGGAAAAAGCAGTTAAGTTCTCCTGTTTTAAGTGAAGTATTTTCGGTTGAAGTAACAAAAAGTGCAAAAAAGTTCCTGTTGTTCAACACTTCAGGTTCGATTCATCTCATTGATCATAAAGGCAATCATGCAAATGGATTTCCTGTAAGGCTCAGATCACAGGCAACGAATGGCTTGAGTTTGAGAAAAGATAGTGGTAAACAAAATTATCAGATAATTATAAGTGGTTCGGATAAAGTAACATACAGCTATGATATCAGTGGAAGAGAGACATCTGGTTGGGAGAAACCACGGTCGTTTGACCTTGTTGATAAGGCTGTTGAGCAGCTTACTGCTGGTAAGCTTGAGTTTGCTGTAATTACCGATGTCTCGGGTGATATTCGCATTACTGACAGAAATGGAAGACAACGCATAAGTCCGAAAGGAATTATTGAAAAATCGAAGAATGCGCCGGTTTATATCAACAGAACGAATTCAAAAGGAGTTCTTATTACTACAAATAAGGAAGGTAAACTTTTGTATATCAGCGGTACAGGATTGATGTCAACGACTGATTTTGGCACCTACTCTGCAAATCATTACTTTTTATATGAGGATTTTACTCAAAACCGATCAGTGGATTTCATTTTCCTTGATGGGAATAAATTGCTGATTTTTGACCGTTTCAGGAAAGTATTGTTCGAATATAGCTTTAAAAATGAGATACTTACAGCTCCCCGATTTTATCCTGTTTCTCAGGCACAAAGAATGTTATGTGTTGTGGATGATGCGGCAAAAGAGGTGTACTTGATTGACAAAAATGGTCGGATGCTTATCAGTTCAGGACTTGAATACGATACCCCTTTTGCGGTTGGCAGCCTTTATGGAACAGAGGAAATACAGTTGATTACCGGTAGCGGAAACAAAGTAATTTGCTATCAGGTTTACTAAATATGGTTGCATGACAAGTGACTGTCTTTCAAGTCAGTATTGAATTATTTCAATTTTTGACATCAAAGCTAACAGTTTGTCAGATTTGAGACTAATCACCAAATTGGTTAATTTTTATAATAGCTTGTTTGATTTTTTAGCCTTAAAATTTTCGAAAAAATGACGCTAACAAATTATTTACCACGCCCTTGCAAGACAATAAGTACGGTGTAAATGAGGATTTTGATGTCCATTGCAAGGTTCATGTTTTCGATATATAGGATATCATACTGCAGCCTTTCGATCATCTCATCAACATCGGAAGCGTAGCCATATTTTACTTGTCCCCATGAGGTGATGCCGGGTTTTACCTTTAGCAGCAGGCGGTAATGTGGTGCACGCTTTACAATTTGGTCAATATAATACTGACGTTCAGGTCTGGGGCCGACAAGCGACATATCTCCTTTTAAAACTGTGAAAAACTGTGGAATCTCATCAAGACGAACTTTACGGATAAATCGTCCAAAAGGTGTGATGCGGGGATCGTTTTCGGAGCTCAACTGAGGTCCGGATTTCTCAGCATCGGAATACATACTCCTGAACTTGTGCATTTTGAAAGGCTTTCCACGAAGTCCAACGCGCGACTGACTATACAAAACAGGTCCTTTGGAGGATAACATAACGCCTGCGGCAGTAAAGAGATACAGCGGAATAAGCAGGATCATTGCAATGATCGAAATCACAATATCCATAATCCGTTTCAGTGATTGTTGCCAAGCCGGCATCAAATCAGGTGATATCTGAATTAATGGAGCATGCCAGATACCACTTAGTTTTACCGAACCAAACAGAATGTCTTGCATAATCGGGATGATCTTTATAACAACCACCGTGTCTTCCAAATGTGCAATTATCTTGTCAATCGTATCTGTTTCAGTGCGTTCGATGGCAATGATAACTTCCTCTACATCAAATTCTTCTACAATTTTTTTGATATTTTGATACGGGCCCAAATGTGGAAGGTATTGTCCGATTTTGTAATCGTCTTTGTCGTAAACACTCAAAAATCCAACAAAAAGATTTCCCGCTGACAACTCCTGTTTTTCAATATCCTTAAAAATTTTCAGTGCATTGCCGTTGCTGCCAACTATCACGGTGTTAAAACCGATTTCTTTACGGTGAATCTTCCGTACCGTAACTGATGTCAGAGCCAGCCGTCCGGTATAAGTAAAAAGAAAATGGAGGATGTAAAGCGTCAGAAATGATTGATAATATGATTTGTACGTAACAATAACATCATCAAGTATGGCAACAAAAAAGATTACAGTTACTCCAATTAATGTCATAACGAGTGTCTGACCTAATTCCTTTAAACGAGCTTTGCGGTAAATTTTTCGATATGTTCCAACAATTGCATACAACAAAAGCCAGCCAAAAGGTATCAGCAATAATCCTGTCCAGAAGTTTGGATCGTCGAAAATGATTTGAAATTTCTCATGAAAGCTTGGATCTTCAGCTTGCTTTCTGAATACATAAAACAGGAACCAGGCCAGCGTAGCTGCAATCCAGTCTAAAAGTAAATACTTGGTAACCTGTAGTTTACGATTCATTTAGAGATGTTTCTATAAATCACTTTTATGTTATCGAAATAGAAATTTGCTTCGTCTTGATCGCCGCGGTCCGACTCAAAGTAGATCTTAAAGTTTTGCGCGGTGGTATATGCCGAGACGTTTGGTCCCAGATTAATATAGATTTTATTCCATGTCTCGCTCTTATTCACAACAACGAGGGGCAACATCAGCGTGCTGCTCGAAAGATTAGCTATCATACCAACTCCGAACTCCCTGTCGCATTTGTAATCCAATTCCAACAAAACAGCTTTCCCCTGATCGGGCAATTCATAACTGAGGAAGGAGGCAATCTGAAACACTTCGTGTGTTGTATCGAGTTGTACCTTCCCCGAAAAAGATGAGTAAGGCGAAAGCCAGGCGTCAGGATGATCTGCTGGACTCGTTTTTGTTATGGTAGTATCACTGGCTGTGGTTTTTTCCAATGAAGTACCTGAGCCTTCAAAGTCTTCGGTCCAGGCGAAGGTGAGATTATCGTAATAAGTAGTGACAGGGCGTACAATCTGAACAGAATCCTCAACAAAATTGAAGTTGTCGATCATAAAAGGTTTGTAAAAAGGGTATGGTGCTCGTGTTGCACCTATGCCGTTAAGTTTGATACCAGGACGAATTTCAAGATCCTGTTTGCCGCTTGCCAAAACTGGGAAGGTGGCAGGTAGCTCATAAACCCCAATCAACTGATCGTTCACATATACCCATGCATCAGTAATGTTGTGTGTGTTACTGCCTTGAGTTACATAATCAGTAGTAAATAATATGGTGTCAATCCTCAGATAGGCAGGAACTGTTTGTTCGCCCTCAAATTTATGACACGCTGAAAGGGCGAAAACCAAGGTAGCTAAAAGTAATATAATGTGCAATCGTAGAAAATGATGCATAGTTCCGTTTTGATCTTTGGTTTTGATACAACGGCTGGACACTAGTGAATATTGTTCGTGAGAGAGATTTTTTATGACAGAATTTTTCCTGTCGAATGATTCAGTTTCTCAAGAATCTGATAGGCTACCAACAACACTTTGTAACCATCTTCAATCGTAACCATGGGCGATTTGTTGTTTACAATAGCTTCGTAAAAACTTTCAAGTTCTGCCTTAATTGCGTTGGTGGGTTGAACATCAGGTCGTTCGAAATGTATTTGTCGCATCCCTTTACCATTTCCCAGATCAATTACCATCGCCATTGGGTCGGAAGGTTCGGTTTCGATGGTGCTCATGCGAACGATATCTGTGGTTTTATCAAGAAAATCTACACTGATGTAAGCATCTTTTTGAAAGAAACGAGTCTTGCGCATATTTTTTAACGAAATACGGCTAGCTGTAAGATTGGCCACACACCCATTTTTAAACGCAATTCTGGCGTTGGTAATGTCGGGAGTTTCGCTCACAACAGCTACTCCACTGGCACTTATTTCACTTATCTCGGAATCAACAACACTAAGCAAAATATCAATATCATGCACCATAAGATCAAGAACTACAGGCACATCCGTTCCCCGGGGATTAAATTGTGCAAGCCGGTGTGTCTCGATAAACATGGGTTGTTGAATAGCATCTTTGGCTGCAATGAAAGCCGGATTAAAACGCTCCACATGTCCAACCTGTACCTTTACACCAGCATCGCTAGCGAGCTGTATTAGTTCACGGGCCTCCTGCGGTGTGGTGACAATAGGCTTTTCGATGAAGACATGTCTCTTTTTGTGCAACGCCTCCGAAGCACATTCGAAATGCGCAATGGTAGGTGTTACAATATCAACAACATCAACCGCATCAACAAGTGCAGCGATACTGCTGAAAGGTGTTATTCCAAATTCTTTTTCAACTTTTTGAACGGTAGCCGGATCAGGATCGTAAAATCCTATCAGTTCATAGTCAGAAATTTGCTGTATGCAGCGTATGTGGATCTTTCCAAGGTGCCCGGCACCTAAAACACCGATTTTTAACATTAGATGTACTTTTTGCAAAGGTATCACTTTTTGTTTTTAGGGATATTGTTAACTTCGCAACCGGCGAATTTAGAATTGCTCCAAATAAATTTCAACGTATTTTGAACATTTTCAATGCAGGACACATTCAGGCATAAGGGCTTACGAAAAAAACTGGTGGATACCATAAGGGAAAAGGGTATTACTGACAGCAAAATATTAGCAGCTATTGAAGCTATTCCACGCCATTTCTTTATGGATTCTTCCTTTCTTGAGTTTGCATATCAGGACAAACCTTTCCCAATAGGTTCCGGGCAAACGATATCACAGCCTTATACCGTTGCTTTTCAAACGATGCTTCTTGATGTTCAGCGTGGCCACAAGGTGCTGGAAGTGGGAACGGGTTCAGGTTATCAGGCGTGTGTACTCACTGAGCTTGGGGTTAAAGTTTTTAGTATCGAACGGCAGCGTAAACTTTATATTAAAACAAAGGCTTTCATTGAAACGGTGAACTGGAAACCGCAGCTTTTTTTAGGTGATGGCTATGAAGGACTACCCAAGTTTGCCCCTTTCGACCGCGTATTGATAACTGCAGCAGCACCTGAAATACCTGCAGCGCTGATCAGTCAACTCAAAACGGGTGGTTATATGGTCATTCCTCATGGTGAAGGCGAAGAGCAAACTATGCTAAGACTTACCAAACAAGCCGACGGAAGCTACACCAAAGAAGAATTTGGTGTATTTCGGTTTGTGCCGATGCTGGGCGATTTGGGGAATGATTGAGATTTAAATTGTTAAGCTGATATTTTTTACCACAGCGTTACACGGAGTTTTGATTCTCGAAATAGGTAAGTTTTTTTTGTCCTCATGCATCATCCTATTGTGGATTCTTAATGTGCAATAAGCCGATTGCAACATTCAAAGAAATTGTCATAAAATGAACAAAAACAGTGCTCAGATGTAATAGGTTATGAGGTTTAATATGCAAACTACTACCATTTCATTTTTTCGATACGAAGGTTTTTCAAACTGCATATGGGGTATGAAAATGATGCATGAAGTGCGTGCGCCAATGCGCAAGCAAAAAGGTGTCATCTTTTTTAAACCTTTAGGTACCGGGGGTGGTTCTGGTTACAGCCTTTATCCTGATTTTAGTGTTTATGGGCTATTAGTGGTTTGGGAATCTGAACAGGATGCAGAAGCTTTCCTGAAAAGCCAGCTTTTCAATAGTTTTGAAGCGCATAGCAAGGAACTATATACCATTTTTCTTTCACCCGTGCGCTCCAAAGGTTCGTGGTCGGGATTCGGAGCCTGGGACATCAGCTCATCTGATAAACCATTGCAGGCAGTTGCCGCACTTACAAGAGCAACGCTCAAGTTGGGCTTCGTTATCCCTTTCTGGAAAATGACCCCTCGCGTCAGTTTTGAGCATGAAAACTACAAAGGCCTGGTTTTTTCAAAAGGTGTAGGCGAAATACCATTCCTTGAGCAGGCAACGTTTACCGTGTGGGAAAGTGTTGCCGATTTGGAATCGTTTGCCTACAAGACATTCCACGGTCAAGCTATCAAACGTACCCGCGAATTGGACGGTTTCTCTGAACAAATGTTTACCCGATTCAGACCTTTAAAAGCTATTGGTGCCTGGAACGGTATCAATATGGTGCAGGAAATGTTGAACAAGCAGCACAGCATTTAAAGTCAGGCAGGGTTAAAAGATGCTATTTCAAAGAGTTAAAATTAAAAGAAGCTAGAAATATTGTCAGAAACCAATCTGAATCCAATAATGCATTGTAGAGCACTTTGATTTTTTGGAGATCCATTTTAATTGCTTATTCAATGGATGAAAATAGTTATTCTGACATGTCTTGGCAAATCATTTCATCGAAAAATAAAGTCAATTACTTAACATCAATGATTTCATTATCAACGGAATATGAAATTTCTTTCCTGAGGCAACATAGTGCCCATTGTACCCATTTTATGCAATCTTATTTACCGAAAACTGTGCATTGTTATTTACCGATTACACAAGGCCAGTTTTAGTTGTTCAAACCAATTTATTGAATAAACTTGCACATCCTTCAACGATAATTTATCCAATCACATCAAATATTGAGAAAGAAGCAGATATTTTGAGAGTTCATTTAACAAAAGGAAAGGCGAACCTGCATGAAGACTGTGATATTATGATTGATCAGATTCGTATAATTGACAATAAACGGTTGATAAAAAAAGGTTGGGAATTTACCTAATGAATTGACTGATACAATCAAAGAAAATATATTGATCACACTTGATTTTGACTAATTGAAATTCAATCATAACACTCTAATCTTTTGTTGATCCCTCAATAACCAAAAAACAGGTCTTTTCCATTTTTTGAAAAGACCTGATTTATATGTGTAATGAACTATTTTGAATCTAATCACTTCATGGTTTGATTCAAGATGGTTTATAGGTTTAGCGCTTACTGAAGAACAATTTTCTTAACTTCTTTTTTCGTTCCGGATTCAATGGACATCACATAAATTCCCTTAGGCAGGTAGCTTAGGTCGGTTTGTTTGTCGCCTCCGGTCCAGCGTATTTGCCATACTGTGTTGCCTTTCAGATCGTAAAGCTTTATGTTAGCGCTCGTAAAAGGTTCGTATCCGCTGTATCTCAGGTTTAGTATTCCTGTGGTTGGGTTTGGAGATACCGAGATATCGGCCCATCTGTAGTTTTTATCGATTCCAACAATAGGATTGGCTGAGTAAACAACGAGGTTGGCAGCAACATCTAATGTTGGGTTGAATCCGTCGTTGCAGTCGGTGCAGGTCACTCCGGTCACACAATCTGGATGGTTGGGATGACAAAGGTCCACATAGTTTTCAGCAAATTTATAGCCGAGAGTCAGGTTGTTGTTCACATAGGGATTCATATTGAAATCGAACCACGGGGCAATGGAACCTGGGCACCATCCGGCACGGTTATAAAACCATGTTCCGTTTTGTGGTTGACAAGCATCCGGATTAGGGTTGCAGGTTTTCCAATTCACCTGATCAAAGGTCTGAGCACCATTCACCATAATATGATGTGTCGCGTTGTAAAACTCAGCTGCATTACCTGTATTTAAAGTTCCCCATCCATGACCGGTCGAAACTAGTTTCAATGTGGAAGCCACTGCATTGTCAGGAAATTCAAATGTTACATCTTCAACGGGTTGCAGGTTGGCGTAATCGCCAAACGGGTAAATTTCGTGCCATATCTCATACATGGAACTGTAAAGATGTGCAGGACTTCCTTCGTTATAATTCAGGGTTAGCTTATAAACAAAGCCATTATCCAGCGTCATGCAATTGAAACGGAATTTCACTTTACCTTGTAAAATCGACATATAATCAGTGAGGTCGATGGTGTGGGAACAAGGTACTCCGTATGGTGTTATATATCGGATAATTTCGAACCACCTGCCTTCAATCCCCATAGCTTCAACGCTTGCAACACGGTCCCATTCTCCACAACCACCTGTAGGACAACTTACAGTAAGCGTTGCCGTGATCTGATCAAAGGCCCCAAGATAGGAGGGAAGGTCAGCTTCTACTGTTTGAGTAAAATTTGACGGGCTAAGCCAAACATTATCGGCTGCAACAACTGTCATATCTTCCACATTTGCAGTGACATTGATGGTAATATTTTGTGTTGAGGATGATCCGAAATTATTTGTTGAAACAACAGTAATGGTATGCGAACCATAGGATGGAGGAGTCCACCAAGCTGTGTAATGACTGTTGGCATACAAATCGTTGGCATAAATTATCTGGTTGCCGGCTTCGAACCTTACACCCGCCACGCTAAACAATTCAGGATAGTCGATGGTTGCTACTGCTGCAAGTTGAATTGCATTCAGAACAGGAATAAATACATTTCCGGCAAGTGGATTTCTGACAATAATGTCAGGGACATGTGTTGCAGGGTCAAGAACCATAAAACTATTGATTACCGGAACAGCAGGATCATATTGACTGTCACCAGCTTGTGTGGCTTTAATGGTAACTTCTCCGGCTTGACCTGTCAGGGTGACAAGGTTGCCACTGACAGTTGCAGGTCCTGAAAGCACCTCAAAACTCACTGGTAATCCTGATGTCGCTGTAGCCTCAATGGTAAAAGCAGGAGCTGAAACAAGTCTGTTGGCGATCTGTGGAAATGAAATAGCCTGGTAACTTGTGTTGAGCGTGCCATTGAAATTGGAGGTTTCTCCGGTAAGGGCAAAATTCATTAATTCTGCATTACGATCTGAGCCACCTACTTCACTGGTAAGATGTGTTATGGAAGTGTTGTCGCCTCCGGGTACCCCCTGATTAAATTTGTAATACAATTGAAGGTTTTCTTCAGTTCCGGTGAGCTCGTCAGCCATCATTGCCTGTATCTCGGCCTGCGAAAGTGCTTTGTTCCATGCTGTTACTTCATCAGCACGACCTCCGTAAACAAAATTGAAGCCGCCTAAATTACTTTTTCCAATGGCGAAAGGAACTGCGTCTCCCTGAAATACCCCTGAAGCAGCCGAACTGCCTTTCAATGTGCCATTTACATATAACTTAACGGAACTGCCGTCATAAATCCAGGCAATGTGTTGCCACACTTGTGGAATGACGGTGTTAGCCGGCGACACATATTCATGCAGACCGGTAGTTGTTTTTAACCGGCATTCCAAAACGCCATTGTTAAGCTGAATCAGGTAGAATTCGGCATTTCCCGAACCAACTCTGAATCCCATATAGCCTTGACCATAAGCAAGTGCATCGCAGTAAAACCAGCCAGTAATGGAAACCTGACTCGTTCCTGTAAAATACTGGGAAGCGTTGTTGAGAATTACATAATCGTCCACTTTGTCGAAATGGAGGTACTGATTGGTTTGTGCCTGCAACGCGGAGGGTAGCTGAGCAAAACCAAGTATCAGTAAAATAAAAAGGTAGAAGTAAATTTTTCTCATAGGATGAAAGGTATTTGGTTAATGATAAGTATTTTGTTCATTTACATTATGTTATGATGTTAGGGCATCCACCATATTTTCGTTTCAGGACTGTCGCCACCTTGACGGGATATAGCTTCTTGCATATTTATAGCATTGTATGCTGCTTCGGATGGTGGGTATGGAAGCCTGAAATGTTGCAAAGGATCACCAAGTCTTGGTGTCATCGCTGTGCGGCGGGCAAGAGCATAGGCCTGATCAGGTTGCCTGAACATATCGATCCATTCCTGAGCATAAATGAATTCCAACTTTTCATCTTCTGTTGCAGCATTCCAAAATCCCCAGCGACCTTGCACTGTAGCTGCGTTGAGATATGAAGGGATTGTAATTACTTCAGGAAATTCAATGCCCGATGTGGGTAATTTTGAAGAAGCAGCGCGTTGAAGCCACCATTCAACCGATGAGTTAATGCCATTGAAATACTCAATTTCAGCTTGCATTTTATCGACTCCCATACCAATTCCTCTGAAATAAATTTCTGATTTCATGAAATGTATCTCAGCACCGGTGATCAAAATGATGGGCATCTGATCTTCGTCACGCACCACAAAATAGTTAAAAGGGGAGTAGATATTTGTTTCTCCTTTAATGGAAAAAGCCCCGTCCTGATCACGGTGTGTGCCGTATGGGATACCCCCCGAAGGTGGAGTGTCAGCACTTGCGACTTGTGGAAATGCCCTCCATTTGTTTGCATTATTGGTTTCGAAAAAGATCATCGCACGCGGGTCGTTGATGCCACTACCGTCGGTGCTGTCATTGACCGAAATGAGATTCCAGATAACAGAACCCATGCGCAGGTTGTTGTGTTCTCGAAACGACCAGTTGAGTGCCTCGTGCTTAAACCCTGATGCAGCAGGCCAAAGACAGGCACTCTCGAGTTTGGAGGTGATAAAATCGTAACCGTCAATAAGTGGTTTGTTGTTTTCCAATATGTCACGGATAATCGTTCCGGCAAGTTCCGGTTCTTTCTCCGCCATCCTTAATGCATGACGCAAGCGAAGTGAATTAGCCAGTTTCTTCCATTTCAGCATGTCGCCCGAGAAAAGTTTATCGAAAGGTGCGAAACTGGTAAAAGGCTCGGCCGCAACAGCGCTAAGCGAGATGTTTTCATCTGCCCATGCCAAATCATCAAGTAGTTGCAAATAGATACTCCGCTGACTGTCGTATTTTGGCCGTAAAAGATCAAGGTTCTGAAAGCCATAACCGGCTTCTGTAAATGGGATATCTCCAAAAAGATCGGTCACTTTAAAGGTTTTTATAGCAAGTACAATTTTTAGCATTGCTTGCATATTTCGTAACTCAGCGCTGGTATCAGCAACAGCAAAACGAGTTTCTAACTCTCTTATTTCCGGAAGTGTAGTATAATAATTCGACCAAATGTCTTCAGTTCCAATGGTATAGTTTCCCCATGCTGCCTTTGTAAGTGCTGCCAGTTGTGTTTGCTTGTACAAAATCTCGTTTTGAACATAAAACAACTCATTACCAGTTGGAACGATGGATTGAATGACATTGTTGAACAATGCGCCGTTTGTTGCAGTAGTAAATCCCTGAGGGTTGGTGTTTATATCTTCAAAATCTTTCGTGCAGGAAACACTTATCAGACTGACAGATAAGGTTATAACAACAAAAAATATGGCCGTATAAAATTTCTTTCCAGATTTCGTTCGCGAATAGTTTCCAGCTTTCATCTCCGTATGCATTTCATTATTCATTAACAAATTAAAAACCTGCGCTTAAACTCATGATGAAGGATCGTGTGCCTGGGTTTGCAGCCCATTCAAATCCCTGTGCATTTCCTGAGCCCATAATGCCTTCAGGATTAATGTTATCAGGTAGAGTTTTGTAAATATAAAAAAGATCCCTTCCGGTCAGCGAAATGCTAAGCTTTTGGAATACTTTCGTTTTTTGAACCCATTTTTGGGGAATAGATAAAGCTAACGTAACTTCCCTCATTTTCACCCAGGTATTTTCGAGAATGCCCGGCGTCGAAACAAATTTACCCCACCCACCTGCGTTTGGTAGGTACTTGTAATAGTAGTGGACAACGGTTGTGTTAGGGGTTCCGTCTTCATGCACTCCTTCTAAAATTATCCCGATATTACTGGTGTTGCCAGCCGGATCGGTGTAGGGGAGTCCGCCACCATCGCGTTCCTTTATAGTTTCTGGACTTTGTCCTGTTTGTAAACCAATGACATATGAACCGCTGTAAATATCGCCACCCCATTTAGTGTCGATCAGCATACCGAATCTCAGGTTCTTATACTGAATGCTGGTGTTCCAGCCTGCAATAAAATCTGGCGAAGCGTTTCCTATTGGTACTCTGCTGTCGGTAATCAGGTATTTTGTGCCGGCATCGTTCACCACCCGTTGTCCGTTCTCGTCATAGATATAGTCATAACCACTGATTGTTCCATAGTCATCGCCAGCCTCCAGCACCATTGCAGGTCCGTTCAAACCCCAGATATCGGCCAGCAGATAAGTTTCAGCATCACCCCCAAGACTTTCAACCCTGTTGCGGTTTCGTGCCAGGTTAATTCCTGATTTGATGACCAAATCTCTGGTTTGATAAGGAACCGTATTGATAATAAGTTCAAACCCCCTGTTACTTAACACTCCTTCGTTTGTCATGATATTGCTTGCTCCTGAAGAAACAGGAACAGGCAGGTTGGGAATGATTTGGTCGAAAGAATACAAATAGTAATAGGTGAAATCGAGATCGATTTTATTTTCAAAAAAGCCCATATTTACACCTGCTTCATATGCGTTAACACGTTGTGGACGAAGCCGTATCGGAGGAATAATGCCGGGAAATCCTGATGATTGCTGTCCGCCAAACAAGCTTGTGTTGTAATAAAAACTCAAAAGATAGGGGTCGGTATCAGTGGCAGTTTGTGCAATTCCTCCCCTGATTTTCATAAAATTCATCCAGGGAATGTTTTGAAACACTTCAAAAGCCTCTGTTGGAATGAAACTTACCGAAAGTGACGGATAGAAATAGGAGTTGTTTCCCATCGGCAATGCTGAGGACCAGTCGTTACGACCTGTTAATTCAACATAGAGGCTATTTTTATACGAAACATTCATGAAGGCGTAGACCGAATTGTTCCTTTTTCGCAGAATTCCTTCCTTTGGAAGCATAGATGAAGCGCTGTTTCCCGGCTGATCAACAATCGTGTTATTGTTTGGATCGGTGGTGTAGGTGGTTTCTGTGAAGTTAAAAAACGTGTACATATTAGGATAATACCAGGTTCCAGAATGTCCGTTGATATAGTAATAATCTTGACTCCACCGGCTGGCTCCTGTTGTCAGTTTGAGATCGAACGGACTTCCCAAAAATTGATCCTTTGAAGCTGTGACGACAAAATCGTAATTATCGCCTTTATTGCGTGAAAGGCCATTGCTGTAGTATCCGTTAAGAAGCCCAAGTGGGTCAGTTGGTTTGTTCTTTGTTTCAAATTGCTCGATCGTGTAATCGCGGCCAATGCGTCCAAGGATATTCAACCAATCAAAAGGATCGTAGGATAGCGAAAGCGCACCTGTGTATTTGTCACGTTTTTGATTGGTATTATTGCTATAGTAATCCCACCAAAGTGTTGGACTTACATAAAAAAACGGATACCCTTCCTGTGGGTTTTGCGATCCATCAGCTCTTGCCCTGTTTTCTTTATCAATGCCCTGATAACTTCTTGGCCATGAATAAAGTAACCCTTTGTTAAATGAACTCCAGTCTTCACCCAGCATGGGGCTGTTTAAACGGTTGTACTGAATAAACGACATGGTTACATCGGTCTGCAGTTTGTCGCTTATCTTCAACGTTGCCCCTAGATTAACTGTTGTACGATCGAAATTACTGTTGTCAACAATTGCTTTGTTGTCCTGTCGGGTAAATGAAACCCGCATAGTACCTTTGTCGCCTCCTCCTGTTGCTGAAATATTATGTGTGGTTGTGAATCCATTATGAAATGGAATCTTCAGGTTATCGGGCTGTGGTGCGTAGGTTCGCATTTCACCATCCCACCATTTCACCATCTGTCCTTCCATTTTTGGTCCCCATGAAACAGCCGATCCATAATAACCAAATTCAGCTGAGGTGCTTGATGTCTCTCCCTGCTGATTGATAATCAGATTTTCATTGCCATAAATACCCGGATAAAGCAAAGTGTCGCCCGACATGGGAAAACTTGGAGGTGTAAATGATATGGGTCCACCATGACCGTAAGTGTTTTGAACATCACGAAATAAATAGGGTGTAGTGATTTTAAAATCAGTGTTATATGTGATGCCAATACCTTTTTGTTTAGTGCCTCTTTTTGTTGTTATAAATAAAACACCATTTGCTCCTCTTGAACCATAAAGCGCCGAAGCAGCACCGCCTTTCATAAGTGTCATACTCTCGATATCATAAGCGTTCAAATCATTTATCGCGCTGCCCCAATCCACTCCACGACCAATATTTGTGAGGCCGGGTGTGTTCTCAAGCGGAATATTATCTACTACGATGAGTGGCTGATTGTCAGAGCCAATGTTATTGTTTCCACGGATAACAATGCGTGACGAACCTCCTTCAACACCATCAGGCTGAGATATTTGTACACCGGCTGCCCTGCCTGAAATTGCATTCAGCACATTAGAGGCTTTTGAATCAGTGACAACAGTTGCTTCGATTTTTTCTGTTGAATATCCTATCTCACGCTTCTGGCGGCTGATGCCAAGAGCCGTAACAACAACTTCTTCAAGTAATTTGGCACTTTCAACAAGACTTATTGCAAATTGTGTGTTGTTGCCTACCAAAAACTCTTGTGATTCGTAACCAATAAAACTGATGACAAGCGTTTGATTGGAATTTAGATTTTGCAAGGTGAAATTGCCATCAATATCTGTCACAGTGCCGGAGGTTGTCCCTTTGACATGAACACTTACTCCCGGAAGTGCCAACCCATCTTCATCAGCTTTAACTTGTCCTTTAACTGTTAACGATTGGCCAAAGGAGGTGGTGAAGAGAAAGAATGCTATGGATAGAATTAAAAAGAATCTTTTCATATTGCCTGAATTTTAGCAATTGGATTTTTTATGTGCGCTCAACAAAAATATACATTTGACCTGAATAAGTAAACCGATTTAGGCATTTTTTTTGTGAGAAAAATCAACACTATATTCAGGTTGGATAAGGAAGTTTTATTATTTTTGAATAATTTAAATCCATTCTAAATAGTTAAAGTCATGTATAATAATCCTGTTTTGGACCGTCTGCCTCGTCATCTGACAGATCTCATCATTGAAAAGCCATACAATAGTTACACATGGCAGGATCATTCCATTTGGCGATATGTCATGAAACAGAATGTTGCCTTTCTGAAAGATAAAGCACATGCAGCTTACCTGAGTGGATTAAAAAAAACAGGGATTAGCATAGATCAAATACCTGATATCCAGACCATGAATGACATTTTGAAAACCATTGGATGGGGAGCTGTCACAGTGGATGGATTTATTCCTCCGGCTGCTTTTATGGAGTTTCAGGCTAACAATGTACTTGTTATTGCGGCTGATATACGTCCGATTGACCAGGTTGAATATACGCCTGCTCCTGATATTATACATGAAGCGGCAGGGCATGCACCTATCATTGCTGATGAAGAATACGCCGCATACCTCAAATATTTTGGCGAAATTGGATCTAAGGCTTTCTCCTCGGCAGCCGATTATGAGCTGTATGAAGCAATAAGGTATTTGTCCATCTTAAAGGCTGATCCGCATGCAAGTAACGCACAAATTGATCTTGCTGTGCAACTTCTGGAAGCAAAAGAAAGTAACTTAGGTATCCCTTCCGAAATGGCTTACATCCGCAATTTGCATTGGTGGACCGTTGAGTATGGATTGGTGGGTGATTTGAATCATCCGAAAATTTATGGAGCGGGCCTCTTGTCTTCCATTGGAGAAAGTGCCGGTGCATTAAGTGATCGTGTTAAAAAATTGCCTTATACAATTGATGCTGTTTATTACAACTTCGATATAACCAAGCCTCAGCCACAGCTGTTTGTAACTCCTGATTTCGGTTATTTGACAGAGGTTTTGGATACCTTCGCAAGCCGGATGGCGTTGCGAAAGGGTGGTGTCGAAGGGATTCTTAAGGCAGTGGAATCTGGTTCAGTTGCAACATGTGCTTATAGCTCAGGTCTTCAGGTTTCAGGCGTGTTTCAGGATTATATATTGCACCAAAACCAACCAGCGTATATCAAAACAACAGGCCCAACGATGCTCTCTTACAACAACTCTCAACTTGAAGGTCACGGAGTAACATATCATGCTCATGGATTTGGATCTCCGATTGGAAGCATAAAAGGAACCCTTAAACCTCCGCGATTTTTGAATGATGATGACTTAAAAGAAGTTGGTATTGAGAAGGATAAAAAGGCAAACTTTGAATTTGAATCTGGTGTAAAAGTAAGTGGAGTCTTAAAATCATGCGTCCGTAAAGAAGGGAAACTTCTTCTTTTATCTTTTACTGATTGCCTCGTAAAGTATCAGGATCAGATTTTATTCGAACCTTCATGGGGAGTGTTCGATATGGCAGTTGGCGAATCAATAGTCTCTGCTTATACTGGTCCGGCTGATGCTGATGCATTTGGTCTTTCCTATCCTGTTCCTAAGGAAAAAACGCATCAGATTTTGTATACCTCTCAGCAACTTGAGTTACATCAGCATTATGGCCAGCTCCGTCAGATGAGAAATGCTGATAGCTTCTCAAACCTCAACCTGCAACTGATGCAATCTCTTCTAAATACCTATTCTGATGAATGGTTGCTTATGCTCGAATTGCTTGAGTTGGCAGTTGATAAAAAAGTTGATGAAGGTTTAAATACAGCGCTTGTAAATAATCTTCTTCGATTGAAACAAGAGCAGCCAAAACTTGATGGATTGATCAGCAGGGGATTAAAGTTGTTTCAGTTGTAGTATTACAAATCGCTAAAAACAAAAAAAGCAGACACCGTTAAGTGCCTGCTTTTTTATTTATGTTATGAAAGCTATTTCTGAATTGAAATGCGCTGGGTTGATACAAACTTGCTGTTTTCAATAACAATCATATAAACCCCGTTTGGTAAATGTTCCAGATTCAAAACAGTAGTGTTTTTGGATGACTGGGATACAACGCTTTCAAAATGAACCAGTTCTCCAACGGTATTCGTAACCTTTATACTGCCATTTCCTAAACGTTCGTTATCGAAACGAAGGGTAAACCGACCTGTTGAAGGATTAGGAAAGACCTGAAGACTTAACGCATTAGCTTCGTTAATACCTACAGTACTCTTTAAGACAACTTCTGAGGCTACTGACCAGTCCCCTTGTCCGCAATCATTCACAGCAGCAGCTTTAATGCTTGCAAGTCCGATAAAACCTGATTCCCAGGTAACGGTTGCTTCAGTACCTGTGCCAGATATCGTTCCTGCATTTGAAGGTTCGATGCTCCATGCATAGGATGTAGCTGTGGCAACTGCCTCAACTGCAACTGCACTTTGTCCAACAAAAGCGTGGTCAACAGTATCAGGTGCTGATGGTGCAAGCGGAGCAGAAGGAGCAAAATTCATCGAAACTACAGCATGTCCTTCGGCTGTATTCACGCAGCTGTTTGCATCAGAAACCTCTTGTAACGTGTAGGTATAGGCGGTACTTGGCGAAACTTGCATCACCCATGGAGTTGCAGTAGCAGTTACAGGTTCTGTATCAGCCATAGTGACAATCCATGGTGCACTACCGGTAAGCTCAAGTGTAAGTGTAGCTTGCTGCCCATGGCAAATGGTTTGATCGCCGGTTATGCTTGCTGTTGGCAGGTGATGAATGTTAAGTGTAGTGGCATGTGAGCTTGCTGCACATCCACCCATGCCATCAGCTGATAAAGTGAGAACAACTGCTCCACTTGCTAAATCAGCAGTACCAGGTGTATAGGTCGGATGCATCATCGTGGCGTCGTTAAATGAACCATCACCTGAAGTAGTCCAGGTTATTTGGCTGTAATTAGAAGCTGCAGCAGCAGTTAGCTCAAGTGTATGTCCCTGACAAATAGCAACAGTCTCACCTGCAAAAACTTCAGGAGCCTGATGAATATTGAGTGTCATCTCACTTTCAACAGTAGATGAATTTCCGGTAACAGTAAGTTTTAGGATTACACTGCCTGCTGTGTTATCGGCTTCACTTGGAGTATAAACCGGGGTCAGAATTGAAGGATTGCTAAATGTTCCTGTTCCTGATGTAGTCCAATTTAAACTGTTGTAATAAGTGGCGGTTGCATTGAGCTGATAGGTATTACCAGAGCAGATATCTGCATTGCTTCCAGCCCATCCATTGGTTGAAATGGTTGGTGGTAAAGTGATATAATCAACCCACGCACAGTCACTTCCGCTCGAAACAGTGTAATCTTTCATATATTCCCATTTGAATGTATGAACACCTGCTGTTACTGGATAAGCAACCTTTGACCAGGCTACTTCGCCCGCCCATTCTCCTACTTTATTAGCGTCAATATAAAAACGCATATAGTCATATCCTGACTCTGAAGATACTTTTCTGAAAAAAGTGATAGAATCATTCACACTTACCTCATATTGAAGCAGAAGCTGAGAAGATTGACTATCAGCTATTGTACCTGACTTAGCTGAGAAAGTGCCTTCATAAGGTGCAGTATTTGTGATGACCCAGGGTTGATTACCGGCTGCGGCCCATTCAAAAGATGTAAAATCTCCTGTTTCGAAATCTTCGAGGATGATACCAATTTTTGCAATAAAAGATTTCTGTGCCTGATATGCTCCTGCTGCTACTGTAAAACCAAAATCAACCGCCTGGCCAATCGGAGCTCCACCAGCAACAGAAATGTTAAATACTGCGTCCATAGTTTGACCTGCTGCAACACTTGATGCTTCAAAATTTGCAACGTTTACGGTCACAAAACCTGAATTGAAGCTAAGATTTGCGAGTGCATCTGCTGCAGCACTTTGTCCGTTGTTTGTAAAGCTAACTTTCAAATCAACTGTCTCACCTGGATCAAGACGGCCATTTCCATTGCCACTGGCATCCATCACCGTATAGTTTCCAACTGTAAAAGATGGTGCGAGTGCTGTCATATTAAAACTACTTTCCCAGCTATCCTGATCAGAAGTAATTTGCATAACAAATTGAAGCGGTGTGCTGTTTGGGACTTCATCACTTACACTAAAAGCAAAAGCATTTTCAATAGTTATAAACTGATCTGGAGTCATTGTTCCGAATGATTCAACAGCATCAGTAATTGTAACATATGGTGAGGTAGTGCTTAATGTAACATTGATATTAGTTGCATTTTCAACACCAAGGTTACGTAATTGAACTCCCAGATTTACTTCCTGACCGTAATGAACTTCGCTGCTGGTAACACCGTTAACGGTACTCGAAACGTAGGCTATAAATGGTCCGGAAGCTGGAATAATCTCAATTTCCTGGAGGTAAGTTATTTTGTTATAACCAAATACAGCAACTTTCATCATTCCAACATTATTGAGAGCAGGGAAAGTTACTGTAGCCGATCCATTGGAAACAGTTGCTGTACCCAGGATTTCGCCGTTAACAGTTAAGGCAACGATAGCGCCATCTGCATTTGCGTTGACAGTAAATTCCGACATTCCAAGGAATATGGTTGGCATATGACTCACGTTCATGGCAACAGGTGTTGCTGTGCGAAGAGTGAGTGAAGGGTCGCCAAAAAGAATCCATGTGTCATGAGTGCTTCTTCCTGATGTTCCGTGTAAATCAATCATCTTCATGCTGCCGTTGATTGAGTTGCCGGCAAAAGTGCGCTTGATGTTATTTTGATATCCTTCAACAAGGATAGTATTCATTTCATCCTGTCCTGTCATTGGGGGTTGCCAAGGCTGTGAAATCCAGCTCATCATGGCACCTATGGCTCCGGTAGGCTGTCCGTTTTGTGAGGCTCTCAACCAGGTTTCTGCAAAGCATGAGCCATTGGTGAATCTGCCATTGTCACAGGCAACAGCCCAAATAATGGGCCAGCGATCAGTGTTGGTTAGAGCAGTAACATGGGAAGTACTATAACCAGCAACACTCCAGCTATTTTGTGAGCCGTGATTGCAATAGCTGATTATACTTGTCCCGGCATTGATACGCGATGAAATTTGAGCTGCAGTAGTATTTGGAAGTCCGGGAACTCCACCGTCATATTCACGATGTACCGTTGAATAGGTATAATTTAACAGGCTGTCGCGGATATAATCCATATGTACATAGTCAGCTTCACCACCATTATGTCCATTTCCGGCCCCTTCGTTTCTTGCAATACCCATTCCAATGTTTAACCAGGTTGCGTTTTGGTCCAAATCACGTTCGTATGTAATAATGCGTTGTACCTGTGTTTCAACATGTGCAACACTTTCGGCAGAAAAACGACCTACAAAAAGTTCGTTATATGAATCATTTCCAGCAAGATATGCATAATAATTATCTGAATATCCGCCTGAAGAAGTGTTGTTATAACTTGGAACATGTTGATGGTCGCCAACAATGAGTAAGTGAGTTAATCCATTGGTATTGTAATAATTGGTCACAAAAGTCTTTATAGCATCAGGAGTTGTTCCAATTGTTGCAACATCAACGATTTCAGTTGGGCGTCCAATGGTTTTTTTCCATTCTACCAAAGGTTGAACAGCTGCCATATATGGCCCGTGACTGATGATAAGAAGTCGTCCTTGTTCACTTACTGCAGGATAACGGTTCTGCATCACTTCGTAGTTAACAAACTGATGACCATAAACATAACGAAATTCGCTATCTTCTTTGGCATTAACAGCTGTGCGCTGCATTTGATTGCTGCCACCTTCTCCTGTTTTGAAAATTTCAACAGTAATATCGTGATAGACCCTGAGGGTTTTTGTAATTGCATTATATGCAAAGGGCATGATAGTAAGCGCCTGACCACGGAAATTTCTTAAAATATATGGTTCCTGAAGCGCTGTCTGTGATGCTGGATAAAAACTGTTAGCCTGATACATTGCTCCATAAGTAAATGGAACACTGGCTGGATCAATCTGGCGCGAAAAATCTCCTTTTGAAGGAGCGATTTCAATGTTGGTGAAATCAGTGTAATTAGAAGATAATACACGTGCGTCCATCAAATCATTATCGCCTATGATAGTTGAGATAGCATATTTAGGTAGATCAGGAGCCCCTGTCTCACTTAGTGATACCATTTTTGGAACACTGATAATTGCCGATTTTCCTTTGGGTGTTTCTACATAGGTTGTGTAAAAACCGTCAATATTAAACCGAACAATAGTGTTGGTTTCACTGGCATTTACTAATGAATAGTGAATAGGAGCAGGGACATCACTTTTAATAGGAGTCCAGCTGCCTGCAAAACTGATAAGTGATACTAAAATCACTGCAAACAAGAGAGTAAATCGCTTCATATATTTTGAGATTAATGAAAAACTGCTCCAAAAGTAAGTGAAATTTTACTTATGGAGCAGTTCAAAAGGCTTTAAATGATCTTATTGAATAACAACTTTACGAACGATTGTATTGTTTCCGCTGTTAAGACGCAGGTAATAAATTCCTTTGGCATAAGCTGAAAGGTCAATCTGGTGCTGATAAGCGCCATTGATATCAACACTTGTATTGCTGTAAAGTACCTGACCCTGATAGTTTAACAGGAAGTAGGAAACATTACTTGCTTTTCCGTTAACTTGCACATTCAGTACATTAGTTGCGGGATTTGGATGAAGTGCAAGCTTGAGTTCTTTACTGTTTTCATCAATTCCTGAGCAAATTTCAACTGTCATCATTACTTGATCTGTAACAACACAACCATTGGCATGGGTTACAGCAACTGAAACTTCGTGAACACCTACACCCATTGCGGTTCCTTCACATGAAATGGTAGGAGTAGTTTCACCACCCGGTGACCATAAATAGGAAACAGCTCCTGGAGTTGTAGCGTCAAGGACAGCGGTTTGCCATGTACACATGGTTTGGTCAACTCCAAGATTCACCGGTGCAGCAGCCATTACTGTTACTGTTACCTGACCATCCATTTGTGTAGTTCCATCGCTGACAACAACAGTGTAAGTAGTTGTTTCGGATGGAGAAGCTATAGGATTGGCAACAGTAGCATTGCTTAAGCCTGTAACAGGTGTCCAGGAGTAACTATAAGAACCGCTGCCACCAGTTACGTTCGCATTCAGAACACTGGAACTGCCTTGGCAAATTTCTGCAGGGGTTGCTGCAGGTGCTATCGCCATCTCACTCATAACCATGAATGATGCTGCCCATCCGGCTTTCACGACTGTATTATCAGATGTAAATTTGAACGTAACGGCACCTGTAGCATGAGTAGAGGTAATGTTTCCTGGGCTCACAGTTCCCATAAACGGACTACCTGGGAATGCTGGTGAGCTCACATCTGGGCCATTGTAGATAAACAACTTATCGTAAGTATTTTCAGTATCAAACATGCTAAAGGTGAATTTTAAAGGCGCACCTGCTACAGAAGGCATGAATGTCATAGTGATTGTTTCGTTGCTGGTATAATTACCTGTTGCTCCACCTGTGTCATAAAACATACCATTATTGGCTGTTACTGTGGTATTGGCCATGATATATTCAGGTCCGCCTGTTGTAAATGACCATACTTCACAACCTGTTGCAGGTCCAAATTGATTTTTCGGAATGACTTTCCAGAAATAGGTTGTGTTTGGTGCCATTGTTGGTGAGTACTGATTAACATCAACAGTTCCAACAAGTGCAGGATTTGGTGTTACACCAAAATAAACATCATAAGAAGTAGCATCATTAGCTGTCCAGCTTAAAACACTTGCGATACCAACATTGGCAGCATTATTTGCCGGGGTTGGATTAGTTGCGCATGAAGGTGCAGCAGATGGAGCGTAGCAGCTGATATTTGCTACCCAACCATCTTTTGTTACTGAACCATCTGAAGTAAACTTGAAGGTTAACGATCCGCTTGCATTCAGGGCAGTTATTTGTCCGGGGTTTGATGTTCCTTCAAAAGGACTGCCAGGAACTTGAGGTGAACTAGCGTTTGGTCCGTTATAGATGAAAAGTTTGTCATATCCACTTTCGGTATCAAAAGCAGTGAAGTTAGCTCTGATCATGGCACCAGCTGTGGTCGGGTTGAAAGTGAAGGTAAAGCTTTCGTTATTGCTATACTGGCCTGATGCGCCGCCTGAATCAAAGAATGTTCCTACACATGTTGTTGCTGATCCGTTCGACATGTTGTAATCAGGAATCAAACCAATAACTACGACTGCTGCCTGTTGATCACTGTAAACACCTGCTGGTCCTGCAGTTGCTGAAAGAGAGAGGTTGACAGGGTATCCGATAGGTGAACTTGCACCAGCTGTTACATTAAACAACAATTCAGCAGAGGACTGACCTGCAAGTGAGGCATAGTTCACTGAGGCAGTATTAATGGTAAGCAAAGGATCTGATGAAACCATTGTAGCAACAATAGCACTCACGCTGCTGTTACCATTATTGGCAATAGTAACACGAATATTAGCTGTTTCACCCGGATCTAAAATTCCGTCTCCATTTCCAGTAGCATTATCAACAACAACAACTTCTTCAGAAATCTCAAGAATTGGTGCCTGAAGTGTGATTCTCAGTGTTGATTGCCATGTTGCACTTCCATCAGTAAGCGTCAATGGGAAAGTGGCTACATGTTGGTCAGGTACAAAATTGGCAACATTGAATGTAAAGGCATTGTTAACGGTTGTTGTTGCTCCTGGAGCTATTGCACTGAAACTTTGTGTTGCTGCACTGGTCAATGTTACATAAGCATCTGTTCCACTAACAGTTACATTTATAGTTGCTGAAGGATCTGCTCCTACGTTTTTGATCGTAACATTCAATGGGATTGTTTCACCATAATCAGCAAGGCCGTTGTTATTTCCTGCTGCATCATTCACAGTGTATGAATCCAAAACAACATAAGGACCCACAAGCGCTGCTGCAGGAACTTGAACCATGTAAGGTTTGTGCTGAGGTTTTGTTACTACGATATCAACATTGCCTGAAGAAAGAACAGGTTCGATCGTTAATTCAACAACACCTGAAGGACCTACAAGGGCTGAGCCATGTAAAACACCATCTTTTGAGATGGCAACATAAGAACCGGCCAGAGCTGTAACTTCGTAGGTTGTGAGTCCGATAGGCAAAATAGGCATGTGTGAAACAACGTTGTCGGCACCTTCTGTCATATAAGCTATAAGTGATGGATCACCTAAAACATTATAGGCTTGCCAGTAATAGATTGGACTCGAATGTGAAGGATATCCTTGAATATCAACTTCGGTAACTGCTAAGTTTCCAATGAAAGCAAGACCTCCTGCTGATACATAGTCGCTTACAAAAGGTCCGTCATAAGCTCCCCATGTTGTTTCCTGGAAAGTTGGCACATAACCATTGTTGTTTCCCTGTATCGGGAAAGCACCAACAGACCAATAAAAATCTTCGAACCAATAAGAACTTGGTGATGAACCGATATAGGTTACAGCGCCTTTGTTGGGTGCTCTCATCCAGGTTTCACCAATACACTCAGCATAACCAAAATCAGCTGCCAGACAGCAGTTGCCGATTGCGAGCGGATATTTATTTTGATTCGTGAAGGCATTCACTGCTGATTGACTTAAGTTTGGATCTCCCCATGAAGTTTCAGAGCAGTGAGCAGTATAATTGATAAAGCCTACAGCAATTCGTGAAGCGTCATAGCATCCTGAATAACTGTTTAAGTAGGCATAAACGTTAGTGAAACCATGAGCTGCGTTGAAATAGTTTTGTGTTCCATAATGAATGGTAGGCTGCGCAACAGCAGGATTCCAGGTTCCGTCAGCACCGGCAATCAATGTAGTGCTATTGAGATAGGTTGGATCAGCAAATTGATATTGCTCATAATACATCACCTTTTGTATTTGTGGGGTTAACTGTCCGGAGTTACGGGCAGAAAAACGTCCATAATACATTTCAGGGAAGATGTCTCCGTCAACACTGCCGTAATATAAGTCGGTCATTTTTCCTGAAGAGGAACCCTGAACTGCTGGTATTTGCGGCGTGTCACCTACAAAAAGAATGAAACTTGGTGCCGGATCAGTAGGTGTTCCAGCATTGTATTGTGCATGTACGTAGGATTGAATTTGAGCGTAACTTGTACCAATAACATCGGTATAAGCCACAATCACTTCAAAACCTTTTTTGGTTTTCCATTGGATAAATGGTTGAAGGTCAGCTTCAAACATCCTGTCAGAAACGATGAGGTATTTGATTGGATATTTTGTCAAATCAGGATGTTGCGGGTAATCACGTGTTGAACCATTGAGAAGTGTGCTCTTAATTGATTCAAAATACGGTGAATAGGCAGATGCTTTCACATAATTGGTTAGACTTGGATCACTGTTTGCATAGGTGATTTCAACTTCGATGTCGTTGTATACACGAATAATTCCTGTAACCGGGTTGTAAGAAACAGGTGCTACTGTGAGGCGTGCTAATCGATAGCTACGTAAAACGCCAAGTACTTCAATACTTGCTAGTTCGTGACTAACGAATCCGTCTTTTTGATAAAGCTTTTCATCATATTCAAAAGCAACTTCGTCTAAAGTCTGATCTTTGCGAATTGAGGGCTGAGCGGGCATCAAAAGATTATTAATACCATAATCGCTGAGTTTATACTCAGCCATACTGAAATTAACAACCTTAACCGAAACTTCAGCGCCAAAAGGCACTTCGATCAGATTCTTGGATGCAGGGAGCTTAGGGGTACCCAAACCACCAATGGCATATGCACCAGGTATTTGAATTTCATTAAAAACTCCTCTGTCTGCTTCAACAACGAAAGAACTGATTGTTGAGTAGGTGAAGGTTACATTGGTTTTGCTGAAGTTGTCTTCAGTAACCTGAACCTGGCCTGATGCTCTTCCCAAATCAATGGTTTGAGCAAATGATTGGAATCCAGCAAGCAAAATCAAGAACATGATCAGGCTGACTGCGATTCTTTTTTTGCCAATTGCAAAAAGTACAACGTTTTTCTTCATACGAATTGAATTATAAAAATGAATCATTTGTCTTTTTCACCTCTAAATTATTTAGAATGAAATTTTCGGGTCAAAATTATGTTTTTTTTAAGAACAGGGAACCGCTCAATCCGCTGATTCATAATTTAGAATGTTTAAAAATAGAACGAATCACTTGATATTACTCGATTCTAGGCACGTGTGAGGTGATCATTTTTTGGATAAAAATGACTGGTTTTTGTAAAGAAAATATAATTACCGCAAAAAAAGATTGCAAATTGAAAATCAGTGTATTGAGAAAAAGTTGTATTAGGTCAAAAAACCAGTAAATGATGAAAAGAATTATTAATAGAAAATGATCTTATGATAATGCATGCAAGTCTCCTAAACACAAAAAGCAAGCAAATTCGTCAGAGCATCCATTGCTTTTCCTTCACGAATCATCGCTTGAATATGCCTGAAATAGCCCTCTTTGTCTGAAAGATAAAGTTGAATAAAGGAATGATCAGAGCGATACTTCTGTATGATTTCATCATCGGGAAAAGTGCTCAAATTTCCAAGTTGACCTAAATCATTTCCGGTAAGGTATATGCTGTGACGGATCGTCTCTGGCAAAACATCTATTCCTATCCCATTACTGCTCACAGGTTTAGGTACAACAAAACGTGCTGCTTGGTTTGTCCTAACATAGAAATCTCCGCCCATTCTTCCAACAAGATCAATTTTTTCCTGATTGATTTCGTTTTTTTCATCCAAAACAGTTTCGTTGATATGGACGAGTAAAATGTCGCATATCACAAGATTTCCAGCTCCGGGGCCATCACCTGTTTGTATGATTTCGCGCACCTTACACTCGTATTGAACCGGAGATTCCTTTACCCTGAAAGGTCTTACCTTTTCTGATGCAAGAGAGGTGAAACCAGCTTTGAGAAACTCGTTGACACCTTTTGGAAATTCACAGCTTGCCAGACTCATTTGCTGCACCATATCGTAAGTGACAACATTTATAACTGCTTCGGGAATTTCCAACAGATTTTCGAAGGTATGCTTGGTTGTGTTGTCGCGTCCGCGGCGCGAAGGAGAAAATATCAGCGTTCCCGGATTCACTCCAAAAGCATTGAAAAAGCTAAAAGGGGATAAATTTGGATTTCCCTCTTTATCTATTGTACTCACAAATGCTATCGGACGTGGAGCGATACTACCAAGCATTATCCTGTGCAGATACTGTTGTGAAATGGATTGCGCATCAAGTGTTAACATAGGTGCTTTATAAATTATTTGCAGGAAGTATTTTAGTCTGGCAGGTGCCAAATCCAATCCTTAATCCATCCTTTTTAGCATAAGCTTTCATGGTGATGGTGTCGTGATCCTGAATAAAAACCCGCTCACTCCCATCTTTCATTTGTATGGGTTTAGTGCCTTTCCAGCAAAGCTCAAGCATCGAACCGTATGAGTCAGGGGTAGGGCCACTAATTGTACCTGAACCATATAAATCACCTGTGTTGATATTACATCCTGCTACTGTCTGGTGCGCAAGTTGTTGATCCATACTCCAATACATGTATTTGAAGTTTGATTTACAAATCAGCGAATCTTCACTGTTTTCGGGTTTTAGATAGACCTCGAGTTGAATATCAAAGTTGTTCAACCCGTTTTGCTGCAAATATGGCATTGGTTTCGGTTCCTGAACAGGACCAGCTACTCGGAAATTTTCCAGCGCTTCAAGGGTTACTATCCAGGGTGAAATCACTGACCCGAAACTTTTGGAAAGAAATGGACCTAATGGCACATATTCCCATTTTTGAATGTCGCGTGCCGACAAATCATTAAACAATACTAAACCAAAAATATAGTCTCTTGCCTTTTCTACTGAAACAGAAGAACCCAGGGGAGTTTCACCGGAAGTGATAAATGCCATCTCAAGTTCAAAATCGAGCTGTTTTGTTGGGCCAAAAACGGCAGGTTGGTCTTCTTGTGGCTTGGTTTGTCCTTTCGGGCGGTGAATATTTGTGCCGGATACAACAATCGAAGAACTTCTTCCGTGATAGCCAACGGGCAAGTGACGCCAGTTGGGTAACAATGCATTCGCCGGATCACGGAACATCACTCCCACATTCGTCGCATGCTCTATGCTTGAATAAAAATCGGTGTAATCGCCAACAAAAACCGGCATCCTCATATCAACTTCTTCCGGCGAAAAAAGCGCGAGTGACTTTGCTTCTTCATTAGATTGCAAATCAAGATTATCTGCGCTGAACAATTCCTGAATAAAGCGTCTTACAGCATTTGTTTTAGCTTTACCCAATGACATGAAAGGGTTGAGTATAGGTTCATAAAAAACTGTCAGATCATCTATCTCAAGTGAATCAAAATATCCATAATCTGCTAAAACAGAGAGATCAATTATGGTATCTCCAACGCGGGTTGCCGGCGAAATATGATCTCCAAAAGAACAAATGCCGAAAGGTATATTCTCAAGTGGAAAATCACTTTGGTCAGGAATAGAAATCCATGATTTCATGGGATATTATTAATGATATTTATACTAATAAATGAGAATTATGTTAAGAAGTAAACTTGTAACAAGTTGATCTTAAAGTGTTCCTCTGTTTGATTGTTCGAGTTCGATTGCTTCAAAAAGAGCTTTGAAATTGCCTTTTCCAAACGACTTTGCTCCTTTTCGCTGAATGATTTCAAAGAAAACGGTAGGACGGTCTTCGACAGGTTTTGTGAAAAGTTGTAACAAGTATCCATCTTCATCTCTGTCGATAAGGATGCGGAGTTTTTTCAAAGTTTCCAAATCTTCATCAATTTCTTTCACCCGATCAACAACAGTGTCGTAATAGGTATCAGGAACATGCAGAAATTCAATTCCGCGGTTGCGCAGATGCGTGATAGTTTCAATAATGTTGTCGGTCGCCATTGCAACATGCTGTGCCCCAGATCCTCTGTAAAAATCGATATACTCTTCGATCTGCGATTTCTTTTTCCCTTCGGCCGGCTCATTGATAGGGAATTTTATCCGCATATTATTGTTGGCCATCACTTTACTCATTAAGGCAGTGTATTCAGTCGAGATGTCCTTATCATCGAACGATATAAGTTGTTCGAAGCCAAGTATTTTACCATAAAAATTGACCCATTTGTTCATTTCGCCCCAGCCAACATTGCCTACAATATGGTCCACATACAGCAACCCGGTTTCGGTTGGGCGGTAGGTAGGTTCCCATTTTCTGAAACCTGGCATGAAAGGTCCGAAGTAATTCTTGCGCTCCACAAAAACGTGAACAGTTTCTCCATAGGTATGGATGCCGCTCAGCACAACTTCGCCATATTCATCGATTATTGTTTGAGGTTCCATGTAGGACCTTGCTCCACGTGAAGTGGTCTCTTTGTAGGCTTTACGCGCATCATCAACCCAAAGTGCGATGGTTTTGATGCCGTCGCCATGTATTTTGTGATGCTCTGCAATTGCAGATTCGGGAGTAAGTGCTGTTGTAAATACAAAGACTATTTTTCCTTGTTTCAGCACATAAGAAGCACGGTCTTTTAAACCGGTTTCTAATCCTGCGTATGCAAGAGGTTGAAATCCAAAGGCTGTTTGATAAAAATGTGCAGCTTGTTTGGCATTTCCAACATAAAATTCGACATAATCGGTACCGTTTAAGGGTAGAAAGTCAGTATTACTCATTGGAGATAATTGTTACGATAAATTGGGTAAATCAATGTTATTTCATTAAAAAATTAAAAAAGCCAGCTTTTAAAATAATCAGGATCTTCAATTGAATAAGCCTCCTCTGTGATCATAAGCGGTTTAAAAGTGTCAACCATCACCGCTAGTTCAGCCGTATCTTTTTTGCCGATACTTCTTTCGGCAGCACCTGGATGAGGTCCGTGAGGAATACCAATTGGATGCAATGTTATCATCCCTTTTTCGATATGATTCCGACTCATGAAGTCGCCATCAACGTAATACAAAACTTCATCGGAATCAACATTACTGTGATTATAAGGTGCAGGAATAGCTTCAGGATGGTAATCGTACAAGCGGGGAACAAAGGCACAGGTAACAAAAGCCGGTGTTTCAAAGGTTTGATGCACTGGCGGCGGCTGATGGATTCGTCCTGTTATTGGTTCAAAATCATGAATCGAAAGCGTAAACGGATAATGACAACCATCCCAACCAATGGCATCAAACGGATGCGTAGCATATGTGTAGGGGAAAAGCTGGTCATTTCGTTTTATTTTTACAAGAAAATCGCCTTTAACATCAAATGTTTCTAATTCAACAGGTGTTTTAATATCCCGCTCATAAAAAGGAGAATGTTCGAGCAGCTGCCCGTTTTTATTCATATATCTTTTCGGAAAACGCAAAGGATGAAAGGATTCCACTATAAAAAGACGGTTATCTTCACTTTCAAATTCAATCTGATAGATGGTACCTCTTGGTATAACGACATGATCTCCATATTCAAAAGGAAGCTTACCGAATACGGTCTTCAAAACACCTTTTCCTTTATGTATGAAAATCATTTCATCAGCCTGGGAATTTTTGTAAAAGTAGCCGGTCATCGACTTTCGGGGAGCAGCCAAACTGATATACACATCACTATTGACTAAAACATACTTGCGGCTTAACAAAAAATCGTCACAGGCCTCAATGGAAAATCCTTTAAAACTCCGGTGCTGCATATTTGATTTAAGCGCAATTTTTGGTGAAACATCAATCGGAGTTCCAATTTCTTTCACCATTGTTGGTGGCCAGGCATGGTAGATTAGCGAATAAACATCCGAAAAGCCTTCTGTTGAGACTAGTTCTTCTGCGTATAATGATCCATCAGGCTTTCTGAAAATGGTGTGCCGTTTGTGAGGGACTTGTCCTCTGGACTGAAAATGTGGCATTATAATTTAGATTGAGTTCAAATAACAGCGAGAGAACAAAAATAGCAAGTTTTTTGTTTAATAGCAAAGTAATTTAAAGGTTTAATAGTTAAAAAATCTATATGAATTCAAATAAAGTTCTTGCTAATCCTTACTCATCCAGTCATTTACAACTGAATAACCGCTTTGTGATGGCTCCGTTAACACGTCAGCGGGCTTCTGAAGGTCTTGCTCCGGCAGCATTAAATGCACAATATTACAATCAGCGGGCGTCAGCAGGATTGATTGTTAGCGAAGCAAGTCAGATTTCAACCAAAGGAATGGGGTACTCCAATACCCCTGGTATTTATTCGTCAAAGCAGGTTGAAGGATGGAAGGCTGTTACAGCGGCGGTTCACGAAAAAGGTGGTAAAATATTCTGTCAGTTATGGCATGTTGGCCGTCACTCACATCCTCTTCTGCAACAAGATGGATCACTTCCATTTGCTCCTTCAGCAGTTGCTGAAACCGTAATGATTACGACACCTGCAGGAAAGCTTGAACCGGTTGTTCCTCATGCAATGTCAGTTGACGAAATTAAATTAACTATCGATGATTATGTGAAAGCAGCCAAAAATGCCATGCTTGCTGGTTTCGACGGGGTCGAAATTCATGGGGCAAACGGATATCTCATCGATCAGTTCCTTAATGATACCTCAAACATCCGAACAGATTTATATGGTGGTTCAATAGAAAACAAATGCCGTTTTGGCCTGGAAGTTACAGCAGCTGTTTCTCAAAGTATTGGAAATGAGCATACAGGCATTCGTTTATCTCCTTCAGGTACAAATTTTGGAGTCAGGAACGAAAAACCTGTTGAGACATTTGAATATTTAACAGGAGAACTGAATAAATTTGATTTGGCCTACATTCATCTGATTGAGCCTGATCAAAAGAGTTTACTTCAACTTCCTAATTATTTAAAAAAGGTAACTGGCCATTTTCGTCCATTTATCAAAACAACTTTAATTACAAGCGCTGGATATACCTTTGAGACTGCCGAAAAAGTAATTAAAGACGAATTGGCTGATCTGGTTGCTTTTGGGAAAACTTTTATTTCTAATCCCGACCTTGTTGAACGCTATATTTTGGATGCTCCGTTAAATCCATTTGATGTAAGTACTTTCTACGGTGATGGAGCTGAGGGATATACAGATTATCCATTTTTAAACAGTTAGTTTTATGTCGATGCATTCCCCTGATGCAGTTTCACAACTGATTCAGATTGCCGGACAATGGATGAATGAGCGTCTTTCGGACGGGGGGCCGCGTTATGCAGAATATCACCCCGATTTGATTGTGGTTGAGCCCTGGAATGCAGTGAGCTCAGTTGCAATGATGCTTCCTGCAGTTTTTTGGATGTTTAAGCTTTGGCCAAAAATTAAAGCCAACCGTTTTTTACTCTTTGCTGTTGGTATGGTTTTTCTGGGAGGATTAGGAAGCACACTTTTTCATGCTTTCCGAATGAGTTCGTTTTTCCTGATGCTGGATATTGTTCCTTCTGCTTTGCTTACCATCGCTTTGTCGATTTATTTCTGGTGGAAAATATTAGGTAAATGGTGGCAAGTGGTGCTCTTGTTTGTACCTCTGTTTATGCTGCGGATTTTTCTTTTCGCAAATTTGCCACAGCATCTTAGCATCAACCTTTCTTATGCTTTCTCAGGTGGAATGATCCTGTTGCCTTTGTTTATATTTCTTTACCGCAATCATTTTCAGCATCTTACTGACGTGGGGTTACTTTTATTCTTTTTTTCATTTGCTTTGCTCTTCAGACAACTTGATGTTCATGAGATTCCATTTTTCGAACAAGGGACACATTTTTTATGGCATCTATTGAGTGCATTCGGTTCGTGGTATGTGCTGAAGTATATCTCATTTGTTGAAGGGTTTCAATTTCAACAACTAAACGACAAATAACCTGATCATAACATCATGGTCACTTATACTGCTTTTCGATTTGAATTCCATAAATTGGATGATGCTAACTGATTCTTTTTACCTTTGTTCGATGCAAAAAAATGAAATACATAAGGTTCTTGTTATTCAAACTGCCTCTATTGGAGATGTGATTCTTGTTACTCCGGTTTTGGAAAAACTGCATCATTTTTACCCAGGTATTCATATCGATTTGCTCATCAAACAAGGCTTTGAATCTCTATTCGAAGGGCATCCTTTCATACATCAGCTGTTATTGTGGGATAAGAAAAAGGATAAGTATAAGCACCTTTGGCACTTGTTGAAGGAAATAAGATCAGAGCGTTATGACCTGGTTGTTAATGTGCAGCGTTTTTTGTCGACAGGATTTCTAACTGTTTTTAGCGGAGCATCGCAAACAGTAGGTTTTGATAAAAATCCCTTGAGTTACTTTTATAGCACCCGAATCCGACACTCAATAGGTGATAAGAAGTCTGTTTTGCACGAAACAGACCGTAATTTATCACTGATCAAACATCTGACCGATAGTAAGTCACAGACACCTAAATTGTATCCAACACCAAAGGATATAGCAAAAATGTCGCAATACAAAACCAACCCATACATATGTATTGCCCCGGCTTCGCTTTGGTTTACAAAACAATTTCCTGCTGATAAATGGATTGAATTTTTGCAAAATGTCCCTTCAGGGATATTTGTTTATTTATTGGGTTCGGCAGCAGATGAAGCGTTATGCAGCCATATCCTTTTGAGTTCAGAACACCCCAATTGTATCAATTTCGCAGGAAAGCTAAGTTTGCTTGAGTCGGCAGCACTGATGCGTGATGCACAAATGAATTACGTAAACGACTCAGCTCCAATGCATCTTTGTAGTTCAGTAAATGCACGAATGACTGCTATTTACTGCTCAACAGTTCCGTCATTCGGATTCGGACCACTCGCGGATGATGCATTAGTCGTTGAAACAACTGAGAAACTCGATTGTCGTCCATGCGGTTTGCATGGTCACAAGACTTGTCCGGAAGGGCATTTTAAATGTGCACATACGATCGATATAAATCAGCTTGCAGTCCGGTTATGAAATCATTCGACGAAGAGGTGTTAATGGCGGCTGAAGCACTGCGAAAAGGAAAAGTAATCGTTTATCCAACAGACACAATTTGGGGGCTTGGCTGCGATGCTACAAATTCCAAAGCAGTTGAGCGACTATTTAAAATCAAGAGAAAAAAAGAACAAAACAATCTTATTGCCCTCATTGACAGTGTTTCCAGACTGGAAGATTATTTAAAAGTTGTGCCGCCTATTGCCCTCGATCTGATTGCGTTTGCGGCAAATCCAATAAGTATCGTATATCCAGGTGCAAAAAATCTGGCAAAAAATGTAATGGGTAGCGATGGTTCTGTTTGTATCAGAGTAACCTCTGATCCCTTCTGTGTTGCGCTTGTAAAGCGTTTTGGTAAAGCGATAGCTTCAACTTCGGCAAATATTTCAGGAGAGTCAACCCCATTATTCTTTGCGCAAATTTCGGAGGCTATTCTTAAAAACGCTGATCACGTTGTCGGGTTCTACCAGGATGAGGTGAAAGCTCCTAAGGCATCTTCCATCATTAAACTCCAAAGCGACGGTCAATTCACCATTATTCGGTCTTAAATCATTTTATCTGCGACTAATCTGATCTACTTACAATTTCCATAAATGATTCAATATGATTCAGGTAGCTTTATTTATTAATGATTAAATGTTGAAAGCAATACTTAAAAAGTTTGCCTTTTAAGGCTTCTTTTGAACCAAGTTAGCAGAAATCTGTTTATAGAAGTAGGGTGGTTTTACCGCAATGGGTTGCGGACTTTTTTAACCACTTGCTTATTTAGATCAGATTTAAATTAAACATTTTTTTTTACTTTTGCACCCTCAAAAATTGGCCTAAGCGATTTAAAAATCTCGGAAAATGACACAAAAAAGAAAATACACACTCGAATCAACAGATAAGGAAACATTAAAGCAATGGTATAGCCTGATGACTTTGGGACGTCAGATTGACGAAAAAGCCCCAAACTATCTCAAACAAGCTTTAGGATGGTCGTATCATGCACCTTATGCTGGACATGATGGTATTCAATTAGCTATAGGTCAGGTTTTTAAACGTAATGAAGATTTTTTGTTTCCCTATTATCGCGATATGCTGACAGCTATTTCAGCTGGACTTACTGCAGAGGAGATAATTCTTAATGGCATTTCAAAAGGCACCGATATTGCTAGTGGAGGTCGTCATATGTCGAACCATTTTGCAAAACCTGAATGGAACATTCAAAACGTATCTTCTGCAACGGGTAACCATACCTTGCATGCAGTAGGCGTTGCACGTGCTATAAAACGCTACAATGCCAAAGGCGTTGCCATTAGCTCACAAGGTGAGTCTTCGACTTCTGAAGGTTATGTTTTTGAAGCTATTAATGGAGCATCAAACGAAAAATTACCTGTGCTTTTTGTGTTTCAGGATAATCAGTTTGGAATTTCAGTTCCTCAACGCGATCAGTCGGCTAACCGTCGTGCTGCCGAAAATTATCGGGGCATTAAGAATCTAAAAATCATGTATTGTGATGGTAAAAATGTATTCGATTCCATGAATACAATGTTTGCCGCTAAAGAATATATCGAAAAACATGGTGAACCAGTTATCGTTCACGCCAACTGTGTACGCATTCATTCGCATTCAAATTCTGATAAACACGAGCTTTACCGTGATGAGAATGAACGTCACTGCGTTCGTCTGTCCGATCCTCTGGAACGCTTCAGAATACAATTACTCCACTCAGGAAAATTTTCTCAGGAGGAAATAGATTCATTGGACGCTGAGGCAAAAAAAGTTATTTCTGCAGCTCACAAAAAAGCCATCATTGCTCCTGATCCAACCCCTGAGTCGATTTTTGATTTTGTTATTCCTGAACCTTATGTTTCAACCAATTACCCTGAAGGCAACCACGACGGGACAAAAGGAGAGAAGTTAAAATTTATCCAGGCCTTGAACGAAACTCTAAAAGCTGAATTTCGTAATAATCCTGATACGTTTATCTGGGGACAGGATGTTGCCAATAAGGACAAAGGCGGCATCTTCAATGTTACCAAAGGTATGCAGCAGGAATTCGGGAAAGAGCGCGTATTTAACGCTCCTATTGCTGAAGATTTTATTACAGGTACTGCAAACGGTATGAGTAGGTTCAACGATAAGATTCGCATTGTCATCGAAGGAGCCGAATTTGCCGATTATTTCTGGCCTGCAATGGAACAGCTGATCGAAACATCACATGATTATTGGAGAAGCAACGGTGCTTTTGCACCCAATGTGACTATCAGACTTGCTTCAGGTGGATATATTGGTGGTGGACTTTATCATAGCCAAACCATCGAAGGGGCATTAGCAACTTTACCCGGATTACGGATTGTTTATCCTTCATTTGCCGACGATGCGGCTGGATTGTTGCGTACAGCAATGAGATCCAAAGGACCAACTGTTTTTCTTGAACCAAAAGCTCTTTACAACGACCCTTTAGCTGAAACTATGGTTCCTGATGATTTTGAAGTGCCATTTGGTAAAGCAAAAATCCGCAGGGAAGGCAAACACCTGAGCATCATTACTTATGGCAATACAACTCATATGGCATTGCAGGTTGCTGAGAAGATAAGTCAGGAAAAAGGTTTGGAAATTGAAGTAGTTGATATAAGATCAATTGTGCCGCTTGATAAAGAAGCAATTCTGAATTCTGTCAAAAAGACATCGCGTGTTTTGGTAGTTCATGAAGACAAGGTTTTCGGTGGTTTTGGGGGCGAGCTGGCTGGTATGATAGCTGATGAAGCGTTCCAGTATCTTGATGCTCCTGTTAAAAGGGTTGGTTCAACATTTACTCCTGTAGGCTTCAACAGGATACTTGAAAAAGCAATTTTACCTAATGCTGATAAAATTTACCAGGCTGCAATGGAGGTTTTAAGCTTCTAGTTTAGCCTGCATTGGTCGAAATACCTGCCATTCTTAACTTCCGAAACAGTATTTTTGGAAAAAAGTGTGGCAGGTATTTTGTTGATATACAACTTGTTAACAAAGATTAACAAAATGTAAAAAGTATTAAAACACCTGACAGGCTTTTATCTCTACTTTTGACGCTCATTTTGATTTATTTAGATCTGTTTTATGAAATCAATTCAATTCCGTTCGCTGGTGATCGTTTTTCTAGCCGGCTACTTTAGTTTTACAGCCTCTGCTCAGGGAAATTCAAAAGCTGACCCAAAAGAGACAAGTCAAAAATTTGCAGCTGCACTTTTTTATATTGAGAACTTTTATGTTGATACCACGCAATCCCCAAAGTTGGTTGAGACAGCAATTGTTAATATGCTCAAAGAACTCGATCCACATTCCGCTTACATCTCAAAAGAGGAACTTAGTGCTGCCAATGAGCCGCTCGAAGGCAGTTTTGAAGGAATTGGAGTTACTTTTCAGCTCAGTAAGGACACCATTTTGGTTGTTTCTCCTGTTCCGGGCGGACCATCGGATAAACTTGGAATTCAGTCAGGTGATAAAATTGTCAAAATTAATGGAGAGGAAGCATTTGGTTCAAAAGTGAACAATAAATGGGTGATGGATCGCCTTCGGGGCAAAAAAGGCACAACCGTAAGTGTAGATATTTACAGGTCTGGTCGAAAAGATCTGTTAGCTTATGATATTGTTAGGGATAAAATTCCAATAAACAGTATCGATGCTACCTTTATGCTGCCCGAAAAAACTGGCTATATAAAACTCAACCGTTTTTCAAAGACTTCAATGGAGGAGTTTTATAGTTCAATGGAACAGCTTAAAACTCAAGATATGGAAAATCTTATTCTTGATCTGCGGGGAAATTCAGGAGGGTTTCTAAATACTGCCGTAGAACTGTCGGATGAGTTTTTAAATGCTGACAAGATGATAGTTTACACTGAAGGAGTGAATAGCCCGAAACAAGAATTCGTTTCAACTTCCAAAGGGATTTTTGAAAAAGGTAAGTTAATTGTGATGATCAACGAAGCTTCGGCATCAGCAAGTGAAATTGTTTCAGGAGCCATACAGGATTGGGACCGTGGCCTGGTAATTGGCCGTCGTTCATTTGGAAAAGGTCTGGTGCAAAGACCGTTCAATTTACCTGATGGTTCGGTAATTCGCTTAACCAATGCACGCTATTATACACCTACTGGCAGGTCAATACAACGTCCTTATGATGAGGGTGTTGAAGAATATTACAAAGATTTGTATGAGCGTCATGAGCGGGGAGAATTTGTACATGCAGATAGTATTCACTTTCCCGATTCACTCAAATATCTGACTCCTGGCAAACGTGTTGTTTTTGGCGGCGGCGGCATTATGCCAGATGTTTTCGTTGCTTGGGATTCAACACAATACACCGATTATTACTCAAATCTTATTCGTAAAGGTGTTTTCAACCGATACACGCTCGAATTTACAAACAGTAAGCGCGCGAAGTTGTTAAAGGAGTTTCCAAAACCAGCTGAATTTAAAAAGAATTTTGTTGTAGACCAGGCAATGATGAATGCTTTCAAAGAGATAGCTGAAGCAGAAGATGTGAAATGGAATGAAGACGAATTCAAACGATCAGAAACAATGATTCGATATCAGATTAAAGCGCTCATTGCCAGAAATCTATGGGATATGAACGCATATTATGAAATCGTTTCTGATATTGATGAAACGCTGATCAGGGCTTTGGAAATTTTGAGTAAGGAAGACATCTTTTCCTATCTCAAATCGGCCAATTAGTAATCAAGGAAACGGGGCGACAGATAAGTTCGACCAAGACGATCGAAATGCAGTTTGAGCACAAACTCATGCGTTCCGCTGTTGAAATTTGCCAATCGGTTTATACCCATATCATAGCTATAGTGAATCTCAAGATTTTCTGTGGCTTTTATTCCGGCTTTGATAATAAAGGCATCCAGGTGACGCCAGCCTGCTCCTAATTGTAAAATTCCCAGATAAACCTGAGCATCAAGTTGAAGGTAATTCACCTTTCCCTGTTGATGATAAGAAAGTCCGGCGCGCAATTGGTATGCGTCGGTGAGCGAAACGAGGTATGCTCCATACACATGCTGATGCACAGGAATGCGTGAAATAGACGGGTCACGGTTAATATTTGTCAGGTGGTTCACGGCATAGCCACCACTGAAGTTTCCTGCGGAAAGATGCATTCCAAAATCAAAATCAGGCCTGAAATAATTCTCATCCGGCTTCACAAGAGGCTCATTTCCTTCGAGATATACGAGTTTTGAATAAAGAATCTGCCGTTGGTAGAAACCTGCTCCCAACCCAAAATTCAAGTAAATGTTATCCCTGAAATAAACACGGTAGATATAATCAATCAATAATCGCCGGGTTACTTCTTTCCCTGCTGTTTGTGATAACATATTTACTTTTACACCCATATTATGAGCTTCGAAAAAATAGTCTGCTCCCAACTGTGTAACAGAAGGCGCGTCAGGAAAACCAATCCACTGCTGTCGGTTAAGAAGCTGTGCATTGATCATTCCATTGTTTTCAATAAAAGCAGGATTGTAAATTTCAACACTTCTCAGACTGTTGCTAAACAATAAGTCGTTTTGTGCACGAAGCAACAACCCATTCATTAACAACAGGATACAAATTCCGATTGTGATTCTTATTTTCATGGGATAAAGTCTTTTGCTTGTTGGATCGTCACACGTTGCTGATCAATATAAGGAACAATAAAACTATCGTTGAAACCGGCTGAGCGGATCATTGTTCGCAATGCCTCAGCTTCAGATAAAGTATAGCGGTCGCCTGCCTCGTATCGGTAGATGGCTCCTTGCTCTTGAATGAAAAAACTAAGGTTTGGAACCACATTTTTTAATGCTGCAAAATACAAATCGGGATCGTGTTTTTTAGATGAAACCAGTACCTGAACACGGAAAATCAAACGACTATTTTCTTTTATAGTAGATGTTTCGGTGTTGCTTCTGATATCACTGGATGCTACTTTGCTGTTGTAATCAACCACCTGGAAAGTTGTTCTTCGATTGGTTTGGTGCTGATCTTCGTTTTGTGCATTTCTGAAGATAGGGTTGCTTTTTCCGTAGCCTTTCGCCAATAGCCGTGAGGATGATATTCCACTGGCTATCAGATAGTCAACAACGGATTGAGCCCTGTCAAGCGAGAGCTTGTTATTGTAGGGGTCGGTACCTCTTTCATCTGTATGAGATGAAATCTGGATGTTAACTCCGGGTGTTTCACGCAGCATGGAGGCAAGTTTTTGGAGTTCAATTTTTGATGATTCTCTCAGCTCCGACTTGTCAAAATCATAATAAATATCATTGAGAACAATTTCCTTCTTTTCTGTGATTCTGGTCAATTCAAAGTCGAGGTCATAACCATTCGATTTTTCTAAAACCATATCCATATCCACTTCCGGTGTACGCACAACTCTTGACTCGGTAAAAAACCCTTCTCCGCTGATTCGAACAGTATATATCCTGTCGGGCTGCAGCGATTCAAAACTATATCGTCCATTCACATCTGTTTTTGTCATGGCAACATAAGCCCCTGGTCCGCTGAGCGTTAAGGCTTCTCCCTCCATCGGCATCTGCGTATCTCTTTCAGTAACTTTACCTTTAATATTAATTGAATAGGATTTATTCTGAAGAAGGATCCATTCGTTCAAACGACTTTCTGAGGCGGGTTTGTTAAGTATTCTAAGCTGTTCAAGGTGATAATCGGGGTGTGAGGCGGTTAGCAAACCTGAAGCATATTCAGGAACTGAAAATATGAATACTCCATCTATAGTAGTTGCTGTCGTAATCTCTTCTCCATTTGTTTCCTTCCAAATTACTTTTGCAGCTTCGATTCTGGTTGAATCCACCAATGTTGCAACGACACCACCAATCAGTTTGCGTAGAGGGTAAGCATTAAAAAAGTACAGATCATCATTGGTTGAAACCTTTCTGCTTGAGCTGATTACGCCTTTTGTTGTGCCTTTTCGCATCGACAGGGAGAAATCATCTGCTGTTGAATTAAATGGAGGCAAGAGCAATTGAAGATCGGAGTATCCTGAGCCATTTGACTTTACTGCGTAAATATCCAGACCGCCGTAACCTTCGGGCTGACCCGCCGAAGAAAAAAGTAAAATGCTATCCCCGATCGTGGTTGGAAAAACTTCGTCAAAGGCCGTGTTTACATTAGGTCCGGCATTTACCGGTAAGCCCCAGCTCCCATCTGCTTTCAAAGAAATACTGTAAATATCATTGCCGCCATAGCCTCCTGGAAGTGTAGCGCTGAAATACATCAGCTTGCCATTTTCGCTCATGTGAGGATGCCCATAATGATGTTTTTTTTGAACAAAACCTGCTGTTACCGGTCTTGAAAAATAGAACGTTTCAGCGTCAAATTTCGATTCCAGAATACTGCATTTTTGCTTTCTGTTAGTGCATTTGGTAAAGAAGATTCGCTGTGTTAGACTGTCAAATGTCATCACTCCTGCGTTCTTGTTTCCATCTACAGGCAGCAGAATCGCTTGCCCGAAATCGCCGTAAAGATTTTCAACGGAAAGATATAATGATGAGAAATTCTCGGAGGTGCGGCCGTCTTTTTGTATCGTTTTTCCTTGAAAACGAGATGAAGACAAAATAAGATCATTATTGAACCAAGCTGCGGCATAATCACTTGATGTGGTATTTAACGTATTGGCTTCAAATAGTTTGGGATGTGTTAATAACTTACTGCTTTCGAAATTCTGAATAAATAATAGTGTGCGTTTGGCTTCTGCCGAATAGGGTTCCAATTTCAGGGCCTTGTTGGTGGCATCTCTGGCTGCTGCCAGATTTCCGGCACGCAGAAAAGCGTCTGCCTGATACAACAACCACTCAGGTTTATTTTCTGTAGTTCCAATAGCATCAGCATACCATTGAAGAGCGGGCTCAATCATATTCATCCGATGGTAGGAAGTGGCAATTCGAAATGCCAAATCCTGCTTTTGAATTGGATCGGAAGTTTGTTCAAAAGCCTTTTGCCATAACTGAGATGCTTTCAGAAAGTTATGTGCAGCATAGTTTTTTTCAGCCTGACGCAAAATTGCTTTCTGTGCAAAAAGCAGCTGACTTGAAAGCAGTACAAAAGCTAATAGTATCAGATATTTTCTTTGCATCATTCAATTACAATAGTTACTGAACCTTTTTCTGTTCTTAAAACATTACCATTTAAATCCCTCAATTCCAACAGATAATAGTAAGTGCCAGGGGAAACTGTTGCTCCGTTATAGCGCCCATCCCATCCTTCAAAACCTGAATACATTTCAACACCCCAGCGATTATAAATCTTGATAAAATTTCCTTTCAGGAACCTGTCATTGATATTGTCGCTATTGGGTGAGAATGCGTTAATTATTATTTCCTCACTCAACCCGTTGATGACAATTTCCTGCGTGCTTTCACAACCAAAGGAATTAGTTACCATAACCAAAACGGTGTCGCTTGGTAGTATGGTTGAACCGTAAAAATAGGCCGTTGCAGTGCCTGTTGATAATAATTGGCTATCAGAATAGAAACTATACATCGGGTAAAATTCTTCTGGCTGAATTTCAATTATTTGTTGCTCAGGATAATCTGTCAATGTAAATGAAGGTTCTGAATTTACAATTATTTCATGACTTGTTGAATTTTCGCAGCCGAAACTGTTTGTTGCAATTAACTCATAAACAGTTGATTCGAGAGGGTTTACATCCAAATAATTGGTAAATACCTGCGGCGTGGTTAGCCATTGATATGTGTCTCCACCACTGGCAACAAGACGAATGGTTTCTCCTTTGCACAATGCCCCATCACCATTGATAACAGGCTGTGGTAATGGATAGATAAGTAAATTGGATGTCCCGCTCATCATTGCGGAACAACTAGTGCCTGAATGAATTGCTTGCACAGTGTATCGCCCTGAGACATTTGGTGGAGAAATGCTTATAGGCAGACCAGTGCCTGCAAAAGAACCAGCCAATTCAGTATCGTTGAGAAAAAGGAAGTAATCTGTTCCTATTGTTGATCCTGAAAGTAAAAAGCCTGCAGTTGGATCATTTTCACACCAGGACCCACCTCCCGAAAGACTAAACTGCTGGGGTGGTTGGTATTGCGTAAGCTGTGCACTACCTTGCATAATGGTTTGACATCCATTTGTATTGGAAGCCATGATTGTATATGTCCCATCTGCTTGTATTTCCGAAAAATTGATGGGATTACCTGTGCCTGTGATAATTTGTCCGGTTGAAATACCATTTCTGAATAACTCGTAATCAACATTTAACTGACTGCCTGATAATAGGATAGGAAGCGATTGTCCTCCGGCGCACCATGAACCACCTCCATCCATGAGGTAGCTGTCGGGAACAGGGTAAATTTGAACAATAGTGGAGTCACTTATAGTGCTTAGGCCATCACTTACACTCACTTTAATTTGAGTTGTTACCCAAGGTTGAAAACTAAATGCTGAACTATTGCCTGCTTCATTGCCCGGACTTGTAACCCACGACCAGGTATAAATACCACTACCGCCGGAAGGTAAAACACTGCAGCTAACTGTCTCCCCCGGACAGACTGATAAATCTGAAAGTACAATATCATTGATTGTTAAAACACTCCCGCTCACAAATACGATCGTTTGATCTTCATCAGTACAGCCAGATTCGACATCTGTTACCTGAACAGTAAAAACTTTACTGGAGAATAACTCTTTTGTAATTGGATTTGCAGCATTTGGGTTTATTAATTCGTCGGAAGGCTGCCAGAAGTAAATGTAACTTCCCGAACCTTCATAAGCAGTGCTGAATAATTGAGTTGAAGTGCCATTTGGAATAATTTGATCAACTCCCGCCTCGATTACAGGGGCTTCAAAATATTGAATTAGTGCCGATCCCTGCATTTGAACTTCACACGTTTGGCTTGGCTGTTTGGCAATAACTGTATAAACACCTTGTTGTGCGAAACTTCCAAAATTTATAGCATTACCCTGACCAACAACAGTAATTATGGCCTGGTTAAAATCCTTATAGAGCGTGTAAAGGATTCCGGCTTCTGATCCATCAAGGCCGATAGTAACACCATTGGAAGCATTGCACGATGAACCTCCGCCTGTAACAGTGAACATTTGCGGGAGAGGTATTGCCTCAATAAAAGTGGAATCTGTCAATGAAAATGAGCCATCGTTGATTGTAACATAAATATAACCCGAATTGGTAACAACATAAGTTAACTGCTGGTTTTGACCAAGAATCTGTCCTGAAGCATCAGTCCATTGGAAGGAATATGAACCTGATCCGCCTCCTGGTAAAGCAGTTAATACAAGTGATGAACCACTGCATGCCTGAGCAGGGTCTGGGAAAATTTGAAGATTTAAGGAGCCTCCGGTAACAACAACTAAAGTTGTATCAATTCCGCTCACACAACCTGATTGTTGATCGTTAGCATAAAACAAAAAGGCTGTGCTCTGGGTTAATGGTAAGGTTAATGTTGAGCTTGCATTTGGTAGCTGAACAAGAAATGAAGGGTTCCATTGATACGCATAAAATCCACTGCCATCGCTCACACTTCCAACAAGTTGAGCCATATTTCCAGTTGCGATACTTTGATCTGCACCTGCATCTGCAATTGGTGAATTGTAATGTTCAACAAGTGCACTTCCATTCATATTTGAGGAGCAACCAGTGGTCTGAAGATATGCTGAAACGGTAAATTCCCCAGCGTTTGTAATCTGATTAAATAGAATAGGCTGTCCGTTACCTGCAATAATATAACCTGTAGGTATCATATTTCTTAACAGATAATAATCAGCATTGGGCTGTGAACCCGAAAGCGTTACTTCAACAAAAGTATCGTTGCCACATAAATTTCCTCCTCCCGTTACTTCATATGTTTGTGCAACCTGTTTTACATTGATTTGAATGCTGTTACTCTGGGTAAAGGTTCCATCACTTATTGTGACTGTATAAACGGTAGTGATTGTTGGATAAACAAGTGGATTATAAATAGTTGATTGAAATCCGGAAGGTATTGATGTCCAGTTATATGTGATAGGACCCTGTCCTCCTGAAGCCAATGCAAACAAACGGACTCCTTCACCAGGACAGATTTCTGTTTCTTCTGCATAAATTTCCAGACTTAAGGTACTGTTTGTAACAATCACAAATGATTGAACAGCTTTTTCACATCCCGTAACAGCATCTGTAACTGTAAGGATGAAAGCAGTACTTTGAGAGAG
>WOUZ01000003.1 GCA_009773165.1 Bacteroidota bacterium
TTGACGCTCTTGTGTTGTGAGTTTAAATTGTTCCCGATTTGCCATTTTTTTACCTTTTTTTTTGGCTCAAAACGGTCAACGTATTTCAGGCACTGACAGAACAATAAATTTAGCAAATCCAATGAGCGTGTCACATTGATTGCGAAGTTCGGCAAAATACCAACCTTTTGCCCATGAAGCTGTGGCTATATTAACTTCTTTCTGTTTATTGATTTCGGTTTGATGCACAATTTTCCCGGTGCTGTCGATCACAGTAATATTCCCATGCTGATCGTCAGTCCAGCGAAGTAGCAGGTTTTCTCTAGCAGGATTAGGCTCAATTTTTAATTCAAGTTTCGTTGGATTGTCTTTAAGATTATGAATGCCAACGATTTGACTATCCCAAACGGCTAAGGTATATTGCCCTGGCTTGAAATCGTTAACAATAATATATCCGATGTTCCATAATCCTTCACGTGTTTGTGACACTTCATGCCAGTCGTCAGCCGGACTTGAACGATAAAGCACAACAACTGAATCCTGTTCGGAAAGTATCAGTGAAGCATCCAATGTAGATGTGTTGCTATAAAAGAAACGTCCACGCATTGAGGTGTTTTCAGCAAAAATTCCGTTCATCTCCCAATGTCGGTAAGGTGATAATCGTAAACCGGCGATTGGTTCTTTCAAACTATCAGGAGCAACCCAATTGTGGGTAAAACGATAAAAGGCTGAATCGGGTAAAACATCAGTAAAGAGCTTGAAATGAAGCGTTGGCAGTGATAATTCTCCAATTGTTCGAATGACGCCATCTAAATCTGTTGTTGCATCTGCCGTTTTATCATAAAAATCGGAAAGCACGAGCAGGGGTTCAAATGGGACAATTTTTTCTGAGCTACCTGTTCTTCCACTAAAATGAACGGTATCTGTATGTTTCTCCCAGTTGCTGCCAACAAAGGTCACTTCCAGAATATTGTTATTAGCAATATGTTGATAACCTTTGTGTTTTTGTTTATGGTAAAGTTCAGCTTTAAATGCAGTTCCTTCCGGACTGATATTCATCGAATCAATAGAAAAATGTGGAGTCCCTGGCGTAAAAACCCAGGTCTCAAAAAAATCAGTCAGATCAACACCTGTATAATTACTCAAAAAGTCACGCATATCTCCGGAGCTTGCATGTTGAAAGGCGAAATGCTGAAGGTAGGCTCTGATAGCTTCAAAAAACACATCTTGCCCAAGGTAATTCATCAACGTATGAACTACCGTAGCGCCTTTGTCATAAACAGTTGTGCCATAGGTGTATTGAGTTGGTACATCATGTAATGATAAATACGATCCGTCGGTCAGGTGAGCGTTTTTAAGCACATCGAGGTGATTGGAATTCATTTCTGTGCGGTAGACAGAGGGATTGTAAAGGTCATGTTTGTAAAAATGATGACAAAAAGTTGCCCAGCCTTCATTAAGCCACATGTCACCGGCATCAGCACAAGTTACCAGGTCGCCAAACCACATATGCGAAAGCTCATGGGTTAATAAATACTCTGATGTTAGATTTCCATTGATAGCGGAGTGTGGATAGGCTATATTTGTTACATGTTCCATCGCACCAATGGATGTCCCGGTATAACCAATCCTGTCAAATGGATAAGGACCAAACCTGTTTTCAAAGTTGGTTAAAATCTGATGTAAATGTAAAAACGAGCCGGCAACTTTAAGGGTGTCTGAAGGCCTGGTGTAAATAGTAACCGGCAGTTGTTTGTCAAGTCCTTGGTAGACAGATTCAGTGAGTGAGTAGTTTCCTGCTGCAACTGAAGCTAAATAGGTTGGTATCGGTTGATTTAACAACCAATGCCAGGTTATCAGTCCGTTACCGTGATGGATGGTATCGCTGAGTAGTCCGCACGCGATGCCAGTCATTGTTTCTGGAAGCGTAATCAATACTTCATAAGTTGCCCTGTCTTGAAAATCATCAACACATGGAAACCATGCTTTCCCAAGATTATGTGGATCACTTTCGAAACCAACTCCAAGATTAAAAGCGTAGTTGCCACTAAAATGAAACCCGCCCCAGGCTTCATGAAAGGGGATTCCTCCATAGGTGATTTTGAGCTGAATCGTGTCATTGGGAGTATAAGTTTCGGTGGTTTGAATTTGTAATACATCACCGCTTTGTGTAAATGGAAGCAACTGATCGGCCAACATCACCGAAGTGACCTGAAGTGCTTTTAGCTCAAGGGGAAAATGATTTAGACTTACTTTCGGCAAAAGTGTCAAATTTGCTTCTGCCTGAAAGCTTTTTGCAGCGAAATCAATGGATTGAATATGAATTTTGTAGTGAAGTGCATCAATAGTGTCAGCTGCAACCGACCGCTCAAACCCGTGCTTATGATTACATTGGGCGATAGCTTCCTTGCTTGCGCTAAAACAACATACTAATAATAGCAAAACCAGTGATTTATACATGTCTTTAACAATTTTCAACAAAAATAGAATATTTGTATAACTTTATCGTTCGATGATTGTTTCTTATCTTTGAAGAAAAATAAAAGACTTGATTCAATTCAAATTTGGTGCATATGTTCATAAACGAACATCTCTTGTTGGATAGTGAACACATGATGATTATTAATTGACTGACATTATTATTTCAGAGCCTACAGATCAATGAATTACAATTGTGGCATATTTTTGGTTACACAAGCAAAAAAGTTTTAAAGCTTATAGCATGAACACACAAAAAAAAGATTTTAGTACAAGATTTATCCAATTTTCGATTGCGGTCAGCATAGTCCTTCTGCTTGTTAGCGGTAGCATTGTGGCGCAAAAGGTTTATACACTTGAAGATTGTATAAATCTTGCTTTAGAAAACAATATCCGGATTAAGCAAAGTCGTCTGGAAGTGGAATCAGCCGATATCAGTAAGATGGAGAGTAAACTTAATATTTTACCTTCATTAAACGCCGGAACTTCGCATTCATATGGCTGGGGACGCTCAGTTGATATGGCTACATATCAATATGTTAATCAGCAAACCCAATCGAGTTATTTCAATGTCAGCAGCGACATGACCTTATTTAATGGATTTCAAAAACTGAATACAGTAAAGCAGCGTAGGGCTGAATATCTGGCTGCTAAATACAACGCTGACAAAATGCAGAATGACATCTCTCTGACTGTTGCCAGTTATTATCTTCAAATTCTGTTTAGTAGAGAATTGCTTCAGAATGCCCGCTCACAGGCTGAAATCACATTACAACAAATTGAACGTACTAAAAAACTTGTCGATGCCGGGACACTTGCCAAAGGAAGTTTACTCGAAATACAGGCTCAGGGTGCTAATGAAGAGGTTTCGGTGATACAGGCTGAGAATCAGTTAAATCTTGCTTATTTAGATCTGTTGCAGTTACTTGAAATGGAAGCTGGTACACCATTCCAGATTGATGTTCCTGCTTTAAAAGTGACACAACAACCATCATTATTACCGGTTGATTTTATCTATAACAAAGCTCTTGAAGTGATGCCGGAAATTAAAAGTGCCGAAATGAACTTCGAAAGCAGTCAACGCGGACTATATATTGCTCAAGGCAGCAGAAGCCCAAGCATTAGTATGTCGGCGGCTTTGGGAACCAATTATTCTGATCAGATTCGAGTTAGTAATAACCCATTTGATCCTGATTATGAAAATATTAAGCCTTTTGGTGATCAATGGAAAGATAACCGCAGTACTACTCTGTCATTTCGTTTAAGTATTCCAATTTTTAATGGTTACCAAATCAGTTCGTATATTGGTAAGTCACGGCTTAATGTGATGAATGCAGATTATAACCTTCAACTGGCAAAAAATACATTGCGTAAAAATGTTGAAACAGCTTATGCTGATGCACTTGCCTCTCATACTACATTCACGGCTCGCGAGAAATCTTTGGTGAGTCTGCGTGAATCATTTACTTATACTGAACAAAAATTCAATGTTGGAATGGTAAATGCGATCGATTATAATGTTGCGAAGAATCAGTTAAGCCGATCGGAGTCCGACTTGCTTTCTGCAAAATATGACTATATCTTTAAATTAAAAATTCTTGATTTCTACCTTGGCAGGGCATTAACACTTGCCGACATGAAAGATTTCATTGAATAAAAAAAGGAAAGGAAAAGTAGTCCCCGGAGTTAACAAAGCTTCGGGGCTATCGTTTTTTAACTATTGACTACCAAACACAAAATCCCTATTTTTGGACTTTCAACAGAGAGTTTTATTTTCAAACCCAACACATAATATGAGTAAAATTACAAAATCAACACGGAACTGGATCATTGGCATTGCTGTTTTCGCAGTAGCAATAGTGGTTGCTTTGGTTTTTGCAAAACAACGCAATCAACAGGATATTGAAGTGAGTACCGAAAAGGCTGCTTACAGAAGTATTATTGAAACAGTGGCTGCAAATGGTAAAATTCAGCCTGCTTTAGAAGTGAAAATCAGTCCATATATTTCAGGAGAAGTTGTTGATTTATATGTACGAGAAGGTAATTTTGTTAAAAAAGGACAACTTTTAGCAAAAATTGATGCAACAATCTATCTTTCTAGTTACGAGCAAGTTGAAGCCTCTGTAAATAGTGCCAAAGCAAATATGGCCAACACACGGGCAAGGGTTGCTCAAGCCGAAGCGCAGTTTGTTAAAGCTCAGCTTGACCGCGACAGGAATGAAAAACTTTACAATCAAAAGGTAATTTCTGACTCTGATTGGGATGGTATTAAGGCATCTTACAAAGTGAGCAGTGCCGAATTTGAGGCATCAAAAGAAAGTTTAAAAGCGACTCAATTTCAGGTGCAGAACTCCGAAGCAGCACTTAAAGAAGCGCGTGAGAATCTGAATCGTACAAGTATTTATGCACCTGCTGATGGCACAATATCCAAACTCAATGTTGAAGTTGGTGAACGCGTTACAGGGGCATCACAGTTTTCTTCAGGAACTGAGATCATGCGAATTGCTAACCTCGACAATATGGAGGTAAAAGTTGAAGTAAGCGAAAATGATATCCCGCGTGTTAAACTTAATGACACATGCTTAATAGAGGTTGACGCCTATATGAACAGGAAGTTTAAAGGATATGTTACAGAAATAGCCACCTCGGCCAATAACGCCACTGTTAGTGTAGACCAGGTAACCAATTTCGAAGTAAAAGTGATGTTACTCAAAAATTCCTACAGCGATTTAGTAAAAGCAGATAGTGCGATAAAATCACCTTTCCGTCCAGGTATGTCCGCCACAGTTGACATTCAGACTAAAATTGTAAATAACGTTTTAACAGTACCCATTCAGGCTGTGACAACACGCGATGACACTACCTCAGGTAAAATTTCCAGAAAAAAATCTGAAGATGTGATAGCGACTCCAAACGCGCCATTGCAGGAGTATGTGTTTGTTGCTGAAAACCAGACAAGCAAGATTAAAGCCGTTAAAACAGGGATTCAGGATAATACGTATATTCAAATTCTTGAAGGTGTTAATGAGAATGATGAGGTTATCACAGGACCTTACCGTGTTGTGTCAAAGACACTGAAAAACAACGACAAGATAAAGGTTGTTGATAAAAGCAAGTTGTTTGAAACAGGGAAGAAATAGGTAAATGGCCGCTATTTTATTGATTGAAACGGCAACTCAGGTTTGTTCAGCTGGTCTGTGTGTCGATAATCATCTTGTATCAATACGCGAAAGTTTTGATCAGCGTTCACATGCCGAACTGATAACTACTTACATATCAGAGGTAATTAATGAAGGTGGATTATCATTTGAACAGCTTGATGCTGTAGCAGTTAGTAAAGGTCCCGGTTCTTATACCGGATTACGAATCGGAGTTTCTACAGCCAAAGGCATATGCTTTGCGTGTGATATTCCTTTGATATCAATAGATACGTTGCAAGCATTAGCTTTTGGAATGAAATTGCAAGCCGATAAACTTTTTATAGAGAATGACCAACTTTTTTGTCCGATGATAGATGCACGCAGAATGGAGGTTTATACAGCCATTTTTGACTCTACATTGTCGACAGTTATGCCAACTACTGCTCTTGTTATTGAAGCTGACAGTTTGAATCATTGGCTTGTGAATAAGAAAGTCTGCTTTGCAGGTGATGGATCAGCAAAATGTAATCAGATCCTGTCTCATGAAAATGCTTGTTTTATAGATGGGGTTCATCCTTCAGTCGTCAATATGGTTAATCATGCTAATCAAGCTTTTAGTGAAGGAAAATTTGAAAATTTAGCTTACTTTGAACCTTTTTATCTGAAGGATTTTGTTGCTGGTTTACCTAAAGTTAAGGGATTGCATTAATTTTAACTAATCAGTCGCTTAATCGTATTAAATTACATCTTTTGAAAGGAAGTTTGAGTGATTATTGCTAAATATTAAACACGAGTTTATAATAAGTTGCGGAAAATGAATGCGTTTAATAATTAGTATTGTTATTAGTTGATCATTATTGTAAATCAACACATCTCGTAACAATCAGATAATCAATAAAATAATGTTCTTAATTGAAATTAACTGATTTAGCTCATCATTTTTTTTTAAATATTGATAAATAAAAACCTCAATTTCATTTACTTTATATTTAAAAGCCCTTATTTTTGTAGAAAATATCGAATTATGAAATTCTCTGATAATCTAAATGAGTTTGATATTCTTGACCTTTTGAATGAATACCACTCCGAACTAAGAAAACTTAAACACAAAACAGGTTTTGTTAAGGACCGTATAACTGAGCTTGAAGCGCTTTATGAAAAGAAGTTGAAGCGTAACGAGAAAAGCAGGGGTCAGTCTTTTGCTGAACATATAGTTGACGATGCTGGTAACGACCAGGAAAGTGAAGCTGATAATCAAAAGCTTAGTAAACATTCAAAAAGGGATAAAAAGCTGACTGCCCCTAAAAAGACAAAAAAGAGTCCTAAAAAGAAACGTCCGCTTTTAAAAACTTCCGAACGACAAAAGCCCGGAAGGAAACAACAGGCCTTGTCGCTTTGGGATCAAATGATTGTTGATAGTATTACAGATCATGGGCGTCCAACGATTAGCCGTGAGATTCTGGATGATATTACGAAAAGGGCTACCGAACAAGGAATATATGACGGCGAAGAAAAAACAAAAAGCAAGCTTAACCAATGCCTTGTTAAATTAACTTCAGATAACAGAAAGACATTAATTAAGATTCCATTTGAAGGTAGGGGGCACGCCTATGCTCTGGCGGAGTGGGCAAATGTAAAAGAGTAAGGATCATTACAGTAATTGCAACTTAAAAGCCGGGAAGCGATGTCCAAAGTCACTTTGAACCTTTGGTATCATTGAAATTGGAAATCAAGAATAGTGGTTTGTAGTTACCCTAATCCGTAGTAGTCGCCACCACCTTTTTCCGACCGTCGCCGGGCTGTGTTTTCGAGTACTTTCAGTTTCATTTCATCCGAATAGGTATCCCACTTTGCAATCTCTTCCGTTGTTCTGTAACAACCAACACACACGTTGTCAGTATCATAGATGCAAATAAGTTGGCAGGGTGATTTTATTTTCTTCTTTAACATTGCTAAAATATTTGTTTTTGAAACAAGAAAAATCAGGGATTGTTCAAGTTTTATTCTGCTTTTTGCCTTTTTAAAACAGCGATCCCTCTTGTTTTCGTTCCGAACCAGATATTGTTTTCGTTGTCAACCATAATACAAGTGACCCACTTGTCTGGCAGTCCATTTTTTTCGTTATAAGTAGTCCAGGTTGTTCCATCATAAGAGGATGCTCCAAAAGGCGTTCCAAACCACATGGTGCCGTCGTTATCTTTAGCAATTGCATCTACCCGGCTGAATACAAGTCCGTTAGCCATAGAATAGTCGATAAATTGTTCGTTTTTGAAGTGAGTTACTCCGGCTAACGAACCAATCCATAGTTCATCATTTTCATCATGATAAAGTGAGACAACAAAGCCTGCCTGATTGTTGCCAGCTAAAAAAGTTTGCCAGTTGAAACCGTCATAGCGGGAAATCCCAAATTCAGTTCCAAACCATTTATCATCAACCTGATCAATAGATATCGATCGCACAATGTTATGAACCAAGGCATTGCCTTCATCTTTTTCGTAAAGGATCCAGTCGTTCCCATCAAAATAACTTACTCCATGTCCTGTTGCCACCCAAGGATTGTTGTCATTGTCAAGAGCAATATCATACACATAATTATAGCCAAGTCCTGAGCTTTCGTCGAACGATTGCCATTGATTATTGATAAAAGAAGAAACCCCAAATGGTGTCCCGAACCAAACCTTCTGATCTTTTCCGATGGCAACGGCATTTACCTGATGATGAATCAAACCCTGTTGAGTATTGTATTTCGACCATAATGCCCCATCAAATTTAGAAGCTCCAAATTCGGTTGCGACCCAAATATTCCCAGATAAATCTATCGCAATATCATTAACATTATTGTCGATAAGGCCGTCTTTAGTGGCATGATAAACCCATGTATTATTTGTAACCGGGGGGTTATTCTTTGTACATCCTGCAACCAATATCATAAGAACTAAGAAAATGGTGATTGAAAAAATCCGATATTTCATAAAGTTCGTTTTTAATTGTTAAGATTCATTCTTATTCGGGAAGCAACGATATCAATAGCTACTTGATTAGCGCCGCCTTGAGGGATAATTATATCAGCGAAACGTTTTGTTGGATCAATAAATTGAAGGTGCATTGGTTTTACAAAGGTTTCATAATGCTTTAATACTTCAATGAAGGTGCGTCCTCTTTCTTCAATGTCGCGTTGAATTATTCGCATAAGACGATCATCGCCATCTGCATCAACATAAATTTTAATATCCATCCTGTTGCGAAGATCGGAGTTTGTGAGCACTAGAATGCCCTCAACAATGATAACTTTAGTGGGCCTCACAGGGATAGTATCGACGGATCGTGCGCAACTTACATACGAATAGATGGGCATTTGAATGGTATCACCTTTCCTGAGATGGTCAATCTGATCGATTAGAAGTTCGAATTCGATGGAAGAAGGATGGTCAAAATTTATTTTCTTACGTTCCTCAGGACTTAAATGCCCGTTGTCTTTGTAATATGAATCTTGTGAAATTACTGATACAGAGCTATTTGGTAAAGCTCTGATGATCTTTTTAACAACGGTTGTTTTGCCTGAGCCTGAGCCTCCGGCGATCCCGATAACCAGCATATGCAGATCTCTTAATTAACAAAAAAAAGCCGGAAAGTGTTTAGCTACTTCCCGGCGGTAAATATAATTATAAAATCAATTTTTAAGAAAGAAATCCTAGCAAAATACCTGCTGCAACAGCACTGCCTATTACACCAGCTACATTGGGGCCCATAGCATGCATTAAAAGATGGTTTGTTTTGTCATATTGGAGTCCGACAACTTGTGAAACACGAGCACTATCAGGTACTGCAGATACACCTGCATTTCCAATAAGGGGATTCATTTTATTTCCTTCTTTTAAAAACAAATTCAGGATTTTGACAAACATAACACCTCCGAATGTAGCAATAATGAATGATACTGCTCCAATAACAAATATCCCAACCGATTTTACTGTGAGAAATGTTGTGGCCTGAGTTGATGCACCAACAGTTAATCCAATAAGAATTGTAACAATATCTATCAAAGGTCCTTTTGCAGTATCAGCCAGTCGCTTAGTTACGGTGCTTTCTTTTAAAAGATTACCAAAAAACAACATGCCCAAAAGTGAAAGTGCTGACGGAACAATAAAAGCTGTTAATAGAAGACCAATAATTGGGAACATAATTTTTTCAGTTTTTGAAACTGCTCTTGGAGGCTTCATTCGAATTAGCCGCTCTTTTTTAGTGGTTAACAAACGCATAACCGGTGGTTGAATTACCGGAACTAAAGCCATATAAGAATAAGCCGAAATGGCAATAGCTCCTAATAGGTCAGGTGCCAGTTTTGAAGAAAGGAAAATAGCAGTAGGTCCATCGGCACCACCAATGATTCCAATAGATCCTGCTTCTGCAGGGCTAAAACCTAAAAGCAAGGCAATTGCATATGCACCAAAAATTCCTAGCTGAGCTGCCGCTCCAATTAACATCAGTTTAGGATTTGATATCAATGCGGAGAAGTCGGTCATTGCTCCTATTCCGAGAAAAATTAATGGTGGATAAATGCCTTGAAGCACCCCAAAGTATAAGTAGTTAAAAACACTTCCCGTCTCATAAATTCCAACCTGAAATCCAGGTTTAAAAGCAATGTTACCGACGATTATCCCAAATCCAATTGGAACAAGAAGCAGCGGTTCATATTCTTTAGAAATAGCCAGGTAAATAAAAAATAAGCCAATACAAATCATTATAAAATGACCGAATGTAAAATTGGCAAAAGAAGTGTAGCTATAGAATTGATAAAGATGATCTGTAACAAAAGTTATATAATTCGCTGAGTTTTCCATATTATTCGCCAATTATAATTAACACATCGCCTTCCATTACATTATCGCCTTTGCTCACCTTTATGCTAATAATGCGTCCTTCCTTATCAGCGTTGATATTATTTTCCATTTTCATGGCTTCGAGCATTAACAATTTTTGTCCCATTTTCACTGAATCGCCTTCTCTAACAAAAATATCGAGAATTACACCAGGAAGAGGTGATTTGACACTTCCTGCGCCTTTTGGACTTCCCGGGTTTGCAAATTTGGCAGTACTTGGAGCCATATCTGTACTTGGAACACTTATCGTACGCACGAGTCGTGGGGTTTTAGTTGATTGCAATTGTTTATCAACCTCTACTTTATATGATGTTCCATTTACTTCAACATCTGCAAGATTTCCGTCAATATTTTGAATTTCAACATCATATATGTTGCCGTTTATTGTAAATTTGAATTTTTTCATTTTATCTGATAATTTGCTAAGATTACTTTTGTATTAGTAATTTAAACCTACTTACCTATGTGAGGTACGTAACCCATAAATTTTTGAGCTCCAGGGCGAATAGCTTCTGGCCACTTTTTTAATAGTGAGAACTGTTTCTTCGTGGTCATGTAATTCGTTTCTATATAAATACAAAGCCATTGATATAGCTGCATTTACCTCACCTGATATATCATGAAGGCCTTCATTTTCAGGCATATTCATTTCTTTAGAAAAAAGCCGTTTTAAATTCAACGTATAAAGTCTTCTTGTGTTTTTAAAAACAAGATATAATAAAATCAGAGAAAGGAACACGACAGACATGGCTACAAATGTCATTCCTAAACCATAAGGATCGATTTTAACAAATTCATCACCAGAGTTATACATAACTCCAGTGAAATTATTTGATTTGGGAGTCGTTTTCTGAAGGACCGTCCATTGCTCTGCCCCATCATTTATTCTGCCATAAGAAATATCTGATTCAAGTTTAGGAAACCTTATCTCATCAATCAGGGTAGTACCATTAACATCAAATAACCCAACATAATTGCTATTTGACAAATCGAAATTTAAATGCAATATCCCTCGGGTTGTATGATTATCAGCAAAAAACACCAAATAGTTCCTTGGCTGAATTACTGTAATAGGATCACCTTTTGGAATGCGATATTTTTGTGGATTATTCGGATCATCTGTTAAATACATCCCGGCAATATTTACATTATTATAGGCAGTATTAAAAATTTCAATCCATGCATTACGTTGACCGAAATCATCAATGTAGTTTGAGTCATTAATTACAAGAATCTCATTGATTCTTAAATCAGAACTACTTTGAGCCTGGATTATAGTCAGAGCAAATATGGTAAAAAACAATAAAATAAAAATACGAAGATATTTATGTAACACTTTCATAACCATTAATTTATAAAGGTAAATTAGAGTGTTTTTTCGGAAGGTTAACATCCTTTTTCGTAGCTAAAGCCTGCAAGGCTCTGATAACACGGAATCTTGTATTTCGAGGTTCAATCACATCATCAATATAGCCGTATTTAGCTGCGTTGTATGGGTTTGCAAATTTTTCCCTATATTCTTCTTCACTTTTTTTCAAAAACGCCTCTTTTTCTTCAGGATTTGTAATTGATGCCAGTGTTTTATGTTGAAGAATCTCAATAGCTCCTTTTGAACCCATCACTGCAATCTCAGCACCAGGCCATGCATAATTGATATCACCTCTTAAATGCTTAGAACTCATAACGCAATATGCTCCACCATACGCCTTGCGTAATACGATAGTGACTTTTGGAACTGTAGCTTCACCGTATGCGTATAATAACTTAGCCCCATGTATAATGATTCCGCCATACTCCTGAGCTGTACCCGGAAGAAAGCCCGGAACATCAACCAATGTTAAAATTGGTATATTGAAAGCATCACAAAATCTAACAAATCGGGCTGCTTTTCTTGAAGCATTAATGTCGAGCACACCTGCAAGGTAGTTAGGTTGATTGGCCACGATTCCAACCGACATTCCATTGAATCTGGCAAAACCTGTAATAATGTTAGGCGCAAAATGCCTTTGAATTTCCAAAAACTCACTAACATCTACAATGCTATATATCACATCTTTAACATCATACGGCTTATTTGGGTTATCAGGAATGATGTAATTAAGGGAGTCTTCCAATCGATTAATTGGATCACTGCAAACAGTCATTGGTGGGTCTTCCAGATTATTTTGTGGAATATAACTGATAATTTTCCTTATTAATTGAATTCCTTCTTGCTCGTCTTCTGCAACAAAATGGGTTATTCCCGATTTAGTAGCATGAACCATTGCCCCGCCGAGCTCCTCTTCTGTAACGATTTCACCTGTGACAGTTTTTACGACTTTAGGACCTGTAACAAACATATTTGAGGTGCCTTTGCTCATTACGATAAAGTCCGTCAGTGCCGGAGAATAAACTGCCCCTCCAGCACATGGGCCGAAAATGGCAGAAATCTGTGGAATAACACCTGATGCCATGATGTTACGCTGAAAAATTTCAGCATAACCCGCAAGACTGTTTACCCCTTCCTGAATTCGTGCACCTCCTGAATCATTAATACCAATAACCGGAGCGCCAACTTTCATTGCCTGATCCATTACCTTACATATTTTATTGGCATACGTTTCACTTAATGAACCACCAAAAACAGTAAAATCCTGTGAAAAGACATAGACTACACGACCATCAATTGTGCCGTGACCAGTCACAACACCATCAGAAAGATACTCTTGATTTTCAACCCCAAAGTTAGTGCAGCGATGGGTGACAAACATGTCAAATTCCTCAAAACTTGACTCATCAAGCAAGAGCTCTATACGTTCACGTGCGGTTAATTTACCCTTAGCATGTTGTGCATCAATACGGGATTGACCCCCGCCTTTTTTAGCTTCAACTCGTTTATCCAGAAGCTCTTGGATTTTAATTTCGAATGACATTTTGCTTTAATTTGCTATTTTTTCTTAATGAAATCTTATATAAATGTTCAAAAAACAGGAAGTTGTTTTAAACAATAATTACGCAATTTGAGGTGCTGTTTTATCCTTGATTACATCTTTTTAGTCTTTTAATAATAGGCCGTAAGAGCACAGTCAAATAAAAAAGATTATAGGAGGATTAAGGTTAATTTTTTACGAGGTAGTGTTTTTGTCTTCACAAAGCTCTGTTAAGACACCAAAACTCGATTTTGGATGTAAAAATGCAATGTGCAAACCTTCAGCACCTTTGCGTGGTTGCTCGTCGATGAGCTTTATGCCAGCGTTTTTTACTTCTTCTAAAGCTTCTTCTAAACCATTAACAGCCAATGCTATATGATGAATTCCTTCACCTTTCTTTTCGATGAATTTGCCCACTGGTCCTTCAGGATCAGTGCTCTCCAGAAGCTCAATTTTGGTTTGCCCGATCTTAAAAAAAGCAGTCTTCACTTTTTGATCTTTTACTTCTTCTATAGCATAACATGGTGACCCTAATAACTGTTCATAATAGGGTATTGCTGCATCCAGTGACTTAACTGCAATGCCAATATGTTCAATATGAGACGGTTTCATAAAATTATGTTTGTGAAATATTTCACAAAAGTAGATATATTTCCCTCATGATGATTAATAAAGTGAAGAAAATGTCGTTAATTGTTGAAAAATCGAAATTTAGAATCGTTCCATCTTTCAATAAATTGTAATATTGCTTAATAAACTATTCGAACATGGCTCGGTTAAAAATTTCAGGCTTTTTATTAGGTATTCTGTTGTTAACTATCTATACCCAGGCTCAGACATTTACTGACATCAGAGCAGGTTTGACAGGTGTGGCTGAAAGCTCGAGCGGATGGATGGATACCGATCGCGATGGAGATCCGGATATTATTGTGGCCGGAGAATTTTTTCCTGGAAACCAATCTTCTGTCGCAACCAGAACGTATATGAACCAACGCAACGACCGTTTCGACCTGAGTAAAAAAGGAATTCCGGATTTTTTTCGTGGCGATTTTTCTATAGGTGATGCTGATCTTGATGGTATAGACGATCTTGCTATTGTTGGTGAAACTGCTAATGGAAATCGATTGGGAACTATTTATAAAGGTTTGGCAAATGGTTCGTTTACACGCACTAAGGTTGTTTTTACTCCTGTTCGAGATGGTAGTATCGACTTTGGAGATATGGACGGTGATGGAGATCTTGATGTTATTTTGTGTGGAGAAAGTGAAAGTGGAGTAATTACGCAGGTATACAGAAATGACCGCAATTTGAATTTTGTGTTGATTGATTTCAATCTTCCTGGTATACGCAGAGGCGTGGCGCGCTGGAATGATTACAATCTCGATGGTTTACCAGATGTATTTATTACTGGCATAAGTAAAAACTCAGACAACATTACGCAATTGTTCCAGAATAAAGGAAACGGGTTTAGTAAAAATCATAGTCCTTTTACAGGATTGAAAAACAGTAACCTGGCTTTCGGGGATATGGACAATGACGGCGATGATGATGTAATTGTGCTTGGGGAGACATCAAATGGACGACCAATGACGCATCTTTATAAAAATAACCGTAATGGATTTAGTGCTGTAAGTGCATCTTTTACAGCTGTTACCGATGGTTTTGCCGATTGGGGCGATATGGATTTGGATGGAGATCTTGATCTTTTGCTGAGCGGTATGTCGGACAGCGGGCCTGTTTCAAAAATTTACAGTAACGAACGTAACTACCGTTTCAGAGATATCAAAGCCGGAATAATTCCACTTTACAACAGCTCAGGCGAATGGGGTGATTATGATCTTGATGGCGATCTGGATGTTGTAATTGCCGGATTATCAGCCGGTCAGGATCTTATTGCACGTGTTTATAACAATGGTGTTATCAGCAATAAAGGGCCTGCAAAAACTAAAGTTCAAGTGTCAAACTGGGAAACTATTACACCCATCCCTTCACGTCAGGAACCCATTTATTACTATGTGTATTCCTCAAGTTACAGCGATGTTTATAAAACGGGGACAAAAGCTTATTATCTTTTTATCAGTCCGGTAAAGAAATTCCCGAAGGATTATATCCTTGAGGAGAAATTCCAATCGTTGCTTATACAAACATTCCCAACCTGGCCTCGCATAGATCAGGGAAATATCGTACAAAATGGCTTTGTAACAAAAGCTGAAGCTGATAAATCAAGGGCGCGCATGATTCATGAATACCAAACCAAAGGTTTCAAACTAGTTGAAATTAATTGGTAATCATTTGCTTAATTGGGAAATTGATTTATTTGTGCACCTTTCTGACAAAACTTTCTACTTCCGGTACACCACCCTGATAAACAAGATAGCCATTGTAGGGTTCCCTTTGGGTTATCTCGTCATTTATAGGTGTGAGCATCAAGCGTCTAACCTCTTTCGGGTCATCGGTTTGACCCAAAACCCAGCTTAATTTAACCCATGCCACTTCAGGCAACATGTTACCTGACGGGATGATCCCTTTTGCCATCATATCACGTCCTGTATCGTAAACAAACATATGAACATATCCCCAGATTGTTTGAAGTGTCATGAACATATGAACCCCTTTAGCATGCGCTCGTTCTATTGCGGGATATAATTCTTTATTTACGTGCCCTAGCCCTGTTCCAACGATAATAATTCCTCTGTAACCAGCATTTACCAAAGCATCAATAGTATCGGGTTTCATGCCTGGATAGTAATACAACATAGTTACTTCATCACTGAAGTAGGGTAGAATCTGCACGTTTTTGTCATTTCTGCGCTTGTTGTATGTTTTATGAATCGGGGTCACTTTCTCTCTGTTCACCATCGCCAATGGGGTGTCGCCAATTGTTCGGAAGGTGCTGCGGTAACTTGAATGCATTTTTCGAACACGGGTTCCTTTATGTAACAGTCCGTATTCATCCGAAGTGGGGCCAAACATGCAAACCATCACCTCGGCAATGTCTGATGTTCCTGCAGTTCTCATTGCGTGCATCAGGTTAAGGGCTGCATCGGAACTGGGACGGTCGCTCGAACGTTGAGATCCCACAAGCACTACCGGAACAGGTAAATTCTGACACATAAATGTAAGTGCAGCGCCGGTATGATGCAACGTATCGGTGCCATGTCCAATTACGATGCCGTCGACACCCAGCTCAATTTCTTTACCGATTGCTTTTGCCAGAGCTATGTATTGTTTTGGCCCCATGTTTTCGCTAAAAACCGCAAACAATTTCTCTGTTTCAAGGTTACATATATCAGCTAATTCGGGAACAGCGCCATAAAGTTCACCCGGTGAGAAGGCCGGAATCACCGCACCGGTGCGGTAATCCAGACGTGAAGCGATAGTGCCTCCTGTTCCAAAAAGCTTTACTTTTGGAAGACCCTGGGTGACTGGAAATTGCTTTTCCGGAATTTTATAATTGGCTTTTTTATAGCCTGTTTCTTTAATGGAAGTGATGGTCGCTACGTCGATTCCAACGTTATAACCTGTTGCAATTTTCAATACAATATGCTGATCATCATCGTTTTCAGCCCTGGGCAAAACAGTGCCAACAAACCGACCGCGTGTTGTTTCAACTTCAGCTTGTCCCCATACCCGCGTGTTGAATTTTTTCAACATTTCTAATCCGGAACCTTTGTATCCTTGAAAAATATCTTCACTCATTTCTTTGATTCATTAATGTGTTGTGCAAGCACTGTTAAGTCCATATTTCCTGCAGCAGTTTTTCTTAACTGGCCCATGATCCAGTTCTGTCTGTGAATCGAGTCTTCCTTCCCTTTTTTTGCAATAAATTTTTCGTGCAGATAAGGTATTTTACTTACGATATCCTCTCGATTCATGCGCTTGAACTTCATAATTGTAAGAGCAGATTCAAATTCAATCCTGGGGTGTTCCATCAGTATTGGCAGCATATGCCAGGATAGTCTTGGGTCAAGATTCTCTTGTTTCAGAAACGAAAAAAGATGATATATTTTACCTGGTTTAAAGCGGGAATTTTTGTGCTTACCCATCAGGTTTTTCAAACGCTGACCAATGAAAGAGCCAATGAGGGCCGGATTGTAATTGAAGTTTGTGACGATTTCGTTTAACACCGGATACAGATTTCGGGCTAAAATAAATTTATACATATCTTCAGGAATTTTCCACTGTTTCATTTGCCGGTAACGATCAATGATATCAGAAGGGAGATTTTCCCCGAGTACCTGTATTAATTTGTCTTCCAATGGAATAGGGGCGGAGTCAGTGTCTGGATACATACGGTCGGCGCCAGGAAGAACACGCTCAAAAATGGTTGTGCCATCAACAAACGATTTTCGTGTTTCATTTGGAATACCTTCAAAAGCCATTTTGCATCTTTCTTCGATGGTTTCGAAAGCAACTTTCATATCAGCCTCAGGGCCCCATATGATGATAAGAGCGTCTTCGTTTGATGTTGAGGCAACACGAGCCAGAAGCTTCCATTCTGCTGAAGATATTTCCGAACCTAACGACTCACTATGCAGCATATTTGGTTTTTCGAGACAGGCAATCACTTTCAACCGATCGCTCAACTCATCAGCGAAACATTTGCCTGGTTGAGTGAAATGTGATAAAACGCCCTTGAAACCTGGTAATTTGATAAGTGTAACTGGTTGTTTTCGTGCAATTGCCTGAGCCAAAGGTGGATACATCAATTGATCATCTTCAGGAACAAAAGTCTGAGTAACAATTTTCCAATTGTTATATGCAGGAATTCGTTGCCTTAATTCATCTCTTAAAAGCAATAACGACCATTGTCTAAATGCCTCAATATGCGTCAGTTCTGGAATCCATTTAGTATGAGCAACTCCTTTAATCTCTACTCGTGAACCTCCTCTGCAACTAACATTAACATCCTGCCGGCCACTTCCGATACCTGTTCTGACTTTTCCGGTGCTTCGGTTTAAAAACCGGATATAATTGCAGGCCTCCATCACCTCGTCGGGATTCAGACACTCAGGATAAGTCACTGTTTCAATAAGTGGCATACCCAACCGATCTGTTTTGTAAATGCGTATATGACCGATATCTGAAATCTCACGGCAAGAATCTTCCTCAATACTTAGTTGTATTAGCCTGATTTTTTTATTCTTCAACTCAATTTCACCTTCGACGCCAATAATGGCGGTACGCTGAAAACCGGTTGGAATACTACCGTCGAGGTATTGCTTACGGGTTATATGTACTTCTCCAACAATATTTAACTTTGAAAGCAACGATATTTCGATGGCAATTTCGAGGGCTTCCCGATTTATTGGAAAAGGAGGAGTGTCATCAACTTCGTAGGTGCAAGCGGTTTCGTTCCGAAGGCGGTAAATGATTTCTTTACGTGTTTTAAATTCCATCAAAGCTGTACCGTCGTATTCACCAAGCTCGCTAAGTGTGGGGCGCATATGGCGAATAAGCTCTGCATCGTAAACATCGCTTTTGTTGTAAATGCCTGCCGGACAGTGACAAAATAGCTTCTCTTTTGTAAGCAGCTGCTGATGAACCTCCAAGCCCGACATAAACCCAATACGATCATAAGTTTGTTGCGTAGCATTTTTGCGGGTTACATAGCCCGCCTTTCGTTTTGTAGCCTCAATATTAGCATGAGGATCAAATGTTGCATCCATTATCTGATGAATTAATTCAATGACCGAAACGCGATTTTGATAGCAAACTGAAAAGCTTTTGATTAATTAGGGGGTTGCAGGTTTTATTGCAAAAATTACCAAATTATAAGTAATTAATTTGTTTCCCGTTTTACCCCAAGCCCTTCAAGGTGCTGAATTTACTGACACACAACACCTGCATCAATGGCCGTAAAATTAGTGTAAAAGGGGGTCAGGTTTACGAAATAATCATTCTAAATTACGCAGAAAAGCAGGCAGGTTTTTTGATTTGTACTTATTAATTTTCTTTTAAAGCGATAAAAACATTCTTTTCAATTGGTTTAAGTTGCTCTAAAATTTGCTTCAGGATCAGATTTTCACCTATTTATTAATTCGCTGGCAACCTGCTGAGTGAATAGTCTTATTTTTGCAGACTTAAATTTAGTTTATGAACCTCCAGAGGTATCTCCTTTCATTCTTTTTTGTCATAGTGTTTTCAATCGCTGTTTTCCCGCAACAAAAAACGGTAATTCACATTGAGAGGGCTCAGCTGCAACAGTTCGACAAGAAGTTGGGACCCGATATTGAACGCCTGAAAGGAAATGTGGTCCTCAGGCAGGACTCAACCTGGTTTTACTGTGACAGTGCATATCTGAACGAAAAAAGCAGAAATTTTGACGCTTTCGGCAACGTACACATCAAGGTAAGTGATACCCTGAATATTTATGGAGATAAACTCAAGTACAATGGTGAAAGCAAGGTTGCTGAGTTGTTTAATCATGTGAAACTTGTTGATGATTCTACAATTTTGGAAACCGAATATATGCTTTATTACAGGCTCACCCGTCTGGCTCACTATCCTGACAGTGGTACAATTACCAGCGGGGAGAATATTCTCAAAAGCAAAAAGGGTTACTACCAGAGTGATAAAAAAGAGTTTTATTTCAGCAAAGATGTGGAACTTATTAATCCGGATTATACAACCTACACTGATACAATGGTTTATAATACAAGAACCGAAACGGCCTGGTTCTATAGCCCAACATTAATCCGGGGAAAAGACAATACAATTTATGCCGAATCGGGATGGTACAATACGCGTCTGGATGTGGCTCAACTTGAAAAAAATAATCAGCTAACAACAGAAGATCAGGTTGTTGAATCCGATTGGATGTTTTACAACCGTAATACTGGTTTCGGTGATGCAAGGGGGAATGTTGTCATTACAGATACGACCCATAAAATGATTATTAAAGGAGAGATTGGAAAAATCTGGGAAGATGAAGGACGTTCATATGTTACTGAAAAGACGTTAGCAATTTCCTATGACAAAAATGACAGTCTTTTCATGCATGCGGATACAATGTTTATGTTTTTTGATAAAGATAAGCAAGCCAAACAGATGCTGGCATATTATGGTGTTCGTTTCTATAGGTCTGATCTTCAGGGTTCCTGCGACTCATTGGTTTATCATATGGCTGACTCAACGATGCGCATGTACATTGAACCAGTGCTTTGGTCATCAAAAAATCAGCTCACTGCGGATTCGATTTTTGTGACCATTGCGAATCAACAACTTGATTCATTGGTGATGCACAACAGCGCTTTTATTGTTTCACGCGATTCGATGATAAATTACAATCAGATTAAAGGAAAGAATATGGTTGGTTATTTTGTTGAAAACGAACTGGATAAAATATTTGTTGATGGCAATGCTCAAACGGTTTACTGGGTTCGGGAGGATGATGGCCAGTTAGTTGGTATTAACCTTGCTAAATCAAGTACGTTGATGATACGCCTTGAAGATAATAACATTAAAGGGATTTCATATTTTTCAGGGCCCAATGAGGTGATGTATCCCGAAAAAGATTTGCCGAAGGAAGAAGCAATTCTTAAAGGTTTTCGTTGGCTGGAAAAGATACGACCAACAGATCGAATGGATATATTTAGAAAAATTGAGCCTGAAATTGAGGTTGTTCAAAAAGAGGAGCAGGAAAAATAACTGCGCCTAAAATAAACTGAACTTCACATAACGTTTGGGGTTTAACCTAACATCTTCGAGGAGTTTATTGAGTTCCTCTGCCGATTTTTCCAATTGGTAATATAAGGTGTCGTTACTCATGATTTTTCCAACAGATCCTTGCCCGTTGTTTATAGTGGAAAGCATAAAATTGAGCTCAGCAAGCGAAGCGTTCACACTTCGAACCGTTCCGCCAATATCTGTTTTCACCAATGTATCGGAAAATGTGGCTGCGTTGGCAAGGATTTTACTTATCTGACCATTGTTTTGCTCCAGGTTACGCGTAATAAGCTCGATGTTATAGAGGATGGATGCTAAACGCGATTGTTCTGTCATTACTATCGTTTCTACAGTTGCTGAGGTGCGTTCCAGATTTTTAATTGTTTTGGAAATATTTTGCAAACTTTCTATGATATTGCCTTGTGAATTCTCATTTAAGAGTGTTTGCACGATAACCACTAATGAATCAAGCGACGAAATAAGACCCTCTGCTTTCATTTTTAATGGAAGTACCTGAGCATTAACCTCATCCATAAGGCTTGCTTCTATTGAAGAAGACAAGGTATCGTTTTGTTTCAGATTTGTTTTGGCATCGCCTAACTGAAGTTCTATCGCTTTTGATCCCATCAGATCGGAACTGTAAATGCGGGCAATACTGTTCGAAGGAATTGGGAAATCAGTTGTGACTGACAATTGAACGATCAGACGACCACTCAGATCCGGGTGAAAATAAATATCACGCACCTGACCAATCCTTAAGCCGTTTAAAACAACAGGATTGCTTTTAATCAGCCCGTTAACCGATTTGTATTCAACATAAAACAACGTCTCTTTGTTGAAAATATCTTTTCCCTTCAGGAAATTAAAACCCCAGATAAACAAGAATAATGCTGCAATAAACAGGAATGCAACAACATATACTTTTTTATTTTTCATCTTTTACATGATTATTATCAGACGCAAATGTGAATCCAACATCCGATTTGTTTTTTACAAATAATGACCCAATTTAATACCTTATGGTTGCATTTATGACCATTGTCTTTTTTTGAATGTGTTTTTTAAAAAGCAGTGCAAAGATACATCATTGAATTCATGCTGGTCAATGGCTTCATCGTTAATATTTTGAAATCATTATCTTGTTGAATATTAGGCGCATCCTTTTGGAACAATCATTTTTTCCGAAATTTGAAATATGCATTTATTCTTTTCTCACTAGTTATTTTTAGCAGCCTCTTCAATTTTGATCCGAATTCCCTTTTCGAAGGCGACAACAAACGCATCGTCATAGCCATTTTTTCGCAGCTTTGATTGATGATTAATCGCGTCTTTTAAGTTTGAGAAACTTCCTGAGGTGTACTTAAATAATCCATTATGAAAATAAAAACCCACGTCTGTAAGCTGACTAAACCGTTTGTCGCTGAGTGGAATTTCACGCGGATAAGTTGCAAACTGTACTTTGTAAACAATTGATTCTGTTGGTTTCTCAGTTAGTGTCTGTTGCGAAACTATCTTTTCTTTCTCTATTATTTTTTCAGGTTCGGGCGAGGGCTTAACTGTAGTTGTGGAGTCTTTTTTTGAAGGTGCAAGAATCTCTTTCCATTCCTCCGGTATCTCAATAGGAATGATGTTGTCGCGCTCATATTGCTGTTTGTATTCCCTGAATGCTCTGTAGATTGCAGAAGCCATAAAAGCTTTCCCTTCTTCCGACATAAGAAATTTTTCCTCATTCAGGTTGGTAATGAACCCCAATTCGATTAAAATACTCGGCATAGCTGTTTTATAGAGGACTAAAAATCCTGCCTGCTGCACACTGCGATCCTTGCGGCCAACACGTTTTGTAAACTGTTCCTGAACCTGTTGGGCAATTTTAATACTTTGTTGCTTGTTGTCTGATTGAAAAAGCGAGAGTGCAATATAAGCTGCGGTGCTGTTAGGATCAAATCCTCCGTATTCATCGCTGGCATTTTCTTCAAAAAGAATGGCAGCATTCTCAAGTTTTGCTACCTCGAGGTTTGCTTCTGTTTTGTGTTCCCCCATCACAAATGTCTCAGCACCAAATACTTTTGTATCGACTGATGCATTGCAATGGATCGACAAAAAGAGGTCAGCATTGTTTTCGTTTGCGATTGCTGCCCTGCGGTGCAGCTCAATAAACTCATCCTTCGAACGTGTAAAAATCACTTTTACGTCAGGCAGGTTTTGCCGGATATAAGTTCCAGTTAACAGAGCAACATCAAGGACAATGTTTTTCTCTTTCGAATGCTTACCAACAGCTCCCGGATCACGTCCACCGTGGCCTGCATCAATAACAACAGTCCTGATTTTACTCCCTTTTTGAGCAATGAGCTCTGCTTTTGGCAGAATCATCAAAACCAACACAACAAAGTAAAATGGAATGCGTTGAAGGAATGTCGGTTTGGCAATCATTTTTTGAAAGTATATTTGCACTCTGAAATTCTTCGTTATAATCGTATACAAATTTAATCGAATCTGCTTTGGCACAACCATTTCAACCTTTAAAAAATATCCTGCGTACGCTGGTGATGATTTCTATCGCCTGGATATTTGTAGTTGGAGGGTCAGAAAAGCTGTTCTCTGTCAATTTCTTACAACATAATAACGACGAAAATTCCATTTTGTTTCCTCCCGACACACTGCCTGTCGTTTCTGACAGCCTGAAGATGTCAGTTCCGGATAGTCTGGTGGTTTCAGACAGCCTTGCTAAAAAAGCAAAAACAACCCTTGAAGCAAAAGTTGAACGCACGGCTAATGACTCCATCATTCAGGATTTAAAAAACAAAAAAGTTTATTTATATGGTAATGCTGTGGTTACCTATGGCGATATCAAGCTTGAGGCGGCGTACATTGAATTCAGTTTTGAAACCAATCAGGTGTATGCCCGTGGCGTTACTGATTCGGCAGGAATAGTTACTGGAACGCCTCGTTTCACAGATAAAACACAAACATTTGAATCTAAAGAGATTAACTATAACTTTAATTCAAAAAAAGGAATCATTAACAGTGTTGTAACAGAAGATGGGGCAGGTTTTTTACATGGATCACAGGTGAAGAAAATGGCTGACAATTCAATCAATATTAAATCTGGTGGATATACAACCTGCAATAATAAAGAGCATCCGCATTTTGAATTCCGTTTTGCTAAATCAAAAGTGATTCCTGATAATAAAATTGTAACAGGCCCTGCTTATCTTGTCATTGAGGGAATGCCAACTCCGTTAGCTGTTCCTTTTGGCATGTTTCCAAACAAAAGCGGGCAGCGTTCAGGAATTCGAATTCCAACATATGGTGAAGCTGACAAGCGTGGATTTTATTTCGAAAATGGGGGTTATTACTGGGCCATTAATGAGAATATTGATTTGGATATTTTGGGTGACATCTACACACGCGGTAGCTGGGCTTTAAAACCAACGCTCCGGTATATTAAAAGATATAAATACAGCGGTAACCTGAACACATCCTACGCTATCAACATCACAGGTGTGGAAGGTGCAGCTGATTATCAAAAAAGCCGCGATTTTCGCATCAGGTGGACGCATCAGCAGGATGCCAAAGCTCACCCGAGCAGTCGTTTTAGTGCTAATGTTAATATTGTGAGCAGTAACTTCAATACGTTTAATCCGGTTAATACTGAAAGCTATCTGAGTAACGAATTTCAGTCGTCGATTGCCTATCAAACAAATTGGAACAACAAGTATTTTTTAACAGCAAATGCAAGTCACCGTCAAAATACCAAGACAAAGGTTGTAAACGTAACCTTGCCATCCATTACTTTTAACACAAACAAAATCAATCCTTTAAAGCGTAAGAACAGTATTGGAAAATCGAAATGGTACGAAGAATTGAACATGGGTTACACCATGAAAGCCGAAAATACAATAAGCTTACCTGATAGTTTGCTTTTTAAGCCGGGAGCCCTTACCAAAATGCGTAATGGGATTCAACATAATATTCCAATAAACCTTCCCTTAAAAATTTTAAAGCACTTCTCACTTACCAATTCGATAAATATTACTGACAGGATGTACTTTGATTCCCGCCGAAAAAGCTGGGTCAACGATACTCTTTTTGAGAATAATGATACCATTGTGGGTTATGAGAAAATTGATACTATTGCTGGATTTAGTAATGTGTTCGATTACAACCTCTCAACAAATCTAAGTACAAAAGTCTATGGGATGGTCAACTTTAAAAAAGGCCCCATCAGAGCTATTCGTCATGTTGTCACGCCTCGAGTTGGATTTACTTACACTCCTGAGTTTTCTGATCCTAAATGGAATTATTACGATTCGTATGTTGATGGTGATGGTGTGGAGCAGGTTTATTCACGTTATGAAGGTTCAATTTTTGGATCGCCACCTGAAAGTAAATCCGGAAGAATCAACTTTGGTATCAGCAATAATTTGGAGATTAAAGTACGATCAAAGAAGGATACCATTACCGGAATGAAGAAAATTCCGCTTATTGAGGATTTCTCCATCAGTGGTTCTTACGATCTTGCACGTGATTCGCTGAATCTTTCTTACATAACAATGAGTGGGCGTACACGTCTTTTTAAGAACTTTAATATCAATTATTCAAGTAGTTGGGATCCATATGTGCTTGATTCCTTGGGTAAACAAATCAATAAGTTTGAATGGACGGAGAATAAAAGGTTGCTTCGGCCAACACAATCGACATGGAACTTTGGTGCAAGCTGGAAATTAAGTCAGAAGGATTTTGCAAAAACACCTGAAAAAAAACCGGAACAGCCTCCTTCTTCCATGGCAAGTGAGGCCGAACTTAATGACATTCAGCGAAATCCGGATGACTATGTAGATTGGTCGATACCATGGTCACTCTCGATCAATTACAATTTACGTTATTCGAACAATATCCTTTATCAGGATTATGTTCGGTCGGATACACGTAAAGTTGTTCAAACCCTTGGGTTTTCAGGCGATATAAATATTACTCCGAAATGGAAAGTTTCGGCACAATCGGGTTGGGACTTCGAAAATAAAGGCCTTTCCTACACCAGTTTAAATATTTACCGTGACCTGCACTGCTGGGAAATGCGTTTTAGCTGGGTTCCGATAGGCCCGCGTAAAAGCTGGAATTTTTCGTTAAATGTAAAAGCTTCAGTTCTTCAGGATCTTAAGCTTACCAAGAAAAAGGACTTCCGCGATATCTAATCACAAATTCATTTGCAGGTTTTTTTACATTTTCCAAATTCAATTGGATATATTTGTGAAAAATTGAAACAATGAAAAAAGTTATTTCCACATCAAATGCACCCGGAGCAATAGGTCCTTACAGTCAGGCTATTGAAGCTAACGGAATGTTGTTTATCTCAGGACAGATTCCAATTGATCCTGCAACAGGCAAACTTGTTGAAGAGGATATTACAGTGCAAACCGAACAGGTCATGAAAAATATCAGAGCAATTCTAGAGGCTGCTGGCTACACCTTTGATAATGTTGTCAAATCAACATGTTTGCTTAGCGATATGTCGAATTTTGCTGCCATGAATGCTGTTTATGGAAAATACTATCAAAACAGTCCTCCTGCACGTGCAGCCTTTGCAGTTAAAGGTTTGCCTCTCAATGCTTTAATAGAAATTGAAACGATTGCGGTGAAATAACATCATCAAAATCTACAATTCTCGACTTTTTCTTCCCGGTAAAACTATCCTAAAAATCGCGTATTTTTTGGATAGTTTTTCTTATTATTGACATAAGTTATTCTTTTTAAATGTGTTATGTAGTTTGCCTTAATTCAAATACATATCTGCTGCTTCGACTTTCATAAATAATGTCTGCATTACATATTTTAAGTTTAGGATTCGATTATCAGTAAAAAAGTGAAAGTTAACATCAATTAACAAAAACTTAGGAAACTTTTAAAACAAAAATAGTTTCCGTTTGTCATTATGAAATAATTTTGCCCATTATTTCAAAACAGAGTTCTACAATCATTATTAATAACAATTCTATATGTTCAATTTTAAAAAGTTCTTGTTTTTATTTAGTTTCTATGTTTTGTCGCTACCCCTGTGGTCGCAGCAAGTCATCCAACTGAGCCTCGAACAGGCAAGGGCCTATGCACAGCAGCACAATTATGATTTACGTAATGCTTCGCTTGATATCGAGTCGGCTGAATACAAAGTAAAGGAAACGGTATCCAACGGTTTGCCTCAAGCGAGCGCGACTATTGGCTATAATGACAACATTGGGTTGCCAGTACAACTCGTTCCCGGCGATTTTTTTGGTCAGCCCGGACAAGATATCGAAGTCCAGTTTGGAACAAGATATAGCGGAAGTCTTGGAGCAACAGTAAATCAATTGTTGTTTTCAGGAAGTTATCTTGTTGGTCTTCAGGCATCAAAGGCTTATTTGGAGCAAAGTAAGAAAAGTTTTGTTAAAACAAAAACCGAGGTAAACAAATCGGTATCAGAGGCCTATTTTCTGGTTTTAGCATCTCAGGAAGGTATTTCAGTTATTGATTCAACGTTGAAAATCACGTCAAAGCTCGCCGAGCAAACCCGAATCATTGTTGAGAACGGCTTTGCAGAAGAAACAGAATACGATCAGCTTCATTTGCTTTTGGCTGATTTGGAAGTGAGTCGCACCAATATTCTTAGTCAGATCGAAAGCACAACAGCTATGCTAAAATATCAGTTGGGAATGAGCGATAAGGATCAGATTCAACTTACCGAGACTTTAGTCACACTAACTGAGAAACTTGCTGCAGAACAACTGCTTGCAAAACAGTTTAAACTCGATTCGAATATTGATTTCCAAATCCTTAAGAATCAACAGGATCTGGCCCTTTTGCAGGTAAAACTAGAGCAAAGTGCTTTTTTACCAACAGTTTCAGCTTTTTTGAATTACCAAACACAAGCTCAACGAAATCAATGGGACTTCTTTAGTTCAAATGGAAAATGGTATAGCAGCTCGGTATGGGGTATAAGTATGCAAATTCCGATTTTGAGCAGCGGTGAACGAATGCATAAGGTGAAACAGGCCAAATTTCAGTTTGAGAAAACAAAAGTTGCTGAAGAGATGGTTTCTACAAGTTTGTATCTTAAGCATAAAACAACAAAAGATGAGTTAACGAATGCTTTATCAACTTTTCAGAACACGCGATCAAATAAAGATCTTGCAGAAAAAATATTCAGGAGAACAGGTATAAAGTATACTGAAGGTTTGGCTGGCAGCCTCGACCTACTCAATACGCATAATCAATACATTACTGCCGAATCACAATTTATCAATGCTGCACTCAACCTGCTGAATAAGAGTATAGCAATGGAAACATTACTCTCCGAAAGTGAATAAAAGTACTAACGAAATGGAATTAAAAACCAGCGAAATCATTCAAGAGGCAACGCAATTGTTTCAGCGCTATGGCATCAAAAGCATCAGCATGGAAGAATTAGCGCGACAAATGGGGATATCGAAAAAGACGTTATACCAGCATTTTACTGATAAAACCGAGTTAGTTGATAAGGCTGTCGCACAGATGGTTGAAAAAAACACATGTAATTTTAAGAACCTGTATAATGAGGGGTTAAACGCTCTTGAAGAAATGTTCAGGGTGTATAACATCGCTAACGAAATGATAAAAGAGCATAACCCTGGTTTTGAATTTGATTTAAAAAGGTTTTATCCATCAATATATAAGAAAGTGCGTGATTTACATCGGAGCAGTATGTATCAATCCACACTCAGTAATCTTGAGAAAGGTAAAAGTGATGGCTTCTATCGTATGAATTTCGATTCTCAAGTCATAGCCAAACTTCATGTTCTACGCATCGAAAACCTGATGCATACAGATATTATTCCTTCTGAGGAAATCCATTCGGACCACTTTTTTAAAGAGGTTTTTAAATATCATCTTTATGGAGTGATCTCCAAAAAAGGCCACGAATATATTAATCAACATTATCCAGAATTTACAAGCAATGAATAATCTTTTAAAAATGAAACACATAAACATCATCCTTTTCGCTCTTGCAGCGATAGTTATGGCTTCCTGCGGTGGTAGTGAAGCTTCGAACCAAGATCTCAATACGCAACTTGAGAGCTATAGAAAACAGCAAACAGAGTTAAACGCAAAAATTGAAGCCATACAAACTCAGCTTGCAGCATCTGATGCTAATGGTAACAATGTAAATCGTGTGCCTGTCGTGACTTCAGTTTTGGCTCCAACAACTTTTCATCATTATTTCGATGCAAGTGGCGCTATCATTGCTGTTCAGGAAGCAATGATTTCACCCGAAGTAAACGGTCAGATCAAAGAAGTGTATGTAAAAGAAGGCGACAGGGTGTCGAAAGGGCAGCTTTTGGTTAAACTCAATACAGAGATAACAGAGAAATCTATTCAGGAAATTAAAACTTCACTTGTTCTTGCAACTGATGTTTTTGAGCGTCAGGAACGTTTGTGGAAACAAAAAGTGGGTTCCGAAATGCAGTACCTCGAAGCTAGTAACAATAAGGCTAACCTCGAAAATCGCCTTGCAACCCTGCAGGCTCAGCTCGATCTTGCAACAATAAAAGCGCCATTTGACGGAGTGATTGAGAAAGTAAACCATAAAAAAGGCGAGCTTGCTGGCCCTGGCATAGCAATGATTCATATGGTAAACTTGAATAAAATGTATGTGAAAGCCGATGTTTCTGAAAGGTATATCTCCAATGTGAAAAAGGGTGACACAGTTGTACTGACTCTGCCAACCTATCCTGATTTTCGTAAAGAATTTACAATCAATAGAATAGGTAATGTAGTTAATAAAAACAACCGTACATTTGAAGTTGAGCTTTTAATTGACAATAGTGAGAACATGCTCAAACCAAATATGGTTGCTGTGATTAACATCAATGATTTTTCAGCTGCTAATAGCATAGTTGTTCCTTCAAAAGTTATCAGAGAAGATATGAAAGGAAAGTATTTATATATTGCTGACCAATCAAATGGTGAACCTGTTGCCCGTAAGCGCTATATTACTCCCGGACGTACTTATCTTGAAGAAACACTCATTGAGACAGGTTTAACTGCTGAAGAGGTAATTATTGTTGAAGGTTACAATCGTGTTAGCGATGGTGCTGTAGTTAAAATCATGAATAAATAATTCCGAAAATGGAACAAATGAAAGATACACAGCCCGAATTGGAAATCAGGGATTTTTCCATGACAACCTGGGCGTTAAAAAATGCAAATACCGTATTTCTCACAATTCTGATTCTTGCTTTCTTTGGTTTTTACGCATACCGATCAATGCCAAAAGAGCTTTTTCCGGATATCGTGATTCCTACGGTAATGGTGCAAACGATCTATCCCGGTAACCCTCCTCTTGATGTAGAGAACCTCATCACCCGCGAGTTGGAAAAGGAAATTGAATCGGTTACTGGGATTAAAAAAATGACCTCACTTTCGAGTCAGGATGTTTCGAACATCTTTGTTGAGTTCAATACCAACGTGGATATTAAAGCAGCGTTACAGGATGTGAAAGATGCTGTAGATAAAGCTAAAAAGAACCTCCCAGACAATTTATTGGATGATCCAATGATCACCGATATCGACTTCTCGGAGTTTCCTATTATCAACATCAACCTTTCGGGCGATTACAGCGTTAATGAGTTGAAGACGTTTGCCGAGTTTCTTGAGGATGAAATTGAAACTTACACAGAGATTTCAAAAGTTGAGCTAACCGGTATCACCGAAAAGGAAGTGAAAGTGAATGTTGATCAACATAAATTGGATGCTTTCAGACTGAGCTTTAATGACATAGATGGCGCTATCCGCAATGAAAACATGTCCATTTCCGGTGGTGAATTAAAATCGGGAAACACACGCCGCTCGGTACGTGTTGCCGGCGAGTTTAGTTCTGTTAAGGAAATTGAGGATATTATTGTAAAGCATGAAGATCAGCGAATTGTTTATTTACGCGATGTTGCCGAAGTTATTTATGGTTTTGAAGAGCCAACTAGTTTTGCCCGTTTGGACGATCAACCTGTTGTTTCATTGCAGGTCATAAAAAAAGGGGGTGAAAACTTACTGGATGCTACGGATAAAATCTTTAAGTTGCTGGATAAATCCCGTGCCGAAAATACGTTGCCAAGTGATTTACGTATAACACTCACGAATGACCAGTCGGAGCAAATCAAGCTCCAATTGACAAACCTTGAAAACAGTATTATTATGGGGGTTATATTCGTGGTGTTTATCCTTTTCTACTTCCTTGGCACCCGAAACGCGTTATTTGTTGGTATATCAATTCCGCTATCCATGTTCATTTCATTCATGGTTATGGGTTTAATGGGTTTTCAGTTAAATATGATTGTCTTGTTCTCGCTTATTTTAGCATTAGGAATGCTCGTGGATAACTCTATTGTTGTTGTTGAAAATATCCATCGTTTTGTAGATAAAGGACATCCAGTAGGAGAGGCTGCCCGGTTGGCGGTGGGTGAAATTGCAATACCGATCATAACCTCAACTTTAACAACTCTTGCAGCTTTCTTCCCTTTGATTTTCTGGGAATCGATTATGGGTGAATTTATGAAATATTTGCCCATCACTTTGATTATTACTTTAACTGCTTCACTTTTTACAGCTTTGGTGTTGGTCCCTGTTATATTAGTGGCCTTCTTTAAAAATGAAGATCCGAACGAACGCCCAAATGCAAAGAATACGCTGATTGTTGCTGGAATTATGATAGCCCTGGCGGCAATTGCATATTTTATCGGAAAAAATACAATAGGTAGCCTTCTTGTTTTATTTGCTTTAATAGGCCTTGCTAATTTGGCCTTCTTAAATCGTCAGGCCCGTTGGTTTCAAAATGTGTTTCTTGTTTGGTTGGAAAGGATGTACATACTTACCCTTAGTTTCGCTTTAAAAGGCAAGAATGCGCTTTGGGTTGTGTTTGGGACCTTTTTTCTTATGATTTTTTCAATTGCCTTTTATTTCGGAACTAAACCTACTGTTGAGTTTTTTCCTTCCGGAGATCCAAAATATGTGAATGTTTCGGCAGAACTTCCTTTAGGTACCGACATAAAAGCTACTGACTCTGTTACCAAAATCCTCGAAGCACATATAAATCGGGTTCTTGAACCATATAAACCTCTTGTGAAATCGGTACTTACCAATGTAGGAAAAGGTGCAGTTGGTGAAAATGATGGTTTTACAGGCAGGGGAGGAACTCCTAATAAGGGTCTCATCACTGTAACTTTTGTTGATTTTCAGGATAGAGGAGGTGTTAGTACTGTGGATATTATGAAGGAAATGTCTACTGCAATCATTGGTAATTATCCAGGCGCTGTGATTACAGTTGAAAAGCAAAACGAAGGTCCTCCTGTTGGAAAACCAATCAATATCGAGGTAAGTGGTCGTGACTTTGATAAACTTCTGGCAATTACTGATTCTGTTATTAATGAAATCAATAAGGCTTATATCCCTGGTATCGAGGCGCTTCAAATTGACCTTGACCTTGGAAAACCTGAAATTAATGTTACTATAGATCGTGATAGAGCACGAAGATTCGGCCTTTCGACTGCTCAAATTGGAAGTACAATTCGTACAGCTTTGTTTGGTTCTGAAATTTCAAATTACAAAGTTGGGGAAGATGAGTATCCAATTCAGCTTCGCATGCAGGATGAATACAGGTATAATATTGCCTCGCTTATTAATCAAACTATCACTTTCAGAGATCAGGCCAGCGGAAAATTGGTTTCTGTTCCAATTTCGGCTGTGGCTGATGTTTCTTTAAGTTCAACTTATGGTTCGGTTTCCCGAATCGACAGAAACAGGGTCATAACCATTTATTCAAATGTATTGGAAGGCTATAATGCAACTGAGATTAACAACAAACTCAAGCCTGTTCTTGCTTCTATGGAGTTCCCTGACGGCTATCGATATTCATTTACCGGTGAACAAGAGGAACAGGAAGCTTCGATGGGCTTTCTTGTGAATGCCTTGTTGATAGCTGTGGCACTCATTGTTTTGATCCTTGTAGCTCAGTTTAACTCAGTTATTAAGCCTGTCATCATTATGTCTACAGTTTTAATGAGTACCATCGGAGTTTTTGGAGGCTTGGCTACATTCCAAATGGATTTTGTGGTTATCATGACCGGGATTGGTATTGTTTCACTTGCCGGTGTTGTGGTAAATAACGGAATTGTATTGATTGACTATATCAGTTTATTGAAACTCAATCGTAAAATAAGCTTGGGAATTAATCCAAAAGATGATTTACCCGAGAAAGAATCAATCGAATGTGTTGTTGAAGCAGGTAAAACACGTCTCAGGCCAGTGCTTCTAACGGCTATAACTACAGTATTAGGTCTTGTGCCTTTAGCTGTAGGTTTAAATATTGACTTCATTGGTTTGTTCGAAAACTTCGATCCTGATTTATACTTTGGTGGTGACAATGCCTTGTTCTGGGGACCTATGTCATGGACAGTTATCTTTGGACTTTCCTTTGCTACTGTGCTAACATTGGTGGTTGTACCAGCTATGTATCACGTGCTTTATCTGGCGCGATACAGGTTCAAAAAACGATTTTCAAAAGCGTAGAACCAAAAGCTATATTAAAGAGCTGAACCTTAAATGGTTTAGCTCTTTTTTTATTCAAGATCTGATTCTATTTATCAAGACGTTCAAAGCTGAAACCCCGGGCAATTCCCTCTTTTAGTGTAGCTTCAAGGGCGGGGAGCATATTTTTCACTGCTTTTCGGCTATCATGAAACACAATGATTGCTCCATCGTTTAGATTTGACACAACATTATTAATGCATTGTTCCTGGCTTGTCTCAGCATCAAAGTCGTAGCTAAGAACCGACCACATTACAATCTTGAATTCTTTTTTTAAGGCTTGAATCTGTGATGGTGTAATACGCCCATAAGGTGGTCTAAACCATTCTGAATCAATATATTGTTTTGTAGAAACAACGTTTTCGTAATAGGTGTTCAATGAAGTTTTCCAGCCGTTGAGGTGGTTGTAGCTATGATTGCCAGTCAAATGTCCATGACTCAAAACTTGCTTATAGGTTTCAGGATACTTTCTTACATTGTCACCAACGCAGAAAAAAGTAGCATGCGCGCTGTAAGATTTAAGTAAATCTAAAACAACAGGCGTCACCTCAGGATTGGGTCCATCATCAAAAGTGAGGTATAATCGCTTATTTCCTTCAGGCATCTGCCAAAGCAGCGAAGGATAAAACATCCTCAAGAAAGCTGGTATCGTTGTAGGTTTCATGATACAAAAATACAATCGCAATGGAGGAAATGCATTAAATTTGCAAAAAATATTAAGAAACAAAGGATAATTGGTTATCTCATTGATTAATAATAAAATATCAGAAAATGAAAAGATTGGTTTTAATTCGGCATGGTGAAAGTACTTGGAATAAACTAAATGTTTTTACTGGTTGGACTGATGTTCAACTTTCAGAAACCGGAGTTGAAGAAGCCCGCAAAGGGGGCAAACTATTGAAAGAACAAGGATTTGATTTTAAAATGGCTTACACCTCTTACCTTACACGTGCCATTAAAACATTATGGCTTGTTTTGGAAGAAATGGACCTGATGTATATCCCGGAAGTTAAATCATGGCGACTCAACGAGAAACATTATGGCGAGTTGCAAGGTCTCAATAAAGCGGAAACAGCTGCTAAATACGGTGATGAACAAGTACTGCTTTGGCGTCGCAGTTTTGACGTTCCTCCACAGCCTTTGACCGAAGATGATCAACGGAACCCACGAATCGATAAACGTTATTCGGATGTTGATCCTGCTGATCTTCCTTTGACTGAATCACTTAAAGAAGTGATTGAACGCATGTTGCCATATTGGAATAGTGATATCAAACCTTCGTTGGAAGAACATGGTGAAATTTTGGTTGCAGCGCATGGAAACAGCCTGAGAGCGTTGGTGATGCACCTCAAAGGTATGAGTGAGGAAGAAATTCTTGCCTTTAACATTCCAACAGCTGTTCCATATGTTTTTGAGTTTGATGATAACATGGAATTTGTTAAAGACTACTTCCTTGGAGACCCTGAGGAGATAAAAAAATTAATGGAAGCCGTTGCTAATCAAGGGAAAAAGAAATAATTGACTTTTATTTTGGCGGATGCAGATCAACTTAAAAGATGTGCATCCGCTTTTTTTATGCTCAAAAATCAAGTCTATTACCCATTAAGCGGTGACATTTTATATCTTTGCCTTATTATCAATTGAAGGCCAACCTCATGGATAAAAAGAGATGGGTAATCCCCGACATTCACGGATGCAGCAAAACCTTACGTAGTCTTATCGAAAATGTGATCAAACCTTCCCGCTGGGATGAGTTGATTTTTTTAGGTGATTATATCGACCGCGGCCCTGACAGCAAAGGGGTAATCGACTATATCATGTCGCTTCAACATAAAGAATATGATATACGCCTGCTTATGGGAAATCATGAGGAATACTGTGTCAAAGCCTGGGATGAAGATAAAAACAAAACACGCTTTCTGGGGCTTTCGTTCCGTACAAAAACTCAAAAGATGTGGGAATTACACGGTGGCAAAGAAACAATGGCAAGCTTCAAAGTTGATTTTGCCTCCGAAATTTCTGAAAAATATATCGATTGGATGCGAAATCTTTCGCTCTTTATCGAAACAGAGAAGCATGTTTTGGTGCATGCTGGTATGAATTTTACCATCGATGATCCTTTTACTGATCGCTTTGCAATGCTTTGGACAAAGGAATTTAAGGTTATCCCCTCAAAGATCAGAAATAAAAAGGTTATACATGGCCATACGCCTGTAGATCTGGAGTTTATGGATCATGTGATAAAGTCTGATTCGTATCATTTCATCGATTTGGATAATGGTGTTTATATGCTTAACAGAGCCGGATACGGAAACCTGATTGCATATGAACTAAATTCAAATACGTATCTCATTCAACCTAATCTGGACTATTAGGGTTTTATCCTTATTTTTTTATACATATCAAGGTATAAACAAGCAACTATCACCATAGCTTAGAAAACGAAAATTGTTTCTCAGCGCGTAATCGTATACATCTTTCCATTGATCTCCAATAAGAGCAGAAACCAGCAACAGTAACGTGCTTTTAGGCTGATGGAAATTGGTAATGAGGCCGGTAGCTATTTTAAAAGTATAACCCGGAGCGATCATAACCGAGGTCGATGCATGGATTTCGTTCAAATTGTGAGTGTCCATGAACATTAAAATTGCCTGTAATGTTCTTTCTGCAGAAATGGTAGAAGCCTCATATTCATATTTGTAAGGTGTCCATTGGTCAACTTTCAACACTTGTGACGTTATTTCATCTTTAAGTAGTTTTAAACCAATCCAATAAAGGCTTTCAATAGTGCGCATACTTGTTGTGCCAATTGGAATTATTGGCTTACCAAGGTGTGAAAGCAATTTTTCAACAGTTGCTCTGCTAACAAAAATGCGCTCTGCATGCATATCATGTTCACCAATCGTATCGGTGGAAACCGGTTTAAATGTTCCTGCACCAACATGAAGTGTTACATTTGTAAACGAAATCCCTTTTGATTTAAGACTGTCTACAACTTCTTTACTGAAATGTAAACTGGCTGTTGGAGCAGCTACTGACCCTTCATTTTGAGCAAAAATTGTCTGATACCTGATGCTATCGCTGTTTTCAGCTTTTCTGTTGAGATAGGGTGGTAAAGGTAATTCACCTGCTGTTTCAAGTATCTGACCAAAGGTAATTTCCTGATTGTCCCATGAAAACTCAATTATTGAGTGATCACCTTTTTTTTCTAATCTCTTCACCTCAATTAAGGTACCGAACCCTGAAGGATTGATTTCCATCCTAAGTGAGTCTGATTTCCAGCGTTTTGAATTGCCTACAAAGCATTTCCATTTGACAGGTGATTTGGATGAAATATTGATTTGCGAATCACCTTCGTTTTCTACCGGCTCTAAACAAAACACTTCAATCGAAGCCCCGTTAGCATTCTTGAAATGCAAACGTGCCTGTATGACTTTTGTTTCATTGGTGATGAGTAAGGTTCCAGATGGCAGATAATGACCCAGTTGTGAAAATGTATCCTCACTTATTTTTTTACCTAACTGAAGTAAAAGTTTTGACTGATCGCGCTGCTCTAGCGGGTATCGTGCAATTTGGTGTTCCTGTAAAGGATAATCATAAGCTTCGATCAAAATTTTGCGAACGTCTGCCATCATTTATTCAAATCTGAAAAGAGTTGGCTTAAATGTAATCATTAACCAACCAAAGTAAGGTGTTTCAAGATATTGAGGATCAACTTGCTTGACTTTTGAATAGGTATCATTGGTGATGTAATAACAAAAACCAGCATTAAGAATTAATTCTTTTGAAAAACTATGACTCCATACGAGATCAATTTCAGAACCTAATGATCCTTCCAGATAGGCTTTTTCTGCAAAAGGATCAACAACAGATTGTTGTAAAGCAAAGTGATGATAATCAATACTGACTTTATTCTTGTTGTTGGGGTAAAAATGGATGCTTGGATATATATCAACAAGACCTCCGTTTAATGTTCCGGAAGGCAAAACATATTGATTCATTAAACCATAGCGGAGGTATCTGATTCCATAAAAAAGGTCAAAATTGTGCTCCGTTTTCTGATAGTCAGCATCGTTTTTTGAAGCATCATGACCACTTAGAAGATCAATTCCTGCTCCAAGACGCCATTTCTTTATTCGATACGCTGCTTCAGCAGTCATCATCCATGAACTTACCTCTTTTCCAAGCTGACTCTTCCCCGACTGTCCATAAAGATTTATTCTGCTTTCAAAACCAGCTTTTTTAAATTCACTATGCAACCCATATGTTGCCATAAGATATATTGTACTTGTTGTTTTATCCTTTTGATAACCAGTAAGTAAACCTGTGGCTGAGACATACCATCCATCTAGTATATTTCTTTTCAAGTACACAAAATTTAAAGTTCGCAACCTTCGGCTTATTGGATCAACATCAAAATTATTCAAGCCACTTCCAGCTGAAGTACCTTTTTTGTTATCGTTATTATAGGACAATGCAATATCAAACTGCCATTTATTTTTATAATATTGAAACAATATAGCATCGTAAGTAATTCCTGATTGAGGCCAATTTCTTATTGATAATAGCCGTTGATCATCATACATAAATTCCTGACGACCGATTTTGAGTGTGGATGATTTAAATAATTTGAGTTTCATCCATGCTTGGTAAAGCCCAGTACTTGAACTGTTTGAAAAAGCACCGGTACCTGAGGATATGTTTTCGTCTCCCCAAATCCGGGCGTCTTGCAGGCTCACGTAAATGGCATATTTTTCTTTGGTGAGTTGAAAATTCAATCGGCTTCGCTGACTGATGTATGTCGTTACATCTGTTTCTTGAGTGGGTGTAAAATTAAAGCCATTGTTGACTTCTAACCTTGGACGAAGTTCTGCCGAAATTTCAAATTGTCCAAAAGCTTGTGTAACACAGAGCGTTGTCATGATAAGCTGAAGGAAAATTATTCTTTTCATCATTTTTTTTGGCAAATTTAGTCAATCTAACAGGAGTAGCAAAATCAGTAATCCCTTCCTTTCAATCGAAAAGGATACTGAATCACTTTTTTTATCAGTTAAGGTGAAAGCTGCGTATCTTTGCTTTTTAAATCAACGCCATGAATATTAAGAAACACATCCCTAACTTTATTACGCTGCTGAATTTATTAAGTGGTGTTATTTCCATCGTTTTTTTCGCACAGGATCAATTAACGATGGCGGCTTACATGATTTTTTTAGCTGCTGTTTTCGATTTTCTTGATGGCTTTTCTGCCCGGATGTTAAAAGCTTACTCACCTTTGGGAGTTCAACTGGATTCATTGGCTGATGTCGTTTCTTTTGGGGTTTCCCCGTCACTAATCCTTTTTGCGCTGATTAGTAAAAGTCATGGATTGCCAGCAGTGCTTTGGCACGACCAAAACCTTTTACCCTTTTTTGCGTTGATAGTTCCTTTATTTGCTGCTCTAAGATTAGCGAAGTTTAATATTGATGATCGCCAGACAGAATCATTTATAGGGCTGCCTTCACCTGCTTCAGGACTGCTTCTTGCTTCTTTGCCGCTTGTTCGCGAACAATTGTATGAGCAGCAATCACTTTTTTATATGGTAGTAACAAACACCTATTTTTATATAGGAATGGGATTGATAATGAGCGTTTTGATGATTTCTGAATTGCCTCTTTTTGGGCTAAAATTTAAATCTTTTGCTTTAAAAGGAAACGAAGTCAGGTACTTTTTCCTTCTGGCATCCATTATTTTAATCGTGACTTTGCAATTTGTGGCAATACCGTTTATTATATTGCTATATCTTTTACTGTCGCTAATTGTTTTTCTTGCTGATATCCAAAGCTAAGTAGCTTGCAACCCATTTTCTGGATTTAAAAACTGACAAGCAGGATTATTTTTTGCGCAGTTCAAAATTCTGCCCCAGATATACTTTTCTTACATGTTCATCGGCAGCGAGCTCCTCAGAAGTTCCTGCCATGAGGATAGAGCCTTCAAACAGAAGGTAGGCCCTGTCGGTGATAGACAATGTTTCGTGGACATTGTGATCGGTGATTAAAATCCCGATATTTTTATTTTTTAGAGCTGCCACAATTGCCTGAATATCTTCCACTGCAATTGGATCTACTCCTGCAAAAGGTTCATCAAGCAAGATAAAACCCGGGTCAACGGCCAATGCACGCGCAATTTCAGTTCTTCTACGTTCACCACCGGAAAGTTGAATGCCTTTGCTTTTTCTAATTTGCTGTAAACCAAATTCATCCAAAAGATTTTCCAGCTTTGCTTGCTGCTCCTCCTTTGAAATTTTTTTAAACTGCATGACCGAGCGAATGTTGTCTTCAACCGACATCTGACGGAAAACACTGGCTTCCTGCGCTAAATATCCAATTCCTCGCTGTGCCCGGCGATACATAGGTTCGTTGGTTATATCAAGATCATCAAGATAAACGTGACCCGATAATGGTTTTATCAAGCCAACAGTCATGTAAAAAGTAGTCGTTTTTCCAGCACCATTAGGGCCTAAAAGCCCAACAATCTCACCTTGATTCACATAAACAGAAACGTCTTTAACAACCGTTCGTTGCTTGTATTTTTTATAGAGATTAGCGGTGCGTAGCTGCATGAACCATAAGTTTTTATCGGATTAATTAACGTGGCAAAGGTAAAAGAATTGTCAGGTGCTAAAACATTAAAAGGCAAATTGCAATGAAACAAACACTGCAAATGGTGTTGAACCTTCATTTTCGTTGTGCGATAATCGCCACACAGCATCAACCCGAATGATTTTGAAAATATTCTCAATGCCAGCTCCTGCTTCGAAATATGGCTTATCAAGCATAAAGGTCGCTTTTGGCAGCGAATTCAGCTGAAGGTTTGCGTCGGAAATGGAACCTGCCAATCCTTTGACAAACAGCACTTCGCGCCATTTAAGTTTTCTGAAAAACGGAACACGGTTGAAAAAGAAGCCGTCAAAATGATGGGTATAATAAATACTCGCATACCTGTCGGAAATGAATTCATAGTAATTCATCAGGTTGAATGCGTATTCATCAAAAACAAATGTTTCATTTCCAGGATGTAAAACAAGTAGTGGAAATGGTACTTCCCCAAAAACATGTCCCCCTTCAACAATAAATTTCGACCAGCCAAAGCTACCTATATTGAACCAGTGTGAAACACCTGCCTGTAATCGGTGATAGCCGTAATCACCATTGATGAGCCCTGGTACGCCTAAGCTATACCGAAAATTGATAACAGGGTAGGGGGTTCCAAGATTTATGCGATCAAAGGATTTAATAACAACTCTTTCGCGATAAGCAAAACGACCTTCAATAGCAAGCTCGGTCGTGATCAGTGAGTTATGAATGATTGAATCACCACTGGGAGTGTAGGTTTTAAGCTGAAAGTCGCCCACAGGAAATAGTTCACGATGCAAAAGCTCCACCCTGTTCGAAAGGCCAATGAACCATTCATGATCATAATATAAACGAAATTCGCCCGTGAGATTTAACTTATCTGCCGGCTGTCGGCGGAATAATGATCCAATAATATTGTCTTCGCTAAACGCATTGAAACTTGAACCAAGTTGCTCCATATCATACTTAAAGTTAGCGCCAACAGCCCGAAGAGGATTTTTTGCGAAGGTATAGTATATGCCGGCCCCGTATTTCATTTGCTGGTCGCGCAGTGCGAACGCTAAATGACCTTCAAGACGCAGGTTTTCGCTGAAAAGGGTGCTTGTACGCGCCCCGATTCTAAAGCGATGTCCTTCTACCGAATTGAAACTTGCCAACTTATTCAAAGGCCCTAACTCCAATTTACCATAAGGCAGGTAACCGTAGATAAAAGTATAAATAGCATCAGAATAGGTTCGGAAAATGGGAACACGCTCAATCGAATCAATCATCATATATATTTTTGATTCTTTATCTGAAAGGCTAAGGTGTCGGTTTTCTTCCCAAAACTCTGATGTTTGTTTCATAATGTTTTCATCAAGCAGCAGTTCAGAAGTTTGGCTGTAAAAAGAATCTTCTTTCGTTTGATTGACTATGAAATCACGATAAGTAGTGGTTCTTTGTCCGTAAAAACCTGGAAGCTTTTTGTTTTGATCGGTGATTGTGAAGTCGGCTACCATGTAGTCATATGTTAAAAACCAATGTTTTCCATTGATGTTTTTAAATTCCTGACGAATGGATAAGTCGTTCACAAAGTTTAGGTTAGCATCGGATGCAGCGTCAAATTCCAGTTTTTTTACTGCAAAAGAGGTGTCCTGAATCCATAAGCTACCTGTGAAGGTTAGCTCTTGTTTTCTTCTTGGCTTGAACATGAGTTTATAACTTCGCTCGTTTTCAAGAATAAGGCTGTCAACCAGATAATACCGGTAGTAAGAAAAAGCAAAGTCAGCCAATGGGCTAACAAAGTTTTTGCCAAATAATGGGATGTAACTGTCATACACATTCACTTCCTGATAAAGATTACCCATAAACTGAGCTATGCTTGGATTCTCAATTCCCGAACCTTTTGCAGCTTTGATACGCTCTTTTTTCTTGTCAGGGTTCTTCCTCACGTAAATATCACTCAACGTTTCAGAAATGAAAACAGGTAAATAGGTTTTCCCATTAACAGTTGAAGTGTCGATAAAATCAAAAACAAAATCAAATTGCTTTAACAGACGCTTGTCTTTTAGTTTCTCATCAAAATTATTAGCATCAAATTGAATTTTATTATACACCTCATATTGATAAGATTCGAGTTGATTATTTTTGTTTATCTCCTTGTTTTTTATAACGTTACGCATAATTATGTCCGCAGGATTTTCTCCTGCGACAACAACTACTTCCTCCAGCTGAAACTGATCAGGATGTAGGGTAAAATTTATTTCCTGGTACCGGTTTAACTTGATAGGTTGACTTTGACGCTGGTACCCTATAAAAGAGGCAGCAACAGAATCGGCACTAACCCTCGTTTCAAAATAATAATTGCCTTCGAAGTCGGTTGTTGTGCCAACACTTGTGCCTACAAGATAAACATTTACAAATGGAATTGCTTCGGACGTTTCAACATCCATGACTTTTCCTCTAATCTTGGTTACTTGCGACAGGGCAGGTACTACCAAGATACTAAAGAAGATCAGCACAATCCAATGCTTTGCTCCCAGCATGTATAATCGTTTATAAATCAATTGACTAATTGCGTTGCTCCATAAGGGCTTCCCAAAACTCAAGAGCTCTGCGTGTATGTGGTATTACAATGGTTCCGCCAACAAGGTTTGCCACACCGAAGATTTCCATAATCTCGTCGGTTGTCACGCCAAGTTCAGCACATTTTTGCAGATGATAATAAATACAATCATCACATTTTAAAACCATTGACGCTACTAACCCAAGCATCTCTTTTGTTTTTGAATCCAAAGCTCCAGGCTCATATGTCAACGTATCCAAACTGTAAATACGTTTCATTATCTTATTGTTGGGAGCATCCATCATTTTATCGTTCATTTTTTTGCGGTACGCATTGAACGCTTCAATTGTTTTCATTTCTTGTTGTTTTAATTGCAATTATATAATTCCTTCTTTTATTATATCGTGGAGATGGATTACCCCTTTGTATTTACCAGCTTCAACCACCGGTAATTGTGTAATGTTGAAACGTCGCATGGTTTCAAGTGCATCAACTACTAAAGCACCCGGCTCAACATGTTTTGGGTTTTTGGTCATAATATCTGAAGCTTTAATCTGATCCAAACGCGGGTTGTTTATTAGCATGCGTCTTAAATCACCATCTGTAATTATTCCTAATAATATGTCATGATCTAAAACAGCCGTGGCTCCCAGTCGTTTGGCAGAAATCTCAACAATTATCTTTGTCAAATCATCTTCAGGACCAACAAAAGGCACCTGATTTTTTAAGAAAATGTCGTCAACCCGCAAATACAACTGTTTCCCAAGTGCACCTCCCGGATGTACTTTAGCGAAATCTTCTGCTGTGAATCCTCTGCACTCCAGTAAACACACTGCAAGTGCATCACCAATAACGAGTTGGGCTGTTGTGCTGGCTGTTGGTGCAAGATTATTTGGACAAGCTTCTCTCGGTACTGTTGAATCAAGTGCCACATCAGATTGTAAGGCCAGATAGCTTTGAGTATTTCCAACAATTGAAATTAACTTGTTTTTTCTAGCCTTTAATAATGGAATGAGAACCCTTATTTCGGGTGTCTCACCACTTTTTGACAATAAAATGATAATATCCTCATCACGAATAACACCCAGATCACCATGAATGGCATCAGCTGCATGAAGAAACACAGCTGTCGTTCCTGTTGAATTGAATGTAGCAACCATTTTCTGGGCTATGGTGGCGCTTTTGCCAACACCACTTACAATCACTTTTCCTTCACAGGCTAAAATCAACTTTACCGCTTCAGCAAATTCATTGCCAAGCACTTTTAACAAACCTGCTAAAGCATTGATTTCGTTATTTATAACTTGAGAAGCTATTTGTATAATTTCACTGTTAGTTTTCAATTTTTACTATTTTTTTGTTAGACAAATAGTTCATTTAATGCTGCAAACAATAACCGATTTCGATATTCATGTGAATCTAAAACGCAAAAATACTAAAACTGAGTTGCCTTGTCATACAATTAACATTTGTTGCGAAGGTACACATCAATGAAGCGTTTATTAATAAAAAAAAAGCCCTAAGATTTTTGAGTAAACTTATGAAAGGATTCTTCCATGCTTAAAGTTTTCTTTTTTAGTGCAACAATTATCAATTGCCTGTCAACAGCCCATTTGGTAAGTGATTGCCTGATATCGCGTCCTGCTTCAGGTTCAATTACCCAGCTGTTAGATTCTTTAATAACACGCTTAACACCCGGAATTTTCATGAGATCGGCCGATTCTATTGTTTGTTCAAACTCCACAACGATAGCTTCGGTAATTTTACTGTTGCTCAATTTGTCGGTTAAATCATCAGCTACGATCACACCTTTATTAATAATAATAACACGATTGCATAATGCTTCAACTTCCTGCATTATATGAGTCGACAAAATGACAGTTTTATCTTTCCCAATGCTTTTAATCAGGTTACGTATTTCAACTAATTGGTTAGGATCGAGACCTGAGGTGGGTTCATCAAGTATAAGTACTTGAGGATCATGTATCAATGCTTGAGAAATACCCACCCTTTGTTTGAATCCTTTGGACAGCATGTGTATTTTTTTGTGAATTTCAGGTTCCAAACCAGTAAGGTGAATCATTTCGTCAACTTTGCCGGCTGTTTTTTTTCCAAGCTGATGAATCCCTGCAATGAAAGTTAAATACTCCCTGATATACATTTCGGAATAAAGCGGATTGCTCTCAGGGAGATATCCAACAAGTCTTCTAACCTCAATAGATTGATCCTGGACGTCGAAACCCATAATAGTGGCCGATCCTGAACTGGGTGGAATGAAGCAACTAAGGATTTTCATCAATGTTGATTTTCCTGCCCCATTAGGACCCAGCAACCCGACAATTTCTCCGGGTTTAATAGTTAGGGATACATTGTCCAAAGCTTTTTGAGTGCCATAAAGCTTTGAAATTTGTTGAACTTTTACCGACATACAACTGATTTGAGGGAACATTTAAGGATGCAAAAATAGCAAAGAATACCTTACCCGATCGAAGGTGGCATGCTGGACAGATTTTTATAATTTATTAAAATCGTTTTATCAATATAAATGAAGATGATTATGTGTACTTTTGCCGCCTGAAAAAATCCCTTTCTGATCGGTCAGTAAATCAGCTGAAAGATAGGTCATGGAGTTTCTTATCGGTGGTTCAAAAAGTTACAGAAAAAAATATCAACAAATAGATGTTAGTAAATTTGTTGGAATCAAAAAATGTTTCTATTTTTGCACCCCGTTTTGGAAAAAGTATGTACTGAAACGAAAGAAGTAATCTACAAGTCAATGAATACACTTAGTTACAAAACAATCAGCGTCAATAAAGAAAATGCTGATAAAAAATGGATGGTTATCGATGCCGAAGGACTGATTTTAGGACGTTTGGCGTCAACAGTTGCTCAGGTATTAAGAGGCAAACACAAACCATCTTTCACTCCCCACAGCGATTGTGGTGACAACGTGATTGTGATCAACGCTGAAAAGATCGCGCTCACAGGAAACAAGATGGAAACCAAATATTATGTCCGTCACACAGGTTTTCCTGGCGGTCAGCGTATCCGTCCAATCAAAGAGCAGCTGAAAAGAAAACCTATTGCTGTTGTTGAACATGCAGTGAAAGGTATGCTTCCAAAAACAAAGTTGGGAGCAGAGTTGTTTCGTAACCTTTATGTTTATGCTGGTCCCACCCACAAACATGAAGCTCAGCAGCCAATGGAATTAACATTAAATACAATTAAATAAGTATCATGGAAGTAATCAACGCCTTAGGTAGGAGGAAGACTGCTGTTGCCCGTGTTTATCTGAAAAGCGGAAACGGCAGTATCGTGGTTAATAAGCGGGATTTCAGAGAATATTTCCCAACAGGCATTTTGCAGTTTGTTGTTGAGCAGCCTCTTGCCCTTACGGGTAATATGGGTGTTTACGACATCAAAGTGAATCTTGCTGGTGGTGGAATCAACGGACAGGCAGAGGCTTTGAGCCTTGCAATCAGCCGTGCACTCTGCGAAATTAACAGCGAATATCGTCCTGTTCTCAAAGCAAAAGGCCTCTTACGTCGTGACCCGAGAATGGTTGAACGTAAAAAACCAGGTCAGCCAAAAGCCCGCAAGAAGTTCCAATTCAGCAAACGTTAGTCTCAAGGGCAAACGATTCTGTTTAGTATCCAAATTGCTGAGATGTCCTCTCAGATCTACTCAGCGATTGTGTTCGTGAAAGTAAACAATTTTTAATCTATTTTTTTATGTCAAGAGTATCCTTTGAAGAATTATTAGATGCAGGTGTTCATTTTGGTCACCTCAGAAGAAAATGGAATCCAAATATGGCACCATATATTTTTATGGAGCGCAATGGAATCCACATCATTGACTTATACAAAACACAAGTAAAGATTGAAGAAGCAGCCAACGCACTTCGTCAATTAGCTCGTTCTGGTAAAAAAGTTTTGTTTGTTGCAACAAAGAAACAAGCAAAAAGTATCGTGGCTGAAGAGGTTGCCAAAGTTGGCATGCCATACGTTACAGAACGCTGGCCAGGTGGTATGTTGACAAATTTTGCTACCATTCGTAAAGCGGTACGCAAAATGTCAAATATCGACAAACTTATGGTGAGCGATTCATATATGAACCTCTCCAAAAGAGAACGCCTTCAAATTCAACGTGAACGCGAAAAACTAGAAAAGAACTTAGGTAGTATTGCTGACCTTAGTCGTCTTCCATCTGCATTATTCGTTGTAGACGTTATCAAAGAACATATCGCTGTTGCTGAAGCACGTAAGCTTAACATCCCAACTTTTGCAATTTGCGACACAAACAGCAACCCAAACATTATTGATTTCCCAATTCCAGGAAATGACGATGCAAGCAAATCTATTTCTTTAATCCTTCGCACTATGGCTCAAGCTATTGAAGAGGGATTGAATGATCGAAAACTTGCTAAAGATAAAGGTCAGGAAGATGGCGAAAGCGACGGTGAAGATTTTGGCGATGATAACGACAAAAACTTCGAAGTTGATGAAGAAGAAAATAAAGGCGATGCTGGCCGCAAACCAGCAGGTGATGACGCTCGTGGAAAAAGACCACGTCGTCCGGCTGCCAGAAAATAATAGACTTAATTTTAAAGAATTATAAGCAAATGAATATTACTGCTGCTCAAGTAAATGATTTAAGAAAGCTGACAGGTGCTGGGATGATGGATTGCAAAAATGCCCTCGTCGAAAGCAATGGAGATATGGAACAGGCTGTGGATTATCTGCGCAAGAAAGGTCAGAAAGTGGCCGCAAAACGTGCTGATCGTGATGCTACTGAAGGTGTTGTTATCGCCAAAACAAGTGACGATCACCTGTATGCAGCCGTTGTAATGGTAAACTGTGAAACAGATTTCGTTGCAAAGAATGAAGATTTTGTAAAGTACGCTCACGGCATTCTTAATTTAGCTATTGCTAATAAAGTTCAAAGCATTGATGAATTGAAGGCTCTTGAACTCAATGGTAGAAAAGTTGAAGAAACAATTACTGACCAAACAGGTGTAATTGGAGAGAAAATTGATTTGGGAGCATTTTTCAAAATTGAAGCCCCAGTCACTGCTGCTTACATTCACCCGGGTAATCGTTTATCTACTATCATTGGTTTGAATCTTTCTGAAGCTCCTAATGTTCTTCAAATTGGTCGCGAACTTGCAATGCAGGTTGCAGCTATGGATCCTGTTGCCATTGATGAAGGTGATGTTCCACAGGAAGCTATTCAAAGAGAAATTGAAATTGGTAAGGAACAAGCACGCAACGAAGGTAAAGCTGAAGAAATGCTTGAAAAAATTGCGCGTGGTAAACTGAATAAGTTTTATCGCGAAAGTACCTTGCTTAACCAGGACTTTGTACGTGAGAATAAAAAGACAGTCAGACAGTATTTATCAGAAAGTGATAAATCTCTTACTGTTACTTCCTTCAAACGCGTTGCACTCGGTTAATTTAATCTTTAACAGATAATAAAAAAAGGAGCTTTTGGCTCCTTTTTTTGTTTCCCCCCTTGTAATGCGAGTCTTTTTAGACTCAAAATATAACTAATTATTAAGAAGTGTTTTAACAATTGTAGCAACAGTTTGATTGTCAGCTTTGCCTGAAATCTTCGCTGAAACAATTCCCATTACCTTACCCATATCCCTCACTCCTGAGGCACCTGTTTCAGTTATGGCAGATGCGACAATAGCTTTGATTTCATCTTCCGACATTTGGGATGGAAGATAGTTTTCTATGATACTTGCCTGAAAAATTTCCTCATCTGCCAGATCTGCTCGCATTTGAGATACATAGATGGCTGCTGATTCGCGGCGCTGCTTAACTAATTTCTGTAAAAGTTTCAATTCAACGCTCTCAGGAATAACACCGCTGCTTACATCTTTGCCTGTTTTTTCAAGCAAAAGGGCTGCTTTGATAGCTCGTAAAGCATTCAGCTTCCGCATATCTTTGGCAAGCATAGCCTGTTTGATATCATTATTTATAATAATTTCCAGCTCCATAATTTCTCTATTTAATCAACGTTGTCGTGTAGAAAAGGATTATCAAGACGAAGTCCCGGACGACCTGGTGTAGGATCAATGCTGTAGCGCGATACATCTTGTGATGCCATTTCTTGCTTTACATCTGTACCTTTACGCAAATACGCCGGTTGCTTCTCGAGCTCTTCAATTCCCTGGTCAGTTCTGATCTTCAAACTCATTGCTTTCAGACGATTCTGACGTTCGATACTTCTTCTCTCCATTTCAAGTCGCTCTGCCATTTCATCTTCAGCATTAATACGTGAGATGCTAGCCTTAACAACTTCTGTTTTTGCTTCTATAATTGGCTCAACAACTTCAAATAGGATTTCATCAGCATCTTTAATAGTTGAGTGAGATAAAGATGTTTCTGCAGTTGCATCTGTCATAAATGAAGTCTCTTCCACTTCTTTTTCTTCCTGAATTTCATCGAAAAGGTGATGAACTCTTTGTGTCATATGATTTGACTGAGATGCAGATTCAGTATTTGTAACCTCTTGATCCTCATCCGAATCATCATTGCTAAGAGTGAAAACCTTTACCGGTGTGCTTTGGTTATTTTGTTGGTTATTAAACGAATCATTAATCCTATCACCATATAGTGGATAATTTTTTACATTCGAAGCGCTTTGGCTCACCGTTAGTAACTCCTCATTTTCAAAACCTGTTGCAATAATGGTGAGGGCAATATTATTTTCTAAGGTGTCGTCAACACCGTTGCCCCAAATTACTTCTGCGGTATTTCCACAAATATGTTGAATATAATCAGTAATTTCATGAACCTCATCTAAAGAAATTTCTTCCCCGCCTGAAGTGATATACAACAAAATGTTTTTGGCCCCTGAAATATTTGAATCGTTTAAGAGGGGTGAACGCATGGCTTCTTCAATAGCTTTAATGGCTCTGTTTTCGCCGGAAGCAATTCCAGAACCCATAATTGCTTTACCACTGTTCTTCATTACTGTTTTAACATCTTCAAAGTCAACGTTGATGTAGCCGGTAACAGTTATGATTTCAGCAATACCTTTGGAAGCGATTGTCAAAACATCATCAGCCTTTTTAAAAGCTTCAGTTAAACGCATATTTCCGTATTCTTCTCTCAGCTTATCGTTACTGATAATAAGCAATGTATCAACATGTCTTCTAAGCTCTTCGATGCCTTCAATGGCTTGCTGGCGACGTTTTTTTCCTTCGAAACTAAAAGGAAGGGTAACGATCCCAACTGTTAGAATATCGAGTTCACGGGCAATTTTTGCTACAACAGGTGCTGCCCCTGTTCCTGTTCCACCTCCCATACCAGCTGTAATAAAAAGCATTTTGGTATGAGGTTCAAGTAATTGTCTTATTTCTTCAGTTGTCTCGATGGCAGCTTCACGGCCAACAGCAGGAATGTTTCCTGCTCCAAGTTGTCTTTTTCCAAGATGGACTTTGTTTGGAACTGCACTTGTATCAAGGGCTTGTGAATCAGTGTTGCATAAAACAAAATCAACACCTTTTATACCCTGATGAAACATATGGGTAACAGCATTGCTTCCACCTCCTCCAACACCGATTACTTTGATGATATTTGATTGATTTTTAGGATGTTCGAATTTTAGCATTTCAGTCATGATTATAGGTTTTAAAATTAATTTCTTGTTTGATTCAGATATTGTTTTTTTATTTTATTTGTTAACATTTTATGGTTGATAACCTTAAGTTATTCAATCAAATCTCGGTCGAATATCCTGATTATTTTATCCAGGTAACTCTGTCGCTTCTTTTCTTTCAAGTCTTCTGGAATTGTAACAGGAGTTTTTTGTTTCTTAAGTCCCACATCTTCAGCATCTTCTTTCATCTTATCCATTTCAACTTCGAAATCATAGCGTTTGATTCCTTCAATTACCAGCCCAATCCCGGTAGCATACATGGGGCTTGCAAGTTCGTCAGGAGTTCCTTTGGCCAGATGTTCGTTTGGATAACCGATCCGAACTTCCATTCCGGTTAGAAACGATGATAGCTGATCAATATGTTTCATTAGTGCTCCACCTCCAGTCAATACAATTCCTGCAATTAGTTTTCGTTCAAGTCCGGAGTTTTTGATCTCATAATATACGTGCTCGATAATCTCTTCCATGCGTGCCTGGATGATGGATGCTAAATTGCGAAACGAAATTTCTTTTGGTGGTCTGCCCCTGATTCCTGGAATTGACACTACCTCGTCGTCTCTGTTTTCGCTGGCCAAAGCAGAGCCAAATTTTATTTTTACTTCTTCAGCATGTTTTTTAATAATCGTACATCCTTCTCTGATATCTTCCGTTATAATATCACCACCAAAAGGAATAACTGCGGTATGACGTATGATTTTATCATAAAAGATTGCAATATCAGTGGTTCCACCTCCAATATCAACCAATACTACGCCTGCTTCTTTTTCTTCATCACTCAAAACTGACTCTGCTGAAGCGATTGGCTCAAGAATGAGATCAACCATTTCTAAACCAGCTCTTTTAACGCATTTAAGAATGTTTTTGGCAGCGGCTGTTTGTCCGATTATGACATGAAAATTAGCCTCAATTTTATTTCCCTGCATTCCAACAGGTTGCTTGATTCCCTGCTCCCCGTCAACGATATAATCCTGAGGAATGACATCAATGATTTCCTCCCCGGCTGTCATACTGAGCTTGTACATATCATTGCTTAATTTGTCTATTTCCAGCCGGTTGATTTCCTTATCATGGGTTTCACGAACCAGACTTCCCCGGTGTTGAAGACTTTTAATATGCTGACCTGCAATGCCAACGTTCACGTATTTTATATCGACTCCCGACTTGATCGAAGCCTCTTCAACGGCTTTCTTGATCGAGTTAACGGTATCTTCAATGTTGGATACCATTCCTCGTTTAACACCGATCGACTCTGATCGTCCGTGACCCAGAATGTCAATCTTTCCATTTTCATTCCGTCGGCCAACGATGCATGCGATTTTGGTAGTTCCAATGTCTAATCCGACAATAATTTCAGCAGTTTTCATAATGAATCTCTTTTGGTGCAAACAATTTGATTTCTGTATCGGGCGTCGATACTGCTGTAATTTCTCAAAGCCGGATCATTCGACTTTGATTGAAAAAAAGCAGATATCGTAACTATTTTATTTTTAATATTTGAAGTGTCTCCGACAATGACAGAAGCATCGCCGATTTTTGGTGTTATTTCAATAGAGTTTTCTTCGGTGATAAAAATCTGATCAATCAACACTTTCATAAAGTCATCACGATTGATTTCATCAGCAACACGAGCAATTGAAAAGGCGCTATGTTGCTTATTCATTAGATGACTAAGCGGTAAAACAGCATTTTCAGGAATTGGCAACGGGCTGATATTGCCGTTTGCTATGATAACCCTTGCAACAAATTCGGGATGCGTTGGGAATATAACATATTCATTATCTATGTAATAGGATTCGTTATTTGCTGTAAATATGCGAACAAAGGGCTTCCTTTCGATCAATTTTACGCGAACTTTTCGATCGAGAGTCGTAGAAGCTTCGGCATGTGCAACAAATGGATTTAATTCCAGTTGTCGCTGCAGATTTCGAACTTTTAATGATCCTAGCGATTTGGTGCGGTTTGCGCCAACCAAGCTGGTTATTTCTTCGTGCATCTGGTTATATCCTAAAAATCCCCCCTCAGGCTCTTTTACGATTTCCAACTCAAGGCCGGTTACGGGTGAACTATAATGACCAATTCTTGCAAATCCTAATAATGCAATCAGCCCCAATGCTGAAATAACCCAGGTTGATATTTCAAGGATTCGCTTTACCATGATGAAATCATTTTTTGAAGAGGATTTACAATTTGGTCAATATCCCCTGCTCCCACGGTTACCAAAAGTTTGGGTCGTTTTTTACTGATAAAATCAAGAATATCTTGTTTAGCGATCAGGTGTTTCTCTTTTGATTGACATACATCAAGTAAGGCTTGTGAGGTGATACCTTCTATTGGTAATTCGCGTGCCGGATAAATTTCGAGTAAGATGAGTTCATCTAACAGACTAAGGCTTTTGGCGAATTCCGACATGAAATCACGTGTTCGTGTAAAGAGATGAGGTTGAAATATTCCTGTTACTTTTTCATTGGGGTATAATTCTTTAACTGCTTGTATACAGGCCCTTAGTTCTTCAGGATGATGTGCATAATCATCGATATAAACATGATTTTTCGTTTGAACTTTGATATCGAATCTTCTCCAGACGCCTTTGTAATTCCTAAGGGCAGTAGCAATAATTTCGGGACTAACGCCAACCTTTAGAGCTACTGCTGAGGCTGCCAATGCATTCTCAATATTATGACGGCCAGGCACTTTCATCACAACACTTATTGGGTCATCATGCTCCGGGATGATCCATTCATAAACAAAGGAACTATGTTCCACTCTTATGTTCTGAACCTTAAAGTCTGCTGGTGAATCAATGCTGTAAGAAAAAGAATTCAACTCATTAACAAGTGGTAGTCCTGCTTTATGAATGAGAATTCCATCATTTTTTAGTCTGGAAGCGAACTGATTGTAATGCTGCAACATTTGAGCATGACTATGATAAATGTCGAGATGATCAGCATCCATTGAAGAAATTATTGCAATATCAGGCTGAAGTAGCAAGAAGCTTTTATCATATTCATCAGCTTCAACAACCATAAATTGACTATCAGACGAAAGCACAAGATTACTCTCAAAATTATTGGCAATACCACCAATAAATGCCGTTATTTTGATGCCAGCTTCATGAAGAATATGGGCAATCATCGAAGTAATCGTTGTTTTGCCATGTGTTCCTGCGATTGCAATTGTAGGAATATTCTGTGTTAGCATTCCCAAAACCTCAGCGCGTTTCATTAAAGGATAACCTTTTTGCTGGATAAATAGAAGTTCTAGCTGATCATGGGGAATAGCCGGAGTGTAAATAACCAGTTCGGGGTTTTGAGGAATACTTTCAATATCATCTGTATAATGAATATGAATGCCTTCATCTTCAAGATTTTGGGTGAGAGGCGTTCGTGATCGGTCATACCCCGAAACGGTTGCCCCCTGAAGCTTGAAGAAACGTGCAAGTGCGCTCATTCCGATGCCGCCGATTCCCAGGAAGTAAATATGATTTCCTTTAGCGTATTTCATGATTGAGCCAGTTTTAATAATTCATCAACGATGAGGTTTGTTGCCTCAGGTTGAGCAAAGCGTTTAATGTTTTTTCTCATTTCATTACACGCAGCGGTGTCGTTCAGCGTATCAATTATCTGAGGAATAAGTTGTTCTGAAGCATTTTCGTTACGGATTTGTCGTGCTGCATTTTTTTCAACCAGTCTCATTGCATTCTTGGTCTGATGATCTTCTGCTGCTGATGGCAAAGGAATGAGGATAGCAGGCTTTGCAACGTAGCTTATCTCAGCAATTGACATTGCTCCCGCCCTTGAAACGATCAAATCTGCAACTGAATAGGCCAAATCCATCCTGTCGATAAATGCGAGCGCTTTTATTTTTGTCGACAACCCGTTACTTACAATTTGCTCATTCGCTGTTTTTAAAAAGGTTGACCCTGTTTGCCAAATGAGCTGTAGTGGCTGCGATTGTAATTCGTTCATTTTTGCTACCAGAGCTTTGTTAATTGCCAATGCGCCTTGACTGCCTCCAATGATTAATACAACCGGATGTTCTTCATTTAGATTGAAATAGCTTATCGCCTCTAATCTTTTTCCTGTGACATCCACCGATGCTTTTCGCAATGGATTGCCAGTAAGAACAGTTCTTTCGGCTGGAAACCATTTTTCCATGTTGTCGTAAGCAACACAGATCCGATTGACTTTTTTACCCAAAATCCTATTAGTTATACCAGGAAAGGAATTCTGTTCCTGAATAAGGGTAGGTATCGAAAGCTGCACTGCTACACGAAGAGTTGGGCCACTCGCATAACCCCCGACGCCAATCACCACATCGGGTTTAAATGTCTTAATAACTTTATATGCTGTTAGTAATGAATGAATTAGTTTAAATGGGAATAGAAGATTTGTAAATGAAAAGCTTCGCTGAAAACCACTGATCCATAATCCTTTTATGGGGTATCCTGCTTTAGGAACACGCTCCATTTCCATACGCCCCTGCGCACCAATGAACAGAATCTCCGTTTCGGATTTTCTGGCCTTTAGTGCGTCGGCTATTGCGAGGGCTGGAAAAATATGCCCTCCTGTGCCACCTCCGCTAATTATTATCTTCAGCGACTGCGATTTCATTTGGAATAGGACTTTGAGTTTTTTTTGCTACTTCTTTACTTACGCTTAAAATAATTCCCAGCGACAAACTGGTGAACCAAATGGATGTTCCTCCCATACTTACCAATGGCAGGGGTTGTCCCGTTACAGGAAGGATTCCGACAGCAACTCCCATATTGATCATGGCTTGAAAAACCAAGCTAAACGCTACCCCAATGGTGAGAAATGCACCAAATGTTTGAGGTATTTTTGTTACTATGACAACCGCCCTGAAAAGCAATATCAGGTAGAGCAGGACAATAAAAGCACCTCCCATTAATCCATATTCTTCAACAATTATGGCAAATATGAAATCGGAATAGGGGTGAGGAAGAAAATTTCTTTGGGTGCTGTTTCCGGGTGCTTTACCAAAAATTCCACCACTCGCGATAGCAATCTGCGCCTGCTCTGTCTGATAGTTATCGCCTGTCCCGTTGATATAATTCTCGATACGGTTTTTCCAGGTCATGAGCCTTCCCTGGTTTTCATCGGGTAATTGAGATAGAATAAAAACGAAAATTACCAATGCAATCAAGCCAAAACCAATCAATGTGAAAATGTATTTCATGTTGATCCTTCCAATGAAAAGTAAAACCAAACTTGTTGCAAAAAGCATTGCTGCAGTTGAAAAGTTGGCCGGCAAGATTAAAAATACAATCAGCAGAACAGGTACCATCAAAGGAATAAATGCTGATTTAAAGTCTTTGATATTCTCTTGCTTCTTTGTTAGCAAGCGTGCCAGATAAATGATAAGGGTGAGTTTGGCAAGGTCGCTCGTTTGAAACGAAAGGTTGAATGGAAGTGGGATAACACGTTTGGCATCATTAAGATCCAATCCAAAAATCAAGGTAAAAAACAGCAAAGGCACACTGATCCAGAGAACTAAATGAATAATTCTTGAGTAATATACATACTTAATTTTATGGGCCAGATATACCAACACCAATCCCACAGACAGAATAATGAAATGCTTCATCATATAATACTCTGTGTTACCCGACTTAAACTTATACGCCAAAGTACCGGTAGAGCTGTAAACAGCCAAAAGTGAAAAAACTGAAAGAAGCAGAACCACTGCCCATATCACCTTATCGCCTTTTATATCCTTAATTAATCCCATTTAAATGAAATAGTTATAATGATTTAACAGCCTGTTTATACTGATTTCCCCGATCCTCATAATTGTCAAACAAATCGTAACTGGCACATGCAGGGGATAACAATACCACATAGTTTTTTTCTGCCAAAAAGGACGCTGCAGCTACCGCTTGTTCTGCTGAATCAACATCAATAATACTTTTAACATGGCTTGCAAATGCTTCATGAATGAGCTGATTGTCTTTGCCAAGACATACAATTGCTTTCACTTTTTGCCTGATTAAAGGAATGAGAATGCTGTAATCATTTCCTTTATCAATACCTCCAGCTATCCACACTATTGGGCGGTTGAAATACTCCAAAGCGTACCAGGTGGAGTTAACATTGGTGGCTTTTGAATCGTTGTAATAAGAAACACCATGCACATTAGCAACGTATTCAAGCCTGTGAGCGATGTTCTGATAATCCGACATGCTTTGCTTGACTGTCTCATTTCTGATACCAAGTATTTTAGCACTGATACCAGCGGCTAAGGAGTTGTAGGTGTTATGTCTGCCTTGTAATGCCAGTTCTTCTATTGTCATAGTGAAAGGATTTGGAGGGATGTTGATATAAATACTGTTTTGTTTGACGATTCCTGTATGATGACTCTCCTCATTTTTAATGGAGAAAGAATATTTTTTTGATGAAATCGGGTGATTATTTATGTGAATGTTGCTTGTTTCATCATCAGCGCAATAAACCAATGCATCGTCAGAAGTTTGATTCATTGTGATACGCAACTTGGAGGATGCATAAGCTTCAAAAGAACCATTGTATCTGTCAAGATGATCAGGGGTGATGTTGGTGATAACAGCAATATTGGCTCTGAAATCGACGATTCCATCCAATTGAAAGCTGCTGAGTTCAAGAACAAAAATGGCATGATCTGATTCGGAAAGGCAGGCAGCAAAACTTTTCCCAACATTTCCTGCGATGCAAATATCCAGACCGGCATTTTTCAAAATGAATCCTGTAAGAAGGGTTGTTGTTGTTTTGCCATTGCTTCCGGTGATTCCAATTATAAAAGCGTTGGTAAACCACGAAGCAAATTCTATCTCAGAAACGATATCAGCTGTTGTAACATAGGAAAAAACTGAAGCTTGATCCGGAATGCCCGGACTTTTAATGATTAAATCAGCTTGTGAGATGATATCGCCCGAATGTCTGTTTTCTTCAAAGGGAATATTATTCTGCTCAAGAAGTAACTTGTAATGAGGTTTGATTGAACCAGCATCAGAAACAAACACACGAAGACCATTCCTGATTGCAAGCAAGGCAGCACCAGTGCCGCTCTCGCTTCCGCCAAGAACTACAATATTGTGATATTTGTTTTTTCGTTTATTCATTGGTTACCTTAACTTGAGTGTAATGATGGTGAGAATAGCAAGGAAAATTCCTACAATCTGAAAACGCAATACAATCTTTGGCTCAGGGTATCCCAATTTCTGAAAATGATGATGTAAAGGCGACATTTTGAAAATTCTTCTTCCTGCACCGAATTTGCGTTTGGTGTATTTGAAGTAGCTCACCTGCATGATTACCGATAAACTTTCAGCCAAAAAGATCCCACATAAAATTGGCATCAATAGCTCCTTGCGGATAAGGATAGCGAAAACAGCAATGATACCTCCAATAGCCAAACTGCCTGTGTCGCCCATAAAAACCTGCGCAGGATAGGAGTTATACCATAAAAATCCTATGGTCGCACCAACAAAGGCACTTATAAATATTGTCAGCTCTCCGGTATTGGGCAGATACATAATATTCAGGTAATCAGCAAAAATGATGTTACCCGAAACCCATGCAAGTATACCAAGTGTAGCTCCAATGATAGCCGATGTTCCAGTTGCCAATCCATCCATCCCATCTGTGAGGTTAGCGCCATTGCTGATTGATGTGATGATAATAATGACGATTGGAATAAAAATAAGAAAAGCCCATTTTTCATGTCCCGGACCTGTCCATTTCAGAAGGGAGGCATAATCGAATTCATTGTTTTTGATGAATGGAATAGTCGTTTTCGTTGATCCTGCTTCGTCGTTGCTGAATCGGGAAACCGGACCAGTGATAGATGATGATTGAGTAATTTCAGTTGTCAAAGGCTTTGATTTCTCGCGCATGACAACTGAATTGTCAAGATACATCGTAATGCTCACAATCAAACCTAACACTACTTGTCCAAAAATTTTGAGTTTACCTGGCAGACCTTTTTTGTCCTTTTTAAAAACTTTGATATAATCATCCAAAAATCCAATACCTCCCAGCCAAATAGTGGTGAAGATCATCAGGATAATGTAGGTGTTATCAAGTTTTGTAAATAAAAGTGCAGGAATTACAATGGCTGCAATAATGATGATTCCGCCCATTGTTGGAGTTCCCTGTTTCTCAATCTGACCTTCAAGTCCCAGGTCACGGACTGTTTCACCAACTTGTTTTTTATTCAAATAATTAATCCATCGTTGACCAAATAAAAGTGTAATAACAAGTGAAGTAAGCACTGATGCCGCCGCTCTGAACGAAATGTATTGAAATACCTGTGCTCCCGGAAAATTAAATGTTTGGTCTAAATATGTAAATAGGTAATACAGCATTTCAATTGTTTTGTTGAAGTGAATCAAAAAGTTGAATTAACTCCGCTTTATCATCGAAAGGGTATTTAACACCTTTTATCTCCTGATATTTCTCATGGCCTTTCCCCGCTATCAGAATAATATCGCCCGGTTTAGCAAGCATGATGGCTGTTTTGATGGCTTCTTTACGATCAGCAATTACAAGATGTTTTTTGTAATGTTGTCCAGGAATGCCTTTTCGCATATCTTCCAGTATTTCCTGCGGATCTTCATTTCGCGGGTTATCCGAAGTGAGAATAAGGGTGTTGCTCCATTCAGCTGCTATGCGTGCCATCTCCGGACGTTTCGTTTTGTCGCGGTTTCCTCCGGCACCAGCAACAGTTATAAGCTGCTCATTATGTGTTCGAATTGCATCAATGGTTTTCAAAACATTTAGCAAAGCATCCGGCGTATGTGCGTAGTCCACGATAGCTATTACACCTTCAGATGATTTAATCCATTCAAAACGTCCTTCAGCACTATGAAGACGGCTTATTCCAATTAAAATATCCTGTCGTTCCATCCCTAATAGTTCAGCAGCACCATAAATAGCAAGTAAATTACTGGCATTGAATCGCCCTATTAGCTTGGTAAAAACTTCTTGCCCACCAATTTTTAATAGTAACCCCTCAAACTGATTCTCGATTATTTTTGCGTGAAAGTCAGCTATGTTGCTTATGCTGAATGTTTTAATAGTTGCTTTTGTGTTTTGTGTCATGAATATTCCATTCTTGTCATCCATGTTTACAAGAGCAAAAGCATCTTTTGGTAACAGATCAAAGAAAAGTTTCTTAGCATCGCGGTATGCCGCAAAAGTTCCATGATAATCTAAATGGTCGTGGGTGAGATTGGTGAAAATGCCAACCTTAAATTTTAAACCAAAAGTTCGCATTTGTGCCATTGCATGGGAACTTACTTCCATAAAGGCATGCGAACAGCCTGCTTCAACCATTTCATTTAATAGGGCGTTAATACGCAGTGGGTCTGGGGTGGTATGTGTTGTTGGAACTATTTTGTTCCCAATTTTATTACAAATTGTAGAGAGCAATCCACTAGGAAATCCTGCATCTTCAAATAATTGATGCAGAAGTGTTGCAATGGTGGTCTTGCCATTTGTACCGGTAACTCCTGTCAGAATGATTTTATGAGAAGGGTTATCGTAAAAGGCTGCTGCTGCCATGGCAAGGCTGTAGGAAGTGTTTTCTACAACTACATATGTACTGTCAGAATCAATGAAATCGGGCAGTCTTTCACAGAAAATAACGTTTGTTCCGGCTTCTATTGCTTGCTGAATATAGTCGTGACCATCTGAATTACTACCTGTAATTGCGAAAAAAGCTATATCCAAGCCGGCTTCTTTTGAGTTGAAAGTCAAGCCATGAAGCATCTTATCAGGATTTCCAACGATGCTTAACACCCTGCATGATTGAATGATATCGCTCAGATTCTTTTTCATCACATCAAAAGAGTTAGTTCAATTATTTGCCCATCCTGAACGATTTCGCCTGGAGCTACCGATTGTGTGATAACTCTTCCTTTACCCACAATTAAGGTTTTCATGCCCATATTTTCAAGCATGAAAACTGCATCTTTTGCATTCATCCCCATTACGTCAGGAACTATCCCGGTTTGAAACTCAGTTGGTTTTAGCTGCATTGAATACTTTTTTGCTTCAGTCTCAATCCAGGTGTTACCTTTCATGTTTTGATTTACACTTACTCCAAGTCTTCCGTAAAGTGCATAGATGTCTTTTTGAAAACACTTCCCTTTTACAGCCGGAATTGAAAGTGTATCAGATTTTTCAACAATTGTTCCATCATGAATATCTGGCCTTGTAGCATAAACTTTGTCGGCTATTTCTTTGAATACAGGTGCGGCAACTGCTCCACCATAAATCTTACCAGCTGACGGATTGCTGACAACAACAATACAACTGTATTTTGGGTTACCTGCCGGGAAGTATCCGGCAAAGGACGCATTGTAGTTTGTTTTGTTGTAACCTTTATTTCCGGCTGCTATTTGTGCAGTTCCTGTTTTACCTGCAATTTTGAAAGGACTTTTACTTAAAAATTTAGCTGTTCCATGCTCAACAACACCTTCCATCAATTCCTTAGCTAAATCAATAGTATTTTGAGATGCAATCCGTTCGTTGAGAATTATTGGCTCAAATTTTTTGATGATGATGTTCCCTTGCCGGATCTCTTTTACAAATTGAGGTTTTACCATTACACCTCCATTTGCCACAGCATTGTAAAAGGTTAGCATTTGCATTGGGGTTATTGTTATTTCATAACCAATTGACATCCAAGGCAATGATGTTCCATACCAATGTTGTTTATCTGAGGGATGCTTGATATAAGGTTTTCTTTCTCCCGGAATATCAAGTCCGGCAACCTGGTTAAGATTCATAGCATACAAACGTTCGATGAAATGTGACGGATTGTCTTTGTATGCATTCCAAACTAATTTTGAAATAGCAACATTGGAAGATTTTTCGAAGGCTTCCCTTACAGTTATTCTTCCGTTTCGGATCGGATAAACATCTTTCATAGTCCGTGAATAGTACATCATCTGACCATTTCCAATGTTCATGGTGTCACGGAGTCTTATTTTGTTGTCTTCCAGTAGAACCATCATGGAAGCAAGTTTAAATGTTGAACCCGGCTCTACACTTTCGGCAATTGCATAATTGTAGCTCTCGCGGTATGCGCCTGTTTTCTTATCAATGGAAAGATTGGAAATTGCAACGATCTGGCCTGTTGATACTTCCATAAGAATGGCACAGCCTTGCTCAGCCTCATTTTCTGTTAAATTTTGTCGAAGGGCGTTTTCAGCAACATCCTGTATGTTCACATCTATCGTGCTGATGATATCATGCCCGTTTATCGGTTCTACTGCATTTTCATCAAACAATGGCTTCCAATCGCCATTATTGATGCGGCGTTTTACTTGTTTTCCATCAGTGCCTTTTAAAACTTCATGGTAAGCCCCTTCAATCCCAACAAAGATATTCTCTCGGTTGTTTTCATAACCTATGGTACGGTTTGCTAATTCTTTGAATGGTTTTTCTCTTTTGCTACCTGGAATCAGTATCAAACCTCCGCTGTATTTACCTTTATTGAGGATAGGAAGCTTGCGTAAAGATTTGACTTCAGCATAAGTTGCACGATTCTTAATGAGCCAGTACCTATTGCCATCGAGCCGTTCCTTTCGAAGATCTGCGAGGTATTCCCGCTTGCTTTTTGATGGGAAAATTTTAGCCAGACCTTCAGCCAGTGAGTCAACTTTCGAATTAAATGTTTGGTCATCAATTAGTTCAGAGTCAACATCCATCCTCACTTCGAAAACAGGCACTGTCGTCGCCAATAATGAGCCGTCTGATGAAAGGATATTACCTCTCATTGCTTCTATCCCAAAAACCTTAATTTCTTGCTGTTCTGCCTTTGCAAGTAATTCTGCTTTGAGTGATGTTTGGATATAAATAATCCTTCCAATGATAGCTATGCCAAATATTAGCATGACACTATACACAAGGTAAACCCTCCAGAGTATGTCGGTTTTTGGACTAATCATGGCTGGTTGGTTTTTGAAATGACAATTTTCTCAACAGGATCTACCGACTCTTTGAGTCCTCTTTTCTCAAGTTTCCTTGCAATTTCCGATTGTTTACTTTCATGCATTACAGCCGATTTGCCATAGATATATTCAAACTGCAGTTCCTTTATCTGCCTGTTTACCTTATCAATAGTTCTGCTGGTTGCCTCGGTATAGTAGCTGTTTGCAATATAAACCAATGCCAGTCCTGCTATAAAGAGCATGAAACGTGTTTGCCTTACTGCCCAGTCGTGAGCCAAAAATTCGCCTCCCAGAACATCGAAAAAGGCTTGTGAGAAAAACTTTCTTCCCGCCGAAGTCTTTTTCTTGACCTTAACTGACTGCTGATCATCTATATGCGTTGATTCCTCTTTCATCGTTATTTTTTTTCAGCAATTCGTAAGCGGGCACTGCGTGATCGGTTGTTTTCATTTGTTTCCTGCTCTGAGGGAACAATGGCCTTGCGACTGATAAGTGTGAATGGACTCAGGTTATTTCCGAAAAAATCCTTTTCGGCCTCACCGGATAGTTTACCCGATCTCATAAAGTTCTTAACCATTCGGTCTTCTAATGAATGGTAGGAGATCACAACTAATCTCCCTCCGGGTTTTAAAACAGCAATACTTTGAAGCAGGAGTGATTCAAGTGCCTGCATTTCCTGATTTACTTCAATGCGAAGAGCCTGAAAGAGTTGCGCTAAAACTTTGTTTTCTTTGCCAAACGGAAGGTGCTTTCTGATAGCTTCTTTAAGGTCGGTCGTTATTTGAATGGGTTTTGCAGTGCGTGCTTCAACAATCGACAACGCTATGCGGTAGGCATTGTTAAGTTCACCGTAATTGGTAAATAATTTCGCCAAATCTTCAGGAGAATATGAATTTATAATATCTGATGCTTTAACCGGGTTATTCTGATCCATACGCATATCCAAATCGCCATCGAAGCGTATGGAGAATCCTTTTGTTGCAACATCAAATTGGTGGGAAGAGACGCCCAAATCAGCCAAAATCCCGTCTACTTCTTTTTGATTGTGGAGTAAAAGGAAATTTTTTAAGTATTTAAAGTTTTGAGGGATGAAGGTAAACCGTTCGTCTTCAATAACATTGCTTGCTGCATCCTGATCCTGATCAAATCCAAAAAGGTGACCGTTTTCAAGTTGAGAAAGGATGTGTTTGCTATGCCCGCCTCCGCCAAAAGTTACGTCCACATACGTCCCGTTGGGGCGTAGGTTCAAACCTTCGACACTTTCGTGCAAAAGAACCGGATTGTGGTACATGAACTAAATTTTTACAGATTAAATCCACCTAACTTTTCTTCAAGCAATTTTTCCAGACTTTCCTGATCGAGCTGAGTCAGCTGTGCTCTGTAAAGATCTTTATCCCAGATTTCCATATAGCCTGGTAATGAATTGATTACCACATCTTTATTCAGGCCTATTTCATCTATCAACTGTTTTGGAACCTGTAAGCGCTTGCTACCGTCCAGTTTTACCATACGTGCTCCTGCGTTGTATTTACGCATTAAATCAACATTGGTTTTCACAAACTGACTTAGTCCTTTCAGCTTACGTTGAGTTTCCATCCAGTCGTTCATCGTATAAAGCTCAATGCACTTGCTAAAAAGTCCCGGACGAATGACAAATCCCTGATCCAGCAAATCACCAAGTTGTTCCTGGAAATCTGCAGAAATCATCAGACGGCCTTTCGCGTCGAGCTTGCACTGATATTCACCGATAGGATAGTTCAAAAAATTGCGATTTAGAGTTGTAAAATTACTGCATTTTTTCCCACAATTCTCCACTTTTTACCACCTTTTTATCAAAATGGTTACATAATTGCATTAATTAATTTCAGATTTGTCCGTATATATCATTAAATCAGGCAGATAGAATCAAAAAAAAGTTATTAACAATTTTGTAACTACATCATTTTGACTAGGGATGAATTTGCCTTCAGTTGTAAGTGACAGGTTTGCAAGCGAATAGCTTGTTGTCTCGACTGTAAATTTGGAATGTGGCGATATATTGAGGAATTTCACTATATTTGTGATCAAATTTAGCTGTACTTACGAGGTATGAGTAGTGTGGAATCTGTTGATTACAGGAGAGTAATTGATGTTGAGAAGGTTATTGCGGAGAAAAATCCTGCATTAGCTAAGATAATTCCAGGTTTTATCGTCAGCTATTTAAAGAGGATCATTCATCAGGATGAAGTAAACGATTTTCTTTATTATGCCAGAGATAAATTTGGGCTCGACTTCGTTGATGCGGCCGTTGACACTTTTAAACCTGCCGTTGTAACAAAAGGAATTCATAACCTCGCCGAAACAAAGCGTATGGTTGTGGCAAGCAATCACCCTCTTGGAGGCCTCGATGGTATAGTTCTCATGCAGGCTATCGGTAAAGTTCGCCAGGATATTCAGTTTCCTGTTAATGATATTTTGTTGTATCTGACCAATTTAAAGCCACTTTTTGTGCCAATTAACAAACATGGAAGCAATGCTGAGAATATTCGGATACTTGATGAAACTTTCAAGGGTGACGCCGTTATCAGCTATTTCCCATTTGGGTTGGTTTCACGAAAGGAAAATGGTATTATTCGCGACCTCGACTGGAAGAAAACATTTCTTGCAAAAGCAAAAAAGTTTCAACGTGATATCATACCAACACATATCAACGGAAGAAACTCTTCTTTTTTCTATAATCTTTCAAACTTAAGAAAAAAATTAGGTATCAAAGCTAACATCGAAATGCTTTACCTTGCTGATGAGTTTTTTAAACAAAACAACAAAAGCATAACAATTACATTTGGTAAACCAATCCCTTATGAGGTTTTTGATAAACGTTTCACCGATAATCAATGGGCTGAAAAACTCAGGGGATTTGTTTATTTTCTTGCAGAACATCCGGATGCAACCTTCGATCCGAATGTGGATTATTTCAAAAACCAAATTGCAAAAGCCAAATAAATACTATGGAAAGAGTTATTGATGCAGTGCATAAAGAGCTGCTAAAGAATGAATTGACACCTGAAAAGTTTCAAAGGAATACCAATAATGGGAATAATGAAATCTATATCTTTTCGGGTGATGAAGCACCTTACCTTATGCAGGAAGTTGGCCGGTTACGTGAAATTTCTTTTCGTGACTCCGGCGGTGGCACTGGCATGGAAACAGATATTGATGATTATGATTTTGGCGATGACGGATTCAAACAATTAATTGTCTGGAATCCTGAAGATGAAGAAATTGTTGGCGGTTACCGTTTTGTTGATTGCAAAATTTTAAAAATTGATGATCAGCGTCAGGTTCATACACCAACAGCAAAATTGTTTCATTACAGTGAGAAATTTATAAATGATTATTTACCCTTTACAATTGAGCTGGGCAGGTCTTTTGTTCAGCCTGCATATCAACCTTCAAAAAATATTCGTAAAGGAATGTATTCTCTTGATAATCTGTGGGATGGTCTTGGTGCTTTAGCTGTTGATTATCCTGATGCAAAATATTTCTTTGGAAAAGTGACCATGTATGGTCATTTTAATAGTGTGGCCCGCGATTTTATCTTGTATTTCTTTAACCTCTATTTCCCTGATAAAGATAAACTTGTAACCCCTCATATCCCTTTGGTTTATAAAACAGATCCCAAAGAACTTGAAGCTGCTTTTAAGGGTAATGATTATGAATCTGATTACAAAAACCTTGTTCAGTTAGTCAGAGCCCGCAATGAAGGAATTCCGCCTTTGTTTAATGCTTATATGAACCTTTCATCAACAATGAGAACCTTTGGAACTGCATTGAACGCTTCTTTTGGAGAAGTGGAAGAGACTGGTATTATAATCACTATCAATGATATATTCAGCGCTAAGAAGGACAGGTATATTCATTCCTACATTAAAGGAGAAATGCCAAAACATCACATATGATAATTAAAGAAGCAACATTTGTTGCAAGTAATGCCAGGTTAGAGCAACTTCCTGCTTCAACAATGCCGGAATATGCATTTGTTGGCAGATCAAATGTTGGAAAATCTTCATTAATCAATATGATTTGTTCCCGAAAAGGGCTGGCAAAAACTTCTGGGAAACCTGGTAAAACGATTACTATCAATCATTTCATTATTAATGGCTCATGGTATCTTGTTGATTTGCCAGGTTATGGCTATGCCAAACGTTCCAAAGACGCGCGTGAAAAATGGAGCGTTCTCATGGATTCTTATCTTTTGAATCGTACTAATCTCATCACAACTTTTATATTGATTGACTCAAGAATTGAACCTCAAAAATCTGATCTTCAGTTAATGGAGTGGATGGGGGAGCATGCATTGCCTTTTGTCATTGTATTCACAAAATCGGATAAACTTGGTGCTGTGAATCTCGAAAAGTCGGTTAACACCTACAAAAAACAGCTCCTCCTTCAATGGGAAGAGCTGCCTCCTGTTATTGTTACTTCTTCTGAGCTACGAAAAGGTAAAGAAGAAATACTCGATTATATTGATTCAAATAATCAGCATTTTGATCCTTATTCCAATTCAATCAGAACGTGATTCTTTGTCACTCTGTCACCTTTTTGCACATTTACTTCTTTTACTTTCGTATCGAATGGGGACTTGATTTCATTCAACATTTTCATAGCCTCGAGAATCGCTAAGCATTCACCAGCTTTTACCTCCTGACCCGCAACCACGAATACGTCGGTCATTGTACCAGGAATAAAAGCAGTTAGAAGTCGTGGATTTAATGCAGTATAAGCTTTTCTGTTAGAATACTTTTTGGTAATAAGTGTTTGATATTCAATATTATCAATCACTAAACCGGTGTATAAACTTTCTTCACTTTCAGCTTTTTCTTTTTTCATAGGTATCTTTTTCTGTTATACTTATTTCAGAATGATTCATTCTAACATCGTTTCGATTGACTGAATCAATCATACATTTTAGGCGCTTTGAAATGAAAAAAATCAGAATGGAGGAATTCCGTGCTTTTTCATTGGAACTTCAACAATCTTATCCTTTGAAATCTCAAGAGAGTGCATGAGCATGCGACGCGTTTCAGATGGTTCAATTACTGCATCAACATAGCCATAAGCTGCAGCTACATAAGGATTTGCAAACTTCGTTTTGTATTCTTCCACTTTCTGTCTACGCATCTCCTCAGGATTCTCAGCAGTCATAATTTCCTTGCGGAAAATAATGTTTGCAGCTCCTTCTGGTCCCATAACAGCTATCTCTGCAGTTGGCCAGGCAAAAACGAAATCGGCACGTAAGTGATTGGAACACATTGCAATATAACCACCCCCATAAGCCTTTCGCATAATAACTGTAATTTTAGGAACAGTTGCTTCTGAATAAGCATACAGCACTTTCGCACCATGACGAATAACACCTGCATGCTCCTGATCAACACCAGGAAGATAGCCGGGAAGGTCGACCAAAGTTACCAATGGCACATTAAACGCATCACAATACCTGATGAATCTGGCAGCTTTATCAGATGAATCAACATCCAAAACGCCTGCTAACACCAATGGCTGATTTGCAACAAACCCAACAGTATCGCCATTAATACGACCGAAACCAATTACAATATTGGCTGCAAAAAGTTCCTGAACTTCGAGAAATTCTGAATTGTCTGACAATGATTTTATGACATGCCGCACATCATAAGGACGACGGGGATCTGTTGGTAAAATGTTTTCGATCTTAAATTCACGTGTCTTTGGTGCCTTTTTCGGAAAGCGTTCAGCTTTCTTCATGTTGTTCCAAGGGATATAGCTAACCAGCTCCTTGATCTGATCAAAGCACTCTTCTTCACTTTTTGAAAAGAAGTGAGCGTTTCCTGTTATCTCGGAATGCACGCGTGCACCTCCTAACTCTTCCATCGAGATTTCTTCACCTAAAACGGTTTTTATAACCTCAGGTCCTGTTATGAACATCTTTGAAATGTTTTCCACAACAAAAACAAAGTCGGTGAGGGCAGGGGAATATACCGCACCTCCTGCACATGGTCCCAGAATAACTGAGATTTGTGGGATAACGCCGGATGATTGTGTGTTACGGTAAAAAATTTCACCATAGCCGGCAAGTGAATTAACACCTTCCTGTATACGTGCACCTCCGGAATCGTTGATGCCAATGATAGGCACTTTTAGTTTCATGGCATGATCCATGATTTTTGTAATCTTTTTAGCATGCATCCATCCTAATGATCCTCCTGCAACAGTGAAATCTTGCGCATAAATACACACAGGATGGCCACTCAATGTACCTGTACCTGTTATTACACCGTCGCCAGGTAAATACTTTTTGTCCATGTCGAAGTCCTTTGCAGCATGCTCTACAAATAAATCATACTCATGAAATGACTTCGGATCGAGTAGCGCAATGATTCGTTCGCGCGCAGTAAGTTTGCCGATGGATTTTTGCTTCTCGATAGCTTGCTCGCCACCACCCATCAATGCTTCGCGCATGCGTCTTTGCAAATCGCTGGTTTTCTGTTTAATACCCATAAATGGTTCTTTTAGATTCTGTGTTGTGCAATAAACATTGTGTATCAAATATGTAAATAAAAGATAATCAATATGTTAAGATTATAATTCGTTTATAAAAACACACTGTCCCATGCAAAAATAAATTATTTTGATATACACTCCCAATTTCTTCTGTTACTTTAAGTGATAAAAATGAAAGATCTTTTTGAGTGGGTTGACTAACAGATAGTTATTCTTGATTAAAAAAACATCCATTGGAATTTCCAATGGATGTTTTTAAGATTCCCGATTTGAAAAAAAAAATCTTTAATCCTTGTTCTTATATAGAGCTTAAATAAATTTTCGACTATCGTCTGATAATCAACTTTTTACTAATAATATTTTGATTGTCAATAAGTAGGGAGTAGAAGTATACACCTTCTTTTAATTGCTCAACTGGCAGCTGAACTTTGCCGCTTTGTTGTGTAATTTTTTGCTCAGCAAGTGATTGTCCAAGCAGGTTGAAAATTTTCACTTTGGCGTTATCAAAAGTTGTGGGCAGTTCATAATCGAAATATACAGTTGAACTTGCCGGGTTTGGATATGCATTTCCAAATTTGATATTATCTTTCCAGGTATCAATTGAAGCTGGTGTTACTTTGAAATTGACAACAAAAGAAACACTGTCATTTGGTTCGGTTTCAATGTAAAAAACATATTCCAATGTGGTAACACCTAGTTTTCCCTGAGGAAGATAATGTCCTGAAAATGTTTCGCCAGGAGTGGTATCACTTGCAGGAATTTCGAAAGGTGTTGGTGAAACATCCACCCAGGGAGCAAAACATTGCACCCAACAGAATTGATTTAAACTACCAGTTATTGTATCATGAGTGATACGTTCAACTAAAACAGAAACATTTCTGTCGGTATTATTTTTTACACGTGCATGCGCAACTACTTCATAAAACAGGTCGCTTGACAGTTCTCCGTTTATTTCAACTGCGGCTCCATTTTCAAGTTGCTGACCTTCATAAATAATCGAAAGTGATTGAGAATGAACTGCTACTGAAAACAGAAGCATAATTATAAATGAAAGTAATGTTTTATTCATAGTGGTACTTTTTTTAATTTCTATTACAATTATCGTGCTAAAAATTCATTTATCTGGTTTAAAGACATTTTGACTTTGCATTTGGTTGCATAATTACGGACTTTGTTTAAAAAAGTTCTGATATTAATTCATCATCAACAAAATTCGGCAGGGTAACTTTAAGTCTTGGTTCAATTTCCATCGCACGTTTAATCGCGAAAATGGCTTCTTTGTTTCTGGCCCAGCTTCTTCGCGCAATTCCATTGTTTACGTCCCAGTGAAGCATACTTTTTAAACGATCGTCACATTCCTCTGTGCCGTCGAGAACCATTCCAAAGCCTCCATTGATAACTTCACCCCAGCCAACACCTCCTCCATTGTGGATGGAAACCCATGTTGCGCCTCTGAACGCATCTCCAATAACGTTTTGAATGGCCATATCAGCTGTAAAACTTGAACCATCATATATATTGGATGTCTCACGAAAAGGAGAGTCAGTTCCGCTTACATCGTGATGATCACGTCCTAGGATCACAGGAGCTGAAATATATCCTTCACGAATTGCTTTATTGAAAGCTTCAGCTATTTTTATCCGACCTTCTGCATCAGCATAAAGAATCCTGGCTTGTGACCCAACAACTAACTTGTTATTTTGTGCTTCATTTATCCAATGTATATTGTCGTTAAGTTGTTGCTTTATTTCCGGTGGACATGTCTTCGAAATATTTTCAAGTACTTGAGCAGCAATTTGATCTGTCTTCTTTAAGTCGGCTGGATCGGAAGAACTGCATACCCAGCGGAAAGGCCCGAATCCATAATCAAAACAAAGAGGGCCCATGATATCCTGAACATAGGACGGATATTTAAAACTGCCATCGTTTTTCATTATATCAGCTTCGGCCCTGCTGCTTTCAAGAAGGAAAGCGTTCCCATAGTCGAAAAAATACATGCCATCATCACATAACCTATTGATAGCAGCTACTTGACGACGAAGACTTTCTTTCACTTTTTGCTTAAAAAGTTCTGGTTCCGCTGCCATCAATTGAACTGACTCTTCATATGTTATTCCGGCTGGATAATATCCTCCAGCCCAAGGATTGTGCAACGAAGTTTGATCTGATCCCATGTCGACAACTATTTTCCGATCAGCCAGACGTTCCCACAAATCGACAATATTTCCCAGAAAGGCAATTGAGTGTGCCTGATTTTTCTGTTGCCATAACAAAGCAGCATCTATTGCCTGATCAACGTCTGTTATTACCTCATCAACCCATCCCTGTGCGTGCCGTTTGTACGCAGCTTTGGGATTGACTTCGGCGGTAATGCTCACAACTCCAGCAATATTACCAGCTTTTGGCTGAGCTCCACTCATGCCCCCTAAGCCTGAAGTGATAAATAATTTCATGCCACCTGTATGCTGAGGGTGGTTTTGCATTCGGGAAGCATTAAGTATAGTTATAGTAGTGCCGTGTACAATCCCTTGTGGTCCGATATACATAAATGAACCTGCAGTCATTTGGCCGTACTGCGATACCCCAAGCGCATTGAACTTTTCCCAATCATCAGGTTTTGAATAATTTGGAATAACCATTCCATTTGTAACGATCACCCTTGGCGCAGATTTGGACGACGGAAAAAGTCCCATTGGATGACCTGAATACAGAACTAATGTTTGCTCGTCGGTCATTGAGGCCAGATACTGCATACACAAAAGATACTGTGCCCAGTTTTGAAATACAGCCCCGTTGCCACCATATGTAATAAGTTCGTGCGGGTGTTGCGCAACCGCTTCATCCAAATTATTACTTAGCATCAGCATAATAGCTGCAGCTTGTTTTGATTGGTAAGGATAATCATTTAAGGAACGTGCATGAATGGGATAATCAGGCCTGAAACGGTACATATAGATTCTACCATATGTTTGAAGTTCCTTTGCAAATTCTTTAGCAAGAATGGTATGGTGTTTTGATGGAAAATACCTTAATGCGTTTTTTAAAGCAAGTTGTTTCTCTTGGGGTGATAGAATATCTTTTCTTTTTGGGGCGTGATTTATTGTCTCATCAAAACTTTTTGGCAGAGGAAGCTCATCCGGAATACCTTGAAGAATAGCTTTTTGGAACTCATTGATACCTATCATACAACATTATTTTTGAGTTGCAAAGGTAAAATTAATCTGCTTTGGGGAATGGAAAAGAGTGGCTAAAACTTATCCTGAGAGCGTTTTAAAAGTTGAAAAAGAAACTCTCTGGCTCTGAAAAGTTGCGCCTTTACAGTTCCAAGAGGGAGATGCATCTTTTCAGCAATTTCTTCATAACTCATCTCTTCGAAATAGCGCATTTCGATCATACTGCGGTAATGAGGTTTTAATTTTTCGATTACCTGCCTGACAACGATCAATTTCTGGGCATGAATTATAGAAGCTTCGGGATCGGGCCCATTGTCGGTAAGTTGCAATGATGTTTGGTTTTTAGGTTCTCTTTCTGTTAAACTGACCGTTTGCACCTTATTTTTTCGCTGAAAGTCAATGCAGTTATTTGTAGCGATACGAAAGAGCCACGTGCTGAAACCATAATCAGGGGTGTATTGCTCCAGTCTTTTAAATGCTTTGCCAAAGGCTTCGATCGTACAATCCTCAGCATCATAAGGATTACCCGTCATTTTAAGCATTAAATAATAGACTGGTTCACGGTAATGCTGCAACAATTGCGCATAGGCCGATTGATCGTCTTCATTTAAAGCCCGCTGGATCAGTTCAAAATCTCTCTTACCTTTTTCAGTAAGATCATGTTTTACATCCATTTAGATGGTTTTGAAAAGGTATTAATAACCAAAAGCAATGGGTTAAAAATAATAAAAAATAGTTCAGCGAAAGGAGTAAAAGCATAATTGAACTTTTCATGAAGACGAGAGGAGCTTTTGCCAAAAATTACAATTTGATTGATATACCTGAACACAAAAAATGAAAGCGGAAATAACCAATGGATGGGCAGAAAGAAAAGCCAAACAAATGTAATATAGAAACTTAGCTGTGAAAAGGAATACAAGGCCAACTGGAATTTTAATCCGCCACGGTAATATTTACCTGTTGAAAGGTGACGGCGTTTTTGACGAACCCAACTCTCAAAAGTAGCTTTAGGTGCTGAGACTGTAATTGATTCTCTGCTGATTTCTACAGCAGAATTTTTCTTTGTCGCAACTTGCTGAACAAATAAGTCATCATCACCGGAAGGAATATTATAATGTGCAATAAACCCTTTGTTTTCCATGAAAAGGCTTTTGGTATAAAAAAGGTTACGGCCAACTCCCATATAAGGCCTTCCTGCCAGCGCTTTTGATAAGTACAGCATGGCTATCTGTATGGTGTCAAAGTGTTGTAAAAAGCCAAGAAGTCCTTTGCCTTTTTCATATGCGCCATATCCGATAACCATTTGTTTATCATTCGTATAATTCGCTACAAAACTCTTAATCCATTGATTGGAGGTCGGCCTGCAATCAGAATCTGTTAACAGTAACAGTTCATTTTTTGCAGATTTGATCCCTAAACTTAAAGGAAATTTTTTCCCCTGAAAAAAGTTGAGGTTTTGACGTATATGAACAATATTTAGTTTTGGTTCGTAACGAGCCAGATCTGTTATAAATTCTTCTGTCCCGTCATCTGAGGAATCGTTCACAACAACAACTTCGAAATCAGGATAGTCCTGATATAAAATATAGGGGAGATTTTTTTCCAGATCAAGGATGGCATTACGAGCTGAAATAACAACTGAAACGGGAGGCAATTTGCTTTGATCGACTTCCTTTACGGCTTTTTTATAGAAGGCCAGACGGGAAAACAGCCCCCAATAGTATGATAATTGTATAATTAACGAAAGTGATATTATACCTAAAATGATGTAAGTGAGTAAGTTGAAGTTAAGATCTATCCACACGAGCCTGTTATTTGAGATTGCAAAAATATCCAATCTTTGCGATTTGGATTATCTTTGTGCAAATTTTGATTGGATGGATTTTCAAATTCAGGGGAGAGACACAAAAAGTTCGGCCAGAGCTGGCGTTATTACAACAGATCATGGCTTGATAGAAACCCCGATATTTATGCCTGTTGGTACAGCCGGAACTGTGAAAGCAGTGCACCAGCGCGAACTGAAAGATGATATTCAGGCACAGATTATTTTAGGCAACACCTATCATTTATATCTTCGGCCTGGTCTTGACATTCTTCAGGAGGCTGGAGGACTTCACAAATTTAATAACTGGAACCGGCCTATTCTTACAGACAGTGGTGGTTATCAGGTTTATTCCTTGAGTGCACGCAGGAAACTTACTGAGGAAGGGGTTACATTTCAGTCTCATATAGATGGTAGCCGCCATCAGTTTACACCTGAAAACGTGATGGATATTCAACGAAAAATTGGAGCTGATATCATCATGGCTTTCGATGAATGTACTCCTTATCCATGTGATTACAAATATGCTGTCACTTCAACAGCTATCACACATAAGTGGCTCGACAGATGTATTTTACGCATCAAAGAAACAACACCCCACTACGGATACAATCAAACCCTGTTTCCTATTGTCCAGGGAAGTACCTACCGCGATCTCAGAAAACTTTCTGCCGAAACGATTGCTTCAAAGGGCGCTGACGGTAATGCAATTGGTGGGTTATCGGTTGGCGAACCCCATGAAATAATGTATGAAATGACGGAGCTCGTTTGCAGCATACTACCCGACGATAAACCACGTTATTTGATGGGAGTTGGAACCCCTGCCAACATTCTCGAAAGTATTGCTTTAGGTATTGATATGTTCGACTGTGTTATGCCAACCCGAAACGGAAGAAATGGAATGCTCTTTACAAGCAACGGTATCATCAATATGCGAAATGAAAAATGGAAAGCAGATTTTAGCCCTGTTGATGAAAATGGCTTGCAATTTGTTGATAGTCAATATTCAAGGGCTTATCTAAGGCATTTATTTGTGGCTAAGGAAATGTTGGGAAGCATGATCGCCAGCGTTCATAATCTTGGATTTTACCTTTGGCTCGTGAAAGAGGCCAGAAAGCATATCCTAACGGGTGATTTTGCTACATGGAAGAATGAAATTACACCACGCCTGATGCAACGTCTCTGATTATGAAACTTATCGACTGGTACATTTTCAAGAAATTTATTGGAACCTTTGTTTATGCCATTTCATTGCTGATTATCATTGTTATTATTTTTGATATCAGTGAAAACATCGAAGATTTTCTTAAAAACAATGCGCCTGTAAAAGCAATTTTACTTGACTATTACCTTAATTTCATTCCTTATTTCATCAATCTTTTCGTTTATCTTTTCACGTTTATTTCGGTAATATTTTTTACCTCTAAAATGGCTGGAGATACCGAGATTATTGCCATTTTGAGCAGCGGGATCAGTTTTTGGAGAATGCTTCGCCCGTATCTTTTTGCATCACTCTTACTTGCTTTTTTCTCAGCTTACCTTGGTAACTTTCTGATACCAAAAACAAATGAACAGCGCCGGGAATTCAAGAATACCTATATGGAGAATCTTACGAAAGACAGAAACCGTAATATTCATCTGCAAATTGAGAAAGGGGTTTTTGTTTATGTTGAAAGTTACAATAGCGCACAACATGTTGGATACAGATTCACACTTGAAAAGTACCTCGATCAGCAACTGAAATATAAGTTGACCGGTGACCGTATTGAACGGGACAAAGCCGATAGCATCTGGACAATTTATTCCTTTGTTGAGAGGTATATTGACAACCAAAATGAACATATAATTAAAGGTGCAAAAAAAGATACAGTTCTTAACCTGAAAACAACGGATCTTTACGAGATAAAAGAGGATTTTGAAGTGATGAATTTTTGGGAGTTAAGAGATCATATTGCAAATGAACAGATAAAAGGGAATGATAATGTTGTTTTGTATGAGGTTGAAATGAACAAGCGATTAGCTTCTCCTGCGGCAATTCTGATACTCACCTTTATTGGCGTAGCTTTATCGAGTCGTAAAGTCAGAGGTGGTATTGGCGTTCATTTGGGAGCGGGAATCGCAATCACCTTCTCATACATTCTATTTATGCAGGTATCAACTGTTTTTGCCACGTATGGTGATTTATCGCCTGCGCTTGCAGCATGGATCCCAAATATCATTTTTGCTATTGTTGGGATATATCTTGTTAGGAAAGCTCCGAAATAGACCTTCAAAAAAAAGAAATTTATGCCAATTTTAAATGCAGTGATGTCATGGTTGATGCGAAAACGTATCCATCAAATTGAATTATTCATGAAATACCCGTATGAGGTTCAGGAGGAATGGTTCAGACGACTTATCCTGGCTGGAAAATCAACGGAATGGGGACGCCTGTATGATTTCAAATCTATAAATACCTATCATGAATTCACTGAAAGAGTTCCGGTAAGTGATTATGAGCAACTAAAACCTTTTATTGACAGGATGAGGAAAGGCGAGGAAAATATCCTTTGGCCTGAAGAAATTAAATGGTTTGCCAAATCATCAGGAACGACTTCGAGTAAAAGCAAGTTTATTCCGGTAAGTAATGCCTCACTTGAAGAATGTCACTTTAAGGGAGGAAAGGATATGATCTCGCTTTTCGTGAACAACTTCCCCGATTCAGAAGTTTTTGATGGTCGCGGACTGGTTATGGGCGGAAGTCATACAATCAGTGAAATCAGCAACACTTCCTATTATGATGGTGATTTATCAGCCATCCTGATTCAAAACTTACCTTTTTGGGTTCAGTTTTTGAAAACGCCCAACATCAACATTGCTTTGATGGATGAGTGGGAATCGAAGATTGAGATGATGGCGCAGGAGACCATGCAGCACGATGTTACCAGTATTTCGGGAGTCCCTTCCTGGACTACGGTGCTTTTAAGAAGGATATTGGAAATCTCGGGTAAGGACAATATATCAGAGGTTTGGCCTCGTCTGGAAGTGTTTTTTCATGGTGGTGTAAGCTTTGATCCTTACCGCGAACAGTTTAAAGCCATGATCCCTTCGTCAAGAATGAATTATATGGAAACCTATAATGCTTCAGAAGGATTCTTTGGTATACAGGATTTATCCGACAGGAATGAATTGCTTTTGATGCTGGATTATGGCATTTTTTATGAATTTATCCCAATGGAAAATATTCATGACGAGCATCCAAAAGCTGTTCAACTGGCTGAAGTTCAGTTGGGAGTTAATTACGCGATGCTTATAACAACCAACGCCGGCTTATGGCGTTATATGATTGGTGATACGGTAGTGTTTACTTCTGTCAGTCCTTACAGGTTGAAAATTACAGGAAGAACGAAAAGTTACATCAATACATTTGGAGAAGAATTGATGGTAGATAATGCTGATAAGGCCTTGAATATTGCGTGTGCCAAATGTAAAGCTGTCATCAAAGATTACACCGCCGGACCTCATTTCTCCAAAGATAAAAAAACCGCGGCCCACGAATGGATTATTGAGTTTGAAAAACCTCCTCAGCATCTCGATTTTTTCATCGAGACGCTTGATAATGCTTTGAAATCGCTGAATTCTGATTATGAAGCAAAGCGTTATCACAATATGATCCTGATGCCACCGATTATCCATTCAGTTGAAACAAATACATTTTACAACTGGCTGAAAAAGAAAGGTAAATTGGGTGGACAGCACAAAGTTCCAAGGCTATCCAACGACAGAAGTATTATTGACGAAATTCTTCCTCAAAACAAAGATTAGGATAAGATCAAAATCGTTATATTTGCATTAAAACTCACCTCATGCATATTGCTATTTCAGGAAACATTGGCTCAGGTAAAACCACCCTTACCCGACTGCTTTCCAAACATTTTGGATGGACACCTCATTTTGAAGACGTCGAAAACAATCCTTATTTGCATAGCTTTTACGAAGATATGCAACGGTGGTCGTTCAACCTGCAAGTTTACTTTCTCAACAGTCGCTTTCGTCAGGTGATTGAAATCCGCAACAGTGGAAAAACCATTGTTCAGGATCGGACGATCTATGAAGATGCTCATATTTTTGCGCCTAACCTTCATTCGATGAACCTCATGTCCTCGCGTGATTTTGACAACTACAGTTCTTTGTTTGAGTTGATGAGCAAGTTTATTCAGCCACCCGATTTGCTTATCTACCTCAGAGCCTCTGTGCCTACCTTAGTAAGTCAGATTCAAAAACGCGGACGCGACTACGAAGCATCTATCAGGCTTGATTATCTGAAGCACCTTAATGAACGTTATGAGGCATGGATTTCTACGTATACCATCGGCAAATTACTTATCATTGAGGTGGACGAGATTGACCTTGAAAAACCTGAAGATCTTAGTTACGTTATCGAAAAGGTGAATACTAACCTGCATGGTTTATTCTAGATTAGGATAACAATAGATTGATTATGCGTTTCTTAGGAGTTATACCCGCACGTTTTGCCTCGACAAGGTTTCCTGGCAAGCCATTGATTCTCATTCATGGGAAAATGATGATTCAACGTGTTTATGAGCAATGCCTTCGGGCGACTCTTTTATCAAAAGTGGTTGTTGCTACCGACGATGAAAGGATTTTTCAAGCAGTAAAAAGCTTTGGCGGTAATGTTGTTATGACAAGTGCAGATCATCAGAGCGGAACAGACCGATGCCTTGAAGCTTTGCAACTTATGGGTGAGTCTTTTGATGCTGTTGTGAATATTCAAGGCGACGAACCATTTATACATCCTTCTCAAATTGATCAGCTTGCTCATTTAATTCAGGTAAGTGATGCTGATATTGCTACACTCGCCAAGGCTATTGATGCGGATGAGGACCTCTTCAATTCCAATATAGTCAAGTTAGTTACTTCCGTTCAGGGCAAGGCACTGTATTTCAGTAGGCATGCAATACCATTTCAGCGCTCAAATGCTCAGGAGTGTTGGCAACTTCATCATAACTATTTGAAACATATTGGGTTGTACGCTTATCGTTCGGATGTCCTTGCCAAGATTGCAGCACTTCCCGTTTCTTCCCTCGAAAAAGCAGAATCACTTGAGCAACTCAGATGGCTTGAAAATGGCTTTTCAATTGGTGTCGGGATAACCGAAATTCAAAATTTTGGCATTGATACTCCTGAAGATCTAAAAAAAATACCGAACTTTTTCTGATTTTTGGCGTATAATGCGTATCTTAGCAGGCTGTTTCAATAAAATGGCTGAAAGCATTTAAACGATTATTTATTAATATTCATGAAGATAGCAGGTTATATAGGCGATTTACTTTTTGAGTATGAATGTGTGGTTATCCCCGGTTTAGGTGGTTTTCTTACACGTGATCATGCTGCCTATATTCATCCAATGAAGCATTATTTTAAGCCTCCTCACCGCGAAGTGGTTTTCAATCCTATGCTTCGAACCAACGATGGCCTACTGTTGAATCATATAGCCCGGTCAGAGAAGCTAGCTTATCAGGATGCAAAATCTCGTCTCGATCGTTTCGTTTTGAAATGCCTCTCGGTGATGGACGAAGGGAAGAAAATACATTTCAGAAACATTGGCAGCATTACCTATAACAAGGAAAGACAAATCGTTTTTGAACCTGATGCAAATCAAAATTACCTTGCTGAATCTTTCGGCTTAAGTGGTTTTGTTTCCCCACCAATCAAACGTGAGGACTTTCAAAAAAGAGTGGAAAAGGTATTTGCCAATCCACCACGCCGGCAGGAAGAAGAGCAAAAACCGGAAACTCCAAAGAATCCAACTCCAGTAGTAGAGAAGCGCATGCTGGCCTCACACCGCCCTGGAAAGTTTAAACGACAGCTTGTCATCGTCGGCGCAGCTGCTTCTATTTTATTTGCTGCATGGGGAGTCATGAATTACAAAACTGTTGAGTATTATTATGATCAGTACAAGGGTCATGCATCTGTTTTACCTTTCTTTTATGCGAGCCCGAATGAATATGTGATTCATCATCTTGATAAATTACCTGTCGAATCCATGATTCCATCTCAAGACTTTACAGGTTTTATTGAAGGCTTATCGAAAGCAAAAGCAGGTATAAATGACCTCATCCCTGCAACATCTTATCAAGCAGAGATCGTTCCTGAGCCAAAAACAGAACCTCTGACATGGAATGCAGAATCAAATGTTTTGGTTGATTCTGTTATCCCGAATGACAGTGTTGAAGAGCAAATTGAAATACCACAAATAGATACATTTGCTGAAGCAGTGCCTGAGCAGACAGTGGAAAAGACTGTTACACCTGTCGTTGTTGCAGCGAGTAAACCTGTTGAATCAGTCAAAAAGTATTCAAAAGAATATCATATTATTGCCGGTGCTTTCAGGGAGAAGAAAAATGCTGACAACTTAATAGAAGATTTAAAGAAAAAGAGTTTTGAAGCTGTTTATGCGGGTCAGACCTCTGGCGGATTGTGGCGCGTTTCTTATGGTATGTTTGAAAATGAGACAGTTGCCTTGCAACAACTCGATGAAGTGAAACGCAAAGAGAACAAACAAGCCTGGCTGCTTGTAATCTAAAATCAAAATATTTATTGGTGTGGGATCAAAGAATAAGCTGCAACGTTTTGCAGAAAACCTGACTTTTGAAAATCTTTTTCAATACAATTTCGAACAGCTGATTAACTTGCCATTTGAGTTCAAAGGCTCATGGAGTAAAAGTTTTTTTGGGAATGAAAATCCCATCGTCGTTGAACTTGGTTGCGGCAAAGGCGAATATACGGTTGGCCTCGCTGAAAAATATCCTGAAAAGAATTTCATTGGCTTCGATATAAAAGGAGCACGATTATGGAAAGGTTTAACGCTTGCCCGTGAAAAAGGCTTGAAAAATGTTGCTTTTGTTCGTACGAAGATCAATCATATCAACTATTTTTTTGAATCGGAAGAGGTTTCTGAAATTTGGATAACCTTCCCAGATCCCCAGCCGCAGATTTCAAGGGCTAAAAAGCGCCTTACCTCACCCATGTTTCTTGAACGATACAAGGGTGTTTTACGAAAGGATGGTGTGGTTCATTTAAAAACTGATAGCCAGCTTTTATATGATTATACCTTAGAAGTCATTCAAGAGTTTTCTCTTCCGCTGATGTATCATACAGCCGATCTTTATGCCACTGGCGACGAGATGGAGGTGAAGAGCATTCGTACCTATTATGAACAGATCTGGCTGGCCCAGGGTTTGACGATCAAATACATTCGATTCAGGTTGTAATGAAAAGTTCCGAAAGTTTTTTTGAGAAAGTTTATGAAGTGGTTGCTCTTATACCTTTCGGAAGAGTAACTTCTTATGGAGCAGTAGCTGCTTTTCTTGGTTCAAAAGGATCATCACGGATGGTGGGATGGGCAATGAATCAGTCGCACAGCACACATAAGGCGGTACCTGCTCACCGTGTTGTGAACCGAAAAGGATTACTAACAGGTAAAGCACATTTTGGCGGTCATGAAGTTATGAAACAGCTTCTTGAAAATGAAGGGTTTATAATTGAAAATGATCAAATAGTGAATTTCAAAGAAAGATTTTGGGATCCTTCTGAAGAAATAACTGACATTTAGGTTGAGCTTCTAACTACCAACTTGGTTTTGATAACCTTTTTGATTGGTTTAAATTCAACATCGTCGCCTTCCTTCAATCGTTTAAGCAACATGATGCAGGCTTCTCTTCCTAAATCGAATCCAAACTGATCAATTGTGGTAAGCTCAGGATCACTTATAGCTGAAGATTTACTGTTTTCAAAGCCAACAACTTTTACATCTTCGGGCACACGCTTTCCTAATTCCTTTGCAGCCTTAATGATGGCAATGGCCGACATATCGTTGACAGCAAAAAACCCATCCGGAGCATCTGGCTTACGAAGAATGTCATGAGCAGTTTTTTTAGCTGTTTCATAGGTGTCGGCTAGATGTACCAAATCGTGACGAAAAGGAATGTTGTGTTTGAGAAGGGCATCATGATAACCTGACAAACGGCTTTTCCCAATCTGCAGATTTTGAGGAGCTGCAAAATGAGCAATTTTTTTACAGCCTTTTTCTATCAGATGGTTTACAGCGATAAATGCACCCTGATAATCATCAGCAACAACCTGATCAGCAGGTAATTCCTCAGTAGTCCTGTCGAAGAAGACCACCGGAATTTCATTGTCGATTAGTTTTTGAAAATGGGAGAAATCGTTGGTTTCTTTTGAGAAGGAAACCAAAACGCCATCCACTCTGTTTGTTAAGACAGCCTGGGTGTTGATTACCTCACGTTTGTACGATTCGTTGGATTGAAAAACCATTACACTGTAATCGTTTTTGTATGCGATTTCTTCGATACCGTTGATAATGGCAGAGAAAAAATAATGTTCAATTTCAGGGATGATCAGCCCAATAGTACGTGTCGAGTTGTTGCGCAGGTTAAGGGCAATACGGTTGGGACGATACCCAAGTAGTCCGGCAAGTTCTTTAACCGCAGTCCGCGTTTTAGGACTAATATCGGGATGATCCTTGAGAGCCCTTGATACTGTTGAGGTTGATAAACCCAGCTTTGTAGCAATGTCTTTAATTGTGATCTGACGCTTCATGTTTGTCTGATTACCGGTGTGTGTTCCAGGAAAATGTTGAAATAATTGGATAAAGATACAACATTTACGGGTTTTGAAAATCGCTTGCAAAATTATTTTTTTTATTTCAATCGTTTGCAATCATAAAAAGTGGAATGTTATAGTATTAACAATTTATTAAGGAAATGTTTTTTACCTTTGTTGGTAACAATTTTCTACAGAAATGTCAAGCAACTGATATTTCTTTTTTTTACATCACTAATTCACTAATCACAAAAGTAAAACGCTTATGAACAGATTTTTTAGGCAGTTGTTGCCCATTTTGCTGGGGTTGTTTATTACAGCTTATGCAAGTGGACAAACAGGCACTGTCAAAGGGGTTGTCAAAGACAAGTCCACGGGTGAAACCTTGCCCGGTGCGAATGTTTTGATCAAGGGTTCGTTAACAGGAGCCTCTACCGATTTTGACGGGCAGTTCACATTGGAAAACGTTCCGGCAGGGAATGTTACTATCGAGGTCAGTTTTGTTGGTTATTTACCATCCAGTAAAGCTGTTAATGTCTTAGCCGGACAAACACAATCACTCAATTTTGATCTTGAGGCCGATGCTGTAATACTTGAAGAAACAGTAGTTATAGGCTATGGTGTTCAAAAAAAGAGTGACAGAACCGGTGCTGTTTCCAGCATTGATTCAAAAGATATGAATGCAGGGGTTCTCACTGACCCTATTCAGGGTATCCAGGGAAAAATTGCCGGGGTATCTGTAACTAAAAAAGGTGGTGACCCCAATGCAGGATTTGATATCAAAATCAGAGGTGCATCTTCACTCCAAACATCCACCTCACCACTTTTTGTTGTTGACGGTGTACCTGGTGTTGATGCCACAACGATTGCTCCCGAGGATATTGAATCATGGAACGTACTAAAAGACGCTTCTGCTGCAGCTATTTATGGATCACGCGGTGCGAATGGTGTTATCCTTATAACAACAAAGCGTGGCGCAACAGGCGGAGTAAAAGAAGCAACAATCGACTTTAACACCTATCTTTCTACAGATATCGTTGCTAACCGTCTTGACTTACTCAGTGCAGATCAAATAAGAGATTATGTTACAGCCAATGGATTGAATTTTCAGGATGGAGGATCAAATGTTGACTGGCAAGATGAGATTTACAGAACAGGTGTTTCACAAAACTACAACTTCTCTATAGCTAAAGGTGATAAAAATAGCTCATATCGCGCTTCATTGTCACACCAGGATTTTAGTGGAGTTATAAAAGGATCACAGAAGAAACGTACAATCGGACGTATTAACTTAGATCAGTCGGCCTTTGATGACAAGCTGAAAATTTCAGCAGGATTATCAGGTACATTCGAAAAGAATGACTATGTCAGCTATTCAGGTAATGGCCCTAACGATGTTCTTTATCAGGCATTTCAGCGCAATCCTACTGATCCTGTTTATGGTGAGGATGGAAAATACTACGAAACACAACGTCAGTTTAACTACTGGAATCCACTTGCTTTAATTGACGACATTCAAAATGAGCGGGATGCCAAACGCTTTTTTGGCTTTTTAAAGGCTGATCTTGAGCTTTATAAAGGGCTGGTTGCTGGCGTTAATATTGGTTACACCCGTGACGATTATGAAAGTTTTTATTTTGAACCTTCTACAATACGCTTGGGAACATCATCAGGTTATGGAAGAAGAGCTTATGGAAATTTCGATTCTAGGGTTTTGGAAACAACTTTGCGTTATACCAATGAGTTTGGCAAAAACAACGTAAATTTTGTGGCAGGTTACTCTTTCCAGGAAGATTTTAATACCGGATTTGCAGCTCAGGGTCAAAAGCCTTTTATCAATTATGCAATGGCCAACGACTTAAGCATCCTGCAGACAGTCAATGCTGGTGATATTTCTTCCTACAAATCATCAAATAGGTTGATCTCATTTTTCGGACGTGGTATCTACAGCTACGACTCCAAATACTTCCTTACTGCAACCATTCGTCGCGACGGATCGTCTCGTTTTGGTGCAAATAATAAATGGGGATGGTTCCCATCCGCATCGTTAAAATGGAATCTTGCTGCTGAAGACTTTATGAGTGATCTTGAAATGTTTAATACATTAGGACTTCGTGTTGGTTATGGGATAACTGGTAATCAAGAGATTGGTAACTACAATGCCATTGAGTACTATGTAGCTTCCGGTAATACCATTAACTTTGAAACAGGTGAAGAAGCTATTCTGTTTAAATTTGCTCATAATGCAAACCCTGACCTTAAATGGGAAGAAAATGCAGAACTAAACATCGGTTTAGACTGGGGATTGTTTGATGACAAAGTATCAGGTTCGTTTGATTATTTTATCAAAAACACCTATGATATGTTAGGTAACTACAGCGTGCCTGTTCCTCCATATCCGGTTGACCGTATTTGGGCCAACGTTGGAAAATTTGAAGTTAAAGGTTTTGAAATGTTTATTCAGTACTATCCTGTACGAAACAAAAATTTCGATTGGAAAACTTCAGTAGTTTTCTCAACTTACAAACAAAAAGTTATTTCGCTTTCTAACGATCAATTCAATTGGTCGGAACTACGTGAAGGTTGGCTTTCAGGTCGTGGACTTGTTGGTGACCTGAACTGGACACAGATCGTAGAGCCTGGAAAGTCATTGGGAACATGGTATATGCCTGAATATGCAGGCTTGTCTGCCGATGGTAAATTCCTTTTCCATACAGCTGCTGGTGGTGTTACCCGTAATGTTGCTGATGCCGAACGTCGTGTTGTAGGTAGTGCACAGCCTGATTTTGAAATTGGATGGTCCAATTACATCACCTTCATGAAAAACTTTGATTTTAGTCTAAGTGTCCGTGGTGTTTATGGATATGAAATTTTCAATACCACCAAGCTTGTATTTGGAAACCCAATCTGGTTGCCAGAAATCAACGTTTTGCAATCAGCTCTGGATGAAGCTGAACGTGGTTTGAACGACAATCCTAAACTTAGCAGTTATTATCTTGAAGATGGCTCATTTTTACGTTTGGACAACCTGACATTCGGATACAACATCAGAAATGTTGGACCAGTGCGTAACATAAGGGTTTATTTTGCCTCAAATAACCTACTTACCATTACTAATTACAGTGGAATTGATCCTGAAATTTCTTTCTCCGGACTTTCATTCGGATTGGATCAATACAATGTTTATCCCAAAACACGCACCTTTACTTTTGGAGTTAATGTCAACCTTTAACATTGAAATGTCATGAAAAAAATACTAATATTATTATTGCTTTCAGTGTCCTTGCAGTTTGGCTGTACAAAACTGGATACTGAACTTTACGACAGGGTTCCACCAACCGACTATGTGGCTGATCCTGTTTTGAAAATGAGTCCTATTTACGCGCCTATGCGCGATTTCCTCGACTGGAGCGGCTGGTGGTTTGCCAACGAAATGACAGGTGATGGCATGTGTGGACCAACCCGCGGCAGCGACTGGGATGATGGTGGAAAATGGCGTTCATTGCATCAACATACATGGGATAATAACACCGAAGCTATTAACAGTATGTGGAGCAGGTATTACAACGGAGTAATCGAAGCCAATAAGTTTATCGAAGAACAAATACCACTTGGTGATGCTCTTCCAGTTAAGATCGCTGTTGCAAAAGCAAAGGTCTTGAGAGCTTACTACTATTATTTGTTGATTGATAATTACAAAGACGTTCCTTATGTAACCAGCTATCTGGATGCGGAAGAAACACCAAGCAGAAACTTTCGTCAGGATATTTTTGCTAAAATCGTAAAGGACATTGAAGATGAAGCACCGATTATTCCTGCAAGTACCAGCAAAACAGGTGTTACCAAAGGATTTGCCTATTCAGTATTAGCCAGACTCTATCTGAATGCTGAAGTTTATACCGGAACTCCTCAATGGGCTAAGGCTGAGCAGTATGCCGACAGTGTTATCCTCTTAGGACAATACGAACTTGAGTCTGATCCATTGAAACCATTTGTTACGAACAACGATAATTCTTCAGAAAACATCTTTGTTATCCCTTACGATGAAGATAAATATCAGGGTTTTAACCTACATATGCGTACACTTCATTACAACAGCAACCTTACCTATAATATGACAGCAGGCCCATGGAATGGATTTGCAGCTATGTATGATCATTATAACAGCTATGAAGATAATGATGCACGTAAAAGTGGTTATTTCCTTGTTGGTCAGCAGTATACTGCTGATGGTGCAGAAATTACTGACCAGGGCGCAGGTGGTGAACTTTTAATATTTGATCCATTTATTCCAGCTTTAAACATGGACGCTACTTACTCAGCTGTTCAAATTCGTATGTCAGGCGCACGTGTGAAGAAGTTTGAAATAAAAGACGGAGCTAAGGATAACCTGAGCAATGATTTCCCGTTATTCCGCTATGCAGATGTATTGATGATGAAGGCTGAAGCAATGATCAGACAAGGACAAAACGGTGATGAATACATCAATCCAATTCGTGTACGTGCCGGAGTTGAACCATTTAGCGGAGCAACCCTCGACGATGTACTCGCTGAACGTGGGAGAGAATTTTTCTGGGAAGCACACCGTCGTGGTGATCTGATTCGTTTTGGTAAATTCAACCAGGGATGGTGGGAAAAACCTGCTTCAACTCCAGATAGAAACACATTCCCAATCCCACAATGGGCTGTTGACGCTAATCCAAGATTGGCAGATGCACCTGTTGCAATACAATAAATATTCACTTACTAATTAAATAACCTTTTATTCACTAATCTTAATTTAAACGCTATGAAAAAAATCAGTTTAAAAAAATTACTTCAAATGATGAGCATCATGCTTCTTGTGAGCCTTGTTGCTGTTTCTTGTAAAAAAGACGATCCGGAACCAGATCCGGAACCATTGGTTGAGGACGGAATCTATTTAAAAGGTGCCGGAACAGCTTTGGTTGATTTTGATACCAAAGGTCTTCTTAAAGCTACCAGAAATGAAGTAAACCAAACAGATCGCGCAAGCCTTCTTGAAATTTTCGTTGCTGTAAAAGCTGGTGCTGACGGTTTCAATATTGTCAAAGTTGCCGGTGCAACTAAGACTACTTATGGACCAGGTGCTGATTTCGTTGTAGTTGGTGAAGCCGACCGCGTTGCTGACGATCCAAAAGTTGATTTTCAACGTGGAAGCTATGCCGAGAATACTACCAAATTCACCGTACCTGTTGATGGTTTATACCATGTGGTAATGGATACTGAATTAGGTAAAATAGTCGTCGTTCCTGTTCAATACTGGGGACTTATTGGTGCTGCTACTCCAGGTGGCTGGGGAAGTGATACTCAAATTCTTCCTGCTGCATTTGATTTGAACACCATGACTTTTGAAGTTACTAATGTTGTTATGACAAAAGCTGACTTTAAATTCCGCTACTCAGGTGGCTGGAAAGTTGTTCTTGATGGCGAAGTTGATCTTGGTGGCGGTGTTGTTGGCGTAAAAGTTAACACCAATTACGGCGGTGCTGTAAATGCACTTGTTGCCGGCGGAGCTAATATCACCAACGAAGTGAATGGAAAATACACTGCAAAATTTGTTTGGACTTTAGGTACAGGTTATGTAGCTACACTAACCAAAACAGGTGATCTTGAAGTGATTAACTACACCGACTATGAAATGGGTCTTGTAGGTAATGGTCTTGTTGTTGACGGTGTTCAACATAACTGGGATGTTACAACACAGATTCAAAAACCAACAGTTACCAATGAAACCAACTACACATGGAACTTTACAGGCGTTGAAGTAACCACAGCTGGTGGCGGCTTCAAAATCCGTCAGGGACAGGACTGGAACGGAAAGAGCATCGGTTACAATGACGTTGTAATGGCTGGTCTTGCTGCTGCTGATTTCGAAACCAATGCTGATGGCAACTTCATTCCTAAAGTGGATGGCGGTGTTTATGACATGGAACTGGAAATCAATGCCGTTACCGAACTTTATACCTTCACTATCAACCCTGCTGGTGCTGCCCCTGAGATGTTTATGCTTGGCGACGGTAGTTTAGCTGGTTGGGACAATGCTGCAGCTCTTCCAATGGTTGGCGCTGATGGTATCTACTCAATCACCACAACTTTGAATGGTGCCGGAAAATACATCAAGTTCATCACTACTTTAGGTCAATGGGCTCCAATGTATGGTACTGATGCTGCAGGTACAAGCACAACAGGTAACCTTGTTTACCGTGCAACTGAAAGCGATCCTGATCCTGCAAGTATTCCTTGTCCTGAAGTAGCTGGTTTATATACAATTACTATCAACACCAATAACCTTACCTACAACATTGCAGCTCCTTTGTATATGTTAGGAGATGGTTGCACAGCTGGCTGGGATAACACTGCTGCATTGCCGATGTTTACTGCCGGAAATGGTGTTTATTTCCTCAACACAGCCCTTGGTGCTGGTTTGAACATCAAATTCATCACCACTCTTGGTGCATGGGAACCAATGTATGGTTATGCAACCGGAACTCCTGAAGCTGGTACTTTAGTGTATCGCGCCCCAGGTGCTGCTGATGTTCCAAACATCGTAACTCCTGCTACTGCTGGAAACTTTGTTGTTACAGCTGATATCACAAACTTAACCTATACAGTTGCAGCTGCCAAATAGGCACTGAAACTGAAATTCATAAAAAGGTTGTTGCAGCGATGCAGCAACCTTTTTTATTATAACTCCTCCGGCCTGTTCATTAACAAATATTATTGTTTTGTTTGATAAGGCCAATTCCATAAAATTTGTATATTTGCACCCTCATTTGGAAAAAACATTTAAATGAGGATCACCACGCGGATGTGGCGTAATTGGTAGCCGCGCCAGACTTAGGATCTGGTGCCGTGAGGCGTGGGGGTTCGAGTCCCTTCATCCGCACTAACTTCAAGCCGGATTAGCAATAATCCGGCTGAATGTTTTTTAACAATTTTCAGCAAAATTTATCACACATGCAAGTTAACAAAGAGCAGACTGGCGAAGTTTCAGCTTCTATCGAAATCAGAATAGGCAAGAACGATTACGAACCTGAAGTAAATAAGGCACTTAAGGACTATCAGAGTAAGGCTGTCGTTCCAGGTTTCAGACAAGGAAAAGTACCATTCGGTATCGTAAAAAAGATGTATGGAAACGCCATGCTGGCGGAGCAGGTGAATAAACTCGTTTCTGATTCATTGAACAACTACATCAAAGACAATGATTTACGTATTCTTGGTTACCCTTTATCAGATGTTGAACGTACAGGTACCATTGACTTTGATTCAAATGATGAATTTAGTTTCTATTTTAATGTGGCAATAGCTCCCGAATTGGATATTAAACTCGAAGATATTCAGGTTACTTATCCCAAAGTTAAGGCCGACCCAATCGAAATCCAAAAGACAATTGATAAATTGTTGACAGATTATCCTGAAGTTACGTATCCTGAGACCTATCAGCAAGGCGACGCTCTTGAGCTGAGATCAACACAAGCTGATGATAAAGGCAATGAAGTTGAAGGTGGATATCAGGCAACAGTAATGGTAGATTCAACAGATATCGCGAGCGATGCTGTTCGTCAGAAACTCGAAGGTCAGGTGCTTGGCGCTGAGCTTATCCTCAATTTTAGCGAAGTATTTGGTGATGATGAAAAAGTTATCAAAGCTTTGAAACTGAGTGATGAGGATAACCACCTTATCCATGCCGATTTTAATGCGGTAATTGACGAAATAAAACGTACTGAACCTGCAACTTTGAATGAGTCGTTCTTTGGCAGAATTTTCCCTTCTGAAACGATTGACTCAGAAGATGAGTTCAGAAATCGTATCGGCCAGGAAATTGAAAAGCAACTCGAATCACAGTCCGATTATTTTGTTTACAGCCTTGGCCTCAAGCAATTGGTTGACGAAACTCCGATGAAGTTTGATGAGGCTTTCATGAAACGTTGGATTGTTGATAACTCAAACGGTGAAATCTCTGCAAGTGAGATTGAAAACACATATGGTGACTTTGAAAAATCAATGCGTTATCAATTGATTGAAGATGAATTGTCGTCGAAATACCCTGAACTCCTTGTCAAAAAAGAAGAAGTTCGTCAGTATGTTGCCAACTATTTCTTTGGCCAAATGCAGATGGAAAAAACGGAAGATATGGAAAAAATGCTGTCATCTACCATCGACTCAATTCTAAAGAATAAGAAAGAAGAAGACAAAATTATCAGACAACTACGTGAAAATAAAATGGTTAGACTTTTTAGAAGTAAGTTGAATCTTGTTGAACAGGAAATGACTGCAGAAGAGTTTAAATCATTGGTCACAAAAAACTCAATGGAAATTACAGAAGAATAGACGATGAATAACGAATTTAAAAAATACGCCACCAAACATCTTGGCATCAACAGTCTGGGTTTGGATCGTTACAGCAAAGCCGTAACAGGCTATATCTCACCCACAATCATAGAAGAAAGGCAACTGAATATTGCTACAATGGATGTTTTTTCCCGCCTGATGATGGACAGGATCATTTTTTTGGGTGTTCCTGTTGATGATTATGTGGCTAATATTATTCAGGCGCAGCTTTTGTTCTTAGAGTCGGTTGATTCACGCCGGGACATCCAGATTTACCTTAACACTCCAGGTGGATCGGTTTATGCTGGATTGGGAATTTATGATACAATGCAGTACATCAATCCTGATGTGTCAACTATCTGCACAGGAATGGCCGCTTCAATGGGTGCTGTGCTCTTATGCGCAGGAGCCAAAGGCAAGCGTACAGCTTTGAAACATTCAAGAATTTTGATTCACCAGCCGATGGGTGGTGCGCAGGGACAGGCTTCAGATATTGAGATTACTGCCCGTGAGATTCAAAAACTGAAGAAAGAGTTGTACGACATCATCGCACATCACAGCGGACAGCCATATAAACGTATCTGGAAGGATTCCGATCGTGACTATTGGATGACTGCCGAAGAGGCCAAAGAGTATGGCATGATTGATGAAATTCTGATTAGGACAAAAGCATCCTAAACGATGGCAAAAAAGAAAGATGTATGTTCTTTTTGTGGTAGTTCACGCACGGAGGTACGCTTGCTTATCTCGGGCTTAGATGGTTATATCTGTGATCAGTGTGTGGAGCAGGCCAATACAATTCTCAGGGAAGAATTGTTGGTGTCGAACCAAAAAGGAGCAGCTTCAAAATCTGAATTTAAAGTACTAAAACCGCTTGATATCAAGAACTTTCTTGATCAGTATGTTATTGGACAGGATGAGGCGAAGAGGATATTGGCAGTGGCCGTATATAATCATTATAAACGTATAGATCAGGCTGTTGCTACAAAAGCTAAAGATGATGTTGAGATTGAGAAGTCAAATATCATTCTTGTTGGTGAGACAGGTACCGGAAAAACCTTACTTGCCCGCACTATCGCACGCATGTTGCATGTGCCGTTTGCAATTGCTGATGCAACAGTGCTTACCGAAGCCGGATATGTGGGCGAAGATGTTGAAAGCATCCTTACCCGCCTACTTCAGGCTGCTGATTATGATGTGAAAGCAGCTGAGAGAGGTATTGTTTTTATTGACGAAATCGATAAAATTGCACGTAAGAGCGACAATCCGAGCATCACACGTGATGTATCGGGTGAAGGAGTGCAACAGGCATTGCTGAAACTTCTTGAAGGAACGATTGTGAATGTCCCTCCACAGGGAGGAAGAAAGCATCCTGAACAAAAAATGATTCAGGTGGATACCAAAAATGTTCTCTTCATTGCAGGAGGTGCTTTCGATGGCGTTGAACGCATCATTGCTGCCCGACATCATACCAATGTTGTTGGATATGGTAAGGATAAAAAAGATCAGGTCGACAAGGATAACTTGTTGCAGTATATCTCGCCTGCCGACTTGAAAAAATTCGGTTTAATACCTGAGATTGTTGGGAGGCTGCCCATTCTGACTTATTTGCATCCGCTCACCCCGGAAACGATGAAGCGTATCATTACTGAGCCGAAGAATGCTTTGGTAAAACAGTTTGTCCGCTTGTTTGAAATGGATGGAATCAAATTGATCATTGAGCCGGAAGTGTTTGATTATATTGTTGAAAAATCCATCGAATTCAAATTGGGAGCCCGCGGACTTCGTGCCATTTTTGAAGCAATTTTGACGGATGATATGTTTGAGATGCCTTCACAACACGAAGTGAAAGAGTTGGTTGTCACAAAAGCGTACGCCGAAGCAAAGTTCAGCAAGACAGGTCTTTCAAAACTTAAAGTTGCATAGATCAGCTTGATACAATAGAATAACAGCCGATCAGAAGTGTGATCGGCTTTTTTTTTGAATAGGTAATTGAAGGAAAATTGGGTGGCACAATTGTTGATATTTTGGAACGTCAAGCAAGAAGTGCTTCAACAAATTTTCAATTTTGATCAGTTCGTAACGATTATGACAAAAATCATCCTTTCTGGTTTACTTTTTTTGGCGGGTACAACGGTATTCTCTCAGGAAATTGTTACGGGTAAAATACCCGTGCACAGAACAGATTCGATTGTTGTTTTTGCAAAAATCGTTGGTAACGACACCATCCCCCTTGTTCAGTTACCTGAAGTTCCGGTGTATGCGATGCGGTTGTTTGATACCCGCAGGGATATCCGACGGATCGAAAAGATGATTTACAACGTGAAAAAGGTGTATCCATATGCCCGCCTTGCAGGTATTAAACTTCGCCAATACGAAGCGATGTTACAGGCTGCATCTACCGATAAGGAACGAAAAAAAATAATGAAAAAGGCTGAAGATGAGATCAATGAGCAGTTTGGAGCTGAGCTTCGTGACTTAACATTTACCCAGGGAAAGATCCTTATCAAGCTTATTGACAGGGAGACTAAAGCAACATCATACACCTTACTCAAAGATTTGAGGGGAGGAGTTACGGCATTTTTTTATCAGGGATTTGCACGCATCTGGGGCTACAATTTAAAAACCGAATACGATGCTCAGGGCGAAGATGAACTTATCGAGACCATCGTTTTAATGATTGAAAACGGTCAGCTGTAGTAAGTCAAAGAGAAGAATGCCTCCATTTTCCTTTCAAAAGGTAAAGAAGCGAAAACGATGATAAAAGGACTCCGTAAAGAATTTCTGCCGTCCAGGCAATTGTGACACCACCACCAAGGTAGTTCACCACAACCAAAACATAGAACAGGTAAAGAAAGAGCACCGCTATCTCAATCACAAACGAGATGTTCGTCTTTCCCGTTCCCATCACTCCGTTGAACAAAACAAAGCCCGTTGCGAGAAATACTGCTCCAATATTGACGACTCTTAGCACAGGCACGCTCATACTTATCAGCTCCTGATTGTCGGTGTAGATACGTATAAGTGCTTCGGGAACAAACAGGCTCAGGATTACCAGACCAAATACTCCGGAGGTAGTCATGATAACAATCCTTTTCAGCAACAGGAATACAAAGGCCTCTTTTCGCATACCGATAAGGTAGCTGACCATCGAGTTGGCGGCCGATGCAAAGCCCCAGATGGGTATCATCAACACGATATAGACACTTCTGATGATGTTGGAAACTGCCAAGGCATGCTCTCCAAGTTTCTCAACAATGAGGAAAAAGGCAAACCAAACTCCCAGCGAGAGGAAGTTTTGTACCATGATTGGTGAAGATAATTTGAAGTTCCTGTAGAACAATTCCTTGTCGAAACCCTCGAAAACAAACAGGTGATATTTCTTATGGTGCTGATGGTAAATGACATATACAATAAGAAATGCAAGTGCAACTCCTTCTGCAATTGTTGAGGCTATGGCTGCACCTTCAAGGCCCATTTGAGGCATTCCTAATTTACCGAAAATAAGTCCGTAATCCAGCACGATGTTTATACCTGCCATGACGAGTGTGCTCCAGGTGATGACCTTGGTTTTTGCTATCCCGATATAAAACGACCTGAAAAGAATCTGACCGAAAACGAAAAATATTCCCGGCATGCGGTATTTTAAAAAGGCTACCGAGGCTTCGAAAATGCTGTCACTTTCTATTACCGCCCTGAGTATGGGTGTCGAGAAAAAGTACAAAATGAAAAAAGCGACAAACGACAAAGGCAGCATAAAATACAGGGCGTGGTCAAAGGTCTTGCCGATAAGGTGACTGTTACCTTCGCCATGACGCCGGGAGATAATGATTTGAGTGCCGGTTCCGAAACCTAAGGCCAACATAAACAGCACAAAATAAAACATCCCGCCAAGTGCAGATGCTCCAAGCTCCACCTCGCCAACCCGGCCTAAAAAGGCGGTGTCAGTAACGTTAATAAGATTTTGGGCTACGCTTCCCAGGATAATAGGGTAGGCTATACTCCAGATGCGCTTGTAAGAGATGTTTACTTCCACTAATTTTAAATTGGGTGCAAAGGTACTTGAAAGTTCGATGTATTCTGATTTCGATAATAAAGCATTTTTTTGTTGAGGTTAAACAATTGGGCATACGAACTGTTATAAATAAAACTCAAATAATGAAAATCATCATTGCCGGAGCGACTGGTTTGATAGGAGAAGCGCTTGTCAAGCGGTTAACTGGAAAGCATGAGCTGGTTATTATCACCAGAAACGTGCCTGCTGCCAGAAAAAAATTCATGGGCGCGGGAATTCATTTTGCCGACTGGCATCAGCCGCCTTCGCATTTGGCCGCCCTCCTTGAGGGTAGCAAGGTGCTTATCAATCTTGCGGGTACAGGCATTGGAGATGCGCGTTGGACCGAAAAACGTAAAGAAGCAATTCTTTGGAGTCGCGTGCAAACGGTAGAGGCATTGCATAAGCTGCTCAAAGCCGCTGAAATAAAACTTGACACTGTTATACAAGCTTCAGCGATAGGTTATTATGGCTTTGATGATGACAAAGCTTTTACTGAAGTTGATGAGGTTGGAACAGGATTTCTGGCTGAAGTCAGCTATAAATGGGAGCTTGCTGCTGCAGGTCTGAAGGAAATAACAGAACGTTTGGTTGTCATAAGGTCGGGGGTGGTGCTGTCGGAGAATGGCGGTGCGCTGCCAAAGATGGTGTTGCCTTTCCGGTTTTTTGCCGGAGGAAAGATAGGCAGCGGAAGCCAATGGCTCTCATGGATTGATATTGAAGATGAGATTGAGGCGATCTTGTTTTTGCTCAACAACACACAAAGCAACGGCGTTTATAACCTGGTTTCTCCAAGGCCGGTGCAGCAATATCAAATGGCCCATGCAATAGGCAAGGCTATCGGACGGCCTTCTTTGCTTCCGACCCCTGCTTTCGCTATCAAAATGGCTCTGGGCGAAATGGGAAACGAGCTGTTGCTGAAAGGCACGAAAGCCTCCCCTAAACGGTTAGTTGAAGATGGGTTTAAATTTCATTATACCGATGTTAAAGAGTCGCTCAATGACAGATTAAGAAAATGAAGCAAAAGCTAAGAGTGGGAGATACGATTCCTGTTTTCAAGTTGCAGGATCAGAATGGAGAATGGGTTGACTTAAAAGATTTTATCGGGTTAAAGAAATTGGTGATTTATTTTTACCCTAAGGACGATACACCTGGCTGCACCAAAGAAGCATGCAGCTTCAGCGATCAGTTCGAAGATTTTAAAGCAGTGAACGCCGAAGTTTTTGGCATCAGCGCTGATGATGTGAGTTCACATAAAAAGTTTGCTGAGAAATACCGCCTGAGTTTCCGGCTCTTAAGCGATGGTAACAACGAAGTTAGGAAACTCTTTGGCGTACCGTCTGATTTGTTCGGACTGCTGCCGGGGAGGGTAACTTATGTGGTAAACCTGGAAGGTAAACTCATCTATCAGTTTAACTCTCAGCTTAATGCGGAAAAACATGTTTCCGAGGCGTTGCAAAAATTACAGCAAGATGCTTTATAATACTTTATGCAGCGAAATGCGCAAATTGGCCTCAAGCATTTTCCGGTGATAGCGTTCCCATGTGGTAGGAATGATGGAATGAAGCTTTAACTCCGGTGTTATCCCGAGTTCAAATTTTTCACCCAACCTAAAACGTTTTTGAAGGAACAGATTAAATCCTACTCCGGTTTGCAAGTCAAACCCATCTCGAACGGGATTGAGCTCTATTCCCAGAAAAGGGCCGAGTCCGAAATTAAACCTGTAACGAAGCTCCCTGCTGTAATTCAGCGGAACTGTCAGCAGCGAAACAATAATTGGTTCAGTACTATGTTGTTCCATCCCATAACCATCAATCCAGGAAGAATTGTAACTGTAATGGCCAAAATCAAGTCCGGTAAGGAAGCTGTTGCGTCCGTTTTTTAGATGATAACCTACTCCTATGATGTAACCACTCTTTGACTCATAGCTGGCAGAACCAACTAACTGAGCAAAACTAATGGGTATCGCATCGGCAATTGAAACATGCAGATCGACAGCATGTTCTTTCTGGGCTTGAATAGTCAAACTTGCTGCTAAGCAAAAAACCAGGCTAAACGTAATAATCTTATACATCACTTTGCTTTTTCTTGTCAAGATGAAATTACCGGTCAATGGTTGCAAAAAAAAACTATTTCCAGTTTTAGTACATTTAATGCGGTTAACTAAGATTTTTTAACATTTTATTGAACATTTATCTTCGTTCAATGTTTACTACTCACTATTTTACTATCATAAAACTATGTCATCATATTCAATAAAAGATTTGGAACGCCTAACCAACGTCAAGGCGCATACGATAAGAATTTGGGAGAAACGTTACGCTATTGTTGATCCCGACAGGTCGGATACCAATATCAGGTTTTATACCGATGAAGACCTGAAGCGTTTGCTGAATATTTCAATTTTAAACCGACATGGAATAAAGATTTCGAAAATTGCCGGCATGAGCACCAGCGAGCTCAACCAAAAGATCATGGAGGTCATTCGTCCGGAATCCGATTATTTAAGTCAGATTGAGAGTTTGGTGGTGGCAATGATCGAGTTAAACGAAGATCGTTTCGAGAAAATTCTCAACCAAAGCATCATCAAAATTGGGTTTGAAGACACCCTTTATCATATCATTTATCCGTTTTTTGAGAAGATTGGCATTCTCTGGCAAACAGGAACGATCAATCCCGCTCAGGAACATTTTATTTCTAACCTGATACGCATGAAGTTATGCGTAGCCATCGACAGCTTGCCTGCGATTCATGATCCGAAAGCAAAACGCGTAATCCTATTTCTTCCTGAATGGGAGTTGCACGAAATTGGCCTGCTGACATATTATTACCTTGCCCGCAAGCATGGCTTTAAAGTGATTTATTTAGGACAAAATGTACCCATGTTCGACCTGTTTTCTGTTGCTCATAGTGTTGAACCTGATTTGATTGCGACCTATTTTGTTTCAGCAGTGACACTTCCTGAGATGAAGAAGTATATCATGTTACTATCAGAGCATTTTAATTCAAAACAATTGTTTGTTAGCGGTATTCAGGCAGCGAATATCAATTTTGAATTACCGGAAAATGTACGCACAGTTTCCAGTGCAATGGAGTTTAAGCGTTTTCTGAAGGCGCACTCCAACTAAAGCCATTTATTTACAGAATAAGTTAAGGGAAAATTGCCTGTCAAAAATGCATTTTCGTTAACTTGCAGCCCTAAATAAGGGTATTTCATGCAACGTACTGTAATTCAACTGCTGCGGGATGCGGCTCGCCGATTTTCAACATCACCATATCTGAGTCAAAAATCGGATGATGGGTGGTTTACGCAATCATTCTCTGATGTGCTGGAGAAATCTTCCCATTTCGCATTGGCTTTGCTGGAACATGGCTTTCAGTTCAACGACAGGATAGCTCTGCTGGCCGAAGGTAGAAACGATTGGGTGATAACGGAGTACGGAATATTGATGGCAGGTTGTGTGAATGTGCCACTGTCGATAAAACTGTTGCCTGAGGAAATCCATTTTCGTATTGATCATGCCGATTGCAAAGGGTTGATTGTTTCGGCCAATACGATTGAAAAAGCACTCCTTAGTGTTAGTCAGGAGCAACTGAGGCGGCTGAAGATTATTTTTATGGATGAGGATCTGACACCTTATTATAAACTTCTAAATGAAAAAGGCATTGATTTAGATTCGGTCCTCATAATGAGTGAGTTGTATGCGCAGGGCAAAAGTATGCCTGCTTCAGCTCTATCAGAAGTGGAAAGCAAAATAAAAGAAGATCAGGTTGTTACGATTTCTTATACCTCCGGAACAACAGGAAATCCAAAAGGAATCATGCTTACACATATGAATTATTATGCCAATAGTTCGGATGCAATGCAATTTTTTGATGTTCAGCAACGCGACCGCCTGTTGATCATTTTACCGCTCGACCATTCATTTGCCCATACAGTTGGTATTTATGCAAGTGCTGTCAAAGGCTTGTCGATTTATTTTGTTGATGCCCGCGGGGGAAGTAAAAATGCCTTGAAAAATATTCCAATCAACCTAAAAGAAGCAAACCCACATTTTATATTAACTGTTCCTGCTCTTACCGGAAATTTCATGTCGAAAATGAAAGATGGAGTGGCGGCAAAAGGCGGGTTGATAAAGAAAATATTTGATTCGGGATTGAAAGCCGGAATTGAAATAAAAGGTAATGGATATCATAAGGTTAAAGGTGTAGCACTCCAGAAAAAGATTATTTATTGGCTTGCCTACCAATTGATATTTAAGAAACTTCAGGGTGTTTTTGGTAATAGTATCCGTTTTTGCGTTGGAGGAGGAGCTTTGTTGGATATTTCGCAACAGCAGTTTTTTTCGGCAGTTGGAGTTCCTGTTTTTCAAGGTTATGGCCTCACTGAAGCAACGCCAATTATTTCAGCCAATACCCCCGGAACTTATAAATTGGGTACATCGGGCAAAGTTATTCCCAATGTGGAATGCAAAATTATTGACGGAGCAGGCAACGAACTTCCTGTCGGAAAGAAAGGGCAGATTATTATCCGTGGCTACAATGTGATGAAAGGTTATTACCTGAATGAGCATGCTACCAGCGAATCGATCATTGATAACTGGTTGTATACAGGAGATTTAGGGTATTTTGATGAGGATGGTTTTCTGGTTGTTGTTGGAAGGGAGAAAGCCTTGCTGATTTCGGCTAATGGCGAAAAATATTCTCCGGAAGGGGTTGAAGAGGCAATTATTAATTGCGCTGAATACATTCAACAAGTGATGGTTTATAACGATATGAAACCTTATACCGTGGCTGTTGTGACCCTTGTTGAAGATAAAATCAGACGATTAATTGCACAACAGGTGTTGAGTACACCTGAAGTGCTTATTCGGCTGATTGAACAGGATATCCAACGTTTTAAATCACATCCTGCCTATAAAGACCAATTTCCTGAGATCTGGATTCCAAGCTCTTTTGTAATTGCAAATGAAGTATTTACAGAGCAGAACCTGATGATCAACTCAACCCTGAAAATGGTTCGGCATAAAGTACTTGAGAATTACAGAACCCCTGTAGAGGCACTCTTTAGTCAGGACGGCTTTAAAAGTAGCAATGCACATAATCTAGGTGTTGCCGAAAAGTATTTCGTTAAGTAGATTAGCTCGTTCAATCTGTTTGCTTCTGTCTGATTTCCTTTTCCTTTTCTACCCGTTTTTACATCTGGGTAAATGCCATTTGTTTAAACTTTTGTTGAAGTATCTCAACATATAGAAGGATTTATTTGCTCAGTTTACACAGTTTGTTTAACAATTTGCCCTTCAAAATCTACTAATCACATACATTTTGTTCAACAAAACATATTTTGAATGATTTTTGTTATTATTTATAGTATTGATAAACAGATGTATAAGGTTTTTTAAGAATATTTTGTTTAATTATTTTGCAAAAAGGCTTGACAAAACTAATTTCTTGTTTAACTTTGCATCATAAACATTAAACAAAAAATATCATGACAGCAATCGAATTCAACTATAACCTCACGGCAATGCAAAAGTATCTTGAAGTATTTGCCAAACAACTTACCGGTAACGAAGATGATGCAAAAGACCTCTTGCAGGAAACTTTCCTGAAGGCACTGGTGAATCGTGACAAGTATGTAAACCAGAATAATTTCAAAGCCTGGGTTTATACCATCATGAAGAATATCTTCATCAATAATTACCGCAGGGCAAAAAAGTCAAAGACATTCATTGACCAATCAGATAATTTATTCCATATCAATTCGGTAACTAACGATACAGAGTTTAATCCCGAGTCGATCATTGCAACCAAGGAATTAACAAAAGGAATTGAAGCTCTCGATAAGGATTTCCGTCGTGCCTTCGATATGTACAACGACGGATTTAAGTACAAAGAAATAGCTGATGATTTAAATCTTACGATTGGCACTGTCAAAAGCAGAATTTTCTACAGCAGAAAAAAACTAATGGAAAATCTGAAGGAATATCAGCCGGTATAATCTCCATATTTGTTTAATAATGTTTTTTAAAAGCTAAACAATGAGTTGAAGAACTTTCAAGCTGATCGGATTTTAAATGTTTATAAATATAGTGTTTCATAAAAGCCCAATGATGTTGGGCTTTTTTTTTGACTGTGGTTGGTAATTAAAAAAAAGTTGTTTCTTTGCAGTCTCAAAAATAGAAAATGAAATTAACAGCAATGAATATGATGTCCATGATGATGCAGGAGCGATCCTGACGTGGAATCATATTGATATGCAAAATATATATGAAAACCCCCGTCAGAAATTGGCGAGGGTTTTTTGTTTTAAGCAAACGAAGAAATGAAAAAATACAGCTTGAATTCAGTAATGACAACAATGAAATCTATGTCGGATATGATGTGGATGTGTGTTTTATTGCAGAAGCCAGGCTGAGAATAAATATTTAATAACCAGTTAAGCCTCTTCTGCAAATTGCCGGGGAGGTTTTTTTTTATCTAATAAACTAACAATTATGTCACATTATCAATTTGAAACAGAAGCACTTCATGCAGGTCATGATACAACACGCACCGAAGGAACTCGTGCAGTTCCAATCTATCAGTCAACATCATATGTGTTTAAAAGTGCAGAGCACGCTGCTAATCTTTTTTCTTTGGCTGAGTCAGGATTTATTTATACAAGGCTGAATAATCCTACCAATGATATATTGGAGCAGCGGCTAACAGCACTGGATGGAGGCATAGGATCAGTGGTTTTTGCGAGTGGTGCAGCCGCTATAGCAACAACATTACTTACCCTTTTAAAGAATGGAGATCATATCGTTGCTTCTTCGCATTTATATGGAGGAACCTGGAACTTGCTTCAGGTGACGTTGCGGAGATATGGAATCCATACAGATTTCGTTGATCCAATAGATCCTGAGAATTTTAAGAAAGCTATAAAGGAAAACACAAGGGCTGTTTTTATCGAGACCCTTGGTAACCCAAAGTTGAATCTTCTTGATATTGAGAAGATTGCTGATTATGCGCACGAAGCAGGTGTTCCTTTGATTGTAGATAATACAGTAGCCACACCCTACTTATGCAAACCTATTGACTTTGGTGCGGATATTATTGTTTACTCATTAACAAAATATATTGGCGGACAAGGTACTTCATTAGGTGGTGCAGTAGTTGATTCCGGCAAGTTCAATTGGTCGAATGGAAAATTTCCTGAGTTCACCTCTCCCAATCCAGGATTTCATGGATTGGTATTGACAGAAGCTTTGGGTCAAGCGGCTTTCATTGCAAAACTACGTCTTGAAGGCTTGCGGGATCTTGGGGCTGCTGCCAGTCCGTTCAACACTTTTCAATTAATACAAGGCTTAGAAACTTTGCCTCTTCGCATCATCCGACATTCAGAAAATGCCCTTAAACTTGCGCAGTGGCTCGGGCAACATCCTGCTGTTGCATGGGTGAATTACCCGGGATTGCCAACCCATCCTACCTATCACCTGGTTGAAAAATATCTTCCTTTGGGACAAAGTGGATTACTAACATTTGGACTTAAAGGTGGTTATGAAGCAGCATGCAAGGTTGTCAATACCACAAAACTTTTCTCGTTGCTTGCCAATATAGGTGATACCAAGTCGCTGATCATTCACCCGGCCAGCACTACACATCAGCAATTGTCAGACAGCGAACAACTTGCATCAGGTGTAACACCAGATCTTATCCGTGTTTCTGTAGGAATAGAAAACATCAACGACCTGATCACAGATCTGAATAACGCAATCACCGCCTAAAACCTTTTTTATGTCTAGGAGTAAGAATCTGAAGTTTCATAGCCAACAGCAATTTCAATCCTTCAATGGTACGTTGTTTCCTGAGCTTGTCTTATCATATGAAGTTTTCGGACCAGCGTTGGAAGAGAAAAAGCCGGTTGTTTTGGTGTGTCACGCACTTACGGGCAATTCAACAATCACCGGTGAGAAGGGTTGGTGGAATGATCTGATAGGAGAGGACAGACTCATTTCGTTATCAAAATTTACCGTAATTGGAATCAATATTCCCGGCAATGGTTATCATTCGGATGAAAAAGCCACCTATGCTCAATACAGAAATTTAAACGTCAGGGATATTGCAAAACTTTTTGTAAACCTTTTGCGGGAAATTGGAGTAAGTCAGCTGTTTGTAGCAATAGGTGGTTCGTTAGGTGGCGGTATTTGTTGGGAAATAGCAGCCACATTTCCCGATTTTGTTCAAACAATAATACCAGTGGCTACCGACTGGAAAGCGACTGACTGGGTGCTGGCACACAACAAAGTTCAGGAACAAATTTTGATACACTCCTCTGATCCACTGCACGATGCGCGTATGATGGCCATGATGTTCTACAGAACACCCGAATCGTTAAAGATGAAATTTGACAGAAGTATTAATCCTTCCAATGGATTGTTTAACATTGAAACCTGGCTATTGCGCCATGGGGAAAAACTAAGAAATCGCTTCAATCTTGATGCATATCTTTTGATGACACATTACCTTAGTTCGCTGGATATTGGTAAAGACAGGGGAGGGTTTCAACAGGTGGTTTCGCTTATAAAGGCGCGTGTGATTATGATAGGGGTTGATTCCGATTTGTTTTTTCAGCCGGCCGAAAACAAAGATACAGTTGCTGTTATGAAACAGAATGGTTGCGATGCGAGTTACCGGGAAATAGTTTCAATTCATGGTCATGATAGCTTCCTGATTGAATTCGGGCAACTTACCAATCTGCTGCAAGATGTTTTCCATGAGAGTGATCAGCTTGAAAAATCAGAATATTCCAATTATTGCGAATCAATATTATAAGAGAATTAAAAGCATGAAAGTCTTAAAATTTGGAGGTAAATCGCTGGCTAATGGCGCTCCCCTTGAAAGCACATTACAGATTATTGGATCGGCGGCACGATTATCGAAAATTTTTGTTGTTTTATCAGCACGCGCTGATGCCACTGATATTCTTGAAAAAATGATTCACATGGCTGCTTCAGGTGATGATTATCAGCAAGAATTTGATGTGTTTTTTAATTATCAGGTGGCTCACACACCGCAACTTAACCTGGCTGACGAACGGTATTCCATAGGCAGAATGCTTGAAGGTGTGGCGCTTTTAGGCGAGTATTCGTTAAAGATTAAAGATCAGTTGCTTGCTTATGGAGAGCTGATCAGCTGCCGGACTGTAGTGCATCTTTTACAGGAAAGAGGTCATAAAGCACGCTTTGTCGACGCACGTAATTTGATAAAAACAGATCAGAAATATGGATCAGCACAAGTTCTTCATGAGCTTTCCCGCGAGAACTTTCAAAGCTTTTTTGCTGATAATGAACCTGGTACTATTGAGGTTGTTACAGGTTTCATAGGCTCAAACCTTAACAACCAAACAACTACTTTAGGGAGAAATGGTAGTAATTATACGGCTACACTTGTTGCAAGTTTTCTCGAAGCCTCTGAAGTTCAGAACTGGACCAATGTGAATGGGTTATATACCGCTAATCCCTCTATTGTTCCTGATGCGCAGATAATAAGGCACTTGTCGTTCAGGGAGGCCAATGAGCTGGCCAATTTCGGGATGCATATTCTACATGCGAAAACAATACTGCCGCTCATCGAAAAGAAAATCCCTATTCGGATTTTAAACTCCTTTAATCCTGGTGATCCGGGGACATTCATTGATGAGGAAGGCGATGGTAAAGGAATAAAAGCAATTTCTGCCATTCAGGATGTAGCGCTTGTAAGTATGGAAGGGAGGGGCTTGCTTGGAAAGGTTGGCATCGACGGGAGAATTTTCAGTGCGCTAAGCGCTGCCGGTATCAGTGTGAGAATTATTTCACAGGCTTCCTCCGAACGGGGTATTGGTTTCATAATTGATGCGGAGCATGCAAAGCTGGCATCAAAGGCCTTGAATCAGGAGTTTTACAAAGAAATTGAACTTCAGGATATTAATGATATAACGATCAATAAGGAAGTCGCAGTGATTTCCATCATAAGCAGAAATCTGCAGTTTCTCGATATCGCTTACAGCTCCTTAAACAGAAATAACATCAAGCCAATTTTGATGGCAAATACCATTAACGGGGATCATATCTCATTGGTTGTAAGTAAGCAACAAATGCGTAAAGCTGTCATTATTATCCATGGTCACATTTTTGGTGCGACAAAGAGATTGAATGTCTTTCTGTTTGGCAAGGGTAATGTTGGGAAAACCCTGTTAAATCAACTTGTGAAGTCGAAGGTCAGGATTAAAGAACGTCGTGGGTTATTGATTAATATCTTTGGAATATGTGATTCAAAAAAGCTGCTGTTACGTTCACATGACCTGGGAGAAAAATGGCTTGAAACACTCGAAAAAGAAGGTGTAACAGAATACTCAATTGATGATATCTTTAGTTATATTTCGAAGCAACACCTTGAAAATGTTGTTGTTGTTGATAATACTGCAAGTGTGAAACTGGCAGAAGACTATCCGCGTTTTATCCAGAATGGATGTGATATCGTCGCTTCCAATAAGCATGCAAATACCTTTGAGATGGGTTGGTACAACACATTTCGGGAGCAATTGCAGAACAACCACCGGCAGTTTTATTATGAAACGAACGTAGGAGCTGGCTTACCTTTGATTGATACCATCAAACTGCTGCATGCATCAGGCGATTTTATTTATAAAATTCGTGGAGTTTTCTCAGGTTCGTTAAGTTATATCTTCAATAAATACTCTGAAAGCAAACTGCCATTTTTTTCTGTTTTGAAGGAAGCCATTGAAAAGGGATTAACCGAACCCGATCCTCGGGAAGATTTGTCTGGTAAAGATGTTGGGCGAAAACTCCTGATTTTGGCCCGTGAGCTCGATTTGAGCGTCAATTTTCGTGATGTTCATATCGAAAGTCTCATCCCGAAATCTCTGAGAAAAGAAATGACAAAAGAAGAATTTGTGACTCATTCGGAGGAACTTAACACCTGGTTTGAGTCGATAAAGGAAAAACTTGATCAGCATGAAGTTCTTCGGTATGTTGGGGAATTGGATTCGGTTACGGGTCGACTGGAAGTAAAACTGGATCGTATCTCTTCCAAATCTGATCTGGGATCACTCAGTGGGGCGGATTCAATTTTTGAGATTTACACCGAAGCATATGGTGAACATCCACTGGTTATTCGAGGAGCTGGAGCTGGCGCTGAGGTAACTGCAAGGGGCGTTTTTTCTGATTTACTTCGTCTGTCAACAGTGTAGTCATTGGTTATAAAAGATCACATAATCTTGCACACTACCTAATAACCTGAGTTCGATATAAGCAAATTGCTAAAAAAGAGTAAGTTGACCATTGTTGTTTACCGTTTCGTACTTATTACTGGGCTTTTTAGGTAGGAATGAATAGGCTAACAATCCTGAAATCATATTAGAAATGAAATTGGCAAAGCTTCTATGCCTAGAGTGCTCGATCTGACAAATATTTTTAAGTTCATCGTTAACTGTCTCTATTATAGATCGTTTCCTTAGCATTATTTTATCATAAATCGACATAAATTGATTTTTCATATTATTTCTGATGCCTGTGATAAGATGTATTCCATCAATGAAAAGGTTCTCGAATAGCTTTTGTGAAATGTACCCTTTATCAGCAAACAGTTTTCCTGCAATTTTTTTCAAGAAATTGAAGTCTTGCAATGGCTGTCTATCGTCCACGTTTCCAGGCGTAATTACAAATTCGATAACTTCACCTTTATCATTAATTACGATATGTAGTTTAAAACCAAAGAAATAGCCCATTGTTGACTTGCCTCGTTGAGCAATATCTTTGAATACTTTGTGGTTAAAAATTCGTTTATTCTTACAAGCGCTCACGGCAGTTGAATCAACAAATGAAATACCCGTGCTTTTGCCAAGGCGCATTGTCTTCAAGAATATGGTCATAGGCAATAACGCCTTTTGCTGAAGTTCAACAAACCTATTGTAGGATACTGTTTCAGGAAAATAATCTATCAGATGTTTTTGTACATAATTGATATAGAAATGCTTAAGGTTTCGATATCCTCCTAAATGAAAGGCTATTAATATGGTAATTACTTCAGCGTCGTTGAGCTTTGAGGGTTTATTTCGGTGCTTTTTGCCATCAGCTTCAGGTAATTGGTGTCCCGCCATTACTTTATAAAATTCCTTGCAGAATTCATCTGCTAAATAGAAAATTTCAACTAAATTTGAGCTCTTAACATAAGGATTGATTTTGTAATGATTTGTATTTCAACACTATATTGATACAAAACAATCCTTATTGTTTTACATTCCTGTTAAATTTCTTATGTCGAACTCAGGTTAATAATATTCAACGGATGTGCTCATTATAATTTTTCATTCACATTAGTTGCAGGCGCTGTTTCGTTTCGAATTAGTTTCTGATAATGGATTTATAGATTGGCTGCATGAAAATAAAAAAGCCTGTGAAAGAATCACAGGCTCAGTCTTTTATGTGTATGGCTTCTTTCGAAGGAAGACTTACTGAATTATTTTTTTATCAATTTCAATGGCATAGCCTCTGAATTGTTTATCGGTATCAATAAGATTGGCAATTGTTTTACATGCATGTAAAACGGTAGCATGATCTTTATTACCGCATTGTAATCCGATGGTTGCAAGTGAAGATTTGGTATGTTTCTTTGAGAAATACATAGCAACTTGCCTGGCCTGTACAACTTCGCGCTTACGTGTTTTAGCATGAATCTGATCAATAGGTAATCCAAAATAATCGCAAACAATTTTTTGAATGTAATCGATACTGATTTCTTTCGTGGTGTTTTTAACAAATTTGTCGATCATCTGACGGGCAAGATCCATGGTGATGGATTTCTTGTTGAGCGATGATTGTGCGATTAGTGAAATAAGAGCGCCTTCCATTTCACGAACACTGGAAGTAATTGAGTTTGCAAGGTAATCGATCACATCACCAGGAACGGTGATGCCGTCGCTGTATAACTTACGTCGTAGGATGGAAACACGTGTGTCTAAATCCGGCATTTGAAGATCAGCCGAAAGTCCCCATTTGAAACGTGACAACAGCCTGGGCTCCAAACCTTTGAGTTCTACCGGAGGTTTGTCGCTCGTAATAACTAATTGTTTTCCGCTTTGATGTAAATGATTAAACACATGGAAAAAGATATCCTGTGTTTTCTCTTTTCCTGCCAGAAACTGTACATCATCAATAATCAATACATCAATCATTTGATAAAAATGCACAAAATCATTTTGATTGTTGTTGCGAACCGACTCGATGTATTGATTTATAAACTGTTCGGTTTGAACATATAATACCGTTTTGTCAGGAAAATTTGTTTTTACCTGCAGACCTATGGCATGAGCCAGATGTGTTTTGCCCAAACCCGTTGGGCTGAAAATGAGCAAGGGATTAAAGGCAGTTTTACCTGGATTTTCAGCGACAGCCCAACCAGCAGAACGTGCAAGACGGTTACACTCGCCTTCAATGAAATTATCGAAGGAGTAACTTTCAACAAGCTGTGATTCAACCTTGATTTTCTTCAGCCCGGGAATAATGAAGGGATTAGGGATGTCTTTTGAAGTGCCACGATTCAAATCAAGTGGCATAGAAACATAGGGATTTTTAGTAGCTTTATGATTACTTGTAGGATAACTGATCGACAACGGACCTGTTGGGCCATTGTGACTGTCCATAATGATGCTGTATTCAAGACGGCCGTCGGGACCAAGTTCTTTTTTTATCGTCTTTCGGAGCAAAACAATATAGTGCTCTTCAAGCCATTCGTAAAAGAACTGACTGGGCACCTGAATTGTCAGAACATTATTCTCTAATTTAATGGGGACAATGGGTTCAAACCATGTCTTGAAACTCTGCATATGAATGTTATCCCTAATTACATTCAAGCAGTTTTCCCATACTTCTACATACTTTCTCTTCATTCCTCTTTGAAAATCAATCAGTTAATATAAAATTAACACAAGCCCAACAAACCATTTCAGTAAAGATGCTGATTTCTACTGCTTTATATGTAAAATGATTTGTTATTTAGTTTTCAACAAAAATGAATGAAAAAAAGTTAAGAAAAAAGTTTTTTTACTATTGATTTTTAAAAAAAATCATCATATATAAGATGCCTCACATTATGTGAGTTTTATGTGTTGAAAACCAGAATCTTAAATAGAATAGAGAAAATTTACCTTAATACCATAAATCTGCTGGAATCGCTCAATGACCCTATTTACCTGAGTTTTTCGACACCGCAACTCCAGATAACAATCAATTTCAAAACGTGTTAAGGTAGGTTGAAGTTGCTCTTCTTTCAATATACGCATCACTTCATTCATCAAGGGATAGGTAAAATGGATGGAATAAACATCATCAACCGTACATTCAACTATGGTTGCTACCTGAAGTGCTTCACGGGCTGCAGTTTTGTAAGCGTTAACTAATCCGCTGACACCCAGTTTTATGCCTCCAAAGTAGCGCACTACTACTACAAGAATGTTGGTCAATTCAGCAGAATAAATTTGATTGAGGATGGGTTTCCCGGCACTACCCGATGGCTCTCCGTCGTCATTTGACCTGAAATTTTTCTTATCAGCTCCCAACACGTATGCATAGCAATGATGTCTGGCATCGAAATACTTCTTGCGAATGTTTAGCAACTGTTCTTTAACTTCATCTTCCGAAAAAACAGGAATGGCAACTGCGATAAATTTGCTCCCTTTTTCTTTATACATCCCTTCCGCAGGGCTGCTAATTAAATAATAGGTGTCGCTGGCTGTCATCCTAATGAAATAAGGATTATGGCGATGATGGCTAGTAAAATCCCTGATTGATTAATCAGACTTAGTTTTTCGCCAAAAAGGGTGTATTCAGCAAAAGCTGCTAAAGTCACTACGCCTATATTTATAAGAGGAAACATTACAGAGCTATCAAAAAAATCCATGCTTCTGAACATAAAATAAGTAGATGCGAAATTAACCAGACCAAGAAGTAAACCCGCCAACATGCTCTTAATATTAGGTTTCACGGTCTGTTTTAAAATTCTAATAACAAGTATTGTTGATCCTATTATCATGGAAATGAAGAAGATAACAGCTAATAGAAGAAATAGATCGTTCTTGAGAAAATTAAAATCGGTAAATTTCATGAGTAGGTCGTTCGATCCTGCTCCTAAAAAAATGAATAATGGTAGCAAAATCGTTAGTGAATTCAATTTCTGATCAGGTCCCTTTTTAAAAGTGAGGTAAAAAGCTGGCAAAGCTACAGCAATGCCAAGGATTTTTAAAAAAGTAGCCGACTCTCCAAAAAGAATGAATCCACCAATGACAGGGATAATTACCGACATACGACTTGCCACTGCCGTGACAGCAACACCGGCTTTTTGTGATGATAATGCAAAAAGAAAAAACACACCAATAAAAAGAAATCCCAGAAGAATAGAGATGGGCAACCACGATTTTGAAGCTATGTCACCAAAGGATGCCGGTCCCTCATAGGCAGCATATCCAACAGCAGCTGCCAAAAGATAATTAGCTACAATCGCCTGAAGGTTATCTACTTCCCACTTTTTGAAATAACGAAAAAGGATAAGAATAGAGGTGCTAAATAGGATTGCTAAAATGAGGTAAACCATAGTATGCTTTTTGCAAAAGTACAAATCGTAAGCTATAATGTAGCATTCACCGAACGGAATTAAATCAACAAATTTTTTGTTTGGTGTAACATTTTTTTGATCTGTTGCGTCAAATGACCAAATGTTAAAAATTAATATCATGAAATCACAAATGAAAAAACACTTTCTGCTTTTGATCGCTGTTGTTTTTGCAGCAGGAACTTCCTTAATGGCACAGAAATCAGGTAATGGCAATATCACTGGAAAAACTTTTGAAGTTGCTTCTTTTACCGGTATTGATATAGGTGGAGCAATAAAGGTTCAATATACACAGGCCGACGAATCCCGTGTATATTTCGAAACAGATGAAAACCTGATGGATCAGGTAAAGATCGAAGTGAAGGAGGGCATTCTGCACATCGCTGTTTCCAATATCAAGAACGCAGCAAAACTTTCAGCTACTGTTACTTCGCCAATGCTTCATTCCCTTGATGCTTCTGGAGCATCATCATTTGAAGCTGGAAATGAAATACAGACTGATCATTTTAGATTGGATGCAAGTGGAGCTGCAAAAGTATCATTAAGCATCACTACGGATCTTCTGGAGTCTAATTTGTCAGGGGCAAGCAAAGCTAGTGTCAGCGGTTATGCAGTTACTCATAACAGTGAATTAAGTGGTGCATCAAAACTTTCAGCAAAAACACTCGAAACAGAAACAACTGACATCTCAGCAAGTGGTGCAAGCGATGCCTGGATTTCGGCCAAACAACTCAAGCAAAGTCTAAGTGGTGCTGCCAAAGTAAACTATGAAAAGGAACCCCTAACTGTGGATGGTGATGAAGAAAGTATTGTTATAAAAACCTATGAATCAGATAATGGCGATACCGTTAATGTGAATGTTGGAGGTGTGAGAGTTCAGGTGATCGATGGCGATTCAACAGTTGTTGTTGTAGGATCACGCAGAATTGTTGTGGACGAAAAAGGAAGTGTGAACATCACACGGGAAAAGACGCACAAATTTAACGGGCATTGGGCAGGTATTGAATTAGGTGTCAACGGGTTACTTACTTCTGATTTTAATATGAGCTATTCAAACGGTCTTGAATTTTTGGATCAGCGAATGGAAAAAAGCATCAATGTAAACCTAAACTTTTACGAACAAAACATCCCTTTGAATAAAAGCGGAACAGTAGGTTTAGTGAGCGGACTCGGTTTAAGCTGGAATAACTACCGTTTTGCCAACAATGTGATGCTTGTAAACGAAAACAATGAGTTCAATGGGTATTATATGGAAGGTGTGAATGTTAAGAAGAGCAAACTGGTGAATACCTACCTGACCTTACCATTGTTTCTTGAATTTCAGACGAACTCAACAAGAAAAAAAGAAAGCGCACATATCGCTGTTGGGGTAGTTGGTGGCTGGAGATTCAGCACTCACACCAAAATTTATTTCCTCGAAGCAAATAAAGAATATCAACTTAGAGATCCTTTGACTGGAATCCTGCAACCTGAAATCATGAGATCTCCATCGTCTACTGGTCGCAATATCGTTAAGGATTTCAACAGCTTCCAGCAAAGTCCTTTTAAATTGGATGCAAGTGTACGTGTTGGTTGGGGCATCGTGAACCTTTATGCTACCTATGCTTTAACACCTATGTTTGTAAAGAACCGTGGACCTGAGCTTTACCCATTTTCTGTGGGAATCACGCTCAATGCATGGTAGAAAAAAAGAATAAAATTAACCGAAAGGCAGGCTCGTCCTGCCTTTTTTTGTTGCAACCCTTTGCAACTTAAAAACCCTTAAAAGTTGAGTTTTACTCCTTTTTTCAAGGAAATTTGCTTATCTTTGATACCTTTACTTAAACTTATCCCCCATGATACGTAATTTCATTCTCTCCACCCTAATCTTACTTGGCTTTTATAGTAATATCTCAGCTCAGCTAATTTCGGCCAACCCCGTTTTTCCTACAGATCAAAATGAGGTGGTCATTACTTTTGATGCCTCAGAAGGAAATGCCGGTTTAGCCGGTTTTACAGGTGACGTTTATGCACATACTGGTGTTATAACTTCCAATAGTACAAGCGGTTCCGACTGGAAGTATGTCGTTGCCGGCTGGACGACAAATTTGCCAAAAGCAAAAATGACCCGCATTGCTCCTGATCTTTACACCTTAACCATCGGCCCAAGTATTCGTGAATATTATGGTGTGCCTCAGAATGAAACTATTTTACAGATGGCCTTCGTTTTCCGAAGTGCTGGAGCAGTAGGAGGCTCAGTATTGGTTGGAAAAACGGATCAGAATGGAGATATTTATTACACCGTATACGAAGAAGGCCTTAATGTGATTTTTATTCAGCCAACCGACCAGCAGGTATTAGCCGAATCAGGAGAAACGATTGAATTCAATGTTGCATCTATCGATGCCGATTCAACCGCATTATATGTGAACAATCAATATGTCGCCGGAACAAGTTCATCACTAATCAATTATGATTATGTGGCAACCCAAACAGGGCTGTTTGTAGTTAAAGCTACAGCCTTTGGGACAGAGAGTTCCTTGTCTGATTCAGTACTACTCTTTGTGAGACCAGCAGTTACGGTTGAAGCAGTTCCTGCAGGCGTAATAGATGGAGTGAATTATATAAGTGAATCAAGTGCCATTATCTCGCTTTTCGCTCCCGATAAAAACTATGTATTTGTTATTGGTGATTTTAACGACTGGCAGCTCGATAACTCTAACTATATGAAACGTAGTCCTGATGGGCAACGTTATTGGGTTCAGTTAGATAACTTAACTCCCGGACAGGAATATGCCTATCAGTTTTTAATTGACGGATCGTTGCGTGTTGCTGATCCTTATACGCACAAAATTCTTGATCCATGGAATGACCATTGGATTCCTGACTTTAATTATCCCAACCTGAAACCATATCCAGCAGGCAAAACGAGTGGGATTGTTTCTGTTCTCCAAACCAATCAGGTGGAGTATGTATGGCAGAATGAAGCGTTTACACCCCCTCCTCCGGGCGAGTTAATCATTTATGAATTGCACATTCGCGACTTTGTTGCATCTGAAAGTATCAAAACCGTGAAGGATACCCTCGACTATCTTCAACGATTGGGTGTAAATGCTATCGAACTCATGCCGATAAACGAATTTGAAGGGAATGACAGCTGGGGCTACAATCCTGCATTTTATTTTGCTACCGACAAAGCCTATGGAACAATCAATGACTACAAGGCGTTTATCGACGAATGCCACAGCAGGGGAATGGCGGTTATTATCGATATGGTTTTAAACCATTCTTTTGGTCTTTCTCCTTTGGTGCAGATGTATATGGGCACTAACGGACAGCCAGCTGCCAATAGTCCATGGTATAATCAAACATGTCCTCATGAACCTTATTGCTGGGGTTATGATTTCAACCATGAAAGTATTCATACTAAGGACTTTATCGACAGGGTAAATGCATTTTGGATCGAAGAGTTTAAAGTTGATGGATATCGCTTTGATTTTACAAAAGGTTTTACAAACCGTACCGGTATGAATGATACATATGATGCCACACGAATTGCTATTTTAAAACGTATGGCCGACCGAATCTGGGATATTAATGATAAAGCCTATATAATTCTTGAACATTTTGCACCAAATACGGAGGAAAAGGAATTGGCTAATTATGGAATGATGATCTGGGCCAACCTGACACATTCCTATAATCAGAGTACGATGGGATATCCTGCTGATTCGGATTTTTCATGGATTTCATATGTAAAACGCGGCTGGACTAATCCACATGCTGTTGGATATATGGAAAGCCACGATGAAGAACGACAGATGTTTAAAAATATCAAATATGGAAACAACAGCAATTCAGCCCACAATCCCCGAAACCTGAATATTGGAGTTAAGAGAAATGCTGCGGCTGCATCCATGTTTCTTTTGGTGCCCGGTCCCAAGATGATTTGGCAATTTGGAGAACTTGGTTATGATTTTGGTATAAATCATTGTCCTGATGGTACTTATAGCAATGATTGCCGCACAAGTCAGAAACCGGTGCGATGGGATTATCAGCAGGATTGGAATCGTAAATTACTCTTTAACTATTACAGTAGCTTGATAGCTTTAAGGAAATCGCATGAAGTTTTTACTACCGCAGATTTCTCTATCAATGCAACTGCAATAACCAAAATGCTCTACCTGAATAATGAAGATATGTCAGTTACAGTTTTGGCGAATTTCGATGTGGTGGCAAAAAATATTATTCCCGGATTTAAAAAAACGGGAACATGGTATAACTACTTTGGTGGCGACTCGTTGGAGGTTACAGATGTTAATGCTCAAATTTACCTGAATCCAGGAGAGTTTAGGGTTTACACCGGCAAAAAGCTGAATACTCCTGATTTTGTTGGACTTGACGAAGCCGGACAAGGTCCTGAAGCAGGTATGATGGTTTATCCAAATCCTGCACAGCATGAAGCGGTGATTCAACTCGACATAACAACAGCCGGCCTTTATAGTGTTGAAATTGTGAATGCCTATGGACAGATTGTTGAAAAAGTTTTTGAAGGGAAGCTACACCAGGGTTCGGCACATATCAATCTGAATGATCTAAGCCGTTTTGAAGCAGGTTTGTATTTCATCCGTCTTGATACAGGAACAAGATACGTAACACAGAAGTTGATTATCAACTAACGATATTCAAAAAAGAGGCTGATAAAATCGGCCTCTTTTTTTTAATTTATTTGTTGCTGACATTGGTCAATACCCACATAGGTTGAGTCAGCAGCTTCTGCCGAAAAGCTTACTTTTACTGCGCCTTCAACAACAGTAACCACTGCTTTTACCCTGGGGAGCGCATTTCCAAAAAAGTTGAGTGTAACTTCTGATGGGATTACCGGATCTTGCAACGTGACTTCGCCTTCCACGCCCTGATATGTCCATGAGCTTACCTTATATTTACCCTCACCTTCGATTTTGTAGGTGACAACAATGGTGTCGCTGTCAATATCATGCTGAATGGTTTGTAAACTGCAGCTCATATCTTCCACCACAACTTCATCTTCACAGGAAGGGAGTGTAAATGAAAGCAGAAACATTAAAACTATGTAAACGGGATACTTCATTGTTAAAACTGTGACATAAACTTTTGACTATCAACAACAACTCTGGTATGAGTGCCATGGCCCACCAGTAGCTCATCGTCCCAAACAGAAACATCAAAAACTATTTTTCGGCCTTGAACCTCAATAACGCGACTTTCGCAACGCAGATGATGTCCAACAGCGGAAGCCCTGAGGTGTTTTATGTTAACTTCTGTGCCAACACTTGTCATGCCTTCAGGTAAGTACATGGCAATACTCTTTAGTGCGGTTGTTTCCATAAGGGCAATCATTGCAGGAGTGGCATAAACATCAACGTTTCCCGATCCATAGCGCCGTGCGGTTGAATGTTCGCTCACTGTTTCCTGTTGCTCCCCTTTCAACCCCTTAGTGATGATAGAATCCATTGCTAATCTATAAAATGTAAATGAACATCTTGTTTCAGATCAGGATGAAGGCTCATGGCCACAGGGCACGTCTTGGAAATTATTTCAAGAATTTTTTTGTGTTTTGCACTATAGCTTATCTTAGGAAAAATAATGTTTATGCCAATTCCTGCTATTCTGCGGGGATTCGATTCCATAGTTTTTGATACTGAAGCTTTTACTCCGTCAATGCTGAATCCATGTTCGCGGGCTGCAATACCCATGATTGTCAGCATGCAGCTTGCTAATGATGCTGAAACCAAATCCGTTGGTGAAAAAACTTCGCCTTTGCCATTGTTATCAACAGGAGCGTCGGTAAGTACAACGGTGCCTGATGCCAGGTGAGTCATTTCGGTTCGTAAATCCTTTGTGTAGTGAACATTAAAGTGTGCCATGGAAAATAATTTGTGCAAAATTAGTGATGTTATGGATGTAAAAGTAAAGAAAAAAGCCCTCCGATTCACATCGGAAGGCCCAAACCAAATTAAAACAAAACGTTAGGATGAGTATTATTTCTTCTCTTCTGTTTTTTTATCGTCGCATTTTTCAGCTTTCTTTTCGTTGCAGCAACTTTTCTTTGTTGTGCATTCTGACTTCTTTTTCTTGTCGTCTTCTTTCTTTTTGTCATCGTCCATGCGAACCATTTCAACGCCGGTTGTAGAAGCGATTACTGATTGAAGGCTGCTTGTTCCTAAAGCAACGAATGTGAAGAGAGCGATTGTTAAGGCTAATTTTTTCATAGTGATTATTTCTTTAATTTTTTGTTCACCAAAAGTATATCAACCACACAGCCCTTGTTGTTAATGTGAGGTTAAATCCTGTTAATGATACGTTAAATGTTTAAAAAGATGGATTGTGTTCGTACTTTTGCTTGGTAAAAATCTGATTATGACTGTAAAAAAGATCAATATCCTTATAGCGGTCGCTTTAATTTCTTTGCTTGGCGTTGTTGCGATGCAGGTTTATTGGGTGCAAAATGCCATACTATTAAAGGAAGAGCAGTTTAACAGGAGCGTTGGTATCGCTATGAAGACGGTGCTAAACCGTATTTTGGAATTGAATACAGATAATACCTTGCGGCAAATTGCAATGAATCAGCCCTGCCTGGATGAGAAAACAGATGTTACAGATGTTATCCCGCAAAAGTTGCTCGATTCGTTGATACGAATGGAATTTAAGTGTTTGAAAGTTACCAAGGGCTTTGAATACGCCATATATAATAAGGTGAATAATCGTTTTGCACTTGGTAATTATGCTGTATACAAAGATGAAATTATTTCTTCGGAGTATCAGCAAAGTGTTGAAGCGCTCTTCAAACCGGGGTCATACTATTTTTCAATTTATTTTCCTCAGAAAAAGTCGGGCGTACTCATGCAACTAATTGGTTGGATGCTTCTTTCGGCTCTTTTTCTTTTGGCTGTTGTAATGAGTTTCTGGCTCACTATCCGCACTGTTTACTTACAGAAGAAATGGTCTGAGATGAAAACTGATTTCATAAATAATATGACACATGAGTTTAAAACACCTATTTCAACGATAGCTGTGGCCTCAGAAATGTTATTAAATGAAGAGATTCAGCAGGATAGTCAACGCACGAGAAAATATGCTGCAGTTATTTTAAGTGAAAATAACCGGTTAAAAAATCAGGTTGAACAGGTTCTTCAGAGTGCTATCCTTGAAAAGGGAAGTTTAAAAATACGCTTTAAAGAAACGGATATGCATCGTCTAATTCACCAGACGATAGATAACTTTCAGTTTCGGATGCACGATACCAGAGGCCTGATACTCTCTGAATTGAAAGCATCAGAATTTGTAATTCCTGCCGACCGGCATCACATAGCCAACGTGCTCGCAAATTTGATCGACAATGCAATCAAGTATTCTTCCGGACCACCGAGGATAAAAATCAGTACTACAACCTTGAAGAATTCGATTGTTATCGACATCGATGATGCAGGAATCGGCATAAGCAAAGAAGATCAGAAACATATTTTTAAAAATCTTTACCGGGTGCATACAGGTGATTTACATGATGTAAAAGGATTTGGAATAGGACTATTCTATGTTCAGAAAATCATTGAAATGCATGGCGGACAAGTTGAATTGGACAGTGAACCAGGCAAAGGTTCAACATTTAGATTAATTTTGCCATTAAAAAGCAAACAGGAGGTTGAGAATGAACACGAAAACGACGGAATCCATTAAACTTTTATTGGTTGAAGATGACGCAAACTTATGCATGGTTCTTCAGGATTACCTTGAGCTGATGCATTATGACGTTATTGTAGCGAACGATGGGGAAGAAGGGCTTCTGAAATTTAAGCAAAACGATGTGAAATTGTGTTTGCTGGATGTTATGCTTCCACGTATGGATGGTTTCACACTTGCGACAGCAATCAGGGAATTAAACGCTCAGCTTCCTATTATCTTCTTAACAGCCAAGTCATTAAAAGAAGATAGACTCAAAGGATTTGCTCATGGGTGCGATGATTATATTACAAAGCCATTCAGTACCGAAGAACTTAACATGCGCATTAAAGCCATCTTGCGTCGGTGCATCCGCGATTTTTCAAGACCGGAATTGAGTGAGCAAAAAGTGTTTTCATTTGGTAATTTCACGCTTGATACCCATAATCTCACCCTTGTTTCGCCTTTGAATCTGCACAACCTGACAAAAAAAGAAGCCTCCCTTCTTAGAATGCTTTACTTGAATAAAAACAAGGTGTTGGCACGTGACCTCGTACAGAAAAGCGTTTGGGGCGAAACAGATTATTTCGTGAGCCGTAGCATGGATGTTTTTATTGCACGTTTGCGCAAGTACTTGAAAGATGACCCATCTATTAATATCACCAATGTCCATGGGGTGGGTTTTATGCTGGAAGTTCCTGAATAACAAGTGAATCACCCGATTAAAGTTTGAGTAATATCTTAAAATTCCACTTGAATAATTTTACCTGTTTTTTAAACTGATGTTGGATAGCTAATTATTAAAATCATCTGTTAACCTAACTAATTAAACTCACATGACAAAAGAGACGAAGCAAATGAGTGCTATCATTTTACTAACGGTACCAACAATAATCTATGGTGGTAATTTTCTGCTCGGTTTATTAAGTGGCGATTATCAGGAGCTTGCACTTACTCCTTTTCAATTGGCGATGTTTCGTGCGGGTCATGCACATGCAGGAGTACTTGTGATGTTGGCGTTGGTAGTCCAGCTTTTTATTGAGCATAGCTCGCTGAAAGGCAAAATGGCATGGAGTGTCAGGGCAGGTTTTCCTTTAGCTGCTATTTTGGTGAGTGGAGGTTTCTTCGCAGCTGCAGCAGGTGAGGGTAGAACCGAACCAAATGCTTTTATAGCCATCTTGTATGCCGGGATGCTTGTGCTCACTGTTTCGCTTGTGCTGTTGGGAATAGGATTGCTTCGCGATAAATAAAAAAAGAGGTACCGAAACGATACCTCTCACAATCAATCAGGAAACAAGATCCCCCCTTTCCAAGATCAATTAATTCAACTGTTTTTCTAACTCTTTGTAAACAAGGGCACTTGCTCCTACAATAGCAGCATCACCAGCCTTGAGTTGAGATGGTAGAACTTTTACTTTATTCTTAAAGATAGGCAATAGATGCTGTTCCATGCTGTCAATGGTGGGCCTGAAAATGTAGTTTCCTGCAGCAGTAGGACCGCCAAAGAGGAAAATAGCTTCCGGACTCAGATGATGAATTGTATTGGCAAGACCCAGGCCAAGCCAATTACCAGTCAATTCAAATACTTCCTGAGCAACACGATCGCCCCCTTCAGCAGCATCAAAAATCATTTTTGAATCAAGGTCGTTAAAGGATTTTGAGGCAAGCGGACTGTTAACGGCATTGTATTTTGTGATGAGTTCAAAAGCAGTGCGTTTCATGCCGGGAGCTGAACAATAAGCTTCTAAGTGTCCATATCCGCCGCATCCGCATAAGCGCCCACCTGAAACAATCGTTGTATGTCCGCATTCACCGGCAAAGCCATCTGACCCATAGACCAGGTCGCCATTCACAACGATTCCACTTCCAACGCCGGTTCCAAGGGTGTAAACAACAAAATTTTTCATCCCCTTTGCGCCTCCATAAATCATTTCGCCAATAGCTGCTGCATTAGCATCATTGGTGATTGCAATTGCTTTAAGTTCAGGAAAGTTGGTTTCGAGCAACTTAACCAATGGAATCACCCCTTTAAATGAGAGGTTGGGAGCATGTTCAATATTCCCGGTATAATAATTTGCATTGGGGGCCCCAATGCCAATACCTAAAATTTCAATCTCTGGATTAAGTTTTTTAACCGAATTGAGCAACTCTCTGATTGCGCCAGTCATTTCATCCACAAAAAGTGAGACGTTTCCATGCGAAGGTGTTGCAATACTGTCTTTTACAAGTACATTACCTTCACGATCAACAACTCCAATTACGGTATTGGTTCCTCCAATATCAATTCCAATCGCTACTTTTTTCATTATAATATTAATTATTTAATTGTCACGCTTTACGAATAGTGCTTCCGGCAACAGCATAGTAGAAGATGTATAAATAACAAATCGCCGGAACAACAAATGCCCATGTGTAACCTAAACTGTCAGCAACAAAACCCATTAGCGGAGGAATGATAGCACCACCAAGAATCAATGCATTTATAAGGCCTGAAGCACCACTAAGTTCACCTTTGTCAAGATCCTTAACTGCAAGAGAGAAAATGTTAGGGAACATAATGGAATTAAATAATCCAATTGAAATAATCGTCCAAAGAGCAACTGAACCTGTTGTGAAAATGGTTGCAATATCGAGCATTGCTGCAACAAGAGCAAAGATTGCAAGTGTTTTTGCAGCTTTTCCCTGTCCAATTTGCATAATGATAAAGTTCACCAAAGCGATGGCGGTGAAGATCAGTCCGATGTTCCAATTCCATTCAGTTACAAACGACCCGGAGATAGCAGCAAGTAATAAAACGGGAATGGCATAAGTCATTTTCTTCGAAGTAGGCATATCGGAGAACATAAACGATCCGAAGAAACGTCCAACCATAGCACCTCCCCAATAAATGGCAGCATAGGTTGATGCTTCCTGTGGTAACATCCCCAAGCTGTTTTTCAAATAGTTAACGATAAGGCCTGCATTACCAACTTCAGCACCAACATACATAAAGATCGCAATAGCACCTAAGACCACATGAGGACGGTTCCAAATACTTTTCTTTTCACTTTTCTCTGATTTGATAACCGGAAGCTTGATGGTGAAAATGGCAACTGCAACAAGCAAAACGATCACTCCCATGATAATGAATGGAAGAGGAACGCGCTCAGCAGCAACGGCGGCATCTGCAGGGAATTGCAATCCTTTAAAAATAGCTACAGAAATTAGCCAGGGAGCAATCATGGTTGCAATGGAATTTAAGGCCTGTGTTAGGTTCAAACGACTGGAAGCTGTCGATTCGGGTCCAATAGCTGTAACGTATGGATTAGCTGCTACCTGAAGAAATACAACTCCGGTTGCTAAAACAAATGTTCCCATTAAAAAGATAGGAAAAGATGGCATGTTGGCAGCAGGTATGTAAATGAAACTTCCAAGAGCCATTAAAATCAACCCGGCAATAACAGTCCATTTGTAACCTATTCTGTCGATAAGTCTTCCGGTTGGAATTGACATAAGAGGATAAGCGATAAAAAATGCAGACGAAAGAAGCTGTGCATTAAATTCCGACAACCCAAAAATTTCCTTAACGGGAGCACTCAACGTTACAATGAATGTTGTTGCAAACCCGAAGATGAAGAAAATGGCACCGAAAACCGACATGCCAACTACCATAGTATTGTTCTTCTGGCTCATAAGATAGAGATTAAGTTTGTATAAAAAGTGAAGCCCTTTTTCTAAAGGTTAACAAAAATACAAATTTATCTAAACCGTTTCACTTTCTTGATTTTTTTCTGGCACGCCCAAAAATCACTTCTGAGTTTTGTTTTTTAGTGCGCTTTTATTGCTAATTTAGTTTTCGCTGCCGCTCGAAAAACGAAAAATTTCAATGGAATAAGTCACTACTTTTGCATCGAAAACATTTTCAATGGGCAAAATTAAAGATCAAACCATTAAGGGCTCTATCTATTCCTATCTTGGTGTCGGATTGGGTTTTATCATCTCCGGTTTGGTGCTTCCCAAGCTTTTAACCACAGGCGAAAATGGTTTGCTAAACCTGCTACTTGCTTATTCAAGTCTGTTTGCTCAATTCGCTACCCTTGGATTCGGCAATGCTACTGGCAGACTTTTTTCGTGGTTCAGAGACGAAAAAAGCAATCATCATGGATTTATTGGTTTGATATTGCTTGTTGTGCTTGTGGGATTCTTGTTGTCGCTTTCTGCATTTTTTATTCTCAAGCCTGAGATCATCAGCAAAGGAATTAAATCTTCCAGCCTTTTTGCAGATTACATCACTTTCGTAATACCACTCATTTTTTTTAATCTCCTTTACCTTTTACTTGATGTTTATTTTAAAATGCTTTACAAAACCATTGTAGGCACTTTTTTGAAGGAGTTTCTTTTAAGGATTTTAATTCTTGTTGCTTTACTGCTTTACTTTTTGGAGGTGCTTAGCTTCAGGGAGTTTATCATTGCATATGTAGTTGCCAATTCTTTGCCGGCTGTTTTTCTTTTTATTTATCTGATATATCAGGATGGACTCCGGTGGCGGCCTGAATGGAGGTTTATTGACAGAAACATGGCAAAATCGCTCATTAACATGAGTTTTTACGGCATTGTTGTTGGCTTTTCGAGCGTGATGGTTTTGTCAATCGACCGTATTATGATCGACCGTATGGTGGGAATTGAAGAAACTGGAATTTACTCAATCACTTTTTTCTTTGGAACTTTGGTTGTTATTCCGGCACGGTCTTTACGCAAAATCGCAGGAACAATGCTTGCTGAGGCCTGGAAACAAAACGACATGAAGGTAATTCGCGAGATTTATTCAAAAAGCATTGTAAATCAACTTATTATAGGAGTTTTGATTTTTGTTGGCGTTTGGTCAAACATTCATAATGTATTCGAAATCCTTCCACAGGAATATGAAAGAGGTAAATGGGTAATTTTCTTTGTTGCATTAACCGGACTGATCGAAATGAGTTCGGGTGTAAGTGAGATTTTAATTCAAACTTCCAGGTATTACCGTTTTAGTGCCGTCCTAAATACGCTCTTTCTGATTTTTGTGGTTGCTTTTAATTTTTTATTTATCAGCCAGTATGGACTGGTTGGGGCTGCAATTGCTAATGCAGTGGCTTTCGTTTTAAATAACACAATTCGTTATTGGTTCATTTATAATAAGTTCGGGTTAAAACCCTTTAATCTTACTCATGTCTTTGTGCTTTTTATCGGCTTGGCTGTTTATGCAGTTATTCAGTTAATTCCACCCTTCACGCACTACATTTTGGATATTGCTATTCGAAGTAGCCTGATAACTTTGTTCTTCGTTTCTGTCGTCTATATTTTTAAACTTTCCCCCGACCTGAACCAAAGTATTCAAAGTGTTTTGCGTCAGCTAAGACTTTTTATTAAGGTTTAAGTATTGGCTTTCGACTGCCTTTTCAAGGCCTTTTTGACGAATTTTACAAGTGAACCGAGGTAGAATCTGTTGTTGAATTCTTGTTATTTTCGAAGTTTCCACATTCATAGCCTGGACTATCTGGATTTTCGCCTCTGTAACTGATAATGTATCGATTGTCAAAGCCTCGCTTTCATACAATAATTCTTTAGTTCCTCCAAAATTATAACCAATTGGAAAACAGCCTGCTGCGATACCTTCAAGTAATGCTAAGCCAAAGGCTTCATGCCGCGAGAATTGACAAATTAAGCTACTGTTTTGCAACATATTTTGAAGTTTGCTATGTGCAACAGGTCCAATTATTTTAAGATTTGAGGGGGCTTTTTTTGCACAGAATTCATACGCTTCTCCACTCAGGCCTACAATAGTAAAATTGAGTTGAGGTATAGCTCGTGCAACTTCAATAAAAAAATCTACTCCTTTAATATAGAGTGTTTTTTCACGGCTGGCTAGGCAAACAGTTATCACATCTATTGCCCTTGGGCTGGTTTTTGCGATCAATGAATCTGGCTCAAAGCAATTATAAATGATCTGCGATTTTGAACCTAAATGTGTTGAAACGTTTTTAAAGAGTGCCTCTGCAGTAAATTGACTCACAGGCAATAAGAGGTTTGCGTATTTTGTTGTAAGCCAAACACTTAACCTGCCAAATAGTTTGGTTTTTGTCCCATATTTGTATTTTGGCACATATGCTGCATCAACTCCGCCAATAACTATAATGCTTTTTTTATGAAAAAGTCTACCTAAAATAACAGGTATTACTGCATGAAAATCGGCAAACCAAATGTAAATCACATCATGCTTCGAGATGTTTCTTAGGAGAAAGAGTAACAATTTTATTAGTTCTCGTATAACTCCCAGGCCTTTAATTGTCCGAAGTAGATATGTGTCGATGGTGAATTTTTCCGATAGCAGCATTTCATCCCTCCGGATAAAAGAAGAGTTTAAATGTTTTATGAACAAAACCCTTGTTTTTTTGCTTTCACTCATTCTCCGGCAAACTATGTGTTAAAGAATTTATGGGGTGAATTGAACCTGATTTTGCTTTTGCGATGCTTACGTTTAACTCGAACCCAATCATCAGGATAAATGCATTGAAAAACAGCCAGATCAAAAAGATTATAAGAGTACCAATTGATCCGTACAAGGCGTTATAGTTCGAGAAATTGGTTATATAATAATTAAACCCAAGAGTACCAAGAATCAATAATGCAGTGGAAAGAATAGATCCCGGACTGAAAAAATGATATTCTTTTCGGCGTGCAGGCCCAAAATAATACAAAAACGAAACGCTGAAAAAGGTTAATGCCAGCGTAATAATCCATTGTATTATTTCAAGAAGAATAACAGTGAAATCACTGGCTACAAGTCGTTTAAGGATCATCCAATCAATAAAAGTGCTACCCATAGTTATGAGAGCAATGGCCAAAACAACAAGAAAAGAAAGTACTACCATCAAAAAGATCGCAATCAAGCGTTGTTGAATCCATGTTTTCGTTTCAGTGATATGCCACGACCCGTTAAAACCATCAATTATCGCACTGATACCGTTCGTACTAAAAATAAACGTTAGTAAAAAGCTTAACGAAAGCAGTCCGGAGTTCTGTTTTGTGACGATCTCAAAAATCGTTTTTTCTACCATTACATACGTGTCCGGAGGAATAATTTCGGCGAACAGATCGAGTAACGATGTTTGGAAATTTGCAATAGGGATGTATGGAATAAGGGTGAAGATAAAAAGTATGAAAGGAAAAATAGCCAGAAAGAAACTGAATGCAATAGCCGCAGCACGAACTGAAATAGATCCTTTGAATAGTCCATTTATAAAAAATACCAGAACATCATAAAGTGGAACTCCTTCAAAACCTGGAAGTACGATTTTACGCAAAACCTCAACGAACCGATCACGCCAGGTGATATACTTCCGGATATGATGTTGTTGAATGATTTTCATGCTTTAAAGTTCAATATGCCTTAAAAATAAACGAAATAAATTGGATTTAAAAAAAGATTCCTTTGTGAAACTAAGAGATCAACGAACAGGTTTAATTCTTTGGTAAGTTTGATTTCTTTTAGGTGATTAATTGGCTAGACGACAGCACGCAGACTCATGTCGAGGCTTTTAATTTGATGTGTTAAAGCACCAACTGAGATGAAATCAACACCTGTTTCAGCATATTCCCGCAGCGTTTGTTCAGTGATGCCTCCTGAAGCTTCGGTTTCAAACTTTCCGTTTATGATTTTGATAGCATTCTGAAGGTTGGCTGGACTAAAATTGTCAAGCATAACACGCTGTATTCCATCTAACTGCATTACTTCATTTAGTTCGTCGAAATTCCTGACTTCTATTTCTATCTCAAGTTTTTTACCGTTGGATTTCAGATAATCTTTTGTTCGCTCAACAGCTGCTTTGATACCTCCTGCAAAATCAATATGATTATTTTTGATCAGAATCATGTCGAAAAGACCAAATCGATGATTGTATCCACCTCCCAGACGAACCGCCAACTTCTCGAAAATACGCATGTTGGGTGTTGTTTTTCTGGTGTCAAGGAGTCGGGTTGGCAATCCTTCCAGTAACTGAACCAGTTGGAATGCGTGCGAAGCAATTCCGCTCATCCGCTGAATATAGTTCAGTACAAGTCGTTCAGCAGTTAAGATAGAACGCACAGGACCAGTAACTTCGAAGGCGATGTCGCCCACATAAACATACGATCCATCTGCAATATGTGAATGAAACTTGATTAATGGATCAAATTCCCTAAAAACGATTTCAGCCACCTGAACACCTGCCAGTATTCCTTCCTCCTTAATAAGTAATTTGGCTTTTCCCATGGCTTCGGCCGGAATCGTAGCAAGAGAAGTGTGATCACCATCACCAACATCTTCCTGAATAGCCAGTCGAATTAATTCTTCAACAGATAATAATTGACTCATTTCCTTTTTATGTTGAAAATATGCATGTAATACTTTTCTTTTTCCTTGTTGGCAACAACATATATATAATAGGTGAGCGATTTGGAATAATAATCTCCGATGAAATAACTTGTGTTAGCTCCTGTTGTTCCCTGTTGACGGATGCGAACGCTGTCAGCAGGGTTGTTTTGAAAGAAATCAGCAAGCATCATCACAGCCTGTGTTTTGTTGAAGTTGCCTTTTTGTGAAAGCAGCTCGATAGCTACCATATTGCTGAAACTTGCTCCAAGTTTTTTCGATTCACTCTTTTCTATAAACGAAATCCAGTCCTTAAATTCTGGAACAGACTGTTGTGCCGATATCTTAAAGTGCACCCCAAAAAACAATACACATAGTAAAATGTGCAGCCGATACGAGTGTATTAACAGTTTTTTAGCCATTGATTCCAATTAGGACATCAAAAATACAATATAATATCATTCGGAATGCTCGTAGCAATAGCCTTTTCATGCTTTACACACCTAATTTGAAGATACGAAATGAGATTCACCACTTAATGTTGAATAAACAATTGATAATAAGTTAAGTGCAAAGTAATTTTCAATGTTTTCATCTGAATTATTGTGTCGGATTCTTTACAATTGACTATGTGTTTATAAATTATCTTTACCTTTGACAATCTCAAACATGTAATTTTTACCGGGATGAAACTATTAAAACGATTCATGTATTTTCCAGTCATATTAACGACTTCCTTTTTTTTGTTTCTTGTTTCTTGTGAAGCGCCAAAAGAGGAGTCGCAAACAGAAAAATTTGAAAAAGACCTCCAGAGTTTTAACAAACGAATGGATAATATTGGTCAGACTATTGATATTCTGGATGCCATGCAGACAGAACTTGATCAATTGGAGTCACTTAGGGCTAATGGAAAAATATCGGAAAGTGAGTACAATACACGCTCCAATGAGGTGAAAGATACCTATGGCAGAGCAATGGCACGTAAAGATAACTTACAACCTGCCAAGGGTTTGCCTCAATGGGCAATGAATATCGGGCTAACAGAACCATCAGGTTTGATCTTGGATGCAGAATACTCGCAGATAACTACAGTTGAAAACAAGGAAGAAGGTTTCAACTCGGTGCTGCTCGTTTATACAGGTTCGTATGATTTAGCTATGAAAGAAGCAACGCGTATTGCCCGTCAGGCTGGTATCCCAATTAGTAAAGATTTTATTCAGGCAAAGGAATTATCTGAAACTTACAATACGACTCCTGTTAAAGGAATCGCTTATATGAATTTTGATCCTTTTATAAAAGATGCACCTATTAATATATCGATAACCGTTGACGAAACAGGCATGCTTACTATCAGCGCTGTTGATGTTGAACAGATGAGACGGCAGTTTGATAACGGAGCCTCTCCCGAATAGCTTTAATCAAAGGAGTTACATTTTTTCAGAACAGGTAAAATGGATATTGTTGTAACAGGTTGTAGCAGAGGTATAGGCTTTGAGTTGGTTAAGCAACTGGCGAAAGTTGGCGACAGGAGAATTGTTGCGATTTCAAGGCAGGTTGCCTCAATCGAATCAATAAAGAATGACTACCCGGCGCAGATCCTGCCGTTTTCACTTGATTTGACTTCCCCTGCCTTTTCTGAGTCATTGATCAGTTTTGTGACTCACCATCAGTTAAAACCTGAAATACTCATAAATAACGCTGGCTACCTTGTTAATAAGCCATTTTCAGAGCTAATCGCCTCCGATTTTGATGCAACGTTTCATGTAAACGTTAAAGGCCCATTTCAACTTATCCAGCTTTTATTGCCCTATTTTGCTGTCAATGCTCATATCGTTAATATTGGAAGTATGGGTGGTTTTCAGGGAAGTGTGAAGTTTCCCGGACTTTCACTTTACAGCGCAAGTAAAGGTGCATTGGCAATTTTGACTGAGTGTTTGGCAGAAGAGTTGAAAGAACAGAACCTTCGTTTTAATTGCCTGGCTTTGGGTTCTGCTAATACCGAAATGCTCAATGAGGCATTCCCGGGATATAAAGCTCCGGTTGAAGCAGCTGAGATGGCTGAATTTATTTGCAATTTTGCCTTTAATGCATCTTCTTTTTTTAATGGCAAGGTGATACCAGTCTCAAGTTCAACGCCTTAAATCATTTCAAAACAAAATGAACTCCAATCAATCTATTATAGAACATCCGGGGATGGTGGTGAAAGTACTTGAAAATTCGATTGAAGTAATGATCCTTTCGCAATCCGCCTGCGCGAGTTGTCACGCTAAAGGTGCTTGTACAGCCGCTGATATGGAAGAAAAAATTGTTAGTATCGATAAAAGTCAACCACATTCCTATCAAGTGGGAAATCAGGTGACTGTTTTTATGCAGCAAAAAATGGGAACACTTGCTGTTCTTTTTGGATATATATTCCCCTTTGTATTTATGCTCATCACCCTGATCGTATTGTTAGCTAATGGTTTTAGCGAGGGGGTTGCCGGTTTGTCATCCTTGGCTGGACTCCTTTTCTATTATGTGGTTTTATTTCTTTTCAGAGCTAAAATAAGTAACAAATTCGTTTTTGCTATCAAAGATGAGTTGCCTCACGATCTATCACTTGAATAGATTTCCTTTTAAATGAAGTCAGAATTGTCTTCTTCTTTGAATATGATCTAAATTACTGATTATCTGTTAATTTAGAAAGTTTCTAAACTAATTCTTAAGCCTATTGATAATCAGCTGGTTTCGTTTTGTCAAAACCTGCTTTTTCTATATGTTTCAAATTTATATATCAGAATATCAATTGTTTAGCTAAAGATCGTCAGATTATCTATAAAAGGAACGATTCAACCAAAAAGTATACTTTTGTATTGCTGTTTATTTATTAACAGCAAACCAGATTATAATCTGAGATATCATTAAAAGTTAAAAACGTGAACGATATTTTACTTTTCACAGTACTCACATTGGGTTTGTTAGGAACAGTTTTAGCAGTGATTTTATATTTCGTTGCGCAGAAATTCAAGGTTATCGAAGATCCAAAAATTGACCTGGTAGAAGACGTGCTGCCAAAAGCTAATTGTGGTGGTTGTGGCTTTCCGGGTTGTCGTAGTTTTGCTGAGGTTTCTGTAAAATCGGCTGATGAAAAAAGAAATCTTGAAGGATTGAATTGTCCGGTTGGTGGAAATGATGTCATGAAGCAAGTGGCTGATATATTGGGACTTGAAGTTGAGGAACAAGAGCCATTAATAGCTGTTATCCGTTGTAATGGGTCGCATGCAAATGCGCCATCAAAAGTTCTTTATGACGGGCCAGCTTCCTGTTCTTTCGCACATAACTTATTTGCGGGTGAAGGTGGTTGCCAGTTTGGTTGTCTTGGATTGGGTGATTGTGTGGTTTCATGTGATTTTGATGCCATTCATATGAATCCTGAGACAGGTTTGCCCGAAGTGAACGACAAATGTATCGCCTGTGGAGCATGTGTAAAGGCCTGTCCCAGAGCTATTATCGAACTCAGGCATAAAGGCAAAAAAGACCGACGCATTTTTGTAAGTTGTGTTAATAAAGAAAAAGGCGGCCCTGCAAAGAAAAATTGTAGTGTAGCATGTATCGGATGCTCCAAGTGTCAGCAAGTTTGTCCGTTTGATGCTATTATCATGGCAAACAATTTGGCTTATATTGATTTTGAAAAATGCAAATTATGCCGTAAATGTGTGGAAGTTTGCCCAACAGATGCCATACATGAGATCAATTTCCCATTGCGTAAGGCAAAAGCCGAAACCGATCAAACAGCCGAAAAGAAGGAACGCGCTGTTAAGGAAGTGGCAGCCACTGTAAGTGATGCCATTAGTCCCTCTGTAAACGAATCAGATACTGAAAACAAAGCATAAGCAAGGTTTGGTATGAATAAGTTAAGAACATTTACAATTGGTGGTGTACATCCAAAAGAAAACAAACTATCGGAACAATCTTCTATCACGGTTCTTCCATTGCCAAAGCAGCTTGTGATTCCTCTTGGACAAAATCTTGGAGCTCCCCCAAAACCTGTTGTTAAAAAAGGTGATGAGGTAAAAACAGGTCAGCTTCTTGCTCGTGCTGAAGCTTTTATATCAGCAAACATACATTCACCCGCCAGCGGTAAGATAGCTAAAATAGATGAGGCAATGGATGCTTCGGGCTATAAACGTCAGGCTATTATTATTGATGTTACCGGCGATGAGTGGGTTGAAGGAATAGAAACAAGTACTTCACTAAATAAAGAAATTTCGCTTTCGAAGCAAGAAATAATCAGCCGAATTAAAGAATGCGGCTTGGTAGGATTAGGTGGTGCAACCTTTCCTACACATGTGAAGATGATGATTCCAGAAGGAAAGATAGCTGAATACTTGATAATTAACGGCGTTGAATGCGAGCCCTATTTAACCTCCGACCATCGGCTCATGCTCGAAAAAGGTGATGAAATGTTGGTAGGGATTCAGATAATGATGAAAGCGCTTGGAACAGAAAAGGCAATTATAGGTATCGAAAACAATAAACCGGATGCTATTGCACATCTTAAAAAACTTGCTGTCAACTACAACGGAATCAGTATTCAACCTTTGAAGGTTAAATACCCTCAAGGTGGTGAAAAACAGCTTATAAAAGCAGTCGTAAACAGGGAAGTGCCCTCTGGAAAACTCCCAATAGAAGTTGGTTGTGTCGTTTCAAATGTTGGAACTGCATTTGCTGTTTATGAAGCTGTTCAAAAAAACAAACCGTTAATTGAAAGGGTTGTGACGGTAACAGGTACCTCACTTTCCAAACCTTCAAACTTTTTGGTTCGCGTCGGGACGCCCGTTTCCGACCTGATTGCTGCTGCCGGCGGTCTTCCTGAAGACACAGGAAAACTTATCAATGGTGGACCGATGATGGGAAAAGCTGTCAGCAGCCCTGATATCCCAATTGTTAAAGGATCTTCAGGGATTTTGTTGATAAAAAAAGTTGAGAGCAAACGCTCAACACCACAATCATGTATCAGGTGCTCAAAATGTACGGTGGTGTGTCCGATGGGTCTGGAACCCTATTTGCTTGCAAAGCTTTCAAAATTAAGTGTTTATGATAAGGCTGAGAAAGAACGGATTATGGATTGCATTGAATGTGGTTCATGTCAGTTTACGTGTCCTTCTTCGTTGCCTTTGCTCGATTTCTTACGTCTCGGCAAGCAAAGAGTGGGTCATTTAATAAGAACAAGAAAATAAGTTGATCATATGAGTATATTTACTGTGTCGGGATCTCCGCATGTGCATGGAGAGGAAAATGTAAAAAAAATCATGTACACTGTTGTGTTTGCAATGGTGCCTGCGATGCTTGTTTCGATTTATTTTTTCGGGATAGACGCTGTAAGGGTTTTGCTTATTTCAGTTATATCGAGTTTGTTTTTTGAGTGGGTAATCCAAAAATACCTCTTAAAAGGTCCGGTAACAATTAATGATGGTTCGGCCATTGTTGCCGGTATCCTTTTGGGTTTCAATGTCCCTGCTAACATCCCTGCATGGATGATCATTATGGGATCCTTGGTGATGATAGGGGTTGCAAAAATGTCGTTTGGGGGATTGGGAAACAATCCTTTTAATCCGGCATTGGTTGGTCGTGTTTTTATGTTGATTTCTTTTCCTGTTCAGATGACAAGCTGGCCAGTCGCAAAACCGCTTTTTGCCCCACAACTCACAGATGCTATAACTGGTCCAACTGCTTTAGGTTTGTTGAAAGAAGGTGTAGATGCAGGTAAGACTATTGAACAAATTGTTTCTGATCCACAAATGCCTCAATACCTTGACCGGCTTTTAGGTAATATGAGTGGTTCTTTGGGTGAAATCTCTGCAGTTGCCTTATTGCTAGGCGGGATTTTTATGGTTTACAGAAAAGTAATTGACTGGCAACTGCCTGTTTCAATTATTCTAACGGTTTTTGCTGTTGCTGGTATTTTTCACTTGATTGACCCTCAGCACTATATCGAGCCCAGTTTTCATATATTTTCCGGAGGACTGATGTTGGGTGCAATTTTCATGGCTACTGATATGGTAACTTCACCTATGAATATGAGAGGAAAGATTGTATATGGCATCGGGGTCGGACTTCTGACTATTATTATTCGTTTATGGGGAGCTTATCCTGAAGGGATTTCATTCGCTATCCTTATAATGAATGCATTTACTCCGTTAATTAACAATGCTTTCAAGCCAAAAAGGTTTGGAATAGCTCTCAAAAAATAAATTCAACAACCCTATCAATCGCATAAAAATGGCAGGTAAACGGGAATCAAACTTTTTCAATATGCTGAGCACTTTACTGGTGATTTCACTGGTTTCAGCAGTGGCTTTGGGGAGCGTCTACAACCTAACCAAAGGACCAATTGAATTAGCTAAGCAAAAAAAACAAGAAGACGCAATCAGACAGGTGTTGCCAGAATTTGATCGCATGGTAACCTTCAACGTAAAATCAGCTCACGATGACGACTCTTTGCAGTTTAACCTTGCGTATAAGTCGGATGAAGTAGTTGGGCTGGCTGTAAAAACATTTTCCAAAAAAGGTTTTGGGGGTCTGATTAATTTGATGACAGGCTTTTTGCCAGATGGTACGATAAACAACATATCCGTTTTGGATCACAAGGAAACTCCTGGTCTGGGGGATAAAATGCAAAAATCCAAATCGGACTGGAGTGATCAGTTCAATGGGAAACATCCTGAGCAATTCAATTTAAAAGTTAAGAAGGACGGTGGAGATGTTGATGCCATCACTGCAGCTACAATAAGCTCACGTGCATATGTTGACGCTCTGCAACGCGCATACGATACTTACCAAGAAAATAAGGAAGGGTTAAAGAAATGAACCAAATGCAGAATTTTACGAAAGGACTGTTAAAAGAAAATCCAATTTTGGTATTGGTTCTTGGAACATGCCCAACGCTTGGTGTTACCACATCGGCATTTAATGGTTTAGGAATGGGGCTGGCAACAACCTTTGTGCTCATTATGTCGAATCTGGTTATTAGTCTTGTCAAAGATTTCATTCCGGATAAGGTGAGAATACCATCTTTTATCGTCATAATTGCATCTTTCGTAACTGTTGTTGAGCTTGTTATGCAAGGCTTTTTGCCGGCGTTATTTGAGCAGTTAGGCCTTTTTATCCCATTAATTGTAGTGAATTGTATTGTTCTTGGCCGTGCCGAAGCTTTTGCTTCAAAGAATACTCCATTATCATCAGCTATTGATGGCCTTGGAATGGGTTTGGGTTTTGCACTGGCACTCACTGTTTTAGGAGCCATAAGGGAGTTTCTTGGTAGCGGTGCTATTTTTAGCATAAAACTAATTCCGGGAGATCTGATGCTTGTTTTTATTCTTGCTCCCGGAGCATTTATTGCCCTTGGTTATCTGATGGCCATTACTAAACGACTTAATAACAAGTAATTAGAATCTGAAAAAGAACGATCATGGAATATATTATCATCATCATTTCGGCCATCTTTGTCAATAACATTGTGTTGGCTCAGTTTCTTGGAATATGTCCGTTTATTGGGGTTTCAAATAAAATTTCAACTTCATTGGGAATGGGTGGGGCTGTTTTATTTGTGATTACACTAGCTACGATTGTTACCTGGCTTGTGCAAATGTATGTTTTGAAGCCTTTGGGAATAGAATTTTTACAAACAATCGCTTTCATCCTTATCATTGCTGGACTTGTTCAAATGGTTGAGATTATTTTAAAGAAGGTTAGCCCGACATTGTACTCAGCATTAGGTGTTTTCCTTCCGCTTATAACAACAAACTGTGCTGTTTTAGGTTTGGCAATACTTACCATTCAAAAAGATTACAACCTTATGGAAGGGGTCGTTTTTGCAATCGCTAATTCAGTTGGTTTTTCTTTTGCATTAATTATTTTTGCTGGAATTCGCGAACAACTTGATTTGATGGAAGTTCCTGCCGGGATGAAAGGTGTGCCAATCGCTTTAGTTACGGCAGGAATCCTTGCTTTGGCATTTATGGGATTTACTGGTTTGGTTTAAAAACCTTATTTATCTTTTTAGTTGACATAAAGCATCAAAAGTAATCCAATACATCCTTCTTATTTTGCTCAAATATTTGCAAATATTTCTTTGATTTCTTTAAAAACAACTCTATTTCTTGATCTGATCAGGTAAAATAGCTAACTTTGACCTATTAAATTTCTTCTCTGAATGTTTATTATTGGAATAAATTCCATAAACGAGAATTATCTCAAGATTGATTTTTTCTAAATAACTATAAACCAATTGCATAAATATTGGAACAATTTTGGTAACATAAGAAGTGTACAATATAACTATACTGTGATGAAAAATAGCCGACTTACCCTCATACTTTTTGCATTTCTGGTGATTATTACCGGAACTTCGTGTAAAAAAAACCTTCCGGATACCAATATAGATATCAATGATATGACGGATTTAGTTGTCAATCCTAATTTTAAATGGGAAACAACACAGGTTGTCAATCTGAATATACAGATTGATGCTTCTACTTTTTTACCATTGAAATCAAAAATAAGCTTTTATGCCGGTGATCCTTTGTTGGGAGCAGAGAAAATCAGTAGTGGAAGTATCAGCACACTTGAACCATATGTTGGGCAGTTAAAGATTGCTTCATACATAAAAGAACTCTATGTCGAGCTACAAACCTCAACCGGAAGTGTACTTACTGAGAAAGTTACCATTGTTAACGGACAGATTTCTTTCTCTTTTACAACCATGAAAAGTGTTGGTGATAATGTTGTTTACACAAAAAGTGTTGGTGACCCTGGTCCTGAGTGTGATGTTTGCGACGTGGTAGTAAGCGGGACAGGAAGCGTGACTATTAAGGAAGGAAAAACATATTGCATAACAGATAGCTTTAATGGATCAGTAAGTTTTGAAACCTGGAATGGTGGTGGTACCTTAAAAGTTTGTGGTTCAGCTACTTTATCTGGAACAACAACCTTAGGAACAAACTCACATATCGTTGTTACACAAAACGGAGACTTAACAATCAACAGTATTTCAATGTGGGGAAATAATCCAAGCATAACTGTTTATGCGAATGCTCAGCTCAAAATAAACTCAGCACTTACAACAACTGGAAGTTTTACGAACCATGGGCAAATAACAATAAATGGGTCACTTGTATTACAACAGTTGAATTCTGAGGCTATCAATAATGGTACAATAACCTTACTTAAAAACACATTGCAACTAAATAGTGTGAATATGACAAATAATGGAACCATTACAGTTCCTGGTTATATTCATCTGAATACAAACACTACTTTGCAGAATTATGGAACTATTACTGCTGGAAATAAAATGGAGATAAATGGTTCAAACTTCAGTAATGATGGTGAAGTAATTGTAAGTATTGGCTACTTTAATATGAATTCGGGTAGCAAGATTATCAATAAGGGAAGTATTGATGCTTTACAGGGAGATATAAGTTTCAATTCAAATATTATTGTTGAGAACAGAGGATTGATGCATGCAGGTTCTGATATTGATATTAACTCGGCAAGTAATGTGAAGAATTATTGTAAAATGATTGCAGATCAAAAAGTTGAAATAAATTCAGGACAATTCAACATGATCAATGGTTATTTGAAAGCTGATTTGAAAATTACAATCAATGGATCTTCCAGCATAAACCTTATTGACGCAAGTATGGTTTCAACAGATATACTCACAATGAATGCCAGTATCTATGGTAGTGGAACCCAAAATACTGTTCTTGCAAAAAGTAAAATACATATTAATTCCAACAATGTCATTTCAGGTGCTGTTGAAGCAGCTTCAGAGATGTTGTATATTTCTCAAAATACACCTGCCTCACAGCATATTATCAATGGAGCTACTTTTGTTTCGCCTGATAAAATGTTGAATTTCATTCCAGTAACAGCATGTAATCCTGAGGGCGTTGGTTCCGAAGGCATTGTTGATACCGATAATGATGGTGTTCCGGATGATCTTGATGAGTTTCCAACCGATCCTGAAAGAGCTTTCCGGTCATGGTACCCTTCAGAAAATCAGTTTTCAACTTTGGCCTATGAAGATTTATGGCCCGGTTTAGGCGACTTTGACTTTAATGATGTAGTTGTTGATTTTCAGTATGAAATGATTACTGATGCGAAGAATGCATTAAAGGAAATGAATGCCAAATACAAATTGATGGCTGCAGGTGCAAGTCTAAATAATGGATTTGCTGTTTCTATGCCTTTTGCCTCAAATAAGGTAGAATCAATACAAGGTAACACCATTGTTGGTGATGCAGTTAGCTTCGATGAAAATGGATCAGAAGCAGGTCATTCAAATGAAACAGTTGTAGTTGTTATGGATGCAATTGGAACCTTACATGGAGAGTTTTTGAACACCTTGGTCGACAGGCCATACGTTGAAACAGACACGATTAAGATAAATGTTTTATTGATTGAAGCCGTTGCTGACTTTGGTGCTGCACCATTTAATCCATTCATTTTCATAGGTCAGGAAAGAGGAAAGGAAGTTCACCTTATTGATAACCGTCCAACGGAGATTGTCAATCCATCCTTTTTTGGTACCTGGGAAGACAGGACAGATGCAGGTTCAGGAAAGTATTATCAAACATCAGGAAGATTGCCATGGGCTATCGAAATACCTGTTTCTTTCGATTATCCGATTGAAACCGTCGACATTTTGCAAACGCACTTAAAATTTGCTGCCTGGGCAATGTCTTCAGGAACCGAATATCAGGATTGGTACCTCGACCTAACCGGTTACCGAAACACTGAAAATATTTATCCTAAGCCTGAAGCACAAAAATAAGGTTTTAACGTTTTGAAATTGATTATCAACTATATAAGAAGTATTTTTTCTTAGAAACCTTCATTTATTCAAAGATTTTTTGGCTATCAGTGGCAGATTCTTTTGCCACTGATAGTTCATTTTATGGGATGCATCAATTATTTCTACTAATGATCTTAGGCATAAGTATGATTCACCTCAGTTGAAGGGTCGCTTGCATGTGCTTTTCAATTATTTTTGCGGATTCATGCTAAGATAATGCACTATATCCAAATCTATTTTCAGGAACTAATCAGTTTGGCCAATGAGATGTCGCCTTACCTTCTGTTTGGATTCTTTTTTGCCGGATTGTTAAAAGTATATTTTCCTCAGCGATTGCTCACAAAATACATGGGCGGTTCAACAGCTTCATCATCATTCTTTTCAAGCATGTTGGGTGTTCCCATGCCGTTATGTTCATGCGGAGTTTTGCCTACCGGTATTTCGTTGTTCAAAAATGGTGCATCGAGGGGGTCAACTACTTCATTTTTAATTTCAACACCACAAACAGGCGTAGACTCAATTTTGGTAACCTATTCTATGCTGGGGCTTCCTTTTGCAATCATCCGGCCTATTGCTGCTTTGATCACTGGCTTTGTTGGCGGAGTGTTAACAAACAAACTTGTGAAAACGAACAAGATGGAATTTGTCCCTTTAGAAGTGAGCACTCGAAAGGAAGAAAATCGAAGTTTCAGATATATGCTACGCTATGCGTTTGTTGAGTTTCTGCAGGATATATCCAAGTGGTTGATAATCGGATTATTGGTAGCGGCATTTGTTGCTGTATTAATTCCGGATGACTTTTTTTTAAACTCTTACACTTATCCCTTGTTAAGCATGTTGCTTGTTTTGCTGGCAAGTGTCCCAATGTATGTGTGCGCTACAGCATCTGTTCCGATTGCTGCGGTATTGTTACTTAAAGGCCTTTCACCTGGTGCAGTACTTGTTTTTCTAATGGCTGGTCCGGCAACAAATGCAGCAACAATTACTGTACTGATCAAAACTATTGGCAAAGCAACCACCGCTATTTATCTGGGAACAATTATTGTCGGATCAATGTTATTTGGTTTGATTATTAACAATCTGCCTTCAGATTGGTGGTTGTTGACTGATCACCTGCATGCGCATGCGCATGGAGAAATTTTGCCTCCCTATGTGGGTATTGCAAGTAGTATTCTCCTTGCCTTACTAATAATTAACGCCTTATATCAGAAATATAAACCAAAAAATACAATGTCCATGAATAATGAAATAGAGGATCCATCACACTTCAAAATTAAGGTTGATGGAATGGATTGCAATCATTGCAAGAAAAGTGTAGAAACAAATTTGAGCAAAATTGAAAAGATTGAAGAAGTTACCGCTGATCTGGTTAGTCAAACAGTATTGATAAAAGGTAAGCAGGTGGATTTAGAAGAAGTAAAATCGATAGTAGAAAGTTTGGGTTATACCTATTCAGGTAAAGTTTAAATAGTTATAAATCAATACAATAACTAATATTTAAATTATTGGTTAATCATTTCTGCTATGAAGAAGTTTTTTGTCAGTTTTTTTATCTTTTTGTTTTTTAATTGTCAATTGCTGCTTGCTCAACCTATTGTGTTTAAGCAATACAAAGGACAAAACGAAGGCAATTTGTATTACATAAACTTGCAGTTTGTTGGAGTAGCTGTTAGTGCAACTGTTTTTCTTCTGCCTAATGATTCAAATTTAGGTAATCCACTTTATTTTCAGCTTCAAGGGAAAAGCGATAAAGACAATTTTGTTACGCTTCAATCAGATGAAGAACAAATAGTTACGTTAGTTGGTAAATGGAGCGATGGGCAATTTCAAGGAGAATTTACTCCTTCAAGAAACACTACCATTCAGTTAGATTGCGAAAGAATTCAATCTGAGAATCCAATGAGTTTTGAAAAAGTATACCGGCACGCTTCTCAGAAATTGGTTCCAAAAGATAAAAATTCACCGGAAGCGATCATTGAAATGAGCGTTTCACTTCCAAACGATGATCAAGATGAGGGGGTTATCGCAGCTTACAGTAATTTCTATGGATGGGTAACAACTGATAGCTTACAAAAAACCCCTTTTGAAGATCAGATGCGTGTTTCAATGGCTGAATTTCTTGCCCAGTATGCTCAGATGTCAACTATCGAAGGTGAGAAAGGCCCTTCATTTCAATGGATTAAAAGTGTGAATGGCTCGGTGTTGTGGTTAGATGACCGATTTGTTAACCACGACAAACAAACTTATGTTTTTACTGGTGGAGCACATGGGATGGAACATGTTTCCTTAGGCATTTTCGACGTGAATTCAATGCGTTTCTTAACATCAGCTGATATTTTTGAGTTAAGTTCAAGTGAGGAATTGCCGATCATTCTTACCTTGGTTTTAAAGAAACAACTTGAAATAGAGGAGAGTCAAAGTTTGGTTTCTGAGGGGTATTTCATGGATCAGATTCCGGTTACAGAGAATTATTGTTTAACTCCTGTTGGAATCCTTTTTCATTACAACAGTTACGAGATTGCTCCTTACTCTTTTGGACACACTCAAATATTAATTCCGTTTGACCTTGTGTCAGCCCTGATTCAGCCCTGGTTTAAGGAATTTTTTAACAATCAGTGATATATAAATCTGAATATAGCTTGTTATGTATTTGATAATTCATTCGATACTTACAGTTTTAGGTTCTCTGGCCCTTTTCATATTTGGCATGAAATTGCTAAGCGAGTCGCTGCAGCGATTGGCAGGTGAAAAGATGAGATTTTACCTTTCGACACTCACGTCTAATCGTTGGAGAGGACTTTTTACAGGATTAATAATCACTGGTACAATACAATCTTCATCTGCTTCAACTGTAATGTTGATAGGTTTTGTAAATGCAGGGTTAATTTCAGTGTCCGACTCCATTGGCCTTGTGCTTGGTGCTAACATAGGAACGACTGTGACACAATGGCTATTAACATTATTTGGTTTCTCTTATAACATCAGCAGTATTGCTTTGCCATTGATGGCTTTATCATTTCCTTTGTATTTTTCCTCCAGATCAAAACATAAATCGCTTGCAGAATTTATTTTCGGATTTACTTTGCTGTTTATTGGACTTCAATTTCTAAGAGAATCCCTCCCTCCAATAGACCATACCAGTCCTATAGTGGAATATTTAAGTGGCACATCAAGTCAGAAATCTTTGTCTTTAATAGCCATAGCTATTTTGGGCATTTTTATCACTCTGATTGTTCAATCATCAACAGCAACAATTGCACTTACAACCGTATTACTTGGAGATGGATTTATAAGTTTTGAAGTGGCTGCAGCGCTTGTTGTGGGAGAGAATATTGGGACAACAGGAACAGCTAACCTGGCAGCAGTTTTTTCTAACCGCAATGGAAAACGAACCGCTTTGATCCACTTTCTGTTTAATTTAGCAGGTGCACTTTTAATCCTTCCTTTTTTCAGATATGCCGTTCATGGTGTTGAGTTATTATCTTCTTTTTTGTTGCAAAATACAGATAATGAGTTGATTGATGCTCCCCTAAAGATCAGTCTTTTTCATAGCTTATTTAATATAATTAACGCTTTAATTTGGATCAATTTCACACCATTCTTACTCAAAGCTTCTCAGTATCTTATCAAACCAACCTTTGATATAAAAGAAGAAAACGTTTTAAAATACAACGATAGTTTTATTACACCTGTTTCTGAAATATCTATAGTGCAAGCTACTAAAGAGTTACAAGTAATGAGCCTGATAATTGAACGAATGTTTACAATTCTCCCTGAGATGTTGTTAGAAAAAGATGATCAAAAGTTTAAAGCACTTTCGGAGGAAATCAACAGCAAAGAATCACAAATCGATAAAGTGGAAGAGGAATTGAATAAATACCTCTCGAAGATTAGCGAAAACAAACTGAGTGAGGAAGGGTCGCGTCTCATAAATTCAATTACAATCAGCGTTAATAACCTTGAGAGCATGGCAGATGTGTGTTATAAACTAGCCAGGACTATTGAAAAAAAGAATGAGATGAAAGCCTGGTTTACACAGGACCAAAGGAATAATTTACAAGAAATAGCTGATCTGGTTCATAATTCATTGGTTATTATGCAGTTGCATCTTTCAACGAATAAGTCTCTAAGCAGCGAAGATGCTGAAAAGAATGAAGCAGCAATAAATATTATGAGAATAAGGCTTGTGGAGCAAAACATGAAGGATCTACAGGAAAATACCTATCCTGTTATTTCTGGAAACTATTACCAACAAATGATTGTTTATTACGAGAAACTGGCCGACCACGCTATCAATGTTGTTGAAGCAGTGAATCATGGTAAGAAAAATATTAAAAAGTCTTTGTAACGAAACAAGCGTTTATTTACCAGCCGGAAGCAAGAATGTCAGCAATATGAATCGTTTTTATAGGAAGGTCATATTTATTGATATAACCTTGCTGATGCATCAAACACGACAAATCGGTTGAAACGATATATTCTGCTTCTGTGTTAAGTGCATTTTGAACTTTTTGCTCTGCCATAGCAACAGATATCGCTTCATTTTTAATAGAAAAAGTACCTCCGAAACCACAGCAAACATGTCTGTCTTCCATTTCAACCAGTTCAAGACCTTTCACTTTCGAGAGTAGCATACGGGCTTCTGTTTTGAGGCCGTATTCACGTAATCCGGCACAGCTATCATGAAAGGTAACCTTGTGAGGAAAGCTTGCGCCCAGATCGATAACACCTAACTGATTCACTAAAAAGTCGGTTAATTCATACATGTTTTTAACCAACCTTTTAAATTCCAGATGGTTAGAAGTATTATGGAATAATTCCTGATAGGAGGTTTTTACAAATCCTGCACAAGAAGCTGATGGGCCAACAACGGGCCTGTCGTTAGGAAAATCTTTAAGAAATTTGCCTCCAAGTTTCTTGGCTTCTTCCCAGAATCCGCTATTAAATGCCATTTGACCGCAACAAGTTTGTTCCGGATTATAATTCACATCAACGCCTGCTTTTTGCAAAACTTTTGCAACGTTCATGCCTGTTTCAGGATAAACCTGATCAACAAAGCATGGAATGAAAAGATCGACTATCATAATTGTGATAATAAAGTGCAAATATAGTCCAAAAGGATTTGTTTATAAACAAAATCGTTTGAAGAAACACATAAACAGTTGATTAAGTATCTTCATTAATAAAATTTACTGCTCCCGAAACTTTTAATTCATGCCAATAACCAGGATAAGATTTCTCAACGACATCAGGATTTTCGATAGTAACTTCGCCTAAAACCATTGCCAGTGGAGCAAATGCCATTGCCATCCTATGGTCGGAGTATGTTTGAAATATGTGAGAATTTTGAGAAGAGACAAGGGGTTTTGAATAAAGTTCGAATACTCCTTCTGAGCGTTTCTCAAACCTGCAACCAATTTTTAGCAATTGTTGTTGCAAAGCAGCTGTTCGGTCTGATTCTTTGTATTTCAAATTCTCAAGGCCTTCAAAACGCGCGTTTAAACCAAGACCCGCACAGGTTGCTGCCAATGAAGGTAGCATGTCGGGATAATGCTGCAGATCAAATTTGAGAGCAGAAGCAATTTTTCCTGTTTTAAAAATCAGCAGGCCATCGGGTTCCTGAAATGATTCAACTCCAAGGTCTGAAAACATCGACGTCATGTTTTTATCACCTTGCAGGCTTTGAAGCGAAAGGCCTTTTAACAATAGCTCGCCGCCATCACTCAATGCAACAAGTTCGTACCAAAAAGCAGCAGAACTCCAGTCTGATTCAATAGATAATGGTGCGCTGCCATAACGAACGGGTAAAACATGAACTATTCTGTCGTTAACGATAACTTTTGCACCATAGTGAATCATCAACTGAAGACTCATTTCGAGATATGGCATGGAACTTAAATTTCCACTCAGATGTAATTCGAGGCCATTTTTCCAGACTGGGGCTGCCAGAACTAACGAAGAGGCAAACTGACTGCTCTTTTCCATGCTGACTTGAGTTTTCCCGCCTTCTAACGTTTTCCCATTTATTTTCAAGGGAGGAAAGCCTTCATTTTCAGCATAGTGTATTTTAGCACCCATAAGTCGCAGGCTGTCAACAAGATCAGCTACTGGCCGTGTTTTCATGCGGTTCGATCCGGTAAGCATCCAGGTTCCCGGGGTGGAGGCAAGAAATGTTACTAAAAAACGAAAAACGGTACCTGCATTGCCACAGTTAATAATTGATGGTATTTCAGATGATTCACATTCTTTTATTTGTTTCAGGTTTTTTATCAGCATTTGGGTGTCGTCAGCATCGGAAAGCTGATTGATAATCATCTTTTCTATGTTGGCATAAGCCCTGATCATCAACGCTCTGTTGCTGAGACTTTTACTTCCAGGCAGGTTGATCTGAGCCTTGAATTCTTTGTTTTTTAGTTGTATTAGCATGCTGTTCCGATTAAATCCAAATAATAAACTAATCCTTCACGAATCATTTCTGAAGATATTTCAACATCATAGGATGCTTTTCCCAATTCGGTTATCAAAACAAAACGAATGCTTTTACCCGCATTCTTTTTGTCCTGAATCATGCGTTCGATCAAATTTTCAATGATGTCGGGAGAATAAGTGAATGGACTAAAATGGTTCGTGAAAATTGAAGCATAGTTATGAATGATTTGCTCTGATAGACCAAATAATTTATGTGAAAAGTAGAGTTCAACTAGCATTCCGGCTGCGATGGCTTCCCCATGATATAATGATATGTTGCTTTCGAGGGCATACGATTCCAAAGCATGTCCTATGGTATGACCGAAATTTAGAATTTTCCTTAACCCTTTTTCATTGGGATCGTTTTGGGTTATCTCAAGCTTAATGTCAGCGCAAATGCGTATGCTTGGTTCCCATCCGTTACTTGATGTTAGATGCGAAGGATCAATCGTAATTAATTCAGGATGAGCTATAAAACCGTACTTAAGCACTTCGCCGTATCCGGATAGTAATTGCCGTTGAGGTATAGTATTCAGAAACTCAGTGAGAATCAAAACCCGTTCTGGCGGATAAAAGGTTCCGATATGATTTTTAAGAAATTGGAAATCGACTCCGGTTTTGCCACCAATAGCTGCATCTACCATACCCAAAAGGGTAGTTGGAATATGGATTGTTCGAATGCCACGTTTGAAGCAGGATGCGGCAAAACCTCCAATATCAGTAACAACACCACCTCCAAGATTTATTAAAAGCGCGTCTCTTCCTGCTCCGAAATTTGTGAGCTCCGACCAAATTTTTGATGCTGTATCCAGGTTTTTGAATTCTTCGCCAGCAGGAATAATAATGTTGTGTAACTCAATTTCCGGAAGTTGAATCAATGAGCGAAGAATTGGCAGACAGAAGTGGGCTGTATTTTGATCGGTAAGAAAAATGCAGGTGCGATGATTTTCCCTGGAAGTAATTAATTCACTTCTAAGAAGTTGTATAGCATCATCTCCAAATAATACACTAACTGAAATATTCATTTTTTTCCTTTATTGATTTGAGTTGGAAAAAATACCCTGATTTTATTGCGCAAAAATAGTCGTTAACTTCATGTAAGCACAGGATTAAGCTTCAATGTTCTCAAAAACAAGAAAACTTGAGGTGAAGTGAAAAATGAAGGATTTTGATTTGCCTAATAAAATGCAGCAAGTAATAGATCGAGGTGTTGAAACGGAATGTCGTGTAACTTACTGATTTGTTGATTGGTAAGAACTCCATTGAAGATATATGCTCCTTTTGAAAATGCCCTGTTTGATTTAAGGGTAGCGTCAACACCACCATTTTCAGCTATTTCAATCAATATCGAACTAAAAAAATTACTGAAAGAAGTTGAGGCCGTCCTGGGCACTTTTGATGCGATATTTGGTACGCAATAATGTGTAATGTCGTGAACTTGATAAACAGGGTTCTGATGGTTGGTCGGCCGAGATGTTTCAAAACACCCACCCTGATCAATGCTTACATCGATAATAACCGAGCCTGGTTTCATTTTGCGAACCATTTCTGCAGGAATAAAACAGGGTGATGTTCCGGCCGGGGCGTGTTTGGCAGCAATCACAACATCGGCTGTAGTCAATGCCTTTTCAATTTCATCTGGCTGAAAAACAGAGGTATAAATTCTTGTCCCAACATTATTCTGAAGCGTACGCAGTTTATACATTGAATTATCAAAAACTTTTACCAGAGCTCCCAAACCCAAAGCAGCTCGTGAGGCATATTCGGCAACCGTTCCTGAACCTATGATAACAACCTCTGTCGACGGAACGCCGGGAAAACCTCCAAGCATAATCCCTTTCCCGTAATTGGGATGGCACAGATACTCTGCAGCAATAAGCATGGTGGCGTTTCCAATAATTTCACTCATCGAGCGAACCAAGGGTAAGGCTCCGGTTTTATCTTGAATGTGTTCGAAAGCGATGGCATTCACTTTTTTTGCCATCAGTTGTTGAAAGTAGTCTTTTGAACGTGTTGGCAACTGCAGCACCGACATAACACATTTTCGTTTGTCGAGCAGATCAATCTCTTCACGAAGGGGAGGCGCAATTTTCAGTACAATATCAGATTCAAACACAGTTGCATGATTGTCAATTATTTCTGCACCTGCTTCGGCATATTCATGGTCAGAAAAACGTGCTTTTTCTCCGGCATTCTGTTCCACAAGAATTCGATGACCCTGATTGGTGAGTAGCTTGATAGCCGAAGGGACAAGGCCGATTCTATTTTCGTTTGCTGAAAGTTCCCTGGGGATCCCAATGGTCAATTTGCGTGATCGTTTACTTACTTCCAGCATTTCTTCCTGTGGCAGGAGGCTTGAAGAACTTGAGAATTGAACAAACGGTTTGTTTTCTGCCATGTATTTGTGCTTTTAGTGGATGATCTCAATCTCAATCCATCTCCGTTCTGTCGTGTCAGGTGCTGAAATCGTAACTTTTACGTATTTTTCAGGTAAAAGTTGCTCAATTTTTTCAGGCCATTCCACAAAACAAGGATATCCGCTGTAAAAGTAATTTTCATACCCGATATCGTAAGCCTCTTCAATGCGATTAATTCTATAAAAATCAAAATGATATACCAGGTTTCCTGTTAGTCCCATATACTCATTCACAATCGAAAAACTGGGACTGCTCACATCGTCTGATATACCAAGTTCGTAACAAACTCTTTGGATAAGTGTCGTTTTTCCAGCACCCATATGTCCGTAAAAAGCAAAAACACTGGCTTCTTCTAAAAGAGAAACCAATGTTTCAGCAATTTTTTTCAGTTCATCGATGCTATGAATTTCAATCTTCTGTATCATTTTGCTTTCAAATAGGCGACCGGAACGAGCATTTCCTGTAATGATATGCCTCCGTGCTGAAAAGTGTTTCGGTAATAGTTAACGTAATAATTGTAATTGTTTGGGTAGGCAAAAAAGTCGTTACTGCGCGCAAAAACATAGGCAGTGCTCACATTGATACGGGGCAGAAAAATTTCTTCGGGATCTTTAACCTCAAATACTTCTTTTGAGTTGTATTTTAAACTTTTACCATATTTATATCTAAGATTTGTATTCACCGTACGATCGCCAAGAATCTTAACGGGGTCTTTTACATAAACTGATCCATGATCGGTTGTCACAATAATATCACATTTTTTCTGAGCGATGAATTTAATGATGTCCAAAAGGGAGGAATGTTTGAACCATGAGAGCATCAAAGATCTGTAGGCTGCTTCATCTTCAGCAAGTTCACGAATCATTTCCATTTCTGTACGTGCATGTGAGAGCATGTCGACAAAATTGTAAACAATCACGTTGAGCTTATTCCCCATGAGGTTTGACATGCTTTCAGCCAATTTTTTTCCAACATTTAAGTTGAGTACCTTGTGGTAAGAATATTTCACATCTTTACCGTAACGTCGCAACTGTTCGCCTAAAAGCTCTGCTTCAAATTGATTTTTTGTGCCTTCATCTTCTTCATCTGTCCAATATTTTGGAAATTTTCTTCTGATTTCTGATGGCATGAGACCTGAAAAAAGGGCATTACGTGCGTATTGGGTGGTTGTAGGCAGAATACTAAAATAGATATCATCAGCCTCAACCCTGAAATATTCTTCAATAACGGGTTGAATCGCTTTCCATTGATCGTAACGCAGATTGTCGATAAGAATAACAAATAATGGTTTGTCGGAGCTATCCAATCGAGGTAAAACTTTATCCCTCAACAATGTATGTGATAATACAGGTTTGTCCTGACTTTTGTTATTCACCCATTGAACATAATTTTTTTCGATAAAACGCGAAAAAACATAGTTCGCTTCGTCTTGCTGCATACGCAAAACCTGCATAATGCCTTCATCTTTTGATTGTTCGAGCTCAAGTTCCCAACGAACCAACTTTTTATACACATCAACCCACTCGGAGGAATTTAGTTGATTGGACAATTCGATGCCAATATGCCTGAATTCCTGCTGATAGCCCATTGTAGCTTTTTCACTTACCAGTTTTTGGTTTTCAAGATTTCGCTTAAGCGACAGCAAAATTTGATTGGGCTTCACCGGTTTTATGAGGTAATCGGCAATTTTGCTGCCAATTGCATCTTCCATGATCGACTCTTCTTCACTTTTAGTGATCATCACAACGGGTAGGTTGGGATAATCTTTCTTTATTTGCTCCAGCGTTTCAATACCCGACAAGCCCGGCATGTTTTCGTCGAGAAAAACAATGTCAAAGTTTTCTGAATGAAGCAGATCCAATGCTTCATCGCCATTGTTGGTTGTTGCAACTTCGTAGCCTTTATGTTCGAGGAAGATAATATGTGGCTTTAACATATCAATTTCGTCATCCGCCCAAAGAATTCTGACTTTTTCCATAGATTTAATTTTCAGATTGTTAATGATGGGTATAGTTCTGTCATTGATATGTGATTACATTTGCACTTAAGAATGCTTTTTTCGCTGGTTTATTGTTTCAAAAACGATGCCACACCTACAAAATTAACTTTTTTTATGGCTGACTATCTGACGGGCAAGAAGAAATTATTTAATGACCCTGTTTATGGATTTATCCAGATACCTGATAAATTACATTTTGACATCATCGAACACTCGTATTTCCAACGACTTAGAAGAATAAAACAACTGGGTTTGACGCATCTCGTTTATCCGGGAGCGCTGCATACACGATTTCAACATTCAATTGGAGCGATGCACTTGATGCAGCTGGCTATTGCTGTATTAAGGTCAAAAGGGCATGTTATCTCTGACGAAGAGCTTCAGGCTGCTTCTTTGGCAATTTTATTACACGATATTGGTCATGGCCCATATTCTCATACGCTCGAAAAGACAATAGTAACACAAATGACGCATGAGCAGCTTTCGTCGAAGATAATGCGCAAACTTAATGATGAATTCAACCATCAATTGGCAATGTCAATTGAAATATTTGAGGGCACATATCACCGAAAGTTTCTTTGTCAGCTGGTTTCCAGTCAGCTGGATATGGATAGAATGGATTATCTGAAAAGAGATAGTTTCTTTTCGGGTGTGGCTGAGGGAACAATAAATGCAGACAGATTATTAGCTATGCTCGATATGGCCGAAGATCAGCTGGTTATTGAAGCAAAAGGGATTTACTCAGTCGAGAAGTTTTTGGGAGCCCGCCGACTGATGTATTGGCAGGTATATTTGCATAAAACAGTTCTGTCAGCCGAATATATGCTGATGAACTGCTTAAGAAGAGCAAAACAACTGAGCATAGAGGGGCATTCCTTGCCTGCAACACCAGCTTTGTCTTGGTTTTTAATGAACGAACCCAATGATTCAGCATTTGATTTGGATGAAAAACCACTCGATATGTTTGCTCAACTGGACGATTTTGATGTTTTTACAGCACTCAAACTTTGGCAGCATTATCCAGATAAAGTTCTATCTGTTCTTAGTTCCGGAATCGTAAACAGACAGTTATTTCGGGTCGAATTATCCAATGAGCCATTTGAAGAAGAAAGTTGCAAAGCAAAGAAATGCCTGATATCAAAGCATTTTAGTATCACTGATGCTGAGGCTGAGTACCTTTTTATTGAAGAGTCTACTTCAAATCACGCGTATCATCCACTTCAATCGCGCATTAATATTTTATATAAAGATGGCCAACTGAAAGATATATCTCTTGCTTCTGATCAATTGAATATTTCGGTTTTATCGCATCCTGTTACAAAGTATTTTATTTGTTACCCTAAAACCATAATAAATACTTAGCAAAGCTTGCAATCGCCTGGTTGATTCCAGTTCTGCGCATTTGGCGGGGCAATCTCAATATTTTGGGATTATAGCAAGGTAAAAAACCTACAACAAAAACTACTCATTTGCATAGTAATGTGTTTAAAAACAATAGTATAAACTGATTTAGGAAAAAAGTCAGTCGGTACTGCTTTTCATAAGCCTAAAAAAAATAACTTTGAGGCATGCAATACACGCAGATGATGAATAACAGCAAGCACTCATTGATAGCAATCGCCTTATTACGAATCGTTGTAGGTTGGCACTTTCTCTATGAAGGTTTGGTAAAAGTGCTCAATCCTGAATGGACTTCCAGAGCTTTTCTGCTTGATTCAGGAGGTTGGTTTAATGGTTTCTACAGATACCTGGCTGGAAATGCAACTCTGCTTAACATCACCGACACTTTGAATGCCTGGGGTTTAACTTTAATTGGTTTTTCGCTGGTGCTTGGATTATGGAGTCGCTTTGCTGCATTAGGAGGAATGTTTTTGTTGGCGCTTTATTATTTGTCACATCCTGCATTTCCGGGTATTACTTACCTTTTCCCTTCAGATGGGAGTTACTTTATTGTCAATAAGACCATTGTAGAGATGTTTGCATTAGCAGTAATTTATTTTCAGCCTACAGATTATTTTATTGGATTAGAACGACTTATCAGTTCAAAAAAGAGAAATCACGAATGAGTTCTGAACAAAATAACGAAAAAAAAGGCGTAACCCGCCGTGATATGATTGCTGGTCTGGCTGCAATTCCAGTATTAGGCGTTATAGGATATGGTCTTTTAAAACAGCAACAAGAAAAAATCAGCAGAAAAGAAAACGTTTTACCTGAGCTTGATTTTAAAGCCGTATCGGGTGTCCCAGCCTTGGTTGATGGACCTGTTTTACGCATTGGAGTTGTTGGTTGTGGTGGCAGAGGCGGTTATCTGATGAAAGCCCTCGGTTTTGTGCACCCTGACCGAATTGACGATTGGGAGAAGAAAGGCAGCTCGGATGTTTTTTGGGCGCAATACCTTCAGGAGTTTAGAAATCAGGATGACCTCCGGATTCAAATAACAGCTGTGTGCGATGTTTTTGAAAAAAATGCTCAACGCGCAATTCGAACCGGTGCAAATGTGTTTCGCAATGGCGAGTCGGGTCAAATGGCTGAAGCGCCAAAAAGGTATCTCACATATCAGGAATTGGTTGAATCACCCGATGTTGATGCAGTAATTGTTGCTACTCCTGATCATTTACATGTGCCTGTGGCTATCGCCGCAGCAAAGCATGGCAAGCATGTGTATTGCGAAAAGCCGCTTTCATGGACAGTTGAAGAAACATTTGAAGTAAGAAAAGTGGTCAAAGAGACTGGTATAATTTTTCAACTTGGACATCAGGGAAGACAAACAGAAAGCTATCAGGTTGCCAAATCGATGATCGAAAAAGACGTAATTGGTAAAATATCATTGATAGAAGTTTGCACCAATCGCAATGATCCGAATGGAGCATGGGTTTATGATATTGATCCTGAGGCAAATGAACAGACCATCGATTGGAAACAGTTTATTGGCCCTGCACCCTGGCATCCATTTAATCTGGAACGGTTTTTTCGGTGGAGATGCTGGTGGGATTACAGTACTGGCTTGAGTGGTGACTTATTTACTCATGAATTTGATGCAATCAATCAAATTCTTGGACTTGGAATCCCAGCATCAGCAATGGCATCGGGAGGCATTTATTTTTATAAAGATGGACGAACTGTGCCCGATGTTTTGAATATGGCTTTCGAGTACCCAAAAAGAGATTTAACTTTATTATATAGCGCTACCTTAAGTAGTGAAAAGAACAGGGGCAAAGCAATGATGGGTCACGATGCATGGCTCGAACTTGATGAAAATCTAACCGTTTACCTCGATCCGAGATCAACAAAATACAAAGATCAGATTGACAAAGGTCTTCTTGAACCCTTTAAGCCAATCTATTCATACGTACCCGGACAAGGAAGCGTGGATGCAATAACAACCCCTACCGAAAAATATTTTGCAGGAAGAGGATTGCTGTATACCTATCGTGATGGAAAAGCTATGGATACAACGCACCTTCATTTGCGTGAATGGCTGAATTGTATTCGTCAAAACAATGGAACACAGCCAAGTTGCAATATTGACCAGGCTTTTGAGGAGGCTATTACAGCTCATATGGGAACCATTTCATATCATCAGGGTCGTAAAACACACTGGGATGCCGCAAACGAAGAAATCATATGATAGTTGAGAAATGAAAAAAGCCCAACACGATAGCAAGCAACTCGACAAGCAGCGTTTTAATGCTGCTGTTGTAGGTTTTGGTCTGTCGGGAAAGGTCTTTCATACTCCATACATCCAGCAACATCCTGGTTTTGAGCTTTATTCTATTGTAAGCAAAGGAAATGAAGCTCAAAAAAAATATCCAAAAACAATAGTTTTTCCTCATTACGAAGATGTAATTAACGATCCTGCAATTGATTTAGTCGTGCTTTGCACACCTCATAACCTTCATGTCAGTCAGGCAATTGAAGCAATGCAGGCTGGCAAAGATGTTGTAATTGAGAAGCCTGTTGCACTCACTTCGTCAGATATATTGCTTTTAATCGAGGAGAGCAAAAAAACAAAGCGACAGTTTTTTCCTTACCATAATCGTAGATGGGATGGGGATTTTTTAACCGTAAAGCAATTGATTCGTGATGGTTATCTTGGTAGTGTACACGATTACGAATCCCGTTTCGACCGTTTTAGTCCTTCAGTTTCAAGGGCCGAATGGCGATACAGCGATCATTCTGCTGGAGGAACTTTATTTGACCTGGGGCCACATCTGATCGATCAGGCTATTCATCTATTTGGCAAGCCGGATATGGTTCATTGTCTTTTGTTTCGTCAGCGCCCGGAAAGTAAATCCAACGATGGCTTCGATTTGAGATTACTTTACCCTAACAGGGTGGTTACTTTAAAAGCCGGGGTATTCGTCAAATCACCTGGTCCACGGTTTTTAATCCATGGCACAGAAGGTTCATTTATTAAATATGGACTTGACGTTCAGGAATCACGATTGAAAAGAGGGGTTTTACCTGATTCTAAAATCATAGGTAAAGAACCTGCAAATATGCATGGTATATTACTTTCGCCTCATTATGATCCTTCAGAAGCGAAAAAATTCCCTACCCTTAATGGCAATTATATGAAATTCTACGATGGAGTTTATGAAGCTTTGAAACATAAAACTCCGCACGAGGTAAGTCAGGAAGATGCTTTGTTAGTGATAAAAGTTATTGAGGCAGCAGTAAAAAGTAATGAAAATCAACAACATATACAATTATAGCGAATATTTATTAAATTCATCATTATGCAATCAAGACGCGATTTTTTAAAAACGATTCCGCTTCTCTCAGGGACTTTTGTGGTAACGATGGCTTCTCAAAAGCAATCTTTTGGTGCAGCAACTTTAAAAAAGGATGCAGGTATACAGTTGTGGACCCTAAGGGATGATGTTCAAAAGGACTTGAATGGCACGCTTAACTCATTAAGTAAATTTGGTTACAAGAGTATTGAAACTTTTGGGTTTGATGGAAAGTTTTACGGGCAGGAAGTCAAGGATTTCAGCCGTTTTTGCAGTGATTTGGGCATCAGTATCCACAGCAGTCATACTGGAATTACGGCTGAGAATGCTTCTCTTTATGCAGAGAAGGCAGCTGAAGGAGGGTTGAGTTTCTTAATTCTGCCATCTATGATGGGTCGGGCAGAAGGGTCTCTTGATGATTTTCGCAGGACAGCTGATGAAATGAATAAAATTGGTGAACAATGCCTAAAACATGGAATCCGTTTCGGTTATCACAACCACGATTTTGAATTCAGACTTCTGGAAGGGAAGTTGCCTTATGACATTCTTTTAGAGTCAACTGATCCTCAACTGGTTTCATTTCAATTAGATATATATTGGATTATCAAAGCAAAGCAAGATCCTTATCGCTATTTTGAGCGTCATCCGGGAAGGTTTTCAACCTGGCATCTGAAAGATTTGGGGTCCAACGGGAAGAGCTGCATTGTTGGTAACGGAAGGATTGATTTTAGATCGCTCATTGAAAAAGCAGGACAAGCCGGCCTCGAGCGCGTGTTCGTTGAGCAGGAGCAATATGATGAAGGAACTCCACTTTATTGTGCTGAGAAAAGTTTAAAATACATACAACGACATCTTTTTTAACCATAATACCCAATAAATAATGGAAGAAAATACCACAACAAACAATGGAATGGACCGCAGGTCATTTTTGCGAACAACAGCAATGACCGCTGCTGGTTTCATCATCTTGCCCAGCAATGTAATCTCTGGTCTGGGACATCGGGCTCCCAGCGATAAGTTAAATATCGTTGGTGTAGGAATAGGTGGTCGCGGAGGCGGCGTCATTCGAGCCGTCAGTAGCGAAAACATCATCGGCTTATGTGATGTTGACTGGAAATATTCACAACGTATCATGAAGGAATTTCCTGATGCCAAAAAGTATTACGACTGGCGTAAAATGTTTGATGAACTTGGTAAATCAATTGATGCTGTGGTAGTTGGGACACCAGATCATACCCATGCTATCATTAGTATCAACGCCATGAAAATGGGTAAGCATGTGTACTGCGAAAAACCATTGACACATTCTGTTTGGGAATCACGCCAAATGACTGAAGTTGCGAAGAAATATAAGGTTGCAACACAAATGGGTAACCAAGGCAATTCTGGTGAAGGTATTCGTCAGGTTTGTGAGTGGGTGTGGAATGGTGCTATTGGAGAAGTTAAAGAAGCACATGCCTGGACAAACCGACCTATCTGGCCTCAGGGTTTGGAACGGCCAAAAGAAACCATGCCGGTACCTTCGACACTTGACTGGGATTTGTTCATAGGACCAGCTAAAGAAAGGCCTTACAATCCTATTTATACGCCCTGGAACTGGCGTGGATGGTGGGATTTTGGAACAGGTGCATTAGGCGATATGGCATGTCATATCATGGATCCGATTTTCATGTCACTAAACTTGAAATACCCAATAAAGGTTCAGGGGACTTCATCCCAGTTCAATACCGAATCGCCACCATTGGCTGAAGTTGTTAAATATGTGTTCCCAAAACGTGACAGCTACAGAGGTATTAACATGCCCGAACTTAATGTAACCTGGTGGGATGGAGGATTGTTGCCTCCACGTCCGGAAGAATTGCCTGACGGTGAAGTTATGGGACGCGACCCAAATGGCGGATGTCTTTTGATTGGAGAGAAAGGGAAAATAATGACAGGATGTTATGGAAAAGATCCTTTCTTGTTGCCATTAGATTATGATAAGGATTACAAGCGACCTGCACCTGAAATGCGCAGAGTAACTGTTGGTCACGAAATGGATTGGGTTAGAGCCTGTAAAGAAAGTCCTGAAAGCAGGGTAGAGGCAAGCTCTCATTTTGGCTATTCCGGACCAATGAATGAAATGGTTGTGATGGGTGTTGTTGCCGTCAGATTACAGGATCTTAAGCGTGAATTACAATGGGATGGCGAAAAGATGGAGTTTACCAACATCAGTGATAGTGATGAAATTAGCGTTGTTAAGAGTGATAAGTTTGAAGTCATCGACGGGCATCCGCATTTCGACACACAACATGAAACCATCAATGCTAAACAAGCAGCGGAAGAATATATTAAACACACCTACCGCGAAGGCTGGTCGTTATAAAAATGCTCTTTTAATTAATTTAAAATCAATTAAATAAATAATTATTATGAAAAAAATCATTCTCTTTTCATTGTTAGCTCTGGCAGTTGTTTCCTGCGCTAATGCCGAAAAAAAAACCAGTGAAGACAAGGCTGAAGCTAAAGCCGAAGTAGTTGTTGATAATGGCTTATCAGCTGAAGAAGTTGCTGCAGGCTGGATGTTAATGTTCGATGGAACTACACCAGGCAAATGGCGTGGATATGGAAAAGATCATTTCCCGACAGGTTGGAAAATCGAAAACGGAACGCTTCAATGCATTGGCTCGGGCAGGGGTGAAGCAGGTTCGCTCGAAGGTGGCGATATCATCTTTGATGAAAAGTTTCAAAATTTTGAGCTGTCTCTGGAATGGAAAATCTCTAGTGGCGGAAACAGCGGAATTCTCTACCTGGCGCAGGAATTGCCTGATAAAACCATCTGGCAAACAGCACCTGAGATGCAGGTGTTAGATAATACAAAACATCCCGATGGCCGTAATGGCGTTCATAGTGCCGGTGCTTTATATGATATGATAGGTGTTGCTGCTGACAAAGTGAAACCTGTGGGCGAGTGGAATCAAGTAAGATTGCTCATTTATAAAGGATTGGTTGAACATTGGCTGAATGGTGAGAAAGTGGTTGAATATCACCTCTGGACACCTGAATGGAACGAAATGGTTGCTAAAAGTAAATTTCCTCAATATAACCCTGATTGGGCCAATGTAGCTCAGGAAGGATTTATCGGATTACAGGATCATGGTGATGATGTTTGGTATAAAAATATCAAGATCAGGAAGTTGTAATTGCTGAGACTTAATTAGTAAAGCTGATTCTTTCATTTTATTTGGTTCAACTTAATATGTTGAATTATAAAAATAAATGGAAGAGTCAGCTTTTTTGTTTGATACCCTTGCGAATCAGTAGCTGTTTAGGGCCAAAAGATGTATTTTCGTGCAAAAATTGTCGGGGTGCATATTTCAAAAATAAGGAATGTAATTCTAATTGGTACAGGCCGGGTCTCCTGGAACCTGGGTAATTCACTGAAAGATAAAGGGATAATTATTTTGGAGGTAGCAGGAAGGTCATTCGAAAAAGTGAATCAGCTCTCCAAAAAATTTCAATCAAAAGCTGTTACCGATTTTCAGCAAATTAATCCCAACGCCGATTTATACATTCTTGCAGTCAGTGATGATGCTATCGAAGAAGTGGCATCGCAAATGCCATTCGTCAAAGGCATTTTGGTGCATACCTCAGGAATGAAAGATAGTGTCGTTCTTACAAAATTCTTTACCAGAACTGGTGTTTTTTATCCCTTGCAAACATTTTCTTTTGAACGACAGCCTGAGTTCAATTCCATCCCGGTTTTTGTCCAAAGTAGCGATGAAGGTGATCTGACCTTATTGCGTGACCTGGCAGAAAAACTTTCATCAACTGTGGTGACTATTAATGATGAACAACGTCAGCGCTTACATTTAGCTGCTGTTTTTGTCAATAATTTCACGAATGCATTGTATCTAATGGCAGATCAGATACTTGTAAAAGATGATTTGTCAATCGATTACTTGAAACCACTAATGATTGAGACCGCAATGAAGGCTATGAATGTATCACCTGAGCAGGCTCAAACAGGTCCAGCCCGGCGGAATGATCAGGGGACTATTGCTCAACATCTTGAATTGCTGACTGCTTTCCCTGAATTGCAAGAGATTTATAAAAACTTTTCAGCCTATATTTTAACTAAATATAATCGAAAATTACATGAGTAATTACAAATCAAAACTACATATAATAACAACCTTTGTATTTGATTATGATGGAGTTATGACCGATGGTATAATCGTTATCAATAACGACGGGGAGCCGTTGCGTACAGCAAATGTGAAAGACGGATATGCGCTTCAACTGATAAGAAAACTCGGCTATAATGTTGCTGTAATTTCAGGTGGATTCTCTCCAAGTATGCAAAAGCGTTTCGAGGCTTTAAATATTACAGATGTTTATTTGGGAGTGAGTGATAAGCTGCGTGTCTTTACACAATACCTTCAGGATAAAGGTATTCAAAAGGAAGAAGTTGTGTACATGGGAGATGACATTCCGGATTACCTTTCAATGCAAATAGCTGGAGTGCCGGCCTGTCCTGCTGATGCATCTGAGGAGATAAAACGTATCAGCATCTATATCAGTCATTACAGAGGGGGTCATGGGTGTGTACGTGATATCATTGAGCAGGTTTTAAAAGTTCAGGGGAAATGGATGACCGATGCCGGACATCATTGGTAAAATAATTTTATGGTATATCTAAAACTTATTCGTTGGCCTAACCTGATTATCATTGCTTTGACAATGATTCTCGTGCGTTACTTTATTGTGATGCCTGAATTACAAAATATTCACCCTGAAGCTATTACATCATTATTTTTGTTTATAGTCCTGGTTCTTTCATTTGTTTTATTAGCAGCTGGCGGGTATGTTATAAATGATATTGTAGATGCTGAAATAGATAGAATTAACAAGCCTGATAAGGTGTTAGTTGGGAGTAGAATAAGTTTTGCTCAAGCGAATAAGCTATACTGGGTGTTGAATATTTTGGTGTGGATTTGTGCTGTTTATTTGGGTTTTGCATTAAAAAGCTGGAGGTTAACACTCATCATCTTTGCTATGACAGGCTTGCTTTGGTTTTACTCGAAGCGATATAAACAAATGAGTTTGGTTGGTAATATAGTCGTATCTTTCTCTACATCGATGGCATTGGTGATTGTTTGGTTAATGGAGTTTTTTCATCTAACAACAAACCCTGTTTTATTCACTGAGGCTTCTTTGACTTTCCCTACCATTACCGGAATGCTGATGGCCTACACCCTTTTCGCTTTTTTAAGCAGTATGCTACGGGAGATTGTTAAGGATATTGAAGACATCAAAGGGGATGCTCGTTTTGGTTGCAAAACCTTTCCAATAGTCGCAGGAGTTGCTACGGCCAGGAATCTGGCAATAGGATTAAGTGCTATGGGTTTGATTTTAATAGGATTATGGCAATATGTTTTAATTTTTAAAGGATTTGATTTTGCATTTTATGTGCTTTTTATTTCTGACACACTTCTTATAACAATCCTGATTCTGCTTGCTATGGCAAATGAAAAAGAACAGTTTCACCGCGTCTCGAATCTTATTAAGTTATTGATGGTTAGCGGGATACTTTCTATTGCCTTTTTGTAAAGTGTTTTTAAGATGCTTGAGTCATCTTCCATAATCTTGATCGCTTTTATTCCACTAATGACTGATTTGTTACACTTTATTTGTCAGAAGGTGATAAAATTTCAGTTTAATATCTTCATCTTTGCATGTCGTAAATCAGTTGTCCTTAAAGGATTTCATTAATTGTTAATTGAATTTTCAGAATGCGTGTAACTACACTTTCATTTGGATTTCTTCCTGATGGTCGGGAGGTAATGTTATTTCAGGTTGAATGCGAAAAAGGGATGCAAATCAGCATAACAAATTATGGCGGAATTATCACTTCGTTGAAAGTGCCGGATCGCCACCAGCAACTGGGTGAAATAACGGCAGGTTTTGATTCACTTGTGGATTACCTAAAACCTCACCCATATTTTGGAGCTTTAATTGGGCGTTACGCAGGCAGGATTGCTTATGGCAATTTATCCGTAAAAAATGGAGTGTATCAGCTTAAGATGCATGATGATTACTGTCATTTGCATGGAGGAGATACAGGATTTCATACCCGTCTCTGGGACTATGAAATTGACAAGAAAGATGATGAGATACGCATCCATTTAAGCTATTTAAGTCCTCATGGAGAAGAGAATTATCCAGGGAATCTTACGGTAAGGGCTACTTATGTGATCCAGGATAATAATTCTTTTTCTATTGAATACGAAGCAGTTACTGATGCTCCAACTCATCTTAACTTAACAAACCATGCATATTTCAATCTCAGAGGTTTTCGTGATACCATTTCAGATCATCAGCTGCAAGTGAATGCATATCAGAGTGTTGAACTTGATGAGCATATGTTACCTACCGGAAGATTAACGGATTGCAGTGGTACATTGCTTGATTTTCAAAAGCCTGTCTTGCTTTGTGACCGAAGCATTCCTTCCGAATTCGAGCTGGATCATTGCTTTGTAGTTCAAAATCCGAATAGCGATGAAATCCCTGCTGCGGTGTTTTATCATGAACCGACCGGCCGGATGATGAAAGTATATACTTCACAGCCAGGTATTCAGGTGTATTCCGGAAATTTTCTGGACGGAAGCCTTAAAAGAAACGAAGAACAGCAGTTTTTTAAGCATAGTGCTTTGTGTTTTGAAACACAACATTTTGCCGACAGTCCGAATCATCCTCATTTCCCATCTACATTGCTCGACAAGGGAGAAGTTTTCAAGGAAAGAACAACTTTTAGATTTGAGTACGTTGAATAAAGACTGACTCATCATCTGACAAATTATAGAACTTAAGATCAACTATTTGTCTTTCACGAATTATATTTTTTGCCATTAGCAGTTTGGTTTCATCCCAGCATGAAACTGCTCTATATTGCATATAAACCTATCTTTGTTGCTTCATGCTTACGTTAGCTTGAAAAACGAAATGATAAGTTACGACATATCATCTAAAAAATACAGATTATAAGTTAGTTGAGTTAATTCTCCAAAAAAAATGCAGAAAGACTTCTTAAAGGAATATTATCTTGTTTTGGCATCAAAATCTCCTAGGAGGCAGCAGCTACTTGAAGGAATGGACGTTAACTTTACGTTAATTACAAAAGATGTAGATGAGTCTTTTCCTGAGAGCATGCCCTTGGAGCATGTAGCACCTTTTTTAAGTGAAAAGAAAGCAAATGCTTTCGAAAAGAATGAGCTTCCTGACAATTTTTTACTTATAACAGCTGATACTGTGGTGATTATTGGGGAAACAATTCTTAATAAACCGGGCAATGCCGAAGAAGCATGCGCTATGTTACGTTTACTTTCAGGTCAAACACACAAGGTGGTAACTGGGGTTTGTTTACGCAGCAAAGATCAAACTTGTGTTTTTAGCGAATCATCAGATGTGAAATTTGGCGAACTGGAGCTTGATGAAATACAAAGTTATGTAGCTAAATATCAACCTTTTGATAAAGCAGGTGCATATGGAATTCAGGAATGGATTGGGTATATTGCAATAGAAAGTGTCAAAGGTTCGTTTTATAATGTGATGGGCTTGCCTACGCATCGCCTTTATCTTGAACTTAAAAAGTTTGTTTCCAATGATAAAAACCTGAGTGCTTACCCCAGTCAACAAAAATGAGACTTATGCGACAGATTTTAAAAAAATTCCTGAATTATTTTTTACAAGGTCTTCTTTATATCGCTCCTATTACCATGACAATCTGGGGGGTTATAACTATTTTTGAGTTTATTGACGGCCTTTTGATTGGCTATCTTGATCAAATTCTGAAAAGGCATATCCCGGGGCTTGGTATTATTGTTTTGCTCATTTCTATCACATTGATTGGTCTGATGGGGTCGACAATTCTTTTCAAGCCATTTATTGCTTATTTTGATCATCTTTTTGCTAAAGCCCCTCTCATCAAAATCATTTACACTTCTGTAAAAGACCTTGTTTCGGCATTTGTTGGTCAGAAAAAACGCTTTAATGAACCCGTCATGGTTAAAATTGGCAAAGGTTATGATCTGGAGAAAATTGGGTTTATCACCAACAAAGATTTAAGTTTTCTTGGCATAGAGGGACAAAAGGTTGCCGTATATTTGCCGCACTCCTACGCTTGGTCGGGCAACTTGTTTATTGTTCCTGCCGAAAACGTGAGGCCAATCGATGCTTCATCAACTGAGGTAATGAAGTTTATAATTTCTGCAGGGGTTACAAATCTTGATGTTCATAACGAGAATCAAAACGAATAAAGTGAAACCAACAATATTGATTACCAACGACGACGGATATTTCGCTCCAGGCATTCATCATTTAATTCAAATCATGCGAAAAATTGGACGAGTAGTAGTTGTTTCCAGTGAACAGGCTATGTCGGGAATGGGTCATGCTATAACAATTAAAACTCCACTTCGACTTAAGACGGTTGTTAAAGAAGCTGATTATGAAGAGTATATATGTAATGGCACACCTGTAGATTGTGTTAAACTTGGCGAGCAAGTAGTCATAAAGGGTAAGCCTGACTTACTGGTTTCAGGAATTAATCATGGCTCCAATGCCTCCATCAATGTTATTTATTCTGGCACGATGGCTGCTGTTATTGAAGCATGTATTGATGGCATTCCAGCAATTGGTTTCAGTCTGGATGATTATAGTTCACATGCTGATTTTAGTCACCTTGAGCCTTTTATTTTGACAATCGCAAACGCAACTTTAAAAAATGGTTTGACTCCGGGTGTTTGTTTGAATGTGAATTTGCCAAAGATACAAAGTGAAAGCATCCGTGGCATCAAGGTCTGCAGGCAGGCTAAGGCGCGTTGGGCGGAAGAATTCGACTCACGTCATGATCCTAGGGGTGCTGAATATCATTGGCTTACAGGTAAATTTGAAAATGATGACAGAACCGAAGATTCAGACGTTTGGGCATTGGAAAATAATTATGTTTCAGTTGTGCCTGTACAGTTTGACCTAACAGCTTATTCATCAATTGATCATATTCGCAACTGGAATCTATAAAACTTGAACCTTAGCTTATGAAGTTGAAATCCGGGTATATCAAGAATTCAATTGTAAGCAAAACTAATATTTAGCGTTATGCGTAAATTTTTTCAAAAGGATCACCTCATAACAGGGATCATTATTGGATTCGTTACAACTTCCCTGCTATATTTTCTTATGGATGTTATCATCGATATGTTGGAAGTTATTCCGGTTTGGCTAAAGAATCCAAGAACACCATTTTTAATTGCTTTGATACCTAATTTATTTATATTCAGGTATTTTATGGTTAACAGAAAACAAGATAAAACTGGAAGAGGGTTACTTCTGACTATTTTTATTGTCGTTTTTGCAGTTTTCCTTTTCATAAAATAGTTGCTAAATGACTGATATAAAATGAAATATTATATCATAGCTGGTGAAGCATCGGGCGACCTTCATGGCTCTATCCTTGTAAAGGAAATCAAAGAGTTGGATCAACATGCCGAAATCAGAGCGTGGGGTGGTGAATTGATGCAAAACGAGGGAGCGACTGTCATCAAACACTACCGGGATTTGGCTTTTATGGGTTTTATTGAAGTGCTTTTTAACTTGAGGACTATCCTTGATAATATGCGTTTTTGCAAGAAAGATATCCTGGAATTTAAACCTGATGTCCTTGTTTTAATTGATTATCCCGGTTTTAATTTACTCATTGCCGAATTTGCACATCAGCATGGAATTAAAGTTCATTATTATATCTCACCGCAAGTTTGGGCCTGGAAAAAAGGCAGGGTCAGGATCATTCGGCGAGTTGTTGATAAAATGATGGTTATACTTCCTTTTGAGAAAGATTTTTATCAAAAGTATCAAATGGAAGTTGACTTTGTTGGCCACCCATTATTGGATGCGATTTCAGGATTTCAACAACCTTTAAAAACTTTTCGGGCCGAAAATCAACTGGATGATCGACCTATTGTTGCTTTGTTGCCTGGAAGCCGAAAGCAGGAGATCAACCGGATGCTGAAAGGAATGCTCACAATGATTCCCCTGTTTCCTGATCATCAGTTTGTAATTGCAGCCGCACCTTCATCTGATTTATCATTGTATAAAAAAATTACCGGACACCAGAAAATTGCAATTGTGCAGAATCAGACCTATGCTCTCCTTCAACATGCTAAAGCAGCATTAGTCACTTCCGGAACAGCAACGCTTGAAACAGCACTATTTAATGTGCCTGAAGTGGTTTGTTATAAGGCAAATTGGATTTCCTATGAAATAGCCCGCCGCATCGTCAACATCCGGTATATTTCTCTCGTTAATCTTATCATGGATCGTGAAGTAGTAACTGAGCTCATTCAAAACGATTTTAATGAAGAACGACTCAAAGAGGAGCTAGGGCTTCTCCTGTTTAACAAAGAAAAGCAACAAACCTTAAGTGCTGATTATATGCTTCTTAAAGAAGAGCTTGGTGGTAAAGGAGCTTCAGCAAGGGTCGCAAAAATTGTTGTTGACGGAGCAAAAGAACAGAAAATTCTGTAGACCTTTACTTTTGTATTATAACACTTTTACACAATAATTAACTTATTGATAAATACTGCCAATAGATCAATAATTATTATACTTTTGGCCGCTGATTTTTATTATCGCAGCGATTCTTAAAATTACCTACAAAATTGAAATTCACATGGCGAAAAAAACACTTTTTTACTCAGCGATCTCTGTCTTCATCGTTATTATCAGTCTGGTTTTTAGTTCATTTACCGAAAAAAAGCAAACATCCAAAAGTGGTGCAACAGCAGGAACAGTTAGTTTCACAGTAAAAACTGTTTCAGCAGGGGGAAATTAAGCCCCAAAACATGTGTTGGCTATTTGGATTGAAAAGGATGGGGTTTTTGTTAAAACCCGTAAAGCCATGGCTAATCAGAGAAAGCAATATCTTTATACCTGGCGCGCTTCTTCCAATTATAATGTGGTTGACGCTATTACCGGTTCAACAATCAACAGCCATCAGACCCATACAATTGAGTGGGACTGCACTGACTTGAATGGTGATCTTGTACCTGATGGTTCGTATACCTTAAAGATCGAGTTTGCCGACAAACATGCTCAGGGTCCGATGTATAGCATTGACTTCGTGAAAGGTACCGAACCAATTTCCCTCACACCACCTAACCAAACCAATTATATCAACATGCAGTTTACATATACTCCTGAAGTGACTGCTATTGCTGATTTTGGTGCGAATGTGACAGAAGCATGTGTCCAGCAAGATGTAATTTTCACTGATAATTCGACTGGTGCAACTTCGTGGAATTGGAATTTTGGAAATGGTGCTGTTCCCCAAACAGCTGCAAATCAAGGTCCTCATACTGTTAAATACACGAGTGTAGGTCCTAAAACGGTTGCGCTTACAATAAATGGAGATGTTGTTGTGACAAAAAGTAATTATGTTACAATTAACCCGGATGCTATTGCAGGATTCACTCATGTAATTACAGGAAACACAGTTACATTTGCAAATACATCCCAGAATGCATCTTCTTACACGTGGGATTTTGGCGATGGAACTTCATCAACAGAAACTCACCCCATGCACACATTCACAGCAGATGGAACATATACCGTCAGCGTGACAGCCAACAGTGCGGCATGTGCTGATGACATCTTTACTACTTCAATTGATATAAATACAGTTGGAATTGCTGAGAATGAAAATTCAGTTTTTGATATTTCGCCTAATCCATCCTCCGGATCGTTTAATATAACTTTCCTTCAAAATGTGACTGAGGTGGCAATTACTGTTTTTGACAATCAAGGGAAAGAAATGCAGAAATGGATCAGAACCAGCGTTACCTCCGGAGAAATCCTTTCAGCTACTGAATCAAAACTAAAACCAGGTGTCTATTTCGTTGAATTAGTAAGTGGCGAGAAACATTATCGAAAAAAACTTATTGTAAAATAGTATTTCCTAACAGATTTATTTTGAATGAGTTGATTAGCTTTGGTTAGTCAACTCATTTTCGTTTTGTGTGCCTTCGGAACGGTGAATTACATTTCGTATATTTGCATAATTCGAAAAAACATCTCTAATTTTAAAGGGATTACAGGCATGAAATTGGTTACTCTTTTTGTTCTACAGTTGATGGTTGCGACTTGTATTTTCGCACAAATTCCCACCGATCAAAATACTACCTACATAAATGGATTTGAAACCAAGATTTCAGGTCCCGATTATTCTTATTATTCCAGCATATCAGTTGCAAAAGATGGCATGTTGATTCGTGCAGATAATGGCACTTCAAACATGGAATGGGAAACAGAAATGCTTCCTAAAAGTATTGAAACAGAATATGTAACTTTTGTTTGGCTCGCTGGTATAGGTTCTTCTCCCGGCTTGGCAAGCTTCGAAATCGAAATAAATAACGATAAACATTTCACCTTTTGGGCAGATGGTTCAAATGAATGGATGCTGAATGATAGCGAAGACGCGTCGTTATTTTTTAGAAAAGATATGATTGATCAGTACGGTGATCGTTTTGGTTTTATGTATCTGACTCTGCCTGTAACATATTTAGTTGAAGGTAAATCGCTGAATATCAAATCAACAGGTAGTAATTCAAACAAAACTTCCTGGTTTATGATTTTTTCGTTGCCATTGAAAGATGGCCTTAATTTTAAAACCTTGCCAGCCTTGGTTGATAAAGATGAAAAGAGTTATCAGTTGGGAGTTGCAGGAATTCTATACTTTGGTAAATCGACTAAAGCAAAAGTTTTTATCGATGATAAATTATTGGTTGAGACTCCGGTTACCTTTGGTTATAACTATGTAAAAGTTCATATTCCCAGTGTAACTGATAGTAAAACAGTTAATTACAGAATTGAGCTTGATGATAAAAAATGGGTTGGGCAGTTGGAAATGAATCAGGTAAGAAAATGGAGAGTGAATTTTGTTCAACATTCACATACCGACATCGGATATACCCGATCACAAACAGATATTCTCGCTGAACATCTCCGGTTCATTGATTATGCCCTGGATTACTGTGACATGACGGATGATTTTCCGGAAGAAGCGAGGTTTCGCTGGACGTGTGAAGCATCATGGGCTGTTGATGAGTTTCTGAAATGTCGACCTCAGACTCAGATTGACCGATTTAAGGCGAGAGTCGCTGAGGGTAGAATCGAAATTACTGGGATGTTTTTCAATTTTGATGAACTGCCTGATGAGCAGGTGCTCGCTGCTTCTTTACAGCCTGTGAAAAACTTTAAAGCTGAGGGATTACAGGTTAAAACAGCTATGCAAAATGATGTGAATGGAATCGCCTGGTGTTTGAATGATTATTATTACGAGCTTGGTGTAAGTTACCTGAACATGGGAACACATGGTCACAGGGCCTTGATATGTTTTGACAAACCCACACTTTTTTGGTGGGAATCTCCTTCTGAGAAACGAATGCTTGCTTATCGTGCAGAGCATTACATGACCGGAAATACTAAATTTAAAATACATACAGGTGATTTTAATGTTTTCGAAGAAGAGTTGCTTTCATATCTTGTTGATCTTGAAGCAAAAGGATATGAATATGATTTAATTTCCATTCAACATTCAGGTTACCTTACCGACAATTCGCCGCCGTCAACCCATGCAAGCAACGTGATAAGAATGTGGAATGAGAAATACAGCTGGCCGAAGCTAAGAACTGCAACAGCAACAGCTTTCTTCGAGGAGATGGAGAAAAGTCATGGTGATGATTTTCAAGTAATCAGAGGTGCATGGCCCGACTGGTGGACAGATGGTTTTGGGGCTTCTGCACGTGAAGTTGCAGCTACTCGAACTGCTCAAGCTGACCTCATAGCAGCAACTTCCGGATTATCAATGGTGGCAATGCATGGCAGTAAACTTCCGGTTAAGATTGCCGATCGTATTGAAAGCGCCAATTCGGCACTGCTTTTTTATACGGAGCATACGGTTGGTTATCATGCGAGTGTGCGCGAACCATTTCATACCTATACAATGGAACAGCGTTCCATTAAAGAGTCGTATGCATGGGAGGCAAGCCGGCGCGCTAAAATGCTGAATGAAGAAACGATGGGATTGCTCCAGAGCTATTTCAATCGTGAAAAGGAACCTTCTGTTATAGTGTTTAACACCTTGAACTGGACACGAAGCGGTTATTTTGTGGCTTATATTGATCATCAGATCCTGCCGAGATATACAGGGTTTTCCATTACAGGTCATGATGGAAAACAAGCAAAAGCCCAACCTCTTGAACATCATTCTGATGGGACTTACTGGGCAATATGGGTTGATAAGATACCTGCTTTTGGATATAAAAAGTTTATCATAAGGACTGATGAATCCCTTTCTTCAGCTTTACCCAAAGGCGAAAATAACAATAGCTTTATTTATGAAAATCAATGGTATAGAGTAGAAATTGATCCGAATCGTGCAGCCGTTTCTTCACTTTGGGACAAAACTCTTGACAAGGAATTGGTTGATAAGTCATCGCCTTGGATGTTAGGTGAATTTATCTATGAAACACTCGATAATCGTGAGCAGATGGAGAATCGAAAATTGGACAGCTTTGATCGCGTAACTCTTGATTCTGCCTGGTTTGATGGCTATGAGGAAAGTGAAATATGGAATACAATCCGATGCAGAGGCAATACGAATGCTGCTACCAAAGCCGGAGCTTTTGAAGCTTCCATACGTATTTTTAATACTACAAAACGTATTGATTTTGTTTACTTTATCGAGAAAAAACTCGAGACCAATCCTGAAGGAATTTATGTTTCGTTTCCTCTTTTGTTGGAAAACGGTCAACTTTCTTTTGATGTTCAGGGTGGTGAGATTAGAGCTGGTATCGATCAGATTCCCGGGTCATCCAACGATTGGAACACTGTTCAACACTACGCACGCTTGTCAAATAATGCCGAACAACTGATTTTAACTTCTAAAGAAGCCCCGCTTATGCAGTTTGGAGGAATAAATACTGGGCGGTATGTTGCAGGCGCAACACCTAAAAGTACCCATATTTTTGGCTGGCCAATGAATAATTACTGGGTAACCAATTTTAATGCCGATCAGCATGGCGGTCATAACTGGACGTATTCTTTAACCAGCACTGGTGATAAGGAAGTGGAAAATGCAGTTCGGTTTGGATGGGAAAACAGCATCCCGTTTCTCAGCAGGGTTTTGCCTGGAGGAGGCAATGGCGATGCCGTATTTGAGAGCTCATGGATAGAAGGATGGGCTGATAACATATTACTTATCAGTGCTATACCATCACAAGACGGAACATCTGTCAGGTTTCATTTGAGAGAAATTGCGGGTGCAAAATCAAGGCTGGAATTGATTAATAAATTAAGTGGAAAAATGTTAAACTTAACTCAGGTTGATGTGACAGGTCAAACTATTGAGAACGGGAATATGAATTTTGAACCCTATGAATCAAAGTTTTTCAGACTCGATTTATAAACAGCTAAAACTTAGCTAAATGAAAAAACTACTCATAATACTTCTTTTAATAGTTGCTTTGGGATCATGCAATTTTAAGGGTAAACCCTTACTGCTTGTTAGCGATGGGGCTCCCAAATTTCATATCATTTTACCTGTAAATGCCTCTCAGGAAGAAATTCGCGCAGCATCTTTTTTGAATAAGCACATGATAATGATAGCAGGCTGCGAGTTACCAGTTACATATGGTGAATCAGGTGATTCAGAATTTTCGATTCAAATTTCAAAGAACGCCTCTATCCCTTTTGCCGATGACTACACTATCGAAACCATAGAAAATCAACTGGTTATAAAAGGTGGCTCAGGTAGAGGATGTGTTTTTGCTGTAAGCGAACTCCTTGAGAACTATTTGGGAGTTCAATATTATAGTCCGGATTATATTGGCTACCCTAAAACACAATATATTGAAATACCACATCTTAGAATTAGCGGACATTCTCCAAATACATATAGAAATGTGCATGGCAGGTTTTCAGAGGATGAAGATTACAGGGATTTTCACAAGCTTCATATAATTGACGACATGTTTGCTAAAGGATATTATGTTCATACATTTCAAAAATTGATACCATGGACTGAGTATTTTGAATCACATAATGAATACTATGCTTATTTGAATGGAAAACGAATAATCGACCAACTGTGTTTGTCAAACCCTGATGTGTTGCAGATTGTGAAAGATAAATTGAAGACCGAAATGGCGCTTCAACCTGATAAAAAGTATTGGTCTGTAAGTCAGGATGATAATTTTTCGTACTGTCAATGTGAACAATGTAGTAGGATAATCGGAGAGGAAGGCAGTGCTTCGGGTCCGATTATAAGATTTGTGAATCAAATTGCCGAAGTTTTTCCTGATAAAATCATTTCAACCCTTGCTTATCAATATAGCAGGCAGGCACCAAAAGTTACTAAACCTAATGATAACGTGCAAGTTATGCTTTGCACAATTGAACTGAACCGAGGTCAGTCGATTGAAGCAGATGAAAGGAGTGCTTCCTTTTTGAAGGATTTGGAGGATTGGGGAAAAATCAGCAATCATATTTACCTTTGGGATTATACTGTTGATTTCGCACATAGCATAAGCCCTTTCCCAAACTTACACACTTTACAGCCTAACATTCAACTCTTTGTGAATAATAATGTTAAGGATCATTTTCAGCAATCGAATACGGGTGTTGGACATGAGATGTCGGAGTTGAAATCGTTTTTACTTGCAAAGCTTTTATGGAATCCCAATGCTCCAGTTGAAAAGCTTACAGAGCAGTTTACAGATGGATTTTATGGCCCCGCTGGTCCATGGATTCGTCAGTATATCTACCAGTTGCAGCGTGAAATTATAAAATCAGGAGAGTTTCTCGATATTTATGGCCCACCCACTTTGCATCAGAATACGTTTCTTTCAGCTCAAAACATGGATTTGTACAACACATATTTTGACGAGGCTGAAAAAGCAGTTGCCCAATTTCCTGATTTTCTTTTACATGTAAAAACTGCACGAATGCCTATTCAATATGCAATGATGGAAATTGGAAAAGCCGACATGTTTGGTCCCAGAGGCTGGTATCGGGAGGTTGATGGAGAATTTATTGTAGTAGAAGAAATGATCACTATTCTTGAATCCTTTTATCAAGCCAGCAAGGTGAGTAAAAGTGCAGCTTTAAACGAGTCAGGGCTTACCGCTGAGCAGTATTATGCTTCAACCAAACGATTTATTGATGTGCAAGTAAAAGGAAATAAGGCATTTAGAAAAACTGTAAAATCAACACCATCTCCTGCACAAAAATATAGCGATGGAAATCTGGCATATCTTACAAATGGCGTTCGGGGAGCTAATGATTTTAAAGTGCATTGGTTAGGTTGGGAAGCCAAAGATTTTAGCCTGGTGATTGACCTTGAAAAAGCTGAAGCGTCATCGGTCGTTGAGATTAGTACCCTATGGGATCCAAAAAGCTGGATATTGCACCCTTCATCGGTTTCATGCGCTGTTTCAGTTGATGGTGTTCATTATGAATCTGTTGAAAGACAAGAAGTGTCTGGAAATCAGAAAAAGGAGGAAATAAATCATCTTTTCGTTTTCAACACCAGCGGAAAAACATACAGGTATGTTCAACTTGATGTTACTGGGACCAAAAAACTCTTCGATTGGCATCCCTCAGCTGGTGGTGGATCCTGGGTTTTTGTTGATGAAATTGTAGTACGATGAAACGAAACTTTTTACAAACAGCCATAAAATTACTGACTGTTAGTGTCTTGATGTGGTTAGCAAATGCCTCAATAGCACAGTCTTACAAGGATTCTACGCTTCCGGTTGAAAGCCGGGTTCAGGACCTGATAAAACAAATGACTCCCAAGGAGAAGTTCTGGCAACTTTTTATGATCCCCGGTGACATTGATGCCGGTAAGGAAAAATTTAAACAAGGAATCTTTGGTTTTCAAGTGAATACAGTTGGCCGTCAACACGACGGTTCAGGTCAGATGCTTGATTATGCAACAGGTTCTAAAGCCTATGAGACGGCTGTCAAAATCAATCATATGCAACGTTTTTTTGTAGAGGAAACCCGGTTAGGTATTCCAATTATTCCGTTTGATGAAGCCCTGCATGGATTGGTGCGTGAAGGTGCTACAGCTTTTCCTCAAGCTATTGCTCTGGCAGCAACATGGAATACCAAACTCATGCACGAGGTTGCCAAAGCTATTGCAAACGAAAGTAAGTCGAGAGGCATTCGTCAGATTCTTTCTCCTGTTGTGAATATTGCTAATGATGTGCGCTGGGGTCGTACAGAGGAAACTTATGGTGAAGATCCGTTCCTCGCGTCTGCTATGGGAGTTGCCTTTGTTTCAGCAATGGAGCAGATGAATGTGATAACAACTCCGAAACATTTTGTTGCAAATGTTGGCGACGGAGGTCGGGATAGCTATCCTATTCATTGGAACGAACGGTATATGCGCGAAATTCATTTTCCTCCCTTTGAGGCTTGTATAAAAAATGGAGGTTCACGCTCAATCATGACTGCTTATAACTCTTATGATGGACGACCTTCAACATCTAACAACTATTTGCTCAATAAGTTACTAAAAGAGGAATGGGGTTTTAAAGGATTTGTGATTTCTGATGCAGGAGCTACAGGCGGAGCGAACGTGCTTCATTTTACAGCTAAAGATTACGAAGATGCTACTTCTCAGTCGCTTGAAAATGGATTAGATGTGATTTTTCAGACAAATTACGATCATGAGGCACTTTTTTCTCCTCCTTTTTATGATCATACAATTCCTCAGAGCACGATTGATTCTGCTGTGGCTAGAGTTTTAAGATTGAAGTTTGAACTTGGCCTTTTCGATAACCCTTATGTTGATCCTGAAGCCGCAACAACGATCAATGGCAATACACATCACAGGGATTTGGCAAAAAAAGCTGCCCTTGAATCTATTGTTTTATTGAAAAATAACGGGAATACATTACCTGTTTCCACAAAGATAACATCTCTTGCCGTTATCGGCCAAGATGCAGTTGAAGCCAGATTGGGTGGTTATAGTGGTCCTGGTATAACTAAGCGGAGCATCCTTCAAGGTATTAGCGACTTTCTTGGAAATGAAGTAGATGTAAGGTATGCAGAGGGCTGCTTGCGCAAAGAAATACCTTTCGTAACTGTTCCGGCCGACCACCTTTCCAATCAAGAAGATGGCATTAGGTCTCAAGGCCTCATTGGTAAATATTTTTCAAATCTTGAAAGGAGTGGCGAGCCGGTTTTTGTTAGAAACGACAAAGTTGTTGATTTTCAATGGACGCTTTTCTCACCTGACCCTGAGAAGATTACATATGGATTTTATAGTGTTGCATGGGACGGATATATCACTGCAGATTCAACTGCAACGATTAACATTGGTATTGATGGCAATGATGGTTATCAATTATGGCTTGACGATCAGTTGGTTATCGATAGAAGGGTTCTGACAGGGAGATCAATAACAACTGTACCATATCATTTTGAAAAGGGCAGGCCGGTAAAACTAAATATCGAGTACAGCGAACCTGTTGGCAATGCGTGGTTTAGGTTGGTATGGGATGTTGGAGCAAAAGTTACTTCAACGGAGTCGATTGCTTACGCTGCAAAAGTGGCTTCACAAAGTGATGTTGCAATAGTTGTTGCCGGCATCGAAGAAGGTGAATTTCAAGACAGAGCTTACCTTAACTTGCCTGGCCACCAGGAAGAACTTATTCGTGAAGTGGCTGCGACTGGTACCCCAACAATCGTGATTTTGGTTGGGGGAAGTGCTGTTACCATGCATAACTGGTTGGATAAAGCCGATGCTGTTTTAGATGTTTGGTATCCGGGAGAGGCAGGAGGTGATGCTGTTGCTGAAGTGCTTTTTGGTGAATACAATCCGGCAGGACGCTTGCCAATTACGTTTCCGGTTTTTGAAGGCCAGCTACCATTGGTTTATAACCATAAACCAACAGGCAGAGGTGATGATTACCATAATCTTACGGGTCAACCTTTATTTCCTTTTGGTTTTGGGCTGAGTTACACAGACTTTATATATTCTGATATCCGTTTTGATCGGGAAACAATCGCTGCAAATGACAGCGTCAGTCTCACTTTCAAATTAAAAAACAGTGGAAAACGTGCTGGGGATGAAGTAGTTCAGCTTTATTTACGGGATGAATTAGCGTCTGTCTCACGCCCGGTAATTGAGTTAAAAGGATTTCAGCGGGTGCATCTTCAGGCAGGAGAAACAAAAGAAATAAAGTTTAGCATTACACCTGAATTGTTGCAAATGTTGGATATAAATCTAAAAAAAGTTGTTGAACCCGGAACTTTTGTTGTGATGGTGGGTGCTTCTTCAAAAGATATAAGGTTACGGTCAATTTTGAAGGTAATTTAAACTAGAAATAATCGTTTTAATTCCTTTGAAAGTGATTGAAAATCGTTTTTTATTTGGGTTAATTTCAACATGTAGGGGTTATGTTATGCTGCTGAACAAGCACCTCATGGTTAAATTTTCAATGGCCTGAATTATCATTGTATCTTTATTACAAATTTTATAGCTATGCTTAATCTTATTCTTTTTGGACCTCCTGGAGCGGGTAAAGGCACTCAGTCGGAACTACTGATGTCAAATTATAACTTGAATTATTTATCCACCGGCGATGCACTTCGGAAGGAAATCAAAACCGGCACACACTTAGGCTTGAAAGCCAAATCCATTATTGAAGCCGGAGGTTTGGTAGATGATGAAATTATAGTTCAGATTATTGGAAATGCACTCTCCTCGGAAGTCAATGCCGATGGGTGGCTTTTTGATGGTTTTCCACGAACTTATGTGCAGGCATATATTTTGGATGGCCTTTTTACCCGCCTTCACACCTCACTCACACGGATTTTCATACTTGAAGTGGATGATGAAGAATGTACGAAACGCTTACTGCAACGAGCAAAGGAACAAAATCGCAGCGATGATAATGAAATGGTGATTCAACGCAGGCTCGAAGAGTACCATAGGAAAACCTTGCCTTTGCTAGAGTTTTACGAGAATGCAGGAATTCTCACTCGTATCAACGGGCTGGGGACTTCTGAAGAGGTGTTTAATCGTATAAATAAACATTTGACGGAGGAGCTAAACCGCAGACCTGCCAATGTTATCATGTTTGGATTTCCAGGTGCTGGAAGGGCCACTCAAGCATTGCAGCTCGCCAGGGATTTTAATTTTATAATTATCTCAACAGGTGAATTGCTGAATGAAGAAGTGAGAAATAATGGCAGCCTGGCTTCTCAGATTGCCCCCTTACTCGAGAAAGGCCTTCTTGTGCCTGATGAAATTGTCATACGCCTGATAGAAAAGAAATTACAAAATACGGATGGATCGGGTAGGGGTTATGTTTTCAAAGGTTATCCCCGAACCTTGGTACAAGCTTACATTCTTGATGGATTATTGAAAAAGAAGGGAACAGGCGTTTCATGTGTTATCAATCTTAAAGTACCTGTTTTTGAGCTTATACGCCGTCTTGATGCCAGGTCACGAACAGCTTCGAGCATGCCTTACGATAGCAGTGCAGCATCTATTGTTGCACGTCTTCAGGAGCATGAAGAACGCACCGAACCCGTGCTTGATTATTATTCTTCACGTGGTCAGGTGATTGATGTTGATGCTAAGGCAACTCCTCAGGAAGTGTATGCAAGCCTTAAAGATGCTGTTTCAAAAGCAATCAGAATTATGCGATAGTTTTGCCAATTAGGATTAATTGATGAGCTGCTATGGTTACGTTTCTGTAATCTGAGATCATTTTTTGATTTTATGAGAAAAAATTATGAAAAGGATACAACTTTATTTATTACTGATTTTTTGGGTATTTATACTCTCAACTGGCTTGCAGGCTCAGGAACTAAAGCAATCCTTACGTTTGCAGCAGGATACTGCTTTTCAAGCGTGGCTTAAGGCTATGGAAGCAGAAGCGCTCGAACGGCAAGAGGAGTGGAAGAAACAGCTGAATTCAATCCATTCTGATAGCTTAATAGTGTTGGATGGTCAAAAAATGAAGATCATTCAGCTACCTGATTTAGAGAGGTTTAAAAGTATAAAAATTATTCGATTGCAACAAAACGAACTTGAATATCTTCCTCCTTCATTACTAAAATCCGACAGTTTAGAGAGAATCCATCTCGATCAGAATCATTTCAGCAAAATCAGTTTTTCGAACAATCCATCTGTTAAAGTGCTGTCGCTTCATAGTAACAAATTAAAAAAGATTCCTCGCAGTATTCGTAAGTTGCCAAATCTGAAAATACTTGATCTCGAGAATAATAAGATCACGCGCATTCCATGCTTTATTTCAAAAATGGATAGTCTTGAGGAGCTAAATCTTAATTTTAACCAACTAAAACTTACTAAAAAATCGATCAGAAGACTGGCAAAAATTAGTAAGATTTCACTTGGTGGCAATAAACTTAAAAATGTACCTGAAAATATAGGTGACCTTGCAGCGGTCACACATTTAAACCTTGGTAAAAATCAACTTCAATACTTACCGCCATCTTTTGCAAAACTTAAAAACCTGGAACAAATCATTTGTTATGGTAATGATTTTGAGCAGTTTCCTGAAGAAATTCTTCAACTTATGAAACTTAAGGAGGTTGATTTCTATTACAATAAACTGAAAATACTTCCTGAAGGATTGGGTAACTTAACGGCCTTAAATCGACTTTTTCTTTCTTACAATCAAATTGAAAAGCTACCGGATAATCTGGCAGGTCTTTCAAACCTGAACTACCTATATGTACACAACAATAAACTGCCTGTTTTTCCGGATTGGATAGCGCGAAGTACAACATTGCAAAGAGTTGGGTTGGGTAAAAACCGGATCATCAATCTCCCTGACCTTTCAGCAATGATTTCGCTTACCGATCTTGATGTACAGGGTAATCTTATCGATAGATTTCCCTGGGAACTACTTAACAAACAGGGAATGAAACTTTTAATAATAAAAGATAACGCTTTCCGGCTCAACGAAACCGATCGGGCAGACCTTAAATCGCGCGAAGCAGAGTTAAAATCTCGTGATTTTGTGATTGTATACTAGTCTGGAACAATTCTTTAGCTCCAGAAATTTGCTACATCCTGAAGACTTTCACGTTCCTTTAGTATTTCAAAATGAGCACCATTATCTGAATACCCTATTACTTTTGGCATTTGCCTGCTGTTGTACCTCGACCACATACTAAAGGTATATGCGCCTGTATCGTGAATTAAAATGAAATCATTCTCTTCAATAACAGGTAGTTGCAGGTCGCGTGCGATCACATCTCCCGAAAAACAAAGAGGTCCGGCTATCATGTAATTATTTTTATCGGAGTTATTTTTAAGGTTACCAAAAGTGTCGGTGACTGAAATCTCATGGTGCCAGTCTTGCGGATTGTAACATTCACGCAGCAGTAAATCTGCGCCTACGTGGATCATTGCAATAGCACACTTCTTTTCCCGCTTAACCAGCTCAACACGTGACGATACCCAACCTGAATTGGCATGTATATACCTCCCAAATTCTGTTATAACCCGAAACTTTCCACTAAATAGCTCAGGAATAGCAGATTGCAATTGATCATAAAAGTGCTGTATTGAAACAACTTTTTCATCCTGATAATAGGTTACTGGTAAACCTCCTCCAATGTCAACAACTGATATCAGCCGCTTTACATCTTGCTGATTGAGTTCATCATTTATTTCATTCACCAGATCAACAACTGTTTTGATTCCCTGAATGAGCAATGGAACAGGGCAACCTTGTGAACCTATATGAACATGGACAGCATTGAGCCATTTATACTTAGCGAAAGCCTCTTTAAGCTGAAGGCGATTGCTGGTAATGGGGACTCCAAACTTGGATATTTCGCCTGCCACACTGGTAGTTTTTATTGAACCGCTACCAACCTGTGGATTAATTCTTAACCCAATGATGCTTTTGGAGGAGTTTGTTTTTAAAATTTCATCAATTCTTTCGAGTTCCGTAAAGGAGTCAGCATTCAGGTGGATGTCATTTTTAAGAGCGAACCCAATTTCTGACACTGTTTTGGAAGGTGAATCAAAGATGATTTTTTCAGGTTCAAATCCTGCTGCCATTGCCATGTACATTTCTGGAAAACTTGCTACCTCAATTCCAACGTCCAGTGCTTTCATTTTATGTAGAATCGATGTTAATGGGTTAGCTTTCAATGCGATAGTATGAGTGGTAGAAGAAGGGAACGCCTGCTTGAGCTGCTTGATCCTATTGTTGAGGAAAGTCAGATCAATCCAGATGATTGCTGTATCATCTTCGTTGATCAGATTGGGGATTGACAGTGCATGCTTTAACACATGACTCATCTCTGTAGCAGTTAGAAATGGTTTCAGGTTCTCCATAATATCAGTTTTACCTATCGTTGAATGCAACGAAATTACTTCAATTTATTCCAATTGTAATTAAATGTCATCATTTTCAAATTTTCAATTTTGCAATAAAATTAAAAAACCCGCAAACAACTTTTGATCGTTTGCGGGTCTTTAATGCAAGGTTTTTCTAATCTGGTAGAATCACCTGTTTTTCTATCGTGCCACTCGGGCTCTTGGACGGTTATCCTGTCGGTAAACTGGTCTGCTGCGTTGAATCGGAGCAGGTTTAGGTATTGGAAGACCATAAATTGCCGGATAAGGATGTGCTTCAACTACAGGCACTTTAATCCCGATAAGTTTTTGAATATCGTTTAAGTTGCCTCTTTCCTCGGTGTCACAAAAGGCGATTGCGATTCCTGAATTACCGGCTCTTCCTGTACGTCCAATCCTGTGGATATAAGTTTCTGGCACTTCTGGCAAGTCGTAATTGAACACGTGTGTCAGTTCATCAATGTCAATTCCACGTGCAGCAATATCGGTTGCAACTAACACACGTAATTTGCCATTTTTGAAATTATTCAGGGCAAGCTGACGTGCATTTTGACTTTTATTACCGTGAATAGCAGCAGCATCCACATCGTTTTTTAGTAAATATTTCACCACCTTATCAGCTCCGTGTTTGGTACGTGTAAAAACCAAAGCAGTACGAATCTTATTCTCGTCAAGCAAATGAAGCAGAAGATTTGGTTTATCGTTCTTGTTGGTATGATAGAGGCTTTGCTCGATTTTCTCGACAGTTGATGTTGGAGGAGTTACTTCAACTTTGGCTGGATTAACCAACAAGGATTTAGCTAGTTTCTGAATTTCTGGTGGCATGGTAGCCGAAAAGAAAAGGGTTTGTCGTTTGGCAGGGAGATAAGCGATGACTTTTTTAACGTCATGAATAAAGCCCATATCCAACATACGGTCAGCCTCATCGAGTACAAAGATTTCCAGTTGTCGCAAGTCAATAAAACCTTGATTGATAAGGTCTAACAAGCGACCTGGAGTAGCTGTCAACACATCGATTCCGCGTCGAAGTGCATTTGTTTGATGTAGCTGAGATACGCCGCCAAAAATGACAGTATGCCTCATCGAAGTGAATTTGCCATAAGCGGCGAAACTTTCGTCGATTTGTATTGCCAATTCCCTTGTTGGGGTAAGTACCAATACTTTTATACCACTTTTGTGCTGTTTTTGCTGTTGAAGCAGTTGAATGATTGGGATTGCAAAAGCGGCTGTTTTGCCTGTGCCTGTTTGAGCGCAACCCTGAAGATCGCGTCCTTCCAATACAAATGGAATAGATTGTTTCTGAATGGGAGTAGGGATAGTATATCCTTCGGCTGTCAAAGCTTTCATGACAGGTTCAATCAGATTGAGATTTTTAAAAGACATTAAAATGAGTGTAAAATGAGGCCGGAAAAGACGTTGCATTTTCTGCACCGGCAAAAGGAAAGATTATTATGTAGCGGCTTACAACTTGCCGTTCTTCTTTTTTAAGATGCTGCAAAGATAAGCTTTATTTACTCAAGTTGGCGATATGCCCGTTATGCTTAACTCTGGAAGGGTTTGCTTAATGATTTAATACTCTTTAAGTATCATTAAATCAGTTATATATAAAAGATTATTGCAATACTTTATTTTAACTTATTTTTCCAGATTACTCAATTTATCAAGCATAAACAAGCTGCTAACCATGCAATTATTCCAAAACTCATCAAAGCCTGATGCCCAAAACGTTGGAATTTTACCACTTTTTTCCTGCGTGTTGACCAGACTGTTTGCAAGCGCCAATGCTTTTTCACGATAAATGGATTCTCCTGTTTTTTGATATGCCAGGTAATAGGTGTCGACCATTTGCACTGCGCTGGCATCAATAGGCACATAACAATGGTATTGCTCGAGCACAGCAGGCACATGCCAGCTTTGGGTGCTGTTGTTCCAATTATCATACATGGCCGGCTGTTCCCAAACAACAAATTGATCTTCACAAAAATCAATCAAGGCCTTTGCCAGTTGCACATTATTCGTGTCATCATTGTGATGATTTAATAAAAACTGTGCAAACCATGAAGCCTCATATTTTGTAAGATTTTCATATGGCTCTACAGCCTCTACATCTTCAAACTGGCCTGTCCAGTCAAATGTTTTTACCGGATTCTCAAATGTCCACCCGATGGCGGCTTCTATTACGGGTTTAAATGTTTGATAATGATACTCTTCTGTTAGAATTTGTAAGAAGTTGACAATTTTAATAGGGATGCACAATACTTCGGAAGCGGGTTGGCCGGTCATTTTGTTCAATCGGATAAACCAGGTGCCCGAAGTGAGTTGAGTTTTACGATATGTTTCAGCAATTTGAAGAGCAGCATTCAGGTAAACACTATCACCGGTAATGCTATACAAATTAAGGTAACTAAGACCAGTTGCCGCTGGTTCGGTTAACAAAACCTCACCTGAAAATTTTCCTGCTGTGAGCCTTTCTCCTTCATACACTTGCGGAAATCCACTTAAGGGAGAAGTTTTGCTTTCGCTATTGCTGATGAGGTAGTCAGCTGCTTTACAAGCAATTACCAGTGATGTGTCGTTTTTGGGATTATGTTTGTGGTGAAGTACCATAGCATTTATTACACTGCCAACTTCAAGTGCTGAATAGCAATAAAGGGTGTGTTTTTCATGATCAGGACGGCCCGAATGGAACCATTGCTGAATGTGTGGCTGCTGATACATATAAGCCATCCCTTTGTCAAATGCTTCGGAATAACCGTATTGTGCAGATGGGTATGGCGGACAAAAGGATGCGGTTTTATAAAATAAACGCTTATTAATCAACACGACATCTTGTTTATCTTTGCTTACCGCCTCTATTTTCAAATATACTTCTCCGTTTGGAATTTCGCTCCAGATGGGTGAAAGAGATGCATTGGGAATCGAATCGGTAAAGCTATATGTTTGGTGGTTGTTGAAAGAGAACGCTGTAAAGCGGTACTGTGAAGGTTGTGGAATAATCCAGCTTTTGTTTTCAGTCGAAAATGATGGCGCAAACTTAAACATAAGTGCTTTTTCATTCCATATTGGTTGGATTCCGGAATCGGGCAGGCGAATTGGTTTTTTAACTTCTGCCTGACTTTGTTCGCAAAAACTTTCAAAGACCCTTTCTTGCTGTCCCGAAACAGAAACAGATTGTAATAAAATTAAACATAATATAAATGCTTTCGTGATTAGATAATTGAAATTCAATATAGTATACATTTTTATTGTTTTGCCATTAATAAATAAGAAACCAAATCAATCTACAAACCTGTAGAATTGATTTGGTTGTATTTCCAATTACAAAATTATGAAAATGCAGCAAGCAATTACTGTTTTCTTCTTTAGGAATTACCGGAGGTGAAGTTATGAAATACTATTTTACTTCTCAACTTCCTGTTTCAGCGTCATTTTTAATACAATAAAACCAAGTATTCCGGATACAAGTGATGCAAGTAAAATAACAAGCTTGGCATTGTTAATGATCAAATCGTTGTCAAATGCAAGTAGGGTTATAAAAATCGACATGGTAAAACCTATTCCGGCAAGCAAGCCAACTCCGAAGATCGACTTCCAGGTGAGTCCATTAGATAATTTACTGATCCCCAGGCTGACAGCAAGATAACTCATGAAGAAAACCCCTAAAGGCTTGCCAACAATCAAACCTGTGGCTATGCCAAGACTGTAATTTTCTGCAAGCACCTCCCCAATGTCCGAACTGAGGATTATGGCTGTATTTGCCAACGCAAAAAGTGGTAGAATAATGAAAGCCACCGGCTTGTGCAAAATGTGTTGTAAAATATAACTTGGCGACTTTTCATCACCCGAACCAAATGGGATAGCAAAAGCGAGTAATACACCTGTTATAGTGGCATGAACACCTGAATTAAGCATGAAATACCACATTACTACACCTCCTGCAAGATAGATTATAAGATTTCTGACTTTCAATCTGTTTAAAACCAATAACAAAGCGAATATCCCCAAAGCAATGAAGAGGTTTGTGAAAAGTAAAGTTTTGGTATAGAAAAAGGCAATAATTAAAATTGCTCCTAGGTCGTCAATAACAGCGAGAGCAGTCAGGAAAACCTTAAGTGCAACCGGAACTCTGTTGCCAAGTAGTGAAAGAACTCCAAGAGCGAAAGCTATGTCAGTAGCCATTGGGATTCCTGCGCCAGACTGTGTTTCAGTGCCGTAATTGAACACCAGAAATAGTCCTGCAGGAACAAGCATCCCACCAAGAGCAGCAAATATGGGTAAAGAAGCATCTTTAATATTCGATAATTCACCTTTGTATATTTCTCTTTCCAACTCAAGCCCTATTAAAAGAAAAAATATTGCCATTAACCCATCATTGATCCAATGTCCCAAACTATGGCTACCCAGTTTCATATGCCAGAAATCGAGATACCCGGCTCCTAATGAGGTGTTTGAAATGATCAAAGAAATAATTGTTGCAACGATTAAAATTAAACCGCCTGCTTTTTCACTTTCGAAGAATTCTTTGAATAACTTGTTCATAATCAATGAGTGTTGGTTAATTCAGTTTGCTAATATTTTTTAAACAATCAGATGAATTATTTTGTTCAAAGGATAAACGATTCTTTAAAACTGATTTTCTTTTAAGGGTATATTGAAATGTTTCAGAACTCTCAATGCGCGCAAAGTGTTCCAGCGACTGGATTTCCCCGCTTTTTCCATTTCAAAATGTGTCAGCCCGGGGTGTTTTGCCTGGAGTGGCCAAGTGGAGTCATTTCTTCTTTTCGCGAGGAGGATTTCAATTGCTGGCATCATCCTTTCGTCAAATGGATGTTTGGAAAGTTGAAAGTAATCCAATGCCCGAAGGATATCATAATACCACCTGGATGGGTATGAGAGCATCAACATTTTTTTGTCCATAACTTTCCCTGTTTTGCAAGATTGATAAAGCTTGTGGAGAAGTAGGAATTCTTCTGAGTCATTGGCGACTTTCTGTAATTCGGGTTTACGGTAGGAATAGCCGTTTGAAGTATATTCATGTATGCCTTCAAGTATCGATAACGAGCTGTGAACTGAGCTGTGTTTAGCTCCACTTCGGTTTGACCGACAATTAAATCCGCCATCAGGTAGCTGTTGTGAGAGTATAAAATCCACAATTGACACCAATTCCGATTGTGCTGCTCTGAAATAACAGGCGTAATTGAGAAACATTCCGTTTACACATACATCACTCTGTAGAATGGTTCTTGCTGGATTGATACCTCCGTCTTCACTTTTTTGTGTTTTCAGGAGATTGAAAAGTGTTTGCTGTATGGGTGCAATAGCATGAAAAATACCTAAACATTTCAGGTCGAGAAGCGTGTAATGTGTTGAAATCCATTTTGGTTGATAGAACCCCATACCCCAATTGCCATCACTTTTTTGTTGTGAAAGAAAAGCTTTTCCCCAACCTTCGGTTTCAATTCGCATTTGCAAATCACTACGTTCGATAGAAAGCAAATCACGATGCACCTGATATTGAATTGAGACATCGCCATCAAGTAACCAGGGAATTAACTTCGTGTGCATTATCGTAAGTTTTAATGAATAGCTGGAATGAATTTATCAAAGTAGTTTTCATTAAGAATGTGTTGTGTAATAAACTTTCCGTTCAGAAACACACTGTAAATGGTATGCGGAACGAAATGATTTTGAGCTTGTTCGGGTGTCTCAAGTTTAACAATATGAATGGGATATCCTTTTTTGACAGCGATTTGTTTCAGCTCTTCGACATAATATTCAGTAAACGGGCATGCGTTGGTATAATAAACTGCGAGTCCGTTTGGAATGTCGCAAACTGCATTACGGGCACAATCTTTGAATTTGGGCGTGGGAGCATCGCTTTTTAATGGCAGGTACCAAAGCTCAAACCATGGAGCTGCCTGATCGCATTTTACGAAACCTTGTTTTTTAAAAAATCCTTTGTCCGAAAGAAACGGTTGTTTTTTTTCGCTTGTGACAGTAACAATACCATTCAAATTGTGTGTGTCTTTAAGGCAAGCTTCAAGCAATTCCTTTCCATGGCCTTGCCCTTTGTACTGTCCCGATACCCAAAAACAGTTAATCATCATATAACCTGGAGCTTCAACCGGCACCCAAGCCTTTTCAGCTGGAACATATTCTATAAAAACCTTTCCTCTTACATCCAGCTTGATGAAAACATAGCCATCTTTGAGTTGATTTTTAATCCATTCTTTTTTTGCTTCATAACCTGAAGCACACTTTTTGTCGGATATGGCACAACAAATGTGCTCACTTTTAATATTTTCAGCTGTTAATTTGAGCAATTTGGTCATTCGATTGATTTATAAAGTGCTGATAAAAAATGTTTTATAACATAATAGCCGATATGGATTGATTGAATTAGGAATAAGTTATATCAGCAAAGCTTCGTTTGATTCCTTTTTTGAATGTGTAAACAGGATAACCAAAAACAACAAATAATCCTTCCCGGCTTGAGTATTTTATTCCGTGCCGTTCTCTGAAACGACGGCCTTTACTACCGTATTGGATCATTGGATGCACAGCTCCAAGCATACATGTGCCAAGTCCGAGCGATTCGGCTGCTAACATGGCGTAGGTTGCGGCAATGAGCGGGTCGGCCGGATCAGTAAAGGGTGAGCCATAAAAATACATGGCCAAAGGGGCATCATAATTAACCAGGTTTCGATTGTTTTTAAAACCTTCGGAATAAACCTTGAAAAGTGGTTTAATGAATCCCCTGAACATCTCGTCATTACTTTTCCCCCAAAAGGGTCGCATGAGTGCTAAAAACCAATTGGACACAAACCACTTATATCCTTCAAGAAATTCACAATAGTCTTTTGCAAAAGCACGTGTTTTCGAGCGGCTATCGAGCACCATTACATGAACGTCTGAAGGAGGCAAACCCATAGGTGCAGTTTGAGCTGCAGCAAGGATTTTCTGCACAATTTCAGGTTCGACAGCTTTGTCCTTGAAGTTTCTTATACTCCTTCTTCTTTCGAAAAGAGTCATTAACTGCTTGTAATCTGGATTGTTATGTTTGTCGGGCAAATCGAAGAAATCATTCGAATTTAGTGTTCTCCCACTTATTGTTATAGCGCCGGTTGGGCAAATTGCCATGCAATGCCCGCATCCGACACATCCAAAAAATGGGTTTTCTGAAGGAAAAGCCTTTTCGTTTTTTAGCACAAGACTTTGATCGCTGCAAATTGCAACACAAGTTCCACATCCTTTACATAAAGCATCATTAATGTGAATGGAGCCTGCCTCTTTTGATCGTGAAGTTGGGATAGCCATAAATTACTGATTTTGATGTTCGAGCCTTTTGTTTAAAACCTCTGATATGTTGAAAAATAAGTAAAAGATCGAATGTTATCCTTTGTCAATTAGTGTCCCGTCTTTGTATTTTGCGAACCTTCCTTTGGTTGTTCCATGAACCATATCCTTTTGTGGCCATGGCCATCCACCAAATTGAGTGCGTTCGTAATCGTAAAATGCCTGTCTTAATTCATTTTGTGTGTTCATCACAAACGGACCATATTGAGCTATCGGTTCACCGATAGGGCGGCCTTGTAACAGAACAAAATGGCTGTCTTTGACAACTACACTTATCGTGACCATGGAGGACGCGTCCAATTTAAAAGCGTTTTTATTGTTGAAGCTGAATTCGTTGATTCGTATTGAAGCACCTTCGTAAAAGTATAACCATCGGTTTACCTCATAATTTGAAACGGGAATTTCCCATTCAGCACCTGCTTCCATTTTAATCAACCAGATATTAACTTCATTATCAGGGTTTGAAGCCCATGAATCCGGTGCTGGTTCAAGCGCTTTTTGATCAAGATATTTACCGGCTATTAGTTTAATTGTAGTGTTTTTCCCTTGCTTATCCTGCAATTTCAGTAAAGGAATTTCTTCGGTCCATAGCATTTTGAAATGAGGTTCAGCCATTTTTTTGGAAGCAGGGAGGTTCAACCACACCTGAAAAAGTTCCATTTCGTTGCTTTGTTCTGTTTGAATCAAAGGAAACATCTCGCTGTGCTGAAGACCAGAACCTGCCGTCATCCATTGCACATCGCCACCTCCGTACCGGCCCGCCTGACCATGTGAGTCAGAATGATCCACAATACCTTTTGTAACTATTGTTACCGTTTCGAATCCACGATGTGGGTGAACAGGAAACCCAGGTATGTTGTAACCATGATACATTCTCCATGGTAAATCAGGATCAAAATCCTGTCCAATATTCCTGCCTTCAAGAGATGCCTGGGGTCCTAAACTACCATTACCTTTTGGATAAAAGTCGGAATGATGTGCACAAAAGATAAAGGGATTTTCTACAGGCCATTGAAAACCAATTGGTTTATGACTAATAACAGGATTTTTTTTCATGCTTTTTGCTGCAAGTTAGTGTTAACAAAATCACACAAAAATACCTAAATCCTGCCATAAGATCAAGCAAAAATTCCTCTGATTCTTCTTGTTGTTTAGTGGTTCAAAGGAATAGAGTCAGGTGAGTTAATCCTTGTTTAATGATGTTGTCAGTGCTTTTGCAAAGATCATTTTAAGGTGAATTCTGCGCTATTTTTGTGATAATCATCACATCCCCGTTTCAAGAGTTGGTTTGGCATCTTGATCCGGTTTCATCACTATTCAAACAATTACCTTCAAATCGGTATTAAGCTGTAAATAATGATGATATAACATCATTTCCCTGAACATTGTTATTTACTGTAAATCAGCTTGGTAGACCAGCTTGCTTGTCCATTTATGAAAAGGCGGATAAAATAAATACCCGGAGGATTTACAAATGGATGCCAAGTGAAAGTTGATTGATTTGCTTCGGTTTTTTCCCTGAAGATTGTTCTTCCAAATATGTCTGTTATTTCAATTTCAACAGGTTGATCAGTAATAGGAAAAGTTATTGTTGTATATGAAGAGAAAGGGTTTGGATGCGTATTTATTTTTTCATCCGGAAGTTGAATGGGTTCATTGCCGAGATTAATTGGAATTAAAAGTTTAATAGCGACAGGCTGATGATCCGAAACATTTTCTTCATATTCGTCCCATCCACCACCAAGCAATTCATCTATTCTAATGGTCTCCACTGCCGAAGCATCATTGTCTAATGATGCGAACAACTCATTCGTAATGAGAATGTGATCAAGATGTGAAGGCCAACTAGGATAGGACCAATTATCCGGATTTCCATACGCAATACCAAGATCACTAAAAAGATAGTTATCCTTGTCATCCAATACATTACGAAATACATTGTGTTGGTAAGAATCGGTAATTTCGTCGTTCCAATCTCCGACTACAAAAACGTTTTGATGCTGAAACTGTGTGTCAATGTATGATTTAAGGAGATTGACAGCCTCCAGACGCCGGGTTTCTTCATCACCGCCATCTGAAAGATTTAGATATCCATCCCCACAACACTTTAAGTGATTATTAATCACAATAAAATGTTTGTTTTGAAAATTGAAATCCATTACGAATGGTCGCCGTGGAAAAGGACTCGAATAGGAAGAGCTGGTGTAAATCTCGTAGAAATCATTGATATCAACACGATTATTATTGTAAATATAGGCCAAGCCATCTGATGAAGATGCATAAAAGCCTGAATAATTGTCGAGAAGATTTAAAAGGCTATTAAATGAATTGATATCGCCAATCTCTTGACATGCAATCACATCCGCATCAAGTTCTTGTATGATGGAAGCCACATATTGCAAAGTAGTTTGTCCGTTTTTTGGAAACCATTCAAGATTCCAGCTTACAACTTCCAATGTTTCTTCAGAAGCGAAATTTATTGAGCCAATGTTTTGGGCTTTGAAAACAAAGGGTGATATAACGAAAAATAAGCTTATCAGTAGTAATCTCACGTTGGATTTATTAATGTTTGCGCAAACGGCCTGCAAAATTATCCAAATATTCCCCTCATAGAAGATTTGTTTTTAAAATGACCCAATACTTTTCTTAAAAAGTCGTAAAGGCATTAAAATCAAACTCAAAGATTGTTTAAAAGCTTGATCATCAATTTGAAAGAAGTAGAAGGTGATGCCAATTGGTTAATGGTTCCCGTGAAAAAGACCTTTTTTGATGGTACATAGAAAGCAAACGCTCCTGAAAGCCCGGAATGACCAATAAACTCAGGAAAGGGTTTAAATGGTGAAAAAAACATAGGGAGCTTAAACCTCATGATCCCAAGTCCATATTGCAGTGGAAACATAACACTATTCCAGTTTTTCATTTCTTCGAAATAATGTATTGGGAAAAATTTTCCTTCGAAAAAGGCTTTTAGAAACAGCATGTTTTCGGCGGCTGTTGATACAATACCCCCATCGGCTTTGAAAGAGGCAAGTGCATGTGAAGCATTCATTTTGGTGGAATTGAAATAAATACTTGCAGGACGTTGGTCGTTAGGGTCGAGATAGAGCCAAGTATTCTTAAGATTCAATACTTTGTAAACCAATTGGTTGAGTACATCCTCCAAATTTTGCTTGCTGATATTTTCAATTATTTTGCCTAGTAGCTGAAAGTTGGTGTCGGAATAATGAGCTTTACCTCTGGCCCCCGGAACAAAAAGAGGCTTCATTTGCTTTGTCCATTTGATTGTGTCATCGAAGGACCAGGATAAATTTTCGCCTTGAGTAAGTCGGTTGAGCAAACTTTGGCCATTGATTTTGTCTTCAAAATAGTCGGGAAGACCGGAGGTTTGAGAAAGAAGGTGTCGGATTGTTATTAGTTCTGAGTAATCTTTTCCTTTGTGAACATGCAATTTGTCAGTTACTTCTTTTGAAAGGTACTTGCAAATGGGATCATCCAGATCAATAATTGCGTTGCTTCTCCATTGCAGAAATACTGCTGTGATATATAGTTTTGTGATGCTGGCAATAAAATAACTTGGATTGCTTTGCATATTCCCACAAGCAGTTGTAAAAGTTTCGTCCTCCTTGCTGATGCACAGACTAGCTCCAAAGATTTTCCTGTTGTCAACACTGCTCCAAAGAATCTGCTCCAACTTTTGTGTATTCATACTATTTGTATTTTTAGTGTTGCTGCTTAAGAAATGAAATGCCTGCAAACTTCAATAATTATCTGATATCAGACACATTTGCTGAGATTTTTTTATTTGTTTTCTTATTTTTGCCTGAAAGAAACTTGAATGAATAACCGACGTACGTTTTTGATACAGGCCTTTTTTGGTGCCATGGCCAGCGGACTAGGATGTCGTTATGGTTATGCAACACAAGTTTTTGCAAAAAGTAATCCATTGCCAGTCAATTATGAAGGACTCGTACTTTCAACCTGGCATCATGGCTTGGCTGCTAATGAAGCTGCCTGGAATATTTTGCAAAATGGTGGTAATGCTGTTGACGCCTGTGAAAAAGGCGTGAATGTTTCTGAGGCTGATCCAGCTGTGAGTAGTGTTGGTTATGGAGGATTGCCTGATGCATCAGGGAATGTAACGTTGGATGCATGTATCATGGATTCCAATGGGAATGCGGGTTCAGTTGCTTGCCTTGAGCATATTATGCATCCGGTTTCTGTTGCCCGTCTGGTAATGCAAAAAACACCACATGTGATGCTTACAGGTGCAGGAGCTCTGAAATTTGCTTTGGATCATGGTTTTGAAAAAACAAATCTGTTAACGCCTGAAGCGAAAGAAGCCTGGAATAACTGGAAGAAATCAGGAGCCAGATATGCTCCCGCAGCCAATTGGGAGAATCATGATACCATCGGTTTGATTGCTTTGGATCATCAGGGAAATATTGCAGGTGCCTGCACTACCAGTGGGATGGCGTTTAAACATCCTGGCAGGGTAGGAGATTCGCCGATTATAGGAGCAGGATTATTTGTTGATAATAAGGTTGGTGCAGCAACAGCAACTGGTGAAGGTGAGGTTGTTATGAAAACTCTCGGCAGCTTTCTTATCGTCGAGTTCATGCGAAATGGTATGTCACCTCAACAAGCATGTGAGGCGGCTATTCAGCGACTTACCGAAACTACCCATATCCACAAAAGTATGCAGATAGGTTATATAGCAATAAACAAAGAGGGTCAGACCGGAGCTTATGCTCTAAGATCCGGTTTTCAATATGCAGTTAGATCGGCTACAGGCAGTCAGCTTTTAGATGCAGCATCATTGTTGGGATGGGAGTAATCCTTTTTCCAACGGATTAAGTCTTTCGAGGAATATTGTTAGGTTTTTGCTCTCCTGTGTGCCAATCAATAATTGATTTCCTTTTTTGAAAAACAATCTAAGTCCTTGATTTCCGGATACGTTGTAAGCTTTGCTTTTTCTAGCGTAACGTACTCCCCAACCACCAAATTCACGGATAGGTTGGTATTTTACTACTTCATAACGCTCTATTTCTTGCCACCTATAGTGATGTTCTCTCCAATGAAAAGGGAAAAACTTCACATAAATACCAGTCTTATTGATTCTTGTGGTGAGTTTGCTTGTTGCAAATAATAGAACAAGGCCAATCGCCAATATTAATGTAAGAATGAATGTGAAGATTAACCCATTATCGCTCATTGGATTGTTTCCAAATTGCTCGCCTTTAACAAGTTGAACATAAAGACCACTGCCGAGAATTACGACCGGAATAAAGCCTGAGAAAAGAAGCAGCAACCAGAGCCAGATTTGATTGAACTTTTGTTTTTCAGTATAAATTTTCATTTGATACATTTATTTTACTTTAAACCATTAAGAAGAGATCTGGACTAAAGCAACAATTATCCAACAAAGAAATCAAATACATTTCCGAGCATATTGGCATCGGTCTTGTAAAATTCGGTGTAAGTACATCGGCTACAAGTCACGGTTGTGTACTTATTGTTTTGTATATCAAGTAATTTGGTAATGAAACTGCCAGTTACGTACATTTTTCCAATTTCATATTGATGACCCTGACATTTTGGACAGGTATATTTAAGAGGTTTCATATTAAGGATTTTGAGGTTTTTGTTCTTGTTTTTCTTTTAAACGCCCGGCACTGCGCAAAGCTTTATCGATGATCCACTCAATCTGCCCGTTGGTGCTGCGGAACTCGTCCGCAGCCCATTTTTCCAGAGCAGCAAGTTTATCTGCATCGATACGTAACGCAAATGCTTTTTTTTGTGACATGTTTTATTGATGTAAAGTGCCTGTGTTTACAACCGGAGTTGCCTCTTTGTCGCCACAAAGAACAACCATAAGGTTGCTTACCATTGTAGCTTTCTTATCTTCATCAAGGTCAACGATTCCTTTTTTGGAAAGCTGATCAAGCGCCATATCTACCATTCCAACAGCGCCTTCAACAATTTTGAAACGGGCTGAAACAATGGCTGAAGCCTGCTGACGTTTTAACATCGCCTGTGCAATTTCCTGGGCATAAGCGATATAATTTATTCTGGCTTCAATTACCTCAATACCAGCCATGTGTAGCCTTTCAGCAATTTCCTTTTCAAGTTGAATGTTTACTTCTTCGCCACCAGCCCGCAAGGTAATCTCTGCCTGCTCATCATCAAAATTATCATAAGGATACATCCCGGCCAGTTTTCTTAATGCAGCCTCACTCTGAACTACAACGAAATTTTGAAAATCATTTACAGCAAAAGCTGCTTTGAAAGTGTCGGAAACACGCCAAACCAAAACCAATCCAATCATGATCGGATTGCCAATTTTGTCGTTCACCTTGATAGGGTCACCATTAAAGTTGTTGGCTCTTAATGATACTTTTTTGCGTACAAAAAACGGATTAATCCAAAAAAATCCATTCATTTTGATCGTTCCGGCATATCTGCCGAAGAGTACTAAAACCATTGATTGATTGGGGTTTACAATAACAAAACCAATTGACAGAAAACCCCCGATTGCAACTGGTATAGCAAGCCATGCACTTGCTAACAATACCAAAGCAGCGATGCCGCCAAAAACTAACAGCAAGACTATGGCAAGAACCATATAGCCTGATGCCGGATTATGTGTTTTTTCCATTTGAAATGATATTAAAATGATATCACAAAGATATATTGAAAACAGTGCCTTGTCAAGTTTTTTTATCTAGAAAATAAAAAAGCTGACAAAACTTCCTTTGTCAGCTTTTTCAATACAATAAAGCGTTGTAAATGACTATCTTGTCAATTGAATACCATCACCGGTGAAGTGTATCTGTTTGTTTTTGTATAGGAGTCCAATAGCTTTCTTGAAGTTTTTTTTGCTCATTTCCAAAAGATCATACACTTCTTCTGCATCACTTTTGTCGTTTAGTGGCAAAAATCCGTTATTGTTTTTTAGCTCATAAAGAATTTTTGCTGCGAGGCCATCTATTTTTTCATATCCTGAAGGTTGAAGCCTGAGGTCTATTTTTCCATCTTCCCGCAGTTTCGAAATGAAAGCCTTGCGTTTCAGCCCCCGACTCATACGCTCAAACACTTCATTTTCATACAATAAGCCTTGATGTTTGTTTTCGATAATAGCTTTATAACCCAGATCAGTTTTTTCCCATAGAATGATATCCACTTCTTGTCCTGCAACATATGTGGCAGGTTCTTTATCAATGAAATGCTCAACTTTGGCTGAACCGGCGATACGTCCCGATTCAGGGTCGGCAAATATATAGACAAGGTATTTTTTACCACTTATCATTTTTGCCTTCTGCTCACGGTATGGTACAAGCAACTGTTTGTCAAGGCCCCAATCAAGAAAAGCACCTGTATTGTTGACGTCGGCAACTTCCAAAAATGCAACTTCATTTAGTTGTGCATAGGGTTTCAGTGTGGTAGCTATTGGCCGGTCATCTGAATCGAAATATACAAATACCTCAAGAGTATCTCCTGGCTTACTGTTTTCCGGCATCCATTTTCCAGGAAGTAACAGCTGCTGACCCTGTCCATCGGTAAGGTAAGCCCCGTGTAGTTCAAGGTGATCTATTACCAATTCATTTATGGTTCCTGCTATATAACGGTCTGTCATAAAATGTGTTTTAATAGCTCAAATGTAAGCTATTTTGTTTGTAATGAAAGGATATGTCCCGAAAGTGGTTCAAGTTCAATTGATGATGAGAAACCTTTGCCTGTCAAAAGATCGGTAAATGTACCACCATCTGGCAGTTTATAACTAAAAGTTGAATCTGAAAGGTTGAAGGCAACAATTATTTCGGTTGTTGTATCAAAACGTTTGTAAACCAGTATTTTGCCTTGGGCAAGAAGAAATTCCATGTCACCATGGCTTAAAACAGGATTGTTTTTTCTAACCTGAATGATCCTCTTATAATATTCCAAAGAATTGGTATTGAAGCCGACCTCATCATAATCTGGAGTTCCTGTCTGGAAATTATTTCTGTTTTCTGGCTCAAAATTCATATCGGGCCACCACAATGGTTTACGGCAATCCGGGTCATCTGAGCCCCACATGCCTAATTCTTCACCGTTCCATATATGTGGCGAACCGGGAATCGTAAACTGGTGCATCAGGTATAATTCGACACGCTTGTAGGTTTCTGCATCTGGCTTTCCAGTTTTGTAGTTGGCGTCATCACTGGGTTTTGCTTTGAATTTGTATTTGCCGCTATTGTAAAAGGAGGATAAAAGCCGAGGGGTATCGTGTGTCGAAGCTGTGTTCATCATAGCCTTTTTGGTATCGTCAGTAAGTCTGTTCCATTGATAGTTTAAACTATCTTTGAATTCACCAGCAGTAATTTCAAAATTGGTTTTAGCAAAGAAATAACGCGCAGGCCGGTAAAGCTGATAAAACATGATCGCATCAAAAACCTGCCCATCAACAAATGGAACCGGATTCATGAGATCATCAGGATACTCCTGCCACCAGATTTCACCCACCAGGTAGGCGTCAGGATTAATGTTTTTTACAAATTTCCTGTAATCGCGCCAGAAGCCCATTGGAACATGGTCTGCCACATCGAGCCTGAAACCATCGAGCCCTTTTGTTTTATCACCATCAGGAGCCAACCAGCGTTTGGTAACTTCAAAAATGTGTTGTTTGGTGTCCACATTCAAATTTCCTTCATAAGGAAAACCCGAACGGTGGTCTTTGGGGGCATCAACTTTTTTCAATTCCGGAAGACTGCTTATATTTATCCAGCCTTTGTAACTGAATTCGTTTTCTTGTGTTTCGGGATCATCAAACGAAATAATTTCGTACCAGTCCTTATAAGGCGAATTTTGCTGGTTTTTTACAAGATCTTTCCATGCCCAAAATTCCACTCCAGTATGATTCCAAGAGTAGTCAAGAACCACACGAATCCCTTTTGAATGAAATGCCTCTATCAACTGCAGGAACAATTTATCAGCAGAAGTCCACTGCCAGGTGGAAGGATCAGAAGGATCTTCGTTTGCAATTATTTTCATGTCACCAGCCGGATCAGGTCCAAAATTTACATCAATATGATGATAATTACGGGCGTCATATTTATGAAGTGAAGGCGCATCATTCAACGGGTTAAAATAGACAGCAGTAATGCCAAGTTCAGCGAGATGATCTAATTTATCCATAACACCCTGAAGATCACCTCCATAACGTCTTAATTGAAGATGAGAATAAAAATCACCCGGAAGATCTTTAGCCCAATCATCCTCTTTATACCATTCTTGTGTCCAATGAGTTATTTTCCAGTCATTGGGGGCTTTAACAAAATCAGATGCAGTAGCGATGTTTACTAAACCAGGATCATTGGAAGTGTCTCCATTGTGAAATCTTTCCACAAAAATTTGATACCAAATAACTTCTTTCGACCATTCCGGAACCATAGTTTTTGTTGATTCATTTTTGGGGCTTTTGTTGTCGCAGGCAAAGAGCGAGAGCAACAGAACAATGCCAATTATAAGGGGATTAAAATATCTCATCTTTTTTAAGCAAAGGTAAGCTTATACAAGAAATAATTGTAGCGTTTTTTGGTCTTTTGTTAAGTAGTTGTTCAAACAATAAAAATCAATGAGCTAGTTTAGAATGATTTCAATTTAAAACGATTGCAATTTTTGAAAACCGCGAATATAGGGCGTTTTAGTTTTTTTTTTGCATTCTATTAATAAAGTGTTAAATTTGTGAAAATGTTTCTTTAAGGAGCCTGTTAGAAGAAACTTAACACAATACATTATATAAGTATTAATCACTAAATCATTATTAACCAATGTTTAACCTTTACAAATTACATCTATGAAGAGAAGTAAATCTTTGATGAGGATGTTGTTACTATCGCTAATGGTGACTATTGGCATGCAAATGTATGCTCAGGATGTAGCCGTTTCCGGAAAAGTGACTGATGCCTCAGATGGTTTTTCAATGCCTGGTGTTACCATTGCTGTGAAAAACACAACGATGGGAACGACCAGCGATTTCGATGGTAACTACAGCTTGAATGTTCCTTCGGGATCAACCTTGGTGTTTTCTTTCATCGGCTACGAATCAACAGAGTTTCTGATTACACAGAAAAAAACACTGAATGTTACTTTGCAACCTGCAGTAACAAATCTAAACGAAATTGTCGTTATCGGTTACGGACAGGTCCGTAAAGGCGATGCAACAGGTTCTGTTACTTCAGTAAGCGTGAAAGACTTCAACAAAGGGCCCATCACTAACCCAGTTGAACTCATCTCAGGTAAAACTGCAGGTGTACAGATCACCAGTAACAGCGGAGCCCCCGGTAGCGGTGCTACTATCCGTATTCGAGGTGGATCTTCGATGTCGGCCAGCAACGACCCATTGTATGTAATCGACGGTGTGCCAGTAGATAGTGAAGGTATTTCGGGCACAAGAAACCCTTTGAGCACCTTGAATCCGAATGATATTGAAACTTTCACAGTTCTAAAGGATGCCTCTGCAGCAGCCATTTATGGATCAAGAGCTTCTAATGGTGTTATCATTATTACCACAAAAAAAGGCTCGGCTAAAGAAGGTCGTCCTTTTATGTTTGATTACAATGGAAGTTTCTCCTTGTTCACCTCCCCGGGAAAGAGGGAAGTGCTTGATGGCGATACCTACAGAGCAATGGTAAATGATAAATTTGCCGATAAGCCTAATGTTATTGCGCTTTTAGGTACTGAGAATACAAACTGGCAAGAGCAGATTTTCCAAAATTCGTTTGGTATGGACCACAACATCAGCATGAGTGGCCAACTGAAAAGCCTTCCTTACCGCGTTTCTTTAGGTTATGCCGATTTTGATGGTATTCTCAAAACAGATAACATGAAACGTACAACAGTTGGAATAAACCTAAATCCAACGCTTTTTGATGATCATCTCAAAGTTAACCTTTCTGGAAAAGGGATGTTTGTGAATCAACGTTTTGGTAATGAAGGAGCTATCGGATCTGCAATTCAGATGGATCCAACAAAACCTGTTTACGACGAAACAAACACACTTGGTGGATATTGGGCATGGCTTCAAACTAGCGGCGACCCTGTGACACAAGGAACAAAGAATCCATTGGCCTTAATTGAACAAAGAGAAGATTTTGCCAATGTAACACGTTTTTTGGGAAATGCACAGTTTGACTACAAGCTTCATTTCTTTCCCGATTTGCGAGCCAATCTTAACCTGGGTATGGACCATTCCAAGACCAACGGAGACATTTTTGTTCCCGGTATCGCTTCTTTCGAATATGATAAATTGAACGGTGGCGGAACAAATGCTGTTTATGATCAAAATAAAAAGAATGAGGTATTGGACTTTACACTCACCTATCAGAAACAGATTCCTGAGATTAAAAGTCGCTTTGATGTCATGGGAGGTTATTCATGGCAACACTTTTTCCGTGAAGGGTCAAGTTACTCAACAAATGATATGAGTAGTCCGGTTTACCTTCAAAAGAAAGTAAAAGACAGCAGTGATTATGCAACCGAATCGTATCTTGTTTCATTTTTTACCCGTATCAATTACGCTTTCAACGACAGGTATCTGTTGACTTTCACCCTTCGTAATGACGGATCTTCACGCTTCTCACCTGATAACCGCTGGGGTTTATTTCCTTCAGCAGCCCTTGGATGGCGCATGATGGATGAGCCATGGATGAAACAAATGGAAAACCTCTCCGAACTTAAAGTTCGTGTTGGCTGGGGCGTTACCGGACAACAGAATATCAGTGATAACGACTACCCTTATATGCCTCGGTATACTTTTGGACAAAATAATGCAGCTTATCAGTTTGGAGGTGTATTCTTCCAGACATTACGTCCTGAAGGTTATGATGCACTCATCAAATGGGAAGAAACAACTACCCTCAATCTTGCTATCGATTATGGTTTTTATCGTGACCGGATTTTTGGTTCTATCGAAGTTTATACCCGTGAAACAAGAGACCTTATCAACTTTATTCCGATTCCTGCCGGAACAAATCTCTCGAACTATCTTTTGACAAATGTTGGTGACCTCAGGAATCAAGGTGTCGAATTCTCAATCAATGGTAAGCCAATAGTGAAAAAGGATATGCAGTGGGAGATAGGTTTCAACGCCACCTTTAATAAGAATGAAATTACCAAATTGACTGCAACTGATGATCCAACCTACTTAGGTGTATTCACCGGAGGTATCTCAGGAGGTGTTGGTAACACGATTCAAATTCACAGTGTTGGTTATCCAACTTATTCGTTCTTTGTTTTTGAACAAGTATACGATCCTAATGGCAAACCCATTGAAGGAATGTATGTTGACAGAGACGATGATGGAAAAATTACTGATGACGACCGCTATCATTACAAAAAATCAGCTCCTGATATTTACCTTGGTCTTTATTCAAGATTCAATTACAAGAACTGGGAATTTTCTTTCGCAGGGAGAGCTCAGTTTGGAAATTATGTATACGACAACTTTAGTTCCAACAACTCCACCTACGAACGTTTGTTCCGTCCTGAAGGTCCATATCTTGCCAATGTTACTACCAATGTGAACGAAGCCGGTTTTGGAGTCCCTCAGTATTTGACTGATTATTACATACAGGATGCTTCATTTTTCAAAATGGATAATATTTCTATAGGTTATGCTTTCAATGACATCATTGCAAAAGGTACTAATCTGAGAGTTTCAGCAACTGTTAATAATGCCTTTGTTATAAGCAAATATAATGGCATCGATCCTGAAATTTTCAGTGGTATTGATAACCTCATGTATCCACGCACCAGAGCATTCGTACTTGGACTCAATTTCTCCTTCTAACCTTTAAAAAGTAACAATATGAAAAAAATCATATCCATTTTTGCGCTGGCTGCAACCTTACTTTTTTTGGTTCCTTCCTGCGTTAAAGATCTCGATACTGTGCCGCTCGATAAAGAAGAGTTGACACCCGATCAGGTTTTTTCTGATCCTGCTTCTTATAAGCAGTTTTTAGCCAAAATTTATGCCGGCCTTGCCGTATCAGGACAAACAGGTCCTGCAGGTGATGCCGATATCAGTGGTATTGACGAAGGTTTTGGTCAATACTTAAGAGGCTATTTCTATCATCAGCAACTTACCACTGATGAAACAGTCATTGGCTGGAATGACCAAACCATCAAAGATTTTCATGGTCATACATGGGGATCAGGTGACGTTTTCATTTCTGCAATGTACTATCGTATTTTCTATCAAATTTCTCTTGCCAATGAGTTTATCAGGGAAACTACTGATGAAAAACTCAATGACAGAGGTGTTACAGGCGATTTACGTACACAAATTAGTGAGTTTCGTGCAGAAGCACGCTTCCTTCGTGCGTTAAGTTATTATCATGCACTCGATCTGTTTGGAAATGTGCCTTTTGTAACTGAAAACGATAAAGTTGGAGCTTTCTTCCCTGAACAAATTCTACGTGCAAACTTGTACAGCTATGTTGAAAGTGAGCTTTTGGAAATTGAACCTTTATTAATGGCTGCCAATTCCAATGAGTATGGCAGAGTCGACAAAGCCGCTGCATGGATGTTGCTTGCTAAACTTTATCTTAATGCTGAAGTTTATACCGGAACTCAGAAATATGCTGAGGTAGTGGATTATACCAGCAGGATAATCAACGCAGGTTATGCTCTTGAGCCTAATTATGAGCATCTCTTCTTAGCCGATAACCAACTGTGTGACGAAATCATCTTCCCAATAACTTTTGACGGATTAAACACAAAAACGTATGGCGGAACTACTTTTATAGTGCATGCCTCCGTTGGTGGTGATATGACTCCAGCCGATTATGGAGTTAATGGTGGTTGGGGTGGTATCAGAACCACCAAGAATCTGGTAACAAAATTTTATCCTGATGCTGAAAAAGGATTAAAAGTGTCACCAACACCAAAATCAGTCAATGAGTATCCTGTAATTTATGTTCCTGGTTCATATCAGGACCCAACATGGGATCCAACTAATACCACAACTGTACTTGCTTCAGTGTTATCTGACGGGAAATATGAAGGCTATCTTTATTTTCCTGCAGGAACAACTTTCAAATTCACCGACGGACCTGCATGGGATGTTAATTATGGTGATACAGGCGCTGATGGAACATTGGAACCGAGTGGTACTGATATTGCTGTGGCTGATGCAGGTTATTACAAAATAAATCTTGATTTACCAGCTTTAACTTATACTATTGTTAAAACTGACTGGGGTTTGATAGGAGACGCTACTGCCGGTGCATGGGATAGTGATCAGAATATGACCTATGATGCTGCAACAGGAATGTGGTCGATTTTTGCTGACCTGAGCGTTGGTAAGATCAAATTCAGAGCTAATGATGGCTGGGATATCAATTTAGGAGATACTGGTCCTGACGGAATTCTTGAGTACGGTGGAACTGATATCAATGTAGCTGATGCCGGAACTTATATGATTACCTTGAAATTAGGGGCTCCTGATTATACCTATACTATGGTGCGCAGCAGTTTCGACAAACGTGCCATGTTCTTTACCGATGGCCAAAATCTTGAAATTAATGATGTTGGTACTTTCACTGAAGGTTGGGCTGTAACAAAGTTTAAAAATATTAAACGTGACGGCACTTCAGGATCTGATTTGGAGTTTGTAGATACCGATTTCCCAATGTTCCGTCTGGCCGATGTTTACCTCATGTATGCCGAAGCAGTACTCCGTAACGGAGGTGGAAATGCAGCCGATGCTCTTAACTATGTGAATGCACTGCGCACCCGTGCGTACGGTGATGAAATGGGCAATATTAGTGCAAGCGAACTTACACTTGATTTCATTCTGGATGAACGTGGAAGAGAATTGTACTGGGAAGCCCATCGCCGTACCGACCTTATCCGTTTTGGTAAGTTCACCACGGGTAACTATCATTGGCCCTGGAAAGGTAATGTCCCTGATGGTACAGCAACATCTGATCACCTCAACATTTTCCCTATCCCGTCTTCTGACATTGGTGCAAATCCAAATCTTAATCAAAACAAAGATTATTAATGATCAAAACGAAATAAACATATGAAAAGGTTTTTCTTATTTTTAATAATCATCACCGGCTTAAGTCTGGTTTATTCCTGCTCGAAGGAAGAACGGGATCCGGTGCTGGACATGAGTCAGGCAGACAAACCTGCCATTACTTTTCCTGCTGATGGAGCTGCTTTTGTGCTCGCTGAAGCTGATATAGCGAATGAAATGACCAACTTTCAATGGTCGGCAACAAAGTATAACCTTGATAACCTTTCCGATTCTAAGTATATTCTTCAAATGGATGTTGTCGACAATACTTTTGCCAATGCGTTAACACTACAAAGTGCTGGAACTAACTCGTTTTCTATTACTGTTGGTGCAATGAACCAAAAGTTGCTGGGTGCAAACCTCACGACCGGCGAGTCACATAATGTATATTTCAGAGTAATCTCATTTATCAACAGTCAAACTGGATATGAGAGTTTAATCTCTAATGTACTTACATTAGCTATTACACCTTATACCGATGTGGTTTTGGTTAAACCAATCTACATGCTGGGCGATGCCACTGATGCTGGCTGGACCAACACCCTTGCACTTCCTCTGACACATGTTGGCGGTAGTGTATTTTCTATTGTTGCAAATCTTCAGGCTGCAAAAGGTATTAAATTTATCTCCAAATTAGGTGCCTGGGCTCCACAATGGGGAACTGATGCAGCTGGTACTTCAACCGGAGGTGTTCTTGTTTATCGTCCAGATGAGACGGTTCCTGATCCTGCGCAAATTCCTTCACCAGCTGAAGCCGGACAGTATCTGATCACTGTTGACACTGCTCTTTTAACTTATACAATTGGGTCTCCAAGTCCTGAGCTTTACCTCCTTGGTGATGGAAGTCCTGCAGGCTGGAGCAATACTGATGCAATTCCTATGAATGGTACTGGTGGTAATTACTCTCTGACGCTCGATCTTCCTGGTGGTGGATTTCTGAAATTTATCACAACTTTAGGACAGTGGGCTCCAATGTATGGGACTGATGCTACAGGCACTGCAACTGGCGGTCCTCTGGTTTATCGTCCTGACGAAGCTACAACCGATCCACCTGCAATTCCTGCTCCGGCAGCAGCAGGCAGTTACACCATTACAGTCAATACAACAAACTTAACATATACTATTGAATAGTAAGTTGTTATAAATACAAAAGACCAGTCTTTAATAAAGGCTGGTCTTTTTTTTTTGCTGCCAAAAAATCATTAGGCAGTTTTGTAAATTATTTTGAATCTATAACATCGGATATGATTTAAAAATTTCGTCCGATTTCATTAAGATATCTACATATTGCGCTCTGCGATAGGTGAACGGATCTTTGGTTTTCTTATTGGAAAGATTGCCACGGAACTCATCCAGACTTGTATATTGCTTGGTTGTCATCCATGCTTCAATTTCATCCAACATGCGTGTTATTTGTTTTGGACCATTTTTGTAAATGGTACTAACAACCTGAACAGCGTTTGCACCAGCCAAAATCATTTTGATTGCATCAGCACCACTGAAAACACCATTGCTGGCGCAGATGTCTGCTTCTATATTATCATAAAGCAAACCGGTGAAACGTAATGCAAGCCTGTTGTCCTGTTCGTGACTAAGGTTATAAGGGAAATGATGTTTTTCAGTATCAATATTGATATCTGGTTGAAATAACCGGTTGAAAATAACAAAGCCATCAGCGCCTCTTTTAGCCATTTCGGAAATGGTATAAAGCTGATTGGTGTAGAACGGACTTAATTTTACACTTACCGGAATTGATACCGCTTTTTTTATGCCTTCAATTACATCAAGCTCTTCATTCAGAATTCCTCTTCCATCTACATCGAAGTCGAGAGGAACAGCATAGAAATTTATTTCAATTGCATCGGCACCTACTTCCTCAAGTTTTTTAGCGTATGAATACCAGGTTTCATCATAAACAGCATTTAAACTGGCAATAAGGGGAATGTTAAGTGCTTTTTTAGCTTCAGCAAATTTTGCAAGAAATTCTTCAGGTCCAACCTCGAATGCACTTTCTGGAAACAGGCTTACCATTTCCGCATTGCGTTCGCTATACTCAGTTAAACTTTGGTGCATTTCCAGATTCTCAAGTTGAATCTGTTCTTCGAAAAGTGATTTGTAAACGATTGCGGAGGCTCCAGCTTCCTCCAGTTTTTTTAACATTTCAAGGTCAGTAACCAGATTACTGGCTCCAACAATGATAGGATTTTTAAGGGTTAACCCTAGGTACTTTGTGCTGAGATTCATATTGTTACGTATTAAATGATGAATGTTTCGTTGATAGAATCAAAAGAAGGGGTAAAAATAGGTATTTTTCAATGAAGGTTATGAATGCAAACTAATCTATAATCAATATAAATTAGAGGTTTACGACTAAACCGGCATATGAAAACGTCATGCGTTTTTTAATATTGGTTAATTTTGTATCCAGTTTGATCATTGTAAAATAATCAGCAAATGCTTAATAATAAATACGATATGACACAGAAAAAGAACTTTATCACATGCGACGGCAACTATGCTGCAGCACATGTGGCTTACATGTTCAGCGAAGTTGCGGCAATTTATCCTATTACACCATCTTCAACAATGGCGGAATATGTAGATGAATGGGCTTCTTACGGAAGAAAGAATATTTTTGGAGAAACGGTTCACGTTGCAGAGATGCAATCAGAAGGTGGTGCTGCCGGTGCAGTTCATGGTTCGCTTCAGGCCGGAGCTCTTACATCAACATTTACAGCTTCTCAAGGGTTGTTGTTGATGATACCTAATATGTATAAAATCGCCGGCGAATTATTACCTGGTGTTTTCCATGTGAGTGCCCGTAGCCTTGCTGCTCAGGCTCTTTCGATCTTTGGTGATCACAGCGACGTAATGAGCGCCCGCCAAACAGGTTTTGCAATGCTTGTAACAGGTAGCGTTCAGGAAATCATGGATCTTGGTGCTATTGCTCACCTCGCTGCAATCAAATCACGTATACCTTTCCTTCATTTCTTTGATGGTTTCCGCACGTCACATGAAATTCAGAAAGTTGAATATTTCAAGGATAGCGATCTTAAACCTTTGGTTGACTGGGAAGCTTTGAAACGTTTCCGTGATGCAGCTCTTAATCCAGATCATCCTGTAACCCGCGGTACGGCTCAAAATCCTGATATTTATTTCCAGTCGCGTGAAGCAGCAAATAGTTTCTACGAACCAATTCCTGATCTGGTTGAACATTATATGCAAGAGATTGGAAAAATGACAGGAAGAGAATATCATCCTTTTGTTTATTATGGTGCGCCGGATGCAGAACATATCATCATAGCAATGGGTTCTGTTACAGAAGCTATTCGCGAAACTATTGATCATCTTACTGCGCAGGGCGAAAAAGTTGGTCTTGTAGCAGTTCACCTTTACAGACCATTCTCGCCTAAATATTTCTTAAAGGTTATTCCTGAAACAGTAAAACGAATTGCTGTTTTGGACCGTACCAAAGAACCGGGAGCAAACGGAGAACCTTTATTACTTGATGTAAAAGACATCTTCTATGGTCGTCCGGATGCGCCTCTGATCGTTGGTGGCCGTTATGGATTGAGCTCAAAAGATACCACCCCTGCTATGATTGTTTCAGTGTATAACAATCTTAAAATGAATGAGCCTAAAACAGGCTTCACGGTGGGTATTGTTGATGATGTTACATTCCTGTCTTTGCCATTGTTGCCAGAAATAAGTATCGCTCCAAAAGGAACTTATGAAGCAAAATTCTATGGCATAGGTGCTGACGGAACAGTTGGGGCTAACAAAAACTCCATTAAGATTATTGGCGAAACTACTGATAAATACGCTCAGGCTTATTTCGCTTATGACTCAAAAAAATCAGGAGGTGTTACAACATCTCACCTGCGTTTTGGAGATTTTCCGATTCGTTCTACGTATCTTGTTGGTACTCCTGATTTTGTTGCTTGTCATGTTCCATCATATCTTGGAAAATATGATATGCTTAAAGGAATCAAAAAGGGCGGCACTTTCCTTCTGAACAGTATCTGGGACGAGGAGGAAACAAAAAGCAAGCTTCCAAATAGCATCAAAAAGGTTTTGGCCGAAAAAGAAATCAATTTCTACATTATCAACGCAACAAAAATTGCTGAAGAAATTGGACTTGGCGGTCGTACCAACACCATTATGCAATCAGCTTTCTTCAAAGTTGCAGAGATTATTCCTTATGAACAATCTGTTGAAAAAATGAAAGGTTTCATTCTGAAGAGCTACGGCAACAAGGGTGAGATGATTGTAAAGATGAATAATGCAGCTGTTGACCGTGGTGGTGAGGTTGAAAAAGTTTATGTACCTGCTGAATGGTCAAAACTTGTTTCAGAACAAGCACCTGAACTTGGCGATATGCCCGAGTTCATTAAAAATGCCGTATTGCCAATTAATAGCATGAAAGGTGATGATTTGCCGGTTAGTGCCTTCCTCAACAGAGAAGATGGTACATTTCCTTCTGGAACAACACAATACGAAAAACGTGGTATTGCTGTTAATGTACCTGAATGGGAATCGGAAAATTGTATCCAGTGTAATCAGTGTTCTTATGTTTGCCCTCACGCTGCTATTCGCCCGTTCCTTGTGAATGAAACAGAAGCGGCCAATGCTCCTGAAGGCACTAGCTATCAGGAAACAAAGGGTAAGTTTGCTCCGCTAAAATTCCGTATTCAGGTTAGTCCTCTCGATTGTACAGGTTGCGGAAACTGTGAAGATGTTTGTCCTTCTAAAGAAAAGGCATTGATAATGAAGTCGTTGGAATCCCAAGAGCTTGAAATCGGTCGATGGGATTATTTCGCAAATAAAGTAACTTACAAAGATAAAATTGTTGATAAGTTCCAATCGGTTAAAAATAGCCAGTTTGCTCAGCCACTGTTTGAGTTTTCAGGAGCTTGTGCTGGTTGTGGCGAAACACCTTATATCAAGACAATTACACAGCTTTATGGCGACAGAATGATGGTTGCCAATGCAACAGGTTGCTCCTCTATTTATGGCGGTTCTGCACCAAGCACACCTTATTGCACGAATGCTGAAGGAAAAGGTCCGGCATGGGCTAACTCACTTTTTGAGGATAATGCTGAATATGGTTATGGTATGTCAATTGCAACCAACAAACTACGCGATCGTATTCGCTTACGTTTGCAGGAAGCCATAAAAACCGAAACAGATGAAGCCCGGAAAGTTGTTTTCACTGAGTGGATCGAATCTATGGCAAACTCTGATGCTTCAGTAGCCGCTTCTGAAAAACTCACAAAAGCGCTTGAAGCTAAAAAAGATGCCCTGTCTATTGAACTTTTGGAACTGAAACAATATTTTGTGAAAAAATCACAATGGATTTTCGGAGGCGATGGCTGGGCTTATGATATCGGTTTTGGCGGTCTTGACCATGTTTTGGCTTCTGGCGAAGATGTCAATGTATTGGTTATGGATACTGAGGTTTATTCAAATACCGGTGGTCAGGCTTCAAAATCAACACCAGTTGGTGCTGTTGCAAAATTTGCTACTTCCGGAAAAAGGGTAAAGAAAAAAGACCTTGGCGCAATGATTATGTCTTATGGATATATTTATGTAGCTCAGGTGGCTATGGGAGCGAATCAAAATCAATTCTTCAAAGCGCTGAAAGAAGCAGAAGCATTTCCTGGTCCATCAATCATTATCGCATACTCACCATGTATCAACCATGGGTTAAAAATAGGTATGGGAAAAACTCAGTTTGAAGAAAAATTGGCTGTTGAATCAGGTTACTGGCAGTTATTCCGCTATAATCCTGCTTTGGAAGCTGAAGGCAAGAATCCGTTCCAATTTGATTCAAAAGAACCCGACTGGGCAAAATTCCAAACCTACATCAATAGTGAAGTGCGTTTCTCTTCTTTGAAGAAAACATTCCCTGTTCATGCTGCTGAATTAGGAAAAATTGCTGAGGAAAATGCTAAATGGCGCTATAATCAATATAAACGTCTCGAAGCAATGGACTTTACACTCTAGAAAGTCTTTGAGAAAACTATCTAAAAAAGTCGGATTCTCATCCGGCTTTTTTTATTTTCGCATCATCAAAACATAGATATGAAAAAAATTACACATTTCTTTATCACAGTTACGTTTTTTGCTGCTTTTGTTTCTGCCTGCGGTACATCACAAAAAACGACTGTTAATCATCAGGTTAATGGAGCACATCCAACCTTATATGCCACACTTTATCAACAATTTGCAGCTGAATATAAAGCTTTGTGTTATCAGGCATATTCATTAGCTGATTTAAGGCTAAAGCAAGCACTTGAAAAAAACTATGACAAACCTCTCGCAATTATTTTGGATATTGACGAGACTGTTCTGGATAATATTCCTTATCAGGCTGCCGCAATAAAAGGTGATTTTGGCTATCCTGTACAGTGGGCTGAATGGATGGAAAAAGCTGATGCAGAACCCCTTGCAGGTGTTGTTTCTTTTCTTCAAAAAGCGAGTGATTTGGGAGTAGAGATCTTTTATGTTAGTAATAGAAAAGAAACTTTTAAAGAAGCTACAATAAGGAATTTAAAGGACAAGCAGCTGCCTTTTGCTGACAACGATCATGTTTTGCTCAGACAATCATCAACTGAGAAGGAGAGTAGAAGGGCGCTAATAAAGGAAAAGTTTGAGGTAATTATGCTTGTTGGTGATAATCTGGGTGATTTTGACGCCATTTTTGAAGTGACCGATGCAACCAAACGAATGAATAATACCATTGAGAACAAAAATTTATTTGGAGATCGTTGGATTGTATTGCCCAATGCTGCTTATGGCAGTTGGGTAGACGCTTTACCTGGCTATAATCAAAACTTGCCTCCTCAGGCATTGTCAGACACGCTCAAAGCGCATCTGAAAGGTTTTTAGAAATAAAAAAAGGCGGGATCACCGCCTTTTTTTATTTAGTCTGATAAATTATTGAATGTCAATATAGAAAGGCATTCTTGCTTGTACACCTTTCATTTCTGAGACAGAATGGATAAACTCAATATAATTGTAGTACTCACCTAATTCTTCTTTTAGCAGTGCCTTTGTACGAGTTTGTCCTCCCATTTCTTCGATGATTTGTTGAAATGGATCTTTCTGAACAGGCATTTCAGTTAGTTTATAATCGCTAGCAATTTCTGCTTTTTCTGCTGCATATGCTATTGCTTTTTCTAAACCGCCAAGTGCATCAACCAAACCTATTTCAAGTGCATCAGTTCCAGTCCATACACGTCCTTGTCCAATGCTGTCAACATAGCTTTGACGAAGATTACGTGTATTGGCTACCAAAGCAGTGAAATTATCATAAATTTCAACCACTTCTTCTTGAATTTTAGCCTGCTGGAATGGGCTAAGTGGTTCCATTACATCAATATAGTCTGAATTTTTGTTCGTCATTGCTTTGTCAAAAGTGATACCAAATTTGTTGTTAAACAGCTTTTTCATATTTGGGATAACCCCAAACACCCCGATCGATCCTGTAATAGTAGTTGGATCGGCAAAGATATAATCTGCATTTGTCGAAATCCAATATCCTCCTGAAGCAGCAACGTTACCCATCGAGACAACGAAAGGTTTTGCATTTTTAGCAAGCTCAACTTCTCTTCTGATTATTTCAGAAGCTAATGCGCTTCCTCCGGGTGAATTTACACGCATTACAATTGCTTTGATATTGTCATCTTCACGTGCTTTGCGAATGGTTTTCGATAATTCTTCTGATCCGATTGTGGTTTCTGATCCATCGCCACTCTCAATGCTTCCAACGGCGTATATGACAGCAATTTTATTTCTGCTTTTTGAAGGCTCTCCTACTTTCGCATTGGTGTATTTTGCAAGGGTGACTTCCTCAATTTTGTCTTTCTCTGTCACTCCGGTTTTCTCTCTTAACTTTGCAAGAATCTCATCTTTATAAACAAGTCCGTCAACAAATCGCACTTCTAAGGCTTTTTTTGCATTGGTTACTGTAAGTTCGTCGGCAATCGAATTCAATACATCTTTGCTGATTTTTCTTGAATCACTAACTGACGTAAGCATCTCATTCCATGCCGAATTCAACAGTTTTTCGGTTTGAATCCGGTTAGCTTCACTCATCTTATCATACATTAATGGTTCAACAGCGCTTTTGAACTGATTGTTGGGGCCACGAATAATCTGAGCTTCTACCTCAATCTTTTCAAGCATGTTTTTAAGAAAGGTCAGCTGTGTATAAAGACCTTTAAACATGATCATTCCTTGTGGGTTAAGATATATCTCATCCGAAACAGATGCAAGAAAATAGGCTCCCTGACTGTATCCTTCTGCATAACTTACAATCCATTTACCGGAAGCTTTAAATTCGATCAGCTTTTCTCTTATTTCCTGCATGTTGGCCATTCCACTGTTGATTTCTGAAAGGTCAAGGTACATTCCTGCGATATTAGGATCTTTACTTGCTTTTTCGATGTTTCTCAAAACATCATTCATTCCCAATGGATTGTTCGATTTGAAGCTTCCAAAATCAAAGTTCTCAAAAGGATTTTTAGGACTACGATCGGAAATTGGAACTGAGAAGTCAGCTACCAAAACAGTGTTTGGTTTAAGCTTTACTTGTTCATTCTCCGACATTGATACCAAGGCTGAAATCATTCCGATAAAGATGAATAATAACACCAAAAGGGTTAATAGGGTGCCTGCAAACGAGGCGAACATAAATTTAAAAAACTGTTTCATAATGTGTAAATATTGATTTAAATGTGCTGAAATTTGAATATTTGTAAAACATAAATCGTGCAATTATTCATAATATATTATTAATCAAATAGTTAATATATTTTACGCGATTCATCTGCGAACATAATAATGAACGGATTAGACCAGTAAATGTTCACAAACGGACATTTAATTAAAGCACGATATTAACAAAAAATTGTCGATAATTCAGTCATGATTTTTGTTTTTTGCTGAGTAAAATGATCGACTTTTGGAATGCTAAAAATCAAAGGTCATCCAATGCCAAATAAGGTTATCTGGTCTCTTATTTTATTTACACTTTTTGGAGGTGTTTCATACAGGTTAGGTGCCGGGAGTAATTTTAATCCTGATGGAGACACAGTAAATGTTGTTTCGCATGGACTTAACCTTCCTCCAGGTTTTGCATTGCCTCCTTCTGATATTAAAAGTGTTGCAATTTCATCCGACTATGGTAACAGATATGTAAATCCTGCCAAATTTGAGCTTCCTAAAAAAATAATGACAAAAGGTTTGTTGCCTAAAGAACGTATGATAAGTTTTTTGTGGTTGAATAACAGCAAGCTGGAAGTGACAGAAGTTGAATTCATTGCTGATCTTTATATTAAAGAAGCTTCAATTGAAGGGGTCAATCATGATATTGCATTTGCACAAATGCTTTTAGAGACCGGATATTTGAAGTTTACAGGTGATGTAAGAAAGATTCAGAATAATTTTTGCGGTTTAGGGGCAATCGGAAATGGTGTTCCGGGTTTGAGTTTTTCCTCAGTTGAGGATGGTGTAAGAGCTCATATTCAGCACTTAAAGGCATATGCCTCTACGGATACTTTGAATACAAAAAAAGTTGATGACCGCTTTGGACGCATTCCTCGCGGTAGTGCTACCGAGATACAACATCTTACCGGTAAATGGGCTACAGACCCACTATATGACCAAAAATTGGAACGCCTCATTTCACTTATTTTTGAAGGATATATTCCTCCAAAGAAATCTACATTTGTCCTTTTTGATTAAATATTCTGCCTAATTCCATTAGTTATTTTGCGTTTTTTTAGGAGTGTTGATTATTTCTTATGATAATCAATGTTCAATCAGGGGCGATCGTGTAACTTTGCAGCAATGGACAGCACACTTGTTTTTATTTCTTTAGGTTCGAATCTGGGCGATCGCTTGATGTTTTTGAAAATGGCACGCGAACGTATTAATAGCACATGTGGTAGTTTACTTAAAGTTTCCTCAATATTCGAAACAGAACCATGGGGATTTGAAAGCCAAAGTGCTTTCTATAACCAGGTCGTTATGATTTCTACCTCTATTGATCCTATTTCTTTACTAAATACGTTATTAAAAATTGAATTTGATTTGGGAAGAGTTAGGGCAGGTGTCGGTGGTTACCAATCAAGGACAATAGATTTGGATATCCTTTATTATGGATCATTGATTGCTGATGAACAACAAATAATTGTTCCTCATCCACGATTGCATCTGCGCAAGTTCGTGTTAGAGCCTTTGTGTGAGATTGCTCCAACATATCTGCACCCTGTTTTAAAACTTACGAACGAAGAGATGTTGAAAATGTTAGATGATACATCTTCTGTTCGCATTTTGAAGAATTCTGCGAACGATTAGATTTAATATTTTGTATGATACCTTATCAATTTATAGCAATAGAAGGAACAATAGGAGCTGGCAAAACATCTCTGGCAACGCGTATTTCTCAAGATTTTAACGCGAAATTAATTTTAGAACAATTTGAAGATAATGCATTTCTGCCTAAATTCTATGAAGACCAGGATAAATATGCTTTCCCACTTGAAATGTCATTTATGGCATCTCGTTTTCAGCAGTTAAAAGATCAATTAGGAACACATGATTTATTCAGGAATTTTATAATTTCAGATTATTACGTTGCAAAGTCATTGATTTTTGCCAGAAAAACGCTTCAACCAGATGAATTCAATTTGTTTAACCGTTTTTTTCAATTAATTGACATTTCACTTCCTAAACCAGATTTACTCGTTTATTTGTATCTGCATGTTGATAAATTACAAGAGAATATTCGTAAAAGAGGACGCTCTTATGAGCAGCATATCAAAGATGAATATTTAGATCAAATACAATCAGGTTATTTTGAATTCATTAGGCAGCAACCTGAAATGAGAATTTTACTTCTTGACACCAATCATTTGGATTTTGTTTCTAATAATGACGATTATCAAACAGTGATCAATGTCATTTCACGCGAATATCCTTTTGGTGTTCACCGGATTACATTTTAAAAAAAAGCAAAAAAAAAGCTGACTTGAAAAAGTCAGCTTTTTTTTTGATATTATTTCGATTATTTCACGATAGCCTGGAAGTCAGCTTCACCAAACAATTTCATGAATTCACGGTCATTCTTTGCTGTGTTCTTGCAGCCTTCATGAGCCTTAACAGCCTTCATAAGATTGCTGTATACTTCGGCATTGTTTCCTGTGCGTGCACCAAGAACTGCTTTCAAGTATGAAGTTTTAGCATTGTCAGGACTGCAGTTTAAGGTATTTCTTGCAGCATCATATTCTTTATTAAGCAATTGAGCTAAACCAAGGTTGTAATCACATTTTTCACCACTCATTAAGCTAATAGCTTTACTGTAGTCACCTTTGTAAATGTTAAGTACACCGGTGTTGTAATCAACATTGCTACCAAGTTGTTTAGCTTTGTTGAGGTTAACTTCAGCTGATTTGAAATCACGTTCCATAATGTTGACAACAGCCAAATTGTTATAAACAGCAGCGGATTTATCTGACATTGAAAGAGCTTTTTCTGATAAGCTTTTTGCTGTGGCAGTATTTCCAAGGTTGATTTCAACTTCTGCAGCATTTAGAACTGCTCTCATGCATTTAGGGTGAAGATTCATTGCGCTGGCATAAACCAATTGTTTTGTCTTGAGATCTTCAGTAAGTGTTGCAGCATACAGAAGTTCATTCAAGGTCAGCTTTGAAGGATCTGTTGTTGAGAGATTAGCGATTTCGTCGTCAGTCTTCTTTGGTTCAAATGTATTAACATTAATGATAGCACGACGTAATGGAGGCAAGATATCTTTTTCAAGTTCAGGATAGATAAGAATCATATTTCTGATTTCTTGTTCACGTTGAGCCGGACTTGCTGAGCGAACAACATTTAAGATAGCATTCTTGTCTTTGATGCTTGATGCTTCAACAGCAGCCATGAAACCATTCCAATCAGGACCGTTTCCGCTTTTTGCATAGTTTAATTCCTTTACATCTTTGAATGGAAGCATGTTGTCTTTATTTTTCAACATCTTTTTGAATTCGCCATTGAGGTAATCAATAGCTGTACCGGCGCGTTTTTCTGATAATCCTTCGTTAAAGGTTTCTTCCCCTTCTGGAGAAGCCCAACCTGCAATCGAGATATCTTTCAACGCATGACCCATTTCCATATTCTTCGTAACAGCTTTCAAAGCAGCCATGTTTTCTTCTTTTTTGTTTAAAGGAAGATTCATCGCTAAATCATGCTTGTTAACAACAAAGTAAATGCTTGCATTCTGGTTCAAAATGGTTACTTTCTCATATCCATGAGGTGCTGTGGATGTTTTGAATTTGTCAGCGATACGTTTTGAAGTGTAAATAACACCATCATCAAGTTTTCTCTGAGGAGCTGTGAAATAAGCTTCATTAGCAGTTACTGCTTCACGGGTTGTATTAGTGATGGATTTTGCAGGATAAACCAAAGGAGCAACTACTAATTCACTAACATTCAAATTTGGATGATAAGGGATTTTATCGGTATAAGTAAATGTGCCTCCATTAGCATAGCTAACAGGAGTTCCATCACCAGTAACTGCTTCACCTTTGAAATTCATAGGTTTTAAAGCTACAGAACCACCATCATAAGTTATAACAGGAGTGAAATTCATTACAGCATTTTTCTTGAAATATTTTGGAGGGAAGGTTCCTTTGATAGTAACCAAAACTGAATCTCCTCTTTCTTCCAATGGGTTTGGTGTTGCTTCAAGAATTACATCACCAAAATTATCAGCCATACTTTTAACACTACTACTTATAAATTTATATCTTAAACCCAAATTAAGATGTGCATATATATCTTCTTTGTAGGAGCCTTCTTTCCAGTGTCTATCGTCTGAACTGTTGTCTACAAAAGCATCCAGACGGTCAGTGCCAGAAAAATTCAATGTGTAATCAGCATAAATATCCAACTTTTCAGTTGCACGATAAGTAAATTCAGCACCAATTGGCACAATCCAGGAATTTGCTCTTCCTGTCCATCCTTCTTCTATATCATTTGTACCATACCCAATTTCCGGATCAAAGGCAACTTTTGTTGTCATATCAACAGCACGTGCTTTCCAGTCAATTTGACCAAAGCCAAGATGGGTTGAAAATGAAAACATCCTATCAGGGTTATAACCGGCAATAAGATTTACCAGGTTGAATGAAGCATTGAGACTAAAATCAAGAAACTTGCTTTCATCAATCATGGCATTTCTTACCTTGCCATTTTTAATGGCGTCTTTTTCGCCGCCGAAAGAACCTAATCCTACTTTACCAAAGGCACCAAAAACTGGAGTAAATTGATAGCCAATACCAACATCACCATTAAATTTCATGTGATTAGGGTCGGCCAGAAAGCCATACATGTTCAAGTCGCCATTGAACAAACTTAACCCTGCTTCACCAAAGACGTGAAAATATGGGTCGAAAACGCTTGTTTTCTTTGCTTTGGCCTCATTGGCCTTTTCCTGACCATAAAAATGCAGCGGCATAAAAGCCAGCATCATGATCATAACGAATGCCGAAAGTAAAAGATTTTTTTTCATAACGGATTAATTAGGTGTTTTACTATTTTAATTGATCAATAAATTCAAACTTAATTGTATTTTATCCAACATAATTATTGCAAAAGTAGGTATTTAAATACTATATGCAACAAAATTATTTCAATAAAAACTACATTTTACAACTGTTTACGCTATTTTCAACTAAATGTTACATTTTGTTTACTGTCTTTTGAGTTGGATAATTTTCGAACTCTTACATGGAAGAACAATTGTAAATTTATTTTGTTTAATAATTTTAAAAAAACTATGTTAATCTTTATTATTTTAGTTTCGAATCATCAATAGCATTAAATTCTATTTGCTAATTGTTTATAGCAATGCCACAATACAATTCCCCCACAAACAGCAACGTTTAGTGAGTGTTTTGTGCCTGATTGGGGAATTTCAACTGCGAAATCACATAATTTTACAGCTTCCTCTGAAACTCCATCTACTTCATTTCCAAATATAACCGCTGTCTTTAATGATGGTTTAAAATCCCACAAAGCAATACTTTCAGATGTTTGCTCAATACATACAATCGTAAAACCTTCATTTTTTAGTTTTGACAGAGCCTCACTAACGGTAGAAAAATATTCCCATCTTACAGTTTCTGTTGCGCCAAGAGCAGTTTTTTGTATTTCGCGGTGAGGGGGACAAGCAGTAATGCCACATAAAAAAAGTGCTTCAATGCTGAATGCATCTGATGACCGAAAAAAAGATCCAATGTTATTAAGTGATCGTATGTCATCCAGGACAGCTATTACAGGTAACTTTTTTGCTTCAGAGAAGTCTTGAGGACTTATTCTGTTTAGCTCATCAGTGGAAAGCTTTCTCATTCTTTTTTTGCAAAATTACAAAACAGTTCGATTATGATGCCGTTTGGTTTGGTACATACTATGTATCTTTGCTTCTTCTCACTACATAATGAACTATTAAGATGGTAAATGATTTGGAAATTATAGAAACTCCTCTCATGAAGCAGTACAACAGCATCAAGGCGAAATATCCTGATGCATTGCTGTTGTTTAGGGTAGGGGATTTTTACGAAACGTTTGGTTCAGATGCAGTGCGAACATCAGAAGTGCTTGGAATTGTGCTTACAAGAAGAGCTAATGGTGCTGCCTCATTTGTCGAATTGGCAGGATTTCCACATCATTCTCTTGATACGTATCTTCCAAAACTTGTGAAAGCCGGACACAGAGTTGCAATTTGTGATCAGCTTGAAGATCCTAAATTGACCAAAAAAATTGTGAAACGTGGCGTTACAGAATTAGTAACTCCCGGTGTTTCATACAATGATAATGTTCTGAATCAAAAAGAAAACAATTTTTTAGCAGCCATACATCTTACTGAACAACAATCAGGCATCGCATTTTTGGATATCAGCACAGGAGAGTTTTTTGTTGCTGAGGGAAATTTGGAATATCTTGACAAGTTAATACAAAGTTTTCGGCCAAGCGAAGTTGTGATCCAACGTAACAAAAGAAGATTGTTTTTGGAAAGTTATGGCGACCGATTTTATCTTAACGTGTTTGATGATTGGGTTTTTACCTATGATTTTGCAAACGAAGCATTATGTAAACATTTTAAAACTAGCTCGTTAAAAGGCTTTGGTGTTGAGGATTTCAAACTTGGTATCATAGCAGCTGGTGCAGCACTTTATTACTTAACGGAAACGCATCACGACAAAATTGAGCACCTTACTTCCTTATCAAGGATCGATGAAGGACAATATGTTTGGCTTGATAAGTTCACAATAAGAAATCTTGAGTTACTATCAACACCATATCCTGATGCCAAAACCCTCTCAGATGTTCTTGATCAGACTGTTTCACCAATGGGAAGCCGGCTTTTAAAACGCTGGATAGCCCTTCCTTTAAAGGTTCGCAAAGTGATTGAGGAGCGTCACGATATTGTGGAAGTGCTTTTTGGTCAGCGCGAACTTCTATCAAAGATACAGGATCACATGAGGCAAACCGGTGATCTGGAAAGACTTATTTCTAAAGTTGCTCTGGGTAAGATAAATCCACGTGAATTGTTACAGGTAGCACGCTCACTTTCTCAAATTGAACAAATTAAAAATCTCTGTCAGCTTTCAGATAATTCCGGTCTGAAAATGATATCGGAGCAACTTAACCCTTGCCTTTCGGTTAAAGAATTAATACTTAAAACACTACTTCCGGATCCACCGGCTGTTGCAGCTAAAGGAGGATTAATAGCAAATGGTATTAACGACGAATTGGACGAATTAAGGTCGCTATCCCGATCTGGAAAAGAGTATTTGCAAGCTTTACAAAAACGAGAGTTGGATCGAACCGGAATCAGTAGCCTGAAAGTTGGGTTTAATAATGTCTTTGGTTATTACCTCGAAGTTACAAATGTTCATAAGAACAAAGTGCCTGATGAGTGGATTCGTAAGCAAACACTCACAGGTTCTGAGCGATACATCACAGAAGAGTTGAAGGAGTATGAGCAAAAGATTTTAGGAGCTGAAGAGAAAATGCTCGAAATTGAGTTAAGACTTTTCACTGAATTAGTAATTGCAGTAAGCGAATTCATCGCTCCGGTTCAATTGAATGCAATCCTAATTGCACGGTTGGATTGTCTCTCTTCGTTTGCCACAGTAGCCTTTAAATACAAATTTGTCAGGCCACGTCTGAACGACGGATTTGCTATCGATATCAAAAATGGCAGGCATCCTGTTATAGAGCAGCAATTGCCGGCAGGGGAAAGTTATATTTCAAATGATGTGTATCTCGACAGTGAACATCAGCAGGTGTTGATAATCACAGGTCCAAACATGTCGGGTAAGTCAGCTTTGTTACGACAAACGGCTTTGATTGTTTTAATGGCTCAGATGGGAAGTTTTGTTCCCGCATCATCGGCGGATATTGGTGTTATTGATAAAGTTTTTACCCGTGTGGGAGCCAGCGATAATATTTCTTCCGGAGAGTCAACTTTTATGGTTGAAATGAATGAAACAGCGAGTATTCTGAATAATATTTCAAATCGAAGTCTTGTTCTTTTAGATGAAATTGGAAGAGGGACAAGCACTTATGATGGAATAAGTATAGCCTGGGCAATAACAGAATACTTACATGACCACCCGGCATACAGAGCTAAAGTGATGTTTGCAACTCATTATCATGAACTTATTGAAATGGCAGCTTCATTTCCCAGAATTGCCAATTATCACGTGGCTATTAAGGAAGCTGGAAATAAAGTCATTTTTCTTCGAAAATTGAAAAAGGGTGGGAGCGCTCATAGTTTTGGAATTCATGTGGCAACAATGGCAGGGATGCCACGAAAAGTCATCGAGCGTGCCAACAGGCTGTTATTGATGCTTGAGAAAAGCCACTCAGAAGCAAACCTTACCAAAGAAGAAAGCAAAAAGAAACTAACCAAAGATTCAGATGGTTACCAGTTAAGTTTTATTCAGTTAGATGATCCGTTGCTTTTGCAAATAAAAGACGATATACTTAATACCAATATCGACACGCTTACTCCGGTCGAGGCTTTGCTTAAATTGCATGAGATAAAAAAACTTTTGGGTAAATAATCTGAAAGTCAGGCATGAATGATTAGGAAGAATTTTTTTTCAAAAAAACTTGTTTGATAAGCGAAAACTTCAGTACATTTGCAGCCTCAAAACTGAAAACAGTGCGTTGACATCCTGCGGAAATAGCTCAGTTGGTAGAGCACGACCTTGCCAAGGTCGGGGTCGCGAGTTCGAGTCTCGTTTTCCGCTCCAAATCCAATCCCGATTTATCGGGATTTTTTTTAAAGACCAGTTGCCCGAGTGGTGGAATTGGTAGACACGAAGGACTTAAAATCCTTTGGCCATTGCGGTCGTGCCGGTTCGAGTCCGGCCTCGGGTACAAAAATAACGCAGTCATTTCCAAAGAGATGACTGCGTTTGTCTTTATAAGATGTTGCCTGATTAGAGTTCGGTAATTGGAATGATTGACGGGTCGTGCCAGCTTGCATACATGGTATACGATTTAGCAATACGCAATACTTCACCTTCTAAAAGTTCCTTTTCAACAGTTTTTATCTTTTTTGCCGGAACACCGGCATACACACTGCCCGACTCAACGATGGTATCTTTTGATATCAAAGCCCCTGCAGCAACTATTGAATTACTTTCGATAACAGCTCCATCCATGATAATGGCTCCCATGCCAACAAGAACATTGTCGTGGATAGTGCAACCATGAATGATGGCCCGGTGAGCTATTGAAACATTATTTCCAATATTCACAGGAGCTTTTTTATAAGTGCAATGAATGATTGAACCATCCTGGATGTTCACATTATTGCCAATTTTGATGTAATGCACATCACCACGAACAATGGCATTGAACCATATACTACAGTTGTCACCCATCACAACATCACCAACAATGGTGGCATTTTCAGCTATAAAACAGTTTTTGCCAAATCTTGGTGACTTACCGAGGATTTCTCTAATGTGGGGCATGGATCTATTTTTTGAATTTATGAAAAGCTGAACAATTGCCTCTTTTTCAAGAGATAATCATTTACATGTTAACCTTCTTTTAAGATTTGTTTTTGTCTTTATCAGGATAGTTGATAGAGTAATGTAAACCAATACTTTGTTTGCGTTGTGAGGCAAATTTGATGATAAGATAGGCAACATTGATCATATTTCTCAGTTCGCAAAGTTCCACTGAAATGACAGATTTTTCGTACAATGCTTCAGTTTCCTGGAACAGTATTTCTAACCGTTGAGAGGCGCGCTCAAGTCGCAGATTTGAACGAACGATTCCAACATAGTTGCTCATGATGGATTGCAATTCCTTACGTGATTGGGTGATGAGAATCATTTCTTCATTGAGCACAGTTCCTTCAGCATTCCAATCAGGAATGTTTTCCATAAAAGTTGTTTGACTAATTTGTTCAATCGCATTTATGCTGGCACGGTGTGAAAAAACCAAAGCTTCAAGTAAAGAATTGGAAGCTAATCTGTTAGCGCCATGTAATCCGGTTGATGCAACTTCACCTGACGCATATAAATTGTGAATGCTGGTTTTTCCGTTGGCATCTGTTTTTATTCCGCCGCAGACGTAATGAGCCGCTGGAACAACAGGAATCATCTCTTTCATGATGTTAATTCCAATACTCAGACACTTGGCGTGAATGCCGGGGAAATGGTCTAATAGTTCCCTTTCAGGAATGTGTCGGGCATCCAGATATACATGCTCTCTGCCTGAAATCTTCATTTCGTTGTCGATTGCCCGAGCAACAATATCACGCGGTGCAAGCGATCCTCTCGAGTCATATTTTTGCATGAACTCTTTACCTTTATGGTCTTTCAGGATAGCACCAGCTCCACGAAGTGCTTCAGTGATTAGAAATGAAGGTTTCTCTTTTTGGTTATATAATGAGGTAGGGTGAAATTGAATGAATTCCATATGATCCACAATTCCTTTTGCCCTGTAAAGCATTGCAATACCATCACCGGTCGCAATTGTGGGATTTGTTGTGGTTTGATACACATTACCTGCTCCTCCGGTAGAGATCATGGTGGTTTTGGCTAAAATTGTATCAATATGTCCTGTCTCAGGATTTAATACATAAGCGCCGAAGCATTTTGTATCAGTATGCGTTCTGCGAACGATTTTGCCCAGATGATGCTGAGTAATAATATCGATTGTAAAATGATTTTCAAGGACTTCGATATTCGGATGGTTAATTACTTTTTCTGATAAAGCGCGCTGAATTTCAGATCCTGTCCGATCCTGATGATGCAGAACCCTGAACTCTGAATGACCTCCTTCACGAGCCAATGCGTAGCGACCCGATGATTCTTTATCAAAATGGGCTCCCCATTCGATCAATTCTTTGATGCGTTCGGTTGATTCGGAAATTGTCATTTTAACGATTTCCTCATCATTTAAAAAACTCCCGGCAATAAGCGTATCCTGAATATGTTTCTTAAACGTATCAGGATTGTACATCACAGCAGCTATGCCACCTTGAGCATACCATGTTGCTGTTTCAGAAATACTTGTTTTACTTACAATTAAAACTTTTCCGTGATCAGCCACTTTAAGAGCATAACTTAAGCCTGCTATACCAGTTCCGATGACAAGAAAATCAACATTTCGTTTCATACCTAAAGTCCCAGAAGCGTTTCCTCCGGATTTTTCGATTCAAATAACATCCGGACAGGATTCTCAAGCATCTCTTTCACCTTCACCAGAAATCCTACTGATTCCCTGCCATCAATTACACGGTGATCGTAGCTGAGGGCCACATACATGATAGGGTGAATTTCAACTTTTCCATTGACTGCTATTGGCCGTTCCACAATGTTATGCATCCCCAGGATAGCTGATTGGGGTGGGTTGATAATTGGAGTGGAAAGCATAGATCCAAAAACGCCACCGTTGGTGATAGTGAAAGTGCCACCTGTCATTTCATCCAAAGTCAGTTTGTTTTCTCTGGCCTTGGTAGCTAATTCCTTGATCTTTAATTCGATTTCAGCTAAAGAAAGAATTTCAGCATTACGGATAACCGGAACTACCAATCCTTTTGGGCCAGAAACAGCAATGCTTATATCGGCATAATTATGTGTAATAATTTCATCACCATTAATTTGTGCATTGACCTGCGGAAAGTGCTTTAAGGCTTCAGTTACTGCTTTGGTAAAAAACGACATGAATCCTAATCCTACAGCATGCCTGGCTTTGAATGCATCTTTATATTTGTTGCGAAGCTCTATTATGGGAGTCATATTTACCTCGTTAAACGTGGTAAGCATGGCCGTTTCATTTTTTACTGAAACCAATCGCTCAGAAAGCTTTTTTCGGAGCATGGTCATTTTCTTTCGTTCTACTTCTCTTGACCCTGCAACAGAAGTTGGAGTTGCTTTTGCTGCTTCAGCCGTCTGACTTGAGAAGTTGGTTTTCTCTTTAAGAATAAAGGCTACATCCTTTTTACCAAGGCGATAATGCTTTAAAAACTCAATTAACTCATTATCAGTTATGTTTTCCTCCGACAATAATTTCCTTGCAAGTGGTGACATGCTTAAAAACTGCGCATCTTTTGGTTCAGATGAAATTACCTCAGGTGTTTTTGCTGTAGGTGGCAGTGGTGCATCTGTCGCTTTTTCAGTTTTAACTACGATAGGCTCTTCAGTTTTTTTTGTAGTTACCTGTTTTTCATCCGAAACCTCAATGCTGGCAATAATACGTCCAACTTCAATTGTTTCCCCCTGAGCAACCTTGAGAGAAATAATTCCCGAAGCTACCGCAGCAATGCTGAGCGTAGCCTTGTCAGAGTCTACTTCAGCAATGTCCTGATCTTTATCAACATAGGCGCCGTCTGAAACTAACCAATTGGACAATTGAACTTCATTGATGGATTCTCCCGGACTGGGAACTTTAATTTCTATGACCATTGTTAAATGATTTTATTCGAGTTTCTTTAAAGCTGAATGAAATTTACTGTCAAGCATATCCACGTTCATGGATTTGAGTTCCTTTTCGAAGGATCTCCATTTATTTCCAATACAGACCATACCACATTGGGTATCAACAAATGGACATTCGCACGATTCGAAAGCTTTGTCGATAATTTTTTGCTGGCGAATGAGGTGAAATTTTGAAGATCCTGTTGCTGGGCTACCACTTTCAGGGCGAGCTATCAAACGTAGCTTCAGGTAGTTAAGTTCATGATGAATAAATCGCCATGCACCCATATTCAATGGTTCTTCCTGTACCCAAAGGTAGGTTCTTGCACTAAAATATTTTGCAACAATGGCTTTTATCTGAAGGTGAGGCAGCGGGTAAAGCTGTTCGATTCTTACCAATGCTACAGTTTGATCATTCAAACGTTCCTTTTCTTCCAAAAGATCATAATAAACCTTTCCTGAACAAAACAGAATTTTGGTAACTAATTCAGGATCTGCATTATGATCATCAATTAATTCAAGAAAACGACCTGTTGCAAGGTCTTCAACCGAAGAGATGCACTTTGGATGACGCAGTAAACTCTTAGGTGTAAAAATTACTAAAGGCTTACGGAAAGGGCGTTTCAGCTGACGGCGCAGGATATGATAAAAGTTTGAAGGTGTTGTGCAGTTCGCAACCTGAATATTGTTTTCAGCGCAAAGGGTCATAAATCGTTCAATTCTCGCGCTTGAATGCTCAGGCCCTTGTCCTTCGTAACCATGTGGAAGTAAAATAACGATATCGTTCATTACATTCCATTTTTCTTCAGCACTGCTTATAAACTGATCGAAGATGATTTGTGCCCCATTGTTAAAATCGCCAAACTGAGCTTCCCAAATGGTGAGTGTTTCAGGCGATGCAAGTGCGTAGCCGTATTCAAATCCTAAAACGCCATACTCTGACAACAAGGAATTATAGATATCAAACTTAGCCTGATTTTCTGTAATACAGTTCAGAGGCGTATGCTCCTGTTCGGAGTCTTCAACTCTGAGCACAGCATGACGATGCGAGAAAGTACCACGTCCAACATCTTGTCCGCTGAGTCTTACTCTATGATTTTCAAGTAAAAGAGTTCCATAAGCAAGCAGTTCTGCCATAGCCCAATCAACTGATTTTTGATTGAAATACATATCATGGCGCTGTTCCTGAAGCTTAATAGTCTTACGGAAAAAAGTCAGTGACTCGGGTAGTGAGGTGATTTTTTCTGCAATTAAATCCAATTTTTCCCGCTCAAATCCTGTGACAGGCGAGTTGTTGAAATCATCTTTAGTAGCTTTTGGAATGTCTTTCCAGGTTTCCTGAAGAAAATTTGTGATATTGGCTTTTAGTTTTGCTTTCGCGCCAGTAAGGCTGTTTTCAAGTATTTCGTTGTGATGTTTTTCAAGATCATCGATCTCAGCCTGACTCATAACACCTTCAGAAAGCATCCTTTTCGCGTATATTTCACGTGGATTCGGATGTTTTTCAATTACTTTATAAAGAATGGGTTGAGTAAAACGAGGTTCATCACCTTCATTATGACCATATCTTCTATAGCATAACAAATCGACATACACATCTTTCTGAAAACGCTCTCTGAACTCCAGAGCTGTTTGAACAGCATAAACGACAGCTTCCGGATCATCTCCATTGACATGAAATACAGGCGATTGTGTGACTTTGGCAACATCAGTGCAATAAGTACTCGACCTGGCGTCAAGGTAATCTGTTGTAAATCCAATTTGATTATTTACCACAAGATGTATCGTTCCGCCGGTTTTATACCCTTTCAGTTCCGACATTTGGGCAATTTCATAAACTATCCCTTGTCCGGCAATACTCGCATCTCCATGTATAAGAATTGGCGTAACCATACTGTAATCATCCTTGTAAATAAGGTCAGTTTTAGCACGGGCGATTCCTTGAACTACAGGGTCAACTGCTTCAAGATGAGAAGGATTAGGAGCAAGGGTTAATTTAATGGTTTTGCCATTGGTTGCTCTGCGTAATGAAGTGTATCCCAGATGGTATTTTACGTCACCCAAAAGTGTTTGGTCTTCATACTCCTTACCTTCAAATTCACTGAAGATATCCATGTATGGTTTACGTAAAATATTGGATAAGACATTCAGCCGTCCTCTATGAGGCATTCCGATGACGAATTCTTCAGTTCCGAGCTCAGCGCCTTTTTCCATAATTGCATCCAATGCAGGGATAAGCGATTCAGCACCTTCAAGCGAAAACCGCTTTTGACCCGGGAACTTTTTATGAATGAATTTTTCAAAGTTTACTGCTCTGTCAAGTTTTTTAAGGATAAACTTTTTGTCAGAGGCGGTAAAGGCGGGTGTGTTTCGGCTTGACTCCATTTTGTGAATCATCCATTTGTGGATTTCAACATTACGGATATACATAAATTCAGCGCCAAAAGAACGACAATAGGTCTGATTTAAAGTGTCAATAATATTGCGTAATGAAGTTGGTCCTAGACCAATTTCATTGCCGGCTTCAAAGACAGTATCCAAATCTTTCTCAGTCAAGCCATAATTCTCAATGTCAAGGGTTGGAAAATACTTCCTTCTCTTGCGAACAGGATTGGTTTCTGTAAAAAGATGTCCGCGTTTTCGGTAGTCATCGATAAGGCCAAGAACCTTGAATTCATTGGTAGTCTTTGGGTTCGTTTTTGGTTGAGGAGTATAGTTTCTGGCAGCAAAATCAAAACCTTCAAAAAAACTTCTCCATCCGGCATCAAGCTCTTCAGGATTGTTTTTGAAACGTTGATAAAGATCTTCAATGGCAGCCGGATCGTTACTGTTGAGGAAATTATATGTATCCATGGACAGGGTTGCTAATGATTTTGCTGCAAAATTAGCAATAAATTCAGGAATCCTGTTACCAGAATAGTGTTTTAGGAGGGAGTAAACAAAAAAAGGCTTCCTGTTGCCAGAAAGCCTCTTCTTTTTCAGACTGAAAATTTATTCAGGCATGATAGCCTCAACAGGGCACACATCAGCGCAAGAGCCGCAATCGGTGCACAAATCAGCATCAATTACATAGATATCTCCTTCAGAAATTGCATCAACTGGACATTCGTCAATGCATGTGCCGCAAGCTGTGCAGTCATCAGTAATTTTATAAGCCATAACATAAGTTATTAAAGGTTGTACAATAATTTCGCTGCAAATATATAGAAGTTGGTTTCATTGTTGCCACTAAAAGGATAATTTATAGCAAATCTAAATTAATAGGGGTCAAAAATGTGTGTATTGCAATAAAATTACACATTGTAAAATGTGCATATTTAGACTGATTATAATTTAGCGTTTTATCACAACAGCGTTAGTTATGCATAAATCGTTATAAAATACTGTAAGACAGATATATAAGAGTAAGGATGATTTATTTTGCAATCGTTTTCAGAAAGTTGCGACAATTTGTATTTTGTTATCAGAAGTTGAAATATTTTACCTTTGCCTCAAAATTAATACTCACTTTATGACAAGTAAGAATAGCAAGGTTGTTGAGCTTGAACAGGTCGTAATCCGTTTTGCAGGAGACTCAGGTGACGGGATGCAGTTAACAGGTTCACTTTTCTCTGATTCAACCGCATTTGCTGGAAACGATTTTGCCACTTTTCCTGATTATCCGTCAGAAATACGTGCGCCTCAAGGAACTGTTTCCGGTGTGTCGGGATTTCAGATACATTTTGGTCAAAAAACCGTTTATACCTCCGGTGACCTGGCTGATGTTCTGGTTGCAATGAATCCAGCATCTTTAAAGGCAAACATGCGTTGGATCAAAAAAGGTGCAATCATCATAGTTGATGGAGATGCTTTTATTGAAAAAGGAATTGATAAGGCAGGCTATGCTACTGATCCAACAACAGATGGAAGTTTAAGTGGATATAAGTTAATCAAATCACCTATCTCCACTCTTACACGGGAGGCTGTAAAACATCTTGACATTGACATGAAGTCAACAATGAAGTCGAAAAATATGTTTGCACTTGGGATTGTGATGTATTTGTTTAATCGTGATCCTGAGCATGTTAATGCTTATTTTGAGAAGAAATTCAAAGCCAACCCCATCGTAATTGAATCCAACAAGGCAGTTCTTGCTGCAGGATTTAATTATGCTGATACAATTGAATTGTTTGCTACAACTTATAAAGTTGAGCCTGCTCCGCTTGAGAAAGGGCATTACAGAAATATTACAGGAAATGTTGCTACTGCATGGGGATTTATAGCAGCTTCAGAACGCTCCGGCCGGCCACTTTTCCTTGGATCATATCCTATTACACCTGCTACCGAAATACTACAAGAACTCACCTATCATAAGAACCTTAACGTAAAGGCATTTCAGGCAGAAGATGAAATTGCCGGTATTGTTTCGGCAATAGGGGCAAGTTATACAGGAGCTATGGCCATTACAACAACCAGTGGACCTGGACTTTCGTTGAAATCGGAAGCTATTGGGTTAGCTGTAATGACTGAGTTGCCTTTGGTGATTGTAGATGTACAGCGTGGTGGACCTTCAACCGGTTTGCCAACCAAATCGGAGCAAAGTGACCTCATGCAGGCGCTTTTTGGTCGTAATGGCGAAGCTCCCGTAATAATATTAGCTGCTAAAAGTTCTGCAGATTGTTTTTACAGCGCATACGAAGCATCCAAGCTTAGTCTGGAGCATATGACTCCTGTTATTTTGCTCACCGATGGATCGTTAGCCAATGGTTCTGAAGTTTTCAAGATTCCTAGAGTAGCTGATTTGCCCTCAATACAACCGCCTATGGCGCAGGCTAATGATGCTAATTATAAACCTTATAAGAGGGATGCTGAATCATTGGCTCGTCAGTGGGCTATTCCTGGAACAGAAGGATTAAGGCATCGTGTTGGTGGACTTGAAAAAGAAGATGGCAGCGGAAATGTTTCCCACGATCCGTTGAATCATGAAAGAATGACCATCTTGCGTGAGGAAAAAGTGCAAAGAGTTGCTAATTATATCCCTGAGCAGGAAGTTTTTGGATCTGATGATGCAGACTTGCTGGTTGTAAGTTGGGGAGGCACTTATGGTGTTATGATAACAGTTGTTGAGAAAATGCAGGAACAGGGCAAGTCGGTTGCGTTGGCGCATTTCAAACATATTATGCCTCTTCCAAAAAACACAGAAGAGCTTTTGGGAAGGCATAAAAAGATTATTGTTTGCGAAATTAATAACGGACAATTTGTTAAATACTTAAGGATGAATTTCCCTCAGTTTAAGTATCAGCAATACAATAAGATACAAGGATTGCCTTTTATGGTAGCAGAGTTGGAAGCCAAGTTTAATGAACTTTTAAATCAATAGGAAATGGAAAATCAGATCATAGAAACTGGAATTGTTCAGCTCACTAAAGAAGATTTTAGCAGCGACCAGATGGTGAAATGGTGTCCTGGTTGCGGCGATCATGCGATACTTCATGCAGTAGAAAATGTGTTTCCTTCATTAGGTGTTCCAAAGGAAGATTTCGTAGTCGTGTCGGGAATTGGATGCTCATCACGCTTTCCATATTACATGAATACCTATGGAATTCATAGTATTCACGGCCGTGCTGCAGCAATTGCAACAGGAGTAAAACTCGCGAATCCAAAACTCAGCGTTTGGATGATAACAGGCGATGGCGACTCAATGGCTATTGGTGGAAATCATTTCATACATACAATCCGGAGAAATATTGACATAAACCTTCTTTTGTTCAACAACAAAATTTATGGATTAACGAAAGGGCAATATTCTCCTACAACACCCAAAGGTTCCAAAACCAAAACAAGTCCACAGGGGACTTACGAAAGACCATTTAACCCGGGTGTTTTAGTAATTGGCGCACAAGGGACATTTTTTGCTCGTACACTTGATACAAACCCAAAAGCCATGACCGGCGTTTTCATGGAAGCTGCCAAGCATAAAGGAACATCGGTTGTTGAGATTCTCCAGAATTGTGTAATTTTTGCCAACAAAACGCACGACCTCATTACAAGCCGCGAGACCAGAGACGATTATCAATTGTTTATTGAACATGGCAAACCCTTGATTTTCGGGAAAGATCGAAAAAAAGGAATCGTATTAAATGGAACAAAGCTGGAAGTTGTCACAATTGGTGAAAATGGAATTACCGAAAATGACATACTTGTTCACGATCAGTATGAGAAAGATTCAGGAGTTCACACGATGATGGCTGCAATGATGCCACCGGAATTTCCTGTTGCATTAGGTGTTATCCGATCGGTGCCCACCGAAACATTTGATCAGGCAATGATGGCGTCAATCGAAACTGAAAAAGCTAATTCAAACATCAAAACTGTTGATGATTTATTGAACAGTGGTGCTACATGGGAGATTAAATAACATTTTCTTCTAAAAAAAGCCCTTTACAATTGTAAAGGGCTTTTTTTTAACTTTCAGTTTTATTCTTTAAGTAATCGTAAATAACATTTTGGGAACGTATGACTTCTTCGTTTTCACCACGCTGGCGATACATATTCATATCATTTGAATCAGCTCTGTTTATTAACCGTGCTTTACAGTTGTCGGCTAGTTGAATTTTGAGCATATCGTGTAACTCCTGTTGGATTTTTGGGTCTTCAATAGGACATACAACTTCAAAGCGATGGTCGAGATTACGAACCATCCAGTCGGCTGAAGATGTGAAATACAATGGGTTACCATTATTTGCAAAAACAAAAACCCTGCTGTGTTCAAGAAATCGGTCAATAATACTGATAACTTCAATGTTTTCACTCACACCAGGTAAACCTGGAATAAGTACGCAAATGCCCCGACAAATTATTTGAATCTTCACACCAGCCTGACTTGCCTGATAGAGTTTTTCAACTAAAGATTCATCGACAACACTGTTCATTTTTAAAATACACCAGGCCTCTTTTCCAGCTTTAGCATTTCTAATCTCAAAGTTCAGTAATTTTAGAAAGTGTTTACGGGTACTGTAAGGCGAAATCACTAACTTTTTTAAAGTTGGAGGGCTGTAGGGGGTTTCAAAGAGTCGAAACATTTGCCCTGCCTCTAATCCAATTTGAGCGTCACAGGTTAACAAGCTGTCGTCAGCATAAACTTGTGCAGTAGATTCGTTGAAGTTGCCCGTACTGATGTTTGTATAGTATACATCACCTTCAGTCTCTTTACGACGGATGAGTATTAGCTTACTGTGAACTTTAAGTCCGGGAATAGTTTTGATAATTTTCACACCTTCTTCATGAAGTTTTTCTGACCATTGAATGTTGGCTTTTTCGTCAAAACGTGCCTGAAGTTCCAAAAAAACAGTTACAGATTTCCCATTTCGTGCAGCATTAGCAAGAGCATTTATCACATTAGAGTCACGGGCAGCCCTGTACAAAGTCATTTTAATAGATCGAACCTTCGGGTCAATGGAAGCTTCACGAAGCAAATCGATAATATGCATGAAGGTGTGATAAGGATAATGCAACATGACATCCTTTTCCTTAATAACAGCAAAAATACTTTTATAAGGAGGGAGGTCGGGGTGACGCATTGGGGGGAGGGGTTTAGCCCATAGTGCCTTGTTTCCAACATGTGGAAAAGACATAAAATCGCGGAAATTATGGTATTTCCATCCAGGAATAAGAATGTCTTTTTTATTGATTTTGAACTTTTTAAGGAGCAAATCTAAAATTTCAGCAGGCATGTCCTTGTCATAAATAAACCTCACAGGAGCGCCTCTTTTACGTTGTTTGAGGCTTTCGGCCATGATTTCAAGGAAACTTTTAGAGAGGTCATTTTCAAGATCGAGCTCGGCGTCACGCGTAAATTTCATCGAATAGGCATCGAAAATATCATAACCAAAAGGAAAGAAAATTTCCTCGAGATTGTATCGGATGATGTCGTCGAGCAGCACCACAACCGATTCGACACCATCGTCGGGTAAGAGAAAAAAGCGTGAGACACGACTTGTTGGTACTTTAACCAATGCAAAATCATCCTTGATGGTGGATTTTGAGCTTCTGAGACGAACAACAAGGTAAATAGAATTATCGCGCAAACCTTCTACATCTTTTAAACCTCCAAGCATGATAGGGAAAAGGTAAGGATGTACATATTTTGTGAAGTATTTCTTTACCTGATGGATTTGATTGGGGTTTAGATCGCCAAAGCCAACAATATTGAAACCATTGTCACGTAGCTCATCTCTGACAGACATGTATGCATCCATGTAAGCTTGCTCCTGCTGATCAATGATCGTACGAATTTGCTTAAGTGTTTTTGATGGATCAAAATTCAGTATCTCGTGTTTTTCTTTTTGAATTTCTTTAAGCCTTCGCATAGTTGCGACGCGCACTCGGAAAAACTCATCCCGGTTGTTGGAATAAATGCCAACAAACCTGAGTCGTTCAAAAAGAGGGTTCGTTTTGTCAGTTGCTTCCTGCAAAACTCTTGCATTAAAATTTAGCCAACTTATTTCTCTGTTGATGAGGTTGCTGTTACTCATAATGATATCTTCTCCGATCTAAGTTATTCTTCTTCAGTCGGCTATGAGTTTTGGATAGGCAACAAATTTTACCTCATAACCTGAACTTTTTATTTCATCCCAATGATTAGTATCAAACGACAAGCAAACAACTGCCGATGTTGGTAGCCAGTCAATGGGCGGTACGAGGAACAAATTTACAAAATTGGTGAATGCAGGATTGTGTCCTACAAGCATAACAGCATTATTTTGATCTGACAGATCGATAAACAGATCGAATACTCGCTCATAATCAGCATGATAGAGAGTTGGATCTATAATAACATCCTCCTGATTTAATCCCAGGCCAATGGCAAAGTAACCCGCTGTTTCACGTGCTCTGAGAGCTGAACTGCTTATAATGATATCAGGTTTTGCTTTTTTCGACTTGAGAAATTCAATCATTTTGCGGGTTCTTTTCTTTCCTTTTTCGAGCAAAGGTCTTTCATGATCAGAAAGTTCAGGAAAATCCCAGGAAGATTTGGCATGCCGGACAATATATAATAGTTTCATAGGTCGATACATTGACTTGTAAAAATAATCAAGAGGTTTGAATAACAGAGGATTACATCATTAATTATTTGTAAAGAATTCCATTGTTATCCATAACTCCCAGCAAATCAACAAATTATTTTTTGAATTGTATTTATTTTTTTGAAGAAATGGATGAGTCAAAATCTTCAGGTTTTAGTTGGTTGATTTGTTCTAATTTCGCACAACGGAAGCAAATTGAAATTAAAGGTTGAAAATTACGCGATGAAAGTAGTTTCGGTTAATATATCATTACAAAAAGGTACTGTAAAACAGCCCGTTGAAGAAATCAATTTATACGAAAAGGGTGTTTTAGGTGATGCGCATTCGGGCAATTGGCACCGGATGGTTAGCTTGTTGGGAACAGAAAGTTTCAGAAAGTTTGAAAAAGATGCCGGCAGGCAATTAGCCTATGGCGAGTTTGCAGAAAATATTACCACTGAAGGGATGATTTTATATGAAATGGCCCCCTTTGATCAGTTGCATTTAGGTGATACCGTATTGGAAGTAACACAGATTGGCAAGAAATGTCATGGTTCGGGTTGTGCAATTTACAATGAAGTAGGCAATTGTGTTATGCCTAAAGAAGGCATCTTTGCCCGTGTTTTAAATGGAGGAGTTGTTAAAGCAGGTGATCTGATTACCTATCATCCAAAAGTGTTTCGTGTGATGGTTATTACATTATCTGACAGGGCTAGTTCAGGTGAATATGAAGATCTTAGCGGACCTGAGATCCAAAAGCAATTAATTCCCTTCTTTGAATTGAATCGCTGGCAGGTGAATTTTGAGGCACAACTTATTCCTGATGACCCTGAGCAACTTAAGAAGCTTCTAACCAAAGCGAAGACGGAGAAATTTGATATGGTTTTTACTACTGGTGGAACAGGAATTGGCCCCAGGGATTTTACTCCAGAAGTCGCTAAAGAATTCCTTGACAAAGAAATTCCGGGTATAATGGAGGCTATTCGGCTAAAATATGGAATAGAAAAACCTAATGCGTTGCTTAGCAGGGGAGTAGCCGGATTGATGGGTGAGACGTTTGTGTATGTTTTGCCAGGAAGCTTACGGGCAATCAAAGAATATATGGGAGAAATTCTGAAAACACTCAGGCATTTATTGTTTATGCTTAATGGAATCGATAACCATTAAGACCTGAGAACAAACTATTTACATCCTGAAATTGATCTGACCAAAATAATGCGTTAAATTTGCTTTTTTATTTCATATGAAACGATTTTTTCGCCACTTGTCCCGGTTTCGTTACCTCTATTTTTTGATCGCTTTTGGGATTTGGATGATTTTTTTTGATCAAAACAATATTTTCAATCAAATGAAGCTCAAAGGTAATTTGAGAAATATTGAACATCAGAAACGATTTTATGAATCAGAAATTAAAAAGAATCAGGAGCTTTTAGAAGATTTTCAATACGATTCCACCTTTATGGAGCAGTATGGTCGTGAAAAGTACCTGCTTAAAAAGGATAATGAAGTAATTTATCTGATTGTCAAAGAATAACTGCTACAAAATTAAGATATTGTTATTCAGCAGATTATAATATTATTTCATGCTAAATCATTTTTCTTCACTTTGAAAATGCTAAAGCCATTTCACCACTTCCGGACCGTCTTTCTTATTATTTGATAATGAACTTCTGCTGTTCAGCCTGTTTGTCTGTTATCAAACGAAGGAAGAAAACTCCATTTGAAAGCATATCACCGTCATTTAGATTTATCGTTAGCTGATGTTCACCGCTCGTTTGATTGCCTGAGTATAATTTTCTCACCACATTACCTTTGACATCAATAATTTGAAGTTCACATTTTCCGGCAGATGTCAAATAATAGGAACATTGGAGGCTTCCTGACCTTTCGACCGGATTAGGATAAACAGGCTTAAGCGTAGAATAATTGGAATTTTTCTCTTTCGTTGAGATTGATGTTATCAAATCAAGACTAAGCCTGTGAGCCGAATTGCCATAAGTTCCTGCAATGAGTGTTCTTGTCGGTTGATGTATTTTTAAATCGGTTACAGGTACACTTGGCAGTCCATCCATAAGGCTACTCCATTCTATGCCAGCATTTTCAGTGTAAAAAACTCCAACATCCGTTCCAACATAAAGCCATCCTTGACGATCAGGGTCAGCCACAATCACGTTTACCGGAAGGGTGGGTAAGTTGCTGCTTATGGATTCCCAATTTTGTCCAAGATCGTTTGAACGGAAAACGTAAGGATGTGATTCGTCCCAGCGAAAACCGGAAACAGTTGCATAAATGGTATTTTCATCAAAGGGGTCAAATGCAACACGTGTGATCCAGCGTTGGGGAAGGCCTTGCGAAATATCATCCCAGAACAGACCGCCACTTGAACTCAGGTGAATTCTTCCATCATCAGAACCGGTCAGCAGAAGGTTTGGATTAAGTTTTGAAATGGCAATAGTTGTTATGGTGCTGAATCCGCTTTGTGCAAGATTGTGTGTAAGATCGCCACTGATTGGTGTCCAGCTATTTCCTTTATTGGTTGTTTTCCAAACCCGGTAGGTGCCAAAATAAAGGGTCTGTGGCGATGTTGGGTGCATTACATATGGTGACGACCAATTGGTGCGGTCGCCCGACCAGGAAGCGATGTATGAAAAACTATTTCCACCATCGTCGGATCGTGTGAGGTTACCCCATTGCGATTCGGCATAAATGATGTTCGAATTGGTATAATCAACCAAACAGTACATCCCGTCACCACCTAATATTCTTTCCCAATCGTTATGGTTTCCTGTCCATGTGCGAATGGTGTTATTGTCTTGAGTGCCACCATAGATACGTTGTGGATTCAGGTAATCCACATCAATGGCATAAAACTGTGTCAGAGGTAAGTTGTTGATTTTTGTCCAGTTATTACCCATGTCGTTGCTTCGGTATAACCCACCGTCATTTCCATGTAGAATTGTGCCATTGGTAGGATTAAGAAACATGGCATGATTGTCAACATAAATTTCATCAATATTGAAATAGCCTCCAATCTGTGTGTAACTGCTTCCTCCGTTGTCGCTGCGATAAAGGTCAACGCCAAGTACATAGAAGCGGTTGTCATTTTGGGGATCAACACGTATTTGACCAAAATACCAGCCAAAAGTGCTGTTCATATCCGCAATATTTCCATCATTGGTTTGCTGCCAGCTTTGTCCTCCGTTGGTACTTTTATATACGCTGGCAATGAGACTCCCGTTTACGAGCTTGTCGATGAAAGCATAAACAATCTCGGGATTGTTTTGCCCAATTGCCAATCCAATACGGCCTTTTTGATCGCCGCCAGGCAGCCCGTTTGTAAGTAAAGTCCAATTGTTGCCACCGTCAATCGATTTGTAAATGCCGGAAGTTGTGCCATGAGAGCGGCGATATGTTAGTCCGCGCATGCGTTCCCACATGGATGCATAAAGTATATCAGGGTTTGAAGGATGCTGGATAATATCAACCCCAGCTGTTGAATCCGAAACATAAAGCACACGTTCCCAATTGTTTCCGCCATTGGTACTGCGGTAGATTCCACGCACTTCATTTGGACTGAAAAGTGTGCCACAAGCAGCAGCGAATACCCGTTCACTGTCGTTATAATCGACCAAAATGCGTCCGAAATAGGCAGATTGTTCCAGACCAATATGATTCCATGACTGCCCGGAATCAGTAGATTTGTAAATTCCGTTTCCAATAAAACTGTAACTCGAGGCATTGGCTTCGCCAGTTCCTGCATAGAGAACGTCAGGATTTGAGGGGTCGATAGCTAAAGCGCCAATCGAGATGACCGGTGCATCATTAAAAACCTGTTGCCAGTCCAAACCATTGTTGCTGCTTTTTAAAATTCCGCCAGAGGCAGCACCTATGTATATTATTTCTGGTGCAGATGGGTGCACAGCTATATCAGTGATTCGTCCGCCGATATTTGTTGGGCCCGCCAATTGCCATGAAGTACCTCTGTTTTTGGCTGCTTTATGTAATGACTGCGCTTGCTGAAGAGCAAACAAATAGTGAGAATAGCTGAAGGAGGGATTGGGATATAATTTTTGTTTAGCCAACCAGTCGTTTGGTTCCATTTTTGGCTCTTTTACTTCGGGAAGTGATTGAAAATGAGTAATAACCTGATTAACTTGGTTATCGTTCTTAAACTTATACAATGATGCAGCAGCAGTAATCAATATAAAAATGGCTAAAAGACCGGTTATTTTTCTCATGATTAAAAGACTTTAAGTGAATTTGCAAACATAGCTTAAATGAGTATTGGTGGATAGGTTAATGTGAGAAGTGGTTGAAGTTTTTGGCTTCTTATTATGGTATTTAATGGAAAAATTAAAGCCATGATTTTGAACAATTTTACAGATCATTATAAGTTTCTTAGATGGCACATATTTTGTGAAATATTAGCGAACAAAATGTTAGTTGTGTTGTTAAATAATAAAAAACTAAATGATTTCATACCTTAACAAATTCCTGACCCGCCTTGGACTTCGCAAGTTTTCTGCTACTTCGGTGAGCCACCCTGTGCGTTACAAATTCAATTTCCCCGGGTTCAATAATTTTCATTTATTGCCATACCGTAATAAAAAATCAGTATTGAGTATCTTCCAACCTGGATGGAATATGCCGATTATGATTCAAAAAAAGGCAAATATTTCAATCCGGTCATAGTGGAAAAGGTACTCGAAGTAAACCATCTTGTGAAACATTTTGGTGCTGTAAAAGCAGTGCGGGATGTGAGTTTTACAGTTTACAGAGGTGATATATATGGCTTTCTCGGACCTAATGGTTCGGGTAAAAGTACCACAATAAGGATGGTGCTGAACCTGATTCGTCCGGATTCAGGTGAGGTACTTTTGTTTGGTCAGCAGCTATCCCACAACAGGCGTGAGGTTTTGAGCAAGGTAGGAGCGCTTATTGAGCGTCCTGATTTTTATCAATACCTTTCTGCCTATCAGAATCTGGATATTTTGGCACAATATTCCGGAATTAAACATAAGCGTGATAAAATCATGGAGCTCCTTAAAGTAGTTGATTTGCAGGACAGAGCTAATGATAAGGTAAAGACTTTTAGTCAGGGAATGAAGCAGCGATTAGGAATAGCTCAGACTTTGCTCCATGATCCTGATCTGATTATTTTGGACGAACCTGTCAACGGTCTTGATCCGCAGGGAATCAAAGATATCCGCGAAATGATTGTTCGCCTGAACAGCGAAATGGGAAAAACCCTCATTGTTTCTTCACATATCCTTCGTGAGATGGAGTTGATAAGCAACAGGATGATTGTGATAAGTAAGGGGAAAGTGGTAGTAGAAGGCGAGGTACGTAAGTTACTGGAATCAGATACTCAGCAGCTTACGCTTATCACCACCGATACGTCAAAAGCATTGAAATTGCTGCTTGAGAAATTTCCGGATTATACTTTTGATCGCAACCTGCTTGATGAATTACATGCAGAGCTTCCAACAGATGTTATTCCATCTATTAACGAAGCGTTGGTTAATGCCGGTATTGGAGTAAAGCAGTTGATAACACGCAACAATTTGGAAGACTTTTTTCTACAAAATACATAGATGGGAACACTTATTAAATTAGAATTCAGTAAACTTTTCAAACGAGAGATTACTTACATCGGATTTATCGCGATATTTCTGATCGTGGTGATCATTCAAATTGGAATGTTTATCGAGGGTCAGAAACTCCTTGATTTCCTTGTAAAAAGCATGGCAGATGTTTTTGTTTTTGAGGGGAGTTTGATCAATACTTACTCGGTAACTTATATCATTCTCAATAGTTTGTGGTTGCATATTCCGATTCTTGTTGCTATTGTAGCCGGCGACATGGTTTCGGGGGAGGCCGGAAGAGGAACTTTCCGATTGTTGCTTACCCGACCATTGAGTCGTACTCAGCTTCTTACAGCCAAATACATTACGGCACAAGCGTATACCTCCATGCTTGTAGTTTTTTTAATGGTGCTTAGTCTTGGGCTTGGTCATTTCTTCTGGGAACCCGGTGACATGATGGTTCTGATGAATACCATAAATATTCTTGATGTTTCTGATATTTGGTGGCGTTTTATTGGGGCATTTGCCTACGGAGTAATGAGCATGTGGGTGGTAGCCGGTCTGGCTTTCATGTTTTCAACAATGGCTTCCAATTCGTTGGGACCGGTTGTTAGCAGTATGTCAGTGCTAATACTATTTACAATTTTATCTAATTTTAGCATCGGTATTTTTGAAGTACTTAAACCATTTCTGTTCACTACATATCTGAGTGGCTGGCAACTTTTCTTTGATGATCCAGTTGACTGGAATATTATTTGGAAAGCTTCAGCAATTTTGATTCTTCATATTTCTGTTTTTTACGCTGTCGCATTGCGTATTTTCACAAAAAAAGACATAACTACATGATTAATAAGTATATAACGATTTTTGTTTTTTCGATTTTTATTAGCTTAAACATCAATGCACAGAGCGATCCTGATAAGATTATTGCTGATGTTCTGGCGAAAGCTTCAATGGTAAAATCTTTCGAAGCTGATGTTAAAATTGATGTTGATGTCGATTTCATCAAGATCCCGGTAAAGAATGGAAAGGTCTTTTACAAGGCACCCGATAAGTTTAGATTCCGTGCCACCAGCTTTGCACTTGTTCCAAAGAAAGGGATTAATTTTTCCGTTATCTCGATGTTGCAACAGCCTCATACCGCTATTTATGCCGGTTCAGATGATGCGAACCATATTTTGAAAATTGTGCCTATGGAGGCCAGTGCCGACTTTGTTATAGCAACGGTATGGATTGATAAATTGAAAGACCGGATTCAAAAAATGCAGGTAACTTCTAATGGTCAGGGAAATTACACCATGACTTTTGAATATGGAGATCTCAAATTTGATTTACCTGTAATTACTATCGTAGGTTTTGATATTCAACAGATTGATATCCCGATGAAATTTATTGGGAGTTTAAAAGTTGATCCCAAAAAAGCAGGTGAACGAACAAGTGGTAATGTTAAACTAACTTATTCCAACTTCCGGATCAATGGGTCAATCCCTGATGAAGTTTTTATTGAGGAGGAAATCAGCTCCAAATAAAAACTCCTCAAGCCAGTATTTTTATACTTTCGGGATTCCATTTATTTAAGACAACAAAAACGTTTTCTTACTAAATTCAACCTAAAACTTGAATCTGAGTTGATGTGCATCATAATCAGTTACTTTGGCGCACTAAAATGTACGATTTATTAAATTTTGAGTTATGAGAACGACTATTTATACTTTGATTTTATTTTTACTTGGCCTGTTTAGCTGGCAAAATCTTGTTGGTCAGAAAACTGATACAAAAAATGATTTAGCCCTTAATGGATTGAAATTTAGGAGTATAGGACCGGCGCTTATGTCAGGTCGTATTTCAGATATCGTCATCCATCCTGCAAAGCCAGCTGTTTGGTATGTTGCAGTAGGTTCGGGAGGCGTTTGGAAAACTGAGAATGCCGGAACGACCTGGCAGCCTGTTTTTGAACAGGAAGGTTCATATTCAATAGGTTGTTTAACCCTTGATCCTCTCAACCCCGAACGCATTTGGGTTGGTTCAGGTGAGAATGTTGGGGGGCGTCACGTTGGTTACGGAGATGGTGTTTACCTGAGTGAAGATGGAGGTAAGAGCTGGCAAAACAAAGGGTTAAAGCTTTCGGAACATATCTCAAAAATTATCATACATCCAACCGAAACGAACACAGTTTGGGTAGCAGCACAAGGCCCGTTGTGGTCGAAAGGTGGAGAGAGAGGTGTTTTTAAAAGTGCTGATGGAGGTAAAACCTGGAAAAAAGTTTTGGGGGATAATGAGTGGACAGGCGCTACAGATATAGTGATTGACCCACGAAATCCCGAACGTCTTTATGCAGCAACATGGCAGCGGCATCGTTCAGTTGGGGCATACATTGGAGGCGGAAAAGGCTCAGCTATTTACAAGTCGGATGATGGCGGAGAGAGCTGGGAAAAACTCAGCAAAGGATTACCTTCAGGAGATATGGGTAAAATAGGCCTTGTTTTGTCTCCTCAAAATCCTGATGTAATTTATGCAGCCATAGAGCTGGAACGCAGGGCTGGAAGTGTTTTCAAAAGTACCGACAGAGGGGCTTCGTGGACAAAGCAATCCGATGCAGTTGCAGGTGGAACAGGTCCACACTATTATCAGGAGCTTTATGCGAGCCCATTTCAGTATGATAAAATTTATCTTGTTGATGTATGGATGCAGATTTCGGAAGATGGTGGTAAAACCTTCAATCGAATGAACGAGCAAAATAAACATGTTGACAATCATGCTATTGCATTTCGAAAAGATAATCCTGACTATCTTTTGGTAGGTAATGATGGTGGTTTGTATGAATCGTTTGATAATACGAAGAGCTGGAAATTTGTGTCAAATTTACCTGTGACGCAATTTTATAAGGTCGCAGTTGATGATGATCTGCCCTTTTATAATGTATATGGCGGCACTCAGGATAACAATACGCAAGGTGGGCCATCACGTACAGATAATGTTCATGGCATTCGGAATTCAGATTGGTTTGTAACGCTATTTGGTGATGGGCATCAGCCCGCCACTGAGCCAGGAAATCCTGACATAGTTTATTCTCAATGGCAGCAAGGCAATCTAACCCGTTTTGACCGCACTACAGGTGAAATGGTTTATATCAAGCCGCAGCCTGAGATCGGCGAACCTTCTGAACGCTTTAATTGGGATGCTCCTGTTTTGGTGAGTCCGCACAATCCGAAGCGCATCTACTTTGCTTCACAACGTGTCTGGAAATCAGATGACAGAGGCGATAGCTGGGTTGCTGTTTCAGGTGATCTGACAACACAGCAAGAGCGCATCCGTCAGAAATTAATGGACAGGCAATGGAGCTGGGATGCGGCATGGGATCTTTACGCAATGTCAGACTACAGCACCATTACTTCAATCTCCGAATCGCCTGTAAAAGAAGGTTTTCTTTGGGCCGGAACAGATGATGGATTGATACATTTCAGTGAAGATGGTGGAAAGAACTGGAATAAAATATCTGTCACATCATTGCCTGGAGTACCTTCATCAGCTTTTGTCAATGATATCAAAGCTGATCTTTATGATGCCTCAACGGTTTACGTTGTTTTGGATAACCATAAAACAGGCGATTTTGCACCGTATTTATTCAAGAGTATTAATAAAGGAAAAACATGGAAGTCGTTAAGAGCCAATCTTCCTGATCGAACATTAACCTGGCGTATCGTACAGGATCATGTGAAACAGGAATTGCTTTTTGTTGCAACAGAATTTGGAATTTGGTACAGTATTGATAGTGGCACTAAATGGATGCAATTTAAAAATGGGTTGCCGGTCATACCTTTCAGAGATTTGGCTATTCAAAAAAGAGAAAATGATTTGGTTGCAGCTTCGTTTGGTCGTGGGTTTTATATACTCGACGATTATAGCCCTTTACGTCAATTATCATCTATCAGAGCAGATTCACAGGCAGTTATCTTTCCGGTAAAGCCTGCGTTATGGTATTTTCAGCGTCAAGTGCTCGGCGACGATCCTAAAGCTAGTCAGGGTGATGCTTTTTTTGTGGCAGATAACCCTCCTTTTGGAGCTGTTTTCACTTATTATCTTGCCAATGAATTGAAATCCATTAAAAAGATTCGACAAGAGCAAGAGGCTGATTTAAGAAAGAATGAAAAAGATATTCCTTTTCCTGGATGGGAAGCACTTGAAAAAGAAAGAAGAAGTCTAGATCCTGTTATCTGGTTAGTTATTAAAGATTTAGATGGAAATTATATAAACAGAATTGAAGGAGTGAATGCCAAAGGTATCAACAGAGTAAGTTGGAATTTACGTGCACCTTCTGCTTCAGCAATCCAGCCAGCATATGGAAACTGGACTCCTTCAGGGCCGATGGTTTTGCCGGGAAACTATCAAGTTGAAATTTTCAGTCAGGTAGACGGAGTGATTGAGCTACTTGCCGGTCCAGAGGAATTTGAGGTGAAACGACTTCGTGAAGGAACTCTGGAAGGTGCTCCAATCGAGGCTGTTGTAGGTTTTTGGAATGATATTGAAAAGGTTAGGAAGTCGGTTTCAGCAGCTTCAGTAGTTCTGAACAGTTCGCTTCAAAAGTTGGATTTAATGCAGAAAGCACTTAATAGTACGCCAATTAATCCTGTGGAACTTCAAGCCCGTATTGAAAAGTTGCGACTTGATTTATTGGATATCGATGCTCAGATGAATGGCAATCGTTCCAAGCAATCAGTTGGTGAAATGGATAATCCTACAATCAACGAGCGTCTTTCTGTTGCATCGATGGGAAGTTCAAGATCCACTTATGGGCCAACTCCAATGCTCCAAAGGTCGCTGGAGATTGCCCGTATTCAGATGGCAGAATTGCGTGAAATACTTGAAAAGGTCCGCGTCGAACGTATTCCAGAGTTGCAAAAAGAATTGATTCAGGCGGGAGCCCCATGGATTGATGGGATGCCATTACCTGAATAATAAGTTTAGAAAGGTTTGTAGATTTATCTGAATGATGCGATCATTTCACGTATTCCTTCAGGATAAGATGTAGCTTCCAGTTCGGGAAATTGTTTTTTAAGTTTTTCCCATGACATAACGTAATCATTTTCAAACTGGTACAACATTTCTTCAGTTTCTTTCAGTGCAGGGATAAAAAGGGATAAAACTCTGCGCATAAAAGGCGGCAGGAAAGAGATTTTATAATCTTTACCAAGCTCTTTATTAATCATACTTATCAGCTCCTCAGGTTTAATGGGTTTTCCCACTGGAAGATGCCAAACCTGACCATAAGTGGTTGGATCCAGAGCGAGTGACACCATTGCTGTGGCATTATCTGTCGTATTTGCAAAAGTGTGCAAAATGCCCGGTTTAGCTATAGATTGAGGGCCTTTGCCTTCCAGCATTCTGTCAAGGGTTGAAATATAAAACATGCTGTTTTTTGCATTTGGACCATAAAAATCAGCTGAGCGGGCAATTACTGCTTTTAGTTTTTTTTCGTTTACTGCTTCCAAAACCATATTTGCAACATGCTTACGAACTTGACCCTTTTTTGATGGTGGAAACTGTGAATGGCGTTCATCAAAAGGTACCGTGAGTGGCGATGGGCCATACATATAGATATTGTCAAGAAAAATCAAAACAGCATTGTTTTGAAGACAAGCCTCAATGGTATTTTTCATCATCAAAGGCCAGTTGCTTTGCCAGCTACTTGTTTTATATTCCACAGCTGCACACATGTAAACATATGAAGATCCGTTGATTGCATTAGCGGTTTCTTTAGAATCGAGCAGGTTGGCCTGTGCTGTTTCAACACCCTCAATTGAGCAAGCCGAACGTTGAACAGCACGGATTTTCAGTTCGCGTTTTTTTAATTCTTTTACAAGTGCAATTCCCGACGCGCCGCTTGCACCGAGAACTGTATGCAAGCCAGATGTTTCAAATGGTGATGTTGTTTTCATTTCAAAATGTTTTAGTGAATGACAAAGTTACAAGGATTATGATCTGTTTCAATCTAATATTGATTTAATAAAAAAATCCTGCCGGAGTTTTCAGACAGGATTTTTTAAACAAGTCTTGAGCTTGTTTCAAAAATGTCATTTCGGTTTTACTACCACTTAAACGAAACTACAGATCGTGCCGGGATCGTATAGCTAAACACTTTTTCTGCTTGTTTTACCGAAAAGGTCTTGTAGTTTGAGTCGTAGTTTGTGATGATCAGCACTTTACTGCCATCAGTATTCAAGAAAGCAACTGCATCAATCTTTGTGAGAGCCTGCGCATAAAGGAAGGAAATGCGTTTTGCGCCTGGCCGAACAAGTTTTGAAAAGTGTGCTATTGAGTAATATTCTTCGTTGAGGGTTACTTGAGCACTTGTTTGGTGAATTGTTATAACACCCCTGCAATTTGAACATCCGTTGTTGGTAGGCCCAAAATTTTGATTCAAAGCCAGATTCCAAAGCAAGGCTGAACGCGACCAGTTGCTGGCTGTTCCAATAAAGATATTTTGCATATTCCAAATCAGGTTATCCTCGAAATTTGTTGCCCATGCACCTCCTGAAATTTCGGTGAAATGAAGCTCTTTATCCGGGTGGGCCTGATGTACGGCAGTCATAGCTGAAACATTGCCTGCATAAGCATGAAAGCCGCTGCCAGCAGTGAATTGTCGTGCCTGGGGATCGTTAAGAATACTGATAGAATAGTTTGTGTTATCCCAATTATGGTCATAATTGATGATCTTAGTTGTTATTCCTGCAGTGGCAAATTTAGGCCCAAGATGGTTCTTTATGAAGGAGGCTTGTTCATCGGCCTGCATTTCCATGCAAGGATAGCCTGCGGTGAAATATAAAGGCTCGTTTTGAGGTGTAACATGTGTAATATGAATTCCTTCTGCCTCCATTGCCTGAATATATTTTACAAAATAATCAGCATAAACGTCATAACAATCCAAACGTAATTTTCCACCTTTCAAGCTTTTGTTGGTTTTCATCCATGCTGGCGGACTCCAGGGTGATCCCATCAAAAAAATGTTGGAATTTATTGCGAGGATTTCCTTTAATACCGGTATAACATCTTCGAGGTCCTTGTTTAATGAGAACGAAGATAATTCGAAGTCTGTGTCATTCACCGGGATATCATTATAAGTATAATCTGTGAGTGAAAAATCAGATGCTCCCATCGTTAACCTTAAAAACGATATGCCAATCCCGTCAGTTACATCGAAAAGCTGTTTTAAGGCCGTTTGACGCTGTGCTGGGCTCATAACTTTATTCAGCAAATAAGCAGAAGAGCCAGTGAGAGCTGCACCATATCCATCAATTTCCTGAAACTGTATAGCTGTATCAATCGTTATGACTGGCCACTCTTCGGGCAATGTTGTCCTGATAGATAAATCAGCTTCTTTGTTAAAAAGTTTGCCTTTATCACCTCGGGTGAGCCAAACCTGAGCTTTACCTACGTCGGGTAGTACCGGAATAATTGGGTCGTCAGGAGTTTCTTTACCCTTGCATTGTATCATAAGCAGCGATAAAAACGCCAGAGTCAGGACTTTTAAAGTTTTAATAATATGCATCTGATGAGTGTGTTACATTTAAGCAGGTGAAAAATGAGCGGGTGTTTTCGGGCACCCGCTCTGATAAGGTTAATAACCTTCGTTCTGAATCAATTTTGTGTTTTTGTCAAGTTCTGCCTGAGGAATTGGCCAAAGCAGCCTGCTTACTGTGACAACGTATCCAAGTGAGGCGCCATTGGGTCCTTTCACATTGTTCAGCACTTCAATTGCCCGGCCTGTGCGTTTCAGATCGTAATAGCGATGACCTTCGAAAGCTAGCTCGAGCCGGCGTTCTTTTTCGATTGCCAGTTTCATTGCTGCTTTGTCAGATGCTATGGTGTTGGATAAATTTACCCTCGACCTGATTTGATTTACAAGAGCCGCAGCACCCTGAACATCACCATTTTCATTCATTGCTTCAGCTTTTAAAAGCAGAATATCGGCAAGGCGCAGCAGGATGTAGTTTTGTGAACTGCTTCCGGTGAAAATTCTGTACTTATTCACAAAAGGGAAAGTGATCTGAGGCCAATATGGGTCTGACCATTTTCCGGATACATCCAGGTAGATGATAGAGGCTTCCTTGCGGATAAGATCCTGTTCAGCATCAAATACTGAAACTAAATCGTTGGATGGGGTGTTGAACTTTTTCCAGTCGAGGCCGCGAAACATGCTGGCGCCCCAGTTTCCACTTTGAGGTGTTCCTTCATAATTGATCTCAAAGATGGCTTCTGAAGAGTTTTCATTCTCATTATTCCAAAGCATATCATATTCAGGAAGTAACGAATAACCACCATTAATGACTGCATCGCAATATTGATTCACTTTGTCCCATTGCTGAGGCTGAATTGTTGCATACACTTTAGCGAGCATAGCATTAGCAGCCCCTTTTGTTACGTAACCTTTATGTGTTGCGCTAACCGGAGCATGTGCTATTGCAAGTTCAAAGTCACTGATTATTTGAGCATAAACTTCAGCCTTTGGTGCACGTGCAGGAAACAACTGCGGGTAAATTTCCGGTAGAAGTTCAATACTGATGGTTGTGACTTCAGTTAATTGCAGCGGAATATCACCCCAAAGCTGAACAGCCTGAAAATACATATAAGCTCTTATCCATGCTGCTTCGGCTTTTATTTGCAGTTTGCGGGTTTCATCAACACCAGGAGTTTTATCAGCATTATTATACACAGAGTTAGCCTTTCCAATAGTGCCATACAAATATCCCCAGTCGCGGCTTACATTTGTGTTTGTAGCATCAATTACATATTCATCGATTTGAAAGTTAGCAGGATTATCTGCACCTGCATATGCGTCATCAGACTGAGCATCACCATTTACAAAATAATCAAGCGAAAAATACTCATTGCGGAAGTCGTCGTAAACACCTGATAATGCAGCTTCAAGTTCAGAATCATTTTTATAAACCAATGAATCGGCACTTGTGTTAGTTACAGCAATACCTTGTGAAACAGGCTGAATATCCAGGAACTTATCGAACTTTTCGCAGCTATACATGCCGGCTAAAGTCAATAGTATTATGAGGTTAAAAATTATTTTTTTCATACGAGTAGTCATTAAAATTCAACATTTAAACCAACAACAACCGAACGTGACTGCGGATATGTTCCATAATCGATGCCCATTTCTACTGCACTTGATCCGAATGCATTCACTTCAGGATCAAATCCGCTATAGTTTGTGAGGGTGATGAGGTTGCGGCCTGTGACATAAACTGACAAGTCTTTAATAAATTTCACTCCAGAATTCTTTGTGAGAAGTTTGTAGGAAAGTGTTATTGATTTCAACCTTACATACGACCCATCTTCGATAAAGCGTGATGAGTTTCTGACATTATTGATATTACCTGGTTTTGGAATATCGGTAATATCACCTGCCTGCTGCCATCTGTCTAAGACACTTACTGACTGATTCTTGCTATCGAACATTCCTTCCAAATCTATACGGGTGGCATTATAAATTTCGTTGCCATAACTTCCCTGAATGAAGAAGTTGAAATCGAATCGTTTGTAGACGAACGAGTTTGTTAAACCAAAGATGAAGTCTGGCTGAGGATTACCAATGACTGTTCTGTCGCCGGTATCGAAGATTCCGTTGTTGTTAACATCTTTATATTTTATGTTACCTGTCTCAGGATCAACGCCGTCAGAAACGTAGCCAAATAAGCTTCCAAGTGGCAAACCTTTTTTAAGAATTGAAACATCCTGGTTGTTGCTGTAGATTCTGCCAAAGTAATAAACATCAGTATATTCCAGATCGGTGACAAGGTTTTTATTGAAAGACATATTAAAATCAGTGGTCCACTTCCAATCTTTATCAACGTTAACGGTATTAATGTTAAACTCAACACCCTTATTTTCGGTATTTCCGGCATTTGTCATGATCGTCGTGATTGGCAGGGAACTCGAAAGTTGAACGTTGAGTAAAACATCTTCGGTTTTCTTGATGTAAGCATCAAAGTTCACCGTAACGCGGTAATTCAACATGCTGAGGTCGAATCCAATATTGGATTGCGTTGTTGTTTCCCAACGCAAATCGGGATTTCCATACGAAACCTGAACTGCAGAAGGTCCGGAAAGCGGATTGGTAGTTTCTGTGCGGTAATATTGGACGAGACCGTAGCGGGCATAATTAGGAATGCCTTCCTGATTACCGTTTTTACCCCAACCACCACGAATTTTGAGATCATTGATGAAGGTAAGATCTTTCATAAATTTTTCAGATGAAACTCTCCAGCCAGCTGAAAACGAAGGCATGAATCCCCATTGGTTAGCCAATTTTGAAGAACCATCGTAACGCATACTCATGGTTAAGTAATATCTGCCATTGTAGTCATAAGCAGCCCTTCCGAAGAATGAAGCCAGTGCCCATTCGTTAACCCATGTACTTCCGGTAACATCATTGGCAGCATTGATGGTAGTCACAGAAACATCAGCAGGGAAGTCGGTACCCTCAATATAGGTTTGATTTCCTTTATAGCGCTGAATACTGCTTCCTCCCATAGCATTCACATTGTGATTGCCAAAAGTTTGATTGTAGGTAAGAGTGTTTTCCCACAAAAATGTAGTATGATTTTGCTTGTCGGCTCTACCAATACCGTTATTGTTTCTGCCGAAGTTTGTTCTTACCGGATCAAGGTAATAATCCCATTGATGGGATAAAAAATCAAGGCCGAAGTTAGAACGGAACACCAGATTTTTATGCAATTTTATATCGGCAGCAAAGTTTCCAAAAATTTGATTGTCAATAGATTGTTGATCCGGGCCTTCCATGTATGCGATAGGATTTTCCCATGAAGGCTGGAAAGGGTTAGGGTCATACCAACCGCTGCTGTCATCTTTATATACATTCAGAAAAGGAGGTGTATTGAGTGCACTCATAATGACACCACCACGACCGGAGCTGGCATTGTCGGGAGTGTCTTTGGTGTTGAGGTTCATGAGGTTGATGCTGGCTGAAAACTTCATCCAGTCAGTCACTTCGTTATCCAGGTTAATACGTGAAGAAATACGATCGAAACGGGCAGGTTTCACAATTCCCTGATCGGTAAGGTATGCCATAGAAATGAAGTGTTTCATTTTCCCATTTCCACCTGATACTGAAAGTTGATGTGATTGGGTACTTCCAGTACCAAACACTTGATCTTGCCAGTTGTTGAAAGCAGTCTGAGATGGATCGAGACCTCCGGGGATGATTTCTTCCATGAGGTCACGGTATTGCTTTGTGTTAAGAACTTCGATGCTTTTGCGGATATCCGACATTCCATAATAAGCGCTGTAACGAATGGATGATTTATTATCGTCGCCACGTCTGGTTGTAATAATTACAACACCATTAGCAGCTCTTGCTCCATAAATGGAAGAAGAGGAAGCGTCTTTCAGGACACTCATGCTGACAATATCTGAGGGGTTAATTCCTCTGATATCAGTTGTTGGAAAGCCATCCACAACATATAAGGGCTCGTTTCCAGCAAGGGCTGAGGTGGTGCCACGAACCCGCACGGCAAGCTGACTCCCTGGTTTTCCTGAAGGTTGAACAACCTGAACTCCGGCAGCTTTGCCTTGAAGGCCTTCAGCGGCTGATATTAGAGGTCTGTCTTTTAGTGATTTCTCATCAACAACTGAAACTGCAGTGGTAAGGTCTTTTTTCTTTTGAGTTCCATAGCCAACAACGACTATTTCGTCAAGCATTTCAACGTCTTCCTCCAAGATTACGTCAACAATGGATTTTCCGGCAGGGTTGATGATTTGTTCAACGTATCCAATATAGGAAAATTTGATTGATTCCTTTTCAAGGGTGATTTCAAATTTACCATCGAAATCGGTGGTTGTGCCTATTAAGGTTCCAACGAGCTGAACGTTAACGCCGGGTAGTGGGCTTCCGGTGTTGTCTTTAACAGTTCCGCTCACTTTTCTGCTTTGTCCGAAAACATTGACAGCAAAGAGAAATAGAAACAAGATTGATGTTATTTTTAGCGCGTAATTTTTATGCATATTTGCAATAATTGAAATATTGATACTGGTAAAAAGCAAAAAGCCAGGGACAGGCTTTATCTTGTCCCTGGCTTTATAATGATTAGGAAGTTATCTTTCCATAACAACAGACCATGAGGCAGTGCCTGAGTGGTCACCTGAGATATCAACAGTTACGATGAGTGTTTCTTTTGTTCCATCGTTGGTGTAACCCATTACTTCATAACGGTTTACAGTGATGCCGCCGTTTGGTGGGTTTGCATTACTTGTATTTTCACCACCATAATAGCCTTTCATAAATCCAATGAAAGCGGCTCTTGTTGCACTGTTGGTGAGCTCAATGATTGCACGGGCTCCCCCAGTTGCAGGGGTGAATACATAGGTATGAGCATCAGCGCCAAGGGCACTGCCAAATTTGGCTCCATTTTCGCCGCTGGCTGCAATTTCAGCATCAGTGATGCATCCGTTTGTGCCACCGAAATATCCGTCATTACGTGTTGAACCTTTGGTATCATAAGTGAAAGTGCCACCAGCAACAAAGGTAAACTCGTCATCAACCATACATGACCAGTCATCGGTTGTGCCAACCTGTGAACCATCAAGGAAGCCGACAGGTGTTTGCCACCATGAAGGATCACCCATTCCTGGTCCTACATAGATTGAGTTAGGTGCTACACGAACTTTCCATGGTGCACCTTGCAAAACTTCGTCAGTAAGAACTGAAGATGAGAGCAGTACGTCAACACTTCTGGTGTTGCTTCCAAGATCGTTGGAAGCGGTAAGAGTGATAGTGAAGCTGCCATCAGTAGCGTAGGTATGAGTTGGGCTTTCTTCAGTGGAGGTTGAACCGTCACCAAAATCCCAAGAGTAGCTGGTAGCATAGTTTGATGTATTGGTGAAAGCTAGTGTTCTGCCATCAACTGTGTAGGTGAAGCTAGCTGCCGGTTGGTTACCAGGAATTGGTGGTTCATCAGCAGGGTTGTCGTAATGAACAAGAACAAATCTCCAATATCCGCCTGGAGCTGCGTCTGCTGCACTGAATTTGTATTCAACTTCAACGATCAGGGTATCAGTTGTTCCATCGTACAAAGACATAACATTGTAAGTTACATTAGGTTGTGGAACTGTGTACTCCAGATCTGTACCAACTTTTGAGAGCCCAAGGAAAGCACCTGTGCCGATAAGTTTGAGTGTAGGATCTGTACCAGGTGTAAGTTCAAAAGTATGTTGGCCACTAGCCCATGCCGAAACATCAACGCCGTCAGCATTTAACATAGGATCGGTTGAAGAGGCACACATATCATCAAGATCATCAGGATAGATGCTTCCTTCAGCCCAATAATCGCCTTTGTCATCAAATACCATCTTGCCATCGCGGCTGAAAGTCCATTCGTCATTCAGCATGCAAGGACGGCCTGCTAGTTCGTCATTATTTAAACCGACAGCCCACCAAATGGTTGAACGATCGATTGGGCCAACTTCCAATGGGTAGTTTTCGGTAGAAACATCACGGAGCAACTTCCATGTTTTGCTGGTTTCACCAACAAGCATAGTCAGCATTTCATTAGGGTCAGCGATTGTTATTTTTCCGGTGTATGTGTCAGTTTTTGTACCTTGTGGTGATGTAGCAGTTAATGTAACTGTGTATTCGCCAAGAGCTGCAAAGGTATGAACAGGATTAGTTTCGGTAGAAACAGCAGTATTGTCACCAAAGTTCCAAGATAAAGCAGAGAAATTTGTTGACTCATTTGTAAAAGTTACCTTTTTGTAATCGGCAGCGTCAACAACGAATGTAAAGCTGGCAATTACATCAGGATCTGGTTCATCTTTTTTACAAGATGAGAAGGGTACGAGAAGCACAGTTAACAGTAGTGCCAGACTGATTCTTAGCATTTTTTTCATGACTGAATTTTTGTGGTTAATAAAAAAGTGAATGTTAAGTTATTATTTTATTTAATAGTTAATGAATTGTTAACTTTAGATAATCAAAAGTAGTTATTTAATCGTAATATGCATCATTTTCAATAGAAATATTTGAGGTTAAACCAGCTACAGAAAGGGTAAATTCCCCTTTTTCGACAGTCCATTTATTATTTAGTCCAACAAACGCCAAATTTCTTACAGGTATTTCAAATGTAACTGTTTGTTTTTCTTCAGCTTTTAGCATTATTTTTTTAAAGGCTCTTAATCTTTTTACGCTTGGAGTCAGAGAAGCATAGAGATCTGAACTATAAATTTGCAGGGTCTCTTTACCGTCGAATGATGAGTTGTTGCGAACTTCAACGGTAAGTTTTATTGTTTCAGAAGATTTATAAGAGGCTTTATTTGTAGTTAATGAAAGGTATTCAAATGTGGAATAACTCAAACCGTATCCAAAATGATACTGTGGATTGTATTGCGTTCCGGTAGGTGAACCTGCGATTTCAAGTTGTTCGGCATGCTTGATATAGTATGGCTCGAGGCTGTTAGGAAATCTCGGATAGGTGTATGGAAGTTTTCCTGATGGATTTACATCACCGAATAAAATTGAAGCAAGAGCTTGTCCACCAAAGTTTCCAGGGAGATAAGTTTGGATAATTGCTTTAGCCATTGGTTCAATTTTGCTAATGACACGAGGGCGGCCTTCAGCAAGCACCAATACCACAGGTTTTCCAGTTTTGTAAGCAGTCACTACTAGTTCTTGCTGGTAATCAGATATATACAAGTCTTCAAGGTCACCGGGCTTTTCGGTGTAAGAATTTTCACCGATGCATAAAACAATGACATCTGAGGTTTCAGCTTTTTTTGCAAAGGCTTTCAGATCATCTTTTATCTCAGCTTTATAATCAGCTTTGTCATCATATCTGACACCTTCTTCCAGAGTAACATTACCAGCAACAGATGCTTTTGATTGTATCGCTTCGAAGAAGGTCAGAAATTCAGATGCAAACTCATCAACAAGGTTACCCTGCCAACTATAACTCCATCCACCATTAAGCGGGCGCATGGTATTTGCCGCAGGCCCTCCCACAAGAATTTTCGTGTTTTTAGCAAGTGGCAGGATCTGATTTGTGTTTTTTAATAAAGTAATCGATTCTTCGGCAGTTTTTAGTGATGCTTCTGCAAATTCAACAGATCCAAATAATGGATAGTCGGAACGGTCTGTGGTAGGTCGTTCGAATAATCCCATTAAGTATTTTACCCTAAGAATACGGGTTACAGCATCATCGATTCGTTCCATTGTGACCTCACCTTCGTTAACAAGTTCGACAAGATAGTCAGCAAAATCAAAATTATAAGGAACCATCGACATATCAATACCAGCATTGATCGCAATTTTTACGGCTTCTTTTTGGGTGGATGCAATTTTATGGCGGGTATGAAGATACTCAATATCCGACCAGTCGGAAACAACAAATCCATTGAATTGAAGCTCGTTTTTAAGTAAATCTGTCAACAAAGCAGGGTTGGCATGCACAGGCAATCCATTGATTTCTCCTGAGTTGACCATTACAGTTAACGCACCTGCTTCAACACCTGCTTTAAACGATGGAAGATGATATTCCCGCAGTTTGTTTTCGGGAATCCAGGCTGGTGAACGGTCTTTACCACTTAATGTTTGTGAATAGCCAAGGTAATGTTTCAAGCAAGCTGTAATATGTTTTGGATCGGATACTTCGTTTTCAGGTCCTTGTAAACCACTAATAAGATGCTTTCCCATTTCGGAGGCAAGATAGGGGTCCTCTCCGAAAGTTTCCCATTGACGGGGCCAGCGAGGGTCAACGCCCAGATCTAAAACCGGAGAGAAAGTCCATGCAACTCCGGCAGCCCGTGTTTCATAAGCTGTAATTTCGCCCGCTTTAACGAGCAATTGTGGGTTCCAGGTGGCGGCCATGCCAATCTGCTGCGGAAATAGGGTAGACCCAGCCACGTAACTCGCACCATGTATCATATCAAGTCCATACAGCATAGGAATTTTTAAACGGCTGTATTCCAATGCATAACTTTGAATGGAATTTACCATTAGGTTCCATTCGCCAGTGCTCCGGGCACGATTATTTGCCGTATTAAGTATTGAACCAACCTTATATTTTACAAAGGCCTGCTTCATTATGTCAGCATCCAATTCGACAGGTTCCAAACTGGATAATGGGCTTCCTCCAGTTGTAAGCACATCAAGTGTCACCTGTGTCATTTGGCCGACTTTTTCTTCTAAAGTCATAGCGCTGACAAGCTTAGCAACCTTTGAATCTAATTCGGTATAGGGGTTCTCTTTGCTTTTTTGAGGTGTATGATTACATCCAAAGGTTACAAGCAGAATCATAACAAGAAGCAAAGGGATTCGAGTATTCATTATTCTCTTCATTAACTCCGAAGTTTGCTTTATTTTTTATTAAGGCTGTTGAAAGACACGTACATAATCAACTTGCATAGTTTGCGGGAAAACAGTTGTTTCATCAGGATATCCCGGCCATACACCGCCAACTGCAACATTCATTATAAAGAACTGGGGTAGTCTGAATGCTTCAAATTTGACATCTGTATCATCAATGGAATAGAAAGGTTGATAGTCAACATACCACCGAATACCATATTCACTCCACAAAATGGTGAAAACGTGAAATTTAGCATTGAATCCTTCTGATCCGCTTAGGGTATATTGGCCTCCAATATATCTGTGTCCACCATCATTGTAATGTACTGTTCCATGAACTTGTTTAGGAATGTGACCCAGATACTCCATAATGTCGATCTCACCACAACGTGGCCAGCTGACCTGTGAAATATTTGCACCTAACATCCATAAAGCCGGCCATATACCTTTTCCAACAGGCATCTTAGCCCGAATATCGATACGACCGTAAGTGAAATCCTTTTTATTTTTTGATAACAAACGGGCAGAGTTGTATGTTGCATAAAGCTTTGTAGCAACTATATTGAGCTTGCCATCTTCAACAAATGAATTAACAGGTGAAGAAGAGTACGACTGAAGTTCTTGGTTACCCCATCCTCCGGCTCCAATGTCATAGCCCCAGTTGTTTGTATTGATGGAGCTTCCATCAAATTCATCACTCCAGGCAAGCTCAAAACCATCATAATAATCAGGTGAGATGGGCCCGTCATCTAATGATTCGAGGCTAAAATTATCATCATTATCCATGATGATCACAATATCTTTTGGTACAAAAGTAGCGTTGTGCACATCGGAAAAATGGATGAAAAAGCCCTCATCCAATTCCATCATATTATCTCCCAAAACTTCAACCTGAATTTGCTGCGCAATGACTCCTGCATTAAAAGTCAATGTGTTATCAATGCTTTGAGCAAAATCGCTTCCTGCTTTTGCAGAACCTTCCACTGTGCTCCATTTGATAGTTACGGGTACGGTGGTTGCTCCTGACAACCTTATGGTTAACGGTATCATCGTTGAATTGGTTCCTTCTGTAATACGAACCCTGTCAGGAAGAATCACTTCAGGCACAAACGAATCATCATTAACAATGGTAATATTGCACATACTTTGTGCAAGTTTTCCATTGGTTACTTTATTTACGACGAGCAGAAAGCTTTCATTTTCCTCAAAAATATCATCATTTATCAAGGCTATCTTTATCTCTTTACTTGTTTCCCCAACATTAAAAATCAATTCTGTTTCCTGGGCGCCAACATAATCTTCACCTTCAACTGCAGTTCCATCAGTGGTTTGATAATACATTTTGACTAAGTCGTCATAGTCGTTGCTAAGTTTAACCAGTATAGTAACAAATTGCTGATTGGCAGTCCCCTCTTCCAAGCTTACAGAAGCCTCAAAGCTAAGAGTAGGGATAGTCTTTTCATTCTTTTTACATGAAAATGTAAACACAATCAGCACAAAAAGTACCAGATTGAAAAATAGTTTGTGAGTGAGTTTTGAATATTGCATCATGAGTTTATTTAGAAATCATTTTAAAAAACCGGACATAATCAACTTCCATTGACACAGGAAATATTGTATCATCAACACCTTGCTGTCCGCCCCAATCACCACCAATGGCAACGTTTAGAATAAGATGGAAGCGTTTGTCAAAAGGCCATGCTTTGTAACCTGTTCCGTCGTTTACACTTGTAAAGATATGCACATCATCAATATAACCTCTTATTGCATAAGGTGTCCAGTCGATACGATACAAATGAAATTCTGTAGTAGCATTTTCTATAACTTTTGTCGCTGTTCGCTGTGTCCCAATACGCCAATAATAAGCCTCGCTGTGCGTGCTGATATGAATTTTGTTGAGATCGTAACCAACATGTTCCATGATGTCAATTTCACCTGAACTTGGCCATCCGCCGTATTCCCAGTCGGTTGGGAGCATCCATATGGCTGGCCATGTGCCTCTTCCGGCAGGAACTTTTGCTCTCACCTCAACACGACCGTATAATAAGTCGCCTTTGAATTTAGAAACAAGGCGGGTAGAGGTGTAATTTTTTCCTTCACGAACTTCTTTTATGGCATTTATTGAAAGGACGCCATCACCTACAACAACATTTTTTATGTCATCCGTGTAATATTGAAGTTCGTTGTTTCCCCAACCACTTCCGCCAATATCATAACCCCATTTTAAAGGATCAGGAAGTCCTTGATAGTCAAACTCATCAAACCAAAACGGACTTGTTTCAAATGTCCAGTTATGATCCTGAGGTGGTCCCGGGATGATAATATTTGGTTTAAGAGGTTCTTCATGACAGGAGCTGGCAACAATATTTAAGCTCAAGACAAGAAGGAGAAACACAATCAGGTTTTTCATGATCTATTGCATTAATTCTAAAAAATGAGGGGCCGCCAGCAACAGCGGCCCGCTCAACTCACTAACCGCAAAAAACTATGCTATGAAAAATTAATAGTTCGGGTTCTGTATAAGTTTGGTACCATTTAATTCACCAATCGGAATTGGAAGCAACTCATGCTTGCCTGCAACGAAACCTTTAAAAGCTAATGCTGTTGCCGCTTTTCCGGTACGTACAAGGTCAAACCACCGATGTCCTTCTGTTGCCAACTCAAGACGACGTTCCATATAAATATTGTCTAAAGTAGCGGTTACGGGAGCCAATCCAACCCTGTCGCGAACCAAATCGAGGTATGTTTGAGCTTTACCAGCATCACCTGCTCTAAGGAAGGCTTCTGCTGCAAGCAAATAAACATCAGCTAAACGAATTTCGATGTAATTAACAGGCCATTCCAGAACAGGTTCGCCAACACCCAGACCAAAGAATTCTTTAAGAGGGGCATATTTCTGAATAAAATAACCTGTGTTTTGATAGCCTTTTTCATAGGTTGCAACACCAGCTTGTTCGAGGCTGTCGATATTAGCAATTGTTGATGCATAACGTGGGTCGCCTTTGAGGAGGTTTACTGTTTCAACGATGATAGGATTAAATCCCCATCCAGCCTGATAAGTAGGGCCTGTGTAGGCACGCGGTCCACAGAATTGAGTAAAAATATGGCCTTCACCTGCTGGTGGCCATGGGCCCCAGTAACCTACAGCTGCTGAAGTGTGGGTAATTTCGAAGATGGATTCCGAATTGAATTTATTGTCGGGCCGGAAAATATCTCCGTAGAATGGTAGTAACTGATAAACACCACTTGTATGAATTGCTTCGAACAAATTAGCAGCTTCGCTCATTCTGCTTTCAACATTTTGGGTTAAAATTACTTTTCCCAATATGGCTTGAGCAGCACCTTTGGTTATACGACCGTTTTCTTCAACCGCAACAGTAAGTGGCAGGTTTGGAATAGCTGCATTTAAGTCGGCTTCAATCTGTGCCCAAACAGCCTCAGGGGCTGCTTGTTCAACGTTAAATACATCGGCTGGAGAAACAGGAGCAGTGAATAATGGAACATTTTTAAATAACCGGACGAGATCGAAGTAGTAATAAGCTCTAAGAACATATGCCTCAGCTCTGAATCGTTCTCTTAAAGCTTCGTTCATTTTAGCTCCATCAAGTTTACTAACTAGAACATTGACTCTGTATATTCCTGCAAAGCTCCTGCCCCAAAAATCATTTTGCGGGCCAACTGCAGGGTCAAGGGTATAACTGTTCCATGCTTCCCATGTGGCACGGTCAGCAAACGCACCCCCACCGGCATAGCACTCATCAGAAGCAGTATTCAAATAGCCCACCTTGCTTGAGTAATCACTTACAACTTCCCATCCGAGTGGGTCGTATGCAGCAACAAGACCGGCGAAAGCTTCATCAGCGTTCTGGTAATAATTATCTTCCAAAGTGGTACCTTTTGGTTTCACTTCGAGCCATTCTTTGTTGCAGGCATTCAGAATGAAAGCGGCAACCATTAAAATAAGTATGAATTTTATAGTTTTCATGTTGATTTCGTTTTATGAGTTAAATACCTACGTTAACACCTGCCATAAAAGTTCTGGCTTGTGGATAAAAACCACGATCGATGCCATAGCTTCCACCACCGATTTCAGGATCGTAACCACTGTATTGTGTAAAAGTGAAGAGATTGTTAGCACCAAAATACACTCTCAGATTATTAAGTCCAATCTTTTGAACTACATTTTTTGGCAACTGATACCCTACCTGCATGGTTTTAATGCGCATATATGCGCCGCTGGTCAGGTGGAATGTTGATGGGTTGGCAAAGTTTTTATTGGGGTCGCCTTGTACAAGACGTGGGAACGTGTTTGACGTGCCTACACCTTGCCAACGATCCAATACATCGGTTGTCCAGTTGGCACTGGTAATATCAAGACGGCGTAGTCCGTTATATATATCATTGCCGGCAACTCCCTGAGCAAATACCATTATATCAAAGCCTTTCCATGCTGCTGAGATAGTAAATCCGTAGCTGAAATTTGGAGTTGGATCGCCAATTACTGTGCGGTCTTCGCTGGTGATAGCACCATCGCCATTGAGGTCGGCATATTTAAAGTCACCAGGTTTGGCGTTAGGCTGAATCATGTTGCCATCGGCATCCAAATGATTCTGGATATCACCATTCGACTGGAATACACCAAGAACTTCAAAGCCATAGAAAACACCTATTGGTTGTCCAACCATCAAACGACTAATTTCATAGCTGCTCGACTGGAATCCTGCACCTGTGCGATAATCAACATCGTCACTAATGAAAGTAACCTCATTTTTCAGGTAAGAACCGTTTGCTTTAACATCAAACTCAATATCAGACACGTTGAACCTATATGACAACTCAAGCTCAATACCCTTGTTGGTCATTGAAGCCACATTGCCTGTTGGATCATCAGCACCTGTATAGGCTGGCATCTGTATTGGCTGAAGCATACCAGTTGTACTTTTATCATAAAGGTCGAATGTAATTCTAACATCATTGAATAAAGTAGCTTCAAAACCTATGTTCGATTGACTTGTCTGTTCCCATTCAAGATCTGGATTTGCAGGGGCATTAGGACTGTATCCTACTACATAACCGTCATAGTTGAAAGTGTAGTTTCTGCCACCACCTATTGTTGAAAGGTATCTGAAATCACCGATGTTATCATTTCCGGTAACACCATATGATCCTCTGATTTTTAAGAAATTAAACCAGTCGATTTCTGGGAAAAATGCCTCTTTTGATACTACCCAACCAACTGATACTGATGGGAAATAACCAAATTTCTTGTTGCTTCCGAAACGTGAAGATCCATCCCTTCTTAAAATACCTGTGAACAGATATTTCTGATCATAATTGTAGGTCAAACGTCCGAAGAGTGAAGCCACTTTATGGTCAGCACCTTCCCAACCACTTCCAATTCTGTCTTCATCAGCAACAGAGTAGTTCATGGATGCATCTTCAAAATTGTCAACAGGTACATTTTTATAACTTACACTAGTACCTTTGCTGTTTTCAACAAATGCTGCAGAGCCAATAAGGGCCGAAACATCATGTCTGCCAAATTTGCGTGAGTATGTGGCTGTGTTTTCCCAGTTCCACATCAAACCTTGGTTCTGGTTTCTGTCAAAAGAAGTTTTAACATAAGATGTAGCTGAATTCAAGTAAGCGATAGGAGTAAAGCCTTCACCACCCCAAAAAGCCAGCTTTGTTCCAATGTCAGATTTTAATTTTAACCCTTTGATAGGTTCTAATTCAGCATAAAAATTACCAACAAAATTGTCGGACCAACCATAGTTTCCTAAGTGGGTTGCAATATAAGCCAGCGGATTTGTCATTTCTTGTGCAACATACGGTGAAATACCATAAGGATTGCCATCTGCGTCTCGCACTACAGGGAAGTCGGAATAAGGAGTTGAGTTGGCAATTGCAGGATCAATAATCACAAGTTGAGTGATAGGATCAAGGTTGATTGCTGAAGCTAATGGACCACCATATTCGCTATTGGTGTTAAGAGAGCCTTTACTCTTAATATGACTGTAGCCAAAGTTATTTCCAACTTTTAACCATTCATTGATTTTATGAGAGGAGTTTAACCGGAGGTTTAGTCGTTTGTAGCGCGAAATATCTGTGGCAACAATACCTTCCTGGTCAAAATACCCAAATGACATATAATAGGTGGAACGATCGTTGCCTCCGTTAATGCTGAACTCGTGATTTTGTATCATTGCGCTCTTATTGAAAATCGCGGCCTGCCAGTCAGTTCCTTCACCATATTGATCAGGATTTGCAAACAAAGGTTGCTGATTTGCATTTGTCAACATTTCATTACGGATAGTAGCATATTCCGTTGCATTTAAGAGGTCTAATTTTTTTGCAGGACTCTGTGTTCCAAAATAGGTATGGTAATTCACGCGCATGCTGCCTGAAGAACCTTTTTTGGTTGTAACAATAATAACGCCGTTAGCAGCGCGTGTCCCGTAAATAGCAGCAGAAGCTGCATCTTTCAGGATTTCAATACTCTCAATGTCAGCTGCATTAAGGTAGTCGATACCTCCAACGTCGACAGGAGTTCCATCAACTACATAAAGAGGGTCGCTGTTATTAAAATTTGTTGTTCCCCTCACACGTACTGTGGCCGAAGCACCTGGCTGTCCAGAGCTTGCAGCAATTGTAACACCTGATGTGCGCCCTTGTAATGCCTGCTCTAACCTGGAAATTGGCATGTTTTCAAGGTCTTTGGATTTTACGCCCGAAATAGCGCCTGTTACAACACTTTTTTGCTGAACTCCATACCCTACAACAACAAACTCTTCAAGTTCGTTTACATCAGATTCAAGTGCCCAATCTAGTGTTATAGTTTCACCTTTAGCAATTGAAATTGTTCGTGTAGAGGTTTGATAACCAACAAATTTTACCTGAATTGCACGATTGCCTTCAGGAATTTGCAGTGTATAGTTACCATCAAGATCGCTGACGGTTCCATTAGTTGTTCCCACTACCATGATATTTGCACCTGGCAGGGTTTCGTTAGTTGTTTTGTCAGAAACTTTCCCTTTGATTGTTGATTGTGCGTACATCAATCCGAAAGGAAGTAGCGACATTAAGATCAAAAATGTAAATCTTTTCATACTTCTTGATTTGTGATTGCGATTAGGTTTGAAAATGTAAAAGCAATATTAATGTATAAACAAAAATGAAATGAAAAATATTCGTACATCACGGTTACTTCGTAATGGTGTCGTTGCCACATCAACACTACTACAAATGTTATTTAAAGTATTGATAAATAATGTAATATGATCATTTTATCCTTACAACTGCAATCTTTTTTAAACTTTTCGAAATTACTGTTGTTGTGCAACGAAATTAATATTTGCACAACCTGAAGTCAAGAAGGTTCATTGGATTTTTCGGAAATAGTATGAAATATGCTGGTCTTGCGAGAAAACCTTATGCTAACTTGTATAAGCTAAAGTAAGAAATCTTTGTTTAAAATGTAACGAAGTGAGCAGTTAGTCCATTATTTAACTACTGGCAATAAACTCATTTTTTCATTAAAGAGCGCTGATTCAAAAGGATTGATTTGTTGCGTTTTTTTATAGGCTTCTTTAGCTAAATCAATCTTTTTCATTGCAACATAAATGTCGCCTAACAAAAAGTAAACTGCTTCATGGTTTTGGTTGAGTGGAAGACATCCAGATTTTATTTCTTCAACCGCTTCATTGTATTGTTTGAGCATAAAATGAGCCTCAGCTTTCCATAAGTGTATAAGGTAAGCATTATTAATTGCAACTGCTGTTTTTGAAAGTTGAAGTATTTTAGCATAGTCTCCCTGCTCCTTTAAAAGGTTAAAAGAAAATAGTTTTGGTGTAATGTAATCAGGAAGAAGTAAGAGCGACTGATCAATACGTGACTGAGCTGAAAATAACTCTAATAGTTTGGATTCAGCATAACCAAGGTAAAACCATGCCGGAGCAAACTGACTATTTTGCCTGATAGCAAGTTCAAAATTAAAATCTGCTTCTTTCCATTTCCCAACAGATAAATTCTTTTTACCGGCATTTAAATTATTTCGGCTACTTTCTGATAAGTCTTCGCTCGCCATGTCGTAGCTTATTTTCATGATCTCCATTTGTTCAACATCATCATAGTCAGCACTTAGATTTATGCATTCCTGAATATTTTCAACAAAAGAGTTATCGCCGTTAACTGCGCTGTTAGCAGAAATAAAAAGTTCATAATATGGTTTTGGCTGATTGGCCCTTTGTTGCTCAAGATTAGTGATGATTTTTTCGTTGAAAATATATGTTGTTGGAAGCGAATCACTTTTATATGTAAGTCCAAATATCATATCATCAAATTCTTGTTTCCAGCCACTTGTTTCCAGATTTAATTCGTCATCTTTTGAAAGTGATTTCATCAAACTTAAGTTTGATTTTACAGATGTAAAGCCGCTATTTTGAAGAATTATTTTTTGTAAAAGATTGACAAAGAGCCGGAATTGATACTGATCGAATGTGCCCGTTTCTAAAAGCTGGATTTTTTTTGCGGCAAAGTTGTCGAATTGGAACTTCCTTTGTTTAGCAAAATCTTCTCTTGTCGATTTTACAAGGTCAAGGCTTCCAGTTTTCTTAGGGAAGTCTAGCTCGCAGAATGCTTCAACTTTATGAAAGAAAACTTCTGACTCCTCAATAATTTCATCAAGTTCCTTTAAGTCATTGATATCATAACTTATGCTAAAGTTGGATTCAGCATTTTTAAACTTGTTTTTTAATTGTGTTATTGGCTTATTGATTGCTTTAAAAGGTAAAGAATCAATCAAGGCATCATAAAAACTAAGATGTTTGAAAAAATCAGACCGCTTTGCCTCATCTATAACCTCTTTCGAGGTGAGAAGCATATCCTCATATTTCTTTTCTTTTTCGAGCTTAAGAAGAGAGTTATATTTCGTTGCAAATAATTTAAAATCATCATAATAAGTTTCATTCAAATAGATTGGCTCTGATGAATCTATCCCACTTTGGAAAACAAATGAGAGCCAAAGTTTAATGTCTTTCTTTGCATATGTCAGCAATATGCGTATAATTTTTCCATCTTCTTCGATAGGTTGTATGTTTTGAGCAAATTCAACTTTCTTTTCTTGAAATAGTGCTATTGATGCAATTTCATCCTTTAAGTCGCCCTCTTTGAAATAAGCGCGTTCACTTTTTTCATTGGGCTGAATAACAAAATAGATGTATTCAGAAGCAATAAATTGATCAGGAGTGTTCCCGACAATTCCTTTAGCATCAGATAATGAAATGGTTAGGCTGTAAGTTGTTTTGCCTTTTTGCTTATAATTAAGTTCAGTCGTTTGGCTATTTAAGGATGTTGAAATTAAAATTAGGATGGTTACAAAAACAGCAATGGTTGAATTTTTCATAAACGTAATGTTTTAACTTTTCTAATTGGTTTACCGCGATTCTCTTTTTTATTCGGTAGATTTCACATCAGTCAAATCAATCGTAAACGTACTTCCTTCTCCTGGTTCTGACTGAACATGAATGCTAAAGCCATGAACATCAAGAATTTTTTTTACTATACCAAGACCAAGACCAGTGCCTTTTTCTCCATAAGTACCGACTGTTGTTTTACGGGTAAACTCAGTGAATAGTTTATCGATTGTTTCTCTATTTATGCCGATTCCGGTGTCTTTTACCTGTATTTTGTGGCTGTTTCCTGTTGTTTTAAACTCTAGTGCTATAACGCCATTTTCGGGTGTAAATTTCACAGAGTTTCCAACTAAGTTATTGAGGGCTTGCCCGATCAAGGTTTCGTCGCCTTCCATTTTGAATTCAGGATCAATCTTTGTCTTTAATTCTATCTGCTTTTGCTTAAGCTTCATCGCCTGCATTTTTTCAATGTAAGTAATGAGCCTTTGCGGTATTATCAGGTTTTTTGTGATTTTATAGTTTCCTAACTCTAAATTTGACCATTGAAAAAGTTTATCGTTGTAGTCAAGTAATCGAAGCATCTCCGATTTGATGTCGGCCATGAGCTCGAATTGTGAAGGACTAATTTTTGAAATCATTTCATTGTCTGAAAGCAGCAGGTCAGCAAGACCAATTACTGCGCCAATCGGAGAACGTAAATCATGAGAAATTATCGAAACAAATTGATCTTTGAAACCCAACAATTGTTTTAGTTTTTTTTCTGTTGAAGCTAGCTGATCAAGGGTAAGTTTCTGCTCTCTTGCCTTTTGGATAAAACCATCATTAAGGTCAGTTTCTTTATTTAAGGGTTTAATAAGCAAATAGTTGCGTTCTTCATGACGAAGCGCTAAGGCTTGAAGGTAAATTTTCTCAGATAAATTTTTTGATTCTTCCCATATGCCACTCACCTTTTTGCCATCCTCTTTACTGTTCCAAAGTTCGTCAACTTCAACTTGAAATACTTCGATGTAGGGAAAAGTTTCGGTTAAGTCAATGTATTTCCCATTGTAAACCAATGAATTACGCAAGCTTTTAAACCAATTAGGTGTTGTTCCAAGTAATCTGTATCCGTTTAGTGTTTTTTCAAAACTAAGGTAATCCAATAAATATAAAGCAGAAAGAGTGCCGCGTGCATTTGATTGCTTTTGGTCGGTGACTTTGCTTAATTTTTCTTCATTATATAGTTGAATGATGGGATGTATGATCTCAACTTGTCGTGTTTGATCCACGATAAAAACCCAATTATGATTTGTTTCATCATTTAGGATATGTATTTCAACATAAATTTCTTCACTTACACGAACATGTGAAATTACCATTGGGTTGATCACCGGAGGAACCATGCCAATTAATATGTCGGTAAACTCGCTAATTGGCATTCCTTTGGCCGGGCTGTTCTCAAAATATTTGTCAAGCGGACCAAACCAATTCAGGATATTGCCGTTTTCATCTGTATGTAAAATTACCAACCCAATATAGGGAGGTATCTCCTGTAGAATGTATCTGACAATTGAAGCAGATAAATCGCTAAGTCCGTTTTGATTTCTTACCTGAGTCATAGCCATTTTCTATTAAAGCATACGCCGGGCAAGTTCTACAAAAGCCTCCTCAACCATCAGGTTTTCTTTAGCGCTTGTTAGCAGCACCTGCCATCCTTTTTGTTGAAGGGAGTGGATGGTTTCAGCTGGTATCTCCCAGGTTTCTGCGAGGTCACTTTTATTTATTAAAAGAATAAAAGGTGCATTGTTGGTGGTAGCTGATGCCATAGATTGCAATTGAACAGCAACTTCTATCGTTTCATTTCTTGTTCCGTCTGCTACCAAAAAATAACCGGATGATCCGATTAGATAGCTGGGTTTCATCTTCATGAAATCGTCATCGCCGTATAAGTCCCATAACATGAGCGTCATGTCGTGACCATCAATTGAAATTTGTTTTTGATCAATTTTTACACCAATAGTGGTTTGGTATTTTTCTGAGAAAATACTGTTAACAAATTGCTGGACAAGACTGGTTTTCCCAACAGCAAATGCTCCCAACATGGCTATTTTTTTCTTGATCATTCTTGAGTTGGTTTAGTGTCAAAAACGGCGAAGTGTACAGAACGCAAATATACACTTTCTGTTAGGTCTTCAGCAAACAAAACCTGACCTTTTAAAAGTTCTTTTTTCACTCCTGCCTGCTCCAATAATGTCATAAATTCCTCGGCTCTTTTAGATGCAACCCGCTCATTTGCCTCGATATTTCCGTTTCTATTTGTGAATGACCGCACATAAATTGCCAACTTTTTACCATATAACTGATTATAGGCATCAAGGTTTACTGCTGCTTTTACTAATGAATCAAACTGTATTTGTTGCTGACTATCAAGCGACACCACATTTATTTCAAATAAAAACCGTTGCTTTTCAATCGATGGGATGATCCATTTAAGATCAACCTTTTGCTGATTGAGTTCTGAAATATCAATTCCGTCTATACCATAAATTGATGAAATCTTTCCTTCAAAAGCATTTTGCCACTCCTGACTTGATGTACCCGAAAGATAGAGTACACCTTTATCAAACCAAAGCTTAACACCTGCAGGTGGTTGAAGTGCCCGCTGAGCTCGTTTTATTACAATGGCCGAATCAGCCGAAATGAATGATTCTAAATGCATTTTAATCTCAGATGCTTCAATACCCGCATCACTGGCAATCTGGCTGTAGTCATCAGCTAACCGATCTTTTAATCCTTTGATAATGATAGACTTGCTTTTGATTGAATAACTTGTCAGGTGATATCCGGGGATTGATTCGAGTTTAGATGCGAACTCGGTATATTTTGAATTTCGTTGGATTCTTTGTACGAGCAGATATCCTGCAACTGACAATAGAATTATTAACAAAACAATTAGGATGTATGGAGGACGCACCTTCTTTTCCTTTTTTTCTTTGATTAAACTCGTCTGAAGAAATTTGGAAGTATGAACAAAAGAACTGGTGTCTCCATTAAACTTTTCAAGATCAATTCCATGGTTAAAGTGAACGGCTTCAATGGTCTCCATCAGTGTGAGCCGATAATCAGCAGGTGGTTGACCTTCAATAACTGCAGCAATTATAGCAAAAGGCCCTTGTTCGACAAGAATTTTCAACTCACCAACCTGAATTTCATCCAACGAACCCGGAGTTGCCGACTTGAATGAATCATGAGCAAAATCTCTGATTGCTGTAAGCATCGAGGAAATCAAATCTGATTCCAGCGGTTGACTCTCAGGGGCTAGCTCTTCGCGCAGCAAAAGACCTGTTTCCCTGTGGATTAGAAATACATGACTCACATGATACACATAGCTATTTGCAAGTACGATTTCGGTAAAAGTTCGCTTGCTAATAAGTGCCTGAAGTCTCCATTTGATTGTTTTTGGTGAAAAGCCGGTCTCCAAAGATGCGTTGATGGCTGCTACCATTCGTTTTAAGTCTTCCGCAACCGCTTTGCGAATGGCTGGTCCCATCACAGGGAAGAGAATATCTGCCAGGCGCTGCGGGTTTTTCTGGATGCTTTTGTGCATTGCATCCTCAACAAATGGCAAAAGTGTATCAACAGTTAATTCCCCCTTTTCAATCATTTTACGGATGGCGTATGGTAAAAGAGTGCTTAACTCCTCCGCAAATTCATGTGGGTCGTTTAAAAGATTTTGAAGTCGGTTTAACTCCTCCTGACTTAAGCCAATCAGGAGTTTTCGTAACTCATTAAGCTTTCCGGCTTCAAGCAAACCTTCAGTTGAGGTATATGTTTTTTTTTCCATCCTGCTTGCAAAGTGAATTGTTTCTAATTGTCCTCCTTTTTACCGGCCAATTGCATTGCAATTTCTGAGAACAAAACTGCCAGTGAACTCCTGTCAACTTTTGAGCTTTGTATCACACCAAAAGAATCAGTCACATGTTTCTTGTATTCGTTAAGCAATGTAAGTTGTTCCTGGTGAAGCGACTCCGATTTTTCTGACATCCATTGCCTTGTCTCACGCAACGATTCCTCAAAACTTATAAGTGTTTGATTTAACCGTTGATCCAACAGATTTATTTCTTCTTTTAACCGTGAAATAGAATTTGTAAGAGTTTCTTTTTCCTTTTGAACTATCGTTTGCTGAAGCTGCTTATTTTCTTCCATCAACAGACGCATTTCGGCTAATTGCCGGCTAACCTGCATCTCAAGCGAAGAAAGGGAGTCGCGCGAAACTTGATCACTTTTTTCTAACCTTTTTTCAAACTCTGTCAGGTTGTTTCCAAACAAGATATCTCTTATTCGTGAAATATTTTCTGCTTCCTTAGTCATGTGTTTTCCTGTTTAACTCCGAAAGGCCCGGAATGTTTAAACGGTAAATGTACAAAACTTTGTTTATTTTGATATCTTCCCCTAAAATCCCATGTTTGAATTTTCATTATTTTTGCAGCCCCTTTTGGGTAAAAATTCTAAAATTAACTGAATCAACGCATTAACTTTGTTCCATATTCATGAAGACCGATAACACTCACGCGATTTTATCAGTAAGGCATCTAACAGCAACTGCTTATGTGTTGCAAATGACCAGGCGAGGCCTGGGTTTTCGGGCTGGGCAGCATTTGCTTTTGGGTAAGTCGGGAAGCATCCATAACAGAGAGTATTCGGTTTATAGTGGTGAAAAGGAGGATTTTTTCGAGGTGCTTATAAAAGAAGTGGACGACGGTCTTGTGAGTAAACAACTTAAAAAACTTCAGCCGGGTGACCATGTTCAAATCGAAGGACCTCTTGGTTTCTTTACCATTGATAAGGATTTTATCGAAAATGGGAAATTTCTTTTTGTTGCTACAGGTAGCGGAATTGCTCCATTTCATAGCTTTACACGAAGTTATCCTGAACTAAATTATACGCTCTTACATGGAGTAAGAAAAGTTGCAGAAGCATATGAAAAAGATCATTATCCCAAGTCTTCGCATATTTTATGTACTTCTGCCGAAGCATCCGGTGATTTTCATGGAAGAGTAACCGACTATTTGCGAAGCCATCCGGTCTCTGCTGATACGCATTGTTACTTATGCGGCAATTTTAATATGATACACGAAGCATTTGATATACTTGAACAGCAAGGCGTCCCTGCTGATCAGGTTCATGCCGAGGTTTACTTCTGATTTTTTTTACTTAATGTTTGCTTTTTCATGAAATACCACCTTATATCTCTTGGCTGCCAGATGAACCTATCCGATACGGAAAGGGTTCGGACGGTGATGCATCAACTTGGATTTTCTCATACCGATAAGGAAGAAGATGCAAGTATTCTTGGAATTATTGCTTGTTCAGTGCGGCAAAAAGCGATTGACAAAGTGTATTCCCGCATTGCTATGTGGAATAAAATGAAGCACCGCAAAAGCTTGCTTACTTTTGTTTCGGGTTGTATTCTTCCTTCTGATAAGGAGAAATTTCTTAAGCTTTTTGATCTTGTTTTTCCAATGAGTGAGTTGCCTGAGTTGCCTGATATGATTCATCAGTACGGAATTGTAACTCCCGTTTCGCTTCAGCAATTCGACCACGGACGTCAGACAATGGAAAATACAGTGGCTTCTGGTTCTACGGAAAAGCAATCATTGTTGAAACCTTTGGAAAACCAACCGGGCAACAAAACCAGCATCAAAATGAATCCTTCGGTTGGAATTGATGATTTTTGGCATGTTGAACCAACCTATACTTCAGATTTTGAAGCTTTCATCCCTATTCAAAATGGATGTGACAAATTCTGTACCTTTTGCGCAGTCCCCTACACACGTGGAAGAGAAGTGTCACGCCCTTCATCAGAAATCATGGAGGAGCTAAAGCGATTAGTTGAAAAAGGATTTAAATCAATCACCTTGTTGGGTCAAAATGTCAATTCTTATGGCCTTGACAAAAAAGGGGATGAGGTTACATTTCCCGATCTTTTGAGATTGATTGGAGAATATGGTCTTCAGACAAACAAAGAGTTTTGGGTTTATTTCACCTCCCCGCATCCGCGCGATATGACAGATGAAGTTATAGAGGTTATTGCGCAGTATAAAGTTTTAGCCAAGCAAATTCATTTACCTGTTCAATCGGGTGATGATGGGGTTCTCTTACGAATGAACCGCAAGCATGCTATGGATAAATACCGTCATATTGTCCAAACTATCCGGGAGCTGATTCCTGAGGCAACCATTTTCACTGATATTATCGTTGGGTTTTCCGGCGAAACTGATGAGCAGTTTGAGAACACCAGGAAAGCTATGGAGGAGTTCAAATACAATATGGCTTATATTGCGCAATACAGCGTGCGGCCTGGTGCAGCTAGTTCCCGTTGGGCTGATGACGTTCCCAAAGAAACAAAAAAGGAACGCTATCATTTGTTAACCAACGAATTGATGAAACACTCCATGGAATATAATTTATCGATGATTGGCCGCACAGTGCGGGTTTTGGTACGGGGGCGCGACCGAAAAAAAGGGTACCTTTCAGCATTAACAGAAGGTAAGCTGGTAATACGTTTTGCTTCCTCGAATGAAATGTTGATTGGGACATTTGTCGATGTAACAATAAAATCAGCTACGCCTTTATCGCTTGAAGGCGAATTAGTTGAAGTGAAAGAATTTCAAGTAGCGGCATCATGAAAAAAATCGCATTTAAAACTTTAGGCTGCCGGCTGAACCAATACGAAACTGATGCCCTGGCATCACGCTTTCATTCTGGAAGTTACGAGATCGTTGATTTCAACGAATCAGCTGATATTTATGTTGTTAATACATGCACCGTTACAAATCAGAGTGACCAGAAATCACGTCAAACAATCAATCAGGCTAAACGATTGAACGAAAACGCGATGGTGGTTGTAACAGGTTGCATGGCAAATAATTATAAGGAATCACTTCTTGAATCGAAAGCCATTGACTTTGTTGTTGACAATGAACGTAAGACTTCCATTTTCAGCCTTGTTGAAAAACATTTCAGGGGCGAAGTGGCTGATCCCGAAGGATTTGATCATGATGTGTTTAGCTACGAAGCTGCTTATAAAACTTTTCATACACGCAGTATGATCAAGATTCAGGATGGATGTGATAATTTCTGTACTTTTTGTATCATTCCTAAAGTGAGGGGAAGAGCAATAAGTCGCCCAGCGAAAGAAATCTTGAATAATATACGTGAAGTTATCGATTACGGATTCAAAGAAGTTGTGCTGACTGGTGTAAATATTGGTCGTTATCAGGATGAAGAAGTCAATTTCGAACTATTAGTTGAGCAAATTCTTAATCTTCCGGGTGATTTCAGACTACGCATCTCATCCATTGAACCTGATGGTTTTTCCGATCGGTTCTTCGAGCTTTTTGCTCATCCGAAACTTACACCTCATTTGCATTTATGCCTGCAAAGTGGTGCTGAATCAATTTTGCTTAAAATGCGGAGAATGTATACGGCGAAACAGTTTAGGCAAATGGGGGAGAAGTTGAAAGCGCTTTATCCTGATTTTAATCTGACGACGGATATTATTGTTGGCTTTCCTGGTGAAACCCAGGAGGAGTTTGATCAAACAGTTCAATTAGCTAATGAATTGCAATTTAGTCACATACACACATTTAAGTATTCAGTGAGAACTGGAACAAGAGCCGAACGCATGCCTGATCAGCTGTCGGAGAAACAAAAAAATCAACGAAGTGAGGTTGTTCGACAGATTTCTGATCACAATAAACGGGCTTACTACAACAGAATGATTGGCAAACATCAGCGAATGTTGATTGAAAGAATCGGGAGTGATGGCGTTGCAAGAGGATATGGCGAAAACTACATCCCAATTCGATTGAAAGCAAAGAATGTTACAAGGAACACTTTTGTTGACGTTGTGTTATCTCATTTACATGAAGGAAAGGAACTGGAAGTTTGTGCAGTCCTTGCATCTGATCATATCAATGCATGATGATACATTACATTCTTTTATCTCAAGGGACTTTTCAACTAAAATACGCGGAGATAATGGTTAATTTTAGCTAATGAAAATGCATATCGCCCTAATTGAATGAAAAATAAATCAAAAAATATTGATCTACGTTTTGTAATCAAATAAAATTCATTACTTTTGCAGCCCGAAATTGATTCAGAATAATAAGAAAGAAAAAAATGGCAAATCACAAATCGTCCATCAAGAGAATTCGTCAGAATAATACCAAGAGATTGCATAACCGCTACTATGCCAAAACAATGCGTAATGCTTTGAAGAAATTCAGAAGCCTAACCGACAAAGTTGAAGCTGATGCAATCCTTCCAAAGTTGCATTCAATGATTGACAAGTTGGCCAAGCGCAACATCATTCATAAGAATAAAGCTGGTAACCTGAAATCAAAGACTGTAAAATTTGCAGCCAAGCTGTCTTAATTAGATTTAACAGAAACAATGAAGCCCCTCCTTTATGAAAGGTGGGGCTTTTCTGTTTTGAGTAAATCTGGCTTTTTTAGTCAGGCATAACCGATAAAAATGAGCAGTTTTTGAGATGGATTAGAATTCCATCATTCCTTCATCACCTTCCATGTTTCTTCTTTCAGGTGTGCGTTTCTTTTGCTGATTAATCCGGTAGTTGAAATTTAATGTTACTGTGGTTGAGCTCCAGCGGAAATCGTTCATCGAGTAGAAATTTTCGCCAAACGTTTCAAAAGAATGACTTCTTGTGTTGAATAAGTCTCTTACGTTGAGGGTGATGGTTCCCTGGCCTTTTAAGACATCTTTACCAAAACCAAGATCCAATGTCCATGAAGGAAGTCTGCTTCCCTGCGGAGTATCCATCTTGCCCTGATAATTAAATGCAAGTTGTGAATCGAAACCTTTGGCAATGGTGAATTTTCCTGAAACCCTTGATGTCCAGGAATAATTGTCGGTTTTATAATTTATTCCGTAAGCATCTCCTTCGGTCAGTGATCTGAAAAGATTCACGTTTCCATTGATATTGAACCATTTGGATACAGTAGCCATTCCAATAAACTCTAAACCGTAAGCATCGCTTGATGCAAAGTTTTCAGGTCGTGAGATGGAAATTCCTTCCTCAGTAACTCGCTCAATACGCTGAAAAACATCAATGCTATGACGATAATATGCATTGGCATTGAAACTGGCATTTTTCCAAAAACGGAGATAGCCTGTTTCGAATGAGTTGGTGTAAACTGGACGAAGACCTGGGTTTCCTGACCAAATATTTCTATTGTCGGAATATGTTCGAAATGGATTCAACTGCCAGAATCCAGGGCGTCTGATCCTTCGGCTATAACTGATCTGTATATTATCTTTTTCTGTCATTTTATAGGTGAAATGTGCCGAAGGAAATAGATCAGGGTACTGATTACGGTTGTCTTCATTTGTTTCATACAAGATTGTCCTAATATCTGAGTATTCTGTTCGCAAGCCTAACTGATAAGAAAATCTGCCTGCATCATTTCCAAATTGGGCATATGCAGCATAAATTTTCTCGTTGTAGTCAAAATGGTTTGTAAATTCTGGGTTGATCGTAAGATTTCCGGACTCATCCTGATCTTCAACCTGATAATTATTAGCTATTTCCCTGATTTGTAATTTAATACCAGTTTCTAACTTAGCCTTTTTCCAAAAGGGGTGAAAATAATCTGCCTGCATTTGTAGGTTGGATTCCTTTTCTTGATTAGCTGTTTTTTGAAGGATATCAGCAGCGTAAGGCAACTCTGGCATAAAAATTATATGCTCCGTAATGTCTGATGCAGCATCTTCTGAATTATTAAAATATTGTATGCTTGCCGTTAATAACTGGTCTTTTTTCTTAAATTGCTTACGGTAGTCAAGTGCATATTGAAGGTTTGGCTCTTTTTCTTTTTGCTCCTCAATTCGGCTGCTTTTACTCATTAATGTGCCTGCAGGTTGATAGTCATTATAAGTTATAGTTGATGTGTTGTTTTGATCAGCAAAACGATACATAATGCTAAAAGTCAATGAGTTGTTAGGGTTGATGAAATATTCAGCGCCGGTTCGGAAAGTGTTACTAAGCCCCCTGCGATTGCGTTCGTTTTCTTGTTCTGTTATAAAAGTAGGTTCTCTGTAATATTCTCTATATGATGTTCCTGACCCAATATTTTCACGATAATTCAGGTTGTAGTTTGCAAATAGGTTCACTTTCTTTAACCGATAATTTGTGTTTATCCCCAAACCTCCCTGAAGCGGATACCCTGCACTAACATCTATTGAACCATTGAAACCCTTTCGGCGATCTTTCTTTAGAACAATGTTGATAATCCCCGATGTTCCCTCAGCGTCATATCTTACAGATGGATTGGTAACGATTTCGATTCGCTCAATCATGTCGGAAGAAATGGAACGCAATGCATCGCGACTGCTGATTCCAGCTAGTCCTGATACTTTTCCATCAATAAGTATCCTAACTCCGTCATCTCCGCGTAAACTTACATTTCCTTCGATATCTACCGTTACTGATGGGATATTTTCGAGTACTTCAATAGCATTTCCAGCTTTTGAAGTCATGTCTTTTCCAATATTGATAATACGTTTGTCCAAACTCATTTCAACAGTCGTGCGTTCGGCAACAACTTCAATTTCATCAAGTAACTCGGAGTCAGGTGTTACGCTGAGTTCGCCTAAATCTTTTGATTTTGAACCTTTTTCGAGAATAATATTGTTAAGGGTAATGGATTTGTAAGCTATAAATTGAACTATAACATAATAGTTGCCAGGTTTAAGTTTTATATCGAACTCGCCTGATTTTCCCGAAATACCCCCTGCAACAAAACTTGAATCCTGTAGGTTGTATACCATAACTGTCGCGTATTCAAGAGCCGTGTTGCTGGCTTTGTCAACAACCTTGCCTTTTATACCGCCATCAACATCTGATGGAGTAATATCTTTGGCAATTGATAAAAATGGAAATGAAAGTGTAAATGCTAATAATAGTGTGTAAAAACGCATAAATGAATATTTGAAAATAGATGACAATTAGAGGTTCTGATTTGTTCAATGTGCATTAAACATTGAAAGGAATAAAATGATTCCTTTTAAGAAAAGTTTTAAGATTTTTTATTGTGGGTCAACGTCGATATGCACTCTGACCGATTTGTAGTTTTCAGTAGTCTGAAGATTATAGATATGATCTGCTACCATTTTTTTAATTTCGGCAGCGTTTTGTGATCGGGCAAATTTTATAATTATTTGTTTGATATAGAGCGATTTAATTCTTGAAATTATTGGGTACTCGGGGCCAAGCAAGTCGTAATTGGGATTGGTTTTAAGCATCTTTGCCAAATCATAAGCTGCCAGATTCACAAGATGATTGTCGCGGTGAAGTAGCTGAATCATAATAATCCGATAGTAGGGTGGGTAATTGAACTTTTTTCGTTCACTCATTTGATGAAGAAAGAGCTTTTTGTAATCGTTCGTGAGCACATAATTCATCATCTGATGCTTGGGCTGATAGGTTTGAATAATTACTTTTCCTCTTTTATTTTTCCTTCCCGACCTGCCACTAACCTGTGCCATGAGTTGAAAGCTTCGTTCAAATGCTCTGAAATCTGGATAAGATAGCATATTGTCAGCATTAAGAACGCCAACCACACTTACTTTATCGAAATCTAACCCTTTTGTAACCATTTGTGTTCCAACAAGAACGTTACTCTTCCCATTCGAGAATGATTCAATTATCTCCTGAAAAGCATATTTACTCCGTGTAGTATCCAGATCAAGTCGGGCAATTTTTAATTCAGGAAGAATTATGCCCAACTCTTCTTCAACCTTCTCAGTACCAAAGCCGTGCATTTTTATTCCGGTGCTGTTACACGTAGGGCAATTGGAAGGAACTGCGATCGCATACCCGCAATAATGGCATCGAAGCATGTTTTGTTTCTTATGGTATATCAGACTTACATCACAGTTTCGGCATTCAGGAACCCAATTGCAATGCTCACATTCGAGCCTGAGTGAGAAACCACGACGATTCTGGAAAAGTATAACTTGTTCCTTTGCTGCAACGGCTTGCTTGATTTCTTGTAAAAGAACAGAGCTAAAATGCGCTTGAAGTGTTTTTCTTTTTTTCTCCTCACGCATGTTTACAATTTGTATATCAGGCATTTGAATCCCACCAAACCGTTCAGAGAGTGTTGTAAGTCCAAATTTTTCAGCTTTTGCATTGAAATAACTCTCAAACGAAGGGGTAGCAGAACCTAATAATACTTTTGCGCCACTCATTTGTGCAAGCACAATAGCAGCATCTCTGGCCTGATATCGGGGTGCTGGCTCATTTTGTTTGAATGAACTATCGTGTTCCTCGTCAACAATGATCAACCCGAGATCGCTAAATGGTAAAAAAAGTGCTGATCGGGGACCAAGTATGATTTGGTGTTCATTATCAGCATCTTTTTGAAAATCAAGTACCTTATTCCAAACTTCAACTTTCTCATTTGGATTATATCTACTATGATAAACTCCGATCTTTTTTCCAAAATATGCCTTAAGCCTTCCTATAATCTGAGTGGTAAGTGCTATTTCAGGTAAAAGGTAAAGAATCTGTTTTCCTTGAGAAAGATATGATGCAATGAGCTTGATATAAAGTTCGGTTTTCCCGCTGGATGTTACCCCGTGCAACAACACAACATCTTTATTAATAAGTTGTTGTTGAATGCTTTGCAGTGCTTCCTGCTGATGCGAAGTGAGGATAATTTTTGCAGGATCATGTGTGGCAGTATAGGTTTGGAGTCGGCTAACCGTTTGTTCCGAAACTACAAATACTTGCTTATCTGTTAATGCCTTAAATTGACTACTGCTTGCACCGGCCCCTTCGAGCAGTTTTTTCAAAGGGACATTAATTGGATCACCCTGTGGAAATCGTGTTTCCCTAAGGTAAACCATTAAAATTTCCAATTGTTTGTAAGCTCGTTTCGATAATGAATCCATTAGTTGCCTAAGTTGGTCTTCATCTCTGTATAGCTCATTGATGCTGGCAACTCGTTCTGTTTTAACCCGGTATTTTTCCTGAAGTTCTTCTTCCATAACGATGATTTTTTTTTCAATCATCGTTTTTATCAGCGGCATTACTTTTTGAAAACCAACAATTTGAGAAATTTCGCCTATGCTAAGCTGCGACTGAATCGAAAGTGCTTCTGTGATTAGGAACTCATTATCACTCAATATTTGCGTGTCGAAAGTGTACTGATCGTTCAACACAATCTTAGATTCACTTGCTAACTTCAATGCACCAGGAAGAGCTGCAGCCATTACTTCGCCGGGATAACACATATAATAATGGTGTATCCAATCCCAAAAATGAAGCTGAGATTCATTTACGATCGCTTTCTCATCGAGAATTCCTAAAATGTACTTGGGTGTATAATCCGATGGAATTTGTTCATGGAGCTTCCTGACAATAGCTGCAAAGATTTTCTTTTTCCCAAATTGAACAATAACCCGCTGCCCGGTCCTTATGATCGAATTCATTTCGTAAGGTATCCTATAGGTAAACAAACCCGGTACAGGTAATGGTACCAATACATCGGCAAATAATGTAATTCTTTCGGTTTGTGTCATGGGAAATCCTATGGAGCAAAGGTAAGGATATTCTGTATTGCTTTTAGTTCCCGCTAATTTTGTAAGCTGGATCAGTAACAAACTATGAAACTAGTTCGTTCGAAAATCCATCTTAAACATAGCAAATGATACACACAACCTGTTGATTGTGAATTCACACAATATCAGTAAAGAAAATTTTTGCCCGACTACTTAGCAACAGGTTGATACACTTTTTCCTCATTCCTGTATCCTTCCGAATCCTTGTACCAGTCGTTGAAAAGCTCACCGCCACTTTCAGCCCAATCGCCAAATTTGAGATATACATCCAAAATTTCAGCTTTCTCAATAGGGTATTCAAACCGTTCGATAATGTTTATTGCCCAGGGCAAGTTATTTGTTGTTTTATAATACCTGCCACTTGAAGGTATACTATTATCATGTCCGGTTCCAAGCAATGCCTGATTTGCCAGAGACGTAGGTGGCAGGTCAGGTAAATGTACTTCCAGGCCTCGATCTTTGTTAATGATAATGAAAGGATTATAAGGTGGAATTCCCATTTCATTCAAAGGCACAGCTTCCTTAAGCGTGACTGTAACTTCAAGTGTATCTGGAACAATAAAAGGTACTTCAGGAGTTGTATTGGCGCCAATACTACTTCCTTGCGGAGGTAAGATATTGTAGGAATCGTCCCAAACAATAATAGTTGCGTTGGTCTGATCTTGTTCAGTTCCATTACTTTGAAGAAGAATATAATCACTTGATACGACTTGGCCACTTACCGATTCTATCATGTCAGCAGAAATTGGAAGCTCGAATCCAAACCCATTGTGATAAAATGCTCCATGAGCTCTGAGGATAAAAGTTGCCTTTAATTCAACAACTTTGTTCGTTCCATTTGTAATCTGATTAAAGTTATAGTCAATTACTGCGTCATTAAAATCGTAATCGCCTCTGTAAGGCCATAAGTCTTCAAAAGCAAGCGTTCCAAAACTTCCTTTATTAAAGAAATAATTGTTAAATGCTTTGGTGGGATCATCCGGATAGTCATCAAAATTATTTGGCACTTCATCACCATCGGTGTCATCACCAGTGTAATCAACAATTGGAAGGTCGGTTGGGTCAACAGCCTGAACCGGATTAGCCGTCACAAAGAAAACAGCATCGTTGAAATCGTGGTCGCTTCCGGTTTGACTGCGTTTAATGTCTTCAATACCAAGCAAAAAGCGCTGTCTGCCCGGGTCCCGAAGCAAAACAGTATGCTGACTGTGCAATGGGTTTGGTGTTTGATTTAATGGTTTTGTAGAATAAACAATCCACCTTCCGTTAGTAACCTGACCGCCACTCCATCCATCTGCAATTAAAGCCCATGCAATGGTGGTGTTAGCATTAAAGCGACCAATCTTAACTTTGTTTCCTGGTTGTAATCCACCACCGCTTCCTGCAAGAGAGGCGTTCGGGAAAATAATTGTGATGCTGTCGATATCTGCAGGCACTTCCGGAGGATTGTTTGTTGGATACGTATAAAATCCAAGTACATTTCGATACCCTGCACCCTCAGTTACAAATGTTACCCACACATCGCAGCTTTCTACCAGACGGATGTTGTGATCATAAATATTGCTAAAATATTCAGGATGAGATACAGGCAAGGCAATTCGCTCAGGTAATGTGTTGTTAATGTCATTTAGGAATGCTGCTGAGATGACATCATTTTCAGGTTCAAGATAGTTTGGAACACCCTGATTGTTGTATGTACCAAGGTATTTATAAACAGTATTTACCGACTTATTTATGACTTCCGATTTTGCAAACGTAGTGGGAGTGCTTCCTCCAAAAACAATGTCAAAACCATTAGCATCGAGAGCTACAACTCGATCCGACACAAGTCCTACATAGTTGGTTGAAACATAAAGTTCGGTGTAGTATGAAGGCACTTTGTAATCAACACTATATCTGCCTGTTATATCTGTTACCCCACTCAAAATCAGTGTACCACCTAACTCAGGGTCTTTTGTAAAAATAAAAAACTTTGCTCCGGTAATTGGCTGATCCTGATTATCTAAAGCAGTGATAACCAATTTAGCAGATTTAGTTGTAGACCAGTCGAATGAAGCGGGAACATTAAGTTTCTCCATCTTCGTTTTGTCTTCAGGAGTGTTTGGAGGTAAGTTCTTATTACAGCTATAAAATCCGGTAATGATCAGGATGAAAATGAAAATGATACTATTTTTCATGATACTTGTTTTTGATAGTATTTCAATTTTGATACCAAAAGTTAAAGAACAGTCATACAATGAATTATGAGTTCTAAAGTTAAATTAATTTCCAACATTTGGAAAATAATGTATTAATGAGAATTTATCAAGATTGTGCCAATAAGTTGGTCGTAAGATGTTCCTGGTTTGCGGAAGTAAAGACTAATTAAATATTCATGCTGATTATCCCAATGAGAACCTTCGATCTCTTCAGTTAATACTGCTTTTCCCCCAGCTTCTTTTATTCCGTAAAGATAGTTATAATAGCCTTGTTTTAGAAATAGTGATGCTTCGTATCTTTTCATTTGATAATTATAACGCATTCTGCTTGAGGCATCAATATTCCAATCGTTTGCCGCTCCTAAAATATGTATTTCGCCGTGAGTTAGTGGAGCGGAGTAAGGCAAAGAAAATTCAACCCATGCGTAGTCTCCTTCTATATCAGTTTCCTGATCTTGACGTGCTTGTATGAGCTTTTTGCCATGAATGTCGATATCGGAAGCATACACTTGTCTGTTTCTGCGTTTGTCTTCCCAAAGTTTCACCGTAAAATAATCATCACCAGTGATGATGCGGTCGATACGTTCCGATTGATATTTAAAACTTTTCAGGTCAAGGTTGCGCCAATGGTTACTTCCTTCGAAAACTGTTTCGTTGAGGTATTCATAAACTAAATGATCTGTATAAGTTTGGCTAGGTTGCAGACCTTCAACAATATTATCTGTTCTGCCATTTTGCTGAATGGTTAAGAAGAACGAATTGGCTGGAATATTTCCTAAATAAGCTGGAATAAGAGCTTCAACATCTACCTGTTGATGTGTTCGTCCATTTTCGGGATCACGATTATGCTGCGGCACACTTGCTTTGAGCGTTATCCGGGGATCAACAACCTGGAATCGACGGGTAAATAACAGGTTCTCTTTAGATAATTCTCCGTTGTAGACCACCAAAAGATAGTTGCCTGAAAGCTTTGGCTTCAAATAGGATGTTGGGAAAATCAGTTTGTAGTGAATATATGGGGTCAATGTGTTGAGCGAAAATCTGTAATCATTAATTTGATCTTCATGGTAACCTTCGATATATTCATTAGGTTGTAAATCACTGGGCTCCCACCGGTGATTGCAGTGAATCATGGTATAATTATAGGTGTAGGCAATATCTCCAATTACATCGAACGAAAGCGATAATGCGTTTGTGGCATCTGCTAAAATGAGTGCCTGCGATAAGGGCTCGTCAACTGGATGAAGCAGAACTGTTTGAACCTGATCGTTGTATCTTTTGTTTTGAGATTCAAATGGAAATTGGGCGTTACAAACAACTGAAACAAACACAAGAAGTAGTGTTAGTAATCGTATTTTTTTAATGTGTTCAGAATTTTGGAAGGCAATCATATCATCAAAGACATAGGTATTTTATGGAAATCTCATAACAAAGATAGTATATCATCATTAATTCTACGAGCTATTCTTTGCAAATTTCATCAATTGATTTAGATCAAATGTTTTATTGATAAAGAACTGTGTGGCAGAAACCTTTTTTTATTTATTTCCTTGGAAATCTCCCAAACTTATTTTGTTTCTTTGCATAATATTAAATATTTATCAAGGTAGATATGTCAAATGTTATAAAAATTAAAAAAGGCTTGAATATCAATCTGATAGGCGAGGCCGAAAAAACCATTAAAGAACTTTCGACAGATCAGTTTGCCATTAAACCCACCGATTTCATTGGTGTTTTCCCTAAATTATTAGTGAAAGAAGGAGACGTTGTCAAAGCAGGTAGTCCGCTTTTTATGGATAAGTACCGCGATAACATCCTTTTTTCTTCTCCGGTTAGCGGAAAAGTAAGGGAAATTAAGAGAGGTGCCAAACGAGTTTTGCTTGAAGTTAAGATTGAATCTGATGGTAAATCCGAATCCATTGATTTAGGTGCTGGCGATCCGCTTAAAATGAAGCGTGAAGATGTTCTGGATAAATTGCTCAAAAGCGGAGTGTGGCCTTTTATAAGACAGCGGCCTTATTCTGTAATTGCAAACCCAGCTGACCAGCCAAAATCAATCTTTATTTCAACATTCGATACTGCTCCTTTAGCGCCTGATAATGACCTTATCGTGCATGGACAAGGGGAAGCTTTCCAAAAAGGATTAGATGTTTTGTCCACACTTACCAAAGGTAAAATTCATCTGAATATTGATGCCAGTGCAACTCAATCAAAAGTCTTTACCAATTCAAAGGGTGTTCAAATCAACAAGTTTTCAGGGCCGCATCCGGCAGGAAATGTCGGCGTTCAAATCAATAAGATTGATCCTATAAACAAGGGAGAAGTTGTTTGGTATTTGTATCCTCAGGATGTAATCATAATCGGAAAGTTATTTCTGACCGGTAGTTATGATTCTACCCGAATCGTTGCACTTACAGGTTCAGAAGTATTAAAACCCACATATTACAAAACGAATGTAGGTGCAAATCTCGAAAGTCTTGTAAAGAATAACCTTACCTCAGTTGAAAAGAGATTTATCAGCGGAAATGTGCTGACAGGGACTAAAATTGATCCTGATGGATATGTTGGTTTTTACTCTTCACAAATTACAGTAATAAAAGAAGGTAATTATCACGAATTTCTAGGTTGGGCTTTACCCGGTTTTGACAAGTTCAGTTTCAGCAGATCATTTCCATCTTTTTTATTTAGCAAAAGAAAATATAGTTTAGATACCAATTTACATGGTGGAGAGCGCGCTTTAGTAATGACAGGTCAATTTGAAAAAGTTTTTCCTTTTGATATTTATCCTATGCAGCTTCTGAAAGCGATCATGGCTGAAAATATTGACCAGATGGAGCAACTGGGTATTTATGAGATTGATGAAGAAGATTTTGCCTTGTGTGAAGTCATCGACACCTCTAAAACCAATATTCAGGAAATTGTACGCAAAGGACTTGATCTGATGCGTAAAGAAATGAGTTAACACATACATAATCAATACGTTAGAAAAATGAAATTCTTAAGGGATTTTTTAGATAAACAAAAGCCACAGTTTGAAAAGGGTGGCCGTTTTGAAAAGCTACAGTCAACTTTCGATGCTTTCGAAACATTTTTGTTTGTTCCTGACAAAACAACGTTCAGCGGCGCCCATGTGCGTGATGCAATTGATTTGAAACGAACAATGTCAGTGGTAATTATCGCAATGTTACCAGCCTTGCTCTTTGGTATCTGGAATGCCGGGTATCAACATTTTCTTTCGCTAGGTCAATCACCTGGTTTTTGGCCAATCGTTTTTTATGGATTAATGAAAGTGCTGCCAATAGTCATTGTTTCTTATGTGGCTGGTTTAGGAGTGGAGTTCATTTTTGCACAATACAGAGGTCACGAAGTGAATGAAGGATATCTTGTATCAGGGATGCTTATTCCCCTAGTAATGCCTATTGATATTCCTTTATGGATGGTAGCTTTAGCAAGTATTTTTGCTGTTGTAATCGGTAAAGAGGCTTTTGGGGGTACTGGCATGAACGTGTTTAATCCAGCGTTACTTGCTCGGGCTTTCGTCTTTTTTGCTTATCCAGTAAAAATTACTGGTGATACAATATGGACCGGAGGATTATCAAAAGGTGAAGGGGTAGTAGATGGCTTTTCAGGGGCAACACCTCTTGGAAATGCTGCTGCTGGAGCAATAGATAAAATTCCTTCATTGCAGGACCTGTTTTTTGGATTTATTCCTGGCTCTATAGGTGAAACTTCAAAGTTGGCAATCCTAATTGGTGCAGCAATACTTATTTTAACTGGTATAGGCAGCTGGAGGGTTATGCTTTCCGGACTGCTTGGTGGTTTGAGTATGACACTCATTTTCAATCTTTTTGCAGCAAATGAGTACATGAAAATAGACCCACTTACACAGATGATGATGGGCAGCTTTCTTTTCGGGATTGTATTCATGGCAACTGATCCTGTGACTGCTGCACAAACTACAAGAGGGAAATGGATATATGGATTTCTGATTGGCTTTATAGCTATAATGATAAGGGTATTTAATCCTGCATATCCCGAAGGAATGATGTTATCTATACTCCTATTGAATGCATTTGCACCTTTAATTGATCATTATGTGGTTGAGGCCAATATTAATAAAAGATTAAAAAGGGCTACAACTTCGGTGAAATCATAAAACTCAATTAGACATGGAACATAGTAATAAATACATATTTATCTACTCCGTTATTATGGTAGTAGTAGTGGCGGTTTCACTTACCATTGTAGCTGTGCAGCTTAAACCTGCACAGGAAGATAATATTCGAATCGAAAAGATGCAAAACATACTTGCATCGGTAAACATTTCAACTGCAGAAGTTCAAAAGAAGCAAGTTATTGACGTTTACAACAAATATATTGTTTCAGCTGAAGCTGTTAATATTAAAGGTGATGTCGTTGAATCGGATCAGGCAAAGGTTTTTGCAATTGATATGGGTAGTGAAATAAAAAAACCTATCGAAGATCAGCGGCTCCCACTTTTCAAAGCGACCTTGGATAATGGTGACATCGCGTTAATTATCCCGTTAAGGGGAAAAGGTCTTTGGGGTCCTGTTTGGGGTTATATTTCTCTTAAAACTGATTACAATACTGTAGTTGGAACCATTTTTGATCATAAAGCAGAAACACCCGGGTTAGGAGCTGAAATAAATCAAGATTGGTTTACTGCCCCATTTAAGGGTAAAACCTTGTTTAGTGAGAACGGAACCTTTACTTCTATTCAGATAGTAAAAGGTGGTGCAGCTGACGACGACCCTCATGGCGTTGATGCAATTTCAGGCGGCACGATTACCAGTAAGGGTGTTGAAAAAATGATTTATGATAATTTATTAAGTTATCAAGAGTATTTTAAGAAAATGAACAATCAATAATACTTTGACAATGAGTGACTCTAATACAAAAGCAGAAAAGGAACCCATGTTCTCAGCAAAGGTTTTAAAATTGCTGAAGAATCCTTTAAATTTGGAAAACCCAATTACCGTGCAGGTTTTGGGTATTTGCTCAGCTTTAGCTGTAACGGTTCAGATGAAACCAGCAATTGTTATGGCTTTATCAGTTACTATTGTGACAGCCTTTTCAAACCTTATTATTTCTTCTCTTCGAAATACCATTCCCTCACGCATCCGAATCATTGTTCAGCTCGTTGTTGTTGCTGCTCTTGTGATTATTGTTGACCAATTATTGAAAGCTTATGTTTATGATGTAAGCAAGAAACTGTCGGTTTTCGTTGGTCTTATTATTACCAACTGTATACTGATGGGAAGGCTTGAAGCTTACGCAATGGGCAATAAGCCTTGGCCCTCCTTTGTAGATGGAATTGGCAATGGTCTTGGATACGGTTTGATTTTGGTTTTAGTTGCATTCTTTCGCGAGCTACTTGGTTCGGGTAAAATCTATGGGATGAAAGTTATTCCTCAAGCTTTATATGATAGCGGTTATATGGATAATGGCTTAATGATTCTGCCACCAATGGCGCTCATTACTATTGGCATAATTATATGGGTACAAAGATCAAAGACAACTGAACTACAGGAGGATTAATACAGTTTAATAATTAGAATTCTTCAATTTTATAACTATGGAAAATCTATTTAATCTATTTGTCAGAAGCATCTTCATCGATAATATGATTTTTGCCTACTTTCTGGGGATGTGTTCATTTCTGGCGGTATCAAAAACGGTTAAAACTTCAGTAGGGTTAGGCATTGCTGTTACATTTGTATTGTTAGTTACAGCCCCTGTAAACTGGCTTGTTGATACTTATTTATTGAAACCTGGTGCGCTAATATGGCTTAGTGAGGATTTTGCTGATCTTGATTTGAGTTATCTCAGTTTTATGATATTTATTGCAGTTATTGCTGCTATTGTGCAGTTAGTGGAAATGGTAGTTGAAAAATTCTCACCGTCACTTTATAATGCGCTTGGAATATTTTTACCCTTGATAGCTGTAAATTGTGCTATACTAGGTGTAGCACTTTTTGTACAGGAACGAGACTATCACAGTATTGCAGAAGTAACTGTTTATGCTGGAGGGTCAGGAATCGGTTGGTTTCTTGCAATTGCCTCATTAGCTGCAATTCGTGAAAAAATTACTTACTCAAATATCCCTAAACCTCTAAGGGGTCTGGGAATTTCTTTTATTATCACAGGATTGATGGCTATCGCTTTCATGAGTTTCATGGGCATTAAAATCTAATCAAGTAAAACGGATAAAAATATGTCAAACTTATTATTCCTAGGCACACTTTCTGGTCCATTGGTAGTTGGAACAATAGTGTTTTTACTCGTAACAGTTGCTTTGGTTATGATGTTGCTTTTTGCTAAAGCAAAACTTGCACCTTCAGGACCAGTTAAAATAAAAATCAATGGTGAGAAGGAAATTACCGTCAATGGTGGATCATCCCTTCTAAGTACTTTGGCAAATGAGAAAATCTTTCTGCCATCTGCTTGTGGTGGTGGCGGGACTTGTGCAATGTGTAAGTGCCAAGTCACTCACGGAGGTGGAACCATTTTACAAACTGAGAAAGGTTATTTTAGTAGAAAAGAACAACAGAATAACTGGCGTTTGGGATGTCAGGTTAAGGTTAGGGAAGATATGGAAATTATTATCCCTGCTGAAGTATTTGGCATCAAGAAATGGGAGTGCGAAGTTGTTTCCAATAGAAATGTTGCAACTTTCATTAAAGAATTTGTTGTAAAATTACCTGAGGGTGAGCACCTGGATTTCCTATCTGGAGGGTATATTCAGATTGACGTGCCTAAGCTGGAAGTTGATTTTAGTAAAGACATTGAGGTTGAAGAAGAATACAGAGAGGAATGGGATAAGTTCAAAATGTGGGATCTGAAAATGAAGAATACTGAAGAACAGTTCCGGGCTTATTCAATGGCCAATCACCCTGCTGAGGGAAATATTGTGATGCTTAATATTCGTATAGCTACTCCGCCATGGGATCGTAAATCAGGAGGTTTTATGAATGTTAACCCTGGCGTTTGCTCATCTTATATATTTTCGCGCAAACCAGGTGATAAAGTTATGGTTTCCGGGCCTTACGGTGAGTTCCATATCAAACCAACACAACGTGAAATGATGTTTATAGGCGGTGGGGCCGGAATGGCACCTATGCGCTCACACCTTTTTCATTTATTCCATACAGAAAAAACAAGTCGCAAAACAACTTTCTGGTATGGAGGTCGTTCAGTTCGCGAGCTGTTTTATATGGAAGATTTTGAAGCAATTGAAAAGGATTTTGCGAATTTTAAATTTAATGTTGCACTTTCAGAGCCGAAACCTGAAGATAACTGGAAAGGATATACCGGTTTTATCCATCAGGTTATTTTGGAGAACTACCTGAAGCAACACGCAGAGCCTGAAGAAATAGAATACTACCTTTGCGGGCCACCTATGATGAATGCAGCAATCTTTAAAATGCTTGACGAACTCGGCGTTCCTAAAGAAATGATTGCTTTCGATGATTTTGGGGGATAATCCTGGCTGCTTTGCAATTTGCAGTAAAGAAAAATCGGCTCGTGAAGCCGATTTTTCTATTTTTGCCAATACCTATTGTTTATTATGAAGCCTTCTTTGTTTTTAATCATTGTGGCACTATGTTTTAGCGCTTGTAGCCCAACGAAAAATTTGCAGCGATTTAACCTTGCCGGAGAAGCCCAGGGAACATATTACGCCATCACCTATTATGATGAAAGGGGAAGAAACCTTCAGCAAGATGTTGATTCATTGCTTAAAGCTGTCGATCAATCAGTATCACTTTGGGTCGATCAGTCGATCATCTCAAGAGTAAATGAGGGTGATACCTCCGTTATTTTGGATTCAATTTTTTTAGCTAATTTCCTTTTGTCGAAAGAGGTTAGTGTTTTAACAAATGGGTATTTTGATTTCACCATAGGTCCTTTAGCACAAGCTTGGGGATTTCACAGAAAGAATAAACTTGACCTGAAGAAAGAGCAGGTTGACAGCCTAAAACAATTGGTGAATTATAGAAAAGTGCGTCTTGAAGGTAGCAGTGTAGTATTTGAGCAACCTGGTATGCGGTTTGATTTCAACGCAGTTGCTCAAGGTTATACGGTTGATCTTATTGGTGATATGTTTGATAAATTGAATATAGAACATTATTTGATTGATGTTGGCGGAGAGATATTTGCACGTAATCAGAAACCAGACGGAACAAAATGGCGCGTTGGGATAGAGCAACCTTCAAAAGATGCTAATGATGAGCGTGTTATTCAGGTAATACTTGAGTTAGAGAACAAAGGTCTTGCTACATCAGGAAGTTATCGAAAATACTTTGAACAGGATGGAAAACGCTTTTCACACGCGATAAGTCCGAAAACCGGCTACCCGGTTGATCATAACCTGTTAAGCGTTACTGTTTTAGCCCAAAGCGCTGCATATGCAGATGCTTTGGCAACGGCATTCTTAGTGATGGGATTGGATGATTCAAAATTGTTATTGGAGTCGATCCCTGACGTTGAAGCATTTTTTATCTTCTGGTCGCCGGAACATACGTATGACACTTATTCTACTAAAGGAATGAGTGAGATTATCGTCAAACAATAGCCAGAATACTTTCTGCGATAAGCCTACGCGTGGTCGTGGGCTTTGCGTTCACAACTACCTTCTCCTCCTCCGCAAGCACAACCTATGCGTTGACCATTCGGATCGTTGCTAGCACATTGTTTTTTGAACTCGCCATTTTTTAAGAAAAACATTTTCACGGCAAAGCCGGCAATTGCAATTCCGATCAAAATGATACTAAGTAATATGAGTTTTAAGTACATCTTTTTTTTTGCAAAATTAACGTAAAAAACGGTTCTTTAGTTATTATACTTATTCAGGATTGCTAGTTTTAACTCTTTTTGAGTTTTTATTGGGGAGGTAACTGGTAAGAAAAGTGATGACAACGCTTTCTATAACATGTTATATGGTCATTATATAGATTATGCTACTGAAATTATAAATTAAAGGAGATTCTCCTGAACTCTCCCAATATAAGTGCGGTGGCAATTGATGCGTTAAGTGACTCAGCTCCTTGTTCAGAATTTTCGGAAAATGCAGGAAAGGTGATTGGATAATTTATAAAAGGAAGAATGTAATCCCGGATTCCATGTGACTCGCTTCCAATTATAAGAAATGATGACTTGGTAGAAAGTTGGGTTTTGTATATATTATTGCCTTGCATTACAGCTCCAAATATGCTTATATTCTTTGACTTAGCTGAGTTAAGAAAGGACGAAAGTTCTGTCTCATAAACATGAATTCTGAAAAGTGAGCCCATGGTTGACTGAACTACTTTAGGGTGATATGCATCAACTGTATCCAGGCTACATATGATATGTTTCACCCCAAACCAATCAGCAGTTCGGATAATTGTTCCAAGATTTCCAGGATCATTGATTCCATCCAATACTAAACACAGATCGTCTTGAATTTTATTCATTTCTAGATCGCAGGTTGGTATAGCAGCAATTGCAAGCACACCAGGAGGAGTCGATAGCTGGCTGATCAACTTCATCTCATTTTCTGTAATGATTTCGTACGAAAAGACTGAATGTAGTTTTGAATTGTCATCAGCCCATCTTTGCGTAACAAAGATGTCAGATACAGCAATTGGACTCTTAACCAGTTCAGATACGACTTTTGTTCCTTCCGAGATAAACTCTCGATGAAGGGTTCTGAACTTTGAAAGACTCAAGCTACGGATGTATTTAATCTTGTTTTTAGAAAGCATAAAAAAACCTGACTTCTTGTGAAATCAGGTTTAAAAATACATTATTTTGGAGTTTACTCAGCAAAAACTTCGAAATCAATTTCAAATTGAACTTCTTTGTGTAATTTAATTTTTGCTTTGTAGTTGCCAAGTTCTTTTATCGAATCATCATTCAAATGGATCTTTTTGCGATCTATTTCAATATTTCTTGATTCTTTGATTGCGTTTGCAATTTGAACTGAGTTTACAGAACCAAAAATCTTGCCTGATGCGCCGGCTTTGGCAGCAATACGCAGACTAAGGCCTTCAAGTGCTTTGGCAATTGAAGCTGCTTCTCCCTTGATTTTGTCAGCTTTAAAAGCTTGCTGTTTCTTTAATTCAGCTAAGATTTTGCGGTTTGTTTCATTTGCAATGATGGCAAAACCTTTAGGGATGAGATAATTACGTGCGTAACCATCTTTTACCGTGACGATATCATGAGTAAAACCCAGATTGTTTACGTCCTGTTTCAGAATGACTTCCATGTGTTTTCTCCTCCTTTATTTTAATAAATCTGCAACGTAAGGCATTAATGAAAGGTGACGAGCTCTTTTTACGGCTTGAGCAACTTTCTTTTGAAATTTTGTTGAAGTACCGGTGATACGACGTGGTAGTAATTTACCTTGTTCATTCACAAACTTCAGTAAGAAATCAGCATCTTTATAGTCAATATATTTGATGCGATTTTTTTTGAACCGGCAGTATTTTTTCTTTTTTGTGTCAACTGCTATCGGGGTCAAATATTTTATTTCTGAACTTCCTTGGGCCATTGTGTTAAATTTTAATGGTTACTGATTCCGAAGCTTAAGCTTCATTTTTTACGTTTGCAGCATCTTTTACTTTTTTACGTTTTTTCTCGTTGTAAGCAACTGCGTGCTTATCGAGTTTAACCGTAAGGAATCGGATGATGCGCTCATCACGTTTAAGCTGTGTTTCCAGCTCGGCAATCAACGTGCCATCGGCTTTGTATTCTACCAAATGGTAAAATCCTGTTGATTTTTTCTGGATTGGATACGCTAATTTACGCATACCCCAGTGCTCTTCGTGGACGATTTCAGCACCACTTTCGCTCAGGTAGTCCTGATACTTTTTTACCGCTTCCTTCATCTGTTCTTCAGACAAAACGGGAGTTACAATGAAAACGGTTTCGTACTGGTTCATAATTAATGATTTAGTATAAACAAATTTGATTTATAAAATGGAGTGCAAAAGTAGTAATTTTATTTGAAAGTACAAGTCGGCAACGCAATATTTGTTTAAAAATCAATTATTTCTATCACCAGAAGGATTGTCAGTAATCATTGGAAAGCCGATTTTATTGTAATAATGAAAATCAGAATTCAAATAAGCGGATTTGTTTGTAGCTAAACTTCATTTTTTTCGATTATCAAAAATAACTGATGTTGTTTATTCTGGAATAATGTTTCACAAATAAAGTTTGCCGCCTTTCCATCGCCAAATAAAGGAGGGAAGTTTGTCGGTGGTTGATTCAGGTATTCTAATGCGCCAGCCACTATTTTATCTTCATCTGCATCAACAAGTTTTGCTGATCCTGTTTCAACAATTTCAACCCATTCGGTTTGAGATCTAAGAATTACACAGGGTTTTTTCATGAAGAAGGCTTCTTTCTGTACACCTCCTGAATCGGTAATTATGAGTGAAGCGTTTTGTTCAAGTTCAATCATCTCGGTATAGGATGCCGGCTCAATAAGTTGAATCATATCACCCTGTAGTACAATCTCATGCAATTTTTCATCAAGATTTTTTGAAAGCATTTTTAACGTCCTGGGATGAATGGGAAGTATTATTTTTTGACCTGTTAGGGAAGATAGGCGAATCAGGGCATTAAAAATGGAAGTTAACCGGATCGGATTGTCGGTGTTATGATCGCGATGAACAGTACATAGAATATAATTTTCAGAAAGTATGTGGTTTTTAGTATGATAATTTTGGGTGTTACTATCTCTGTTTGAGTAAAAGATGCAATTATCGAGCATTATATCACCGCAAAGAAATATACCGGGATTGTCAGCTGAGCAGGGGGCTTGTTGAAGTGGGAGAAAACCTTCTCTCAACAGGTTGTCATAACCATTTTGAGTTGGTGTAAATAATAATGTCGCACAATGGTCGGTTAAAATACGATTAATTTCTTCAGGCATTTGCTTGTTGAAAGACCTAAGCCCTGCTTCGATATGTACAATATCAATATGCATTTTTGATGCTGCAAGCGCTCCTGCCAGTGTTGAATTTGTATCGCCATAAACAATGACGTAATCAGGTTGCTCATCCAGAAGTATTCGTTCTATACCTTTGAGCATATGAGCTGTTTGTTCGCCATGAGCAGCTGATCCAACGTGTAAATTGTAATTTGGTTGAGGGAGGTTCAGTTCAGTGAAAAATACTTCAGACATTTGTGTGTCGTAATGTTGTCCGGTATGGATGATTACTTCATTAAGCAGGTCACTAAAATGTGTTCGGATGGCTCTGCTTAATGCAGCAGCTTTGATTATCTGAGGTCTGGCCCCAACAATAGTTACTATTTTAATAGCTTTCATAGGTTATATAACTCAAATCTGCATGGCTTATTGCTACAAAATTCCTTCGTCAGCAAAGCTAAAGAAACCATCGATGCCGATAATTAAATGGTCAAGAACTTTTATATCAATTATTTCGCCTGATCTTTTGAGCTTTTCTGTTATTTTTATATCTGCTTCGCTGGGTTTAAGCTGACCTGAAGGATGGTTATGGCATAGAATGATATTGCATGCATTTCCTTCTAGAGCAACTTTAAAAATCTTTTTTGGATCGGCTATAGTTCCGGTAATACCTCCCTCACTTACTTCCGCAATACGAATCACTTTGTTGGCCTGATCCAGGAGCATGACCCAGAACTTTTCATAATCGAGGTCGGCGGTTGTAGCATACATCTGTTCAAAAGCATCTTTGCTTGAAGTAATTGTTTTCCTTTCTCTGGCCTCTGCACTCCGACGACGTTTGCCGAGCTCGAGTGCAGCAATAATACTTATTGCTTTTGCCTCTCCAATACCTTTGAATTTGATGAGTTCATGCAAACTCATCCGCGATAAATCGACCAAATTATCATTATTGGCATGAAGTATTCGTCTTGACAGTTCAACAGCTGATTCTTCGGTATTGCCTGAGCCAATTAGAATTGCAATTAATTCGGCATCACTAAGACTTGTTTTCCCTTTGAGCATGAGTTTTTCGCGTGGTCGGTCGTCGTCAGCCCAGTTTTTAATAGATGTTTTGGTTTCGTAACTCATCGTTGTTTTTTTAATTTTTGTTGGAGTCTTATATTTCGATTGGCGTTAAAGTTTGAATTTCAGGGTGTTTTTAACTTCGATGTCATCAGGTTTTTTGCTACTATTGGGAACTAAAATACTGGAGTTTAAGCTATAATATCGCTTGTGAGTTTTACTCCTTGTTAAAGATATATCTTAAATCAATAAAATTATAGAACGAGGACTGATAAGAGTGTACAAGATTGGTACTGTTGGGTGAATTGACTTCCCATCTGAAATAAAACCAGATGTGTCGTAGTCGGTAAAATACCGCTCAGTATTGACTTGAGCTAAAGCAAAATCAGTTGTTATAAAAATCAGAATGAATGAAATAACATCTTTCATCTCATATCAACGACTTCAACTCCCGGATACTGTTTTGGATTAAACTGGAAAAAGTTTGCTGAAAGATTTGAGTCAGCAACCATCTTGTTGAGGTCATAAGTAAACACGTTTCCCCCGTTATCAAAGATTGACAGGTTCATCAGCTGAAGTTTGGATTCGCTGATGCCCAACTGCATTTTTGAAAACTTTTTGCCAGTTGTAGGTTTTAATTCAATGGTTTTTAATCCTTTGGAGGTGTTTTGTTTATCGTTTATAAAGGTAGTTTTGTAGTCTTTATAATAAGAAGTCAGCAAAGTACTTGGCGTCATTGCCTCATCACCATCGCCGGTATTACTTACCATCACTTCATTTGAATCCTCAAGGTATGTCCACACAGTTTTACCATCACTAATCACCAACTGGCCATCAAGTTCAATACGATATGCGTCACCATTGATGTATAGAATCCCTGATTTCGTTTCGTTTATACTTGCTTTTTCATTAACCATTGAATACACAAAATCTATTTTCAGATTTTTAAGTGCACGTGTTTTATCTACAACTTGTTTTATTAGATCGTCGGCTGATTTTTGTGCATAAACTGATCCAGAGGTCAGAATCAGAAGAATGAGTAAGGTTTTCAAAAATGTTTTCATGTGTTGTTATGAGTTTTAGCATCTAAGTCTCTCAAAAATTGTTCCAAAGCCATTTCGCCCGCAACTTTTACTTCGCGCGCTTTTGAACCTTCAAAAGGGCCTACAATTCCTGCGGCTTCAAGTTGATCGATAATGCGACCTGCGCGGTTGTAACCCAATTTAAGTTTGCGTTGAAGGAGTGAAGTTGAACCCTGTTGGTTTTGAACGATGATTCGTGCTGCATCCTCAAACAAATCGTCACGTTCGGAGGCATCAAAAACATCCGGAACTTCATCCTGTTCGTCAGCAAATTCAGGAAGATGGTAGGCGTCAGGATAGGCTCTTTGCGAACCAATATATTCGGTAAGTCGCTCAACTTCAGGAGTGTCGATGAATGCGCATTGCAAACGAATCAGGTCATTTCCCGTTGATAAGAGCATGTCTCCGCGCCCAACCAATTGATCAGCTCCACCGGTATCAAGAATCGTACGTGAGTCGATTCGTGAAATTACACGAAACGCAATTCGCGCGGGGAAGTTTGCTTTGATCGTACCTGTGATGATGTTTACTGACGGACGTTGTGTTGCAATGATTAAATGTATACCAACGGCACGTGCCAACTGGGCAAGACGTGTTATCGGGCCTTCAACTTCTTTACCTGCCGTCATGATAAGGTCGGCAAATTCATCAACAACGAGCACAATATATGGAAGGAAATGATGCCCGTTCAAAGGATTAAGTTTGCGGGCTTTGAATTTATCGTTGTATTCCTTGATATTACGAACCTGCGCATCTTTAAGCAATTCATAACGGTTGTCCATCTCGATACTTAGCGAATTTAATGTTCTTACCACTTTGCGGGTATCAGTAATGATGGCTTCTTCTGAATCGGGCAACTTGGCCAAATAATGTCTTTCTATTCTGCTGAAAAGGCTCAACTCAACTTTTTTGGGATCGACCATCACCAGCTTCAACTCCGAAGGATGCTTACTATAAAGAAGTGAAGTAATGATGGCATTCAATCCTACCGATTTTCCTTGTCCGGTAGCTCCGGCCATAAGAATATGCGGCATCTTGGTAAGGTCGGCTACGAAACTTTCGTTGGCAATTGTTTTGCCTATCCCGAAAGGTAGTTCGTAATTGCTCATCGTGAAACGATCAGATCCAAGGATGGAACGCATCGAAACAATTTCAGGTTTTAAATTGGGAACTTCGATACCAACTGTTCCTTTTCCCGGAATTGGTGCGATAATACGAATACCAATGGCTGAAAGACTCAAAGCAATATCGTCTTCCAGATTTTTTATCCTCGAAATACGAATACCTGGGGAAGGAACAATCTCATAAAGTGTGACCGTTGGCCCGATGGTTGCCTTAATCTTTTCGATTCCAATAGAGTAATTCGCCAGAGTCTCAACAATTCGGTTTTTGTTGGCTTCAAGCTCTGCTCTATCAACATTCACAGTGCCATCGCCATACATATTGAGTAAATCAAGCGGAGGCATTTTAAAATCAGGAAGGTCAAGAGTTGGGTCAAAGTGTGTATCAAGCCCCTGATGTTGAATGGGGCCTTTGGTTTTTATTTTCTCTTCTGAAACAGGGGCTATTTTTAGTTCGATCCCGGTTTCGGGTAGCGTTTGTATCAATGCTGGTTCTTCTTCAGGCAGATCAACTTCCATCTCAATGCCTTTATCTTCTGAGACGCGATTTTTACTTGATGCAGGCTTTTTATCAATTACAAAAACCAAATCATCCTCTTTATCATCCTCATCAACAGCATATTCTACAGTATTATATTTGTCGGTAAGACCAGAATTGACTGCATCATGGATTTGACCTGTGGTATTTTCTGATTTCTTTTTGAAGAGTTGAAAACTGAAAGAAATTGTAAATACAAGATAAACAACGAAAATAAAAATGATTGTGATGAGAAGCCCTGCCTTTCCAAGAACAGCACCCAGATAGGAATTTAGAAATAGTCCGACAACGCCTCCAAATGCATTAAGCGGATCGGTGGGCATGGCAAAAGAAAGGAGCAGCGGTGCCCAGATAAGGCTCATCATTGCGTATTTCCATAAACCCCAGCCTGTTATGAATGTTTTTTTCCAAACCAACCGGATGCCTGCAACAAGAAATAAGAATACGAGATAAAAAGATCCCAACCCAAAGCCGTCTTTTACAAGCATTTGTGATAAAAATGCCCCCATATTTCCCGACCAGTTGTTAATTTTCATTTGTGTGTCGGTAAGTACTAACCCAATTGGAAGGTCGGAGAAATAGTCATCCGTTAATTGAGTGAACCAATTGAGATAGAAAGAGATAAACGAAAGTGTAAGATAGGCTGCCGTAAATAAGAAAAAGACACCGGTAATTTTGACCCATCGTGCATCAGGATTCCATTTCTTTCGGGGAGGGCGCGAAGTTTTCTTTGGCGGCTTAACAATTTTTTCTTCTTTGGATACAACAGGAACCGGATCGGGAAGATCTTCAGTTTCTTTGAGGTTGTTTAATTTAAGCGTGTTTGCGTTTTTTGCCATGAGGGCTTTAGATTACGTTGCAAAAGTAGCAAAATCAACTGAATTGTAAAGGAACAAATGAAAGGGTGTAAGCATTTGAATAACAAATAAAAAGCCCGGCATTAAGCCAGGCTTTTTATAAAAATAATGTTTTGACTAATCTTCGGAGATTGTGATGGAAACAATTGTGTCGCCCTGACGAATGAGATCAACGACATCCACATTTTCGATCACCTTACCGAAAACGGTGTGGTTACGGTCGAGGTGTGCGGTATTCCTTCTGCTGTGGCAGATAAAAAACTGTGATCCACCGGTGTTACGGCCTGCGTGAGCCATTGAAATGACGCCTTTGTCATGATACTGTCTACTTCCAGTTAGTTCACAAGGGATTTTGTAACCTGGTCCACCAGTACCATCACCTTTTGGGCAGCCACCCTGTATCACAAAATCAGGAATGACACGGTGAAATTTCAATCCATTGTAAAATCCTGAATTGGATAGCTTTACAAAGTTTTCGACGGTGCCCGGTGCATCGTCATCAAAAAGTTCAAGCACCATTGTGCCTTTGTTTGTTTCTATTGTGGCTTTTTTCATAGATGTTATTATTTAACGAATCGCATGGATTTACTTAATCTAATTTTTCCGTTGAAGAGTGATTTGTTCTTGTCGAGTGACAGCCATACAAAAACCGCTTTGCCAACAATGTGGTCGTTAGGAACAAACCCCCAGTACCTTGAATCTGCTGAATTGTGACGGTTGTCGCCCATCAGCCAGTAATAGTCCATCTTAAATGTATAAGTTGTCGACAATTTTCCGTTGATAAATATTTCATTTCCTTTGACCTCCAGCTTGTTGCCTTCGTAAGCTGTGATTATTCTTTCATATAAAGGTAATGTAAGTGCAGTTAAATCAACTGTTCTGCCGGCCTTTGGAATCTCAATAGGGCCATAATTATCAATATTCCACGGGTAATTATCTGCATTTGGAAATGTTTCGGGATTCCAGATTCCTTCAGGTTCAGTCACCCTTGTTACTGATTTTATCGAGGACATTTCCCTTAAATTATTCGCTATTTCTTCGCTGATCCAAAACGTGTATTCACCTTGCGTTGTGCCTATCTTACCTTCGGTAATATCATATTTATCCAAAACTTTTTGGTTGATAGCACTTCCGTCAGTTTTTACCGAATATCTGAACTGTATGATGCCAGGAGTTGGATTGGGCTGTCCGTTAACCATCAAATCGCCATTCACAACTTGAATCACATCACCCGGCAATCCCACACATCGTTTTATGTAATTCTCTCTTTTGTCGACGGGACGTGCAATTATTTCTCCAAAATTCCTTTCGTCAGTCCAGACTCTTTCACGGCCATATTCACGAATCAGCGAATAATAACTCACATTACTTTGGAATCTTACACTTAATGTATCGCCGGCAGGATAGTTAAATACTACAGCATCATTGCGTTTGACCGGTCCAAGACCAGCAAAACGGTAGTACGGCCATTTTACCCATTCCACATATGATTTTGCTGTTTCACTCCATGGCAAAGTGTGATGAACGAAAGGAAAAGCGATAGGCGTATTTGGAATTCGGGGACCATAACTGATTTTGCTTACGAAAAGAAAGTCGCCAACGAGCAGCGATTTCTCCATACTCGAAGTAGGAATCGTATATGCCTCAAAAAGGAAAGTGCGAATGATCGTAGCGGCCACTACAGCAAAGATGATGGCGTCGAGCCATTCTCTTACCGGCCCTTTTTTTATTTTCTTAATTTTATCAGGATCGGTGTAGTATGATTTGGAATCCATACCAATCATTGGCAGATATACAAAAGGGAGTACAGCTGCAAAAAGATGCTGGATTAAATCATTTTTGCCAAAAGCTTTTACTAACTCTATCACCATCAACATATAAACAAAAACATTGATGAAAGGGGTCAGCAAAAAGATATACCACCATAGCGGCTTTTTAATAAGCTGTAAAAGAATATAGAGGTTGTAAAATGGAATAAGGGTGAGATAACCCTTTTTGCCGGCTTTTTCAAAAAGTTTCCAGGCAAATACCGTTGGAATAGTTAAAAGCAGCGGCAATACGATAATAAGCTGAAGCATAAAAACGATGTTATTAGGCGGCTAAATTATAAAAGTTGATTCAATTTTGAACAAAATCATTGTTAAATATTCATAATCAGCATGATGCGAATTTATATCCAGCCTTAAAGTGTGATTATTTTAAAGTTTTAATGAATGAGTAACAGTTTTATTTGCTTTTTTGAAACTAAACTTTCAACAGGTCATCCATTGAAAAAACGCCTTTTTTATCATAAAGAAATTCTGCAGCTAATACAGCACCTAAAGCAAACCCTTTTCTTGAAAATGCTTCGTGATGCAAACTGATTGTGTCCTCTTCCGAAACGGCATTAATTTCGTGAACTCCATTAACTTCACCAATACGCTGAACCTCAATTGGAAGAATGCCATCTTTTGAATCGGTACCAATCTCCCATTTTTTGAACCCTTCATGGTTTTTGATCACATCATTTGCAAGCGTAATGGCTGTCCCACTTGGGGCATCAAGTTTTTGGATGTGATGCGATTCCTTGATGGATATCTTGTAGTTTGTGCTCTTTAACATCTTTGCCAGTTGTTGATTTAACCGAAAAACGATATTCATGCCCAGAGAATAATTTGAAGCATAAAAAAGGCTGCCATTTTTTTCGATACACAAAGTTGTTATTTCAGGAAGTTGATTATGCCATCCAGTTGTTCCAACAACAACCGGGATATGCATGTTAAAACAGTTATGAATATTATCAGTAACAGCTTCTGGCAAACTGAAATCTATTGCCACATCAACAGTTGAAAACAATTGACTTTGAGTTATAAAATCATCGGCTTTGTCAATAATACAATGAATGGAATGCCCTCTTTCAACACAAATGGATTCGATGATTTTGCCCATCTTTCCGTAACCAATCAGCGCGACAGATAACTTTTTCATACTAAAAACGTAAACTTAATGAAAGACCAGTATAGCCATTGTCATAGGTAGCTTTTGATTGATACAGGTTTTGTGGCTGGATATAAGATGGCTGAAGATGAAGACTAAGGTTATCGCTTATATCGTAGTCAAAGAAATGAGCGTCAACGGTGGCGTCAACAATATTAAGTACGTACCAAAGGCTCATTACAATCCAACTGAGTTCGGTGTTTCTTCGGTAATAATCCCTAATCTGTGTTAAATCTTGCTCGGTGTATTTTCCAACATATTTGTTATCAGTTTCATACACTTCGCCGTTTGTGGTATACAGGAATGCTTCATTAGCAAGCAAATATTCCTTACGGTTGGTAACAACAAAATAGGTGATGGTGCCAAAACCAGCGTAAATAATAGGGATTTTCCAATATTTTTTATTGTAAGCCTGGCCGAGACCAGGTAATACAGCAGAATAAATACTGGCTTTATGAGGTGAATGTTTAGGTTTAATTTCCATATTGTCAGCACTGGCAACCTTTTGAGCAAAAACCCCAAATGGCATAACTGATAACGCCAGAATGACAAACACGAAAATGTACCTGGGCATGAATTAATTCGAATTAAATTTTGCAACAAGACGCTCAAAATCAGCATCTGTATCAAAACCAATAACAATCGTCCCTTTGCCATTTGCTCCGCGACGTACATCAACTTTAGTATTTAAATGTTCTGAAAGCTGACGTGATTGTTGCTTGAAAATTGCAGGAACGGCCTGTGTTGCTTGTTTTTTAGGTTTTGGTTCAGGATGATTGAGTTTACGCACCAAAGCCTCAACCTGACGCACATTGAGTTCACTGTCGATGATCTGCTGAAGAATCAAAAGCTGATCCTCCGGACTGATGATGTTTATCAAAGCGCGTGCATGTCCCATAGTTATATGGCCATCGCGCAGGGCAATTTGAACTTCAGGCGGAAGTTTAAGCAGTCGAAGAAAATTGGTAATAGTGGTTCTGCTTTTTCCAACTTGTTCGCTAAGCTGTTCCTGAGTTAGGTTGCACTCGTCGATCAACCGTTGATATGAAATAGCAACTTCTATGGCATTGAGGTTTTCGCGGTGGATGTTTTCGATGAGTGCCATTTCGAGCATTTGCTCATCGTTTGCAACACGGATAAAAACAGGAATCGATGTCAGACCTGCAAGTTTTGATGCCCTGAGTCTTCGTTCGCCCGAAATCAACTGATATTTATCAAATCCAAGTTTTCTGACAGTAACTGGTTGAATGACACCTTGTGCTTTTATTGAAGCTGCAAGCTCACGGAGTGCCATCTCATCAAACTCAGTTCGGGGTTGAAATGGATTAGCTTCAATTTTCTCTAATTCAATTTCTGCAATAGCACCGGCAACATAATTACCCGAGATATCTCCGGAAGTTATATCGGTGTCGGGACTTTGAAGTATTGCTTCAAGACCTCTTCCCAAACCGCGTCTTTTAAATTTATTTGTATCCTGACTCACAATTTGAACCTCCTATGATTTACTGCTTTTTAATGAGATTGTTTTTCTGCAGAATTTCTCTTGCCAGATTTAAATAATTGATTGCACCTGTGCTTGTTGCATCATGCATTATGATGGTTTCTCCAAAACTGGGAGCTTCACTCAAGCGGGTGTTTCTGCTTATAATGGTATCAAAAACCATTTGCTGGAAATGAGTCTTTACTTCATCAACCACCTGACGCGAAAGGCGCAAACGTACGTCGAACATAGTAAGGAGGATTCCCTCAATATCCAAACGCGGATTTAAACGGCCCTGAACTATTTTGATTGTATTGAGAAGTTTTCCAAGACCTTCCAGAGCAAAATACTCGCATTGAACAGGGACGATAACCGAGTCGGCAGCGGTTAAAGCATTCACAGTGATGAGCCCAAGTGAAGGACTGCAGTCGATAATGATGAAATCATACTGATTTTTTATCTTTTCTACTGCATAATACATCATCTTTTCACGGTCAGGCAAATTGATCATTTCTATCTCAGCACCAACAAGATCGATATGGGCCGGAAGTAAATAAAGATGAGGAGTATTGGATTCCCTGATGACTGTCTGAGGGTCGAGATTTTCGATGATACATTCGTAAATGCTATTTTCGATTTCTTTTGGGTCGTAGCCTAAACCAGAAGTCGCGTTGGCCTGTGGGTCAGCGTCAATAAGCAATGTTTTGTATTCAAGAACAGCAAGGCTTGCAGCCAGATTTATAGCTGTGGTGGTTTTGCCGACACCTCCTTTTTGGTTTGCAATTGCAATGGTTTTACCCATATCGTTTGATATTCAGTATATTGTGAATGAATTTATTTTCTTCCGTCAAAGGGCAAAAGTAAGCCTTTTTTATGCATCTTTTTAAAAATGGCATTACCAATCTTTAACGGTTTTGTCACTCTTTTGTTATGTGACGATAAAAAAAGCTGCCAAAGCAGCTTAAAAGATGGATGAAAGACTTGCTTAAGGGCTAATTAATCAAGATCTTCAAAGCTAATATCTTCTCCGCTTTCAGTTTTTTCACCAATTATTGCACCGTAATCTTCTGGAAATTCTCCGGTCTCAATGAAATTGATGGATTCGTTCAATCCTCTGAAAAACTTCTCGAAGTCTTCTTTATAAAGAAATAACTTGTGTTTTTCGTAATAGAATTTACCTTCTTCGTTACTGAATTTTCTTTTGCTTTCAGTAATCGTCAAATACTTTTCATCACCGCGGGTAGATTTTACATCAAAAAAATATGTCCTCTTACCTGCTCTAACAGCACGTGAAAAATGCCCTTCTCTTCTTTCCTGATTTTCACTCATTTCCATGGCAAACTAGTTTTGGTTTTGTCGAAATTCTACAGAGCAAAAGTAAAAAAACTTTGTAACCAGATACATTGAAACTGTTATTATTCGAATGATTGCTATATATTTCCTATTTCCTTAAAAGATCTATACATTGCAAAATGGCATAATACAAAGATTATCAAAGTAATAAAACGTATTTGTGATTAGAACTTCTTAATTAAAAAAACTAATGTTTCGTCGACTTGAATCCAGTATCTGTGTAAGTCATTTAAAATAATGTGTAATTTTGCACCTCATTTACTGAACAAATTACATGTTCAAACAGTTAATTAAGCTAAAGAAATACAAAAAATATGGCAACATTTGAAATTATAATGCCAAAATTGGGTGAAAGTATCATTGAAGCAACCATTACAAAATGGCTCAAATCACCCGGAGATATGATTGCAGAAGATGATGCACTGGTAGAAATAGCCACTGATAAGGTGGATTCAGAAATACCATCGCCTGTTGAAGGTAAACTGCTTAAACGCCTTTTCGAGGAAGGTGATGTAGTTCCAGTAGGTACTCCAATAGCAATAATATCGCTTGACGGTTCTGACGAAGTGCCCGCTGAGGGAGCTATTGTTGAGCAAGCTGTTGTTGAAGCAGTTCCTTTTGTTACTGAAAGTGTTGCTGCTGAAACAACAGAAGAAGCAACCGAAGGACGTTATTATTCTCCTCTCGTGAAAAGTATTGCAAAAGAAGAAGGGATCTCATTGAAGGAACTCGATTCGATTGCAGGAAGCGGAAAAGAGGGAAGAGTTACCAAGGAAGATGTGCTTGTTTTCTTGAAAAACAGAGGAAATGTATTACCTGCTGTTCAGGTAGTTGCGCCCGTTCAAAGCAGTGCTCCGGCAAAACAGTTAACAAAAGTTGATGCGCCAAAGGTGACTTCTGATGCCGGAGATACTATCGTTGAAATGGATCGTATGCGCCGGTTGATAGCGGATCATATGGTTATGTCAAAGCATGTTTCTCCACATGTCACATCATTTATTGATGTGGATGTTACCAATATTGTTAATTGGAGAAATAAAGTAAAAGATACCTTCTTAAAGAAAGAAGGTGAGAAAATTACTTTTACACCTATATTTTTTGAAGCTGCTGCTCAGTCACTTAAAGCATTTCCTCAAGTAAATGCTTCTGTTGATGGCTACAATATCATCCTTCGCAAGAATATCAATATTGGAATGGCAACAGCATTGCCAAATGGAAATTTGATAGTTCCTGTAATTAAAAATGTGGATGAGAAAAGCTTGCTAGGTATCACCAAGAATGTAAATGATCTAGCAAATCGTGCGCGGGCCAATAAATTGCAACCTGATGAAATACAGGGAGGTACATTTACAATTACAAATTTTGGATCGTTCGACAGCTTAACAGGAACACCTATCATAAATCAACCACAGGTCGCAATTTTGGCCGTGGGAGCAATCAGAAAACAGCCGGCTGTTATTGAAACGGAATATGGGGATGTTATCGCTATACGTCATATCATGATCCTTGCTCTTGCCTATGACCACCGTGTGGTTGATGGTGCTTTGGGCGGAATGTATCTGAAGAAAATGAAGGAACTTCTTGAAGGTTTCGATTCAAACAGAGCTATATAGATTTAAATCAACATAAAAATGGGTTGGAAAACAATTTTCCAACCCTTTATTTTTTTTATTATGCAACTTCAACTCAAACGTCCCATCGCCTTTTTTGATCTCGAAACAACTGGTTTGAATATTACTACTGACAGGTTGATAGAGATAAGTATTCTTAAAGTTTCGCCAGATGGGAGTGAGGAGCAACGAACCTGGAGAGTGAACCCGGGGGTGCCCATACCTGCATTTTCAACACAGTTTCATGGCATAACCGATGAAGATGTGAAAACAGCTCCTGCCTTTAAGGAGATAGCCAAGGATGTTAGTAAGTTTCTTGTTGGTTGTGACCTTTCGGGATATAATGCGTTGAAATTTGATATTCCATTGTTAATGGAGGAATTTTTACGCGTTGATATACCTTTCGATTTATCAAACAGAAACCTTATTGATGTTCAAAATATTTTCATGAAAATGGAACCGCGAACACTCAAGGGAGCTTACAGGTTTTTTTGTAACAAAGAGCTCGAAGATGCACATTCAGCAGCAGCTGACACATTTGCAACCTATGAGATATTGAAAGCGCAACTAGCTCGCTATGAAGGTGTTGTTTATGAGGATTCTGCCGGAAACAGATCGCAGCCAATAGTGAACGATATGCTGTCGCTGCATCAATTTTCATCTCATCACCGCTTTGCTGATTTAGCTGGCCAAATCATTTATAACGAAGCGAATCAGGAAGTTTTTAACTTTGGCAAGAATAAAGGAAAAACAGTTGAAGAAGTCTTTCAGAAAGATCCTTCGTATTACGATTGGATGATGAAAGGTGAATTCCCTCTTTATACAAAAAAACTCATTACAACAATAAAACTACGAATGTTTGGAAAGCAAGTTCAGTTAACCAATCATAAAAAGTAATATCATGAAAATCATTTGTATAGGTCGTAATTATGCCGAGCATGCTAAGGAATTGAATAACCCATTGCCATCGAAACCAGTGTTCTTTATGAAACCTGATACAGCTTTGTTGCCGCCACACAATCCGTTTTTCTATCCGTCTTTTTCCAGCGACATTCATTATGAAGTCGAGCTTGTTATGAAAGTGAGTAAAAACGGGCGAAGCATCGCTGAAAAATTTGCTCACAAGTATTATCAGGAAATTGGAGTAGGGATCGATTTCACTGCCCGCGATCTGCAGACAGAGTGTAAGCAGAAAGGTTTGCCCTGGGAAATTGCAAAGGCTTTCGATTTCTCAGCACCTGTAGGACAGTTTTTGCCTAAAAGCGAATTCAAAGATTTGAATAATATTGATTTTGGTTTGAAAATCAATGATGAATGGCGGCAAAAAGGTAATAGTAAGGATATGATTTTCAGTTTCGACCGTATTATTTCATATGTTTCGCAGTTTGTAATGTTGCGAAAAGGAGATTATATTTTTACTGGAACTCCCGAGGGCGTTGGCCCAGCTCGAATAAATGATCACTTTGAACTTTTTATTGGTTCCCATAAGTTGTTGGAATTCAATGTTAAATAGATAATTATTTAACATAATTATCGCTTATAACCAGGGCTTCGGAAGCACAAATCCATTCATTTTAGAGGTGTTTTTTTTGAGGAAGGAAGGATTTTCTTTTAATTATCTTTGCTCTTGAATTAATCAACTATGCGTCATTTCCTGTTACTTGCCCTTATTATTGTTTTACCAGGTGCCGGTTTTTCACAAGAGTATAAGTATGTGGAGCAGGCAGATAGCCTTTTACACATTTTTCTTTCCAATGATCAAAACCAGACAGAAGCTTTGCTCGAATCACTAAAGAATTTTGATGGTTGTGGAACTACCTGTATGGAAGACCGGCAAAAAGCACTTGTTTTTTTATGGGAGTTGAGTCGTTTTGATAAACGTTTCGACAAAAACAGGATTCATATTGCGCAACTAATTTCTGAACATTATTCCAATCACCTTCAGCGTGATCTTGTCTTTGAAACCCTTTTATTTTGCAAAACTTACTACAAACAGAATAACGATTCTGGCCATTTATTCCAATCACTTTATCATTTAACGGGATTTTACTTTCAGGATGAAGATTATGAAAAAGCCCTTTCCGCAGGAAAAGAGGCACTGGATATCGTAAATTACGATACTCTAAGTTTTCAATCTGGATTGATAACCAGTTTGTTAAATAATATGGGACTGATTTATTACTTTGAAAACGAATTGGATAGCTCAGTTGTATTATTTGATAAAGCCATTGCTATTGCACATTCTAATTCCGATTCAAGCTGGTTTGGATTGCTTGCAGGAAATAAAAGTTTGACAATGTTGAAAATGGGTGATACACTCGAGGCGCTGCGACTGCTTGAAACAGATATTAAGATGAGTTTGAAGTATCAGATGGATTTTAGTGCCTTAAATGCAATGGGATCAAAGCTAAATATACTTAATGCTATGAACCAAAAAAGAGACGCTCAAATAGTTCATGATGAGATGCTTGCTATCATTAATGATTTTCCTCTTGATACACTTTCTTTCAATAGCGCATATTTAGCTTTGGCGAATTATTATGAGAACGAAGGCAATTATAATGAGGCACTTAAATATCGCAAAAAGTTGGAAGTAAGCCAACTACACGAAAAAGAACAGGAGTTAAAGAAGAAAAAAGACGTTGAGCACCAACTTTTTATAAGCAGCCATTATGACCGATCGTTGCAAGATTACCTGAAAACGTATAATGAGCAAAAGAAAAAATGGAGGGTTGCCATCTTTGTTAGCATTATTCTGATGACATTTTTGGTTGTATATGTCTTCATGATTTTGAAGAAAAACAAACTTATGCGTAAAATCAACAATCAAAATGACCAGCTGAGAAATGCTTTTGAGGACATTGAAAAAGCAAATGAAATAGTTGTAAAAAATCAACAGGAACTTCATATTCAGTCTGTACAATTGATAGAGGCTAACAAAAAACTTGCTGAATTTGACAATTTTCGGCAGGCTACGACAAATATGATCGTCCATGATCTAAAGAATTCATTGTATAATATCATTAGCCTGAGTGCCGGCAATCCCGACAAGGATAGGATGGAAGTTATTAATGAAACTTCAAAGAAAATGCTCCGTATGGTACTTAATATATTGGATATAAGGAAGTTCGAAGAGGCAAAATTGCAACTTCGGCCAACACAGGTTAAATTATTGGATCTTATTCAGGAAAGCATTAGTGATTTGGAGCTGAGTTTTAAGAACAAATCTTTGACGGTAGAAGTGAAAAGTCAGGAAACTATTGTCATAAATGTGGATAGAGAATTGATTAAAAGGGTTTTTGAGAACATCATGCTGAATGCTGTCAATCATTCCGCAGAAAGCAAAAAAATTGTTATTCGAACCGGTTTAATTCAAGATTATGTAAGAATTGAGATTTTGAACTGGGGGCCTGTCATCCCATCAGATAAACAAGAAGTTATTTTCGAACCATTTGCGCAAGCAGAACCTTCAAAAGGTGAGATCCGGTCAACAGGTCTTGGGCTGGCTTTTTGTAAAATGACTGTAAACATGCATCTTGGAGCGATAGGAGTCGAAAGTGATCCCGAGAAGCCGACCTGCTTTTGGTTTACTTTGCCATACACTCCTGAAACGCTAAAAGAGGAAACTCTCAACGAACAAAGTATTGACTTTTCGAATAACATTAGCGAATTAGCTACAGAAATCCATAAATTAGCTCCACATCTGACGATTCTAAAATCATACGATGTTTACGAAATGAGTAAGGTTTTGAGTGTATTGAAAAAGTTTAATCCCGATGGAAACAAAGCTGCCATGGAATGGAAAACAGAACTCGAAAAGGCTGTATATCATTGCAATAATGATAGATACCGTGAGTTGGTAAATCTTTTAAGTTGAAAAATAAAGTTGATATCAGAGATAAGAAATCAAAATATGATGGTTGAAACAGAACTTTCCATTCTTGTAGTTGATGACGATCCCATGATCGTTCAGTCCATTTTTGAGATGCTAAACGATGAAATCAAAGCCTATACTTTTTTACAGGCCAACAGCGGGAGAATCGCATTTAATGTGGCACTGACTAAATTGCCCAGATTGATAATCACAGATTGGGACATGCCAGATTTGAATGGAATCGAACTTCTTCGTCAGCTTAAAGCTAATCCGTTAACAGCTGATATTCCGGTAATTATGGCAACAGGTGTCATGGTAACTTCAGAACATCTTCGTCACGCACTTGAGGTTGGGGCTATAGATTTTCTTCGGAAACCCATCGACCAGATTGAACTGAAAGCCCGCGTAAATGCTATGCTTACACTTTCAAATCATATCGAAGAAATTAAGCTGATGAATGAAACGATTCAGGATTCCAATGTTTTTCTTCAGTACCTTATCAATATTATTCCAAATCCTATTGTACATTACGATATCACTGGCACTATCCTCGTTTTTAATCAATCGTTTCGATGGGCTTTCGACACCGACAAAGACAATTTCCAGTCATTTTATAATTATTTTTTGAAGGATGGTGTTGAGATTCATTTAACGAATGACAGAAAAATTATTGAAGGTCAAATACCTATCGCAAAATATGAATCTCACGTCACCTATGCTGATGAAACAAAACATGATGCGCTATTTACAAAAGTGCCGGTGAAGAATAAATCCGGCGATGTAAAAGGAATACTATGTGTGATCAATGATGTGACTGAAATGAAGAAGCAACACGCTGATGATATTCAAAAACACAAGAGCGAACTCGCCGGTATCAGCATGCGTCTCATCCAATCAAGCGAACTGAATGAGAAGATTATGCGTGATATTGAGAAATTGGTTGAAATGGGAAATGAATCGAATCGTGATTTGCTTGAAGGTTTGGCAACAAGCTATAAAACTGCTGTTAACGATAATATTTGGGTTGAATTTGAAAAACGTTTCAACGATGTGCATGTTGACTTTTATCACAGCCTTAGCATGGCACATCCTGACCTGACCGGAAATGAGCGCAAACTATGTGCATTCCTTAAACTGGATATGAGCTCAAAAGAAATTGCTACTATAACATTTCAAAATGCTAAAAGCATTGATATGGCGCGTTACCGCCTGAGAAAAAAACTTGGTCTTGAAGGCGAAGATAGTCTGCAGGGTTATCTAATGAAGTTTTGAAAAGAAATGCGTTTTGAAATAAATTTTAGTGTTTTCAAACAATTGTATTTATATTGATTCTAAATAAAAGAATTGTAGTAATTTTGTGGCGTAATAAAATAAACATCCACTCTTTAGTTACGATCACAATAATAGAAGAATATGGTAATTGAAAAAAATAAAGTTGGCGTGATAGCGTATGCTATTCATGTTGATAATGAAGCTGGTGAGCTACTTGAAAAGGTAGAATATAGTCAACCAAGGACAATGGTTTTTGGATCAGGAAGAATGCTGAAAAGTTTTGAAGACAAACTGCTTGGTCTAAGATCCGGAGACTCTTTTGAGTTTTTGCTAAGCTCTGAAGAGTCATTTGGTGACTATAATAGTGATCTTTTAATGGAGATCCCAAAAACAGTTTTCATGGTAAATGGTGAAATTAAACCGGATACCTTAGTTGTTGGACGTGTGGTTCCAATGATGGATGGTGATGGTAATCCATTTGATGGACGTGTTATTGCAGTCAATGAGTCGACCGTTGCAATGGATTTTAATCATCCGTTGGCTGGAAAAAGCCTGTTCACAAAAGGTGAAGTATTAAATGTGCGTGAGGCAACTTACGACGAGTTATATCCAGCCGCATCAGGTTGTGGTTGTGGAAGTCACAACGACAGCTGCTGTGGAGGTGGTAGTCACGATCATCACGATGAAGAAGAAGGATGTGGTGCGTGTGATCCTCACGAAGGGCATCAGCACCAACACAGTCACCACCACGGAGGAGGTTGTAATTGCTAAAAAAAAGGCTGGACAGTTAAGTTCAGCCTTTTTTCTTCCATCATTTTATCTCCTCAGCATACGACATCATTGCCCAATTTTGCTGTCGTCACGCTCCTCAACAAAAGGAGCGTTTTTAATGGCATGTATAACCGCTACAATACCAATTGCCGAAAAGATAACTAAAACAATAAGTGCGATCATGACAGCATTTTTTAAGAACGTTATCCCAATCTCGTTAGATTGATGCCTCAAAAATAATTTAATTATTGGCATACCACAATACTTCTCAATATTATTTTTAACAGTAGTTTATCTATTTATTAACAATTAACATTTTGTTTAGAAATTGATGGGTTTTTTGCTGTCACTGTGTTCCCTCATTTTGCTATGTATTGATTTTGAGATAGATTCATTGGTTAATTGTTATTGATTATCAAACGAGAGCCAGCCATTAAAAGCAACCATTAGATTTGATTTTAGATTGAATTTAATCTGATGAAGAGTAATAAAAGTGCTAGTTGAGCTGTTCTGATGATCTCTGAATTTGTGTTCATTATTTCACTGATTAGGTTGTCTGAGATAAAATCTTTTGGTGTTTCTCATTTTAGCCTTGTTTTCATACGACTTCTGTTGTAATTTTACCATCACATTTCTTTTGAGAAAACAAAATAATCCATATGAAAATTATCCTATCTACTGATTTCAGCGAGGAGAATACGATGCTATTTCCTTATGCAATTGATTTATTGAAAGTTACAGGTGGTGAAATTGTTCTTTTTCATGCCTACATGGATCAGATTCTTATGGGTGACAGCAGTTTTCCAGGTGGACTCGACTCTGACACTTTTTTTAACAGGGAATTACTTTCAGAGATGGAGCAGCAGGCATCTGCTTTTATGAAAGAAAAACGCATGGTGCTTGAAAATGAAATACAGGTATATGGTCTTCAGGGAATTACGATTCAAACTGTGTTAAAAGGTGGTGATCCTGAACAGGAACTTCTTCAGCTTACTGAAGTTGAGAACCCTGATCTGATCTTAATGGGGACTTCAGGGAAAGGTCATAAAGGGTTTCTGGAAGGAAGCATCGCTAAAAGTATTATGGCAAAAGTGCATGTTCCAGTGTTGGCAATTCCTGTAGGATATCACTGGAGAGCAGGGAATCAGGTTATGTATGCCACAAATTTTAGTCAGTTTGAAGTTTCTGTTCTCAATCAGCTTATCCAGCTTACGCAACTGTATCAGCCCGTAATTCATGTGGTTCATTTTGTACTCGATGACCATGATGCTAAAGCTGCTGTATTGATGGATGAGTTAAGGCAGGCATTCAAATCGGAAGAAGCGAAACAAATGATCCGATTTGAGTTAATACGGACTTCTTCTGCACGCGATGCAATGAAACTTTTCTGTGATGAACATCAGATAAGTTTGGCTGCTTTCATCGCCCACAAACGAACATGGCTCGATTATATCTTTAAAGATAAGGTGGGTAAAGACGATTTTTTCAATCTTGGAATACCTATGCTAACTTTCCGCTTGCCAGATTAATACTTCTATTTAAGGGCTTTTTCATACAAGCTTGTAAGAAAGTGACTTACCGCCTCAAGACTGTTTTTATTTACAACCACTTCCCTGATTTTTTTCGAATTAAAGGAATTATGGTTATCCATCATCCAGATAAGTGCGTCTAAAAGTTGTGACTCGTCACCGGCTTTTATTAAAATCCCATTTTCAGAATTAATTATTTCAGCTATACCTCCAACCGAAGTTGAGATAACTGGTAATCCGCAGGCAAATGCTTCAGGAATTACAACCGGAAGATTTTCATAATTGCTGAACAACACAAGCGCATCACTTTCAGCTAAGGAAGTTGCCAGTTCTTTTGATTGTTGCAATCCTGTAAATTTTAGTTCCGGTAATCCCAGGCCTGACTTTTTTGCCAGATCATGCATTTCTTTTTCGTCCTGGCCTTCGCCTACCATTACAAACTCAAAATCGGTTCTGATCGCTTTTAGCTTAACAATAGTTCGCAGTATGCCTGAAATGTTTTTCGACCGATCTTCAAAACAACTGATATGAATAAATCTGAAATTGTTTTTTTTGGATTTGTGTATTGGTTGAAACATGTTAACATCCACCACGTTAGGTAAAATGATAAAATTTGCATGCAACTTAAAACTCCTCATTGCAGATGCCAGATTCTCGGTTACTGTTGTTACAAACGAAGCCTGCTTAACGGCAATTCGGGTAAGGAATATTCTTCCCCAACCATGAAATTCGTTTCTTACTTTTAGGTAACGGGACCAGTGTTCAGTGATCCCGTAAGGAATCCCTTTTGTTAATCTTAGCCAAAGTGCCACTAATGCCAGGCGGGTTAAAACATGGACATGAATCAAACTAATTTTACCTTCTTTTTGTTCAGCTATTTTAAGCCCTTTATTAACAGAATTATAAAACCTGAAGAGGTTAATGAACTTAGAAATTGGCCTGATAAAGAAAGTTGAAAGTTTATAATAAACGATGATTTCGTTCAGGTTATCATTTGATTTAACATCAATTTCGTATATTTTGGAAAGTGTATTTTCAGTTCCATGGGCATAAATCACTGAAACTATTTTTTTTAAAGCAACCGCTTGGGCATGACGTTGAATAAACAACCCCAACATTGGATCATAGCGATGTGGATACCACCTTGCCAGAAATACAATATGTTTTGAATCAGTCATTTGATGTGTTTTTAAACCATGTTTCAATGGAACTGACAGCATGCTCCAATCTGATATTGCCCAAGCCTTTTATTACAGTATAAGGCAGGTTTCGTTTTTCGAGCTCTGCTACATAACGATCAAAAAGCTCTTTTCGTTTATGTGGATGTTCTCTCAACGGATCAGGTTCCCATGGAAGATCGATATCACAAAGTAAATACAGATCAAAATTTTGTAATAAACACAATTTCGTGATACTTTCTGGCACGACCTCGTTTGCATAGGATGCCCATATATAGCACACAATCATTTCAGTATCAGCGAAGTAAATATCTATGGATTTCTCCGATGCGAGCTGATTATTGTGAAATTGGCTATGAGCTATAAACTCAATATCTTGAATAGTATAGTGTCGTTGTAAGGAATTCAAATATGTTCTTGCAAACTCAGGAACCCAGCTTGTTTCATAATGACTGGCTAGTTTTTCGGCAAGCCATGATTTCCCTGTGGATTCAGGACCGAGTATAGCAATTTTTTTAATCACGCACAGCCTCCTTTCTCCAGGCGATGTATCCAATAATTGCGAGAATCAAAAAGACGGAATATTGAAAACTAGTAAAAACCAATCCCTTATAAAAGTAAAGTGGGATAGAAACAATATCACCAATGATCCAATAAATCCAGTTTTCAACTTTTTTTATGGCCATCAGCCACATGCCAATCAGGAATACGGCTGTTGTAAATGCGTCTATTTCAGGAACGTTACTGTCGGTGTAGGCGACCAAGATATACCTAATAAGGAAAAAGGAAGCAATCGTAGAAGAAAGTGCGATAAAATTTTGCTTCTTGGTGGCATAAGTAACGGAAAGAATTGACTTGTCATTATGCGGTCGTGTCCAATTATACCACCCGTAAACGCTCATAACAAAATAGACCGCATTTATCCCCATATCGGCGTATAAACCAGCAATATAGCATATGTAAACATAAATCAATACACTCACAATCCCCGTTGGATATACAAGGATATTTACTTTCATGCTATACCAAACACTTAGTAAACCAAAGACGACAGCAATGACCTCTATCAAGGTTGTTTGGTAGATATTTTGTAAAAGCAAGTCAAAAAAATCAGTTGCTGCCATCTTTATGATTTAAGTCCGCATTAATGATTTTCATCACAAAAACGGAATGGGGCAGTTCGAACGACTTTTTGATTTCGCTTTTCAAAATGTCCATGGTTTCATCAAATTCTCCAAAGACTTGCGTACTCATGCCATTTGTCTGCACATGAATTTGTGGATATTGGTTGAGCCGGCTTATAAAATCCTTGATAGGAGGGATGAAAGGTGTGTCGAGGGGGTAATAGCTGATTTCTATGGATATTTTCATTTTATGACTACTTTTGGTTGCAAAAGTACGAGGATTTGTTGGGAGCACAAGTCTGAATAATTACACTTACTTAAACATTGATAATGAAGCATATGAAAAGACAGATGATAATTACAGGCGCTTTTTTGGCCGCGTTGGCGGTTGCTTTTGGGGCGCTGGGCGCACATTGGCTAAAGACAAAACTGGGTCCGGCTGAGTTGTTAAATTTTGAAACCGCAGTACGTTACCAAATGTATCATGCGCTGGCAATTCTCTTTTTAGCCGTGTTGATCAGGGACACCAATTTGAAGCAGTTACGTTTTCCGTTTTATGCGTTTACACTTGGCATACTGTTCTTCAGCGGTTCGATTTATTTTCTGGCCACACGCTCCCTCACCGGATTATCAGCCTCCTGGATCGGCCCGGTGACACCATTGGGTGGTTTACTTTTCATAAGTGGTTGGATATACATTATTTATCTTTACACTTCAAAAAAAGCAGTATAATACTTGACTTCTATAGATTAGCATAAACCCAACAAAAAAAGGGGAGCCACAACGGCTCCCCTTTTTGGTGTTATGGACGATGGTTATCTGTTGATAACGATTGTTCTGTTATAGATCTCACCTTTGCTGTTGACAAACTGCAGGGTGTAAGC
>WOUZ01000038.1 GCA_009773165.1 Bacteroidota bacterium
AGCTGATTCAGGCTTTGAAAAGATAAGTTCAGCGAGGGAAGGATTTTCATCCAGAAATTGAGTAGCCAGGGCAGGTAAGGTATCAGCAGAAAAAAGTCCATCTGTAGCAGCAGGTTCGTCCACGATATCCGTTGCACGAAGCTCTTTCAGGCGAAAGTAGCGCTGGCTTTTTTTCTTGCCATCCACTTCAGTTTCGGTGACAGCGAATTCATCCGATTCAAAGACCAGGGAAGCACCAAACATATCAGGGTTGGATTCAGCCATATTCAGCACGTATTCGAAGAGGTTGCCGTTGGGAGAGTTCCTGGCCGATTCGTCCAGATGCAGATCAGCAGTAACCTTATCGCCGGAATAGCTGTAATTATGGAAACGACCGAGGTAGGAGCCCAGTGCTGTTGAACACATATTGGGGTGACCGAAACGCGCTTTGATGCCCTGGGAGCGGGTTGCAGCCATGTCGACGACCTGCATCAAAAATGTTTTGTCGATAAACCCGTCGTGACCTTTAGCTGTGCCGATACGAGCAATAGAGACGCCGTGAATAATACCGGCAGCGCGGTTAATACCTCCGGAAGGGGCTGAAAAAACGACTTCAGACTGAAAATACATTGCCATGTTATTTAATTGTTGCAGCCAGTTCGCCACCCGGTTTAAAGGTGCCCGAAGCGCGTGGTTTAGGTTTGGCAGCGAGTGCCCTGGGAACAGCAGGAGAGTTGGTTGGAGAGCCCTGTTTTTTTGAGGAAGATTTGGTAATTTTTGCCATGATATTAAAAGCTTTTGGTGAGGAAACAAAAGTAGGAACGACTTAAAGTAAAACTTTAGTAAAAAGTGGCAAAATCTACACTGAAAGCTATTTAATGCCAAAATATAAGAGGTAATTTTGGTATATTTGAGCAAGAAGACATCAAAAATGGAACGGCAAAAATTGATCGAGGCACTGCAAAACGAGGGGATAGAAGCAAAGCATTACTTGGAGATTGGATTGATAGAGGAAAAGACAGCAAAACGGTGGTTGATCCGGCGGCATTATTTTCAGTTAGCCAAGGGTGGAAGAACCTATACCGACATCAAATACGAGCTGAGCGAGCTTTTTGAAGTCAGCATCAGCAGCATAGAAAAGATTATTTACAGAACCAATAAAAGATAAGACAATGAAAACAGGAGCACCAAAAAAAACACCGGGCCAATTACCTGCCGACTGGAGAGAAGCTGTGTTAGAATTGTACCATCAGGGAGGGTCGGATAAGGAAGTAAAAGCCTTGATTTTGATCTGGATGGGCAGATTTTCCAATGATCTGTGGGACAGATGGTTAAAGGAAGAAGAGGACTTTTCGGAAACCATAAAAAGGGGAAGGATTTTAAGCGAAGCCTGGTGGGAGCTTAAAGGTAGAAGTAACCTTAACAACAAGGAATTTAATGCCACCCTTTGGTACATGAATATGAAGAACCGTTTCGGTTGGGCTGACAGTCAGAAGATCGATCATACCAGCGGAGGCGAAAAGATCAACATCAAGCTCGTCCGTGGATAAAGAGATCAAATACGGCTTTGTGTTTGAGCGAACCGAGGAAGCCCTGAATGAGGGAAAGCAACTTATTTTTCATAAAGGAGGGACCGGAAGCGGCAAGACCTATGATCTGATGGTGCTGTTGGTGTATCTGGCTGCTACCAACGACAGCAAGGTGTTGACAGTAGTGAGTGAGAGCTATCCCCACCTGGAGATCGGCACCTTACGCTATGCCCAGAAAATCATTCAGGACTTTGGATTGACCGATGAGGTGAGTTTCAACCGGAGCAGGAACCTGTTCATGTTTCCAAATAAGACCGTGATGGAGTTTTTCTCGGCTGACAGGATCGAGAAAGCCCTGGGTGCAAGAAGGTGGCTGTTGTATGGCAATGAGATCAACTCGCTGAAGTATGAGGTGTGGGATGAGCTGGCGCGACGATCCAAGCTGGTGATCGGTGACTTTAATCCGACGGCGGAATTTTGGTTGGAGAAGTTTCTGGCCTACTACGGTGATCATGTGATCATTAAAAGCAATTACCTCAACAATCCATTCTTACCCGAAGAGGAAAGGAAACGCATTGAACTCAGGGCAAAGCTGGATCCTAATTTCCGGAGGACGCATGTAGATGTAGAGTATGGGAGTCTGGAAGGCTTGATCTTTGACAACTGGAAACAGGTGGATGAGATGCCAAAAGAGTTGGATTGGGAGTTGATGGGAATGGATTTTGGTTTTACGAATGACCCAACGGCTTTGGTAAGGGTTGGCTTTAAAGAGGGGGAATTGTGGTTGGATGAAGAAGAATACAGCACGGGTCTCCTGGCTTCAGATATTGCCAGGCTGCTTGGAAAACTGGGGCTGACGAGTCAGGATGAAGTGATAGCCGACAATAAGCCTGAAACGATTTTTGAGTTACGCAGGGCTGGATATAATGTGAAGGCTGCCTATAAACCTGCAGGAAGTATCGTAGCAGGTATTGACTCCATGAAGCGATACAGGTTAAATGTGACCAAGAGGTCTTTGAATCTGATACGGGAGTTACGGAACTATATGTGGAAATTGGACAGCAGCGGTAAGGCTTTGAATGAGCCTGTGGATAAGTTTAATCATGCCATTGATGCAGTGAGATATGCGGTGATGGCTAAGACGCTGGGGAGGAAGCGGATGGTGCGGGTGGGGAGGGTTTGAGGGGTGACTGAGGGTGACTTAGTGACTGTGACAGAGACTGAGTGACTAAGAGATTGAGTGACTGAGGGACGTGGCGGTTTGGGGAGTCAAAAAATTTGAAAATAAAAAGTCGGATGGATTTGGTGATTGAATAAAAAACGTTTTTACCTTTAAAATATCAAACGAAAAAACCAAGGATATGCAGGCAACCAACATTTCAACTTCAACAAAAATTTCATACAAAATTTGTATTTGTTATTTAAGCAGTTTGATATGAGTTGTTTAGAAAATAGTTGGGTTAAAGGTAATTCGAAATACCCGCCATATGGCGTAAATACAATTGTTATGGGTAAGCTATAAAAGAAAACTCGAAAACAAGCAATATTTTATCGACATAAAAGTTATTTAGATAACCAATATAAAAAAATATCAACCATGAAGAAAGTATTCATTATTTTAATTTTGACAGCTGTAGTTGGAACAGCAGTAGCACAGACCGGATTATATATCGGTTACGAGAATGGATTCAAAATGGACAAATTTAATTATGTAAACGGCAAGAGCAAGAGTTTAACTGGCGTTCAACCTGTTGAAGTACTTGGTGGCTATTTAGGTTATAAGTTTGACAATTACACTCTTGAAACCGGATTTTATAGTTATGGTACAAACACACCTATAATACATTATGATTTCTCTACTGCCGAACCGAGCAAGACAGGTGGGGCTGTGAGCGGTACAGGCATGGGCCAATGGGTTATACCAGTCCGGATTGGCAGAGAATTTCATTTTTCAAAAAATAAGTTTTTCATCAAACCTGAAATCTCTTTCAGTACATTTATAGCAAAAGAATACTCAAAAGATCAACCCATTGGAGGCTGGGGAGAGAACATTTCATTTCCAGGAAATATATCGACTTCAACAGATTCAACTTTAGCAATTACTTATGGGACAAAAAGAATGAATTTTGGTATTGAACCCAGCATTTTAATCGGATATCGAATTAAGGAAAAGTTTGACATTTCACTAAAAGGCAGCTACAACAGTTGTTTCAGCCCATTGTATTATGAGACAATTACCCATTATTCCAGTGAAGAAATCGTAACAGCAACAAATACCTTTTATGGGAATGCTTTCCTTTTACAAATTGGCGTGAAATATTTCTTTGCAAAACGGGAGAAAAAAGATTAGCCTACCCATAACACTAAGTCGAATACCCGAAAAGTCCTGAAAAAAGAGCCATTATCCTACTGAGGGGTAGTGGCTTTTTGGTTTATACCTAATCGGAGAAACCATGCATTGTAATTTACCGATTGCAGCTTTTTGAAATGGTTCAAAGAGGTTCAAGTGTCATGGTATCATATGGTAGGTAAAATGATACTTGATACTAAAAAACCACCTTCGGGTTGGAGGTGGTGTTTGAGGGTTTGTAAATTTTGCAAGGGTTAAAAAATGATAGGTGTGAAGTCGTGGTCGAGGTCAGTAGGAAGATATTGCAGAAGGCTGTTATAGGATTTAGCTAGTTTAACCATGTGAGAAAAAATCGGATGATGGATGTCACGCTGAACGGAATTGATTGAAGCGCGAAGCGCTGTCAATGACTGGATGAGTATTTCTGCAGGTACCTGAGAAATTTTCTGAACCTTCTTATTTGAAAGGCTTTTCATAAGTTCATAGTTTGTTATCCTGGATTGGATTCCGTTGTTGTACATTGTCATCAGGATTTAAGGGATTGCTG
>WOUZ01000021.1 GCA_009773165.1 Bacteroidota bacterium
TGTAGCTCCGGAGGCAAGTGAATCGCCTGCAACCATCCATTTATATTGATGATTGGCCAGAACAGAAGTTGTTAATGTCACTGTCTGACCTTCGCATACCACTGTCTGGGCTGGGTTGTTGATCTGTGCAACTGGTGCGGGACGAACGGTCACAAATGCAGTATCGCGTGATACGCAGGAAGTGGTGTTGTGTATACCGCTGACACTAAAAGAAAAAGTTGCTGTAGATGCAGGGATAAAGGTACGACTGGGTAAATTTCCGCCCAGGCCATCCTGCCAAACGTAGCTACTGATATTTTGCTGATTTATGGTAAGTGTTACCGATTCACCAAGACAAATCTCATTTTTGTCCTGATTAAGAATAATACCCGGAAGGTTAATCACTTGAAGGTTCAAAGGTAATGATTCAGCAGTACATCCTTTTAAATTAGTAACCCTGAGACTGACTTGCGCATTGGCCTGCATCTGGAAACTGAAAGTAGAGCTATTTGTCCCACTAGCCAAACCATCCTTATACCATTGGTATTGATAACCGGCTACGATAGGGCCATTAACAACAGCAATAGTGTTGATGCATATATTGTTGCTACCTCCTTGTACGTTCAAAACAACTTCAGGAAGCGCATTTACTTTTACTTCTACACTGTCACGGAAAGTACATCCAAGCGCATTGACCGCCTGTACCCAGAAAACATTGGTGACATTTCCCACTTGCGGAACAACTGTTCTTGGGTTGATACCGGTGACATTATCCCACCAAAATGTACCTGTAGCACCGGTTGTTGCATAAGTAAGAACGATGGCATCACCAACACAAACCTCATAGTCATTTGCTGTGAGCGTAATTCCAGGTATGGCTTTGGATGTGAGAGTAATTTGATCGATGCTTGTACAACCTTCAGGTGAAGTTACGTTCAACCTTAATAAAGTAGTACCAGCTGTAACCTTATAATCTATACTATCGTTGTCAGAGAAAGGATAAATCTCTGCATTTTTAAACCAGGCATAAGTAAATCCCGTTCCTGTCGGACCTGTAAGTTTTACGATATTGTTTTCGCAAACCTGCTGATCAGGGCCAAGATTAACCACAGGTGCATTTTTTGTAGTGATCGCAACGATTGCAGAACCGGAACAACCAAAAGCATTATCAGTTACGATAAGCCTTACTATTGAATTTTGATCAAAACTCCTGATGAAAGTCCGTGCTGTGGCATTGGCAATTAAACTACCATTCACGTACCACTGATAGGAGTAGTCCGTGCCTGGTGGCCCCGTGAAGGTGACTTCGTTTCCAGTACAAACTGCTGCTCCATTGTTCGAAGCATTGATACTGAATGCCAGCGTATCTCTCACAATAATAGTAACCGAGCCGTTAGTTATACAATTGGTGATGTTGTATACACTTGCCGATATTGTAGTATCTTGTTTTGGCTTAAATATCCTTGGATTCGCTAAGCCCGTCAATCCATCGCCCCACACAAAATATACGGGTGGGGTACTGGGAGAGCTAAGCCTAATAGTAGTTGTATCACCTTCACAAAGTTGAAGTTTGGTAGCTGTCATCACTAGGACTGGTGATTGGATGGGGTTTACCGTCATGGTGCTGTATGAAGAACATCCAGTAAGGCTATTAGTGGCTTTTACTTTAATTTCAATCGGAAGAGTTCCTGTAGTAACATTACTGAAAACACTTGTTACAGCGCCAATTTTCTCTACATCATTCACAAACCATTTATAGGTAAATGTATTGCTATAAGTTGCATTATAAGTTTTTAACAGACCTACACACGCATCGCTTCCTCCTACAGAAGTGATTGATACAACAGGTAAAGGTAACACTGTAACAGTTATTGTAGCGGTACCGATACATCCTGCCTGGTTGGTGGCAGTCGCGTTGTAGGTGTGAGTGCCAACTCCAGGAAATAATAAAACAGGATTTATATTAGGGGTATTAGGAGGTTGGATCCAGTTCCACACCGAGCCTTCCTGACCAGTAAGCAAAAGACGCAGACTATCGCTCACACAAATAGGATTGCTGTTAGGTGTTATCACAAGGTTTGGAACCGGCGTCTCCACAACTGTAACAGGTTCAATTGTGTAACAACCAACTGAAGGAGCAGGATAAGTTCCTTTGATATAAAAGGTTCCTGGCCCAACTGCCGAAGGATTCGATAAGGGTAAGGTTGCCGATGCATTGGTCCAGTAAGTAAGGGTCAAACTAGCCGTGCTACCTGCGGTAACAGCTGGATCAGTAAGGTTGAAAGTTGCCGGGGCGCAAAGGGGAGCCGGTTGATTGATGACAAGGTTTGGAGCAGGAACGACGGTGATCGTGACAAGATTGGATGGGATAGTATCACAATTTCCACTTCGAACAAAAACCCTGTAATCTGTTGTTTCAGACAATGCCCCCGGCTGGTATGTTTGGGTTGTGTTAGGAATGTCAACCCAGTCCAGACCGCTTCGGGATTGCCATCTAAGTATATCACCAACATAGCCGGTAATCGAGAGTTGAGCGCTTGAAAAGCCTTCACAAATTGTTTGGCTTTGAGTGAGTGTTCCACCTACTGTCTGAGGAGCTTTGACTACATCAATGCTTTCGGTTGTTTCACATCCCTGATCACTAGTCATAGTTAATGAAACAGTTGCATATATGACTGTAGCTGTTGACCAACCGACGGTGATAGTATTAGATGTTACCCCAGGGATAATAATTCCTCCTGTACTTACGGTCCAGTCATAGCTATTCAATGGAATAAAAGGTGCAAAATACTCACTTGTCGTAAGGCCGCAAACAGCAGTCGGTCCATATATTTCTGTATTGGGAGCATCAAAGACAATATTAGGGTCTCCATCTAAATATGCAGTGCAGCCTGTTGAATAGGTAACACGTACTCCAACGTAATCGCCATCGTTCAAGGTAGTAGTTGTGTAAGTTGACTGAGGTCCGTTTGGTTGTACGGAGGACCCGTTTACAAAAAATTCGTAAGAAATGCCTCCTCCGGATGTAAATGTGACACTGGTTCCTTCACAAAACCCACCTGGATTTCCGTTACTGATTAAAACAGGAGTAGGTATCGGAATAACTGTAATTGATCCTGTTACTTCTGTAATGTTAAAGCAATTATCTAGTACCACTACTCTGTACAAGTGTGTCCCGAGAGAAGTCGTGCTCCCGCTGATTTCGATTACATTACCAATTTTAGTGTATCCTACGCCAATTGGAAGGTCGATAACAACCGCATCTAAGTATTCCGTAATTGAGTATGTAATAGGTTCCAATGAATTACCACTACAAACACCCTGAATATTGGTACCTGCACCAGAGGTCAGTGTGATGGTAGCTGCAGGTGAAACAGTAATGTAATTGTTTCTGGTTTTGGTGGAAGTTTCCGATCCTTCAACAATGGTCAATGAAACTGTTTTTGTGCCAGTGGTTTCGTACGTCACATCGTGTGGTCCTGTACCCGTAATTGTTGAAGGATTCGCTCCAACTCCAAAGCTCCAAAGGTAGGTAGTGTTTCCTGTTGTCCCTGAAGAATTATTGTAGAAAGTTACAGTCTCACCTACACAAGTGGATGTGGTTGAAGCAAAAAAATCCGCAACCACCTGCCCACTCACTTTTCCCGCGCCAAAGGCCAGTAGCAAAAGGCCTATAGCCAAAATTATCAAAGTTTTGTATATGTGTCTCATGCTTTAGTCCCTCCTGTATTTTTGTTCGTACATCTGCTGATAGTCGTGTAACATATATTTTCTGTTTTTTTGTTTTTGCCGAGGCTGTTTCATTTCTTTCACATCATCCTTTTGGTGACCAAACCTGAAACCCAGGGTTATTTCATGCGATCCTCCTCCTTTGGTATGGATACCTCCAACTCCTACTTCGTAGGTGTAATGCAGGTTCATGCTGTTGAAAAGTTCACCCCCAACTCCCACTGCCACAACCTGAGAATTGCGATATAATCCGCTGATCCAGAAGCGTTCACCAAAGATAAATGAAGCCGAAACATCAATGATGGTTGGCTGATTGGAGGTGCGCCTGATAACTGCATAAGGCATTAATTGCAAGGTTGGACTTAGGGTAAAGGTGTTTGCAATGTGAAATTGGAATTCTTGTTCAAAGTCAAAAAGCTGATCATTTACCTCATAGCTGTAGGCATCTTTCGTGCGCAAAAGCGTGGGCATACCTAAACCAACCTCAAATGCCCTGTTATAATATACCAGGCCAAAGCCGGCATTGTAGGTCATCTTGCTTAGCTGATCCAAATTGTTGAAAAGAGGATCATTCGGATTACCATAAATTTCATCAACATTGATTGTGTTTTGATAAACACTTCCCCATAAACCAAAGTGAAGGTATTGTTCTTCAGCCATTTGAAGTCGGTAAGTATAACTTAGCGATCCTTTGAAGCGTTGAAAAATATCGACTTTATCCATAAAAGCCTCAGCACCCAGATACATATTGTTGCCAATATGAAAATGTGTGTTAAACCGAATTGTTTCGGGGCTGCTGGTACCAAAATTCAACCAGTCTTTTCTGTAATTGAAAAAGAATGCTCCCTTGTCTCTGCTCCCGGCAGTGGCCGGACTCAACGAATAGGGATTTATCAGGTAGTGATTCGTCATCGGGAATTGTTGTCCGACAGCCATTTCGCTTATCAAAAAGCATACAAGCCCCAGCACATAGATTGGTAGTTTTCTCATCATCTTATCAGGGTTATTGCGCCTTTAAAAACTTCTCCTCCAGCACCTTCAATGATATAAAAGTAAGATCCCTCAGGCAGTGGGTTGCCATTAAACTGTCCATTCCAGTTATTTTTATAATTGTTGGAATCTTCATCACTGATAACAGACATCCCCGAACGGGTATATATGAAAACACGTGCGGGACTGATGGCATTTAACATACTTATCTCCCAAACGTCATTATAACCGTCACCATTGGGAGTGAGTATGTTTTGGATTTTAAGGTTGGGATCATAAGGAAAATCGTTCATAACAACACCGATGCTAACGGGTTGACTTACACAACCATCCCTATATGAAACAGCAGTGTATGTTCCGGGTCTTACTACATTCAATGTTACACTTTCAATCGTTTGATTCCATTTAATGCTGTCGTAAACCCCATTTGCCCTTAATCGAATCGTATCATTTCTATACATGGTTAATGGCAACTGTGCGATAAGGCTACCATCTGCATAACTTACTGTGAGTGCAGGTCGGGGCGATGCGGCAAAGTTGCCAGAATATTCGGCTTCACAACCTGCTGATGTGGTTACTTTCAGGGTTATAAGCTGGGTTGCGGTAGTAGTAAATGTAACAACTGGTTCAGGATCAGACGATAGCTGTCCATTTCCAAAATCCCATGCCCAGCTCTCAATCTGTCCAACTGAGAAAACAGCTTTACCGGTGAAGCGAATAGGAGTACTTACGCAACTTGAAGCGTAGGTGTAACTTAAAACAGGTATATCGCCAACCATTACCGGGAAATACTCAATATGGGCTTCAGTACTGTATTTTGTTGTAACTTTTATGCCAACGAGCCACTCGCCGGGTTGCTCAAAGAAAAATTTCTGATTAGTACCAAACCCGTCGTCAAACATCAAGTCGCTGTCCAAATCCCATTCAATGAGTTGGATTGTATCATTGGTAATAATTTTGGACTGAAAATAAGTGGTGTCGCCAAGACATGTTTTAGTATATTCAAAAGCTGGTAAGGTAGTATAACGAACATCCACCTGGGCTGTTGCGATGGAGGTGCAACCTAAAGAAGAAGTTCCTGTTACGCTGTAAGGGTTTTCGGGTAATACAGGGGTTACAAATAACTGATTCCCTGTTTCATTGTTCGACCAAACGTAGGTAAGCGCTCCCGTAGCAGTCAACAATACAGCTTCACCGGGTAACAGTTCTGTATAGGCCGGACTAATCAGCACCTCAGGCAAGGGATTCACAATTACTTTTAGCGTATCACTTTCAGTTTGTCCCTGAAGGTTGATTACCCGAACCCAATAATCTGTTGTTGCTGCCGGATGAACATCAATGAACTGCGATGTCTGACCCGTACTCCAAACATAGCTGAATGCCAGAGGGGCAGAAATACGGACAGTGTCTCCTTCACAAATGGTTTCATCAGGTCCCAGGAAGCCATCTGCCAATCTGTTAGGTAATAACAAATTCCGGCTTTTTAAATTATTTATTTCCACCTGTGTAGCTGCCTGAATGCTGAATGTTGTCAGCAAACATAATTGCAAAACCAGCACCAATGGATAGATGTGATATTTCATACCTTGGCCTTCGATTGATAATTAATCCGTAAAAGTAATGCCTCTTTCATTATTCTCAAAATTTTGCATTACAAAAATGCTTGTTTTTACTTACAAAAGTAACAATTAAGCAACATAAATCAGATTAAATACTATATTCTTCCATCCATTTACTGTGGTTATACTGTTGCACTCATAAGTTGCAAAACAACAGCCTCTGAATCATTTCAATTATTCTGTTACGCAGTATGCCAAACTGCCCTCCGTAAAGGCCAAAAATATTGAATGTTTAAGATGGTCCAACTGCTTAGAATCCCCTATTCGATGACAACCTTGTTGACATACTGCTTCTGACCGGAAGTAACAGTGAGGATGTAAACTCCTGGCTGAATGTCTGTTAAGGAGATGGGGTAAACGAATGAAGTAATGGAATCAAAATCAGCAGTTGTCTGCCAGATTGTTTTACCGGATAAATCACTTAGCAGAAGATTAGGATGGCTGAGTTTAGTTTTACTATGGATTTCAAAAGTTCCATTGTTTGGGTTTGGCACAATAGAAATTTCGTTTCCAAACACTTTCTCTTCAAGGCCGATATAACAATCGCTCCGGATTGTAAGCAGCACATCGTCCCCGGCAGTACATCCGTCCAAAACTCCTACTACAGTAATTGTTCGGGTGGTCCCGGGCAGGTAAGTTGTTCCCAGTATTTCTACCTGCCTTGATGAATGTCCTGTCGACCAGTAATAGGTCTCAAAGCCTTCGCCTGCATCAAAAAGTACCGATTCGTGAGGACAGATTAAGGTATCGGGTCCTAAATCAATCGTTTTATCAAAAGCCCTTACAACGGTCGAAAGTGAATCTATTCCGACGCACCCGTCAGCGCTTGTCACCTGATAATAAAGTGTGTGATTTCCAGGGCCGGTAATTGAAGGATCAAACATCTGACCGACAAGTTCAATACCCGAAAAAAATCCACCATCAGGGGTTGCTGTGATCTGTGATGAAGCATCGTTCTGGCAATATACAGGAAGTAAACCTGTAAGGGTAACATCAGGAACTGGTAAAACATCAATGCTAACCTCGGCCAAACCGACACAACCCTGAGTTGTTGTTCCCTGAACTCCAAAACTTGAGGTAGCATCGGGCTGCACGATTACCTGAGCAGTGCTTTCATTGGTTGACCACACATAGGTTGCTGCTCCTGAGGCCGTTAATATGACCGAAGTCCCTTTACATACTTCAGTAAAACTTGCCTGAATAGTGACTACCGGTAATGGATATACTGTGACAAGGACCGAATCGGAGGTACTACAAAAACCAGGCCCTGCACCTTTGACAACTGCTTTAAAAAAGGATGTCGCCAAAGGCGTATATTCAAGAGTATAATTATTGGAAATCAACTGATTATTCAAATACCATTTACAAGATAAACCACCTGCAGCCTCTAAAATTACAGAACCCCCAACACAGGTTTGAGTAGCTGGACTGATGGTTATTGATGGGAGTGGCAAAACAGTCACACTAATCGTCTTCTCTGTTTCACAACCAATAGAACTGATGGCCTTTACAGTAACAACTGTTGTTTCTGTAAAGGAAAAAATGCGTGTTATAGTCGTCTGACCATTGGTTGGAATTATTTCTGTTTCATTCCATACCAATAAAACAACATCTGCCACTACATCAATATCAACCTGAATTCCAACTTCTGTACCTGCACAGATTGGCGTTGCGCCATCAACCAGAGACAGCGTAAAATCGGGTAATGCATGCACCGTCACAAAACTAGTATCTGCTGAAGTACAGCCAAATCCATTTGTGGCTTTAAACCAGCAGGTAAAAATACCGGTTTCCACCGGATTAAATAGTGTTGAGGTTTGATCACTGCCATTCCACCATTGATAACTATCAGCAAACTGGGCCTCTGCAGTCAAAGTCAAACTTTCACCAAGACAGAGGTCAGCAGTTTCGGGGAGCACCTGAACCAGAGGCTGATCCCATACATTAATTGATATAGAATCACTTGAAATGCACCCATTTGCATTGGTTATGAGAAGCTTCAGCAGGGAAGTATCTGTTACAGCTATTTCAATCTGAAAACCTGTTTCAGGCAGTTGAACAGTATTCAAATACCAGGCATAAGTGTAAGAAGGATCATCAGGAGCAGTAATCAGAAGTGTGTCACCGGGACAACTGCCTATGTCATCACCCAGACTGAAAACAAGTGAAGGCAAGAGATTTACAGCTATGGTGTCGGAGGCCTCACAACCTTCAGCAGTTGTTACTGTTACATAAACATCATCTGTATTCATTGGACAATAAAGGATCGAAGGTGTTGTTTCACCTGTGCTCCACAGGTAGGTATTTCCTGATACTTCAGGGGCCTGTATAAGGGTGCAACTGCCGGCACAGATTTCCAAATCGGGACCAAGATCTACCTCACAACTTAAACAAAAGCCTTGTTCATACTCAATCCCTGTCAAGGCACACAGCCTTGCCTTCATTGCCTCCCGTTCAACACCAACAGGCAACATCAGCACATAATCCATCGCAATAAGGCCATTATACTCTGTTGGATTTTGCTCGGCATATGCAACATTTGTTTCGGCGAGTTCGAATAAATCATCTTGCACAGCGCCATTCCACGAAAGATTGATGAGTGCGCTATTCTCTCCCACCCCATTAAACGTATTGTTTGTTCCACCAATAATACTGATTCCGGCAACAGGTGCATCAGCATCCACTTTCAGGCTTAATGCATAATACCTCAGATCGGTAGGTAAATCACCTGAAAAAGTAATGAGTAAGGTTGTACCAGTTACAGCATAATTGATAGTCGTCAGTTGTCGCACTATCTGATAATCAATAATTTCTTCTTCTGTCGTCATCCAGATTTTATCAGTTCCATTTTTACCGTAGGTAGTAGCAATGTAGTTAAAGTCGGAGATAAAAGATGCTTGCGGATAATCCTCGACGATACGATGGGTGAAAATAGGCATCCAGAAATGCTGTCCGTTGGCAGCTGCGGCTGCATATTGATCAGCTAACTGCTTTACGTTTACCGATTCTGCCAGATTTCGGTTCAACTCAAGAGGTTGAATCCAGCTGCTTAAAGTGCCGATATCCAGCCCGTTATTTGGAATTATCCCTGTTGCGCCCATCCTTAAAGTTGACCGGTAACCTTCGTTAAATGCAACATCCGTATAAGGTGTAGCGCCATTTGGATTAACAAAAATCCTGGTTTTTACTCCTCCGGGTGTTGCTTCCAATAAACGCCTTCGGATAAAGCTTTCGTTTCGCCTAATGGAATAACTCATATAATCCGGTTCGGTGAATGCATCTGAGGTAAACCCGTGGTTATTAACGCTGCATCCGTTTTGGTACATAACCGCAAGCTGAGGCCAGGTGACTGTGCCATACCCATTTCCAGGCTGGTGCATGTCTTCGTTATTGAAACCACTGAATGAAAAAATAGAATTGCTAAGTTTAAATGAAATATCATTTCCACACCCATCTGTATAAAACAAACCAGGATAATTTGTGCCAGCAGCATTTATACCTGTTAAAAAAGGAAATCCTAAAGAATAGACATCAGCAAAACCATCATCGGTATGAAAACTAAAAGCAAAGTCTTTGTTGTAACGCAACACTGTTTTGGTAACTGTTGCTGTCGTTGGAGCAGTAGCAAAATTGACAATAACGTACTGAACGCCTGGAGCACCTTTTTCCTGGGCGATGATTGAACTAAAGCCAAATAGCAGATATACTGTGATATAGCTAACTAAAAAATGGATATTAGGTATTTTCTTCATGAGTAAATCAGTTATTAGAATTTCTCATAAGGAGCGTAGTGCAAAGATTTTTTAGGTGCGGTTTTCTTGACCGGTTTTTTCCTGATTTTGTTTTCCTTCGACTTCTGTTTTGTTTTTTTGACTTTTTCCTTCTCAGGTTTCTCACGGATGTCGACACGCTTCTTTTCATCCGTTTTCAGCCTCCGGGTTGTTGTATTGTCCTGCTTCCTTGAGAATCCCAGTGTTATTTCATGCGAATTACCTGCATAACGATGAATTCCTCCCACCCCCACTTCATAGGTGTAATTTATTACAATACCATCGAGCAGGCGACCTCCAACTGTAAAACCAAAAAGTGAAGTGTTCCTGTAAAGAGCTCCTAACCACAAGTGCTTATTATAGACGAATAGCGTTGAAACATCAAAAATGAGGGGCTGGTTAACAGTTTTGCGAATGAGCAATCCGGGTTGAAACTGCCAGTTTTGATGAATAGAAAAACTATTTGTTACATAAACATCGTAGGCGCGTTCAAAAGCAAAGTTGCCCGAACTTACATTCTCATAGGCATTTTTGGTACGAAACATCACCGGCATGCCAAAGGCAAGGTAAAAGTCGCGGTTGCTGTAAACAAGACCAAAAGCTGCATTGTAATTAGAACTGAACAACCTGTCAAGATTTCGTAATACCGGATCATCCAGATCCACATTTGCCTGATCAAGCCGGATGACACTTTGATAAAAATGCCCCGACAATCCAAAGCTAAGGTGTTGTTCATTACCAATTTCGAGGCGGTAGGTGTAATTTAATCCGGCTCTCAGACGATAAAATATATCAGCAAAGTCGGTATAGATATCAGCACCAAGATACATATTGTTATGCACCCTGAAATTGCCATTGATTCGTGCTGTTTGTGGACTCCCTTCAATAGCTGACCAATCGCGGCGGAAGTTCATAAAAAGCTCCGAACGGTTGAAAGCACCTGCAAATGCAGGGTTTAAAGAATACGGATTAACAAGGTAATGAGACGAAATAGGGAATTGTTGTCCCAGCATGCTTTGACCTGCAAGTATGAGAAAAATGAAGATGGTCAGGCGTAATTTATTCATCATCTTACAATACTTAAAGGTCCTTTTAACACGTTGCCAGCATTGGTCTCAATGATGTAATAATAGGTACCTTCGGGCAGAGGGTTACCTTCGTAATAGGCATTCCAGTCGTTTTGGTAATCATTGTTTTGATATACCAGTGCTCCGGCCCGTGTATACACTGCCACTCGTGCCGGTGAAATAGTTGCAAGGTCTTTCACAAGCCAAACATCGTTATAGCCGTCGCCGTTGGGGGTCATTAAGTTCATAATTCCATCAAGTGTTGTTCCGGGATTACCGGTTTCAACTACTGTAAAATGCCTGCGCGAACTGCATCCATTCAGATATACATCAACATAAAATGTTCCTTCGTTGATCACTTTTAAGGTGGGTGTGGTAACTGTTCCCATCCAGAAAAGGCTGTCGTAAGAACTCTCTACCTTAAAAGTAAGACTGCTTCCGTTGGCCATGGTGTTTTCCAGTCCTTCAACCACTATTGTTCCATCTTCCAAACGAAGGTCGATAACGGGAGCCTGACTAATCACAACCACTGCGTTTGCGGTATCGCTGCAGCCGTATGAGGATTGAACAATAAGGCTTACATCGTAGCTGCCAATCTGATCATATTCATAAGTAAATGTCTGATCTCCAAATTCATTGCCATCGCCAACCAACCAATACCAGGAGTCAATTGTTCCACTATTCAGCACCGACATATCGGTAAACAAGGTCGGTTGTCCAAAACAAAATGATTCGGTGTGAAATGCAGCCTGTGGATAATCTGCTACAATAACACTGTTGTATTTTTGATGAATGGCTCCACTCAACGTCTTAACTCTCAATCCAATAAGTTTTTCTCCCTCCTGATTAATTATAAGCTTCAAGGTATCGCCTGTCCCATCTTCAAACAAGCCATTTCCGGTGAGATCCCATTCTTTAACGAGCACTGAATCATTACTTACGATTTGTGTAATAAGCACCGTTGTATCACCCAAACAAGCTGTATTATGCGAAAAGTCAACAGCGGTGTTGTAAACAACCTCGATTTCCGATGTAGCTCGTTTCTTACAGCCATTCACATCAGTGCCATCTACCCAGATTGATGCAGAAATCATTGGCTTTATAATAATCGTTTGGGTGATGCTGCCTTCTGACCAAACATAAGAAGCAGCTCCTGTAGCAGTCAGCTCAACTTCTGTTCCGGGATCAACTATGGCTTGTGCAGGGAACACCTGAACATCGGGCAAGGGAAGAACACCAATCAAAATGGTATCGGAAACCACAAATCCATCGGTTGTGGCCTTGGCCCATAACTCCATGGTTTCCTGAGGAATGAGGGTAATACTTTGAGTCGTTGCCCCGTTACTCCACTGATATGATTGTGCTTCGGGAGCGGTGAACCTGATCGTATCACCAAGGCAGATAGTTGTGTCTGAGCCCAGAAATGCAACGGCCCGGCAGAAACCCTGCTCGTAAGTGATGCCGTTCAAAGCGCAAAGCCTGTCACGCAAAGCTTCTTTATCATTGCCATCCGGCAGCATTTGCACATAATCCATCGCAACAAGGGCATTGGCATGAGTAATTTGACCTTCTGCAGTTGTTACAGCATTGGAAGCCCGAGTTAATGCATTTTCTACAACACGTCCCTCCCATTTCAGGTTCAAGAGGGCTGTGTTTTGAGTGAAGAGATAAGTGGACATCTGATTGGGTTCCTGAACCCCCATAGTTACGATATTTGAAGCCCCTTCAACAGTTAAGGTGACTGCATAATACCGGAAGTTTTCAGGAATATTTTGTCCCGAAAGGGTGATGGTTAAAACATTGCCATCAAGATTGGTATTGACAGTTATAAGTTCTTTCAGTCGCAGGTATTCAAAAACTTCTGAGGAGGAGGCTGACCAAATACTATTTGTGCCATCTCTTCCATAGGCAGCCGCAATCTGATTCATCTGCGCTTTAAACTGATCGAAGGTGATATCAACATTACCAAAACCATGACAAAAAAAAGTTGCTATATAATGGTTGTCAGGGCCGCTTTGACTTGCAATTGTTTGAACTTGTTGAAACAGATTGGCAGTGATGCTTCCGCGAGAAATTTCAACACCTTGAATAGAAGGCAAGGATTCAACTCGCACAGGGTTTTCAATGGAGTTGATTCCATCGTGATAAACTGCAAGATTACGTTGTTTGGCAAAAGGAATTTGTCCGACTGTATTGTTTGGAATAACATACACATTCATGTCATAGCCACCTGGAATGGTTCCACTCAACGTTTTTCTTTTGGTGTAACTGGCATTACGCCTAACGTCCAGTTCCAGATCAGATTGAGGTGGATCGGTCAAACCATGGTTTACAAGACCAAACTCACCCGCCCAAAGATTAATCAGATTATCCCAATGGAGATAGCCTGTGATGTAGTTATGAATGTCAAGTCCAAGTCCGTTGAAAGAATAATGAACGGCATCCATCTTAAAAGGCTGGTTATTCTGTGGGTTGGCTTCGGTAAAAAACAAGCCTGCATTTCCCTGCTGACCTTTGAAATATGGCATGACCAGATCGTGAACGGCGGTGTTGCCATCGTCCATTTGTAAAATGAGTGCAAAGTCTTTATTGTATTTGAGGGGTGTTTTTACCACCGTTGGCATCACTGAAGGAGGTTCGGCAAAAGTGATTGTGACGGTAAAATCCTCTATAGAGCTTTTCTGTAACTGTTGTCCAACAACTAATGCATTAAATATCAGAAAATTAATGATAAATGCTATAATTGTTTTCAAGACTCTCATTGTTAAATGGGCAAATTTGATTGGATAAAAATACGCATTACTTCATAATATCAAACAAACAGAAGAAAAATTGCCCTCATTTAGAGTTTCATTAAGGTCTGCATCGTGTTTTTTACTCTATAAAATCTAAGACTAAGTATCATTTCACAGCAGTTTAAATGTCTAAAATTGTCCATTTACTTATGCGTTTTTGACTTTGTATTGTAATTTCTTAAATTTTTAAATTTTTAAATTCAAATATGTACAATCTAAAAAACTGTATACCTGTTAGTTAGATTGTAAAAACTATTGTTTAAAAATTTTATTCAATTTATTTGCTTTTATTGAAAGCTGTAATACCTTTGCGTAATTAATTTAAATTATTAATCAAACTTAATCCAACCCTATGAAAAAAATTATCAGTGTAATTGTGATGTTTGTGATGTTTGGCGGAATACTGAACGCACAGGAGAGCACCTTTGGTAAAGGTGACAAAGTTGCAAATCTTGGTATCGGACTTATTTCAGGTCTATATTCAGGATCTGGCTACACGAGCAAAATGCCTCCTATTTCGTTATCCTTTGAATACGGTGTCGCAGACGATGTATTAGACATTGGATCGATTGGTGTAGGTGGATATGTTGGATATTCTTCAGCAAAATGGGAATCAGACTGGGGCGGAGGTTCCTGGGGCTGGAAGTACACAAACTTCATCATTGGTGCACGTGGCTCTTTCCACTATCCATTGGTTGACAAACTTGATACTTATGCCGGTGTTTTATTAGGCTACAACATTGTATCTGTAAAGGATATTGGAACTGTTCAAGTTGGTTATTCTTCCAACGGAAGCGCAGGAGTTTTCAGTGCATATGTAGGTGGACGCTACTATTTCAACGATAAGTTTGCCGGAATGGTTGAACTTGGAACAGGTATTGCTTACCTCAACCTTGGAATAGCTGTAAAGCTTTAATTTTTTAACTTATTGAAATCCATATCAAAGCAGGTTCTTTAGCCTGCTTTGTTTTTTTATGTCATTCCGACAATTGTAAAAAATGTATTTTTTTAGAAAAAATATTTGGACACTTTTAAAAAAGGTTTAATTTTGCACCCTCAATAGAGAAAAACACTCCTCCTTAGCTCAGTTGGTTAGAGCATCTGACTGTTAATCAGAGGGTCTCTGGTTCAAGTCCAGAAGGGGGAGCAAAAGCAGAAAAGAGGTCGAATTCGGCCTCTTTTTTGCTTTTCAGGCAGAAGGAGGAAAATCCGGCTAATCGGAGCATCTTTCAACAGTATGGGTTAACGGCCTTACTTTATTAATTATCAACAAAATGAGTTAATCAGGCTTTTGCTTAAAAGACTGATAAAAATGAAAGTTCTTGCGAGAATACAGGAAAGCCAAGACATTTGATCGTTAGAATAATCTGTTTCTGAATTATTGGAATCTAATATATACTTCTGAATAATTATGTTTGAAATATTTGGCAAAATCCTTTTAGGTCTGGGACTGATGTTCACAGGAGTACAACTTCTCTCAACAGGACTAAAACAATTGAGCAGCAGGAGCTTTCATAAAGTTGCCACCCGTTTCGTGTCTTCACGAGTAAAAGCTCTACTGTTTGGACTTGGTTCAGGCGTGATAATGCAAAGCACCTCAGCAGCATTGATGATCCTGGCAAGTCTGATCACCGCCGGGCTCCTCAAAGTTTCTCAGGCTATCGCAATACTAACCGGATTCAGTGTCGGCAACACAATACTGTTATTCTTTGTTACCCTGCCTATCGAAACTGCTGTGACCTTTGTAGTTGGTATAAGTGGAATAGCACTTTATTTTTCAAAAATTGATAAATACCGGAATGCATTCCTTATCGGGATGGGGTTGGGATTGATTTTTTTCGGGATTGAAATAATGACTGCCGGAGTAAAGCCTCTGAGGCATGAAGAATGGTTTACCGCGGCAATGACCTTTAGCATCAATTATCCGTTTCTTTCGATCTTTGCAGGTGCATTGCTTGGCTTCATCGCACAATCATCTACGGCAGTGGCACTTGTGGCAATAGGATTGGCGAAGGCAAATATCCTGACAGGCCCTCAAACTTTTCTTTTCATGTATGGAGCAGCAATAGGATCCACGCTTTTTAAAGCCATGCTCGGGCAGGGATTTCGGGGCACTTCACAGCAGCTCGTAAGGTTCGTAAATATGTTCAATATTTTCGGGGCGACAGTTTTTATCCTCCTGTATTATATTGAAGTGTATCTTCATGTGCCCTTGGTGATGGCACTACTGAATTACCTCACTCCCAGTTTACAAAATCAGGCATCTATCGTATTTCTTCTTTTCAATGTGACCTCTGCAACTTTTTTCGTAACTATCAACAAACCAATGACAAGCTGGCTGGCAAAGAAGTCGCCTCCATCGGAGGAAGAAGGCCTTGCTCAACCAAAATATTTGTTGGATTTCCAAACCGAAGATCCTGATTCTGCCCTGGAATTGATCCATTTGGAGCAAAACCGTGAGTTTGAACATATAACTGCCTTGTTTTCAAGTTCTCGAGAAAACTATGAAGGGCCAGACCCTGCAATACGTTATGAAGCCTTTAAAACTCTTTCACGGGAAGTAACAGATGCAATTGCAACACTTGCTTCGATGCCAATGCACCGCCTGACAGCCAAAGATCATGCATACTGTCAGTCGAGGCAGACACTGCTTGTTCAAATTGCTGAAAGTGTTGCTGAAGGAGTGACAATTATCATTAACACCAGAAAAAACACTGTACTCGAAAGACTATCAACTTCCTGTATGGAGTCGTTAGACTTCTTCCTGAATCTCGCTCTCGACGCCCAGAAATCGAACGACATCGAAGATATAACGATGTTCAAAAATCTTAGTTCCACAAACAGCCCTTCGATGGAACAAGTCCGAAAAGCGTACGTTAACGGTGATGCGCTGGTTTCAGCAATTGACAAAGGTAAAATGCTTGATCTGACAATAACCACCGAAAAAATCATCTGGCTTCTTAATCGCCTTATAAGTATGATGCCTCTTGAAAATGAGCTATAACGCTGTTTTTGATTAATTAGTGCTTGTCTTTAAAGTCCGATGGCTTCGTTATGTACATCATTCATGTCAGTCATCCCGAATTATTCGGGACTCCTGACATTCATTCCGTACATGCCTCGCCCTCAAACTTTAAAGCTCAAGCACCTGACCTTATGGACAGACACTAAATATTAAATATGAGTTGTTGGCAACCCTCTACCGGCGCAAACAGAAAATACTTGGTCTGGTTATGATTAGGGAGTGATTAAAGTCCCTAACCCAATATGTCAGAAGCAATTTTGTTTATTGATCAAAAAATTTAATAAACAGTTGAATATCATATCTTTGTATTATTTTAATGGGTTGTTGGTTAAAAAAATGTCATGCAGAATAAAACTAATGGCTAGATAACTTTATGCAAACGACTAAAAAGAAAATGTCTCAACCTGTGAATTTGAGTGTGATCATTCAGTGCAATCACCTTAAAAAACAGGCTGAGATATGCTCCTGACTTCGACAATAAAAAAAAGGTCTGTTTGTAACGAAATGACATATAGTGTGTTATGGCTTTTGCACTACCGATTTCGGTGACACAAGTCCCGACCATGATAATGAACGGCTGTTTGAGGCTTATTACTGTGGTTTTTTTTTGTTGATGCAGTCATGCATCTGACTCCCAGTCCAAATGTGGAATGACTTTGATGATGGTGCTCATACACGGCTTGCAACCCCTGAAAATGATGCTTCTGAGAAATCATTGGTTAAAATGAATCACTTCTTTCTTGAAGGACTATCCCGGCAATAACCTTCGCTAAAGGTTTATTTTCTTGTACTTTCCCTTGATGGAAAGTACCAAAGATCAAGTGCGCCCCAAGCGGTCAGCCCGCTCTAAAAAAACAACGTAAATCCAGGCAAGGGGTGTAAAACGCAATGCTTCAGATGGTTCTTCGGTTTGGATGGGCGGGAGCTTATCTTTCATGATCATTTTTTTTGCCGCATTGCATTTTACAAACAGCCCCTTTTGAGGAGGGGCTGCCTTGCCGGATTTTCTGTTGTTTTTTTATTCACCCCACCGCTGCCCCGCGGGGCGCACAGGCCTGCGCACCCGGCCCGGTGATGTGGGGAAGTGTTTTATGAATATGTTATTCCCATAAAGTCTCTCAATCCAGAGGTAATGATTCGATTAGGCCTTTGGCATTTCGGTTTTGGGTGACGCATTGTCGAAGTCAGGAAAAAGCGTCTCAACCTGTGAATTTGAGTATGATCATTTAGTACGATCACCTCAAAAAACAGGATGAGACATGCTGGCAGTAAAGGAATTCTGATAAAAAAGTTTCAGATTATTCTTAGAGTTTTTTGGAAAGACCAATGCGACCGCCGGAGAAACCTGAGCCTCCGCCAAACTCGAGGTTGATACCCCAGTCGCTCCAATAGTACCTTCCCCCTACAGCTATGTCGAGGCCAATTGGGCTGTAGTCTCCATCGCCATCACCGAGCCAGGTCACAAAGCCGAGGTTGAGACCGGCATAAAAGTCCCACTGCTGTGGAATATTCAAAATGGTATTGAAGTGATAGTTACCGTTGGCATAGATACCAAGCGGATCAGAACCATTTCCGTTGAAACGGTAAGAAGCATTGAAACCAACTGTGATATCTTTATGCACACCCCAGTCCATTCCGAAATAAACCGGCAGTCCATAAGTAGAGAAACCTGTTCCGAAATTGATGTTTTTATCTCCTTTGCCAATCGGGCTTTGGGCATACATCATTTGAAATCCTACTACGAAAGCTAAAAGTAAACGAGTTTTTTCAAAGTGTTGTATTTAAATTCTGCGGTAAAAATAAAAATAATGTATTTTTGTTCAAGTAACTAAAAATCATGGCTGTAAATCTGCAAAAATGTTTAGAAATGTAATTTTACTTCTACTCACATTTATTGTTGAAGCTGTTTTTGCACAGGATACCATCTATAAATCCGATGGCAACAGTGTAAAGGCAATTATCAGCGATAAAAGCACCGAAGTTATTCATTATTCATTTTTTGAAAACCCCTCAGGTCCAACTTTCATTTTACATAAGAATTACATCGACAGCATCAGGCTTGAAAACGGGACGACAGAAGTATTTCCAAAAATTTTGATACAAAGAAGTGTTCCAAAGCACAAAAATAACCCTGATTTAATTGACTTTAAACGAAATAATATTTCATACAATGCATTTGATCTGGTTTTTGAAATGATCACTTTCAACTATGAATATATATTTAAATCCGGAAATTTTAGCTTAAGTATTCCCTTGTCCTTTACTTTTAATCCGCTCGAAAAAAATCCTGATGCTAATCAATTTTACAATTATGATGAAGAAAATGCAAAGTTCGGCACAGGCATAAACTTTAATTTTTATCCCTTCGGACAGCAGAAAAACGCATGGTATATATCCATTGCCTATGACTACCAACTTTATCAGTTTTATGAATCGAGATATTCAAACGATTATATATCCTATGTCACAGAAAGAAAAACCAGGGTAATGAATGGCTTTTTAATGCAGACAGGCTTTATTTTTCATACAATCAATCGTTTAAACTTCGGATTAAATGCAGGTATTGGTTTCCGGTTTGCCACAAAAACTGATTCTTATGGTGGAGATAATGGTCCTTTAATTCGTGTCGGATTGAGTCTGGGATATAAATTTTAAAATAACAGAGACATGAAAAAGCATCTTCCCTGGATCTCATTTATTGTTTTGGTTGCTTTTATGAATATGCTTGCCTCATGCAGCTATTATTCAGTAAAAAAAATTCAGCCGGATTCCATCGACCAAAATATAATCAAGGAATACCAGGTACAGCAGAAATATTTGATCATACATCAGGGAGATAATGCCTGGCGCATGGAAAATGTTGTTTTGGATGAAGACAAACAGGAAATCTATTTTACTCCAACCGAAGTTGAAAAAGATCACCTTTTTTATAAAACCACCAAAGAAACAGGTGCTAACCGCTATAAGAAAGATGAAGCTAATCCGGTAATTGAGGTTCATATTTATATTTCGGAGTATGCTATAGCTGATCAAAACCAATTTATGATTCCGATGGAAGCCATTCAAAAGATTGAAGTTTATGATCCCGATATTGGAGCTACTACTGCCTCCTATGTTTTTGGCGCGCTGGGAGTTGGAGCTGGTGCTTTTGCAATTGTGATGGTCATTGTTGTGCTTCTCAAAAGCTCTTGTCCATTTGTATACATCCATGATAGCGTGGCATGGCATTTCGTTGGTGAAACTTATGGAGGGGCTATTTATGAGCCGCTTGAGCGTGATGACTATATGCCGTTGGGAGGCTTCAAACCCATTGATAACACATATAAATTAAAAATTTCAAATGAACTTCTGGAAAGGCAATACACCGATTTGTCAAGATTGATTGTTATTGAGCACCCTTTGAATTCAAAAGTCATTCTTGATCAAAACGGAGAAGCACAAACTTTGATTTCGCCTGTTGTACCAACAAAAGCAATTGCTCAAAACAAATTTAATTATTTGGATCAACTGACGGAAACCGATGGAAACTTCTACATTTTTAATGCTGAAGACAAAGAAAATAATGATTTCAGCTCATTGGACCTGTCTTTCGAAAAGCCTTTGAATGCAACCAATGCAAAGCTTGTTCTGCATGCGAAAAACTCCCTGTGGCTCGATTATATTTTTGGCAGGTTCAACGAATTATTTGGAACGTACTATCCCAAATTTGCAGAGGAACAGCAAAAAGCACCCGCTGAGCGAATGCTAAAATGGCAGCACGATCAGGGCATACCATTAACAGTTTTGGTTGAAACAGAAAATGGCTGGGCAACTGCCGGCTCATTCTTTTCTGTCGGTCCATTGGCTTCAAGAGACCTTGTCATGCCATTGGATTTATCAAATGTAAAAGCAGAAAACGTCAATATCAGATTGCAATGCGGTTTCATGTTCTGGGAAATTGATTATGCAGCACTCGACTTTTCAGGTACTATCGAAGTGCAAATCAGCCAACTTTCTCCCTCCTCCGCAATGGATGAAAAAGGCAATGATGTAACTGATTTGCTTACACTAACTGACAAAAAATACCTGTATCAACCTGATGTTGGAAACGAGGTCGTAATTACCTACGATGCGCCTTCACATAACGAAGATTTAGCCCAAACAGTTTTCCTCCACAGCCGCGGATACTATGAATACATAAGGGATTACAAAAACAAGCCTGATATATCCTACCTCAAATCTTTCAGAAAAGAAGGCGCATTCACACGCTTTTCAAAGAATCATTACAACAAGTTGGTTTCAGACAAACAATTTATTGTTAATGCGCTAAACAATTAATATGATTGATAGTAATCTTGCAGCCGTTGCAGATATTGACCAGAACTTAGATGCAGATAATGATGGTGTTTCTTTAAAAAGCGGTCAGCAAAAAATAATCAGTGGAAGAAGACGCGTTTTTATAAGGCTTCGCATGCATGCCGAAATAGTCAGGATTATTTTCAAAAACTATAGAAATTTCCGGAAAAGCATTCGGCTGCTTAATATGCTGATAGATTTCCGAAAAAAGGCTCTGGGTGAAAACAAGGTCATGAAATACGCTCTTGTAGATGGTAAATATTATATGGGACTGTACACTCCCGGATTTAAATCTGCAGCTTTCGAAGCTTTCATTTTAGGTGAAGCAAACAGGATTATGCCGCTTGGAAGACCGGTTAACAGATTTACCAACATCCTGATTTCTGTTACTAAAAAATGTGTTTTGAAATGCGAGCACTGTTCAGAATGGAAAACACTTAACGAAGAAGAAACACTTACTTTGGATCATCTCAAAATGATTGTAGCTGATTTTCAGGCTTTAGGGGTCGGACAGATACATTTTTCAGGAGGAGAGCCTTTACAGCGCCTGGATGATTTGCTCGAAGTGTTAAATTCTATTGATAAAAAAACGGAAAGCTGGGTGCTGACTTCAGGACACAAGCTCAGTTTTGAAAATGCAAAAAGACTCAAAGAAGCTGGCTTAACTGGTGTAGTTGTAAGTATTGACCATTTTATTCCAGCATTGCACAACCGTTTCAGAGGCTCTGAGAAATCTTTTTTATGGGCTCAAAATGCAGTTAAAAATGCCATAGCTGCAAATCTTGTGACAGCAGTTTCAATATGTGTAACAAGAGAGTTTATCTCTGATTCCAACTTATTTAGCTATGCGAAAATGGCAAAGGAAATGGGCGTTTCCTACATACAATTACTTGAGCCAAAATCTGTTGGACATTATGCCGGAAAAAATGTTGAACTGACAGATGAACACGTAAAAACGCTTGATGATTTTTTCTTTCGCATGAACAACGATAAAAAATACTGCGATTTCCCTATTGTTTTGTATCATGGCTATTACCAGCGACGGGTAGGGTGCTTCAGTGCTGGAAACCGGCATCTCTTTATTGATGCAGATGGAGACATTCGCAATTGCCCTTTTTGCAGGTCAAAAACAGGCAATGCCTTAACGGGAGATTTACCACAAATTATTGACCGAATGCAAAAAGCCGGATGCCCTAATTTTAAACCCTTAACAATCTGATGATTATTAACCATAGTTAATAACTGATTTTGATGAAAGGTTCATAAATTGCAGGCATTATTATTTGAAAAAACCTATCAAATTTTAGTACATTTGTTTGAGTAGGTTACTATAAAGTGTGCTAAAAGTGTAGAAACACAAAAAAACTCTTGCAAAAGCGTTCATTGATGCAAATCCAGCGTAAGCAGGTATCGCCCTAAGGAAAGGATACGGAAGCAAAAGTCGCGAAAAGTATGGGTCTTCGAAGACAGATTTAACGAAAGGAAAACGGCGAAGAAGACCCGGATTCTGGTTCTAAAAAAACAATTTTATTTTGCGCAGGTGCTCTCAAATCTATTCAACAAACTATTCCATTATTAATGTGGTAGTTAATTCATCAGCGACAATTCATTCTTCCCTAAGGCAAGCTCAAAACTCAAGCCTTACCTCAGCACCGCCATCAGCCAGATTCTGGACTATTATAGCAGCTTTGTGGGCATCCATGATGCTTTTTGCAGCCTTCAGACTAAGGCCGAGGTTTTTGTCGTAATGTTTTTCACCTAGTCCGAAGGGACTGAAAAGATGATTCAAAGCCTCCTGCGAAAAACCTTTGCCTTTATCGCGGAAGGAAACAAAAAACCCATTACTGTTCTTTCCAATGACTACAGAAACGTAGCTGTCAGCAGATGAATATTTTATAGCATTGTCGAGAATGTTGTTAACGGCTAATTTCAGCAAATCTTTCTGGCCCTGGACAATACTAGGTACTTCAGCTATTTCCATTTTAAGTTCAATATTTTTTGCTGTCAGCTTATCCGAAAATGACGGGACAATCTCATTCACAAGTGCAACAAGATCTACTTCTCCCCTTGAAATGGTTTGGTTGGTGCTGAGTTGTGTGATGATCAAAGCGGTGGTGGAAAACTTTTCGAGCCGGTCGACGGATGTTTTAAGCATATCTACAAACTCTGCAAGGTCATTGTCTTCGGCCAGTGAGTCGTTGAGAAAATATGTAGCTCCAACGATTCCATTCAAAGGTGTGCGAATTTCATGACTGATCATCATCAGGAAGCTGTTCTTGGCTTCATCGAGCACCATCAGCTCCTTGTTGGCTTTATCGAGCTGCTCGGTCCTTTCGCGTACCTTTTCTTCGAGCAGGAGGTTCATATCTTTCAGCACCTCTCGTTGGGTCTTAAGTTCCAGCTGTGTTTTCACACGCTCCATCAGCTCACGGGCATCAAAAGGCTTGGTAACATAATCCTGACCTCCGGCCTCAAAGGCTTTGTAGATATCCTCTTTTTGTGTTTTGGCAGTGAGGAAGATCACCGGCACTTCCCTTGTTCGCTCATCGGCTCTAAGTTGCCGGCAGGCCTCATAGCCATCCATTTCGGGCATCATGATGTCGAGCAGGATAAGGTCGGGAGACTGACCTTCCCAGGCTGTTTCGAGCGCTTCCTGTCCGTTGATGGCTACCTTCAGGTCGAATCCATCGAGAAGTTCTACCAATATTTCGATATTTTCAGGGGTGTCGTCAACGACAAGAATGGTGTTTTCGTAAAGGGTTTTCATGGTACTATGTTATTCTTTTTTATTTCAACTAATTGGATTCCGGCCTCTTTAAAATTAAAGGTTGTTAATGCGCGTTTCAGTTTTTGAAAAGCTGGATCGTTCAGTCCGGCTTGCTCCAGCTCGGGTAATAGTTTTTTGGCTTGAGGACTTTTCTTTTTAATTAGTTCCTCCAGTTCATTGATGAGTGGTTCGAGCGGTGCTGATTCTACTTTGTCATCCGATTGTTTTTTGACAATCAATTTTGAATGGATTTCGTCAAACAGCACCTTTAATTTTTCATCAAGTGACGGTAACAAGGATTGTAGGTTATCCAGCTGAGCACTTTCCACCAGCTGTTCCAGTTCCTGTGCAAGTTGTTGAATTTCTGTAGCTCCAACACTTCCACTCAATCCTTTGAGGGTATGAAATTGTCTTTTTAGTGATTCTGAATCGCTGGTTGTAATCAAAACGCTGATCTCCTGAATGAAGTTGAGGTTGTTTTGATAGTACTTCTCCAGAATACTCAGGTATAGCTTTTTGTTTCCATTCAGTCGTTGCAGGGCGACTTCTGTCTCCAGACCCGGGATTTCAGGTATGATCAGGTCATTTTGTTCAATGTCCTGCTTCATGGCAACACTGTTTTGAAGCTTTATTCCTCCCGCTCTTACCATCCATTTTAGGATCTTTTTATAGACATCGTTGGGATCGATGGGCTTGGTGAGCATATCCATCATACCGGCTTCGAGCACCTTTTCTTTCACTCCTGCCATGGCATCTGCTGTCATTGCCAGGATAGGAAGGGTGATATAATCATGCATTTTCCGAATTTCCTGCGTTGCAGTGATGCCATCCATTACAGGCATTTGAAGATCCATAAGAACGAGCTTATACTTTGAAGGAATGCCTGACTGACTTACCATTTCTACAGCAATTTTACCGTTACCGGCTATTTCAACAATGAGACCAGTTTCCTCTAAGATTTCTTTGGCCACCTGTTGGTTGATCTCGTTGTCCTCAACGAGTAAGATGATGTTACCGCTCCGTTCCTTCAATTTCTGAATGAGCTCATCATTGGATTCTACGAGTTTGGGAAGTCGTTGTGAGTGCTGTCCGAAAACATTCATTATGCTATTGAAAAGGGTAGAATAATTGAGTGGTTTATCAATAAAGCCCTCAATCAGCGGATAATCATTCTTGCCCTCCAGCACCTCTTTTCCATAAGCTGAAACTATAATGACCTTAGGCTTATGAATAATTAATGGATCATTACTGATCAGTGAAAGTGCCTCCAAACCGTTGATTTCGGGCATTTTATAATCAAGTAGCAGAAGTTCAAAGGCTTTATCAGATGGCTGTTGAAGCATAGTGATAGCTTCCCTTGCACTGGATGTAAGGGTAACCTCAAACGTAAAAATACGAAGTGCTTCAGCCAGAATCTCCCGTGCCGTTTCATTGTCGTCACAAACCATAACTTTCATACCTCTTACGTCGAGAGGAGCTTTAAACGTGTTGTGGTTTTCTTTTTTGGAGATCCCGCATGCGATGGTAAAATGAAAGTTACTACCCTTTCCCGGCTCGCTTTCAACGCCAATCGTTCCATTCATCAATTTGACAAGGTTTTGTGAAATGGTGAGCCCCAGACCTGTTCCACCATATTTTCGGGTGGTAGAAGTATCTGCCTGTGAGAAAGCCTGAAACAGTTTTTGCTGTTGCTCGGCAGTGAGGCCAATGCCGCTGTCTTTGACTTCTACTTTGAGGTTGATGGCTTTATCTGTTTTGTTATCTACCGACACATCCACTACAATTTCGCCTTCCTCGGTAAACTTCACAGCATTTGAACACAAGTTGGTAATCACCTGTCCGAGACGCAGTGGATCGCCAACAAGGAAAGATGGCACTGCAGGATCGATCCTGATAAGAAATTCGAGGTTTTTCTGATGTGCCTTTTGAAGTACCAGATCAGTAACTCCATCAAGAACTTCCTGCAATTCGAAATCAATGTTTTCGATTTTCAGCTTGCCGGCTTCAATTTTAGAGAAATCGAGAATATCGTTGATGATTCCAAGCAAAGCATTGGCTGAGCGACTGATTTTGCTCACATAATCCAGCTGTTTGTCGTCGAGTTTTGTTTTTTGAACCAGGTGTGTCATGCCGATGATGGCGTTCATAGGTGTGCGAATTTCGTGGCTCATATTGGCAAGGAAATCGCTTTTGGCTTTGGTAGCAGCTTCGGCAGCTTCGCGGGCGGTTTCGAGGTCTTTTTGAAGCCTTTTGGTTATGGTAATATCTTGTGATACACCATACAAACTCACTGGATTCCCATTTTCATCCTTATCGACATAAGCCTTTGATTTGATCCACAAGGCCTCCCCCGATTGTGGATGCAGGTATTCATGCTCGGTTTCAAAGTGATCCTCTTCTCCTGTGAAAACTTTTTTCAGCCGCTCGGCAATAAATGTTGCTGAATCAGGATTTAATGCTGCAATTTGCTGAATAATGGTTTGTAATTTTGGAGATTCATTTTCATCTGTTACCACAAAACCAAAGATATCTCTGGCTCTGTCTGAGGCAAGAAAAAATTGATCATCATTCAGTTTGATTTGCCAAAAGCCCGATTTCGTCAGGTCGAGGGCACGGTCGGAAAGTTTATAGATGTACTTTAATTCATTCTCGGCTTCAATCTTATCTGAAATGTCGAGAATCGTGCCATCCAACATATTTGGTTCACCGATATTGTCGAATTCTGCAATACCTCTTTCAAACACATGCACAATCTTACTGTCGTTACGAATGATTCGGTATTCCAACACATAAGGTTGTTTAAGCCGAATCGCATCTTGTATTTTTTCAGCAACCATTTTACGATCATCCGGATGAATCAGGTTGTTAAATGCGATTTCTTTTGAAAGAAAAGACTCTTTGGAGTATCCGGTTAGTTTTAGCACCTCATCACCCAGATAAATCATGGTAAAGTCTTCATCTGTCAAACTGCGGTAAAAAGTCCCGGGAATCGACTGCACCAATGCTTTGAGGTGTTTTTCGTTGTCACTTATCTGAAGCAGAAGCTTTTTCACTTTGTTGCGACTCCTGAAGAAATAAATCAGGGTTATCGACAGACCCAATAAGGTAATGAGCACAAAAAGTGTGAACCAGCGCTCATTGCGGAGTTCCCTGTTGAGCGATTGCGCCTCAAGAGCCAGACGCTCTGTTTTTCCCTTTTCGATGGCATTAAGATGTTCCTGATCAAGTGCAGCTATAGTTCCCTTTTTCAACTGATCAACAATAGTATCCCGGATTGAAACATATTTTTCAACATACTGGGTATATTTCTTAAGATTGGAGGTAGCCGAATATGCTTTCTGTAAAATCCGGCTCAATTTTTTCTGAAGTTGTATATCATTCATCTTCAGAGCCAACTCAAAAGCAATTTCACCTTTTAAAATACTCTGTTGTATGAAAATGCCTGGTCTATGATGGTTTTTTTCAGCCATTTTCAAATTCCATTCGGCCATCCTACTATAAATATGCGCCATCCAGTAGTTTTCATTCCTAACTTTACTGAGTTCCTCAGCTTTCTGCAAACTCAATCCTGCTTCATCAAGCTGCCTGTCTAGCATCTGAAAATGGGCTAAAGAAAGGTAATACCTCGCCAACACATAATTAGATGTAGGTAAAACAACCTGCTGAGATGCCAATTGATGGTAAGCCGCAGCTTTAAGAAGATGTCCCGACATGATGCTATCATTTGGAGCAGCTTCTGCCTCATTTAGTTGAAAGTTGGCTGCTTCAATATAATAACTTTCGATTCCACTGGAATCAGCACTTACCTTTTTTGCTGCAATAGCTTTAAGAACCATTTCTTCTGCAATTTCATTGCTTTGAAGAAATTGGTGCACCATCCCAAGGTTGATATAGCAAACAGGCAATTCATTTGACACCGCCTTTACAACATCTGTTTGAGCTGATTTTTGAAGTTCTTCAAGAATTAACTGGCTTTTAGCCATTGATTTAACCGCATAACTGTAGCGTGCTTTAACATTATAAGCTAACCCAATCTTCAGTAATGTCTGGGCATGTAAAAACTTCAATTTTGATTCATCCTCAGCAGAAAAAACCGAATCATTTGACCTTTCTGACAGTTTTTTAGATGTGATTTTGTTTGCTTCAAGGTAATAATACAAAGCTGAATCGGCGTAATTGTATTTATAGTAGTCACCTTTATTAAGGTTGGATGAAACAGCTAAACTGTCGTTACTGGTCCAGACAAGTAAGGTTTTACTCGTATCGCTAACTCCTGACTGACAAGCAAACAAGCCCATCAAAGCTATAAAAACACTGAAAAGTGAAGACTTCATATCTCAATCGGTTTTCATCCGGACAAGACATCCGGACAATGTTAACATCCTAAAAAAAATATAGTTCAAATATATTTCTTTTTTGAGATATTGCACCTGCTGGTCAACAGGCAGCCTGAGTTAAAAATGATTTAAGTTACAAAGTCTGGAATATTGATCTGATTTTTTGTTGAAGCTGATAGAATTCTATCTATTTCCTTTCGCTCTGTTGTGTGTCTTACACAACATTTGACAGTTTTTGAGCTCTGTTATGCCGCCTTTGCTCCATGCAGCCACATGGTCGGCGTCCATTTCAGCCAGCTTCCAAATCTTATGTTTGTTGGCATCGTGCCCAAGAGCGCAAAGCGGACAGTTGGATTCTTCGTTGGTTTGTGCCTGACTGGTTTGAGCTGCATACACCGATTTTTTTGTTGCCTCGTCAAAAACCCTTACATCGAGTAGTTTTGTATCGACCGAGCCGCCAAGTATATATTCAAAAATGCCTTTGCGGTTTTTGACATATGGATCGGCATACAACTGATGACCCTCTTCCGAAACTTTTGCAGGATTATAAGCTGTTCGATGATAGGTTTCGTACAATCGCCCCCATTCCAAACCGCGCATTTCGCTCTCAACATCTTTAAAGACGCTTGAAACCCATTCAATTACACTATTGAAATACGTTTTTAATTCATTAATGTTTTTGTCGTAGCGGTGTCGGCTCATATAATCACTGCTATTGCCTTTGCTCACCCATTCAAGGGCGCATTCCAGAAAATCCTGGCGGTTGGCGCTGCCCGATACATAAGCGCTCCATTTCTGGATGTTGGAGTTTTGGCTGTTGCTAAACTCCTCTTTGCCGAGAGTAACAAATGGTCCTGAGAAAATGGCGTTGAGCAATTCCTGATTATTGAGCGGAATACCGGCAATATTAATCGTGCGAAACCATTGTTTTATCTCACTTTCGTTGCCTTCACATTCGTAGATAGTAAGCTTCGTTTCCAGAATCAGCGCCTGCTTGTCGGTGGCAATACCGCTAAAATATTGCTCCATGCCGTTTTCATCTTTCACGGCAAACTTGTTGGTGACAAAGCGCCCGAAACTGGTAATACGCTGCTGTCCGTCCAACACTTCCAGTTGATTGTCGCTCACTTTGTTGAAATAAATCAGGCCCAATGGATAACCTTTGAGCAGGGATTCAACAACGGCCACATCTTTTTTGCCATCGGCATAAATATAGTTGCGCTGATACTCCGGTTGGATGGTAAGTTTGCCACTCAAGCCGAACAAGCCTTTACCTTCGAGTTCGTTATAAACAAATCCTTCACAAATATCTTTAACAGTGATGTCGGTTTTGAGTGTTGTTTTCATGTTGTTTTTCTTTTAATTAAAAGTCGTGCATAGGTGGATTTGTACTCGTTACCAACCTTGATTACACCACGTCTGTTTAGATCCCCATAGTTAGATGCATCTAGCTCGGTATATTCCTTAATCTTTAAACCTGAATTGTCACCTCTGTCTGTTATACCAAAAATCTCAAACTGCTCAGGAGAATATTTATCCAGAAAACTTATCGGCACTCCCATTGCACACTCATAATCGTTTGGTATAGCATCTGTAAAAGGCACTTCAATAGCATCATAGTTATCATACTTCTCATATGCTTCTTTACCTTTTACTTCTTTGTGTTTGCTGTATTTCAGGTTGTCAGCGATTGACATAAGTGGCAAGGGTTGGTGACGACGACCATGATCAAGGTTGGTAAACCATCGAACGCCTTTGATTCGTAGAAATTTGCGGCCTTCCTCATCTATTCGCCAACTTGCTGCGTTCAAAGGATATTCATCAGGAACCTGGAATTCGCGATCACCACTGCTAATACTTGGACCAAGCCATATCTTGTTGCTCTTGATCAGTGGGAAAACTTCTTTATAGGTTATGGCATTCATATTCCCAATGATTAAAAACTGCTTATCAGCCTCAACGATCCACATCAAAAACTCACGAAACAAGGAGAATGGCGGATTGGTAATGATGATATCTGCTTCATCGCGCAGTTTCTTGATCTCATTGCTTTTAAAATCGCCGTCGCCAGCTAAATAATGCCACTCCAAATCGTTCACATCGGTTTTGCCATCACCCGACTTATCGTGGTCGAGGGTAAAAATTTTGCCGTTTTTCTTTGTTTTATATGCATCGAATTGCGGATCGTTCACCTCAAACAAGGTGGGTTGGTAAGCGCTTTTGTATTTCTTGCTTTCAACAGCATAGCTGGTACTGATGAGCTTTTTCAGGCCAAAGCGTTCGAAATTCTGGGCGAAAAACTTCGTAAAATTGCTCCATTCCGGGTCGTCGCAAGGCAGCAGGATTGTTTTTCCTTTGAAAACATCGGGGTTAAATTCCAGATAAGCCGCAATTTCCTTTTCTATATCGTGGTACTGCGTATAGAACTCATCGTTTTTCGCATTTTTCGCATTGGTGAGATTGCTGTTTGCCATAGGTCATAAGCTCGTTGAAGCCGTAAATTTACAACATAATTTTTAATGAGCCATAGCTCCCGGGCTAACAGCCTCCGACCTCAGACTATGTGTTGATTTGTTGATGTGTTGATGTGTTGATTTGTTACTGTCCGAACAGACCACCGACCTCTGACCTCCGACAATTCGTGCATTCGTGGCTACATTTCCATTCGTGCATTCGTGGCATTTTTCGACCACCGACTTCTGACCTCTGTCTTCCGACCTCTGACCTCCGACGCTCGACTCCCGAAGACCTTCTCCAACCATGCTGACGCATTCTCCAAGTGTGCTGACGCATTCTCCAAGTGCGCTGTCGCGTTCTCCAAATGCGCTGACGCGTTATACAAGTGCGCTGACGCATTCTCCAAGTGCGCTGACGCGTTCTCCAAGTGTGCTGACGCATTCTCCAAGTGCGCTGACGCGTTCTCCAAGTGCGCTGACGCGTTCTCCAAGTGCGCTGACGCGTTCTCCAAGTGTGCTGACGCGTTCTCCAAGTGCGCTGACGCGTTCTCCAAGTGCGCTGACGCGTTCTCCAAGTGTGCTGACGCGTTATCCAAGTGTGCTGACGCGTTCTCCAAGTGTGCTGACGCGTTCTCCAAACTTTAAACCTTGACCTCTGGCTTCCTACCTCAGGCTTCCGACAAAGTCCTAATTCCAGTTTGGCGCTGACCGGCTATTTGTTTCATCTATCGTAATGATATCTACAACTATAAATTAATAACTCACTATCAATAACTTGATAAACCAATCGATGTTCTCTGTCAATCCTTCTTGACCAATATCCTTTTAAATCAAATTTCAGAGATTCAGGCTTCCCAATTCCATCAAAAGGGTGTCGCTCAATGTCCTTAATTAATTCATTTATCTTTTTGAGCATTTTCTTATCTTCATTCAACCACGATATATAGTCCTCCCATGCATTTTCAGAAAAAGTCTTTCTCATTATTCTTCTATTAAGTTTTCACGGACAACTTTTCCATTTTTCATCTGGGTAATCGATTCATATAATCTGTCAGCATTTGCTTTTGAACTAAGTAAATGCATTGTTTCAATCAATGAATTATATTCATCAAGTGAAATCAGAACAGTTCCTTTGCCTGATCCTCTTTTAATAATCAGCGTTTCATTATTATTTTCAACTTTGTCAAGAAATTTTTTTAGTCCTATTCTGAATTCGGTATAATTTGCAGCTATCATGATTCTATTTTTAAGTTCTTATTAAAGTACAAATATAAGTACTTTATTAATACAGATCCATACAGCTGAATTTTAGTTGTACTCGATTTTTCGAATATGCATCCCTTTTGCTTGATCAAAATACCCACTCTTCTACATCCATTAATGGCCATATTTTACTGAAGAACATTCCCAAAATGAATCAGTCGTTGAATAGAAGATGATCTGTAAAGCTGAACCGTTATTTCCCCAACCGGATGGAGATGCCAATTAATAATGTTGTGAGGTTTGTCCGCACATTCGGACTACCCGAGAACAGATACTCATCCTTTAATTTTACACTCGACAGTCCCCGGTTGTTGCGTATCTCTGCTGTGAGTTCGAGCTGTTTGTGCAAAGGTACTTTGATGCCAATGCCATTGACCAAACCAAATTCATATTCGGGTACGAAAGAAGTAAAATTAAAACTTCCTAATCCCCCTTGTGTTCCCTCTCCAATCAGCATAAGGCTATGAATACGCGCCAAAAAAACACCTGTATTGAGATATAATTTAACCGGTTTAAAAAACGATGCTCTGATAACCAATGGCATACTGAGGTAATCATAATTCAATTTAAGATGTTCTTCTTCCAGGTAAAGGAAACCATACCATTCTGTCGGATAGAGACTGCCTTTTCTATCGAAGGAAAGACCGGTCTGTACTGAAAAAACCTGATTGATCCTTATATCGGTAAAAAGTCCGATTTGGAAACCTCTCCCGTCGGGAACACTGCTTGCGGTGCCTCCCCCTCGCAAAAATGAATAGCCTGGTCCGCCTGCTACCTCAAAACTGGCACGACTTGTTTGCGCATAAATAATTGTGCTTAAAACACATACAAAGAAAGTTGTCAGTGTTAAATAGCGAAATTGATTAAATGTTTTCATTGGATTTGGTTTTGATGGTTCAAAGGTAATGATCAAAAAAATTATTTCAAACAAAAAAGATGATTATTTCTTAAAAAAATAATTACTTTTGTTTCGTAATTTTACGAAATACGAAACATAATGCAGGAAATCATTCCATACACAGAAACGCAACTGAAACTTGCCCGTATCGCCAAGGCCCTTGGCCATCCGGCAAGGGTGATGATTGTTGAGTTACTCTCGCAACAAAGTTGCTGTTACAGCGGCGATATTGCCGACGACCTTCCCATTGCGCGATCTACCCTCTCGCAGCATCTCAAGGAGCTCAAAGATGCCGGTCTCATTCAAGGCGAAGTGCTCCCTCCAAAAATAAAATACTGCCTCAACCAGGAGAATTGGCAAATGGCGAGGATGCTCTTTGGGGAATTGTTTGATAGGAAAGCAGTTGGGAGTTGTGAGAAAAGTTGATAACGAGTTTAGAAGTTGAGAAGTTGAGATGTTTAGGCTTGCGCAAGGCAAATAGAATAAATTCTCAACCCTAAACTTCTAAACCCCTAATACGTTACAAACATAGGGACTAAACTAAAACAAAATGCATACATATTCATTCGAAAAACTCCAGGTTTGGCAGGAAGTCAGAAAACTCACGAAAGAGGTATATTTAGTTACGATAAACTTCCCTGATTTTGAGCGATTCGGCCTAGTTTCTCAAATGAGAAGGGCCATTATCTCAGTAGGTTCAAATATTGCGGAAGGTTCTTCGCGCAGAACACCAAAGGATCAAGCTCACTTTTATTCAATCTCATACGGAAGCCTTATTGAATTACTCAGCCAGCTTACTGTTTCCCTCGACCTGGGATATATTAATGACCAGCAATATACTGAACTTCGAACTAGTGTCGAATACATCTCCAAACAGATTAACTATTTATCCAAAGCAATCTTGTCAGTGCCTGAAATACGTTGACCGTTTTGAGCCAAAAAAAAAGGTAAAAAAATGGCAAATCGGGAACAATTTAAACTCACAACACAAGAGCGTCAAC
>WOUZ01000022.1 GCA_009773165.1 Bacteroidota bacterium
GGTTTCATTGCCAAGGTCGGCGCCGCTTACCGGACTAACAAGGCTTTGTACCCCGATGTCGTTGGTATAGGTGATGCCTGGTACCAGGTATCCGGCGATATTCCAGTTGTAGTCAAGGCTCGGGGCTAACACGTGAAGCTGATCCCATACAACGCCATCGGTGGAAATCCAGTCTCCGTTGGTTACGTGTGGGCCTGCATCACTGCCGGCAGGATAGGTGCCACCCGTATGGGTAACCTGATAGCCGATCCACAGGTCTTGACCTGTGATGTCTACCTGGTTGCTCAGGGTGATCAGGTTCCATGACATACCCGTGGGGGTGATGGTTTGCTCGTGTAACAGCGCTCCCGGTGAGGTGGCACTGCCTGCTCCGTATACTTTCAATACACATGGACTTGGTACATCATTGATGTAGATCTCCATCTGATCGAGTTTCATGCCTGCATACTGACCCATCGTTGCCGCTGGGAAATAGGCTGCTACCTGGAAGGTGCCGCCGCTGGTCAGTCCTATAGCGTCGTTGTTAACTCCATTATCGTAACGGATCACTTCGTCGCGCGTCTGGTTGGGGCTCTTGGTGCCTTGTCAACGAGGCCGTCGGCTGCCATGCGCTCGTATAAACGGGCATAGTCTTCCGGGGTGTTGACTTGGGTTTTGCTTGCTGATGTGTTAACGGCTAAGTCCCAGGTGAGGTCGCCGCCACCAGTGTTGGTGACAGTTACTACTTGGGTGGTTAACATCGATGGAGGAACAAGGTGGGTCTCAGTCAGACTCATTGGGTCGACAGTGATAACCGGGTTGGTGGCCTGAGCCGGATCGATTGTTACATCGTCAACATACCAACCGTGGGCGTCGCTGCCTTCGTAGCGGAACGCTACATAAATGGTTTGTCCTGCATAGGCGCTGAGGTCGATGATTTCTTCCGTCCAGGCTGAAGGATTTGGAACAGCTGATACAGTCCATACTTCAACGAAATCGCCACTTGTTGGGTTGCCGCTACCGGTACTTACCAACACGCTGTTTTTTCCGTAATAGGTAGGGAAGCTGTTGTAATCCCAGAATTTCATCTCGATGCCGCTACCGGAAGGGAGAGGTATCATTGGGGTTACAAGCCATCCGTTTTCTGTTTGAGTAGCTGGGCCATAGTTATGGAATGCCGATTTGGCTCCTCCTGTGGTATGGTTTTGTGCTACAGAGCTAACCCAGACAGGGCTGAGGCCATCCACATTGTACACATCCCATGAACCAGGGAAGTCGCCTTCAAAGGTTTCTGCAAACGGGAAGCTACCAATATTGCTGAAGATGGTGACACTGGTTTCAACGGCAACTGACTCACCAGGGTAAGGTTGTCCGTATACAGCTGTCACACCATACGTATAAGTACCTGCGACGAGCGGGCTGTCGAGATAAGTTAACACGTCAGCAGTTGTATTGCCAACTAATGTTCCATTACGATAGATGTTATATCCAAGTAGTTCGCCGTTGACAGGGCCTCCGCCACCGCCGCCTGTCGTTCCTTCGATAAGGAATGGCAGACCTTGTGCGGGTGTTCCGGTACCTGTGTCAAGAAAATCAACCCATGTGCTGGAGCTGCCAAGGAATTGTTTGGCGTTGCCTGTCACGGTTTGACCATTGATGGTAATAGGAGGAGCCCATGGTCCGCTTGCCAGGCTGCCAGCAAGGGTATAGTCGACCCAGTATGTTCCTGGTTCAAGAACGAGTCCAGGGGTAGCACAGGTGACACTCATCACAGGCCTTGTTGTTCCAACGGCTGTTTGGCTGTATCTATAGGCATTTGTCCATGCTGTAGAAGCCATCATGTTGCTTGTCATATCACCATATATAATTTGTCCGCCGGCTGCAGGATCGCCATTCCAGATCTGCAGGTAACCTCCTGTCAGGGTGCTGGTGGTGGTGCTACCGGTTTGGTAGGTATAGAAAGTGAAGCTTTCCACTGTCCATGTTTCACCTACAACAAAGTCATCGGCCATACGGTTACCGGCAGTAAACTGAATGCCAGCTCCGAGGGTATTCATACCAAGGCTTGTGTTTTGAAGCACACTTCCGTCAGCACCATTAGGGCCTCCGCCGGGAGCATTGATAAACGGTCCGTTATTATATAAGGTACTCCTTGTTTCAAGGCTTTTACTGCCTTTTGGAACGAAAATACCTTCATCACGACCTTCGGTGATCAAATCAGCCTGTGGTTGATTTAGGTTAGAACGATAAGCGGCGCTATTGTCCTCACCAAAACCGGCTGGTTTTTTATTGTTGAGAATTGGGGCTGCCCAGTTAAGCTGAGCTGACATTCCAGCATCAACAGCAGTGAGGTTGCGAGGCTCGGGATATTCGATATCGACCGCTTCGGTAACTGTAACATTTCTAACGAAAAGGTCATAATCAATTGTACCAGCAGTAGAAACCGTCATCTCGCCGTAGAAACCGAGCATTACGCGGCCTGAATAGGCTGATAAATCGAGGATAACATGATCTCCGGTATTTGAGATTGGGGTAGTTTCGTTCCACCATTTCAATACATTAGTCGTTGACCAGGTTAATCCACCATCTGTTGAAATAACGACAGCAAATTTTTGTTCAGGGGCAAGGGTAACTGGAGTAGTAGCATTCCAGAATGTAAGCGCAAGATCAAATTCTAACTGATAGCCCTGTGAGCCATCACCAAGGTTAATTGGTGGGGACATCAGCCAGTGTCTGCGTGATGTGCCGTAAAGATTGATTTTAGCACTATTTGGGTCAATTAGATCAGGATTATTACCGAATTGGTCATGAACCCATATTGCGTCAGCAGTAGGTAAAACCGGTTCTGTTCCAAAGAGTCCTTTAAACTTTCTCCAATCCAACGGAGGGAAAGTACCTACAAAGTCGAACATAAATCCGGGTTGGATAGTGGCATCATATCCACTTCCAAGTAAAGGAATTGTATTCAGCGCTTTCGTACCAATATTATCCTGGATATTCAAGGAGGCAACATAAGCTCTTGCCTGGAGAGGACTGAATCGTAAATTGAAAGTGTAAGTCTGACCGGTAGATAGGGCTATTGGCCAGGTTTGTGTACCTGGATATACAATAGTGAATGAAGCAGCATCAGCACCGGTGATAGTGATATCACCCTGGTTGATTGTCATAACACCAGCACCTGTATTAGAAATCTGAAGCGTGTTGGAAGCAGTTTCATTGATAAAGACAGTGGTGCCAAAATTGACTTCAGTTTTATTAGCTGTAAAGACAGGAAGTACAGGAACAGCTTCGTAGAAAATGTCATCTATATATAAGGTGCGACTTGCTACAGATGGAGCAAATTTGAATGCCACATATGCAGTTGCAGGGAATGTAATCCCTGAACCCAGGAAAGATACATTGTATTGAGTATAAGTACCTGTAACACCAATAGTTCCGACAGAAACGAAAGTAGCCGGGTCGTAATTATTGGTCATATAACCAACAAGAACGTTGGCGGTATGCGTAGCAGAAGACATTTTGGCTGCAAAGCGCACCCATGAGTTTGCAAAGTTCACAGCAGCAGGTGAAATCAACATAACTGTTGCACCTACATCTGTTGAATTGAATAAACGTGCGTGGTTAGGAGGTGAAATTGGTGTGCCAATGTTACGGACATCCACCACGGCAGCTGTAGCTGTTGATTGCACAATTTTTGACCATGCATTTGGCAACCATCCAGCAGGAATAGGATCAACCCCATCAAAATTTTGTGAGAAAGTGTTTGATGCGAGGTATCCGGTACCACTAACAGGAACGACAACTGTTGGAGTTGTTGTATTATTATAGGTGATAGTGAGATCAGCAGAGGCAGCACCAACAGCAGATGGATTGAAGACAACATTTACCACTTTGGTAACACCAAAAGGAATGGTGAGCGGATAGGTATCGCCTGCACTCAGTTGAACTGAGAAATTTGCTGCGTTGGCTCCTGAGAAAGCAAAACCGCCATTAGCAATTAAGAGATCAGCTACACCATCATTTCTGATAGAAAGGCTTGCTGATTTTGTATCAAAAGCAGGAACAGCATAACCAACGTTTAGTGGATTAGGAGTTACCACAATTGCCGGTTCCAAAGGAACAGCTACTGCAGAGAAATTAATCACCATGTCGGTAAAGTCAGGAGCAGGATAGGTACCTGCAATCATGAAATAGGAACCAGCATCCAGGGCAAACTGTGGAACAGTTGCACCGGTAGATCCTCCGGCAAATGCAAGTCTGGGCGCAGGAGTTGTTGCATTAGGACATGTTGCAACAAAAATCAATCCTGTCCACTGACCGGCAATTGAAGCATTAATAAAGCTTTTTTGCGCCAAAGTGAATTGGAAAACAATGTCATACCCATTCAAGTAACTTGAGGATGGTACAATCATTGTACTTGTGTAGTCGTTACCATAAGCCTGGGAGTTAATTGCATAATTAACAAGAGGAGTGGCAACAGGATCTACGACAAGCGGATTTTCGCACGTTGACCCGGGGGGTTGTGCGAACGCATTCAGACTCAAGCCCAATACGATGATTAAGGTCGTAAAAAAGGCAAAAAGTCCATTGGAGAAGGTAGTTTTTTCTCTCATAATGAAACTGTTTTGGTTAAAAATAATTACTTTAATTTGCCCTGACAGTGGCACTGTAATAACAAATTGTAAAGTACAAATATAAAATTTCTAGTAATAAAAAAACAAAACAGTCAGATTTTTTATCTTAAATATTTGACTATTGTTCATTTAAAGGTATCAACAAACCATTATTCGGCAAAAAAAATGCTTTAGTTATTTTAAAGAGACGGGCGATGGATTTAAAAATCAGCAATTTGCAAAAAACAATGCAAGTTGCACTAATCGTATCGGATGAATACTTTAAATTACGTATTTTTGACCATCTAAAAAGATTTTTATTATGAAAAAGATTTACACTTTGATCATAACAAGCCTAATGGTGATTCTCTCCATGATTGGTAACAAATCAAATGCCCAGGCCTTTACGGAGGTACCTCAAACCTTTGCACCCACCTATTACGGTGCCGCTGTGTGGGCAGATTACGACAAAGATGGTTTTCTGGATTTCTTTGTAAACGGCTGGAAATCGACAGGCGGAAGCTCTTCAGCTCCTTCAGCTTATCTTTATCATAACAACGGGAACAATACATTTTCTGAAGTAGCTAACACCATTCAGCCTTTAGGGGCAGCATCAGCGGCATGGGGCGATATGAATAATGACGGATTTCCTGATCTTGTTGTTGGTGGAAATGCAGGAAGTTCTGTTTACTCCACGCGTGTTTACCGCAACAATGGCAATGGTAGTTTTACAGATATACAGGGTGGTTTTATTGGATTAATTACACCGGCATTTGCATGGGCTGATCTTAACAATGACGGATTTCAGGATTTAATTGTTGTTGGTGGAGACGCCGCATCAGATGGACAGACGAAGGTATATCTGAACAACAAAAATGAAACATTCACAGAAACAGCTACAGGAATGGTGAATCTCACCAATGGTGCAGTTGCAACTGGAGATATTAACAATGACGGACTTGTAGATATTGTTATTTCGGGTCGTTTTGATTCCTTTGATTACAGATCAGCAATTTACATCAATCAGGGAGGTGCTGTTTTTACACAATTACCTGCAGCTCTTGAATCTGCAAGGTACTCTTCCTTAAGTATATACGACTATTCCGGTGATGGTTTTGCCGATATTCTTCTGGCTGGCGGCAATAATAGTGAAGTTTTGCATACCTCTTTGTACAAGAACATCAATGGCACCGATTTTCAGTTTATTCCTACGCCAATGACAGGAGTCATTCAGGGAAGTGTAGCCTGGGGAGACATGAACAATGATGGCCTTTCAGATGTGTTGCTCACCGGTTCCAATGTTTCGACAGGAGCTACACGGGTAACCGAAATATATACAAATCAGGGCAATGACACTTTTGTGAAATTTACTGCCTTTAACTTCGATGGATTGCGCCGGTCAACAGCACAATGGGGTGATTATAATAATGATGGGAAACTTGATGTTCTTGTGACCGGTTACAGAAACGTAAGCGACTACATAACAAAGATTTACACCAATAATACAGTCAATGCCAACACCCAACCCAGCCCACCTTCCAATCTGGTGTCGAATGTTGCAGGCGGAAGTGCCGTGTTGAGCTGGACGGCTGGTTCGGATGCTCAAACCAATGTTAATTCGCTTACCTATAATGTTCGGATCGGTAGCAGCCCGGGGGCTTCGGATGTTGTTACCTCTATCGCAAACAGCACGAATGGAAAACGATTTTTGCCTAGAAACGGCAATGCAGGTATGACAGAGTCCTTCAATATAAGTGGTCTGGATTACGGCACCTATTACTGGAGTGTGCAAAGTATTGATGGCGCATTTGACGGATCGGCCTTTGCAGCAGAGCAGGTTTTTGTGGTTAGTGATTTGTTAACAGCAACATTCCAGGTCACGTCAAGTGGTCAGCCATTAGCAGGTGCAACAGTTTCAGTAGGTTCACAACAAATAAGTACCAACGAAAACGGCATCGCAATTTTCAATCTTGCACCGGGATCATACACCTATACTATTACACATCCGTTTCATGCACCTTTCAGTGGTAATTTTGCCATATCCGATCAAAGCGTCAGCATTCCTGTTGAAATGGTTGCTTTACCTGCTTTCGATCTCAGCTTTGTAGTAACTGGCCCTCAGGGTCCGGTTGAAAATGCACTGATTGAAATTGCCGGGGAAGTGATTACAACCGATGCAAGCGGGATTGCAACCCTATTTATCTTGGCCGGGACACATCCTTATTACCTTTATGCCGAAGGTTACAATCAGATTTGGGGCGAGGTTACCGTGAATGCTACCACCACCTACCCTATTCAGGCAATACCTATTGCCATTCAGGATCTTCCTTATTCTGAATACTTTACCAGCACATCGCAACCTATTCACTGGTTAAATTTTGATGAAACATCAACGGGCTACAGTTGGTTTTTTGATCAGGGGCGAGCTATTATTGATAGCGATGCTGCCGGTCAGGGCGTGAATGTAAAAGCATCGCTGATTAGTCCGCCTTTTAATACTACAGGCTTAACTTCGGCTGTTGTTCTGACCTTTGATCACTTCTTCAATCAGGCAGGGGCGAACAACACCGGAACTGTTTTTTATTCTATTGACGGACAGGAATGGGTATCGCTTGTAGTTTTCACTCAAGTAACCGGAACAATCAATGATTTTGAAACAGAAGAAATCATTTTGAGTGATGTCGGGCCTTTAGGAAATGAAATTCGCTTCAAGTTCTCCTACGACGATGGCAATAACTGGTCGGAGCAATGGATGATTGATGAAGTAACTGTATCAACAACAATAGCTTATCAGATGACCATGAGCAATTTGTTGCAACCAGCTTATAGTCAGACCCCATTGATTCACTTTGAGCCATTTAATTTTGGAGCCCGCGGACAAAACACCGGAGCGTTGGCAATCAACGATGTTTCCCTAAATATCTATGATGGCTCAGGCGATGTTGCCAATAGTATCATCGTTCCATTCTTCCCTGTTGGCGGACAGTACGACTTTGTTGCCAGCCCCTCTTTCATGCCCGTGACGGCAGGATCGTACTTTTTCACGCATCATTTTGTTGCACCGGGCATTGATTTATCAGGCCCCACTAATCTTGCCATGTTAAAGATTGATATCACAGATTCAATTTTTGCAACCGATTTTGACGAAACGGCAGGCGGCTTTGCGTTAGCTGACGGTATTTTTGCAGGCAATAAATTCAAACTCCTTACAAATGATGACTTTACGTCCTTCACAATTGGCTGGAATCAAATTACAAGTGTTACAAGCTTTTCGGCAGATTTATATTCAATCCATCCAACAACACAGGTTGCCACCCTTGTTACACACATCAATCCTATAGAAGTTGATCCCTCCTCCTCGATGCAACTGGTAACCTATCCCCTTTCGGAGGAAGTAAGTCTCAGTGCCGGATATTACGCCCTTGTTCTTCGGAAAGAGGGAGCAGCTCAGCCCCTTATAAGTTATGATGGAGCTGACAATGGTAAATATTGGGTTTTAAATGGCAGCATACTCAATCCGGTAAGTGATGCCGTGGTGGGAAATCTTATGGTGAGGATGAACGTTGGAGATTTGGGCGTTTCAATTTCTGAAAACACAGCGATTTCATTGCAACTATACCCTAATCCGATCACTGATTATGCCATCATCAGGAATAATGCTTCAACCCTTATACATGGAGATATCTTTGACATCAACGGAAAACTACTTCGAAGCATAGATCTTATTCCGGGTGATAATGTGTTATCAACAAGCGACTTACAAAACGGATTCTACTACCTGAAGACAGATAAGGGGCCCTTGCGGTTTATTGTAAACAGATAACCGCGCTCAGGCAACCGGCCTTCGAGAAATGGATTGAAGGCAAGAAACCACCTAAGATACTTCCATAACATAATCATTGTTATGGAAGTATCTTTATATGTACATTTGCAGCCACTTTTAAACTATGAATCAAAAAATTATCTCCTGGGCTATTATTGTTGCACTTGTGCTGACGTGGGGAAGTTCATTTATTTTGATAAAAAGAGGGCTTGAACATTTTTCAGCTGTTGAAGTAGGCGCTTTACGTGTTGTCATTACCTTTTTAAGTTTACTCCCCTTTGCCCTTCTTGCCTTAAAAAAAATTCAGAAAAAAGACCTCCTCTGGCTTGGCATCTCAGGTATTGTGGGCAGTTTGATACCTGCGTTTCTTTTTGCCATTGCTCAAACGGGCATTGACAGTGCGACGGCAGGTTTATTGAATTCACTCACGCCGCTTTTCACGTTGATTATCGGATACTTCCTTTTTGGTCTGGCAGCCGGGAAAAGAAATGTTCTCGGAGTTTTTGTTGGGTTGATAGGTGCAATAGGGCTTATTTACGTGAGTGGAGGCAATAACTTCAGCTTCAATCTAAAATACTCCTCACTTATCGTACTTGCTACTGTTTTTTATGCCATTAATGTTAACCTCATCAAAGCGAAGTTAAAGCATATCAGTTCGTTAAATATCACCTCACTTACTTTTTTTATTGCCGGAATCATTGCAAGTTTTATACTTTTTGGTGCAACTGATGTGGTGAGTCAACTAAAAACAGACCCGGGAGCTTTGAAAGGATTGTTTTTTATTTCCATTCTGGCTGTTGTGGGCACAGCGGCTGCAATGATAGCTTTTAACTACCTGATCAAGATAAGCAGTCCGATTTTTGCTTCATCCGTAACCTATCTTATCCCGCTCATCGCGATGGCATGGGGATTCACCGACGGAGAATATTTTTCGCTATGGCATGCAGTTTGGACGCTGATGATCATTGGAGGTGTGATATTGGTCAACTCCAAAAGGAGGCTACAAGTCAAGCCGGGGAAGGCTTTGTAAGTGGTTGATATTTTTTTGGAAAGAAAGTTTTGTAAATCAATTTTTTTTGTATTTTTGCCGTCCGATTTTGGGTCTAATCACAAGATTTGTAAAATATTATGTACGCAATAGTTGACATCGCAGGACAGCAGTTCAAGGTTCGCAAAGGACAACAAGTTTTTGTTCACCGTCTTGAAGGAGAAGAAGGTAGCAGCATTTCTTTTGAAAAAGTAATGTTGATTGACAACGAAGGCCAGATAACAGTGGGAGCTCCCCTTGTTAGCGGCGCTAAAGTTGACGCAAAAATTGTTGCACACCTCAAGGGCGACAAAGTAACCGTTTTCAAGAAGAAAAGGAGAAAAGGTTTTCAAAAGTCAAACGGACACCGTCAATACCTGAGTAAGGTTTTGATTGAAAACATCAGCGAGTAATAACCGAAAAACCGATAAACAATGGCACATAAAAAAGGAGCGGGTAGTTCGAATAACGGTCGTGAATCAGAAAGTAAACGACTGGGAGTTAAAATTTATGGCGGACAATTTGCCAAATCAGGCAATATTATCATTCGTCAGCGTGGGACAAAACACCACCCGGGAAACAATGTTGGAATAGGTAAAGATCATACCATTTTTGCACTTGTTGACGGTAAAGTTGAGTTTCGTAAGAAAATTGACAACAGGTCATACGTCTCAATCATTCCTTCAGAAGCATAAAAAACGCTTCTTCGTTGGCTCTTATGCCAATCAAAAATATATCAAACCTGCCGATCAATCGCGCAGGTTTTTTTTGTTTTTGTCTATATGAATTTTTCATTGAGCATCTTTTTGGAAAGAAGGCCTTTAAAAAAATACATCAATTCATAACATTCTTCGCGCTTTCAACTCGTTCTCAAGCATTAAAAAATACTATCAAAACTGCTCCTGACTTCGACACGCGTCACCCAATAAAAACATATTCGTTTATATATTAGAGTGTTATATATTTCATTTTTTCTGTTAGGGTGACGCAAAGAAAAAATAGTCATACCTTTATGTATGTTTGTGCGCAAAAAGAAAAACCGCTCAGGGACTACAAGTGTGATAGTCATTAACAAGAGCGGAGGTGTATTCCATACTTCGAAAATTAAAAAAAGATTTGTTTGTAACGAAATGACATTTAGTGTGTTAAAGCTTTTGTACCACCGATCTCGGTGACGCAAGCCTCAACCATGACAAAGAATGGCTGCTTGAGGCTTTTCACTTCGATTTTTTCGCTGATGCAGCGATGCCGCAGACTTCTTGTTAAATTGTGGAATGAATTTGATGGTGGTGGGCACACATGGCTTGCTACCACTGCAAGATGATACTGATGAATAACTTCGGTTACTAAGATTCACATCTATCCGGATGGGCTATACCGGCAATAAGCATCACTAAAGGTTCGTTTTCTTGTACTTTCCCTTGATGGAAAGTACCAAAGATCATCAAAAGGTGACAGGTGACAGGGTGACGAGTGACAAGGCTGCCTTGCCGGATTTTCTGTTGTTTTTTTATTCACCCGACCGCTGCCCCGTGGGGCGCACGAGGCTCACGCACCCATCCCGGTGATGTTGGGAAGTGTTTTATGGATATGTGATTCCCAAAAAGTCTTTGAATCCAGAGGTAATGATTCGATTAGGCCTTTGGCATTTCGGTTTTAGGTGACGCATTGTGGAAGTCAGGAAAAAAAAGGAACGGATAAAACACTTATCCACGGCACTACAGTATTTGATATAACTGTTTAAACCGGACTGGTTTTATCCGTTCCTGTAATTCAACTAAAATTTGCTTCCTGCAACATCTATTTTATTTATGCTTTAGGTATCAAATCTTCAGTTTTAATTGCTGGTGCTTTAAAAATACCCAGCAATCCGTTTATCCCCACCGTCATAATAACATTATAAAGAAAAGCCAGAAAAGCAATTAACAGCAATGCTCCTGAAATTGCGGCCAACACCATATACGGCATAAACTCACCATTTATATACAAAGTGCGTCTGAGCATACCATGTAGTCCGGCCATTCCCATAAAGGCACCCATTCCGATACCTCCAATGAGGTGGGCCCAGAAATGTATATTTGTTAATTTCTGACTATAAAGTTTTGCTCCGTTGGTAAGTATTGGCAGCAGGAAATAAATGGCAGAATACAAGGTCATACTTAAACCAATAAGTATCGCAACATGAACATGTGGGCCAATAATCCATTGCGTGTTGTGTAAAATACGGTTCAAGCCAAGGTCGGCCTGCATAATACCAGCTGGTACGGCGAGTGCAAATCCTAGTAAACCTCCTAAAAGGAATTTCAGCGGATTCGACATTTTCAGCGGACGGGCACTCCATAAAGTAGCCAGTGTTATAAAAAAGGCAAGTCCCTGAGTGATAAGCTCGAAAGCGGTTACCATTTCGCCTGATACAACTTTTAACCAGCCGGGTTGAGCCTGATCACTCATCAGGTGATGCGACCAAACAGTCCATGACACTATCAGTTCAATAAGCAAGGCTGCACGTGCCCAGTTCTCCATAAATAACTTTTTCCCTGTGATCAAAGTGGCAAGCAAATACCAGGTACCTGCCACAAATATCAGTACTAAACCATCTGCAATAAGATCGAGACCCCACCAGAACCAGTTTTTGTATAAAAGGGCGTCTACAGCAGTTTCTTTCAGATCAAATCCCAGCAATGCGCCAACCATATAAACCAGAATCAGCACGCCCGTAAAAAGTATAATGGCCGCATTTAAAGCAACATCAACTGTTCCACGTGCAATAGCAGCAACAGGAAGTGAAACCAGATGCTCTTGCCGGTTTTTCTTTTTTGAAAACAGGTTTTTAAACCCGCTGTATCCGAGTGCCGATCCCAATAACGCAGAGGCCGGCTGTTTCTTCCAACCATTGGGAGTATATAGTATTGTTTTGAAAATATTTATAACAAACAGTGCGGTTCCAACCATCACAATGGCAATGCCAAGGATAAAAAAAGTACCACCGACAACACTGAATTGGGTAAAATCGGCAGGCAATGGCCAATATAATGTGTATAAAGGCGCATAATGGGATATAAATCCGGCAGCCCAAAAAATGAAGGTTCCGATGGCTATGCACCAGAACGTCCAGTTGGCCATTTTGATGCTCCATAAGGGTTTGTTCATCAAAAAAGGAACAAGAAACAGAAAAGCACCAAAAACAATTAAATAGGTAGAACCAAAAATTCCTACCAATGGGTGCGCTGTAAGTATGGCAAAATACTGATTAGTAGTTACAGCCTCAATAGGGCTGACAGCATACATTCTCATAATCATTCCCTCTATTACAACAAGACCGTAATAAAGCAGACCGACTACCACAAAACGCAGTGTTATCTTTTGCAAGGGAGTTAGTGATGTGTGTTTAAACAATCCCTGTTCTCCATTCATTAATGTATTTATATAGCTCATATTAACAAGTTTTTTGTTTTTTCTTAAAATTAATCAGTTACTTCCACTACATCCTTTTCGACCATAAATACACCATCCGGTCCAGAGTATTCCGTTGAACGGATTGAATAAACACCAGGCCTGTCGAATTGCCACAGGATATCGTTGTTGTGGCCAGGCAAAACCTGCATCTGGAAAACCATCGTGTTATCGTTACGAAACAGGCCAAATCCATAGGTAAGATCACCTGAAGTAACATTGAATAACACTTTGTCGTTCGTTTTAATCATCATTTTTTCAGCCGGAAGCTGAAATTTGTGATTCTGAACACTGATGTCGAAAACCTTATCGGCTTTAATGTCTGCCCTTTCCATATCCATTGGTTTCCACGGGATGGTATGCAGAGTTACCATGTGGATTGATACGCCAAGAAGGATGAGGAATCCTACAAAAGTGTAAAAGAAGGCCGGTTTCACTTTCGAAGGGCCATGTGTTGTTACACGATATCCGAACCAGGCCATCAATAGTATGATTGCCAGCGCGTAAAAAGTGTAAATTAATGTTTGTCCGAATAGGACGGTGTTCGAGTCTACCATAATTTCTCGTTTTTTTTAATGATTTAATAATTTAGGTACTACATATATTAATTATAGCCAGCTAATATGTGTTTCATTAGAAAAGTTTATCAAAGAGCGATTATTTATAAAAGCAAATCTGCCAGGGTGGTGGTTTTAATTGTTTCGAGAAATGCCTGCTTTGGTTTTTCCCAAATGTGATGCAAGGCGCAAGGTTTATCAACCGGGCAAACTGAGTTTCCCAATACACAGCCTTCAAATGATTGTAAATCTTCAACCGAATTGATAATTTCGGAAAAATAGATGGTTTCAATTGGCCGGGCAAATACATATCCGCCACTCCTGCCACGTGTAGCATTGATAAAACCACTTTTCGACAAATCAGTTAACAGACGCATGAGGTAGCGCTTTGGTATTTCAAGTTCCTCGTAAAGACTTTGAGCCGAAAACTGAGTTTCGTTATTCAACGCCATATAGGTAAGTATCCTTAAGGCGTATTCCGATGTTTTACTTATAAACATAAATTAATACTTACAGGTATTATATTGTGCAAATATATACCAATATTGAAAGTATTGATCTAAAAGTGAAATATTTATTTTTAAAATGACCGGAAGCCGGAAGCCGGAAGCCGGAGATCAGAGGTCGGAAGTCGGAGGACTAAGAGACTGAGTGACGGAGAGAGGGGGTTTGGAGAGGAAATTATTTTGATACAAAAAGGTCAGGTGCATTTGGTGGATGAATAAAAAACAATTTTACTTTTGGGATCCAATGTTAAATAACAAAGTTATGCCGGAAAGCTGTATTTTGACTTCGACAACAATTTCACACCACAATATGAGATTTATTTGAACTGTTCATGTTATTTGCTTAGAGATTAGTGGAGTTGTAGTTAATTTTAGAATAACCGCTAAATTTTGAGTGTGTAATTGTTGGAAGAATGTTTAAAGAATAACATAGCAATTTTGAAATGATCATAATAAATTTAAAAATTAAAATATGAAATATACCAAGAGTAAGAGATTGCAATCAAATCGGCTTCTATTTTTAGGGGTTCTATTAATTTTATTGGGATTATTCATTGGTTTATTCATTCCAATGATGACAAATCCCAGAATGGGGCTTACAGCTCATCTGGAAGGTGTTATGAATGGTATGTTATTGGTTATTCTGGGACTTATTTGGAACAGAATAATATTAAATGACAGATGGTTAACTTATACATTTTGGCTAACACTCTATGGTTCTTTCGCAAATTTTGTGGCTGTTTTTATTGCAGCTTTAACAGGAGCAGGAAAAATGATGCCCATAGCAGGAGGTAAAGAAGGTACAGCTGTTATTGAAGGACTTATTTCATTCTTACTTATAACACTTGCACTTGCAATGATTTTTGTTTGTATAGTTATTTTGACCGGACTTTATAGAAATCTAAACCAGGCTATTGACAATGACCAAAACAATAAATAGACTTCTTAAGAAGATGGTTTTGGATGCAATATTGAGATATTAATTGAAACATGGAAAGCTATTAGGTAACGCCAAGTCGAATTACCGAAGAGAAGCGAAAAAAGAGCCATTATGCTGATAAGGGGTAATGGTTTTTTGGTATGTTTACTTTTGAGTGAAAAACCGCAGTGACTAATCTGCTTTAAACGGAAAATTATATGTTTTTGGAATAGCAGGCTTAGGGTGGAAGTTCTGTTAAAGTTTTAAACACTAAAAAGTCCGGTGGATGGCTTAAATATCTTTTTTTTTTAAATTTACGCGAAAATATGAATTTCACCCATTAACCCAAGTGAAATATTTACGCAAAAGTGCGGGTATTCACGTGTTAGCCACCAGGCAAGAAAAAATCCTGCGACCAAGATAAATAAGAGAAAATATGAAAGTACGAGAAAGCGGAATGCCTGAGTAAAAATTATGGAATGACTTTTTTGATACGGACTTGATTTTATCTGAATTGCTGATTGATTCCCGGATAAATGATTTAGTTGAGATAGGAAGTGGATATGGAACATTTACGATACCAACTGCTCAATTACTGAAAGGAAAATTGTTTGCCTTTGACATCGAAAAGGATATGATTGATTATTTATCCAAAAAACTATCAAATCATAAAATTGACAATATAATCCTGGAGCAAAGAGATATTTTGACCCAAACTACTGGGTTAGCTGATAATTCGGTTGATTATGTAATGCTTTTTAATATTCTTCATCATGATTCACCGAAAGACTTTTTAAATGAGTCATTTCGGATTTTAAAACAAAACGGCAAACTTGGGATTATTCATTGGCGAAGCGATATTTCAACTCCACGAGGACCTGACTTGAATATAAGACCTAAACCTGAGCATATAATTGATATGATTGACAATAAAAGATTTAATATTGCAAAAAAACCTTTTATTTTGGAGCCTTATCATTACGGTTTAGTAATTTCAAAAATTTAAATATACAGAATATGAAAATTGGAATCATTATAGAAACAAAAGAATATGAAAAAGCATGGAATGCTTTTCGATTTGCAGTAACAGCAAAAAAACAAAATCATGAAGTGAAGGTTTTTTTGATGGGAGAAGCTGTTGAATGTGAAGGGCTAACACATGAAAAATACAACGTTGACGAGCAATTAAAATCATTTGTAGCTATTGGCGGCGAAATACTTGCTTGTGGCACTTGTTTAAAATCAAGACAACTAAACGAAACCGATGCTTGTCCAATTTCTACAATGATTGATTGTGTAAATCTTGTTGTTTGGGCGGACAAAACAGTAACTTTTTAATGGAAAAGAAAAGAATGCCATTTAATTAACACCAAGTCGAATAGCCAAAAACCCTTGAAAAAGAGCCATTATTCTGATGAGGGTTTAGGGCTGATTTGAGGATTTGAGGATTTGACCCGAAACTTTTGGGTTTGAGGATTTATGATTTGAGGATTTTAAAGATTTATATGTGTGTTTGAAGAATAGTCCTTGCAATGGCTTGGTGACATTTGGGACTTTTGGGACTGAGTGACTTAGAGACTAAGAGACTAAGAGACTGGGTGGCGGAGAGAGGGGGAGAGACGAGTCAGTTGCAAGGTCAGAGGTCGGAGGTCGGAGGTCAGTGGTCGGAGGACTGAGAGACTGATTATTTTGACTTTAGCGACTTGAATGAGGTAGGCGAATTGAGCGGGTTTAGCGAGGTGGGTATGGTTCGTGATCATTAAAACATGGGTTTGGAGTGGTGTCTGAGAATTTGGCAATTACTACAGTAAAAAATTGATGGCAGATTCCAAGGTTGTGAACGTTTTAATGTGAAAATCCAGTTTTTTACTTGCTGTTGTTTCGTACATCAATGAAAATAAGGTTTCGTTGGGTCCATCAACAATAACTGCATTTCGCTTGTCCTTCAGAATGTCCTTCAAGGATATGAGAAATGAATCAACAATGGGTATATCTTTGGTGGTGAATGCAAATTTGGCGTCCCGGTAATCACTGATCAGATTGTAGTTTTCACGACTAAATTCAGGCATGAGGATGAGTTGCTCCCAGGCTCGTCGTACGTCTTGCCGTTCGATTGTGCCTGAATGCCTGTAGTGAATGTACTTTTTTTCGTGGTTAATTTCAAAAGAGTGATTCATAGCTTGAAATGGTTTGAGGTTACAATATTACTTGTCAATAGGCTCGACATGGTTGAAGACTCATCCAAAGAAGAATCACTCAATAGTATGTCTCACAGCCGTAGAGTTATGTTATCAGGTTTAAAAATGTCATTTCTGTTTGAAGTTAAGAAAAGATCGCTAATACAACTAATTACACAAATAAAATCCTTACCAAGGAACAAATTGGGGTAAAAGTATGAAATAGCGTGGTTATTTCTTCAAAATAAATTTTTGTTTTCTTTTTCAAACGAGCTTGGTGGAGGGGGTAGCGACTTGGGAGACTGTGAGAGGGGGTGACTGAGGGACGGAAGATTCAAGTTATAAAGAATTCATTAGCGAAACGGGAGCTTAACAAGGTTTAGACTTTTGAGGGTTTAGCATGACAGTTATTCTTTACGGTCCATGTGATATTTTGCCATCCTTGGCCAATTACTTCGTTAAGCGTGCCATAGTTTTCATTTACAAAAAAGATGCTGTCCAGATTAGTCAAATCGTTTCTGGTTATTTTGCGTTCGATAAATGTTTGGTCTTTTAAAGAAATGATTATCAATTGAATGGATTTTTTAGAATCAGTCCAATGAGATTGAAAATCAAAAAATGATTTGTAAAGGTTGGTAAAAATGCTTCCATATTTTTTATTACAAAGTTTGCCGCTATCAGCATTGTCGAGCATGTGAATGTATACTCCATCTTTTTTTTCATGAATTAATTTAAAAATGTCACGAGCTATGGTTTTTAAGTACATATTCTTGTGTTTAAATACAATGTTAAGGATCCGGGAGTAAATGCCCCGTTTCCTTTCGAAAATGCACAAATCTATATATGCGGCTACGCCATCGATATCTAATTTAAAATCTTCGGGTGATTTACCAAAAATGAATTTAACGAGAGTTGGGGTTTCAATTGAATAAAAAAGATGAGGAAATAACTTTTGAAATTCTTCGGTAAACAAATGGCGGAACTCGAGTTCCGATATTTTATTTTTTAATAAGGTACCATCGCTTTTAGTGAGTATGGGTATAATGAGTTTTTCGGAGGATATGCCTCCATTCTTTTCAAAATTTAACGATGATAAACGAGTTAAAACATTTGTGGTTGTTTGTATAATATCTATCATACTATCAATGTTTTATAATATTTGTTTATGATATATGACGTGATTATAATGCTTAAAAAATGGCAGCCCCCGTTGATAAAATGACAACAAAGCAGGAATCGAATCCCTATGATGTTGATCCGCTATAACAGGAATTTGATGCACATTAAAAGAGCATTGAGAGTTAATGACGCCATATAGATTGTTTTATGTTGTGTACCACAAATATGAAGATTATTTTTGAAAGTATGATTAAAAAGATTTTGCTTAGGTACGCGAAATGTTTATTTTTGTGGTAGCAAAGCAGCAATGAGGCCGTTGTTCCCAACTTCGCGCCAGTGATATCACAAGCATCTCCGATCATCCTGGGTTTAGCCTTAACATTGCAAAAAAAAAGCTCTGGCAAATGTGTCAGGGCTTTTTGTTTGGGATATTTTTAGACGAAGGGAGTTGAGGGACTGAGAGACTTTAGAGACTTGAGTGACTGAGGGACTGAGAGACGGGTTGGAGGTCGGAGGTCGAGTCAGTCGGAAGTCGGAGGTCGGAGGAGGGAGAGACTGAGAGACTTGAGACTTGAGAGACTGAGGGACTGTTTGACTTAGAGACTGAGCGAATTAAGCAAATGATAGACTGAGAGGTGTTGATATTAAGTGTTTCGCTGTAATGTTGATGATCCAATCGGGTGGGTGGGGTGGTTCAAAAAAGAGGTTGAGTTCCTGACTATAGTAACGGTAATAATTGATTGTGCAAATTTAGGCTAAAGATAAATACTTGACTTTTAGTTATTAATACCATACATTTGGCGCGATTGTTTTAAAAAAAAGCAGTTCAAAATATTTTAAGAGTGTAAAAATGCACTTAAATAGAGATTAAGGTACTTTATTACTAATTTTAAAATGTAAAACCATGAAAATTAAATTTACCATCAGCCTATTTTTTTTAATTTGTTTTAGTGTGCTTAAAGTATTTGCTCAGGAAAGTACACCGACTTCAGCAGTGGATACACTAAAGACCCATATTATTACGAAAAATGACCGGACAACCTTTGTTGGAAAGATCATCTCGCAGGACTTACGTGAGGTTTTGATCGAGACAAAGGAATTAGGGTTAATTGCCATACCAAAGCATGAAATCCGGGAAATACGTGAGGTCGGAGAACGGGAACTGAATGTTAAAGGAGACTATGTACCCGGAGAAGTTTTTGCAACCCGCTATTTTATCACTACTAACGGACTCGCAATCGCCAAGGGTGAGAACTATATGATATGGAATATTTTTGGTCCTGATGTGCAGTTTGGTGTGGGCGAAAATTTTGGACTAGGGGTAATGACATCATGGCTGGGATCGCCCATCATCGGGACAGCAAAATACAGCATCCCCTTTAATAAAACCACAAGCATGGCAATCGGATTGCTGGCGGGTACTGATACCTGGTATGGAACTGGTTTTGCATTGATACTACCATATGTTGCATTTACTGTAGGCGACAGGGTGGCAAATCTCACATTTTCTGCTGGTTACGGTGCTGTTGGATATAAAGTAGAACAATACAATTATTTAACAGGACAATCATCCAAAGAAAGGGAGAGTGAGGGTCGGATGCTCCTGTCTTTCGCCGGAATGTTTAAAGTAGGTAAGTCAATCAGCATTGTTTTTGATACGTTTATCGTGCCCGGGGGTAATAAATACCAGACCACCGAATGGTATGAATATCTTAATCCTATTACAGGTTTCATTGAATCAAGGGAGCGAACTGTTACCAAGAAGCGAGAAGGATTTGCACTCATACTTCCGGGACTCAGGTTTCAAACGAGTCCCAATAAAGCTTTTCAGTTCGGCTTTGCAGGCGTTTTCGCTGGTGGTGGAGCAGTTCCTGTGCCAATTCCAATGATACAGTTTTTCCAAAAGATATAAAGGTGAGAACTAATTCTTAATAGCAATTCAGGTTAATTGTTGTCGGAGATCAGAGGACGGAGGTCGGTGGACTGAGAGACGGAGGGAGGGAGAGACTGAGAGACAGAGAGATCAGAGGTCGGAGGTCGGACGGACTGAGAGACTGAGAGACTGAGAGACTTGAGGGACTGAGAGACGGAGGTCGGAGGTCAGAGGAAGGGACTGAGAGTAATAAAAAAGGCCGAAGGGTTAAGTTCAGCCTTTTTCTTCCATCATTTTATCTTCTCAGCGTGACATCATTGCCCAATTTTGGTGTCGTCACGCTCCTCAATAAATGGAGCGTTTTTAATGGCATGTATAACCGCTACAATACCAAAAGCTGAAAAGATAACTAAAACAATAAGTGCGATCATGACAGCATTTTTTTTAGAACGTTTAGTCAATCACGTTAATTGATGTTTCAAAAATAATTTAATATTTGACATATGTCGTATTTCTCATAATTAATTTTAACATTATGTTATTTATTTTTAACATTTAACATTTTGTCATGAAAATGAATGAGTTATTTGAATCAAAGGGGTTCCTTATTTTATTTTGAATTGATCTTGAGCATATTCTTTGGTTAATTATTGATGCGTATCAAATGAGAAACAGGGACGGAGGTCAGAGGTCGGAGGTCGGAGGTCGGTGGACTGAGAGACGGAGGGAGGGAGAGACGGAGGGAGGGAGAGACAGAGGGAGGGAGAGACTGAGAGACGGAGGTCGGAGGTCGGAAGTCGGAGGTCGGAAGTCGGAGGGACTGAGTGACGGAGAGACTGAGAGACTGAGTGACGGAGAGCCTGAGAGACTGAGAGACTTAGAGACAGAGAGAAGGGGAAGTCGGAGGTCGGAGGGTTTTACTCGATCTTAAACTGGTCGATTTGGTTCATTATTCGGTGTGTTTCGTTTAGGGCGACGATGATTTTTTGGTAATGCTGAATATCCTCAAACTCTAAATTGCGTTCTTTCCGGTCTTTCAACCACTTTTGAGCAGGCTGATAACCGCCAATGTAAAAGTTCCAGGCTACTTCCGGCACATTGGCAAAATACTGTGTTTCGTTGATAAAAACTTTGCCATCCATGTATTGAACTTTACTTACAACATTGTTTCCATCAACAGGATATTGCGTTATAAACTTGTTTACGACTGGGCTCTCAAGCAAATGTATCAGCCGTACCTCACCACCCAGCTTTACCAATTGCCAGAAGGTGTCTATATCTTTTGGATATGGCACTCTCGGAAAATCAATCTTTAAGAACTCTTTGTATTTCTCACGGTATGTTGGTGAATGTAAAACGGCATAGATGTAATCTAATATGTCAATTGGAGCAAAGGTGTTTTCGGTTGTTTCTTTTTCGTTGGTGAATGTCAAGCTTAATTTTTCAGCTATTTGATTAACAATTTCTGCGTTTAGGTTTGGAGTTCTTTCTGTTAATTGTCCGATTGTTTGTTGGGCGGTTACAGTAGGGTAAATGTATAAAGGAAAAGCACATGGCCCCCCACGTCTAAACATATTAGTATCAGTAAAGCAATTTGTGATGTAAACACAATCAAAAAAGTTTAGATTTGCTGCTTGTGGCTGTGCAACTAAAATAAGACCAATATTTTCCTTTTTTAAATGATAAATTGTTTTCTCTCTTGCTCTGCCTAAAAGTTTTGTGTCATAATAAATGTAACCATTATCAAAAGGCCGATAAGAGTATTTGCAAACTTTTGAATTGTCAAATTGTTGACTGAGTTTAATAATGTTCTTTTCTAACACTTCTCGACTATCAGAAACAAAGTTTACGTCATCATGTGTTTTAATACCACTTGTTTTGAATGGCATTAATTTTATCAACTCAAAGCCTTTTGAATAGTCCTTTTCTTCAATAAAATCTTTTGGGATAAAAAAATAATTTGGTGCATTTACAAATATTTCTCTATATCCCACACCTTTAATGTCATTTTCAAAAAGGAATTCATATTTCATCTCTCTTTTACCGAATAAATCAAAATGAAATACTTTACCTAATTCGTTTGCTTTTTTCTTTCCGGTTTTTACGAAAATATTGATTGAAACACCTTGCATAATATCAAAGACATTTTCATCAGTACTACCATCGTGTGCGGTTTCTTTTTTTGTGCTATTTCCGTGAAGGTCTATTGTAAATATTTTATCAAAAGTTTTAAGTAAATTCCAACGCATACCTCTACAAATTGAAGCATCTAAAAAGGTATGTGGATTAATAAAAGATAATATACCGCTTCCATTTTTTTCTATGTAATACTGTCCATATCTTATGAATTTGTATTCATCAGCATTAATGGCTTTTGAGTTTTTTTCTTTTAATTTCACATCAGTACCCGGTTCTTTTTTATAATCTTCCATCAAGCTCATTATCCATTCGCCTTTATTGGCACTTTCACCGCTGTACGGTGGATTTCCAATAATACACATTACAGGCGTATCACGTTTTATGTGGTTGGCTTCGTTGGCTTCGGTGCTGAGCCAATTGGCAAACAAAGTGCCCGTGTCGGGGTGGTGTTCTTCGAGGCTATTGGTTAAATAAACCCTGAAACGCTGGTCTTTGGTGGGTTTGTAACCTGTTTCGGTGAGTAACAAATCCAATTTTAAATGAGCCATGGCATAACTTGCCATCAACAACTCAAAGCCATTGAGGCGTGGTAACAAATGCGTTTCAACATAATTGCTCCAGATACCTTGCTGCCCTTGAAAGGTTGCATGAATGTGTTTGATTACTTCGGCTAAAAATGTGCCTGTTCCGGTTGCCGGATCGAGTATCTGAACTTTGTGTACTTCCTGTTCGATCATTTTACCCTGTACACTTACCTTAATTTTGGTTTTACTTGTGTCGGCAAGACCTTGCGGTAAATCAAATTCAGATTTTAATAGATCGTCAACGGCGCGAACGATGAAATTAACTACCGGAGCAGGTGTGTACCAAACGCCACGTGCTTTGCGCAATTTGGGGTCGTACTCGCTCAGGAAGGTTTCATAAAAATGGATGATGGGGTCTTCCATTTTGGTGCTTTTTCCGTAGTTTTTCAAAATCTCATCCACATTGCAGGCAAGGAAAATATTTACCAAATCGTCAACAATCCACTTGATACGGTCATCAACATCAAGTCCTGCAATGTATCCAAACAGTTTTTTAAGAAATGGATTTGATTTTGGTATGAGTTCGTATGCTTCCTGCCGGCTGAAAGTTGGCAACGTAGCATCATGCGAACGCGCTGCAAACATTCCGTAAGCAATGGTTTGAGCGTACACATCGGCAAAGCCTTTGGGTGTAATATCGTGTATCAGGATTTGTTTAAAGGCATGCATTTGGTCTTTCAGCGTGCTGTCTTCGCTGTTGTCTTCATCGCTTGTTAAAGCTTTTTCAATAACCTCGGAAAGAAGACGGGCTTTACCTGCCATCATTTCAGCCAGTTTCTTGCTGCTTGTGATGGTTTGCCCAATGTGTGTGCAGAAATCTTTGAGAAAATTGGTAAAAGTCAAAAAGTTTTCAGGCAGGGGCTTGATGCCTTTCGGTGTTAACTCAGCAATAGTGACTCTGCTAACCAACCGGCCATCGCGGTACAACAGAAAATTAATATAGTCTGTAAAAATTAGGTTATCGAGAGAATCCTTGTAGCGGTCGAACTGCTCTTTGTTGCCAACTTTTTTTAGACCTTCGAGGTCTTTATCACCAATGTCTTTAGCTTCGATAAAACCGACCGGGATATCTTTCCGTGTGAGGATATAGTCAGGAGCACCGCAAGATTGCCTTTTAGGTTCGTTGGTAGCCCTGATAGTTGGCACCATGCTTTCGATAAGTTGCTGCAAATCGCCCCTGAAGGTATGCTCGGTAGCGTTACCTAACTTATAACGCTTGTTGATTGTATCAATGTATTGGTCGACGGTCATGGAATAGAGATAGTAATTTGGCTGTAAATTTATTGATTTTGTAGAAGTAATCTTTTGTTTTCTTTAGATAAGATGATTACCGCATAAATAAATCATAATGAGTTGAGGATATTAACGGAGGTCGGAGGTCGGAGGGCGGAAGTCGGGGGTCGGAAGTCGGAGGTCGGAGGTCAGAGGTCAGAGGTCGGAAGTCGGAGATCGGAGTCGGAAGTCGGAGGTCTGAGGTCGGAGATCAGAGATCGGAGGTTAGAAGTCGGAGGTCTGAGGACTGAGAGACGGAGTGACGGAGGGAGAGAGAGGGAGGGATCAGAGGTCGGAGGGCGGAGTTCGGAAGTCGGAGATCTGAGGTCAGAAGTCAGAAGTCTGTCAGAGGTCGTGGGTTTGTCTATTCACTTTATTATTCATTGTTTAAATCAATTTGGTAATTAAACTCCAAAATCTGATTAATTTATTCGTATAAATGAAGTAACTGATTTATATTTGTTTCGCTAAAAAGAGCACGCATGAAAAACGGTCCTCAATCATGTTTGATAAATCAAAAATTTAATTGAAAGACTCAATTTGCATCGCTATTGATGGAATTAAGAGTGGTGTTGCTCATGTAAAAAACATCACTTAAATATAAAGTAATCGTGTTATTGGTACATAGCCCTTCGTTATAGCTAAATGAAAAAACGATAAAAGACAAAGCAATGAATAGTGTCGAAAATTTTCCGGAATGGATTATCGAAAAGTGGCAGGAGATCGCTAATTTGATCGCCGATTTACTTGATGTTCCAGCGGCTTTAATTATGAAGAACGAGAATGAATACATGGAAGTATTTCTTTCAAGCGACTCCCAGAATAATCCATATAATGTTGGAAATAAAGAAAAATCATATGGTACGTATTGTGAAGCCGTAATAAAAACTCAACAAAAATTATCTGTTACAAATGCAACAAAAGATATAATCTGGAATGAAAATCCTGGCATAAAGCTCGGAATGATTGCATATTTGGGATTTCCAATAAATTTCCCCGACAATCGACCTTTCGGCACGCTTTGCGTTCTTACAAATAAGGAGAGAGAATTTACATTGCATGAAGAAAAACTACTGCTTCAATTTAAAAATGTTATAGAATTGGATTTGGTTTTACTTCAAACTTTTGACCTTAAAACCAAAGAATTTACCAAAACTCTTAAGGAACAGCAATCACACCAATTAGATAAAGATATTGAGTTTGAAAAAGCCAAAGAAAAAGCAGTAATAGCTTTACAGGAATCACATCAGTTGCTAAAAAGCACTTTCGATAGCCTGCAAGATGCTGTTTTTATTATTGACGCAAAGACTTCAACAATCACTGATTGTAATAATGCTGCAGCAGAAATATTTGGTTATAGCCGTCAGGAAATAGTGGGAAACTCGACGGAATTCCTCCATATTAATAAGGAAGCACTTGAAGAATTTCGCAAACAGCTTTATAGCGCTATTGCAGACAAAGGATTTCTATTTCTGCCCAGTTTCACAATGAGGCGAAGAGATGGTAATGTCTTTCCAACTGAACACACTGTCGTGCAGCTTTTGGATGAACAAGGAGCACGAATTGGGTGGGTGAGTGTTGTAAAAGATATTACCACTGAGAAAAAGCATGACAATCTCATTCAAAATACGCTTGATATATATGAAAAGTCGGAACATTTAACAACTGAAGAGATTTTAAATTATTCAATTGAATTAGGTATTCAGCTTACAAACAGCGAAATAGGTTTTTTCCATTTTGTAAACTATGACCAGGAAACTATTTCATTACAGACATGGTCGGCTAAAACAATGGAAATTTGTAATGTTCCCAAATTGGATACGCATTACCCAATTAGTAAAGCCGGAGTTTGGGTAGATTGTTTTTATCAAAAAAAGCCTGTTTTCCACAACGATTATTCGAGTTTAACGCATAAAAAAGGCATGCCTGAAGGTCATGCAGCTTTAACAAGGGTATTATCGGTTCCGGTTATTATCAAAAATAAAGTAGTAGCTATTTTTGGTGTAGGAAATAAGAAATTGGATTACGATAAAACAGACGCAGATTTTTTGTCCTTGTTTGCAGAAAATGTCTGGAATGTTGTCAGAAGAAAAAATGCTGAAATCGATAGAGTTAAAGCAAAAGAAATAGCTGAAGAAAGTGAAAACCGGTATCGTGGATTAATCAGTAATATCAATGCGGGCGTTGTTGTTCATGCTGCTGACACTTCTGTTCTTATGAGTAACAGACGGGCAAATGAACTTTTAGGTTTAAGCGAAGAGCAGATAAAAGGGAAAGCCGCCATTGATCCTCATTGGAAATTTATTGATGAAGACAACATGCCAATTCCTCTTGACAATTATCCGGTAATGCGTATAAAAAAGAGCAAAGAACCAATAAATAATCAAATGGTTGGAGTTTGTCGTAGCTCAGACGATGTTGTTTGGTTAATGGCAAACGGATTTCCGGTTTTTGGTGATACTGACGAGCTATCTGAAATTGTAATAAGTTTTATCGATATCACCAAGCGAAAGTTGGGGGAGGAAAAGCTTAAAGAAAGTGAATTGAAATACCGATCTCTTATAGAAAGCTCAAGTGATGCCATTTTTTGTGTTGATGAAAATGGAGAATACAAGTTTACAAATCATCTGTTTGCATCAACTTTTGGAAAAACTCCTGAATATTTTATTGGAAAAACCTTTTGGGATGTATACGATAAAGAACACGCGGATTATCGCTATGAAGCAACCAAACGATTATTTCGAACTGGAAAAACCGAATCATCGGAGGTTGAGGTTCCTTTGCCTGATAAAACATTGTATTATCTTGCCACAACCAATCCGATTAAAGATGAATCGGGTCAGGTATTATTAAACCTTATTCATGCTACCGACATAACTAAGCTCAAACAGATTGAGCACATGCTTCAAGAAAAAAGCGAAGAAATAGCAGCACAGAACGAAGAAATGGCTGTTCAAAACGAAGAACTCTATCAAACAAATCTGAAACTCATTGCAGCAAAAGAGAAAGCAGAAAAAAGCGAACAGAAATTAAAATCAATTTTAGAAAACCTGCAAGATGCTCTTTTTCAGGCTGATATAAAGGGTAACTTCACTTATGTCAATTCACGGGCAGCACGCATGTATGGATATTCGGAGAATGAATTACTTGGACTGCCGGCTTCAAAATTGTATGAAGATGCTATTGAACGTGATAAATTGATAGTAAACTTACGAAAAGAAGGAAAAGTATTTGACTGGACGGGTAAAGGCTTGAGAAAAGACGGCTCATGGTTTTGGGTTTCAATGAATGTGAAATTTATTATTGATAATCAAGGAAACATCACAGGAACTGAGGGTATCGTAAGAGATATAACGGAACGCAAAAATGCTGAAGCAGAGCTTATTATTGCCAAAGAAAGAGCCATAGCAAGCGAAGAACGATTTAAGCTTGCCATGAATGCATCCCATGATGGATTATTCGACTGGAATCTTGAAACCAACGAAATCTACTACTCAGTGGGATGGAAGAAAATGCTTGGATATGAGGATCATGAGCTTCCAAATGATTTTTCTATTTGGGAAAAAACAACTGAACCGCATGATGCTAAGAAATCATGGGATCTCCAGCAAAAGCTTATTTCGAAGCAAATTGATCGTTTTGTGATGGAATTTAAGATGAAACATAAAGATGGTCATTGGGTTGATATCCTATCGCGGGCAGAAGCCATTTTCAACAACAGTGGAAAAGCAGTTAGATTTGTTGGCACCCACACCGATATAACTGAACGTAAACAGGTAGAGGATGAAATTCGTCTTCATAGTGAAATCATGAAGAATCTAAGTGAAGGCGTTTACCTGATAGGACTTGATGATGGACTAATCAAGTATACTAATCCTAAATTTGAGAAGATGTTTGGATATAACGAAGGTGAAATGATTGGGAAGGAAGTTTCGATTGTAAATGCTCCAACCGAAAAAGAGCCTGAAGAAACAAAGCATGAAATAATCGACATCTTGAAAAAGACAGGGGAATGGCAAGGGGAAGTCAATAACATAAAAAAGGACGGAACCCATTTCTTGTGTTATGCAAACGTGTCTTTACATGACCACCCAATATATGGAAGGGTTATTATATCTGTCCACACCGACATCTCCGATCGCAAGCAAGCTGAAGAATCATTGAAAGAATCAGAATTGAAGTTCAGGGCCTTATTCGAAAAAGGTCCGATTGGTGTTGCTTATCACCGTATGATCTATGATGCTGCCGGAAAACCTGTAGATTACTTCTTTCTCGACGCTAACGAGGCATATCAAGAACTTACAGGTGTTGATCCGATTGGTAAATTGGTTACAGAGGCATTGCCGGGTATTGAAAATGATCCATCTGACTGGATTGGTGTTTTTGGTAAAGTCGCACGTTTTGGCGAGACAATTCGCTTTGAAAGCTACTTAGAGTCCAACCAGCGTTGGTATGATTGTGTTGCTTATCAATATAAGCCGGATCATTTTGTCGCTGCATTTTTAGAAATTACAAAACGCAAGCAAGCAGAGATAAGACTTCAGGAAATAAACGAAAATCTAAAAAGTAATTATGCAGAAATTGAATTTAATAATGAACGTCTCGAAAGCTTATTAAAAATTTCTCAGTACTCGTCGAACTCAGTACAGGAATTACTGGACTTTGCCTTGGAAGAAGCTATTTTATTAACGAAGAGTAAAATCGGCTACATTTATTTTTATCACGAAGACACAAAGCAATTCATTCTTAATACCTGGTCGAAGGAGGTCATGCACGAGTGTCAGGTTATGGATCCTGAAACCGTGTATGATTTGGATAAAACAGGTTGTTGGGGTGAAGCTGTAAGACAACGTAAGCCAATCATTTTGAATGAATATCAGGAAGAAAGTTCGTTAAAAAGAGGTACTCCTGAGGGCCACGTGCAGCTTAAGAAATTTCTTACAATACCGGTTATTATTGATAATGTAATTGTTGCTGTTTGCGGAGTGGCAAACAAAGAAGCAGATTACGATAATTCGGATGTTCGCCAGTTAACCCTGTTAATGGATAGTGTATGGAAAATCTCTGAACGCATTACCATGGTAAAGGAATTAACGTCAGCCAAAGAGAAGGCCGAAGAGAGCGACCGCCTGAAATCAGCTTTCCTTGCTAATATGTCGCACGAAATCCGAACACCGATGAATGGTATAATGGGTTTTGCTGAATTGTTGACCGAACCCGATCTCACCGGAGCTGAGCAGCAGAAATGTATCGATATGATAGGGAAAAGCGGGAAACGTATGCTCAATATCATCAATGATATCGTTGATATCTCAAAGCTGGAAGCAGGTTTGATGAAACCCGATATGAAAGAAGCAAAAATTAACGAGCAAACCGAGTATATTTATGCGTTTTTCAAACCTGAAGTTGAAGCCAAAGGGATCAGGTTTTCCTATAATAATGGATTACAAGGTGATCAAGCAATCATTATGACAGACCGTGAAAAACTGTATGCCATACTCACCAATCTGGTAAAGAATGCTATCAAATACACTAAGGAAGGAGCTATCGAATTTGGTTATCATTTGAAAAGATCTAACGAAACCATCGAACTCGAGTTTTATGTCAAAGACACCGGAATCGGTATTCCGACAGACAGGCAGGAAGCTATCTTTGAGCGCTTTATTCAGGCTGATATTGAAGATAGAATGGCCTATCAGGGGGCAGGGCTTGGATTGGCTATCACCAAAGCTTATGTGGAAATGCTTGGTGGTAGAATCTGGGTTGAAAGTGAGGAGGGTAAAGGTTCCATATTTTATTTTACTTTGCCGTATTCAACAATAACATCCTTAATAAATACCGTTGACAGGGAGCTTTTACTTAGCGGCAACAGCATAAATTCCAGGAAACTCAACATACTCATAGCCGAAGATGATGAGGTGTCGGAAATATTGCTAACTGGATACGTGAAGATGTTTAGCAAAGAAGTATTTGAAGCACGGACAGGAATCGAAGTTGTTGAAATATGCCGCGATCATCCCGAAATTGATTTGATACTCATGGATATTCGCATGCCGGGAATAAATGGATACGAGGCCACACGTCAAATCAGGCAGTTTAACAAAGAAGTTGTCATTATTGCCCAAACTGCTTTTGGGCTGTCGGGCGACAGGGAAAAAGCGATTGCAGCAGGTTGCAACGATTATTTATCAAAACCCATTAAGAAAGCTGAATTGCTGACATTAATTCAAGTATACTTCAATAAATAAGTAACGAATATGGTGAACCATGAAGCTAAAACAAAAGAACAACTCATAATAGAGTTGGAAGCATTGAAGCAAAATTACAATTCATTGAAGGTATCGTATGAAAGCGATTTGGCCAAAAGCAAGCAAAACGAAATTGATTTGCAAATCAGTGAAGCGCAGAAAAGGGCCATCCTTAACGGCATCACATCGAATATCGCCTTTGTTGATAAAGATTTGAATATTATCTGGGCAAACAAAACGGCGGCTCAATCGGTCAATAAAAATCCAGATGAAATGATTGGCTGCACTTGCCACCATTTTTGGGCCGATCCTGCAAAATCTTGCGAAAATTGTCCTTCAGTAAAAGCGCTTAAAACAAAAAAATCAGAACACATTTTAAAGTACACGTCTGATGGAAAAGTTTGGGTCGAATGTGGCGAACCCGTTTTTGATGTTGACGGGAATATAATAGGCGTTGTTGAAATTGCAACCGATATTACTGATCTGAAAAGCGCTGAAGAAACCATTAGTAAAAGTGAAGAAAAATTTCGCTCGCTTTATGTCAATATGATTGACGGTTCTGCTTTGCACACACTTATTTTTAACGACGAGGGAGTTGCGGAAGACTATCGGATTATTGATGTTAATCCGGCATTTGAGAATATGCTTGAAATTTCGAGGGAAGCTATTGTAGGCAAAACAAGCAGGGAAGCTTACGGAGCTGACAAACCCCCTTATTTTGAAATTTATTCAAGGGTAGCCCTAACCGGGGAACCAGAGGTTTTCGAAACCTATTTTGCACTGCTCGGCAAGCATTTTTCTATTTCGGTATATTGTCCTGCCAGGGGCAGTTTTGCCACCATTTTCGAAAACATCACCAACCGCAAAAAAACAGAAAACGATTTAAGTACTATTCTTACCAAATACAAGGTACTTTTCGAAATTTTACCCATAGGCATTACAATTTCTGATGCTTCAGGTAATATTGTAGAAACAAATCAAATTGCAGAAACCCTTTTAGGCATTTCGCACGAAGAGCAGGAAAAACGTAAAATTGACGGACAGGTTTGGCAGATCGTCAAACCCGATGGCTCACCAATGTCAGCTTCTGAATTTGCCAGCGTCCAGGCCCTTGAAAAAAAACAGGCCGTAACCAATGTAGAGATGGGAATTGTTAAAGGCAATAACCATGTCACATGGCTCAACGTTTCTGCTTCTCCAGTTCCTCTCGATGGTTATGGAGTTGCCATTGTTTACAACGATATAACAGAACATAAAGAGGCTGAAAAGGAAAAGGAAAGAATTCAAAAATTGCTCGAAGATTCACAAAAGGTAGGTAAAATTGGCGGATGGGAATTCCATATTGATACACTGGAACTTAAATGGACCAGGGAGATGTATAACATTCATGAAGTTGATTTAAGCTTTAAACCAAGCGTTAATCAACGGACCAATTTTTATACCCCTGAGTCTGTTCCTGCTGTTAATAATGCTATACATCGTGCAATAGAATATGGCGAACCGTATGATCTTGATTCGGAAATTATTACCGCAAAAGGTAACCGGCGATCAGTAAAAGCCATTGGCAAACCAGATTTGGAAAATCGAAGAATATTTGGCCTTTTTCAGGATGTAACCGAACGCAAACGAACGGAAAAATCTTTGCAGGAGAGCGAAGAAAAATACCGCATATTAGTCGAAAACTCGCTCGTGGGTGTTGTTCAAACCAAATTGAACGGCGAAGTATTATATGTGAATGCAGCATTTGTCAAAATGTACGAAGCCACATCGGCTGAAGAATTCATTGGCAAAACCATGACTGGAGTATATAAATACAGCCACGACCGCGACGAGGTGCTGCGCTTGCTCAGAAAAGACGGGCGGGTAGACAATTTTGAAGTGGTCGGACTGACCACAAAGGGAAACGAAAAAACACGCTTATTAAGCGCTAAAATTTCGGGCGAAGTCATCAACGGTTTGGTGTTTGATATTACCGAACGCAAACTTACTGAGCAAGCTCTCAAAACAAGTGAAGGAAAATACCGCAACCTCTTCGAAAAAGCACAGGTTGCAATGTTCCGGACACGAATGGATGGCTCGAAAATACTTGACGTCAACGAAAAATTACTTCAAACACTTGGATACTCCTACGAAGAAATGGTGGAAACTCCTTCAATCATCCGTTATAACAATTTGGAGCAACGAAAAGAATTGATTGAACTTCTCCAAAAAACCGAGTCAGTTGCGAATTTTGAAGTTGAAATACTGAAAAAAAATCACTCAGTTATTACGGTGCTCATGTCGGTTACAAGTTATCCTGACGAAGGTATTTTAGAAGGTTCGTTTATAGATATAACAGGCAGAAAACTAGCAGAAGAAGCCTTGCAAAAAAGTGAAGCTGAACTTCGCGAACTCAATGCTACCAAGGATAAATTCTTCTCAATTATTGCACACGACCTGCGCAGCCCTTTCAATAGTTTTTTGAACTTCACACAAATTATGGCCGAAGATTTACCGACTTTGACCATGACCCAAATTCAGGAAATTGCAGTGACCATGAGCAAATCGGCCACCAACCTTTACCGATTGCTCGAAAATTTGCTGCAATGGTCGCAAATACAACAAGGTGGAATCCCTTTTAATCCTAAAGAAGTTCAATTAGGTTTAATTGTAAATGAAAGTTTAGAAATGATTCAGACAGCTGGCCAAAGTAAAGAAATTGAATTAATCACGGCTATACCTGATGGCTTAAATGTTTTTGCTGATACGAATCTACTTCAGACAGTTGTGCGGAACTTAGTTTCAAATGCCGTAAAGTATACACCCAAAGGAGGAAAAGTGACTGTTGTGGCTAGAGCATCGGATGAAAAAAATGTTGAGATTTCGATTCATGACACTGGTATCGGGATGAGCAAGGCGATGATTGAAAATCTGTTTCGCATCGATATTCCAACAGGAAGAAAGGGCACAGAAGGCGAACCAAGCACCGGTCTTGGTTTAATTCTTTGTAAGGAATTTATCGAAAAACAAGGAGGTAAAATATGGGTAGAAAGCGAAGAAAATAAAGGATCTGCATTTTACTTCAGCTTACCACACGCTACACAACCGGCTGAAGAAACCATTAACCCCCAACCTTCACCTTCAGAAAAAAGCAACGACGTTAGAAAACTAAAGATTCTGATTGCCGAAGATGACGATGTTTCAGAAATGTTGATTGAAAGTTTCATCAAAACGTTTAGCAAAGATGTACTAAAAGCACGAACAGGACTTGAGGCCGTTAATGCGTGCCGCGAAAATCCTGACCTGGACCTAATACTTATGGATATCCGTATGCCTGAAATGAATGGTTACGAGACTACAAAGCAAATCCGGCAATTTAACAAAGATGTTATAATTATTGCCCAAACTGCCTATGTATTGCCAGGTGACAGGGAAAAAGCAATTAAATCGGGATGTAACGATTATATAACAAAACCTATAAGCAAAGCTGAATTACAGGCAGTGATACATACGTATTTTGGGGAAAAAGTATAGTTTAGGGGTTGAGGAGGTTTAGAGGTTTAGAGGTGGTTTAGGGGTTGAGGAGGTTTAGGGGTTTAGAAGAGTTGATTTGTTGATTTGTTGAGGGATGGTTTAGGGGTTTAGTGGTTAATGGTTAGTGGTTAATGGTTGTAGGTGCCTAAATAGCGTTGACCGTTTTTGAGCGAGATTTAACGTTGAATTTTGCTTTTATATTCCATAGCTACATTGGAGCTAGAGGATTGTTTC
>WOUZ01000023.1 GCA_009773165.1 Bacteroidota bacterium
GAAACAATCCTCTAGCTCCAATGTAGCTATGGAATATAAAAGCAAAATTCAACGTTAAATCTCGCTCAAAAACGGTCAACGCTATTTAGGCACCTACAAACATTAACCATTAATCATTCACCGTTAACCATTACCCATAACGTAATGAGTGATGAGTAATGAGTGCAGACGCAAGCAACCCATCACCGATCACCTATAACGTTATGAGTGATGAGTGATGAGTAATGCTGACAACAGCAAGCAACCCATCACGCATCACGCATTACCCATCACGCCAAAAAGACAGATCTCCCAACGGTTTAAAGATTTCTGAAAAAAATAAACCAAAAGTGTTGGTAATTAAAAAGCTGTTGAGTAATTTTACAGCAAATACCGGAAGGGATGAATATGCGAGGCTTTCGATGGTTGTTTTGCCTCACAGCAGCTTCATCCTGAAGGATTGATCAATTCATGCCTTTGAATCCCAGCCGTTATAGTGGGCATGAAATGATTTTTTAAGGGCTGCTTGCACATTTTACTAAGAGGTAACCGGGAGGCTGCGAACCCGGCAAAAGAAATAAAGGGCTATGATGGATGCTGATAGGGTGTCTGTATGGCTCTTTTGGTGTTTTGAAGATTTGGTTTTTAATAAAATTGACATAAAGATTTGGTTTATAAAAAGGAATTTGAATTGATTACACAGACTAACTTGTGCATATAAAAAGGAAAATGGAATGCTAAACGCAAGAGAGTGGTGGATAGTGGGGAGTTGGCGTTCATTGTAAATAGACAGCCAACACACATTTGGCACATTTGCAAGCCCAAACCCACAGGCTGATTCTTCAGCTTGCAAAAGAGCCAAATTTTTGCCTGCACACTTTGAATATTGACAATATGGATGAAAAAGAAAAAATAAGGATTAACAAAGATAGATTAAGAATATTCTTGATACTCTATGTCTTTAGTGAGCCGTATTCTGATTCAAATATTCCCAATTTAAAAAGGATTTTCAAAAGTGAACAGCGAATTCAGAAAATAGACTTTCTATTAAGGAATCCTGATTACTTATCATTTGAATTAATAAATATTGCAAAATCAGACTTGTCAAAACAATTAGAGATTAAGAAAATAGTAAAAGATATTTTTGAAAATAAAGAGCCAGTTATCAGACGATTAGAAATGGAGAGATTCTTTTTTGGAGCATATGAGGATATTGATAATGTAATTGCTTTTTTGAAAAGTGTTGATTTTATTGATTTCTCAAGTAAAAAAAGTATTGACCTTAAAACAATTGAAAAAAAATATTTTATAACACAGTTTGCAATTGACAAGTTTGAAAGTACTATAAAGACATTACCTGCATTAAATTGGTATGTTAAGAGATGTGATTTAATCAAGAAATACTTTGGAGATTTAACCGGAAGTCAATTGAGAATATCTCAATATCAAATTGATGAATATAAAAACACTTCTTATCGTGAGTATATAGGAGGAATCCACGATAATGTTAGTGCTGAATTTTTTAACCTATATTCAGAGAAACTATGAATTTTGATTTTAACAAATTCACCGATGAATTATACGAAAAGTATAAAGATGTACTGGATAGGTCAGAAATCCAAGAACTACTTAACTTAAATGATGAATACGGTAAAGACACTCCTATATCAACTGGGAAAAGACTTATAGTTAAAAACATTACGCTTTTAGGTGAAAAGGAAGTTTCAGAAAATCAAGATTACTCTGGTGCAAAAATTAATTTTTCATTACCTCTTGAAACTGGCGTTAATATAATTATTGCAGACAACTTAAAGGGGAAATCAAGTGTTTTTAAAGTCATAAAATATGCACTCACAGGCGCAAATTCTTTAAAGGATAATATAAAAAAATGGATTCATCATGCTTTCGTAAACTTCAGTATTAATGAAAAAAAGTATACGGTATATTTAGATTTATCTAAATACAGACTTTATGCTGGGCTATTTAATAGCTCTTTTAATTCGTTAGAGGAACTCGAAAAGAATTTAGAAGATGTGCTTTTTAGTGCTAACAGTGAAACGACTTATCAAGACTTGATAAACGATTTCTTCTTTCAGCAATTCACTTATTATTCATTGAAGTGGACGCAAAAATCTTCACAAAAAGACAAAGATGAATTACTTGAAGCTGGTGCTAGTTGGAAAACATATTTTAAATCTATTTTACTAGAATCAAAAGATAGCACTAGCTTAATGTATGGTGACCAAGGTAAAAAAGTTTTTCAAATGCTTTTAGGACTTAAATTGACATATCCAATTAATAGGTTGACCATAAAAAAAGATTTGTTGAATTATGAAAAAGCGAAAGAGCAATCGTTCTCTGAACGACAAAAGAAACAAAGACAAAATAATTTGGGAAAATTTAAGTCAAGAATTACTGAAATAGATATTGAGTTAAATCAAATCCAAAAAACAAGTATAGAACAAGTTAATCTTGCTCCACATTACAATGAATATAATACACTTCTGGGATTAATTCAATCGGAGAATAAAAAATTTATTGAATTCGAAAAAGTTAAACAAGCCGAGAGTAATGAATTAAATTCAATTAAAGCAAAACAGCAGGCAAATCAATTTGAGATTATTCGTCTAAGAAAAGAGTTAGAAAAATCAAAAAAACAAAGTAATGATTTAAAAGAGTTTGTGGAAATAGGGATTTTGTTTTCTAATTTGGATATTAAACATTGTCCAAGTTGTAATCATGATGTTTCAATAACTCAAAAACAAGCAAGGTTGCAAGAGCATAAATGTTCATTGTGTAATGAATCAATCGAAAACACTGATGATGTAGAAATTGATGTTTATAAAGAAAAAATCGAGAATTTAGAAATTGCCATTATTAATTTAGAGAAGGAAATTTCTTCACTTACAAAACTAACAGAGGTAATACAGGAAAAATTCAATTCTGTTTATTCAGAACTAGTCAGTTCTGAACAAATGCTTAATAATATTCAAGATGTTTCCTCTCTATCTAATAGACTTCAAGAAATAGAAGATATAATAAACTCAGAAAAGAGTAAAGTAAATCCTTCTGATTCAAGAAAAGAAGAACTGGTATCTGAAAAAGCAGTAATAAATTTCCAACTTAATGAAATATTGTCTCAAGAGACGATTCAAGTTTCAAATTATGAAACAAAAATTAAGCTTTTAGATTCAGCAATAACAAAACTATCTGAACACAGGTTCGAACTTGGTACAAAAGTATTAGATAGGCTTTCTGAATTAATGAAAAATGAAATACGAGATTTCGGATTAACTTCAATTACAGAGGTCTTGATTAAGGATAATTTTGAGCTTTACTATAAGCAGGATAACGATTATGTAACATTTGAAAATATTGCAGAAGGTGAACAATTAAGGGCGAAAATTGCATTTTATTTAAGCTTAATTCAACTTGATATTGAATTTAACTTTGGCAGACATACGCGATTACTAATAATAGATAGTCCTGGAAAAGAAGAAGCTGATTCAAAATATCTTGATGGTTTAGCACTTGTTCTAAAAAGCATAGAATCAAGATATGGTGATAAACTACAAATACTTATTGGCACTGCTGAAAGAAAATTGGCAGGTATTGTGAAAAATCAAAAAGAATTTGCTGTTGATGAATATGTATTCTAATGAGTGAAGATTTTAACATATCAACTTTTAAAACTTGGGAAAGCTCTGAGAAAATTAGCTTTCTTGAGAATGATTTTATTAGTTCAATTGTAAACTGTGAAGAAAAATCTATAAACTCTGCGCTTCGTCTGCTTATTTTGGATGAAAAGGAAAATACATACGTTAGAAGGATTGGCATAGAGTTATTTACAGAATTGGTAGTAATAGGAAAATTAAAAACAAGACAAGGTTTAAGTTTGCTAATTGATGATTGGTTACCAAGTCCAGAGGTTTTTATAGAGCTTCAACGTCTGAAGGATTTGTACTTATATTATGACAAATCAAACGAAGAAATAGAATTGATATATAAACAGATATTAGGTGATTCAGAAGCAGAAATTGTTTCAGAATGTTTTTTAAATCTTGGTCTTATTAATTTTCAAAAGGCACTTACCTCAGGAACTGAGGGCGAATTTCTTAATGCTTTAAAAAATAGTGAAGCCTATTTCATTAAGTCAATCGAAGAATTAGAGAATCGAATTGATTCCATGTTTTATTTTAAGGTTATTTCAATTCTTAATGAAATACTCAATAATAGGTGGGGCGCTGCAAATGAGAGTATACGAGAGCTAGGTAACATCCTTTTTCAAAAAGATATTTTTTCATTTAATTCTGATTTTGGAAATGTACAGTTTAGCTTTTATCAAATGCTAACATCTTTACAAAAAATATGCAATCAGCAACCAAGTAAATGGTTAGATTATAGGTCCGAACTTGACAAAGTTTATCTTAGTTATTCTGAAATAACAAATTTATCATTAAAGCAAAGATTAAATAAAAAGTCTTTAATGAAAAGTTTAGGCAATTTCATTAGTGAAAAAATGCTCGAACCCTATTTTTTAATTCATTATAGTTCTGAAATTGCAAAACTAAACGTAAGGTTAAAAGAATTAGAGCAGGGTACTGAGATGCATAGCTTTCTCTCATTTATTAAATCAATAATTGAGGATAACACTAAAAAAAAAGTTGAATTAGACAGTATTGAAAAAAGATTTAAAAATTTATTCCCATTTCAAAATCCTTCTTTATTAGAGCAAGTTATAAAAGAGATAAAAACACCTCTTGATTATTTGTCTGCGATTGAATTGCTATCTGAAAAATCCAATGATTATCTTATTGGTGCGATAATGTTTGCTTGTATGAGATTACAAGGTGATAAAAATTACTGGGGTACTAATGTTGATGAAAATGAAAGAAATAGATATATCGCAACGATACTTGAAGCACGTGATTTTATTATTAAAGACCAACCACAATGGAGTACATCATCTGAAGGCAAAAAAAGCGGAGAGATAGATATTTTTGTACTAGAAAATGATGGAAAACTTAAATCTATTATTGAAGCCTTGATTCTTAATTCTTTAAAAACTGATTATTTAATTAAACATCTTGATAAATTGTTTAAGTACGATACTACAGGATTAGAAAACAATTATATAATAATATATTCGACAGCAAAGAATTTTATTCTACTCTGGGATAAATACAAAGATTTTATTTCAAAACACACATACACTTATAAATTTATTGATTTTAAAGAAATTGAAGATTTTAATTATGCTGATATTAAAATTGGCTTAGCAAGGCATTCAAGAAATGATAAGACCATTAAATTATATCACATAATGATAAACTTAAGTGAACGATAATCCAGCGCACAAAGCCATGCACATTAAGCAAACCCACATATCAAACCCACAACCAAATTTGCTTAAAGAGTATGTCTCTCCAACGCACGGATTGACTGAAATTAAAAACAACGAAACGCCAACACATGGTATAGTGCATGCAAGTTTCGGAGGTATGCGGACGTTTGTGGCTCGTAAAAAACGTCGGTGTAAACTGATAGGTTTTCGCCTCGTAATCCCGCACGACACCATACCATCACCTCTAGGCAACATGCCTAAAGATCAAGCGCACAAATGACACCCGTGCTTCTGTCCCTGACATACGATACCAACCCAACGTCAAAGTCAAATGTGAGCCATTTTATAACTTACACAAAAAGAAAAATTTGTAACTTGCATTCAAAATAGTTGAATAAAAATGAGTTCAGAAAATCCAATCCTTAATAGCCCTTACGATGAACCTATGCTGCATTATGCAACTGATGCTGATGGTTCATTAAATTATAATGACATAAGAAAAGGACGTAGAATTTTTGCACCTGACATGCAAGCAATGCCTTCAAGACAAGGTGCTCAAGGTTCAATTTTCGAAATAAATGATTTCGCTCATGAATACGGTACTCACATTATCAATCTTGCTCGTAAAGAAATTAGCAAATGGAGAGAAGAAAAATATCCAAATACTACAAGAGTAACAAAAGAACTTTTATTTTTTTGGTTTGAAAACGTTGAAAGACATGCAACCAAACAATTATTTTTTGCACAAAGAGAAGCGATTGAAACAGCTATTTGGCTTAATGAAGTTGCTGAAAAATCAAATGCCGGACAGCACATTTTAAACAAAATAAGAGAAGGACAACAAACTGTTAGCGATGATACAACAGACCAATTGCCAAGAATTGCTTATAAAATGGCAACAGGTTCAGGGAAAACAGTTGTAATGGCTTGCTTCATTCTTTATCATTACTTCAACCGACAAGAATATAGAAACGACACTCGCTTTGCTGACTATTTTTTAATTGTTGCACCGGGGGTTACCATTAGAGACCGTTTGGGTGTTTTGTTTGTTGATACAAAAACTAAAAATCCGGCAGATGTTCTGGACTATTATCATGTTCGGGCCCTTGTTCCTCAAAATATGGAGCATCGATTAGAGAACTTAAATGCTCGTCTAATAATAACTAACTATCATACTTTTGAACCAAAGACTTTGAAGGGTAACAAACGAAGTCCCTTTGATGGAAAAGTTGATTTGGAAGGCAATAAAATTGATACAGGAAATCTCGAAGATTTTGCACAAGTAATAAAAAGAACATTAAGCAAATTCAAATCAGGAACACGCTTATTAATAATGAATGATGAAGCACATCATTGCTATTTGCCAAAATCAAAAGGAAAAACTTCTGATAATGAAGAAGCCGATGAAAACCAAAGAGCAGCAGTTTGGTTCACAGGTTTAAAAGAACTTTCAAAAAGATTTAAACTTCAAAATATTTATGACCTTTCAGCAACCCCATATTATTTGACAGGTTCAGGATATACTCCTTACAGTCTTTTCCCTTGGGTGGTTTCTGATTTCGGATTAATCGAAGCAATTGAATCTGGGCTGGTTAAAATTCCTTTCTTGCCTGAAAGCGACAATACACAAGAATTAACGATGCCGATGCTACGAAATTTATATGAACATGTAAGAGATGAATTGCCAAGAAAAGGACAGCGTAAACAAAAATCAGAAGCAGCAAAAGAAGGTCAGAGAATTAAAGAACAACCACCTCGTTTACCATCTTTAGTTAAAGCTGCACTTGACCAATTTTATGGACATTATGTTGAATATTATAATGGGGTTCGTAAAAATCAAGAACAAAAAACAAATTTATTTTCTTCTCCTCCTGTATTTATTTTGGTTTGTAATAATACTTCGGTTTCAAAGGAAGTTTATAAATATATTGCTGGTTATGAATATCTTGATGATAATGAACAATTGGTAACTGTTTCCGGTGCGAAAGAATTATTTAGCAATTACGATCCTATTTCTAAAAACCCACTTAAAAAACCTCCTACACTACTCATAGATAGCGATGCATTAGACAATAGCGACCAAATTAATGAGGATTTTAAAAAAATATTTGCATCGGAAATTGAAGAATTCAAAAAAGATTATGCAAGACTTCATGGACAAGGCAGTGCAGAAAGAATAACTGAAGCAGAAATTTTGCGTGAAGTTGTAAACACCGTTGGTAAACAAAACAAATTAGGCTCACATATCCGTTGTGTCGTATCTGTTTCAATGTTAACCGAGGGTTGGGATGCAAATACCGTTACTCACATCATGGGTTTGCGTGCATTTGGTTCTCAATTGCTTTGTGAACAAGTTGCAGGGCGTGCATTACGAAGAATGAATTATTTTTTACAAGGTTACGATAAAGAAGGAAATCCAACGGATGACAAAAGAAAAATTGTTGTTTATAAGTTTCCTCCTGAATATGCTCACATTATTGGAGTACCTTTTAAAATGTTCAAAGGTGGGAAAAGTGAACCACCACCACAAACTGTTGATCTAACGCATATTGCAGCGATACCTGATCGTCAACAAAGTATGGAGATAGCGTTTCCAAATGTTGTTGGATATCGCATTGAAAACTATGATGGTGAAATAAAATTCGATTTCAGCAATATCGAAAATTATGAAATTCGGGGCGACATTACACCGATTGAAACTCAAATGGCAAGTGCTTTTTCAGCAGAAGAAATTCAAATCAAAATTCAATCTGTTCTTGACAAGAGAGATCAGGAAGTTGTTTTTTGGCTAACAAAAGAACTCATTAAAATTCATTTTTCAGATGATGAAGGAAATCCGAATTTTCAGAAGTTCAACAAGTTAAAATCAATTGTAACGGAATGGTACGATAAGAAAGTAATATTATTAAACATTCAAGACCAACGATATAAAAGACTTCTGTTTTTTGAAGAACCAAAAAAAATGGTTGACCATATTGCAAGGGGTATCAATCCGCATATCAACACAACAGAGCATGTAAGACCTGTTTTTAACTATTACAATAAGTTCAGCAGCACAAAATATGTGAATGGAAACACAACCAAAGATGTGTATGCCACCAAAAAAAGTCATGTTAATTATGTTGTGATGGACAGCGATTGGGAAGGTATTGCAGCCAAAACCCTTGAAGAACTGCCTCAGGTAATAAGTTATGTGAAAAATCAGTTCCTCGGTTTTGCCATTCCTTATGTGAAAGACGGAAAAGACAAAAATTACTTCACTGACTTTATAGTGCAATGTAAAGGCAAAGATGGTAAAACCAAAAACCTAATGGTTGAAATCAGCGGTTTTAACAAGGATAAAGCTGAGAAAAAGTGGTTTGTAGAAAATCGTTGGATACCTGCTGTAAATGCACTGAAGGAAAAATATGAATATCCCGAATGGCATTTCATTGAAATTGCCAACGACATCAGAAACATAAAAAATCAGTTAATTGAAAAGATAGGAAATATATAAAATAAACGTCCCGGCTTTTGACCGGGATCGTCAAACCGGAGATGCTATCTCCGGCGCTGTTAATGCGACAAAAGTATAAAAATATGGCTAAAAAAATACTTGTAAAGGGGATTGAAATAACTATAGTTAAACAAAATCATGTTGATTATATTTCTTTAACCGATATGCTTAAAGCCAAAGACGGTGATTTTTTTATTTCCGACTGGCTAAGAAATCGAAATACAGTTGAGTTTCTGGGTATTTGGGAAAGTGTTTACAATCCGGATTTTAATTATGGCGAATTCGCCATAATTAGAGGTCAGGCTGGATTGAATAATTATAAAATAAGTGTTAAGGAATGGCAGGAAAAAACAAATGCCATTGGACTTAAGGCCACTGCAGGTAGATATGGTGGTACTTTTGCCCATCCTGATATTGCTTTTGAGTTTGGTATGTGGATAAGTGCCGAGTTTAAAATCTATCTTATCAAAGAGTTTCAACGTTTGAAAGACGATGAAAACGACAGGTTAAAACTGGAATGGAACTTACAACGCACCCTCGCGAAAGTAAATTACCACATTCATACCGATGCCATTAAAGAAAAACTTATTCCCGAAGAATTGTCCAAAAACCAGGTTTCTTTTGTGTATGCCAACGAAGCCGATATACTGAATGTTGCGCTTTTTGGAAAAACTGCCTTGCAATGGCGTGGCGAAAATCCCAATGCAAATGGAAACATCCGTGATGATGCAACCCTCGAACAATTGGTTGTTCTATCAAATCTCGAAAGTATCAATGCGGTTCTTATCAGGCAGGGATTAACGCAATCAGAGCGGTTGTTCCAATTGAATAAAGTTGCAATTGTACAAATGACCTCGCTTGTAAACGCTAAAAGTTTGAACACGATTAAAAAGATGAGCCATGAATAAACACATCAACAGCATACGCCACAATAAAGATACCCGCGCGCACATCCCCAGCAAAGAGGAAGCCGGTTACGAAGATGCCAACGAAAAAGTGCAATCGGGGAAAAAGGTGTTGGAAATTCCCAAAAACCCGGTGGTACATCGCGGACAAGACCCCGAACTGTTCTGGCTAAACAAATACGGAAATGACGACCGTGATGATTTATTGCGGATTGACATTCGCAGTTTGTACCGCCATGAACACATTGCACCCGAAACACTGATTAAAAACCTATATAAAATTACAGAAACCAAAAGTCCGCAGCTCGATTTGTTTAGCATTAACGAGCTGTTTGGCAACGCACTCGAAAAAGACGAACTCGAAAAAATTGGCGAATACTACCAGCACCAGGATGGCTGGACCAACCGACTGGTACAGGGCGACAGCCATTTGGTAATGGCAAGTTTACTCGAACGCGAGGGTATGGCAGGCCAGGTACAAACCATTTATTTCGACCCGCCTTATGGGATAAAATACGGTGGTAACTGGCAAATAAAACTGAACAACCGCGATGTAAAAGATGGCAACGATGAAGCGCTAACCGGCGAACCCGAACAGATAAAAGCCTTCCGCGATACATGGGAACTAGGTATTCATTCTTACCTCTCCTATTTGCGCGACCGACTTCTTATTGCCAAAGAATTGCTGACAGAAAGCGGCTCCATATTTATGCAAATAGGTGATGAAAATGTGCATTTAGTTAGAAGTTTGATGGACGAGGTTTTTGGAAGTGAAAATTATATAAGCTTAATAAATTTTGCAAAAACAACAGGATTAAATAGCAATTTTCTTTATGGTATCTGTGATTATATTATTTGGTATGCAAAAGATATCAGTAAACTTAAATATCGGCAGCTCTATTCTGATAAAATAATTGGTGGAGCCGGGGCTTCAAAGTATAACAGAATCGAACTTCCAAACGGAGTAAGACGTTCGTTAACTAAAGAAGAAAATGAAGAACAAGTTCCTCTACCAAAGGGAGCAAAATATTGGGTTGATGACAATTTAACAAGTCAAGGTAATCCTTTATTAAAATTCATTTATGAAGGGAAGGAATACTCAGGTACGTATAAGACTAACCTTTTTGGTCTTGAGAATTTGGCAAAAAAGAATCGAATTTATGCTGCTTCTGGTACATTAAGATTTGTTAGGTATTATGATGATTTTCCTGTTTACCCAATTAATTCTGCTTGGATGGATATTGGTGGAATTCAAAGCAGGGTTGATGGGAAAGTTTATGTAGTTCAAACTGCTAATGAAGCAATAAAACGTTGTCTTCTTATGACTACTGATCCAGGAGATTTAGTTTTGGATCCCACCTGTGGAAGCGGAACAACTGCTTTTGTGGCTGAACAATGGGGACGCCGCTGGATTACCATCGATACAAGCCGCATTGCCATCAACATTGCCAAACAACGGTTAATGACTGCAACTTACCCGTTTTATAAACTGTATGATGAAACGGCAGAAGATATCAGGCAGGGTTTTATTTATAAAACTGTACCCCACATTACTCTAAAAAGTCTGGCTAAAGATGAACCATATGCCACCGAAACGCTTTACGACCAGCCTGAAGTGGACAAAAAGAAACTTCGTGTAAGCGGTCCGTTTACAGTTGAAACTTTACAGAATTTCGAGCCTGTCAGTCCCGAAGAATTGGACGACGAAGTGCGTGTAAACGAAGAGGAAGGTGCGTTTGAGGAAGTGATTAAACAACATTTAATCAGCGCCGGGATTAAAAATGGGCGAAAAGACGAAATGGTGGTTTTTACCCGTGTTGAGTTGTTAAGCCACAGTTTCCTTCATGCGGAAGGGTTTTACCAAACCGCCAAAGGCGAGGTAAAAGCCTATTTCCACATCGGTCCAAAGTTTGGTACCATTAGTAAAAACGCGGTAAACGAAGCTGTAAAAGAGTGCCGTAACCGCGGTGATGCCGATTGGTTGGTTATTCTTGGCTTCAGTTTCGAAAGCGATATTTCAGGAAGCTCGCAAACTACTAGCGTGGGCAGTTTCGAAGTTACCAAAGCTCGAATACATGATGATTTATTGCAGGAAGGATTGAAAAAGAAACCAGCTAAATCGGCAGCAAGCTTTGTAACCATTGGCGAACCCGATATTGCTATTCACAAAAAAGGCAATACCGTATCAGTCGAAATTCAAGGACTTGATATTTACGACCCCATAAAAGATGAAGTAAAACCTCGAAACGTCAATGATATTGCCTACTGGATGGTTGATGATGACTATGATGGAAGTAATTTTATTGTGAAACAAGTTTACTTCTGCGGTGGCGATAGTAATGAATTTGACAAATGGAAAAAAGGGTTAGGCGAAGCATCTAAACAGGCAACCAAGAAGAATGCTGAAAAAACGCTGAAAATCGAAATCGACGAAGAAGCCTTCGACCGCTTGTATGGTCATATTTCACATCCAATAGAAATTACAAAGAAAGACCAGAAAATTGCCGTCCGCATGATTTCGCAATTTGGTGAGGAAAGTACGAAAGTTATTACGGTATAAAATATGGCAAAAGTAAGTCAGAATATTAGCGTTGATAGCCTAATAGCTGGTCCAAAAAAAACTGAACAGATAAATTAACTTCATTGATTTTATATCCCATGAAACAGTATCGAAGAAAATTTAGTTCATCCTTCATGGCTGAGGTTGTTGTTGAAGCAATCGAAGGCATCAAAGCCGCCTTAAATATTGCGCATATTTCGATGGATGTAGGAAGAACATTATCCAGTGCAAGTTATATGGCAGAAGGAGTTTTCGCTCATTCGACAGATTTTTTAGAGGAATAAGCGATAAGGAGTTTCTTTAAGTTTTGAATACAGTATTTAGTAGTAATGCTATGTTAATTTCGGAAATAACCTCGGTTTTATTAGAGAGATCCCCGCTCAATAAACATCAGTTACTTAATGCACTGAAGGCAAAAGGAGTTGAAAATTGCTCCACCCCCGACATCAATAGGGTGCTTTATGGCAATAGAAATTTATTTGTGCATAATGGACAATCACTACCCCTTTGGAGTTTAATTGGAAATGGCACAATTGTTCATGAGGATCAGCTTTATGTAAGTAAGCGTTCACCTGATAATGCCTTATATCAAGGTCATCAACCCCGGTCATGGCAAATGGAAGCTTTGTCAGGTTGGATCAGTCAAGGCAAAAGGGGTGTCATTGAAGCGGTTACTGGCACAGGCAAGAGTCTGGTTGGAATTTTGGCGGCAGCCGATGCTCTGGCAAGGGGTCTCAAAGTGTTGATCATCGTTCCGGGCATTGAACTTCAGAAACAATGGCATGATAACATTGAAAAGTATTTGCCAACTGTTCGTGTCGGAAAGTTTTGTAACGGTCATAAGGATACTTTTCACTCAATTGATCTGATAATTTCAACAGTCCATTCTGCCCGCAAGTATCAAATGCTGCCCCCTGCCATGAGGGGTCTGATCATCGTCGATGAGGTGCATGGGTCCGGAACGGAGAAAAATGCATTGGCTTTTGAAGATGAATTTACTGAGCGGCTAGGACTGACAGCAACTTATGAACGGACAGATAACGGATTAGATGTTTTTGTAACGCCCTATTTTAAGCCACTCATACCTGGATTTGAATCCAAAACAGTTATCCCCGGATGTGATTACGCGCGGGGTTTGCATGATGGTATCCTTGCCCCATTCAGGGTTGGATTGCTGGGTGTGCCTTTTGCAGAGGAGGAAGAAATGCTATATGAGCAACTTGAGAAATCGTTAAGCAAGATGCGTGCTGATTTGGTTAGGTTACATGGTTGCCAGCCTGAGCCATTTGGTGAGTTTATACGTGCAGTTCACCATCTTGGTGAGGGAGGTCATCAAGACTATGCTGGCACAAAGACCGCACGCAAATATCTCACTCAATTCAATGCACGCAAAGATCTGTTAGCTAACAGTCAATTGAAGTTGAGAACCTTTCGTCAGCTCATTCCCATGATCAGTGTAGTGAACAAGTGTCTGGTTTTTACGGGTTTTATTTCTACAGCCAAAGAAATTGAGCGCATGCTCGTTGATGACAAAATCCCAACGTCTGCATTTTCGAGTGAATTATCGCAAGAAGAGCGAACATATTTCATGAACGAATTCAAAACAGGAAAGCTGAAAGTACTTGCAGCACCTGCGGTTTTAGACGAAGGAATTGATGTGCCGGAGGCAGAATTGGGGATTATACTTTCAGCCAACCATTCCAAGCGGCAGATGATACAGCGCATGGGCAGAATTATCAGACCCAAGAAAGATGGCCGTCCAGCAACTTTTTTCATTCTGTATATAGAAAACACCAACGAAGACCCTGCCATGGGAGCCCACGAAAGTTTTCTGACAGAAATGATTGACCATGCAGCAGAAGTTCGTGATTTTGGCAATTCTTATGATGCCAGTGAGTTTTTAGATTGGTATATTGATGGGAAATTAGGCCGTTGATGAAATAAGAAACGGAACCATTTTGCAGCAATTGGGCAAAAATCTAAAACCCTCACAATGATATATGTAAATACGTATCATAAAACCAGTTAAGATGGAATCAATTAACACCCTTCCTAATCCCTACAACCTCAACAGCCTGAAAGGCCGTATGGCGGAGCAGCTCATTCAGGATTTGTTCTCGCGCAATAACTACAATGTTTTCAATTATGGTTTAGAGCGGCTGCATCCATTTCTGAGCAGGGTGCTGCGCAACAACAGCCACCATACAAGCAGGGATTTGCGCTATATGCCTGATTTTGTGGTTCAAAGTGGTGAAACAGGTGACTTGTTTTATCTGGAGGTGAAGTTCAGAGCCAACGGCTGTTTTGAGTTTGGTGAAAAGTATGCCGACTATCCTTATAAAAATGCCTGGTTTGTGGTGGTATCTCCTGAAAAGATTCAGTGCATGCACTACAAACGCCTCAAGGCCGGATTTTCAATCACACCAAATACCCATTACCGGCTCACTAGTGTCAGGTCGTTTCATATCACAAAAGAAAGCGTTGAGGAATACGAAGGCTATGCCAGGGGATTTTTTTCGGCGTTTAACAAGTTGAAGCCTTAAGGCAAAACAATAATTTACAGGGAAAGAGGGAAAAGCTTTAATCGTAGTAAATTAAAGCTTTAAATTCCGGCATGTTGACCCTTCAAAGCGGATGCCCAATGTCTATCCCAAAGCTCCACCTATCTCTTCTGCTTCTTCCGTTGCGACTCCTTGAACTCGAAGTTTTTGTCTTCCACACGCATCTCCTTGATGTTGATACTCATATCAAAGAACATGTTTTTTGTGCCTTCTTTGTCGGCCATAAAGGTCATCGATCGGCTTGATTGGATGCCAAGCTGCGAGGCTTCTTCGATGGCATCCTGGTTAGCACCGATGAACACAAACTGCCAGTTTTTCTTCTGCTCAAACTCGCGGATAAGCCGGAAAATCTGCGATCTGCTGAAGCGGCTGCTGCTGTTTTCGTGCCCGTCGGTGATGATCACAAACACCACCTGTGTATCCCTTCTGGCACATTCGCCGGCAGCTATGCGGTCGTTCGTTTCGTGGATGCTGTGTCCGATGGCATCGAGCAGAGCCGTGGTACCCCTGGGTTGGTAAGTGGCATTTGTTAAAAAGGGAGCGGCTTGCACATCCTGATTCAGACAAACCACTTCATATTCATGGTCAAACTGCACCATGCTCAACCGGGCCTCACCTTCCACAGATTTTTGCTGCGCCAAAAAAGCGTTGTAACCTTCAATGGTGGCTTCTTTGATGGATTCCATCGAGCCCGAGCGGTCTAAGACCACGATCATTTCTGTTTTCTTTTGCATTTTATACTGATTTGATTTAATTTTGAGGCAAGAATACGTACTGCCAATGCAGTCTTTCTGCAATGAAAAAATTATTTTATGCCAACGAACCTCAATGCCTTGATCCGCTACAAAACGATTGACAAATGCCTTGGCAATCGTTCGGTGAAATGCAGCATTCAAAGGCTTCAGGAAGAATGCACCGAGGCACTGGGCGAGAAAAGAGGAGTTTACAAAACAGTTTCGGAACGCACCATCCGCGACGACATCAGGGTGATGCGGAGCGACATCCTTGGCTTCAATGCCCCAATTGCCTTTAAGGACGGTCGTTATTTCTACACCAAGAAGGACTATTCAATTTTTGAGACTTATATTCAGGGCCGTGAGCTGCTGCATTCCGTCTTTCAGTTGTTGCTTGAACAACGCCATTCGATCAGCAAACCGCTGATCATCCAGGTACTTTTTCGCATTGCAAAGGAGTTGGATATCGAGTTGCCGCCAGATATTTATACAGAATATCTTGCTGGGAGAAAGGAATCGGGCGGGAAGCGTGATGAAAAAGTGCATGCCTCTGTACCTCCAGTTGAAACTGGGACTGAACTTGCTGAATTAAAGAAGACTGCACACCTAAGAAAAATGAACCGCTTGAAATCAACGGCAGTCGATGAAGCAACTGATTTCTTAGATTCAATGCAAACAGCAGAGCACACCGATGTTTATGAGATGGATGTTGAACCTCAGGCAGTTGATTGCTATTTCTCATGGCGCTTTGTTTTCGATGCCATTGCAGCCGGTACTGAGGCAAATGCGTGAGTGAGCAACTAAGGAGGGATGTACACTGGTTTTCACAGGCTGGTGAAAGTAATCAGGCAGGTCATGCTCTTTATCATTTTTTTTCACGCATCAACATCAGGAGATCAAAAGAATCGGCATTTTTAAATCCAGATAGAACATATTGCCGGAGATTGGGAAAACTGGCGTAAAAACTATTTTCCCAATATCTCAACATCTTGTATATCAATATTCTGTGAACATGTCACGGTTTTGCCTAATAGGTAGAAAGTATATTGAACAATGGCAGAACCAAAACACACAAGCAGAAAACCTCAGCGCAACACAGACAGCCCGTTCCGGGATATTGACCCCCCTGAGTTTTCCCTTCTGCATCCTGATACGAAAAAGACTGGGCCCTTTCAAAACCACACCATATATTATATCATCCAAATTGTTTTGGGTTCGGAGTGGGCTTGCTGCTTATGCAATTTGCCTGCAATAACCTTGCAACGCCATTGCAATAGGTTTGCAATTCCCTTGCAAAAAAAGAGTCCCGCTTGTGCATATATAGTGCTTGTCTTTAAAGTCAGATGGCTTCGTTATGTACGTTATTCATGTCAGTCATCCCGACTTATTCGGGACTCCTGACATTCATTCCGCACATGCCTCGCCCTCAAACTTTAAAGCTCAAACACAAACATTATTGACAGACATTATCTAATTGGAGAAAGCCAAAGATGAAACGTGGCTGTTTTTTTGTTGAAAATTGGTTGATAAAAACAATCAAGAAATCATCTATGTTTACAGCTTATAAAGTAATTTTGCGGTGTCAACAGGACGAATATAATAGAATAAGGAATGTAAAAATGTTTTAAATGCTTATAATGAGGTAATTAGTAAAATATTCATTGGAAAAATATTTTTAAGAAAACACTTGACAAATGATTTTAAATGTTTATTTTTGTATCATAATTATTAACCTAATAAACATTAAAGTCAAAAACACTAAAAAAAATGAAAAATGAAGTTTTCAGCCAACGGCTCAAAAATGCCCGCCTGATGAATGGGATGACCCAGGATGAGGTGGTTGCTGCCCTGGGGGAAACGCTTTCGAAGAATGCGCTCTCGCGTTACGAGCGGGGCGAAATGATGCCCCGTTACAACATTCTGTTGGCGCTAGCCCGGGTGTTTAGTGTTCAACTTGAGTATTTCTTCAGGCCTTTCACGGTCGAAGTAAGAAATGTTGATTACCGCACCAAAATGGAGCTTCCGTCGATGGAACGTGAAAAACTGCGACTTGAGGTGATCTCTCTCATGGAGCGCCGCCTCGAAACAGAACAGCTGCTGGGTCTTAAGCAGCGTTTTACGAATCCCCTGCAGGACTTCCCTGCTGTGACGACCTCTGCCGATGCCGAAAAGGCTGCCGCTAAGCTGCGCGAAGCCTGGCAACTCGGACAGCATGGTCTGGTAAACATCTATGGTATTCTTGAACACTTTGGCATCAAGGTGGTCGAGATATCTGCTCACGAAGCTTTCGACGGCATGTCGGCCACTATCAATCAAGGCATACCTTTGATTGTGGTGAATGCTGAAATGACAGTTGAACGTAAACGATTCACAGTGTTGCACGAAACAGCCCATCTGCTGATCACATTTGATCCAACACTCGAACAAAAAAAGATCGAAAGTCTTTGCAACATCTTTGCCGGGACACTACTCGTACCTGCTGCTATTCTCAAGGAACTTATAGGAGCACCGAGGGAGCAGATAAGCCTGCAGGAACTTATCCACATCAAGAACCAGTTTGGAATCAGCATTCAGGCACTTGTATACAGGGCCGCGCGCCTTAACTACATCAGTCAGGCTACGGTTGACAGGTTCAAGTACGAAATCCAATCCAATATCAAAGAAGAAGGTCTTGGTGGTTATTATGGCAAGGAGGTAGCCGATCGCTTTGAACAACTGGTCGTACGCGCCTATCACAGCCAACGCATTACACGCTCCAAAGCAGCAGAACTGCTGGGCGTTGAGGAGAAAGATTTGCCGGAATCAATCGACAAGCATTGGTAAAAATGAACGATAAACAAATGAAACAAGTCAGCTTATTAACCCGTGCCGGTTATTTATGTCAGATGGTGGTTCTACACCCATCCAGGCCGGTATCTTTTACATGCAGGGCGTCTGAAACCACCAACAGACGCTCTTTTTTTGAGTACCAAGAAAAAATTAACCCAACTGTTTATTCACAAAATCTAGTATCAAATGGAAACAAAGTACAACCCATTTATCACCCCTTTGGGGGCTTACAGTCAATTAATTATTCATCAAATAAATAAAAGCAATGGAAAGACCTACTTTAGTTTGCGACCTCCTGACTTGCCAGTCAATAGCCTGCTCACAACGGGCTATGAAGTCATATGGAACAATGCAGCTTTGGCTGCCTGAGCCATTCTATAATCAATTGAATGCATCCGAATTGAAAAATTTGAAGCCACTTGTACAAAAGAACATCGTGAGAGTTGTGAAATACAACCTGCGATTTCTGGAACGTTTTAACAGCACCTCCAGAAGCGGGATCTCCATGATTGATTACTATGTCGTTTTTATGGCAAGTAAGCATGATGTCAATCTTTTGTGCAGTCCTCAATGGTATCAAACTGTGAGCCAATACTTCGACCTACCGGCCATAGACGGATTAACTACCAACGAAGAAACAGATACGTTAGGATTACCATTTGTTTCGGGATATAACACGACATCAATTAGTAAAATGTCGGTGTTGTTAATTACAACAAGTTTCAGATCAACCAAACCAATTGATACGAAATGAAGAACAGCAAAAACAAGCACAGACCAGGGCGAAAGCTCGCTTTGAAGCTAGAGAAGACATGCAGCAGGTTAAATAAAAAAGCTTCTGATTGTTCAGAAAAAAGCAGTGTCAATGGGTGCAACGAGTCGTTTGCGTTTAGGGCCATTGAACTTCATCATTCAATTTTGAAACAATGTATTGAACAGGACCCCTGGCTCGATGATTTTCAGGAAGCAGGTCTGGCAGAAGTCAGGTTTGTTGAAATTTCTTCGGATGCTGTTTCTTATGCCCCACGCTACTTCAAGGTGATAAAAGGGCCGCGCAAATTGCATGAAAAAATACTTTTGGGTAAATGGTTAAGATACCAACGTTTCTATAACCAGGCCTTTTTCACCTTCAGGGAAATAGGCAAACCCGCATTGGGGGTCTCTCCTCCTTTTGGAAAAACACTACAGGCAGCATAGTCGAAGCCTCAGCTGCCGGGTCGGGGGGCACTGCATGACAGCAAACCCCTGCCCTGACCATCAAAGGTCATGGCCCTAGTGATTTTCTTTTTAGACCGAAAGTGATGAAAAACCATCATATAAGAATCGAGAAATTCAAGAGCATTGCTCAGCTTCTCGGTGAATACCAAACCATTTTCGCTGCCATCCAGCATGACAGCAACCGGGTTGTAGCATTCAAAACCATTGTTGACGAGTTAGATCGTTTGAACATGGGTTTGGAAGTTCCCCTAAGTGTAATCATTCAGCAACGTGTTGTGTTGAACACGCGCATCAAACAGGATGTAATTCCTGCGTTGGCACGCGGATTAAGCATGGCGAAATCGCTGAACGATGCCACAATGACGAATACCCTTGACTTCTATTTCAAGCAGGTTCGTAAAAAATCAAATGCAGCAACATCCAGTCAGGCAGCAAAAGTCATACTCGACTATATAGGCGAGCATGAAACAGAAGCTGCCACGGCCGGGTTCAGTGCTGATCGCATTGCTGCCATCGAACAGATGAAGCGTGAAAGCGATGGCATGCGCGAGCAAGCGAAAGCACATGCGTCAGTCAGGCATGTCGACCGAAACCAAATGCGTCGACTTGCTTCCGAGGCAACCAATATGCTGACCAACGAACTCGACTGGTTGCTGACCGAATACAAAACCACTGAACCTGTTCTTTATGAACGTTACAGCATGTTGCGCCAACGTAAAAAAAGAACAAGCAAAGCGGAAGTGCATACGGATGTTTCGGGCATGGTCACCGACCAGGCAACGGGAGCAGCAGTTCAGGGTGCATTGGTGTACATTGTTGATTCAGAGGGATACGAAACCAACAGTGATGTTGACGGGTATTTCGTCGTGGATGAACTTGAACCAGGTGCATACCAGCTGAGATGTTCCGCTCCGGGCTATCAACAAACGAGTGATGTAGCCTTCACTATTGCCAAAGGTGAATCGCTCCAGGTGAACTTTAGTCTGATGGCGCAACAAGCTGTTGCATAGTTCAGAACCTGAGGGCAAGGATTTCACTTTGTCCGAAGGATGCGAAAAAAAGGTTGTTCCGCGAGGGGCAACCTTTTTTTGTTTTTATGAAGTGTTGTAAAAGTGCTGAATCCTAATCGTGCGGGCTCACGCACCCGGCCCGGAGTGTAAGGCTGCTGATTTGTTGATACGTTGATTTGTTGATTTGTTTAGGGCGGACGCCAGACAAGGGCTGACGCCTATGGAAAAGGTTTCATGTCAGCTGTGACTTTCAAAAGCGTCAGCATCAACAAATCAGCAGATCAACCCTCATATTGATATCCTTTTCCTGTCCTTTCCCTTGATGGAAAGGACCAAAGATCAATCGCGATTAACGCTAACTGCCCACAATGAAAAACCGACGGAAATCTATGCAAGGTCCTGTAAAGTACAATGCATCACCTGTTTCCATCGGTTGGGTTTGGCAGAGCAATTTTTCTTCGGCTGGGTCTTTTGAAGCATTGTACTTTAAAAACAGCACCGCTTTGAGGGCGGCGCTGCCTTGCAAGATTTCCTGTCGTTTTTTCATTCTGCCTGCCGCCGGCCCGCTAATCGCGCGGGCTCCCGCACCCAGCCCGGGATTAGGGTTGTGAATCAGCTTCAATTAAGGTGGGAGATCGGTGTTTGAGATAAATTTCTCGTTTTATGAATGATAGTTTCATTTTATAAAATACTTTATCAAAAGACTTATGAAATTACAAAATCCTTACTTTTACCGCAAGAAGATATACCTGTAAAGGAGGGAATTGGTTCTGTTTTGTAAGATTGATAACCTTTATTATCCAAATGAATACACATACAAGCATTTCACTTCAACTTATTTTCCTACTTGGAATCTTACTTGCTGTATTTATTACATATTTAATTCTTCGTCTTATAAAAACTGAAAAACGAAAGAATGAAGCTGAGCTGAAATTCCAACAACTTGAAAGAAAAATAAACACACTTCATCTCGAAACACTTGAATCAAAATTAGATCAGCACCTGTTTAAGAACATTCTTAATTCAATTCAATCCCATGCCTATCAGACTTATTTTGCATTGGATAAACTTTCTAATGTATTGGATTATATTCTCTATGATAGCAGAAACAAGTATGTAACACCCAAAGAAGAAATTGAATTTGCATTAAACCTGATTGAAATCAATAAAATAAAAGTTAGTCCTCTATTTGAATTAAAAGTCAAATCTATCGTCAAGGAAACTGAACCCATGTATGAAAAAAAGGTTTTAGCCCCGTTGATTTCTATCGACCTGATTGAAAATGCCTTTAAACATGCTGACCTGCAAAGTGCTGATTCATTTATCTCTATTGTGTTTGAATTTAAAAACAATACATTTTATCTGACGGTTTCAAATAAAATATCTGGTCGAAGCCCTATGAGGAAGGAAAAAGGTGGTATTGGTATTGAAACGCTGAAAAAGCGACTCCAAATTATCTATAAGGATAATTTCAAACTGGAAAGTTTCGCAGAAGGTGAGGTATATACATCACATTTAAAAATTAATTTATTTGAAAAAGACGCTTAGATGTTTGCTACTGGATGATGAGTTACCAGGTTTAACTTATCTAAAAATGCTCTGTGATCAGCTTCCTGAATTGGAGGTTGTAAAGTCGTTTAACAGTCCTAAAACGCTTCTGGAGGAGTTGCCAAACCTTGATTTCGATTTGTGCATACTGGATATTGAAATGCCCGAAATGAATGGTTTACAAGTTGCAAATTTATTAAACGGTAAACCTGTTATTTTCACCACAGCTTATAAAGAATATGCTTCAGACGCTTTTGACCTTAACGCGCTGGACTACATTAAAAAACCCATCAAAATTGACCGGCTAAAACAAGCCGTTGAAAAAGCAACAAAGCATATTGGCAACACAGCCTCCCAAAACAACAAAACTTTTATTCAACTTAACACCGACAAAGGAAAAGCCGTACTGTTTTTCGACAAAATTGCCTACATAAAAACTTCTGATATTGACAGTAGAGACAAGGTTGTCATGCTTTTTGACGGTGAAGAATTTGTGCTTAAAAATATTACTTTCGAAAAATTGACCGAACTTATTCCATCAGACGATTTCTGCAGGGTTAACAAAAAAGAAATGATTTCCATCAAGGCAGTAAAGGTATTTTCCTTCGATGAGATTTCCACAAATTTAGGGGCAGGCAAGGGCAAAAATATCAAGCTGGTCCTAAGTGAGATATACCGAAGCGATTTTCTAAATAAGGTCAATAGCTGATTCTTTACATATTTTTTCAGTCTTATTACATTTCATCGACCTTTCAATTCATCCTTATCTAACAAACAATAATAATAACCACCTTTGAGGTGAAAATTATATTTGCAAGGTTGCATTCGTCACTCTTGCATTGATTTAGGAGCCAATTAAAGTGAAAAAGAATAACTCTCTTGCTTTTTATCTCCTCAAATACAAATGATAAAAGTATGCTACACCCATGCTGATTGAGAAAATGCGGCAGAATGATACGCTGAAAATTTAGGTATAAGAGACAATAGTGCAGTGTAAAATACAACAGCATAAATGAGAGGATGGATTATGACATATAGTATAGCTGGCTTGACTGTGTTATTAAGCGCATGCTTCAGAACCGGGGGAAACCTGGGAAATGACGATCAATTACACAGTACCTGGCAACTGGATACAGTATCACATCATGCCATCGTGAATCATTGTGTGGAAAACGAGTTTACCGATAATCCGGCGATATTCACAATAAAAAGAAAAGGAGAAGAACTGATATTGCAGTTTAAAGGTCAGCACAATGTTTGGGTTGCGCCGGCAAACAAAAAATACTTTTATGCCACGCAAGTGATAAAATCTTCTGTCTCTGGCAGGTTTTGCAATTTTCAGACTGAGATCAGTATTTATTTCAGATTTACGGGTAGCGACCAAAACAAAATAACGGGCACGTGGCGAGCCACATCTTGTAATTATTGCCCAACAGTCTATTTCAATGCCAATAAACTCAATGACGCAAATCTTAATTAAATGCAATGCAGGAGTTGCACAGTTATTGAATTTCGGCAAGATTAATTTAAGTATGTATGTTTTTTATTTCCGGACCAATGAAAAAATATAAAAATATCATTTTCTATGTTGGAACAATTGGCGGGTTTTCCGCCATAATGTACTGGATTGTTGTGCTTGGATCGAAGTTAGAACAGGGCAGAAATGTTGTAGTTTCCGAAACGGCGCAAAGTCATTGGGACAACTTTATTACGACTGTGACACATAATATAGCACATCCATTAGCTATACTTTTGGCACAGATCATTACCATAATTTTTGTAGCTCGTTTTTTTGGCTGGATTTTCAAGAAGATAGGACAGCCTGCTGTGATTGGAGAAATAATAGCAGGTATCTTTTTGGGGCCATCGCTGATTGGCATGTATTTCCCTCAATTTTCAAATGCTTTATTTCCTGTGCAATCATTAGGAAATTTACAATTTCTGAGTCAGGTTGGGCTCATCCTGTTTATGTTCGTAATAGGCATGGAGCTGGACTTGAAAGTACTGAAAAGAAAAGCTCAAGAGGCGGTTGTTATAAGTCATGCCAGTATCATTTTTCCTTTTGCACTTGGAATCGTATTGGCATATTTCATTTATCAATCATTTGCACCTGAAGGTGTTCAATTCCTTTCATTTGGATTGTTTATCGGTATAGCAATGAGTATCACTGCATTTCCTGTTTTGGCAAGAATCGTACAGGAACGAGAACTACATAAAACACATCTTGGTACCATCGTTATTACATGTGCTGCAGCCGACGACATTACGGCCTGGAGTTTATTGGCGGCTGTAATCGCAGTTGTAAAGGCGGGATCTTTTATGAGTGCATTGTTTATTATTGCTTTGGCAGCCATTTACGTTTATTTGATGATTAAAGTTGTTAAACCATTCCTAAAGCGCGTGGGTGATTTACATCCTACAAGCGACAACCTGAGCAAACCAATTGTGGCTATTTTCTTTTTAACCTTAATAATTTCATCTTATGCAACTGAATTAATCGGAATTCATGCGTTGTTTGGCGCTTTTATGGCAGGTGCAATTATGCCTGAGAATACCAGATTCAGAAGCATTTTCATAGAAAAAGTTGAAGATGTGGCAGTTGTGCTACTCATGCCCTTGTTTTTTGTTTTTACGGGTCTTAGAACCGAAATAGGTTTACTTAATGACCCCTATTTATGGAAGATAACCGGCCTGATCATATTGGTTGCCGTTGTTGGCAAATTTATTGGGAGTGCATTGGCATCAAAATTTGTAGGTCAGACCTGGAAAGACAGCCTTACTATTGGAGCTTTGATGAATACGAGGGGCTTAATGGAATTGGTAGTTTTGAACATCGGTTACGACCTTGGCGTGTTAACTCCTGAAATTTTTGCCATGATGGTAATTATGGCATTGGTAACAACGTTTATGACAGGCCCCTTAATGAACTTTATCAATTGGGCATTCAAATCAAAATCAGATGAAGTTTATCAGGAAATTAGTGAAGTAAGTAAATACAAAATCCTCTTATCGTTTGGCAATCCTGAACGGGGAAAATCGTTACTGCGTTTAGCCAACAGCTTGACAAAAAACATGAAAGAAAACGCAACAATCACTGCCATGCACTTAACATCGAACAATAAATTGCATCAGTTTAACACCCCGGAATACGAAGCTGAAAGTTTTGCACCCATCATCCAGGAATCGGTTCATCTAAATCAAAAGTTCACAACGCTTTATAAAGAAACAAATGACATAGACGCTGATATTGTTGAGGTTGCAAACAAAGGAAAATACGACTTACTTTTAATTGGTGTAGGTCAATCAATTTATGAAGGTAGTCTGCTAGGGAAAATTCTGGGATTCACCACAAAAATGATAAACCCTGAAAAATTGATTAACCAGGTAACAGGGAAAGAAAATCTGTTTGAAAACTCTCCTTTTGATGACAGAACCCGAAATATTATCAGTAAAAGTGAAATTTCGGTCGGTATTTTAATCGACAAAGGATTTTTGAACATTGACCAGGTTTTTATTCCGGTTTTTTGCGAAAATGACAGTTCCTTAATACAGTTTGCTCAAAAACTGATCAAAAATTCGGGTTCTCAAATCACAATTACGGATATAGCCGGACATATAAAAGCCAACTCAGAAATGAAAGAACTCATCAGAGCTATTGAACAATTTGCGCCTAATCACATCAACCTCGTTAATGAAAGAATGTTAGAAAAAGATTTTTTACAAAAAGTTGATTTAATGCTCGTTAGCGCCGAAAGTTGGAAAAAACTCATTGAAACAAAAAGTGTTTGGCTTACCGATATGCCATCAACATTGGTTCTTTCAGAAAAAAAATAATTCTGGCTTTAAAAATATGTTCTATTTACTAATGAGCTTTTCTAATGGACAAATCGACACTCCTGTGACAGGGTACCATTCGTCGAAGATTCAAATTACCTTAGGGTTAGAAATATCTAAGTAAAAAGATTTTCATTTTGTCTTTTTCAAAGTAAAAAGTACCTAAGATTAAGCACAATCCAGAAAGTATATGTGCTATCAGCTTACTTTGTTGTATATTATTAACTATACGATTTTACTTAATATCAGCCGTTGGCCTGCAAGTCGTGCAAGCTCCCGCACTCAGTCTGGGTTTGAGGAAGTGAAGCAGCCTTTAACAGGGATAAACTCATGAAAACAAAAAACTTAATTTAAGACAATAAACTTAAGACACCGTACAATGGTAAATCATTAGAAAATTATTAATTGACAAGCTAGATATAATGGATGATGCGGAGCAGTATCTATTCCGTTGTAACATAATCAGCAGCGGGATAAGCACCAGTCAAGACCTCATTTTGCCTCATAATTGACTTCAACAAATTTCATTGGAGACTTTTTCTCCAAAAAATTTTATGCCCAGATTTTAACATATATAATCGTGAATATATATATTTGTATATATATTTCATGAAATACCTGTATATGAATCATCTTATGTGTTGTTTACCGGCCTCTTTTGGATTTAAATTACTCACTTTAATAGTTGAAAGCTATGAAAAAAAACATCTTCTTATTGCTACTATTCGTCTCTGTGGCAAGTTTTGCCCAGGATACGAAACGCTGCGCAGGTGCTGAACCTATTTACATTTCCCGCATGCCGGGATTCTACATTTCCGACTGTAGAAACAGCGATTACAACGAAGTGGAATTTGTTTACTGGCTTGACGGTGATGCGAATAAGTTGACTAAAGGAGGTAAATATTATAAGATTTTTTACTCCAAAAATGAAAACGAAACAAAGCAATTCAGCAGTGCTCAAATCAACCTGAACTATGCCAATGCCATTTTGAAGGCGAAAGGCACGACCTATGACAAGGGGAGAAGTTTTTTTTCAGCCTCTTTTGATGGCAAACAGGTTTATATTCAGGTAAATACTGCTTCCAACTCAAGTGATGCCAGGAGTTATAATGTCGAAATCATTGAAGTTGATGCAATGCAGCAGGAGGTTACAGTAAATCTGCAGGAATCGATTGATAAGGATGGGAAAATTGCGTTGTACGAAATCTTGTTTGACCTGGGAAAAGCAGAAATTAAACCAGAATCAAGTGAGGCTTTAACACAAATTGTCGATTATCTGACAGCTAACCCGGATGTTAAAGTTGTTGTTGTTGGACATACTGACAACACCGGCACGTATGAAGGCAACATCACACTTTCGAAAGCACGTGCCGAAAGTGTCAGGAATTATCTGATTACCAACGGAAAAATCCAGCAAAACAGGCTCAAAGCTGAAGGAGCAGGTCAATTTTGTCCTGTGACAACAAATTCAACCGAAGAAGGCCGGAAGTTAAACCGAAGAGTGGAAGTTGTAAAATTATAAAAATGAAAAGAATCACGTTTCTTATCCTTTTGTCAACAAGTTCATACGCTTTTGCTCAATTGCGACCTCAAGGCACCTCCATCGACAGCAGTGCGTGTAACTATGCGCCAGGTTTATTCAGTTACTATATCCACAAAAACAACGAGATGATTGGGTTAGTAGCGCCCGATGCATGCAATTTTGCCGGAATTGAAGAAGATAGGGTAAATACCTATTTTGTTGCAGATTTTTATCCCGATTACGCCAAAGATACCTTTGCTACACAGGAACTGGCTTTCAACTGGCTAACTGAATCCATTGAGGACTATTACAAACCTCTGGTGGTTGAAAAATGGGACGAAATAAATGTTACAAACCCACACGTCAGCCTTCGGTATCCACTTGGATGGTCGTATGTATGCAAAAAATTCACCGATCTTTACAACAGTAACAGCAGCAATGAAAACCAACTTGTGTTGATGCGACCTGTGGCCGGAGGTAATTCTCAGGTATTTATGATAATAAGAACACCCAATTCGGCAGATCACAGCACCGAGAAATCAATGGAGCTCACTGCCTGGATGAATCGCGCCATCGATATCAAAAATGCACCACGCAGCTTTGTTGTTATTAACGGGAAATCATTCGTTTCCATAAGTAATACGTTCATGTATCAAATGGTCCAGTATCACTTTTGGTATGCCGATAAAGATGAAATTATCTATATCAATTATAACCTGCTTAAGGATGAACAGATCAGGTTTCCGGTTGTGATGAAATCGATTTTAGACAGTATCGTTTGGTAGCTGTGTTGAAACACAGAGGGTTGACACATGATAAAGACATGCGACCCCGCTGGGGTCGTAGGTTCGGATGTAGTTTTGGGTTATAGATATGTGACCTCTCCGAGGTCAATCCCCTTATACAGGTATTTTCAAAAATGTAGATTTACTTTTTTTGCAGGGTTCTCTTCAAGCCCTTCTCCATCATTGCGACCTTCGCATTTAACCAACTATTCAGGAAGTTATTCAAATTGAATATTTTATAAACAAAACGAAAATTACCTACCAAAATTAAAAAGAGTGTCTGGATTTTCATAGGGGCTGCTGAAAAACAATTATATCTATGAATATCAATTACTATGACTAGGTTTCGCCGGTTCGGCTGATTGTGTAATCGGACGATAATCTGATAGATTTTGAAGGTACAAATACATCACATTTTTTTGTTTAAAAAAAACACTCTGCATTTTTGTGCTTAAATGTACAAACGGCGAAAGCAGAAGTATAAGTGGCTTAAATCGATTAATAAGTGGCATAAAATGTATGAAAAAATCTAAATATCAATGCTTTATAATGCTTTAGGAATTTGACTGGAAAGAATTAATAGTTTAGTTTTGTTTTCTTTATAAAAAACGATGAACAGAATAGTTGTTATTATTGCTTTTTGTTTCCTGGTGTTAAATGTTTTGGTGGCTAATGATCTGACCACAGAACAACTTCTTAAAAACATTGAAACATCCCAGGAAGCTGATAAGTCAGCACTTATGAACCAACTTTCGCGAATGTATCTCAGCAATGATCTGAATCAGGCTGCTGAATGGGCGCAGAAAGCGGGCTTGCTTGCAGCAAAACTGAATCAAACTAATCAGTTGGCGCTGGCAAAAAAACATTTGGGCGTTGTTGCGTTCTACCGCAGACAGTTTGAAGAAGCTGAACGTAACTATCAGGAAGCCTTGAAATTGTTTGAAAAAGATGGCAACAGACTTGAAATCTCAAATGTATACAACAACCTGGCCTTGATCCAATATGATCTTTCAAATTTCAAAGAGACGCTCGAATGGCATCATAGAGCGCTGGAAATAAGAGAGCAGCTTGATGAGACAAGTCTTATCATTTCCAGTTTATCCAATCTGGGAAACACTTATAAGGCAACAGGCAACAGCAACGAGGCTTATGCGCATTACAGCAAGGCATTAGACATTAACAAAACGGTTCAGCCTGAGAATTTGAACATTGCATTACTTACCAATATGGCAGTCATTCAGTCCGAAAGGGGAAATCAGGTTCAAGCCAAAGCTTTATATGAAGAAGCGCTATCAGGTGCAAACAGACAAAATGATGTCCGTCAGCAGATTAACCTATTTAACAATCTTTGAAATTTGTATTTCAAATTAGGTGATTATGAAAATGCAATTGACCATTTTTATAAAGCTATTGAATTGACCCAACAGTTTTCCGGAGGCGTTCCTGAAGGCACTCTCCTGCTCAATGTTGGGAATATTTATTATCAAACCGGGCAGATTAATAAAGCCCTAAATCTTTACCAACAAGCATTGAATGCGGTAAGTTCAGAAAAAGATCTCCGTTTGAGTGTTCATGCCATGCTTAATATTGGAAAGATGTACGAAAAACTTGATCAAAATGATTCGGCACGACATTACTTTGAGCAATCAATAGCACAAAGCAAAAAGATTGATAATCAAGAGCCTCTAACGATGTCGTACAATGCTTTTGGAAAATTTTTAATGAAGTCGGCCGATTTTGATAAGGCTGAAGTGTTCCTAACAGATGCACTAAAACTTGCTGCGGCGAATCAACTGCTGAATGAAACAGCCAAAGCTTCAATGAATCTTGGTTCGATTGCATTTGAACGGGCCCGATTGAGCGATGCGCGTGCTTTTTATATGCAAAGTCTTGTTTTGAACAAACAGCAAAACTATCTTTTTCAACAAATGGAGAATCTGCAAGGATTGTCGCGTGTTGAAGAAAAAGATAACAATCATGTCAAGGCTCTTGAATATTATAAGGAATATTTATTATTAAACGATTCATTGTTCAATATACAGAAACAAGAACAAATTACAGCCATCGAAGGCAAACTCAATCTGCAGCTCAAGGAGGAAGAATTGCAGAATCAGGCCTTACTTATCGAACAGCAAAACAATGTGCTCAGACAAGGACGCGAGCGCATGGTTTATCTTGCTGTTGTAGGTTTTCTTCTGATTATAATTATTGTAATACTTTTTAGTCGCAACAGGCTGAAGCAAAGCAGGGAAAAAGCATTGCTGGAGCAAAAGCAATTGGAAACAGAGTACCGTTTGCTGCGCTCGCAAATGAATCCACATTTTTTATTCAATGCCTTGAATTCAATTCAGGCTTTTATTTCTGAGAACAATACTATGCAAGCTGAATTGTATCTCTCAAAATTTGCCCGTTTAATGCGCTACTATCTCGAAAGTTCATCGAAAAGCGCAATCACTCTGTTGGAAGAAGTTGATGGGTTAAGGCTCAACATTGAGCTCGAAAGACTTAGAATGAACAACGCATTTGACTTTAGTGTGGATGTGGATGCAAATATCAATTTGGAGGAGATTGAGATAGCACCAATGTTGGCACAACCTTTTGTTGAAAATGCTATTAAGCATGGTCTGCGAACAAAGAAAGAGCATGGTTTCCTGGAACTTTCCTATTTTCTGGAGAATAACTATATTCGTTGCCGCATTCAGGACAACGGAATTGGCAGATTAGCATCCGGACTCAGAAAGACAAATGAAACACATGAATCAAAAGGTATAGAACTCACGCGCAGACGGTTAATGTATCTGCACGGTAAAAGTTATAAGGATGAAATGCTTCAGGTGATGGATTTGTTTCATGAAAATGGTGAGCCGGCAGGTACACAAATTGAATTTATTTTCCCCTATAATTAGTTTGACATGATAAAAACTATTATTGTTGAAGACGAAGAGCACAGCAGAAAAACACTCGTCAATTTTCTTCGGAAATATTGTCCGCAGGTAAATACAGTTGGCGTTGCAAGCTCTGTGCAAGAAGCTGTTTCATTGATTAATAGCGAAAAACCACAATTGGTTTTTCTGGATATTGATCTGCCGGATGGTTCAGGTTTCGAGGTGATAGATGCCTTGAATGCTCCAATTCCAGATATAATTTTTGTGACTGCTTACAACCAATATGCGGTCAAAGCTTTTCAGGTGAGTGCCGTTGATTACATCCTTAAACCTGTTGATCCGGAGCTACTTATGAAGGCAGTTGAAAAGGCCGGACAAAAATCTGACACTCAGCAGCAGGAAAAGATAATTGAAGTTTTCAGAAGCAATACCAGCAATCAGAAGCTGCAAAAAATGGCTCTTCCCACACAGAATGGCATTCAATTGGTGCGCATTGATGAGCTGATACGTTTGGAGGCTGATGGCAACTATACAACTGTTTTTCTGCGGGATAAACGAAAAATAGTTGTTTCTCGTCAGATCAAACATTTTGAAGATTGGCTTGAAGGCCTGCCCTTCTTTCGCGTTCACCAGACACACATCATTAATTTACAAATGGTTGAACGTTACATCAAAGGTGAAGGCGGGACAATAATTCTGGAAGATGGCTCCCAAATTGAAGTAGCAAGACGTAGAAAAGAGGAATTGCTCCGGAAACTTAACGCTATTTGATTTTCAATCAGACCTTTAAAATTATCAATCAGCCAATCCAGTCATATTTCTTATGCTAAAGGGTTGATATTTGAGCTTCATTCATTTCATGCATCCAGATGAAAAAAACTCCAACTGTGATTCGGCTAGAATATGTCATCTGTCATTGACATTTTTCTTTACTTCCTAATACCTAAAAGGAAATTCTGCAAAATCATTAAACTTTTCCGGCCATTTTTAACAGATCGGTATTAAAGATCTTTTCTGATTGAACTCAACTTTCCAGCTGTAAACCAGGCTAAGAAGCTACATTCTTTCAATTCAGTTTCACAGCTCAGATTTAGAAGACAAACCGGAAAAAAAAGCAAAAAACCTCCGGAAAGATTTGCTTCCGAAGGTCTGGGAAATTGATTTTAAGGTTGCTTCGACTATTCCGTTTTTACAAATTTCAACACTTTGCCAGTTTTATTGTTTTGTATAATTCTGATGTAATAGCTTCCTGCCGAAAGTTTCTCTACTGAAATGCTTGTGAGATTGCTGTGAATTTGTCCCAAAGAAAGCAAGCGACCAGTGTAGTCCACGATTTCATATTGAAGCTCTTCCTGAATTACATTCCATGGTTCAATTTTGATATTCAGAATATCTTTTGAGGGAACAGGAAATGCCAAAACAGTAACAATTTCATTTTCAAACATATCCAATCCGGTAATCAAAGTGAATTCGACGTGAATGCTGCGATTGCTGCTGATATCTGTAAATTCGAAATTTTCGGGAGTCCCAATGTTTTCGCCATCCACATAAACTGCTAAAACACGAAAGCCAGCATCCGGAATGAAATTGAAAACCATATTCTGACCGTGATTTACCTCGATGTTTCCTGCAGGGCTGATACTTCCATCGCTGCCTGCAGTAGCACTTAAAATATAAGTATTGATTGCAAAACTTGCATGGATGCTGTGATTGGCTGTGACATTCACAAACTGATAGTTTGAAACTGCGCCTACACTAACACCGTTAACCAGCACATCTGCAATGTGATAGCCTGCATCTGGTGTGATAGTAAAGCTTTGATTCTGTCCATGACCAACAGCAATATTCCCTGTGGGCGTGATACTTCCGTTGGCTCCGGCTGTTGCAGCGATTGTGTATGCATTCAGTGCAAAATTGGCCGTAACTGTCAGATTTGCTGTTACATTCACATCCGTTCTTGGATTCGCTGTGCTTAAGTCGCTCCAGTTTACAAACTCATAACCAGCATTCGGAAGAGCTGTGACTGAACTTCCATTGCCGCCATGATTTACGGTTTGAACTGCTTGTCCGGAAATGCTCCCATTTGTTCCGG
>WOUZ01000011.1 GCA_009773165.1 Bacteroidota bacterium
AGCCTGTGGGCTCTTGCCGGTGAGGGGCGGGGATTTTTGCTGCCTGGAGCGCTTTAACTAAAAAAACTAAAAAGCATTTTGAGGGATGGGATGGGTGGGTATTGATTAAATGCCGAAGGCTCTTATTTGCATGAGGGATAGAAGAATTTCAAGGCAGACAACTTACGAAATATATGACCAAAATGCCTTTAAATAGGTATCAATTAAAAAGTCAGGCGGGTTTGTTGGACTTATAAAAAACATTTCTACCTTTGGATGATCCAACGATAAAAACAAGGTTATGCTGGCAGCCTTCATTTTGACTTTAACACGATTTTCAAATTTCATTTTGAGTTTGTTTTTTAAACAGCTTGATATGAGTTGTTTAGAAATTGTTGGGATTGAAGGTGATTCCGAAATACCTGTTATATGGCGTGTTTACAATCTTTACCAACCATATTAAAAATAACGACAATGGAAATGAAAAGAGTTTTAGAATTACATAGACAAATGATAAAAGATAAAAAAATTCCGACAGAATTATATAAACATACGACTATATCAAACAATCTATACAAAACACTTGCGAACGCGGAACTTTGGTTTGCAGCTCCTACAAGTTTTAACGATCCATTTGACTGTCAGATTAATGACCAAACAAATTGGACAGACGATAATATTCGTGAATATGTTACTAAGACTGTTCAAACATCTGGAGAGGAAATTGACCCGGAAGATGTAGTTCGTGGAAATCAGCAAAACCCTGGAAATTTTAATAAATTCTTTACCAGCAATTTAAAAAAGTTATTATCAACGCAAGGTGTTGCTTGCTTTTTGCCAACTCCTGAAAACTTGCTTTTATGGGCACATTATTCGGATTCTCATAAAGGAGTTTGTTTGAAATTTGACATTACAAAAGATGAAGATTTATTTGCTTTAACCTTTGCGGTGAAATACCCAAAGGATAATAAATATCCTCATTTTGACTATTTAACTCAGCGTGACCAACTAGTTAATAAAGCTATGTTAACAAAGTCTATTCATTGGAAATATGAAGATGAAATAAGAGTTTTGAAACCAAATTTTGGAAATCACCCTTTTGCTAAAGAATGTTTGAAGGAAATAATTTTTGGTTGCCACGCAGACCCCAATGAAATAAGGACTATTAGACAAATTGTTACAAATGCTAAATACCCTGACTTAAAACTGAAACAAGTCAAGTTGAAAGAAAATGAATATGGTATTGAATTTATTGAAATATAAAAAATACGGCTGGCAACAAGCGGTCTGCCCACAGCGGGTTGGCGAGCTTCGGCGGATAGCAAGTTGCTGATGGCAACGTCAGTGCTCTGTTGAAAGGTCACCGAAAACTCGCCGTTCGCAACCACCAACGTTAGCACACTTTTTAAAGAAGAACACAGTAACTATGGAAAATATACATGATTGGATTAATTCAGCAGTGCTACTTGCCTTGGGAGTTGCATTCTTCATGCAGAACACTATCTTAAAATACATGAAAACAGCAATGGAAGCTATTAATCCAGAAAAAATTAAACAGGCGCAAGAGTTTATTGAGACAGGCAGAGAACACCACTTCAATTTACAACTCAGCACAAAGATTAGAGAAATTAATAAAGAAGCTAACCAGAGATACCAAGAAATGAATAAAGACTTTTTTGACCAATATAACGAACTGATTAACATACCTTTTTCAATAATGAAAGACAGAGACTGGCAATTTCGCGCTCAACACATGCTACATTATCCCAAAAATTCGACAATGTTGACTTCTTTACTTGAGGCATATGACAGAGGCGAGTTCCCTACTCAAGACGAGAAAGCGAATTAAAATACTTTCATACATACAGAAACTGACTTTCGGATAAGCAAAATTTAAGATTTAATTCACTGAAGTTTTTATCAAATTCATTTTTAGAATCGAAACGTAGCATAATTTTAATTTAGACTGTTAAGAAATAAAAATGTGTGCTAATAATCAGGAGTTCATGTGGTTGGAACAACCTAGTATATACTACCTTTTGGACGAAACACTAAGCATGTAATTTTGGTTATGGAAATTGTTATGGGTTTATTAAGTTAAGGAAAAATTATAAAAGTCAAAAAATTACGTCAAATTACTAACCTTTCAGCCACAGGCATTCAAAAAGAATAGTTTTCACATTTTTCAGCAGCTGGTAGCAGTTCATGAAGCTTGTTGGCTGGGTTTACCGGCAACATGGCAAGCATGTCTTTGAGCTAATATTGAGGTTTTATGCCGCGGTGAGTTTGCAAGCAGTCAGGTAAGAAAAGGTCGTGGAAGCTAGGTAAGTACTATCATGTGATCCTCAAAGAGGTGTTTTCTGCCAACTGAGGCAAAATATCTAATGCTGTTTAGATAGATTGTTTCAAAGCTGGGAAAAAAGCAAATTTGGGAAACCGAAATGGCTGGAGCATTAGTATTTAATGTTTTTTCAAGTCGGCAACCATTTAGTTCAATGAAAAATAATTTAAACTGAAAAAAATTTTTCAAAATTTGGACTTTATTTGTCCAATTGAAAATCTTTTTGTACCTTTGAATAAAATTTGATGAGTGGCAAATTCAAGAAAATACACAACATTTGGAGAGCTTCTTAGGTCGTTAAGAGAAAAAAAAGGAAATACCCTAAAAGAGGTTGCTTCTAGTATTGAAATTGATATTTCATTGCTGGCTAAAATTGAACGCAATGAGAGAACTCCTACAAAACAATTGATTAAAAACATTTCAATATACTTTAACTTTGATGAAAAGGAGCTTTTAAACGAGTTTTTGAGTGATCAAATAGTTTATAAAATATTAGACGAAGAAGCTAACGTAAATATATTGAAGGTTGCTGAAAAGAAAATAAAGTACAGAATTACAAATTATAAATGAAATGGAAGAATTATTGTCAATAAAGGAAGCTAGCCAATGGGCTTCAGAGTATTTGGATAAAAATGTTACAACTTCTAACATTTCTTATTTGATTCAGTATGGTAGAATTAAAAAAATTGGTGATAATGGCTCCACACAAGTATTGAAAGAAGAACTCGTTGAATATTATAAAGATCAGAAAAAGAATCGACAAGAAGAATGGAAAGAACAACTTGGTGAAGATCTGAACTGGGCGTTATCATTTGAGCAATATAAGGAAGCGGAAACTACTAAACACGTTCATAGGTTACATCCATACAAAGGGAAATTCATACCTCAACTAGTAGAATATTTTTTAGACGACCATATTGATAAATTTAAGAAAGAAGTTTATTTTAGACCTGGCGACATCGTTCTCGATCCATTTTCTGGAAGTGGAACTACTATGGTGCAAGCATGCGAATTAGGGATCCATTCAATCGGCATTGATGTTTCGGCATTTAATGCATTGATTGGAAATTCAAAAGTTGAAAAATATAGATTAGTTGATGTGCTTGAAGAGATAAATAGGATTTCAAAAGCATTAAATGCTTTTATTGCAGAGTCAAATATTGTCAATTTTGAAGAAAAATTGTTGGAAGAGTTAAATATTTACAACAATAAATATTTCCCTGTTCCAGAATATAAATACAAGATTAAAAGAAATGAAATAAACGAGAAAGTATATGGTTCTGAGAAAGAAATGGAATTTTTACCTATCTACACGGAGCTAGTAAAGGAATACAGCATAAAGCTACGTCAAGCAAAGGAGAACTCGTTTCTAGATAAATGGTACTCACAAAATATTAGAGAAGAGATTGAATTTGTACACAGCGAGATTCAGAAAATTTCAAACCCAGAGACGAAGAAAATTATTAGTATAATCCTTAGCAGAACAATACGTAGTTGTAGGGCTACAACACATGCAGATTTAGCAACTTTATTTGAGCCTGTCACAACTACATATTATTGCAGTAAGCATGGCAAAATGTGTAAACCATTATTTTCAATCATGAAATGGTGGCAAAGCTACGCGAAGGACACCATAAATCGACTTGTACAATTCGAAAAGATAAGAAAAAACACATTTCACACCTGTTTGACTGGTGACAGTAGAAATATAGATATTGTTGAAGAATTGATAAAGGTTGACAATGATTTTGCGGAATTAATCCAAAAACAAAAAATTAAGGGGATCTTTTCATCACCACCGTACGTTGGTTTAATTGATTATCACGAACAGCATGCTTATGCATATGATTTGTTTGGTTTTGAGCGAAAAGACGAATTGGAGATTGGTCCGTTATACAAAGGTCAAGGAAAAGAAGCGAAACAGAGTTATATACAAGGTTTAAGTGATGTCTTAAATAACGCAAAGAAGTATCTTGTTGAAGACTTTGATATTTTCCTCGTTGCCAATGACAAATACAATATGTATCCAACGATTGCAGAAAACGCTGGAATGATAATCGTTAAACAGTATAAGCGACCTGTTTTAAACAGAACCGAAAAAGATAAAGGTGCATATGCTGAAATAATTTTCCATTTGAAATCTAAGTAATGAAAAAGCTATTAGACAGGTTAAAAACATCAGTTGAGCATTTGCAAATATTAGATGAGGTATTTTACCAAAATAACCCACTTTACAAATCAATTTCTGACAAACTTAATACAGCACCTTTTAATGCAGTAATGGAAGAAATTGAATTACAAATTTACGCTGGTGGAAAGAAGACGAGAGGAAATGGTCATAAGCTAATGCGTCAAATGGTTTTGGGGGATTTGATGCAATATATTTTTACAGGCAGAGCTTTTTATTATGGTACATTCTCTGAACAACACCTTAAAGATTTTCTCAAACTCATTCTTAACACAGTAAATCAGATTCTAATTTATGATTCAATAACCGTAAATTCTGTTATTCGAACACAATATATTAATGAGTTAGAGAATAAAATCCCATTGAATCTATTATACGAAAAAGTGGGTGACCAGAATGTTGCCAACAGATTAAAAGGAAATAATGTAAAAATAGGTCAAGCAGCATGGACTAGTGATATAGATTTATTTGTTGATTCAATTTTACCGAAAACATTAGGAAACCCAAAGGAACTTATTGTATTCGCTGATTTGATTAGAATGAAAAAAGGTATAATAATTCCATTGCTTCTAATTCAAAGAACTTTTGGAATAAAAGACCCAATAGCCCCGCCAGATTTTCTAATCATCAAACCAAATAAAGATATATTTGGTATTGAAGTAGGATACGCAAAAGAAGGACAATCAAGGGAATTTTCCTTAAGGACTTCTATACCTACTATGGGTGTGGACTTAAAGAACAACATGCACAATCGTTGTCCAAAATGTGGTGAGTTAATCCTTTATTGTGAACCTGTAATTGATGCGTTTGTAGACGAAACATTAGACCAAAAATTAGACCCAGTAAGCAAGCGGTTTCTATGCAATTCCTGCCCTCAGTTTAATAATGGGAAATGTAAATTCTCAAATTATTATGGCTTTGCTTCAATAAATGATTTTGCTGGAAAACCATTGAAAAAAGGAAATTACCATTTTCATGCTTCGTGTGTTTTATCAGATACGTTTCCTTATTACAATATCCCCAAACCAATTAGTTCATTAGTTAATGAATTTTTTGCACAAATTCCCGAAATTCAAGGTTTAGAAAGTTTATAAATATGGCACTAACTCATAATCAAAAAGAAAAAATATCAATTGAAGTTATTAAAACTTTGGTTACTCGTTTCGAGAGTTTCCCGGAAGATGCTTCAAATAACAGAAATGCACCATTTCATGAATCATTTCTGAAAGCATTTACGGATAAACTACATGGAAGAGTTTCAGATACTCCATTTTTTATCAGTCTGAGCAGCTGGCTCCAAGGTTTAAATACAACTTTGGGTCAAACTTTTTTTGAAAATGTTGCTCACCATCTGAGCAATGGTGAAAAAAGAGAATACACTTCAAAAAGGCTTGGTAATTTACAGATAAAACAGAGTCAGAGAAACCATATAGCTCAAGTTATTGCTGACTTAAGCAACACAACATCAACGCCAAATCTTAACAGAGAAAATGCATTATTGTTTGCTCAATACAACGATGGAGTAATAAATGCAATGGATTTTTCAGCTGATGTTTTTATTGAAGATTCTTTAAGTGTAATTGCAATTGAACTTAAATCAGTGAAGCCGAATTCAGGTGAAATGAAAGGTGAAAAACAAAAGATACTTGAAGGAAAGGCGGCATTATATAATCATTTCCCTGGAAAGCAAATTAATTTTTATATTGGCTTTCCTTTTGACCCCACTGTAAACCCAGCAACTGAATCAGTGTCTAGTCATAGCAAAACTCGTTTTCTCGGTTCAATTATAAACATGAACAAGTACTTTTCTATTAGCGAATCTCTAGTTGCGAATGAACTTTGGGATTTACTCTCTGGTCAACAAAATACAATGGAAGAAATTTTAACTATTATCAATACAGTGTCTACAACTTCATTCTTAGAAAAATTTCAATTTTTAAGTGACGGAGGGAATAGGACGAATTCCGAGTATATAACACAACTAAGAGAATGGTATCTTTACTCTGAAATTGAATTAATAAACAACAATACAACAATAATTAAGGAAATTAGAGATAATAAAACTTTGACAAGAATTTACAATAAAAATTCACTAGACAGTAAAGGAAATTACAGTTGGGACAGATATAATGAATTAAGACGGTTATTTTAATGGTCAACAATTCGTAGGCAAGTACATTCACCAATAGCAATGACCAAAATCTGAAAAATAGCTTTACTACCCCCTATCGCACGACAGACAAAAGAGATACAACAAAAATGTAAGAAAGTTAACGCGAGAAATAGATAACGAAACGCTTATTATGGCTATATGCAATAAGGGTTTCATCAGTAATTCAAAAATTATATCCCACTCAAACTGCGGTGAATCTGGACAGAAAAGTAGTCCGAAATCCCTTACTGCATTTATCCTCCCAGTTAGAGGGAAACTGAAAAAACTCACCGCATAAATTGTGCATTTGCAATACTGAACAAGCCAGGGCTAGTTCTAAAAAATGTCACCAACTCAAAGGATTAGAAAAGAAAATAATTGGGACGATAATTCAAAAAAATTATAGACTGAGACTATATTATACCGGAACGTAATTGGTATCCAAATTGAATTGAAGTATAGATTAAGCAAAATGCAATAATCTATCTTGCAGTATTAGTTTTTCAGATGGTTCATGAGGACTAATATAGATTTCCACTGGAAGCCGTTTATGTTGCCTTGTATGATATTATCATAATCCAATTTAGCTATTCGTGCAGCGGCTAGTTCTTTCTCATAAATCTTATCCACAAGCAACTGTTCTTCGGGTGATCGTTCGGCAAAACAAAATCTAATGGAATCCAGATCGTCTTGAATCTGGTCGTTTAGAGCATTATAATTACTGAGGTATTTTTTAACAAGTTTGCTGTTATTCATGCCAGGTTCTCTTTCGTACAGCATTTTATCCAGAATTTCGCGAGGTGGTTCAATGTTTAACGAATCAGCTAATAGTATGATGGCTTTGTTAACAAGCACACTATTGATTGAATCCTTGTTTTGAAGCAATAAGTCATAGACTGACTTTAGCATCTCTACATCAACTATATATTGCTGAAAAATAGAGTAATTTTTATCGCTGTAAAAATAGCGACCATTCACGAATACGATAGGCGCATTGAAACCAAGTATATCGCTTCGCATAACCCTTATATCGTCGCGGATGGTGCGAACGGAGATCGTTTTATAAATACCTCTTTTTTCTCCCATTGCTTCGGAACATTCGTTCTGGAGCCGTTCGATCGTACATTTTATGGATCTATTACTCAGGCATTGATCAATGGTTTTGTAACGGATTAATGCATTTAAATTGGTTGGCATAAGAAAAAAATTTTACGTTGCAGAAAGACTGCATTGGGTGTTTGTAATGTTGCATCAAAATTAACGTAAAATAAAATTAATATGACAAAAAACAGTGAAATAATTGTTGTTCTGGATCGGTCGGGGTCGATGAATACGATTAAAAAGGCTACCATAGAAGGATTCAATGGCTTTTTGGCTGAGCAGCAAGCAATAGAAGGTAAAGCGCATCTAACGCTGGTACAATTTGATCATGAGTATGAGGTTGTATATTCAGGGATAGATATAAATGAAGTGATAGGATTGACTGAGAAAACGTATTTCCCAAGAGGTACAACAGCCTTACTTGATGCCATAGGAAGGACGTTTGAAGAGACGAGAGACAGACTTTTTGTAGCCAAAAAGGAGGAAGATTATCAGCAAGTTGTGTTTATGATCATCACAGATGGACAGGAAAATGCCAGCAGGGAGTACAGCAGAAGGCAAATATTTGATATGATTCGTAAGGGCGAGGAAAAATATAAATGGCAATTCGTGTTTCTGGGAGCCAATCAAGATGCCATTGAAGAAGGATCGCGATTAGGTGTCCAGGAATCGAGGTCAATGACATTTGCATCAGATATAGAAGGGACAAAGAATATGTTTTTTGACCTAAGCAACAACATTACTGAGGTCCGGGTAGGAGAAGCCCAATTTGCCTTTAATACATCACAACGCAAAAAACAGAAGCGATAAATCTATTGCTAACAATCAATAATCAAAAAATGAAAAAAGAATTAGACTTTACACCAGCTACAACTGCTTTAGAGGCATTGCTGTATCCGGTAAGTATGCATCCAATCGTTGCTACATTTGACGAGAGGAACGAAATCAAGCATTCGAAACAGACCCATAGCCATCTGGCTATAGTGAATGAAACTACCAACGAGATCGTTAGTGTAGTGAGCAAAAACTACAAGATTTTGACAAATGAAGACGCGCTAAATCTGGCAAAGGGAACCTTTGCAAAGATTTTCACCAGTGTTAGTGCAGATCATTTCGTACCGTTCAAAGTAATTGCTCCCAAGTCGGGAGCCTCATGCCATATTGATCTGATACACAAAGATGTGAAGTTAAGTGAAACGAAATGGACACAAGATACCTGGTATCCATTCCTGAGGATGACAAACAGCTATAACAGGACCAAAGCATTTACACTTGAGCTTGGATTTGTGAGGCAGCTTTGCAGTAATGGAGTGATATTTAAAAAGAGTACGATTGAGATTAAATATAGCCATGACAAGTTGAATATCGAAAAAATAGGTACAGACTTTAGCAAGTTGAAGAAGTTGGAAAATGAATTTGTTGCTCATTTGATCAAGATGAGGGAACTAAAGTTGAAGACGAATAATCTGGTTGGGATGGTATGTAAAGCCTTGAATCTGCGATTTGATGTATTCAGTAAAAATAGAAAAATAAAGGAAAGGGAGATTGAACGATTCAATCGAACAAAAAGCATTATTAACCGAATTGCTGCAGGCTATATTAAGGAGATGGATTACAATTGCTATGCAATTTTTAACATTCTTACCGATTTTGTATCGCATCAGGATCAATACAAGATAATTAGAGGGTATTCCATAAATCCGAATGCTTATTACAGGCGCATTGGAGAATGGAGCCAGGACATTTTGATAAAGGCGAAAAAAGAGAATTTTAATCTTGATGCGTATCTTAAAGAATTTACTTTCGAAACACAATTAAGTCTATTTGATAATTAAACCTATGAAAACAAAAATTTTATTGACCCTAGTGGTTGCATTATTCATGACCTCCTGTTCAACAACATCTTTCTATCAATTGTACAAGGCAGTCCCGGAGACAAAGGATGCCAAAGGACTTGTTGGAACAACTTATGAGGATGAGAACGTTGTTATAACGTATAACTTCTGGGATGAAGAAGGCAATATTGGTTTTGTACTCACCAATAAAACGGAAAATGATATTTGGCTCAACAAAGAAGAAAGCTATTTTGTGCTGAACGGTTTTGCTTATCCATATTACAAAAGCAGGGTGTTCACAAAAGGGAATAGCCGTGGTAGTTCAAGCAGTGTAAGCGGAAGTACGCTTGTAAATTATAACAATGTGATTTATCCGAGCAACTTATTGCTGTATGGGCAAACAGTGAGAAAGACCAATGAAGAGACTTATTTTACAGAAAGTTCGGTTTCGATGAATGAAGAAAAAATTGTGTGTATTCCGGCAGGAACATCACGATCTTTCCAGGAATATACCATAAGTGGAGTTATTTACAGGGACTGTAATTTATTTTTATACCCATCGGTAAGTAAAATAAAAACATTGAAGTTCATTGAGAGAGACAGTCCAATAAAGTTTGGTAATCGTTTAACATATCAGATAAAGGGCGTAGATGAACCGGTACGGATTAAGAACGAGTTTTATGTTTCTGAGATTACCAACTATCCACAAACCAAGTTTTTAGAAAACAAGTATGAAGAGTTTTGCGGAGAGAAATCACCTTATTATAAGAAGTTTTTCATTTATGAGGCATCTGACACTTTCTATAATATATACATTAAAAAAGAAAGCTGGAAACAATAGATGGACAGACAAATGAAGAGACTATATTAGGAAAATTAGATGATATTATTTGAATGGTGGGATAATGGTTTTAAAACAAATATATAACTTTGAAAAAAAATAATTCACATGGAATACCTGAATGAGTATCATAAGGAAAGCGTTGAACGAAAGATGGAAAAGATTAAGCAACAGAAGAAATTGGTGCTTAATGCGGAAGAAGAAGCGAAGAGGCATTTTGAAATGCACAAGAGACTGGCAAAGGATTCTGCTAAAAAGAACAACGAAGGTGTGTGAGCCACTGCTTCTTTGACTGTGTGTATATGCTTTCAGAAATACGGTTTAGGTTCGCTTTGAGGCAATGCAAAGGTGACTTTTTGAGGGGTGACGAGGTGACTTTAGCAAACTAAGCTAATTTAGCGGCTTAAGCGATTTGAGTGACGAAGTGACATGAGGGACATTAGCGGCTTAGTGAGGGAATCTGACGAGCTTAAAAATGAATGGTGGTTGTGCCTCAGATGATACACAGTAAGGAAAAATCATTGGCTGAGGGGTGAAAATCTGTAAAAAAAAAGATTCGAATTTGCTTGCATTCCGGGAGGGTTTTGTTGTATTTTTGTTGGAAGGAATTATTATTATTAGTCGTTTAAGATTTTACATTTAGGGCTTTCCGGTAATGCGCATACAAGTTGTGCGAATTCCGCAGGAGCGATCAAAAAAAAACCTGACATCTCCGGTCAGGTTTTTTCTTTTATGCCTTAGTAAGCCAGGGGTTCGGAAGCCATGTAAAGGAGGCGTTTGCACCAATGTTTGGTTTCGGCGGGGAACTGGCCGGATAACATCCATTCGAGGTAGGATGGTTCGGAAGTAGCGGGTTTGCCTTTATGTTTACCGAAACTGAAGCAGATAGTACCATTTTCGTCACGCTTGAAATTGCCGGCTAGGTCTACCCTATTGATGCCTTCGGTCGAGATGTCGTGAAGGGATACAATGTCATTAGGAAGCCCGTAGCGGTCGATCTGGGCGGAGAGGACAGATTCAGTAGCTATGACATCAGCCTCTGCTGCATGAGCCTGAGAATGGTCTTCATCGCAGTAGAACTTAACGGCTGCAGTGAGATCACGGCGTTCGTACTTATGAAAGATTTTCATTGCATCTACTGTCTTCGTGTTTTCATCAAATGGTAGATCAACATTGGCACGAAGAAATTCCTCAGCCAACAATGGCAGGTCGAAGCGCAGAATGTTGTAGCCTGCAAGGTCGCATCCAGTTAAAATTAGCGCAAGGCTGGGAGCCAATTTTGCGAAAAGAGGTTCATCTTTTATATCTTCATAAGATATACCATGTACAGCAGTAGCTTCGGGAGGAATGGGAATACCAGGATTAAAACGACGGGTTTTAATTGTATATGTACCATCAGGCATATACTTAGAGATTGAAATTTCGACAATACGGTCTGAGGTAATGTCGGTTCCGGTGGTTTCGAGATCGAAGAAAACCAGCGGGCGTTCGAGTGTGATATTTTTTATCATAACAACGTTTTTTTGGTCATTGAAAAAAAGTGATACTTAATTAAAGGGGTTTAAGGGGATCAGCCCAAAAACTGAAAAAAGTTAAAAGAACAACACATTAACCGACTTCAAACATTAAAACCTTAGAAGACATACGAAAGTTTCTTCTAAAGGTAAATGGAGAGATCGTTCGAAGGACACTTTTCTGATAAAGTTTGAAATACTTCACAGATTTGAGAGGGATGACAGGAATGATTTCATCATGCAACTGCTCGACGAGTAAAATCGAAGGTTCAGTTGAGGAGTAGTCACGCATTACACGAATATTTTTTTTGTCGGGAAATGCTTTGAGGTAGAGATTTCTGAGGTTAGGAATTGGAGTCGGATGCGAACTGATTATATTGTATTTCTTATTTGTGCGGAAGTAACCAGCTGCTACCGCTTCCTTTTTCAGCGCACAGGCACGAGCAGGACTTAGGTTAAGCATTTGAGCCATCGCCTGTATTGACAGTCCATGATAAGGGAGTTTGTTTTTGCCGGAATTTGACCGTGGCGTATCAAGTTGGTCTTGTGATGCAATACCCCTTTTAGTGATTGCGGACTTCCTTGACTTCACGCCAACGGTCTTTCTCGGCAACGATTTATCCCTGTTGAGACGTTCGAAAAGTTCCTGTTTGCGGATGCGGAGTGCTAACTTAGCAGAAAGTAAAAATGATTGAAAATGATTGAGCGCCCTTACATCGGCAGTGGCAGCATCACGGTTGTAGATCATGCCTTTTTCATAGAACCAAGCCCATGACCTAAAGTAATAAGTAGTCGTGCCAGGGCTATGACCCACCCAGCCAATTCTAACGAGATCAGCCATGTGTGTCATGACAGTCCGATGAGAGAATTTCAGCAGAGAGCAAATGTTTTGGATTCCCTGAGCATCAGAAATGAAGCCCGGGGAAACCATTTTTGCAGCGACAAAGACTTTCAGGCGGTTCACCTCTTTGATGGTTGTAACCGTTGGGATGAGGTCGATGGGGATATTAATTCTGCTGTTGACTACTCTCTGGGACATGGCACGAACTTTTTAGTTAGAAGCGTTCATTTTAGGCAGTTGCGAGTACACTTCCTCAGCACTGTAATACCAGGTACCCCCTATTTTGGTAGGTTTTAGGGCGCCAGTGATACGTAGGTTCTGGAGGGTAGCATGAGAGCAGCTAAGGATTTGCCGTACATCGGCAGACCTTAAAACCTCTTGTTTACGGGGCTGAGAAGCGTTCAAGGAGCGAATCTCAGCAAGCAGTTCCTCCTTATAAATCAGGAGGTCATTTTTAGTTAAAAAATCAATGTTCATATTAGTTTAATTAATTGAATTTCAGTTCGTTTACATGCTGCAAGGTACGTAAAATAAAAATGCGTGCGATACCAAAACACCCCTTCCAGAGCGTTATTTTTAGACACCTGTGTGTTGATAACCCGTTTTGTAAGGTCGCCTTTCAAAAACTCGCAGTCTGAGTGCAAAATGTTCCAAATATGATTCATGCCACTTTTAAATATAGACATAACATTCTTAATATCAATAAGATAGAATGGGTATAGGTTGGGGTTGGGATCTAACTTAATTCTACTGCAAGATATGTAAAAATGACAAAATATGCAAATTTTGAGGCATGTTTTTTTTACAAAAAGTGCATTTAAAACCTTAAAAAAGGTGGTAAAAGGACTATAATAAAATGATAGAAAATAGTTGGCACGGGATATGTGAAAAGGGTATTTGAATTTCTCTTTGGGGCTACTGATACCATTTCGATTTGAAGCATTTGGGGACTGTCTTTTTTGAGCGGAGAGGCTCAACAAAGTGGAAGTTCCTGAAGCAGATTGCTTGCGTGGAGAAGGTTTTGACGTAAAGAAGGTTTTAAACAGCATAATTTATTGAACTCTTTTGGTTTCATAGGCTGCGCTTAAGGTTGAATACACAGAATGTAAACTTCCAGAGCAGCAGCCAGCCCGCCTAAAGGCATCTTAATCTTTTTGGGAATTGCTGTTTTAAACCTTAAACCAGGTTTAATGACTTCTAACCGAAGTCGTAGATTATGGTTGCAAAAATAGGGTAAATTGAAAAAGCACGCAATGAAAAAGAAGAAAATTTGACAAATTTTTTATGAAAATTTCATCCTTATTTTAGCGTATCAGCTAAGGAAGTGAGCGACCATACAGAAAAAAACCTGCTCCCTTGAATTAGGAAGCAGGCAGTTTCAATCAGGTATTAGAAGTCTTAGGCATCAAAATTAACAACTCTACCCTGGGTTGTTGGGTTTAATTTTTCACGAAGCTGTTTCATGTCGTGGCTAATTTTCGTATCGACTACTTTTCCATAGATTTGGGTTGTTCTGATGGAGGTATGACCCAGCATCTTACTCACCGTCTCGATGGGAACGCCATTGGTAAGAGTTACCGTAGTAGCAAAGGTGTGTCGTGCCATGTGGAAGGTGAGGTTCTTAGCGATGCCACAAATGATAGCAATTTCCTTTAGAAAGGCATTGGTTTTTTGGTTGGTAATGACGGGAAGAAGTTTATTTCTGGCTATCAGGGTCAGGTCGGTCTTGTATCTTTCAATGATTTCCAATGCCTGAGGAAGCAAAGGTATAGGTGAGCGTGTTTCTGTTTTGGTGCGGTGGGTAATGATCCATTTCTCTCCGTCAATGCCAATGGTAATATCAGAGGGAGTGAGTTTGTAAATGTCGATGTATGCCAGTCCTGTGTAGCATGAGAAAAGGAATACGTCTCGGATTTGAGCCAAGCGAGGAATATCAATGATTTTGTTTTGAAGCAGGGAAAGTTCTGTTTCTGTGAGGTAGGTGCGTGAAGTTTCTTTGAGGGAGACTTTGAAATTGACAAAAGGGTCTCGCTGGAGCCATTCGTTTTGAATAGCTAAACGGATTATTTTGTGAAGGGATTGCATGTATTTGACTGTGGTATTGTTACCAATGTTATGCACTGTGCGAAGGAAATAATCAAGGTTAGTCACAAAAGCATGGTTTAAGTCAGCGAGAGCCATGTCTTTTTTACCATATTCATGTTGGATGAACTCAGCGGTTTTATTACGGCAATAGACAAACTTGTTGTAGGTTGCTTTGGAATACTCCTTCCCTATCAGACCTTTGATCTTATTGTTGTGATAGTCGAAAGTTTCAAGCAAGGTGCGATGGTTTGAGATTTTAGGATTGAAGTACTCGGAGATGGCACTGATGGTAACGGGTGAACCATTGGCTTCAAGGTTGTTGATAAACTTTAGGATGGCGGTTCGCATATTGTCGAGGCTGGTGTTGATGGTACGGGCATATTCGCTGTTACCTTTTACAGCAGCACGACCCGGAACCCATTTCGTGGGGTCGACAAAAATGCCTGTGCTTGAGTTGACACGCTGTCCATTGACAGAGACTCTCACATAAACGGGTGACTCACCCTTTACATTTTGTCTGGTGCCTCTTAAAAAGAAGGCAATTGATACTGAATCTTTCATTTTTTCTAAAATTTAATGGATACCTAATTGAACTACAAATATAAGTAAAATTTTTGACTTTTCCAAATTTAATTTACTGTATATCATGTAATTACAGGTATTTTTTTGCATTTTAGGTATCCATAAAACAACACTTTTTTTGGATACCTGTATGGATACCCAAAGGATGAGAAAATATGAAAATTTTGGTAGTTTTAGACAAAAGAAAAAGTGCTAACTATGTGATAATTAGCACTTTTTGAATGATTTGGTAATCTTTTCTGCGGAGAAAGAGGGATTCGAACCCCCGGAGGCTTTGACACCTCAACGGTTTTCAAGACCGCCGCAATCGACCACTCTGCCATTTCTCCGCTGCAAAAGTACAAAATTTTCATATTCCCAAAAGCTTTATGAAAAAAAGATCGGTCCAAAATTGATCGAAGAGTCATAAATCATTCGCCTTCATAATTTTACCTTTTGCTTTTTTTACTTTTTCCCTTTGTAAATGCAACTAAACCCTTCGCTTTAGATCGCAGAGTTTGTAACTTGGTCCTGTCTTATACAGTTGATATGTTCCGTTTCTTGAAGATACATTTCCTTAACTCCATGTTTGAATAGGAAAAATTAAAGAAATTTTGAGCTCAATTAATTAAATGAAGAAGTCTATTAAAATGGTTTGCCTAATTCAGGTTGCGACTTAGTCACCACTATTATAAATATGAAGATACTTTCAAGTTTGCTCTTAAAAGGGTTTGGTTACCCTTGCCTTGTAACTTCATACCATTTTCTTGAATACACTTGATATCGCCTTTGATCAGAGTTACTTTTGTTTCAGGCGGACGAAATGGTTTCCATTTTGCGATATTAAACGTAACTTTGTGCTACTACTAATACCTTTTGTTATGAAAAAGCAATTCTTACTCATAATTCTAATACTACTGACTGTCAATGTTTTCACTCAGAATAAACAGTTGAGAGCCTATCTATCTTATGCTACTTTTGATATGCCGGGACAACAAGCCTATATTGAAACATATCTGGCAGCTGAAGCCGGAAGTGTTGTTTTTAAAGCTATTGAAGAAGGTAAATATCAGGCTGCAATTGAAGTGACGATGGTTTTTATGCAAAATGACAGCGTAAGAAATTTTGCAAAATACGAATTGAAAAGTCCAATTATCGAGGATACCAATATGGTCAATTTTGGCATTCTCGACCAACAACGCTTTAGTCTTCCTGATGGTGAATATTTGCTCAACCTTGAGATCTCAGATAAAAACAACCCTAAAGTTTTACCTTTTATTACAACTGAACAAATTGATTTATTTTTCAACGAAAACGATATTCAACTATCAGCTATTCAACTGGTTGAGAAGTTTGAAAAGTCTGTGACAGAGTCGATTATTACGAAAAACGGTTTCGATCTTATTCCTCTTGTATACGCTTATTATCCTGAATCTTCCAAACAATTAAATTTTTACACTGAAGTTTATAACTCAAATATAAAGTTTGGTAATGAAGGTAAGTTTCTTGTGAGCTATTATATTGAGTCGTTTGAAGGAATGAATAAGTTGAAGGATTATTTATTCAGGAAACGCGTTGATGCCAGAGAGGTTAATGTACTGCTACATTCAATTGATATAACTCAGCTTCCTTCAGGGAATTACAATCTTGTAGTAGAGGTAAGAGATCAAAAGAACGAGGTAGTTACTCTTAACAAAGTTTTTTTTCAGCGCAATAACCCAAGCGTTCAATTTAATGTCGTTGACATCGCTTCAGTAAATATCACCAATACATTTGCTGACAAAATTACCAATGCAGATACCCTCCGAGAGATGCTCCAATGTATTGCTCCCATTGCCTCCGAATCGGATCGTGACTATGCTTATAACCTTTCAAAAACAAGTGATTTGCATACCATGAGGCAGTTTCTTTTTAATTTCTGGCAAAACAGAAATTTTGAAAATCCTGAAGCAGCCTGGATAAAATATAATCAGGAGGTGCAAAAAGTGAACGCCTCATACAAAACTCAAACAAAGAAAGGCTATGCAAGTGACCGAGGTCGTGTATATCTTAAATATGGCGCACCAAACCATATTGTGGAGGCTTACAGCGAACCTGCAGCTTATCCATACGAAATTTGGCATTATTATACCCTTGGAAGTCAAAGAAATAAACGATTTGTATTTGTTACAAAGGACATGGTGACAAATGATTTTGCGCTAATTCATTCCGATGCCATTGGCGAGCTCTCAAACTATCGCTGGCAGCTTGAGATTTACAAGCGCACCTGGGATCCTAATAATATTGATGATACCGGCCCTGAAGATGCATTTGGCAATAAAGCATATGATTTTTATAAAAATCCACGCTGATCAGATATTTCAAAAGCATAGAAAAAAAAAGAAATTACCTTTGCGCTCTTGTCCATAAAATGATGAACAGAGCGACCTATTATCTTATTTATTCTTTACTTTGGATTGTTGCACTCCTCCCCTACAGGTTGCTGTATGTTTTATCTGATATACTGTATCTTATTATTTATCATATACTTGGATACAGAATAAAGGTTGTCAGGCAAAACCTGAAAAACAGTTTCCCATCATATGACAGTATCGAATTGAAAAAAGTTGAAAAACGCTTTTATAGAAACTTGTCCGATATCGCAGTAGAAACGATTAAGCTTATGCATGTACGACCTGCTGATGTTCGAAAAAGGTTCCATTTTACCAATCCCGAAGTCATAAACGAGTTAGCTGGGCAGAAAAAGTCAGTATTTCTTGCGTTTGGGCACTCGAGTAACTGGGAAATGATGGTTCATGCACTTTCGTTTGAATTTGACCTCCCTGTTATCGCTCTTTACAAAAAGATATCCAGTCCGGTATTTGATTCATTAATGAAACATATCCGGATGCAATGGGGAAAAGTTGGATTGTTCGAATCTCAGACAGCATACCGACAATTACTTGGAATCAAAGATAAGCCGCATCTTATCTATATCCTTGGTGATCAGACTCCTCCTGGACTTGAGGCTGACTATTGGACGCAGTTTTTGCATCAGGATACACCTTTTTTCAATGGGCTCGAAAAAATGGCTAAAAGTCTGGGTCATGCTGTTGTTTATTTTGAGTCAACACGTACAGGAAGAGGAAAGTACTCCTTAACAGCAATTTCAATTTGCAAAAATGGAAAGGAAACTGCTCAGGATGAAATAATTGAAAAATATGTACGTTTGCTGGAAAATACGATTCGTCAGCAACCGGATAACTGGCTTTGGTCGCACCGACGTTGGAAACATCAACGAAAACAACCTGCATGAAACATCGCATCGCTGTTGTCATCCTTAATTATAATGGAAAACGGTTTTTAGAACGTTTTCTTCCTGCCGTTATTAGTCGTAGCAGCCATATGGCAGATATTATTGTAGCCGATAACGCTTCAACGGATGATTCTGTTTTATTTATGGAACAACATTACCCATCCATCAGGCTGATAAAGAACAGTTCGAACGGTGGTTTTGCTGCCGGATATAACGAAGCGCTTCAAAAAGTTGACAATGAGTATTATGTGCTTCTTAACTCAGACATAGAAGTAGGTGAAAACTGGCTCGACCCCTTGCTTTCCATGATGGATAGTGACCCCTTGATTGCAGCTTGCCAGCCAAAACTACTCTCATTTGCTGATAAAGCTTACTTTGAATACGCAGGTGCGGCAGGTGGATTTATTGATAAGTTTGGCTATCCTTTTTGCCGTGGGCGACTCTTCCAGCATGTTGAAAAAGATGATGGTCAATACGATAGCCCCTTAGAGGTTTTTTGGGCAAGCGGGGCTTGTATGTTTGTAAGATCGGAACTATATCATATAATGGGTGGATTGGATTCCGACTTTTTTGCACATATGGAAGAGATTGACTTCTGTTGGCGGTTGAAAAATGTGGGATATAAAATCATGTATTGTCCTCATTCAGAGGTATATCACATAGGTGGTGGTACGCTACCAAAGAATTCACCACGTAAGACGTATCTGAACTTCAGAAACAACCTTTCAATGTTGTACAAGAATCTTCCCAATTCTTTTTTTACCTATGTGATGTTTACCCGCTTGTTCCTCGATGGAATTGCAAGTATGAAGTTTTTAATTGAAGGTGGCTGGGGCGATTTCTTTGCTGTGTTGCGTGCACATGCACATTTCTACAGGAAACTTCCAGCTTTGCGCGCAAAACGAAAAAAGATAAACCCACAAGTTGTCTCGCGAGTTTATCGCAAAAATATTGTAATTGAATACTTTATAAAGCGTAAAATTACTTTTGACACCTTTGAGGAAAGCAATTTCAGTTAACTATTTTTGCTGGAAAAATTCGATAGCCAGGCGGTAACTCTCCATCCCAAAACCACTTATAATACCTCTACAGGCTTCTGCGGTTAATGAATTCCTCCGGTAGGATTCACGTGCATGGATATTTGAAATATGTACCTCTACAACAGGAATGGCAATACTCTTGATTGCATCTGCCAACGCGATGGATGTGTGAGCAAAAGCTCCGGGATTCATAACAACGGCATCGAAATGATGATTAGAAAAATGCAATTTGTCAATGAGCTCGCCTTCATGATTGCTCTGAAAAAATTCAAGATCAATTGTTTTGAATTGGATTTTCAAGAAATTATAATAATCTTCAAATGACTGGTTACCATATATTTCAACCTGACGTTTTCCTAACAGGTTCAGATTTGGTCCGTTAATAATCAGTATTTTCATAGCTATGCTTTTGTGCAAAAATAATCGAATTATCAACTTCAATACAATGAATTGAGATTATGCAAAATCAAAAATTGATAATAACTTACTGACTTTAACACTTCTTATAAATTATTCAGCCACAAAACTGCTATATTTGCCTCCTTTTCCCTTAATTGCTATGAAAGAGAATATCCGTATCAAGAACAAACGTGTCAGTTTTGAGTACTTCATTGTGGAGTCACTCGTGGCCGGAATTGTGCTCTCGGGAACGGAAATAAAAAGTATCAGGCAGGGAAAGGCAAGTTTATCAGAATCATACTGTTCCTTTCATGGCTCGGAGTTGTATGTTCAGGAAATGCATATTGCAGAATATACACATGGCACATACAACAACCATGAGCCGAAACGCGAACGAAAGTTACTGCTCAATTTCAGAGAGTTAAAAAAACTTGCCACTAAAGTTAAAGAAAAGGGATTTACCATCATCCCACTTGTTCTATTTATAGATGATAATGGGCGGGCCAAACTGGAAATTGGTCTGGCACGAGGTAAGCATTATTATGATAAACGTGAAGATTTAAAAAAGAAAGACTCCAAACGCGAAATTGACCGCATGACTAAATTTTAAAACTATGAAAAAATCACTCCTTATCTTGTTTGTTCTTTTGTTATCTGTGGCCGGTTATAGTCAAACAACCAAAATCAAATGGCTGACATTTGAAGAAGCAGTTGCCAAGTCACAGAAAAACCCTAAAAAACTCTTTATGGACATGTACACCGACTGGTGTGGCTGGTGCGTGAAGATGGACGAGTCTACCTTTAGCAATCCTGAAATCGCGGCTTATATCAACGACAATTTCTATCCGGTGAAGTTTGACGCCGAACGTCAGGATACCGTTGTTTTCGAGGACAAGACGTATGTGAATGCCAATCCTGGCAAAAAAAGAAGTTCACATCAGTTAGCTCAGGCACTCATGCAAGGAAAAATGTCGTATCCTTCCTATGTTTTTATGGGTGAAGACCTCAAAGTGTTGACCGTTGTGCCTGGCTTCTACCCTGCTGACCAATTTGAACCAATATTGCATTTTTTTGGAAAAGATGCCTATAAAACCACCACCTGGGAAACTTTCAGTGCGGGTTTTAAAGGTAAAGTGAAGATGTAATTACAAAATATTTCTAATTTTTACATGAATTTATTGTGCTAATTTCGGAATATATTCCTAATATGGGAATATTCCAAGTAAGTACTTTTTCTTAAGATGTTATAATTCAGTAAGTAATTAAATAATAGGTGCTCTGGCATGTTTAATGCTTTATCCGCATAATTAACTATTGATAAAGAAACCCTTGATGCCAAAAGCAAACAACATGAAAAAATCAATCCTAAGCATTTTTGCTGTACTAACACTTGTTGGATTCAATGCATGCAATAAAAACGATCAGCCCGAACCTGATCCTGTAACCGGTATTGAGAAACTTTCGGTTCCAGATGGTTTTACATTTGAAACAACAACTTGGAAAACTATCACCGTTACTTTTTCTGATATCATCAGTTTTGGGACAAATAAAAGCCGTATAAATATTTATACTGATCTTCCTGCTTCAGGAGGCAAATTAATTGCCTCATCTACAGTGTCTTCGGCTAACGAGACTGAAATGGAACTTCAAATTCCATTCAATCTGCAGCAACTATTTATTGAAACTGTTGCTGGTTCAAGATTAACTCCATTAACAGCATCTTCATTTAAGGAAGGTGGAATTGTTATTGATTTTGGTCTTGAAATAGGTACTATACCTCCACCTGTTGTTGATGGCATGAAAGCCACTTCTTATTCGGTAGCTGATAATGGTATCCAATACAAATCTGCTAGAAGCATAGTGAATCTGATAACCAATGGCGACTTTTCACAGAATCTTTTTGGAGTTATTGCCGACTGGCCATCACCAATGACAGCTGATCAAAAATGGTATATCACTTCCACATTAGGAACAAACCATGCCAAACAGCATACACAAGCCGGTGAAAAAATGATGCGTATTACACCAAGTCCTGCGCGTTATGGTGGTGTAGCACAACTAGTTCCGGCAAACCCTGGAGCCCTGATCACTTTTACATCTGATATGCGTTCAACAGGAAATAGCAGTAATGTTGCCTGGCTTTTTTTAATACCAAGAGATGCAAGTGGTAACTCAATCACCTTTTTTAGTCTTCAAACCAATAATCCATCGAATACCTGGACAACCAAGACAATTGCAGCAACAATGCCTGCCGGTACGGTCAGTGTTCAGGTTTTGCTTTGGTCGCACATTTATGGTGGAACGATTGATTATGATAATGTAATTGTTACAGGACCGGTTTCTGACACTGATGGTGATGGAGTTGACAACGAACTGGATGATTATCCTGATGATTCTGATCGTGCTTTCAACGTTTATTATCCCAACGAAGATGACTTTGGAACTTTAGCTTTTGAAGATTTATGGCCAGGAAAAGGTGATTATGATTTCAATGATCTTGTTGTAGATTACCGCTTCAAACAAGTGCTGAACAGCAACAACGCACTTGTTGAGTTTTTCCTTGATTATCAGGTAAGAGCCATTGGTGCAAGTCTTGAAAATGGATTTGGTTTTGAGATCCCAGGTGTTGACCCTTCCAATGTGAAAAGTATTACAGGTCAACAACTTACTGAGTCGTATATAAGTTTAAACAGTAATGGAACTGAGAATGGTCAAGAAAATGCAGTGGTCATCCTATTCGACAACGCTTTTTCGATGATGGAAACACCTTCTGGAAGTTTTGGAGTTAACACCACGCTTGAAGCACCTTATGTTAACCCAGTTCTGCGACAATTGGTGGTTCAGTTCGAGACACCTGTTTCAACTCAGCTTACCGGGTTTGCTCCCTACAATCCATTCCTTATTGTTGATAAAACACGCGGCAGAGAGGTACACCTTCCAGGCAAAACACCTACAACGCTTCATGATCCGGCCTATTTCGGACAGTGGTTTGATAACACGATCCCTGCTATTGGAAAATATTATCAGTCAGCATCAAACTTACCCTGGGCTATTGACTTACCAACACAATTTGCATATCCGGTTGAGAAAACTGATATCACAGCTGCCTATCTGAAATTTGGTTCATGGGCAGAAAGTGGTGGTGAAAACGACCGTGACTGGTACTCCAATGAAGGATCAGGATACCGTAATGAGGATTTGATTTACAAGCATGAAGATCAATAAAAAGCATTCAAAAATTATAAAAACCGGTTTTGCCGGTTTTTTTATGAACTATAACTTAACTTTAAAGGCTAACTATAATCGGTCCAATTTTTCTGGTTTTTGTTAAACTTTTATTAAGCTTTGAAAGTCAGCTTGATGACAGGTATTATTATGAGATTATAATAAACAGAACCTATTTTCAATGAGGATTATGGATATCTAGGAAAGTTATTTTTTTGAATAAGTTTCAGCCTTCGAAGAAAAAAAGGTCAATAAAGCCTGGAAGGATAAAGACCAGATAGAGGATTAAAATCAAATACATTTAGAAAGCGGCTTGGTTAATACCTTGCCACTTTTTTCTTTGTCATAGATATGGATCAGAATTAGCATTTATGTCTTATGCTCAATAAATCTAGTTAAAGAAGTAGAAATAAAGAAAAGATACATCTGTTTTTTGTATGAGCTAAAAATATTCGAATCTATCGTAGTTACGGATATAGTTGAGTTAAAATAGGCATGTAAGCCACTGAAATTTTCTCAACATTAAAACAAATGTAAATTTCTATTGTTTAGAAGTAAAAAGATAAATTATGGATACACCAATGTTGTTTTGGATTTTATTTAACGCCTTTGTGCTGTTAATGCTGGCGCTTGACCTGGGAGTTTTTCATCGTAAAAGTCATGAGGTATCTGTTAAAGAGGCGCTGACATGGACAGTTGTCTGGATTTTTTTGGCAATGGTATTTAACACTGTCCTGTACTTCTGGAGAGGTCAACAGCAAGCGTTGGAGTTTTTTACCGGTTACTTAGTGGAGAAGGCTCTAAGTGTTGACAACATTTTTGTTTTTATAATGATTTTTACCTATTTTCAGGTACCAACCAAATATCAGCACAAAATCCTTTTTTGGGGTATAATTGGAGCTTTGATCATGCGTGTGATTTTTATTTTTGCTGGGGTAGCTCTGCTCGAGAAGTTTCATTTCACGATTTATTTATTCGGAGCGTTATTGATATTCACAGGATATAAGATGTTTAATCATAGCAACACCAAGATTGATCCTGAAAAGAATCCGGTTTTGAGGTTCTTTAAAAAGTTTATGCCTGTTACCCCAACTTTGCATGAAGATAAATTCTTCACAAAAATTGATGGGAAACGATACGCAACACCTTTGTTTCTGGTTTTGATACTCATTGAAACAACGGACTTGATTTTTGCTGTTGACAGCATACCGGCTATTCTCGCAATAACACAAGATCAGTTTATAGTGTATACCTCCAACGTTTTTGCCATATTAGGGCTTCGTTCATTGTATTTTGCCTTGGCTGGTGTAGTGCACCGTTTCTGGCTCTTAAGCTATGGTTTAGCTATAGTTTTAATATTTGTCGGTATAAAAATGTTGTTGATTGATTTTTACAAAATTCCGATCGAGTTATCGCTTTTATTTATAGCTAGTGTTATAGCCGGAAGCGTATTTTTCTCCCTGAAATTTAAGAAAAAGGAATCAGCAGAATGACCCTTTTGGAAAGTAATCTCTGGAATTCGATTTTTGACCCACATCAGATTATAGTCTATGGGGGTCTTTTCTTGATTTTAGCCATTGTATATGTTGAGACAGGATTTTTTCTGGGTTTTGTTATACCTGGTGGTGATTACCTGTTGTTTGCAGCTGGTATGTTTTGTGGAACTCAATACTTAGATATACCCCTGGCACAGCTCTTAATATTTTTGATAATTGCCTCATTTTTAGGCGATTTGACAGGCTATTACAAAGGTAAGTATTTAGGTACTAAGTTGTTTGGCAAAACTAATTCCCGATTTTTCAAGAGTGAGTATCTCGATCGGGGAAAAAGTTTTTATACCCGTTTTGGAATGTGGGCATTCGTATTGGGGCGTTTCATGCCAATTATTCGTACACTGGTTCCAATGATTGCAGGAGCAACAAAGTTTCAGTTCAAAAAATTTTTATTGTTCAATCTGTTGGGGGCGCTCACATGGGTACTTACCTTGGTACCGCTGGGATACTACCTTGGAAAATTATATCCTGAGTTAATGAAGTATTCGTTTATAATCATTGTGGTGATTGTTATGGTTTCATCTTTGCCAATGCTTAAAATTATGTTTTCAAAAAAAGATAAGTCTTAAACTTGTTTTCGGCGATACTTTTCAATGCTAAATCTGTATACACGTTCTCAAAAAAAGGACGGGCAGAAAAGTGGTTAAATAAACCGAGACTGTAAAAAAGAATTAATTTTGCCGCCCTGACTTTTAACCTATAAAACATTATAGTAATAAATGTATTGATTAATAACATTTTACATTAATACAAGAGTTAAAATTGAATTGATATTCTTTATTGTTCGATGTGACTTCAGAGAAAAAAATCCTACAAGCAGTAGAAAATGAAAAGTAAAAAACAAATAGTAGTAGTTGGAGGCGGTTTTGCTGGTCTCTCATTTGTAAAGGACATTGATACCGATCTTTTTGACATAAAGTTGATCGATAAGTTAAATCATCACCAATTTCAGCCCTTATTCTATCAGGTTGCAACTTCCCAAATTGAGCCTTCAAGTATTTCATTTCCATTACGATATATATTCAGGAATAAGAAAGAGATACGGATTAGATTAGCGAATGTTACGAATGTTGATGTAAAGAATAATACCATAAACACAACGATTGGTGATTACAGGTATGATTATTTAGTGCTTGCAATGGGTTGTATAACGAATTTTTTTGGAAATGAAGAAATCAGCAAACACGCCTTAACATTAAAATCGACCTATGATGCAATTAATATCAGAAATCACATACTTCAGATTTTTGAAGATATAATCAATTCAGAAAGCGTTGATAAGCAAGAGTTATTAAATATCGTGATTGTTGGTGCTGGTCCAACAGGTGTGGAACTAGCCGGATCGTTTGCCGAAATTAAAAAAGAGATTCTGCCAAAAGATTTCCATCGGATTGACTTTTCTAAACTCAAAATTTTACTGATCGAAGGAAGTAAGAATACGCTCAACAATATGAGCAAGAAAAGCCATATTAATTCAAGAAAATATTTAGAAAAACTTGGCGTAGAAATTTTGACAGAAACCACTGTAAAAAATTATGATGGTGAAATTTTGATTACCGATTCAGGACAAATAATTAAGACCAAAACTGTAATTTGGGCTGCCGGTGTTATTGCAAACACCATCCAAGGAATCTCTAAAGATTCCATTCGAAGAGGTAACCGACTCAAGGTGGACCGAATCAACCGACTTGAGGGAGTTGACAATGTGTTTGTACTTGGTGATATGGCTTATATGGAGACGCCACTATATCCAACAGGTCATCCACAACTTGCAAATGTTGCCATCAATCAGGGTAAGAAATTAGCGCACAACCTTAAAAGGATCGAATTAGGGAAACCAACCAGTGAATATGAATACAAAGACCTGGGAACAATGGCAACTGTTGGAAAGAACAAATCGGTTGTGGATTTACCCTTCATGCATATCAAAGGCTTTTTTGCCTGGTTGATTTGGATGTTTTTGCACCTGATGCTGATACTTAATGTTAGAAATAAGCTCATTGTTTTCATCAATTGGTCATGGGCCTATTTTACCAAAAATACTGCTTTAAGAATCATCCTAAAAGACAACAAATGAGATTCATGATTCAAAATTTCTGACCTGATAGATTAGCCCGTGCTCGTACCATGTTCTGAAGTTACTATTAACCTAGTCACAAAGATAATGTAAACCAAATAGTTAATTCTTTTCATTTGAAAGATCCGAATATGTAGAATCAACATGCTGCATTAAGGGCAAGCAATCTTAACATAAGACAGGGTTCGATACGACAAGAAGAAGTACGCAAAATAGTGTACTTTAATAAAATATTCGAAAGTTATAAATGGTATATAAAGCAATTATGATGCCTACAAATAAAAACGGTCAGGTTGACACCTGACCGTAGTTACCATCATCAAGATGTTCTTCTATTTCGTTAGCCGGGTTGCACTAAACGAACAATTTTTTAATTCTATTTCTGTAGGTTCATTTCCCGATCTGGAAATAAATCCGGTACCGCTTACAGTTCCTGTAATTTCTTGTCCGGTAATACCAAAACCTGTCACAATAACTGAACCTGTTGAAAGTCCTATAATGGTTGTCCCGTTATCTAAACTAATAACGAGATTGTTATCGTCGCTTGTTTCCTCATTAATCATATAGGTTCCAGTTGTAGCACCTGTAAATCCAACGACAGCCACATTGTTTTGAGCGTCAATAAACTCACACCCTGTGTAACCGGCTTCTAACACCGCAACACCAGTCGTATTGAAAGTCATGGTTACATTGCTAAAACCTGAACCATTCAATGTAACAGTTAGGCTTCCTTTGGGGAGTTGTGGATCAGGGTCCGGAGTGTCGTCCTTTTTTGAACAAGAACTCATAATAACGTTTGTAATTAACACCAAACACATTAATAGTTGTTTAGTCTTTGTCATTTGGTAGATTTTAAGATGAAAAATTAGGTTATTTGTCGGCCAAATGTAGGAAATTAATTGAATCACCAAAAAAAATGTCTTTTAATCGTTCAAGACGGGGATAATTATTAGAACTAAGTTCTAATAATCTATATGCTAATAAACACAGTTTATCATTTAAGTTTTCACTTATTGAAAATGAATTTGGTGAAAACCACCTTATAAAAACCTCTTTTACTACACGCGGACATCTATTTTTGAAGGTAACATTCATGCTTAGCATCTGATTTGGCATTTCTTTTTTAAACGCCAATATAAGCAGTGCAAGATAGATATTAAAAACCGCAAGAATTCGGATTTGAACTTTATGTGGAATTAATTCCAATATTAGGAATTTAAATATTGCATTATAAAATGTAAAGTCATGATAATTAATGGTATATAATAAATTATTAAATTAGGCTTTATATTTGCTACTTCAAAATAAACGCTTACATGAAAATTATCACCATACTCATAACTCTTGTCGCTTTTGCTGTTCTTGTTGGATGCAACAAAACAAAAGAGCCTACACTTCCAGCCTTTGAAGGGATGGCAAACCTTGAAGTAGATAAAGATTTTAGTTGGTCATCCAGTCTCAATGGCAAACTTATTGTCGTTTTTGACAACCCAAACAATGTTTCAACGGAATTAGAATATCTGATGATTGTTGATACTGATAATGTCATAATTGATCGCACTGATATCGAAAATGGCAAGGCTGAGTTTTTGTTGCTATTACCTCAAAATAAAGATTACTTTCTTTACTTTCCTATAACTGAGGACAAACTGAAAATCAATGGTCCGGGAACAATCACCATGACCCTTGGTAATAACACAAATAAAGCAATTCCAGTAAATAAATCGACCGAAGTTGTAACCTGCACCACTTGTGAGAGTCCGATCATCAATGCTGGAGGTGAGTTACCAGTTATCCCTTCTAATTATGCTATTCGCAGTGAAGCTGATGTACCAGGCTGGGAAACTACTGCAACTGATGGGAAAATTGAATTATGGGTTAGTGGTTTCAATGGTGTTCCAGCCCAGGAAGGTCGCCAGTTTTTTGAGTTAAATGCCAATCAGGTTGCTGCTTTGTATCAGGAACTCTGTCTAGAACCCGGCTCAACTATTCATTGGTCGGTATGGCACAGGGGCCGGCAAGGTGTTGATGTTGCTGAAGTATTGATTGGTTCATCAGTTCAAGATGCAGTTTTTCAGGCAAGCATGTCAGATGGCAAAACCGCATGGGGAAAATACTCAGGCTCCTACAATGTTCCCCTGGGGCAAACCACAACTTTTTTTGTTTTCAATTCAGTATCCTCAGCCGGAGGTAACAGAAGTATTGGAAATTTCCTTGATAATTTTGAAGTCTCTTGCGACTTTGATGGCGATGGCATCATCGATCGCTGGGATGATTACCCGGATGATCCGGATGCGACCACAACTTCTTATTTTCCTGAAGCTGGCAAACAAGTACTGGCTTTTGAAGATCTTTGGCCTTATTTGGGCGACTTCGATTTTAATGATTTGGTTCTTTCTAACCAGGCTGTGATCAAAAAAAATAGTTCAGGAAAGCCACTCGAAGCCAATTTTACTATCAGCATCGACGCTATTGGTGCAAGTTATGCCAATGGATTTGCTATGATGCTTTATACGAATGATAAGCAGCCTTTTGCAAACAACATCATTCAATCTGTTTCAGGAGATGTTTCACTTGATCCTAATAATGTTAACGGTCTTATCATCACCAATGATGTGTTCGAGACCACCAACAACCGTTACCAAAACAATGGAATAGGTGCTATGGGTGTGCCCGACACCTTAAGGTTTAGCATCACATTTAATGAAAATGCAGCTGAATTTATCCCTGAAATTTACCTTTTCCGCACCAATGATCGTGGTCTCGAAGTGCACCAAAGCGGATTTCCAAAAACCTCTACTGCTAATCCGGATTATTTTACCACTGGTAATGATGCAGGCGACTATAAAACTACGAACGGATTACCCTGGGCAATGGAGATTATCGTTGACGGAATCTACAAATGTCCAATCGAAAAAGTTGACATTTTGATTGCTTACCCTCAGTTTGAAGGCTGGGCAACATCTAATGGCTCCAACAATCCCACATGGTACCTAAATCCAATTGAGGATAAAGTGGTAACAATTAACCTTGAATAAGGAAAACAATTATTGAATTTGATTCATTCAATGGTTGCACTCTGTTCACTCTGTTGAGTGTAGTTTGCAGCTACGCTGTTGCGATATTTCGGTCTCCAGACCGGATGTAAATCGCTTGATGTTGCTTAAAGTTTGGTCGGGCGAGATACTCTTGTTCAGAGTAATTTGCAGTTATGCTGCTGGATTTACCTTTCTCGTCCTTTCCCTTGATGGAAAGGACAAAAGATCAAGCGCGCACAAAGCTGTCAGCCCACGCTAAAAAAACGATGCAAATCCAGGCAAGGAGTGTAAAACGCAATGCTTCAGTATGGTTCTTCGGTTTGGATGGGCGGAGCTGATGTTTCATTATTGGATTTTTGAAGCATTGCATTTTACAAACAGTCCCTTTTGAGGAGGGGCTGCCTTGCCGGATTTGCTGTCGTTTTTTTATTCACCCAGCCGCATGCCCGCTGTGCGCGCGGGCTAACGCACCCAGCACGGGGAGGGTTTATGAATATAGCTTGAAATGGGATGGGTGATCGATGTTTGGTGTTAGGATATTATGTGTCAACTCTCAACCTCTTAACCATCTAAACCAGCCATCAACAAATCAACTTTATGGGTGGTTGGTGTTAGGCGTTAGGCGTTAACAGAATAAAAGTGACAAAACTACACCTCCAATGTCACGTTTTCTTTCTTTATTTTGCCTTCCAGTAATTTTGCATAGGCATGTGTAAATTCAGCTCCGTAAAAAACTATCATGGATGAGTAGGAAACCCAAAGCATGATCAAAATTATTGAACCTGCTGCTCCGTAACCAGAACCAGGGTTGACTTTTCCGAAGTATAAACCTAAAGCGGCTTTTCCGCCTTCAAAAAGTAGCGCTGTTACGAATGATCCTATCCATACATGCTTCCATTTTATTTTTACATCTGGAAAAAATTTAAACATGATTGCAAACAATACTGCAAGGATGCTTAGTGATAAAATAAAATTGATGATCAGTAATATAATGAGTAGGGATTCAGAAAAATAATACGCTATAAAGGTTCCTAAAGCAGAAAGCATTGCGGAAATCACAAGAGATGCAATTAGTATAAAAGCTATGGCAATTATGAGTCCGAATGAAAACAAGCGGGCCTTTAATAAACTTAAAATGCCTGATTTGGACTCGTTTGCTTTTACTTCCCATATAGTATTAATTGATTTTTGAAATTGTGCAAATACACCAGTTGCTCCAACTAGAATTGTCAGGACTCCCAATATGGTTGCCAAAAGAGAATTTTTTGATTCAGTACCTTTTGCAATGATGTCTTGAATTTGTCGTGCTGTATCTGCACCCATTGTGGAAGTGATTTCCGATGCCAATTGTCCGTTGACAGCTTCTTCTCCAAGAAAATATCCAGCAACGGTTATGATTACAACCAGTAAGCCCGGCAGCGAAAAGATTGCATAATAAGCAATAACAGCACTTTCTTTAAAAGGGTCTTTAGCCCACCATTCTTTTGATGAATTTATTAAGGCAGTAAAGAAATAGTTATATCGTAGTTGCATTTATTTCAAGCCATTATCAACGTTAGTTAATCCATATTTCTTTTCTAGGTATTGATATTTTTGTACAGATCAGTATTGAAATTAAACACTTATTTTTTTGTCGCTAAAAAGCTTCTTTAACAATATGGGTCTTATCTACTTTCAATTTATCCAGTTTTTTTTCAACAGCTTCCATCATAGGTGGTGGTCCGCATAAATATATATGTTTACTTCTGTCGGTAATATGTTTGCTGAGAAAATCCTCTGTGATTTGTCCATAATCATATCCCTTCACACTTTCCTCGGATAAAATGTTGATAAAATTATCGCCTAGCAACGCTTTAAATTCCTGTTCAAGTATGATATCAGCTTTTGTGTTGTTTGCAAAAATAAGTTTGTTACTACCTAGCTTATTCTTCGATTGCAGGAACCTGAAAATGCTGATAAATGGCGTTATCCCTGCGCCTCCGGCAATGAAAACACCTTCTTTCTTGTATTCAATAGCACCAAATACTTCGTGCAAAATCAATTCGTCATGCTTAGAAAGTTCAATTAATTTGTTTGTTACGCTTTTTCTTGAAGGATAGGTCTTAATTGTAAATTCAATATAATCATTCCCTGGAAGACTGGTAAATGTAAAAGGTCGTTTTTTATCCTTCCATCCATCCTGATTTATTGAAACTTCAGTGGCTTGTCCAGGTAAAAAGTTTAAATGCCCGGGCTTATCAGTAATAATTTGAAGCACATCGTGGGTGATGTGTTTAATGGAATTAATTTTTACAACTTGATGTGACATCGTATAATTTTTTTTTAAAAGGTAATAAGCACATATCCTAGTTTAATGCTTGATTCATCATATAATTCTCCTTGTTAATCTGTTTCAATTGAGAGCTTTGTATCTGATTCCAAGCTTCATAATCTTCATCAGTTTTAGCTATTATGGCCAGAAGTTCATCAGTGACTTGATCATATATTTCGTTGGCGAGTTTGATTGTGTTGTTATAAGAATTGACTGCATTTATATTGACGTCAATGTCTTCAGCGATTATTTCTGCTATTGATTTGAGCGTTGTGACTGGAATAAGTTTGGAAACTTTTGGAGCTCTTTCGATGAAATTGTTACGCTCCATAAGCCAATCACTGTGATGCATCTCATCCATTGCCTGACCATGAATAGCCAGATAAAGTTGTGCATAACCCCAGTTTTCGCACATTTCAGAATGTACCAAATACTGGTTTATAGCATTTAATTCGTCCGCAAGGATCGAATTTAAAACATTGATTAAGTCCTCATAGCCTTTCATAAACAATAATTAAAGAGTTGACTGAATGAATTTTGCATGAACAAAATTGATGAACTCAGGCAAGAAAACTGTTACAGAAATTGAATAAAGAGTTGCATAATTCACACATTCGATACTTATTACAGCGGCATATTGATTTATATTTTCTTCATTAAAAAGGATAACCTATAGCAACGTTTAAAATCAAATTTTCATTTCTCCATTGCGGATTACCAATATCTATCTGATTTATTACCCATCTGTTATTTTGTTCGAGCCATGGTTTGCGCAAAGGCGTTGCGAGATCGAACCTTAAAACAAAAAACGATACATCCACCCTTAAACCAACACCTGCACCAACTGCAATTTCATTTGCGAACCCTGAAAATGAAAAAGGTTCTCCCAATTTGGAAGGATTTGATTTCAAAAGCCAAACATTCCCGGCATCAACAAATACTGCCCCTTTAAAAAAGCGGTAAATTCCAAAACGATACTCTGCATTAACTTCCAGTTTTATGTCACCTCCAAGTTGTAAAAAACCAATGCTGTCATTATTTTGGTTATATGTACCCGGGCCTAAAGAATTTATTGTAAACGCACGGATACTGCTTGGTCCGCCACTAAAAAACTGCCTGGTGTAAGGTAACACGGAAGAGTTTCCATAAGGTCTGGCAACACCTGCATAGGCTCTCAGCACCAATCTGTTTTTATCGGGAAAATTGTAAAATCCACGGCCTTCAACACTTAACCTGACATATTGTGAGTATACCGATCCCGCAATGGTTGATGGGTTTTCTGATGAAATCTTTTTCCCTGATATAACTTTTGCCAGCGAAAACACATTACCTGCAGCCTCAGAGGTGAGCTGAAAAAAGTACTGCATCTTTTTAAGAGATAGAACTTGCTCGTTAAACGTATAAATATATGTTCCACCGGCAATAAACTGCTCTTCATAGCTTTTTTTCAGGAAAGGATTATCAGTAAGCAATTGATTGAATTCGGCTGATTCGTTCGAAAGTTTGGTAAAGCTTATGTTTACCGGATTTAATTCATGATCCTGCCTTATATCGGATTTCCATTTATACCCATACCTGAATTGAAATGAACTCATATCGAAGTAGTTAACTCTTTTTGAAAACATATATGAAAGCGAGAAACGTGTTTTTGGAATATATAAACTGCTCGTTCTATTAATTTTAAAAGGCACAAAAAAGCGCGGAAAATACAACTCTACCTGCGGATTTAGCGAAAAGGAATACAAATTTTTGGTTGCCCCGCTAAATTGTGCCTCAAATGATGCCGCCATGCTAAGGTTCAATAATTCAGCACCCCTGAATGTGTTCCTGTTGATATAACTTGTATTCAACCTTGGCCCGGTATAATTATTTGATTTAGAAACAAGTTCCAGTTCCGCCCTGAAAGTATGAACTGGCATGGGTGTCATTAAGATGGTGACATCCAGAAAACCTGTTGCTGAGGTATCGCTTTTAGCAAAGTTCATCCGGACGAATTTGAAATTACCCATCGTCATCAGCCGGTTGAGGGTGGTGTTGTGGTTTTTTCGTGAATAGATTTCGTTTTTCTTTAAATATACCGACCGTGCAATTACTTTTGGCCTGATTTTCATTTCCAAATCTTTCCCAAGGAAATAAATCCCCTGATACACAAGCGTGTCTTTTATCTGACCTGCCTCTTCCTCATTGAGCGAATAATCCTGATCAACAATCACATTGTTAATGCGGTATACACTTAAAGCCTCCGCTGGAATGCTGTCTTTCAAGGTAAGCCTCAAAGTTACATCATGGTTTATTTTTGAAGTATCTGCTTTGAAAAGTAAATGTTCAGGATTGAAGTAGAAATATCCGTTGTCCTTCAATAAGGCATCAATTCGTATTCTTTCGATTTTCAGGATTTCAAGACCGTAATCATGACCCGGCTTTATCAATGATTTTCCCTTTTCTGACAGCATAAGGCTGTTTATACTGCTGTCAGAAATAGCATAAGTAATCTCTTTAACTACATATGGGTCATGGATATGGCCGGTGTAAATCACTTTAGCCATTCTACCCTTTTCAACAATTTTGTATTCGGTATAACTTCTGAAAATCCCGATATTGAAAAACCTGGCATCAATAATTGCTGAACTGACTGCAGGTTTAACACTGCTCATCAAAACTGGAGTTTCTCCTGTTTTTTTCAGCCATTTTTTAAACTTTCCTTTAGGGTTTTCGCCTGCTTGATTGTACATCCATAATTTTAGTCTGATGCCCAAAATTTTCTTATTCGGTTCGGGCCGCACAGCGTTTTCTGCAATGCTTTTTATAGAACGTTTCTTCCTTTTATGAATCTTATCAACTGATTCCAGTTTGATAACCGCTCCGGTATAAAGTTTCTCGTCAGGCGGCAAATGCTTTGTGACATTACATGCTGCTAAAAACAGGCAGGTAATGAACAGAATACTTATATTTTTAATGGAGAGGGCCATCATTCTTTTTTTTCAGATTGAATCCCTTTTTTTTTAGCTGATCTGAACAGATCTTTCCACTTATTGAAATCGCGGACATAAGAAATACCTAATCCTGTCTCAACTATCTGACCTTCAATTGCACCTTCGTATTGATAGTTTCTAAAACCTTTCAAGCGATAACGGCCATCTTTAGCCAATTTGTACTCTATGGTAACATCGCTGGTGATATCACTGGCTGTATTTTTCTTGGCCTTTTCTCCTTCAACATCCACATTACCACCCACCTGAACGGACAAGCGCTCATTGAAGAGTTGCTTCTTAAGTCCGATTTCCACCTGTGTTCTACCTTCAGCTTGTCCCGATCCATAGTCATCATACGATTGAATATCGAAATTCAATTCAACTCCAGGTACAACCTTTGAGCTCAACTGGTTGAGTTGTGCCGATAAAAATTTCCCGACTGTTGCACGCACAATTGTTGAGGCCCCGTTATTTGCATCCGATTGCAAGGGGTTCTCCTGTATAAACCTGCCCAAAACCAAAAGTGCGAATACCTGCTTGTTTAAGCCTGAAGGATCTTCGTTGAGCATATTCAGTTTCGCATTTACGCGCCCTCCCAAAATTCCTTTATTCTCAGGAGGCAATTGTATCTCAAAGCTTATTTCGGGGTGCAGAATTTCCCCGCGCAGCTTCAAAAGAACCCAAAACATATACTTCTGCTTGTAAGCGCTCTTATCCATTTCGCTTTCTTCCGCCATTTGATCAGCCACCAGATCGATAGGTGAAGCACGTAAAGCGTAGGTCGCGTTTATAGATATTTCAGCATCCAGCGGATCGCCATTCCAGATGATGGTGCTGCCGGGATTTATATCAAATTTTCTTTTTATGACGGACTGCAGCGAAACAAGGTAGCTGCCTTCATCAAGATTGTAAGCCCCGGTAAGGCTCATTTTCCCGCTTCTGTCCATGGTAAAACTTAACGCAGCCTCACCTCTTACAACCAACGAATCAGTGGATGAAGGATCCATCAACAGGCGAAGTGTTGCCTCTTTATCAATTTCAATGAAAGAGGATAAATCAAATCCGCTGAGGCTTGTTTTTTGTGTTTTTTTATCCAGGTCTTTATAAATGATTGAATTGAGTTGCAACGAATCTTCAAATTCGACAACATCCTCTCCCCTGTCGGTGGTAAGTTTATTCTCGGGTACAGCAAAAGTAAAATTTGAACCATTCTTCATCTTTACTTTTGCAACTACCACAGGAAGAGACATTGGTCCGTTAATATCAATCTTGCTGTCTACGATCATCCTGCCGAAGAAATTCTTATTGTCTTCAGAAGTAGTGTTTAACAAAAGGAAGTCTTTCGTTTTCATTTGAATGTCAAAAACAAAGTCTTTAAACTGTTTCATTTTAACCGATCCGTCAATAATTGCAGAATTTTTGCCGGCATCCAAAAGCGTAAATGAATTAAAGTAAATGCCATCCTCTTTTAAATATATTGTTTCATGCTTTAGTTCTAACCTGTTATTGAGCACCGCCGGATTTAAAAATGCATCATTGAAAACCAGTTCACCAGTTATCTGAGGTGCAGCAATTGAGCCATTTATAGCTATATTTCCAGTAAGTGTCCCGGTTGCCTCGGTTATCTGACCCATCGAAAATGCCTCGATTGTCTTCATTGAAAGCGATTGGATATCAGTCGTTACACTGACCGAATTATTATCTCCATTCGGAATATAATACCCTTTTGCAACCAGATTGTTCTCATTTCCAGACAATTTCACATTGAGATCAAACCCTTCTCCGGTCGGATTGTCGGCTTTCACTGAAAGATTACCAATTGATACATCACGTACAAAAAGGTTACGAATACTGGCGTCTGCAATAATGCCATAGCTGCTATCAACTTTCTTCAGCAATACATTTCCATCCACGATTCCTTTTACCAGACTTGAGTCTTTTTCTATGATTTGGGAAATGTCGTCCAGTTTAAAATTCTTTATCTCAATTTTTAAATCATCATTGAATCTATCGTGAACCGAAGCGATGTTTATCCGGCTTTCATTATTTGTCATAAAAAGCTGATGGATCAGCAAACCATCTTTCCCGAATTCGATAAAATTATCAGCGGCAATGTCCCAACGGTTATTCATCAGGTAAAAATCTTTGGGATCAAGCACAAGTTTGTAATTGGCTTTTTCGCGTGTAAGCTGAGAACGAATCACAAGCTTCTTGCTGAGATTATCGGCAATGGATGAAATGTTGGCGTAAATCGTTTGCTCAGCGAGTTTGCCATCTAAAAGGAAATTGTCAAGTTTAATTTGACCTTTCGAAATACTGCTGCCCGAAAGCTTATAGTTTAATGCCGAAGGATCAGAATTCACATCAAGCACCAGATCAAGTATTTGAGTAGTACCATAAACTATTTTATTCATGTTTGCTGATAACTTCAGGTCGTTTTTTTCGCTGTCGAAACTTCCCTGAATGATACCTGGTTCGAATTCTTTTAGCTGGGGCAAAAGAACCTGCGCCAGTATAGGGTGATTTTTCAATTGTATTTCAAACGTAAAATCGGTTGGCTCACGATCCTTTTTTACCTGAACGCTGTCGGAAAACGAAAAATAGCGGTTGACAAAATTACTGAGCTCAGCCGATATGTCAGCGGGTGAAATTGTCCCGGAATATTTTATGCCAATCAGGGCACTACTGAAATCCAATTTGCTTTTTCTACTTTCATTAATCGAAGCAAATAACAGGGAATCAAGCGTGTAAACTTTCTCATCTTTCGCAACTATCATGCTTGATATTCTAGCTTTTCCATTCATTTTATTTACTGTGCCGCCTTTTAAATCAGCAGCCGCAACAAAACCAATCCTGATATCATCTTTTGTAACATGGAGTTTTTGAAGATTGGCCCCAAATACTTCCAGACGAAATTTGAATTTTTCCTGATATGGATTCAAATTTACAAGCCCGTCAAAATCAAAGGCTGCATTTTCATCTTTCAGAGTTATCTTGCCTTCGAATTCCTGCCCCCTAATGTTCCCATCAACCACAAGGTTATGATAAGCATACTTTTTCAGAAACATCTCTGATACTTCTGCATCAATTTTTGCAGTGATGCTGCTTTTATCAAGCCCATGTCCTGCCACTTCAGCAGCTAAGGTTACAGGGCCAAACATTGCTGTATCTTTCAACAGGCGGCCAACATCGAAAGCGTTTATACTTACTTTGCTTCTGAAATTTCCGTTGTTATCGATTTGTGCAAAAAGATTTGCTGCTCCAAAGCTGCTGCGCATTCCAACCGTTGATTCAAAGGCTTTTATCGTCCCTTTGAAAGCAATCAGCATGTTTATATTTTGCGGGAGTTCGATGCTTTTCGGTAGCACAGGACCAGTTATTGACAGTATGTCGTGCCTGCTTGTATGTATTTTCAGATTGAAAAAATTAAAAAACGCAGATTGCACATCCGGCAAACCTGCGATGTTAAAATTAGTCGTTAAAAGAGTTCCGGACCCGGTTTTGATTACCATATTTTCACCATTCAGCTTGTTCAGCTTTCCATAAATATCTCCTGAAACAGAGGTAATAGTTGACTTATTTTCGAAGAAAGACTGCTTTGCAAGTTGAGGGATGAAATAGAGAACATCAGCATTTTCGATCCTTACATCTTCAAGTTTCAAATTCAACTCCAAAAGCGGAATAGAATCTTTTAATGATTTTAATGAAGCATAGCGTATGTTCATATCTGCCATTACCGAAGAATTGGCTGTTTCAGCTCTGAGTCTTTTCATCGAAATGGAATGCTGATCCATGCTGAATGCTGTTTCAAATTTTGTAATAGAAAAATTATTCTGATCGATGGCACTGAAACTTTCTATTACTATTTGAGTCGCCTCAGGAGCATAAGATAAATCTGTTGCTTCAAGATTTAAATGACTGAACATAAGGTGATTTACATCAAAAGTATTTTTTGTTTCAGGTTTATTGGCAACAACATAAGCAAGCGAGTTTTCGTTCAGGACAATACTACTGGCAGTAACTTTCCAGTTGCTCGCTGTGGTTTCGCTGTCTAAAACAATGGTGGTGTCAGAAGAAGAAGCAGAATCGACCGTATTGTACTTTATTTCACTTTTTGACAGGGATATTTGATCCATTGAGACCAATTCTTTTTGCAAATCGACAAATCCATTGTCTAACTCAAAACGGTTAATAACAGCAATTACTGACTGTTTGCGAGTTAGGTCAGCATATTCAATAGTTGAATTGGCGATTTGAATCTTTTTGGCTGTTAATTCTGGCAATGCGCTTTCTGATTCTGTATTATTTGAAGTTGATGGCATTTCGTTCTCAACTTTTGCATTCAGGTTTTCAACACTCAGTTTTTCAATGTTGTAAATGGATTTAGCTATATCAATTTCATTCATTTCCAGCATTATACTCCCGACTGCTGCATAAACATCCATCCCCCCGTATTGATCCTCATAACGAATACGGATGTTTTCGAGATTAACTTTATCAATACTGAAAGTCCATTTAGATACCGAATCAGGCTGAACTTTTATTTGATCGGTAGTATCGCTGAATGCAGTTAACAAAAAGTTATAGTTGAAAAGCGAATCAGTTTTAGTGTTGTGCAAGTTGATCGCAGTATTTTTCAACGCGAGCGAATTTAGAGATATTTTGCTCGAAATCAAGTCGTAAAGTGCAATATTAACATTTAACTTACCTGCAAAAAGTAAGGTGTCACTATTCAAATCCTCCATAAACAGACCTTCGATAACAACTGATTTTGGAAATGAAATGCTGATCTTATTTATCGCTACGCGCGTATGAGTTTTGTCGCTTACATACGAAGTGGCAGCCTTTACAATCCTGTTTTGGATGGATGGAATCTGAATAAGAGCAGCTGTAATCAGGAATATGATCAGCAGAATTGTGGCTATCCACAAAACAACTACCAATGTTTTCCTTAAAATGGATCGTGCTTTTTTCAATTACCAAATTTTATGTTTTATCCTTTGCGCTAAAAACCAATATTATAGAGTCATTTATAAAGTGTAATTCCGTGATGTAAAAGAAACCTAAAAACACATCCATTTCTGGAAATTTTTTTAGATCAATTAATATTTCTTCATTTTTTGAGTTCCACTCAATAGGTATCGATTTGAGTTTTTCTTTTAGAAAGTAATGCGAAACTTTGGCCACTATATTTGCCAATCCATCTGCTTCGTACCGCAACAGAATCAAATCTTTTTTTACATCTTTTATTATCAACACCACCGAATCAATGTATACAACTTCGATTTTGTCCTCACTTATGTTATTCAATTCAATATCAATTTGATAATGATTACTTAGATAGTGTTTTATTTCTGATAATGATAGTTCTAACCGCATTGTGTTTTGTATTTAAAATTTAAATATTGAAAGCAAGTTACCTCGCTTCCAGACAAGTTAATAAAGAACTCATACTTACTTTAAAAGTAAAACCTTCAACAATTCCTTTGCCGCAGCCTCTGAGGATGCAGGGTTTTGTCCGGTTATCAGCAAACCATCCGTTTTGACATAAACACCCCAATCAGGTCCGCAACTGTAATGGCCTCCCAACTCCTTAATTTTCTCCTCCAATAAAAAGGGCACTATTTTGGTTAGTTTAATAGCTTCCTCTTCCGAATTCGAAAAGCCTGTAACCTCTTTATCTTTAAGCAGTGGCTCACCATTTGGTGCTTTAGTGTTGACCAATGCTGAAGGTGCATGGCAAACAAAAGCCAATGGCTTATTGCTTTTATAAAACTCTTCGATCAAAGCAATAGATACGTTGTCTGTTGCAAGATCCCACAACGGGCCATGACCTCCGGGATAAAAAACAGCATCATAATCTGCCACGTTCACTTCATTAAGTCTAACGGTATGAGCCACTTTATCAATTACGTCAAAATCACCATAAAATCTTTTGGTGGCGGCGGTTTGCGCATCAGGAGCTTCACTTTTGGGGTCAACAGGTGGCTGACCTCCTTTGGGTGATGCAATGGTTAATTGGGCACCTGCATCAGCAAGCACATAATAAGGAGCGGCAAACTCCTCAATCCAAAAACCGGTTTTCTCGCCGGTATCGCCTAAATCGCTATGCGATGTCAGGACAATTAATATCTTCTGCATGTTTTCCATTTCTATTGTTTTAAGATTTTGACTAAAAGGAATAAGCTATCGTGTTTAATCTGATGTGAATTAAGAATCATAGTACTTTGATTTATTTCTTTGATTTCAAATGTAATTCCGAATGTGACATCGCCTTTTCATCAATAGTAACACCCAAACCCATAGCTACTTCCATTTCTGGCTGTAAATAATCATGATACTTACGCTATGGTACCAACATGGGAATCCGGAATTAATACTCAAAATAAAACGATGTAAACAGAACCGTTTATAATGGGCAAAGGTCAGCACATTCAATCTGGAAAGCATTGCATATTTAACGTAAAAAATTACAAGTTTCACACTTCAAGACAGGGTCAGAAGGTTGGAAAGTTGAAAGGTCTTAAAGTCGGAAAGTTGGAAGGTCTTGAAGTCTTAAAGTCTGGGAGGTCGGTAAGACAATAGGTTTGATGAACAGGAACTTATCTGATGACTAAAGCCCCTATCAGTGTAGTTTGCAAAGATAGCTTTCAAGCTAAGCAACCCGCAGAATCTTCTCCATCTTGCGGCCTTTTGCGAGTTCATCCACTAATTTGTCCAGGTATTTTACCTTTTGGGTTAAAGGATTATCGATTTCCTCAACCCTGTAACCACAGATCAGACCGGTAATAAGATGTGCATTTGGGTTAAGCCTGGCCTTCTGAAAAAAGATTTCGAAGCTTACTTTTGCTTCGATGAGTTGATGCAGTTCTTTTTCATCAAAGCCAGTCAACCATTCAATCACCTGGTGCAGCTCTTCTTTCGTACGGCCTTTCTTCTCCACTTTTGCGAGGTAGAGTGGATAAACCGTTGCAAATGTCATCGTTGCCATCTGCAAATTGTGTTTATCTATTGTATTCATTCATTTAATTTTCAGTTTATTATTTGAATTACCTCAAGCGTTCCAACTGGCCTTTTCTTTTTACAATGTTTTTATAGTCCCACTGAATTTCCCTCGATTTTTTCAGCCAGCGTTCGAGGTTGACAGGATCGACCTGTTCAACAGAAGTGTAAAAGATTGAGGCATCTTTATATTTTTCACCTTTGACATGCAATAGGTCTTCTTCAAAATCTGCCCCGCTCCAGAACATCAGACGCATGCCTGCTTTCTGCTTACTATAGCCAACAATTGGATTACCATCAATAAACCAAACAGGGTGAGCATGCCAGATTTTGCTTTCAGCTTCAGGCAGTTGGCTGTCAATTAGTGTTGCAATCACGTGACAGATTTCTTTGTCACCCGCTGCTTGTTTTTCGTTATAGATTTGAATTTCTGTGTTCATGGCGGTAAAAGTAGAAAAAATTGGAAAACAGGAAATGTGAGGTTAAAAGGTGGATTTTACTTTCCTTTCCAACTGAATTGAAAAATCAGAAAAAATCCATTCAATTGTTGCACGCTGTGATTTGGCAAATGAGTATTTCGCCTTTATTCATTTTATGAATCATTCTACAACATTTTTATATAATTTTGGCTGCTTGCACTTTTACTCCAAATTAACTATGAAAAAGCTATTACTATTTCAACTAATGATATGTGCATTGTTGTTTTCAACAACTGCGTATGCACAAAGTCCCCAACAACAACTCAAATTACGCCAGTTGTCAGCTGAGTGGGAGGTTTTTTCAAAACAAGAAAAAGCAGAAGCCATCGCTAAGGCTTTACAGTTGGGATGGCCCCTTCTCACTGAAGACGAAAATGGAAGAATAAGCGAGCTTATCCGTCTTGATGAGGGTCGTCCGGTGTATGTGATTACAGATAATGCCGCCGGAGCTGCTTTGATCAATTCTGATAAGTTGTATTCAGGTGGTGCTGCCGGCCTTTCACTTTCAGGGGCGGGAATTACCATGGGCATCTGGGACGGTGGCTCAGTTTATGCTGCGCATCAGGAACTTACCGGAAGAATAACACAACTCGATGTCGCGCCAATGGCTCAAAGTTGGCATGCAACTCACGTGGCCGGTACAATGATAGCTTCAGGTGTTTACAGCGTTGCCAAAGGTATGTCACCTGCAGCTTCCTTACACGCTTACGACTGGAACAGCGACGTTTCTGAAATGGCAACCGAAGCCGCAGCAGGATTGAAGAATTCGCAACACTCTTATGGCCTCATCACTGGATGGGCAAGTGGCAGCTGGTCGGGAAATAGTGGCTGGCATTGGTGGGGCTCAGCTAACATCAGCACTACTGAAGACTATAACTGGGGCTTCTATAGTAGTGAAGCTAAAAGTTGGGATCTCGTTGCTCACAATGCTCCAAACTACCTTATTGTTAAATCAGCTGGTAACGACAGAGGTGAAGGTCCGGCTGCAGGGACATCACATTATTTTCAAAACCCTGCAAATGGATGGGCATGGGAGGTCAGCACTGCCACTAGGGACAAAGATGGAGGTGCAACAGGATATGAAAGCATCGCTCACTCAGCGACTTCAAAAAATGTTCTTACAGTAGGTGCTGTAGATGTGACAACTGCCATGTCCTCATTCAGCGGATGGGGGCCAACTGATGATGGACGCATAAAACCGGATATCGTTGCAAAAGGGGTTTCTGTAACCTCTTGTTACACATCAAACACAGCCTCGTATGCTACTGCCGGCGGCACCTCCATGGCTGGTCCGATGGTAAGTGGTTCGATAGGATTGCTGCTTCAACATCAGCAAAACCTGCATCCGGGAACTCCTCTGCGCTCTGCAACAATGAAAGGACTTATTCTGCATACAGCAACAGATTTGGGTAATGCCGGTCCTGATTACGTTTACGGATGGGGCTTGATGAACACACAAGCTGCTGCTAAAGTGATGAGTGACAATAGCTCTACTTCATTACATATCAAAGAGTTGTCGCTAAGCAACAGCGCAACAACAAACCTTACGGTGAAAGCAAAAGGTGGTGAGCCACTTAAGGTGACGCTCATATGGAATGATGTTCCGGGCACATCTCCACCTGCTTCACTTGACCCAACAACAGCCATGCTGGTTAATGACCTAGACGTTCGCCTCACTTCACCTGAAGGAACAATCTATACACCCTATATTCTTGACCCAGCCAATCCATCGACTTTGGCTACCACTGGAGATAATTTCCGTGACAATATCGAAGTTATTTACCTCGCTTCGCCAGCTGCAAATCAGCTTTATGACCTGTCCATCACCCACAAAGGCACACTCAGCGGAGGCAGTCAGGCTTACACGGTCATTATTACCGGAAATGAGGTTTTTGAATACTCTTATCTTTACAATGCCTCCGACGCTGCTTCCAATTATAATGGCACATGGACAACAGGCAGCAACCTAGGAAACGGTCTTGGCAACTGGACTTTCATCTCAGGAGGTTCGGGAAACAGCTACATTGGCGGAACAGGCTTGGGAGCTTCAACTTTTGGTATTTTCTCAGGAAGTGATCAGACAGGTAATTATTTCACTGCGCGTCGCGACCTTAATGGTACGATCCCTATTGGTGGCACTTTTGAAGTTGACCTGGGTTATACGGGTGTTTCAAACGGAGGTGAAATCGGCATTAGTTTATATTCACAAGAAGTTTTTCGCCTTGGATTCAAGTTTATCGGAGGTGGCTCAGCATGGCAACTGAACGATGGTGGAAGCAATTTCAGCACAGGAATCTCATGGGCAGGCAGCACCCCTTTGAGTTTTACTTTTACGAGAGGAAGTGGAAATGTTTATTCCGTTCAAATCAACCAAGGTTTACAATCCTACACAGGCGCAAATTATACTGCGACATCAGGTACAATGGCTATCGACAGGATTGAAATTTATACCAGCAAACAAGGCGGATCGCAAAATCTTGGATTCAATAACCTTTCAATTACAACTGATTTCAATCAGGTAGCGGCAACGGCCGATGCCATCGTGAGAGGTCCGGTTGTTGTTAGTTCCAATTTATTGCTTGATAACCTGATTATTGAAACAGGACACAGCCTCACAATTGCTCCCACAAAAACACTTACAGTGAATGGAGCTATTGATAATCAGGTTGGGGAAGCAGCCTTACGACTCGAATCAGATGGAACAGGGACTGCCTCGCTCCTGCATTACACCAATAATGTGCCCATAACCATTGAGCGTTATATCACGGGTGATGCTAACCTGAATAACAGAAAATATCACACAGTTTCCGTTCCTTTAACGCAAAGTTCGAATCCTCAGGCAGGACTGTTTATGGGCTCCTACCTCTATTCCTTTGATCAGGCAACGCAAGCTTATGTGAGTGCAGGAACTTCCACAACTACACCTCTGACAGTAGATCAGGGATATCTGATTTATTATCCTGGCAACAATACAACTTATGATTTCGATGGTATGGCGAACAATGGTAGTTTCTCGGCTGATGTTGCCTATCCACCTTTTGGATTAAATTTCAATCTTGTTCCCAACCCCTACCCTTCTGCTATAGACTGGAGCGCTTCTTCAGGCTGGACAAAAACCAATGTCAACAACGCGATTTATATCTACAATAGTGCCAGCTCCAACAGTTCAGCTTTTGTATGGGCGAGCTATGTTGGAGGCTCAGGAACCAATGGAGGTTCGAGGTATATCCCTACAGGTCAGGGATTTTTCGTTCAGTCGAGCGCTGGATCGCCGGTTTTAGCAATGGATAACAATGTAAGATTACACAACGCTACCGGTTTTCTAAAGGAAACAAATGAGATGAATAACAACTTACAAATTACCTCGCATGCAAACACCTATTCCGATGAAATTGTTCTGCGATTCATTGAAGAGGCAACCACTGATTTTGATGGTGAATGGGATGCCTTGAAGCTAAAAGGCGGCGATCTTATCCCATCTGTTTTCACACTTTCTGCTGATCAAATTCAATTGAGCATTAACAGTATTCCGTTGGTAACAGAAACTTTTACCGTTCCTCTGGGATTTGAATGGCTCGAAAATGGAGAAGCATCTCTTAGTTTTGAAGGTATTGAAACATTTGAACAACAGGAAAGCCTGATGCTTGACGACCTTCTCACAGGAATTACGGTCGATTTGAGTACTCAAACATCTTACAGCTTTACACACCAAATTGAAAACGACCCTCACCGCTTTGTCCTTCGGTTTATGGGACCCACAGGTAATGATGAATCGAAAGCAGGCTCTGAAGCATTGAAAACTTGGATTGCTGACGGTCAACTTAAGTTCAGCGTTCAGGATAACAAAGGAAATGGCACAGTAGAAGTGTTTGATTTGAAAGGTAGTAAGTTGCTTCAGAAGCAATTCTTTGGCAGTCAGCCGGTAACTCTTGATGGCCTTAAAACAGCTTCGGTTGTTTTACTCAAAGTTACCACTGCGACCCGTGTGTTCAATCAAAAAGTATTCAATCCAAAAAAATAACGAAATGAAAACAACTATAAAACTATTGATCCTGCTAATTGGACTCTTTTTCATACACAACAGCAGTATTGCACAAGGGCCGCCAAACCCTCCTGGTGATCCTTCTACAGGAGGAGTTGGTCCTGTAGGAGGCACAGCGCCTGTTGGAAGCAGATTGGGTATTTTGCTTGTATTAAGTATTGGCTTTGGCGCAAAGAAAACCTATAACTATCTCGTTAGAAATAAAGAAGATAATGAAGAGTTATACAGCTAGCTTCTGTTTTTTATAATGACGAGACTGCTGTTCGTATCGGGTATAAGAACAGCCTGTTCTGGAATAGTTTTGAGGAAACTTTCTACAGCATTCATTAACCCATTCCAACGTTGGTTATAATCATGCACCACAATTACGCCTCCGGGACAAAGACGGGGATAAAAGTAGTTCAGACCTGCTAAGGTAGGTTCTGCTAAATCCACATCTATACTCACAAAAGCATACTCACGCTCCGGGATTTCAGGAATCAGCGTTTTAAAATCGCCTTTGAAAACGTGCATATTAGGAGCATGATTCAGCAACTCTTTCACACGTTCAGCTGAGGTATCCGCAAAACTGGCAGAAGAATATTCAGATGCTTCGCCGGATTCCTGCTGCAGATCATTCGGAATAAAACCCTCGAACGTATCAAACAGAAAAAGTTCACGTTCAGGATCAATAGATTGCATGATAGATGCTGTTTCACCTTTGTACACACCCAATTCGGCCATCACAGCTGTTAAAGGCAGCTGATCTCTCAATGAAGTTAGCTGAAGCCAAAAAAGAAGAAAGCGTTGTTTATCAGGATAAGAACGATAGGCTTTTCGAAGCCTTGAAGAAACCTCTCCCGATTTAACAGCTTCTTTCCATTGCGTATTAACACGGTCGGTTCCTGAAAACCATGAATAGAGGTACCAAACCGAAGCAACAACTGCCAGCGCAAAAAGCAGATAATAGACGATATTAAAAAGCATCGAAAAAATATTTCGACTAAATTAAGAAAATGATAAGCAATATGAATAAAAATTTAGCAGAAGTCGGGCAAATACTTAAATTTGCGCTTCCAAAAAAGCGGGCATAGCTCAGTGGTAGAGCATTAGCTTCCCAAGCTGAGGGTCGTGGGTTCGAGCCCCATTGCCCGCTCACCTGAAAACCAGTGTTTTAGAGCCTTTTAGAAATAAAAGGCTCTTTTTTATTTCCGCACTTAAAGCACTTTTTTTGTATATTTTCGGTATTATTCGTCACGAATTCATCTCACAAAACAGCATATCAAATACTTTCCGATTGCTTTGATGTCGTTTTTTCTTTCCAAAGTTGTTTGATAATTGAAGCTGTTTCCTGTGCTGCCAGATCCGGTTTCAAAGCGGTGTCTGAAATACCTGATACAACACGGGTGATGTCGTGATCCACCTTGCCCTTTTGATTCCAGACCGTAGGCGATGCGACAGTGATATAAGCCGAAAAGTTATGATGCCCCGATCCGGGACGTTCACCGATAATATGAATAATGCCTTTGCGCTGACTTCCTGATTTTGAATTACCGAAAAGCTGCTCACCACAGGCGTAGCCCGCTCTCACCCTACCAGTAGTGATCACGAGTGTTGCATCGCTAACGTTGAGTTTTGAGGATGCCAACTCAGCCTTTAGTTTTTCTATATAAGGATACAGATGCCCATCGTCCATGATGGCTCTGGCATTCAATCCATCAGAGATAATAATTTGTATATCAGGAACATGTTGATTCCACTGCTTTTTAAGTTGTTGGAGTTTTGCACTTGAAGTCATGCTCAGTTGCTCACCTGTCGGCGGATGATACACATAATCAACCCGGTCGATTGAATGCGTAAACAAAGGAAATACTTTTGGCACTGCTGCAATAAAAGGCTCAGTGAGCTCTGACCAGATACTAACTTTGGCATCTTCATACAATCGATGAACTTCTTTATCGACTGCTTCAGGAAGATCCCAGTGATTTTCACCAAAACCCTTTACAAGCGGAACTCCCCGTTGTTTTATACGATCCATGCAAGCCAAACCCTCTTCCTGAATTTCAATTTTATCAGCAGTTGGATCTTTTGCCAGGCGGTATTGGGTATAAACCCAAAGAGGGTCGCCAAAATGAGCGCTTGGCTGACCGTTTTCATCAATAACGCCAAGCTTTTTGAAAAACTTCCACATGGCATCATTGATCTTATAACCAAACTGTTGCCTTATTTTGACGTGGTTGTTGAAAGCTGTTGTAAGATAGCTGAGCATGGGGTCGTTCTTTGTGGGCAGTGCCATAAGGTAAGCAGGGTTAGCCGGCATCACCTGCTCGATGCACCAATTCAAGTCGTCGAGTGTTACATCCATATGAAGCGTGGAACAGATGTCGAGACCGATTGTAAGGCCATGCAGTTTACCCATTACGGTATCCTCGAGGCAACAGCGTACCAGCTGTTCTTTCGTCCGGAATACTTCAGGACCAATAAAACCAGCCACATCGTTGACAAATACCCATGGCTTTTTGCCAAAAGCTTCGGATTCCATTTGTTGCTTGAGTGCACGCAGGAATCCATATTTTCTTGCTTCATGCATCACCATATCGAAGCCTTCGCCATGGCCGTTGGTGTAGTCAGCGCCCTGACCTGTTTCGCAATACAAGCCATAATGGCCTTTGCGTGAAGAGGCATAGTTTTGCATCTTCTCGATAGTGAGCCCAAAAGTGGCGTTGGCTTTTACAGTACCTGCCAGGCTTTGAAACCAACTGCCTGTTGTACCGGGATGCTCCTGCTCCACCTCTGCCTGTATGTCGATGTGTGAAAGTACGCAATTCGGGAGCGTGTCTTGCAATCCAAAGGTAGTAAGTATTTCAAAAAGAGCAGCTTCGATGCGGGCTACTGAAACCGGATCAGATGAAACAGGGTTGGTTCCAAGCACCAGATCGCCTACAGCAAACGACCATCCGTTGAAAACCTGCCATTGTATGTCCTCAACATCATCTGTAGGCGAATTGGGCTGAATGCGGGCGCTTAGATAACCTTTGCTTCCTATCTGACTTCCTGCCAGTGGATTAAATACCTTTTGACCAACCAGAATAAGCTCATCGTTGCTCATAAGTTTGACAAGACAGGAGATGATATCGCTGCTAAGCGATGGCATGATATGTTTGATCTCAACTTCTTCTCGGCTGAGGACAAAGCTTTTAAGATCAGACATTTTCCATTTGTACAAAGCTGCATCTGTTTTGGTTGTTGATTTAATCAACTCACTGATGTCATCGGTAAAAACCGACTGCTGCATCAAATCCTCAATTTGGGTGTTGGAAAGTAATGTTCTTGCATGTAACCGCGAAGTTTCATCAGCAGCGGCAACGCCGACAGCTTGGTCACCTTCCTTAAAAGCATTGGCAGCACCCAGAATCTTGCGGTACAAATCCAGATCAAAACTGCCCTTTGTGCGTTCAATAAATTGAAAAATACCTTCGCCTTCAAGTGGTTCTGACAATGTTACACCTTCAGCTTGTGGTTCATCAGAACCGACCAGTTGGCTAAAACCAGGCTGAACGAGTAAAGCCACACCAAGCAAACTACTACTTTTCAAAAACGATTTACGCGTTATCTTTTGCATGCCATTTATCTTTTTATGTCCGTAATTCTATCTGGAAAAACCAATCAGATATTTCATTTAAGTGGTTCAAAGATACAGTAATGAAAAGTTAATATCCAGAATGAGATGACATTTTTTTCGAGGGGATAAATCAAAGAATAATTCTCGCAGAGTGGCGATGATTAAGATTCAAAGAGTTTTTAATGGAACGCGGATGACGCGGATTGAACGGATTATCACGGATGGCTTACCTGAGAGCTTTTCTCGCAGATTAACGCAGATCAGGCGTCAGGCGATTTTCACAGATTATTGAATGCATATTATTGAGAATATAGCTCATATTATTAAGTATGTGAATGACTCATCAACACATTTATTGGTACTTGAAATGAAAAAATCCTTGTCTTGAGCATGATTCAGATTGTTAGGATATAAAAATTTGTGTTTCAAATAAAAAAACAAAAAAAGTATAAAAAAGGTAATATGTTGCTGTATCTTTACACAATGAGAAGTAGTAATATGACGTACAATAGAATTACTTTGGCCTTTCCTGATAAGGAAGAAAAACTGTTTTTGGAAACCTATTTTTATGACTCCCTCCTGCAGGTAAGAATTTCTTTTGTTATTGTATCCTTTCTTTATGGAATCTTTGGTTGGCTCGATTGGTTGATGTTTCCTGAGTTCGTCGGAGTTTTCCATATTATTCGTTATGTTATTGTAGTTCCATTGTTTATACTTGTGTTTCTTTTGTCATTCACAAAAATATTCAAGAGAATATGGCAGTATTTGCTTTTTATTAGCATGATAACAGGTGGAATTGGAATTGCTGTCATGATCATGCTGGTTCCTGGTAGCTACGCCTATTATGCAGGATTGATGCTTATTTTTCTGGCAGGATATTTTTTAATAAAGTTACGATTTATTTTTGCCACAATTGGAGGCTGGCTCATATTGATTCTCTATAATTTAGCAGAGTTATATTACATTCATCCTGATACTGTTGCTCTCATTAATAGTAACTTCTTCTTTATCAGCGCTAATATTATAGGCATGTTTGCCGCATACAATATTGAATACTATGCTCCTCGTAATTTTGTCCTGAATCAGGAACTTGATAAAGAAAAACTGATTGTCCTTGAGATGAACAAGAACCTGGAATTAAAAGTAGAGGAAAGGACAAAAGAACTGAATATTGCTAAAGAACGTGCTGAAGAAAGCGACCGGCTCAAATCTGCTTTTTTGGCCAATATGAGCCACGAAATCCGCACGCCGATGAATGGGATACTTGGATTCTCAGAACTACTAAAAGATCCGGATCTCACGCTCGAAGAGCAAAATGAATACCTGACACTGATTGAGAAAAGCGGAACCCGTATGCTCAACATCATCAACGATATTGTTGATATTTCGAAAATTGAGACAGGTCTGGTGCAGTTGAATGAAACGCAACTCAACCTTAACGAAATGCTTCAGTTCATGCATCAGTTTTTTTCAAAAGAAGCCGAGTCTAAAGGATTGACATTTAAGTTCGTACAACCACTTAATGAAACAGACGCTTTGATTATGACCGACAAGGAGAAAATCTTTGCCCTAGTGACAAATTTGGTTAAAAACGCTATAAAATTTACTCCAAAAGGTAGTATTGAATTTGGATGCAAAAAGATGGATGAGAATCTGGAATTTTTTGTCAGCGACACAGGAATAGGAATTCCAAAACACCGTCAGGCTGCTATTTTCGATCGCTTTGTTCAGGCTGACCTTGCCGACAAGATGGCCTATCAAGGTGCTGGCTTAGGTTTATCGATTGCCAAAGCCTATGTGGAAATGTTAGGCGGGAAAATTTGGGTTGAAAGCGAAGAAGGAGTTGGTACCACTTTCTTTTTTACTTTACCTTTCAAAGTGTGAGCTGATAAAAATGAAAAAAGCAATTTATTTGTTGTTTTTACTCCTACTATCGCTTTCATCAACAGCACAAAACTACCTGGAATTATGTGACAGCACTAAGCGATGGAACACATTGTATTACGGGTCATGGTCGTGGAATATAATGCATTGCGCTGGTACACGAAGCAATCGGATTGGTCCGGAAGTGCTGTTTAACAACACGCTTTTTAAACAATTATTTGAATCTGAGGATTCGTTGTCGACCAATTGGGAACAGCGGGGTTTTATCGCGGAAGACACAGAAACAGGAAAAGTTTATTATTCTTCAGGAGATCCGCAGGAAATTGGTTTGATCTACGATTTTAGTTTAGAGGCAGGCGACAGCATAACAATTAACAATTACTACCTTGGTGTTGAAAACATTCAATTGATCTGCGATAGTGTCGACTATATTAGTAATAAAAGTGTTGTTAGGAAGCAAATCTATCTTTATTCAGCTGATAATCAATATTATTACGACATTTGGATTGAAGGTATAGGGAGTAAATTTGGATTACTCAACAGTGGTTTTAACGGAGCTTCGATGGCTGGTGGAGGTTGCGAACTATTATGCTGTTCGGAGGATATGGTCAATATATTTACGAATCCGGTTTACCAATCATGTTATCTGGAGGATTTTTATCCACAGATACTCAATGACACTTTCGACACAGCCTGGCTATACACTCCTTATGCATTTCAGTTGCAGCTTGCTGATACAGTTAATGTACCTTACCAACTCATTGGTGAACAGATACCTGAAGGTTTTGAGTTTAATGACACAACAGGTTTGCTCACCGGATTTCCAGAGCAAACAGGTTCATTTTTTTGTGCGATCACCGTAAAAAACAACACTTATGGGTTTCTTACCGACATTATCCTTGGTGATATACAGGTGATGCTTCCAACAAAACTTGCTGAACTGACCGAAGAAACAGTAATTCATACTTACCCAAATCCTGTTGAAAATCAGTTACATATATCCATTGAAAACAAGAATACCGATTTTGTTGTGGTCGAAGTGATAACTGAAGAAGCAAAACTCATCGTTAAGTCAATGGTTTATGGGAGTTCAAGTTTGGATTTCAGTCCTTTTGCTGATGGAGTTTATTATCTAAAAGTATATGAAAAGTTTGGAAGGTTGCTTGAAGTGAAAAAGTTGATCAAATTCAACATGGATGTAAACTGAAACCAATTTTTATCGTTTGCATATTCAGTAAATCGCTGTAAGAAAACCACTTAAAATCAAAGAAGCCTTTTATTGGTTTTTGTAAACTTGATAGAGAAAAACAGCGTATTAGCAATACATCTATTCTTCAATCCTGAATACAAGTAATTCACTGTATTTTGGCTTTACAATTCCAAAATCTTTTAAATGGTATTTTCGATGATTATATCGTATTTGTTGAGAAGTCCGGCTACTCCAAAGATTGAAAACTTTGCTTTATTGACACGATTGGCCTCAGGATCAATCGTGTAATTCAATGCTGATCGAAAGTCAGCCTTTTCGATATTGGTATTGTCAAAAGTAGCTCTGTCCAAATCACAATTATCGAACAGCGAGGCTGAAAGGTCGGCTTCTGTAAAATCTACTTCTATGAGCTGAGAATCCTTAAAAACTGTTTTTTTGATTTTCATTTTGTAAAACGAGGAGTGATTCAGCTGGCAGTTGTGAAAAGAAAAAGCAATTCCGAACATATTACAGCTTTCAAATTGCAATCCCAACATTTTGCAATCAAAAAAACGAATGTCCTGTAAAGAAGTGCCGATGAGTTTTGCTAAACTTAAATTACAATCTTTAAACATACAATCGGTAAACTTGACCTTTGACAAATCTGTGTTAGAAAAGTCGCATTGATTAAAAACACAATGCTCATAGTCACCTTTAACGAAAGGTTGTTTCTGAAAATTAATTCTTTCAAATATTTGATCTTCAATGTATTTTCGATCCATATAGAAATAGCTGTAAGGTTTATACTGTGTAAAAGTAGGCAATGATTTACAAAACAGAAATGAAATCAACCGACAAAAATTTTAGTTATGAATATCAACTTTCGCTGATTGCCTTTTTTGAAATTTGTTTTGAATTACAAGATTTCTTAAGTGAGTGAAACAGGCATTTTATTGAAGTCGTAGTCTAATTTTTAAACGAATTAAATGGTCATAAACTATTACCCGAAACTTTGTAACTTTGTTATTGGTAAATTGGATTTTTCAAATTTTGTGGTCAAAACAAAGAGGAGTCCAACACAATCAGATCAAAAAACTGAAAGCATATCATTAAATGAAACCAATTTTTTTTCCTCATCAGCAAGCCTTCAGAGATTGGCTGGAAGTGAACCACTTAACAATAAAGGAACTCATAGTTGGCTATTACAAGGTGAGCAGCGTAAAACCATCAATGACATGGTCGGAGTCGGTTGATCAGGCTCTTTGTTTTGGTTGGATTGATGGAGTGAGAAGATCAATAGACGATGAAAGTTATTGTATTCGTTTTACACCACGCCGACCCGGTAGCAACTGGAGTGAAGTGAATATCAGAAAAGTGGAAGAACTAAGTAAAGCCGGATTAATGAAAGCAGAGGGTCTCAAAGCATATAATTTTCGTGTTGAAAGCAATTCCGGTATTTACTCATTCGAATCAAAACCTCTTTTACTGGACTCTGAATATGAGCAGCTATTTAAATCCACCGGCACAGCCTGGGAGTTTTATTTAAAACAACCTCCCTCCTATCGTAAAGCCACAACACAATGGGTAATGAGCGCCAAACAAGAAAAGACCCGGCTTTCACGGCTTGAAAAACTGATTGAATCCTCTAATAATCAGCAAAGAATGTGATTGGAAAGTTCAAAATTATTATTGAATGCTACTCCAAGAAAGGCATTCATTATTTTTGCCTACAAATTTAGATATGGCCTGTTAAACATAGGATGTATATTTTTTGAATAGAATTAATTTATCATTAACGGTTATAATATTGAATGTTTTTAGCCAATTTTACAACCATCCAACAAATGCTTTTTCTGAAAACCTTAAACTTTGAACCAGCCCTTGAACCTTTCAATCCTAAGACTTTCAGACCTTAAGACTTTCAGACTATTAGTAAAACAAATCACTATTGTCCGGTAAAAAATCTACTTCTTCCCTACACCAATTTAAATATAATCTGTATCATGCTCACTACCAATATTTTGTATGCCAGGGCGGCCAAGCCGTTTTAGGGGTAAAATAGTAATAGATCAAAAGCAACTCCTTGCTGAATCGAATAAACAAAAGGAGAAATTGGCAAAATGCTCTTTTGGAGCAAGTGACATAAAATGGATAGCCAAGGTTTTTTCCTGTCTACAAGTACAGCTTGATCACTAATTTGTTCTTTTAAAAGGTATTGAGAATTGGAATACCGAACCTTCTCCAACATTGCTTTCCACTTTTACACTACCATGATGCGTTTCGATGATCTTTTTTACAATTACTAAACCAAGCCCTGTAGATTTTTCGCCGGCAGTAGGTTTTACAGAAGAAGTATGGTAGGGATTGAATAAATTTTGAAGTTCTGCCTTGGGAATTCCTTGTCCCTGATCAATAATCCGGGTCACTATTTCCTGATTAGAAATCGAAATATCGACCACAATTTTTGTTTTAGGCAACGAAAATTTAATGGCATTGCTTAATAGGTTATTTAAAACCTGATGAATTTTATTCTTATCGAAGCTTGCAATTAAACTATTGTGAACACATTCAAAGATTATTTCCTGTGATTTATTTTTCGCCAGAATTTCGTTTTCAAAAATACTTTCCTTTACAAACGATAGATAATCTTGTTCAGTTATGTTTAATTCTAAAACTTCAGCTTCAATTTTTGATGCATCGAGAAAATCGTGAATCAGGTTTATAGAAAAATGGCAGTTTTGTTTTATAAGTCCTAGATAATAAATCATTTCTTCTTTCGAGAAATCATTATAATCCTCAATTAAAATTTCAGAGAAAGTTGCAGCCACACCAATAGGATTTCTTAAATCATGCGCAGCCATGCCGATGTATTGATTTTTCAGGATATTCAATTCCGAAAGCCTGTCGTTCATTTTTTCAAGTTCATTGGTACGGGCTTTTACTTTTTCTTCGAGTGTGGCGTTAGCTTCTTGAAGACTTAAAATCAACTTTCTATTATTAGTAATCAGCTCATATTTCTCGAAGGCTTCGCGGATAATGCTGTCCAGTTCATCTGGATTCCAGGGCTTTTTAACATACCTGAAAACCTGCCCTTCATTTATTGCGCCAATAACCGCTTCTATATCACTGTAACCAGTTAAAATAAGTTTCAGGGCATCAGGGTACTTGTCTTTAATGCGTTCAAAAAAATCAACCCCTGTCATTCCAGGCATTCGTTGATCAGATAAAACTACCTGTATTTTTTCATTCTCCATTATTTTGAGGGCATCAGTGGCGTCGGTTGATGCAAATACATTGTACTTTCTTCTGAATTGCCTCACCAATGCTTTGGTGATATCCACCTCATCGTCGATAATTAAAAGATTATGATCTTTTTCTTCAAACAGAATTGAGTCCATAACGCTATATTTTTTTTGGTATCAAAAGTTTCATTTTCGTTCCTTTGTGTAGTGTTGAATCTAGCTCAATTGCTCCTTGGTGCAAATCATGGATGATTTTATAAGTTATGCTCAAACCTAGCCCGGTCCCGCTTCCAACTGGTTTAGTGGTAAAAAACGGCTCAAAAATACGAGTTTTAATTTCATCAGGAATACCATCACCATTATCTTTTATTTCAATAATAACGGTATTTTTTTCTACACTAACAGTAACAATAACCTGGCCACTTTCTTCAACAGCCTGTATAGCATTCACCAGAACATTTAGAATCGCTTGATTAAGTTGACCAGGAAAGCAGTTAACTAATAAATGGTCGGGACTGACAAATTTAAAATCTATACTTTTCTTGCTGATTTCGGCCTTGACGATTGATATTGTTGATCGGATATTTTCAATCAAATCTACCTGTTTGAGGTCCGATTCATCCAGACGTGAAAACCTCCGTAAATCTTCCACAATGGTTCTCACCCGTTCAACCCCGACTTTCGATTCTTTCGTCAAATCAGTGAGGTCTTCCTTTAGATATTCCAAATCATTGGATTTCATAAGGTTACTCATTGATACAATCAGTTCCTGATTCCCAGTCTGATCAATAAGTCTTTCGATTTGCTTGATCGTATCAAACACTTCCGCATTGTATTTTTCGAGCGAGAACAAATTGCTGTAAACAAAAGCGATTGGGTTGTTGAGCTCATGCGCAACACCTGCTACAAGCTTACCCATTGCATTCATTTTTTCCGAATGAATGAGCATTTGCTGTGTTTCTTTTAATTCAGCAAGCGTCGCCTGTAAGTTCTTTTTCTCTTTGATGAGCTGCCGTTGTAGGTTGTTAACTTCCTGATTTAAAACACTCATTTTTTTGTTTTCCTCGAACAAATTTAGAATATCAGTCTCAGCATAAACCATAATCCTGTCGTTTTTCCTGAAAACCTTGGCATTAACCACGTAACTGATGTCACTATAATTGCCAATGGTCATCAATCCATCAAAAACCAATTCTTTATTTTTGTCTGTTAAAAAGCAGGAAAATTCAGGATTAATAAATGAGTTTTTAGGTTGTAGCTTAGAGCAATCAGTATCTAAAAAAAAACACATGGCCTGGTTGGCTTCAAGCAATTGAGCCTCACTATCAAAAACACCAATTGCAATGGAGTGACTTTGATTCGAAAGCTCACATATCAGGTCGGTCCAGTCTGAAATGAGACGATTTTCTGCCGTCTTACGATAATTAATATCCATAATTGAACGTTTATAATTGCAATTCGAACTCAATATCAAATTGTATAATTACACTGGTTATCACAGAGATGTGAAAGAAACTAAAATAGCATCAAATTATTTCTCAATGTGCCGAGAGTGGGGCATCGAGTTCATCTTCAGCTAATTTGTTAAAAGTTGGGATATTGATTTGCATCCAGTTATAATACGGATAAATCTCCTGAAAGCATTCCGGTGAAAGTTCTTTTTTGTAGATCTCGATCCAGCCATTTAGTTGGGCAGCCCAATATGTTGAGCTGAAATTCCGGGAGCGATAGGCTCTGAAGACCCAAAGAACAGTATCTACAAGTATTTCGGATGAATGTTGATTGAAAATAGATTCGAGAAACCGGGCATGATTGGCATGATTATCATGCATCATTTCCACATTTCCAGCTCCTACCATCTCCAGTAAATCCGGACGAATTTCCATTTTTTTATTCATCATTACCACCAAACCATCTTTCTTTAAACCAAATTCGGCAGCACTTTTTTTGCTTACTTGTTTCAACTCTTCAGCAGTTTTAATCAAATAATTCCTGTCCATAATTAAGTTTTTTAAGTGTTAAGTGTTTCTATATACTTTTCAAGCAAGTACAAATCGGGTAAAAGTACAACATTTCCAAGCTTCTGCATTGCATCATTCGAAACACGACTGAATGCCTGTCCGCCAACGATAATTTGTAGGCCGGAGAAATCACTTCTAACTAATTCTAACATTTTTATTAAGTTCGTGAAATTGAAATAAATGCTTAGCGAAATAGCCAATACATCGGGTTTGCTTTCGCGGATAAAACGAATGAGCTCAGCTGTAGGAATTCCTGCCCCGAGAAATAGACTTTCCCAACCTTTCATCTCAAATACGTCAGCAACCATTTTTATACCAACCTGATGTTGTTCATTTTCGACGCAAGCCACTACCACTCTTTTATTGAACTTTTTTTTGGGGGTTATTTGCTCAAAAAGTTCATTTAATATTCCTTCTGTAATAGCAGTAGCCATATGTTCGGTGGCCACAGTAATTTGGTTGGTTTCCCATAGCCTGCCAACTTCGTATAACGAAACTTTAAAAACCTCTTCATATAAATCTTTGATTGAAGGGTTCTTTTTCAGATAGTTATGAGCAATCAATGAACAATTGGAACGGTTTCCTTTTAGTAAGTTTTGTAAAAAATCATTGGTAATTGAATCAACTTTAAGAGTTTCCATAGATTTTTTATTTTTAATTCACGAATGGTAATGAACATTAGACCAAAGGTTTAGACTTATTAATCTGGGACCGGTACAGTGAATGTGATGAATTTTTCAGGAAAATCTTTTACATAATAATAATCATATTGAAATATATATTCACTGTCATTTATTTTAGTAATAACACCAGCAAAATGGTCTTCATGAAATACATTTCCTTGACTCATTTCTTAATATCTTTACTGTTAACCGGTACTAACACATGACCGAACATACGCAGAACCATGTTCACCTTATCCAAATTCAGATTTGTTTTACTTTGTTCTATTTTACGAATCACTGTTAACGCAACACCAGCACGTTCAGCAAATTCTGCTTGTGTAAGATTTAATTCTTTTCTGCGTTCTTTAACAAAATCTGCTAACTGTTTCATTATATGCTTTTAAATATAATGTGTTGCAAATATATGTAATCATATGCAAAAAGATATAGCGTTACGAAAAAATTTTTGAAATATATGTTTTTGAATACTGACGATGAATAATAGTTACTTTATGTTTTGAATCACTGTTGTCCGGTAAAAATCTATTCCCCCCCGCTGGTGCGGATTTGCAAACCGTGCCCAATCCTCAAACCCGAAAGTTTTCGGGTCAAATCCTCAAATCTTCAAATATCGCGCCAGCCCTAACCCCTAAACTATCCCTCAACAAATCAACCCATCAGCAAATCAACAAATCAACCCCTAAACTATACTTTTTCCCCAAAATACTTTTGTATCACTGCCTGTAATTCAGCTTTGCTAATAGGTTTTGTTATATAGTCGTTGCATCCCGATTTGATTGATTTTTCCCTGTCTCCCTGCAGTCCATATGCTGTTTGGGCTATGATGACAACGTCCTTGTTAAATGCACGGATTTTTCGCGTAGCTTCATATCCTCCCATTTCGGGCATGCGTATATCCATTAAGATTAAATCTATATCAGGATTTTTTTGACATGCTTCAATAGCTTCGGTACCAGTTGTTACTTTTATGATTTCTTCGGCAAACTTTTGCATCGTTTTCTCCAATAATACCTCCGATGCCTCATCATCTTCTGCTATCAGAATTTTTAATTTTCTAACCTGATCCTCTTTATTTGAATCAACAAGTTGCTGCGAAACAGTTTCTTTGGTTGTATCGATAGTGTAAGGCAAGGTAAAATAAAATGTTGAGCCAATACCTTCATCGCTTTCAACCCATATTTTTCCGCCTAACATTTCGATGTATGATTTTGAGATTGCTAATCCTAAACCAGCTCCCTGATAAGCCATTGTATCAGCAATATCGGCCTGAATAAAACGCTCAAAAATGGCTTCCTGCCTGTGTTTTGGGATTCCGATTCCTGTATCTTTCACATAAAATTCCAGTTCCATAGGCTTACTGTCTGCTTTTAAACTATATCCCATCTCAATGGTTCCTTCTTTGCTATATTTAATAGCATTTTTAACAATATTGGTAAGAATGGCATATACTTTTTCGCGATCGGAGGTGATAGTGGCTTCTTTTGCTGTTAAGGGAGTGTTAAACCGTAGCTTCATTCCTTTGGCTTCAACTTCAGGTTTGAAAAAAGTATAGATGTATTCGATTTGATCATTGATACTCGTTTCATTTATATTCAAATTCATTAGTCCTGCTTCAATTCTCGAAATATCAACAATGTTGTTGATAATATTGAGCATTCGTACCCCACTTTTCTCAATCATGCTAATGCATTTTTGTTGCTCATCTCCTGTTAAGTTGGGTTCTTTAAGTATTTCAGAAAAACCTAAAATACCATTCATCGGGGTGCGTATTTCGTGGCTCATATTGGCAAGGAAGGCTGATTTGAGACGGTCGCTTTCTTCGGCACGTTCTTTTGCTTTTATCAATTCCTGTTCAATTTGTTTTAATTCGGAAATATTAACAATAATACCTCGTAGCCCAACGGATTTGCCCTCCTTTATAATTGGATTTGAATACACCAAAGCCGAAAATGTTGAGCCGTTTTTCCTCAACATTTCATATTCATTACTAACACTTTCCTGATTTCCGGTTACTTTTTTGTTTATATTCTCAATTGCCTTAAGTCGGCTTTCGGGTGTGTAAAAATCAAGTGAGCTTTTGCCCAATATCGGATAATCTTGAGGATATCCAAATATGTCATAAGCATTTTTATTCACATAGGTTAGATAGCCACCACTGTCGGACTCGAAAATTATCTGTGGTAGGAGGTTAGCCATTTCTCTGAATTTTTCTTCGCTTTCGAGCAAGGCTTGTTCTGCCCGTTTGCGTTCGGTTATGTCACGAGATACGCCGATGACCTCCACCGGTGCCCCATTCTCGTCAAAAATCATACTTCCTACGACCTCCGTCGATACCACGGAACCGTCTTTGCACGGCTGGTCAGCGAAAGTGATGCTCACATAACTGCTTGTATCTCCCGGTTTTCTGTTTGCGAGTCTCCCCTGAATCAGCGCTGTTGCTTTTTGAAGGGATTCAGGTGTCAGCGAATCAGCAAATGTCTGGTTTATAACTTCATCGGGCGTGTACCCACGTAACTTTTGCACAGAGGGGCTGACAAAAGTGAATTTCCCGGTAGCGAGGCTAAGCGCCCAAATAACGTCGTTAGTGTTATTTGCGATGAAAGCGTATCGCTTCTCACTCTCACGCAACGACTCTTCCGCCAGCTTACGTTCGGTGATGTTAATAAAACTGATAACAATTTCGATGATCCTGCCAATATTATCAATCACCGGAAAACCATTTACAGTAACCCAAACAATTTCGGTTTTGTCGGATTGATGTATACCCAAAATTTGGTTTTTTATGGGTTGCCTGCCTGTAACAATCCTGTTAACAGGATATTCATCAAGCGTTAGTGGGGTGTTATCCTCATGAACAAATTTCCAGGCAGGGTCGATGGCTACCTTTCCTCTCATTTGATCATTGCTTAAACCTAATAACTCAGCTGCTCTTGGATTACTTACAATAATAGAGGTATCGGGTGCATGAACAACTATTCCTGCCTCAAGATTATCCAACAAGCTACGATACCGTGCTTCGTCCTCTTTTATCTTTATTTCTGCATGTTTTCGTTCGGTGATGTCTCTGATCGAAGAAATAAATAATTCTTCTTCATTTTCAAATTTTATAACATCAACTGATACCAGACAATCAGCAATCTTATCCGAATTTAATGATTTAAACCTAATTTCACTGTTTCTGATAAAACCATTTTTTAACAACTCAGCTACAATTCCTTCTCTTTCAGTTGGATTTAAATAGGAATCAGTTGTTGTATATTTTTTCAACTCTTCAATTGAAGCAATGTTATGGAATATTAAATTGGCATCGTTACAATCTACATAGTCGCCCTTTGCGTTTGAAATTGTAATTATATCAGGAGATTTTTCAAATAATACCCGGAATTTATTTTCATTTATCTCAGCTTTTTCTTTGGCTAGCAGCAGCTTAAGTTCCATTTCTTTTTGAATGGACACATCGATGATAGCCAAGCGAAATTCTGGATCATTATCCATTAACTGGGTTTGACGAATGCCCTGAATCCGTGCATAAAAATAGCTGTTGTTCGATTTCTTAAGCTTAACATCGCAAGTTTGCTGATGCTTTTGGTTGAATAATGTTCGGAAATAAATGTAATATATGTCTTGAAAATCGGAGTGGATAAATTTGGTGATCTTATTATCAATAAATACTTGTTTGCTACTTTCAAGCAACAAACATGCAGTTTGGTTGATATCTTTAATAATACCGTTTGAATTAACAATTAAATAGCCAATTGGTGCATTATCAAACAAATCAAGATATCGGTCGTTACTTTGCTGCAGTTGGCTTTGTGATTGAAGAAGCTCCTGATTCTGATGTTCGAGTTCGATTTGAAATATGGAAAGCTCTTCGACCAATACTTTCATATCGGTTTCATACAAAGAAGGGTCGATCTTCTTTCCTTTTCTTAGCTCATCTTTAGCTCGTTCTCGAAGGGTTTTGGAATTATCGTCCATAACTCATTTTTTTAAATGTCATAACAAAGCTATTTATTCTCTTTTCTCATTGGTAATATTCATTACAATACCACGTAGAAGCTTGGGCTTACCATGCTCATTACGCCCAACAATTGCACCTTTATCTCTACACCATAGGTAATTACCGTTTTTGTGTTTTATCCAGTATTCAATAAAATAGTTATCTGCTTTACCCTCTAAATGGTCTTTCATGGCGGTCATTGCCTTCGGATAATCATCAGGATGGATGTATTTTGTCCATGCTTCGAAGCCGTTGCCAATTTCTTCTTTTGTATATCCAAGCATGGAATATTTTGCTGTACCTGTTTTAAACTTATTGAACTCGCAATCCCATTCCCACCACGACATGCCGCCCATTTCGAGAGCACTTTCGACTCGTTTCCGATCGGTAATATCCTGAGCTGCACCCCAAAGACCAATTGTTTTTCCTTCTTTATCCAGTATTGTTTCACCACGCACCCACATCCACCCATTGCTTCCATCAATTCGTAATGTTTTCAGTTCAAGCTCATAAGGAATTCCTGTTGATCTTGTACTAGCTAATGAGGTGGATAGGGTCTCCCAACTTTCGTCGGTGAACAACTTCTGATGTTCTGTATAGGGCGGTGGAGGTTGTGACGGATCAAAACCATACATTTTATACAATTCTTCAGTCCATTGAACCTCATTTGTTGCCAAATCCAGATGCCAGCTACCTATGTGCGTAATTTGCTGTGCTTTTTTTAACTCTTTTTCGCTTCTGATTAGTTGCTCCTCGGCAAGCTTACGTTCTGTGATGTCGATGCAGGTTCCTACCCATTCTAAAATACTATTGTCTTCATTAAAAATAGGAAAACCCCTTGCCAGCAGATAGCGGTAAATACCGTCAAACCTGAGCATACGATACTCGATTTCATATGGTGTTTTTTTGAGCACCGAGTTATTCCAAGTTGTAAGGGTTCTATCAAGGTCATCAGGATGAAGGGCTTTAGTCCAGCCGATACCTTTGACCTCATTAAATGACTGACCTGTAAATTTTCTCAATGAAGGCACATCCTCAACAATTTCTCCTTTTGCATTGGTAACCCATCCAATTTGACCCGTTACCTCAATATACGACCTATACCTGGCCTCACTTGCAAGCTTCAATGCTTCTTCCCGTTTTAGCTTGGTAATATTGACAAAAGTTACGATGATACCTTCAACAGCATTATCTACTGTGCGGTATGGTATAATACTCATCAAATAGCATTTGCCTTTATTATCGATGATCTCTTTCTCAAATAGTTGTAAGTCATAAGAAACCCTTTCAATCTCTGATATTAAATTTGTATCAAAGTTGTTTAGTGATAAATGCTTCAATGGGCGTCCTATATCAGTTGAAATAATATTGGTAAGTTTGCTTGCCACGTCATTTATCTTTCGGATAACCAGATGCTGATCGAGATACAAGGTGCCAATTTGTGTGTTTTTTAATAGGTTTTCTACATCGGAAGTTAGTTCGGTTAGTTCTTCTATCTTACGGATATGTTCGGAGTTAACCGTATATAACTCTTCATTAACCGATTGCAATTCTTCGTTGGTACTTTGAAGTTCTTCATTTGATGCAATTAATTCTTCGTTTGACGATTGAAGTTCTTCATTACTGGTTTCAAGCTCTTCAACAGTTGCCTGGAGACTTTCGCTTTTTACTTGCAACTCCTTCTCTAATTCATCAATGCGCTCATTATAATGCATTTGGATGTTAAGCTTTCCGGTTTTCGACGGTTTAATTGTGCTGTTGCTTAGATCCTTTTCGTTAAATGAAACTATATAATAAATATTGCCATTTAATTTATCTGTAATTTTTTTGCACGACAGGCATAGTTGTTTTCCAATTATTTTAGATTCAACATTTTCTAAAATTAATACATCATTACTTTTTGCTGCACGACGAATAAGACTACTAACAAAAATCGAATTTTCTTTTGAAAGCATTTTAAGCAGGTTGATAGTAATCTGACCTGATGGAATGCTTAGATAATCGTTCACGTTATTTATAGTGTGTAAAACATCATAATTCTCATCAATTACTACCGAAGGTGGCAAGTAATCAATCATGATTTGGTCGAACAATACTTCTAAAAAGCGATTATTTACCTTTCGGTTTTTTGTTAATGAACTTACATGTAATATTTCAGGATATTGCTTAAAATCAGAAGACCTCTTTAAATTTGATGGTATTGTAGGTTTATAGTTCAAAAGTTTTTGAAAAATTTTCGACTTGTTGTCAATTGATTTATATCCTTCTGACATATTTCCCAGGGATTCGCTGGAGCCCAGAAACAAGTGTCCATTTTCATTTAACGCGATGTTAAACAATGAAAAGATCTTTTGTTGCGTTTCAGGATTCACATAAATCAGAAAATTGCGACAAGAAATAAGATCTAATCTGGAAAAAGGTGGGTCGTTTATAATATTTTGACGAGCAAAAACAATCATTGTCCGAATAGAATCATTTACCTGATATCCCCCTTCTCTTTTAGAGAAATACTTTGAAAGCCTGTCGGCTGAAACATCCGAAACAATATTATCAGGATAAAATCCAGATGAGGCATACTCCAAAGAATTTGTGTCCAAATCAGTAGCAAATATTTTTATGTCTCTTTTGATATTGAGTTCGATCATACATTCTTTAAACAAAATAGCCAGCGAATATGCCTCTTCTCCGGTTGAACATGCAGCTACCCAAATGCGTATCTCCTTATTAGGTAATGATGATTCGATTATCTTTGAAATGACCAGATTTTTTAAACTATTAAATGCAGCTTCGTCTCTGAAGAAACGCGTCACCCCAATCAATAGCTCGTTAAACAGAATATTGATTTCTTTACTGTTGTTGATCAAAAACTTAATATACTCTTCTATTTTTTCAAAACGATTAAGGCTTAATCTTTTCTCTAGTCGGCGAATAATTGTATTTTCCTTATAACACGAAAAGTCGACATTTTTGGTCTCACTTAGAATAGCGATAACTTTTGATAATTGGCTTTGTTCGCTCGCTAAAATTGACTCGATATGACCGTTTTCTTTTACAAACGGATGTTTTATATAATTAATTAATTCCTTGGCTAACTGTTTGGGAGGCATTATGATATCTACCATTCCAGTAAATATTGAACTGTGTGGCATGCTTTCAAATTTGGCCGATTTCTCGTCTTGTGCCATTGTCATGCCACCAAATTCTTTTATTGCTTTTATCCCCAAGGTTCCATCGCTTCCTGCACCTGAGAGTATAATTCCTACTGCATTTTTCTCCTGATCTTTTGCCAATGAACGGAAGAATATATCGATGGGTAAATTTAAAGTCCGTGTAGCACTTAACTCATTTAGATACAGAACACCATGAAAAATAGTCATGTTCATTTTAGGCGGAATCAGATAGATACAGTTGCTCTTTAAAGCCATCCCATCTGTAACTATCTCAATTTTAATTGACGTATAACGGGAAAGCAGCTCGTTCATGAAGCTTTTGTAGTCGGGCGATAAGTGTTGGATAATTACAAATGCTGCATCTGGCTTAGGTATCATATTTTTAAAGAATTCCTGCAATGCTTCAAGGCCGCCAGCTGAAGCTCCAATACCAACAACAGGAAAATTGAGAATTGTTTTACCCAAATCGTTATCGAAATAACCTAAACGAGTATCAGATTTTTTAATTTTCATAGTGCTAAAATTATATCGGTAGGAAATATAAATTCATCTATTTATCAATTCTAAAGTTCTTTTTTGAATATTTTTCTGTGGTTATGTTTTAAGAGATTAAATGCATGCCACTTTGAATAGGGGTTATATCTCGAATCAAATAGAAATATCACATCTATTTCAGAATTAGTAGCAATTCCAAAACCATCTAAAAAATTGAAATTGTGTAAGATATATGATAAACTCCACTTTACAAACGCCATTGATTTTGATGGTAAGTTTTGGTTATCAATCATAGCGTTTGTAGTGTGAATTGAACTCCTCAAAGATAAAGTTGAATTTGAATTTTCCAACAAAACGACAGAAATTTTTTATCACGTTACTCACTGAAAATCAACAGTTGTATCTATCTGAATTCATCCCATGGATGTTATTGCCAATATTATTCCAATAAATAGCGGTGTTTGTACTTTGTAAGTCTATTTTTGGAAAAATGAATCCGTTCTTTAGAAAAAGAGCTTTGTTTTTCACTACTGTCTCGTTTAAACTTTAAAATATTCTTTGAAAAGATTGATTATCAATTATTTGTAAGCTATTTTTTGGCGTGATGATTTGAAATGGTTTCTTTGGTTCAAAATTGTTTTTGGATGAACCAGGGAAAATATGTTTTTGCCCAGACCGCGGAGTTTTTGGCCCCCTGCTGGTACGGATTTGCAATCCGTACCCCCTAAATCCATAAGCTTTTGATTTGAATCCTTAAATTTTGAAGTTCCAAACCTCATAAAATCTGAACCCGATTACTATCGGGTCAGAACAACCTGAACAGAACCCGATCTCTCTCTTCCTTATAATCATTCTAAATTTCACCCAGTTGCATCAATGAACAAATAACCCCTTACCTTTACATTATCGTTCCTCGGCGAGCTGCTTACACCTATCTTGGCGGAAATGTGTAATATATTATAAATGAATAAATTGACCGATGAACTTACATTTTGACCTAACTTATATTAAAGAAGCTTTTCACGCTCCTTTATTTTCTTTGTCCCTACTCAAAACTTTTTCGTTTCATCTTCCATCACATCCATTTCAGCAACGCTGCAATCACCTTCATTTAGACAGTATCACTACATCTAACAAACTTCATTGTCAACCATTGAATCAGATTAAACTAACTTTCAACTCGTTCTTTCCGTTTTTAGGCCCTTATAAACGCTTAGTCGTTTTCAAAGGCATATTTTATCATATGTCATTGAAATTCAACATATTATAATATAGTGGCATTTAGCCTTAACCGTTAGATCACAATTTAATAAAATACGGATCAATTAATAATTTGAAATATGAAACAAATTTTCTTAATTATTATCCTATCTCTGGGCATATTTACAGCTAAGGCTCAGAATAAATACATTGCGCAGAATGTCAAAAACAAGTATGACATCCGTGAGATCGAGAGCCAAAAATCAGGTAAAAGCGAAAATGGACTTTATGACTGGCTGGCTGGAAGTAATGCGATATGGCAATATACAATTATAAACGGAGGTTATTTTACGATAGGAACCTATAAAGGTCTGAGCGAAAGTATTATTGATAATGAATGCAGCATAACATTCGGTCATCCTTTTGCAATGTCGTCTTATGCGTTTCCTGTAATCAGCAATCACCAGTACTCCCCTTTGGAAATGCTTGTAAACCCATCGGGAATCCTCATCAAAAACGGTGGTGAATTAAAATATACCGTTAATATTGACGATATATGTGAAGCCGAATTCAAACTTACGAATTTGGAACCCCAGAAATTACGACTGACTTATAGATTAAGGAATATTTCAAATGTGGTCCAGAGTTTCGGAATGGGACTGATGTATGATGCTGCAAGCGGAAAAGGAGATGATGGCAGTATTATTTATAATGATCAATTCCTTTCTGATTATATGCAGGTCACAGAAAACATTCAAGACTCATTAGTCTTTTGGGAAAGGAATCAGATTCCAAAGGGAATAGGTTTCTGTATGCATTACACAGACAATAAACCGGATGAAATTACAATAGGGAACTGGCAAAACTTATATTATAGCCAAGAAAACATTAACAAACTGTTTGATTTGGCGATACTCAAAAGATGGAATGAGGAACCGGTTCAGCCAAACGAAACAATAGAATTTACAATTGACTTCAACCTTCTTGTTCCTGATTACAATGGTCTGCCCTTTCTGCGTTGGGACATGCCCCAGGCTTTATCGGTAGAAAACCAGATACTGTTTCCTATGGAAATAAACACAACAGCTCAAATAGTAACAGATAATAAAAACTTTTCAGGATTAAAGCTTTATACGCCTGAGAACTATAATATCTCTGAGAATTATTCTGAAAGTTTTGGCATTAACAATAACGACACGCTGTTGTATAAAACTTTCCAGATAAATTTGAGCGAGATATACGATTCTATAGTTTCAGAAGTGGAGTTTAAACTTATGCAAGAGGAGAATACAATCGACCGGATTGTTCAGCATGTGTTTATTCCTTCCTCTCCTTTTTCTTACGAGGGTATCACGGTGGATGCCGATACGGTATTTGCGCATAATGATTCAATAAGTCTAAGGTTTAATGCGGTAAGAGATGAAACCGGACAAAATATCTATGGCTTAAAGAACCCAAATGTTTTTTTCTATGATGAACAAAGTCGTATTTATGACTACATATTGAAGAAAGATACTACCGGAGGTACAAATAATGCTGACATAGTATTTGTATTGGATGTTACAGGCAGTATGGGAGGTGAAATAGAAGGTGTTAAGGATAACATACTCGAATTTGCCGACAGTTTAACCCAGAACCGAATAAACTACCGGTTGGGAATGGTAACATTTAAGGACGAAATTGAAAATATTTATAATTTCACTGATAATATTGATGTTTTTTATTCCTATGTCGCTCAGCAATATGCACACGGAGGTAGTGACGAACCCGAAAATTCGCTGGAAGCTTTAATGATTGCAACTCAATTTGATTTCAGACCAATTTCAACAAGAACCATAATATGGATAACAGATGCCACCTATCATATTAATAATACTATTTGCCCATATGTAGTTCAAGATGTTATAGATGCGCTATTAATGCAGGGTATTAGCGTTTATTGCGCGGGACCTACATATAATTACACCAACTGGTATGAGCAAATTGTCTTAAATACCGGGGGGGCGTTTTTCGATATTTATGGAAATATCAGAGATATATTAATGGAAGTTGCAAAAACCGACGAAAACCCGAATTATATACTCTCCTACACGCCTGCAGATCCGATACCCGCCCCTGTTATTTATACTGTCGAAGTACATTATGCAGGTTTGGGTGGTTCAGATACGATTGTTTATGAATCAAACAAGATTAATGAATCGGAAGCCGGTAGTCCGGCATTTGAAACAACCGACATCAGGTTATATCCGAATCCGATAGCTGACCAAAAAACATATCTGAGAATTAGTGATAAAAATGCCAGAAACGGCATTGTAGAACTATATGAAATCAACGGAAACAAACTGTATCAGGGTTCTTACAACATTGAAAACGGTGTAATTGAACTCGGCAAAAACCTTTCAGGTTTCCCTGAAATCAGAACTTTTGTTTTAAAACTAACAGTTTACGATGCAAACAACAACTGTTATCAAAGATCATTCAAATTAATAAACAATTAAAACAGCAGAACAATGAAAAACATCTATATAACAATTTTGCTGCTGCTAATCTATAGCACAACTTTTGCCGACGGGATTATAGTTGCCGATAACGTAATCTATCCGGGTCGAATCCTGAAAAACAAATCAACGAATGTTGAAGTGAATATTGAGGGCCTGATAGCCAAAACAATTACCATACAAGAATTTCAAAATGAATGGAACCAAGTAATTGACGGCGTATATTCATTTCCCCTACCGCTTAAAGCCAGGGTAACACGGTTGATGTATTCAAAAGGAGATACGCTTATTGATGCAGTGTTGAGAGTTATGCCGGAATCTCCAAATCCTGGGACAGGCGAAGGGGGGCTTGTTGCCGAAATTAACCAATACATGGGACAAAGCGTAATCAGACTAAAACTGACAGATATTGGACCCAATGCCATCAAATGGATAAAACTGGAATACATTATGGAGCTTAATCATTTTGAAGGCGATATTAATTATACTTACCCTCTTGATACTAAAGGATTTTATACGATACCCCTTGATTATTTGTCTGTAAATATCATTGTTCATTCCAATCAAATAATAACTGACTTTGATATACCATCGCATCCGGGTTACACAACAATTTCATCATCAGACAATCATCTTAATCTGATATTGGTAAAACCCAATGTCTATCAGGCACAAGATATTAAGTTTAATTACAAAGTAGAAAATCCTGATTTGATGATCGATTTTTACTCTCAGGATACTGACACAACTAACGGATACTTTACGCTGGTAGGTAGGCCGCTGCTCAGGCCCATCGAGCATATATTACCTACAACTATTGTGTTTCTTGTTGAAAATTCTTCGACAATGATAGGGGAAAAACTGAATCAATCGAAACAGGCGATAATTCAATCATTAGATCATTTAAGTATAGAGGATTCTTTTAACATTACATATTTTAATTATTCTCCACATCTGTGGCAAACATCACCGGTTGAAGCAAATCCAGGTAATATTGCTGCTGCAAAAGCTTTTGTTGAAAATATTACCCCGGGTGGAGGTAGCAATATTGATAATGCGCTTTATAACTCATTACAGCAACTGGAAAATACAACTACTACCTCTTCCATTCTTGTTTTTACCGACGGAAAAGGATATTTAAATCCTTATGATGTAGAGAATTATAATACAAATAAAACAGGGATTTTCTTTATTGCATTTACCGACAAAGTTGACTGGCATAGAATGGAAACAACTGCCCAGTTGAACTACGGTTCGGTTACCTATTTGAATGAGAACTCGATTTTGAGTTCCGAGATGTTGAAAATATTTAAAAAAATAAATCGCCCCTTGATAAAAGATGTCAATATATCTTTTTCCGCTGGAAATGTTTATGATCTTTATCCGTCAAAATTTCCTGCAATTTACGGCGACTCAGATTTTAAAATAACGGGAAGATATACGACACCCGGAAGCACCATAATTACTATTTCTGGAACAGAAGGAACCGGGAATAATTCATATACATTTGAAGTTAACCTGAATCCTGCTAATCAAGGTGAAGAAATAGCCCGTAGCTTGTGGGTGAAAGATGCCATACTTGATAAAGAAAGTATAATATTGATAAATGGAGAAACAGAAGCCCTGAAAAGCGAACTTATAAACCTGAGCTTATTTGAAAAAATGCGCTCCAGGTACACTGCTTATGTTGAAGACGAAGATTATTCATCATTTTCCGACAGTATTTTCTTTATACATAATCCGACTTATTTAAACGATTTTGGAAAAACATCCGATATACTAAAAGTGTATCCAAACCCTGTTTTCGAACATTTTACCGTAGAATTTGATATGTCATCCTACAAAACTGCCACTGATAAACGAATTAAAATTTTTGATATTTTCGGACATTTATTATTCAGTTACGACATTATCGGGGATAACGGGAGTTCGTTTAAGAAAACATTTAACAAATCGGTTTTCCCATCAGCGACAAGCTTTGTGGTATTAAATCTCGAAATTGATGGTAAAATAATCGGAACAAAGGCCATTATCGTTTCAAATTAAAACATCACAGATCAATTGTTTGTATAGTTAAAAATGCTTTTTTACCCTACCCAGTTTGCATTGTGTGGACTGGGTAGGGTATTTGATTTAAACCTTATTTGCTATGTAACCTTATAGTAATCTTTACAAGATCATTGAAATAGTTAAATTTAGTCCAACCTTGCCTCGCTGATGGAAGATTCTACCAGACTGAAATTGCAATTTCATAGCCAGGCATTACTGCCCACCAAAACCGTCAACCAGCAAAAGCTTTACACAAGCAGGCGCATTGTGGTATCCGGGAAATTTGTAATTTTAACCAGAATTCTGCAAGCCGCGAAGATTGGTAATTTTTAAATGCCTGCCAGCGCAAAGCTTTAGAAGTTAGCGCTGCAAACAGCCGTCATCTAAACATCCGCTGGTACGGATTTGCAATCCGTACCCCCCTTTAAACCTCGTTCAGTGTAGTTTGCAACTACACTGTTGCAACATTTCGGTCTCCAGACCGGATGAAAATCACCCCCGCTGGAGCGCTGACCTCCGACTTCCGACTTCCGACCTCAGACCTCCGTCCTCCGATCTCTGATCTAATCTTGAATCCTTTGAATTTTCGAATTTTGAAAACCTTCTGAAAGCCCCCCCTGACTCCAGAGGAGTCACATGTCTATAGTACAACATTCCCCATGAACCAATCGACCCCAGCGGGGTCGCATGTTAAAAAAAATATCGAACTCGGACACAGGATTATTTTTTAAATTGAGTAAAATCCTTAAATTCAACAGCTTGGTAATCGGCAAATAACAATGAACAGTTTTTGGTAAATAAGAATACACAGAAATTGTTAACAAAAAATCTGCTTTTTCCGGCATATTGACCACACCTTGTCAAATTAATCTTAGAATTACATAAAACCGCAGGCTATCTGTTTTCAGGTCAAAAAAGAAAACTCAGTCTTGTAAAGCTTATTCAAAAACAATTCGATAAATTTGCCTTGACTACCGATGATCTACAAATTAATAAATTGTAAATTACACGAATACAGTTGGTTAGAAAATCGTTATTCAGAAGTTTAAAATACAACATAGAATTAAATACTTTCAAAAAATGAATAAAAACAGACTTGAGGCATTTAGCGATGGGGTTTTAGCCATTATCGTTACCATCATGGTATTGGAAATGAAAGCTCCACGTGGTGCTGAATGGGACAATTTATCGGAACTGATTCCAAAATTTATTTCCTATTTATTTATTTTTATAATGGTTTGGATTTATTGGAATAATCATCATCATTTATTTCAAACGGTGCACAAAGTGAATGGAAAAGTGTTATTGGCCAATGGGTTTTTATTATTTTGTTTGTCGCTACAACCCTTTGTTACCGCATGGATGGGTGAAAATCACTTTGCAAGAAATCCTGTGATTTTAATGGCAGGTGTATTGCTACTTTCAGCAATTGCCTATACCATTTTGACATTCACTTTAATAAAATTACATGGAAGCGATTCGGTTTTAAGAAAAGCGATTGAAAGTGATAAAAAAGGTAAAATATCGACATTGGCTTATGTTATTGCCATTCCATTGGCTTTTATACACCCTTTAATTTCTTGTGGTATCTTTGGTTTTGTTGCCATTATGTGGTTAATTCCTGATACAAGAATAGAAAAAGCATTGAAAAAATAAAACCAGCACACAATAAATAGGATTCTGAGCGGCATTCAGCGCGCATTTCGCCGCAGATGATCGAATCCTTAAATGCATCGAATCTTTGAATCCTTGAATTTTGAATCCTTGAATTTTTGAATCATACCCATTCCTAAACCCCCCGCTGGTGCGGATTTGCAATCCGTACCCCCCTAAATCCAAAAGCTTTTGATTTGAATCCTTGAATTTTGAATCCTTTGAATTTTTGAATTTTGAAAACCTCCAGAAAGCCCCCCCTGACTCCAGAGGAGTCACATGTCTATAGTACAACATTCCCCATGAACCAATCGACCCCAGCGGGGTCGCATGTTAAAAAAACCTCTCCCCCCCCGCTGGTGCGGATTTGCAAATCTTGAATCTTGAATCCTTTGAATTTTTGAATCATCCCCATCCCTAAACCGTAAGACTTTCAAACCATCAGACTTTTAGCCTTTTAGTCCCCTCTTATGCCAGCTGTATTATCTATAAAAACAATGGCTTCAAGCAAGTGAAGCTTCTTTCTGTCAATGCAGTGACCTTCATGGCGGAAAGATTACACAATAAATCGAACTTATTCAAAATATTTATCTACTTGATTATCATGGTATTATAATAATAATTATTGAAGAAAAAACTTAATTAACTAATAATTAAGTATTTAGTAAAATTATTTCTAATCACTACTTCAGTGTTTTGACCCTTTTTTTAATGCGTTGCCATTGATTCAACATTGAAAGATGTAGAAATGATTCATAAAAAGCTTATTTTTACTGCATTAATAGATAACAGTTCTTTTTGATATTGAAAAACCTACTGATTTTATTATGTTTACTTGCTTTATCCGTCACATTGATTGGTTCTTACCGAACTAACATACAATCAATTTCCAGGCGTGAAGGTTTATCTAATGGAGCTGTAAATTCAATTGTAAAAGATGCTGAGGGATATGTTTGGTTTGGAACCTGGAATGGTTTAAACCGCTATGATGGCAGCAATATCGCAAGTTTTTTACCAGGAGGAAGTGCGTTTTCCATCCATAATCACGTCATTCGAGAGTTGTACCCATCAAGATCAGGGCCAATGTGGATGCTTACAAACAAAGGGGTAAGTCTGTATAATAATTTTAACGACCGCTTTTTCTCTTTTTTTGATCAGGAAGCTGAACAAATCAATTATGAAACAGATATTGCACTCAGTTATTCCGATGAAATTGGAACCTGGGTTTCTGTTTTTGGTCGTGGAATTTTTCAATTTGATAGTATTTCAGGTCAGTTCAAGAAAATGCCTTTTGATGATAAATCTGATAGAATTTCTAGAAATACTAAAAGAATACACCTTTTGGGAAAAGCTGCCTTTTCCATTTCAAATTCTGGAAATTTGTATGAAATATCAGAAAATAGTCTTGAATTTATTTTGCAATTGCCTCTGAATGAGACTTTAGCTTCTTCTTCGGCAGTGCTTATCGAAAACAAACCATATATTTTGATCACACAAAGAACCGGTAGTGCTTTCATTGTTGATATCAACCAAAGACAAATAAGTCAGCTCCATATTCCAGATGACATTATAACTTCTTTTGCGCTCTCAAAACACGAAAGCAAAATATGGGCTGGAACAGAAAGAGGAAAAATTTACAGTTTTAACATGGAAAGCAATAAGTTTGAGCTCTTAAGCCTGTTTTCCGACCCTATTTATAGCAGCCCAATCGCTACTCGCATCTCAAGTATATTTGAAGCGAGCGAGGATATTTTATGGATAGGAACTGACGGCAACGGTGTTTATAACCTAAAACTATCAGAATTTCCTATCAGAAGTTTATCTTCAACCCAGTTGTCTTATCCAATTGTTCGTTCAATTTTAGTGACGAAGAGCAAGAATTTACTCATTGGCACTAAAGGTGGAGGTATTGATATTTTTGATGCCAAAGGAAATTATTATAAATCAATTACTTCAAAGAACGGACTTAGCAACAATTCAGTATTGTCATTATTCGAGCGTCAGGATGGTTCAATCTGGGCAGGCACTGATGGAAAAGGGATTGATATCATTTCATCAGATTTTAAAAAGGTAAGGAATTTTCCCAGAGATTTTGAAGCGATTAAAACTACAGACTTTGCATCAGTGTATAAAATTCTTGAAGTTGAGGACAAAAGACTTTACCTCGGCACCAGTGGTTATGGCGTTATCATGGTTGAATTTGACAAGCTTCAGAAAAGCATTCCTATTAGTTATGAGCAACTTCAGCTCGACAGAAGTAATAACCAGCAACAAAAACAGATTGTATATGCACTTGCAAAAGAAAAACCAGGTGTTATCTGGGTTGGTACAAGAGGCATTGGCGTGTACCGCTACAATATCATCAATAAGCGCAACATGGCCCAATACAATACCGAACAATTTCCTGAGCTTATCCGCAACGACGATATACTTTCGCTGCTGACAGATGAAAGCAAAAATCTCTGGATAGGCAGCAGTAGCGGTATTTTTGCACTTAAGATATTAGATCAGGATTCTATTAATGCATCAAAAGTTGTTTTGAGCACAGATTTGTCCGGAGCCACAATTCATACACTTCAAACTGATAAAATGAATAACCTTTGGATAACCACCAACCAAGGTTTATCTTACATTGATATTTCACGTGGAAATGTAAGAAGTTTCACGGTGAACGATGGACTTATCAATTATGAGTACAGCGACGGTGCATCCTACTTTGATCCATCAACAAGTCAGTTATATGTAGGCGGAACTATGGGTGTGGATATCATTCAAACCGACTTGATAAAAATTTCATCATTTTTTCCAAATCTTGCTATTAATGATTTATTGGTGAAAAACCAGCCTGTACAGATCGGTGAAAACAGTTTGCTCTCATCCAGGATCAATCATCAAAGAAAACTGGTTCTCAACTTTAATCAAAATGCATTGACATTTTTTGTTTCTCCTCTTGTTTATTGGGGTAAAGAGCGCCATCGTGTTTCGTTCAGGCTCAAAAACTTTGACAATAATTGGGTAAATAGTCCATCCGGGCAATCCATTAATTTCACCAACCTTTCTCCTGGAAACTATCTCTTACAACTGCGCGTAAGCGATGAAAACGGAAACTGGGGAGAGGAATACAAAGAAATTGAAATAATAATCAACCCTCCTTTCTGGCTCACTTCATGGGCAATAGCCGCTTATCTTTTATTGTTTGCAGGCATACAGCTGTTAATTATAAAATCTTATCGCAAAAGAGAATCGAAGAAGAAAGAGGCAGCTCTTATAGAGTACAAACAGCAGAAAGAAAAAGAACTTCAAAACTATAAAATCGAATTCTTTACCAATGTGGCCCACGAATTCAGAACTCCTCTCACACTCATCTCATCACATGTGCATGCATTGATAGAAGAAACAAAAGCCCGCAGCCAAAACCCACGCCTGCTGAAAGTTTATAACAACAGCTTGAAATTACAAAAACTCGTACTTGAAATTATACAATTCAAAAAGCTTGAAAAGGGTAAGGAGCATCTGAATATTAAAACTGTAAACCCTGAAATACTTGCTCGGGAGGTTGTTTCAGACCTGGAACTAATTGCTCAAAAAAACGAAATCAGCTGCGAGGTTCTATGTGATGGAAAGGAGATTTTGATAAATACTGATGCTGATAAATACCAACGCATTCTTACGAACCTCATCTCAAATGCCATAAAATATAATAGAAGCGGAGGTTTTGTGAAAGTCAAAATAAGTTGTACCGAAACTGATTTTATCACAGAGGTTGAAGACAGTGGTATTGGCATAAAACCAGAACTGAAAAACAAAGTTTTTGAGCCATTTGGAATTTCATCTGCACAAAATAAAGGCAGCTTTCCAAGTTACAGATCTACCGGACTTGGCCTGGCGGTAACAAAAGGCATCGTTGAGCTTTTACAGGGCTCCATCACCTTTGAGAGTAAACCTGATGCAGGAACACGTTTCATTTGTCGGCTGCCAAATCTGCATGAAGTAAATGAGTCAAACTCTATAGAAGATGCTTCTGATGATAGAAAAGAACTGGCATATCTTGATGAAGAGTATACTCAGGAGCCAATATTTATTCCTGATAGCACCACCGAAAAGCCAACATTACTTTTGGTTGATGACGACAGGGAAATCCTTGTTTTGTTGCAAGATATGCTTAGTCCTGCCTACAATTTATGCTTAGCATCAAACGGAAAAGAAGCAATGCTTTTATTGGAAAATCAGAAAATTGACCTTATTATTTCAGATATTATGATGCCCGAGATGGATGGCATTGAACTTTGTTTCAAAATAAGGGAAAACTTTGATACAAGTCACTTGCCACTGATTTTGCTTTCTGCCAAAGCTGAAATTGAAGACCGCATCAAAGGGCTGTATGCCGGAGCAGATTCCTACATACCTAAACCATTTCACCCCGATCATTTAAAAATAAGGATTGAGAAACTACTTAGCTTAAGACAGAATATCCGCATAAAATTTGGCAAAAAGGAGGCTGAAAGCATTACACTCATCAGCAAAATCCCTGACCCGTTTTTCCAGAAAATGCTAAATTATATCGACGAAAATATTGATGACGACTCCCTCTCAGCGGATAAATTAAGTGAAAGGCTTGGTATCAGCAAATCTTCGCTGTATAACAAAACAAAGTCTGTTTTAGGAACAACTCCTCATGGCTTGCTCAACGAACGAAGAGTTAAAAAAGCCGCTATCCTGCTCGACTCCACCACTCTCAATGTGAGTGAAATTATTGATCAGACTGGCTTTAAAAGTCGCGCACATTTTTATGAGCTTTTCAATCAGGCATTTGGGTGCTCACCATTAGAGTTCAGACAGAAAAACAAGATCGAAGAGTGATGGCCATTTTATGCAAAAAATAAAGCTTAAGAAGCTTATGGGCTACTTAACCAGCCTTCTTTAATGAAACAACCCCTGAAACAACTGCCACATAAATATCATTAAAACGAACTTTTCAGCATCTTCATTTTAGATTTGCTTCAACCTACATTGTCGTTTCATTTGAAAGTACATTTTAGTGATCACGATTTCCATCAAACGATGGATAAATAATTTTTAGGTTGATGAAATCAACTCAAACAGCCATTTTTTTTCCTTTTAAAAGGTTTATAAAAATATTCAGCGAAGCCATCTCTTTATAGAAACTCTTCACGATTTATTGCTAACTCATTGATAAAAGGCCATAAAAAAACACTTTTGTAACAGGGCGGACAAGTTAAGGAACACAGCGGACAGCACTTTTTGCAATCGATTGTAATTTTGACAGACAAATAAAAATGTGTTTATGGATCTATCAAAACGTTTCTCTCAAAACCCACTTTTACGTCCTTCTGACCTGGAACCGGGCATTAAAGGCATGGAAATTTTATGTCTGCTCAATCCAGGAGTTTTTAAGTTTAATGGAAAAATATGGCTCTTTCTGCGTGTTGCCGAAAGACCAAAACAGATCGAAGGAAAAATAAGTTTCCCTGTCTATAATAATATAGGTGAGATAGAGATCCTCAGTTTTGATAAAAGCGATCCCGATTTGGACGCTTCTGATCCAAGAGTTATTAATTACAAGAAAAAAGATTACCTGACAACATTATCTTATCTCCGACTCGTTTGCAGTGATGATGGGATAAATTTTTATGAGCCTGAGGGTTATTTACCCGTTTTCGGGAAAGGTGAACTTGAAACTTTTGGCATTGAAGATTGCAGAGTTGCAACAATGGAAAATGAGTTTTGCCTATCGTTTACTGAAGTTTCAGAGTTTGGTGTGGGTGTTGGTCTTATACGCACAAAAGATTGGAAAACCTTTACACGTGAAGGGATGATCTTTCCACCTCATAATAAAGATTGTGCCATTTTTGAAGAAAAAATCAACGGAAAATACTTTGCCCTCCATCGTCCAAGCAGCCCTGAACTAGGCGGCAATTACATCTGGCTTGCCGAATCTCCGGATATGATCCACTGGGGCAAACACAAGTGCATTGCCACTATAAGGCCGGGCATGTGGGATTCGGCACGTGTCGGAGCTGGTGGCGCTCCCATCAGAACCGAAAAAGGTTGGCTCGAAATCTATCATGGTGCAAACAGCGAACATCGCTATTGCCTTGGTGCCCTTTTGCTCGACATTGATGATCCATCAAAGGTAATTGCACGAAGCATAGATCCAATCATGGAGCCAACAGAGGCTTATGAGCAAACAGGTTTTTTTGGCAATGTAGTCTTCACAAACGGGCATTATGTTGTCGGAGATGATATCTTCATGTATTATGGCGCCAGCGACGAAGTGATTTGTGGCGCCAGACTCTCTGTCTCCGAAATTCTCAATTCCCTTACCTAACAGCAATTCACTTAAATGATATCCAAACTTACTACTGAGTATCAGTTTTTTATGGCTATGCCGCACAATATGCGGACGCTGCTTATCACCAATATGCTTTATTCTCTGGTATTGCCGGTGGTGGAAATTTTTATGGCTGCCTATATTATGCGGTATTTTTCCGACACAAGTTATGTAGCCATGTTTCAAGTTGCCATGTACACCGGCATTATCATCACCTCCTTAACGAATGGGTTTCTTCTGAAAAATTTCAAAGTTGCACATTTGTACAGCTTTGGAATATTATTAAGCGGACTTTCGATGGTAGGCATGATGATGGTCGACAATATTACAATAGTTGGCTTGTTGGTCTCTGGTACCCTAATTGGCGCAGCTTCAGGATTTTTCTGGACCAATCGGTATCTGATGGCATTAAACACAACATCCGATGACAACCGCAACTATTTTTTCGGTCTGGAATCTTTCTTTTTCACCATTTCAAATATCACCGTGCCTGTTTTAATAGGTGTGTTGCTTGCATATTTTGATGGAAGCATGATTTTTGGTTTTGAACTTGATATCCTAAAAGGTTATCGTGTTGTGACTTTGATGGTTTTTGCGATAACGATTCTGGCGTGTTTCTCCCTTGCAAAAGGTAAATTTGAAAACCCGGTTCAAAAAGATTTTCTCTACTTCCGTTTCGACAAACTCTGGAATAAACAGATTTTGCTGGCAGCTCTTAAAGGCCTTGTGCAAGGTTTCCTTGTTACCGCTCCTGCCATGTTGATCATGAAATATGTCGGAAAAGAAGGTTCACTTGGGCTGATTCAAGGTGTTAGCGGAGGCCTGACAGCTATTCTGATTTATCTTTTAGGACGTTTTGCCAAACCTAAACATCGCATATTTATTTTTAGCATTGGCATAACAATTTTCCTGATTGGAACAATCGTGAATGGCATTGAGCTATCAATGTTCGGAGTCATTGTATTTGTATTATGTAAGGTCTTTTTTCAACCCCTGCATGATCTGGCTTACTATCCAATTATGATGAAGGTAATCGATGTGGTATCCAAACGTGAAAACCGAAGCAATTATGCTTATATTCTGAACCACGAATTTGGTTTATATGCAGGCAGGGTTGTTGGCCTTGGCTTATTCATTTTTCTCGCATTTTACGTTTCAGAGTCATTTGCACTTCGTTATTCTCTCATTATCGTGGCACTGCTGCAAATGCTATCCATCCCACTTGCTAAGAACATTTTGAAAAACTCTTATAATACAGAAAAATGAAAAAAGTTTTGCTCTACTTTTCAGTCCTGTCATTACTTGCTGTTTTAATATCATGCAAGCCCCAAAATGGTGATCCAGTTGTTCAAACTGAAATTGCCCGCATCGCTCAGATGCCTGAAATACCTCAACCTCTGAAAATCATTGACTGGAAACAGAAAGCAATTCTTTTTGACAGTTTGGCATTCGACTTCAACAATACAGCACCTTATGGACCATTAATCTGGCTTGATAGCGCAAAACGCAATATCGATCAGGTAACATTTGGTCTTTATACAGTAATAAATGATGTACGTCAGGGAAAGGACAACTACAACGGCGAATTCCATGAAGCACTTACTTCACTCAATGCATTGATCAGTGCGGGTTTGATGGGGATTGACAAAACAAATCAGTACGGATATAATTTTGTAAAAATGTCACAAAACTATTTCAATTCAGACACAGATTGGAATATTGTGATGAACAACACAAACCCGGAAGTGGCTATGGCAGGTGGTGGTTATGGCCGCGACTGGTGGTATGATGTCTATCCAAATGTTTTGTATTATGGTGTTGCAGCCCTTTTTCCGGATGTTGAAAATACCGAATTTATTCAGCGAAAGGTTGCAGATCAATTTTATAAAGCTGATTCAACACTCAATGGAAACTACGACTATTCGTATTTCGATTATGCCCAAATGAAAGGAATGCGCAACCATATCCCCTGGCAGCAGGATGTGGCGGGCGGACATGCATGGGTGCTACTTTCAGCTTTCAATCACTTTGGCGATCAGCGCTATCTCGATGGTGCCAAAAGCGCTACGCAGGCTCTGGTCAATCAGAATGAGAGCCGCTTTTACGAAATTTTGCTGCCATTTGGCGCCTATGCGGCTGCAAGATTGAATGCAGAACATGCAACCAATTATGATGTCAAAAAATTGCTTGATCATACATTTGATGGATGCCAGTCGCAGAATGGTCGCTATGGCTGGGGCGTAATAGCTGAACGCTGGGGCGATTATGATGTTCATGGCATGCAGGGAAGCATCACAGATGGCGGTGGGTTTGGTTTTTTTATGAATTCCGTTGCTATGGCCTGGCCTCTCGTTCCAATGGTAAAATATGAGCCGCAATTTGCTAAAGCTATCGGAAAATTCATGTTGAATGTTGTCAATGCTTCGCGCCTCTTTTATCCTGACGAAGTAGACAGTACACATCAATGGCTGCCAGAAATGAAAAATATTACGAATGGCATCATTGGATATGAAGGCGTCAGGAAGCTCGATGATTTCAACAAACCAGCACTTAAAGGAATTTCACCTGTTTCGCTTGGTGATGGTCCAAAATGGGTCAAGGGTCAGCCGGCAGAAACGATGTTTAGCCTTTACAGCACCTCTATTGCAGGCGTTTTTGGCGCTATCGTCAGCACAACAGATGTTGAAGGAATTCTGGCTCTGGATTGCAACGCTACTGACTTTTACGCTGAGACACCCTACCCTGTACATTTATACTACAATCCATATTCTGAAGTCAAAACAGTCACTTACAAGTCAGAAAGCACTGTTGACCTCTTCGATATTGTATCAAAAACTTATCTGGCAAAAAAATCTGAAGGCAGTTTTTCCATTGCTCTCCCAGCTGGAGTAGCTGTGATTGTTGTTGCCCTGCCAGCTGAAACAAAATTAAAAAAAGCCGGTTCGAAAATCAAAGCCGGTAATACGGTTATCGCCTTCAAATAATTAAAAAAGCTTCATTCGTATGAAACCATTAAAAACGATCAAATGAAACGACTTATATTTTTAGTTTTGATACTTCTCATAGCGGGTCTTATAAATGCCCAAAATGTTGTTGAAGGCGTTATAACTGATGGAAAAAGTCAGGAAACGCTCATTGGCGCAACAGTATCAATCAAAGGCACAACTTCCGGCGTAATAACAGATATGGAAGGTCGCTACCGACTGATTTCAGATCAGTTAACAGCCACTTCAGTGTTGGTGATTTCATACATTGGTTATACTTCAATTGAACAAATTGTTGGCAATCGTAGCATTATTGACGCCAAACTTATGCTTGAACAATTTATGCTTGATGAGCTTGTTGTGGTTGGTTACGGAACAACGAAAAAACGCAATGTTTTGGGCGCCGTTTCAAAAGTTGACAGCAAAGAACTTACAAGAATTCCTGTACCCGGAATAGATCAGGCGCTTCAGGGAAGGGTTGCCGGCGTTCAGGTTACACAAAACACAGGTGCTCCCGGAGAGGGTGTTTCTGTCCGCATCCGTGGAGCTGGATCAATAAATTCCAGCAACAATCCTCTATATATCGTTGATGGAATGCCAACAGCAGATGCTCTAAATCTGCTTTCTTCCGGCGATATCGAAAATATCACTGTATTAAAAGATGCTTCTGCTTCTGCCATTTATGGATCGCGTGCCAATAATGGCGTTGTTTTGATAACCACAAAAAAGGGTTCAAAGGGTAAAACTTTAGTTACCTATCGTGGTCAGACAGGGTTTCAACAAGCTACCAGGTTAACAGAAATGGTCAATACAACGGATTATATCACCGTATACAATGAAGCAGCTACAAACGATAATTCATTTTTACCCCCTACACTTGCCCGGTCGCTCATTAAACCTGAAGATACAGAAGGTTTTGCCAATGTAAATTATGTGGACGAACTGCTACGTACAGCTCCTATAAACTCTCATGAAATAAGCGTCTCTGGAGGAAATGAAACAACAGATTTCATGCTTTCCACCTCTTTGTTCGACCAAAAAGGAATTATCAATGGCACAGGTTACACACGCGGAACTGTCAGACTTGATTTAAATACGCAAGCAAACAGATGGCTTACTGTAGGCGTCAGTATGCTTGCCGGAAAAACTTCCAAAGATATTATTGGCAGCTCAGGTGATGGTGCTGGCGGCAATGGTGGAAGTGTGATCAGGTATGCATTTTTCCGTAATCCGGCAATCCCTGTCAGATTCAGTGATGGTCGTTTTGTCGACAGGCCGGCAGAATATTTTGAACGACAGATTTTTGATTCATTCCTTGGGGATGGATATAACCCTATTGGCATGACAGAAAAAAATGAGCACACCAGAAATGATGACAGTTATCTGGGTAAGGCATATTTCACCGCAAAACTTACGAGTAAACTTAAATTCACAACCAATCTTGGTTTGGATTACAGAAACTCAGAAACACGACGTTTTTTTCCAACCTGGGGAACGTTGAATCGTATCAATGCAAGAAATGGCCTTGATATCGCAAACGAACGAATAGCCAATATGACGCTCAACAGTCTGCTCAATTATGAAACTTCTTTTGGTCCGGAACATAATTTTTCTGCGATGTTAGGTTTTGAAGCCTTGAAAAATGGTGGAAAAGGCCTTTATGTTACTGACTCTGATTTCCCGATTGAGCAATCAGAATTATTGTTTATTGGCAACGGACTTGGCAATAAAACAAGCGGTCAGAATGAATACACATCAACGCTGGCTTCATTCTTCGGACGGGTAAATTATGATTTTAAAGAAAAATACTACCTTTCAGGAACACTCCGCAGAGACGGTTCATCACGCTTTATTGGAGATAATAAGTGGGGAACCTTTTATTCTGTATCAGCTGGATGGCTTCTGAAACAAGAGGCATTTCTGAAAGATGTATCATGGCTCGAAAACCTTAAACTTCGTGCCGGCTATGGTGCAATTGGAAATCAGGAAATCGGACTTTACGCTTACAGCGACAGGATTTCTCCTTATTTTGACTATCCTTTCGGCAATGTGTCAAATAGTGGGTATGCTCAAACTGCACTTGGCAATGAGGACCTTAAATGGGAAACAAGTTTTCAATACAATGCCGGAATAGATGCTGAAATCTGGAAAGGGGCGCTTGCATTCTCTGTCGATTATTTTTATAAGGTGACAGAAGATATGTTGGTAAAAGCACCTAACCCACCTTCCGTTGGTTACGCTGAATCTGCATGGATTAACAGTGGTTCGGTCATGAATACCGGAATTGAACTTGAAGCCATTTATCGTCAAAACAAAAAAGACTGGGGCTACACAATTGGTGGCAACCTTACATTTCTAAAAAACGAAGTCCTGAAATTAGATGCCCCTCTCTTTGGAGGTTTGGTTGAGTCAGGTATTTATGCCACAAGAACTGAAGTTGGTCAACCGATCGGCTCATTCTATCTTTTGGAAATGGATGGCATTTTTCAAAATGAAACGGAGATTTTACTCTCAGCTTTTCAGGGAAACACGATTAAACCTGGCGATGTGAAGTTTAAGGATCAAAATGGAGATGGCCGTATTGATAATTTAGACCGCATCCATATGGGAAGTGCCATGCCAAAAATTATAAGTGGCCTCAACTTCTCTGCCAATTATAAAAACTTCGATCTGAATGTGTTTTTTCAAGGGGCCTACGGCAATAAAATTTATGTCCAGGTCAATCAGGATATCGAAGGTTTCTACCGCGGTTTTACTGTCACACAAAGATATTTTGACGAACGCTGGACCGGTGAAGGCACTTCAAATACACAGCCAAGACCATCCTGGACATCTAAATCGAACAATGCACGTCCTTCATCGCGCTTCCTTGAAGATGGCTCATATATCCGTCTTAAAAACCTTCAGTTAGGATACACTATTCCCGCTAAAATTCTGGCTATGGCAGGTGTTTCAAAAACCCGACTATATGTTTCAGGCACGAATCTCCTGACCTTGACGAATTTCACAGGTCTTGATCCTGAAATGACTGTTAGCGACAACTCAAAAAACGAAGGTGACCGTTCTGCAGGAATCGATTGGGGAACCTACCCTTCAGCTATGACAATCATGTTTGGCATTGACATCACCTTTTAATCAATCTGAGCAATGAAAAGAAAAATTAAAGAAGTTTCAAATGCTTTTAAAACAAGGTTTATGAAAGCTATTACAACACAAAATATTGAACTAAGTTACTTTAAACCAGTTTTGGTAACCTTTATTTTGTTGATTTCCCTTGGTTCGTGCAAAGATTTTCTCACAGAAGAACTAAAAGGCAGTTTTTCGTCAGAAACCTTTTTCCAAAACGATAAACAAGCCATTCAGGCTGTAAACGGCGTGTATGATGCTGTTGCATTTAACAGCTTCAGCAATGCGCTTTGGATTTTTGGCGATGTGGCTTCCGACGATGCTGTGAAAGGTGGCAACCCTGGCGACCAAAGTGAAATTACCTATATTGATGAGTTTAATACAGATGCCAACAATGGAATCATAAGTAATTACTGGGCTTTCACTTACGATGCAATTTCCAGGGCCAACAATGTAATTGCCAATGTTCCAAACGTTCCGATGGACGATGAACTTAAAAACAGAATTATTGGTGAAGCAAAATTCCTTAGAGCATACTGCTATTTCAATCTGGTAAATGTGTTTGGCAAGGTTCCGTTGAAACTTTTACCACAGCAAAATCATGCAACCATTCATGTGCCTTTGAGTGATATTTCTGTTATCTATCAACAAATTGAAAAAGACCTGAGCGATGCAGCAATCGTTTTACCTGTATCCTATAACTCTCCCGACAAAGGTCGTATCACAAAAAGCGCTGCCTTGGCAATGCTGGGAAAAGCGCAGATTTATCAACAGAAATGGTCAGAAGCATTGAGTAGTTTTCAGCAAGTGGAAGCACTTGGCCTGCATCGCCTGTTGTCAGACTATGCCGATAACTTCAAAATAGCTTATGAAAACAGTGAAGAATCGATTTTCGAGATTCAACATAAAACCGGTAGCAACCCTTTTACAGGAAATGCACTAAATCAATGGTTTGCACCTCCGGCAGAAGGCGGATACTATTTTAATGCACCTACTCAAAGTCTGGTCGATGCTTTCGAAAGAAGTATTACCGGAGAAGCAGATCCTCGCCTGGATGCCTCCGTTGGTCGTGATGGACAGCCCTGGCTGAATGGTGATCTTTTCAGTGCAACATGGTCGCCAACAGGTTTTCTCACAAAAAAGCATCAGCAACCATTAAGCGAAATACCCTCATCACTAAAAGGTGACGGCGACCTCAATTATATTTATCTACGCTATGCCGATTTGCTGCTAATGAAAGCTGAAGCCTTCAATGAAACAGGTAAAGCAGATTCAGCAATCGTAAACCTCAATAAAGTGAGACAGCGCGCCAGAAATAGTTTCAATGGTGAAATCCCTTCTGATCTTCTGGCCAACATCACTACATCAGACCAAAACCAGCTTAGAACTGCAATCCGTAAAGAAAGAAGGGTTGAGCTGGCACAGGAATTCCACAGATTCTTTGACCTTATGCGCTGGGGCAAGGCTGAAGCTGAGGCTGCTTTAGGTCAGGATTTCGATTTCGATGCCAAAAGACATTTCCCGATTCCTCAAGCAGAATCAGACGCTAATCAGGGTATAAACCCTTAATGTACAGACGTTAATTTTAACAATTCAAATCACTAATCAGTATAATTTTTAAACTTTTTAACCCGAAAAAATGAAAAAAATGAAAAATTTCACAAGAATGCAAACTTTGCTGCTTATGCTTATCATAAGTTCAGCTATGATCCTTGGATCATGTAAAGATGATACAGATGATATCATCGAAGGTGACAAAACCGAACTAAACACGCTTATCTTACAAGCTGAAACTCTTGCGAATGCAGCCACTTCAGCAGATTACCCTCAAACAGCCATTAATAATTTCAAAGCTGTTTTGCAAACTGTTAAAACTGCAGCTACAGAAAAATTAACTCAGGTTCAGATTAACAACCTTGTTACACAGCTTACTGAAGCAAAAAGCGTGTTTGAAAGTCAGGCATTTGGTTTTATCGATGAATCCCTCTACCTCACTGCAGGTTGGAAATTCGACGAAGGTACCGGAACAACTGCTACAGCATTTTCAAACACTGCACATGTTGCAACGTTTAAAAGCGGAAATTCTGTAATATTAGGCAATACAGCCATGATGCCCAGTTGGGTTAATGGTGTAAAAGGTGGAAAAGCGGTTTCACTGGATATGGGTGCTCACCTTGAAGTTCCATACACAACCAGCTTCCTGCCTGCAAACATTACCATTTCTGTTTGGATTAAGCCAACTTCACTTTATGAACACAATTACATTGTTTCACAAAACTATTGGACTGGCTATAAATTGCAGACTCAGGGTGGAGGAAAACCATTCTTTACCTACAAAAAAGTTGATGGCGGTATTGTAGATGCTGACAATGAAACAGACAATTCGATCAGAATTAATCAATGGAATCATGTGGTAGTTTCTGTAAATGCAACGACAAAAGAATTGAAGTTCTATGTTGATGGCACTTTGACAAAGACCTGGACAGAATCTGATAAAAATATTGGACCACTTACCCAGACTCTGGCCTCACCTGATCCTCAGCCGTTTATTATCGGAGGTGTTGCAACAGATGCTGAGCTTGCTGCCAATTTTATGGAATGGACCAATGCTGATAACCTTGGATATTTTAAAGGCGCGATCGACGAGTTAAAAATCTATAACATCGCCCTTAGTGATGGTCAGGTCTCTAAGCTTTTCAATGATGAAAAGCCATAAATTATAAAACTTTTGTGGTTAGTGTTTAAGGTTAAGAATGGTCTGATTGCACTGTGTAAAAGCAGACTTTTGGGCCATTCTTTTTTAAAGCCACTTTTTGAAAATAAAAAGTAAACCCTGCGGTTTAATTACGAACTGTTTTCAATTCAATCCCGCTGAGACCTAAACCATTCAAAATCAAATCTTAATCCGATTCTTAATTATTTCTTATTAATAACTCCTAAACCGACTTTTATGAACAAGCAACAAAACGGATTATCATTGTTATTGATTGTAATTCTTACCTTCGGAATCGGTCTAAGTGTAAACAGCCAACAACTCCATCTCAGGGTGGCCGTAGACTCGGTGCAGGGGTTTCGCATCGAGATCCTTGATGGCGCACAAGTGCTTGTTACAAACAAAGAGGTTTTTAGAATAAGATTATTCAATACAGATGCCAGTACGACAGCTACAATAGACTGGAAAGGAGAGTATTATAGCGGAAACGATACTTTAATAACTTTGAAACGGGATACCTATGTTCCTGAATTTGATGCCAACCTGAGTATCAGCGTCCGTTATGAAATTATCAACAAACACGTGATAAAAAAAACGTTTGATCTTTTCCAGCCCTCGATGCCAGACATGTTTTATATTTTGGAAGAAACATCACTGCCCGCGGAAAAACCCCTTCATTTTATAACTTTTGAACATGAAAATTTCCCGGGAGGATTGGTGCATGAAATGTATCCTGCGGTAGGTTGGGTAAACCAAAACCATCAGGTAGTTGGATTTCTGACGGATGCCGGCTATCTGAACCATTTTACCAGAACTACACGCCGCCGGTTCAGTGGACGTGGTGGCGGTTTTGTAGGCATGCGAAAACTTCCTGACCCCGCTTTGTTTTTCGTATCATCCTTAAATGAGCAGAACCTGCAAAAATACTATGTCAGGCAAACATTTGGCGAAATGTATAACCTTGATTCCGGGAGAAATCAAACGTTAAAAGCTGTTGGGAATTATCAGAAAGTTGGAAATGTTCAGGTTGAAAGCAATGACAGCATCATCTTTCTTAGTCTATTTCCATCTGGAAAGTCTGGAATCGAATATATTGCACCTTTTAAAGACCAAAAAATCTATACCATTTCATTTCAATGTAAAGGCAATTCAAATGTTGCCCTGAAATTGTTTCGTCTTAAAAATGGCATTAAAACCCTTGAACTTGAAGAAGGCGTAAAATACATCGATAATTTTCCAGCAAATGAAAACGAATGGACAGATTTTAAAGGCAGCATATTTGTTCCATACATCGAAAATGATTCCATTTCCTTGTTTATTGGAACACAATCAGGTAAAGAATCCTGGCTACAGATAAAAAACCTGCAGTTTACAGAGCACATACCGGAAAGTGAAGCCTACAACTTACTCCCTTTGGGGAAAGCGATTCAAAAAACAACCTATGTTTTTGTTGAGCCCTACACTTCCAACAAAAATTTCATGATCTCAGCCCAAACAAGACTGGCTGAAGGGAAAGGTTTTAAAGGCACACAGATTGAGAAAATGCTATATGCCAATTTAAATATGCTCACATGGATCACATCGATAAATGATATTACGCCTTTTGTAGTTCCCAACATGAATTATTCCCCGGATATGTACAACCGTGATGCTTTCTTCTCAATTGTGGCAACCTACAACAAAGAACTGAATCTGGCTATTTGGGAACAATGGGGTAAAACCCAGACCAAGAATGGTGGAATTGGCACAATCATCACTCCATATATGGGGTCTGTTGAAGCCAAGGACAACGAAGCTACTATTCATTGGCTTATTTGGGCCATGCTAAACAAACGCCGCTTTGGTGTCGATCTTCCACATAACAAAATCAAAATGGCTGTCGATTATGTGCTCAATGAATTTGACAGCGAAAAAGACGGAATATGCCGTTCGCACTTTTCGCTCAGTCAGGTTGATATTGTTGATTTCAATCCTAAAACGGATCGGCTGGCAGTAAATCAGGGAATGCTTGCTATTGCACTCCGCACTATCAATGAACTTGGTTTTGAAATTCCGGAATCCTATATATTAAAAGTCGAACAGAAATACCGCGACTTTTACGATCCTAAGCGAAAACACTTGCTTTTTGACCGCCAATTTCCTGACATCATCTCTTTGAACGACCTTGAACCCGAATTCTATTCACTTTGGCTTTTTGACCGACCAATACTCACAAGTGAGATGGTTATCAACCATCTTGAAAAAATGCCGGATCTTAACAAAACAGCTGCTTCACCTCATCCGGAAATGGGTACAACAGCGCCTATTTGTGTACGATTAACAAAAGATGAAAGCGGATTTGCATACCTTAGTGGCGAGTATCAGCCCTTTGAAGCATTTGGCGAAGCTAATTACAGCGATGGACAAAATGATGGTTACTACTATAATGGCGGTAGCTGGATGCGCGCCGAATATAGTTCCTATGTGGTTGGTTTGAAGCATGGATGGGTCAAAGCACACAAACGAATGGAGAACAGAATCTGGGCAGAGATTCATCTCAACCCGAAATGGCCCTTTAGCAAGGAGTTCATCCCAACAAAGTGGACGAATACTGATAAATGGTGGGTTTCAACCAAAGGATTGAGCTGGAATGTCTTCATTTTAATAGCCAACGAACTTGCTGGTTTACGCACACCAGATATGGATCCTGACTTTGAAAATGACAATTACAGTTCGAAAGCACCTTAACTTGAAGATGACCAATGCAAAATTTGCCAAGGATTAAGTTTGTAAGAAATATCATTTGAAAATTTAAACTACAATCAATAACTGAACCTAAAATGCACATAATGAATCGTTTTATAATCACAATACAGCTAATTATCTTTTCAGTCCTTTCGTTTGGGCAAACTGGGCAATTAAGCATTTCCCGCATTGATTTAATGCCTGATTTACCAGCCCCGCTGCAAATAAGAAACTGGAATTTGGTTACAACAGATTACGACTCATACGTTTTTGATGTAAACAAAATGGGTCAGTATTTACCTTTATCACGTCTGGGTACTCAGGGTCAGTTCAATTATCCTGACAATACTCCCCTTTTTCTCGATTCGTATGTTGGTTCAAATGATCATCTGAATCATGGTGAAGCCATCAACATAATGCCTGCTGTAATTGGAGCTTCACTCGTTGGAGTGGATAAAAGTAACCAAAACGGACATAATTGGGTTGCCAGGACAAAGGATTTTTTTAACCTCAGGAATGGTCAAAATGTATATCTTAACAACTACTCAACCACTTCGGGAGGCGACTGGTGGTACGACCTGATGCCCAATGTGTACTTCTATCAGCTTAAATCTTTATATCCTGAAGCAGCACCGGAATTCGAATCTCAGTTTATTTCTGTTGCTGAGCAGTGGCTTTATTGCGTCAATCAATTGGGTGGAAGCACAACACCATGGACTGTTCCATACATGAACTACAGAGCCTTTAATCTGGCTACTGGATTGCCGTTGACAACCGGAGTGCCGGAACCTGAATCTGCCGGAAGTATCTCATGGCTGCTTTACAATGCGTATCTCGAAACTGGCGAAAGAAAGTTCTTCGAAGGCGCACAACTATCAATGGATTTTCTGGCCGCTTTTGAATCAAACCCATCCTATGAGCTTCAGTTGCCTTACGGTACAATAGTGGCTGCCCGCATGAACGCTGTTGAACACACCAACTACCCGATTCAGAAAATGCTCGACTGGTGTTTTGACCGTGGCCATCTAAGGGATTGGGGAGCCATAGTTGGGAACTGGGGAGGTTATGATGTTTCAGGACTTATCGGAGAAGCAAATGACAATGGAAATGACTATGCATTTATCATGAACGGCTTTCAACAGGCAGCTGCTTTGGCGCCACTTCCAAAATACGATAAACGATATGCAAAAGCTATTGCTAAATACATCCTGAATGTTGCAAATGCAAGCCGGCTTCTGTATTGGAATGCGCTGCCGCAAACCCATCAGGATTCTTATATCTGGGCATCCGTGAATGACCCAACAGCCTGCATTCCATACGAATCAATGAAACAAGTATGGCAGGGAAAAAGACCTTTTGCCATGGGTGATGCGCTAGGCGGTGGATGGGCTGCGACAAATTTATCTTTATACAGTGGCTCAAGTGTGGGGTATCTTGCTGGCATAATCAATACAACAAACATTCAGGAAATTCTTCAAATTGATTTGAATAAAACAGACTTTTACGGCGATAATGCCCACATCAATTATCTGTATTTTAATCCAACTTCCGAAAATAAGCAGGTTCAAGTAGATTTACCATCAGGGACTTTTGGCATCTATGAGGCATTGACAGAGGTAGTTTTGCATACTTCGGCCAGCAGCTCAATTCAGCTTATAATTCCTTCAGGAGAAGCCAGGTTAATAAGTCTTTATAATTCCGGACTGGTTCCGGCAAGCAGCGATGGACGACTATTTGCCGGCGAGAATGTTTTGGATTATCATTATCTCTATGATTTCTCTGAGAACATTCGCATAAAAACTATCTCAACTGATCTGAATCCATTGATCATAAACAGCACATTTACTGCCTATTGTGAACCTGGAAACGTTCAGCCTGGAGATCAAATTCAGTTTTCATGGTTTATGGATGGGGTTCTCATGCCAGGAAACAATCAGTCGCAAGTTAATCTCACCGCGCCATCCTATCCTAAGCAGCTTGAATTAAAATGCATAATCAGTCACAATGGTGAAACAGCAGAAGACAGCCTCCAAATCAGTGTTGTTGAGCGTATCCCTACTCCACCCGTAGTGAATGGAATTCAGTCCAGTTCAGCTTATATCCCGACAGGTGGATCAAACACTTTTACTGCCTTGGTTGATCCTTCTCCTGGTGAAGTATTGAGCTATCAATGGTCTGCAACAACAGGACAACTCAATCAGACCAGCGGAAATTCTGTGGTCTGGCAGGCACCAGATACTCCAACTGTGGCCAGCATCAGTCTGGTAGTATCAAACCAGGATTTACTTTCGACTACAGTTTCGGTAGGTGCTTTAGTTAAAGACACAAGTCTTCCTGCTCAAAATCCAATGATTTGGTATCCCTTCGACTCAAATAATTTTAATGCAGCCGCTAATAACCATCATGCAGTTGCTGTTGGAGTTTCAAAAACAGCTGATCCAAGAGGAATGCCATCTTTGGCTTATCGTTTTACTTCCGGACAAAACATTATTTATACCGAAAATGATGAAAATCTAAATTTTGGAGAGGCAGTAACGCTGAGTTGCTGGGTAAAATGCGAGCAATTTAGTACAGAGAGATTTATCCTTTCCCATGGGTCATGGCAACAACGCTATAAATTATCAATAACACCGGAAGGCGTATTGCGCTGGACAGTTAAAACAGATAGTGGAATTGCTGATTTAGATGGCAGTGCTCCTATTGATTTGAATCGTTTCTATCATGTAACAGCTACCTATACAGGATATTCAATGGAATTGTATGTTGATGGTGTACTTGATGCTTTCAAAGCATTCAGCGGCATCATCCTGGCTTCTTCAAAACCTTTTACAATAGGCCGCATGGATAATTCTGAAACACTTTATGCATTACGTGGAAGCGTTGATGAGGTGAAAGTCTGGGATAAGGAAATCCCTGTCTCCCAGATAGCTGTACTAAAAGACCAATGGGCAACACCGGCAGGATTGGGTGAAAATGATTTTTTTATACACGTTTATCCAAATCCAGCCTATGACAAAATTTTTATTGAATTCCCTTACAATACAAGTATTGAGCAGGTTTCACTTTATTCTTCAGATGGAAAGAAAGTGTCTGTAATTTTATCTGTTCTGCAAAATTCAAAATTTGAGCTGAAACTATCCGAAACATCGGCAGGATTGTATCTTCTTAAAGTTATTCTTAAAGATGGACAGGTATTCTCAAGAAAAGTAGTGGTAAAAATTTAGGTTAAGACTTTTAGACCATGACCTTTAGACCTTAAGACCAAGTGACCTTTAGACCTAATGACCTTAAGACCATCAGACTTTTAGACTTTTAGTCCCCACGGCTTACCCACAATGTGTCATTGAATTTCAAATAGCGCATATTGAAAAGAAACCATAAATAATTCTATACCAAACTCAACATTTCAGTTGCTTAAAACTTCATCATTTCTGCAAGAGCAACGTTGAAGTTCTTTTCCATTTCGAGTAATTTATCAACGCTTTCATAAAACAATGAGAGTTCATATATATATTCCGCTAATGATATTTCTCCCTTGAAAAACGCTTTTTCTAATAAATCACTATTGCTATACAAAGTAAGTTTATCACGATAATCTGAAACACTACGTTGCAGAGCAATTACTCTGGCATGTATAGCCTTCAAATTGTTATAGAACTGCAATTTAGCATCAGCCTCAATGCTTTGAATAGCAATTGCCTTGGCTTTGACATATTTCACCGTGTTTTTGTTTTCCCATAAAGGAATCGTTGTGCCAATAGTTACACCTTGAAACTGCTGTCCAATAATTTTTTCACTCATGAAACCGCCGTAAAACTTAGGTAAACTCAATGCTGAATTAAGTTTAACTTCTTTAGTTGTGATGTCAATTTCATGCTTCAGCCATTGCAAAAGTGGGATATTTGCTTCTACTGTGGTAAACCATTGTTCAAAATCGGCAGGTATAGTTTGATTAGAAAACAAACTATCGGTGAAATTAATTGAAATGCCACCATTTAGATTGGCTAATTCTGTTAAGACAGCATTTCGTTCAATTCCGGTGTTCTCCCATTCTTTAGTAACATTCAATAAGTTTATCTGCGATTTGTTATATTCCAATATTCCAACATCTCCAACGCTGTATTTGACTTTGTGGGCATCAGCAACTTGCATGGCGCTGACACGACGTTTGCTCAATTCGACCATTAAGGCATTGTAATAGGTCAGTTTTAAACATACCACACGGGCCTGAAACAACACTTCGTTACGCTGCTTTTTATATTCCAGTTCGGCTTGTTCGTTTTTCATGTCAGATATTTGCGATTTGTAACTATACGCCGTGGGAAAATCGAATGATTGCCTTATGTTAAAATCAGTACGGTTACCAATAACAGAAGGATTTCCCCATAGATAATTAAATTCTACCTCGGGATTTCGAGGGTTAAGTCCTGTTTTGTTCCCTATTTTATCTGCATTAATGTTTTTTCTGATGGCCGAAAGGCTGGTATTGTTTTTTTCTATTTCTTTTAAAACAGTATCAATAGTGTTTTGCGCAAACAGATTAAAACCCAATACCATTATTGCTGATATGATGATTATTCTTGTCATAATTTTAAATTTTGAGTTATAAATGTTGAATGAAAAGAGATATTTAACATTTACAATTTATAATTTCTGTAAAAAATGCTATAAACTATTGGCACAATGTAAATATTGAGTATGGTAGATGTAAGCAAGCCGCCCAGAATTACTTTTGCCATAGGACTTTGGATTTCATTACCTGCAAGGTCACCCTGCACTGCCAGGGGAACGAGTGCAAGTGCTGCTGTGAGGGCTGTCATTAGAATAGCATTCAAACGATCGGACGAACCTTTGATAACAGTTTCGTTAAGCGAAACACCCGTGTAATGAAGTCTTTGGTAATTTGAAATGAGCAATATCCCGTTGCGCGTGGCAATACCAAAAAGTGTGATAAATCCAATGATTGCAGGGATACTCAAAACACCCGATGATACCCAAATTGCAAATACACCCCCAATGAGTGCTAAAGGTAAATTGAGCAGAATAATACCCGCAAGTTTGAAGTTTTTGAACTCTTGAAACAACAACAAGAAAATGATAAGAATGGCGATTAAGGATGTAAACAACAATGTTTTTGATGCTTTTTCCTCGCTTTCAAACTGCCCGCCATACTCAAGTCTGTAGCCTTCAGGCAACGTTATTTTTTCAAACACATTTGCCTGTATATCTTCAACTACACTGCGTAAATCGCGTTCGGCAACATTAGCAGATATTACAATTTTGCGTTGCACATTCTCTCGGCTTATGGAGCTTGGGCCGGTGACCGAAACAATCTCAGCAACCTGTTCCAAGGGAACTTTTTTACCGCTTTCTGTATCAATCAATGCCGAGCGAATTCCATCAATAGTTTGCGTGTAGTCGCCGTTCAAACGGAGAACTAAATCAAACTTACGCTGCCCTTCATGTATATCTGCCAGTTTCTCACCTGCAAAGGCAATGTCTATAAACTCATTAAATTGTCCTATGGTGATGCCGTATTGAGCAAGCATATCACGTTTTGCCCTGATTTGAATCTGTGGTACCTCAATTTGCTGATCAACATTTACATCTACCAAACCTTCTACATCAACAACTGCGGCTTTTATTTGGTTGGCTGTAGTGTACATTTTATTGAGGTCGGTGCCAAATAGTTTGATGGCAATATTAGCTCTTGTTCCCGAAAGCATGTGATCAATACGGTGGCCCAAAGGTTGTCCCACTGTATAAGCGATTCCCGGGATTCGTGCCAACGTATTACGTACATCAGCCATAAATTCTTCCTGATTGCGGTCTTTGAGAGTGAAGTTAATGTCGATTTCGGCACTGTTCGATTGCTGCGAGTGTTCGTCGAGTTCGCCCCTTCCTGTGCGGCGCGCCGTGCTTTCCACTTCTGGAATAGAGAGCATTTCGCGCTCAACAAGATTACCCAAATAATTACTTTCTTCGAGCGATGCACCGGGCTTCGTTATTACCGAAAGTGTTAAGGCACCCTCGTTAAACTCGGGCAAAAAACTACGCCCAAACGAGGCGAAAACAAACAAAGAAGCAACGAACAAACCTAATATCGAAAATAGAACGCTCTTCTTATGCTTTAATGACCATGCCAACGATTTTTCGTAATTGCTTGTAAGTTTACGCACCAGCCATTTCTCTTTTTCATTCTTTGCAAGGTATTTATCATTCGAAAGCAGCATTTTTGCCAACAAAGGTGTTAGTGTCATGGCCACTACAAGTGATACAAAAAGCGAAACTATGAACGAAATGCCAAGGGGCTGCAACATGCGTCCCTCCATGCCCGAAAGGAAAAACAAGGGCAAAAACGCCACCATGATTATTAGTGTTGCATTGAAAATCGAAGCCCTTATTTCTTTAGAAGCCTCAAATACAACAGTAAAAGAAGTTTGCCGTTCGTTTTCTGGCTTAAGCCTGTTTTGACGAAGCCGTTTATACACATTTTCAACGTCGATAATGGCATCGTCAACCAACGAACCTACCGCAATCGCCATACCCCCAAGACTCATAGTATTTATACTCATGCCAAGTAGTTGCAAAACTAAAATAGCACCAAGTAATGATAAGGGAATAGCAAGCAATGAAATAATCGTAGTACGTAAACTTCCCAGAAAGAGAAACAAGATAATGATAACGAAAATACCACCTTCTATTAATGCCCATTGAACATTGCTTACTGATGTTTCGATAAAGTCCGCTTGTCGGAAAATTCTTGTATCGAGCGTTACATCAGCAGGAAGTGTTTTTTTAAGTTCTTCCAAATTGGTTTCAATCCGTTGCGTTACATCCAGGGTATTGGCGTTGGGTTGTTTCGTTACAGAAACAATTACTGCTGATTTGGCATTTTCAGAAGCGTAACCCAATTTCGGGGCACTGCCAACTGAAACATCTGCCACATCGTGTATCTTCACTGGTTTCCCGTTTACCGACTTAATATACGTATTTCCAAGTTCTTCGACATCTGCCGTTTTCGCCATTCCACGAATTACATATTCGTTCCCATATTGCCTTAAAATACCCCCGGCAGAGTTTTGGCTCACGTTTTTGCATATTTCGGCAAGTTCGAACATCGAGACATGATAGAATTTCATTTTTTGAGGATTTGCCAAAACCTGATATTGTTTGTAATCTCCTCCTATGATGGTAACCTGCGAAACACCTCCTGTAGCCAAAATCAGTGGTTTCACATTCCATTCGGCAAGGGTGCGTAAATCCATTAAATTGGTAGAATCGGCCTGAATACCTATTAAAAGAATCTCGCCCATAATGCTTGACTGCGGAGCTAAAAAAGGTTGCCCAACACCCATTGGCATTTGCGATGCAACACTGATCATTTTCTCACTCACGATTTGACGGGCTTTAAAAATGTCGGTACCCCAGTCAAACTCAATCCAAACGATTGAAAAGCCCTGCGACGAAGCCGAGCGTACACGGCGAACATCGGTAGCCCCGTTTACTGCTGTTTCGATTGGGAATGTTACCAAACGCTCAACTTCTTCCGAAGCCATTCCATGTGCATCAGTCATTACAACCACCGTTGGTGCTGTAAAGTCGGGAAATACATCCACGTCCATATTCATAGCGGTTCTCATCCCGAAAACCACCAACACCACTGAAGCCAACAAAATCAGATATTTGTTGTTCAGTGAGAATTTTATAATGTTATTTAACATGGTTTTACGGATTAATGGACATGACCTGAGTGAGCATCTAATGTACCTGTCGCTTGTGATAGTTTAATGAGCATTGCACCGCGTGTAACAACTCTTTCAAGGGGAGTGATACCCTTGCTTATTTCGGTATATATTCCATCCGTCCCTCCAACAAAAACTTCCCGTTTTTCAAACAATTCGGGATGAACCTGCACCCAGACGAAGAAACTGCCTTGCTCTTCAAGTAAAGCCTCATTGGGAACGGTTACGACCGAATTGTTAGAGAATGTTTTGAGATAGACCTCAACAAAACTACCCGAAACGAAACTGCCATTGTTCTCCACCTGCAAACTTACTGGAATAAGAAAATTATCACTGTTGGCTGCTTTACCATACGAAAGCACTTTGCCGTTTAACTCTTCAAGCGAAAAAGAGCTATTGTCTGTGATGTTCCGAATATTGGCAGTCTGGATGTTTGCCAGAATTGGAGCAAATTTAGAAGGTACTTCGGTACTAAGGATGAGCGATTTGTTTTGCGATATAACTACAATAGGCTGCCCGGCCTCTATGTAAGCTCCGTTTTTCACAAACACTTGATTTATAAACCCTGATTGTGGACTTTTAATGGTTTGTCCCGAGGCATTAAAATTTTTATTTAAATTATCGAATACAGCCTTTGTGTTTTCGTATTGATTCTTTGCTGAAAGTAAATCCTTTTCCGAAACAATCTTGTCTTTTGCCAGTTCCTTAGCACGCTCATAGTCAGCAGTTGCTCTTTCATAATTGCTTTTGGCTTCAGTATATTTTACAGCAATATTGTTCTCAGCAAAATTACTTCCCGACACAGAAAACAAAGTCTGTCCTGCCGATACATCGCGCCCCTCGAGAACATATCCCGAATTAAAAAGCACAATTCCATTTGTTTTGGCAGAAACAACAACTTCGCTGCCTTGCGCAGATTGTACTAAAGCAGTCGTTTTGATTACCTGTCCAAATGGTTCCAATAATGGAAAACCTGTTGCAAAATCTACTTTCCACGACTGCTCTTTGGTGAAAAATGTGGCGTTTGTCTCTGAAACTACAGTCTCTTCCGCTGCATGTTCTGCATCATGCTTATCGTTATAAACAGTAATGTTAGTTACAATGATTTGAGCTTTACCATCATCGGAATTTATATCGAAAATTATTTTTCCAACTCCTGAAATCTGAGGTTGTATCTCGAATTTATAGATTCCTGGTCTCAAAGGCTGCGAAAGCGTTTGTTTAACTCCATTTTTTCCAACAATAAGTGATACCGTTACCTCTCCACTTTCCAGAGGTTTGAAGTTTTCAAGCCAGGTAAAATGGGCTAATATGCCCGAGTTTTTCCCCACAGCAAATGGGTCGGCTTCAGCAAAAAGCTCCATATTATCGCTGTATTCAGTGAGCTGCAATTTTGCTTCGTGAGCATGTTCCGCATCAGTTTGTTGAAGTGATTGATTACATCCAATAAATATGATTGTAAGAAAAAGTATAAATAATAAATTTTTCATTTTATTTGAATTAAAATATTAACTGTGACATCACTATAAAGAGCTTTAATTGAGATGAATAGCTCTTAATTAATGTTTATGTTTATGACCATCATCATGAGAATGCTCTGTTTCCTGGTCACTATTCAAGGAGTCTTTTTTAGTCGTAAGTGAGTCAATCTCTACTTCAAACAACTCTTGTTGAGGCGTCTTTTCTTCCTTATTATCATGGTTGACATGCTCTTTGCCATCGTCGTGCATGTGAGTATCAGTTGTTTTTGATGAGTTATTACGACATGAACTTAGTAAGATGGCAAAAATCGCCAGTGTAAAAATAATATGTTTCATTGTGAATAATTTTAAATTGTAAATCTTGAATTATAATAATGTTTGGCGGTGAATGCTAAATGTTGAAAATACTACACAACACGTTGAATGAGAACAGTATTCTCATTCAAATTTAGCATTCAAAATTCAAAAGTTAAGCAGAAGGAGGAGCCCTCAAACCAAAAGTATAGGTTACAGAAGTTTTTCTGCTTTCGGTATTTTCTCCAAAAGGGTTTTGGTAATCGGGAGGTGTATAAACGTAATGAAAGATCGGGGTATGAATAAAGTAATAATCAAGCGAGTTATTCCCACTGCATTCATCTTCATCCTCTGAAAGTCGGCCCAGATTAGGTGACAAGACAAAAGCCTGACGAATGATAAATAAATAATCATCCTGCTGGTGTTTATGTTGGGGGAAACCGTGATGATGATCTTTATCTGTGTCTGAGGAGTAAGTTTGTGATTGTTCAATTGCATCCTTTTCATGGTGATGATGAGGGACGATATCGTGCGCCAGTAAAATAATACCGGCAATCAGAATAAAGCTATATGCAATTATTTTTTTCATCAACACGCAAAAATATGTTTTTTATTCACTGTTATCAGATAAAAAATAGATATTCAAGCCATTCACCGGACTTTTTAGTTATCAATACCTTTAATTAACTTCCAACTCAGCCTGATATTCAAAGAACGTATAACCTTTTCCTTAAGGTAGCTATGTCACCCGGATTTTTGCCGAACAGCAAACAACCAAAAAGCCACTACCCCTCAGCGGTATAATGGCTCTTTTTTCGGGGCTTTTCGGCTATTCGACTTAGTGTTGTACGGTGTTTTTAATTAATTTCTTAATGCAAATATTTCAAGTTTATTAAAATTCCACTTTAATAGATTCGCCATCTTTGATTATTTTATTGAATATTGATTTATTCCCTGAAACAATATTTACTTCAATTTTTTCTTTGTTTCTTTTTATCTGAATATCAAAATTTGTGGCAAATGCGTTTATGTTTTTTAAAGACATAAAGTTCCATTCCTTTGGTAACTGGGGACTAAAATTAAACGATTTAAGACCAGTCGGGCGAATACCAAATAAGCCTTCGGTGTAAATGCGACAGTATAAACCACTTTCTGCCGATAAATGACGTTGATTTCCCTCAGGGAAAGCTTCTACTGCATACGGAACATGTTCACCTAATAATCTGCGATTGGAATAATACGTTAAAAATTTTAGCGCTTTTTCCTTTTCGCCAGCCGCAAAAACACCTCTAAGGGCATATAAGGTTGACCTGTCCCAAAATGTCTTTTCGCCAGCTTGTGTGGCTAAGCCGTCTTCAGTCCACAATCTTGGCGAAAACAAAGCATCAATTGTTCCTTGTTTACGTTCAAATATACCTACTGTCAGGGGCATGCAGACCCATGCGCGAAGCACATCGTTTCCTTCATAATAGCGGTACGTATCAAATCCATCCACGTTATATCCAAAATGCGTTTCAATTGCTTGTCTGAGTATTTTAGCTCTGCTTAAATATTCATCGATTTGTTTTATAGGTTTGTTTAATTCCTTGCCAAGATACGAAGCCGAAAGAAGAGCATCGTAGTATAAAGAAGACGTACAAAGATTTGCATCGCCTGCAGGGAATCTTCCTTCCAGTTCGTCAGAATCAGAGCTTACTACTCCTTTACTATTTACGTTCCGATTAAGGTATTCAAGGCACCATTCTATCAAATTCCATAGTTTTTCTGCAGACTCTTTGTTGCCAAGCGCAAGAGCGAAACGTGATGCACCATACGCAATCATTGCCTGATCGCCTCTGTCACCTGCGCCATTCCATACATCTAACCCTTCGGCAATAATGGAGCTTGGAATTGGCTTGTATTCCTGATTCATGTAGCGAGCAAAGTGCATATAAGCATTCATTGATGCCTGATTTCCGATATCGTAACCTAAAAAAGGAAAAAATGGGCCAATATATTCAGCCTGGTCATTTGCCCATACCGCAGCATAATACGCTTCACCTCCGGGGCCGTGCATAAAGCCACCCTTTGTTTCAAAAATACTTTCAGAACCTCGTATTTTAGCAAAAGCAAACATACTGTTTAAGGTTTTGTCAGGTGTCTCAAGTACTAATTTCTGATTCCATTCCTTAATGATATCCATTCTGGCTTTAAGCTCTTTTTGAATAGTTATTTCAGGAATAGTTTCTCCTTTTTTGTAGGCGCAAAATACCAGTCCAAATTGAATACTATCACCCTTTGCTAAATTAAAGGTTCCATTGTTTGTCAATTTCGTTTCTACCGTATAGCTACCTTCAACACCTTTTGAAGCATCAGTCTCATAGTTTAAATTCAATTCCGGAATTTCTACACTTAAGGTTATATTGCTGTTGTTTTTTAAAGTATAGTATTCGCAAAATACCGGCAATGTTGTTGAAGGGTATAAAACGCGCTTTAATTCGATGTTCTGGTTTAGTGCACCTTTTACTGTCATTAATCCGTTTAAGGTAATCTCCTGAATTGTCTCCTTATTTGCCTGCCCTCCATTTATAGTGATAAATTTAAGAATATCTACATTAAAATGACGAATTAAACTGGCATGAGTATTATTGGGAATAGTTCGCAACATAGGCCAGACAATGGTTCTGTCGAGCGAAAAACTACTATCGCTATTAACTTTATATTGTAAAATTGCCGAAATCTTACGTCCACTCATTTCGATGTGATCGTTGTGTGGAAGGTTGCCTTTTATCTGCCATGCAATTTGCCCTGCCGATTCAATTTTCCATCTGTTGGTAGTAGTGTCTATTGTTTGTCCATAGGTACTCACAAAGACTAATAATAAAATTTGTGTTAATCGTATTTTAATCATAATACTATAAATTAAATTGTTGGCAATTATCTATTTGGTCTCGTGAATTAAATGCCGTACAACGATTGTATATACGCCATTTGGCGGGTATTTCGAATTACCTTTAACTCCAATAATTTCTAAAAAGCTGGTATCGAATAGATTAGAAAACAAACTCAAAATGAAATGTGAAAAACGTGTTGAAGTCAAAAAGCAAGTTACCGGCATACCCTTGGTTTTTATCGTTGGACTATTCAAAGGTAAAATTGTTTTCTATTCATCCACTAAACGCACAGGACTTTTAGATGTTAAATCATTTGACGAACCAAAATTACACGTTTGGAGGCTTGTTCAATCGGGTATTCATGCAGGGAACCGCGTGCCAACTGAGCACCTGATTATTACCCAAAGAAATTCTTCTTTTGCCGTTTGTTAATATTTTTGATCTGCTAAAATCAATTCTCGGTTTTTCGATAATCTGTGGTTAATACAGAGTTATTGAACACGTTATTCCACTTTCCTTAATTCTTGAATACTGTTCGGTTCACAATTGCCAAAATACATAGGAGTCTTAAACTAAGGAACGAAGACAACCCGAAACCCTATAAGGGAGCCGTAAGCGGATGGTTCGTTGCTAAAGCGGAATGCAGAGCGGCAATAATGAGCGTAACTGTTCCAACTGCCACCACGTGTCACCCTTTCGCCAGCATAAGTACCACCAGTTGGGTTTGTTTGTGCTGTCGTTGGGTAAAGATCATACCAATCGCTGCACCATTCCCGAACATTGCCATGCATATCGTGCAAGTTGTAAGCATTTGGAGCATATGAGCCAACTGCTTGTGTCTTGTATGGATAGGCTGTAATAGTGTCGGTGCAAATGTCGTATGGAAATGACCAATTGTAATTATCGTGCGCTGTGCTTGGGCAATCACCAGTATTAAAGGGTGTGGTGGTATTACCACGGCAGGCATATTCCCATTGTGCTTCAGTGGGCAAAGTGCCGCCTGCGTATGCTGCAAACTCGGCAGCTCCGTACCATGTCACATTTATCACAGGGTAATTTTCGTAACCTGATACTGGTATCCACTTTCCATTGATATAATGCAATCCCCAGTCGTAAATGTCACTGCTGGCATAAATTAGGACTTTTGTGGGATAAAACCCTGCTGAATATAATCCATTGCTGATTATGCTTTTGGCATTCAGGAATGCAGCAAACTCGGCATTGGTTATTTCGTACTTGCTCATGTGAAAAGCACTCAGGGTAACCAGATGTTGGGTTTCATTAACTTGACGAAATACTTCGGATAAAGGGCTGCCCATGGTAAAAGTTCCTGCTGGGATTTGAACAGAGGCAATAGTTACAGTCTTAGTATTATTGTTTTCTTCCTTCTTACAACTTATTGTATGGATCAAACAAATACCCAATATTATAAATGAATAAATTAAACTACTTATTTTGTTTTCCATATTATTTAAATTTAAAATAATATTAATCGTCATTTATTTGCTTCAGCCTGTGGTCCTTTTATTATGTTATGTAGCGATTGTATATACACCATCTGTCGGGTATTTCCGAATTGCCTTCACCCCAACCAATTTCTAAACAACTGAATTCAAACTGCTTAAAGAAAAAACTCAAAATGAAGTGTGAAAATTGTTGCTGAAGTTAAAATGCAGCTTTCCGGCATAGCCTTAGTTTTTACCATTGGATCACTCAAAGTTAAAAATGTTTTTTATTCATCTACCAAATCCATCAGACTTTTTATTTTTCAAATTATTTGACTCCCCAAATTTCCACCTCTCTCAGCCCTTCAGCCCCTCAGTCACTCAGTCTCTGAGTCTCCCACTCGCTCTGATCTCCGACCTCTAATCTCTGACTCCAACTTCTGATTTCTAATCTCTGTCGCTCAGCCTCTCTATCCTCTGATCTCCGCCATCTGACCTCCGACCTCTGACCCCCGACCTCTAAACCATCCCTCAACAAATCAACAAATCAACGCATCAACAAATCAACTTCCTCTAAACCTCCTCAACCCCTAAACCACCTCTAACAAATCAACCCCTAAACTATACTTTTCCCCAAAAATACTTATGTATCACTGCCTGTAATTCAGCTTTCTTTATAGGTTTTGTTATATAATCGTTACACCCTGCTTCTAATGATTTTTCCCTGTCACCCGGCAATACATAGGTAGTTTGGGCAATAATTATAACATCTTTGTTAAATTGCCGGATTTGCTTGGTAGCTTCGTATCCGCTCATTAAGGGCATACGATTATCCATCAGTATCAAATCAATGTCTGGATTGGCTCTGAACATTTCAACAGTTTCAACGCCTGTCCTTGCTTTTAAAATTTCCTTCCCAAAACTCTTAATGAAACTGTTTATCAACATTTCCGATATCTCATCATCTTCGGCAATCAGAATCTTTAGTTTTCTAAGGTTGTTTTCTTGCTTTGACGGAGCAGGTTGGGAGTTGACGGTTTCTTCAGCCGGTTGGGTAGTGTACGGCAAGGTGAAATAGAATGTAGAGCCTTTGTTTACTTCGCTCTTAACCCAAATTTCCCCTCCATGTTTCCCGATAAAATCCTTGCAAAGCAACAAACCAAGACCTGTACTGGGTTCGCCGTCGGTGCCTTTGCGGCTTAAATTTGTATCAAGTTTAAACATCTTATCCAAAATTTCCTTGTCCATACCAATGCCGCTATCTTTTACTGAAACCACAATTTTGCCATCCATTGTAGGTTTTGCCGAAAGGCTGACCTTGCCGCCGGAAGGTGTAAATTTTATGGCATTGGAGGCTAAGTTGCGAATGGTGGACGAAAGCATGTTTTCGTCGGCTATAACTTCAAGGTTTTCAGTAATGTCAATTATGACTTCAATTCCTTTTTTATTGGCTGTTTCAAGCACAGGTTGCAGGATTGAGGTTGCAAAAGGGAACAATGACAGGGTTTTAGGTTCAAATTTTGTTATACCTTGCTGCATGCGTGCCCACTCGAGCAGGTTATTAAGCAAGGCGAAAAGATTGACTGCCGAATTGTTCAGTCTACCTGCTATTTTCTTGATATCTTGCTGAGCCATGCTTTCTATGTCTTCAGCCATTAACTGGGTTAAGCCTAAAAAACCATTGAACGGTCCGCGCAGGTCGTGGGCAATAATGGAGAAAAACTTGTCTTTTTCGGATAAAGTTTTAGCAAGTTCCCCGTTTTTATTCCTGATTTCCTCTTCAATTTGCTTTCGACGGGTAATGTCAATAATTGCTGTGATAAAAAACAATGGTTTGCCGGCACTGTCGCATTGCAGGCTGGTACTGAGATCAGCCCAAACTACCTGTCCGTCCTTACGGATATACCTTTTTTCAAATCGTTCTGTATTTTTTTCAAATGAAAGCAATGAATTAATTTTTATCTGGCCGTCTTCAATGTCGTCTGGATGGGTGATGTCCTGCCAGCGGAGGCCTGCCAATTCAGTGATGGAATAGCCCAGAATATCGCAGAAAGATTTATTCACTTCCAAATAGCCATCAATTGTAGTCATTGATTTGCCAACCAACGAGTTTTCGAAGAAATTCCTGAATTTGTATTCACTTTCCTTCAGGATTTCTTCCAGTTGCTTGCGTTCGGTAATGATGCGCGAATTGACCACTGTATGGATAAAATTCCCCTGCTCATCGAATGAGCGATGCAATACATCTTCGAGCCAGATGTATTCACCGCTTTTGGTTAGCATTCGGTATTCGTATTTGGAGACAGGTAATTTTAACTCCCGGCCCCGTTTAATTTCATCTGCTATGCGTGGGGCATCATCGGGATGAAGACTACTCAGAATGCGTTTGGTGTCGGCGTGCAACCATTCTTCTGCGGTGTAACCGAGCCTTCGCACATAAGCCGGTGAAATATAAGTCACTTTTCCTTCGGGATCTATCAACGAAACGCCATCGCTCGAATTTTCAGCCAGGATCTTATACATTTCGCGGCTTTCGGCTAAGGCCACTTCGATGAGCTTGCGATCGGTAATGTTGGTGATAAAGCCATGCCACAACACTGAACCATCCGCTTCCATTTGCGGTACTGCATTGCCTAAGACTGTGTGAACTGTTCCATCATCAAACTTAACCCGGTATTCAGCTTTCCAGGGAGATAATTCCTTTGCCGAAACCTGAATGGAAGCGGCAACATCGGCCAGATCATCGGGGTGAAGAACTGCAAATACCTTAGATGCATCTTCGCGCACTTCCTCCGGACTGACCCCATAAATTTCTCTAATGCCTTCGCTGGCATATGGAAAACAGGATGTTCCATCGGGGCGAAGTTTATATTGGTAAACAACACCAGGAACCCGACTGGCAATTTTCAACAACCGATTGTGCGCTTCATTGATAGCATCTTCGGCCAGCTTTTCTTTGGTGATGTCGGTAATCAGCCCGTGCCACAACACATCGCCATTATCTAAAATTTCGGGCAATGATCTGAAATGCATCCATTTTATTTCTCCATCGGATACAATTCTTCCGGTCCAGTCGAAGGGTTGAATTAACCGGATACCATCATCATTCAATTTTACAACATCGGGCAGATCGTCGGGATGAATGGATTTGAAAACATTTGTGGCATCTTCGAGCAAGCTTTCAATACTCTTACCGAGCATTTCGGCCATCGGCGGGCTGACATAATCGAGTTTAAAAGTGCCATCAGGCTTGCTGTGCAGCACATAAACCCCTACCGGGATATTGGCGGCCAGTTTGTCGAACTGTTGTTTGCTTTTCAGCAAAGCTGTTTCGGTCATCTTCCGTTCGGTGATGTCGCTAACACTTCCGATACGCGCAATGGCTTTTCCTTCAGCATCCCTAATAGTAGTAAACTGATCATGCAGCCAGCAATAATTTCCATCCTTGCGTTTGAAACGATATTCAACCTGAAAGAAATTAACATGCCTGTCAATATTGGATTCAGCAATCACTCTGTCAATTCCGGGATGATCGTCGGGATGAATTAAGCCCATAGTATCTTTAATAGGCATTGACTTAAATTCCTCCTGAGTGTACCCGGTGATTTTGTCAAAAACAGGACTGATATAATCGTAGGAATCTGAAATGAGATCCCGCTTGTAAGAGGCATCCAGGGAGGTTTCAAGCACTTCTTTAAATTGCTGTTCACGCTTCTTGAGGGCATCCTGTGCGATCTTAAATTTGTCTATATCGGTACACGTGCCAAACCATCTGTCAATTGCCCCATGTTCGTTGAATACCGGAACACCGCGAATGAGCCACCAGGTATAAGTGCCATCAGCCCGGCGCAAACGGCATTCTAGTTGGTATTCAGCAAGATTGAGAACTGCATTTTGCCATGCATCCCAGGCCATTTGCTGTTCATCGGGGTGAAATGGACTATTCCAGCCGTCGCCATAACTTTCCTCCAGCGTCATTCCGGTATATTCAACCCATTGCTGATTAAAGTAAATATTTTTGCCGTCAGGCATGCATACCCAGACGATTTGCGGCATGGCCTCAGCCAGAAGATGAAATTCCCGTTCGCTTTCCAGTAATTTCTCCTGAGCCAGTTTAGTCTCAGAAATGTCGAAGCACGAACCGATGTAACCCAGGAACACGCCTTCGCCAGCAAAACGCGGAATGCCATGATCCAATAACCAGCGGTATTCGCCATCGGCACGCCTGAGCCGGTATTCCATTTTAAATGGTTTGCGTTCGGCGAACGAATTGAGGTAAATGTCGAGGCAGGTTTGAAAATCGTCTGGATGCACACCTTCGGCCCAGCCATTGCCCATTTCCTGTTCCAGGGTGCGGCCGGTGAATTCGAGCCAGGGTCGGTTGAAATAATTGCACAGGGCATCAGTTCCCGATTGCCAGATCAGTACCGGAGCAGTATCGGCCAAAATCCGGAAACGTGATTCGCTTTCGCGCAATTCTGCTTCGGCCTGCTTTTGTTCGGTGAAATTGTGAGTAAGAGATACAATTTGAGACCGTCCACCAGAGTGTATAATAAAACCGCTGTATAGGCCGTGAATTGTGCTGTTGTCCTTTTTCCGGAGCAAGATTTCCTCATTCTGCACAAACCCATTCGTTTTTATCTTTTCAATAAGAAACTTCCTGTCCGCTGGGGCAATCAAATTCACCTCTAAGGATGATTTTCCTATCAATTCCTGGTAGGTGTACCCTGAATTGACAAGATGATTTTGGTTTACATCAATGATTACCCCACTATCAAAATCGCTAATGGCCATCATTAACGGAGCATATTGAAAAACACTCGAAAATTTTTCTTCGCTGGCTTTTAAGGACTCTTCCGCCTGTATTCTTTCAGTGATATCGCGCACTGAGGCGATTCGAGCTGGTTGACCTAAATAAATAAAGTCATTGAAAGTGATTTCCACAGGAAAAATTGTACCATCCTTCTTGCGATGATACCGGATGGGGACCTTGCCTGAGTTATCTGTTTTCGTTCTAGCAGACAAGGCTTGCTCTGCCGATAAATCAATGGCATTCATCGTCAGCAGCTCCTCGTGGCTATAACCATATAACAAGACCGCCGAATTGTTTGCCTCCAATATCATTACAAACTCAAGGCTGAGCACAAAGAGAGCGTCCGACTGGATTTCAAACAATTCCCGGAATTGGTTATTTTCTACCCTCAACTTTTTCAACTCATCGATGAGTTCTTCTTTGGTTTTATCTAGATAGTTCATCTTAATCCTCATTTATTTCCCAAAATACTTTTGAATTAAACCTAACAATTCTTCTTTGTTAATTGGTTTTGATATATAATCGTTACAGCCTGCTTCAATTGCCTTTTCTCTGTCGCCATAGAGTCCAAAAGCTGTTTGCACTATAATGATTACTTCCTGATTAAATTGACGAATTTGTCGGGTTGCTTCATAACCCATCAATTCTGGCATTTGAATATCCATTAAAATTAAATCAATATCCGGATTGTTGCGAATGATTTCAACGGCTTCATTGCCGGTTCCTGCCTTTAAAATATTTTTGCTAAACTTCTCTACATCAATAGCAATCAGCATTTCCGATACTTCATCGTCTTCGACAACTAATATTTTTAGTTTTCTAATCTGATTCTTTTCTTCTTGCAACGAAACAAAATTTTCAACAACAATTTTTTCTTGTGGTTCGGCACTGTATGGCAAGGTAAAATAAAATATGGAGCCATTACCCTCCTCACTTTCAACCCAAATCCTACCACCAAGCATTTCCACATAGGCTTTGGTGATTGCTAATCCCAAACCTGTTCCCTGGTAGGCCATTCTATCTTCAATATCAGCCTGAATAAAGCGCTCAAATATAGCTTCCTGCCTGTCTTTTGGTATGCCTATTCCGGTGTCTTTGACATAAAACTCCAGTTCCGCAGCCTCATTCTGTCTTTTTAGATGATACCCGAATTCTATGGCCCCTTCCTTGATGTACTTTATAGCATTTTTTATTAGGTTCGTAAGTATAGCATATAGTTTTTCACGGTCCGTCATAATGATAGCTTGATGATCAGGCAATGAGATATTAAACGAAAACCTGATGCCTTTGGCTTCTGCTTCAGGTTTAAAAAATGTATAGATATACTCAATTTGCTCGTTGATTTTTGCCTCCCTTATATCGGGCTTCATCAAACCTGCTTCAAGTTTCGAAATATCAATAATATCATTGATGATATTGAGCATACGTAACCCGCTTTTTTCAATAATTCTAATGTACTCCTTTTGTTGATCGCCCGAAAGACCCGGCTCTTTAAGTAAATCCGCAAAACCAAGAATGCCATTCATCGGTGTGCGGATTTCGTGGCTCATGTTTGCCAGAAAAGCTGATTTAAGCCGATCGCTTTCTTCGGCTTTTTCTTTGGAAATAACCAGTTCATTTTTTTGAACGATATAATCGTTAAACAGATTTCCAATAGCGGTAAACTCACCTCCACAATTTTTTAATTCGCCAATCAAAGCCTGGTTATCTGATTTTAGGATGCGTGTAACCAGTCTTAAAGGTTTAATAATCCACTTTCTGATGTTAATATGAAACAATAGCCAGATTGTTAAAACAGAACCAAGCAAAATTAGAATCATGAAAAACGACATGCGGTTATGGAGCTTTAGCGAATTGAGTGATCGTGTAAAGACAATATCGGCAACTTCTTTTCCGTCCCAGCCATGTAGCTCCTGTATTACCGAAATAGTGTATTGTTCAGCATTTTGAATCGAATCGGGAAGTGACGATGAATATATCTCAGCATTGCTAAGGATTGATAAGTCGTAAAGAAATTCCTTATTCCAGCTTTTGGCCAAAAGTATAGATCCACTTGGCCTGGTAAGCATGTGTGTCGGATCGTTATCAGGATGTATAGTTCCTCCGCTTATTTCGATCAAACCACCAGGTGTAACCTGGAAAAAATCTAAAAACCTTGTTTCGTTTAACTTTACCAGGGCATCTTTTAAATCTATTCCCTGCAGAGAAAAACCCTCTGATGATGCCTCGTAAACAAGATTGTTAAGTGTATCGTAAACACAAACGTAATCGAAATGAAACGATGTGAGAATTGTGGCGATGTTGTTCTGGTACCATGTTGTATCAACAGTCTGGATGTTATCAATAAATTCGTTCCAATAAGTATAGTCGTAAACCACCTGTTTAAGTGATGATGTTTTGAGTTTAATAAGCGAATTAACTTCATTTTCAAATTGGGTTTGCGATTCGTGGTATATCAGTTTTTGCTGTTTGCTGTTGATTAAATATAAACTCGTCAAAAGCATCAGACAAATGGTTGCTGCCAACAGCAAAATGGTCAGAAACCTGTAGTAAATCCTAATATTTTTCATTTTTTGTTTAAAATTTCAAAATTTAAACCGCAGGAACATCAAGTAATTCGGCTATCTAATTCGCGATCTCCTGCCTCTTCTCCATTAACCATACAGGAAAATTTTCGAAACTACTCATTGCTTTGGTCATTATTGTTTTTTCATTAAGCTACAACGAAGGGCTATGTACCAATAACACGATTAATTTATGTTCAAAGTGAAGTTTTTTACATGGGCAACATCACTCTTAATTCCATCAATAGCGATGGAAATTGAGTCTTTCAATTAAGTTTTTGATTTATCAAACATGCTTGAGGACCGTTTTTCATGCGTGCCTTTTTTTAGCGAAACAAATATAAATCAGTTACTCCATTTATACGAATAAATTAATCAGATTTTTGGAGTTTAATTACCAAATTGATTTAAACAGTGAATAATAACGCAAATAGATACAACAAGATGACATTTAAACTCGTCCGTAAATTGATTTACTTTCTTGCTCATAATCCTGTTATTAATTTACTTTTTGTGTAAACCTATTTCAGGACAAGACATTTGAAAAAATGGTTATCACTACCCAAAACTCCACCTCTCTAAGTCCCTCAGTCCCTCAGTCTCCCATTCTTGTTATTATGTTCAGCTATATAACAATGTCTTACTGCACAATAATTTTTGCCCTATAACACGCTTCATCAACTAGGAAGTTTAGCTGATCCCTCAGGGAGTTTTCGGTAGAAAGATCCCAGGAATTGGTAAATGCAACAACCGTAAACCCGACAGTAGGATCTGTCGCCATGCGAGATAGATACCCTTCGTGGGCTCCGTTATGACCGAATCCCAGATTCATCGAATAAAATATTCCACAACCATACCATCCCGAAGGTAAACTCCCGGCAGGAGGTGCCAGCAAAACCTGGTTGACCCAAAAAGGCAATAAAACGCCGTTTCCCTCAATGAGAGTAAGAAGAAATTTTGACAGATCGTCTGGAGTTGTAATCAGATTCCCTTCGGCGACATTCAGCGACATATTCGATTCAGTACAATCGATTATATTGCCGGGAGAGTATTTAAAACCACTTACAAAAGGTAAAGGGATAGTACGATCGCTGCTCAGATAAGGAAAACTCGTGTTTTCCATCCCCATTGGCTGTACTATATGTTCCATGACGAACTGCTGATAGCTCTGTCCTGAAACCCGTTCAATAATCTTTCCCAGAATACTGTAGCCGGTATTTGAATAATGGTATGATCCACCGGGTTGGAAATAGCTCAGATGGCATTCGGCATTTACACCTACAAGCTCGTCGAAAGAAAAATTATGCATAGAATCGGAATCGAGCACATAGGACACGTAATACATACCGCGATACGGAATTGAAGTTGGAACAGTATCAGGAATATATTCATTAGTAACATCAAAAATCCCTGCTCTGTGCTGCAGCAGTTGCCTGATAGTAATCATGTCGCGGAAAGGCACCTGATAATTGGCTGTAAGCGGCACATAGGTCATAGTTGTTCCCGGGATGGTGTCTGAAATTACGGCATCGATATTCACTTTGCCTTGCTGTGCCAGCAATAATATGGCCGTTGAAGTAAATAACTTTGTATTGCTTGCCGCCCTAAAATGAACTTGGTCTGTTATACCTGTTCCGAGTCCTGACGATACAAACCAACTTCCGTTTTTTGAGATCACTTTTAATGCTAGTCCGCCAGGATATTCAGGGCAATTCTTTTTATAGTCGCTAAGCAGTTTATCGGTCATGCTCAATAGTTCTTCCTGTATCAGAAGGTCGTTGGGCGATTGTGGTTCAGTTTCATCTTTCGTGCAAGAAAATGTTAAGAAAACCATTAAGAGGAATACAGCAAACTGCAGGATAATGTTTTTTTTCATGATGCTAGCCTTATTTAGTTTGGATGTTATAAGTTCAAACTTTGGTCAAACTGACCACTCTCTGCTGATTCAAATTGACCACCTTTCATTTCTACCAAATAACTTTTTTTCATATTTAATTCATCCTCAAAATTGCACAGAAATTATTGGATAATGAAAATAATTTTTTCGTTGATTTATATTGCAATGGCGATGGATTTTTGATGAACGAGTTGGATTAAATGAATACAAATCCGATATTTAATAACCTTTAAGTAAAGTGTAAGGCACAGATTGTAAATCGGCGCAAGCGGGCGACTGAGGACTTAATTTTTTAATAATTTAGATAAAATGGAATCAAATTTATACCGGTCAATAGTGATTTTAGTTCCACTAATAGGTATAAGGATATCAACTATCAATTTTCAGCCCCTTTTTCTCCGCCTCAGGTTTAAAAAAATGAACCAATTCTTTAACACGTTGCTGTAAATCGGCTTCTTGTTCAATAACATTAACTATCCCAGCCTCGATTTTCGATATTTCCACGATATTGTATACAGTACTCACCATGCCCTGCCCGCTTTGGTGAACCATTTTAATAAAGTCCTCTCTTTGTTCACTACTTAAATCGGGTTGGAGCAGCAATTCGGTTAACATTTTTTTTGCTTCTAAAGCCTCATTTAGAAAACCTCAAAATCCCTGTTTAATAAAACCCATATTCAACTCAATTATTTACAAATAGGTCGCACCGTCCTAATCTGCTGTTTCACTCTGGCACGTTACAATTATATGCGTCAGCCCTTGAACTTTAATCCTTGAACTTTGAACCTTGAACAAACTTCCTACCACCCAATCCCCCAAAACACTTTTTAGCTTCTTAGTTAAAGCGCTCCAGGCAGCAAAAATCCCCGCCCCTCACGGGCAAGAGCCCACAGGCAAACAGGGGTTTCGGGGTTTGCACGGTCTTTTTGCTGCCTTCCCCACGGCTGACCCACAATGCCAAAAGCAGTAACAACTTTAGCCCAAAACAATCATAAAGAAGTCATCATGATACGCCGATGTTCTGAATCAAACCAAACATGTACGCGAGCTTTACGATGCCTTGAAATATAAATACGCACCCTTCATAAAACGAAAATCTGTAGTACATAAATCTGAACTCGAAGATTGCCAATTCATTGAAAAACAACATTTCCGTTCGGATTAGTTGCAAGTTGGGTTAAAATGCACGTATTGCGCGAACATAGCCAGGGTTTCCCTTATATTGCATGTGAGCGCCACCCTGCCAGTCGAAGTTCACCTCCCAACCGCTGGTTGGATCTACTTCCGAAGAAGTCCAATAGTCGTAAATTGAGAAGTTACCAATTACAACTTTATGAATATACATCTCGACCAGTTCGTCCCGTGAAGGTAAAAACCAGTCATCATAGCCATCCAATATTAAGTCGTTGCATATACGGGCTGCAATGTATGTGTCGCCACAGTAATTTAATATGGCAATTGTATTTGATTGACCTGAGCCAATGGTTGTTGAAGTTCCTGGTGTTGAATATCCATAACAACCATAAGGTGCTCCGTTACTTTGATCGCTTGTTGCTGCTATTAACCCATGCTGACCACTTCCATCAATGTAAAAGATTATACCACCCTGATAACTTTGGCCAATATATGGGAATTCACCTAGTGTAGTAAAACTCAACTCATCTCCATATGAAGTCCCGGCATTGTTAGTTGCATATGATCGTAAGAAATAGGTAGTGTTGGCAGTTAGCCCTGTTATTGCACTTATAAATGTTCCGATACCGCCGCCATCAACGGTATAATTATTGGCTATTGTAGGATTTGTTGAAGTGCTCCAGCAGACTCCACGTGATGTAATGGCCCCACCTCCTGCAGATGACACATTTCCTCCGCTTGTAGCGGTCGTGAAGCTTATTTCAGTAATTGGACTGGTAGTCACAGTTGGTAAAGATATAGGAGCAACATCACTTACGCATCGTAAAGAATATCCATCATTCTTTCCATAGCCGTTTCTGTGTACATTCGTCTGCATAAACTGCAACACCCGAATCCAGGCTGTGCCCGGATAGCTCTGAGTAGAGCTCCACCAGGTGCCTTCGTAGTTAATCATATCGAACGCGCCAAAACTATAACGCGTACCGCCCGGAACTGCTGAAAAACCACTTTGATTGGTTGCTCCTGAATTCGGGTTACGCCATAAACCTGTTCCTGCTTCTAGCGTACCTGTACATTTCATCTTACCTCCTACATCAGTACCTCGCCACCCTACAGTTGTGCAATTTACTATAGCATCCAGAAATACTTCCATTTGACACCATTCAGCATCTGTCGGAATATGCCAGCCAGAAGGGCAGATCCCTTGTACTCCCTGAGTAGTGTCGTATTGCATTGCTTCATTCCATTGGTATAAGCCTCCGAATGCATCGCAATTTGATTCAAGGTTGTTGAAACAGTACTTCTCAATTATACTGTTATTGGTAAGTTCCTGATTTCCATCTATTCTTGTTCCCACCTTTAGGTTTTCTGCCATCCATATCTGGTCGCCAATCCCGACAGTTGCATATGAATTTCCATCACCATCCTGACATTTAACAAAATCGAATTCAATGGTTTTGTCACTCATCGGAATATCGGGATAAACGCTGCTGTATTGCCCTGAAAAACCTTTGAAAATTAATTGATCGCCATCGGTATATGGCATATCAGTTACCACTCCAGTATTTTTCAACCGGGTATCTGGCATATGCGTTTCAGAGGAAATATATGAGATACATGCCTCTCCCTTTTGAACGCTCTGACTTATAAGTTTTGCGGAAGAAGAATATGTATCACCCGCAACATTCACAAAATACATTCCGGCGCCCAAACCGGAAATACGATAATTGTGCCTTCCGAGTAAAAGAAGTTTACTAGTTTGAACCACAACTCTTCCTGATAAATCAACAATACTCAAAACCACATTGCTGTTCTCTGGCGCAAAAAAAGTAATCATAGATTCCGTAATCAATGGATTTGGATAAATAGTTAGAGCTGTATTATCAATACTCGAATTTTCAAGACCTACAGCATCTACTAAATGTAGAATATCTCCCCCATTTATGGTTAAGAAAACTCCGCTTGTCAGATTTTCAATGTTTATGGTGCTCACATCTGTGGTGTCACCAGTTCCCGTAAAACTTATCATATAGTCCTGTGCAATGGTTTTCAGCAAAATCATCGCCAGGAAAATTGTGATGGCAGATTTTTTCATAATAGTCGGTATTATTTATTAATTGATAGTGATCAAATATTCCTCGTTCTTAAAATGTGTTTTGGGTAAAGTAATAATCAATATTATGGCACTTTAATTTCAGAATATATAAAACTTATTCTGATTCTTTGCACACTTATAAGATGGTAACGTTACCCGCAACATGTAAGCAAAAATGAGATAAAGTAAAGGAAATTGCAATAGCCCAATCAGGTCATTTTTCAAATCAAATCAGCTTATCATTAAATGCTTTTACCACAACCTGTGCCCGAGAATGGACCTGTAATTTGTCGTAGATATTTTTAATGTGGTTTCTCACAGTCTGCACACTGATAAACAAAGTCACTGCAATCGCTTCATTGGTCATGCCATGAGCGATCAATGTAAGGATTTCCCTTTCACGTAGGGTTAGCAGAGAAGGTGATGCTGTTTGTGCTGGCACCGGCTTTAAAAATGCCATTACCTGCCGGGCAACCATGGGTGTAAGGGCGGCTTCCCCATCATAAACCTGTTGGATGGCTTCCAGTATCTTATTGGGACTTGATTTCTTCAATATATACCCGTTAGCTCCATTTTTTATAGCTTCCAGAATATGGTAGTCGTCTTCAAGAATAGTAAGCATTATAATTTTCTGTGAGGCACACTTCTTTTTGAACAGTGGGATTGCTTCTAGTCCTGATAAGCCCGGCAAATTGATATCCAGTAATATTACATCCGTTTCAGAATAATTATCTATGGTTTCTTCTACAGATGCATATGACCAGGCTACCGTATAATCAGTGAAAGACGAAATCAGATATTCAAGACTCTTTCTGAATTCTAAATGATCTTCTACCAGTCCTATAGTTATAGTCATATTTTTTTATTCAAAGTAAAGCAATAAATCTACCAATTGAATAGCCTTAAAAGGTCATATTCTGAACTTCATTGCAATTTCAGTTCCTTCTCCTTCTCGGGAGTGGATTTTAAATTCAATCCCGGCCTCCTGCGCTCTTCTGTGCATATTGACAAGTCCATTGCCGTATGATCCCTTCATTACCTGTCCGATATCAGCCAACCCTTTGCCATCATCTTTAAGTCTGATGACACAAAAGTCCTCATTAATTTCTGCAAAAAAATCAACATTCCCCGCCTCAGAATGCCGGATAATATTGTGTAATCCTTCCTTCAGGATTAAAAAAGCGTCGTTGCGGATATTTTCCTTTAAATGAATAGGTATTTCCGGAATTTCAAGTCTGGAACGGAAATTTATCTTATTATCAGTCAACAATTCAAGCATATAATTGCTTGTTTTGGAGATCAGGCTTTGCAAAGAATCATTCCGGGGGGAGGTCATCCAGATGATATCGGAAATTGACTGCATAGCCGTCTGGGATAGTTCTGCAATTTTTACTGGAAGCTTTTTAATATTCGGTTGCGAAATTTCATTCATCCCTTTCAGTGTCTCAGCATAAATAGAAATACTTCCCAAGGTCGAAGCAAGGTCATCGTGTAAATCGCGTGACAATTTCTCGCGTAATTCCAATTTTTCTTTTTGTGCCAGCCTTCTGAGCAATATTCTTCCTATAAAAAGATGCAATAGTGCAAGCAAACCTATCACGATGAGAGGTGCGATAAAAAATGAGGTTGAAAACCATTGAAAAAAGAAAAACTGATTAACAAAAACAAATATGATAAAAATAAAGCCACTTGCCATCCAACGAATTAGTGCAATTTTACGTGTGCTTTTGCGCAGTTGAAAATTGTACATAACTAGCAACAGAATAGTCAACAAATACTTAACGATCTCAGGCTGATTCTCCTGATTTTTAAAGAAACGAACCAACTGGTTTTTACTTTCAGTATAAAATGCCTTAAAACCAGTCAGCTCTCTGACAATGAGTGTTTTTCCGGCGACTACATCATCTATTTTCAGGGTGTCGGACGATGAAGGAAACTTCACCAATGCGTAGTAAACTATATCTGGGTCAACGCCAAAAATAGCTTCCTTTGCTGAAACAGAGCAATACCCGCCTCCTCCGTTTATTTCGCGGTAGCCTGCCAAATTATACTGTTTCTTTTCATTGGTGACCTTATACAGCCATATTTTTGCCCCAATTGCATCCTTGTTTGATCGCACACCCTGAAGTTTGATTTTCACAAAGCTTTTCTTTCCGGTATTATTCAGAAACAGATTGCTGTTCCCGTTAATATAATTAGCTACATATAAGTCAGGATCACCGTCGTTATCAATATCACCGGCAACACAACCTGTACAATATCCGCTCAATTCAGCACCAAAATCCGCAGTAACATCTTTAAAATAGCTGCCATTTATGTTCTTATATAAAACATTCTCTCCGACATTGGTGATGTATAAATCCAGGAACCCATCAAGGTCAAAATCAGCAAAAACGGCCCCGTTGCTCATGTAATTTTCGGGTGGAAAATAATCCTCTGTAACATCAGAAAACAAACCTTTGCCATTGTTCATATAGAGTTTATTTTCTGTATTCCGGTTAGCTACGAAAAGATCGGTAAACCCATCGTTGTTTACATCGGCAAAAGCCACTGCATTACTCTTCGAAGCTGCCGCCTTGGCAAGATCAGTCGAAAGTGTCACATCTCGAAAATGAATCCTTCCGTTACCGGATTCATTGAAATAAAGTTTAGTACCAGGATACCAAAAGGAAACGCACAAATCAGGAAGTCCATCGTTGTTTACATCGGCAAATGAAGCGCACATGCCGCCGCTGGTTGAGCTAAGCCCCGATGTTGCCGTAATATCAGTGAAATGACCGGTGCCATTGTTTTCATAAAGTCTGTTCGAGCTTTCCTCATTAGTTATAAACAAATCTAGGTCGCCATCATTGTCCACATCAGCGAAAGCTGCCGCATTAGAGCGCTTCATGTTATCACATGCCCTGTTATCCTGTTCTGAGACATTCCTGAAATAATCGTTGTCTTTGTTAAGCAATAGTTTATTGATGCTATTGAGGTAGCACAAATAGATATCCTGATCGCCGTCATTGTCGATGTCAGCTGCACCAATACCCATCTTTAGCTCACTTTGTGAAGTACCGGTTTTCGGGTTAATAACTCCGCTCGCATCGCGTTTTACGGCTTCTTCAATAAAACCTTGAGTAAAAAGATGCAATGTTGCTGATCCGGGATTGTTGATAAACAATCGATTCTGTTCATAAATACGCACAGCATAAATATCTAATTTGTCATCCCCGTTAAAATCGGCCATAGCAACGCCATATTCATCGTCAGTATTGATGCCGTAAGTGATCAATTTATGCAAAGAAAAACCCTGATTATTATCAACATACTCCGGAAACTGCTTCTCTCCGCTATACAGAAGAAGACCTCTGTCACCACATATCCAGATATCACCAAAATTGGTTATTAACAGATCGGTCAGATTCTCTTTACAATGGGAATCATAACCGGAAAGATGCCCGTCAGCATATAACATAATTAAACCATCATCACCTATCATCATAAGGGTTTTGTCCTGCAGTATACCTATTTTCTTGATATGCCCCAGATCGGCATTTTTCAGAATCAGTTTAATACCGGTACGATCTACACGGTAAAGTTCATCTACGGAAAGTAAATATCCGTCCTGCATATCAGTAAAACAAAAATCAGTCACTGCTTTTTTATCCAATATGCTTTTATAACCACTTGGATCGTATCGAAAAAGTGCGCTATTACCAGTCAATACCCAAAATGCAGAAACATCAAGGCTAAATAACTTCCTTGCTCCCTGAAGTTCAGGTATAGGGGGGAGCATAACGAACGATCCTTTTTCAAATACTGCCATATCGGCCCAACCGGCAAACAAGGCACTATTTTCTGAGACAAAATGAATATTACTGATAAAATTGGAGAATGGCGCGCGGATGTTTTCTAATTTACCATCGTGGTAATGATAAAGCAAACTGGTGCTTGTAACCTGCGTAATAGTAAACCAGATATCATTTGCCGAAACCGGACTAAAGGTGAATATTCTCCCTTCTACCGGAAAATCCATTTTCTTCCATGTATCTTTTTCAAGGATGTGAATCTTATCTGTCAGAAAAAAGACTTCCTGCTCTTTCCCTGAATTCAGGGCATGTATATCTGCTTTGGTCCCGGAATTGATTTTCCGGAATGAAAAAGGATGTCCGAATATACCGGCACTTATTATTGTCAGCATGATAACACATGCAAAACGAATGAGATTATAGGCCTGAGTCAAAATATGCCTCCTTAAGAATATACAAATATACATGAAAACCAATGATTACACTCACATGGATAAAAATTGAATCCAAGGTTTTTGAACGCTTTGACGCATTATCTAAAGAGAATTAATTTCGCATAATAAGTTTAATTTCAATTGCTTTGTTCTAAATAGTGTCTGTCCATAATGTCTGGTGCTTGAGCTTTAAAGTTCGAGGGCGAGGCATGAATGACATATATAACGAAGCCATCGGACTTTAAAGACAAGCACTAATTAACGTATTGTATTTATCTGATATATTGGAATAATCGGCATAAGCAGTAAATGCTCCAGCTATAAGAATTATAGTCTTGTTGAATGGATTCTTGTTCTCTTCGATCACATGCTTTAAAGCAAACCAATTCAGATAGTTTTGCAGATATTTAGTTTCTGCCTTTTTAAGCATAATTCCTTCCATTTATCTACAAATTAAGGCATGATTATATCATATATCCTGAAAATGAAATGGAACTCAGAGTTGATAACCATTAAGAAATAGAAAAAAAATAGTTCGGTTAATGTTTGAATTGTCATTTAAATCACTTTTTCTTCTAGAAGAGTTAAAATTATTACAATTACAAAAAAGTGGAGGTTCAGGACATAAAGTAAAAATGTGAAAAATTGGTCCCTTTATTCGTCCAGTAAATGAAAAAGACCCTGGTAACTTATTAATTACCAAGGTCTTTACAATTAAAAGGTGCCCAAGAAAGGACTCGAACCTTCACGAGCGTGCGCTCACTACACCCTGAATGTAGCGCGTCTACCAATTCCGCCACTTGGGCTAAAACACCCTTCAAAAAACAGTGCCCAGGACAAGATTCGAACTTGCACACCCTTGCAGGCGCCAGCCCCTCAAGCTGGTGTGTCTACCAATTCCACCACCTGGGCAAAAAGTGGAGCAAAAGTAGTCTATTTTTTTAAACAAACAAGGTATATTTTACATTTTTCAGTCAAAAAAATAATTCCTTCTGGTATCATTTTATAAGTGGAAATATAGAATTACCGGCACTCCTGTGATTGTTGACGACATGGAAGTCATAAACAACATGGCCTCCATCCAGGTAGTTTCAATATGTGTTTGATATGTTGAATGTTATAAATTTTTCCATTGAAATAAATAAATCTCAAATAAATTTGCTTTTGCTTGCATTGATGTGTAAGCAAATTGTATTTTTGAATTTCCAACAATAAATAATAATGATATGATTGACTTTACTTCAAAAGATACGGATCAAATAAATCAAAAAGGTATTGATTTTGAGATAATTAGCAAGCAAATTGATGCATTTAAGAAGGGATATCCTTTCATTAATCTGGTTGCTCCTGCAACAATCGGACACGGCATCATGAAGTATCATGAAGAGGAAATTAATGAACTCATTGAGTATTTTGATGAAGGGAAAGACAATTACGACCTTCTAAAATTTGTCCCAGCCTCAGGCGCTGCCAGCAGGATGTTTAAACATTTGTATGATTTTGTTCAGGCTTTCAAAGGCACACAAGAAGAAATCAATGCGTTAGAGAACGATAGTGACCCAAATAGTGTTGGCTATCTGATTCAGCACATCGACAAAATGGCCTTTTATAAAGACCTGAAAGACATTGCAATTGATAATGGTTTAGTACTAGAGGAGTTGCTGGATTCAAAACGTTACGACAAAGTTATTCAGTTAATTCTACAGGAAAATGGTCTTAATTATGGCAATCTTCCTAAAGCTTTGTTGCGTTTTCATCGTTATGAAAGTGAGAATCGCTTTGCAATTGAAGAACACCTCGTTGAAGCTGCTATTTATTGTACCAATGAATTCCATGTAGCTAAGATCCATTTTACAATTTCGGCAGGTCACCGGAATAATTTCATTTCTATTTTAGATGATATTGTTCCAGCATATGAAAAAAAATATGGTGTGAAATACGAGCTCACATTTTCAGAACAGAAACCATCAACAGATACAATTGCAGTTGATATGGAAAACAAGCCTTTCCGAAATGACGATGGTTCATTACTGTTTCGTCCAGGCGGCCATGGTGCACTGATAGAAAACCTGAACGACCTGAAAGAAGAAATCATTTTTGTAAAAAATATCGATAATATTGTTCCTGATTCTCTTCGGGAAGAAACATACAGATACAAAAAAGCTATTGGGGGGTTACTTCTTCAACTTTTAGAGAAAACCTATGACTACCTGGATATTTTGGATGGAGGATTCCTCGAAGAGCATGAATTAGAAGAGATTAGGAAGTTTGCAGAGCAAAATCTCCTGATAAATATTCCATCTTCTTATGACGGTTTAGGCGAGATGGAAAAAATCGATTACCTCTATAGTCAGCTTAACCGGCCTATGCGTATATGTGGGATGGTGAAAAACGAAGGCGAGCCAGGCGGAGGCCCTTATTGGGTTAAGAACAGTGAAGGAGTTGTCTCGCTTCAGATCGTAGAATCTTCACAAATGGATTTGAAGAATAAAGCACAGCTTGAACTTGTGAAATCAGCCAGCCATTTTAACCCTGTAGATCTGGTTTGTGGTATCTATGATTTTAAAGGACAGAAATTTAACCTTCCTGATTTTATTGATAACGAAACAGGATTTATCTCAACCAAGTCAAAAGACGGTCGTGAACTGAAGGCACTCGAATTGCCAGGACTTTGGAACGGTGCAATGGCCGACTGGATTACTGTTTTTGTTGAAACGCCTCTGATTACTTTTAACCCGGTGAAGACAGTAAACGATCTTTTAAGACCACAGCATCAGGCTTAATCAAGGTTTAAAGTCGGGCGAAGTGCGGTAAATATTTGACTCTTCAGCTGCAATGGTTTTACCTTCAATTTTAAAACTTTTACCATATGCAGGAATTAGCGTAAGTATCGATCTTCCATTGGATTGAATGGTGATTGAGAATTGTACATTTCCTGCGAATGCGTTGGGCTCAAGAGTTCCGGAGACAATAATTGCTTTTGTGTGATCCTTTGCTGAGACATGATATTCAATCAGTTGAGCCGTTCTGTTTCGACCGTTCAATGAAGATAAACCATTAAAGGCTAACTGAAAATTCGCATGATTTCCTTCAAGTGAAAAAAAGTTTGTTTGTTGGTTCAATCGCTCAGTTTTACCCATTGAAGTCACAATAAGGTCACCTTCAAAAACAAAGCTTGTATCCCGAACCATTTGAATCATCCGGTCGAAGCTAGCCAACTGCTCTTTGATCTTAGCCGCTCTTTTTTGTTCTTTTTTCTCCTTACGTGTTAAATCAGGCTTCGTTTCCTCTTGCGCAAAAATCGGGATTGAAATCAAAAGTGAGAGAACAAACACCCAAATCAGTCCAAAAGTTTTTTTGATGGAAAACATGTTTTTCATGCAAGCAGATAAGATAAATCAGCACCAACTTCTATCTCCTGAGGTTCGTTACCATAAGTAAAGAGGCGCAATGGACGATGGCCTTTTAGCTGCATTAAAGGTCCTTCTACCTCGAGCAAACTTGCTTCACGAAGTCCTAAAACTTTGATTTTTCGATTGATAATCAGGAATTCTTCGATACGCTGCTGGCGTGTTTCACCGCCATGACCTGCAGGATTTGCATCCAGATAATGGGGATTGATTTGGAAAGGAACAAGGTTAAGACAATCGAAGCTCTCAGGTTGAATGATAGGCATATCATTGGTAGTTCGCAAAGTTGGACAAGCCACATTGGCGCCGGCACTCCAACCCATAAAAGGAGTTCCGCTCAAAGCTTTCTCACGAATGGCTTTCATGATTCCGGTTGAATGCATCAAAGCCACCAAATGAAAGGTGTTGCCCCCTCCTACTGCGATACATTCAGCATCATTTACTGCTGCCACCTGATCGGCAAAATGATGCACAGAAACAAGCTCGCAATCAAAATTCTTAAAAACATCAGCTACTCTCTGTTCATACACATCATACGATTTATCAAGACTTTCGTGCGATAATCCTACACCTGCATAAGGCACAAACAATACTTTTTTCACATTATTTTTGGCTAAAAAATCAGCAATAAAAGGTTGAGGCCATCCAAGATATGCTTCGCCCGAATTGGTTGAGTTACTAATAAGAAGCAGTTTCATAATTATTTATTTTTGAGTGAGTTATTCTTTCATTTTACTTAATTTCTTCATAGAGCGAAGATAGTTTTTTTTGAATTCACTAAAGCGTTTGTCATCCTCTATCAATTCATAAACTCTTTTTGATGCATCCCTGATTCCATTCTGATAGTCAGCAACAGCGATTAAAGTAGCCATTTTCTCTTGCATTTCAAGGGTTTCATATGCAGGGAAATCCTGCCGAAGCAATATTTTTAAATAGACAAGCATATTTACAGCATCCATTTGCTCAAGATAAAAACTTATGGCCTGGAGCGTAAGGTTACCGTTATTTTGAGATTTTACAAATTGCGGCAGGGTTTGATGTTTCACACCAAAATTAGCTAAGTTATAGCCTTCAAGTTGCTGATCAAAGATTGTGTAGAGAGGAATGACAGATTGCAAACCACTACTATATAAGTTGTTAAGCACAGATTTGTAGTCGTCCTGATAACGGAATAAATCATAATAAGTTTCCATCAAGGTGGTAGCTTCGCCGGAATTTAAAATACAACCCTGATTGTTTGCACTCAGGTCGATAATTTCCTGCAGGGTTGGCTTCAAATCTTCATAGTCTTTTTGAGCAATCATCACCTTCGATTTTGTCAATAAATCATCAATTTTAAAGCGATGATTCAGACAAATCCTTTCAATCATCCGTTGATCCAGTTGCTGAAATGCCTCTTTTACTGTTTTCTTCTTGTTGAGGTGACTCGATTGAGCCAATTCGGAAGCCTTTTCGTAAACTTTCCAGGCGTCATTCATTTCATTTGCCCATACTTTTAATTGGGCATTTTTAATCATCTGAATGATATCATTTTCGGTTTGCTGAAGATTTTCTGGTAAAGCTATGTTTGATTGGCCTGGAAAATTTGACTGGCTATTGCTTGCCAGACTGTTAAGGTTTGAATCATCATTTCCTTTTATTTTATTTTTCAAATATAGTGCCTCATTACTTGTTCTAAGGTATTGAAAATGATCTTTTTGGTAATTAAGTGCATATTCAAGTCGATGTTTAGCTTCCGGCAGATCGCCAATGAGGTAATAGTTTTCTGCCTCCTGAACGAGTTCGAGAAAAATAAAACGATACGACATAAACAGCGATTGATTGATCTGTTCGTTGTAAATGTTGTTATAATAACTTCTCGCTGTGTTTGCGGCTTGTTCGAACATTTGAATCGCAGCAAGGTATTGTTTCTGGTCGACAAATATGGTTCCTTTTCTCAAATAAGTTTTAATAAGCGCATCGGATTCACCTGCGATCCTGTTCACGAGGTTATTCTCGGGGTATTTGTTAACAAAAAAATTAGATTTCGTTTGATAAACCCTTGAAAGTGAGTCGTTGCCTGCTTCAAGTGCTTTTGCTGCAATTTGCAGATACGATCGAAGTAAACCAAGTTTTGTTGATTCGACGCGCTTTTTTACATCATCGGATGCATTTGTGTGTCCTTTGTCTTCTAAAATTTTCTGTGCATCTTCATACAAGCCGAGGGCATTTACAAAGTCGCCTGACTCATGAATTGAGTCAGCCAAAGAAACAAATTCAAAGGCAATACTCTCGGCAAGACTTACATTCTTTTCAGTGTCGGTTAGTAAATCGGTAGCACTATAAAATTGAATATCAGGAGCAAGACGCCCGGTTCTAAGTATAAGCTCATGACTTCTGAAATCAGATATATAAGCTTTTTTGAAAACTTTGAGAAGGTCTTTGCGATATGCGGATGTAATTTCAGTAATGAGTGACGATTGCGATATGGATTTATTTACTTCATTGCTGAAAAGTGTTGAATAGCGGGTCAACAGCCGTTCCAGATCAGGATATTTTGCCCATAAAGCAGCAGGATCAGCAGCTGTTTTCTCCATAACCTGAAATGCAGCAGTCTCTTTTATCAACAGAAGACTTTTTCTGATCTTTTCGCGAAGCAGAAACAATTGCACAGGTTGTTCTACATTTTTGCTTTCAAGCGATGCGATGTCTTTATTAACCTGATCAACAAATTCATTTACAGCCCAATATTGATTGATTTGACTTACAAGTTCCTGCAATTGCTTGAATTTTCCTTCTGAATACAGAAAACTATCGATTGAACCATCCACTTTTGCAACGGTAGTGCCGCTGAAATTTCCTAATGAGACAGAAGCAGGAATCTCCTTGAAGTTTACTTTAAAGGCATCTGAACCCTGAGTGGTATAAAGTGTATAACGTCCCATGATAACATCAGGAACTAAAGCGTAACCAATGTGAAAATCACGGTAATAATCGTGTCCTTTGGTGATAATTTTATCGATAGAAAGGTTGATTTCGAAAGTGTTGAGAGAATTTTTGTTTGCAACCCAATGGTAATGAAGCTCAAAGCTTGTGTTCCATTCAGCTAATAGATTTTCATTACCTGAAGTGAAAAGGTTAATAACTGATTGGTTGATTTTCAGTCCGTTTTGATAGTTATTTCGGGTATTTAACGAGAGATTGGCAACTTGAGTTGTTTGAGATTGAGCCGCAAAAGACATTAAAGCAATACAAACGAAAGCCATCAGTTGAAGACTGTTTGTAAGTTGATTTATTATTGATTTTTTTACCCTTGATTTCTTCATGCAGCAGGCAAAAATAAGGAAATCTGTCGAATAGCAGATCAGAATTGGTGATCATGAAGTGGATTTTTCTAAAAAATGAGAGCCACCCAAATAAGGATGGCTCTCGTGCGCTCTCGCTATAAATAAACCAAACAATTATCTGGTCATGATGATATTGCCTCTGACATCCGATATGCCGCTGGTGCTCTCGAGCCGTATGCGGTAAATATACATCCCTGCTCCGTTGAGATCGGCATCAAACAGCTGTTTGCGGTGCAAGCCGGCTATCTGATGTTCATCAACAAGGGTGTAAACAACTTGTCCGAACTGGTTGTAGATTTCGAGTATTACCTTGCCTTCTATCGGTAGGGTGTATTGGATGAAGGCACTTTGAACGAATGGGTTGGGCTGACACTGATGTGTTACAACCAAGGTTCCTTCTGCTATACCTGTGATACTGGTGGTGATGGACTTGGTCATAAGCTGGACATTTTCTGCCTCCTGAGCCTGTGCGTTGACAAACTCTGTCGGGGACTCCAGCTCCGCAAAGCGTTCGGTTCCATTCATCTGACCTACTACCCTGGCCTTTAGGATAAACAAGCCATCCCCCTGCTGATAGGATTTTCCTTCAACATTCGACCATGCGAGTTTAATGGTCGCGTTGGCCTGATCAATAGTATAGATTTCGATGCCTTCGATGGCCAATGGCTCGATCAACATTGGATCATAGTTCAATCCAACGGTTACCGCTCCAAGGTCCATGTCCTGATCTATCTGGAAGGGGATGTCAACCATCTCGCCGGCCTTTGCTACCAATTCTCCCTGGTAAGTTAGCACCGGTGCTGACTTGCTGCTGCTGTAAGGCTGGAAGGAACTGTTCAAATCACCTGCAGGAATCAAAAAGATGTTGAAGTAATTGGCTCCCAGCTGCACATTTTCAAACTGTGCTTCGTGATAAACTTCATCAGCAGGCGTTGCAGCATTGTAGGTTCCCGACATAACGAAGGCTACTTCAGGTTCCTGTGGATAACATGCCTGACTTAATGAGCTAATGTGATGTCCGGCAAAGATGAAGTTATGACGGTTGTCAGGGTAAGGTGATGCTCCTGCGTATTCAACCACACGGTAGTTAACTACCAGGGCGTCGAGACTTGTTAGTGTGGCGCTGTTATTCACATCAGCTACTTTGCCGAAAGTGGCTGTGTAAGGTGCTGGGCCTATCCATGGGAAAGGTGCAACAACGTTGCTGTTTATGGACATAAAATTGATGATCAATGCATCGAAAGCGGTAACTCCTCCCCAGTTATTCCAGGTCCAGGTGTTGGTTATTGCATTTGATATTGTACTTTCCCAAACACGCATCGTGTAATCTTTACCCGGAACAAGGGCGTTAAACTCAAAGTAACCATCAAGATTGGTTTGTTGACTGTAACTTACCATTTGAGGTACTGAAGCCGGTTCTGATCCATCATACAACTGTACATAGAAAACTCCGTTTACGTAAGGCGATTGAACCACTGTCTCATCCTCATTGAAGAACTTAAGCTGGCCTGCAATGCTTGCGATTGAAACGAAGTTGGCCCGAAGTGCTGTCTGGCATTGGGTTACGGTGTAGTCAAAGGCAGAAAGGCTGGATACAGGTATTCCTGTTTGGGTTGTCCAATTTAGGAATTCCCATCCCGCTGTTGCTGTTGCACTGAGTGTTACCACTGTTCCTATTGTATAAGATCCTGAACCTGTTACAGTGCCTGCATTAGCCGGTGAGGCTAGTGTTGCAAGTTGTGGCATCGTTACTTCCACTGTTACGCTGTTGGAGATCACTGGTGACTCAGGCACACAGGGCATGCTGCTGGCAAGTTCAACCCACACTTGATCGCCTGCCTGTGGGACATAAGTGAAGTTGGTGGCGTTGGTACCGGATATCAGTCCGTTTACTTTCCATGTATAGGTAGGTGTGCTGCCCGGATTCGTCGCTATGGCCGTGTATGTGACTGGTGATCCTGCACAAACGTTATTGGTGTTGGCGCTGATTTCAACAATGGCTGTAACCATCGGATTAAAAGTAAGCATCATTTGGTCTGAATAATTACAGTAGATTCCACTGCTTGCGGTGAGTGTCAGCATCACACCATTGCCGGATAGATCATTTACACCCGGATAGTAAACAGGGTGCAGCATGGTGGGCTCATCAAAGTAACCATCGCCTGTAGTGTTCCACAAATAGGCGGCTGCCTCTGATACATTGGATGCTGCCAGTGCAAATGTGCTGTTGGCACAAATCGTGACATCCGGACCTGCTGTTACTTCAAGAGCGTTTTCTACCATCCATGTGTAAGTAACTAATTCCGGCAACTGGCAGGCACTGGCTAATCGGTGTGTTACAACTTCTACTGCTGTCAAGCCGTGGGTCGAAATTACCTGTCCTGCCTGATAACTCATGTATTCAGACCAATCGTTTGTCTTGGTTCTGTAGGTGAATAGTTCGGTGCCATTCCCACCACTTCCGGCAACAAACTGTGCGCTTAACGCAGTACCTTCACATACGATGGGCTGGTTTGGTGCAGGGAGTATGCTTCCATTCATCGCAAGGGGTTCTACCTGCCAGCTTACTGTATTGTAGGCACTTGGATCACAGGTATTCGACATGCGCTGTGTCCTGATCTCAACAGCTGTCAACCTGTCAAGATTGATCGCAGTGCCGCTCTGGTAAGTTAACCAGGTTGTTGTCGCTACCGGGCTGATGGTTCTGTATTGTAACGCGTCCAATCCATTGCCTCCTGTTCCTGGAACCAGATCAGCTGCTACTGTTGCTGTTTCGCAAACAACCTCTTGAGATGGCTGTGGGTTGAGCGTGCCTGCTATGGGTGCAGGTTCAACAGTCCACATTACTGTGTAGTAGGGCGTGGATAAGCAGAACTGTGAGATACGGCGTGTGCGTATCTCTACACTCGTTTTTCCTGTTGTCGGGATGCTCGTTCCGCTGATGTAGGTCTGCCAGTCTCCGCCATTGGTGCGGTATTCTGTCTGATCTTCTGAATTACCCCCCTGGCCGCTTATAAGTGTTGCCGAAACTTCTGTACCTTCACATACTGCCATAACGTCGGGGTGTTTTTCCAGTGAGCCGGTAATCATCAGGTCATAAACAAACACGGTCCATGTTCCAATTGACTGTACCGGTGCGGTGTTGCAGCTTGCGTCTTTGGCATAGCGGCGGAAGGAGGTGGTATGTGTCAGGTTTCCTGGTGAATAGGTTGCAGCTTCTGCTCCGATAATAGCAGTAGTGTAACTATCGTCGGATGACCTCCAGGAGTAACGGATGCTTCCGTCTCCCCCGCTGGCTATGGCTTCGCTGCCAATCTCTGATGGCGTGCTATAGTAACAGATCGTTTCACCGGTAGTGCTGATAGCTCCGGCAGTGAATTGAGGGCGTACCGTGACGGTCCAGGTGCCTGATGATGGTGTCAGCGTGGTGTTGCAGCTCGCGTCTTTGGCTAAGCGGCGGTAGCTGGTGGTCGTGGTTAACAATCCTGGATTATAACTTGCTGTATTACTTTCGATGTCGATGGCATCGCTGAACGTGCCGTTGGCCGACGATTGCCAGCTATAGCTGATGTTGCCATCGCCCCCGCTGGCG
>WOUZ01000039.1 GCA_009773165.1 Bacteroidota bacterium
AGCGGCTATACCTACAAGCCTGATGATTGGAATAAAGGCAAAGGGGGTGCAACGTATATTAACCCATACATAAGTTCCGGTTATCAAGGCCAAATGGGCCCGGGTAGTAATAATCACTGGAGTGATGGCATCGATGCTACGCGAGATTGGTGGATGATGTCTTCGGCAAATTTTATCTTCAATTACGGATCTGCTTCGTGGAATGATTTGGCTGAAAGAAACCTGCGACAGCGTTCGGCCAACGGAAATGTGGCTGACATATCAAGTGTCAATCGGGCGAATTACCAAACGATTCTGGGATGGATGGCTGACGGTTTCAACATCTCCGTTGTCAATGCCTTTGGTAACAAAGTGCTTGTTGGCAGCTTTGGTGCTTTGGGGACGATGAGGTATGGTGAAGGCGGCGGACTTATTTTTTCAAACAAATCGGCTGGGATGGTGCAAGGTGAGGCTGTTGTGGGGGTGTCGACAATATACACACCAAAATATGCATTGCCCAAGTTACCACGTTTATTTGGTTTGGCAGTGGATATTTTTGGGGCAGTCAATTCAGGACGTGAAATAATTGAATGGGAATCAATTAGGCAAGGAAAAATTAACCGACAAATTGCGAATAATTTCTCGATCCCAGTAAAACATTCTATGAAAGCTATAAAAGTAACAGGTAAGTTTTTAGGATGGACAAGTGCAGCCGTTGCAGCTTATGATTTCATTGATAAACCAAGTATAGGTGGTTTTATGAAATTCGGTGTTAACACCGCATTAGCAGGATTAAGAACGGTTAACCCAGGTATTGGATTTGTTGTTGGATTATCTGATGCATCGGGTTTCTCTGATTGGCTGGTTTATGATAGAATTAACATTCTTACAAAATGAAAAGAAAACTGGCTTTTATATTATACCTATTGTACAGATATTATGACAAAGGAGCAACAAGGACAATTGCATACGAAAGTGCTATAATGGCAATGTCCTTTCTGATTTTCCTGAATTTAGCTACATTATCTATTTATTTTTCGGTACATAAAGATTTATATTCTTTAGTAAATAGCAACGATGGTTATATTAAAATAATAAAAGGATCACTTCTATTGATTCCACAAATATTAATATTAGGTTTTGTTTTCAAAAAAGATTATTTACGTAACTTAAAGTTTAATCAAAGTATAGTAAAACTTGGAAATGTGTTATTAATATTGTATATTATCGCATCCTTTATAATTGTTTCTCTTTTTGCAACCAGAGATGTCATTTTTTAAGAACCGATAAGCCCGGTTGTCCGGGCTTTTTTTCTCCAACTTATTCAAAATTCCCCTTACCTTTACCCTCGCAAAACACCCACTCAGGCATGGCAAGTGCTCAAGGTTTTACGGTTAACTACAGCTTCGGCAGCCTCACCGCCATCAGCGATGTGTCGGGCAACCTGGTTGAAAGCCTGAGCTACGACCCCTGGGGCAGAAGAAGAAATGCGAGCAACTGGAACGACTACAACGTAACCTCCACCATGTTTGACCGTGGCTTTACAGGGCACGAACATTTGCCGCAGTTTGGGCTCATCAATATGAATGGCAGGGTGTATGATCCATTTTTGGCCAGGTTTTTATCACCTGACCCTTTTGTGCAGTCGCCCGGCAACCCGCAAAACTACAACCGCTACAGCTATGCCCTCAACAACCCGCTGAAATATACCGACCCCAGCGGCTACACCTACAAGCCTGATGATTGGGAAAAAGGCAATGGAGGAGCAACGGATATTAACCCCTACATAAGTTCCGGTTATCAAGGCCAAATGGGCCCGGGTAGTAATAATCACTGGAGTGATCAATACAGAGATGAGTATAATTTTTTCGTAATCGGACATTATAGTTCCTTTGTAAACAGATATGGCGAAAGTAATTATATGGCAGGAGTGGATTTATACAACAACTCTGTAACAAGATCATGGTGGCAATCAGGTTCAATTTCAACAAGTAATATCAGCGATTGGTCATATAATCCGCATGCAGGAGAGGAGGTTCACCGAACCTTTGAAAACCGCACGGTTTTTATCTCCTATGAAGGAATGTGGAAAAGAATTGCTTCAAATGGAACTGTATCAGATATTTCTGGAGGAGGAGTTCCCTCAGGACAAGGGGGTGAATCTTGGTACAGTATATATAATTGGCCTGGGGTAGGCTCAAGTGCAAGAACAATGGATGCAATATATGCTGGAGATTATCTTTCAGCCACAGGGCATTTTTTAACATGCGCAGCGGAAATCTTTACTTTGGGTTATTCATTTCAAATAACTACAGGCGTCCGAACTGCTGTTGGAAATTTGAAAGTCCCTGTATATCGTGTATATGGTGATGGTGCTTCAATGTACGGTAAGTCATATTCTTTAATTAACCCTAAATATGTACCTTACTACAGAAATTTTGCTGGTTTGCCAGATGAAAATTCAGGTCAATATCTTTTGAAAGGTAGTATCCCATTAAGGGATATTAATGTTGGCAGATGGTTTGCTGCACCTCTTAATGGTAATACAGGAGGACTTCCATTTGAATTGTATCAAAATTATAATCAGCTTATTTATCCAGCTAATGTTTTAATTAAAAAACCTTTTTAGAATGTTTAGTTTTAAAAAAAATAAAAGCGAGAGTTTTGAACTAGTATCCCAGAATTGTGATGATTTTTCTTCAGTTTTAACGACTTTGTTTGAATTACTAAAAAAAAATGGACATAATTCTCAGGCCGACTTCATCAAAGAACTAATACTGTTAATCAATCAAGAAAACTTCAATTCGTTTATCCAATCATTAAATGGAGTTAACATGTGGGGTGGAGCTGGAGCCGTTTGGGAAGTTTATATTGAAGATAAAGAAAGCTCAAAAGAGTTTGAAAAGTCTGTTATTAAACTTATTAATATTATGGAAGAAACTAAGATATTGGGTAAAGGGATAAAACCTATACGCAAGTTATTTGAGAAAAATCTTTGATAGTAAGAGTTCAAAAAATCGTTTTACAGCACAAATAATGAAGCCCGCCAACCCCGGGCTTTTTTATCCAACCAATCCCAGAATTCCCCTTACCTTTACCCTCGCAAAACACCCACTCAGGCATGGCAAGTGCTCACGGTTTTACGGTTAACTACAGCTTCGGCAGCCTCACCGCCATCAGCGATGCCACGGGCAACCTTGTTGAAAGCCTGAGCTACGACCCCTGGGGCAGAAGAAGAAAAGCGAGCAACTGGAACGACTTTAATGTAAGCTCCACCTTGTTTGACCGTGGTTTTACAGGGCATGAACATTTGCCGCAGTTTGGTTTGATCAACATGAATGGCAGGGTGTATGATCCTTTCCTTGCAAGGTTTTTATCACCTGACCCCTTTGTGCAGTCGCCCGGCAACCCGCAAAACTACAACCGCTACAGCTACGCCCTCAACAACCCGCTGAAATATACCGACCCCAGCGGCTATACCTACAAGCCTGATGATTGGAATAAAGGCAAAGGGGGTGCAACGTATATTAACCCATAC
>WOUZ01000024.1 GCA_009773165.1 Bacteroidota bacterium
GAATCAAGCAAAAAAAAACAAATTGAAAGTTCTTGTCTTATTTTAAAACTGACGATTTACTTTTGCGAAAAAGTGGGGAAATTAAATTTGCTAATTACATTGGTTGTGATGGCGGCGAATGGACCCTGAGCATGTGAAGCGTCTGAGGAGGCACGACGAAAGCGCGCAACGAGCGAAGGATTCCATGAGCAAGACAGCACAGCCGTGCCGCAACGAAATATAAGATTACGGCGTAGCCACCGCATAAGAAAATGGAGCTGAATAGAAGAGACTAATTTCACGGAAGGAGCAAAGCGCGGGATAAACATGATGCGTAGCTCCTATATGGGTTGGGTTGGGAAGCGCTTTAATTGATTTCTGACGGAGGAAGGACATAGCTTTTGGCGGGTTTTGGGGGGAGGAAAAGCAGGCGGCAATTGGAACGAAGTGACACCAGCACTCCTTCAAAAAAATGTTTATTTTGAAAAAATAGTTGCTGGTTTGGCATTTTTTAAGGGAGGAAAAAAGGGCGCAAACATGGATGCCTACCTTTTTGCAGGATGCTACGTTATTTCAGGACTGAGCAATGGTGGGCGCGGACGGGAGGCACGAACGTCCGGGCACACCTTGCGCAAGGCATTCTGCAAAAAAAACAGGGAGACTTCCATGTTTGGGCACTGTGGGTAAGCAAAAATGCCAAGCTGCAACACGCATATTTTTTTTGATGGTGTGCTGGCATGACGAAGGAATGATTGCCGCCTGGCCTGTGGGAGGGCAAAACCCTGACAAAAGCTATATTTTCAGAGGATGGTTGAAAACCTGCTGTCAGCGAATCGAGTGAAGCGAAGCACTACTAAGATAGCGAGCGTTAGGCCGTGCGTAAAAATTTTACATAATGTGATATTATCATCTTTTTTTCCATTTGTTTGGATTTGGCTTTAGCCGGAAAAAATGATAATGCCACATTATGTAGAATTGGGAGAATGCCAAAAGCTGGCGCATTTTTTTGATGTGTGACTGGAGGCGATGGCGGCAGGCTGGCTGTATGATAGTGGTTAACCTTCAGAGGAAAGCCAATCAGCGAGCCTGACGACAAGCGTGGGGAGGTTCAAAAAATGTGACAGCTTTTGGCATTGTGGGTCAGCCGTGGGGAAGGCAGCAAAAAGACCGCGGTTTAGGTATGATTCAAAAATTCAAAGGATTCAAAATTCAAGGATTGCAAAACCGCGCCAGCTATGGGGGATGATCCATAGCTATCTGCCTTAAATTACTATTCATCATTTTGATACTTTTTTAATTCACCGGACTTAATATTATGTGTCTTATCAAGATGTAAGAAATGACCAATCATCCAACTTACACTCATTAACAGAAATATTCCAGAAAATAACCCGACAACGACAATAAGAGTTTCCATTTTTAAATTCTAGTTTCTTGACGACTACCTTTGTGAAAAAAAAACAAAGGCAAGTAATTTATCATGTGAATTACACATCAAAAGTGTGTTAGAATTTGTAAGGAAAAAATAAAATAAAAGAATAACTGTATAAAACTTATGTAAAGAATGATTGATTGTCCGATGATAATAAATTTTAAGTTCAAATTCTTCCTATGGTTCAGATTGATAGGATGTTAGTTTTAGCAAACGACATGTAACTATCTCTTCCTTTAACTTAGATTCAAATCTATTATCATGCAATAGTTGTAACAAAAAGTTTGCTTATACCTATTTGGCAGAACAAGATATTGATAAAGAGGGGTTTATTTCTAGCAGAAAATGTGTCCTCTAAAAGGTACTCACATTTATGATAGATTTTTATTTATCCGGTTAAGCTCAATTATTTGTACAGGTCTGTAAACCAATGGGATATACTCAAGCATTACGTCTGATTTGTCAAGTCCAAACGCCTTAATATCATTTAAACCAAGACGTTTTAAGAAGAAGTATGAATTTAGAATTATTCCTTCTTTTAGCGAAAACTCATTCTCAACAGACAAGAATTTTTCAATTACAACAAATTTAAAATCAGGTTCCTTGTGATACTTACATGAGGACAAGGAGTGAATACGTAGGTTAAATTCATTACTTTCTTCTAACTCTTGCATGATCTTTTTTATGTACAATTCGGTCCTAAGCTGAATTCGAAACCCTACATTGATATTTACTTTAATTACTTTGTTGGTTACTAGCTCAGAAACATCATAAGTCAATGTATATGGTTGTTCGGTACGATTGATATGAACAAACCAATAAAGATCAGCTCGTTTTGGCTTTTTTGAAAAGATGGAATTCATAATCTTTTCTTCAATTTCATGGCGTGTATTTGCTTTTGAAAGGTAGATAAGATGTGTAGAAAATTTTGAAATATTTTGATCATTGCTTAATTCCATAATGCGGGTAATGTACATTCCGAGATCAACAAATTTTGTGAATCTGTTATTGATTTTCCGCGCATAATACCACACATACATAGTTAAAAAAATGAATAATTCAAAAAACAGAAACATCCATCTTTCTTTTATTTTAGCCACGTTAGCGATAAAAAATGAGGTTTCTACAGATGCAAAAAGCAATAAAAGAGACCAGACTAAAAACTTGTTCCATTTCAATTTATAAATTAAAAAATATGATAACAAGACCGTTGTCATCATCATGGCAATGGTAATTGAGAAACCATATGCTGCTTCCATGTGAGTTGATGATCTAAAATATAGGATCATAGCGACACATCCTGCCCATAAAATATTGTTCACGCTTGGAATATAAATCTGACCTTTTGTTTCTGAGGGTTGCCTGACTGCTACTCTTGGCCAGAAGTTAAGATTCATTGCTTCGTTTATGAGCGTATAACTCCCGCTTATTAATGCTTGAGAAGCAATAATTGTTGCTAACGTAGCTATTGCTACACCAGCAAATAAAAACCAAAAGGGCATCATTTCAAAAAACGGATTTCTACCGCTTAAAAAGCTTTGAGGTTGATTCAGCACCCAAGCAGCTTGTCCGAAGTAGTTCACAACAAGCGTAGTTTTAACAAAAACCCAAGTAACTCTGATATTCTTCCTGCCACAATGGCCTAAATCAGAATACAATGCCTCAGCACCCGTTGTAGCAAGAAAAACAGCACCTAAAAGCCAAAAACCATGAGGATATTTTATCAATAGCTGATAAGCGTAAAAGGGATTCAATGCTTTTAAAACTAAAGGATAAGCGAGTATTTGAGGTAAGCCTATTGCAAAAAGCATTATGAACCAAATTACCATGACTGGGCCAAATACCGCACCAACTTTTTGAGTGCCAAATCGTTGAAAGAAAAACAAAAGAGAAAGAATGACAACTACAATAGGCACAGTAGGAATGTCCTGAAAACCATCAATCAATGTTAAACCTTCGATAGCTGATGATACTGAGATTGGAGGCGTGATTATACCATCAGCCAATAATGTTGTCGCGCCCAAAATCGTTGGTATGACAAGATGCTTACTATATCGCCGCACAAGTGCATATAAGGAAAATATTCCACCTTCACCATCATTATCAGCTTGTAAAGTGAGCCAAATGTATTTAATGGTAGTCTGTAATACCAGAGTCCAAAACACACAAGAAATTCCTCCGAAGACCAAAGCCTCGGTAATTGGTCTTTCTCCAATAATTGCTTTTAACACATATAAGGGGCTTGTGCCGATATCGCCGTAGATGATACCTAGTGCAACGAGAAGAGATGCAGCTGTAATCTTGCTACTAATGCCATTATTACTTTTCACCATTTACTAAAAAATATAATAGCAAAATTGCTCTAAAAGTTATCGTAAAATAATAAAAAAAGTGACCATTTGAATAAAGAAATTATAAAGATCATTGCTAAAGAAAACGATAACCAACTCCACTTTCTGTTAAAATATGTTGAGGTCGATTGTGATTTGTTTCAATTTTTCTTCTTAGAGAACCAATAAACACCCTTAAATACTGTGTTTCCGTTTGTTGTCCTATTCCCCAAATTTCTTTTAAGATGAATTGGTGTGTTAAAACACGGCCTTCGTTCTTTGCAAGTAGCGCAAGTAAGTTAAACTCGGTGCTTGTAAGTTTTACGTGTTCATCATTCTTGGTAACTATTCGTCTAGCAACATCAATTTCCAAATCACCACAAATGAACTTACTATCAATGTTGGCAGTTAGGTTTCTCCTTATAGCTGAACGAATACGCGCAAGGAGTTCAGCAGTTCGGAAAGGTTTTGTCAAATAATCTGTTGCCCCGTTATCCAGGGCCTTGACAATATCATCCTCACTATTTTGAACAGATAATATTATAATAGACTTGGTAAACCAGATTCTTAGTTCTTTTAATACTTCATGTCCGCTTTTATCAGGCAGTCCAATATCCAGCAAAATGAGCTCTGGAGGATGATTCGCCGCCATTGCAATTCCTTCCATTCCGCTTGACGCAAGCCATACCTTATAATCATTACTTTCAAGTGCAATCTCCAGTAATTTTCTTATTTGAACCTCATCGTCAATTATAAGTATTTCCGCTTTATTCATTTTGTAAGTAATTGATGTAAGAAACTTCAGCAGGAATTTCTATTTTGAATGTAACGCCTCCGGAAAGATTATTTTTTGCACTTATGCTCCCTCTATGGGCTTCAACAAAACCTTTTACAATCGACAAACCTAAACCGATGCCAGATGTTTTTGACTGCTGCACACGAAAGAATTTTTCGAAAATTTGATCAATTTCATCTTCTGGTATGCCGGGCCCATTATCAGAAACGCTAATAACACATTGTTCATTCAAATGCTCAATGTTAATTTTGATGACAGAATCGGGAAGAGTGTAATTAATAGCATTGTGAAGAAGGTTTTGGATCACATTTTCCATGATGCCTTGGTCAAATTTAAACAATGGTAAGCTATCAATTGATTCAAAAACAATTCTTTGTAAATGAGTAGGGGAGAGTTTCTGAACAACAGTGTTGATCAACTCATTGATATCGTACCAGTCAAGACATAGTTTCAGTGTACCAGTTTCAAGTCGACTCATGTTCAACAAATTGTCTACTTGTCTATTTAATCGAACACTTGCCGTTTCAATCTGTTCAAGTAGCTCGTCCTTGTTACGGTCAGATAGTTTTGATTTATTAAATTTTAGAGTGTCAACTGCACCAATTATGGCAGCTATTGGAGTTCTTAATTCATGTGAAAGTGAATTTAAAAGTGTATTGTATAGTTGTATTGTATTTTCTTTTTCTTCTTTATCTCTTGCCTTTTTTTCTTCTTTTCTGATTTTAGAAGTTAAAACAGCATTGACAAAAGCAATGAAGAAGTACAAAAGAAACATAAGCAAATCTTCAGCTTTGTTTATGTGCAGGGTAAATATAGGTGGAATGAAAAAGAAATTCCATATCAACGCGCTTAAAACTGCGGAAAGCAGAACAGGCAGAATATCAAAAAGCATTGCAAGAACAGAGACCATCAAAAGTAGAATCAGAGCAACAACATTAAAACCAATTAAAGGAGTGCTCAAATAACAAGCTAAGGAAGTCAATAAGACAACTGAAATACTTATTACATACTGTGCACCAGGTTTATAAAATCTTTGGTTAAATAACTTCATGCTTTTTGATTTAATTCGATGTAAAGTTAAAAAGAAGCTTATAAAGAAAATATAAAGAAATAGGATAGGATTGGACTATTTAATATCACTACGTTATAATCAAGTTATTTCCTGATTAATTCATAAATCGAAAACAGAACCAAAAATAGGGAGAATTTGCGAATGATTTTCTTCAAAAAGTGAGAAGTCGGAGGTCGGAGGACTGAGAGACTGAGGGACGGAGAGACTGAGAGACAGAGCGACTCAGTGACAAGAGACTGAGTGACGGAGAGACTGAGGGACAGGAGTCGGAGGTCGGGTGAACAGTAAATTAGATTTTTTATGGGTAAAAAAATATTTTTGAAAACACTTGCTATTTTTAAAAAATGATGTATCTTTGTGAGCGAATATTCACTTACATAATTTAAACCTTATAAATCTTATTGACATGGTAATCACAACTTATAAAAATCAGGTAGTTAAAGATACTCCTCACAAAATTGATGTAAGGGAGATGTACAATAAAGAATCGGCACAGGCAATGCTCATGGCATTGCAGCCCGGCGAAAGTCTGAAACCGCATAAAACACCTGTAGATGTGTTTTTCTTTGTTGTTGAAGGCCGGCCAACCATTCATATTGGCGAAGAGAGTGAGGTATGTGAAGCAGATACACTGGTTGAAAGTCCAGCTGATATTGTGCATTACATCAGCAATAGCTCCAGCAGCATAGCCAGAGTTCTGGTTGTGAAAGCACCACGGCCTACAAGCCAGACACGCGTATTATAAGTATGACAAAGTTAGAAATCACCCTAAAATTATTACGATTAAAAAAATACTATTGAATATGGATATTACACCCCGTCAGTTGGAAATCATTGAAGCAGCCGGTAAAATACTTAACTCTTCCGGTGTTACAGGATTGACTATTAAGAATCTGGCAAAGGAAATGAAATTTTCTGAAAGTGCTATTTACAGGCATTTTGCAAGTAAGGAAGAAATTATTATCGCCATGCTTAATTATCTGGCTCAGGAAGTGGATGAGCGGTTAACCAATTTTGTAAATACGCTTCAACCCGAAGAAAAGTTTGTTGCCCTGTTTCATGAGCAGTTCAGGTTTTTTAATGCGAATCCACATTTTGCAGTCGCCGTTTTTTCAGATGGATTAATGGAACAAAGTCAAATGATCAATGAAGCCATACTGAATTTGATGAACGTTAAAATCAGACACCTGATGCCCATCATCATGGAAGGCCAGCAAAAAGGAGTGTTTACAAATGCGATTACAACCGAAGAAATTATGCATATCGTTATGGGAACATTCAAATTGCAGATGTTTAAATGGCGGATTGCAAATTTCCAGTTTGATATCAATCGGATAGGAGATAATATGATACAATCTATTCTTACATTAATCAAAAATAAGTGAGTATGAAAAAAGCACTGCCCTATAGTATCGCTGCAATTTTAGCTGTATTTGGTTTAGTTACACTCTTCCTCAGTGGTTCGGTGATACTCGATTTATTTGGCATCAGAGCCAAAGAAGGAAACTATGTTTTGTTTATTGTCTGGGCTAATTTCATCAGCAGCATCCTGTATCTTGTTGCTGCAGTTGGTTTTATTAAATTGAAAACCTGGACATTAAGACCATTGGGCGTTTCTGTTTTAGTTTTGGTATTGGCTTTTGCAGGACTGTTAGTACATATTAATACTGGTGGCATATACGAAACCAAAACAATCGGCGCAATGGTTTTCCGAATAATTGTTACGAGCGTATTTACTGTATTCGCTTATTTCATGATTTCGGAAAGAAATAAATAGTAATAAAAAAATTTATGCAATTATGTTAGTGAATATTCATTCACATAAAATTGAATTATGGAAACAGAAAATTTGATAATCATAAAAAAAGCTAAGGAAATTATTACGAATGAAGGCATTTCAGCATTAAGCATTCAGCATCTGTCTATTGAATTGAATATTGATGAGCAGCAACTTTACCAACAATTTGGCAGTGATGAAGGCATCATTCAGTCAATTCTTAACGACTTTGAAAAGGATATAAATGAATATGTTAACCAGTTTTCAAATAGTCTTGAACCAGCTGAAACAGAACTTGTATTGCTCTTCAAACGACTCTATTTTATTTTTCTACAAAATCCTTTTTATCTATCCATCATTTTAGATTCAACAGTAACCAATAGAAATTACGAAATCAGAAAATCACTGTTCCGAATAAGAATGATGGCTTTCAATTACCTGGAAACAATTATCAATAAGGGGAAGATGGAAAATACCTTTAAAACCAAAGTTCCAACCACGACAATAGTTAACAGGCTATTATCCGGATTCAGGTTATTTATGAAAGATGAACAACTTTTAAATGAAATGGTACTTGAATTAAAAACATTAAATATGAAAACAGTTTAATTATGAAAACGAAAAATCTATCGAATGACAGAAATGCCCATACTTTTTTATCTAAAGTTATGATGTTTTTTTTTATTTTGATTATCACCTCCATTCAGGGATTTGCCCAAACCCTTTCACTGCAACAATGCATTGACACTGCGCTGGTTTACAACCGCAACATCAAATTGGCTCAGCAGGATGGTTTGATTGCCAAAGAAAAGAACCGCGAAGCGAAAAGCACTTTACTACCCAAAATTATCGGATTTGCTGACTACCGTTATTACACCAATCTGCCTTATCAGATAATGCCTCAATCAGCCTTTGGTGGCCCTCCAGATACTTACAAGGAAATTCAGTTTGGCGTGCCTCAAAACCTGAGTGCCAACCTACAGATCGCAATGCCACTTTTTAATCCCTCAGCATTAAGTGCTATTAAAACTACACGTATTGCTAATGAACTTTCTGGAATAATGGAGCAGAAAACAGATGAAGATGTTGTTCTGGAAGTTTCAAATGCTTACTATAATGCCCAGATATTGTTAAACCAGTTGGCTTTTATGGATAGCAATATTACAAATATCGATAAACTGGTTCAAACAACTTCACTACTCAACCAACAGCAGCTTGCCAAAGGTACTGACGTTGACAGACTGAAACTGCAGCAGGAGCAGTTAAAAACACAAAGAAGCACAGTGTTTTCCCAACATCAGCAAGTATTAAACGCGCTTAAATTCCTCATGGGAAAACCTATTTCTGATTCCATCGGAGTTATGCTTAATGAAAACCCGGTTATTGAAGCTGCCTTGCAGGGTAAAATAACAACTGACCTGCTGTTGATTGACAAAAAAATGGAATTGAGTTTATCGGAGTTAAGCGGACTGAAAAATTCAAGATTGCCATCGCTTAATGCTTACGGGATATATGGCTCAAATGGCTTTGGCACTACCGGTACCAATAGTTTTTTTAATTTCCACCCAATAGGATATGTCGGGGCACAACTTACAATCCCTCTTTTTAATGGCATGATTACACGGCGTAAAATCGATGGGAAAAAGATAGAAGTAAATAAAACAATCATTCAAAAGGAACTAGTTGCTGAAAAGGCTACACTTGACAAGGTGAACGCCGAAATGCAATTCAACATAGCAAATGCAAACATTGCAACTGTCAAAACCCAGATTGAACTCGCTAAAAAGATTTATGACAACACTTTGCTACAAAACGAGCAAGGCATGGCAACTATTACCGACGTATTATTGGCGGACAATTCCTTACGCGAAGCACAACAAAACTATATCGTTTCAATGGTAAATCTTCGAAAGGCAGAACTTGAATACAAACGGGTAACAGGAAACCTGATTTCAATTAAAAATTAAAAATTACGCATAAAAAAATCAAGGAAATGAAAAAAACGATCATTTATATAATAGTAGCATTGGCGTTAATAGCCCTCATGGTATTTCAGCTTAAAAGCAACAAAGAAACCACTGATAACAGGGTTTATCACTACAATAAAGAGCAGGCAATACATGTGCAGGTCATCACGCTGAAGCTTGAAAGTGTTGAAAACGATCTATCTTACACCGGAACTTTTGAACCCTACAAAGAAACAAAAATCAGTTCGGATATTCAGGGAAAGATAAACTCCGTTTTGGTTGATGCTGGAAGCGCGGTGCGAAAAGGCCAGGCTTTGGTTCAACTTGACAACTCATTATTGAAACTTCAATTACAGGCCATTGAAATTCAGATTGAAGGATTGGAAGCTGACGTAAAACGCTATACCGTGCTTGCCCAGGCCGATGCCATTCAAGGCGTTCAGTTGGAAAAGACAGAATTGGCTACAAAAACAGCCAAAGTACAGAAGGCAACTTTATTGGAACAAATTAATAAAACGACGATTACTGCGCCTTTTAGCGGAATTGTTACTGCAAAACTAACAGAAGAAGGAGCCTTCGCGGCACCGGGTATTCCTTTACTCCAAATCACCGATATCTCAAGCCTGAAGTTTACGGTAAATGTTCCCGAACAGGAGTTACGTCAGTTCGAAGCCAATCAAATCTATTCTCTTTCTGCAGATGCTTATCCGGAAACATTACTGTCAGGAAAGGTGATCATGACAGGTAGCAAAGCCAACATGGGAAATAGTTTTCCTGTCCAATTTTTGGTAAACAACACCGCCGATTTAAAAATCAAATCAGGAATGTTTGGAAATGTACAGTTAAAAAACGATAGAGAAGAAAAGTTAATCATTATCCCGGCATCAGCAATTGTTGGCACAAATATACAGCCACAGGTTTATCTGGTCAAAAATGGCAAAGCCATTCTACACAACATCACCACTTCTTCAAGATTTCAAAACAAGATACAGGTGTCGGCAGGTTTATCTGCAGGTGATGTGATTGTTATCAACGGATTTATAAACCTGTTTGATGGAGCAAATGTCGTTTCAATTACGAATTAAAAATTAAAAATTACGAAAATGAAAACAGATAATATAGTGCAAGAGAAGTCATTTGCTTTTGCCATAAGAATTGTAAACTTCTACAAATTCCTGATAGCAGAAAAGAAAGAATATATTTTATCAAAGCAACTGCTAAGAAGTGGAACTTCTATTGGAGCTAATATAGAAGAAGCAATTGGTGGCGTTTCTGACAAGGACTTTTTGAATAAACTGGGAATTGCGTACAAAGAAGCAAGAGAAAGTATCTATTGGCTTAAACTTCTACACGCCACAGATTATATCACAAAAAACGAATTTGAAAGCATGTATAATGATGCCGAAGAAATTTGTAAAATTCTCGGTAAAATTCAAATCACAGCCAAAAATCGTAATTCATAATTTTTAATTGAAAGCCATGAACATAACAAAGACATCAATCGATCGCCCATCGCTGATCATCGTTCTATTCAGTGTATTTGCATTGTTGGGGATCATTGGATTTACAAATCTGGGATTTGAACTGTTGCCAGACTTTAACCAGCCTGTCGTTGTAATTAAAACATTATACCCTGGCGCCGAGCCTAATGAGGTAGAAACTTCGGTTTCCAGAAAAATAGAGGATGCCTTGTCGAATCTTGAAGGAGTGGATTACCTGGAGACCAAGTCGATGCCCAACGCTTCAGTTATTATTGCCAACCTGAAATATGGAACGGACTTGAACATTGCCATGCAGGATGCACAGCGGTATATTGACAATATTAAAAAAGATCTTCCGGCAGATATTTTGAGTCCGGTGATGAGCAAGGTTTCGCCCAACGATTTGCCCATTATTTCGATCAGTGCAACAAGTAGTTTGTCTGCAACTGAATTTCATCAAAAAATGAAGGACGAATATCTGCCACAAATTCAACAATTGAAAGGAGTAGCTGAAATTACGCTGCTTGGCGGCGAAGAACGGGAAATTCAGGTGAAGGCCAATCAGGATAAACTGAAATTGTATAAAATATCTCTCTATCAGGTGGTTGAGGCTATTAATCGCTCAGGAATTGATTTGCCTGCCGGTAAAGCGCAAACCGATGAAGAGAGTAATTCAGTCCGGTTAACCGGAAAATTCTCGACCGTAAACGACATTATGAATGTACAGGTTGCCATGCCTGCGCCGGGAATGCCGGTCTATGTAAAAGATGTGGCAATCGTTATCGATGGAGTTAAAGAAATAAGTTCGGTAAGCAGGTACAACAGTACAAACGGAATAGGCCTTTTGCTGAAAAAACAAGGTGATGCCAATGCAGTGGAAGTTTCAAAATTGGTTCATACAAAGCTCAAACAAATTGAAAGTGCCAACTCCAGCTACGGGGTAAAATTTGTTATTGCTGATGATTCAACCGATATGACCATTGCAGCAGTAAATTCAGTGGTTTTTGACCTGATTTTAGCTGTAATTCTGGTTTCACTGGTTATGTTTCTGTTTTTACGAAGCTACCGGAACTCGTTGATTGTTTTAATCGCAATACCGACCTCATTAATTACTGCATTTGCCGTGATGTGGCTGATGGGCTTCACTTTAAACCTGATGACTTTGCTGGCCATGTCGTTAATTATCGGAATCCTGGTAGATGATGCCATCGTAATTCTTGAAAACATTCAGCGACACCTCGATATGGGTAAAGACAAAGAAACCGCGGCATTGGAAGGGCGTATGGAAATTGGATTTTCGGCCATTTCGATTACCCTGGTTGACGTGGTTGTATTCTTACCTATTTTGTTTTTGCAGGTTTTTGTGGCCGATATGCTGAAACAATTCTCCATCGTGGTAATAACTTCCACACTTACCAGTTTATTAGTGGGTTTTACCCTGGTTCCCTGGCTGGCTTCACGAATTGGAAAAAAGGAAGATTTACAACCTACCAACTTCGTGAACCGTTTTCTGCTTTGGTTTGAAAAGCAATTAACAACTTTCATCGATTGGTACGGCGGTCAGTTGGAATGGGTACTTAGCCATAAGCTCATCTTTACCGGAATAGTTATTTTCCTTTTGGTAATGACCGGGGTGATGATGAAACAAGGCATTATTGGAAAAGAAATGATGTCGACCGGAGACCAGGGAAAGTTTCGTCTGAACCTGGAATATGATAAAACAACCACCGTTCAGGAGAACAATATAAGAACACAGCGGGTAGAAAACTTTATCCTTCAGCAGCCTGAAGTAGCCACACTTTTCAGCAACATTGCCGGGCCAAGCACTGGTATCGGTAGTCTTGGGGTTGGCTCGGCCAATTTATCAGAATTTACCATTCAGCTAAAGCCTGAAAAGGAAAGGGGTATTAAAACTGAAGCGTTCATGAAATCGCTTCGTGAAGAGTTGAAAAAGCAATTTTCGGGCGTTAACTTTTCAATGGCCGTACTGGGCTTACTGCCCAAACAGGCGCCTATCAAAATAACCCTGAGCGGAAGCGATCTGAATTTGGTAATGAAAACCGGGAAAGAATTGAAAGCAGCTATTGAGAAAATACCTGGCGCCGATAATGTTCAGTTATCAGTAGAAGAAGGAAGCCCTGAGTTTAAGGTGATCCCCAACAAAGATAAAATGCAACGGTTGGGATTAACGACTGCTTATGTCGGGTTAAATTTAAGAACTGCCTTTACCGGAAACGATGATGCCACGTTAACCGAAAATGGAACCGAATATCCGGTAAGGATATGGCTGGATGATTTTGACCGGAAAAACTTTGAAGACGTGCAGCGTATTTCCATCGTGAATCCAATGAACATCCCCATTGAAGTGTCGCAATTCGCTGAAGTAAGACAGGACAATTCGCCATCTTTGCTCGAAAGACTGGACCGTCAACCTTCTGTAACCATTACTTCCGAATCGTTTGGCAGGCCATCGGGAACACTGGCTGATGAAGCAATTGCCTTTCTGAAAACGCAGCCATTACCCGAAGGTGTAAAATTAACATGGGGAGCTGATATCAAAACACAGGATGAAAGTTTTGGGGCTTTGGGTTCAGTACTTTTAATCTCATTTATACTGATTTACCTGATCATGGTAGCCCTTTATGACAGCTATATTTATCCGTTTGTGGCTTTATTTGCCATACCGATGGCTGCCGTTGGTGCCTTCCTTGCCTTAAACCTATCGCTAAACCATCTGACATTGTTTGCACAGCTGGGATTAATCATGCTCATGGGGCTGGTAACAAAAAATGCGATCCTGATTGTGGATTTCACCAATCAGTTGAAAGCACAGGGCAAGTATTACAAAGAAGCATTGATCATTGCAGGTAAAGAGCGTATGCGCCCTATCTTAATGACCACGCTCGCTATGGCAATCGGAATGTTGCCTATTGCAATGGCACAAGGCACAGCCAGTGAATGGAAAAACGGCCTGGCATGGGTTATCATCGGAGGTTTGTTGTCGTCAATGATTCTGACTGTTTATTTAGTGCCAATGATTTACTATATGGTAGATAGGATTAAAGAGAAAAATTCAAAAAGACGAGAATTACGAATTAAAAAATAAAAATTACGGATGAGAAACCTATTTAAAATAACGATGACATCTGTTTTATTGCTAATGCTGTCTTCATTTAGTATTCAAAAGCAGGAAACCTGCTCATTAACTGTGGATGTTAGCGAATTACGAAATTCAAAAGGTACTGTACAGTTTGCTTTGTACAACAGGGAAGATGCATTCCCTGATGAGCATTACAAAAAGTATTTCAAAAAACTTACCAGGGAAATAGTAAACGGGGCATCGACTGTAACATTCAAAAACCTGCCGGAAGGAAAATATGCGGTGAGTATTTTGCACGATGAAAACATTGACGGGAAAATTAAAAAAGGAATCATCTTACCCAAGGAGGGTATTGGGTTTTCCAATTTTCAGTCCATTGGTTTTTCAAACCGGCCTACATTTTCAAAGGCATCTTTTAGTGTGCTGAGCGACAAAAATATAAAGGTTAAAATAATATATCTGTAAGAGATGAAACGATGCTCACTTTTGATATTGATTACTATCTTTCTAGTCCTTGCAGGCAAAGGGCAGGAAAGAGAGACACTACCGCAGGTTGGGCTTTCCGTTATATCTCAGGTAAACCAGGGAAATAGCTATATCACTTTCCCTACTGATATTGGTACTATTGAACCACTTTGGTTTGAGGCCAATTTAATTCCTAATTTTTATATCAGGGAAAGTAAAAATTCGCGTTTAATTGGAGTATTGACACCACAGATTATCATCCGTATGTATCAGCAAGAGTCTTTACCTGTCCGCACCCCGAGTTATATGCCGCAAATTACCGTTTATTATATTTTTAAGGGAAAATGCACTACCGAAGAAATTAGTATTTATGGACGATTTGCGCATCATTCGAACGGGCAGGAGGGAGATTTTTTTCTGGAAAATGGTGAAGTGAATTTAAACTCGGGGAATTTTGCTACGAATTATCTTGAAACAGGTTTTATTGCAACAAATTTCAATACTCGATTTAACGCCTATCAGTTTTTTAAAACATCCTTTGAAATACATCCGAAGGGATGGCATATTGAAGAACTTGATGGAATTTACAGCACAGTACGCTGGCGCAATACCTTTTCTATTTTCAAGTTGCCACTGTTAAATGATCGTTATTCCAGAAAAAATGCAAGTATTTCATTGAAAGGCGAAGTTACATGGATGTTTGGTGATGTGAATGATTTGAATGTAATCTCGTCTGAAAGGCTTAACCTGAGCTTAACCTTGTATTATCATCCTAAGTTTCTGGAAGATATCGGTTTGTTTGTTCAGTATTATCATGGTTCAGATTATTACAACATCTATTTTGATAATAGGTTGGATGTACTTCGTTTTGGTTTAATGACAGAAAAGCTACGTTTTTAAGACACATAGAATGACAAAAGAAAGATTAAGTGCCGAAGTCAGGATTTTTGATGCGGCGTATGGTATTTTTATGTTATATGGATACCATGGAACAACGCTTCAGCAAATTGCTTCCGAAGCAGGTGTCAATAAATCGGCGATACATTATTATTATCGTTCAAAAGAAAAGCTATACAAAAACGTTGTCAGACTAATGACTGATTTGTTACTATCCACAACAGTTAATTTTTCTTCTGACCAAGAACAATTAGCAAAAGCAACCTGGTTTTTATATACAGAGCTTTACAACAACCGGATTTTATTTGAACAAACAATTATGGAATTATATCCCGAGGATTGGGAAAGTAAATTGAAAGATTTAACTATTTGGCTGGAATTTTCAAAGAACTCATATTCATACACTTATCATGGTTTCCAAAATGATTAAATACTGTAGCACGAAGTCCTCATGATATATATTTTAACACTACTGTCCGGTAAAATCACATAAACTATTGTGTAATGCATGATATATTTCGTCCCTACGGGACTTTGAAGATACAGGGGTTGCTTTTGATCTATTAATATTTCGCCCCTAAAGGGGCTTGTCTTGTTAGGGACAAAATATTGGTAGTAAGCATGATACAGATTATCTATAAAGTCCAGTTGGGAGGAAATAGATTTTTACCGGACAACAGTGATATTTTAATATTTCAATCAATATTTAATCGGATAGATGCTTCCATAATATGCTAAATGGCACGTTTGAAGACATTGAAACTGGTTAGTAACTGTAATAAGATAATTTAAAAATACTCATTGATGAGCTTGAGGCAATTTTAGCAAGTATGGTAATAAAAAGTTTCTCCATTTGAAAACAGCATTGTTTTTTATGAGGCTTAATAAGTCCAAATCATCATAATACCTTTCCCTCAAAAGGCCTAAATTTGCGGCCTGAATCTAAAAACCAGAATTAATTCTCTGAAAATTTATGATTTCACCAATTCAACCGAAGAAAGACCGGATGCTAAAGTGGTTTAAGAAATACCACAAATGGCCAGGTCTGATCTTTGCCCTTTTCATTTTACTCTTCTCTGTCTCCGGTATTATTATGAATCACCGGAGTTTATTCTCTTCTTTTGATGTCAGCCGTATATGGCTGCCCGGCAATTACGCGTATAATAACTGGAATATGGCTGCCGTAAAATCTTCTGTAAAATTACCGGATGATTCATTGCTTGTTTATGGAAATATAGGCATTTGGAAAACAGACAGCAGTTTTAGCTCTTTCATGGATTTCAACAAAGGATTTCCAAATGGGATTGATAACCGTAAAATTTATTCCTTGCTGCACACTCATAATAATCGTTTGATGGCAGGAACACTTTTCGGTCTCTTTGAATACGATAATGGGTGGAATAAGGTCAATATTCCGGTAAAAGAAGAACGTATTGTTAAAATTATTCAGAAAAACGATTCATTGCTGGTGATGACAAGATCTAATTTGTTGATCGCTGATCTGAATGACAAAAAACTGAATTTCAGTAAAATAGACATCCATGCCGGTGAAGATTCCGGGAATAAAGTCGGCTTGTTTCGAACCATATGGGTCATACATAGCGGCGAAATCTATGGAATTGCGGGTAAGTTGCTTGTTGATCTGGTAGGCCTGATTTTTATTTTCATCACGCTGTCAGGAATTTTTTATTGGTTGGTACCACATTTATTAAAGCGGGTAAAGGAATCATCTAAAAGTGGCATTAAGAAACTTAACCGTTTTTCCCTTAAATGGCATAACAGATTGGGCTACTGGTCTGTACTTATTTTACTGCTGACGTCCATCACAGGTATGTTCCTGCGTCCACCCTTTCTGATTTCAATCGCGAATGCTGAAGTTTCTAAAATCAACTATTCCAAACTGGATGATCCAAACACCTGGGACGACAAATTTCGTGATCTGATCTATGATGAAGTTCTGAAGAGGTATATTGTTGGAACATCTGATGGAATCTATTATTCTGATGACGAATTTGGTTCTGTTTTACGCAAATATTCTGTTCAGCCACCCGTAAGTGTTATGGGAATAAATGTGTTTGAAAAGTTGGCAACAGGCGGATATCTGGTCGGTAGTTTTTCCGGTCTATATCAGTGGATTCCTGAAGAAAGGATCATTATGGACTACTTCACGAAATTACCTTATGATGTGTCCAGTCAAGATGGATCACCATTTGGTGCTATTTCTGTTTCCGGGTTTATCGGTAATCCGGATGGCAATCAATTCTTGTTTGATTATACCGATGGTGCGATCGGGCTTGGCAAATCCGGCATGTTCCCGCAAATGCCGGTCGAAATCATAAAAAAGAGCCCGATTTCACTCTGGAATACATCCCAGGAAATTCATACCGGGCGCATCTGGGATTTTCTTTTAGGTCCGTTTTATATTCTCATTGTACCCCTTACAGGATTGGCATCAGTACTTATATTGGTTACCGGATTTTTTGCATGGTGGATACCTTACAGAAGGAAAACAAAAAATAAAAAAAGTAAAACTATTACAGCCTCACAACCCAAACTGCCATAAGCTCTATTCATCCCAGTTGAGCAACCGTCTCTCCCCTTCAAGTGACCTTATATCCGTAACATCCTGGCTTACTTCGATGGTTCCTTCGTATTCACCGGTTGATGAGCGCAATGCGATATACCGGATGTAAATGAATTTTCCTTTCATATTTATCCAGAAATTGGCTTCGTTTTTACTACCGCTCCTGAACGCTTCAACAATCTGGTTGACAATATGAACGCTCTCCGGAGGATGGCAGTTTTGAACTTTCCGCCCGATTATAGCATTGGACCGTGGGAATATCCTGTGCTTGCCACCTGAAAAGTAGCGTACCGTATCTTCTTTGTCAACAAAAGTTATATCTACCGGCAAATTCTCGAATAGTTGTATAATCTGTTCCCTTTTTAAAGCTCCGGTATTCAGGTCAGTCATCCCCGATGCAGCATTATTGTCTGTTTTATTCGCTTCTGATTTTTTAGAAGGGTTTATATAACACCAGCCTGTTTCATGCGCCTGTACCAGCATTTCCTGCCAGGCACTTTCCGGAATTGCCCTATAAGCTACCGGATAAACAATTTGTTCTTCTCTGAAAATAATGGGAAGTACCACAAAAAACAAGCGCCCTAATTCTTTATTCAATAACTCTTTTTGTAGAGGATTGTGATTCAGTAAGTTCTCTATACTTTTCAGTGACTTGCGAAAATCATCGTGAAACGACCACATCAACTGCAGGCAGCGGTATTGTGTAAACGTACGTTCAATAAATGGAAACAGAATGTTTTCCTTCTTTATGTAATGGAGTTCATACAATTTCAAGTCATTAATGAGTTGGAGAAGTGCTGTAGCCAATTCGTTTTCGTTTTTTACTGATTGGCCGAATAAAGTTTTCACAACAACACGCATTTCTTCGATAATCTTTTCAGCGCCTCTGTTCTCTAACATCAGGTAGCTCAGGAAATGGTTTTCGGCAGGCTTCTCCCATGTTTGCTGTTTCAGCGATTTATAGAATGTATTGATCAGTTTGCTCACGGTATTTTTAACCGCTTCAAACGGAAAGTGTTGTAACAGGTAATCGAGAAGCTGCATGGTTTCTGTGGCTGTCACAGCATCTGTAAAATCTCTGTACTTCTCATACAGCATTTTACCATTCTTCCCTTCAACCATTCCACAGCAATATGCTTGCAGGCTCAGGTAATGCACGCTAGTATTAACAATAAATTCTGACATATGTTATAAAATTGCGTTTTGCTTTAAATGTATAAACATGACAATGTTACTGTAATTATCTGAGTATTAAACCGTGATATACAATCATCCAACTGTAATAGAGTTTTTGCCCACTTATCAATCAAATTTTTAAAATCCGTAATTGGGAAATAACCATTTTCATTTTTGCTAAGCTACCTGAGACTTGGTGAAATCAGTTCTCCATCTTTAAATATCCTCTGCGCCAGGCTTTGCACATTCTCTTCCATAACCAATTGGTTCAAAGCGTCGCGTATCAGTGTATACTTATCATGCAGTGGACAAGGATTATTATCGTCGCACTGTTTTAGCCCAAATCCACACCCGGAAAATAATTTATCTCCTTCTGTAGCTATAATTAGTTGTTTTAATGCCAAATCGGGTTTTTTACTATCAAAATAAAACCCTCCTCCTTTCCCTTTCTGAGATTCAACAAAACCTTGGCGTACCAATCTCTGTAATATTTTAGCAGTATAAAAATGCGGGGCATCAATTTGTTGCGCAATTTCTGCGATGCCCGGTCTGCGCCCTTCTAAATTCTTAGCCTGTATGTAAACCAATCCTCTGAGAGCGTATTCTGTTTCTTTATTAAACATTTTTTCTAATTTATTTCACCTATCTGACTCTGCAAAGGTACGAAGAAATAAATTAATAAATAATAAAAGACCTTTTAGTCTTTTATTTAATTTTATGTATATCTTTGTCACAAAATTAAACTCATTCAAAATGTCAAATCAAACAAATATAGAACAAACAATTGGCGAAATTGTAGCCAACGATTTCAGGGCAGCCTCCATCTTTAAGGAAGCCGGTATCGATTTTTGCTGTGGTGGAAATAAAAGCCTTAGCGATGCCTGTAAGGAAAAAGGAGCCGATGAATCTCATTTAATTCAACAAATAGAAACGCTTGCGCAAACTCCAGTAAGCAATGTTATGAATTTTAAAGAATGGGAGCCTGGTTTTCTGAGTGATTACATCATGAACACTCATCACAAATTTGTTCTTAAAAATTTGCCGGAATTGATTTTTTATACACAGAAAATTGCGGATGTGCACGGCGATAATCACCCGGAATTGTTGGAAGTTGCTGAGTTATTTGCAAAGATTAACGAAGAGCTTCTCCAGCATCTAAAAAATGAAGAAGAGGTTTTGTTCCCTGCCCTTAAGGCGGCTGAAATTTCAGCTACTGCTCAGGTTAAATCAACCATCATCTCAGAAGTTACACGCATGCAAGGCGAACATGAGTTTGCAGGCGGTGCAATGGATAGAATAAATGTCTTGACTAAAAACTATCTAATTCCGGCGGATGCTTGTAATACCTACCGGGTTTCGCTAAAGCTGCTTGAACAATTCGAAGACGATCTTCATATTCATGTGCATCTGGAAAATAACATCCTGTATCCGAAAGCATTAAAAATGGCTCAATAAAAACATACTCATTATGACAACAGCAACACAAAACCTCGAAAACGATCACGTGCAGATACTTCGCCTTATCGAAGTTATGGAGCGTATCACACAATCTGATAATCCAAATGTGGAGCATATGGAAACACTTGTAAAAGTAATCCGCGAATTTGCCGATGGCCTTCATCATGCTAAGGAAGAACAATTTCTTTTCCCGTTGATGGTTCAAAAGGGATTCTCCAACGAAACCGGACCTGTAGCTGTAATGCTTCACGATCATGTAGAAGGCAGGAATTTCGTGAAAGGAATGGCGGAGAAAATTTCATTGTATAAACAGGGTGAAACAACTGCTTTAAAAGCCATTTACAAGAATATGCTGGGTTATGCCGATCTACTCAAAAACCATATCGGAAAAGAAAACAACGTGCTTTTCCGCATGGCTGATAATGCATTTACTACGGCTGAGCAGCAATCGCTTTTGCTTGATTTTACAAAAGTGGAAAACGAGCGGGAGAACGGGCAAAGCAAAAATGATTATGTTTTAATGATCGATAACCTTGCAGGCATTTATGTAATCTGATTATTTCCATTTGAAAATCTATTATTAACTCAAACTAAATCCTTTGTATTATGATATTATCAAATCCATTCTTAAAAAAAGTCTTTCTGCTATTTGCATCAGCAATGATGATAATAGGTTGCAGCAAAAACAGCAGTCAGCAAGGTGATTCATCCATTGGCGAAATTAAAGGGGAGGAAGTTGCCGTTTTAACTTTTGCGCCAGATGTACCACCTCCTATTACCCGTAATCATGCCACAAAAGTAATTGTGAACCTCGAGGTTATTGAGAAGGAAATGGAAATGATGGATGGTGTGAAATACAATTTCTGGACTTTTGGTGGACAGGTCCCGGGGAAATTTATTCGTGTACGCGAAGGCGACCTGGTAGAGTTTCATCTCAAAAATGATCCTTCAAGCAAACTGCCTCATAACATCGATCTTCATGCTGTTACGGGACCTGGTGGTGGCGCAGTTTCAACATTCACTGCACCTGGACACGAAACTCAGTTTTCGTTTACAGTTCTCAATCCGGGACTGTTTATTTATCACTGTGCTACAGCTCCGGTGGGAATGCATATTGCAAACGGCATGTATGGTTTGATTCTGGTTGAGCCAAAAGAAGGATTGCCAAAAGTGGATAAGGAATTTTATGTTTGTCAGGGCGATTTTTATACTAAGGGTGACTATGGTGAATCGGGAACACAACCTTTCGATATGGAAAAAGCACTTGAAGAAAATCCGGATTATGTAGTTTTTAATGGTAAAGTAGGTGCTTTGACCGGTGAAAATTCTTTAAAGGCCAATGTTGGTGAAACAGTGAGATTGTTTGTCGGAAACGGTGGTCCCGGACTTACATCCAGTTTCCATGTGATTGGTGAGATTTTCGACAATGTTTACCCTGAAGGAGGAAGCACGCTGAATCACAATGTACAAACTACGCTTGTTCCACCCGGTGGTTCGGCCATTACAGAATTCAAACTTGATGTTCCCGGTAATTTTATATTGGTTGACCATGCCATATTTAGGGCATTTAACAAGGGTGCCTTGGGAATACTCCAGGTTGATGGTCCGGAAAATAAAAATATTTTCTCAGGTCAACAGGATGACAGGATTTACCAACCCGAAGGAGGCGCAGTTCAAACCATGCCGTCAGTTGATGCTGAGACTGTAAAACCTTTGACAAAAGCAGAGAAACTCGAGATAGGAAAAGCCCTGTATGCTTCAACATGTCTGGCGTGCCATCAGGCAGATGGAAAAGGAATTGAAAATGCATTTCCGCCTTTGGTTAAATCGGACTATTTTGCTTCCAATCCCGAAAAAATTATCGAGGTAATTACACATGGTTTAACAGGTCCGATCACCGTTAACGGGAAACCATACAACAGTGTTATGCCGAAACAAACTCTGAGTGATAACCAGATTGCTTCAGTTGCAACCTATGTCCTCAATAATTTTGGTAACAAAGGGGGCGAACTTCATGCAGATGATGTTGTAAAAATCAGGAAAAGAAAGTAATATGAAAGCTTTTCTGCTGATATTAAGTTGTTTAACAACAATTGCAGGGATCAGCCAGCAAAGATCCTCTGCTTCAGCAATGGCCGGAATAAAGGGCGGGTCGTACATTCCTATGTATTCAAAAGATGTACAGAAAACAGAGGTAAAGCCTTTTGAAATGGATGTGTATCCGGTTACCAATTCCGATTTTCTGACTTTTGTGAAAGCAAATCCCGAATGGAGTAAAAGTAGGGTTAAAAGCCTTTTTGCTGATAGTAACTATTTGAAGCAGTGGAATTCGGATCTGGGCTTTAACACAAACATAGCAAATAGCCCGGTTGTAAATGTGTCGTGGTTTGCAGCAAAAAAATACTGCGAATGCCAGGGTAAAAGACTACCCGAAACTGCAGAATGGGAGCTTGCGGCCAGGGCCAGTGAAACAAAAGCAGACGCAAGTAAAGATCAAGGCTTCAACCAATGGGTATTGAATTGGGTTACGCAATCTCATCCCGTCTTATTGCCATCTGTTGGTTCGACATTTAAAAATTATTATGGCGTTTATGATATGCATGGCTTGGTTTGGGAATGGACGTACGACTTCAACAGCGCATTAACCACCGGCGAATCGCGTGGGAACAGCAGCCTCAATAACACTTTATTCTGTGGCGGCGGCTCATTCGCCTCCAAAGACATCAATAACTACGCCTCATTTATGCGCTTTGCCATGCGGTCGAGTGTAAAAGCAAAATACTGTATTGCAAGCCTGGGATTCAGATGTGTCAAATAAAATCAATAATATGAAAACTTCATTCGTTCTGATCATTATTCTTTCAACGGTTTTAATCGCATGCAACGAAAACAAGGAAATAAAAACCCGGAGTTGTTGTAGTAATGAGAAATCTGCAGTTGCACCTAAGGAACTTTCAGGTGAATCTGTTTATAATCTTACTTCCTCATGGACTACTCAAAACAATGAGAATCTTAAGCTTGATCACTTCAGAAATAAAATCACTGTGACAGCTATGGTTTTTACTCATTGCGAATCAGCTTGCCCACGTATAGTTGCTGATATGCAACGGATTGAATCATCACTTTCGGAAAAGGAACTTAAGCAGGTAACATTTCTGCTTATCAGCATGGATCCGGAAAGAGATACACCTACAAGGCTTACTGAATTTTCTGCCGATCATAAGTTAAATTCAAACTGGACGCTGATTTGTTCAAGCCTGGATGCTACCATGGAAATTGCCAATGTACTGGGTGTTAAGGTAAAAAAACTGGAAGGCGGCGGATTTGATCATTCAAATATCATTCATGTATTTGATCAGGAAGGTGTTATCGCAAATCAGCAAAACGGATTTGCCATGGAGCAGGACGAAACGCTCAAGGCAATAAGGGATTTGGTCAGGTAAAAATAATAAAACTGGTATGAAGAAGGTTTTACCCTTTCGTATAAGTTTTTTGAGACAAAACACAACATTGATAAAAAGAGGAACGGATAAAACACTACTGACTTCGACACGCGTCACCGAATAAAAGCATAATCGTTTATATATTAGAGTGTTATATATTTCATTTTTTCTGTTAGGGTGACGCAAAGAAAAAATAATCCTGCCTTTGTGTATGTTTGTGCGCAAAAAGAAAAACCGCTCAGGGACTACAAGTTTGATAGTCATTAACAAGAGCGGAGGTGTATTCCTGACTTCGAAAATTAAAAAAAAAGATTTGTTTGTAACGAAATGATATTTAGTGTGTTAAAGCTTTTGTACCAATGATCTCGGTGATGCAAGCCTCAACCATGACAAAGAATGGCTGCTTGAGGCTTTTCACTTCGGTTTTTTCACTGATGCAGCGATGCCGCAGACTTCTTGTTAAATTCTGAAATGAATTTGATGGTGGTGGGCACACATGGCTTGCTACCACTGCAAAATGATACTGATGAATAACTTCGGTTACTAAGATTCACATCTATCCGGATG
>WOUZ01000004.1 GCA_009773165.1 Bacteroidota bacterium
GCGGCGGTAGCTGGTGGTCGTGGTTAACAATCCTGGATTATAACTTGCCGTATTACTTTCGATGTCGATGGCATCACTGAACGTGCCGTTGGCCGACGATTGCCAGCTGTAGCTGATGTTGCCATCGCCTCCGCTGGCAGCTGTGGTACTACCAATAGGCATCGGGTCACCATTGTAACAAATGGCTTCGCCCGCAGTTTGGATGGCACCTGCAGTGAATTCATCATGAACAGTGACTTCTATATGATTAGTTGAGGTTGCACTTACCCAACCAACAGGATCACAGGTCACCCTTGCTAAACGTCTGAACCAGGTGGTTTGGGTGACCGTCCCGACAGGTGTATACGTCTCCGATACCGCTCCTGGTATATCTACAAAAGTTGGACTTGAGGTGCTTATCTGCCATTGGTATTCAATCGTGCCTGAATGGCCCGTTGGCAGTGCAGTGCTGGTAAGCGCAACTGGTTTTGTATTGTAGCAAATGATTTGGCTGGAGGCGATTAAGCCGCCATCGGTAGGGTTTATGCAAGGTATAGGAGAATAAGTCAATGTTGCTGTTACATTGTAAGTAAATGATAGAGCTTCATTTATACTCCTGAAATAATAAGTCGTTCCTGGAATCGCATTGCTGGTAGCTTTGATACACCATTCCAATTCATTTTCCAGAGTAGTAAAAGCGGGAGCTGGTGATATAGTAGAAGATGAAATGCAGTACCACGGTGTAAAATTTATTGTGGATAATTGATTAGTTGTAGGATCTCCATCAGAAAAATGAGTGGTAGTAGACAAAGCAAAGGCATTAATAGTTCCGACCGAAGTTATGGTAGTCCAGTTAGATTCGTCTGCTGAATATTGTAAAGAATAACCTTTTGGAGGAATACCATTAAAAACAACATTGGTATGTGCTATCCGTAATCTGAAATTGGTATTTGCAGAGCTAAGCGTTGTAGCAATGTTTTCTGCAGCTTTCCAGGTTGCAGTGGTTTCAGAACCATCATCATTTCTCCACCGGTACTTATTCATTATGCAAGTTCCACCGGCAAAAGCATCGATAGTAGAAATTAGAAAGACGAAAAAAATTAAACTTTTAAGGAAAGTTGGTCTGCTTAAGTAAACTTTTGGGGAAAACAAGAGAATCTGTTTTGTTTTCATGCTTATAGCTTTATTTGATTCCATAAAAAAAGAATTTGATGTGTTGACGACTTTATCAAAATATTTTCGGCTAAGATAACTATTGCAAAAACTAATTTCTTTTAAAAATCATGCTGGCGCAAATCCAAAGCAACCATAGGAGAGAAAATAACAGAGGTGTTCCGGCAAGCACAGTGAATGCGTTATTTTTTCTATTTGGGCTGACTTGTACTTGTTTAAGCCCCTTTGTACTATTAAATCCCATGTTTTGTGGCAAACCGCTTGCCTCAATCAGGCCGGAATAACCTCCGTTTAAATGTACGATTAAATCTTTTCTGTTTTCTACAGCCCTGATCCTGCAAATATAATAATGACCTTTGCTAACCCAAGTATTAGGAAACCAGCTATCATTTCCTATATTAATTAAAAATCGGCTTCCTTGTTTTGTCAAATCATAGCATGGTAAACCTGCTTCATTGCATATCATCATCCCAGCTTTACCGATGGAAGTAGTTAAAGGTTGCTGATTTTCACCTTCCGACAATTCGGAATTACTTGCCACAAAAGGGAGTAAGAATTTGATAGCTTTACTTCCAATAGGTTTTTCAATTATAGATAGTAGATTTTGTTTAAAATAAGTTTGACTGTTTCCATCAGGGTTTACTATCAAAGCAGTATTGTAAATTCTTTTATCAGGCATGGCAAAATAGGTTCCAATTATCATTTCGGTATTTTTACCGGCAATCTGCGAACCCATCTTCAAGAGTAACTCGTCATTTTCATCAATCGTCCACGGAATGGTGGTTTCTGTCCAAAGGATGATTTTTGGGTTTAGTGCTACAGCTTGTTTATTCAGATTAATAATTATTGCAGCCAGGGAATCGCCGTTTGTTTCATCCCAAACCAAGTTGGATCCGAAATTATGCGTTGCCAATACTACTTCTTGGGTGTTTTTCCTGCTATTGTTGCTTTGAAAAAATTCAAAAATGATGTAACCTGATAAAAAATAGACACCAATAAAAACAAAAGAATAGACCAAATGTCTAAGACTTTTTTTGCTGATAGCTTTGGCTAAAAGTAAGTTTCCAATAATAATTGCAAAAGACATTATACTATAACCAAAAACAGCAACTGGCTGAATGGCAAACAAACTGGAAGCTAAAGAATAACCCGATTGAAAAGCTAGTAACGAAAATCCAGGGAACCAAAACATTCTTGCTGCTTCAACCAATAAAATTATTGAAGAAAATAATAATGCGTTTTTCCACCAAATAGCTTTGTAATTTTTATGCGTAATAATAAATGAATATAACCCACAAGCAATGGCGTAAAATAGCGAAAAGAACAGAGCTCCGAAAATGATTACCAACACTCCAGCCTGATTTATTTCCCCTGAATAAGTAAAAATTGCAAGAGGTATAAATGAATAGGATATGCCGAATGTTGTAATCCCGAAGATGAATCCAAGTATAATTGCCTTTTTTGTATTGATTCTATCTAGTGCAAAAATCAAAGGAATATAGCAAATCCAGATCAGTACCCAACTAACTGTAACAAAAGACCAGGAGATTAAAATACCGGACAACACAGCCAGTATAATAGGAAATAATTGCTTTAAAAATTTACTTTTCACTAAACTATTAGCAATTATTTCATTTTGTTTACAATCCTCTGCGTTTTTCTTAGCTTTTGGTTTTGCTGTCATTCTTAAACTTTTAGTGTAGGCTGATACTAAAAATTACTCTTTTTGACTTTTTTAATTACAAAGTAGAGTCTGTTTACATTGTTTCAATAAAGCATGACAATATTACTCATAAAATTCCAACTTATAATCAAAATATTTACTTTTTTATTCAATAGTACTTTCGGAAATACTGGTAACTGAATAGTAAAACTGAATTATAATATAAATAATTATAATTCAATTACATAATGATTCCCAAGGTTAAATAAGTGGATAAAAAATTCTATCGCTATGGTTTTCTATTACTTACGTTGATAAAGCAAGACAGACTGTCTTAGAAAAAAGATTTAAAGTTAATCGAAAACAAAATTGAATTAATATCAATATTATGTTTCATCAGCAACGCTTTGAAAAACCAGAAAATTAAGGAAAAACGCAAACAAACTAACACCTATTTGTGTCTCCAACGTATCCTCCGACAACATGGAGAGTAACATAAGCAATAAAAATACCAGATAAAGGGTTTCCTTGATTTTTCCTGACTTCAGTCCTGGATAAATCAACATGAACAAAAACCACAGAAACCCAAGTATTCCAAAAGCAATCAGCATTGAAACATATTGATTATGCGACCTCCACCTTACGTCTTGGTTAAGACTTGATTGCATTTTATTATAAGCTTCTGCGAATGATGAAGGCATATCCCCTGTTCCAACTCCAAACCAGAAATGTTGTTTTATCAAAATAAAGGAGGCTTTTAAATGCTCAACTCGCTGCATCACACTACTTCCGTTTGGATTATTGAGGTCGACAAACTGCTCATAACCAGTGATTATTTTTGATAATCTGTTTTTTAAACCTGGTGTTGTTACATATCTTTTGTTGGCTATCCCTTTCTCAATGAAACTAATATCCTCACTACTAAGCGCATTCACTCCTTCTGCATCTTTGCGCAAATCGGCTGAAGTCAGGTAGCGGATGATGGTGTACATTATGAGTTGCCCGGCATCGTCAGTAGCATAAAAATCATATGCACTGCGTTCGTTCCAGGCATTGGCCATTTCCGCTTCAGCAAAATAGATTCCAACATACTTTCCATCTTCAACGCCAAAGTTTATTGTATCATGCCTGTATTCATTACCAAGTTTTGAAAACTTATCTAATTTACTGATATCCAGCTTGGGACGATAGGTTAATTCAATGATGGATGAATAGGTGTACCATCCAATTGTTGAAACAATACCAATAAATAAGGCTACTGCAGCAATTTTAACAGCTTTGATCTGGTTTTTCAAAGCCTCACGAACAAGTAAAAACCCAGCAATTAAAACTACACTTACAAGACCAATAACTGACTCAATAAGAAGGAGATACATGAAAAGCCAAACTGAAATCAAAAGAAAAACAAGTCTGACAGAGATTTTCCATGAACCAGTTTTGAGTAGCTCCAGCCATAAAATAAAAAAGGTGAAAACAACCATCAAACTAAACCTCACCGAACTGATAAACAAGGAAATTTCCCTTATGTCCTTAAAATCCTTTTGAAGATATACGACCAGACTTATAAGCGTTCCAGTAATGACTGCAGCCGAGAAAAATCCTAAAAGAATCCTGGTTTTTAATGTACTAAAACGAGGCATCGAACTCATTACAATGGGAAAAAGCAGTAATGGAAGTTTCGTTCTTAAGTCTTTCATTGCATACGCTAAATCTGTAGTGGTGAACAATCCGGCCACATGCAACAAATAAAGGGAAGCCAAAACAACAGCGATAGGGTTGCTTAAAAACACCCTGATCTTTCTGATAAAGTTTTGCCCAATGGCCTTAGCACCAAATGAAATCCTTCTAATCAGCGAGGTTGGTATATTTTCCTTATTAATCGGTTGTCTCCTGCTTTTCCAATCAATTCCTTCATTTAACCATATGACAATCAATGCAAACTGAAAAACACTCAGTGTAAACTTCGAAAAAGGCAGGCTTATGGCGATAAGAATCATCACCACGAAATAGGCATCAAGCTTAATTTTCTCGAAATTTTTTACCATTGAGAAGCCTTTAGATCTTAGATTTTCCCCAATAGAATTGCCTTTGTCTTCTCTTTATCAAGGATTATTTCAACAGCTTTTTCAATCTCAGGATCATGTTTTAATGCTGTTATGATTTTTCCTTTTTGATAATAGTAACGTGAAGCAATCTCACTTCTTAGAATACGCTCAATTTCAGGACGGTGTTTTTTAATATCGTTTTGCTTTATTGTTTTAAATTGCTCTTCAAGCGCCAGAAGTTGATTGGACACATCCTGTAAATAGGACTCGTCTTCTGCTATTTGTTTTAACTCACCAAGACGTTTTTCGCTTTCAGTTGTATACGTAAATTTATCATCTTCAAGAAATTGCATAAACTCATCATAAATAGAATCCGTAATCTCAAATTCGTTTACCGGTGGAATTGTTTGATGCTCCAAAGCAAATTTGTTGGCATATTTGAAAAATAGGTTTGATCCGTAAAGATGAGCCGTAACAGGGCTGAATTCAAAAGGTTCAAGGGCAATATCAGGCATGATTCCGCCATTATCATAAACAGTTCTGCCATTTCGGGTTTTAAAGGTTGATACCAGTGAGTCAGGTATCTTACCTCCGTTTTCTTTAATGTGGCTGTAATCAATGGCTTGAATACAGCGACCGCTGGGGATATAGTACTTGGCAACAGTTATCTTCAATTGGGTATTGTAAGTTAATGGAACAACATTTTGCACCAATCCTTTACCAAAAGTTTTTTGCCCTACAATTACTGCTCTGTCAAGATCCTGCAACGATCCGGCTACAATTTCACTCGCCGATGCGCTCGATTCATTCACAAGCACTACCAAAGGAATCTCAAGGTCAACTGGCGAAAGCCGTGTGCGATGAACGCTTGTACGCTCCGGCGATTTGCCTTTTGTTGATACGATTAGTTCATTTTTATTCACAAAAATATTCGCAATATCCACTGCTTCATTAAGCAGTCCTCCCCCATTGCCGCGTAAATCAATTATTAGCCCTTTCAGCTGGGTTTGTTCCTTCATCTTAACAAATATATCCTTCAGCTCAGCAGCAGCTTTTTGTGTAAAGCCATTCAAAAGAATATATCCTACTCCTGAATCCAAAATCGTATGGTAGGGTATATTGTCAAGTTTTATTTTCTCGCGTGTAAGTTCTACCGTAAAGGGCTCAGGCCTGCCTGCACGCTGAATTTTTAAACGAACGACTGATCCAGGCACTCCTTTTAATAATTCACTGATTTCAGACGAAGCTTTCTTTACCGTATTAAAATCATTTATTTCCAAAATAATATCTCCCGGAATCAATCCTGATTTTTGAGCAGGAAACCCTTCATAAGGTTCACTTATAATTACATAATCACCCATTTGCTGAATCAAGGAACCAATACCTCCATATTCTCCGGTAGTCATCATACGCATATCTTCAATCTGTGATTCCGGTACAAAAACTGTGTAGGGATCCAAATCCTCCAGCATGGCATTGATTGCCGCTTCGTTCAGCTTGCCTGGATTTACTTCATCTACATAATTGATATTTAATTCCTTAAATAAACTATTATAAATATCAATACTTTTCGATATTTCAAAATTATTGTTAACCTGAGCCTTAATTGAAAGTGAAAGACCCAAAATGAGGACCAGCAAAAGCTTCTTACTTAAATTTTTCTTATTCATATTATTCAATTTATTTCATGGAACAGGATCGTATCCGCTCCCACCCCAGGGGTGACAAGAAGCAATACGTTTAATGGACAATTTGCCACCTTTTATCACTCCATATTTTTGCAATGCCTCAACACTGTAATGTGAGCACGTGGGAGTGTAGCGACACGACCTCCCAATAAAAGGTGATAAAGTATATTGATAAACCCTTATAAAGAGAATAAAAATACTTGAAAGTAGCTTATTTATCCATTTCATTCTTCTCAAGTAAACGTTCAATAATTCGCTTTATTTTATCTTCAAGAACCATACTGGTTTCTATATTCTTACCCGTGTAAATCAACCCGACATTCAACACATCGGACTTCTCTCTTAATCTGAAAATCAACGTAGAAACGTTTTTTCTCCAGCACTCTTTACACCTTCTTTTTATCGTATTTCTGTCGGTCGCATTCTTGAAATTTCGTCTGGAAACAGTTACCAGCAGCCTAACGGATGCATCGTTTTGCTCAATATCTTTAAGATAAACTATTTTAAAAGGATAAACAAAAAACGATTCTCCGGTTGTAAATAAACTATCCACAACTTTCTTACCACTTAGGCGCATTTCCTTTGTCAACTTCTGTTTTTCCATTTTCCTTTCTGGCTGACAAAGATACTGCCAAAAGCCTAACCGCCAAATACATCACCTATTGATTTGTTCGTGAAGCATTTTTAACCCTAAATCTGAACCGAAAATTTGCAATTAACATCAACTTTTCTCAAATGGGACTTTCGACCAAAAAAATTCGAAAATCTTCAGAAAAAGTGAAGTATCCTAATGTAACAAACTGAATAGTAATAAATTATGTATGATAAATAAGAATTAATTTACAGAATAATGTTACTTTTCAACCTTGAAATCATTACTTATCTTAAACAACTTAAACGAAGAAAAAGAAAAAAATTTCAAAGTTTGGTTGTATCATTTGAAAATTTATTAAAATTGCAGCATATTTTAAAAATGCACTTATCAGATAGTTAAGTTTATTGTTCCGTATATCCGACAATGTTATCTATATCACTCCATATCTGCATACGCCCTGATTTACAGAGGCAGTCCTTTGAATCTTATTCAGAAACTTTCCCATTGAACTTATGCAATTAAGATTGATAACTTTAATCTATCATTTATATCAATAACCTTTAATTCACTCTACCAAAAGTAAATTTTCCCAATGAAACCGGCAAAGAAAAAAGAGCGCCCAAAGGAAATTAATTCCAATGACGAATTTATCAAGAAACCTGTAAAAAAAACTCAGGCTAAACGCGACCGTAAATTAAGCATTTACGACCCTTTGGATGAAGAGGACGAAAATGCTGATCTTGATTTATTTGACTATGATGTTGATGACAATGAAGATGATGATTTTTAAACTGGTTATCAAAAAATCAAACAAAACTGCTAATATTAAACCTGTCGTTTGACAGGTTTTTTATTTACTGCTCTCTTTTAATGTTTTGAGAAGTTCAAAGGTCAATTGAACATAAAGAATACCTTTTTTAAAACTAATTTTTTTAATACCACAAGAATTCAACATTTGATTACCTAAAACAACATATTTTACTGAAACTGTATTTTTATAAGCTTGGGATGTAAACTTTCTATCCGTTTTTTTATAATTTTGCCTCTCAATAACTTTCAAAATGAATGATTTGGACTTATTGAAATACACCCTGCTGATCGCAGAAGATAATGAATCAAATTTCAATTATTTTCGCCTCAACCTGAAAAAAAACAGGTACAAATATTCTCAATACTCCTAATTGTCTGTAAGTCATATAGTTATGTGAACAAAACACCATAAAATTATGGTGTTTATGGATGGGATGATGCCATCTTTAAACGGTTATGATGCAACTCCACTTATTCACCAATTCAGGCCCGACCTCCCTGTTATTCTTGTTACTGCTTTTGTAAGTCCTGCATCTATGCATGATGCCATATCAAACGGATGTAACGATTATCTTGCAAAACCAATTGGCCCTGAAGCTGTTTTGTCTACCTTAACCAAATGGCTACCTTTAATTAATGATTAGCAGTTAAACCCTGCCTTCATTCAATTTTATGTTGCCACGCCGAAAAATTGTTTCCTGATTTTAGTTCAGTTTAATTATTATTTTTGTAGCATCTAACATATGCTATGAAAAAAGAAATTTTTCAGCTCGAAATGAATCTATATGAAGGTTCTCACGAACTTCTTCCTGTGGAGCTAAATCTTCTTTCTGAAGCGAAAAAAGCCGCATTAAATGCCTATGCTCCCTATTCCAGATTTAAAGTTGGAGCAGCAGTTTTACTTGCCAATGGAGAGATTGTTCTTGGTAACAATCAGGAAAACGCTGCTTATCCATCAGGTTTATGCGCTGAAAGGGTCGCTTTGTTTCATGCCAGCGCTATTTTCCCTAACATCGCTGTGATGGCCATCGCAGTGACAGCAATCAGCGAAAAATCCATCATCGATGAACCTATATCCCCATGCGGATCATGCCGTCAGGTGATGGCCGAATATGAAAAAAAATCGAATTGCGACATGAAAGTCATAATGCAGGGCCAGGAAGGTCCGGTATTAATAGCTCCTTCCATGCGTTCATTATTACCCTTTTCTTTTCTTGATGATTTCCTTTTAAAATATTGATTTACAATGAAATATCGTACTATTATCCTAATTTCAGCTTTGGTTGTTTTTGCCTCATTTAAAAGCGACAAACCTGCATACAAGCTTTTTGACTCAAAAGGTAAAGAAGTTAAATACCGGAAATTGGTTGAGGCTGCATCAAACGCCGAAGTCGTTTTTTTTGGAGAATTACATAATAATCCAATTAGTCATTGGCTGCAGCTTGAACTTACAACCGACTTACTTAAGGCTAATCCTGCAGGGTTAACATTAGGTGCCGAAATGTTCGAAACAGACAATCAATTGTTTTTGAATCAGTACCTTAATGGAAGTATAGAAACTGATAGTCTTAAAAAATTAGCCCGACTATGGCCAAATTATAAAACAGATATCGCTCCTTTGGTTGATTTTGCTAAAGAGAACAAGTTAAAGTTTGTTGCTTCAAACATACCCCGAAAGTATGCCAGCATGGTTTTTAGAAAAGGTTTTGAAGCGCTTGACACCTTGCCTGACAACGAAAAAACATTTATTGCTCCACTACCCATCGCCTACGATCCTCAATTGCCAGGCTATGTGGAAATGGTTAAAATGATGGAAGATATGGGTCATGGTAGTTCAACCGAGAATTTTCCGAAAGCTCAGGCCGTAAAAGATGCTACAATGGCCTGGTTTATTTATAAAAATATCGAAGCTTCAAAAGTTTTTATCCATTACAACGGCGCATATCATTCTGATAATTATGAAGGTATTATCTGGTATCTGAAAAGGCTGATCCCTGAAATACGTATTGTAACTATTTCAAGTATTGAAACCGATCAGCCTGTTAAGCTTCCTGCTGACAAGAAAAATGTTGCCGATTTCATAATCGCAGTTCCTTCAACGATGACTAAAACTCATTAATGGAGAACTCACTTCTTGTTTTGATTATTTATTGATGAATCAATAAGTACAGATAACAAGATTCAATTGATTATGTTACGTATGTAGAACATCAAAACGGATGAGAGTTATTTCTCTAAAATTTCGTTTCACTGATAATGTTTACACATTGGTTACAATAAGATTGTGAGACATATTTCAGTTTAACTTAAGCAAATCCTCTATAATCCCATCAAAATTCCGGCTGCTCCAACAATAAATGCAACCGTTATGTTGACAAGCTTCACGGCAATGAACCCACGTGGTGATTCTGCCAGCATTGGCAACATACCATGTCCATCTTGAGAAATTGAACTTGCCAGCAATATACTCATTGGGAGTACACCTTGGGCAAACAACAATACAAAAACATAATGCGGGCCTGATTCAGGAATAATGCCAATTAGAATCGCAAGCACTAAAACAACCCACAAATTTGCAGATATCCATGTTTCAAGATTTACGTATTGATTCATGAAATAAATAACTATCAATACTCCCAGGGTCCATAAAAAGATCTTCGCAAAGTGCTTACGTATAATATGTTGCCACAAATGCTCTTGTAAAAAATGTTCTTTTGTTGAAACAATAATAAACATAATAACAGTAAATATTCCTATCAAACTGTAGCGAATCCAATCAGCTTCACCGCTGTGATCATGTTCATGGCCATCAACAGCATGACTATGGTCATGCTCCAAATCCACGCTCCCTCCCATCAAGGTATTCAAATGATGACTTCCATCAATGACACCACTAAAAAGCAAAATCAAAATTCCAGCTACACCAGCAATCAAAAGCGCACGTGTAAAACTTAAATTTCGAATATTTTCAATCGAACTTGAGGGATGAAACGGATGACATTCTTCGTTTGGGTTATGAAGTGGTAAATCACCATGTCCTTTTAAACCAATAAACTTGTTTTTTACTGTAAAATGAACAATTACACCTGAAACGATAGCTATTAGTAGTAAAAAAATATGCAGTTTAAAAGCATCTTCAGGAAACAAGGAAAACATGATAAATGCTTCATCGCCTGATGTAGCAATCATTGTAGCAACAATAGCCGGAAACATAACAACGCGGTGGATATACAATGAAACCATAGTGTAAGAACCTAGACAACCTGGAATTATTCCCATTAGTGTTCCAAGTATGATCTGGAGAAAAGGAGAATGCTGAATTTGAAGCGACCATAACCCTCTCGTTTGTATATTAATATACTCAATGATAATCATCATCCCCATTACAAAAGTGGTGATAATGAAAGTCTGCTGAAGCATTGTTGCTACCATAAATTAAAAGTGTGTTGATTTGAAATTCAATTTACAAAAGTATCTCATTTTTCCGTAAGGATATCTTTGATTTTTTTTTCTGAAAAAGTTGGAGATTAAAGTAATCGGAGTAATTTTGGTATTTAATTACCTATTAACAAGATGTCCAAAATAGTTACACTTACCAAGGGAGCCTCAATTGCATTACACGGAATGATAATCGTTGCCAAATCGGGTGGCAAAGCAAATGTCATTCAGATTGCTGACATTACAAATAGCTCTAAACACCACGTAGCTAAGATCTTCCAACGATTAGTGAAGGACAACTTTCTTGATTCTCATCGTGGTCCAAGCGGCGGTTTTAGCCTAAAAAAAGATCCAAAAAACATATCTCTGCTTGAAATTTATGAGTCTATCGAAGGCAAGATTGAGGTTACTTCTTGCCCTCACGATAAACAAATATGTCCATTTAATAAATGTATAATGGACAATGTGACTTTCAAAATGACAAATGATTTCCGCGAGCACTTAAAAAAACACAGTTTGGCGGATTATCTTTGAGGCATTCTTTTTTATTTTTTAATCCTCAGCAAAGTAACTTTTTATCCAAAATACTTCATATTAAAGCTATATTTTTGTAAAAAATGTCGTTATGCATGAGACGCTACTTTGGATCACGCTTCACGCTGATCATCAACACATTACTGTAGGAGCACCTTTTTTAATCGGATTATTAGCCAGTATTATGCATGTGGTCTCTGGTCCCGACCATTTAGCAGCTGTTACCCCACTCGCGATTGACAACAAATTGAAAGCATGGATAATTGGTCTTGGATGGGGTTTAGGTCACACTTCAGGTATGTTGCTAATTGGTGGACTGTTCATCTTTTTTAAGAATTACATCCCTGTCGATGCGATATCAAGTTATAGTGAGCTCATAGTAGGCTTTATACTTATTGCTATCGGCGTCTGGGCATTATGGAGAATTTTTGGAGGAAATCACGCTCATGCTCATGAGCACCCTCATACTCATCACTCTCCAACCGGTGAAGTAATCACACACATTCACGAGCATGATCATCCTGCAGTTAATGTGCATGATCACAGTCACTTATTACCAATTAAACAGTCCTTTATTTCTGCAATACTAATTGGGACTCTGCATGGTTTAGCAGGCGTTTCTCACCTAATTGGCATGTTGCCAACGTTGGCGTTTCCGACAATTTCAGATTCTACATTGTATCTTATTGGCTTTGGCATTGGGACAATAGTCGCTATGATCATATTTTCAATACTCCTGGGATTCGTGTCATATAAATCGGATGATATAAAAAAACCGTACCTATTCAAAAGCATTCAAATTGTTGGGGCTTCAGCATCTCTGATAGTTGGAATTTATTGGATATCAGCTTATTTCTAACATGAAAAAGACTTCTCTGTTTTTCGTATTACTCCTTTTCTTTTTAAGTTCTGTTAATGGACAAAGCATTTCTCAAAAAGGAAGTTGGTTTGTTGGTATCACAGGAGGTCCATTATATGGCGATACAGATGCTAATGCGATTAATTCAAAAACAACAAATAAAAAGAGTATTCAAGCCGGGGCTACTCTGGCCTATGGTTTGACGGATGATTTAAGATTGCAGTTTGAAATGCTTTTTGAACGAAGAGGTTTTCAATCACAGCGTTATGTAAACGGATTCAGGCTAACAGACACTTCTTCTCATGTTTGCTGGGAATGTTTCTACGCTTATGATGTGACTTATTTTTCTGATTATTTGCAGTTACCACTGCTTGTTCATTATTCAAAAAAGAAAGGTCATTTTGAGTTTGCTGCACAAGCAGGTTTGTTTTATTCACTTTTGCTCGTCAACAACCATTCTGGTTACGAAGAACTTTACCTCGATCCTGTTAGCGCTGATTCCTTTCTTCAATATGGCTTTGAACCTGGTTATTCGCGCATATTATATAGTGGCCAAACATCTAACGTCATCAATACATATGATGCTGGAATTCTTATAGGATTATCTGGAAATTACAACATCTATGGGCCTCTCTCAGTCTCGCTTGAAGGAAGATTACAGCTAGGATTTGCAGGTATATACGAAAATCCTGAAATGCCGGATCTTAATTTCAAAAGTTACATCATACGTCTTGGGCTAATGTGTAACCTGCCAAAAAAAAGATAATGAATGCTGCATAGTTTACCCGAACAAACTGTCGAAAGGTTAAGTCAATACCGCCGCGTTCTTCTCAATTATCAATATCTTGAACATGCTTTTATTTTTTCACACAACCTTGCCCGTGTATTAAAAACAAAACCAGCAACTGTGCGCCGCGATTTTATGCTCATCGGTGTAACCGGCGATGTACATAAAGGATACAGCATCAGCGAGTTAATTAATAAAATTGGAGATGCTATTGATGATGACCAACCAGAAAAGATGTGTTTTGTTGGTATAGGACATCTGGGTAAAGCGGTTTCTGAATACTTTACTTCTGATGATAAGAAACTGAAAGTTGCTGCCTCTTTCTATTTCGACATGTCCCACCCATTATTAACAGATGTACCCTGTTACAGCATTACGCAACTTTCAGAAGTCATTAAACAAGAGAAAATCTTTATATGTGCTTTGGCTGTGCCTCGTGAATTTGCAAAGGAAATAAGTATGATTTTGGTTAATGCAGGCATAATAGGCATTTTAAATTTTACCTCCGTTCAGCTTCAGGTGCCAGCATATGTGTATGTTGAAAACTACGATATTATAGCTAAACTTGAAAAGATAGCCTATTTCATGAAAGTAAAGCGATAATTAACTCATAATGAATACTTAAGACTTTGTCCAGGATTCAAAAATAACAAGCTTAAGGGTTAAATGGAGAGTCATGCTCTTTTGCCATTTGATTATAAACCATTGTGTCAAGTTTGGAAGGGAAAAGTTTGTTCAACCAAACGGTTAACTTCCCAACCGTAGTTAGAATTATCGAGCGTTTTTTCTTTTCAATTGCATCCAATAAGTATTCGGCAACTTTCTCGCTGCTCATCATTTTTCCTTCGTCTCGTGGCGATTCACCCTGAGGGCTGCCATCAGCTGATAATGCAACAGCACGAATGTTGGATGCAGTGAAACCCGGACAAGCGACCAACACATGCAACCCCTTTTTTAAATTCTCAACCCTAAGGGCATCCAAAAAACCTTGCATAGCAAATTTTGATGCTGAGTAGCCTGTTCTACCAGGTAAACCCTTATATCCGGCTATTGACGAAACACCTACCACAGAACCCTTGCTTTCAAGCAGAAAAGGAAGAGCATATTTTGTACAATATACGGTTCCCCAAAAGTTGACATCCATAATCTTATGAATTACAGATAGATCTGTCCTCTCAAAAACAGCCCGCATCGAAATGCCTGCGTTGTTAATCAACACATCTATTCTGCCAAAATGTTTAATAGTTTTGTCAATCAGCAGACGACAATCCTCTTCTTTGCTCACATCAGTCTGTACAATTAAAACCTGAGCTCCATTTTTACGGCACAATTCACCAACGCTATTTAAGAAAGCTAAATTACGTGCAGCAAGCACCATTTTGCCACCTCTTTGTGATGCAGCCAGGGCAGTTGATTTGCCGATACCGGAAGAGGCTCCAGTAATAATAATGACTTTATCTGAAAGCCTGCTCATACCTGAATTTTTTGCAAATGTAGTGCATAGGAAAGAATTTTGCAGTTAATAAATGAAAAGATCGTTCTAAAGGTAAAATTCAAAGAGTTATTAACAATCATCCTATCATTGTTGAAAGATAAATGATTGGCAACCTATCTTACGTTGTACTAATTAGTGATAATTTTGCACAAATTAATTTTGAATGCTGACTAACAGACAAATGTTTCAATTACACATGGGATTGCCTTCAGTTGTGGATAATCCAATTGAAATAGTAAAGGCAGAAGGTATATATCTTACAGATAGCGAAGGTAATAGTCATATCGATCTTGTTTCGGGTGTTTCTGTTAGTAATGTTGGACATCGCCACCCTAAAGTAATTGCAGCTATAAAGTCGCAATTGGATGACTATATGCATGTGATGGTTTATGGCAAATTTATTCATTCCCCACAAGTTAAACTTGCAACATTGCTGGCACAGAACCTTCCATCAACTTTAGATGCCGTCTATTTTGTTAACTCAGGCAGCGAGGCAATTGAAGGAGCATTAAAATTAGCCAAACGAATAACGAACAGGGCTGAAATTGTCCATTTCAGAAACGCTTATCACGGAGGCACTGCTGGAGCATTAAGTCTGTTGGGTCACGAAACTATGAAAAATGCTTTCAGGCCTTTGGTACCTGCAACCCGAATGCTTGATTTCAATGATTTTCAGCAACTAAATCAAATAACAAGAGCAACAGCAGCAGTTTTAATCGAACCTATTCAAGCCGAAGCCGGAATTATACTGCCTGCCGAAAACTACTTGTCAGCTTTACGTAGTAAATGCAAAGAAACAGGCACTTTACTTATATTTGACGAAATACAGATGGGCTTTGGTCGTAGCGGTAAGCTTTTTGCTTTTGAAAAGTACGATATAGTTCCTGATATTCTCTGTCTGGCAAAAGGAATGGGAGGCGGAATGCCTATAGGTGCTTTCATCGCATCAAAACAAATGATGATGGAACTAACGCATCACCCTGAATTAGGCCATATTACCACTTTCGGCGGACACCCTGTTTCATGCGCCGCTGCATTAGCATCGCTCGAAGTAATTCTAAATGAAAAGCTTGCCGAAGCTGCCAATAATAAAGGAAAACATTTTGAAGATGCCTTACTCTTCCACCCGGCTGTTTCAACAATTCGCAGGGCTGGGCTAATGTTGGCTGTTGAAATCAAAGAAGATATCAAAATCAATGATATTATGTATGCACTAAAACAACAGCGACTTGTTGTTGATCAGTTTTTATTTCATGAAAAAGCCTTTAGAATAGCTCCTCCTCTCACAATAACCGATGAAGAGATTGAAATCGCAATCGAATACCTCTCAAAAGCTCTAAATCAAGTACTCCAACAATTACAATGAAAAGATCACATATTTTATTTATCATTTCCGTTATTTTTATCGCTAATACTGTAAATGCTCAGGATCGCGTAACAGGAAAAAACTTTGCATCACGATCTGAAGTCATTGCCCGTCAAGGTATTGCAGCAACTAGTCACCCTTTGGCAACACAAGTGGCTCTCGATATGCTTAAACTTGGCGGCAATGCTATAGATGCTGCCATCGCTGCAAATGCCCTACTTGGATTGGTTGAACCAACTGGTTGTGGTATTGGAGGCGATCTTTTTGCAATCATCTGGGATGCTAAAACAAAACAGTTGTACGGATTAAACGGTAGTGGCAGATCACCCCAAACACTGACATTAGATTATTTTAAAAAAAATAAAATAAAGGAAATTCCTTCCTATGGCCCACTGCCTGTAACTGTTCCGGGCTGTGTTGATGCATGGAATGAGATGCACCAAAAATTTGGAAAACTATCAGTTGAAGAAATTTTAGCACCAGCTATTTCGTATGCTGAAGCAGGATTTCCCTTAACCGAAGTGGTTGCCTATTATTGGAAGTCCAACGCAGCCAGATTAAAGAATTATCCGGGATTTTCTGAAGTTTATCTGCCTGAAGGTAATGCGCCGGTCAAAGGTGAAATTTTCAAAAATCAGAAACTAGCCAACACTTACCGTCATATGGCTGAGGCTGGATTAAGAAGTTTTTACGAAGGCGAAATCGCTGAACAGATTGCGACCTATGTTCAGGCAAATGGAGGCTTTCTTTCTGCCAATGATCTTAACACCCACCGCAGCGAGTGGGTTAAACCTGTTTCTACAAATTACAGAGGCTATGATGTGTGGCAACTTCCGCCAAACGGACAAGGGATTGCTGTTTTACAAATGCTTAATATATTAGAGTTAAGCGATTTGAAAACAATGGGTTATGGAAGTGAAGAATATATACACCTTTTTGTGGAAGCAAAGAAACTTGCTTTCGAAGACAGGGCTAAATATTATGCTGATCCAGCTTTTTCAAACTTACCGGTAGATAGACTTATTTCGAAAAATTATGCTCTTGAAAGATCAAAGCTTATCAGCAAGGATAAAGCTGGTAAAAGCTACCCTGCTGGAATTCTCGAAACAGATAATACTATTTACCTTACTGTTGCTGACTCTGAAGGAAATATGGTTTCACTTATTCAAAGCAACTACAGAGGAATGGGATCAGGAATGACTCCTGCTGATTTAGGTTTTGTTTTGCAGGACAGAGGAGAGTCATTTTCTCTTGAGGCTGGGCATCCAAATGTTTACCAGCCAGGAAAACGTCCTTTTCATACAATCATTCCCGGGTTTGTTACGAAAGATGGTGCTCCCTGGCTTAGTTTTGGACTCATGGGGGGCGCAATGCAACCTCAGGGCCATGTGCAAATATTGGTTAATCTGATTGATTTCGAAATGAATCTTCAGGAAGCCGGTGATGCAACACGTATCAGTCACGAAGGCAGTACAGAGCCAACAGGTAACCCTATGAGTGACGGAGGTTGGGTTAACCTGGAATCAGGATTCAATTATGAAACAATCCGTGAGCTCATGAAAAAAGGTCATCGAATTAAATTTGATGTTGGCGGATACGGTGGTTATCAGGCAATTATGCGCGACCCCGTCACCGGAGTTTATTATGGAGCTTCCGAGTCAAGAAAAGATGGACAGGCAGCTGGATTTTAAACTTTGACACTTTCCAAATTTTGCTCTTGAACCTGCTTTTTAGTTTTGGCTGTAATTACTATCCAAATCGTTTTCATGTTCCTGAAATGACAGGATAATAGTTAAACTTCCCAACATTAATCAATAATTGTAGAGAGTTTACCTTTGTGTTTCATGTTAAGTTATGCTTATATTACAGTATAACAGTATTTTATGAACATTAAATATTTTATCAATATTTAGGTAATCTAATGCTTTAATTCTTATATATTTGCATTGATATTTATTAAAACAAATGAATTATATCGTTTTATATTATAAAAATCGATTTTATGAATACATTTCCAAAAGGTCAAATCGTTCAATTTCAACATGCTATAGCTTATACCGATGCTGGCATTGTAAGCAAACAAGTTATTAAAAATGAAAAAGGCAATGTAACCCTTTTCGCCTTTAGTGAGGGTGAAGGTCTGTCTGAACACACAGCACCTTTTGATGCATTAGTGCAAGTTATTGATGGGCAAGTAAATATTAAGATCGGAGGCGAAACCTTCCTACTTACCACAGGTGACAGCATTATAATGCCTGCAAATATTTCGCATGCATTGCAGTCAATAACATCCTTTAAAATGATTTTAACAATGATTAAAGTCTGAAAATGCCTTTTTATGTCTTATTTTTGTGAGGAGAAACATTCACAACAATGGCATTATACGACAGTTTTGGCCTTGCCTTAAGTGGTGGAGGAGCCAGAGCAATTATTCATGCAGGATTTTTACAAGCACTCGATGAAGCCCAATTAAAACCTGCGATTATATCAGGCGCAAGCATGGGTGCTATTGTTGGTGCTATGTATTCCAGTGGAGTTGCACCTGCTGATATGCTAAAAGCAATTGTTAAACCCGAGCTAACAAAACTTCCGGCATGGATTGGTCGCAGAGGTGGAATTGGTTCACTTGTTGTCCTTAGGGAAAAACTAAGTCTCTTCCTAAGTGTTCACACTTTTGAAGAATTACAGATTCCGTTGATAATATCAGTAACAAACCTCAATCGTGGGTGCAATGAATTGATTTCCAGTGGAAACCTGATTGATTGGGTTGTTGCATCGGCTTCAATCCCTATTTTGTTTCAGCCGGTGGTGATCAACAATTATTATTATGTGGATGGAGGTCTCACGAATAACCTTCCGATTAATTGCCTTCGAAAAGAAAAAAGGTTGGTTATTGCATTGGAATCCAATCATTTGGAGGAAGTTGACACTGCATTTGATTCAATTAAAACTGTAAGTGAGAGGGTGCTTTTTCTAGGTGTTAACAATACATTGAAAGATCAGATTGATGGTTGCGACCTTTTTATTGACGCCCCTGAAGTTCGCAAATATGGTATTTTCGACTTTCAATTTGCTGACAAGCTTTTCCAAATCGGCTACACTATTGGAAAAAGAAACATCGAAAGAATCCTAAAAATGCTCGAAAGTTAGCTTGGACTTTACCATCCACAGTCTAAAAATTAATTGCAAATAAATTTCAAATTACTCTATAAAGCCAACATTATAATGAATCAGGAGGTATTATTGCTTGTTATTTGGTTAGAAAATCAAAAGCGCTCTTTATCCTGAATCATTTTTTTGCTAACTTAGCGAAAAATCAAAACGTATAGATTCGATGCAGATAACGCTTGAGCATTTCTTATTGGTATCCTCTATCCTATTGTTAATCAGTGTTCTGGCTGGCAGAACATCTTACAATTATGGAGTTCCTACCTTATTGCTTTTTATTGCAATAGGGATGCTGGCTGGTTCGGAAGGTATCGGTAAGATTTATTTTGACAACCCGCAAATTGCGCAGTTTTTAGGAGTCATCTCACTCAATTTCATTCTTTTCTCAGGTGGACTTGACACAAACTGGACATCTATTAAACCTATATTGCGCAAAGGAATCACATTGTCAACTGCAGGCGTTTTTCTTACTGCCGCAATTGTAGGCCTTTTTGTTTGGGCCATCACTGATTTCACCATTTATGAAAGTTTGTTGCTCGGTTCAATTGTTTCTTCAACGGATGCCGCTGCTGTATTTTCAATTTTACGATCTAAAAATGTTGCTCTGAAAAGTCAGTTAAGGCCAACCCTCGAACTTGAAAGCGGCAGTAACGATCCAATGGCTTATGTACTTATGTTATCATTTCTTGGTTTAGTGGTGAATCAGGATCAGGAGTTGGCTTCCCTTATTCCTTTGTTCTTGAAGCAGATGTTAATAGGAGCTGTCATAGGCCTGGCTTTTGGAAGGATAAGTAAATGGCTGATAAATAATATCAAACTTGGCTTTGAGGGTCTTTACCCAGTTTTGGTTATTACTTTAATGCTTTTAACTTACTCATTAACACAAGTTTTAAGCGGAAATGGTTTTCTGGCTGTTTATCTTACTGCTGTATATGTTGGTAATCAACACTTTATACATAAGAAAACAATCCTAAAAGTGTTTGATGGATTGGCTTGGCTTATGCAAATAATACTCTTTTTAACCTTGGGATTACTTGTATATCCCTCAGAAATTATACCTGTAATAGGTATTGGCTTGCTTATTTCACTGTTTCTAATTTTTGTAGCTCGTCCTTTAAGTGTATTTATCAGCATGAGTGCTTTTAAAATGACTTTTCAGGAAAAAACATTTCTTTCTTGGGTTGGTTTAAGAGGAGCTGTTCCAATTGTTTTTGCGACCTATCCCCTCTTATCCGGAATTGAAAAAGCAGATTTAATCTTTAATATCGTATTCTTTATCTCGGTAACTTCAGTTCTCATTCAAGGCACGACCCTATCAACGTTAGCCCGATGGTTGCATCTTGAAGTACCTGAAGGTGAGAAGAAAAGCTACCCTTTGGATGACTTTTTAACTGAACCAAAGGGAGCATTCCTCGAGGAATTTTTAATCAACCCGGAGCATACCGCAGTTGGAAAGAAAATAGTTGAACTGAATTTCCCTGAAAACGCAATTATTGCAATGATTCAACGTGAAGGTGAGTATCTTACACCAAACGGAATGACCAAAATAGAAATAAATGACAAGCTTTTTATCCTTTCAGGAAGTAAAGATGTGATGAATGAAGTTATTAGCTGTTTTTCAAAAGAAGGGAAACGCTAATTGACATTCATTTTCAAATGACTTATGGCTAGATGTGCAGATTCTTCGAAGCCTTTTCAAGCACGGTCTCCGTCTGTGTTTTCATAAAAGCTTCCATCTTTTTTCTTACAGTCATGTCAAAAGCTCCAATGATGCGTGCTGCTAAAATTCCTGCATTAGCCGCACCATTAATAGCTACAGTTGCAACCGGTATTCCTTTAGGCATCTGCACTATAGATAACAGTGAATCAATACCTTCAATCGAATTGGAAGATTTTACAGGAACACCTATGACAGGAAGTGGTGTTAAACTAGCCACCATTCCAGGAAGATGCGCTGCTCCCCCTGCTCCGGCAATAATTACTAAAATTCCTCTTTCGGCAGCCTCCCTGGCAAACTGAACCATGTATTCCGGAGTCCGGTGAGCAGAAACAACCCGAATCTCATAATCAATTCCAAAGAAAGTCAAGCGTTCAGCTGCCTCTTTCATTATTGGTAAATCGGAATCCGATCCCATAATTATGCTAACCATAATGTTCTGTTTGGATGAATTTTTCATAGTTATCTATTGAATTTTAAGCTTCAACTTTCAACGTTTTAAGCACAAAATCAGCTTTTTCCAAAGCCTCCTCTGGTGTTTTGGCCAAAATTGTGGCGTGACCCATTTTTCGATAAGGACGTGTTTGCTTCTTACCGTAGATATGTAATTTAACACCTTCTACCATTAATACCTCATTCAAGCCCTTATAAATCACCTGACCAGAAAACCCCTCACTACCCAGAATATTTACCATAACTGCTGGCATTTTCAGGTTGGTTGAACCGGGATGATAGCCGAAAATAGCTCTCAAATGCTGTTCATACTGTGAAGTAAGTGCACTTTCAATGGTGTGATGTCCACTATTGTGAGGTCGTGGTGCAACTTCATTTATTAACAAATGATTTTGTTTATCAATAAAAAACTCAACAGCTAAAAGACCTATAATACCCAGATCCTCTGCAGTTTTAATAGCTAAAGCTGAAGCTATTTTTTCAATCTGATGTGAAATACGCGCAGGTGATAGTAGTGACTCAACCAAATTAGCAACAGGATTAAAAACCATTTCCACAGCTGGATAACAACTCGTTTCACCATTTGCATTACGTGAAACTATAACTGCAATTTCTAAAGCATCCTCTACAAAATCTTCAACCAGGGAAGGCACATCAAATAATTGTTTCAAATCTTCTTCATTTCTGGCAATAAGAACTCCTTGTCCATCATATCCTGACAGTCTGATTTTTTGTACAAAAGGTAATCTGATCTGTCCTTGATTTATTGCATCCCTGACTTCAGAAGCATTCTGAAACAGCTTAAATGGCGCTGTAGGCAAGTCATGCTCAAGATAAAACAACTTCTGTAGTCCTTTATCTCTTATGATTCGCAAACAAGATGGCTGTGGCAGCACAGGAATACCTGATTGTTCCAGTTTCTCAACAGCTTCAATATTAACCCCTTCTATTTCAATAGTGATCATATCAAGACCTTCGGCAAACTTCATTACTGTATCAAAATCACGAAATGAACCTTGAACAAAATGTGTAGAAACACCAGATGCTGATGCCTCCGAGTCAGGATCAAGCACACAGGTAGTTATGTCCCAGCTGCTTGCAGCTTGACACAGCATCTTTCCCAACTGTCCGCCTCCCAATATCCCAAGCTTAAAATCGGAACTTATCGTTTGTCTCATATAGAATTTTATGGATTATCATTCGCTCTTATACTGGCAAAAATACCATATTTCTTCCTATTGAAAGCAACGAAACTTTCAAGACCATTATTCAGCTGTTCTTTTCCGATTATCGTGATATTTCCGAAAAAGAATTGTTTCAAATAAATAGTAAGCTAAACTTTATTCTGTATGTAAACTTAATAATTTGGCATCTACAGACTTAACGAGATTAAGTTTTCTTTCGATTTCCTGCATATTCTCCAAATCGCCGGTGAGTTCAAGAAAAATCAACCCACTTTGTGAGCAATTATCCAGAACATCGTCATGCAAACCAAGGCGTGTTTTAATAAAACATCCCCAACCTGTGAGTATTTTCTGAACTTTATCAGCTGCTTCTTGTCTCGATCCAATAAGGATCAACATTACATGTCTGGTCATTGTGAAGTGTATTGTTAAGTAATTAACAAATATACAGCTATTCCATTCCCAAAATCAAAATCTGGTAGTTCAAAACCTAATTTAGAAAAATTATAAAAAGCAACTAATTGGCTTTCAATAATTTTTCGATTTAAGCTAGAATTATCCTTTAACCTTTTCAAAATCCATTCCATCTTTTAAAATCACACCTTTGTTGTGCTTTCCATCGATGGCAATGGTAATCTGCTTTTCAAACCTGATATGCCTTATGAACTCATCTTCATAAATAACCTCTTGTTTGTCAAGATATTCCAAGTCGTAAAACCCATCATGGATAAAAGGATTTATAGTAAAATACCCCACTCCAAAAGAGGTAAGATTTTGAAAAAAGTGCGTGCCCTGACTTGGATCAATGCGATAATTTTCTAAACCTGACTCGATGATTACACGTGCAGCTGAAATCTGAGGCCATTTTACAGGAATACCAAGCCATGGATCACTTGAACCCCATCGTCCAGGACCTACTAACACATAATTCTTCCCTTCGAGTAAAAATTTATCATTTATTTGTCCGACTAAAGCAGCAATTTCGCGTGTTTTTGAAGAATCAAAAGTTTGTGGCTTCACATACACAAAATCGAAAATATTATTAATTATACCATTACCAAGTGTGTGCTCAGCTCTGATCAACATTTTTTCTTTTTCAATCCCATCAAGATCTAGTTCAATTGTCTCGTCGATATTTACAATCGGACGAATCTGCAACACATAAAACATCTTTTGAACACCAACAGGCTTATTCAACTCAATAGCAAACTCTATTTCTATCGGTTTGCCCATTTCTTTTTGACCAGTCTCCAAAACCAATTGAAGAATTTCAGCTAGCGGAAATGTGTTGTATTTCAATATGTTAGCAAAAGTAACAAGTCGTTTCCCATCCTCCTGAAATCCATCTCTCAACACATTGCTATGATAATCGTAGGTTGAGCAGATAAGTTTCATTACACCATCTTTTTCAGCTTCAACAATCCTTAACTGTAGCAAGTTGGCCGACTCATCAGGGGTAATTTTAAAACTTTCAGGATCGAGATTCAGCGCATAAAAAACCTTTTGTGTTTCACGTAATGCAAGGTCAGGCTGTGAAGTTTGCAACACTTTTTGAGGGAACTTGGGTGAAAAACGCAATGTTTGTCCTCCGTCAACGATATGTTTTCCAAGTCCCAGCGCGATATTTGCTATACCATCTTCAGGTTTCTCTGGTCCAATAGGATAAAAATTTATCGACCTGGCAACACCGGAACAAGCTGGATAGTAACGAGTTCCATATGATTTCCCACAGACTTCCTGCAGCACTATTCCCATTTTCTCTTCATCAATCACATTTTTAGTGGCCATCATATAGGCTTTGGAGTCCTTAAAAAATGCACTCGCATAAACACTTTTGATGGCATTGCTCAATAATTTGATCATGGTGCGTTCATCATTCTCCACAATAGGTATCATGTAAGTACTGTAAATACCTGCAAACGGCTGATAATGTGAATCTTCTAAAAGACTCGAAGAACGCACAGCCAAAGGATTCCGGATAACTGAAATCAGAGTATACAAATCTTCATGAATACGAAAAGGAAGGCGAGCCTCGATGAACTGACGCAAAATCTCTTCATCAGAATATTCATCAGACAATGCAATGGAGTACAAATTATTCTCCTCCATAAATTCATCAAAGATATCGGTGCATAAAACAACAGTACGCGGAATCCCAATAGTAACACCTTCATATCTGTCATACAGTCTGTTACGTTTAATTAAAGAATCAAGAAACGCAAGACCGCGGGCTTTCCCTCCAATAGACCCCTGCCCTATCCGTGTAAAAGATAAGTATTCATCAAAACTCTCACGATTAAACTCAGCAATAACACCCCGCGCTTTATTTAAACGAAAAGTGGCTATAGCGTCAAAAACAAACCTTTTAATGTCGTCACAGTCGGAAAAATCTTCAGGTGAGAACATTTTAAATAAATCAGCTAACGGAAATAAAGCTCTGGCCCTGAGCCACTTTGATAAATGATTGCGTTCGATATGATATTGAAGCGATTCATTAGGAACCTGAAATATCTTTTCTTGCATTGATTTCAGATCGTTAGCCCTTAAAACCTCCATGCCGGTAGCAGGGTCTTTAAAAACAAAGTCACCGAAAGCGAAATATTCGCGAATAAACCGTCTGAGTTCTATTGAAAGTGATTTTGAGTTCTTATTTATAAAACCAACCTTGATTTGTTTTGCAATCTCTTCGTTCTCATCATCGGAAGATTGCAAAAGTAGTGGCATGAATTTATCATTCTTTTTTACCACCTGACATAAACGAATACCAGCTTCCGGATCGGTTTTACCTTCTCGTTCGTATGAAATATCAGATATGATTCCCAGCAAATTTCCTTTGAATTTCTTATACAAACTGATTGCCTCTTCGTAATTGGTTGCCAGTAGAATCTTAGGGCGTCCACGCATGCGTAGTGTTTTCTGATGCTCGTTTAGACCCTCAGTCATAAATGATTTTGACTGTTTAAAAATGATTTTATAAATATTTGGCAAATAGCTGCTATAAAACCTTACCGAGTCTTCAACAAGTATAATACATTGAACACCAATATCAACGATATCGTGATCTGCATTCATCCGGTCTTCGATCAGCTTAATGATCGCAAGCAAAATATCAGCATTTCCTAACCAATTAAAAACATAATCAATTGATTTTAAATCCTTTCTATCGATGCGGATACTCAATTCTCTTGAAAGTGGCGCTAACACCACAATTGGGATGTCTTCGTAGCTTTTCTTTATCTTCTCGGCCAGTTCATATGTTTGTTTTTCTTGTGAGCTTAACATAATAATGACCAAATCAATGGTTTCATCTGCCAGGGTTTTCATGACTTCTTCCTGTGTACTTACAAGAATGAAAGTTGGTGGATAACGAAGGTTCAGAGAAACATATTCATTGAATATTTGCTCATCAATACGACCGTCTTCTTCGAGCATAAAAGCATCATATACGGATGAAACAAGCAAAACATGATAGATTCGCTTCTTCATCAGACTGATAAACGGCGTATCATTAAAAAGGTGGTTTTTCTTGTGAAAATCGAATCGGGCTGGAACCATAGCTCTATTGTTAGTATGTTGCTTTGCAAAGATACATTTTAGGGCTTTGAATCAGCACAACTTCTTGAATCACTAAAAAACTTCTTAATTTCCTTTGATGGAAACTAAGAAGTTATCTTAAATTGTTATAAACAACCACAAGTGAGTAAAGAGACACTAACTCTACCTAGCTTGAAAGCCTTTATGTGACTGATATTTATAATTTGAATAAGCCCCTAATTATTTAGAACTACTTTCACCGAAGCCTCACGTTCAGCTGCTTTCCGTTTCCAAGCGGGGACAATTTCCTCTAGAAACTCTTTTTTCTCCTGTCTCAATTTGTCCATTGGTAATCCAATATACTCCTGTGCTTTGGCCTTTGTTGAAATATCAGGATACGGTATTTCATCTGTTAATCCTTTGGATGCCAATAACCTTGCTAACATTACCCTGGCGTTTTGAGCATGTTCAATGGATTTCCCAATCACTCTCGCGCTTTCAACAGGTGAATGAAACGATCCTCCATGAGACGCTGCTACATAATCCCAAAACCACTGTCCTGCACGAATTTCATACAAAACTGGTTTCATTTCGGTTTCCGTCGCACCATGGTCCCAAGCTATTTTTGCTTCAACATGCGCTCTTGTTAGCATCTTCTCTGCAGTATGTCGTATTTTAGCAACTTTATTCTGCCGGTCATAAACATTTTTCAGGAGAGTGGCTTCACTTTCTCTATGACATGTTTGACAGGCTTGTGAAACGTATTTCAAAGGTGATGTTACATGATGATTCGAATATTTCAATCCTCCTTCGCTAACGTACGGCATATGGCAATCAGCGCATGAAACTCCGCGCTCAGCATGAATTCCTGTCATAAAAACTTCATAATCAGGATGTTGAGCTTTCAACATCGGCGCTCTGCTAATGGAATGTGTCCAGTCAGAAAAATTAATATCGTCATAATACTTTAACATATTCTCTGGCTCAAAACCATTAACCCATGGAAATGTCAAATAATTTGGTCGCTCCTCTTTGTTTTGGTTATTAAAATAATATTCCACGTGACATTGAGCGCAAACCAATGAACGCATTTCCTGATGAGTTGCCTGTTGGATATCCTTGCCCATGGCTGTGTATGCCTCGATCAGTGCTGGCCGCGAAATGGCAAGATCCATTGTTTCCGGATTGTGGCAATCGGCGCAACCAATCGAATTAACAATTTCTTCTCCATTTTTCGCCCATTTTCCTGCGTAAAAAGCAGCCGGACTACCCAGCTGATTCATCATTCTGGGAACATCCGGACTTTTACATGCCCAGCAAGTACTTGGCATTGGACCATCATCCGGTGCTTTTGGGCCACCAGTCCTGAGCGAGTTGTTGATGTCTTCGATGGCATATGAATGGCCTCTTCCCTGATTATAATCCTTAGAAAAGCCATATCCCGCCCACATGACAACCAATTCCGGACTTTCTTCCAAAACATCTTTCATAGCATTTCCACCATGAGGCGTTTTGAAATCGGTTTGTTGAGTCTTACGATAGGATTCATATTGCCAGGGGTAATTTTTACCCCACACCTCATTACGAGGCTCAAAATCAGCTATTTTAACTTTTGGAGCATAAGCAAAAATTGCCTCGGCCCGTCGTTCACTGATAGTTGAAACTAGCAACCCTAACAAAAAAACTGCTGTTAAAGAAATAAAAAACAGTGCCCAATTCATCCAGGGACTTCTTTTTTTACCAATAATATTCATAATAGTTCAGTTTATGATTCGTAAATGATTTTATTTTTTGAGCCAATCAGGCACAGGTGATGGTAACATCGGGACTCTTGCATAAGGAGTGCTTGACAAACTTTTAACCCTTCCGTGTGGAACTTCGCGGTGGCAATCCCAACACAGGCGATCCTCAAATTTTTCATGAAAGCTGCTTGTTTGAACAAGCAATTTTGTATCGGTAATCAAATTATTATGACAGCGGATGCAATTTTCCTGAACTACCCCGATGCCAGCCTCTTTGATAAAAATGTTCTGTGGCTCTAACCGCAAAGTAAACATTGAAGCATGACGCATCCCATCCATTGCTTTAAAATAGTAAGTCCTGAAAACATTGTCATGCGGCACATGACAATCGTTACAAGTTGCAACTTCACGGTGTGAACTGTGCTGCCAGGTAGCATACTGAGGTGCCATAATGTGACAATTAACACATGTAGCCGGCGAATCGGACAGATACGAAAGTGCTTTGCTTGAATACATTGCATACATTCCAAGCCCAACAAAAACACCGATTATGATCACCGCTATTGCTCTCCATTCAGGTGGTGGTATAAAATATGAAAGCCATTTTTTCATGTGATTTTAATTTAGTATTTCGGTATTTATATTCTTATTTTCCTGTACAAATTTAAGATCTAATTTCAATTTTCACAAGAATTAATTTCAATTGCTAAAATATTTTTTGAGTTTATTATTGATTTTGATCAATTACATTGTGAATTTCATTTTCAATATGATACAATTGTATGTCTCAATAATTAAATACCTTTTTTTCGATTTGAAACGCTTTTTCTCAGCCAAATTACGAGGCCAGAAAGCAAAATTAACAGCGTTAACAAGCCAAATAATGGAATGATTAGAATATAGAATACACCTATCAGCGACTGAAAAATTCGTGTAGTATGAATTTCCAGCGCCAAATTCCATAATGGCATTGGAGTTTGTTTCAAAACTTCAGGCATAGGAATTTCATGATTTAGTAAACCTTTATTATACTCAAAAATATACTCTTTACCACTTTGGTTTATCATCCCGGTTATAAGATATTGTCCTAAAGGTGACCCGGCGGAACTTTTCTGAATAGGCATTTCTCCTGTAATATAATCGATAATCACTTCTTTTTCAGGATTCCAAAGAAATAAACCATTAAAGCTACCAACCAGAAAATCATCCTCTGATGTTGCTTTCAATACATTAATGCCCATTACTGAAAGTGGAGGTGTTTTCTCGATTTGGACAGGAACTGAGGAAAATGAGGCATCCACCCGAAAAAGGCCGTCAGCAGTTCCAATGATCCATCCTTTTGATGATTCGTCCCAAACTAAAGCTCTAAGCCGATCATGCCAACTGTTCGAATGGTTCAATATAGTAAAGGGAATTTTTGAAATTCTTTGATTTGCGATTGCTATCAACAAGGGTGGTCGCAAGAACATACCTGTAAAAACAGTTATAAGCAGGAAAAATACTGTCCAGATTCCAACCTTGTTGTGCCACTTAACCGAAAACTTAGTAGCTTTAACATGGTTTTTTGATTCAAAGTTTTGCTTTCTTCTATTTTTTATCCATCGCGGGAAGAAAAAATAAATATACCCCGTTATAATCAAAAAAATAAGCACTAAAGCCATAAAATCAACAATTAACTTACCCGGCAAGCCAAATATTTCGCCACTATGAATGACCCAAAGGGTGCGAAACAATCCAATTTTACCATCATCACTCGATGCATTTGACAATTGAACTGTTTTTACCAAATCAATTGTTTCACCAATTTCATAGACGAATATTTCTGATCGTGTCATTGCAAAAAGCGTGTCTTTTCGGATTGACAAATCCACAACTCTCTTATCCTTAATATTTTGTACAATATTAGTCCAGTAATCACTTTTTGCTTCTAAAGCATAGAGTCCTGACTGGGTAGCTGCAAATATCCTTCCATCGCCTGCTTTCACGAGCTTCATTGTCCTTGCCTGGTCAACTCCATCAGGCAGGCCATTCATATAGGGGAAAAACTCTTCAAATGTGGTGTCGGTTTGCCAAATCCCAATCGCACCATAAATAAACATCTTACCGTTTTCAAGTTCCAATGCTGAGCGAACTGAAGCATTATTCCAGTTATTGAAATGGTATTCAGCAGGAAGTATACTCCTGCTTATTTGAATAGATGAAAAAAGCTCTCTGTGATTAAGTATTATTCCTGAGAATGCCCATAAAAGCAAAAAAACACCTAAAACGAGTGAAAACCAACGATGAATCCATTTCCATTTTCTCATGACAAGAGTAGTATCACGGCAATTTAATAGCCAATACCAGCTGACTTAACAAATGCAGCATCAAATGCATGGCAGGGAGTAACAGCGTATACCATATCGCATTGCGGGCAATGACTTTCGTAGCATTCCATTTCGAAGCTGGTTTGGCAATTTTCGCAAACTATGGTTAAAGGCATTGGCATATAATGTTGATCGAATCCCATTTGTCTGACCTTGTTAACAACTAACTGACCATTTTCGAAGCTTCCTGAGCAACCTTCATGTGACATAATAAATTATTTTAGAGTGTTGATTTTGAATATATTATCTAATTTCATGCTGAAATCTAACTAATGTTATGGAAAGAAATCATCCACAATTGATTCACCAGAGCGTAGTTTCGTCCGCAATTGCTGAATTCTGCGATCAGCTTCTTCAAGCTTAATTAACATCGATTTTTCAGCTTCAGAAGTTTGCAGCACTTTGTGAATGCCACCATTTTTGATCACTATTCGTTGATCTGCCATCAATGCAAGAATTGGATCATGCGTAGCCATTAACACAATCTTCTCCTCACCTGTAAGTATTTCCAGCGCTTTTTTGCGATCAATGCCCGCATTTTCGATTTCATCTATCAAAACGACCGGGCTCGAGCTAAGCATTGCAGTATCAGCGATCATAAGTGCCCTCGATTGCCCGCCACTTAACGAAGTAATGGGAGTATCTGCTTTAAACTTCTCTCCTGCCAAATCATTGGCGGCGTCAATTATTTTATCAACAATAATTGAAGCATTTGCAATCATTCGACTGCCAGCATGAAGTTCCAAAAATTCCCTTACGGTAAGATCCATAACAAAATTCATGTTTTGCGATAGCTGTGCAACAAGTTTTTTACCACTTGCGTACCTCCAGTCAGTGGAAGGCTTTGTGTTATTAACCAAAATAGTTCGTGAAGTTGGCGTATCTGCTTGAGCAACCCATTCAATATCAGCTAGTAAACGACTTTTACCTGATCCTGTTGGCCCAACAATACTTGTAATGGTACTCTTTTTAAAATTCAACTCAACAAATCCTTCTGGCTGACCCGATTTATCCGTTCCGGGAAGAATGGTCAAAACTTCAACTACCTGACTGTTAACTCCGCTAAACTCTTGCATCTGACCAATAAAATCATGCAGCTGATCCAAAAAATGTGTTGCATCAAATGCAGTATCTTCTGCACCCGATTCATCCATTTGAATCATAATTTGTTTCAAAGTCATTGATTCATCAGCCATCATGTTCACAGCCTGATTTGTGAAAAAAGCTTCCAGATATGGATATTTTTCCAGTAATTCCAACGGGCTTTTTAATAATAGTTGTTCTTTGCTATGCATTAGAATTCTCCTCAAGATTCATTTTTCTGACATTTCCTAATTGATATGATTCACCAATTCGTGTCTCCCCAAGGCAGTACGAACATAAGGCGGAAGGCATCGAAAACCGGAGTTTCTTTCCTTTCAATGTCTTAACATGTTGTTCGGAATCGATAAACATTGTGCTTAGCTCATATGCTCCCTGTCCAGTTAATCCATTGATGTTCATAACTATAGCTGTTGGGTTAACCGCATGAACCCGGGCGGCAAACACTTCTCTCTCAGCCTGGGAAACAATATCACCTTTTGTAATGACAACGATATCAGCCATACGAAGCATTGGGCCAATTTTTTTTGGTGTATTGATTCCACTTAAATTATCGATCACACACACAGCTTTTATTTCCTTGACATAAGGTGAGCATCGATTACATAAACCTGCACTTTCTGAAACGAGAAGGTCAAAGCCTTCCTTCAATCCCCATTCCAACACTGCTTCTATATTTGAAACAAAATAGTGATCTGGGCAAAGTTGACCCGACAGTCCTTTTTTTATTGGAATTCCAGCTTTTTCATAAGCAACGTCGTCATCGGTATGCAAACAGTCGAACTTTACTGCTCCAATCTTAACTCCGCGTTTCATGAGTGTTTCTGCAGTTTTTATTATTACCGCAGTCTTTCCTGAAGACGGAGGTCCTGAAATTGTTATTAGGTTCATAAAATGATAATTTTTTAAATTGTCTCAAAAGCAAGACGACACGCTTCAAATTCTTGATTAAGGTTGTGAGAGGAGATATAATCCCAACCAAGCCACATAAATTTTGTTCCTTCCGGGAGTCTGTTATCCACTTCCGGATGTAAGGATGGAAATAATCCCTGATGTGCTAATATTTCAGCTACAGATTTACTTCCAATGAATTCACATACAGCATTTTGATAATCTTTTTGCATCGACTTTCCAATCATAAAAATTGGACTTATTATCGCTCCGTCTTTGGGCCATACTGCTTTCATAGCACTTCCTTCTTTTACCATTTTTGTGAAAAAATTAGGCATGATGGTGATCGCCGGCCTGTTCTCTTTTAGTCTTTCAGATTTCACCATTTGAGCAGGATGCATACTTTGAAGCATATTTTTTCCAAGAGCTGTAATCGCTTTTCGCCCATAAGTTTTGTCAAGGGTAAGTAAAATTGCATTGAACAAATCAAAGTCAGAAACCGGTAAGCTAACCGACCGCTCATAAATGGGGTCGAGCAACTCCTCCCATGATTGTGGAATGGGTCTGTCGCCTAAAATTGCCGTGTTTACCAAAAAAACTGCCGGAACAACGGCTATCATTCCATAACGACCTTGAAGGTCATCCAATTGCAAGTCGGAATTCATGAAAATGGGGTTAATAGAATTCCAATTCAATGGATTTCCAAATTCCCCTTTCTTTATAAAGCGGCCAAAATAGGCATCTTCAAAAAAGATATCAAATCCGGCCGACAAGTAAATATCATCCAATTCATTAGATGAGGTGGCTGCCAACACTTCTTCTTTGATCCAATCGAGGCCCATTGAAGCAGATTTGAGGTCTGTTTGAACAGTTATTCCCTTTGCCCTCAGCTCATTAAAATAATTGTCAAGATTCTCCTGCATAGGAATTCTGACAGGACATGGTAACAACCCTTTGATTTTGACCGATGAGCCGTTGGCTTTTTGATTATCAGAAGTTAGTTTTCCGTTTTCTATTGTTTCTTCAAGAAGATTAACGAAAGCATCTAAATCCAATTGGCGCATTGTCAAAGCAATGCCTAATTGTAAAGCTTTGCCAAATGTGTTACGTTTTGTCTCATCAGATAGTTGAGTAAAACCATTCGCAATGAACACCTTAAGTGTTTCGGGATACTGCTCCGTAATATCGTATAGCGTTGTCTTTTCATCAAAATATTTCATAGCCTGACGTTTGCTGATAATTATGACGCAAAATTAAACTAATTAGGTATTACATTACCTATTATCCGAATTAATTTGTATTCTAAATTTATTTTATTCAATTTCAATATGTTAAACTGCTTATTTAGAATGCAAGCTGAAACAGGCATTAAAATAAAACTCGATATTTTCTTCAATTTCAATTATTTACAAAATCAATAATTATACTGAAATCAACATGAAAGAGTTTTTTACTTGACAAAGCCAACAATCTGCTTAATTTTGCAACGAATTCCAATAGGGGTGCCTTAGTCCGCTGAAGCGGAACAAAAGACAGGCTGAGATCATACCCTTTGAACCTGATCCGGATAATGCCGGCGAAGGGAAAAAGAAAAGCTCGTTTCCTCTATTGATTTATTGGTTATTAAAATCTTTAAATCAATGTGTTATGAAAAAAAGTATTTTGCTATTTATGATGGTAGCCTTTGCGGCTATCCAATTGTTCAGTCAAACAAAACTGACGGGGAGAATTATTGAACTTGCATCGGGTGAGGCACTTACCGGGGCGCACATTCGGCTCATTCCATCCAATCAGCATAAAATAAGTGCATCAGATGGAACATTTGTCTTCAATTCACTTAAGCCTGGAAATCTTCAGATCGAAGTTAGCTTCATAGGTTTTGAGAAGCAACTGCTCAATCTGAATTTGCTTAATGATACTTCGATTCAGATTGTTATGCCGCCATCGGCTTTTTTGCAGGACGAAGTTGTTGTAAGTGCATCACGTGTTACAAATAATCAGCCCATCACTTTCAGTGTCTTATCATCAGAAGCAATACAAAAAAATAATCAAGGGACCGATCTGCCTTATCTCCTTCAATCGACACCATCTGTGGTGGTTAGCTCTGATGCAGGAGCAGGTATAGGCTATACGAACCTGCGAATCAGAGGTACCGACCTCACCCGAATCAATGTTACTCTCAACGGAGTCCCTGTAAATGATCCTGAATCACATGCGGTTTTCTTTGTAAACCTACCTGATTTGGCATCTTCTGTCGAAAACATTCAGATTCAACGCGGTGTTGGCACTTCGTCGAACGGTGTTGCAGCATTTGGAGCAAGCATTAATATTAAAACTTCTGACAGATCTGATAAGCCTTTTGGTACTCTGAGCAGCTCAGCAGGTTCTTTCAATAGCTTTAAAAACACACTTCAATTTGGAACAGGAACAAGTAAAAATGGATTCTCCTTAGATGGAAGGTTGAGCAAAATCAATTCTGAGGGATATATTGACCGGGGATGGTCTGATTTAAAGTCGTTTTATCTTTCCGGAACATGGGCAAATAAATCTACAATGGTTAAATTGATAGCAACCAGCGGAATAGAACAGACTTATCAATCATGGTATGGTATACCTAAAGATAGTCTTAATTCCAATCGAACCTATAATCCTGCAGGTGAGATAATTGATAATGAGGGAAATAGCCTCGGTTTCTATGATAATCAAACCGATAATTATCAGCAAGATTATTATCAGTTTCACCTGGCTCACCAAATTAGTCCATCGGTTTTATTTACAGGGGCAGCTTTTCTTACACGTGGTAAAGGATTTTATGAAAGTTGGAAAAACGATCAAAAGCTTAGTAGTTATGGCTATGATGCAGTTCAGGTTGGAAATGAAGTAATAGAACGGACTGATTTAATTCAACAAAAATGGTTGGATAATTACTTTTTCGGTGGACAAGCATCTGTGTATTTTACAACTAAATCAACCTCAAACACTTTTGGGGCAGGTTGGAACAGGTATGAGGGTGATCATTATGGATTGATAAGTTGGGCGAAACATTTTCCAAACACATCTTTAGACACTCCATGGTATTTTAATGATGGTGAAAAAACTGATTTTCACATTTTTGCAAAGTCAACATACCAGCTAACAACAACTATTGCATTATTCGGCGATTTGCAATACAGGAGTATCGATTACGTAATTGAAGGAATTCATGATGATTTAGGAGATATTACTCAAAGTCATAACTTTCGGTTTTTTAACCCCAAGGCAGGAATAAACATTAAGTTTTCATCCAGATGGGGTGCATATGCCAGTATTGCTGTTTCCAACCGTGAGCCTAACAGATCCGTTTACCGTGATGCAGATTCCGGGCAAGTGATTTTACCTGAGCGACTTATAAACTATGAAACAGGAGCTCGTTTTGAAAGTGCAAAACTAAAATTCGAAACGAATCTTTTTTTCATGGATTATCATAATCAACTCGTTCTCACTGGCAAAATTAATAACGTTGGTTCAGCAATTCTTACCAATGTTGAAACAAGTTACAGGGCAGGTTGGGAAACAAGTGCATCATTGATGATCACACCAAAAATTCAGTTTTCCGGACATTTTACTCTGAGCACCAACAAAATAAAGAACTTTACCGAATACGTTGATAATTGGAATTACTGGGATGATCCGGAAACCGAACCGTATCAGTTTGTTTTCGAACGAGGAACCACTGATATTTCATTTTCACCAAATGTTACAGCTTCAGCAAGTGTAAGCTGGATGCCGTTTTCAAATTTCGAAATAGCATATCAGTCCCAATATGTTAGCAGACAATTTATTGACAATACCTCTAATGAATATCGGAGTATTGACCCATATCACATTGGAAACATGCGTGTTAATTATGAATTAACGAATTCCGTCTTCAGAAAAACAACAATTGGTTTACAAATGAATAATCTTTTCAACACAAAGTACGAAACGAATGCATGGGTTTACAGATACTATTACAATAACGAGCCATATCAACTTGATGGTTATTTTCCACAAGCTGGTTTTCATTGGATGCTTCAGTTGACATTGGGAATTTAATCAAAATTTGTTCAATTAAGCATGTATGGAAAATTTACAACTCAAACGTTATCAATCTATTAATACATGAGTTTCTTTTAAATAATAGAAAAAAAATTCTAAATATGAACCCAATAATTGGTTTCATTCCCAACTATTAACGCTTTGATTGATAGTTTTTATGAAATCATAAAGAATCCTATGGCAAATGAAAATCGATTAATCCTTTGCCAAGATTCTGTTGAATGCTAGTAATTTGAATATTTCTCAACTCGCATCGCGCCTTTAGTATTGTGCTGAAATGAAATGCGATAGAACCAACGAAGGCTAGTTTAACCCTTCTTAATGGCGCATACCTTTCAAGTTGAACTTCAATAAATGCATCAAACGAGCTGGCCACCAACTGATAACAGTATTCATTGTGAATGTTATCTTTCACAAAAGGAGCAAAATCGGCTAAAAATTTACCTGGTCGCCCGGTGCGGTAAACACGATCCAATGCATCTGAAGGCGTCAATTTGTAACGTTCTTCAAATGCTTCTGATAAATGCTGTGGAAGGTTTCCATATAGCCACTGAGTAAGCAGTTTTTTTCCAATAAAAGTTCCACTACCTTCATCTCCAAGCATATATCCAAGTGATCGTACATTTTGAATAATTGTTTTTCCATCATACAAACAGGAATTACTTCCTGTTCCAAGGATACATGCGACACCTTCATTTTTACCTAACAGCGCATGAGCTGCTGCCATTAGATCCGTAAAAACTTGTATATCAATTAATCCAAAAACCGATTGAAAAGAAGTTCGAATCAGCGAGCAGTTATAAGATGTTGAACATCCAGCACCATAATAAACAATATATTCAGGTCGCTCGTCAAGATATGGAAGAAGTTCCTCAAAAAGAATACTTGTGATTTCATGTGCCGGCTGATAATAAGGATTAAAACCACGACTATAAATAGTTTTCATAAGTTGCCCATTATCATTTACAACCAACCATTCTGTTTTTGTTGAACCGGAATCAGCTATAATGTGCATATCAATGAAGTATTTATTGACAATTGTCTAAAAGAAGTTAGAAAAATCAAAGTTAACCTAATTTGAATTATTCCTGATTCATGGTGTGAATCTTTGTTCCATCAAGTGTACAAACTTCACTTAAAGAGCTCATTGTCAAGCACGAATGTATAGGTAAAATACCAATTATGTCGCCAACTTTAAACATATCCTTTTGATTATCCGAAAGCTGAACGATTCCATGCTCCTGAGAAACAGCCATCAACCACGCTCCGGGAACAGGATCTGACCAACCATCGTCATTAAACTTCACCACATAACCAAACAGCTTAAAACCATCGTCAGCCGCTATAGACTCTTTCGAAAAATGAACGGCCCCACCATAAATAATCGCTTGATTTCTTTCAGGATGAACTTCCACAACCGGACATGCAACAGCAAGCGCAATATCTTCCAGACCACATGAACCTATATGATATTGCATCACGTCATAAAAAACAAAGTTACCAGGTCGCCATTCATCAAAGTATGAAGTAAGATTTGCCTTCGAACAAGAAGGAGTATCGCCCCAACTCACCATATATGACAGATTACCTGTATATTGCTTAAGGTATTGAAATGATCTGTAACTCTTATCTGAAATTAATTGTATTGCTTGCAGTCCTTTTGCCTGGTATGTATGACCAGCATGTGTTATGAAACCTTTCAGATTAAGTTTGCATGATTTTGACAGGTAAGATGCCAATTCATTAATTAAATCCGGGTTTTCAATCGAAATGCCAGCTCTGCCAGCTCCCACATCTATTTTTATGAAAACGTCCGTTACTTCTGAGAGATTCTTCTCGAGAACTGCAAATGTTTGAATTGAGCTTGCAATCAACGTAATTCTTGATTTTTTCTGAAGTTCAATGAGATCGTCTAATTCATTGATATTGAATGGAAAAGCAATAGTTATATCTGTCCATCCCCTATTTGCAAAGTAACGAGCCATAGCAATGGAGGAAACAGTAATTGCATCAACGCCAATTTCTCTGAACCATTCGGCCACATCGGCAGATTGATGTGTTTTGAAATGAGGTCTGAAAATAGCCCCAGCTTCACCTGCCCGATTTTTCATTCGCAAAATATTTGATTTTGCTTTTTTAGCATCGATGATTATTGTCGGTGTTTTTATCTGAAAATTCATAAAACTGTGTAGGATTAAGCATCTTGAATTCTACAAAAATAGCTGGTTTTGTTCAGTTCATTCCGGAATTGATTAGTTTTGCGATAAATAATTAAGGCATTTGCTCCTTAATTATATTTATCCGATGCATTTATTTCTATGACACCATCATACACTGATTACCACTATTATCAATTTTCAAATGGCATCAGACTGATTCACAGGCACAATCCTTCTCCTGTCTCTCATCTTGCATTGATGATTAATACAGGATCGAGAGACGAATTGTCAAATGAGTTCGGACTGGCCCATATGATTGAACATATGGTCTTTAAAGGTACTAAAAAGCGTAAGGCTTTTCATGTTATCAGTCGTATGGAAAATGTAGGCTGCGACCTTAATGCCTACACTACCAAAGAAGAAACCTGCCTTCATGCCACTTTTTTGCACCCACATTATGAGCGTGCGTTAGAGCTTTTTGCTGATATCACTTTTAACTCAGTTTTCCCGTTACATGAGTTTGAAAAGGAAAAGGAAGTGATTATTGATGAAATACACTCCTATCGAGATAATCCTACCGAGGAAATTGTTGATGAATTTGAAAATCAGTTGTTTAGTGGACACCAGCTTGGTCATAATATTCTTGGAACAACTGAGTCGGTGAAGCAGTTTACACGGGAATCGCTTTTTTCATTTACACAAAACAATTACTCGCCTTCACAAATTGTCATCTCATCAGTTGGAAACAGTTCATTTAAGAATTTAGTGCGAATGGTTGAGAAGCATTATGGATCTTTTCCAGCCTCTGATACTGGTATCTTGCGAACTAAGTTTGCTGATTATCAGCCAAAATCACTTACCGAAGAAAGAGATAACTATCTGACTCATTGCTATATAGGAAATCTTGCATTTGATTATAACCATCCTCAAAAGACAGCTCTTGTCTTGTTAAACAATATTTTAGGTGGACCAGGCCTAAATTCGAGGCTTAACATGAATATCAGGGAAAAGTTTGGCTTTACTTATTCAATTGATTCTCAATACACAGCCTATTCTGATATTGGCTGGTTTGGTGTTTACCTTGGAACTGACCATGCAACTGTTGAAAAAGCTAAGCAACTTGTTTACAAAGAATTGAAGAAATTAAGGGAAGAGAAATTAGGAGGTCTCCAGCTTTCAAGAGCAAAACAGCAATTGATCGTTCAAATGGCAATAGGTTATGAATCAGGATTGCAAGAAACGCTTGGTATAGGCCGTAATCATCTTTCAAACGCTTTGGTTGACAGCATGCCTCAAATCATTTCTCAAATCGAATCAATAGATTCGGCCCAATTGCTGGAGATTGCAAATGAGATTTTTAATCCTTCACAGCTATCTACCCTGACATTTGCTGGGAGTAACTCATAATTGATTGAATATGTTAACAATACGATATTTTACTACGTCAGGTTTAAGAAAATTAGTTCATTTTTCATTGCTAGCTATCTTTGTTTTCGCATCAAGTAACATAATAAAAGCTCAGTCAGGTAATTACATTTTATCACAACAAACTAAAAATGAAAATCTAGACACTTATCAAGATTCCACTTATTCTGATAAAGTTGTTTTGTTAAAACTCATTGATTTATCGCAATACCAACAATGTGTTCGAATGGTTTTTGAATTAGAAAATATCAGTGGTGGATTTATAAACAACTGTTGGTTTCATGTCTCATTACAAGATTCTGAACGCGGGTTTCTATACAGGGAACAACCATTACTGTTTGCTGAAGTTGCCATCGGAGGCCGGCAGCAGCTCGAATTACTTTGCGAAAGTGTAGGAATTGAAGAAGTTGGATTTATTATTCTTCATCCCCAACTTTTGGAAATTGAACGTGTAGAAACTCTGGCCAATCCATCAAAAGTTCAAGTTATTCCTTTACCTGATTCTGATGTCAAAGTTGTATTTAACTCCGAATTAAGATGAAAGTGACCCTTGATCAATATCTCGAAAATCATACTACACCACCTTCATCTCTTTTAGAGGAGGTTTATCGTAATGCCCATCTTACAACCATCTATCCCAGAATGCTTTCCGGGCCTATCCAGGGTAAGTTTCTGGAAATGATCAGCAGAATGATTCAGCCAAAAAACATTCTTGAGATTGGGACTTTTACAGGTTATTCAGCAATTTGTTTGGCAAATGGAATGTCAGCAGGTGGCAGACTTACGACAATTGAAGTAGATGAAGAATTGGAAGATGTTATTATTCAGCACTTTGAATCGGCCGGGTTAAAAGATAAGATATCATTAATGATAGGTAATGCTTTGGAAATACTTCCACAGTTGAATGAAACCTACGATCTGATTTTCCTCGATGCAGACAAAGTGAATTACCCGCATTATTATACAATTGTAATGGAGAAGCTTCGGTCAGGCGGATTCCTATTAGCCGATAATGTGCTTTGGGGAATGAAGGTGCTGGATGACAGCATTCAGGATTTTGAAACAAAAGCGATAAGGCAATTTAACGATATGGTTGCAATCGATAGCCATGTTCATCAGGTATTACTGCCAATGCGTGACGGGCTGATGCTCATACAGAAACACTGATAAATTTCTAATCAATTTTATTTTGTTTGAACGAATCAGGATTGAAATAATTAACTACCCTTCTTTTTTTAGACGTTTTAGGCAGTGCAATTGATTGAAAACTTATATTTGTAGGTTCAAATTGTATTTCGATTTAAAGATTAAGAATAATATATGAGCAGAATTAAAGTTCACGACAAAGAATTTGAGATTTATATACCTCAGGATCAGATAGAGAGAGCGATAAAGAAGGTTGCAGAACAGATTAATCGTGATTTCGCGGGAAAAAATCCCTTGTTTTTAATCGTGCTCAATGGCGCTTTTATGTTTGCTGCCGAATTGTTTAAGCATGTTGAAATTGAATGTGAAATTTCATTTGTAAAACTTTCGTCATACCGTGGAACGGAATCAACTTCAGTTGTAAGGGAATTGATCGGGCTTGATCATTCGGTAAACGGTAGAAACATTGTTTTGGTCGAAGATATCATTGATTCGGGCCTGACGATGCTATATACGATGGATAAACTGAGGAAGTTAGACGCAGCTGACGTGAAAATTGCCACCTTACTATTCAAACCAAAAGCTTTTCAATACACTTATCCAATTGATTATGTGGGAATGGAAATTCCAAATGATTTTATCATAGGCTATGGCCTTGATTACAACGAACATGCACGTAATCTGCCAGATATTTACCGTATTGTTTCTGAATAAAACCAACACTTTATTACAAAATGTTAAACATTGCCCTCTTTGGCCCTCCCGGAGCCGGTAAAGGAACGCAGTCGAAGTTGCTGCTTGAAAAATACAACCTCACTTATATTTCAACAGGTGATATTCTCCGTGATGAGATTGCCAAGCAAACTCCATTGGGTAAAGAGGCTAAAGAAATAATAGACAAAGGTGGTCTTGTGCCAGATGAAATTATCGTTCAAATCATTGAAAAGAAAGTGATTATGAACCTTGATAGCAGAGGGATTCTCTTTGACGGCTTTCCAAGAACTGTAGTTCAGGCTTATATTCTTGAAGGTTTGCTACTCAAATTAAACAGCAGCTTAACCTGTATGTTAAGTTTAGAAGTTCCTACAGATCAATTAATTGATCGTATGCTTGAACGTTCAAAAACAAGTGGACGTGCTGATGATAACCTGGAGGTAATCAATGTGCGTTTGCAAGAGTATGAGAACAAGACCAAACCAGTGATGGATTTCTATAAAAAGAAGGGCAACTTCTACCCTATCAATGGCGTTGGTAACGTGGAAGAGATCTTCAGCCAATTATGTGATACCATTGATAATACCATCCGACACGATTACTTTAACGTTGTTCTTCTAGGTAAACCAGGCTCAGGAAAAGGCACTCAAGGTGAAATACTGGCTAAAAATAATAACCTGGTTTATATTTCAACAGGGAAACTTATGCGCAGGGAAATTGCAGCCGGCACTGAGTTGGGATTGGCAGCAAAACCCTATTTGGAAAGAGGCGAAATTGCGCCAGATGAAATAGCTATTAAATTGATTGAAAGACAAATAGAGCTAAACAAATCGGCTGCAGGATTCATTTTCAAAGGCTTTCCCCGCACAATTGTCCAGGCATATATATTGGATGGATTGCTTCGACGATCTAACTCAAAGGTAAGTTTGATGCTAAACCTCCGTTTGTCTACTCTGGATGCCATGAAGCGGCTGAATGACAGGTCGAAAACTGAAAGAGCACGTGTATACGACTCTTCAACCGAAATGATTTTAAACCGACTTGAGGAATACGAGAAAAAGACTAAGCCTGTTATCGAATATTATAAAAAGCAAAGTGTATTTTTTGATGCCGATGCCGCTGGCACAAAAGAAGAAGTGAACGAACGTCTTCAGGATGCTATCAAAAGAGGTATCAGGGAAATACGCGTGAGCAAATCATAAATTCGGGCTTCATTTTAACGTTTTGGACAGCTATCACTGCAGATTGTGTATCTTTGCACGAATATTTGCATTTATATGGCCAGTTCAAATTTTGTTGATCAAATTAAAATTTATTGCCGCTCAGGAAAAGGAGGTGCAGGTTCAGCACACTTCAGAAGAGAGAAATTTGTTCCTAAAGGTGGTCCTGATGGTGGTGACGGAGGTCGTGGTGGCCATATCATCATTCGCGGTAATGTTCAAATGTGGACTTTGCTACATTTAAGATACACAAAGCATCTTCATGCCGGACATGGTGAATCGGGAGGTAAACAGCAAAGTACCGGAGCAAGTGGCGAAGATATTTATATTGATGTTCCGCTTGGTACTTTAGCCCGGCACGCTGAAACAAATGAGCTTTTAGCTGAGATAACGGAAGACGGTCAAACTGCTATCCTTATAAAAGGCGGTCGCGGAGGTCAGGGAAACGTTCACTTCAAATCGCCCACCAACCAAGCGCCACGTTATGCGCAGCCAGGAGAGCCTGAGCAGGAAGCCTATATCATCATGGAGTTGAAAATTCTTGCTGATGTTGGATTGGTTGGTTTCCCCAATGCAGGAAAATCAACTTTGTTGTCTGTTGTTTCTGCAGCTAAGCCTGAGATTGGCGATTATCCTTTCACCACGCTTACACCTAATCTTGGAATTGTCAGTTATTACAATCACCAATCATTTATTATGGCGGATATACCTGGTATCATTGAAGGTGCATCTGAGGGTAAGGGATTGGGATTGAGATTTTTACGTCATATTGAAAGAAATTCTCTGCTGCTGTTTATGATTCCTGGCGACAGTAATGATATTTCAAAGGATTATAAGGTGCTGCTCAATGAGCTTCAGTCATACAACCCTGATTTAATTGATAAAACGCGACTTTTGGCCATTACTAAAAGTGACTTAATCGACCAGGAACTTCGTGAAGGAATTAAACCTAACCTGCCTGAAATTCCTTACATTTTTATTAGTTCAATAACTGGTGAAGGCATAAAGGATTTAAAAGATATGTTGTGGAAAAACCTTAACGCATCAATAGATTAGCAAAACTGTTGTAATTCTGTTTAAATTATGAAAATCAATTTAATTGTATTCACAACTTTCATCCTGCTGATTCAGTCAGTTTTATTATTCTCACAAGCTGATACGACAGCATTTGACGTTGTTCAAAGCAGGAATATAAACATCAGACATATGCTTGATTACCGGTTCAAAGGTGGATCGGGTGCATTTGAGCGTGAACTTTTAAAGCACGTAAGTTACACTCCTGAAGCGTTAAATAATTGTATCATCGGGACCGTAATACTTTCATTTACTGTTGGTTGTGATAATAAGATCAGTGATTTAAGGATGCGTAATCCATTGCATTATGGATTAAATGAAAAGCTGCAAGAATTTTTTAAAGCCACTGAAGGAAATTGGAATAGCTGCAAAGATGACCGTTATACCCGCTTTGAGGTACCTGTTTTGTTCACTATCTCAAAAACAGAAACAACAGCTCAGGGATTCATTGTAATTGAAGGAGTTAGCCCCGGGCTTCGATGTAAAAGTGATGCCCATTATATGGAACTTTTTGAAAAGTATAGCAGTAAGGGTAAAGTAAAGCGTGCGTTGGAGTCGTTGGATGTGCTGATTCGCAGGGATCCTTACAATCAAAACTATTACGATCTAAAGAAGAACCTTCTGACAGCAAAAACAGAGGAATAAATGCTTGAATTTCTATTACAGCTCGATCGCACTGCCTTTCTTTTTTTAAACTCATTGCATCATCCTGTAGTTGACCCCATTATGGTTTTTGTTTCGGGGAAATTTACCTGGTTACCTCTCTATATCCTACTTCTTGTTATCTTAGTTAAACACTACAAATGGCAATCAATCCGCATTCTTTTATTTATTGCCCTTTTAATTAGTCTTTCGGACCAGATTTCAGTTAAAGCTTTTAAAGATGTATTTGAACGTCTACGACCATGTCATGAACCTGAAATCCAATCGATTATACATCTTGTGACCGGTAAATGCGGCGGAAGTTACGGTTTCATTTCCTCACATGCTGCCAATAGTTTTGCCATGGCAACATTTATGTCATTTGCATTAAAGCCAATTTATTCAAAATCAGGGTTGATTTTACTCATTTGGGCTACACTTGTGAGCTACAGCAGGATCTATCTTGGTGTTCACTACCCCGGTGATGTGCTGGTTGGAGCAGTTGTCGGAGCAGGAATTGGTTGGATTGTATGGAACTTTTATCAGTTTTTCCGAAAAAAGATCTGTGGTGATCAGTGTTGATTAAAGAAATCGAATTGAGACAGGAGTATTGCGTTCTAGTCCGCAGAGTGAAGCTGCTTTCCCCTGATTCATAGCTATTTCGAGCATTCCATGTGTTCCAAAAATTGCTAACAAGTCAGCCACTCCAACATCCATATATCCTGTTTGAATCTTTTGTAGCCGATAACCAGCAAAATAAATTTCAAAAGGCCTTTGCTTCCTGATTTCCTTAAAGAGCTTATAAGGAATGTTAGTTATAGCGTTTTCATAGGCATCAATATGCATCACCATACCTTTCAAATGATCAGTTCCAGTGACTGGTTCAAAAAGCAGCTTATGTGTGATTTTTTCACGGGGCTCGCCTAAAGAAGCAACAGGCACTCCTTTTGATAGCTGTACTGCAGCTTTCACAAAACGATCACGGGTACTGAACGTAAAAAAATCAGAATCCTGCGGAATATCAATCTCAGCTGCTTCATCAATAGCATCACCTAAAATCATTGAAAAGATTCCGTTATCTGTGCCAATAAAAAAATGATCACCACTACGAATTGCAATATGAGGGTGCTCGATGGATTCTTCAGTATTCACCGAAACAATATGAATCGTTCCAGGCGGAAAACTTTTGTAACTATTTCGAACAGTAAATGCAGCCGCTTCAATGTCGAATTGCTTGATATGATGTGATATATCAATAATTACAGCATCTGGTAACTGAGATAAAATAGTTCCCTTTACTGCCGCAAGGTAGTAGTCTGAAGTTCCCCAATCGCTGGTTAATGTAATAATTGCCATATATTCACCTATGAATCAATTGAAAAACATGTTTTCTTTCAAGTGATTTTTCTACAATTTAATGTGCAAATATACGCATTCAATAATTCAGTAAGATAATAGTTTACAAATTGAATTGTAATATTGTTTTACTCAATTCCTGTTATGACCTACCACAAACAGAAAAAGATACTATTTTTGCCAACTAAACTCAATTAGCTTTGTTAATATTAAAATTATAACATATGTTTTTAAACATTTTACTTTTAGTGGGTGGTCTGGTAATCCTGATTTATGGAGCAGACTGGTTAGTTGCGGGTGCCTCAGCCATAGCAAAAAAAATGAAAGTGTCTGATCTGGCTATCGGTCTCACCGTGGTTTCTTTTGGCACTTCAGCGCCAGAGTTCGTTGTTAATACCTTTGCGGCATGGCAAGGCAACGCCGATATTGTTTTTGGAAATATAATCGGCAGTAACAATTTCAATTTATTATTTATTCTTGGCATAACAGGCTTGATATCCCCATTAGTGGTACAAAAAAGTACTGTTTGGAAAGAAATTCCAATTTCATTTATTGCCGTTATTGTATTGTATTTTCTGGTTAATGATCAGTTAATTATGAATAATGAAAATATGTTGAGTCGGATTGATGGTATCATATTGCTGGTCTTTTTTCTTGGTTTTCTTTATTATGTTTACAAGCAACTTGGTGCTGAAGAAGCTACAATTGTTTCTGAAAAACAACGACCAACAATCGTTTTATGGGGAATGATAATTGGAGGATTATTCGGTTTAGTATTAGGTGGTCGTTTGGTTGTTACCAATGCTGTTGAGATGGCACAGATGATGGGAGTCAGTGAAAAAATCATCGGTTTGACAATTATTGCCGCCGGAACTTCTTTACCAGAATTAGCAACAAGCGTAGTAGCAGCGTTGAAAAAGAATAACGATATTGCTGTAGGTAACGTTGTTGGATCAAATATCTTTAATATCTTCTTTATTCTTGGAGCAAGTTCCGTTTTGAAACCTGTAACGTTCTCAACTGCTTTCAACCTTGATTTATATCTCCTTGCCGGAGGAACGCTATTCCTTTTCGCAGCAATGTTTTTAAGTGGGAAAAAGAAGCTTGATCGTTGGGAGGCAGCCCTTTTGCTTGCTGTGTATTTAGGTTATACAACTTGGTTAGTTATGAAGGAGCTAAACTAAATTGTTTCATATGATAAGAAAGCCGGAAAAGACTATCTCTATACAAGAGATTGAGGCGGCTTCTCAGATTATTAGAAGCGGTGGTTTGGTGGCTTTTCCAACAGAGACTGTTTATGGTTTGGGAGCCAATGCGCTGGATGCTAAAGCTGTAGCTCAGATTTTTGTTGTTAAAGAGCGTCCTGCATTTGATCCTTTGATTGTCCATATATGTCAATTAAATGACCTTTTCAATTTATGTAAAGAAGTTGATGATCGTGCACTTATACTTGCCAATGTATTTTGGCCTGGTCCTTTAACAATCATTTTACCGAAAAGTGATCTTATTCCTTCACTTGTTACATCAGGACTACCTGATGTTGCAGTGAGAATGCCTAATCATGAAGTTGCACTGAAGCTTATTGAAGCAGCAGGATGCCCCATAGCTGCTCCCAGCGCTAACAAGTTTGGAAAACTGAGTCCGACTAATGCAGTACATGTTAGAAAGCAACTTCCCGAAGTGAATTGTATTTTAGATGGCGGAAATTGCTCAGTTGGCTTGGAGTCAACTGTTGTAAAATTAAATGATGATGGTTTTGTAATTCTGAGACATGGTGCAATAACTGAATCCATGCTTTTGCAGTATGTCCCTAAATCTTCTGGTAAAAATATCAACCCGTTGCCCGAAGCATCACCCGGCCTGATGAAGTCGCATTATAGTCCTGAAAAGAGAGTTTATATTATTGGAGAACATACTATTCCGGAAGATACAAGCGATGCAGCTTTGGTAAACTTTCACCTATCACATTATCAAGGATTTAAAATTGTAGAAAATTTAAGCAAAGACGGTGACTTAATGGAGGCGGCTGAGAATTTGTTTCAAATTTTACATCAGTTAGAAGATCAAGATATTTCCTTTTTAGTAGTTGAACCGGTTCCTGAGATAGGTATTGGGATTGCGATTATGGATCGTCTCCGCAAAGCTGCCTTTCGATTTCATAACGATATTGAAATGATAAAAGAGTGAATCACTTAACCCATTTTCTTATAAGTTTTCCGAAATGCATGTTGAACCAAAAAGAGATAAACTATTGATTCAGGTGGATGAATCCATCAGCTTGCATGAAATTTGTCATCACGATGCCAGGGTTATTTTTGAAACTATTGATCAACAGAGAGAATATCTGGCTAGATGGTTGCCCTTTGTTGAGAATACCAAAGAACTTTCGGATACTGAAAATTTTATCATTTATGCAGTTGCGTCAGGAATAGCTGCGCAGGAATACGTATTTCGGATAAATTATGAAGGTCAGTTTGCGGGATTGATAGGTTTTAGAAATTCAGACATCAGAAACCATCGGTCAGAATTGGGTTATTGGCTTTCAGAACCATACCAGCATAAAGGAATTGCAAGAAAATCAGTTGAAGCTTTATCCCTTTTCGCTTTTGAAAAGCTAAATCTTAAAGAAATTATAATTCGCTGCGCTGTTGATAACGCGCCAAGCAGACGAGTTCCGGAGGCAACCGAATACACTTTTTTTAAGACGGAGTTTATGTCTGAAAAGCTATCGGATGGCACCATAACTGATGTTGTCGTATATATCCGAAAAAACTCAAAACTTTAATAGGTAGTCAATAAGATTATCATCACGTTCCAGTTCAAGTTTTTTTCGCAACCGGTACCTGCCAATCTCTACTCCTCTGACGGAGATATTCATAAGTGGTGCTATTTCTTTGGTTGAAAGGTTCATTTTTAAATAAGCGCAAAGGCGCAATTCACGTGGTGAAAGATCAGGATGCTTATCTTTTAGTCGTGCAATAAAATCCTGATGCACATCATCGAAATACTCATCAAATACTTGCTGAAATTTTTCGTTTTTGAGTTCTTTATTAATTTTAAGAACTAAATTTTCAATCTGATTTTTCTTGGATTGGGCCAATGCATTATCAAGTAGTCCATTCAGTTGAGTTTTGATGGCATTGAGGATTTTATTCTTGTGAATAAGATGTAAAGTTGTGTTAGCCAGCTCTTTATTTTTATGACTTACCTGAGATTGAAGACTTTCATTTTTTAAGTTAATGATTTCTTTTTCTGCTAAAAGTGCATGTTCTCTGAAACTAAGTTCCTGATCGCGTAATGCTTTGCTGTGTTTTTCCTTTTCTTGTTGCTTAGTAAGGGAAACCCTGCGCTGAATAAAGAAAACGTTTCCAATAACCACTGCAATTAAAATAATTACATACAATATATATGCAACAACAGACCGGTAAAAAGGTGGTTGAACAGTAAAATTGAACCGGCTATATTTCTCTTCTGAATTATTAAAACTACGTGCCTTTAATTCAAATAAATAATCCCCTTCCGGTAGATTCATATACTCTTTAAAAGTTTGTTGACTCCAATCGGACCATGTGGATTCAATTCCGTCAAGTCGGAAAGAAAACAAACAACTTCCTGCTCCTTCAAATTCGGGATTTGAGAACCGAATCATCATGTCATTCAAAGAAAAGGGAATTTTCAAATCAGACGACCCTACAGGATCTTCTTCGGTTTCTTTTACTGTTGTATTGCCAATTCTGATGCTTCGTCCGTCACCTGAGAAAGTAATATCTCTCAGCACTAAAGGCTGACTTTTATAATAATCTTTCCGATAAAATGGATCATAATGTATTAATCCATTTTTTGTTCCAATAAACACATTCCTGTTATCGTATACAAACACACTTTCAAATGCCTGTATGAGTGAGAAATTTATGCGCATAAATGGTGCGGTAACATTGCTGTAACTTCCATCCTCCAACAAACGAAGAAGGCCCATCCTGCCACTTGAAAAATACCAAATATTACCATTTTCGTCCGTAACTATCTGATCTATATTTACATTCATTTTCTCACCAAAAAACTCTTTATGCTTTAGAAATGGCTCAAATTGCTCAATTTCGGTATTAAAGGTAAATAGGCCAGTTTTGGATGCAAAAACTATCTCATCGCGTAATTTGAAAACACTGTAGGGCAACTCTTTGGGCAAACCGTTTGTACCAGAATATAATTTGTATTCATTGACTCTTTTCAGATCCTTACTCAACTTTAAATGATAAAGGCCCCTATATCCATGAGCCATCCAAATCTCTTCTTTTTCGGTATTAAGAACAAAACTCTTACATGATTCGGAAAAGCCAGCAATTAAATGAGAAAACTTCCAATTCACACCCTCCAAGACCATGACAGTCAAACCGTTGTAAGTTCCGCAAATGAGAGTGTCATTAGATGTATCATGAGCTAAAAACGACCAATAGCCCCTTTCGGAAGTAACCTTTCGTGCCTGATCACCTCTAATTTGAAATAATCCAAAATTATGACCACATAACAAGGTATTATTTACAACTTCCAGTTTCCATACCTGACCTTCAGTGCCTTCAATAAACCTGAAACTATTGTGGGTTGCCTCCTTTTTATTAATCTCATCAAGAGGCATATAAAAAAGACCTTGATTTGTACCAACATACAAATTGTCATCAAAAACAATTGAGGCGTAGGTGCTTTCAATATGGTAAGTATGATCAAATATTGATAATGGCGAATTGATTTCGATGTAGTCAATTCCATTATCAAGACCCAGCCAAAGATTTCCGGTTTTATCTTCATACAAGCTCAGAACAGTATTATTCTGTAACCCTTTGAAACGGTTCAAATGCTGAAGAATATTACCTTGCTCATCGGATATATACAACCCGTTTTGAATAGTACCAAAAGCAAAATTACCGCTTGAAAGCCGAATAGCTGAAAAAATACTACTTTGAAGAATTTCGTTGTTTACATCTGAATTCCATTTTGTTAACTTATCATCTTCGAGAATATAAAGCCCCTCGTTGATAAATCCCAATAAATATTTACCTTTTCCAAAAGGCAAAATAGCTCTTAACTCGTTTGATTCAAACAATGGGTTGCTCAACAATTTCTGTGAACCATTAAAATTGAAATTATATAAGCTTGATGGATCGTCGACATATAAAAATCCATTTCCAACTGTAAAGGAATGACCATAAGTCCCTTTTGGTTCGATGACCTTTACAGTGTTATTGTCATAATTAAAAAGAAACTTAAACGACTGAAAAATAATACCTTGTGGTGTTTTATGAATATTCCAAATTTCATCGAAAGATCGAAATCCTTCGGGGACTAAATGCAATAGTGAGGTATAAATTAAACTTCCTTCCTTGTCAGGGGCGAAGTAACCAAAATCTTCAAATGCACCAACATAAATTGTGTCGCCAATAGCGATGACTGACCTAACAATCGACTTATTTGGCATAGGAAAGGTTCTCCAATGTTGGCCATCAAATTCGAGTAATCCATCATTATTGGCAAAATAAATAAACCCAAGTTTATTCTGGACTATATCCCAGTTTTGTGTTGAAGCGTTATAAGTGGTACGCGGGAAATTATTTATCAATGGCAAACCTATACTTTTCACCTGAGCAACCATTGGAGTTGATGTCAAAATGAAAAGATATAAAATACAAATATTAAATAAGTTACGAATTATGTAAGTATAGTTAATTATTCCTTTGGCCATGCTTTTCAATAAAATCAACTCCAAAGATACAATAAAAGTGCTTTTTTGTGCTTGTTAGTGAAGTTTGTAGTTTCAAGTCACTAAAAGGTGAGCTAAAAAGTCAATTTATTCAATTGAAATTAAGGTAATAACATATTCAAATAATTCAGAACCTATTAAGTAAATACTTGATAAAATTCGCAGTGAAATCATTCGCATTTTATAAAATAGGTGAATTTTATTGGGGTTTCATCTGTTTTTTCCAAAAAAAGTCGTGAAAATGTTCCCCCTTCGTAAACCAATATTAGATTTGGTAGAGCAATGAAATCATCTTGATTTTCATAGTTCATAGAAAACTTTTTTAAAGTTTGGATCACATCTACGTTTCGAGGAACAACTATATGAACTTCATGAATAAAACCTTCAACATCTGAATGATTGAATGATATTTGGATCGGTGATGAGTAGATTCTCAACGGAACAGGAATTAAATCCGGCCAAACAACTTCAGGAGGCAGTAGTGACAGTAATTTTGTTAATCCCAGAATGTTTTCCATTTGTTTTTTATCCTCCTTGCTATCAACACTTAATGTGATGCAAGAAGATGATTCAATATGCTGAACCTGAAGATAGGTAATGAGATCAGTTTGCAAATACTTTGTTTCAAAACCCTCAAAAAGGTATGACTCTGCTAAACCAGCAAGTCGTCCACATGAAGGAAGAGTCTCAATCTTAATCATCAACAACCTTGCATTCTGGAGTTTTAGCACTGCTTCATAACCTTGAGGCAATTCCTTGATGCTCAACAAATCAATACCATTAGATGAACTAAAATCATTGATTTTACTTTTAAAATCAGAGAAAGGAATCCTAAGTTCTTGCGCTTGACATTTGAAATTTGATTGTAAAAGTGTGATGACAACTAAAGAAAAGTAAACCCAATAAGTAAAAATTAACGTCAGTTGCTTCATATAATGCATTCAATCAAAGGATAGATCATATTTTTTTGACCTGAAGGGGTTTAATAAACCAAACCAAGTTTCCCTCCCTTTATTGTTGCAATGCCACCTCCTGCTTTCTTCATTGTACCTTCAAAGGATAATTCAAGAGAATAACCTTTTATATTGTCAACCAAAACTGCCTCAGAAATATTCCGGGCTTCTGCGGCAAAATCTGTAGATGTTGCAAGAAGCATTGTTTTTCCATTCTCAATCGCTGTTTTATCATTAATGTGAAGTGTAACTTTTTGCATTTGGTTAGCGCCTTCCTGAATTCTTCCAAAAATTCGAAATTCCAAAAAAAGTTCCTCATTTGGGTATTCGGCTGTGCTACCCCGAACCCAGATTACTGTTACATTTTCTTGCTCATCGAAAAAAGCAAATGGCATTATTGAACTATTCAACATATTGACATTCAAGAAAATAGTTTTTCCGTCCATTTGAAATTCCAAGTCATATTGTTTTGGTTTCATGAATTCGGCCTGAGGTTCTGCAGCTTGTGTCAGCACCTGCATATCGTCTGTTGAAGGAATATGCTCAGAAACATTTGTTTGTTGATTACCTGTGCATTGAACAAGAATTATGGCAATAATTAAAACAATAACTTTTCGCATGGGTTTCGAATTTTAAAAAACAAAGATAGGAGATTGTTTGCTTTGGAAAGTTACAATCTCCTATTAACATAAAATTGGCTTGTAAATGATAAGCCTATAATAATAAGCTTTTACTCCTCATCATCAGGCAAACCCAATAATCCGTTGATTTGATTCATATCAATTTCTTGAATCTCAAAACCAGATGGAACGTTAAACTTCGAAGAGGGAATAGAAATATTTTCTTCAAAAGAAATAGCTTCTTCAATGGATGAACCGAGCATTCCTCCAAAATCAACACTCATTTTTAATGGAATACGTTTATACTCCCAATGTTTAGAGTTAAGTTTACCACTTGTTGTTACTTTACATTGTCTACCAAGAATAGTTTCCATACCGCCATCTTTCATATCCATATCCTTCTGTACATCCTCACCAAATTTTTTGAGCTGTTCATCAGTCGTTGCATCAGTTACAACGTTAAGCATCTCATTAGCCTGGTCAACATGCATTTTTGTTCCTGTTTTGTCAACCAAATTAAGGTCATACATCCATTCTTTATCCCTGATTCGAAGTCTTTCTTCTTTGGATGTCATTCCGAACATTTTTGTAGTTGTAACGGTGTGCTCGTACTGAAAGCGTCCATAATCATCGAACCAAAGTGTTTTTGTTCCCTTTGTTTTACCTTCGATTTTGTACTCAATTTTACCAGATTTTACATCAAACTGTTTCATGTTCATGTAATCTTCATTTTGGGCTGTTGAAGCCAAGGCAATCGTCATTAAAATTGCCAGAGTTAACATTTTTTTCATAAGAAAAAGTTTAGTTGATTTATAAATTAAAATATCCAATTATGCTAAAATTAACGGTTGTTTGAATTGAAGTTGAAACATCAAATTCATAACGAAGGAATTGTTTTCACTTCGATACCTTCAGGCACATCAAACTTCTCAGACGGAATAGTTATATTCTCTTCAAATGAAATAGCCTCCATAACAGATAGTTGATTAATAATTTTTAATGGAATGCCACGGTAGAACCAAATCTTCGTGAGGGTTTTCCTACCCGACTCATCCATCTCTGGTATCTCAACTACCTTACAACTGCGCCCAAGAATCTGCTCCTCCCCTACTATTCTGCCATTGTCTTCTTCGACCATTTCCTTCAATTTTGCAGTTTCAGCTGGTTTAAGATACCCCGAAACCAATTTCTCATCCTGATTGGTTTTTGATCTGAAACCAGATCTATCATCAAGATTTAAAACATAACTCCACCCATCTATATTAATCATCAATGACTTTCCGGCCAGTTTGCGACCAGCAATATCTGTCTCGGTGTTAGTTAAAACTGCATATCTTTTATGCTCATTATCAACCCATTGTGTCATATTAGAAAGACTTTTAAGGTTATCTTGCTCAACAGTTGTTCTGTATTCTATGATATAAGAGGAAATGATAGCATCATTTGTCAAGGTTTTATAGTGATTATCGCACGATCCAAAACTTAATATGACTACCAAAAATAAAAACATTTTAAAATATATAGCTTTCATAATCATTACGTTAGACGATTAAAATTCAGACAACTCCCATCCGCTAACGGGATAAAACATGAACTTAAACCTGGCCTGATAACTTGGCAACTCATCAACCCTCACTACTTCGGAAACCGTAAAAGGTCGTCTTGCTTTGATAGCAGAAATGTGACTAGTCAGATTAATTTCAACTGACTGCCCATGTTCAGAGAAACCAATATATGATAACAGGCGCAATGAACGGGGAGCCACGGTATTTTCTGCACAGATCGTCAGATTGCCATCCACAATGTCTTGCGCAAAAGTTTCATCACCATCTGTCATTGTAAGATGGGTTTTGATTTTTCCACCTTTATGAGATACCACACCCCCATCACAGGCATAGGGGAATGTGATTCGATCGTCGTATTCCAGATGCATACATTTGTCTTCAAGCTCTGAAATGTTTGCAATAAGATGAAAATTCTCCCATTGTGCATAACCGGCCATAGTCACATATTCATCATCGTTTCTCCACTCAATATTAACTTTACCAACTGCTACCCATTTGGTCTCACAGGGCTCGCAGCCTTTTTCCAGGATTTCGTTGGCTTTGGCCTCAAGCAAATCATAAACTGAATTATGCACGATACCTATTAACTCTCTCTGAGCCATTGCTTTAAAAATACAAGCCAAATAATCTTTGCAAAGTTCATCACCAACCGGTGGAATGGTGTATGCAAACTGGGTAGTCCATAAATCAACTCCTTCTGATGCGCGTTGCATTCCCCTTTGAGACAAGTCGGAATTGCCAGTCAGTTCGACTCTGGCGGTAAGCTTCAGCAAACAGGCAATGTGACGCACTGTTGGGTTTTCTTTACAAAAAAGACCCTGAGGATCAGGAATAGGTTGCTCAATGGCTTGCAGCAAGTCAGCTTCAGCGAGTTGAGCTGCTTGTTCCATCATTGCTTGTGATCCGGCTTCATCGCCAGCTTCTTCCAACCTGGCAGCTTCCCGAAGTAATTCACCTACTCTATTTTCATCCAATTGACTACATGAGCTGCTTTGTGCCCATAAGGTATTGTTTGATGATGAAATCAATAAGATAAGCAATAAGTAACTGATAATAAGACTTTTTGCCTTCATTTAAATTGTTTATATTTTTTGATATGAATCTCCTTTATGATGAGAAAAGCATTTTTTAGTATAAATTTCAGGCTAAAATTGCACGAACTCTACTCTGCGATTCTGTGCTTTTCCTTCGGGCGTTTCGTTGCCGGTCATTGGTTTGCTTTCGCCACAGCCCTTAGAGGTAAGTCTGTCAGCAGCAATGCCGAGCTCAACCATTTTTTCCATTACTGCTTTCGAGCGGGCTTCACTTAGTTTTTGGTTGGATGCATCTTCTCCATCACTGTCAGTATGGCCCTCAACCGAGAATTTCAATTCAGGATGGTCTGTCATCATTTTCACCACGTAATTGATAGTTCCAATCGATTCGGCTTTGATGCTAGCTTTATTCACATCAAATTTGATACCTGTCGTAACGAACTTTCCATCAGTTAGGAACTTATCATACAATGGCACAGCTCCTTTAGCAATACGGATGTTTTTAATAAAATAATATCCGGCTTTTTGGCTGGTTGTACCAATTGTTAATCCGGTAGGGTTTTCTTCAATGTTTGGGATATTAAGCAACCGAGCATCATCCATGTATACTTTTAATGCCCTCTTGTTAAAGGAAATTGCAATATGTCGCCAGCGAGCTTGTTTATCAATATTTGAACGGCTGGCACCCGGATAAACACCTTGTATATCAGTATTACCATATTGAGCTTCATTTGTAGATATAACAAGCCTTTTTAAGGCTGATTTTTGTTTTTTCGCAGCATAAAAACTTAGATAATAGCGCTGGCTGTATACTTCTTTTTCGAAATAGCAATCAAACTCAATCGTAAACTCTTCTGGCAAGTAATCACTCTTGCTGTCATTAAGCAAAGGTGTGATACCACCTAAATTCCCAATCTCCCTGAAAAAGATTACGTTTGAGTTGTCAAAAAAAGCATTTTCAACAACGCCACCTGCCAAATCCCATTTACTTGGGAACTCCCCATTCTGCTCGCCTTCCTGATTGTCTTCGAAAATGATCTCAGTTCCTGGAACAAAATCATATTTGGCCCAGGTTAAAGTTGGAGCAGGTTTTTCAGCCTCTTTTGATTGAATTTCAACCGCTGTTTCATCAGATTCTGATCCAGCATTCTTTGATTCGTCTTTCTTTTTTGTTGATGAAGTCGTGTTTTTGGTATCTGCTTTGCTTTCCTTTTCTTTTTTATCTTTCTTTTCCTTATCGTCACCCTTTACGCTTTCATCGATTGTTTCTTCAGTTTTATCCAGAGCTTTGTCAACTCCCTTGTCAATCCTGCGTTCTACACGATTTTCGACATTTCGCTCGGCCTTTTTAACACTGCGGTTTACAACTTTATTCAGATCTATTTGAGCAGATCCAGCAACATGTAATACGATTAACATTAAAAATAGTAAGAATAACTTTTTCATTGTTTGGAAGATTTATAATAGTAATAAGATTCCAAATCAATGTTGAATAAAAATGGGAGATGAAACTTAAAAATAACGCTATAGTAAAAATCAGAAAATGATTTTAAAAAGAAATTTCTCATCTTTTTAATTCGAATTAATTTGGTTGAAGCAAAATTACAAACAAAATCGATGGAAAATATCAAGAATTTGAATTCGTAAGAATAAGATCAGAATTTGCTATTTAGACTTATTAAATCGTTAGAAAGCTGCAACAAGAAAATTATTAAAGCCTCAAGATTACCTCAAGGAGCAAAGATTTTCGGTGTATTAAAACCAGTACTAAAGTACTATCAAATACATACAAGTGACCACCAAGGTTTTTCAAACTTTTTAATTAAGGTTAAATTAATCAAATGTGATTGATGTACCAAAAGAAACCATGTTGCTCCAATAACTTATCATAATTAAATAATAATTTGAATATCAATAATTTATCATCAAATTCAAAAGAGAGAGTAGTTTAAATACTTTCAGCTACGCAATTAATAATGCCTTATATTAACAATATGAATATCAGTACAAGTCCATAAAATAAGATTCTTTGAATTTCTTGAAGAAGAAGTTCTGTGTTATTGATTCAATATTTCTTCATTTCTAATGTTTACTGTGCTCATAGTCTTATCTAAAACATTTTAAATTCAACTTAATTTATTGTTTCAAAACCAGAAAACAATTCGTTTCAGTATAGAATTCCGATTCGGGTCATTCTTGCCCTTTGCAGTTAATTATGAGTGTAACCGTATCCTTAGATTCTCTTAACACTAATGTTAGCAACGTTTCAAGCAATTAAATGTTGAATTTTGTTAAAAATTAAACACCTAAGTTTATAAGATGCTTGCGCTATTGAAACGTTATTACCCTCATTTTCAGATTCTTGCACTTATTTAAGATGTGATTCTTTTTTCTTGTGCAAAACTCAGTTACAACGCAAAAAAAAGAAGCTGAAAAATACTAAACAAACTAACTTGATGATTATGAAAAACAGATATTTAGATAAGTGATTTTATAGTAGAATAGTTAATCCAAATTATTGAAACTAATTAAGACCAGATGACCTCATATGATTGATAACGTCTTTAAAAATGGAAACAACTTGTGTTACCATTATTTTTAGTTGTTCAAGTTCCAGTTTTTCGTTCTCATATTCAATACGTTCGAGTAAATCAGCAGCAGTGATCATTTGAAACTGACGAGCTGAAGATTTCATTGAGTGTGCAATTTTACGAAGCGATGATCTATCTTCCTGCTCAATTGCACTTTCAAGTGTTCCCATCATTTGGGTTGAATAGGAAACAAATGAATGGATAATATCCTTTAAGTCATCAGTATTGTCCCCTATCATTTTACGAAGAATTGTCAGATCATATGCTTGTTCCGAAAGTGCTTCAGACATATTGCTTTTTAAACCTCTTTCTTCCATCATTTGATGAATGCTAACTACTAACTCCTCGGTTTTTTGGTAATTTTTTAGAATTAAACCATCGATCATGGCCTTTTTACACGCTTCTCTTGTTTCATCAGAGTCATCAGCGCTATATGCGATAATGCAAGAGTTTTTGTTAATCTCGCGCATTTTAAGTGCAAGTTCAAATCCCTCAATATCTGGCAGATACAAATCAAGCAAAACAAAATCATAGGTATTTGAGGAAAAGAATTCAAGTGCTGATTCCCCATCTTGTGCAAGGTCAAATTTGCAGGCCGCATCTTTCATATGTCGTATGGTCAGCAATTGTATCATTTTATTATCCTCAACAATAAGCGCTTTCATTCCCGACAAATCGGTTGGTTTTACAACCTCTCTTTCCTGAGCAACAAGTTCAGGGCGTTTTAGCTTTTCAATGATGGTCTGAATGAGGTTGTCTTTATCATAAGGTTTTGGAACGAAAGCATCCATTCCGGCATTTAGACATTCTTCAATAGTTGTCTCTTGCACCTCACCTGAAACCGCAACAATAATAGCCTTGCTTTTTAACTCTTCCCGAATAATACGTGTTGCACTAATGCCATCAAGCACAGGCATACGGATGTCCATCAAAACAATTTGAGTGTCTGTATTCTCCCGTAAAAACTGAATCGCATCATAGCCATTTTCAGCAATGCTGAGATTCCATCCTTTCAATATTTTAGAACCCATATCCCGTTGATATGGGTCATCATCAACTAATAAAACTTTTATACCTGCAGTTAATTTTTCGTCGGTTTCCAAATGTTTATTCCATATCAGGTCTTTTTTATGCCTGTCCTTTCTAAAAGGAATTCGAAATACAACCTTTGTTCCTTCTTCTTTTTTACTAAATAACTCAAATGCACCCCCCATGCGGGTAATGAACTCATTTGCTATACTTAGACCAAGTCCTAATCCACCATAATGACGCGTAATACTGTCGTCTTCCTGTCCGAAAAACTCAAAAATCTGATCGAAATGCTTTTCTTCTATTCCTTTCCCAGTATCTGTGACTTCAAATTGTAATGCAACTGTATCATCAGTGTCAGCTAAAACTTTGACATGAACATGCACCTCACCTTTTGCTGTAAATTTAATCGCATTGTCCAGCAAATAAATCAGTACATCACTTAGCTTTGAGACATCGCCCAAAAGCCAGCTTTTAAGATGATTATCAACAGAAAAATTCAGGCTTAAACGTTTTTTTGCTACCTGATGTGCCATTATTTTTTCAAGCTGATCAAATAACTGAATCAGGTTAAATGAGGAAGTATCGAATACATTTTGATCCAACGTAAGGTTCGTAAATTGAAAGACTTTTTTAACAGTATAATACAAGCCTTGACTTGTATCAGTGATGATTTCTAAATATTCTTTTTGTTCTTTGCTCAGTTTCGTTTCGGAAAGCAAATCAAGATATCCCATAATGATATTGAGAGGATTTCTGAATTCATGGCTCAGGGTGGCTACAATTCTGCGCTGGAAGTCTTTTCTAATCAACAAATTACCAAGCGCTGACCTGCTCTCTTTGCTTTTTTCACGTTGTAAAGCCCGGTCATAGACATCAGCATCACGTCTGAGTTGATTCGAAAACTTATCCAAAACCGGTGAAAACTCCAGATAATCGTTTTTGTTGAAAATACTATTTAATCCAAAAACACCTTTAGAACTTTTATCAAAAATCAATTCAATAAACCCTGCATTGCCAAGTGAAAGTAAAAAATATTTGGTTTTCGCTTGCTGGTCAATTACTGGAAACAATTCAACTGAGGGTTCAGCAATAAATCCTTCCTCAGATAGTTTATCAAATAACCTATTGGCATTGAATGAATTAAGTAATTTTCCCTGTTCAGGGTAACTTACATATAATTCTGCATGACCCGCAATTCCTTCCAAGGAAGGCAAAAGTGCCACTTTCTGTATCCAAAAATTCACCTGTGGTGCAAGTTGATTCTTAACTAATGAAGCAATAAAAATCTCTATACTTTTTTTGAAATCTTCTGAACTCCCAATGGAAAGAGCAATTGAATACAGTGCCGATTTATTGATCATAGTGACAATTTTTTAAACATTAATGTGTCAATTAGGAATTATCATTGACCCAAAGGTAAGAATCATTTTAACTTTTTATGTAAAAAAAATTGTCAAACTAAAAATTACTATATTTGAACCATAAGATGCAAATTATCTCAGAAATAAATGTACTTTCCACTTTTGTTACGCTGAAGTGAAAGAGGATGTTTGAAATCGTAAGTTACTCAATTACAAGTAGTTTTTATTAATTCTAAAAAGAATTTTTCTGAAAAAATTATTGAAGTTTTTCATTTATTGAATACATATAATACCGAGTTTAAATAATTGAATCTGATGAAAAAGAAAAACATTCGCCTCATTATTTTGGTTGTAGGATTGATTGCCCTTATTCTCATTTCTCGAAACATGGGAAAAATCTTACTTTCATCTTCATCTGCAACACAAAGTGATTTAATTTTTGTACTTCTTGGTCCAGTACCCGACCGAGCTCTGCTTGCAGCTGAATTGTTTAACACAAAAATGGCTCCCAAAATATTGATGGCCAACGAGTATCAGGCAGGATTAGATGCAGTTTTGGCTGAGCGGCTTCATATTGATAAAACAGCAGATGTTTTTAAAACAGCTTTATTATCATTAGGAGTTCCAGAGGAGAATATCGAATTACTTCCTGAAGTTTCATCCAGCACAAAGGATGAAGCGCTTATACTAATAAATTATCTTGAACTACATCCTGAAATCAACTCTGTTATCATTGTTACGTCTTCTTTTCATGGATTACGGACAAAGAAAATTTTCAATAAAGCTATTAAGCAACTTGATCGGGAAATCTTAGTAGTTGTCCCGTTTAATAATCACTCCGTATTTAATTCCAAAAAGTGGTGGTCTGATCGATACAGCGCTACTATGGTAGCTTTTGAATACCTCAAACTGATCAATTATTACGTAAGCGATCAGTTTAGTTTGTAATCAAATAGAAATTCAATAAGTATACTTTTAATATTTTAATCCCCATATTTTCGATCAAGCTGATTATAGAAAGCAATCCAATCAGCAATTTCCTCCCAGCTAAGTTCATTAAATAGCTTATCAGAGAAAAAAATACGTGCAAAGCCTGATTGTAAAGGAAGAAAATTGCTTAACAAATTTGCATCTCCTGTACGAATAATCAAATCAAGCGGATTAGTGACCCACAAATGATCAGTAAAGCTTTCATTTTCTTTTGTAAGTTGCTGTGCTTGAATTATTTCCTCAAGTGGATTGTATGCAATACAGAGATTAATTTTGTAATTTTTATTATTGATTGAAGAGAGAATTAGCTCACTCAAAGCCATTTCTGATTCATTTCCTAAAAACGATGGATTTCCTGCTATAGAGATTCTTATGTTAAACTGATTGACAATTCGTGCAAGGTCTTCTAATAAAGCGGTTTGAATAGCATTAGAAAAAGCTAAAATTTCGTGATTTTCCCGTCTGTAATTCTGACTACTTGATAAATATATACTGATTTCATCAACACCTTCCTGAAACATTTTAGGAACAAATTCAGCTAAATGTTTCCTTGTAATTGTGTATGACTCACTTAAACTCACATCGTTTTTTACCGCCCATCTCCTTCCTCCATCAGGAATCAATCCAAGGTGCAGTTTTTTTTTCGACTTGTCAGGATGGAAATTATCAAACATAAAAAGATGGTTCAAAAAATTTAATTTGAAAAAGGTACCCTTGTTATAAAAACAAAGATACCTTTAAATTTTGTTTGTCTATTTTTTAAAAACTACTTCCGAAGGGTTAGTTTCCTTTATCATATATAAACTCTTGATCACGGTAGCCTTGTTTATTCTCGTACCAATCCATATAGCTAAATCCGCTGCTTTGAACCCATTGTCCAAAAACCAAATGAGCATCCAGAATCACTTTCTTTTCTAATGGATAGGCAAAAGCCTGCGGAAGATGCATTCCCCATGGGAGGTTAGTCTTTGATTTATAATATTTTCCTGTACTTAAATTTGTGTCGTCATCTTCAGTGCCAAAATAGACAGGATTTGCTAAAGCAGTAGGTGGATAACCAGGTAAATGAACTTCTTTATCCCGTTGTTTATTAATAAAAATGAAAGGATTATACGGAGGTAATCCAATAGCAGCCATTGTTTGAGCGTTTGTAAAAGTTACATTAACAGTGACATCCTCCGGCTGAACATAAGCCATTTCGGGACGGGTATTCACAAAACCTGAAGCGATTGTTTCAAAAAGATTATAGGTATTATCGAAAGGAATAATTGTTGCTTTGGTCTGCCCAGCTTCAGTATTATTTGCATTAAGGGTAACAATATTTTCTCTGTGATCAAAACCATCAACAGAAGCAACCGCAGAAGGAGGAACATTAATTTGAAATCCAAAACCATTCTTATAACCAGCTCCAATTGCCTCAATTGTGAAGGTGGAAACGATATCCTTAACCAGATTATCGGCATTGGTCACCTGGTTAATGTTGTAAGAAAGCACAAGATCATTAAAATCATAATCACCTTTCAAAGGCCAAAGGTCTTCGTAAGCCAGTGATCCTGTTTTGTTTCTGCCTGGAAAATAATTATTAAAAGCCCTTAAGGGATCAGCAGGATAATCGTCCATAACATCAAAAACACCATCTGCGTCGGTATCGATCAGGTTAGGATCCACGAAAGGCATATTTGAATTATCAATAGCCTCAATTGGGTTAGATGTCACATAATAGATAGCATCGTTGAAATCGTTATCACATCCGGAAGATGTTCTATTAATATCCTCAAATCCAATTAGATATAGCTGACGAACCGCATCATAAAGTAGCACGTTATGCTGCTGTTTGGTTGGATCAGTCTCAGGATTGAATGCCGGATTTGAATAAAAATGGACAAGGTTTGTGTTTACAGTTGAGCCAGTGTAGCCATTAGCTATCAGCACCCAACCAATTCCAGTTCCTGCAGGAAAAGTTCCAATCTTAACTTTATCGCCTGAATATAAACCGCCTCCGCTATTATAATAAGAGAGATTGGGGAAAATGATACGGATGGTATCAATTTCCGCTTTTGTTGCTGGCGGATCGGTTAGGTCGTAAGTGTAAAAAGCGATTGTGTTTTTATAACCTGCACCTTCATGCACAAAAGTTATCCAAACATCAGCATCTTCAATTATCCGGGTATCAGTTTGATTATTATCTGCTAAGTATTCAGGATGATATTGAGGTACCGGAGCTCTTTCAGGCAAAGCTGCATTGATATCAGCCAGCATTTCAGCATCAATCACATCACGGGGAGTTAATAAACAAGCTGGCTTTCCAACATTATTAAACGCGCAAAGGTAGAGATACCCTGCTGATACATTTTTAAGTTCATATGAACCTTTCAACTGACTTAAAACACTTGCACTTCCTCCGATTGTTAAATCAAAGGAACTGTTTTGGACAGTCACTTCAGTTACAGTTGGCAAACCTACATAACGTGTTACAATATAAAGCTTTGTAGTAACAAAATCAAGCGGATATGAGGTTTCCCATATGCCATCAATGTTCGTTTGGCCGGTTAACATCAGATCACCTTCAAACGTTTCCTCGTCAAAAGTCCGATAGATATATACTATGGCTTTAGAGATTGGGTTGTCATAAATGTCTTTAGTCACGATTCGCATGTTAAATGTCTGAACCATTTCATAATTGAAATTATCACTTACAACAAGTTCATCAATTGACGTAATTGGTTTCGGATCATCAGGGTCGTCATTTTCTTTTTTGCATGATTGAAGACTTACTAATATCGCCAAAAACAACCATAAGGTGTTAAAATAGAATTTCGTTTTCATTTGATTTATTAGGGATTTAGTTTGATAAATCAATATTTATGCCAAATTTGTATATATATGATTAATAATTATTTATGACAAATATAACACATATACTATTCCATAAATCAGATTACTTTCTACTTTATACACAAAGTGTTCAAAATAGGAATAACTTAAATTAAGTTGACTTATATGTTAGTTTTTTAGACCATTGCATTGCAGGTTTTTCAACGAATTTAAAGAAAAGCCATGCAGCGAAAATGGACACAAACATAGCTACAAACACAGCAAGGCTACGTTGTAATTCTGTTTTAAGAAAATTTTCAGCCAAATTTATCATTCTGCCCCCAATGGGAATATGAACAAGATAAAGCGAATAAGAAATATCCCCCAGGAATTTCGAAATCCGATCCGTAAAATCAAGGTACATGATGAAAAAATAGGGAAGCAAAGCTGCGATCAGGTATCTTTTGTCGAACCTTACAAATATCATAATAAGAACAACCATTAGCATTAATCCAAATTCCTGCCGTGATATATAGTTGACCTTCATCTGAAAGATCAGGATTCCAACCACAAAAAGCAACCCATAATTTAAAATCAAACTATGCCTGTCAACAAAAAAGCCTGACAGAGCAAATACAACAATTACAAAATAGTTCAACCATTTTTTTGGATGCAGAATAAGTGGAAATACCAAAGCAATAAGCAGATAATACTGAAATTCAATAGCCAATGTCCAGTAAACATCATTATACCATGGATAATCAAAAAAAGCATTTAAATAACCCAGATGGAAAGCCAACGCAGTAAAATCAATCGAAAAACCGGCTCCTCTGTAGTAAGGAGATAAAGTACTCACCCAATTTAAAATCAAAACCAAAGCAATACTCACAAGATAGGGTGGTTCAATACGAACAAATCGTTTCCCCAGAAACTTCCAAAAATTGGAATAGTGATATCTTCCACGATACATTGAATAGGGGATCACGAATCCTGAAATGACGAAGAACACTTCTACCCCCAGAAAACCATATCTGCCAATAACAAATAATGGATTTGTTTTACTTAATAAATCGGGGTTACCATGTGTGAAATGGAAAAACACAACTGCCAACGCAGCCAATCCGCGCAAAAGGTCCAATGAACCCAAATACCCCAGTTTCTCTTTAGCTTTATCCATTACCAAATCGTGTTTAAATTTCTAAAAAAGTGCTTTGCTTTATCAGTATCTGTCTGAAATACATATCCATGTGGTATTGATTTGGCAAAAAAGTTAAATTCACCCAAGTGCACATTAATATCACTTTGTTCAGCAACAGACGTCTGGATTTGATGTAATAAATCATTAGAAGTCTTTCGGGCAACTGCACTCAGAAGTCCAAGAAGCTCTGTATTTTGTGTATAATAAACCTCCTGAGGTGGATAAACAGCATCCATTTTTATAAAGTGGGGATTGACTCCTTTTACAATCTGATCAATTAAAGTGCTGTATATCACTTCATAGCCAAATGCTCCAGCTACAAATGGCCAAGAATCACCTTGTTGAAAACCTCTGTACCCACAGGCAACATCTGGCATTGTAACACCAAAAGAGTCTTCAATAAGCAAAACAGCAAACAGGTTGGAGGCAATTTTTGCATCCGGCACATTCTCTGGATCGGAGAACCTGCTGCCTAAAACGAAAGAATGCTTTTGAAGTGCTGTTTCAAAAAATGGTATAGAAACAGGATTGTGCTGCCCATCACCATCCATAAAAATCACATGCGTTTTATTATTTTGCGTCGCAAATGAAAATACAGCCCGATACACTGCCGCTATTCCTGCATTTGATGGGAATTTAACAACTTCAAAGCCATTTGAGGTTGCAATTTCGGCACTGGAATCACTGCTCCCATCATCGATGACTACCACATCATCTTTAAATGGCATCAACTGTCTCAACAATTCAGGCAGATGAACTGCTTCGTTGAAAACAGCAACAGCGATAAGCAAGCTGGTTTTCACTTCGTTATTTAATTATAAACTGTTTTACTTTGCGGAGATTTTTAAAAACAAGAGTAAAAAAGCTTCCAAAATTATTGTCCTGAATAGCCTTCATATCTTCCTTTGTCTTTTTTATAATGTTTTTCAAACTTCGGTTACTCGCCCCTCCTACCCTCATTTTTACCATCACTTCAGGAAGGTAATAAGTAGATATACGGTGTTTACCCAAAAAACGAAGCATAGTATCATAATCTGCTGCAATCCTAAAATCGGTATTGAATAGTCCGTAACTATCGTAAACTTTCTTTTTTACATAGAAAGTCGGGTGAGGAGGCATCCATCCCATTTTCAGTCTTCGCAAGCTAAATCTACCTGATTTCCAATATCTAAGAACTTTATTCGTGTCGTTTTTATAAACATACTGAAGGTCGCCATACACAGAATCAACATCATTTGTTTTAAATATTTCTGCAACTTTAGCAAGGATATCATCAGATGCAAACAAGTCATCAGAGTGCATAAAACCAATTACATCACCGGAAGCCATTCTGATTCCCTTATTTAACGCATCATAAATTCCCTTATCGGGTTCACTAACAAATTTCGAAATCCGGCTTCCATAGGATTTAACTACTTCAACCGTATTATCTTTCGATTTTCCGTCAACGATAATATATTCAATGTCGTTATAGGTTTGCGAAAGTACTGAATCAATGGCATCACTAATGGAATGGCCACTATTGTAAGCGATGGTAATAACAGAGATTTTCATAATTTTTTGGTTTATTCGATGATTCTATCTTTTACTTTCAAAGCTGGATTTCCTTGATAAATAGAAAATGGATCCAGATTTTTAGTAGCTACTGAATTAACAGCCAATACACTATGTGTGAAACAAGTTACCCCCGGACAGACGACGCTATGAGCTCCAACCCACGCACCATCTTCCAGAATAATCGGAAGAGTAATTAAATCGAAAGTTGATTTTTTGAAATTATGATTTCCACACAACAACATAGCTCCCTGCGAAATACAACAATTCTTTCCTATAGTCACTTCAGCCAGATTGTCGATCCAGGCATTTTCGCCGATCCAGGTATAATCTCCAACCGACAGTTTCCATGGGTATTTGATGTTAACTGAAGGTTTTACCACAACCCCTTTGCCGATTTTTGCTCCAAAAGCTCGTAAAAATGCGATTTTCAAGCTGTTAACTGGGTTCAAGGGGTTTATAAAAAAGAAAACATTAATGATAAACCAGAGTAAACGTTTAAGCGCCCCTGCTCCTGTGTTGAAATCTCCTGTTGTGTAAACGGATAAATCGGTAGTTCTATTCATCTGCAAATAGTTTTATGTTTTGTTCCAAAATGCTGTTGTTTTGCATGAATTCATGTGCATACTGCAAAGATGCTTTTGAAAACATTTCATACGTACTTTGATCCATTTCGATCAATTGATTGATTGCTGCAACGAATGTTGAATCATCTTCCAAAGGAAGATCCCAACCAGATTTGGATTTTTCCAGATTACGCCAGGGAGTATTTCTGCTGATGATAACTGGTGTAGAGGCCATAAAACTTTCTAGTATGGTATGCCCAAAATTTTCGCCATTAGTTGGCATAAACATCGCATGATACGTTGACAACATACTCAATACCTTATCACCAGGAATACTCCCTTTATAGTTAACTTTCACATTACCGGGTAATTCTGCAATTACATTTTTACACTGATTCCAATATTCTTCATTGTAAACCGGTCCATAAATATCAAAAACAATTTCGCCTTTGGTACACGTTTTCAGCACTTCAATGGCATAAAGGGTGTTCTTCTCAGGTGAAATACGTGCAACGGAACATAAATTCAATAAGCCTTTTAGTTTAATCCGGGATGCCCAAGGTGCCAGTTCTATTTTCATTGGCAATTCCTCTGCAATCAAAATCCGGGCTTTTTTGCCAATAGTCAACCTAATATCTACTGCCTCAGAGGCATTAGCTGCATGAAACACAACATTTTTGTAAAATCCACCAAATCGAGCCAATTTAATGCCTATAGCCTTTTTTTTTGCCTTAACTGCTAACGAATGTTTACCTAACATTCCGTGTGAACCAATGACGACTGGAACCTTTTTAACTTTTGCAAGAATTACCGGCAAAACAGAAAAGTAAAAGGAATAAACACCATGTACATAAGCTAAATCAAAGCTGGTTTCAGCAACTAACTTATTTAATGTCTGTATTTTAAGCTGATCAGCTGAAATGTAATAAGCTTCTGCATTAGGGGCAATTCGATTCCATTGATTACTTTTTATTTGTTCATATGGAACTGTTTCACAATAGTCAGTATCACGGGTTATTACTTTAAACTCATATTTACCCTCCAGATGAGCTATTTGGTTTGAAAAGGCTTTCAAAACACCACCTGCCCTGTATCCGGGCAGGTACCAATCAATGAAAGAAAGTATTGTTTTCATAATTAAAAGCTGTTAAAGGCATTATGTTGTTTGAGCGATTTGCTCGTATAGCTGCGTATATTTCGCAGCTATTGTTCTTGCTGAAAAACGTTCTACATTTTTTAATCCTTTTTGAATCAAATCATTACGAAGATTCTCATTTTCGATCAGCGATTTAATAGCTGCTTTAATCTCACCCACATCTTCAGGATTGACGATCAATGCTGCGTCACCAGCTACTTCAGGCATACTTGTTCTATTTGAGGTGATAATTGGCCTGCCTACAGCGTTTGCCTCAATTATAGGCATTCCAAAACCTTCATACAACGAAACAAATGATACGATGTCGGCTTCTTTATAGCGCTTAATAACATGCTCATAGGGAAGGTTAAAATAGTTCTCGAATTCGATATTATGTTTTTCGAGCAGTTTTTTATGATGGTCGCGCAAATGCCCTAAGATAGTTAGTTTCACTTGCATTCCATCGATGGCCTCAATCAAACGCTCCAGATTCTTATTATGTGCTGTACCTATGTGTAAAATATTAGGTTTATGAGAGTTAAACGTATGCTCAGAATATTTTATTGAAGGAGATATACAGTTATGAACAACAACGATCTTTTCAGGATCAACATGGATTACTTTTAACAATTCCTGCTTGGTGAACTCCGATATTACAGTAATATAACGCACACGGCGTGCTGGCAATGAAAACCAAAAAAGTTTGATTATTTTTCTGGCTATTCCTGTAAGACGTTTCAGTACTTCAAGGTCATGAATAGTGAGAATTGTTTTGTTTTTTGACATTAACAGCGCAATAAAATGTACATCGCCTGTTATGTGATTCACTTGTTCCTGCTCACCAATTACCTCGAAGCAACTCTTTATCCTATCAATAATACCCTTACTTGCTCTACTAAGGTAATAATTGCTGTGTTCAACATTCTCAGGCAAGCCTGACTGAATGAAACCAAATAATTCCTCAATACTGAAATAGTCGGTAAAGGGTTTTCTAAAAAAATAGACCACATTGATATTCATATCTTTAAGGATTACATTTTAAGTTTGAGAATCTTTGTCATTCCAAAGAATACAATAAAAGCGACAAGTGCAGCTTTTGTAAAATGGTTAAAAACAGTAGCGAAATCTGTTTCAGCTTTAATTACCTGAAAAAACAAAACCGGAAGCCACAAAATGAGTGTTGGATAGGTTTTTGATAAGGATATAACTTTGATAATAATTACATTATAAAATAATCCTATAAAAAAAAGAAAAATGATTCCCCCTAAAACACCATAATTTGCATAGCCTTCACCTACTAATGAAATATCCATACTTGTGGTTTCGGGAAGTTCGGTTCCAGTGAAGCGTTCAAAGTTAGCTCTGCCGCCGGCTTTTGCTTTTGTTGGAGCGAGTACACGTGGTAAAAGGCCGGCGTAAATGGCTGTTTCGATTGTTTCACCTTTCACAAATGGATATTTTTCAGGCATATGACCTAAAATTCGGGCGATAATCCATCCTTGATTTAATCGCGCCCCTACATTTTGCATGGCGCTTGTTTCAAATAAGACAGCAGGATTTTCAAGACGGCTTAAAATAACTTCCTGATAAATTTCACCGTTGCTTTTATCGCTATCACTGTACCATGTGGCCATTCGGTACTCCTCTTTGGTGGATTGAATAAGCATCACCATTATAAAACCAACTCCTAAAATGGCAATTTTTCCAGGCATAGGAATTTTAAGTACAAAAGCCACTACTAATAGCGAAAACATCATCCATAAAATCAATTCACCAAACATACCCATCAGCACAGCTTGAAAAATCACCATGCCCATAACTCCTGCAAATGCAAACCACTTCAATTTCGATTTGGTGAAAAGAATGATATAAACACCAACGAACTGCATTCCGGAAAGCAAAAAGAATAAAAAAGAAAGGCTTTTTGGGAGAAATTTTCCAGCAAAGCCTGCCGCAAGTCCAATAGCCGCAATCAAATAACCAAGAAGCTGTTTGTCACTTATAAACTCCTTCAGCTTTTGAATATCTTCTTCATTGATAATCCGTTCATCGGTTATTGGAAAATACAATCCGATTACCAGAGCTGCACATGCCGGTACCACATAATGCATATAAGTTGCTTCATCTACATCCATGTAGTAAAGCTCATCATAAGGCAGAATATTGTAAGCCATCACAGGCCCAACAATCCATTGCATTAACGCCAAAAAAGCGATTAGGTCACGCACCTCGATTCGCTTTCCCAAATCCTGAACAAATTTGAGAACTACACCAAAAGAAAGCACAAGACCAAGTGTTGACACAAAATATAAGTCAGTAAAAAACTCGAACCAGGCAAACGTAAGAATGCCCATGGCAATAAGTCCTAAACTTCTGTGCGTCAAATACATAAAAATTCCTAAATATGATTTTCCAAACTTTTAACAATATTTTCAAATGACCAATTCTGAATGATCCTGAATGACTCATTTCCCATTTTTTCCAGTCCTTCTTTACTTTTAAGGAGGTGCTTCAAAGCTGCTGAGCAGTCTTGCATATCACCTGAAGTAAAAATTCGTCCATTCACATTATCAGAAACCAGATCAGGAGCACAGCCCGTTTTGTCGCTAAGCAAAATAGCTTTCTCACAAGCCATAGCTTCATTTACAACAAGACCCCATGTTTCGCCAGGACCCTGTGAAGGCAATGCCAATACATCTGCTAAATGGTAGACAACAGGCATCATTTGTTGATTTTGAAAAGGCAAAAAATGAATATTTATTTGACCTTCAGCCATATGTTTCATTTCTTCTTCATAAATACCATTTCCAACAAATATAAGATGGCTTCCTGTTTGGTTTAGATGCCGAAAAGCTTCCAGCAAAAGAATCGGATTCTTTTTCGACTCAAACTTTCCCACAAATAACACAACCAAGTCTTCTTTTGCAATCCCGAGTTTCTCCCTCCATTCACCTGCTTGTTGTTTAAAAGATATGACATTACTACTAAACCGTTCGTTATCAATGGCATGTGGAGCAAAATATAACTTGTCAGGTGAGAATCCATGTTTCAAAAAATAGGTTTTATTGTGTTGTCCAACATAAAAAGCACCATCACATTTTTTATAAACATGCGTCAGAACCAACCTCCTGAGCATTTGTTTCAATCCAGATTTCTCATCAATTAAGGTTGAGTCACCACGAAAATAAACAGGGATTTTCCCTTTAAAATATTTCATGGTGCTATAATGAGCTTTATAGTTCCAGCCATAGATTAAAACGGCTTCAGCACCCCAATTTTTAATGGCCGGAATTAAATCAGGGCAATCAATTCCTTTATACCCAATTGGGCCGGGGGTTTTTGAAATATTGTTAATGAATTGATATTCATAACCTTCAAGTAATGGGATATCCCATTTTATTTCTTTGCCAAAATCTTTATCAAACAACTTTTCCTGACTTTGACTCCATGTATAAAATACCTTTGGATATACTTTTGCAGACCTGGCTAAGGTGGCAAACATGGGAGCATTGTACTGAATGGGATGAGAAGAAATAATTGCTAAGCGTTTCTTTTTCATGACTTTAGTGTTTTTTCAAAAAAATCAACTTGCTTTCGTGTAGCTTCTCTGGCTGTAAATGGCTCAAATGCTTCCCAGTTTGTTGCAGGTGTATATGGGAGCTTATTAAGTTCATTTTTTAGGACTTCATAGAAATGATCAGCAATAGATTCTGGATTATCATCATTGGAAAAACTGACACACTCCCCTGCTTTGGTACTATTTAAAATCTCAACAACACTGCTGTTTTCGTTAAAAACCGCAATTAAAGGCCTTTTTGATAAGATATAAGGATACAATTTTGAGGCAGTATAATTGGTATCAGTTGAACCAGGAACGATCAGCAGATCAGCCTCTTTGAGCACTTTCATAGCAGTGAAATAGGGCAATCTGTCGGTGATTTCAGTTACCTGATCAAGTACTCCATAACGTTCTGCGATTGGTTCAATAGTTTTTTGGCCTTTGCCATCGGCTGCGTAACTTGTACCTATGAAAAACATCTGAATTTTTTTAAACAGCTCAGGTTGAATTGCAATACCTTTTGCCAGTCCGGAAAATATTCCGCTGAGGGCCAACTGCATATCATGTCCTCCACGGCCAATATATACCATGTGAATATTTTCGTCATACTTATCGAAAACTTCGTTACTGATATCAGCTTCATCCAAAATATCAAAATCAATACTTGCTCCGCCAAAAGGAATGACAGTGCACATTTCCGGATGGATATTGCTATATCGCTCCATTAACATTTTTGGATAACCAGCTGATACAGAAATAATTCCATCAACTTTTTTCATAGCAAAAGCTTCCAAATACTTATCCAGACGGTAGGCCATCCAAAATTTAGGAGGACGTTCATGGCTTGGCTTATCCAGATAAAAATCATTGCGCCATGGATCTTGCATATCAATGATATAAGGAACATTGAACTTCCTTTTCCAAATCCGACCTAAGATCATCACCGGAAATGCTGTTGTAGTAAAATAGACAAGGTCATACTTCCTTGACTTCAACAGACGGTTACCCTCCTTATAATATTGATATAAAGACCTGTAGCCACTATTTCCTAAACCAAACTTTCTTGTTTTAGATGCTTCAAAAGCTTTTATCCGGATAATTTCACTAGTGGCCGGGATGGTTTTTAGGAGCAAAGGATCTTCACTCATTTCAATAAACTCTGGTTCAACAGCTACAACTGTCGCATGCCATCCAAAATCCTCAAAATAAAGCAAACTCTGTCTTATGCGATGCATGTCAGCAGCGTTGACAGGTGGAAAATTAGGCGATATTACCAATACATTTTTCATAAGCAATGATTTTAAATAACCTTTGTAACCCAATCAACAAGGTTTTGCTCCTGCCGTTCCCAACAAAACATTTCTTCTGCCAAACGCAGCGCGTCTTTTTTTGCCTCCACCAAGGTTATTTTATCTTTAAGTAACTGATTAATAGTGGTTAAAAAACTTTTTTTATCCTTGTTTGTAAACAAAAAAACAGCATTTCCTGCTAAAGAAGCTACTTCTTTTTGTCCTGAAGTATCGGTAGCAACTACTGCAATTCCGGCAAGGAGGTATTGTAAAATTTTGTTGGTGATGGTCAGATTCCTGCTGTCGGGAACATACTCTTCAATGGCAAGTCCAATATCATGTTCAGCAATTCGTGAAAGCAACTCAAGATGAGGCACAAGCGGATGAAAATAGAGACGGTGACCTTTCTCAGCCGGAAACAAATTAATAAGCTCATCCTTAAAAGAGCCAAAAAGGTTTCCTCGCAAATGAAGGTCAAGAGGTGTTTCAATTTCGGCAAGTGCTTCAACCAGAAATTCCAGACCACGTCCTGGTCCAATTGTTTGTGAATACCAATGAATGGATGGTCGATCTGTATCGGAACGATCTTTGAAAAGACCATCCATATAAGAACGTTCAGCCCATGGAAAAACATTATGAAGCACTTTGGGTCGTTCAGTGCCGGCAAAAACAGCCAAAGCAGAAGCTAAACTTTCAGAAGTTGTATAAGTTAAGCTAGCATTATTAAGTGCAAACTTTTCATTCTTTTCAAGAAGTCTGATTGGCCTGCTTTTATTCGCCTCAGGTAAAAGGTCATGAGAATACCAATCTTCAAAATCGAAAGCAACATTAAATCCTTTTTTTAAAAGTCTTACTCCAATAACTGTGCTCATTTCCTGGTGACAAGTATACAGATCAGCACGTTCAGCAACAGCTGCACGAAGGTTTGCATGATAATCATATCCCAGGGCATATTTATTTTCTATCCCGAATCTGCTGATAAACTCCCCTGCAACACGTCGTTTCAGACGTTCTTTGAGCCTGTACCAGTCGGAGGCCTGACCTGGAATCATATTAATGACTCCTTTGTATGCAATTCTCTTGTTGTCAATGAGTTTTAAATCCTCTTCCAACAGGTCGGGATAAGTGAAAGTTGTTAAAATGCTTACCTCAAAACCAGCTTTTGATAGCGTATTGGCTTCTTTCACTACTCTTGGATTTCGACATAAGTGACTCTGAGTCAATATACAAATTTTCTTTGGCATGGTTTAACTTTTTTGAGTGAGGGAGTGAACCAATGATCTTAACTTCTTTGCTGATTTCCAACCAAACAATGATTTGGTAGTTTCAATCAATTTACCTCCAAGAACCGGAAGAGCAGGTTTCATACCAGTTTCCTTTACTTTCTGTTCGCAAAAATCAACAAGATCAGGAAACATAGGGTAGGCATTGATCGCAATCTCTTGGTACAAAGTGCTGATTGCCTGTCTGTAATGAATCGAATCTGTGAAATCTCCCAGATATTTGGCTTTACAGTTCAACGCATGTAATGCGCTTTCGAGATTGGCTTTTTTGTTATAACGCGACGAAATATTCCCTCCGGCAATAAATCTTCGGTAATAGTTTATTCCACCGGTGGTTCGGATGCCATTGGAGGCCAGAACTGCTCGTGCAAAATACTCTCCATCCTGATCCAAAAGTAACGATTCGTCCCAGGGACCAATTTTCTTTGCGATTTCAATAGGTGTAAGCCAGGCACTTGTTTGCACCATCCATCTTTCGCCATAGCCACCATATAAACGTATCAAAAAGTCGACAGGGTCATCAGTGTCAAAAATCCAATTTGATTCTTCTCGCGGAGTCATTGTGCGGTAATCTTCACCATCCATAAAATGAACAGAAGGACTTATCCCCATATATCCCTTGTTCTTTTCGAGGATATCAACCTGGGCTTCAATCTTGTCATAACTGAGCACATCATCAGCATCAAGGTATTGGATATAGTTTCCCTTGCTCGCAGCCAAACCCTTATTGCGGGCAACACATGCACCTTGATTGGATTGAACGAATATTTTAACCCGGTCAGATTCAAATTTCCGGGCGCGTTCGACAGTTTTATCCTTAGAACCATCATCAATAACGAATGCTTCACAATTTTTCCAGCTTTGATGAACAACAGCATCAAGTGTCTCTTCAATAAACCTTTCCGCGTTATAGGAAGGTATTACTATGGAAACCAATGGAATAGTAGTGAGTGACATAATGAATTATTTTAAACTGAGAGTTTCTTTTTGCGATAATCATCGAATTTTTCAGCCCTGATATAACCTCTGTATTTTTGTTTGTAATTCAATCTTACCAGCTGCTCAGGGTCGAGTTTTTTAATCAGTTTGGCAGGATTACCTGCAATAACACAATTGCCTTCAGGAAATGACTTTGTTACTACCGAACCTGCTCCAACAACAGTAAAATCACCAAGTTCCACACCTGGTAAAATCATCGAGTTCATTCCAATCCAGCAATAACTGCCAATTTTGGTTTCACTCGAAAATTGTTTCATATGGTCGTAAATCTCATGTCCTCCGCTCAAGATACCTACATTTTGAGCAATAAATGTATAATCTCCAAAAGTTAGTTTTCCAGATCCCTGAATGTAACAACCTGGAATAAAACCCGGATTCGTGCCAACTCCAACCAAGATATTATGAGCACCTAAAATCCTGCTTGTAAAATGGGTAGGCCAGTAGGCTTCTTTATTATAGCCAAGCACTTTCTGTTTATACCATTTTGAAAAAGTGTAGCGGTCATTCTGACTTTGAGTATCACGGATAAACCTGAAATACGGCAAACGTGTGATCATCCAGATAAAAATCTTCAATGGATTTGAGAACGTATCTTTTAGCTTTTCAGAAGTGATTTTCATTTCATTGTAGGTTTTAAAGTCTGCTATGCTGTTATTGCAAAAAAAAGGAAAAACACTATTTTGGCTTTGACATCAACCTCGACAAAATTTCACCATAACCCATTCCGGATTCTTTTTTCAGCACACGCATCGTTGATAAGGAATGGTTTTTTCCAACACCCATGATATAACGTGCCTGATTCCACCTGACTTTCTCAAGTGCTTTGGTTTTTTCATCAGCGTTCAAGGGGCATTCTTCTTTTAGAAGCATTTCTTCGGAACATTTTATGTACTTGAAAGGTACAGTAAAATCAGTTCGATTATGCTGCATCTCCTGCTCTTCATGTTCTCTGTACCATACAACTCCCTGTTGCATAAGCACAACCGGAAATTTAGCTGCTAACATATGCCACATCTCGAAATCACCCAAATAGCGCCTTCCACTAAATCCACCTACAGCATCAAAAGCGCTTTTTAACATTATCGCCGACAGAGGTGCTTTATGAAACAATTGCTGCTGAAAATAATGACGTTGATATGCTTCCCTCGGACTTAACTTGAAAGGATACATTTTAAACTTGTCCTGAGGCAAAGAAGATAAGCCAAATCCGGCGTCGGGAAATTTTTCCATTCCTTCTACAAGTATCTGCAAACCTGTAGGATAGATCATATCATCAGCATCGACATATTTAAGATATTTGCCTGATGCAAGGCTGGCAGCTTTGTTTCTGTTTGGGTAATCTCCCAGATTTTTTTCGTTCAGGATCGACTTAACACGGGGATCTCTTGCGGCATAACTGCGAGCAATCTCCAAACTTTTGTCCTTTGACTGATCATCAACTACCAAAAGCTCAAAATTTTCATATGTGGATTGTAACACGCTTTCGATAGCTTGTGCCAGATATTTCTCGCGGTTGTAAGTCGTCATCAAAACACTTACCAAAGGGTTTTCATTGTTTTCCATCTTCATAATTTTATTGTTTCTTTAATTGAACTCCTTGCGGTGGATAGCCAACGAGTTTTTTTTGAGAAGCCTCAACGCCATCCATTCCTTTAAACCGGGCATTAAACCCAAAAATAAGCGCAGCAGTCCAGGCTGCTCTAACAAGTTGGAAATTATACCACATCCAATGAAGCTTCTCGGAAAGACTAAGCTCCTTCATTTTTAAAAGTCTGATCTTAATCTCGGCTACTTTTACAAATGGATTTTTTGGATATTTAATATAATTATAAAACTTATAATTCTGATATAGAATGATATAACTCCTTTTGAAGTAGAAAGTATAGTCCTGATGATGATAATGATACACCCTTGCCCTGTAGTCGTAAACGATTTTGTAACCCGCTTCCAAAGCGTCCTTTGCCCATAAAGTATCCTCTGAGAACATGAGTTTACGAAATGGAAGCTTTTCTTTTAAGCTTTTGCGGTACATGGCATTTACATCATCCCAATTACAATATTTATGCTGCTCCCTTCCTGTCAGTTTTTTGAATTCGTCTGTGTCTTTAAACTGATAACTGAAAGGGACTGCTTGATTTATTGGTCTGAACCACTGAAGGGGATTTTTGCTTTTATCATGATTTACAATCTGTTGTCCGCAAACACCAGCAACTTCAGGGTCGTCAAAATGGCTTCTCATTGTTTCAATCCAACGGTCATCAGCTGCTGTTGCATCTTGTACTGTCATCACAACATATTCACCTTGTGCTAATTGCACACCAAGGTTACGTGTTTCTCCGTGATTAAACTCCTTTGGAGGAAGATGATGAATTTTAACCGGGTAATTTTTCAGTAATTCTAAAGTTCCATCCGTTGATCCGGAATCAATTATAATTACCTCCATCCGATCCTTAACTGTCTGTTTAAACAAGGCGTCAAGACAAGATACAAGGGTATCTATTCCATTTTTAACCGGAATAACAACAGAAAATTCGATAGCATTATCAGTATTCATCTTATTGATTTTGAATATAATGGAATTTTCCTATTGAAGAAACAACGCGTCTTCGCTTAATAAGAAATTGAATAAACTGGTTAAGTACAGGCAATCTGTTAAGACGTAATAAAAACATAAACTGAAGAAACCTAACTTTTATCAAAAAGCGGGTATCGAAAATTTTATTCTTAAGACCAAATAATAAACATGTGTTTGCAACAGAATGGTTTAGCGACTTTACAGCCCCTATGACAACATTTGTCCCAAGAACTTTAAGACTTGAACGTATTTCGTCTGTCATCTTATTGTGAAGTGCTAGGCTATGATCCATAAAAATCTTTTGCCTGCTAAGCATCTTTGGTGGTGTGCTAATTTCTCCCTGACTGATACTTCCACTTTCATGTTGCCTATAGTAAATATCTGGTTTTAAATAATCTAAAACGATATATTTAAAGTTTTGAATCAATGCTTTAAGATGAAAGTCAACATCTTGCCAGCAAGCAAGACCTTCGGTGAACCCTCCTATACGATCCACTGCTTTCCTACTCCAAATTGGTCCGGAAGTTTGCCAAACAGCGTCTAACTCCAGGAAGCGAAGAAGTTCTGAACGAGCATTTGTTTTATTCCACAGATATGTTGCATTTGAAGGATCATTTTTAAAGAGGAGCATCGGAAAGACCCAAAAATCATATTCCGGGTGTTCCAAAATACTGTTGATGCGTTGTTCTAAACAAAAAGGAGCAAGTAAGTCATCGGAATCCAGAAAAATAAAAAACTCACCTTCTGACTTTTCAAAAGCAATATTTCTGCAGGTTGGTGCTCCGTTAGGAGTTCGGTCACGTTTGAAGTATTTAATTCGGTTATCCTTATTAACAAATTCATTACCAATACGATCGCTTTCATCATTAGATCCATCATCAACAACAATAGCTTCCCAATGTGGATACGATTGAGCAATAATCGACGCCAGTGTTTCAGCCATCAACTTTCCCCTGTTGTAATTGGGGATAAGGATTGAAATAAGCGTCTTTTCTTCCATAATGCAGTAAATAAGAAATATCCTTAACCTTAATTATCTGAACATTTTTTTTACAGAAACGCCAGCTGCTATCCACTTTTCGCCTAAAACGGGAAACAGCAACATTTTCCATGTACGGCTGTCTTTCCATCCATCGTGTATGATTTCTCTGGCAATCTTATTTCGAACACTTTTATCACCAGCATTTGAAACCAACCCATACATATAACGCAAATCCTCCCTGAATAAAGATCCATTTGCCTTAGGCAGATCGATACTTTCAACAACTTTTTCTGGTGGCGGCGGCGGAACAGGCTCCCCTCTCATGATAGGATCAGTGCCTGTCTTTCTGCGCTGTAATGAATATTCAACCAGTAAGTTCCTGAAATGTTGTATCTTATGTGCATGACGATGTGTTGCAGAACCCGGATGAATGCGCATATAATAATTACAAACATTTAAGACTCCAATTTTATGTTTTTCTAGCAAACGCAGCCAAAGGTCATTATCCTCGGAAACAATAAATTCGGTTCGGTAACATCCGAGGTCCAATACATCTTGTTTTCTAAAACAGGCTGTACCATGAACAACCGGACTTGACCTATCAGTTGCGAAATCATCAAATGAAAGATCTTTTAATGGCTTTCCTTCAAAGAATTTATTGTTTGGAACTCTGTATTTGTGTGCAATAAAACCGTTCAAAGTCATGAATGCCTGCTGATTACATACCATTACATAGTCAGGATGAGATTCAAGAAAATCAACCTGAATTTGCAAGCTGTCAGCTGTTGAGATATCATCAGCATCATGCCGGCGAACATATTTACCACGGGCAATTTTTAAACCGTTGTTAAGCGAACGTGCTACACCTTGATTTTCCTGAATGACAGATACAATACGTGGATCGCTGTATGAATTGATAATCTCTTGCGAATCGTCTTTAGAGCCATCGTTAATAATGAGCAATTCAAAATCTTTAAATGTTTGATTTAAAATGCTTTCAATTGCCGGACGAAGGTAATCGCGCCCATTGTATACGGGCATTAATACACTCACAAATGGTTGCTTTTCCATAACAATTGGTTTTATTTTGCACTCCAGGAAGATTTTAATACTGATTTTGCGCGCTTATCGAAAGGAAAAGGTCTGCGAATATATAATTCGCCTTGCTTGATGGTGAAACGGATACAGTTTTCGATATAATCAAAAGTTCCGTATTTATTTCCCAACCATAAAGAAATGTAGTAGGTTCCGGGAGCAAAAGACATCTCTTTAATTTCCACGCTTAATCGTTTCTCTTCACCTTTTTGCAGGTTTTTTATTTCAAAGAGATCGTCAGCATTGGTAATATGTCCGATAAATTCATTGGAATCATTACGAATATCAAGCGTAAAGTCAGTATAATCAGTTGTTTCTTTGGCAACAAATCCAGCATTGATTTTGAAATTTTCACCCAGAAAAACTTCATCGATGACTTTTCCCTGCATATTCGTCATTTCGTAGTTTTTGATTTCTACCAAACGTGTGCCACTGCGTTTGAGTTCATTTTCATTGACAGAGGCTTTCTTATAGGCCGAAGTGATGTCATGAATTGGACCCTCCAGTACTAATGTGCCATTTTGAAGCAGAATTCCTTTTGTACACAATTGCTCCACTGCCGTAAGGTTATGGCTAACAAATAATACAGTACGACCGCTTTTCGACACAGACTGCATCTTTCCAATTGCTTTCTTTTGAAATTCAGCATCACCAACTGCCAAAACTTCATCTACAATAAGTATCTCAGGTTCGAGATGGGCAGCAACAGCAAAAGCCAATCTTACATACATACCTGATGAATAACGTTTTACCGGAGTATCGACGTATTTGCTAACACCAGAGAACTCTACTATTTCATCAAATTTAGATTTAATTTCTCTGTTGGTCATCCCAAGAATTGCTCCATTGAGAAAGATATTTTCCTTACCCGTAAGCTCCGGATGGAAACCTGTTCCTACCTCCAAAAGACTGGCTATACGGCCTTTCACTTTTATTTCACCAGTTGTTGGGGCTGTGACACGCGAAAGTAATTTGAGTAACGTCGATTTTCCAGCACCGTTTTTCCCTACAACTCCCAACACTTCGCCATCATTAAGCGAGAAATTGATGTCTCGTAAAGCCCATACATAATCTCCATCACGTACGTTGAGCTTATTGGAAACACCAACTTTTTTTGTTGGGTCCTCTTTGCCGCTAATCCTGGCGAAAAAACGATTCAAGTCATGGCTTAGCGTTCCTGTTCCTACAACACCAAGTCTGTATTGCTTGGATACATTTTCGAATTTTATTACTACATCTGACATTTTTGTCGGTTCTAAAGTGAATAAATTCAGTTACTTAACTAAACTAGACGGTGTCCATAAATGTACGTTCTACCTTATTGAAAATTAGAATTCCCACTGCAAGCAAAACAACAGTGAAAGCTAAACTATATAACAGACTCATATAATTTACTGTACCAACACCCAATAGAGCAGTTTTAAAAGTCTCAACGATTGGTGTCATTGGGTTTGCCATCACAAATGCCTTATATTTCTCAGGGATTTCTGACATGGGATAAATAACCGGAGTTGCATACATCCATAGGGTAACACCAAAGGTTACAAGATGCACCAAATCACGGTATTTTGTTGTCAATGAGGATATTATGATTCCAAAACCAAGACCTAGTCCAGCAATGAGAAGGACAAGAAAAGGGATCAATAATACTTCAATGCCAGGCATTACATCAGTGCCCACAACGATAAAATAAATCAGGAAACCAAGCAGAAACACAAATTGAATGGCAAAACTTACCAGGTTTGAAATGACGATAGAAATCGGCATTGCCAACCTGGGAAAATAAACTTTGCCAAAAATACTTGCGTTTTTGATGAATGTCTGAGAAGTATCATTTAAGCATGTTGAAAAGTAATTCCATCCAACTATGCCTGTCATATAAAACAGCACCTTTGGAATGCCATCTGTAGGAATTCCTGCGATATTACCAAAAACAACAACAAACATCAGTGTTGTTAGCAATGGCTGTATGATAAACCAAAGTGGACCTAGAATCGTTTGTTTGAATTTAGCCACGAAATCGCGCTTCACAAACATTGTAATTAGATCTCTGTATTGCCAAAGTTCCATGAGATTTACCTCAAAGAGACTTTTCTTTGGCCGCATGACCATGCTCCAGTTTTCTTGTTGACCGACAGTTTTTGTATTCATTATTTGAACATCTTTTTGTTAAATGAATCAGGCGTACTTTTGAAGAAAATCTTCATAAGCATTAAGAATGCCATCCCGTAGCGAGATGGTAGGTTCAAAACCAATTGACAGCAAAAGGCTTACATCAAGCAGCTTACGTGGTGTTCCATCAGGCTTACTGGTATCAAATACCAATTCGCCTTCAAAACCTACAATTTCTTTAACGATTGTAGCAAGGTCTTTAATGGAAATATCTTTACCCCAGCCAATGTTAACAAACTGGTTTTCATTGTAATTTTCCATTAAAAACACACAAGCAGCCGCAAGATCATCAACATGCATAAACTCACGAAGTGGTGATCCTGTACCCCAAATAGTTACATTAGGATCGTTGCTGATTTTTGCTTCATGAAATTTTCGAATTAAGGCCGGTAGAACGTGTGAATTTTGAAGGTCGTAGTTGTCTTCAGGACCATAAAGATTGGTTGGCATAGCAGCTATAAAATTCGTTCCATATTGAAGATTATAGTTCTCACACATTTTCAACCCAGCAATTTTAGCTATCGCATAGGGTTCGTTGGTGTACTCAAGTGTATCGGTGAGCAGGTATGACTCTTTTATTGGTTGCGGGGCCATTTTTGGATAGATACATGAACTTCCAAGGAAAAGCAATTTTTTCACCCCTGCAACATAGGCCTGATGAATGATATTGTTTTGAATAACAAGATTCTCATAAAGAAACTGAGCTCTGTAAAGGTTATTAGCAACTATACCACCCACTTTGGCTGCTGCATCAAAAACATAATCCGGCTTTTGTTCTTCAAAAAAGGCAGCTACCTGTTTGGAGTCCATTAGGTCAACCGGGAAAAATTGTACCTCCGGTCGATTCAACGATGGCTTACGATTTCTATAAGTTCCAATAATATTCGTAAATCCTTGATTGATAAGGGATCGAATAATTGCACTGCCCACCATGCCTGTGGATCCGGCAACAAATATTTTGTCATTTTTATTCATAGTAATTCTTGATTTCAAATCCACCGTCTTTAAGGTATTTGTCCTTTTGCATCAACTTCACATCGGATTGCATCATATCATGAACAAGAGCTTTTAAATCGTACTCAGGGTACCATCCAAGTTTAGTATTTGCTTTTGTTGGATCGCCTATAAGAAGTTCAACCTCAGTTGGCCTGAAATACCTAGGATCTATACTGACTACGATAGTTCCAGGCTCAACAAAAAATTCTTTGTGATGACATTTCACTACAACACCAACTTCGTTTACTCCTTCGCCCTGGAAATCAATTTCGATCCCGACCTCATTAAAGGCCATTCGAACAAACTCCCTAACTTCAGTAGTAACTCCTGTCGCAATTACATAATCGTCAGGAGTATCCTGCTGCAGAATGAGGTACATGGCTTTTATATAATCTTTTGCATGTCCCCAGTCTCTGCGGGCAGACAAATTTCCAAGGTGCAATGATTTCTCCATTCCTAGCGCTATTTTAGCAACAGCACGTGTGATTTTGCGCGTTACGAATGTTTCTCCACGAACAGGCGATTCGTGGTTAAAAAGAATCCCATTACAAGCATACATATTATATGCTTCACGGTAGTTGACCATAATCCAGTAAGCATAGAGTTTTGCAACGGCATAAGGAGAGCGTGGATAAAAAGGAGTTTTCTCCGATTGAGGAACCTCTTGCACTAAACCATAAAGTTCAGAAGTTGAAGCCTGATAAATACGTGTTTTATCAGTCATTTTAAGCAGTCTAACAGCTTCCAACAAACGTAAAGCTCCTAATGCATCAGCGTTTCCTGTATATTCTGCTGTGTCAAAACTCACTTTAACATGCGACATTGCTGCAAGATTATAAATTTCGTCTGGCTGTGTTTCCTGAACAATACGAATCAAATTAGTAGAATCAGTCATGTCGCCATAGTGCAGGGTGAAGTTTTTTGCATCAAGAAAAGGATCCTGATACAAATGATCAATACGATCGGTATTAAACATAGAAGCCCTGCGTTTGATACCATGTACGGTATAACCTTTCTTTAAAAGATACTCTGACAAGTAAGCGCCATCCTGGCCTGTTACACCTGTAATTAATGCTACTTTACTCATAATAATTTTCTTGTTTTATAATTTTCTTAAGAGATCAATGAATATTCGTCTGGCTCTAAGTAACCAGTTTATAAGGAAAAAGCGTTTTGGAGCTTCTTCGCCATAAACGGCTATATTTCTGTCTTTTACTTTAATATTTGCATCATTATAAATGATATGTATATTTTTTAGTTGATTACTTTCTGCATCTTTTAGAGCAGAAACAAGTTCTTTTTTACGTGTGAAATTATGGCGTACGACAAAAGCTGTTGCGTCGCTGTATTTATTTAGCAGAAATGCATCACCAAACAACCCAATTGGTGGCGTATCCATCACTATATAGTCGTATTTCTTGCGTAATTCATTGAACATTTGTTGTGTTCGCTGCGACTCAATTAACTCATCCGGATTTGGAGGAATGGGTCCGCTAAGCAATATGTCAAGATTCTTGGTAGATGTTTTCTGAATGACCTGATCGGCCGGTAATTGATGAATCAAACATGGAGTTATTCCAAGGTTCTCATCGAGATTAAGTTCTTTAGCCAAATTCGGACGACGCATATCAAAGCCAACAAGAATTGTTCGCTTTCCTGTAAGCGCATAAACTGAAGCGAGGTTAAGTGCAAAGAAGGTTTTTCCTTCTTCAATAACTGAAGAAGTTACCATTATAACCTGTTCACCTTGTGAAGGTTGAAGATTGATTTTGATGCGTATAATCCTGAAAAGTTCCGTAAAATAACTTCCGGGAGCTTTTAATACTGCATCAAAATTCCTTGAAGGATTTGTTGAAATGCTGCCGGCGATTGGATGATCTGTATTAGCAATAATATCTTCAATAGCCATTACCCTGTTGTTGAGCACTACAATAAGGAACAGGAAGATTGAGGGTATCAAAATAGCCCAGATTATAGCATTGATAAATGCTGCTTTTGGACTTGCTGAAACATTTGAAATACCTGTATCACCAGCAAAATCAACTACTTCATGATCAGGACTGTTGGCTGCACGCTGTATTTCAACATCAGATTTACGTTTGAGTAAAAAATCGTATAGATTGTTTATAATCTTGTATTGACGCTCAATTGCAAGATATTCACGTTCGATTGTTGGCAACACCTGAAATTCTTCGTTGAGTTTAAACATCCTTTCTTCCGTATCGAGCAATTTTTTTTCAGTTGTCTCAATCGTACTGCGCATACTTTCGATTAGATTGTCTTTCATATTTTTTATGTCGGCTTCCAATATCTGAATATAAGGATTCTCTTTGGTAGAATTGGAAAGCAAGGCGTCTTTTTCGAGTATTCTTAATGACAATTTTCCTACCAACGCGTTGAACATCGGCAAGTTAACTCCCATTGAGGAAGGCATTACAATGTCGTCGTAGTTATCTCTGGTTTTTACATAATCGTAGAGGTACCGGTAATACTGCAAATCGATACGTAAATTCTTGGCATCCTTCGATTCCGAATCCAGGTTTTTAAGCAAGGAGCCAATTTTTTCCTGAATAAGCATAAACTGATACTTTTGTCTGAAAGCTTCCAATTCACTTTCAGTACGTTTCAAATCTTCGCCAACTTCAATCAATTGTTTTTCAACAAAAAGGATGGTGTTGGTAAGAATCTGATTCTTCTTTTCGAGGTTTGTGAGCAGGAACTCAGCAGTCAACTGATTGAGGTAATCCTTTTCCTTTGCTTTGTTAGCGCCTTTCGTTGCAACAACGATCATCGAAGTACCACGTTCAACATAAACGCTTGTTTTGTTCATGTACTGATTTGTCAAACCATTGATGTCATTAATTGTAAAAGCATAACGACGGTTTACCTGTTTTTTTTGGTCAGTTTCCGGTTTCCATGTGATCCAGAATTTGTAATTACCTGATTGAACTGTGTCGCCAATCATATGGCGTTGAGGCACTTTAAACTGGGTAGCTATTTCGGAAGAAAGTTCAAATTCTACCTCTGATAAAAACTTCACTTTTATAGTCTTGTACCGTGGTTGAGTATGGTCATTATCAAAGCTTACAAGAAATGGGGCATCTTTATAAATTTCAATATCAATATATTCTCCTGATTCGTAGTAAGTTACGATGAAGTCAAGTTTCTCAACGATGCGCTTTATCTGAGCAAAAGATTTCAACAAAGCAATCTGGTTGTCAATCAGTTTTGAATTAAGAAATGTTGGAGAAGAAGAAATAACACCTCGTTCCTGAAGCACAGAGGTATTGCTCTTATCTTCAATAAGAACAGTTGTTTTGAGGCTATACATCGGAATGATGTATTTGTTTTTATTTTGGGCAAATAAAAATGCTATTGCTAATGCAATTCCAAAAATATACCAGTTCTGCGCATATTTGCGTAGAATTCGCCCAACATCCAGACCTTGCTTTACGGAATTTACTGTCTTACCCATATCAGTTGTTTAAAGCACCAAACTGCTGAATTAATAGAATCACTGTTATACTGGTGGTTAGCAACGTAGTGAACAATGTGAGAGAAAAAGTTGGTGTTATACCTATTGATTTTGCCCGCATCGGTTCCACATAAATTACATCGTTGGGAAAAACATAAAACATGTTTTCGCCAATGAGCTTTCCACTAGTTACGTCGACAAGATAAACTTTACGCACACCATTTACTGATCTGAATACTTTAACTTCCTGTCTTCGAGCGTACTCAGTTAGTCCTCCTGCAAGTGTCAATGCTTCGTAGATGGTGATTTTATTTTTTGTCATGTTGTAAATACCTTCTTTACGTACCTCTCCCAAAACATTCACATAATTGTTGATAAGCTTTAATTCCACCCTAATACGCTCACCCAGAATGATTTTTGCTGCTTCTTTTACTCTTTGCTGTGCCTCTCTGACAGTGCAACTCCCTACCGAAATTTTTCCAAGATAAGGAAAGTCAACATATCCTTCATCATCAACATAATACCCAATAAGTGCCTGATTACTTTCATTCAGAAAGTTAATACCTCCCATTGGTTCCATGAAAATTGAAAGTTCCTTTTCGATTGTTGAGACTGCAATATACAGGTAATCATTAGGTTGTATAACGTAAGCCTTTAAAATAGTGTCTTCTGAAACAAAATTGTTTGCATAACTGGAGTCATTGATCTGATCATATTGCATCAACAGAATTTTCTTCTGAGGAATACATGATACCAGAAGGAAAAGGTAGATGGTAAAAATACTTACCCTTTTAAACATTTCGGGACGCAACATAAGGCTCCTTTTCATAATTGGTGCTTTTGTATGTAACAAATATATGGCTAAAAATGTCTTTTATAACTTCTGTCAAAAAAAAAGAAAAAAAATATCAATAATTCGTTGTTTTCCTTCACAAACATTCGTTTCAAGAACTAAAAACAAACCTTTCAAATGCCAATAAAACCTACTTTAAAAGTTTTGAAATCATAAACAAAAGTTCCATTCGTTTTATTGGTTTCATTAAAATACCAGCAAAACTACCTGATTCAATGAGTGTTGTCCACTCCTGATGAATGTAGGCCGTTTGTGCAACAAAAGGCACTGATTGGAAATTGATCCAGTTTCTGCTGATTTCACTTTTCAAGGTAACACCGTTCCAAGGTTCGGGCAAACCTATGTCCATTAAAACAAGATGAAACGTTTGTCCGTTGTTTATTTGTTGTTGAATAAGGTTTATTGCTTCATTTCCAGTGTAGGCAACCACAACATTTGCTACTTCTTTCAAATAAAGTTTCAAAACCTGTGCGTTAATCTTGTCATCTTCGACAATTAAAATTGATGGATTTTTAACTTTTATTTCATCCATTAACTCCTTTTCTACGTCTACTGAATTCTCGCCAATATATGGTTTGAAGTTGAGGGTGACAATTTCACCCATATCAGTTCCAGTTTTAAACGAAATTGATGTACTAAGTGTATTTAGTTCTAAAAGGAGTTTTCTTATTTCAGGATGTGATTTGAGTAATGTTGACTCTGTTTCATAAGGAGGTTGTTGTTGTTCCAACCATTGAGTCAGTTGTGACGGAAAATCCAATCCTATGTTGTCAATACTGAAATCCAGGCTATGTGAGTCACTGTTTTTTACCACTTTAATCTTTATGAGCTCCGATCTGCAAAATTTAACTGCTTTCTCCATTAAATACCTAAGCACCCGTTCTAACCGATCTGTGTCGGTCAGCATTCGAATGTTTGTTTCAGTTTGAACATCAAAAGTGAGCTCGTTTTCGGTTGCAGCCTCTTCGAGTGAATAACGAATCTTGCCAATAAGTGCAGATGGTTCCACCACACTCAAATTCAGGTTTCGCTGAAATGGAACTAAAACATCCTCTTTACTGTCAACAAGTTTTTTGAGTTTATGTGAATTTTTGTAAATCCCACTGATGTAAGTTTGAAGCTTTGGGTCGAGTTGTTCTTTCATTAAAACTGAACTGAAACCCATGATACCATTCAATGCCGTTCTGATTTCATGCTGCTGCTCCGACGTCCATTCTTCAATTTTTGAAATTTCTACCGTCTGAACTTTTGGCTTTAATACCTCAGCTGGTTTTTCAATTTTCGGTACTATCTCAGGCGAATGAGAGGAAGCTTTAGTTTCGGTATTATCCACAGGCTTAACAATACACAAATATTTCTGTCCTTCAATTTCTGAAGTTTCGACAGATACTTTCTGAAGGTTATGATTTGCTGTTAAAAGAAACATTGAAGCATTAAAATCACGCAACTGCTTCATATCAAAAGGGTTACTTTCATTCGGATATACAAGAAACAGCTGTCGGGCAATAAGATCCAACAATATATTATCATTAAAGCCTGATAACGATTCAAAGGCTGCATTTGATAGCATGATATCGCCTTCAGCATCCACAAGCAGTGCTGCCTCAGGCTTATAATCTATTAAAGATTTGTAGTATTGCCTGTTGGTTAATTGTTTCCTGGGACGTTTATCCCTTTGATTCACAGTAGTAAAAATAACACCTCCACTTTTGGTAACAACAGTAATTTGTACGTATTTACATCAATAATGTTTCAAATGATTAAGTCAAACTGCTTGTATAAATGTTCTTATTTCGTTATTCTCTCTCAATGATAGCCCTGATTTTGTCAGCAAACGTATCCCAATTGAGTTGAGATTCGAAGAAATCCCGTGACGAAATAGCTAAAGGAATATATGTTTTTTCATAATCATTAAAAATAGTTGCAATTTTTGAGGCGTACTCTTTTCCTGTGGCTTCTAATGGCAATCTGTAACCATTTACACCATTATAAACTGCACCACCAATTCCGCCGGTATCTGTTGTTATAGATGGGATCGCAAATGCACTTGCCTCGCAAAAAACGACTCCAAAACACTCTGCACGTGTTGGTAAAATCAAAAAATGATGACTTTTAAGTAAAGCTTCGAAACGCTTGTATTCATCGAAGTTATTTTTATTAATAAACGGAATTACATGCAAATCATCATCTGCAACCGTGGCAGGAGGAGTGCAGCCACAAACTGTCAAAGATGCTCTCAAACCCTTTTTCTTAAGTTCCAACAAGGTTTCAAAAGCAATATCACCTCCTTTTCGCTCCCACTCTACTCCAAGAAATAACAATTTACAAACGTCATTTTCTTTGATTTGCAATACCTCATGTCGCTCAGGAATCTCATCCAGGTTTGGTCCGAAAGGAATCACAAACACTTTTTCAGGATTGGTCTGATAGGTGTGAATGGCTGAGTCCGCTGCCCATTGCGAGGTAAAAACAACCCATCGGGATCGTTTATGAGCCAATTTTTCAATCAAATTACCTTCCCATTCTGATAGAGCCATGAATCCCGAGAACCACTCATAATAATTATACAAACTGGCAAAAGTAGTGTCAGAATAATAAAGAATTGGAATATCTGTCCGAATCAATGCAATCTCTGTTGAAGAGCGCGGAGCGATAATAAAATCCAACTCTTTCCCCTTAAGTTTTTTATTAAAAAACCCTGCATAACGAAATGCCATATAAATGCTATGATCCAAATTGTAGGGTCGTTTGAATTTTTTTCCGATCCTATTCAGAATACCACTTAGTAAACGTCTGGTTTTCATTGGTCCCAAAATCTCAACATCTCCCAGGTCTCGTTGAACAGCCCGCAGCAAATGATAAGTTACACCCGATAGTTTTCGTTTATCGAGTGGGTCGAAAGAGGTGAGAAAACCAATTTTGTAACGTTTCATTATTGGATTTAATGGCATTTTTTATTTGAGGTTGTAAATGTAAAAAAGTTTTCAAGCCTGACGAAAAATTTGAACTTCCTGTACTTAATTATGTCTACGTATAAAAAAATATTATTTCAATGATGTCAAGTTGAATTCAATCCCATATTGTTTATATTTGCTACAATCATTCAAATGTTTTTTTGCTTTTAATTAAGCTAACATAAACAAAATCAAATATATGGAAACCGAAGGGAAATCATTATTAGATTCAATTCTTCCATTAGCCGGATCATTTTTTACAGCTTTTATTATCACTTTGCTACTTATACCTATAATAATCAGGTTAAGCAAAAAGTATCAATTGGTTGATAAGCCAGATCAGCGGAAAGTGCACAAGGATCCGATACCTACACTTGGTGGCATTGGTTTCTTTAGTGGTTTTATCGGAATTGCCATTGCATGGATGTCGTGGAGTGGTCAGTTGGCTGATTTCATTTTGTTAATTGGACTAATTGTCCTTTTTACAATGGGAATTTTTGACGACATGCTTGATTTAAGGGCTTCTCTCAAATTTGTGATACAAATAACTGTAGCTCTAATAATTTCATATTATGGTTTCAAAATTGAATCGTTACATGGTGTTTTTGGCATAAATGAAATGCCGGTTTGGGCACAATACACTTTTTCGGTTTTTCTTATCACAGGTTTAATAAATGCTTTTAACCTCATCGATGGTATTGACGGCTTAGCGGGAGGATTAGCATTTATCAATTCGGCTGTTTTGGGAATTATTTTGTATCAACAGGAAAATATGCTTTATGCAACCTTGGCATTCACCTTCGCCGGTGCATTATTGGGTTTCTTAAAGTTTAATTTCAATCCTGCGAAAATCTTCATGGGCGACACCGGATCATTGGTTATTGGTTTTTTGATGGCTGTTCTTGGCATTGTAGTTATACGTGGAATTGACATAACTGAAATTTCAACTCCTTCACCAACAGGTAGTTTGATGATTGTTGTTGTTGGAATCCTCCTACTCCCTGTCTACGATACTTTACGTGTTTTTTCTGAACGTATTCTTAAAAAATCCTCTCCTTTCAAACCTGACAGAACGCATGTGCACCATCTTTTAATAGAGACCGGGGCAAGACATAAAAAAGCCTCCATCATATTATATGTTGCAAATCTTACCATTATTATAATGGCTTACTTTTTACGCGATGCAAATCCTTCTTTTTCAGTTTTGTTTTTGTTTGTATTGGCGGCTATTATGTCGGAAAGTATAAATCTGAAACGATGGTTGATGGAGCTTGCACTGGGAAAAAAGGCAGCAGAGAAAACAAGCAAGATTGTTGAAGAAAACAGGTTTCTGGAAGATATTATTGATAAAGACAGTTAAATAAGTTATTGATTATGAGTAAAAAAGAAATAATTTTCCTTGTTGAAGACAATGTTGGCTTTGCTTTGTCAACAAAAAAAGGACTTGAAAAAGAACTCGATTTTGAGGTTATTCACTTTGAAACGGGTGAAAAAATGCTTGAATTTGTAGAGCAAAAGCCTGATGTGATTCCAGCTATTATTGTCCTGGATTACTATCTCAACAGCATGGAAGGAGCAGCTTTAAATGGTGGTGAAATCATGTTTAAGCTCAAAAACCCCGAAAAGAGGGTAAATCCTTTCCGAAAGGTTCCTGTTATCATGTTAACCGCTGCTAATGAACTAACTACAGCGATTACATTGCTCAAAAAAGGAGCCATGGACTATATTTTAAAAGACGAGGCCTTTTTTGAGAATTTGCTCAAAACGATTAATAACATCATCAATATCAGAAATTATCAAACAGAGATTGTAATGCATAAAGCGAAAGCTGATGTTTACCGTAAGCGCTTGATTGGTATGTCGGTAGCATTTGGAGTCATCATTACCGCTTTGGTAATTCTATTTTTGGCAAAATAATTTGATAAATGTATTTTTGATTAACCATGTCTTGATTCATCGTTCATTTTGAAAGCATTTTTATAATTAGGCAAAATATTTTTAGGATAAAGTTGAAAGTCCTTTTTTAAACAACGACTTTTGCAAAATGCTGATTTAAAATATTTTGTTTAAGTAAATTAGGTTTTATACTTTCTCAACCAATATTGTTTTAATAACCTCAATTAACCTCTATGAAAACAGAACAAATTATCTTTTCAACAAAAAGTGGTTGGACAAGAAAAAGCGACAATGGACTAGGCAATTTGGCCCAACTTGTATTTGTTTTTGGAAATCGCCACCTTTTAAAAAACCCGAAAAATATTGCATTCATAAAAGAGAACTACCCACTGGCTAAGTTTGCTGGTTGCTCCACCTCCGGTGAAATTTGTCAGGAAGAAGTTTTCGACGAAAATATTATCTGCACAGCAGTTTGGTTTGAAAAAACCACAATTGAAATTGCTGAAGAAAAAATCAACTCAATGAATGACAGCTTTTTGGTAGGTGAGAAGTTAGCAAAAAAACTAATGAAAGATAATTTGCGTCATGTGATGATATTTTCAGAGGGATTAAATATCAATGGAAGTGAGCTTACCAAAGGCCTTAATAAACAGCTTGATAACAGCATTTCGGTTACAGGAGGTTTAGCTGGCGATCAGGCCGAATTTATTGAAACAGTTATTGTTCACAATCAATCTGTAGATACTAACCTTGTAATTGGGATTGGGTTTTATGGTGATAATATTCAGGTAGGATATGGCTCGATGGGAGGCTGGGACTCCTTTGGGGTTGACAGGGAAGTAACACGATCGGAAAAAAATATATTGTATGAGCTTGATGGTCAGCCCGCTCTCGAACTCTATAAAAAATACCTGGGTGCTCACGCTGCCAATCTTCCGTCTTCGGCACTACTCTTCCCATTGAGCTTGCAGCTTGAGCAAAGTGATACTTCTGTTGTCAGAACAATTTTATCAATAAATGAAACTGACGGAAGCATGGTTTTTGCCGGCGACATTCCACAAGGTTCATATGTGCGCTTAATGAAAGCCAGTTTCGACCGTTTGATTGACGGAGCCAATGATGCTGCTGAAATGTCTACTTTAAGTTTGCGTAACAGCCAACCAGATCTGGCTATTCTTATAAGCTGTGTTGGAAGAAAACTTGTTCTGAAACAACGTGTTGAAGAAGAACTTGAAGCAATTCGGGAAGTTACCGGACAAACAACAACTCTAACAGGGTTTTATTCCTACGGTGAAATTTGCCCGTTAAAACCCTTCGAACAACATTGCGAATTGCACAACCAAACTATGACAATTACAGTGTTTAAAGAAGTCTGACAACCGGTGATGGATTTACAAAACAAACTTTTGCTCAGGCAGATACGCCGTCATTTCGGTTCTATTGAGAATGTCCCTGATGGATTTTTGCCATTTCTAAAGGACATTGGCAAGTCGTATGATGGTTTTGATGAAGATGCCAAACTGCTTGTCAACTCCCTTGATATCAGCTCGCTGGAACTAAGAAATGCTTTTCTAAAACATAAACAGGATGCTGAATCACAAAAATTTATCATTCAAAAAATCAAAGAAGCAATATCTGTTCTTATTAAGAGTCAGGTTGCAGATCAAAAAATAGAGAGCCGTGCCGATGATGGAAAAAAACTCGTTGATGACCTGATTAGTCTTGTTGAGAACCACAAAAAAGCTGTTGATGAAGTGTTGAAGCTTTCTAAAGCTGTTGAGCAAAACCCTGCATCAATAGTTATCACCGACCCAAAAGGTAATATTGAATATGTCAACAAAAAATTCTGTGACCTAACAGGTTATTCATTTGAAGAAGTGGTTGGTAAAAACCCACGCATTTTAAAATCTGATACAACTAAGAAGGAATATGCTGAGGAGTTATGGCATACAATTCTTGATGGAAAAGAGTGGAGTGGAACTCTGCGAAATGTAAAAAAGAATGGTGAGTTCTACTGGGAGTCGGCTTTGATTGCTCCAATAATCAATGAAGAAAAGCAGATTACTCATTTTCTGGCTGTAAAGGAAGATATAACTGAACGTAAACTAATGGACGAGACTTTGGCTTCCTTATCTGGTTTACAAACGATTCTGATGAATATTGCCTCGAAATATATCAATCTCAATTTGAATCAGATAGAGCCGGTTATTCAGGAGTCCCTGGCTGAGATTGGCCGTTTCGTTGAAGCAGATCGTGTCAATATATTTTATTACAATTATAGTGACAACATTTGCACTAATACCCATGAATGGTGCTCCGAAGGTATTCCATTCCGAAAGGAAAGCTCAAAAAACATTTCAATTGACTTTATGACTGATTGGCTGGAGGCGCATCAAAAAGGAGAATCTTTTTTAGTTGAAGATATTTCACTGCTTGCACCGGGAAAATTGAAAACAATGATCGAGTCATGTGCTGTAAAAAGTTTTCTTACTGTTCCTATGATGCGTGATGATACATGTATTGGATTTGTTGGATTTGATTACCTCACAAAGCTCCGGAAATCAGCTGAGAACGAAAAGAAGCTTTTGTATGTTTTCAGTCAGATGGTTGTCAATCTTCACATTCGGGCTGAACTTGAAAAGAATCTGCTTATCGAAAAAGAAAATGCTCAGGCAGCCAATCGTGCAAAATCTGAATTCCTGGCAAATATGAGTCACGAGATTCGTACGCCTATGAACTCAATTTTAGGTTTCAGCGAAGTAATGCTTAACACAACTCATGATCCAAAACAAAAAAACTTTCTTAAGACCATACTCGACAGCGGCAAGTCGCTTCTTTCGCTTATTAATGACATTCTTGATCTTTCAAAAATTGAGGCAGGTCGAATGGAAATATCACCCGAACCTGCTGATATACGGATAATTATCAGAGAAATTTTCCAATTGTTTGAGCAAAAAGTAAAAGAAAAAAACATTGAACTTATTGCCGAAATTGATGAAAACTTCCCAAACACCATTATAATTGATGAGATCAGATTACGTCAGATACTGCTAAATCTGGTTGGAAATGCCATTAAGTTTACGTTACATGGTAAGGTTGTTGTAAGTGTCCATCTGTTGACAGATGATCAGGGAATTATAAGTTTTGAAATTGCCGTTACTGATACTGGTATTGGGATTCCTGAAAATGATCAACAACAAATTTTTGAATCTTTTAGTCAGCAATCGGGGCAGGATTATCGTCTGTATGGCGGAACTGGTCTGGGTTTAGCCATCAGCCGCCGTCTTTGCGAGCTTATGAATGGGAAAATAAGTGTTAAAAGTATTTTAGGATCGGGAAGTACTTTTACTGTTCATTTCAAGAATATCAAACACTCCGATGAAGAGCTTTCTCATGACAATTTTTATTTATGGAGTGATGATAAAGTTCATTTTCATAATGCACATATTCTTATTGTTGATGATGTTCCTTATAACCGGCAGTTGTTAACTGCTTACCTTGAAGAGTTTAACCTGAAATTGACTGAGGCCGAGAATGGTGAAATGGCTGTTGAGTTAGCACGTCTTTATCATCCTGATCTTATTTTTATGGATATCAGGATGCCGGGAATGAATGGATATGAGGCAACCACCATACTTAAGAGTGATGAAAAAACCCAAAAAATTCCAATAATTGCTCTTACTGCTTCAACCATGCAAAGCGAAGTAGATAAGCTGAAAGCTTTATTTGATGGATACCTCCGTAAACCCGTTCAAAAAAGATCACTGCTTAATGAAATGATGCAATTCATTCCTTATGAGCATGTTGCATATCAAAACAAAACAGAGTCAAATGATGTCAGCAGTACACCAATAGAACCTTTAATGATTCCTGACACTATAAAACCACTTTTTAATACACAATTTTTGGACGAAATTAATCGGCAATCGTTGTTTATGATGACCGATAAACTGACAGAACTCTGTACTGCAATGGAAAAATTCGGCCAAGAAAATGATCTTGACCTGCTACTTGTTGAAGCTGCTGAACTACGCAATCATATAGAGAATTTTGATTTTGAACAGATTCAATACAGTCTTGTTACTATTAAAACACTCTTTAAAACCTAATCAGTGAATACTCAAAAAAAATCAAAAAAAGACATCATCCTTGTTGTTGATGATCAGCCAAATAACTTGAAAGTCATTTCAAGTGTGTTAGGTGAATCTTATTCATTAAGTTTTGCAAATAATGGAGTTAATGCTCTCAAGATTCTCGACGGCCTCACTCCTGATCTCGTTTTGCTTGATGTGATGATGCCCGAAATGGATGGTTATGAAGTGTGTCAACATATTAAATCAAACGAAAAGACGAAAGACATACCAGTTATTTTTCTGACAGCAAAAACGGATATCGAAGATATCATCAAAGCTTTTAAAGCGGGTGCGGTAGATTACATCACCAAGCCATTCAATATCATGGAGTTAAAAGTTAGGGTGAGTAATCATATTAACTTAAAACACGCTCATTCGGAACTCGAAGAGGCCAATAAAAAACTCATAAAGCTGAACCATGAAAAGGACAAATTTTTTACAATTATTGCACATGATTTAAGAAACCCTTTTATTGGAATTACAAGCCTGAGTAAAATCATGCTCGATCAGCTAAAATCGAACGATTTTGAAAATATGGAAGAATATGTTCAAGAGATCAATAATGCATCCAAAAACGCATATAATTTATTGAAAAACCTACTCAATTGGGCACGGTCACAAACCGGCCGGATGGAGTTCACTCCTACCCTATTATCCGTTTTTTCTTTATTGGAAGAAACCGTAAATCTGCTAAAAGAGTCTGCCAGTTTGAAAGGTATTAATCTAATTAATACCGTACCTGCTGATATTGAAATAGTTGGCGACAAAGAAATGCTAAGTGTTGTTTTTCGCAATATCATTTCCAACGCTATCAAATTCACAAAAACGGGAGGAACAATTCGTATTGAAGCTATTCAAAATGAATCAGAACTTACAATTCAAGTGATTGATTCCGGAATTGGAATGACACCAAAAATGATAGAAGATATTTTTAAAATTGATAAATCAAGTGGTCGAAAAGGTACCAATGGCGAACCCAGCACCGGCCTTGGATTATTACTTTGTAAAGAGTTTATCGAAAAGCACAACGGCACAATCACGGTTACAAGTGAGGTAAATGTAGGCAGTGTGTTTGCAATCAGTTTGCCTTTAGCATCGGCTTGATTAATCTTCTCTTTCTAACACTCGCTTTGTTCATAGCTTTCTGAAAAGCTCATCCGCCATTGAGCATTAAACCTTACTTTTGCATAAATTTTTTTTCGAAATGTCAGAAAATTACACCGACGACAGCATCCGGACGCTGGATTGGAAAGAGCATATACGTCTCCGACCAGGTATGTATATTGGAAAACTTGGCGATGGAACATCGCACGATGATGGTATCTATGTACTTCTGAAAGAGATCATTGATAACAGCATCGATGAATTCGTAATGGGAAATGGTAAAACAATCGAAGTAACTATCACCGAAAATAAAGTAAGTATAAGGGATTTTGGACGAGGAATGCCGCTTGGAAAAGTTATTGACTGTGTTAGCCGCATTAATACAGGAGCGAAATACGATTCCAATGTATTTAAGAAATCAGTTGGCTTAAATGGTGTAGGCTCAAAAGCAGTAAATGCACTCTCCGGCTATTTCAAGGCTCAGTCGATTCGCGAAGGAATGACAAAAGTGGTTGAATACAGGCAGGGAAATCTGGTGCATGATGCCGCTATTGAACCTAACGAAGAACGACCAGGTACGTATATCAGTTTTATTCCCGATGAAGAAATTTTTGGCATTTACCGTTACCTCCATGAATACGTTGAGGAAATGCTTTGGAACTATGTTTTCCTGAATAACGGCCTTACCATCATTTTTAACGGTCAGAAATTTTTTGCCAAAAATGGACTCCTCGACCTGCTCGAACGTAATATGGCAGGAACGGAAACCATGATGTATCCCATCATTCACATCCGTGAAGAAGATTTTGAGTGTGCTTTTACCCACAGCAATAATACCTATAACGAGGAGTATTACAGTTTTGTAAATGGACAGCATACAACGCAGGGAGGAACACATCAAAATGCTTTCAGAGAAGCGATTGTGAAAACTATCCGTGAGTTTTACAACAAAGACTATGATACTGCCGACATCAGAAATTCACTTGTTGCAGCCATTAGCATCAAAGTTCAGGAACCTGTTTTTGAATCACAGACCAAAACAAAGTTAGGTTCTCAAAATATGGAACCCAATGGCCGCAGCATCCGAACGTTTATAGGTGATATCATTAAAAAGCATCTTGATAACTATTTGCATATCAACCCCGACACTGCCGAAGCACTTCATCGAAAAATTCTACAAAGTGAACGCGAGCGGAAGGATATGGCCAATATTAAAAAGCTGGCCAAAGAAAGTGTGAAAAAAGTGAGCCTGCATAATAAGAAACTTCGGGATTGCCGTATTCATTTTAACACCAATCACGAGAAGCGACTCGAAACCACACTTTTTATAACTGAGGGTGACTCAGCCTCGGGAAGCATCACCAAAAGCCGTGATGTACAAACTCAGGCTGTATTTAGTTTGAAAGGTAAACCACTGAACAGTTATGGCTTAACTAAGAAAATTGTTTACGAAAACGAAGAATTTAATCTGTTGCAAGCAGCCATCAATATTGATGAAACCATCGAAAACCTTCGCTATAACAATATCGTGATTGCCACCGATGCGGATGTTGATGGTATGCATATACGATTATTGCTTTTGACCTTCTTTTTGCAGTTTTATCCCGATCTTGTTAGAAGCGGACATGTTTACATCCTGCAAACACCTTTATTCCGGGTGCGCAATAAAAAAGAAACCATCTATTGTTATTCCGATGAGGAACGTCAGGCTGCATTAAAAAAACTGGGAGCGAACCCTGAGATCACTCGCTTTAAAGGTCTTGGCGAAATTTCACCCGATGAGTTCCGGCATTTTATTGGGCCAACGATGCGTCTTGACCCGGTTATATTAAGGCGTGACATGTCGATTCCTGAGCTATTGGAATACTACATGGGAAAAAACACTCCTGAACGTCAAACATTTATTATCAACAACCTTAGATTGGAAGAAGATTTGACAGAAGAGAAAATTACTATCTGAGAAAATTCAGGTTCTTTTTTGTTTACACTTCCTGTTTAATCAGATTGTTTCATTTTCATGTATATAACCAATTCTCCACCTTTGATTAGTTCGCTGTGTGTGAGTTTGTTATTTGTAATCTCAATTCCATTCAGAACTACTTTGTCAACATAGACATTATTAATTCCCTGATCTATGACGTTTATCTTCAGTGATTTACCATTTGAAAAATCAATGGTAGCATTTTTCACGAGCGGACTTCCAATTTCATACTGATCCGAACCGGGTAGAAGTGGATAAAATCCCAAAGCACTGAATACATACCATGCACTCATCTGTCCTGCATCATCATTGCCACACAAACCATCTTCCTTATCGCTGTACATGGAATCAAGAATCATGCGCACTCTTTCCTGTGTTTTCCATGGACTGTTCGTGTAATTGTAAAGATAGGGAATATGATGACCGGGCTCGTTTCCATGAACATAATTTCCAATAATTCCATCTCGTGTAATGTCTTCATTTTTAGCTATATACTTATCTTCAATTGGAGTATTAAATATCATATCAAGATGATCAGAAAACTGATCCTTCCCTCCCATCATTTCAATCATATGTTCCAACTGATGAGGGACATATAGTCCATAATTTAAGGCATTACCCTCAATAAAACCCTGTCCGTGTGTGTCAAAAGGATCAAAAGGACTCTTCCAGCTACCATCTGCCAACTTTGGTCGCATATAGCCTGATACTGAATCAAACACTTTTATATAGGATGCAGATCTTTTCATATAATCATGATAGATTGCGTCTTTTCCAGCCTTCTTTGCAATTTGAGCAATACACCAATCATTGTAAGCATATTCCAATGTTTTTGAAACAGCGTTTGGGCTCTTATCTTCAGACACATATCCCATTGATATATAATCACCTAACCCATCAAAATAGGGGACATTGGAGGTGTTAACACATGCCTCAAGAATTCTATTGATATCAGCATCGGTAGTATTCTTGATCACTGCATCTGCCAAAACTGAAACAGCGTGGTAGCCAATCATACACCAGTTTTCGTTAGCATAATGACTCCATACCGGCAGCATTTTATGCACACTTTGATCATGGTGAGCAAGCATCGAATGCACCATATCATTGTTACGCTTTGGCTGGATGAGATTAAAAAGCGGATGTAGCGCTCTGTAAGTATCCCACAACGAAAAAATAGTGTGATTTGTGAACGTTTCTGAACGGTGTATATTCTGATCCAATCCTCTGTATTCATCATTCACATCTTCAAAAACGACCGGACTTAACATTGTGTGATAAAGTGCTGTATAAAACGTTGTCATTTGCCCGGGAAGAAGTGTCTCAACCTGAATTTTGGAAAGCTCATCATTCCATTTTTGACGTGTTTCCATTTTGACCTTTTCGAAGTCCCAATGAGGAAGTTCTGTATGGAGATTTTGAAGTGCATTGGATGAACTTACTGCAGAAAGGGCCATTTTCAACTTAATCTGCTCATTTTCTTTTGTCTTGAAGGAGAAATAGCTTCTGATTTCTCTGCCTGCCATCTCCGGAAAATTCAATTGCTCATTGAATTTTCGGTAAAAACCTTTATAAACAACCTTTTCATTTCGTTTTTGACCATATGCAATAAATGGTTTCGAAAACTGCATCGCGAAATATACTGTTTTTGTTCTGGCCCAACCTGTTGTCTGACGGTATCCTGTCACAACGGAGTCGTTCTCGACACGTAAAAAGGTCCAGACATTTTTTCCATCATAATTGTAAATATTCGACATCAAATCAAGGATGATATGGGCACTGTTTGACTTCGGAAAAGTATATTGATGAAATCCAACACGTTCTGTTGTTGTAAACTCTGCTTTAATATTTGAATCATGCAGCAAAACACTGTAAAAACCAGGTTCTGCCACTTCATTCTTATGGTCAAAAGCTGCAAAGAATCCTTTCTCGGAATCAAGGCTTCCATTATTGCCATTCCATAAGCTGCCATTAACAGGCATTACAAGCAAATCTCCCAAATCGGAATGGCCTGTACCACTGAAATGGGTATGACTGAATCCATATATCAACGTATCATCATATTGATATCCACTACAATAGCGATATACTTCGGCATTGTAACTTCCATCTTCAAGGTACATGTCAACTTTATTTGTTTCCGGACTTAATTGGATCATTCCAAATGGAGCTGCCGCGCCGGGGAAGGTATGACCCATGTTTTTTGTCCCAATCAACGGGTTAACAAATTGGGCATAATCAGCTGACTCGCTATCAGAAATACCTTTATTACTTTCTTTTTTTTTATTGACATCATTCGAACAAGAATGAAGCAGGAACATAATTCCTAAAAAATAAATGATCTTTTTTGTATGCATCTCGTAACACTTTACTAATTCTATTCAGTTTTACAAAACAAAGATACTTGGAGATTTCAAGCAGCCATTATCAATTACTAAAATATCCAAATTCTTTTTCGATTTAGTTGAACTGAAAATATTAATAAAGCTAGCCATCACTTTAGAGTATTCATTAACTTCGCCGATACTTTTTGTTAACAATACATGTTGCTTGATGATATAATCCAATCGCAACATAACCATTTCATTATGAGACAATTATTTTATAAATTGATTTATCAGGAGCATGTTAATTATGTTCTGCGTAATCTGAACCAGCTCTTTCTTGGCCTACTGCCTTGCAAAATCAAACTTCCACCATCGGGTATGATCAAGATGTTTGATAGTAAAGGCAAACCGATTGCGGTACATACCAATCAGACCAATTACCTCACACATCTGCTTTTTTGGGAGGGCGGAGCGATGAAATTTGAATACACCCCGCTATTTGTTCAGCTTATTAAAAAAGTGAATACTTTTTATGATATTGGGGCAAACATTGGATATTATTCGCTTTTGGCAGCATCCGAAAACAAGGAAGCTGTCATCGTAGGTTTTGAGCCAGCAAGTGGGCCCTTGTACTATTTTAGAAAAAATGTGGAGGCTAATAACTTCCATCAAATACGAATCGAATCAATCGCATTAGCTGAAAAAGAAGGCGAACTCACCTTTTTTGAAATCAAAAACAAAAAATACCACTATTTAGAACATAATCTTGCTGGTGAAAGCAATGCCGGAAGCAAAACTATTGGCAAAAACTTTGTTCCTGTTAACGTAATATCCTCTACCTTAGATATGTATGCTCAAAAGCATAACGATATCATTGATCTCATAAAAATGGATACCGAAGGTACTGAACACCTGATTCTTCAAAAAAGCCAGCATGTGCTTGAAACAATGAAACCAATCATTATTTGTGAAACCTTGTTTAACACGATTGAAAATGAGCTGGAAATTGTTATGAAATCACATGGATTTTTATTCTTTAACCATGTGCCTGAAGGTTTAAAACAAGTTGAGGGTATAACCCGCACCACTGATGATGGTGTTAGGAATTGCTTTTTTGTTCATCCTTCAAAGGTTCATCTGATTCAGGAGTTTATCGTTTGACCAAATGTTAATTATTTGTATAATAGTTAGTTAATGTATTACCTAAATTTATTTCAATGAAAAAATTTATCGCATTTAACATCCTTTATTTTGCTGTGCTGATACAGCTTTTAGCGCAGGTCGATCTGAATCAACCACTTCCTGTTGACAAAGATGTCAAAATCGGAAAACTTGAAAACGGGATGACCTATTACATTCGCCACAACACAATGCCAGCCAATAGGTTGGAGATGAGATTAGTGGTAAATGCCGGATCTATTCTTGAGGATGATGAGCAACAAGGACTTGCACATTTTACCGAACATATGGCTTTCAATGGAACGGCCAACTTCTCAAAAAGTGCGCTCATCGATTTTCTGGAAAGAGCCGGTGTGAGGTTTGGTGCTGACCTGAATGCCTACACCAGTTTTGATGAGACAGTGTACATGCTGCAACTTCCAACCGATCGTCAGGGTCTTATCGATTCCGCTTTCATGGTGATGGAGGACTGGGCACATCAGGTAGCTTTAGAAGGCGAAGAAATTGATAAAGAACGTGGAGTAATACGCGAAGAATGGCGGTTAGGTCTTGGTGCTGATGACAGAATGCGTAAAGCATATTTTCCTGTTATTTTCAACGGATCAAAATATGCAAACCGCTTACCTATTGGGCAAGTTGGTGTGATTGATACGGCATCGTATGAAACACTACGAAGGTTTTACAAAGAATGGTACCGACCTAATTTACAGGCTATTATAGTAACCGGCGACCTTGATCTTGCTGTAATGGAAGCGAAAATTCAGCAACATTTTGCATCAATAACCAATCCTGATGGTGCTCGTGAACGCACAAAATTCAGCATCCCCGAGAACAAAGAACCTTTAGTTGCCATCACAACCGACCCTGAAGCAACCAACACCTCAGTAATGATCTTTTATAAACATCCTAAAAAAGAAATTGCTACTCTGGATGATTACAAGACAAAGCTGATGCAAAACATCTACTCCAGTATGATTATCAGCCGTTTTAACGAGATCAATCAAAAAGCAGAATCGCCTTTTGTGTCAGCTTTTAGTTATTATGGTGGTTTTATTGGCAGGGCTTCTGATGCATATGTGTCAACTGCAGGTGTAAAAGAAAATCAGATTCCTGCTGCAATCAAAGTAATGGTTGTTGAAAATGAGAGGGTTAAACAACATGGATTTACTTCATCTGAATTTGAAAGACAAAAAAAGCAGATTATTTCAGGCCTCGAAAAACGCCAGAAAGAGAAAGACAAAACGCCTTCAGCAAACTTTGTAAGAGATTATACCAATCATTTTCTCAACAAAAGTCCGATACCGGGAATCGATAATGAGTTGCAGCTGACAAAAGAATTGCTTCCGCTAATTAAACTGGAAGAAATGAATCAACTTGCAGGTCAATGGATTACAAAAGATAATATGGTTGTTGTTGTAACAGCTCCCGAGAAAGAAGGTATTGTTATCCCAAAAAAAGAGGAAGTGCTTGGTTTGATTGAAGCTGCTAAACAAACAAAAGTTGAACCTTATGTGGATAGTTTTTCCGAAGCACCTTTGTTAAGTAAGAAATTAAAACCGGGAGTTATTGCACAAAGATCAGCAGATGAAGCACTTGGAATTGAAACCATTACACTTAAAAACGGCGTAAAAGTTGTTATAAAATCGACCGATTTTAAGAATGATGAAATACTCTTTACAGCCTATGGTCCGGGAGGAGCGTCAACAGTGGATGATGATAAAGTCTATGCTGTAAACAATGCCGCCCGCCTGGTTGGGAAAAGTGGTTTAGGTAATTTCAGCAGCACTGACCTGGAGAAAAAACTCACTGGGCTCAATGTGAGTGTACAACCTTACATTGATGAGCTTCGGCAAGGATTACGAGGCAATGCCAGTCCAAAGGATTTTGAAACACTTTTGCAGCTTATCTATCTTCATTTTGAACCTGCAAGACGCGATCAGCAAGCGTTTGAAGCATTCAAATCGCAGCTTGTCAATCAGTTTAAGTTTATGAAATCTAACCCTCAGGCTGTGTTCAGTGATACTGTTGCAAAGGTTGCCTCGTGTGGTAGTCCACGTACAATTGTATTGCCAAATGAAGGGCATCTCGCTCAACTTCAGGCTGATGTGATGTATTCTATTTATGATCAGCTTTTTGTTGATGCAAGTAATTTCACCTTCATTTTTACAGGTAATATCGTTAATAAAGATCATCTGGATCTGATTACAACCTATCTTGGAAACCTTCCTGTTAAAAAATCATTGGAATGGGTTGATAGAAAAGGCTGTTTTCCCGAAGGAAAGACAGAGACAAAAGTTTATGCCGGGACAGAATATAAGAGTATGGTTGCGATGTTGTTTAAAGAAAATTTTGAGTACAATTCATCAACTATTCTTGGGATGAATCTTCTTTCGAAAGCCTACAACATCAAGCTACGCGAAAATATGCGCGAAGAAATTGGTGGTGTTTATGGCGTTGGAGCAAGGATATCAACTACTCGTTTTCCTGAACCAAAATGCTCTGTTTATGTAAGTTGGGGTACAAACCCCGAACTTGTTGATACGCTTTCAACTATTGTTTTTGATCAGATGAAACAGCTGATTACTGTTGGGCCATCCTCCGAAGACTTGCAGAAAGTGAAAGAGACCTCTGTCAGAGAGCGAGAAACAGATGACCGTCAGAACAGATTTTGGCTGAGCTATATCGAAAATTCACTTCAAAACGATCTGCCTATGCTCAGCTTCGAAGCATATAAAAAACAAGTGGAAGCAGCAACAGCCAACGATTTGAGAGATCTGGCCGCTAAATTTCTACGTCCAGAGCATTATGCACGCGTGGTATTGTATCCTGAAAAGAAAGAATAGTTAAATCACTATTACAAGTTTTTAGAAGAGGCTCTCCCCTGTTTTGGGGAAAGTCTCTTTTTCTTTGAAAAAGTTGCAAGTAAGTTGACTTAGCTAATTTTTGTATCTACTAAATATACAAACCCGAAATTGTTAAGATATAAATAGCTGTCCAGTAGGTATATAAGATGAGAAGCTCGGCTTCTTTAGTATCTATTGAAAAAAACCTATTTTTGCAAAAACTTAACAAAGATGCAAATCATCTCTCGGTTTATCCTTTGGCTAATGGGCTGGAGAATAATAGGCAATATTCCTCCTGATATTAAAAAATGTGTCATTCTTGCTGCACCCCATACCAGCAACATGGATTTCTTTATTGGACGTCTCGCCTATTGGTCGCTAGCTGTACCGGTAAAATTTCTAATAAAAAAAGAAGCTTTCCAAAACCCTTTGGGGTTTCTTGTTAAAAATATGGGTGGCATCCCTGTCGACCGCAAAAAAAGCACAAATTTGGTTGATCAGGTTGCTGACCTTTTTAAAGATTATGAGGTTCTCAATGTGATTATCACTCCTGAAGGGACGCGAAAACTGGTAACAAATTGGAAAAAAGGATTTTATTATATCGCATTAAGAGCCAATGTGCCTATCGTTATGGGTTTTGTTGATTATAAAAGCAAAGTTGGTGGGTTTGGCCCTGTTATTTATCCTTCAGGTGATTTCGATGCCGACTTTAAACAGATCGAAGACTTCTATCGAACAAAATCAGCCCGTTTCCCAAAAATGTTCAGCCTGAGCCCCGAGAACAATTTGTAAAGCGAATCTTTTTTAATGGGCGTAAGTGCCAAAAAGTTTATTCACCCGTTCGTGAAAGCGATGCACGCCTTCGGGTTCAGTGTACATAAACACACAGCGTCCGGTAATAATATTGGCATCTGAATCCTTAACTATATCAGCTGTTTCCGGGCCATCAGAAAATTGCTGAATCCAAATGTGTTTGATACCTTTGGAAAGTGCTTCCTTCAAGAGCTCATCAGTTGCTTTTGCAGGTACGATCAAACACAAAGCATGAACATCATCAGGAAGCTCCGTAATGTTAGCAACAACTTTTAACCCGTTTACCTCAGTGATTTCGCGATGAACAGGAACGACTTCATACCCTTTTTTGAGCAGTTGTTCCATTACCTGATTACCAAATTTTTCTTTTGTACGGCTAATCCCTATAACACCAATTTTCGAAGATTTTAAAAACGCTTCTATTTGTTTATAATTCCCTTTCATAACAATACTATTTGCCTGCAAATGTAATAAAATGTAAAAAAAATCCAATGAATCAACATAAATTTAACATATGCAAACTATTGGATATAAAGGAATTATATAGTTTAAACAATTTCAGCTACTACAAAAGTACTTCCTCCAACAAAAACCAGATCATCAGGTCGGGCGGCATTTAAAGCACTGAAATAAGCACTTCTAACCGAATCGTAAACTCTACCTCTAAGTCCAATTTCAAAGGCCTGATTCGCAAGTTCTTCAGATGCCAATCCCCTTGGGATATCAGCTTTACAGAAATAATAGATTGCATGCCTTGGGAGCATTTGTAACATCGCCTCAATCGACTTATCGTTCACCATTCCCAAAACAAAATGAAGCTGATTAAACTGCATTAATCTGATCTGAAAAACAACTTCCCTGATGCCATCCACATTATGAGCTGTATCGGCTATCGCTAAAGGATTCCGGCTTACTATCTGCCATCGCCCGGACAATCCGGTATTTCTGACTACAGCTTCAAGGCCATAGCGGATATCTTTATCATCGAGGTTAAAATGAGCTTTTAGCATGTCGGCTGCGCAAACGGCGGTTACAAGGTTTTTTTGCTGATAAGTTCCAAGTAACGGAAGCTCCAGCTCCTCAAAATAAAGCTGACTGTTCTTCCATACATCAAAACTTTGTATTTGTTTATCCGAAGTTTGCAACTTATTGGCATCAAATACGCGATCTGCAAAAACAATAGGAGCATTCATTTCCAATGCTTTATTCTCAAAAACAGCAGTTGTCTCAGCTTGTGTTTGTCCAATCACCACCGGCACTCCCTGCTTGATAATACCTGCCTTTTCAGCTGCAATTGCTTCTAAAGTTGTACCAAGGTATTGGGTATGGTCCAAACTAATATTGGTGATGACACTCAACAGTGGTTGAATTACATTTGTCGAATCAAGGCGTCCGCCCATTCCGGTTTCAATAATAGCTACATCAACTTTTTCATCAGCAAAATACTGAAAAGCCATACCAACTGTCATTTCAAAAAAAGAGAGATCCATTTCATCAAATTTCGAAACATGACGATTGATAAAATCCATTACCGACTCCTGAGAAATCATTTGTCCGTTGACACGAATACGTTCCCTGAAATCACGCAGATGCGGCGAGGTGTACAAACCTGTTTTGTAACCACATTCTGCCAATATAGATGCCAGCATATGAGAAACTGACCCTTTTCCGTTCGTCCCGGCAATGTGAACCGTTTTAAATTGTTTTTCAGGATGATTGAGATGATCCAGAAGCAAAATGGTATTGTTCAGGTCGGCTTTATAAGCAGCCCCTCCTATCCGCTGATACATAGGAAGTTTGTCAAACATCCACTTCAACGTATCTTCGTAGTTTGCAAATGTTTTGCTCATAAGCTTCAGTGTGATTAAACTTAATTTCCGATGATAAAAGTGTAGGTTATTGTACCTTTTTGAAGGTTTGCTGCGGTTTCATCTGTTGTAAAACGGGAATTTAAAGCTGCTTTAACTGCTAAACTCCTCAGGTTTGCATCGAGAATATTTGTGCCTCGTAAGTTAACTTCTGCACGCGTTACCAAACCTTTGCGGTCGACCCAGATATCAACCACAACATCACCCTGCTCTCTGAAAGTAGCTTTAGGTTCAGCTAATTTAACGGCTCCTCTGCCTCCCAAACTAAAAGAAGGTCCGTTTCCTTGTCCTCCCTGACCTTCGTATCTTTTAACATCTTTCAACCCATTTGGGTTTCCCTGATCACCAGGCTGACCAGTAATACCTTCTGATCCAGAGCTTGGATTGGCATCACCAGAACCTTTAAACAATGCGCGTTTGTTCACAACAGGCTGAGGCTCTGGTTGTGGTTCTTGTTTTACAATCTGTTCTGTTTCTTTCGGTTTAGCCTCTGGTTTGGGAGCAGGTTCTCTTCGCGGCTTTGGCTTCACTATTTTTTCAGGTGGTAACGCAGGGGCATCTTCTGTTTGCTGGGTTGTAATTTCTTCTTTTACATCTTCTGCAACCACAGGGCTTGGTGCACTGGCAGGGGGCTGTTGTCCACCAGCAAGTTCGGGTTGTATCAAGCCCATTCCCTGATCCATATACCCCAAATCCACTTCTACTCCTTCCTCAGCAGGTAAGGGAAGAGGTGTACGAAGCGCCATAAAAAACAAAGCGACCAGAAGCAACGCATGAAATATCACCGTCGCAACCACTCCTTTTCGTTTATTTTGATCGTTGTTCTGCATTTATTTTTTGGGAGATGTTGCCAGAATAACCTTATGCTTTGCCTTTGAAGTTTCGTTCAGCTGATTTATTGCATCTATCACATTCACAACATATTGCACAGGTACTGTCTTGTCTGATCGTAAAACAACAGTTCCTTCTGTTTCCGTTTTTAAAGCTGCTTGAAGCGATGCTGCCAAATTACTCTCTTCAACTTGTTGCTCCTCAACAAAATACGAAAAGGTCTCATTGATATAAACAGTGACTGTCTGCTTGGCCATAGTTTTACTGCTGCTCGACGGTAAAAGCAACTTGATTGCGTTTGGCGCAATAAGTGTTGATGTAAGCATAAAAAATATCAACAGCAGAAACACGAGATCCGACATGGAAGCCATGCTAAAACTGACATTAAGTTTATTTCGGGTTCGAATTGCCATATTATTGTTTTATTGCCTTTTAGCGGGCAGGTTCGTGCAATACATCCATAAATTCTGTTGCTCTAGCTTCAAGCAAATAAACTACATTTTCAATTCGGGATACAATCACATTGTAAAATATAAATGCAATAATTCCAACAACAAGGCCGCCAACAGTTGTGATCATGGCAAGGTATATACCCGATGACAACATTTGAATATCAATATTATTTCCGGCCATCGACATGTCATAAAAAGCCTGAACCATACCAAGTACTGTCCCAAGAAATCCAAGCATTGGAGCAGCTCCGGCCATTGTTGCCAACCAGGCAATGCCTTTCTCCAGCTTACTTACCTCAAGCTTACCAACATTTTCGATAGCTGCATTGATATCATTGAGTGGTTTACCAATGCGCGCCAAACCTTTTTCTATCATTCGCGCATTTGGGGTGTCGGTGTTACGGCACAACGCTATTGCGGCATCCAGTCTGCCGGCATGAATATACTCCCGGATGTTGTTCATGAAATTTTTATCACTTACAGAAGCTTTTGAAATAGTAAGATAGCGTTCTACGAAAATATAAACGGTAATGACAGAAAAAACTGCCAGAACTGCCATGATCCAGCCTCCTTTGAAAGCCAGGTCAAGTATTGAGAGACTTACTTCAGTTTTTTGAACAGCGGCGGCACTAAGGTCATTGGTAACCGTTTGAAGTTGTAGAAGAATGGGTTTAAACATGGTATAACTATTATCTGTTTTATGGCTTATTAACTGTGTTTTATTGATTTTAGTATGATTTCTTTTCGAATGAAGGGTGATAAATATCACCGGTAGAACTGTCGGAACTAGCTCCGGTAACACTACAAAGGCAATTTATTTTACCAAGATAACGCAACAAGCCCAAAAAAGCGAAAACAATTGCTTCTTTCATTTGAATGATTTCTTTGGAAGGAATAATTACCTTATGGTTTGAAAGCTCTTTAATCCGTTCAATAAGGTAATTGTTGAAAGCACCACCTCCTGTTATAAGTATCCTTCCCATTGGAAATTCATTTATTACATCAGCAACCTGACCCGCAATATGCTTGCAACATGTTGCTAACTTATCTTCAATACTTAAATCACTTTGATCTAACACTGGGATAAACTTACCCTCCACCCACTCTCTCCCTAAAGACTTTGGGTAAGGCAGCTGGTAATAATCAAGTGAGTTAAGTTGATCCAATAAATCCTGATTTACTCTCCCGGCAGATGCCATTCTACCCTCGGAGTCGTATTTATGTCCTTTTTGACCAGCAAGGTAATTCAGCACCATATTAGCAGGGCTTATATCGAAAGCAATTCTCATCCCATTCACTTCAAATGAAATATTTGAAATACCACCAATATTAAGACAAAAGTCATATTTCGTAAAAAGCAATCGATCACCAACTGGAACCAAGGGTGCTCCCTGACCACCTTTCTTCACATCAGCAATACGGAAATTGTTGATAGTTATAACACCAGCTTTATTAGCAATTTGTTGACCGTTACCAATTTGCAAAGTAATTCCCTGTTCTGGCTTATGAAAAATGGTATGTCCGTGAGAGGATATAAGCAGCGGGTTTAACTGATTTTTTATGATAAATGCCCGTGTCTTTTCAGCGAGCAGATTCCCAAATTTCAGATCGAGTGATTTTATTTCTTCTTCTTTCTGATAAAATGCCTGACTCAGGAGTCTGACCCATTCTTCTTCCCAGGAAAACTCCTCCTTTGCAATAACCTGAAAATCCCATGTGCCATTAACTAAAGTAAAAGAGCAACAAACAAGGTCAAGACCATCGAGTGAAGTCCCCGACATAAGTCCGATTACCTGATATGTGCTGGTTGTTTCACTCATAAAAGCGGTAATACTTTCTCTAATTTGATTCCACGGCTTGCTTTGATCAAAACATCGGAGTTTCGTATTGGTTTCTTCTTCAAATAGTTAAATAATCCATCTGCATCATTGAAATGAAGCCAGTCGTCTCCGGCATAAACCCGCTCAAACAATGGACCTACCAAAAATACCTGGTTAAAATCGAGATCTGTCAACAACTTAAGAATTTCAGCATGCTCCGTATCGCTTGAATCACCAAGTTCCAACATATCTCCAATGATTACAACAGCTTTAGCTCCACGCATACGATCAAAATTATTGATTGCGGCTGCCATACTGACAGGATTGGCATTATAAGCATCCATGATTACCTTGTTGGTCTTTGTTTCAATCAGTTGTGACCGACTATTTGAAGGGATATATGATGAAATCGCTGAAACAATCTTGTCTGCTTTAATACCAAAATAACACCCGATTGAAATCGCAGCCAGAATATTTTCTGTATTGTAAGCACCTATTATTCGGGTGGCAATAACAGCTTGCTGATCCTGATATTCATATGCAATATGTAGATAAGGCTGATCAGCGACAAGTTCGCCGTAGAGGTTATTGTGAAGCGCTTCACCATAGGTAAACCGGGAGATATTTACTGAGAGACGATTAAGCAACTCATTATCAGCATTTACGAACAAAAGCTTTCCATGATCATCAATCCAGGAGTAAAGCTCTGATTTGGCATTTATGACACCTGTTAAATTTCCAAAACCTTCGATGTGAGCCTTTCCAATGTTTGTTATAAGGCCATAATCAGGTTGAGCAATTTTGCAAAGCTGCATGATTTCACCCATGTGGTTGGCCCCCATTTCGATGACAGCCATCTCCGTTTCTGGCTTTATCCTTAGGATTGTAAGAGGCACTCCAATATGATTATTGAGATTTCCCTCTGTGGCAATTGTATTAAACACAGATGACAGAACGTTGAATACCAACTCTTTAGTTGTTGTCTTTCCGTTTGAACCTGTGATACCTATTATCTTTGCTGACATTTTGGACCTATGCAAGATTGCCAATTGCTGCAAGGTCTTTAATGTATCTTCTACAATAAAAACGCGCTGATCTTTTGCCAGCAAAGGATCGTCTGCTACTGCAAACGCTGCTCCACCTTCAAGAGCTTTTTCGACCCAAAGGTTGGCATTATGATTTGGCCCTTTCAATGCAAAAAAGATTGACCCGGGTTTAAGCTGTCGTGTATCCGTTGAAATGCCGGTGCTTTGCAAAAAATGCTTGTAAATTGTTTCGATGGTATTCATGCTGCAAATATAGGATGAATCAGTTGTCAACATTTGAGTTTAAAAAACTATCGTTACAAAAATCAAAATGAATTTTTTCGCAAGAAAAAACCCCACCTTTTGGATGGGGTTCGATTTATTTTTTGAGATGCAGACTACTTCCCAATTGAGCTGCCTACTTTATTCATTGCACATCTGAAACCGATGGTACTTGATGCCTCATCTTCGTTAAGAAAACGACGTACACCAGGACTCATAAAGTAAGCTCTGTCGGCCCATGAACCACCTTTGAATACTCTTGCCTTATCTGAGATAAGGGTTGTTTCGCCATAATCATACATCTTTGCGGTAGAATTTGGATCTTCAGTTAAGTTCGACCAATCATTCTGAATGGTAGAAGAATAATCACCATCACGATAGTTAACTGCATTGCCTCTGCGGTAATTCTTACGGTTTGCTGCTTCTTCAGGAGTTATTTCAACATATTGCAACCTTCCTAATGAGTCTTTCTGTGCAATTGACCCATCAAGTTCGCGTTTTTTGTTTACAAAAATATTACCACGGAAAGGGCTGTAATCAGCAACATCTTCAAATGAAAGTGGACGATAAACATCCAAAACCCATTCAGCGACGTTACCACCCATATTATACAATCCATAATCATTTGGCCAATAAGAACCTACAGGAGCAGGAAGTGCAGCACCATCGTTCAAACTACCCGCAACACCCATATAGTCACCTTGTCCGCGTTTAAAGTTGGCAACAAAGCTTCCCATATATTTTTTATGGTCTGTGCGCAGCCCATCACCGTTCCAAGGATATTTTCTTCCCTCAACAACACGTTCGTTGATCGTATTTCCAACAAGACCTATTGCTGCATATTCCCATTCTGCTTCTGTGGGAAGGCGATATTTTGGAAGCATGATACCATCTTCAAAACGAACGTTGCGAATTCCTGATCCACTTGGGTCAAGATCTGCTTTTCCGTCTTTCACAAGTCCTTCATACTGACCAGCTAAATATGCTTCGGTATTGAAATTATTTTCATTTTTCTGATCAGGGTCAAAATCCAGAATTCCTGCTTCAATAAGCAGCAATTCATTTACGCGGTCGGTTCTCCAGTTTGCATAGTCATTGGCTTGCAACCATGATACACCTACGACAGGATAATCCTGATAAGAAGGGTGACGAAAATATAACTCAACCAAAGGCTCATTATATGAAAGACGGTCACGCCAAACAAGAGAATCAGGTAATGCCCGCTGAACCACCATAGGGTAATCTTGACCATAAACACGGTTTAACCAATAGCTGTATTCGAGGTAATCCAGGTTACTGACTTCTGTTTCGTCCATGTAAAAAGAGGCAACAGTAACACGTCTGGGGATATTATTCCACTCAAACATTAAATCTTCCTGGGTTGCTCCCATCAGAAAAGTTCCGCCTTCGATGGCTACTAATCCCGGACCAACATTTTGCTCTTTGCTTTGAGCCACTTCAAAACCTCCGGCTTTCGGATCATTATAGTTCCAACCTGTTGTGCGTGAGGCTTGTTTTTGGCAGGAGGTAAAAAGAAGTCCTGCGATGAACATCGTGAGAATGATGTGCGTTTTTTTCATTTGTATCAATATTGTCTTCTAACGTTCAAAATTTAAAGCTACTAACTAAAAAGAGGGTGATTTTATTGTACGTACGGTTCTTTTTGGGTAGGTATAAACACAAAAATCCCATCCGAACGATATTTCATGTGCTCCCCCACTCTTTCCTGAAAGCTTTGACACCGTGTAATCATAACTGTAGCCAATTCGATAATTGTTCCATTGCAGTCCTAAAAGGACAGCGACAGCATCTGCGTTATTAGGAGTATGACGATACCAAAGACCAGTCACAAAAGGTGCTTTACCTAAATATACGCCCATATTGAGCTGACTAAAATTATGTTGCTGCAAAAATAGTAGATTTGGTTGAATCAATAGGTCTCCTTGTTGAACTTCTCCAAAACTTCCTGTACTTGCATTGAAATTTAAACCAGCATGAGCCGTGTAACGCAAATGCAATTGCTCGGCATTATCTTCATAAAACGACATTTGAGGCTGACTCAGATGATCGGCACTGACACCGACAAAAAATTTATCGCTATATCCATATGCAAGTCCGGCAGCAAAATCTGCAGTGTAAATAGTTGGTTCTGATGGAGATGTCTCCATAGTTTGGAGGTCAGCAACCCCGGTAGACGAATTAATCATATCTGCAAAAACAAGATTATTCCAATCAATGCTCTCCTGATAAAATGCCGCTTTAACACCAAAATGAACAAACGATTGAGCAGTAATCTGCAGTTTATACGAATATAATCCCGCAGCAAGTGTTCGGTTGTATGCTCCGCTAGCCTGTTGATCACGCACAACCATGAATCCAAAACCGCTATTAATTGTGGCCAGGTTTTGGTCGTAAGCAATGCTGTAAGTGACATATGCTTTGTTAAGAGAAGGCCATTGGTTGCGAAAATTCAAGTTCAGCCGACCGCATTCTGTATTACCGGCCAATGCAGGATTCAGATACATTGGATTGGCATAAAACTGTGAAAATGAGGCATCCTGAGCTTTCATTGAGAAAGTCAGAAACCATAATAAAAGCACAATTAATAACCGATTTATTGAGATCATTCCATGAACTGACTTGCAAGAATTCAGTGGCGCAATGTTACGGAAAATTTCGTTAAGATCAGGTAATCAGACAAAAAATCAATCATAACTTAAAGCTGTACTCTGACCGATGAAATATTTATTTAACTGAATAAGATGGTAATAAACTGATTTTCATATTAATAATTTTTTAGTGTAGAGATGTACATTTCTCAAATGCATTTTAGCGACATTCAAAACTCGAATTCGTTTCAAAAATTATTCTTTTCAAAACTCGTTCAACAATTAACATAAACATGGCTAAGGTAGACCCTCAGGCAATAATCAGTACAAATAATCGTTAGACTTGTGAAAAACAAGTATCTTTTAAAGATAAGGTATTTTCGAAACAACATAAATGAATTTTAGTTGTTAAATAGTAGTAGCAGAAAAACAATGATTCTGACACAAAAAAAAGCTTTATGTACCGCTCTCTACTCTTTCTTTTGGTTGTAATCGCCAGCATTTCGCTAAAGTCGCAGCAGCTGTTTGATTCAAAATATGTTGATATTAAATGGGTTTCAATATCTGATTCCACGCTCTCTTTTAATGAATCCAACAGAATGATCTTTAAAGATGCTCATTTCATGTCCGAAGATGAAATTTTACCCTTTTATATCGATCATCTGAATTTATTCGACAAAACGCTGACGATTACAGCACGGCTTTCAGAATTAGTAGTATCTCCTGTTGAATCTTTTGAATTGGAAGCTTTTTCGGGCATTAATCTTCCAACTGATTTTATTCCGGAAACTGCAATACTTTCGGGTCGCGATGAAGCATTTGCTAAAACAACTATTCCTACCTTAAGGAGAAATCAACAAACAGGTGAAATTGAACGACTTGAATCTTTCAAAATCGATTATCACTACGAAATGAAACCATCTGAAAAAGATGGTATTGCTGGTTTTGCAACTACTTCGGTACTCGCTTCAGGAGAATGGTTCAAATTTCGTCTGAATAAAAGCGGTGTGTACAAAATATCTTTCTCTGATTTACAGGCTATTGGGATTAATCCATCATCTGTCAATCCTAAAAACATTCGCATTTATGGTAATGGTGGTGGCACATTACCCGAAAACAACTCTGCTTCACGGTATGATGATTTGTTTGAAAATCCAATTAAGATTGTAGGTGAAGAAGACGGTGTTTTCAATCAGAACGACTACATTTTATTTTACGGACAAGGCCCAGTCGTTTGGGATTACGACCCGGTGGATGGATTTTTCGTTCATCGTCCCAACTATTATGATGATTACACCTATTATTATGTCACTGCGAGTTTGGGTGAAGGAAAGCGCATGCCCGAAAGTCAGGTTCAGCAAACCAGCAACGCTACGATAACCTCATTTGTTGATTATCAATTATATGAGCAGGATTTAGTTAACCTTTCAAATACAGGTCGAACATGGTATGGCGATCTTTTTGATGTTACCCTTAGTAAGGATTTCGAGTTTGACTTTCCGAATATTGATCAAAGTCGTCAAGGAAAATTGGTTACACAAGTAGCAGCACGTTCATTTGGATCATCCAATTTTCAACTTTCATTAAATGGTTCACTTCAACAAACAATTCCGGTTGATGCTACTCAAGCTACAGGTTATGACTGGGCAAAAGGTAACTCCGGAATTCAACGCTTTACCCCATCATCTGACAAAACAACTGTTGGAATTAAATATAACAGAGCCCTCAATTCCGCAAGAGGGTGGCTTGATTATATCAGTTTAAATGTCTGGAGACAGCTAAAATTTACAGGCTCACAGATGCACTTTAACAACACACAACTCACTGGCGAAGATTCTTTTGTTACGATGGAGCTTGCCAATGCAAGCACATCTGTTGAAATATGGGATGTAACAGAAGCAGTGAACCCGGTCAGGATTTTGCCATCAGTTCAGGCATCAACGCTACGCTTTATTATAACCGGAAGCGAGATAAGGCAATTTATCGCTTTTGATCAAAGCAGTTTTTTTAGTGTTGAAAAAATAGGTGCAGTCGCAAATCAGAACCTCCATAGTTTGAGAGATATTGACTACTTAATCATCGCCCACCCTGATTTCGTTGAACAAGCGGAGCAATTGGCTGAAATACACCGTACCCAAAGCGGGTTAGATGTTTTTGTCACAGTTCCATCTCTCATTTATAATGAATTTTCATCCGGAGCACAAGATGTTACTGCAATCAGAGATTTTGCCAGAATGCTATATTCCAGCAGTTCACCCGGACGGGAACTGAGGTACATGCTACTTTTTGGTGATGCATCATTCGATTATAAGGATAGGATTTCGGGCAACACGAATTTTGTGCCCACCTACGAAGCTGTTGCATCACTCAATCTTGTCAACTCCATTGCAACAGATGATTATTACGGCTACCTCGATACCAATGAAGGTACCGGAGCAAATAGCCTCCTCGACATTGGAATTGGAAGGTTCCCTGTTGCGACAGCCACCGAAGCACAACAAATTGTTGATAAAATTATCAGGTATCTAAGCGACGATGAAGACGTTATGAGCCCATGGCGAAATGAAATTACTTTCGTTTCTGATGATGGCGACTCCAACACGCACCTCAATGATGCTGAAACTATTGTTACATTACTACGCAATGATTATCCCGATTTTAACCTCGACAAAATCCACCTTGATGCCTACAAGCAAGTAGCAACACCAAGTGGCCAAAAAGCACCTGAGGTTAATGAAGCCATAAATAAGCGTGTTGAAAGAGGAAGTCTTATTATAAATTATTCAGGTCATGGTGGCGAAGTTGGCTGGACTGAGGAGCGTATTCTTCAAATCGCTGATATCACTTCGTGGCGTAACAGAAACAAATTACCGGTTTTCATTACAGCTACCTGTGAGTTTTCACGCTATGACGATGCTGAGAGAACTTCTGCCGGTGAGATGGTTTTTCTTAATCCTTTCGGTGGTGCAATAGCCATGTTCACAACAGCGCGAGCTACCTATTCCACTACAAACCTTAGGCTCAACAAGGCGATTTTTAACGATAATATTTTCACGAAAATTAATGGTCAATATCCACGATTCGGTGATGTCATCCGTAAATCAAAACTTACTGGAGATGCTAACGACCGAAAATTTGTACTTCTTGGAGATCCTGCCCTTCAGATAAGTTTTCCAAAAGAAAAGGTTATAACAACTCATATCAACGGCAACCCAGTTAACATGGTTTCTGATACCTTAAAAGCTCTTGATGAGGTTACTGTATCAGGTATCATTGCAGACAGAAACGAAATACAACTCACTAATTTTAATGGTGTTTTGTATGCTACAGTTTATGATAAAGAAGCTCAGGTTAATACCTATGGAGACCAGGGCCCAACAACAAGTTTCCTGTTACGTAACAGCATCATCCATAAAAGTACGGTTGAAGTTGTCAATGGCCACTTTGAATTCAGGTTTATGATTCCCAAAGACATCGCCTATAAATATGGCTCTGGTCGTATAAGTTATTATGCTACTGATTACCAAACAGATGCACAAGGCAATTTTGAAGATTTCTATGTTGGTGGTTTCAGTAACAATGTTGTTGATGATCAGGCAGGGCCAAATATAAAGCTTTATATAGGCGATACAACCTTTGTAAGCGGAGGTTTTACTGATGAGAATCCAAGTTTGCTTGCATTACTTGCAGATGAAAATGGTATTAACACAACAGGCTCAGGAATCGGGCACGATCTTGTTGCAACATTGACAGGAGCTTCAGAGAGATATGCTATCATTAATGAATTTTATACCGGAAAACTTAATGCAACCGCAGAAGGATCAGTCGTTTATCCTTTTGCAAATCTGAATCCAGGAAAGCATACGCTTACTCTTAAAGCATGGGATATTTTAAACAATTCAAATACAGCAACAATCGAATTTGAAGTAATCCTCAGCAATAATATTCGTGTTGAAAATCTGATGAATTATCCGAACCCATTTCATCAAACCACCTCTTTTGTATTCGACCATAATCAATCATCCGATCCACTTGATGTAGAAATTTCCATTTATAATACCAGTGGGATGCTAATTAAGACGATAATTTCGGAAAATCATTACAGTAACGGATACCGAAGCCAGCCAATTCATTGGAATGGATTATCAGATCAAGGTAATCCTGTCGCAAAAGGTTTGTATATTTACCGCCTCGTTGTGACAAATTCCCAGGGAGTGCAAACAGATAAAAGAGCTAAGTTATTATATTATTGACACTTACATGTTAAACAAGTTTACTGATAATCGGTTTACTTTCAGGAATAAGGCTTTGGGGATTTCCCTGATTCTTTTAGTTTTTGTGCATGCTCCATTTTTGGTTTTGGCTCAGACTAAAAAAGTTGAAATACAATCAGACAGTTCTTCATTCAATCGTGGCAACGATCCTTCAGTTTATACTGATAATTCAGTACTAAACGAAGGAACATGGATCAAACTTGGTATTACAGAAACAGGAATATATAAACTCACCTACAGCGACTTACAACAATATGGTCTGCAACCATCAGCCATCGATCCTAGAAATTTAGCCATTTATGGCAACGGAGGTTCTATGTTACCCGAATTAAATAGTGCATTCAGGTATGATGATCTTTTTGAAAATGCTGTTTTAGTTGTTGGTGAGGAGGATGGCGTATTCAATGAAAATGATGTGCTTTTGTTTTATGCCTTAAATACCGTTAATTGGAAATGGCAAAACAACCGCTTCATTCATGAAATCAATTATTATTCTGATACGAATTTCTACTTTTTGACAGTTAAAAACGATGTTGGAAAACGTATTCAACAACAAACTCAACCTTCCGCAGAACCTCTTCGCGAGACAGAATATTTTCTTGACTATCAACACCATGAAAATGATCTGGAAAATTTAATATTGAGTGGTAAAGAATGGTTTGGTGAAGAAATGTCGAAAAGCCATCCTGAATTACAGTTTTCGTTTCAGTTTCCTAACCGTGTTACCAACCGACCTGTGCGATTCGAAATTGATATTGCAGGAAGAAGTATAACAGAGACATTTAATTTTTCGGTTTCATCCAATGGTCAAATAATAGTTAACCCTCTTCCCTTTCAGCAATTATCAATTGGAAATTCAACACATGCCAGAGAAGTTTATCAAAACTTAACCTTCAACTCCGAAGATGATAATTTCACTTTTGCCATAACTATTGATGCTGAAAATGATAATTCAGAGGCATGGCTGAATTTTATCCGTATCAACACTTGGAGAAAACTTATTTATGAAGGTACTCAGCTACAGTTCAGTAACCCTGATCTTACGATGGAAAATGGTATCGGACGTTATAAACTCAGTGGTATTCCCGAACAGGTTTATTTATGGGACATTACTGAACCACTACTTCCAAAATCACAAGAGTACATACTGAATGGCAATCAGCTGGAATTCAAAGCCTTTTCTGATACTTTACGGCATTTTATTGCATTTGAAGCATCCAACGCTTTTTCAGTTGAAAATTTCAAGGTTATTTCAAATCAAAATCTTCATGCTATCACCAGCTGTGATATGCTGATAGTTGCACATCCTGATTTCATTGCCCAGGCAGAGGAGCTTGCCGGTGTGCATTATACCGATGATGGGTTACAGAGTATAGTGGTCAATATCAATGACATTTACAACGAATTTGGAAGTGGTAAAGCTGATATCTCGGCCATACGCGATTTTGTACGTATGGTTTATCTGAAAAGCAACCAACAGCTCAAATACCTGCTTCTTTTTGGTGACGGTTCCTATGATTACAAGAACAGAATTCCAAATAACACCAATTTTATTTCAACATATCAGGCGAGCGGGTCTCTCGTTGAAACACAAAGTTTTGTAAGCGACGATTATTTTGGCCTGCTCGATCAAATTGAAGGACTCGAAATGTTTGGAATACTCGACATTGGTATCGGACGTTTTCCGGTAAGCACTAAAGAAGATGCGCAGGTAATGGTCGAAAAAGTAAAAAGTTACTTACTTGCTGGCGCTGAGCAAAATGGTGAATGGCGTAACAACATAACTTTTATGGCTGATGACGCTGACAGCAACCTGCATTTTAATCAAGCCGAAACCTTGTCGCAGGATGTAGACACTGCCTTTGCAAATTTGAATATCAGAAAAATCTATCTCGATAGCTACAAACGCACAGTTGTTCCCGGAGGATATCGCTATCCAGATGCCAATAATTCCATTTTATCACAAATAGAAGAAGGTTCACTGATAGTCAATTACACGGGTCACGGTGGAATTACCGGGCTATCCGACGAGAAAGTATTTACAATAGGCGAGATAGAAAATCTGAGCAACCACAACAAATTGCCTTTTTTTATTACAGCAACATGTGAGTTTAGCCGCTTCGACAATCCCGGCTTTGTTTCAGCCGGAGAGCGATTGTTATTGAATCCTACAGGTGGAGCAATTGCACTTATGACAACTACACGTCTTGCTTTTGCTCACTCAAACTTTGCTGTTAACAGAAGAGTTTATGACGCCATGTTTGAGAATAACCGACAACAAATCAGACGTTTAGGCGATATCATCAGGATGAGCAAGAACCCCACAAGTACATATATCTATAATTTTGTCTTACTGGGTGATCCCGCTTTACGGCTTGCATATCCCAAATATAAAGTTGAAGTGACAGAGTTCAATGGTACATCACCTTCTTTAACAGATACACTTGGAGCAATGTCAGAGGTAGTTTTAAAAGGTCAAATCGTTGATCAAAACGAACAACTTGTGAGTGATTTCAATGGGTATCTTTATCCAAAAATGTTCGACAAGAAATCGAAATTTAAAACCCTTGCTAATGATGGCGCAAGTCTTGCTGCATTTTTCTCCTACTTCGAAAAGCTGATATACAAAGGAAAAGTAAGTGTCAAAGAAGGCCAGTTTGAACTCAGGTACATGATTCCAAAAGATATTGCCTATCAATTTGGACAAGCTAAGTTGAGTTTCTACGCTGTTGACACGACAAATTATAGTGATGCAGGTGGCTATTTCAACGAGCTTGTTGTTGGTGGCTTTGATGATACAGTAAATCAGGATCAAAACGGACCAGAAATAGAGATGTATATTAATGAACCTGGATTCAAGAATGGCGACTACAGCTCTCCCAATCCTGTAGTTTTTATCCAATTAAATGATCCTCAAGGGATTCATTTTTTAGGGAATAGCATTGGTCGTGATATTGTACTTACCTATGAAGGTACTGAAAGCAAACAATACCAATTGAATCATTATTTTGAGACCTCACTTGACGCTTTCGACCAAGGTACCATCAGATTTAATTTACATGACTTAGCAGCTGGAAGCCACCGTCTGAATTTGAAAGCCTGGGACCTGCACAACAACTCTTCTGAATTCGAGATATGGTTTAAAGTAGATCAAACCGCTTCCATAGCAATAACTGAACTTTCAAACCGTCCCAATCCATTTTCATCATCTACTGAGTTTGTATTTCAGCATAATAAACCCGACCAGCCGCTGAAAGTAACTATTGATATTTTCAATCAAATGGGAGGCAGGGTAACCCAATTCACCCGTGAAACACAAAGTTCCGGCGTTTTATCATCTCCAATCAAATGGGATGGAACCCGCTCAGATGGAAGTAAATTACCTGCCGGATTATATGTATACAATGTACAAATTGAAGATGAAGGAGGGAATGTGTTTAATGCCAGCCAACGTTTGATCATTCTGCCACTTAAAGAATAATTTTGTTTCCGACAATAAAATATAACATGAATCGTTTAGCAACAATATCAAATCACAACATCACGCACGTAAATATGAAGTTAAAAGTAACATTCCTAGCAGTTCTTACAGTTATAACCACCTTGGTTCAGGCGCAAACCTATCAGGAACTTTCAGGACGCAACACACTCAATGTCATTACCACAGCTGTTCCATTTTTGATGATCGCACCGGATGCAAGAGCTGGATCAATGGGAGATGTTGGCGTTTCGTCATCTCCAGATGTATATTCAATGCATTGGAATCCAGCTAAATACGCTGTAATGGAAAGCGATATGAGCGTTGGATTATCCTATAGCCCTTGGCTAAGAAACCTGGTTCCTGATATGAACCTGGCTTATCTTGCTTTTGCAAAACGTATTGATAATAATTCTTCTATTGGTGCAACTTTGAGATTTTTCACTTTGGGTGATATACAATTCACCGATAAAGATGGAATTGATCAAGGAACATATCGTCCCAGCGAATGGGCTTTGGATGCTACCTACTCCAGAAAATTAACTGATAACCTTTCAGGTGCCGTTGCAGGAAGGTTTATTTATTCGAACCTTACACTCGGACAAAATGTTGGCGGAGCATCTACTTCGGCAGGGATTTCAGCTGCTGCTGACGTTGCTGTTTACTGGGAAAAAGAAGTGGTTTGGTTTAGTGGTATTGATTCAAAATTTGCCTGGGGTATTAACATTTCAAATATCGGGACAAAACTGGGTTATAGTTCAGCTAGTATCAAAAAAGACTTCATTCCTACCAATTTACGTTTTGGACCTACCTTGAAACTTGCCATAGATGATTATAATGAGATTGCTTTCTCCATTGATGTAAACAAATTACTCGTTCCTACCCCTCCTATTTATAAGCGTGACTCCATCACAGGAAATCCTATCCCAATACCAGGTTCTGATAAATACGAAATCCTGGATGGATTGGATGATGATGTTTCTGTTGTTGCCGGAGTACTTCAATCCTTCTATGATTCACCAGGTGGTTTTGAAGAAGAAATGCGCGAACTAAGTGTCTCATTTGGAGCTGAATATTGGTATAACAAGGTTTTCGCGCTAAGAGGTGGTGCTTTTTACGAAGATGCTACTAAAGGAAACCGCAAATTCTTCACCTTAGGTGCAGGTTTACGTTACAATGTTTTTGGACTTGATTTCTCCTATTTAATCCCGATTGATTCACGTAACAACCCTCTGCAGAATACATTACGCTTTGCCCTGACTTTCGATTTAGATAATGTAGGAAAAGCAAAAAAGTAATACCTGCATAAGATTAACGAAAAGCATCATCCGTTGGGTTGATGCTTTTTTGTTTTATGTCCTATTTACAGATTATACCCAAGTGAATTATAGTTGAATCCAAAAGCTGTATTGGTATAATGCCGATGGATAGAAATTTAAGGCCAATTGAGTGAGCGATAATTGGACTATTACATTTCTCCTTTCGGTATTAACCCTCTTCATAAAAGTCAGGAAGAAAATTCATGAGATACATTTTTTTGGTTGCACGTGTAAGAGCAGTATAGAGCCATCGTAAATAGGCTGAATCCAACTGTTCAGACTGAAAAATTCCTGAATCAAGAAACACCCAGGGCCATTGTCCGCCTTGAGTTTTGTGGCATGTAAGTGCATAGGCATACTTCACCTGCAGGGCATTGAAATATGGATCTTCTTTGATGAGCGCCCAGCGTTTTGCCCGTGAGGTTTCATGCATATAATCTTCTTCTACCGCTGCTGAAAGCCTGAGATGATCAGCCTCAGATAAGGCAGGACCATCCATCATTAAGGTGTCTGTTAAAAGTTTTACCGACATAGTAGGTTGATCAGGGAACTCAATAAAGCAAATATCCACATCAGCAAAATGAAATCCATAAAGCTCCTCAAATTTGTTGATACGTGTCACTTCGGCTATATCACCATTTGCAATAAATCCACCCGATTTTTGTTCATCCGTCCAGAAGTAATTGTTTTTTACAATCATCAATAAATCACCTGATGACAATTCGTAATCCAATCCAAGTATTCGTTGACGTATAGCCTGATTGTATTGATTAGCCCGCTTGTTTGACCTGCAAATAACTACAGCTTTTGAAAAATCCTTACCTCCAAAGGCATTATAAAACAAGTCCTCGACCTGATCAGGTTCGAGTTTCATGAAATCAGTGAAGGGGTTAACGTTAAGTAAAGGAAACGAAGGGTCATTTGCAGCTAATTTTTCCCTGACTTTTGTTGCATTATATAGAATCCCGGAATCAAGGGCTTGCCGCATGACTTCAGTAAGTTCAAAACTTGCAGCAGTGATATCAAAGCTGGTTTTCAACAGCTGCAAATCCAGAGCAGGACTAAAATCAGACCCAACCGGAGGTAACTGTGCATGGTCGCCAATGAGCAGCATTCTGCAATCAATGCCGGAAAAAACATAGTGCATCAAATCATCCAGAAGGCTACGTCCGGCTTCTGTGGCGCTGTCGGTTATCATAGATGCTTCATCAACAATGAAAACACAATGGGTATGTTTGTTTTCTGCGCACACCATCTTTCGGCGTCCATCAGGCATTCGTGTGTGAAAATATATTTTTCGGTGAATTGTATGGGCTTGAAATCCACTATACGATGTAAGAACTTTAGCAGCCCTGCCAGTGGGTGCAAGCAACACAAAACGCATGTTGATCAGAGGCAAAGTTTTTACCAACGAAGCTACGATGCTTGTTTTGCCTGTTCCTGCATAGCCTTTTAGTAAATAAACAGGATTGTTTTTCTCTGAAAGCAGAAATGCAGAGAGATGGCGCATCACTTGATCCTGACCATCTGTAGGTACATGTCCAAATGAATTTTTTAGCGTTGTATACAGCTGTGGCTTATTCATCAGAAAGGATATCCAATCCCGAAATTCCAAACCAACTGATTGATTTGTAATGTTTTAAATCTCCATCTTTGATCAAGGGGATATTCCGGATCACGTAAAGGAATTGCAGTATCTAAACGAAAAATAAAGAAAGAGAAATCGAAACGAAAGCCAACACCTGCATCTATTGCAAGTTCTTTATAAAAAGTTTTTACATCGAAACTTCCATTATTATAATACGGCTTCTCCTGTAAGGTCCAGATATTTCCCACATCAATAAATAATGCGCCTTTCAAATAGCTCCATACCGGAAAACGGTATTCTACATTGAATTCTAACTGAATATCGCCAATTCTCTCAATATCAACAGTATCAACAAAGGAGCCAGGCCCCAGTTGACGGAGTTGCCATCCACGCATTCCATTAGCACCACCCGCGTAGAAACTCTGTTCAAAAGGCATTTCTTCTGAGTTTTCGTAAGGCAATCCAAGACCCATCATTGTCCTGAAAACGATTCGCTGCTCAGAAGTTATCAATCTGTAATAACGAAAATCGTTATCAAGTTTAAAGTATTGAGAATAACGAGTGCCAAGCAGAGTGTGGTAATCATTTTCAGGATCAAGAAGTGCAGTATTGTTGAATAGTGCTAATGCATTTCCTGCACTTTCAATGTTAGCGCGATAATAAATAAAGTTGTTTAATTTATTGACATTTTGATTATTATAGATAAAGCTATACTTAGCACTGAAAATGAGGTGATCAGAATATTGATCTTTAAACCGCTGATTTGTTTGTTCGTCTAAAAACTCCTGAAATGCAGGTGAAGGAGTTACTTTAACTGAACTAAGATTTATTGGTGTTAATAAATGCTGAAGAGTAGGCTTTGTCATCCAGTCATACCCAAAAGCAGCTTTCAGGATCGTCCTGCTGTAATAGGTCCTTTTTTGATCACTGAAACCAATGCTTACATTGGTTTTAGGTTGGTATTCCTTAGCGAATTTTCGTAAGGCAACCGGACTTAAAAATCGTGGAAAATAAATATTGGCATCCACCCCAACTTCGGTCGTATTAAATATGGAAGAACTGGTATTATCACCAATGGTAACCTCGCTAATACGTTGAGCTTCAATACCGCCATTAAGTCGCAAACGCAACACTTCAGCTCCTTTGAAAAGGTTTTTATTCGAAAAAACAAGCCCACCCCGAATACCTAAATCACCACCAGAGTTTGTCCCTTCGAGTTCAATCGAATATGAATTTACTTTGCTTCGCTGCAGGTAAATGTTACAATTAAGCCAATTTGTGTCAGAAACGGAAGAGCTTTGTTCTAACCTAACGGTATCAAACGATATGGTTGAAGCTCTGTAAATCTTTAAGTTAGTGAGGCCTTTGTAGGTTTGTCGAAGTTTATTAATACTAAAAGGTTCATCTTCATATATTTGGATGATGTTACTAAAAATCGATGCCTTTATTCGTTTGTCGCCAATTGCCAAGAATGTAAGCTTGGAGTCGGTTGACCGTAAAGAATTTTTATAAAAGTAAACACTTGTATCGTAAGGATTTAAAGAATTTACAAAAGGATCATAAGTAGGGAAAATAAAAATATCATTTATAAAATACCTTTTATGACCACTTGTTTTCTCATTATCCCTGTTAGTAGGATTCTCAATTATCATATTGATATTGATCTGATTAGATTTTAAGCTACTATCAACATCAAAAAGAATGTAGTCTTTTGTAAAATCAAAATAGCCATTATTTCTCAGATAGTTTGTTATACGATCCCTTTCATTGTCCAACAAGTAGGCATCATATAAGTCACCATTTTTAATCAATGTTTCTGACGCAATGCTGTCAATATAATGCTGCAGCAATGAGTCAGACATTGTTTTGGTAATATCCGCATAGGTATATGGTTGGTTTAGAGTTACATGATAAAAAACGGTAGCAAGGCCATTTTTTTGACGTGTTACTTCGTGAGTTACCGTATTATTGAAATAACCTTTGTTATAGGTGTACCTTGTTAATTGCTGAGCGGTGTTCTCATTTTGATACATATCAACGTAAACGGGTGCTTGCCCTGCTTTACCATAGAACCAGTTCCATAATTTTTTATCACGTCGTTTTTCCAAAAAATAATGAATCCACAAAGCGAATCTGTTGCCAAGAAACTTATTGTTTGGTTTCTGGGCGATCAGGTATTCAAGATCCGATTTCACAAAATTCTTAGGAACTCCTTGAATAACGACTGAATTTTTATTGAGGAGTGATTTATCTTCAGGAATGAAACGCGTTGCTGTGCAAGAAGAAAAAAGTGAAAGAATTAAAATGGAAGTGAGAAGAAAACCAACAAGAACGAAGCATTTGAAGGTTTTCCTGAACCAGGCACCTTCACTTAATTGTCCAAAAAGAGTGGTAATTAATGATTGACTTAACATGAATCAGTGGCAAAAAATCATTTTCAATGATATAATCTTCTTCTTTTTATTCTAACTTACAAATGTATGATATTGGAACGTTTATCTCAAAGGTTTTTTGAAAGCTTGTTAAAAATGACTCGAAAATGAAATAACTAAAATTTAAATGATTCAAAAACAAGTGAATAGAGGTCGATCTTATTGAAAATAATAGTTAACAGATGGTGTCAATCACTCTTGTTCATCAACTATAATAAGAACATTACCAATTTTTTGACCCGTCTCGACGTACTTATATGCATCAACTATTTGGTTTAATGAATATTCTCTGTCAATCACAGGTTTAAACACTCGCTTCTCAGCCAGCTCTTTAAGAAAATAAACATCATCCCTACTTACGTAAGGAAGAGGAAAAAGAAGTCTTTTCTTGCTAACCAGAGGTGTTATCAAGGCAAGATAAATGTTTTCAGCATTTTTTCCAAGCTCTGTTGAAATATAGATTCCATGTTTCTTTAAGATGTTTTTACATGCCCCATAAGAGCTTTTACCAACGGCATCAAAAACAAAATCGAAACGATCATCAGTTTTTGTAAAATCGCTTTTTAGAAAATCGATTACTTTGTCGGCCCCCAATGATTTGACTAATTCCACATTATCCGTTCCACAAACTGCTGTAACAATAGCTCCTTCATGCTTTAACAATTGCACAGCAGCTGATCCGATTGCTCCTGTTGCACCATTTACAAGTACTTCTTGCCCTTTCTTAACCTTGGCAGCCCTGATATCGCAAAGTGCATAGTGCGCTCCTTCTGTCAGTGCTGCAGCTTCTCTAAAGCTCAGGTTTTCAGGCATAAGAGCAATTGCTCCTTTTGATGGAATTTTAAGATACTCAGCATGAGCACCAAAAGTGACATCATTATAGCCAAACACCTTGTCGCCTCTAGAAAACTCTTTTACTTGATTCCCAACGGCAACAACTATTCCGGCAAATTCATTTCCAAGAATGGTTTGTTTTGGACGGAGCAAACCGCTAAAAAACCTGGAAACAAAATATTCAGCACTTCTAAAACCACAGTCGGTACGATTAACAGTTGTTGCAACAACCTTAATTAAAAGTTCATTTTCTGCTGGGACTGGCTTATCAACTTCCCGGATGTTAACAACCTCTGGAGGACCATATTCAAGATGAATCGCTGCTTTCATAGTATCATAATTAATAGGCGAAGATAGTAATTCCACCATTTTGAATCGCTTTTCAATCAATCGTTTATGAGAAATTTATGTCAGTCTTAAAAAAAATACAGCCCTTGCTATGTGTGAATGGATTCGCTCAGATGGCTGATGACTACAGGTAACTTGTCAAGATTAAAGGGTTTTGTAAGAAAACCATCGATTCCAACTTCTAAACAATCTTTTCTATCTTCGCCAAGGGCGTTGGCAGTGATGGCAACTATTTTAACGGGACTTTCAACACCTCTTTGGCGTTCTATTTCACGTATAAGCCGGGTGGCTTCCAGACCGTCCATAACTGGCATCTGAATGTCCATCAAAATGAGGTCATATGGATTCATAAGGAATTTATCAACAGCGATACGGCCATTATCTGCAACATCTACTTGAAAACCAAGCTGTTTTAAGCTGAACATTGAGACGCGCTGGTTTATTAAATTATCTTCCACCAATAGTATCCTGTTAAAGAAATTCTGACTTAACAAATCGGGAATAGATCCCTTTTTTAAACAAACACTAAACCAAAACTTTGAGCCTTTTCCTTCCTCACTCCAAAAATCGAGCTTCCCTCCCATCGCCTCTATAAGTTTTCTGGAAAGTGTTAACCCAATTCCTATTCCTCCTGTTTCTCTTGAATTAGTGCTATTAACCTGATGAAATAAGTCCCAAATCAAAAGCTTTTGTTCCTCGGGAATTCCATTTCCGGTATCCGAAATTTCAAAGATTAATTCATAACAGTCAGTTTTCGCAGCATCCAGTTTACATGAAAACTGTAAACCTCCATTCGAGGTAAACTTCAATGCATTGCTCAATAAACTATTGACAACCTGCCGCAGGCGGTTTGGGTCGCCAACAAAAAAGAGTGGTATGGCGCCATCAAAATGACTATTAAATGTTAGTCCTTTTTCAGCACTTTTTTTTCTGTAAAAACTGAGTATGGGGCCTATCTCATTCATCAAATGAAAGTTCAACTTATCTAATTCAATGCCTCCTGTTTCCATTTTCGTGAAATCCAGCACATCACTTACAAGTGCAAACAGGTGCTGGGTGAGCAACTCAACATCTGTTACCATTTCATGATGTGAATCGACGAGCTTTTCTTTCTTTAATTGTGAAGTGAGTCCAAAAATTCCATTTAGAGGAGTTCGAATTTCATGGCTCAGGTTGGCCAGAAAGCGTTGCTTGGTCTTATGAGCAATGGATGTTTCCTGTTCCAATTCTCTAACTTGCTCTTTCAATTTTGTTTGTTCTTCGATTAGGTTCTTAATAACTTTAGACTTTCGGCGGCTATAAATGGATAAACCTAAAAATGAAAGAGATAGAAAAATAATCGAAACGGTTAACCAGAAAGGATTTAATGAAGTGATGGTACCGGACGAAGATTCGCTGGAATTAAGAAGCAAAGGTGATGCATGTACAGTAGCAGATTTAAAAAAGAAAAATAAAGCAATTAAGCATTTAAGATAACAATTAAAACCTCTCTGACTTAATTGGTTGCTCATAGAAAACTGCATCATTGAAAATAATAGGTAGAATTGCTCAAATATAATGCCATGTATAATTAGTATTTAATAATCTGATTATCTGATATTTAAAGCGATTTCAATATTTAACAATTCTTAATATTGGAAGTTTTTTCCAAATTTAGGAAAAAATAATTAGTTACTCTTATTTATGGATGATTTAAGTTAATTTGAAAGCAATAACTATTCCCGATTCGGGAAATTTTTGCATTGATAAATACCCTTTTTTATAGACCGAACTCTTTAATCATTTGCAAAAACAATTCTCCAAACAGATTGTTTAGAATATGGAATGCAGATTTGATTTAAGTTTTGAATTTAAACTTGACAAATAGATCGTCAGATTGTATTTTTACGCGTCGCTTGAGAAATCAGGTAAAACAAAAATAACACATATATAAACAGAGTATGAAAAAAAATGTAGGAAGCGTTGATCAAATTGTACGAATTGTAATAGGACTTGCAATTGGAGTTGCAGGAATTATGTATCAGTCATGGTGGGGTTTAGTTGGCATTGTGCCGTTAGCAACTGCTTTACTTAACTTCTGTCCGTTTTATCCTTTATTAGGTATCAAAACAACCAAAAAGGTATCTTAAACAATCTTTTATTTAATATTGCTTTTCCTTAAAATTACATATCGCAAAGCATTTTACTAATGAAGCTTATTAAAAATCAGTTGCCTCATTACTTAAATTTAATTGGTTAATAAAAAATCCAGCGGTCTCCCGCTGGATTTTTATTTTTGAATACTCGTGTACTCTTTATGATAGTTTTGGTTAAAAAAGACTCATTGTTACAGTAAGACCAGCCATTACAACGGCTACCATAGTCATAAGTTTTATTAAAATGTTTAATGATGGTCCGCTTGTATCTTTAAAAGGATCTCCAACAGTATCACCAACGACGCTGGCTTTGTGTGTATCGCTTCCTTTTCCACCGTAGTTACCTTTTTCAACAAATTTCTTGGCGTTATCCCACGCACCACCTGCATTATTGAGCATCGAGGCAAGTGTGAAGCCTGAAGTGAGTCCACCTACAATTAAACCAACAACACCCGAGACACCAAAAACCAAACCTACAATCACTGGAACAGCGATAGCTAAAAGTGAAGGCACAAGCATTTCGCGTTGCGCTCCTTTTGTTGATATAGCAACGCATTTTGCATATTCAGGAGTAGCTTTACCTTCCATTATACCTGGAATTTCGCGGAACTGGCGACGAACTTCTTCAACCATTGCACCCGCGGCACGACCAACAGCTTTCATAGTCATAGCTGAGAAAACGAATGCCATCATGGCTCCAAGAAAAATTCCACCTAATAACATAGGGTTGAAAATTGTCAGATCATAAGCTTCAGTAAAATCTTTGATTGAAGCAGCAGTTAATGAAACAACACGTTGTCCTTCTGCAGCTACTGGTATAACAGCGGCTTTTGCTGTATAAAATACAACATCACCAACCTGTTTGATACCCTGAGTATCCTCGGCAACTTTTCCAATCCAGAGTCGAATTTCTTCGATGTAAGCAGCTAACAATGCCATTGCCGTAAGTGCGGCAGAACCTATTGCAAAACCTTTTCCGGTAGCTGCAGTTGTATTACCTAACATATCAAGGGCATCGGTGCGTTCGCGAACTTCTTTAGGAAGATGCGCCATCTCAGCATTACCACCTGCATTATCAGCAATCGGACCAAAAGCGTCAGTAGCGAGGGTAATACCTAAAGTTGAAAGCATTCCAACTGCTGCAAAACCAATTCCGTAAACGCCCATTGCAAAATCATCAAATCCACCAGCAAAACCATAGGCAGCTATAATACCAATAACAATCGTCGTCACTGGAATCCAGGTTGAAAACATACCCACAGCCATACCATCAATAATTGTTGTTGCCGGGCCTTGTGTTGCCTGACGTGCAATTCCTTTTGTAGGTTTGTATTCATCAGAAGTGAAATACTCTGTGCCTTGTCCAATAATTACACCAGCAATTAATCCGGAAACAACTGATCCGAAAAGCCCGAAAGAAATCCAATCAAAATATGCCATAACCGCTATCACAACTAAAATAAGCACAGAACTTCCTCCTGTTCCAAGCAGTAAGGCATTCAAAAGGTTTTTCTGGCTTGCAGATTCTTTCGTACGTACGAAGAAGATTCCAAGGATGGAGATAATAACACCTACAGCAGCAACGACCATTGGGGCAATCACATATTTTTCTTGTTCACCTCCAGAAATAATTGGCAGAGCTGCACCCAAAGCAGCTGTTGCTAAGATCGATCCGGCATATGATTCATATAAGTCGGCGCCCATCCCGGCAACATCACCAACGTTATCGCCCACATTATCAGCAATTGTAGCTGGATTTCTTGGGTCATCCTCTGGGATACCAGCTTCCACTTTTCCAACAAGGTCAGCGCCAACATCAGCAGCTTTTGTATAGATTCCACCACCAACACGTGCAAAAAGAGCCTGTGTGGAAGCCCCCATTCCGAAGGTAAGCATTGTTGCAGTAATTTCGACGAGTTTCATATGTTCAGAAGTATTAGGATGCACAAATGTCAGTCCTAAAAACTCCAGACCATTCTGCATATTTGCAGGAGTATAAACTACTTCGGTTAACAGATAATACCATGCTGCAATATCAAGCAATGCAAATCCAACAACAACCAAACCCATAACAGCACCGCTTCTAAAAGCAATTTGCAAGCCTTTATTGAGTGATTGTGAAGCTCCATGAGCAGTACGCGCTGAAGCATAAGTGGCTGTTTTCATGCCCAGATAACCGCATAGGCCAGAGAAAAATCCTCCAGTCAAAAATGCGATTGGCACAAACGGATTTTGCACTCCCATATATGCCAGAATTCCAAGTAAAAAAACCAGCACTACAAAAACGATTGCCACTACTTTATACTGCCTTGTCAGGTAAGCCATAGCTCCTTCACGCACATATTGTGCAATACGTTTCATCTCATCTGTGCCTTCACTATTTTTCATCATGTTTGTGAAGAAATAATAGGCGAATAACAAAGCCATTACTGCCGAAGCCGGAATAAGCCAGAAAATAGAGTTCATCATACAATTAGGTTTTTTTGGTTATAGAATAAAACAATTGTTAGTTAAATCAAACATATAAAGTGTCCTAAAAATTAACTCGGGAGGTTTCCAAAATTTTAAAAAAAAATAATAAAACTTCTCATTTACAATAATTAAGTGTAGTGCTATTTCAAGGAACGTGTATGAAAAGAATCGAAGGACACAATCATTTGTTGGAAAAATCGCAAACGATTGCAACAATTCAATTCTCTATTGGGCTCGCAAAAATAGCTACTTAATTTTTCCTATCAAAGGATTAATTTTGATATAAATTCGACTCTTAAAAACCTGTTCAAAACTTTAAAACAAGGTTTGTGTGCAAAACAATTTTCTTTCTACTTTTATGGGTTCAAAAATGAAGTGAAGCCTGCATGGATAAAATTTTACTTGAAATCGTCGGAATGTCTTACAGTCATTCGCAAAGTGGCGCTTATGCCCTCATTCTTGGGGAGGTTGGCGGGAAAAGAAGATTGCCAATTATAATCGGGGGTTTTGAGGCTCAGGCAATAGCACTTGGCTTGGAAAAAATGCAGCCTTCACGTCCAATGACGCACGATCTGATGAAAAACTTTGCAGACAATTTTGGAATTGAAGTGACTGAGGTACTGATACATAAGTTCAAAGAAGGTGTCTTTCACGCTTTGCTGATCTGTGACAAAGATGGTGTTATCAGTCAGATTGATGCTCGCACCTCCGACGCTGTTGCAATCTCAATAAGGTTTCAATGCCCTGTGTATGCCTATGAAAATATTATGGAAGAAGCTGGCATACTGATGGAAAATGATGAAGAAGTTCCTGATAATTCAACCGAAATTAAAGTTACTTCAGAAAACGAATTTAGCGACTATATATCAGCTGAATTGGAAGAGATGCTGGAGAAAGCAGTAGAAAATGAAGATTATGAGCAAGCTTCACTCATAAGGGATGAATTAAAAAAACGTAAAAATCGAATTTAACTTATCAACTTTTCTAAAGTGATTCGAGCAATAATCAATTCTGAATCTACGCATCTTGTTAAACTAAATGAACAAAACACCAAAAAGACACTCATAATTCCTAAAGCTGTCCACTCATTATGCAACAATACCTCGATCTGATAAAAAACGTTCTTGATAACGGCACAAAAAAGACTGACCGCACGGGAACTGGAACAATCAGCATTTTCGCTCCTCAAATGAGATTTAACCTCGAAGAAGGATTTCCGCTTTTAACAACAAAGAAACTGCACCTGCGTTCGATCATTTATGAACTACTTTGGTTTATTAAAGGCGATACTAATATTTCATATCTTAAGGAAAACAAAGTAAATATTTGGAATGAATGGGCTGATGAAAATGGAGATCTTGGACCTGTTTACGGTGCTCAATGGCGTAATTGGAATAATGAAGGCATCGATCAGTTAGCTGAAGTCATTCAAAGTTTGAAATCCAATCCTGACAGTCGCCGTCATATTGTTGCTGCCTGGAATCCATCTGTTTTACCTGTCTCCGGCTTAAGTTTCAGCGAGAATGTAGCACAAGGGAATGCTGCTCTACCACCCTGCCATGCCTGGTTTCAGTTTTATGTTGCAAATGGTAAGCTTTCTTGTCAGATGTACCAGCGAAGTGCCGATATATTTCTGGGGGTGCCATTCAACATCGCTTCATACGCACTGCTTACAATGATGATTGCTCAGATAACCAACCTCAGTCCTGGCGATTTTATCCTTACGCTCGGTGATGCGCATATTTACCTCAACCACCTTGAACAGGTGCAGCTTCAATTGAGCAGAACGACCCGAAAACTTCCAACCCTTTTATTAAATCCTGATATTAAAGATATCAACGAATTCAAATTCAGTGACTTTACTCTTGAAGGTTACGATCCTCATCCTCACATTAAAGGAGATATTGCCGTATGACAGATACAATAACCTCTCATAAAACTACCATCAGTATCATTGTAGCCATAGCTCAAAATAAAGCCATTGGAAAAAACAATCAGCTACTGTGGCACATATCTGATGATTTGAAGCGTTTTAAACGAATCACCTCCGGACATACGGTGATAATGGGCAAGCGGACATTATTCTCCCTTCCTTCAGGACCATTACCAAAGCGACGCAATATCGTTTTGAGTGATACCATGACTGACTGTTTCGGGGGAAGTTGTGAAACAGCTTTTTCTATTCCGGATGTTCTGGATAGGATAAAAAATGAAGATGAAGTTTTTGTCATCGGAGGAGGGATGGTCTATGAACAGTTTCTCCCAATATCAGATAAGCTTTACCTGACCATTGTTGAGAAAGATTTTGAAGCCGACACTTTTTTCCCGGAAATTGATTTTAACCAATTTGACCTTTTGGATCAGGAGTCAGTCTCCTTTGATGATAACCTTGGGTTCTCTTATAGGTACGAAACCTGGAAAAGAAAATGAAATCGAAGTTTTCAGGATTACTTATTCAACCTGATGCACTTTTTGTCCACCGGAAAATACAGCAAGCGGTTTAGTTTTTAAAATTTCCTCTGGATGAATCTCCATTAAATCTTTATCAAGGATAACAAAATCAGCGAGTTTCCCTGCTTCAATGCTTCCTTTCATATGTTCTTCAAACGATCCTTTTGCAGCCCAAATGGTCATTGATCTCATTGCTTCTTGCCTTGAAAGGGCATTTTCCATCTGAAACCCGGCTTCCGGCCAACCTTCAAGGTTTTTACGAACTACAGCAGCGTAAAAAGTATAAATTGGATTAATGCTTTCAATTGGAAAGTCAGTACCATTTATAATCCATCCATTTTGAGCAAGCAGTTGTTTCTGAGCATAGGCACCTTTAATGCGCTCAGTCCCCAGTCGTTCATCAGCCCAACCCATATCGGAAGTTGCATGAGTGCTTTGGATCGAAGGGATAATTGAGTAGTCACCAAATAGATGAAAGTCAGATGAATCAACAACCTGAGCGTGCTCAATGCGCCATCGAAGATCGTTAGGACCTTTTAGAAAATCTGAATAAAGTTCCAAGATTGTTCTAACTGCTTCATCTCCAATAGCGTGCATATTTACTTGGAATCCAGCTGCATAAGCTCTTTGCATAATCCCTCTGTAAAAACTGCTGTCATACATCATTAAGCCAGTTTTTTCCGGGGCATCGCTGTAGGGTTCTTTGAGTTTTGCACCTCTTGAGCCCAAAGCTCCGTCAGCATACATTTTAACCGAGCGTATCACTAACTTTTCGGATGACTGAGGCCCTTTTGGCAAATAAAAGTCTAAGGTGGCCGAATCAGGATCAACCATTGCATTGATTCTCATTTTTAAGCTACCATCATCATGAAGACTGCGAATCAACTCAATAGTTTGATATGGCAAGCCTGCATCTACAACACTTGTCAAACCTGCAGCAAAACAGTTTCGCTGCGCTTCCATTAATGCTGTTTTCTTTTCATCATCTGTCAGTTTTGGAACGAGCATTTTCACTGAAGCATCCGCATTATCAATTAGTATTCCAGTAGGTTGACCATCGGAATTTAAAAGCACCTCACCACCCTGGACTTTAGTTTTCGAAGTTATTCCAGCAGTTTTTAAGGCAGTTTTACTTGCCAGAGATGCATGGCCGTCGATGCGGATAAGTAACACTTTCTTACCTGGAAACACTTCTTCAAGTCGTTCGTTATCAGGAAATTGCTGTGGTTGCCACAAATTGTGGTCCCAGCCACGCCCCAAAATCCAATCAGTAGGATGTTTTTCAAAATGTAGTTTTAGCCGGTTTAAAACTTCATCAAAAGATGTTGCTCCTGAAAGATCAGCATACCGGTAAAGATTCTCACCATATCCATAAAAGTGGCAGTGTCCATCAATAAAACCGGGAAAAACAGCTTTGCCGCCGGCATCATGGATGATATCTGAAGAAAACTTAGCTTGTATTTCAGTGGTGCTGCCAACAGCAACAAAACGACCATCTTTAACAGCGAAAGCCTCTGCGACCATAAAAGTTGAATCGACAGTATAAATCCTGCCATTAAGAAGAATCAAATCGACAGCTTGTTTATCCATTGGTTTACAGGCATATAAAGTTAAAAAAAGAGCTACTATAGCTAGTTTATTCTTGAGCATAATTCGGTTATCTTTTTAATAAGTGTATCTATATCGCGACAAAAATACGATTCCGCAGCACAATATAGTATATATTGATTACTATTACTTTCTATTTGAATATCAGATATTTGTTTAGCAGTCAATTGCAGGCCATTTCGAAGCAAAGCATTTTTCACCCAACGAATATGTGGAATATCTCCTGATACATAAACTTTTAATCCTGAAGTAGTTAAATCAGTAAACTGTCCGAATTCTGTATCAAATGTGAGTGAATTGCGATCGAAATAATTATTGATAAAGCCATCAACAACAAGTTTTTCAGGACTACCGGATATGATTGGCATTCCCGGCGACATGGCCCAGATTGTATCTGCATTTCGCAAAACCAAATCCAAATCGTGAGAAGAAAAAATGACCGTCTTTTTTTTACTGGCAATAAGTGATTTCAGCAATTGCATCAATTCAATTTTTGCCGGGTAATCCAAAAATGCTGCCGGCTCATCAAGAATAATTATTGGAGTGTCTTGTGCCAGAGCTTTGGCAATCATTGTCTTTTGACGCTCGCCATCACTGAGACTTACCATTGTCCGCCCTTTTAAATGTGAGATGCCACACAATAGCATGCTTTCTTCAACCATTTCTTTATCATGCTTATCAAGCCGTCCCCAAAAACCAATATGAGGGTATCTTCCCAATGCCACCACATCTTCAGTACGAATGTAATAATCAACAGGAAGATCGGTGAGCACAATACTAACCACCAATGCTTTATCTTCGCTTGAGTAGTCTTCTACGGATCGTTTATTCAATAATACTGTTCCGGATAATGGTTCAATGATACCGGAAATAGTTTTCAAAAGTGTTGATTTTCCTGTTCCGTTTGAACCTATCAAAGCAATAAATGCACCTTCATTTACCTGTTGGGAGAACGGAGGGATTAAGCTTTTTGAAGAAGTGTAACCAATTTCCAGTTCATTTATTTCGATCAAAGGCGCTTTCATAACTCAGATGAATAGAGGTGTTTTTTCTTTACTATGACCCAAATTACGATTGGCGCACCTATTAAAGATGTCACCGCATTGATTGGCAGACTACTTTCAAAGCCGGGTAAACGTGCAATCAAGTTACAAAAAAGTGCTAGTCCAGCTCCAATCACCATAACAGCCGGAAGCAGTAGCTGGTGGTTGCTATCCCGAAAAATATTTCTTGCAAGGTGTGGCACAGCCAGGCCAATAAATGCAATCGGTCCTGCATAAGCGGTGATAACTGCAGTCAAATAGCCGGAAACAAACAATATAAATAATTGAGAACGTTTTACATTAAGGCCAAGGTTAGCAGCGTAACTCTCACCTAATAACAACATATTCAATGGTTTAACCATCAAATATGAAAAAATCAATCCAATACCTGTTGCAAATGTAAAAACAGGGATCTGAGAACTACCAACGTTAGAGAAACTTCCTAAACCCCACAAAACAAACGCTTGTAAATCTTCTTTGTGACTGAAATATTTTGCAATTCCAACAAGTGCACCTGTGACATAGGCAATCATTATGCCTGCAATCAATAAACTTACAATATTTATTAAAAGTCTTCCAAGCCAGGTAATTAGCAACAAAACCAGCATTGCGCCGGTGAAGGCCGCTAAAATAATACCAAACTGACTTATCCATCCTAAGGTATGGAGAACATAACCTGAAAAAGCACTAAAAGTAAGTAGCAGAATGGCAACTCCGAGGCTTGCTCCTGAGCTGATGCCTAGAATAGAGGGGTCGGCTAGAGGATTCCGAAACAAGGTCTGCATTAATAATCCGGCAACGGCTAAACCCGCTCCTGAAAGCATGGCAGTTATTGCCTGAGGTAGCCGAAAGTTCAAAACGATTGTAACATGTGAAGGATCAGCAGCTGGACCAAATCCTGTTAAAGCAAACCAAACCGTTTTAAAATCAAGAGGTACTGATCCTAAAAAAAGATTCACAAAGAAAAGAAAAACCAAAAAAAGCAAAAGTATTAACAAGGTAATACCCCAGTGTCTTCTCATGTAAGTGCCTGTTATCATGGTTCTAATAATTGATGAAAAACAGGTTGATGATCAGGCAGAAGCTCAGGATGAAATATCGCAATGAAATCGGCGAGCATATGGTTTGGCTCCAGTGGACTTCGTTCGAAATAAGATGTCTCAAGAATATTGCAAAAAACAACCTTTTTCTCCTGAAAAGCTTTGAAAGAAGCATAAAGCTCATTTTCTGACTTTAACTGCTCATAACTGTACTTAGCCGATGCTGCCTGAGCAATTCTCCAGTAGTCGGCCTTTCCGGCACGTGCATAGATGGTTTCAATATCAAGAGGAAAACTAGCTTCGGAATTATTATCAGCAAAAACATACGTTGCCCCTGCATCTTCAAAAAGTCGAGCCATATAACTTTTACCTCCCGGAACATACCACTGGCCAGCAAAAGCCTTATCAGCGAATACGGTTGGTCGCTCTTTGGTCGTTGAAACCAAGTTTTTCAGTCGTAAGTAATCAGCAGCTATCGAATCAAACATTTGCACAGCAATTTCTTCTTTTTCAACCAACAGACCAAGAATTTTAATCCATTCTGTTCTTCCAAGAGGATTCGTTTCAAAATAATCTGTCCAGGCTAAAAGAGGCAGCCCAAGATTTTCCAAAGCAGTAGGTACGCCTGTCGGGTCAGGTGAATAAAGGATTAATTCAGGCTGAATGCGAAGAATTTTTTCAATTTCATAGCGTCCGTCAGCAGCAACTTCTTCAACAAGCCCACTTTCAAACAGGTGACGCATCTGCTTATTAGTAATAAAACCAGCTTCTGAAACTCCTTTGATTCTAACAGCCTCATTCATTGTCATTAATGGACCCCATTGTGTTGCGGAAAGCGTAATCAGACTCTTGACAGGAGTTCGGATGACATTCGAAGTTTGCAAAGAATCTGGTAAAGGAAATGTATCAGAAATGAAATATGTTTTTTGTAATACCGAACCTCCTACCCAGGGATTGTAAATCGTCAATTCGCTTACATGGCCCAACTTCCTAATGCTAAAGCCTTTCGCATAATTAACATAGGAATCGTTTAGCTGACTTTCAATAGTCTGGATTCTTTTCGTCTGCGATTCACAAGAAAAAAAACATAAAAAGTTGGCAAGCAAAATGATTGCTACCTTGAAAGGTGTTTTGCGAAAATTATTGATAACGAAAAAAATCTTCTTCATATGTCAGTTTTCAATCTCCCAATGTGAAATCATCTCTTTCAAGAAGTAATTTAGCATTTTGATTTACAATGTAATAGCGATCATTATTGTAGATTATCTCTATTGCTCCTTTTTGCAAAAAAATGGCTAAATCACCAACTTTGGCCTGTAGCGGCAGGTAGCGGGTTTGATCCTGATGCTGTTTCCACGGCTCATTATCTTCCTCCATTGGCATTGGAATTGGAAATCCAGGCCCTACTTTTACAACATAACCGCTTTGGATTGTTTCGCGTTCGGTGTATCCCGGAGGAAGAAACAGACCTGTGCGTGTTTTATCGGGACTGGCTTTAGGTTTGATTAAAACACGGTCGCCAATCACGATAAGTTTATCTAAAGAATCATGCTGATGTATTGACATATATTCCAGAAACTGTTGATGTGGCCTCAAAAATACAAAATACAGCGGCACAGTCTGCGAGTCTGGAAAAATATCGGTATTTTTGTAGATTCATTGTTAACACAATTCAAAGAATCTGTCACCATGGGTTTATTCATGTTTAAAACACCTAAACCAAAGAAATTTCAATATATTCCTCGGTTTTACAATCCTGAAAAAGAGGCGTTAGAGCACCGAAAAGCAGCTCTGGGATTGGAATCTGAATTAAGTGATCATGAAAAACTTCGTTTAAAGCTGAATTCCACCTGGCGTAAAAAAAACTCCGATTCATTTGAGAATCCTTACCGGAGAATGAGCATGATTGTTTACGCTGTCGTTATTGTTACAGGTTTATACTTCATATTTTTTACCGATATGATTGACACTTTCCTCCGCGCTTTTGGAGTTGGTAAATGAACGCTAATTGAATAACCTCCATGAGTGATATCATCAAGCTTCTTCCAGATTCTGTTGCTAACCAGATCGCTGCCGGTGAGGTAGTACAGCGCCCCGCTTCGGCAGTAAAAGAGCTGTTGGAAAATGCTATTGATGCCGGTGCAACTCATGTGGATTTATTGCTTAAAGATGCTGGAAAACAACTTATTCAGGTGATAGATAATGGTTGTGGCATGTCGGAAACTGATGCCAGAATGAGTTTCGAACGTCATGCTACATCAAAAATAAACAAGGCTGAAGACCTGTTTGCCATACGCACAATGGGCTTCAGGGGTGAAGCACTTGCAAGTATCGCTGCTATTGCGCAGGTAGAAATGCGAACCCGTCGCCATGAAGACGAATACGGCACTTCGATTAGTATTGAAGGATCATCTGTTATTGAACAACAGGTATGCAGCTGTCAGCCGGGTACTTCAATTTCGATAAAGAACCTGTTTTTTAATGTCCCTGCCCGCAGAAATTTTCTAAAAACACCGCAGGCTGAGTTACGTCATATCATGGATGAATTTTACCGTGTGAGTTTAATTCATCCAGAAACAGGATTTACATTGATTCATAATGAAAAAGAGCTGTTTCATTTATATGCCGGAAGTCTGAAGCATCGCATAGTAGCTTTGTTTGGAAATGTTTTTAATGAACGCTTACTGCCAGTCACAATGGCAACCGAAACGTTGACAATTGAGGGTTTTATTGGTAAAGCTGAATTTGCCAGGAAGACCAGAGGCGAACAGTACTTCTTTGTAAACAAGCGTTTTATCAAACATCCATACTTGCATCATGCAGTTGAGAATGCCTTTCACGAACTCCTTCCCAAAGACAGCTTTCCAACATATTTCTTACATATAACCATTGATGCTTCGGAAATTGATATCAATATCCATCCTACAAAAACTGAAGTGAACTTTCAGGACACCAAATTGGTGTATGCTTTGATTCATGCTGCAGTGAAAAAATCTCTTGGACAACATGATCTAAGTCCCCGTATTGATTTTGACGCAACCACTGATCATGGTATTGACTTTGGCGAAATAAGTCGCGCTAATCGTCCTGTTACTCCGCCTTCTATCTCGATTAATCCTGAATACAATCCTTTCAACAACCCTAAACCAACTTCTAATTCCAATTTTCAAACAAGCCAGCATGCCAACCCAGATGATAAATGGCGCTTGTTTTACGAAAAAGAAAACACAGAAGTGAAGGTTCAACCGAATGATAATGAAGAACATATAATAGAAAAGACAACTGTTGCAGGTAATAAATACATACAAATTCACGGCAGGTATATCGTAACTACGGTTAAATCAGGGATGATGCTTATCGATCAGCATCTGGCACATTTTCGCATTTTATTCGAGAAGTTTTTGCGACAACTAAACGAACAACGAACACATTCACAACAGGAATTGTTTCCACACACGATTCATTTAAGTGCCGCTGATGCTGAATTGCTTTCAGAAATGAAGGAGGAAGTCAGGTATTTGGGATTTAATATTGAAACCATCGGCAACAGAACTTTTGTTGTTACCGGTATTCCGGAAAGCTTTAAAGACAAGGATGTTTCTACGATGATTGAGCAGTTGCTTGAATCCTTCAAAAAAAACAGTACAGATCCGCAAATGGATAAAAAACATATTTTAGCAAAGTCAATGGCAGGTCAGCTGGCTATTTCTTATGGTCAATCACTTTCGGAAATTGAAATGACCTCTTTAATTGATCAATTGTTTGCGTGTCAGATTGCAGAAGTCGCACCAGACGGAAAGAAAATACTTAAAGTACTAACAATCAATGAGCTTTCATCGCTCTTATAAAACAGAATTAAATAAATTATGTCCTATTACCAACCTTCACGATTTCAGGTGTTGCCACCGGTTGTAAAGAATTTGCTTATCATCAATGGGTTGTTCTTTCTGGCCACAATGACTCTGGAATCAACTTTCCGGATTGACCTAACAAAAATATTGGGTCTTCATTATTTTGCGGCATCGGATTTTAAACCCTATCAGTTTGTTACCTACATGTTTATGCATGGTGGTTTTACACATATTTTGTTTAATATGTTTGCCTTGTGGATGTTTGGTAACAGCATTGAAAATGTGTGGGGAGGTAAACGGTTTCTCATATATTATATGGTGACCGGAATTGGTGCCGGATTGGTTTATACCGTTTGGATCTATTTTCAGATGCGACCTGATCTCGAATTGATCAATGCTTTTATAAACAGCCGTGATATTTCTATCTTAAGCAACTTTACTTCAAGTCACACTTTTCAATTAAATCAGTTTTCAGGGCAGATATGGATTGATTTTCAGGAATTTCAACAAAGCATTCGGGTCTTGTCGATGAATCCATCCAATACTGAAGCGATGCAGCAGGTAGTACTCTTTTTGGAACAATACAAAGAGTTTTACATGAATCAATCGGTTGTAGTAGGAGCTTCAGGTGCTGTTTTTGGTTTGTTGCTGGCTTTTGGGATGATGTTTCCAAATACTATTATTTATATCTACTTCGCCATTCCGCTGAAAGCGAAATACTTTGTGATGATTTATGGTGCTTTTGAATTAATTGAAGGTGTTTGGAACCGCCCGGGAAACAATATAGCCCATTTTGCGCATCTCGGAGGTATGCTTTTTGGTTACATACTCATCTATTACTGGAGAAAAAAAGGAGAGCTTTATTAATCATATGAATTCCGCTTATAATCCAAATGCGCTTGATGCTGTGAGGCATTTCTTTAGCAGACGATCCGTATTCCCTCGTCTGATACTGATAAATATAGTGATTTTCTTGGTTGGGTACCTGATTCATCTTGGGATGTGGCTATTCAAAATTGAAACAGCTAATGGACTTTCTCTCCCAGCTATATGGTTAGCCGTTCCATCTTCTTTGGTTAATCTGGCTCTTAAACCATGGACAGTTTTTACCTATATGTTTTTTCACGAAGGCTTCTTCCATTTGCTTTTTAACATGATGGTTTTTTACTTTGGAGGAAGCATTTTTCTGCGATATCTTAATGAGCGTCAATTACTTTGGACTTACATAATAGGCGGGCTTGCCGGTGCAGCCTTCTATATTGCTGCTTTTAACTTTTTTCCGGTTTTTCTTGCTGCCAATCCATCAGCGATCGCACTCGGTGCTTCAGCTTCCGTTTTGTCGGTAATGATCGCCATTGCCAGCTTTGTTCCGCAATATACCGTTCAATTAATGTTCATTGGACCCATCAGATTAAAATATTTGGCAATATTTTTTATTCTCATGGACATTTTCAGTATTCAAGGTGAAAATCCGGGCGGACACATTGCACATTTAGGTGGTGCTGCATGGGGAATTATTTATGGTTTCTCATTAAGAAAAGGTACTGATCTGGTTGCTTTTACAGCCTTTTTTAGCAAAAGAAAACGAATGAAGGTTACACGAAATGCTGGTAAAGGATCAAAGTTTGCTTCGAGCCGGCCTCTGACTGATGATGACTATAACAAACAAAAAAATCAGGAACAACAGCAGATTGATAAAATTTTAGATAAAATATCCCGTTCTGGATACGAAAGTCTGTCTGACAAAGAAAAAGCCATCTTATTCAAAAATTCGCGCAAATAAACATACATGAACCGGGGAAAGGTAATTCGTGAATACATTCGAAAGGGTTTCCTTATCTTCGCTAACCCCGGAAGTTTTATCGTTGCCATACTTTTTATTGTTTCAGGAAGTGCAGGGTATATCAATCCATCTGAAAATGACCTCTTTGCAGTTGCGGGCTTATTTTATCCTCTCCTTTTCACCGGCATGATTATTACATTGGCTATTTCATTGATTTTGAAAAGTAAGCTTGTTTATCTTCAACTGCTTTTGTTGCTCATTTCAATTCCGGTAAGTCTGAGATATATTGGTTTTCATCCAAACCCGGATGTATCTGGTTTAAAGATAATGACGTATAACGTGCACGGCTTTAAAGGTTTTGAAAAAGAAACTGACGGAAAGACCACCTACGAATCCATAATCAGTCATATTGAAAAACAAAACTTTGATATCGTCACCCTGCAAGAATTCAGATCCTGGACAGGGAAAATAGAAAACGACGTGAAATATTTTGCGCAAAAAGCTGGTTTTGAGCATTATCATTTTACAGGATATTGGCGAAGAGGTGGCGCACAGTCAGACGGTTATCTAATTCTGAGTAAACTTCCAATTATCAATAGTGGAACAATCCCCTCTTCCACCAAAAGGAATATCGGTTCATTTGTTGATATTACAAAAGAACCCTCTCAAACAATTCGAATTGCCGGAGTTCATCTAATTTCTTTCTCATTAGGAAAGCAAGAAATCGAAGCATTTGGAGATGCAGCCTCTCTTGAAATGGATCTTTTGAAAAAGCATGGCAGGTCATTACTAGGCAAACTACGGAATTCATTTGCGATTCGCGCATCTGAAGTGATTGATTTACAAAATTTTATAAAAGACTGTGATCTTCCACTCATTGTTGGTGGAGATTTTAATGACACGCCGGCTTCATATACTTACAGTAAAATTATTGAAACAGGTATGAAAGACACCCACGTCCAATCCGGATTTGGGTTAGGTGCCACTTATGGTGGAAAACTTCCCTGGCTCAGAATTGATTACTTCTTTGTTTCAAAACAGCTTTCATCAACACATACTGCTGTCAAGTCACTCCCCTATTCGGATCACAATCCGGTTCAAATGCAATTTATTTCTTCAAAGTATTAAGAGGACAATTATGAAACTTCAACTTGTTTCTGAGTTCCAGCCAACTGGTGATCAACCTGATGCAATACGTCAGTTAACAGAAGGTTTGCAACGTGGCGATGAAGCTCAAACATTACTAGGTGTAACAGGATCTGGCAAAACCTTTACCATAGCTAATGTGCTGGCACAAGTGGATCGCCCTGCACTTGTACTTAGTCATAATAAGACACTGGCGGCTCAGCTTTATGGCGAATTTAAGCAGTTTTTCCCCAATAATGCCGTGGAGTACTTTGTCTCCTATTACGACTATTACCAGCCGGAAGCATTTATTCCAGTAACAAATACCTATATCGAAAAGGACTTGTCTATTAATGACGAAATTGAAAAACTTCGGTTAAGCACTACCTCTTCGTTACTTTCAGGTAGGAAAGATATCATTGTAATTTCTTCTGTGTCATGTATTTATGGTATTGGAAATCCTGATGACTTTACAAATAACATGATTCACCTCCAGAAAGGACAAACAATTTCACGAAATTATTTACTTCAGCTTTTGGTGAACGCCCTATACAGCAGGACCGTCGTTGACCCTGGACGCGGACAGTTTAGGGTTAAAGGCGATGTTCTTGATGTTTTCCCTGCTTATCTCGATATTGGTTTCCGGTTTTATTTTTGGGGCGATGAAATTGAAAACATAGAAAGTTTTGAAGCTCAAAGTGGTAAACGCATTGAATCACTTGATAATGTCACCCTCTATCCGGCCAATATTTTTGTTACTTCACCAGATTCGATGAAAGCAGCATTAGTTAACATTCAACAAGATATGTTTAAGCAAGTGGCATATTTTCGTGAGATTGGCAAGCATGAAGAAGCTAAGCGGCTAGAAGACAGGGTAACTTACGATATTGAAATGATGCGGGAGTTGGGTTATTGCAGTGGCATTGAAAACTACTCGCTTTATTTTGATGGCCGTTCTCCCGGCTCGCGTCCTTTTTGTTTATTAGATTATTTTCCTGATGATTATATAACCATCATCGATGAAAGTCATGTGACTGTTCCTCAGTTAAGAGCAATGTATGGCGGCGACCGCTCAAGAAAACAGACATTGGTTGAATATGGATTTCGTCTACCTGCTGCCCTTGATAATCGTCCACTCAAATTCGATGAATTTGAGGCGCTTAGCAGTCAGACCATTTACGTTAGCGCCACCCCTGCCGACTATGAGCTGCTTAAATCAAACGGTGTGGTAGTTGAACAGCTCATACGTCCAACAGGACTGCTTGATCCTATCATTGAGGTAAGGCCGTCCGGCAATCAAATTGATGACTTGCTTGATGAAATTTCTAAAACAATTTCTTCGGGTCAAAGGGTTCTTGTAACGACTCTTACAAAGCGCATGGCTGAAGAATTAACCAAATACCTCCATCGGATTGATATCAAAAGCAGGTATATTCACTCAGATGTGGATACATTAGAGCGCGTTGAAATTATGCGCGGTTTGCGACTGGGAGAATTTGATGTTCTGGTAGGAGTTAACTTACTCCGTGAAGGCCTTGACTTACCGGAAGTTAGTTTAGTTGCTATTCTTGACGCAGACAAAGAAGGCTTTTTACGTTCGGAACGTTCGCTTACACAAACAGCAGGAAGAGCAGCCCGTAACTCCGAAAGTAAAGTGATCATGTATGCAGATCGTATGACTGGCTCGATGCAGCGAACTATTGATGAAACGATGCGCAAAAGAGAGAAACAAATAGCCTACAATACACTCCATGGCATTACCCCGACGACGATAAAAAAATCGATGCCATCAATTTTAGGACAAGGTGCACTAATGGATGTTGCTGCAGAGGGTCATAAAGCCTATCCCGATGCGCCTGTCATTTCACTGGCAGCTGATCCGGTAGTTGCTTATATGTCGAAAGAAGGTCTTGCAAAAGCCATTCAAAAAAATAAAAAAGCGATGCAAGACGCCGTTAAAGAGCTCGATTTTATTGAAGCTGCACGCCTGCGGGATGAGATTGCTGCTTTTGAAAAGATCCTTTCCGACAAAAAGGAATAACAAAAACCTACATTCGTATCGTTGCTTCACCTATTGGAATACCAATTCGCAAGCCTGTCATCTTATATTTTCCTGACTCAAATCCTGTAAAAATTTCAGCATTAAAGAGCAGAAACAATTGTTGAACCCCATACCCAAATTCTGTCCATGATCCTTCATCTTGAACCGAAAGATGATTAACAAATAACGATTCTCTCATGAGACTTCCTGCCAAGAAAGGTAACCGCTTTAACAAAATACGGGCATGCTCATACCTTCCGTGTAGCTCTAAATATGGATTTGTAGTGCTTCGCTCATAAGGATTCAATCCGCGAAATGCATTTATTTCCTGGTATGGCCCAACCCAGGTTGAATTGGTATTAAAATGCTTGTAATCTGAATAATGAAGTGGGTTATCTCCATAAAAACTTCCAGCACTTGCCATATACTCAAACCGTCCAAAAAGTCGTGATTCAAACTGTTGCTTTATTGAAACTGTTAAAGCATGAAAAGTGTTTGTAACGGATTCACGGCTATTCACTCCCATTTTCCAATCAAAGCCAAATGTCGGAAAAGCAGAATGTGAAACGCGCTTTCTGTTTTGTACAATTCTAAAGTATTGGAAAGGAGTGTAATATAACCCAGCTGAAATGACACTGCTTCTCACATCACCAACCAACGTGGTGTCAATTTTGGTTATACCTGGCAAGTTAGAAGTGAAATTATTATTCCATGGGTTTGTTAGATAAAAATCAGTAGAATTATTAAGTTCAGAACGAGCAGAAAGTTTACCCATAATATTGAATTCCAATCCATTGACAATATCTTCTTTGAGTATTATTTCAACAAAATCTTCTACATATAATTTCATTATGTTTTGTTTAAAAAACAGACTGGTGACAGCATTTAAGAGTGGATGAAGACCATATTCAGCATTAAAATCGCGTGTATTTCTTCCAAAAGTTAAAGAAACCATCCCACGCCTCATAGGTGCATATTCAATTTTTGTACCAAATGTTCCCATAAATCTCTGTCTTGCAAAAGCATACTTTCCCAACCCCATAAAACTGAGGTTATACCCTGGTTTCAAGACATGCCTAAATCGCAATCGCTGCATGTATGTGAAACCATCTACCGTATTGTAATTAAACGAATTAAGCCCAAAAAATCCATCATAGATGAACTCCTTTTTTGTACTATCCTTCCAGACTGTCCCACCCAAAAGGATTTTTGATAAAAATGAGTTATTCTTGTTTTTCGTACTATCAGAGGATCCTTTTAAGGTATCTGAAACAAGAAAACTAGTCTGTTCTTCCGTTGTGAGTGGGACTGGTCTGTTTTGTTTCCAGTAAATATCGGGTCGTGTGCGGGCACTGTCGGCGATCTCTGTGTTGCGCGATTTAATCTCTAAAGATGGCTTTTCACCTTTCTCTTTCGATTCCATCCGGATCAATTGATTTAACTCACGCATTTCACGGTTGCTTAAGCTGTTTTGATCCATCAATTCTGTAATGCGTTGTTGTTGAGCAATTTTAGTATCTTTTTTTGTTATCTGAACTTTGGATTCTTCTATGTTTTTTTCATTATTGAACTGAGTCAATTCAGCATCTTCGGCCAGTTTTGCATAAAAATTATGATCTAACTTATTATTAAGCTGAATCTTATAGTCACTGACAGTAACCATATATCTATACGAAAAATCGACTCCCATCAAGGAAATCTTAAGGTCATAATCATGACTAACCGGCATCCACACCATGGGCTCAACTGCATGATAAACCTGACGAATAAGAACTTCAAAAAGATTTTGTTTAACAGAAAGCTGTACCGAATGCAAACTCCATGAGCCCTCACGAATGAAAATTATGCCATTGTACAAATCGTTTCCCTTCCGTTTAGGAATCACTCGTATTTTGTGGATCGTGTTATTTCCTTCCAAAAAAGTACCTTCCAGTTTAAAGCGGTAAACAGTAAATGCATCTTTGCTAAGTGGAGCTATAAGGCCATCCATGTCATTATAGAGGCTTAATGCCATGAATTGCATTGGAGAAGCTTCATCTCCAGGGAGATTACTCCGTATTGAAGTAACGTTTGTTTGAAGAGGCTCACCTAAAGTGTAAGTGATCTCGGAAAGTGTTTCCGTTACATAATATTTACCTTCTTCCAGGCCTTCTTTTTTTAATCTCGATTTTAATAGTGCTGGAATATCTGTGGCTACTCCACTTCCTTTAAGATAAACATTTGCTGAATATTTTACAATCTGATTACGGTAATACTGACTCATTCCGATGGCTTTTCGCATCACATAATAAGCTGGATCTTCGCCACTTGCTGTTACGATCACTTCAGGTAACATATATTCTTGAGGCTGGAGCACAACATCAATCTGTTGAAAATCACTCTCTGGTGTAATGTCAACATTCAAGCTTTTATATCCAAGATATTGATATATAATACTATATGAACCTTTTGGCAAAGGAAGTATATAAAATCCTTTTTCATTAGCTGTTGTTCCTTTGTGAAGTGATGGAACAAAAACTGAGGCAAAGGGAACCGGGTCACCGGATGAATTGGTAATTCTACCTTCAATTCCTTGAGCATGAATGTTTTGCATGAGACTCATCAAGAATATCAAAACATAAACAAGGTAATGTTTCATGTATTTCAGTTTGTTTTTGCAAGATTACAGAAGTTAATTGTCCGAAACCCTTCAAAAGATGACTATTTTTGAAGTAATAATGCTAAAAAAACAAAAAAAACTACTTTTGTAGCCAAAGAGCGCTAATAAAACCATACACATGCCGGCATCATTAAAAACATTCTTATTAATTGTTCTAATATGGAGTTCACTGTGGATAGGTTCATTTGCACAGATTCTCCATAATGAAGAGCTATTCATACCAGAGGTTAATCCGACAGAAAGCCATAAAACTGTATTGGATAAAACCACATTGAATGTTCCTATACGAATGCAAGGCTATGGTTTTTTTGCAATTCATTCCTTTACTTTTTTCATTAGTTATGATCCGGACAAGTTAAGTTTTACAGGCGTACTTCCTTATGCCGTTTCGAATGTTTCTGCAAGCTCAACTGGTTCTATTTTGAGTATTAACTGGAGCAATCTTGCTAGTCCGGTTAACCTTGTTGCTAATACTTTAGTGCTCGATTTACTTTTCACACGGGTAGCTCCCGGTGATGTTACCTTGACTTTTCTTCCTGGTAGTAAAGTCGGATCAGCGCAAGGCCTGCTTCCTGTAAGTTACAATAACACTATCTTGTTGCAAACATGGCAGTTAAATATTCAAGCATCTCCACTACAAGGTGGTACAGTTACCGGATCAGGTAATTATCTACCAGGTCAAACAATCGTCCTTTCTGCAATTCCAAATAGTGGCTTCATTTTCACAAACTGGACTCAAAATGGACAGGTTATTGCTTCAGTGCCTGCTTTTAATTTCATCATGCCTAATGCGGATGTAACAATTTCAGCAAACTTTACTCCCAAATCATATCAGGTTACTACACAGAGCGTTCCATCAACAGGAGGAAATACCACCGGAGCAGGCATTTATAGCTTCGGCCAAAATGTGACAGTAAATGCTATTCCTTCAACAGGTTACCAATTTTTAAACTGGACAAAAAATGGCGGAATAGTATCTGTTACCCCTTCTTATTCATTTCAAATGCCTGACGGAGATATTAGTTTATGGGCCAATTTTGAGCTTATTAATTATACCCTTGAACTTGTGCCAAACCCTTCCGATGGTGGTTCTGTAGCAGGCTCGGGATCATATACCTTTAATCAGCAAGTGAATGCTATTGCAATTCCTTTTACCGGATATCATTTTGTTAATTGGACCCAAGGAAGTACTGTTGTCAGCGATCTACCTTCCTATTCTTTTTTGATGCCACCAGCTGACATGCAATTAACTGCAAGATTCCTAATGAATACGTATGTTATTAATGTTCAAGCAAATAATAATGAATATGGAACCGTAAGCGGAGAAGGAAACTACCTACATGGAACTGAAGTATCGTTACAGGCAGTTCCGAACGAAGATTTTGCTTTTGTAGCCTGGACAGAAAATAATCAAACTGTATCATTTGATGCCAATTATATTTTTGAAGCAACAAATGACAGGAATTTGGTGGCCGTTTTTCAACAAATAAGCCCCTGTCCAGTACCCATAAGTCTGAGCATAAGCGGTTTAAGTGAAGCAACTGCAACCCTGAATTGGGTTTCACCTGCAGAAATAAATCAATGGTATGTTTTATGGGGACCGGCTACAACCGACACAATAGTTGGAGAGGGATTTTTAGAACAAAGTCAGGTAAATTTCTTGTCACTAACCAATTTGTCTGCTCAAACCAATTATGTTTTTTATGTAAAGAGCATATGTCAGGAACAAAGTGAGAGTCAATGGTCTGAGGGCTATTTCTTTAGCACACATTATGTTGGTAATATTGATCACAGAGAGGATACAAAATGGGAAATTTCTCCTAATCCTGCTAAAACTCAGGTTATGCTCACCTACCATTCTTTGAAGCCAATTCTTGTAAGAATGCAATTAACTGATTTAAACGGCTCACTGATTTGGAAAGAAACTTCAATAATGAATCCTCAATCAACGATTGATATGCAATATCTTCCGTCAGGGGTATATATCTTAGTGATTGAGGCTGAGGGTGTTTTTTCTTATCATCGGATTATTAAAACACTTTAATGTTTCATTGAAAGATAAAATCCATCTGCCTGTTTTAATGATCTTTACCAAAATAAACAATAAGATTAACTTTGATTAACCGGCGCTTAAAATAAAGCAACTACATTTCTAGTATCTTTGCCGTCCAAAAAAAAATCAATGAACAGATTTAAAGCCGGTGATAAAGTGCGTTTTCTCAATGATGTAGGGGGCGGAATTGTTGTTAAAGTGGTAGATAGCAAAATGGCCCTGGTTGCCATTGAGGAAGGATTTGAAATCCCTGTATTGATGTCAGAATTAATACCAACTGAAGAACAATCCAGGCAGACATCAGCTCAGGAAGTACTTCAAAAAGAAATAATTGCAAAGGTTCAGGAAACAGAAAAACAAGCGGAGGCCAGCAGAAGGGAAAGTCTGCGCCGTTTTGCTAAAGATCCAGAGCCTGAGGGGTTTTATCTGGCTTTTGTTCCTCATGAACAGCAATGGATTCTGACAGGACTTTTAGATGTTATTTTTGTCAATAACAGTCCTTTATCAATGTATTTTTCGCTCAATCTTATTGATAACGGCCGATTCACCAATGTTGATCATGGGTTGTTAAAACCATATTCTAAGGTACTTATTGAAACAATTTCACGTGAGGATATCAACAACTGGAGTAAAGGTTACATCCAAGGTATACTTATTCCTGAGACATCACAAAACGTTTTTCTTCCATTACATGCCGCTTTCGATATAAAGCCCAATCGTTTTTATAAGGAAGGTAGTTATGTGATGGCGCAGATATTAGGTGATAAAGCCATCATGGTAAACTTACAACAGTTGACAGCATTAAAAGCTGACAATGCATCAGCTCAGCCATCGAAATTTGACCAAACGCCTCAAGAATTTCAGCCTCAGATCGTTCGCGAAAAAGCACTAATCGATAAGCATCGTAAAAATCCGGGAGAAGCAATTGTTGACCTTCACATTGGTGAATTGCTGGATAATATTGCAGGCCTTTCGAGTCACGATATGTATAAAATTCAGTTGGATTATTTCCATAAGACTCTCAACAGCGCCATATTAAACGAATACGATAAGGTCACTTATATTCATGGAGTTGGTAATGGAGTCCTTAAAAATGCCATCATCAAGGCACTCGAAAATTTTGAAGGAGTAAACAACCGTATGGCCTCGATGAGTAAGTTTGGCGTAGGAGCAATCGATGTGATGATTAAAGAAATCTGATTTCAGGAAAACGTTTTTTGATTGGTGAGTCATGAAAAGCTTATCCTTTTCTTGACTTTTCCGAAACACAATTGTAAGATGAGAAGCGAAGGATCACCTTATTATCGTACATTTATTAATATTCAAGTGTTTCTTAATATTTTCTTAAAATCCAATGTTGCATCGAGTGTAACGTTCTGGTAATTAAATGCCAGATTTCCGTTTAAGTTTTTTTAACATTGCTTTTTGAGGAACACCGAGCGTGGAACTGGTTCGGGACAGGCCTTTTGATTACTTTTGATGTGTTTTTCAATGCACTATAAATCAATTTGTTTAATCAATATGAAGCGAATCTTAAACACACTAATCTCGATGGAGTTGATGGGTATGATGATACTTGCATTTGCAGTTTCTATCGGCGTAGCAACTTTTATTGAAAACGATTTCGGTACTGAAGGGGCCAAAGCCGTGGTTTACCACGCCACCTGGTTTGAGGCACTCCTCGTGTTGTTGTGTATCAACCTGATCGGAAACATCTTCAAGTATAAAATGTGGCGAAAAGAAAAGCTCGTTTTATTTACTTTTCATGCTTCTTTTGCTGTAATCCTTATTGGCTCAGGCATAACCCGTTTCATTGGTTATGAAGGAGTTATGAGTATTCGTGAAGGCGAAAAAGAAAGCACAATGTTATCAGACATTGCCTATGTAATGACTGAAGTACATGACGGAAGCCTGATGGAATATACCGATGAAGAAGTAATAATGTCAGCATTATCTGAAAAGGCTTACAAAGACAAAGTCAGCATCAATGGAAAGAAAATTAGTTTTAAATCAGTTCGTTACATTCCAAATGCTCAGGAAGTACTGGTAAAAGGTGATGCCGGAGAAGGTTCACCTTATTTAATTATGGTTGTATCATCGGCTAACAGTGGCCGAAACAACTTAATACTTAAACAGGGGGAACAGCGTCCTTTTATGCAATATAGTTTTGCGTTTGATGAGGAGTATATTGCAGGTGCAATCAACCTTTCATACAAAAACGGACAATTATCCATCAATCCACCTCAAGAGTTAGTTTCGATGGCTATGATGGGAGGCATTACTGATACTCTTGCTGCAAACAGCTGGCATCCGTTCGAAATGCGTAAACTGTATAGTCTTGGAGATTTGAAGATCGTATTAACAGATATGTACGAAAATGGCAAACTTGACTACACAACTTATAAAGGAAAAGACATGAATTTCATGAATGCCATGATGGTAGAAGTTGAATCTGGTGGTCAAAAAAAGGAGGTGGCCCTTCGCGGAGGCAAAGGCTATTTTGGAGAAACTAATGTGTTTACCATAAACGGACTTGAAGTTAAAATGATGTATGGCGCAAAGGTTCTTGACATTCCGTTCGAACTCAAGCTTAATGACTTTCAGCTTGAGCGTTATCCGGGTTCTAATAGCCCTGCCTCCTATGCCAGTGAGGTTACTCTCATCGATAAAGCTGCAAATATCGAAAAACCATACCGCATTTTCATGAACAACGTATTGAATTACAAAGGATATCGCTTTTTTCAATCTTCATACGATAAAGATGAGTTAGGAACAGTACTTTCTGTTAATAAAGATGGATTAGGTACCTGGGTAACCTATCTGGGTTATTTTTTAATGACATTAGGGATGACGTTGGCTTTGTTTGTAAGAAATACGCGTTTTGCTATGCTCGGAAGGTTATTAAATAAACCGAAAAGTGCAGCAACAATCATTGCTTTGGTCTTAGGTTTTTCAACTTTAGGTCTTTATGCTCAGCAACACAATCATTCGGTGGATGTTTCTCAGCTTAAAGTAATTGATGCAGAACATGCTGCTAAATTTGGTAGCCTTTTAGTTCAGGACAACGACGGGCGTCTGAAGCCAATTAACACACTTTCCGGCGAAATGCTCAGAAAAATTTCACGTAAAACCTCTTTGAATGGGATGAATCCCGATCAGGTTTTATTAGGGATGCAGCTTGAACCTGAAAAATGGCAATCTGTAAAAATGATAAAAGTATCACATCCTGAATTAAAAACTTTGCTAGGCCTGTCTGAAAGTCATGCTGCTTTCACGGATATGCTCGATATGAATCAAGGTGGCGGATACAAACTTCGTGATTTGGTAAGTCAGGCATATGCCAAGAAACCAGCCGAACGCAGTAAGTTTGATAATGACGTCATCGCTGTTGACGAACGTGTGAATATTGCGTACATGGTTTACACGGGCGAATTATTACGTATACTGCCTGATCCAACAGATTCGCACAATCCATGGTTTCATCCCGGATCAAAAACTGATGGATTATCCCGTGAAGATTCTGCCTTTGTCAGAGAAGTTATACCATTTTATTTCAACTCGTTAGCATCAGGTGATATGATTAATGCCAATGTAGTTTTACAAGGCATCATGGACTATCAAATGAAATTCGGCAAAGATATTATGCCTGCAGAAGGTAAAATCAAAGCGGAGATACGTTACAATAAAATGATGATTTTCGACCGGCTTGGAAAGTATTTTGGCATGGCTGGTGTTATCATGCTTATTCTGGTTTTTATTAATATTTTCAATTCCAGAAAATGGATTGATCAGGCCTTAAAAGTTTTTTACCTTCTCATTATCGTTTTCTTTGTTTTTCAAACACTGGGACTGGCAATGCGTTGGTATATTTCAGGACGCGCTCCATGGAGTAATGGTTATGAATCAATGATTTACATAGGTTGGGTTACAGTTCTTGCAGGTCTCATTTTCTCAAGAAAATCTCAAATGACAATAGCAGCAACTTCCATTCTTGCATCTATAATCTTAATGGTTGCCCATCTATCATGGATGGATCCTGAAATTACTAACCTGGTACCTGTTTTGAAATCTTATTGGCTCACAATTCACGTATCAGTGATCACAGCTAGCTATGGTTTTCTTGCTTTGGGCGCCTTATTAGGTTTTATCAATCTGGTTTTGATGATATTAAAGAGCCGTTCGAATTTCGGAAATCTTCAACAACGTATCAAAGAACTTAATAATATCAATGAACGAGCAATAATTATAGGTTTGTATTTACTTACAATTGGTACATTTTTAGGAGGAATCTGGGCGAACGAATCATGGGGTAGATATTGGGGATGGGACCCAAAAGAAACTTGGGCATTAGTTACTGTATTGGTTTATACCTTCATTTCACATATGGGTTATACTCCCGGATTAAAAACTGATTACAACTTTAGTTTATTTACTTTAGTTGGTTTTAGCAGTGTCATCATGACATATTTCGGGGTAAACTATTACCTTTCTGGTTTGCATTCATATGCTGCCGGCGACCCTGTACCTGTCCCTGCATTCGTTTACTACACTGTTGGAATCATCCTTGCAGTTTCAATTTGGGCTTACATTAATGAGAGAAAATTTCAATTTTTGCCTGATAGACAAAAATAAAGAAGTTTAGTTTTAACAAAATCCCGGTCATTGATTTTCTCAAGCGATCGGGATTTTTCATTTTTCACATTTATTTAACAAACTGTATTTGAACAATTTATACAGCCTAATGTTTATAATTTAACTAATTCAGTCATGAAATTCGGTGTTATTTTTCTAATTATAGTTTTGATTGGTTACCAAGGTTTTACCCAAGGAAAAAGCAAGGATATTCAAACAATTGATTTCGAAAATTTTAGTACTTTTTTAAACAACGAAAATGATACTATATATGTAATAAATTTCTGGGCCACCTGGTGTGCACCATGTATTGAAGAACTACCTGTTTTTGAGCAAATTAATCAAATCTATAAGAATAAATCATTCAAAATGCTCCTGGTAAGTCTCGACTTTAAAAGCATGAAAACATCACGCTTGATTCCTTTTGTTGAAAAAAACAACCTCCAGGCGACTGTCATTCATCTTTACGAACCGGATGCTAATAGCTGGATCAATAAAATTGATACATCCTGGACAGGTGCAATACCAGCTACTTTGATATATAAAGGTAAAAAACGCTGGTTCAAAGAAGGTCAAATCACTTACAATGAATTATATCAAACTATTAATCAATTACTTAAATAAATTTATTATGAAAAAAATAATCTTATCACTTACACTTTTGTTTATTACTTTCCTTTCATTTGGTCAAGGCTATGAAGTGGGAGCTAAAGCTCAGGATTTCAACTTACTAAGTACCGAGGGCAAAATGGTTTCTATGGCAGATTTCAAGGAAGCTAAAGGTATTATCATTATTTTTACCTGTAACAGTTGCCCTTACTCGATTGCTTATGAAGATCGGAAAATTGCTTTACATAATCAATTTGCACCATTGGGTTATCCTGTCATTGCTCTCAATCCCAATGATTCGATCGTTCAACCCAAAGATAGTTTCACTAAAATGGTTGAACGGGCCAGTCAGAAATCATTCCCATTCAACTACCTTCTCGATACAGATCAGAAGTATGCCAAAATCTACGGAGCAACCCGCACACCACATGTTTTTGTTTTAAGTAAAGAGAATAACGAATTTATTGTCAAGTATATAGGAGCCATAGACGACAACTTCGAGGACGCCTCCGCTGTAACGAAACATTATGTACAAGATGCAGTTAATAGCCTTTTAGAAGGTAAAACACCTGAAATTTCGAGTACAAAAGCAATTGGCTGTGGAATTAAATTCAAAAAATAAATTCTAAGGAGCATAGCTCTGTCTTAACGATCGGGTATCAGGTGTTTTAGTGCTTGATACCCGTTTGCTTTATTAAAAAAACCTAAAACTTTAAAAATTAGTCAACAACGGCATAATCATGTATTTTTGAAGCATTAATAAACCATTTTTGATGAAAAAAATCATGATCTTTGCGGCGCTTCTTCTTACAATCAGCGCCTGCCAACAAGCAAACAAAACCATGGAACACACCAATCCATTCTTGTCAGATTACTCAACGCCTTATGAAATTCCTCCTTTTGAGCAAATAACACTTGCTGAATATTTGCCAGCATTTGAGAAAGGGATGAAAGATCAAATGTCAGAAATTGAAGTGATTACATCTAACTCAGCTCCTGCTGACTTTAAAAACACAATTGAATCTCTTGAGTTAAGCGGCAATTTGCTCACAAAAGTCAGCAATGTCTTTTTTAACCTTAATGGTTCACTCACAAACGATTCGATGCAAGCAATTGCCCGAACATTATCGCCATTGTTATCCAAACACAATGATGATATTGCCTTGAATCCTGTTCTTTTTGAACGTATTAAAACAGTTTTTGACCAACGTAATACACTCAACCTCAGTAAAGAGGAAGATATGTTACTCGAAAAAACTTACAAAAGATTTGTGAGAGGTGGAGCCAATTTAAATATGATGGATCAGGAAAGACTTCGCAAAATCAATGAAGAACTTTCGATCCTGTCGCTGCATTTTGGCGAAAATATTCTTGCTGAAACTAATAATTATCAATTAGTTATTACTGACAGCATACAACTTGCCGGTCTTCCTGAATCATCCATAGCTGCAGCTGCAAATGCTGCTGAGAAAGCAGGAATGTCAGGAAAATGGGTTTTCACCCTCCATAGCCCAAGCATTTTCCCCTTTTTACTATTCGCTGAAGACAGAACCCTGAGAGAGCAACTTTTCAAGGCATATATCAGTCGTGGTAATCACGATGATGAACACGATAACAAAAAGATCATTAGCCGAACTGTTGCTCTTCGCTATGAGCGTGCCAAAATACTTGGTTATGAGACGCATGCCGATTTCATTCTTGAACAGAATATGGCTAAAGAACCTGAAATTGTAAATGCTTTTCTCGACAAACTTATGAAAGCTGCCGTTCAGATGGCTACAAAAGAAGCTGCTCAACTTCAAGAATTGCTTGTAAAAAATGATGATAGCTTTAAACTCGAACCCTGGGATTGGTGGTTTTATTCTGAAAAACTTCGGAAAGAAAAATTTGACCTTGACGAAGCTCAACTTCGTCCATATTTTAAGTTAGAAAATGTTCGTGATGGTGTTTTCGCTGTTGCCAATAAGTTGTGGGGACTGAAATTCACTTTAAAGACTGACCTGCCTAAATACCATCCTGACGTAGAAGTCTATGAGGTTAGCGAATTTGACGGCAGTCATATTGGAATTCTTTATATGGATTATTTCCCACGCGAATCGAAAAGAGGTGGCGCCTGGATGAGTAGTTTCAGGAAAGAATCAATAACTAATGGAAAGAAAATAACTCCCATCATAACAACAAATTACAATTTTACTGCACCACAGGGAAATGAACCTGCATTGTTGAGCTGGGATGAAGTTGAGACCATTTTTCACGAATTTGGCCATGCATTGCACGGGCTTCTTGCAAACACCACCTATAGCAGCCTGAGTGGGACCGCTGTTCCAAGAGATTTTGTTGAGCTGCCTTCTCAAATCATGGAAAATTGGGCTCCCGAACCTGAAGTACTGGCATTATTTGCACGTCATTATCAAACCAATGAAATTATTCCTCAGGAGTTGGTGCAAAAGATGGTCAACAGCGGAACTTTTAATCAAGGGTTTGCAATGACGGAGTTTCTCGCAGCTGCTATTCTTGATATGGACTGGCACTCAGTCACTTCCTATGAAGAACTGGATGTAATAGATTTCGAAAATAATTCATTAAAAAAATCAGGTATCATTCCCGAGATTGTAGTAAGATATCGCAGCACCTACTTTAGTCACATTTTCTCAGGAGGCTATTCGGCAGGTTACTATAGCTATGTGTGGTCTGAAGTTCTGGATGCCGATGCATTTCAAGCATTCAAGGAAACAAGTTTATTCGATCAGGAAACAGCATTTCTTTTTAGAAAAAACATACTGGAAAAAGGTGGAACAGAGGATCCGATGGAACTTTATAAAGCTTTCCGCGGAAAAGAACCTGATCAATCTGCATTGCTTGAAAAACGCGGTCTCAAATAAAACGTTCTGAGTCTATAAAAAAAGTAAAATCTGATGTCAATATTAATTTAGTTGACATCAGATTTTTTATTAATGGTCTCAAAAGTAATAATCTGCCTACAAATCAAAACATGCTCCTGTTCAATAAAAAAGTCAAACAGTCAAAAAAACTATCTTTGCAATCCTAATTTACCAAAATAATGACGACTGAAAACGAAACTTTCATCTGGCAAACAGAGCAATTTGCCGACATAAGAATACTCCGTTACCGTGTTGACGGTTTTGAAAATCTGAGCCTTTCTCAGAAATATATGGTTTGGCATTTATTTCAGGCAGCATTGGCTGGAAGAGATATCATTTATGATCAGAATTATAAATATAACTTGCTTATAAGGAATGTTTTAGAATTAATTCTTGAGACGCAACCAAAAGAAGAAACATCTGCTGACTTTCAAAACTTTGAATCCTATGTTAAGCAATTTTGGTTTTCGAATGGCCTCCACCATCATTACTCCACAGATAAACTTGTTCCAAATTTCAGTAAAGCTTTTTTTTATGAAGCATTTCAACAAATACATGAAGATCATCTGCCGCTAAAACCTGGCCAAAAGAAAAGTGAATTGCTCGAGTTCATAGCAGAACAACTGTTTAATCCTGAAATTGCTCCAAAAAGAGTGCAACAAGAAGATGGACGCGATCTTATTAAAGATTCTGCCTGTAATTTTTACGAAAACGTACTTCAGCAGGAAGCAGAAGCTTTTTATGCTTCTAAGATAAATCCTGATCCTGAACGACCCGTTTCATGGGGACTTAACAGCAAACTCGTAAAACAAAACCAGCAGTTAAAGGAGCTGATTTATAAATCAGATGGGAGATATGGGAAAGCGATTCGAAAAATCGTCATTCAACTCGAAAAAGCACGTCAATATGCTGAAAATGAATTGCAAAGAGAAATCATCTGCAAATTGATTGACTTTTATGAAACAGGTGATCTTGCACTTTTTGATGCTTATAGTATACTTTGGGTGAAAGACATCAATTCAACAATCGATTTTGTTAATGGTTTTATTGAAGTTTACGGCGACCCTCTTGGATATCATGGTGCATGGCAATCAGTAGTTTCCATGCGCGATGAAGAAGCAAGTAAGCGATTCAGTCAGATCAGTTCATTGGCTTCCTGGTTTGAAGAGAACTCTCCCATTGATCCAGATCATAAACGTGCTGACGTGGCTGGAGTTAGTTATAAAGTAATAAAAGTAATAGTAGAAGCAGGCGACAATGCACCCTCCTCTCCTATTGGGGTGAACCTTCCAAATGCCGATTGGATAAGATCAGAACACGGATCAAAATCGGTTTCGCTGGGAAACATTGAGGATGCGTATGAAATGTCATCAAAAACCAACGGTAGCCTTGAGGCATTTTTTCTGCCAGATCAACAAGAACGTATCAAAAAACATGGTTCAATTGCGTCAAAATTACATACCGGTTTGCATGAAGTGATTGGGCATGGAAGCGGTAAATTAATGCCAGGAGTTGCCACACCAAAAGAAACCTTGAAAAGCTATTCGAACACCATCGAAGAAGCCCGTGCCGATTTGGTCGCTCTTTATTATATTACTGATCCTAAGATGGTTGAAACAGGATTATGCGAATCAGAAGAAGTAGGGAAAGCTGAATATGATGGTTTTATGGTTAATGGGTTGATGCGGCAACTCGTTCGGGTTGAACTTGGGAAATCACTCGAAGAGAGTCACATGAGAAACAGGCAACTCATCGCATCCTGGGTTTTTGAAAAAGGAAAGAGTGAAAATGTCGTGGAAAAAATTTCTATAAATGACACTTCATTTATTCGTATCAACGACTATCAGAAACTTCGTCAACTCTTTGGGGAATTACTTAAAGAAATTCAGCGAATAAAATCGGAAGGCGACTATGTGGCAGCACGTTATCTTGTTGAATCATATGGTGTTAAAGTTGATTTTGTTTTGCATACCGAAATTTTAAATCGTTGGAATCAACTGGGAATCGCTCCTTTTGCAGGTTTCATTCAACCAAAGTTGAGTGTCGAGAAAAAAGATGGCAGAATTGTAGATGTCTTGGTTAGCTATCCCGATGATTTTAAGGAGCAAATGCTTTATTACAGCAGAAATTACTCATTTCTACCTGTTCTAAACGAATAGATTACTTTCATATCTACATAAAGAAAATTACATGTCAGAAATTTCAAGCCATCACCTTAGAAAACAGGAAGATTTACATCAACTTTTTTGTAAAATCCTAAAAAATGAAGAGCCTGCAGCAGCAATAAGGTCATCAACTGAAGCAATTAAAAACTGTTCTGCTTATGATGTTATTGCATTGGTAGACAGACTTGTAAAAGAATCTATTCCCTTGCCTGAGCTTAAAATTGCTATCAATAAATTTCTTAATGTTCTTGGAAAAACGATAAAAAGTCTGCCTGATGCCGTTACTCATGAAGACGAACTTTTATGGACAATGCATCAAAATAATCAGCTTCTTGAGAATCACCTTACAAAATTTAAAACCTTTGTAAAGAAACTGAATAGCGGTCATAAAGAAGCCAACTTACAGCAAGAGTCAAAACAATATTTTGATAAGATCGCACTTTTCGAACCATATTACACCATCAAAGAAAATATTCTATTTCCACTTTTAGAAAAAAAATGGCCCGAATATCGTTGCCTGAATATCATGTGGTCCTTCCATGATGACATCAGGAGAAACCTTAAAATAATCAATCAACTACTTGATTCAGAAGTATTTGATTTAAGATCATTTAATAAGCATGTGGGCGATTTGTATTTCAATATGTATGCAATCATACTTAGGGAAGAAAAAATTCTATTCCCATATATTGCGACAACTATTGATAAGCATGAATTAAACCAATTGTTACCAGAATGTATAACTATAGGCTTTCCCTTTTATAACCCTGAAATCAGCAATTCAATTAATTATTCTTCAGAAATCATCAGTTCCGGAGATTTAACTGATCTTGGAACGGGGCGTTTAACTGCCTCACAATTAATACTTTTATTTAATCATTTACCTGTTGATGTTACCTATGTGGATGCATCCGACAAAGTGATTTTTTTCTCTTCTCCGCCTCACCGCATTTTTCCCAGAAGTAAAGCTATCATTGGTCGGGATGTTCATAATTGTCATCCGCCCGAAAGTGTTCATATTGTTCATGAAATCATTGAAAACTTCAGAAATGGCGATAAAAACACAGCATCCTTTTGGATTTCGATGGGTAGCAGGAAAATATTGATTCAATATTTTGCTCTTCGCGACGAAAGCAATCATTATCAAGGTGTTATTGAAGTTAGTCAGGAAATAAGTGAAATTCAACATCTCACAGGAGAGAAGCGTCTGCTTGACTGGTAAATTCAACTGTATTTAAACTTCAGCTTCCTTCTGACCAGAAGGGAATTTTGCTTCGAGCCATCCGTTATTTGCCTCATCACGGTGGTCAAAAACTGGAATAAATGGCTTAATATCAATCAATGGACTTCCATCCATCATGTCGGCATGATTGAAATAAATTTTATTCCCTTCAACTTTTACTAACTCTACAATTGAAATTCCTATCGGGTTAGGACGATGTGGACTACGTATCGCGAAGATTCCATGCATTACATCATCAAGAAAAGGTTTTTGCTTTAACTGAGGGGCGCCTGCCTTGTGAAAATGATAAATCAGAATGATATGTGAAAAGGCTTCCAAACCATCGATGCCAGGAATAAAATGTGGGGCAATCTCGGCAACAGCCATCATACTATTCTCAGCCAGAGCTGATTGAATAGGAATGCCTGCTGTTTCAGTATACTGCGTATAAATGACTCCAATAGGTAAAAAAGTAACAGGATTCATAACATCAATTGCCGGCGGTACATTTGTATTGTATTCTCAATGCCATAATAAAGTGCCTCGCTAATTAAAGCATGTCCTATTGAGACCTCGAGCAGCCCCGATATATTTTGTGCAAAAAACTGAAGATTTTGTAAACTTAAATCATGACCAGCATTGAGTCCGATACCTAATCGGTTTGCCTCTTTTGCTGCAATAATAAAAGGTTCGATTGCTGCTTCTTTGTTATTTGTAAAGCCACTTGCATAACTTTCGGTATAAAGTTCGACCCGGTCGGTACCTGTTTCTGCGGCATACTGAACCATCATTGGATCAGGATCAACAAAAATTGAAACTCTGATACCATGATTATGAAACCGTTGAATCACTTCTTTCAAAAATTTACCATCTTTTAGTGTATTCCATCCATGGTCAGATGTTAGTTGTCTAGGATCATCAGGAACAAGGGTAACCTGATCGGCTTTGTTTGCAATAACCAACCTTATGAAATCTTCTGTTGGATTTCCTTCTATGTTAAACTCAGTTTTAACCAGTGATCGCAGTAGTTCAACATCCTTAAAAGTAATATGCCGTTGATCGGGACGGGGATGAACAGTGATTCCTTCAGCTCCAAAACGCTCACAATCAACAGCAAACTGTTGAACATCAGGAACATTACCGCCTCTGGCGTTTCGCAAGGTGGCAATTTTATTAATATTTACACTTAATCGGGTCATTGTATTAATTTGCAACAAATGTACTAAATTGCCGCCTGAAACCGGTAATTTTAAACATATGAGGGTTATTATTCAACGAGTAAGCAAGGCGTCAGTTACTATAAATGATCAGTTAAAAGCACAAATTGGAAAAGGATTATTAATTCTTGTTGGTATTGAAGAAGCTGACAATGAAGAAGATATTAGCTGGATAACAGGTAAAATTGCTCGATTAAGAGTTTTTCCTGACGAAAATAACGTTATGAATCTGGACATAAAATCAGCCTCTGGAGAATTGCTCGTTGTTAGTCAGTTTACACTTCATGCCAGCACAAAAAAGGGTAACCGACCAAGTTATATTAAAGCTGCACGACCAGAAACAGCTATTCCAATCTATGATAAATTCATTGAGATGCTCAGTGAAGAATACTCTATTGCGGTTCAAACGGGTGAGTTTGGAGCAATGATGCAAGTTGAGTTAATCAATGATGGGCCAGTGACTCTTTTCATTGATTCTAAAAACAGAGAATGATTGTTAAACATCTGTTTTACATCACTTTATCGTATTTTGAAAAATCTTCAAAAAAAAATATTGACATGTATATTCTATTAATTCTTTGGTGTAAAATGCAAATATTGTGCTTGTTTTGATAATTATTTTCAAAATTTGTAATAGAAACCAGAATCACACAATAACATTTACTCACACAAAAACACTATTTTTGCTGCGATGAAACAACAACGAAAAGCCGTACTTTTTGCTTTACTCGCAGTGGCTTTTTGGTCGACGATGAGTTCTGCATTCAAAATCACACTCAGATATATTGCTTATGATCAGTTGCTTTTTTGGGCTGCGCTTTTCGCAGTTGCAATTTTGGCAGCAATTGTCTTTATCAGAACTGATTACAGGCTTCTTTTCAACCAAACAAAAAGCGATATTCTTCGTTCAGCAGTACTCGGTTTTCTAAATCCATTCGCTTATTACCTCGTCCTTTTTAAAGCATATGACTTGTTACAAGCCCAGGAAGCAGGAGTTCTTAATTATAGTTGGCCTGTTGTTTTAGTGATTTTATCAGTACCATTATTAGGTCAACATATTGGTTTTAAAGGTTTTATAGCAATTCTTATAAGCTTTTCAGGTCTGTTTGTAATCAGTACTAAAGGAAATCCAATGGATCTTAACTTTTCTAATCCCTTAGGTGTATTTTTGGCTGTTGGAAGTGCTTTTCTTTGGGCTCTTTATTGGATAATAAATCTTAGGGACAAGCGGGAAGAGCAGTTAAAGATATTTATGAACATGATTTTTGGAGGTGCTTACATTACCGCCTATTTATTTCTTTTCTCAGAAATAAATCCACCTTCTTTGCCTGCGCTGACAGGAGCAGCTTATATCGGGATTTTTGAGATGGGGATTACTTTTGTGTTCTGGTTGCTCGCTTTAAAAAATGCTACAAATACAGCTAAAGTGAGTAATTTGATTTTTTTATCCCCTTTCATTGCCTTGTTTTTCATTCATTTTTTTGTTGGAGAGCCCATTTTACCAAGTACTATTGTTGGTTTATTCCTAATCGTTACAGGAATTTTACTTCAACAATTTCGCTTTACTTTTATTAAAAATATTTTTTCAAAATGATTCTTACAATTGATTATCAATTAATTACATTTTCAATTATTGATATTGCACAAGAGGCTGCAACTTTTATACGTGAGCAAAGTGGCAAATTTAAACGAAGTGATATCATTGAAAAGGGACTTCATGATATGGTTTCATATGTTGATAAACAATCTGAGGAGATGATTATCAAAGGGTTAAAGAATATTTTACCTCAGGCTGGATTCATTGCCGAGGAAAGTGGGAACGCCATTGCTGAGAAGTTTAACTGGATTATTGACCCACTTGATGGCACAACGAATTTTGTGCATGGTATACCTCTATTTAGTATTAGCATTGCTCTAAAAGAAGAAAATTCAATTGTATCTGCTGTGGTTTTGGAAGTGAATAGCCGGGAATGTTTTTACGCATGGAAAGACGGTCCAGCCTATTGTAATGGATTGGAAATCAATGTAAGCACAACTCAAAAGATATCTCAAAGTCTCATCGCAACCGGATTTCCATATTCTGATTTTTCGAGGATGATATCCTATATGCAGGTTTTTGATAAGCTCATGAGGGAAAGCAGAGGCATTCGACGCCTGGGTTCGGCTGCTTTGGACCTGGCTTATGTTGCTTGCGGAAGATTTGAAGTTTTTTACGAATATGGCTTACACCCATGGGATGTTGCAGCCGGAGTTTTAATTGTTGAGCGAGCAGGGGGAAAATTAAGCGGATTTAATGGCTCTGACGAAGTGATATTTGGAAAAGATATCCTTGCCAGCAATGGAAATGTTCATGAAGAAATGCTGGCGATCACGAAGGAGTGTTTTGAAAACATGGAGGAAACGGATTAAATCCAACAATAATACTGAAACTTATATTCCTTATCTGCTGTCGTTTCTGCGTTGAGAATTATTACCTCCTCTTGAAGGTTTCCTGCCATAGGACTTCCCTCCTCTTCCTGGTTTATGGCTACTCTTATTCCTTTCATAGTTTTCCAATGACGGACCCTCGCCTAAATGCACTGGAAGCAACAATTTTCTTACCGGAGAGCCGATAAACTCTTCAATTCTTCGAAACTTACCCATTTCTTTTTCGTTGATAAAAGTAAGCGCAACTCCACTTTTTTCAGCTCTGGCAGTTCGGCCCACCCGATGCACATAATCCTCAGCATCACCAGGCACGTTGTAGTTGATAACCAGGCTAATATCATCCACATCAATGCCTCTGGAAACGATATCAGTCGCAACCAGAATTTGTAAATTTCTGCTTCTGAAACGATTCATAACCTCTGCCCGCTGATCCTGTTCCAAATCGGAATGAATAGCACTGACATTGAACTTCTTTCTTTTCAGAATTGATTCAACTTCTTTAACACCAACTTTTGTTGATGCGAAGATTAAAACAAGAGGCAAGTCTTTGCCATCAATGAGACTTTCAATCAAAGCAATTTTTTGATTGTCATAAACAAGATAAGCAGCTTGCAGTACATTTTCGGCTGGTTTGGAAACGGCAAGGTTGATTTGTTTTGGTGCAATTAAAATACGATCAGTAAGTTTACGAATAGAATCCGGCATCGTTGCTGAAAAAAGGAGCGTCTGTTTTTTTACAGGTAAATTACTCAGTATCTTCATGATATCAGGTAAAAAACCCATATCCAGCATCCGGTCGGCTTCGTCCAAAATCAAATATTTCAAATTTGAGAAATCGACATATCCCAAATTAAGATGTGAAATCAACCTTCCCGGGGTTGCAACAATTACCTGAGCTCCTTGCTGAAGTGCCTTTTTTTCCTGATCGAAGCCTGCGCCGGTTCCTCCACCATAAACAGCGATGGAACTCGTGTTAGCGAAATAAGAAAAGCCTTGCAATTGCTGGTCAATCTGAATAGCTAACTCACGTGTTGGCGCAATTATCAACGCCTGAATGGTATCGTCGTGGTCCTGTGTTAACAATTTATGTATTAATGGCAACAAAAAAGCTGCTGTTTTACCAGTACCGGTTTGAGCACAAGCGATTAGATCATGTCCTCCTAAAATAATCGGGATAGCTTCCTCCTGTATCGGACTAGGCTTCTCATACCCCATCGCCTCAACACCTTCCATCACTGGTGCGGCCAGATTAAAGTCTGTAAATATCAATGATTCAATTTTTTATTCTACAAAGATAGTTTTATTTCGTTTATAATTTTTTGTCTGGCTGATACGCAACTGAAGAATCAGATTATCTGATAAAATATTACAAACTTTATAAATATTATTTAAGCAACTGATTTACAAACTCTTAAATTTCAAATCCAATTTGATGCTATATAAATATTAAAAACCTGTTTTTTTACCTTTATCAATAGCAGGAACACCAGTTTTCATCCATTCCGGACAAGGGGCACCGTTTAAATAATAGTCAAAAAACTGTTGCATTCGCTTCGTAAGATCCATTGAATCAGCTCTTCGTGTCAAATTATGAGGGGCGTTATTATAAACAAGCATCCAGACAGGCTTGTCGAGTCTGCGTAAAGCATTAAAAAATTCGATTCCCTGATACCAGGGCACAGCTCCATCGTTATCATTCGACATGATCAACAAGGGTGTTGCAACACGATCAGCATAAAACAAAGGTGAATTCTCGATGTAAGCCTGCTGATTTTCCCATAAACTGGCACCGATTCGGCTCTGTCCTTCTTCATATTGAAATGCTCTTACCATTCCGCTCTCCCAACGAATACCTCCATAAGCACTTGTCATATTGCTGACAGGTGCGCCTGCCATTGCTGCTTTGAATAAATTCGTTCGGGTTACCAGCCAGGCTGTTTGGTATCCGCCCCAGCTTTGTCCTTGTAAGCCCATACGGGTTGCATCTATTTGCTTAACCCTTTCAAGCATACTTTGTGTTCCACTGATAATGGCATCATAAGCACTTTGTCCTGGAAGCGGTGAACGATACTTAATATCGGGCGTGAAAACAAAATAACCTCGGCTTGTATAGTCACTTATGTTAATAGTTGATCTTGAAGGCCTTGGACTGATGTGTCGATATAAGTCTTCGCTATGCGTCTCATAAAAATAAACTATCATTGGATAAGTACTGTCTTTCGAAAAATTAGCTGGGTAATAAAGAAGTCCCTCCAAAGAATCTCCATTAAAAGAAATCCAGTCAACAAGTTTTACATCACCCCAACAATAGGATTTTTGTTGCGGATTGGCATGGCTTATCTGAGTAGTATGGATAAAATCATCTTGCGTTAAATGCAAGTCAGGGAATTGTTGGTATGTTTCTTTACGAAAAATAAAAACATCAGCCTTTTTTGCCTTCGCTAAACCTGACATCCGGGCAGGCTCATTCACCCACATTTTAGAATTACCACTTTTTAAATCTAAGACAGCAAAACCTGATGACTTCAATTCATGGTTGAAAGTGCTTAGAAATAACCGTTCAGGCAAATAAAACTCATCCCTGTCAAGGTTGAGATAACGAAATGAAACATCTTTACCGTCAGGTAATTGTGTCATCTGAACAGCCACTTTTTTGCCGGTAATATCGAGTTTCCATAAATGATTCCGACTGTAAACAACCGCCTCGTCCTCATTAATCCAACCTGCAAAACCATATGGACCAGCTTCATTTGGAACGTCATTTTCCAGACTATAGAACACATCCATGGAATTATTTGTAATTTTTGATCGATTTAAATTCTTGATATTCAAACTATACCAGGAGCTGTCAGCAAGACTGTAGTATAAAAGATAATCAGCAGAAGGCGATAAGTTGAAAAAAGAAGAGAACCTCTCAATCAACAATTTTTTTTGTCCTGTTGTTCTGTCAACATTGTAAACATCATTATAGCGAGCTTGTTCCCAACTTGAATATTTTTCATATGGAACAGGATCAATTCCAATAAGATATTTTCGATGTAATTTTGGATCAAGGCGTATATCAAAAAACTGATTATCAGATAGTCGAACAAAATTTCCCTGATCTGGATAATAAACAGCAGTTTGTGATCTTTTGCGGTCTTTTTCCAATTCTTTCAATTGCTGTGGTTGAATTCGGCCATCCATCCAATTCCATATATCCAGACTCACCTTCTCATCAGCTGTAAGGGTATCTTTTGAGCGATACTCAGGTTTGGGTGCAAGACCAAAATAAAGTGCTGTACCATCCTCAGCAAACTGAGGTTTGAAATTTTCACTTACAGATAAACTTGCTGGAAAAAATGAAGAAACAGTATCTAAAATAATAGTTGCATTATCATCTTTACGATTCATAAATGCCATCTGATATACTTTCCGACTACTCGTATCTGAGGTAAAAAGAAATGCAAGTTGTTGACCCTGTGAATCAAATACCGGCTGTAAAGCTTGTCCCGCAGCAGAAAAAACAACTGTATGATTCATTGGTTCATTATTATAACGCATTACATAAGTTGAATCAATAGAATCACCCTTTTGCTCTATCCACAAAAGGCCATTATTGTAATCAGAAAGCGCAAATGATGCCACCTTTTCAAATGAAGATACCTGAAGTTTATCAAGGTCAACTACCTTAAAATGAGCTGTTGTCGATTTCTTTTTTGCAGGTTTTTTCTTATCCACTTTCTTGCTTTTTGTAGTATCAGTTACTGCTGTATCCTTTGGGGGCTGATAGTTTTCTTCATGTAGAATGGCTAAAAGTGTTCCTTCTTTACCAGCTGATTTATACTCTTTTACATCAGCAAATTTTAAAGTTGTGTCCTTATTAAAGAACCTCACTCCTAACGAATCCTTCATTAATTTTTCCTTTTTAATTCCGGCCAGCTGTTGCTTCCGAAGGCTATCATAATGAGGTTTTATTTTATAAATCAAACCTTTTCCATCCGGGAAAAAGTCAGCATCATATCCTCTTGAAATGGTATCATAACGTTTGCTCTCTGTAGAAAAAAGCATGAGTTTGCCGTCACCAACCTGGGGATTCCAGATCCAGCAAACATACTTTCCATCATCAGAAATTTTTATACCGGAAACATCCTTCCAATCATCATATACGTTATAATTCAATGGTTTACATTCCTGTGATTGCAACATTTGGTTTGTCATCATTAAAACAAAAACCAATAAAAACCAATTTCTATACCTCATTTTTATGCTTTTAAAAGACCAAATTAGAATGTCAAATTTAAGTTTTATATCCTTTTCTCGAATTAACTATTTTCAAAAACATTACGTAAAAATGGAACATTACTATTGATTTCCTGATGTAAATTGAAGTTTAATGCAACATATCTAGTTTTCTATCCTATCACTTAAACCATAATGACAGTTGAATTGAACGTATATTTGAATAAACAAAGTTTAACAGTCCTTTTTTCAGTAAAATCAAAAGTTCGCTTTGATTAATAATCATTTATCTCTACTTTTGTCATGCAATCCTATTGAAGGCAAAAAATAGCAATTATCTCATTATGAGTTACATATCATTTACCAAAATTCAGCTTATTAATCTGGAGTTTGCACTTTCTCACGAATTGGTACGATCCAATCGTTCAGGTGCGTATTCGAGTACAACAATTGCAAGTTGTAATACCCGAAAATACCATGGATTATTGGTTGTTCCTCAGCCATGGCTCGATCACAATAACCATGTTTTATTATCCTCGTTGGATGAAACTATTATTCAACATGAAGAGGAGTTTAATTTTGGTGTTCGGATGTATCCTAACGGAACCTATAACCCAAAGGGGCACAAATACTTACGTGAGTTTACTTCTGAACCTATACCGAAAATAACTTACAGGGTTGGAGGAGTGGTACTAAGCAAAGAATTGCTTTTTGCCGAAAGTGAATCCCGGGTTCTTATTCGCTACACACTAGAAGATGCGCATTCAAAAACGACACTTCGTTTAAAACCTTTTCTGGCATTTCGAAATGTTCATCAGTTGACACGTGCTAATATCGGAGCCAATACGAAATACGAGCCTATTTCCAATGGCGTTTCATGGCAGATGTATCACGGCTATTCAAGGCTGTATTTCCAAACTTCAGCTAAAAATGAATATACTCATATTCCTGATTGGTATTTCAATGTTGAATACCTGCGTGAAAAGGAAGCAGGTCTTCCTTATCAGGAAGATCTCTTTGCTCCAGGCTTTTTCGATATAGAGATTAAAAAAGGTGAAAGTATTATCGTCGCAGCTGGTATTGATGAAGTTAAGGCTGATACACTAAAACGTGCATTTGCAGCAGAGCTTAAAAAACGTACACCCCGAAACAACTATAAAAACTGCCTGATTAACGCAGCCGAGCAATTTTTAGTGAAATCCAAACACAAAACTGAATTGATGGCTGGATTTCCATGGTTTGGCACATGGGGACGCGACACTTTTATTGCTTTACCAGGTGTTACATTGAGTCGTGGGGATGAGACTAATTTCAAAAATGTGCTCGATACAATGATTAGCACTATGAAAGGGCCTTTATTTCCAAATATTGGCAGAGACAATAAACCCGACTACGCTGCTGTTGATGCTCCATTGTGGTTTTTCTGGTGTCTACAGGAATACGCTGCTTTTAAAAATGACAACACCGAAATTTGGAAGAAGTACAAAAAAACAATGGTAACTATTTTAGAAGGTTACCGCAATGGTACTGATTATAATATATATATGAATGAAGATGGTCTTATCTCTGCCGGAGGTCAAGGTATGGCACTCACCTGGATGGATGTCTTCAACAACAGCAAACCTGTTACACCTCGTTCTGGCTACGCTGTAGAAGTGAATGCACTATGGTATAATGCTGTTTGTTTTGCACTCGAAATGGCCAAAAATTGTGATGATGCTGCATTCATTCGTGATTGGGAGTGGTTACCTGAAAGATTTAGGTCTTCTTTTTCTGCCATGTTTACACAGCCAGGAAAACCCTACCTTGCCGATTATGTTTATGAAAATACAACAGATTGGACCATAAGACCCAATATGCTCCTAGCCGTTTCATTGCCTTACTCTCCTGTAAATGAGGAGGTTCAAAACTCGGTATTAAAAAAAATAAAATCTGACTTACTGACTGAAAGAGGATTAAGGTCGCTTACTCCCACCCATGTAAATTACAAGGGAGTTTATGCCGGAAATGAGCATGAACGCCATATGGCTTATCATCAGGGAACAGTTTTCCCCTGGTTACTATCGCATTTCAGCAGAGCGTGGGTCCGTTTAAATGGGAAATCAGGCTTGTCATTGGTAGAAGACTTGTATGCCAATTTCGAACCAACTTTATTTGATGCCGGCTTGGGGACCGTCTCTGAAATTTATGATGGCGACCCTCCTCATGAACCGCGGGGGGCCATATCACAAGCCTGGAGCGTGGCAGCACTGATTCAAATGAAGGAATTAATTGACAAAACAAAATAGCTAACATCAACGCATAAAAACTCGGAAAATGAAGGTATTAATGTTTGGATGGGAGTTCCCTCCACATATCACCGGAGGTCTTGGAACAGCCTGTTTCGGAATGACAAAAGGCTTGGTTAAACATGATGTTGAAATCATTTTTGTTGTTCCAAAAGCTTATGGAGACGAAAGTGAAGAAGCTGTTCGTATTGTCAACGCCAGTGATGTGTCGGTGGATATCGATAAAGAAGAAAGCAAAACCTACTGGGAACGTGTTCAATACATGGAAATTGGCTCAAACATTATTCCATATGTCGGGCCCGAATTGTTTGAAACGCTTCAAGTAGAAGCTCATAGTGTTACTGAAACCTTCAAGAGCCCTGTATTTAGTCAGAAATATGAATTCTCCGGCAAATACGGTACTAACCTTATGGAAGAAGTTGCCCGTTATGCACTTGTAGGTTCTGCTATTGCAACCAAAGTTGATTTCGATATAATTCATGCTCACGACTGGCTCACCTATTCTGCCGGTGTGGCTGCAAAAGAAACAACCGGAAAACCACTTGTTGTCCACATGCATGCCACAGAATTCGACCGCTCTGGTGAAAACATCAACACAGATGTATATGCCATTGAAAGAAGAGGGATGGAAATGGCAGATAAAGTCATCACTGTGAGCAACTTAACACGCAAGATTGTGATTGAAAAATACGGTATCGACCCAAGAAAGGTTGTTACGGTACACAATGCTGTGGAACCTGTTGATAAATCAGAAATGAACCTTCCTGAGAAACAGGTAAAGGAAAAAGTTGTTACGTTCCTTGGAAGAATCACCTTTCAGAAAGGTCCTGAATATTTTGTTGAGGCTGCACGAAAGATCCTTCAAAAAGATGATAATGTGCGCTTTGTCATGGCAGGTACAGGTGACTTACTGAATAAAATGGTGCAACGTGTGGCTCAATTAAGAATTGGTCATAAATTTCACTTCACCGGTTTTTTGAAAGGTGATGATGTGGATAAAATGTTTGCTATGTCAGATGTATTTGTGATGCCATCAATTTCTGAACCTTTCGGAATTGTGCCTTTGGAAGCAATGCGCTCTAATGTACCCGTAGTTATTTCAAAGCAATCGGGTGTTGCCGAAGTTCTTAAGCATGCTTTGAAAGTTGACTTCTGGGATGTTGATGGACTAGCTGATGCAATTTATGGACTTTGCCATTATGATGCTTTGTCAAAAACATTTATAAATCATGGCAAAGAGGAAGTTGACAACCTCAAATGGGAACATGCGGCCAAACTCATCAAAAAAGTGTATGAATCTGCACTTCAATAACTAATTTACATAAAACGAAATAAATAAAACATCAGGACATATAATATACAGAGAATATGAAATCTATCTGCTTTTACTTCCAGGTACATCAGCCTTTCCGCCTTAGAACCTATCGCTTCTTCGACATAGGAAAGAATCATTTTTATTACGATGAGTATTTCAATCGTATGATAATGAGACGTATAGCTGAGAAATGCTATCTTCCAATGAATGCAATCCTGATGGAACAAATTAAAGAGTTCGGGGCTCAGTTCAAAGTAAGTTTCTCCATCTCAGGTATAGCAATCGAGCAAATGGAGCTTTACGCACCTGAAGTGTTGGAAAGCTTTAAAAAATTAGTTGCAACAGGAAATGTGGAAATTTTAGCCGAAACCTATGCACACTCCCTTAGTTCGCTCAAAAATGCAGACGAATTTCGCCTTCAGGTTGAGGCACACACCAGCAAGATAGAAGAGGTTTTTGGCATCAAGCCAGTAAGTTTTCGTAACACCGAATTAATTTATTCTGATAAAATCGGAGCTCAGGTTGCTGATATGGGCTTTAAAGTAATGCTTACTGAAGGTGCTAAGCATGTTCTTGGATGGAAAAGTCCGAATTTTATGTATGCCAATGCTATAAACCCTAAACTAAAAGTCCTTACACGCAATTTCAGGCTTAGTGATGATATTTCATTCCGCTTTGGTCAACAAACCTGGGCTGAGTGGCCATTAACAGCCGATAAATTTGCCGGTTGGTTGAATGATGTTAGTCCAAAAGAAGAAGTAGTTAACATATTTCTTGATTACGAAACCTTTGGTGAACATCAATGGGCAGCTACCGGAATTTTTGAATTTATGAAGACCCTGCCTTCAGCCATTTTAACTAAAACAAAATTCAAATTTTCCACCCCTTCAATGTTGGCAAATGAATTGCAACCGGTTTCGGCAATTCATGTTCCCTACCCTATCTCCTGGGCTGACGAAGAACGTGATATCACAGCCTGGTTAGGCAATCATCTTCAGGATGAATCGTTTGAAAAATTATATGAACTAGCCTCAAAGGCTGCAACAAGTGACGATGAAAGCATTCGCCGTGACTGGAATTATCTCCAATCTTCCGATCACTTTTATTATATGTGCACCAAATGGTTCTCAGATGGCGATGTTCATAAGTATTTCACCCATTACCCATCTCCTTATGAAGCATACATTAATTATATGAACGTACTTGCTGATTTTGCTATTCGTGTGAATCAATCAAGTGTTGGGACAAAAGAAATCGTTGATGAAATACTCGCTTCCGGAGCTAAAATTGGCACAGAAATAGGGAAAGCTGTTCAGAACGAATTGCGTAAAACAGCAGACAGCCTCCAAAAAAGATTTAAAAAAGAGGAGGATAAAATTAAACCCAGATTAGAATCATTAATTGAACTTTCTGATAAAAAAATCAAAGAAGTTATCAAAGATCTTGAAGCAGAAGATTTGGTAATAGCTCTCAATGATGCTCAGGATGAATTGGTTAACAAAGTTCTTCCCAACCTTTCGAAAGCTACCCGAAAAAAATATGATGAAACAAAAACCGCTGCCGGTAAAATCAGTAAAGCACAGGCTAAAAAAGTCCGTGCGATTATTGAAGAGAAATTGCAGCAGATTATTAAGTAATTGACAATCTTTTATTTAACCAATATATACCATCAGGCACTTCTATGAAAAAAGAGTGACCTGATGGTTTATTTTAAGACCTAAATATGACTACAAAAAACTTGAAAAAACCAGAGTACCTCTTTGAGATAAGTTGGGAAGTTTGCAATATGGTTGGTGGAATTTACACCGTTCTGTCAAGTAAATCCAAAATGCAAAAGGAAGCTTTCGGTGACAATTATATTACAATTGGACCCGACGTTTGGAAAGAAACACACAAAAACCCATATTTCATTGAAGATCAGTCACTTTTCAACGAATGGAGACAACAATCAGCTCTAAAAGGAATGAAATTCAGAGTTGGCAGATGGGCAATTGAAGGCCGACCTATTGCTATTCTTATTGACTTCACACCCTTATTTCCTGAAAAAGATACGATTTTTGCCCGTTTTTGGGAAACATATCAGCTCGATTCAATTCATGGTCCCTGGGATTATGTGGAACCGGTTATGTTTGGTTACGCTGCAGGGCAGGTAATCGAAAGCTTCTACCAGTATTTTTTAACCGGATACGATCGTGTCGTTGCTCACTTTCATGAGTGGATGACAGGTTCAGGAATTTTATATTTGAAAAAATACAGTCCGCAGATTGCAACAGTTTTTACCACGCATGCTACCTACATGGGAAGATCTATTGCAGGAAATGGATTGCCTTTATATCAGGATCTGGCCACTTATAACCCAACTGTAATGGCAAATCGGTTTAACATTACAGCACAACAGTCGCTGGAAGGTCTTGCTGCCAGGGAAGCCGATGCTTTTACAACAGTAAGCGAAATTACAGCAAACGAATGCCGGCAGTTTTTAGGTCGTAATCCTGATTCAATAACAATTAATGGCTTTGATCCCAAGATAGTTGGCAGTTTGGATCAGCTTCCTGTTAAGCGATCAATCGCCCGGAAACGCATCCTTCAGGTTGCTTCAATTCTCTCAGGATCGACGCTTCCTGACGATACAACTCTTGTTATAAGCAGCGGACGCTACGAATTTAAAAACAAAGGAATTGACTTGTTTATTGAAGCTCTCGGAGAGTTAAACAAAGATAAGAGTTTAAAAAAGAATATAGTAGGAGTAATTGCTGTTCCCGCAAACAGTGCAGGGCCAAACAAAACATTACGTGACTGCTTGTCGAATCCTGACTGTAAGGAGCTTGCCAGTCCTGCTTTTTCAACACACTTTCTTCATGATGCCTCCAATGATGCTGTGTTAAATAAAATTCAACAAGTTGGACTGACGAATGACAAAGACTCATTGGTAAAACTTGTTTTTATACCTGTTTACCTTAAAGGGGAAGACGGAATATTTGATTTACATTACTATGATTTTCTCACAGCATTCGACTTGTCAGTATTCCCATCTTATTATGAACCATGGGGTTACACACCTTTAGAGAGTGTTGCTTTTGGCATTCCAACCATTACAACAAGCCTGGCAGGCTTCGGCATCTGGGTTAAAGAACTGGGTTTGGATGGGAAGTCCGTAATCGTTGTAGATCGAAAAGAAGGCAATAGTAAGGAAGTTATAAGCGAACTTCATCAAAAAATGCTGACTTTTGCCGCACTCAGTTCAGAAGATCGATTGCCATTCAACCAAGAATCGTTTGAGATTGCTGAAAAGGCATGGTGGTCAGAGCTGTTGCAGTACTACTATCAAGCCTGGGATGTTGCTATCACTAAACTTGAAGGTAGAACTGATGTATTTGAAAATAAACGTTTTACTGAAACTTTAAGAACCTTAAATTTGGACAAACAAGATCAACCTACCTGGAAGAAAATTTTATTTCAGCCGGTATATACAAAAGAACTGGAAAAACTTCATAAACTCGCTCAAAACCTTTGGTGGTCGTGGAATGATGACGCTATTTCACTCTTCGAAACCCTTGATCCTCAGGCATGGCAAGATGTGGAGCACAATCCTGTTCATCTCATGGAAGGTCTGTCAAAAAAACAGATGGAAGCCATTGAAAAAGATGAAGTTTTTGTTGGACGCATTAACAAAGTATACAACCGTTTTCTTGCTTACATGGAAGGGGCATCAACAAGCCCAAGTCGTATTGCCTATTTTAGCATGGAATATGGTCTGCATAAAAGTTTGAAAATTTATTCCGGAGGTTTAGGTATTTTGGCTGGTGATTACCTTAAAGAAGCAAGCGATTCAGCCGTTAACCTGGTCGGTATGGGACTTTTGTACCGTTACGGATATTTCCAGCAAGATATTTCTCTATTTGGTGATCAGGTAGCGCAATACATTCCTCAGAAATTCACCCACTTACCGCTTGAACCTTTGCGTGATGAAAATGGAGAATGGATAACTGTAAGTATTGCATTACCAGGCAGAACAGTAATAGCAAAGGCATGGAAAGTTCCAGTTGGACGAATTCCTTTGTACCTTCTTGATACAGATATTGAAGAGAATCAAGCTGACGACAGAAACATCACTCACCAACTTTATGGCGGTGATAGTGAAATGCGCTTTAAACAAGAAATGGTGCTTGGTATTGGCGGTATTCGTCTTATCGAGAAATTGGGACTGGAGCCAACAATTTATCATAGCAATGAAGGTCATTCTGCTTTCATTGGTCTCGAGCGACTGAGAGTTTTAATGGATGAACATCAATTTAGTTTTGATACTGCTAAAGAAATTGTTCGTGGCTCAACGCTGTTCACAACACATACGCCTGTTCCTGCGGGTCATGATGCATTTGAAGAGCATTTGCTTCGTACCTATATGCCTCATTATGCTGAGCGACTGCATATTAGCTGGGATGACTTTGTAAATCTTGGTAAGTTCAAAGCCAATGATAGCGGCGAAAAATTCTCAATGAGTGTGCTGGCTACCAACTTAAGTCAAGAAGTGAATGGCGTTAGTAAAATTCATGGACGTGTCTCCCGCGAAATGTTTCAGCCACTCTATCCGGGCTATTTTGCTGATGAACTTCATGTTGGCTTTGTAACGAATGGTGTTCACTACCCCACATGGACCGATTCTGCTGTTAAAGAATTGTATCACAAATATTTAACGCCAGGATTTGAATCAGATCAAGCAAATCAGGAAAACTGGAAAGCAATACAGGATGTTCCAAACGATCAACTTTGGGATATCCGTAAGCAACTAAAAGAGGAGCTGATAACATACCTCAAATTCAGGGTAAAACAAGATTTAACCAAACGTCAGGAAAGTCCAAAGATCATACTTAAGACAATAGAATCGCTTAATAGTAAGTCACTTATCATTGGTTTTGCCCGTCGTTTTGCCACCTATAAACGTGCTCATTTGCTCTTTACCAATCTCGAAAGGCTGGCAAAAATTGTAAATAATCCTGAAAAACAAGTTCTTTTTGTCTTTGCCGGTAAAGCGCATCCAAACGATAAAGCCGGTCAGGATTTAATCAAAAGAATCATTGATGTATCAAAAATGCCAGAGTTTATTGGTAAAGTCATATTCGTAGAAAACTATGATATGGATTTGGGCAAAAAACTTACAAGCAGTTGTGATATTTGGCTCAACACTCCTACCCGTCCTTTGGAGGCATCAGGAACCAGTGGCGAAAAAGCCGTTATGAACGGAGTTTTAAACTTTTCTGTTCTTGATGGTTGGTGGGCCGAAGGTTATAAGCCAAATGCAGGTTGGGCAATTCAGGAAAAAAGAACTTATGCCAATCAACAGTTTCAGGATGAACTTGATGCTGAAACTATTTACAGTTTGCTCGAAACCGAAATAGTTCCTGCATATTACGATCGCGGCGATTCTAATGTGCCTGATCGTTGGGTTCAGTTTATCAAAAATAACATCTCAGGAATTGCTCCGCATTTCACTATGAAACGCATGCTTAATGACTATTTTGATCGTTATTACAACAAACTGATCGAAGCATCGCGAAGGAATATCAACGAAAACTTTGCACCTGCAACTGCAATGGCTATATGGAAACAAAAGGTAAAAAATGCATGGGATAACATTCAGGTACAAACCATAAAAGCACCAGATCCAACTGTAAGACCTCTCGACTTTGGAGAGAATTTCGTTGCAGAAATTACTTTACAGACTCCGGGCTTAGATAGCGGAGAGGTTGGTATTGAATTGCTTTTTGGCAGAAAACTACATGATAAAATTGATGAAATTGTCTTCGTTGAAAAGATGAACATCATTGGTTCAGGAGAAGGCTGGGTTCAGTACCATATTAATGTGCCGGTTTACAGAGCAGGAGTATATGATTATACCTTCCGAATCTTTCCGATTCACCCTAATCTTCCTCACCGTCAGGATTTTCCAATGGTTAAGTGGTTGTAGTACAACTAATTATTATATAAAAAACGTCGGAACAATATGTGCCGACGTTTTTTTTCGAAATTAAATTCGCCTTCATTCTTCTGAGTGCTCGGGATTGTTACCAAAACTCCTATACACTTTATGTTGAATTTCCTTTACTACATTGCCTGTCTGTTTGATGTCAATGGCGATAAAATTGGACATTAACAGCATCGGTTTGAAAGGATAATTCTTATGGTAAGGCGGTTGCTTGTAATCATAAGGCAATAATTCCAATCCCAAACGCTTGTAGAAGTTTACTCTACGCTCAGTTAATATATCAATAAGCGGCTCCACTTCAAGAATTACTGAGGAACTATCTTGTGTCAGAAAATCGCTAAAAATCTTTGAACCAATGCCTTCACTTCGATGCAAAGATGAAATCATAAAATGTTCTACATAACGAAAGCGTCCGATAATCCACCAACTTATAAAAGCAAATGGTTCCTCTTTGTGATCTACAAACAGTTTTACAAAAAAATCTGCTTCGGGTATCATTGACTTAAAACTGTACTTATCCCTTCGTTCATCCAGTGGAAATGCGTCTTCCATCAATATCCAGAATTTATCAAAAAGAAGCAAATCGTTTAACAGAATTTCCTTTGATAAGACATTCATTTGATGTGATTTAAGTATGGATAATAAATATCAGATAAGTTGCTTTATAGTATATTGCTTCCCATTTATTTCAAAACTCTCGCCTGATTTCTTATCCTTGATAGCTAAATAAACGGGAACCTGAGTCGAAAAAACAGCAACTTCATCCTCTTCAAAATGAATTAGTCCAATGCCAACAGCTACAAAAAAACAACTCTGATCAGTAATAGCCAATGTGCCGTGTGATACAGTTGATGGAGTGCGGCTAAAATCAATATTTCGAAGAATACGCAGGTTGATCTCTGTTTGCTCAAGTTGTTTTGAAAGCATATTACGCTTTCTTATCTGCTGATTACGGAATCCGTCGTAAAGGTCTTTTGGACAACCATAGGCTGCCGCTTCCTGCTCTGCATCCTCCATTGCCGCTTGTATTGTTTTCAAAGATTGTTGCTGATTTTCAATACAATAGTCAACAAGACGCTTCTTAAATCCAGAATCTTTTACGGCTTTTATGTTAACATCAGAGTGAATTTCAAGTTCCATTGAATATCGTATTTTTGCAGAATAAAAGAAGCTACAAAAGTAGTTTAATAAGCATCAAAAAATCAAATTAATGGCTCAAAACGACCCAACACTTTCACGCGCAAACCTTGAGATGATAACCATTGCAAGTGAATATTGCACCTTAATCGAAAATTGTTCATCGCATACACCTTCTGTTTTCCTGCAATCAATACGCGGATTTGCTCCCTTGCTTTACCTACGGGGTAGTTTGATAAAAGCAGCCGAACCTGAATTTCCGGAAGCCAACGAACGTTTTGTCACCGAAGAACAGTGGGATGGCATTTTCACTCGTTTACGCGAACTTTTAGGTGATCAGGACGAGTTTCTTTATATGGGCTTTTCAGAATTTGGAGAACAAACCACGCTCACCGGAAGCCTTTCTGAACATCTTGCCGATGTTTATCAAGATATGAAGGATTTGATCTTACTTTTTAAACGCCCTTCCCTCGCCTCACGTGAAAACGCCATTTATGAATGTGCTCATCTTTTTCAAGAGCGTTGGGGAGCAAGATTAGCAGTCATTTTGCCTGTTATTCATCAACTTACAGTGTCAAATCAAAATGAGAACAGGAATAACCCGGAAGATTTTCCTGGACTTTACTAATTTCTACAACAAAAAGATTTCATTTAGGATACAGAAAGGATTTTAATTCATGCGATCTTGCTTCTCCTTTTTGAGTTTGGCGGCTCTTTCAGCCAGCTCTCGTTGAAATTGCTCTTCTGCACGAAAATAAGCCAACACCTTTTTAGGCGGCAATTCTTTTCTGATGGCTTGAATAAACTGCTTTCTTGCATTTAACGCATTTTCTGCTTGCTCCAATCGCCCATCAATAATTGCATTTATTTGATCGTCATTCATTTTTTCTGATCCTTCACGTATCTCCTCAAGTTGTTGACGACGATTCCGTTTTTGAGCATCCATAACTATTTGATATTCATCATACAAAGGCCAGAAAACTTTAGCTTCTTGAGGAGTTAGATGCATTTGCCTGGTGAAGAATGCTATTTTCGCTGTCTCAATTTTTTGTTTTTGAGGTCCTCCTAACATGCGTTCCTGTGCAAAAAGGGTCATACTGCCGGTCGTTAAAACGAAGCCAAGCAATACTAAAATCAATTTATTTTTCATATACTTTAAAATTCAAATTCTTCTTTTTCAATAAGATATAACATTATTTCATCTAATTGCAACTCGTCGAGCAATAGCTGAAGTGAGTCGCTTTCAATCATTGTATTTGTTCTATTTTCCATCTCTACACTCTTTAGCTGTGAATCCTGAGGCATCAAAACAGCTTTGATGTCAACTACTTTTAGTTGTTGGATTGAATCCTCATAATGAGTCAATTCAGCAGTTTGTACCGGCTTATTTTTGAACTCATGCATAAAAAAGATTGTCCCTGAGGCTAATAAAAGCACCACTGCAGCTGCAATGCTAACTTCCAGTCTAAAATGCTTAACAGGTCTTGAATCAATAGCTTCAATCCTTTTATCAACAGATTTCTGCAAATTATCAAAATAACCCGGTGGTAAATCAGCAAAGGCCTCTGCTTTTTTACCTTTTAAATCATGGATTCTGTTTCTCATTAGCGGACATTTTTAACTAATTGATCTTCTATCTTTTTTACACATTGATGGTAAGTAGATTTAACAGTTCCCTCGGCTAAACCAAGAACTTTAGCAATCTCTGCAAAAGGCGTGTCATTGAAATAACGCATTCCAAATATTTTACGTTGGTGAATTGTTAAATGTTTTATTGCTTGTTCCAATTCCTTAACTGGATCTGACTCATACTGAAAGACTTTGCGATCGTCACGAATGCCGTCTGTTTTAATAGAGAAAAACTTCTTCCATTTTTGTTTTCGCAAATACTGTAATGCTTCATTTGTTGCAACACGATATAGCCATGTTGAAATTGTTGATTCAGAACGAAAGGCAGGCAATGCAAACCATACTTTTATCCAGGTTTCCTGTAACACATCATCAGCTTGATCATGCTGAATAACAATTGTACGTATATGTGCATAAAGCATTGGACTATATTCACTTACGATGCTTTCAAAGAACTTTTTCAGGTCTCTACCATCCTTTTGATGTGTAATTGGATCGTTCTGCATAAGTTTTGAAAACGTGCTCTCCGAAAATTATGGAGAGCACATTTTTTGTTATCTAAGTATGATTGTTGTTGTCCGATCCCCAATGGTAAGTGTTGCCAGGTTATCGCAGGTTCCATCCCCAAAATCGAGTAATCGTTCAGGACGAACAGCAGGAGTTGTAAGTACTGTTCCACTAACAAACCATTTACAATTGAGCTCTCTGCGGAGTGGATTAGTAATTTCGCGCACATGGCTTCCGCCTGTAGATGAGGAAGCTGTTGATCCACCTTCAATCAAAAAGACATCATCCCGCCAGCGTGGTGTTTCTCTGCCTTCTATCCAGGTTCGTGTTTTAAGTGACGTCCAACTTAGTACTTTTCCATCAGCGATAAAAGTGATGCTTCCTGTTACTTCATGTTTGAACTGCATAAACCCATTTTCATTCAATCCAAGGTTAGTCATCACTTTAGTTCCTTCAACATGATTATCATTTACATAATAATTATTGAAAGTGTGTGTAATTACTGCACCAATCCTTCTGTAACGCCCTGTAAAAGTGACAATTATTTGACCACGTCGGTACTTGCCATCATTGCATAGGCAATTAGTTTCGCCAAAATCTATTGTCATAACACGCGGAATAGCGGTAGTATCGACTGTAATAGTGACGCAATCACCCAAATGAGGACGGTCAGCATTTCCATCTTTTAACAAAATAGTACCCTTTTCCCAAGCCTGATCAGCAATTTCTTCTACTTCGTCGAATAAGTCATCTGCTGTTGCCATGTTTACCGATTCTTCGATATCAGCAGTTTCAACAGTTTCTTGTTTACTCTTCTCACAAGATGGAAAAGCTAACCATGCTGCAAATAGAAATCCTAAAAAAAGTGTTTTTTTCATTGTTTGTAATTTAAATTAAACGCTGATCATTGGATGCAAATTAACAGTAAAAGTTTAGTGCATACTTAAAAAAACTTTTTTTATAACATGAATCTATCGGTAATCAATCAGAAAAAAAACCTGGCAAAAGGTTCTTTTGCCAGGTTATCATAATTTATTATTATTCAATTAATTACATTTTACTTCATCAGACTGATTGCTTCATCCGATTCAAGTTTACGTCCAAGAATTTCCTCAGTACGTTTTAAAACATAACGATGTGTCTTTTTATCAGCTACAACATTGTCAATTACCAACTGTTTTTTACTGATTAAAACATTGGCCTTTGGATTAATATATTGGTCCCTGGTGAGTTCTTTTCGTAATAATTTATGATACTGCCGGTCATCATTTTCCTCGTTATTGAAAAAGAAAACATTGTCCTCATTCCAAGAAGGAGCTTGTAGGTGATTTGGGAAATCAGGTCTTGGTAAGCGAGCAAGTTCTGCTGCAGCTTTTTGTATGTTTTTAGCCTCAATTTCCATGGCTTCAGCATCTGCTTTCATACGTTCAGCTGCAGCTTGGTCAGTTTCAGCGAGTTTAGCTGCGTCTTGCTTTAATAATTCAGCTTGTTCTTTAATTTGTGCCGCTTGCATATTTAACTGTTCGCGTTCGATATTCATATCAGATCCATGAATGATGATCTTCCTGTTTCCATTGCGCTCCATTTCCTGAAGCATTTCATCATCCAATTCTATATCAAATTCAAACTTGTTCAATTCCTCATTATCATTACCATAAAAGAAGGCATTTCCTCCAGGCACTTTAATCATTCGTATCTCACCACCATTGAGCTCCATTGTTGAATCATCAATAATTACAATGTTCTCAAGCTCCATTTGGATGGAATCATTATCGCTTTCACCATCCAAAACAATCGTCTTAACCTTCATTTTTTGGCCAGGTAGGCTCTCAGCATTTACAATTTTATGCCGGATTGTTTTCCCGTTTTTATCAATGAAAATATCACCGGTTGCATCTACGTCAACTGTGGTTGAACCATCGTTATTACTTCTGACGATGATCTTTTGTACTTCTCCACCTTCACTTTCTGTCCACTCAAAACCTTCTTTTTCAAGATCTTCTGCAGGGACTTCCTTTCCGTCGATTATCATTTTAACAATCTTGCCGTCCTTTTTTTCGATTTCAACCGTTTTGGATTTCTTTATAATTGTATCTGTGGCGAGAGTCAAATCATTTAATTGTTCATTTTCAAGAAGGGAGGTTTTGCTAAAATCCTGTTGAACTATTTGAGCTGGGTCCTCAGAACTATTTGAGCCTGTGAGCATACCGCTGGCTGTTACTAATAGAACAAAAAGAAATGAAAAAACAATTACTCCTATTCGTTCGGAAGTTGAAGGTTTAAGTTTGGGTTTTCTGATAAGTCTTTGGATACGTTTCATAGTATTTAACTGATTAAATGTGATCAATGAATCTGATAAGGGTATAGGCTGCAAAGCAGCTGATAAATTTGCCAAAGCTTTGGCAAGGGAAAGGTAGCCTCCAGTGGTTTGAAGGGCCATGTCGTCACAAATGTTCTCCCTCTCCTGGCGAATTACTGCAGATATCCACCAGACAAATGGATTAAAAAACAAAATTGTTTCGATAAGTGACTGAATAAAATTTATTGCAAAATCGGCTCTTTTGATGTGAGCCAGTTCATGTGCAAGTATCATTTCAACCTGATCAAATGGCAAGCGTGAAAGTGTTCCTATTGGTATTATAATACATGGCCGAAGTATGCCAACAACCATTGGAATCATTACACGTTGTGATTCAAGTAATTGCACAGTACTCTTAACCTTTAGTGACTGACCAAGTTGCTTAACACGTTGCTGCCAAATGGCAGGTGCGGGAACAACTCCATGACTTCGGTAGCGGTAAGCAAGAAAATACCCTCCACTCATCCGAACGGCCATAAAAACCATCCCAACTATCCAAAACCAAAAAAACAATGGAGCAAGACTCATTATAAAGAGCTCAGCCTTATCAATCCAGGATTCGATGTTCAATTGAGAATCGGCTAAAGTGTAAGCAATCTCCATAATTCCAGCCTGTTCTTCCGCAATTACTGTTTCAATGGTATCTGGTTCATATATTTTATAAAAGGTAATGACAGGAACAATCAGTGTTGCAACCAATCCGATTGAAGCAACAATATACCTGCTGTTTGCAGTAGCCTTCTTAAGTGATTGAAGTAAAACAAAAACAATTAAAGCAATGACAGCCACTTGCCAGATCGAATGTAATAAACTCAAACCTGCTGCCTGCAACAGTGATTCTGATAACAAAATTCCAAAAAAGCTCATTCTGCCCCCCTTTCCAATTGCTTGATCAGCAACTTAATTTCATCAAGCTCCGATTGACTTGTCTTTCCATTTCCAAGAGCCTGCATCACAAGTTTCTTTGCTGATCCACCAAAAGCTGCCTGCAGCAACTGATCCATCAAATGAAGCTGTGTTTCTTCTTCTTTTAAGAGAGAAGTATAAACGTGACTACGGTCGCTTTTATCAGCTCTGACAATCTCTTTCTGTGTCATGATTTGCAACAACTTCAGAGTGGTTGTGTAGCCAACAGTTTTTTTCTCATTGAGGATGTCGTTGATTTGTCTGACAGTTGAAGAGCCATGTTGCCAAATCACCCTGAGAATCTCAAGTTCGGCATCTGTAGGTTTAGGAGGTATTTGCATGATATACGAATAATTTCGTAGCAAAAATAGCTTGCTGGTTTCTTCATGTCAAGAAAAATATACGAAACTTTTCGTAATAAAAGTTAAATAATTCTATAACATTGAAATACAACAATATATAATTAACATTTTGTGAATATTAAATAAAGCCAATTGCATAATTCACCATCAAGAAGGTTTTTGATCGGCTTATAATCAAAAAGGTGTGGTATCTCAGTTGAGACCCACACCCCGAATGTGAAAATATCCCCCCTTGAGGAACTTTCACGCACAGAGAATTTAATTCTCCGGTTAACTTATTATATTTTGTATCATAGAACTCGTCATTCAAACCAAATAATTTTCTACGTTACTTAACTCACAAATAACAGCTTATAATCATTTTATTCCCGGCTTTCAAACGAGCTTTATTCGATTTTATTTGAAACTAAACGGCAATTTTAATAATTTCGTGTTTCAAAAATACATAAAGATGGAATTTTTACTACTTGCTTTTGCATTTTTATTTTTACTTGGAGGATTACTTGGTGCAATCATTCCGGGAATTCCGGGACCACCCTTAAGCTTTATTGGAATTCTTCTTGTTGGATCCATCGATGCAATTGCATTTGAATCATCATTTTACATTACGATTGCAATTGTAGCCATCGTGATTATTCTCATCGATTATTACTTTCCCATCTATGGCACAAAACTTATGGGAGGAACTAAAGCAGGGATCAGAGGGAGTACTATAGGACTTGTTGTTGCGCTTTTTGTTCTTCCTTTTATTGGAATAGTGCTCGGGCCTTTCGGAATAACAGGTATCATCATCGGACCTTTTGCAGGCGCTTATATCGGTGAAAAGTTAGCAGGCACACCTGACGAAAAGGCATGGAAATCAGCATTTGGATCCTTTATGGGATTTGTTGCCGGAACGTTTATTAAAATTGCTTATGCAGTAATACTGATAATAATCGCTATCAAAGAGCTGATTACATGGCTGTTAAACTAATTTATTAGTTTTAGAATGTCATTTCATTACTTGATATACTACAAATAATAGTATGTATATTAACAAGTAAAAACGGTAAAAATTTCTGAATCGAACATAATCCTCTGAATCAGGATAGATGTTTCCAAATAATGCTTTAAGCTCTTTCCTGAAGAAAGGCATGATGTTAATCTTCCAACTATTTGTCTGGTAGACAATTTTCCGGAACTTACTTCTGTAATAAGACAAGGGTATTCCCCATAGGAAAAATACTATTAACCAGCTATTCTGTTGGATAAAATGATAAACTGACGCAATTACTTCCTTGGAAACCATGGGAAAAATGAATTGGTTCTTTCGATATAATCTTTATAAGCAGGTTTTGTTTCTTTCAGTGTGCGCTCAAGCATTGCCACGCCAGACACCTTAATTATCAGTCCGATCATAAGCAAAGAACCCAGCACTGGCAAGTAACTTCCTGAAGCCACGCTAAAAAGTGCATAAGCAACCCACACCGTAGCATCACCAAAATAATTTGGATGGCGGGTGTAATGCCAGAAACCCGTATTCAGCACTTTTCCCTTGTTTTGAGGCTTCGCTTTAAACTTTGCAAGTTGCCAATCGCCACCAGCTTCAAAAACAAAACCAATTAGCCAAATAATAAAAGCAAACAAATCAATTAAGTTGAGAGAATCGGGTTGTGAATAAAAATGAGTTGCAAGCAAAGGTGCAGAAATTAACCACATTAACAAGCCTTGAAGCAAGAAAACCTGAAAGTAACTTACCCACCAATAGCGGTGCGCACCATAATCTTCACGGAATTTCTGGTAACGAAAGTCCTCCCCTTTTCCATAATTACGCCAACCTATGTAACCTGATAAACGAATGCCCCAAACGCTCACGAGTATCACAAGCAACCATTGTCGCGGACTGGATACATCATTCATTATCAAATAGATAATATTTGTAACAACAAATCCAAAACCCCAAAAAACATCAACAATACTTGCGTTTTTTATGATTACGCTATAGATCCATAGTAAAGTCACCATGGCTACAATTAAAGCTAATCCAACTAAATAAACCTGTAAGAAAGTCATCATATATCTTATTAAGTTGATTAATCCTCAATTGTACAAACTTTTTATACCAGTTAAGGATAGCAACTTACCTCATAACAAATTCGTTATCAATTTGTTTGCGAGGAGCGAAAAAGTTATTCAAGGCTGTTGGTAAGCAGATTCAGAAACTGACGAAAGAGAGCTATCAAAAAAAGTCCTTCTACTCATGAAATTGAGTAAAAGGACTTTAATTATCCTGATAGGTAAGTATAAAATTGTTACTTTGTATAAATCGGACTACGTTTTAATAGGTATTGGATTGCATCCATCCAGCTATCCTTCATTGTAAAAAATGGCTGGCGGGTGTGGGTATAGATTTTTTCTTTATTTCGATACATATCAAAGTAAACGTTGTATTTGTATTGCTTTTCAGTTTGATCCGAAGTAGATGAATAGTTTTGGTTCTTTGTCTTATCATCACTATATTTGGTTTCACCTGATTTATAAGTATTTGAGGTGCGATTTTCTTCAATCGTATAAGATACTTTTGCGGCTATAATATTATCAACTCCAAGTATTTGTTCCAGTTCATCAATTGGAATTTCATCGATGTTTTTGTAGTCAATGCCGGCCTTACGTAACAAACTATTGGTTGTCCTGAGATCCTGTACGGTTAAAGGAAAAATATTGGACGATTTGTCGATTAATTTATTGTAAATATCATTTTGTGCAAACTTTGCCATTTCTTCAGAACTTGCAAGTGTTTCAGCATTCACGTATGGTATTGGCAACACCGCTATCATATTTGTATTCATCTTTGGGCTTCCCTGAGCATGAATTGTTTCTTCAACAACTTCATTTGCTTGGTTTGCAGCCGGTTCGGTCGATTCAAATAGCTGGGTTCTGCCACTTGAAAAGTCAATCCGGGCAATTTTTGCCACATCCAGCGATATTGTAAGTGTTTCGTTTGGCAAACTATACTCCACAGCAGCGTCTGAAATTTTGGAAATAGTGCAATCAATAATTTGGTAATCCTTCCTGATAATTCTATCGAGCTTTTTTACGTCGTTATTTTGACCATAACTTGATAGTGAGAACAATCCGATAAGGAGCGTCAAGTATAAAAGTTTTGCATTCATTGTGCTTAATTGTTTTTTGTTCCTACTCTTTTAAGGCTTTTCGGTTATGCCTGATAATTTATATTGGAGCAAAAATATAGATTATTGATCAAAAACTCAAATAAACATATCAGAGCTTTTAAGCTTGCAAATAAAACACTTCCAATTGCTTCACTTATAAAAGCACATGCAATTAATCGCAATTTTTTACTCTTTTGATAAAAAAATCATGAAATTATTAATACGGTAAATAAACATTTTTACCTTTGAACTATATTAAATGAATTATTGATTAGCACACTCATAATCAGTAATTTGAGTATTATTTACATTCTTCTGTCAGTAATAAATTCACGTATATGAAAAACAAACTACTGTGGTTCTTGCTTATTGCCACTCAAATTCTATGGAGTTGCAGCGAGGAAAAAACGGAAATAAAAAACCTGACTCAACTCGAAGGAGGAAAAGTATTTGCTGTTCCCACCGGCACTGTAGCCGACAAATTTGTGCTTCAACGCTTTCCAGATGCCAAATTTGCCTATTTCAACAGTGTTTATGATTGCGCCTTGGCAGTGACAAATGGCAAAGCAGATGCTGCAGTTTATGACCAACCGGTATTAAAAAATATTGCTGCAAAGAACGAAGGTATGTTTGTTCTGGAAGAAGTTTTAGTGCCCGATAACTACGGTTTTGCAGTAGCAATTGAAAACAAAATACTGAAAGATGCTATTGATCAAACGCTTGCCCGGTTAAAACAAGATGGAACATATGAATCCATGTTAGAACGATGGTTTCCCGATCAAGGAGTCCCTGCACCAATGCCGAAAACTGCGGAGAAACCTACTGATGGAATCCTTCTTTTCGGAACAGCAGCAGTGACAGAACCCATGTCGTTTGTTGATCAAAATCAGGAAATTGTAGGATTCGACATCGAATTTGCTCGCTTTGTTGCTGAAAAAATGAATAAAAAACTTGAAGTTGTAAACATGGATTTCGGGGCTATGCTTCCGGCCCTTATGTCAGGTAAAGTTGATTTTGTTGGAGCAGGCATGTCTATAACAGAAGAAAGAGCCAAACATGTACTTTTTTCTGAGAGTTATTACAAAAGCGGGCTCGCTGCACTGGTAAAGTCAAGCAATCAATTGCCGGTTAAAGAAGAAATAAAGACTGAAAAAACTGCAAAACAATACAATGGTGTAGGCGTATTGATGGGATCAATCCATGAAACCTATGCATTGAAAGAATATCCAAAATCTCAAATACATTCATACAACACTGTGGCTGACATGCTTATGGCTCTTGACGGGGGTAAAATTGAAGGTGCATTTATGGATCATACTTCTGTGCGGGAGATTTTGACAACAAATCCAAATTTTAAAGTTGAAGAAGCTAACTTATTTACAGTTGATATAGCTGCAGGATTTCCAAAAACATCACCAGAACTGAAAACATCCTTCAATAGCTTCTTGGATGACCTGAAAGGAAAAGGTATTTATCAGGAAATGGTTAAAAGATGGCACAACGACTTAAACTCCGAAATGCCTCCAATTGCTTTTCCTGTCACAGATGAAACTATCCAATTTGGTGTTGTTAGTGACATAGGACTTCCATTTGCTACAAAAAATGGTGATGTATGGAAAGGATTTGACATCGAGTTAGCGAGTCGCTTTGCCGCCTGGATGGGTAAAAAACCTGTCTGGATTGATATGCCTTTCGGCAGTCTTTTGCCTGCTATGGTTTCTGGAAAGATTGATGTCATCACTGCCTCCATGATGATAACAGAAGAGCGAAGCAAACAGATTAATTTCTCCAACCCCTATTATGCCAGTGGTGTCAGCATCATTGGAAACAAAATTCAATCAGGAGAATCAGAGAAACCCAATCCAGACTCTTTCATTCAAAAAGGAACTAAAATTGGCGTTTTGATGGGTTCAATTCACGAGACTTATGTTCACCGCCACTACCCCGATGCAGAGGTATCTATGTACAACTCAGTACCCGACATGCTCATGGCCCTTCAATCGAAGAAAACAGATATCTGTTTTATGGGACAAAGTGGAGTGCCTGAGGCACTTGCAGCTCAACCCGATTTCGTTGTATTGGTAGAAAATTTATATCTGGTTGATATTGGTGCAGGGTTCCACAAAGAATCAGATATTCTTCGTGAGGAATTCAATCTTTTTTTGGCTACACTGAAATCCGAAGGGACATTGTCAGAGATGGCAACCCGCTGGACCAAATTACAAAACAAAGAGATGCCAGAGGTTAAAGGGACAACAGAGGCAGGTATTATTCGTATAGGTATTTCAAGCGAAAACGGTTTACCATTCGCAGCACATAGCGGAGATAAAATTATTGGTTTCGATATTGAGTTGTCTCAACGGTATGGAGCCTGGGCGCATAAAAAGGTTGAATTTGTTGACATGCCATTTGGAAGCCTGTTACCGTCTCTAAACGGCGGTAAAATTGACTTCATTACTGCCACGTTGGCTATTACTGAAGAACGCATGAAAGAGATCGATTTTTCTGATCCTTATTATTCTTCCGGGGTTAGCATTATTGGCAGAAAGAATGCTGACATAAAGTCTCAGCCAGGTAAAATGGCTGTTTTAGATGACATTAGCGATAAAAAGGTGGGTATTTTTACAGGTACAGTGCATGATGCTTATATGGCTGCAACCTACCCTAAAGCGACAGTTCTGCGTTATGAGAGTAGCGCAGATATGATGATGTCGCTTAAAAGCGGTAAGATTGATGTGGCAATGTTCGATAAAATTACCGCAGGCCTGGTATTGAAAAGGAATCCAGATCTTGGATTACTTACAGCTGACGTTCTTGATATGTCGCTTGGCGTCGGTTTCAACAAAGAAAACATGGATCTGCTCAACGAATTTAATAGCTTTTTGAAAGAAATCAGAACTGATGGAACCTATGACCAAATGCATAAACGCTGGTTTGTTGAAGACGCTGAAACAGCTGTGATGCCTGCTTTCGAATCGAGGCCGGCTGGAAGGAAACTTGTTGTTGGCGTTTCGGTGGAGGACTTACCCTATGTTGCTGTGATGAATGGAGAATATGTTGGATTTGATATTGAAATGATGCAAACTTTTGCAAGCAGGAAGGGATATAAGCTAGAACTTGTAACTATTGAGTTTCCAGCACTTGTTGCTGCACTATCATCAGGCAAAGTGGATATGATTACTGATGGTATTGCCATTAGTGAAGAACGTGCAAAACAAATCAATTTTTCGGATGAATACGCGGTTTTCAGAACTGCAGTAATAGCACCTAAGAAGAATCTGGCGGCATATAAATCAGAAGAAATTGTTGAAGTAAAGAAATCCTTCTTTACCCGCTTAAGTGAAAGTTTTTATAATAACATCATACACGAAAAACGTTATATGATGATTATCAAAGGATTAGTCGTTACAATAATTATCTCCATTTTTGCAGCTATCGTTGGAACTTTGCTTGGAGGACTGGTTTGCATGATGCGCATGTCGAAAAATAAGTTATTGTACCATATCGCCTCATCGTATATTTCGCTCATTCGTGGCACGCCGGTTCTGGTGTTGTTGATGATTATATATTATGTTGTTTTTGCATCGGTCAACCTAAATCCGGTAATTGTAGCCGTTTTGGCTTTTGGGATTAATTTCGCTGCATATGTTTCTGAGATGTTCCGAACAGGAATCGAAAGTGTTGACAAAGGACAAAAGGAAGCAGGGATTGCATCGGGCTTTACCAGCATTCAAACGTTTATCTATATTATTATGCCTCAGGCACTTCGACAAGTATTACCTGTATATAAAGGTGAATTCGTTTCACTTGTAAAAATGACTTCCATTGTAGGATATATAGCAGTTGAAGACCTCACGAAGGCTAGTGACATTATTAGAAGCAGGACTTTTGACGCATTTTTCCCTTTAATTATGGCAGCAGTGATTTACATCTTTATTGCATGGTTGCTTACATTGGTACTCGACTATGTTGAAATCAGTATTGACCCAAAGAAGCGTCGTTCACAACAAAGAAAGGAGTCAAAACTATGATAACCATACAACATCTTTCGAAACATTTTGGCTCGCTTATCGTGCTGAAAGATATCAATGCTGAAATCCTTAAAGGAGAAGTAATCAGCATTATAGGTCCATCAGGAACAGGAAAAAGTACCTTACTGCGTTGTTTAAACCTTCTTGAAGAGCCAACAGGAGGCAGTATTACCATTGATGGTATCGATTTGCTTGGCAAACACACCAATGTGCCTCAAATCCGACAGCGTATGGGAATGGTTTTTCAATCATTTAACCTATATGCCCATTTAAGTGTGATGGAAAACCTGACAATAGGCCCTGTTAAGCTTTTAGGAAAAACAAAAAAGGAAGCAGCAGCAAGAGCCATCGATCTCTTAAAACTTGTAGGTCTCGCTGAGAAAGCCCACAGTTTACCTGAGGAACTTTCAGGAGGACAAAAACAACGTGTCGCTATTGCCCGTTGTATGGCCATGGAGCCCGAAATTCTATTATTCGATGAGCCAACATCAGCCTTGGATCCAACAATGGTTAGCGAGGTACTTGCTGTAATCCGACGCTTATCCAAGGAAGGAATGACAATGATGATCGTTACCCATGAAATGGAGTTTGCCCGAAATATTTCAACCAGGGTTTTCTACATGGATGAAGGTGTCATTTATGAAGAAGGACCTCCTGAACAAATATTTGAACACCCTTTACGTGAACGAACAAAAGCATTTATACACCGTATCAGAAGCCTTGAAATTTCGGTTCAATCAGCTGATTATGACCTATATGCTATTCAGGCTGCACTTCATTCGTTTGGAGAGAAACACCTTTTACCTACGCGCGTAAATGAATTTATTGCACTTGTGGCAGAAGAATTGCTGCTTCTTCAAAAAGATTTCACCAAAGTGACACTACAACTTTCATTCTCAGAAAAAGATGGAACTGTAAACTTATTGCTCGAAAGTGAAGGTGCAATGTATAACCTTCTCGAGGACAAGGATTTGATGGATGATATAGGAATGAAATTAATTTTAGGTCGCTGTCAAAGTATTAACCACTTTTATGTTGAAGGACGAAATAACCTGTTGTTAAAAATTAAAAACGCTTAGAATTAACAAAGTTTTCAAGCGTTTTTCAATAAGTTTTCTCCTGATTCTCAAATTAAAAGAAACACATCAGTTATGGTTTCAATTCTGCTTTGATGTATACCCTTCGCATAACTCTGCCAAATAGTAGTGCATCATACCACATGTAATAGAATCGCTCCGCATTAAACCAGCTCAAACCATCCTTGCTATCATCATGATGATCGTATGGATCGGCAAAAATAATCACATCATCCGACAAAGATGAGGTACTACGTGTGTCGTAACCGACAACTAAAACCCAATGTCCACCCCAATCACTCCATTCAATAAGGGTTGGAATATTTTTGGCGAGATTATTTTTAAGCGTATCAAGGTCACCAAATTCATTCCACGAAGCTTCAAAACCATTGTTATTCAACCATGTAGTCATCTGTTCTGGTGTTGTACCACACGTCGTGCTTGTTCCCATTTCCTCCGCGATACGCATTTCATCGCCCTCTCTACCGTAATGATTAAGCAAACTGATAACCGATGCAGGACCGCAACTGTACTCCGTTGTTTGTTGATACGAATCCAGGTGTATAAAAGTAAGGCCATTTCGAGGCATATCTTTTTTTATATCAAGAACATAAAAAGTACTCCGATCTGTCGATAAACTTTCTTTAAGAGGTGACGAATCTTTACGACATGTAAAAAAACTAAACAAGACAATAACAAATAGAAACCAAAGACTAAATCTTCTGAGTTTTTTAATCAAAGTAACATTTTCCATTTTACCAGGTTTTTAATTTTGAATAAACTATCGCATATCATCTAATGAGCTTTATAAATCATGATTGATTTTTACTATATCAAATTCAGGATCAACACCTTACTTAACTTATGAAATCAAATGACATAGAACTATAAACCAATAGTTGATATAAAAATTACGTCTAAGCAGTAAAAAAGCTTATTATTTAATCCCTATGCAAACAATAATTGTATAAAGATAAATCGAAATTATTTCAACAGAGACTATAACCAAAAAAAATGTCATCAATAATCAGATTTTTATAAAAGTTGCAAACATTCTCACAAATATCACGAGTAAATAATTGGATGTAACCACTTTATGTTAATATTTTTTCTTTTTAAAAGATTATTTTTTTTTCAGGTAATTGTAATTAATAATGTAAATTTGAGTGCTTAAATTATCCGTAGGGTAATGATCCGAACCATTTTATAAAAACTAAATGCGGAAGGAAAATATGCAAGAAAAACAAGAAGACAATTTCGGGAGAAACAATTACTTCTTTTTCCATTTATTCAGGGCAATGCTGCCATTTTGCTTTCTTTTTTTTACAGGCAACGAATCAAATTTTGATTTTTAACTCAATTCTCATGAAAAACCAACCAAAACAATCATGTGATGATGCGGAATCAATTCGATCATATCTGTTGATATTAAATGAGTTAGAGCACCATATATCAACAAATAAGGATTATCATGCAAACATAAATTTTCTATTAGATAAGGCTGAAGCGTATTTTAAGAATTCCAATATTCAAGTATTGTTTATTGATGATGATCGTAAATTGCTTCGAAATGATCTTTATGGGCTTAAAAAAGAAGGGCAACCGGCATATGAGATCACATTAAATGAAAATAATTACTTTGAAAGTTTTTTTATTCAACAATCTGATAATCTTTTCATTAGCAATTTAGATGAAAAGAAGAATGAAAATGTTTTACAAGATAAGATTCAATTGGTTTTGCCCGAAGCAAAATCGTTAATGTTCGTCCATCTCATTCATGAAGGAACAGCTGTTGGCTTGATGAGTGTTAAAAACAAGGAAATCAACGCATTTACTTCATGTAATTTTGAATTTTTGCAGCATCTTTCATTTTTCATCTCCACTCTCGTAGGTCAAATAGTTAAAGACAAAATTCTAAAACAGCATGAAGATGAGCTTATTGCATCACGAAAACAATTATTGGAATCTGAAAAAATGGCTTCACTTGGTCAGCTTAGTGCCGGCATAGCCCATGAAATAAAAAATCCACTTAATTTCATTAATAATTTCGCAGTCCTCTCAGTCGATTTGAGTACTGAGTTATCTGAAGAGTTTGATAAGCTGTCCGAGCAGATGAATCAGAATGATAAAGAGTATCTGGCTGAGATTATTCAGGATTTGCAATCGAACATGCAGAAGATAAAAGAGCATGGTCAACGCGCTGAGAGCATTATTAAAGGTATGCTTTTACATTCAAGAGGGAAAACCGGTGAATTGATACCTACTGATATCAATGCTTTACTTGCAGAATATGTCAATCTTGGCTATCATGGGATGCGCGCTCAAGATATTAGCTTTAATATTAAAATAGAATCCTCTTATGATCAAACGATTGGCAGGATTCAGGTTGTGCCACAAAACCTTAGCCGGGTTTTCCTGAATATCATTAATAATGCATGTTATGCAACAAACGAAAAGAAAACCAAACTTAAGGAAGCCTATTTCCCCACGCTAAGTGTACAAACGAAAAATAGAGAAAATGAAATCGAAATTCGTATTCGTGACAATGGCCCGGGGATCCCTCAATCGGTGATTGATAAAGTTTTCAACCCATTTTTTACCACCAAGCCACCCGGACAAGGAACAGGTCTTGGTCTGTCGCTTAGCTATGAAATAATTGTAAAAGAGCATCATGGTGAGATGCAGGTCGAATCTCAGGATGGCGAATATGCAGAATTTATAATTAAAATACCTAAAAACTTGACTTAAAGCACATTAAATAAATATATTATCATGATTGAAGGAATAAATGTTAAAATTATGGTTGTTGATGACGAGGTGGATCTTGAACCGCTTCTCAGACAACGTTTTCGCCGACAGATAAGAAGTGGGGAATATGATTTCGTGTTTGCTCATAATGGATTAGATGCACTGGCAAAATTGATTGAAAATCCTGATATTGGCGTCATACTTTCAGATATTAACATGCCAGAAATGGATGGACTTACACTGCTTTTAAAGTTAAAAGAGCTCAAAAATCCTTCGCTTAAAACAGTAGTGGTATCTGCATACGGCGATATGGAAAATATCCGGATGGCAATGAATAGAGGTGCATTTGACTTCCTTACAAAGCCTATCAGTTTTGAAGATTTGGAAATCACCATTAATAAAACCCTGGAAGAAATACTACTTCAGCGTAAAGCAATATTGGAGCATGACCAGCTAATTTCGATACAGCGTGACTTGAATGTAGCTCGTGAAATCCAGCAAGGTATTCTCCCTCAGGTATTTCCGCCTTTCCCTAATCGAAAAGATTTCGAGATATTTGCTTCGATGGTTGCAGCCAAAGAAGTTGGTGGTGACTTTTATGATTTTTTCATGATTGACAACGACCGTCTTGGTTTTGTAATTGGTGATGTATCTGGCAAAGGAATTCCTGCAGCCATTTTTATGGCTGTGAGTCGTACGTTAATCCGGGCAACCGGCCTCAAAGGTATGCCAACAGGGGAATGTCTTTATTATGTAAACAATCTGCTTTGCAACGAGAGCATTTCATGCATGTTTGTGACTGTTTTCTACAGTATTATTAATTTAAAAACAGGCGTTGTAGAATATACCAATGCAGGGCACAACCCACCTTATATTTTGAACGAAAAAGGTGAGGTAAAAGTGATTCCAACTACAGGAGACATCATTTTAGGTGTTTTTGAGGATCAGAAATATGCAACACATCAGGTTCAGTTGCAAGCAGGTGAAGGTGTGTTGTTATTTACCGATGGTGTCACTGAGGCTTTCAACATTCAGGCAGAAGCTTATGGTGAAACTAGATTGGAAAGTTTGCTCAATACTATTCGTAATTGCAACCCAAATCAAGTGGTTAATACTGTCATTGAGGACGTTAATCAGTTTGCAAAAGGGGTTCCTCAGTCTGATGATATCACACTTTTGTTTATGAAATTTACGGGTGAATAAATTAAAATCCTGATCCATGTTGCAACACAAAATTATTATCCAAAATCAGCTTTCTGAACTGGAAACTATCGCAACGACGCTGGAAACAGTTGGTGAAAACTGGGATCTGTCTATGAGTATTACACTGAATTTAAACCTTGTCCTTGAAGAACTTATAACCAATATCATTTTCTATGGTTATACTGATAAGAATGAGCATTTTATTGAAATTAATATTGATTTCGATGATAGCAGGATTTTCTTAAAAGTTGAGGATGATGGAATAGCATTCAATCCGTTACTCAAAGAAGAAGCCGACATTTCGCTACCGGTTGAAGAAAGAGCAATCGGCGGTTTAGGAATTCACTTTGTACGAAAAATAATGGATACAATATCCTATGAGCGTAAAAACGAAAAGAATATTTTAACAATGATAAAGACAGTCAAATAGTTAATTATCAATTACTAAAAACATTAAACTACAAAATTGCAGTTAATATGAAGCTCCAATACTTGATAATATGTGGTATCCTCAGCAATACTCTGATATTTTCGGTGATGGAAATCAAATGTCAAACTGCTTACGCAACCGATTCAACAGAAAATAACAACTTAAAAGTTGAACTCAATACCGAGTTGGTTAGTCAATACATTTGGCGTGGTCAACTGTTTGATTATCACCCCCAGATACAACCTCAGATTCAGCTTACTACAGGAAATTTCATTTTTGGAATCTGGGGATCGCAATCGCTTCTAACCTCCGATGCTGAGATCGACTTTTATGCATCCTATTCATATCGTTCAATTACCTTATCAATTTATGACTATTTCTATTTCGATGAGAGTAATCTTGGTGAAAGTCGCTTCTTCAATTATAGAAATTATGACTCCATTGTATCAAACCACACCCTTGATGCATGCCTTCTTTTCGACAAAATTGGCGGAACAAACTTTTCACTCACTGCCTCTTGTTTTTTTCTGGGCGATGACCATAACTCAAATCGCGTAAGACAGTTTTCAAATTACCTTAATCTTGACTACAGCTTTTCTTATCAGGAAATGGATTTAATCTTATCGGCAGGTGGAACTTTAAGTAATGGCTTTTACGCCGAAAACGCAGCCATTACTACCTTATCCCTTAAAGCAATCAGAACGATTCCTATAAATAAAAATACCGGAATTGATTTATCAGGAACCTTTACTTTTAACCCGAATCAAGAAACCCTGTTTTTTACCTTCGGAATAAAAATTTAAACGATTAAAACTTTAACATTAATTAATTCAAATAATAACAAATTCAAAACATTTCAAATGGAAGCAAAAATCAGTAAATCAGACAATTACACTTTAGTAGCTATTAATGGCAGGATCGACACAGTAACTGCAGTCGAATTCGAACGTGTTGTTACACAAGTGCTTGAAGACGAAAGCAGTGCTGTAGTTATGGATTGTGCAGGACTGGATTATATCAGCAGTTCGGGCCTAAGGGTTTTTCTAATGATGCAAAAACGCATGATGTCGAAGAAAGGGAAACTTCATATTTGTTGTCTTCGCTCAAATATTCAGGAAATTTTTGACATTTCGGGCTTCTCAACTATCTTTCAGATTTTCCCCGACGAACAATCAGCAAAACCGTAACCTTCCATAATATAGGTTTCTCTTTTCTATTTTGAGGATAAAAAGTAACAATTGAATAATTGTAAATAAATCTATGATACCACGTAAACTACTTCAGGGTGAGTATATTGCCAAATTAACATTGTTTTCTGATAAGCTATACATACGTCAGGCTCAGGAGTTTGTGATGTATTATGCCCGTTTGTTTAAATTTAGCCAAAAGGACTTAACAAAGCTTGAACTTGCTACCGAAGAGGCTGTTTTGAATACGATCGAAAATTCTTTCGAGGAAGGCGAGTTTGGTCGTTTTGAGGTTAAAGTGGGCTACAGACCAGGCGCTTTTATTATATCAGTTGAGGATCAGGGAATTCCAGCAGATGCCGAACGCCTCGAACGTCAGGAAAACTCTGCTTTAGGAATATTACTAATGCGAAATCTTGTTGACGAGTTTAATATCATCAACTTAGGTCGTGACGGTAAAAAAATGGAGCTAATCAAATATTTACCAGAAACAAGCATCGCCGACCTGCTGAGCGCTGAAGAGTTGGAAAGTAAAGGGCCTAACGATGAAGCACCTGCAACCGATACGCCAACAATGCGACTTATAAAACCTGAAGATGCTCCAATGCTTTCCCGGCTTGCCTACAGGGTGTATGGTTACACCTATGCGTCGGTGTTTTACTTCCCTGAAAAAATAAAGGAACTGATCGAAAACGGACTGCTTAATTCAGTTGTTTCTGTAAATAAAGACGGTGAAATTATCGGAAACTTAAGCTTATTCTTCGAACACAAGGATGCCAAAGTTGCCGATTCGGGGGCAGCCATGATCGATCCTCGCTACAGAGGCCATAGTTTATTTAAAGAGTCGAAAAAATTCCTTCAACGATATGCCGAAGCAAATGGAATGTATGGGATATTTAGTGAAGCTGTCACCATTCACTCTTTTACCCAGCAAGGCAACCTCAGTTTAGGAGCTAAAGAAACCGGTATTATGCTTGCTTATGCCAGTGAAAATCTGACGTTTAAAAAAATCAATAATGACAAAAAAAGCGAGCAACGACAAGCTGTTGCACTGTTCTACCTCAAAACTAATAAAGAGCCTCATCGAAAGGTGTATTTAAACGAAAAGTTTTATCCTTTACTGAAGATGCTTTGCGAACATAATGACCTCGACAGAGAAATTATCATGATTTCTGATCAGGAAACAGCTGAGGCTCAACGTGAACAATCGGTAATTAGCACTACTGTAAAACCTGATTTGAACATAGCCGTTATAATCGTTCATGAAGCCGGATCAGATGCTGTCCCGCTTATCTCTCAACAATTAAGGGAGTTATGCCTTAAAAAAATTGAAACAATTTATCTTGAATTGCCTGTAAATGAACCTTATACAGCCGTACTTGCACGTGAAATGAATCAAAAAGGATTCATGCTAAGCGGAATTATCCCTGAACTACGCGAAGGAGATATTCTTAAAATGCAGTATCTCAACAATGTATATGTTGATCCGGCAAAAATTGTGATTGCCTCTCCCCTCACCCGTGAACTTCTGAATGTGATTATGAAAGACTATAAGTAACAGTTCTTAGCTGCTACGTTTTTCTTGTAGAAAAAAAAGTTCTGTCGGGATTGTTATCTTTGTTTACAAACTTATGCGTGAATTAAATGGAAATTATTACAGATCAACAGAATAGAGTCATTCAACCGATAGGTAGGATTGATGCAAACACCAGTTCAGCACTTGAAACTGTACTCACAGGTTTTGCTAATGAGGGTAAAGATATGATACTGGATCTTTCACAATGCAACTATTTATCAAGTGCAGGGATTCGGATTTTATTGAAAACAAAAAAAATGCTGCTTCAAAGTCGAAACGAACTTTATATTGTTTCTCCAACTGTTGACGTATTTCAAGTGTTTGAAACAGCCGGCTTGCACAAATTATTCCATTTTGAAAACAGTGTGGAAGTTGCCAGGAAAAAACTAAGCATTGCTAAAAAGCCTCATAAACAAACCATTGATTTCCAACTCTCAGGGAAAACTTTTGTTTATACCTCAACAGGAATAGAAAACAGTGGTGCTTTTTGGAAAGGTCCCGACATAGTTAGTTTTAAAGAACTTGGCCTTTCAATTGGCATCGGGCATATCAGAAGTTTACCAGGCTCATTAAATGATTCGTTTGATTTCTTCATGTCAACAGGAAGTTGCGCAGGTTTCTATAACATTGACAATGAGCATGAAGCTGATTTCAGGATTTCATCCAACCCGGCAAAAAATGGGCTGCCGGTAAGCGAAGCTATCTCATTCGGTTCACAACCTGCAGGGTTACTAAGATTAGACACGCCATCAACGGTGACTTTTGATGAGTTACAGCATGCCGTTAAGCTTATGCAGAAGCTGACAAAAGTGGAAAATTGTATAACATTGGTCATAGTTGCTTCCATGAGTAGAGATACTCCTGCTATCAAAATGTATGCGCTGATTAAGGATGAAAACCTCGAAAAAAACACAGGAAATTGCCCATCTTCATCAGAAAGTATTTTTTATTCAAATTTCAATGGGGCAAAGCATGGAATTCAATTTGAATTAGATGATATCGATGACTTCCTTTCAGAAACTGATCTTCACGACTTTTTGCAATCGAATCTTAGTTTTGAAAATATCTCTGAAATAACCATCTTGAACGAATCGGAAACCATCGAGAACCCTTTCATCTGGCTTTTTCCCGTAAATCAACTCGCTGATGGCAGCTTGCAACGCATTCAAATTGAGACACCTGAAGATTTCTCTTTTGAACCTCACAAATCCTTTTTAACCCGGCAATTGTTTACAGATGCCTCCAAACTTAAAGTTGAGCCACTTCATGGAGGATTTTCAGCCCAAACATTTCATGTCACATCTTTTGATCATGAAGGCAGAAAAATGCGGCCAACGGTAATGAAAGTTGCACATCGTGATTTAATTGAGCGTGAGTCTGATCGCTGTTCCCGCTATGCTTTGCCTTACATTTTTAATAACAGCGCGGTTGTGCTCGGGGCTGAATTTTATGGCGAAACAGGTGCGCTGCGGTATAATTTTGTTGGAATTGGAGGCGAATCAAGTCAGCTGAAATGGCTGACCCATTATTACCATCAAAAAGATATTGCTTTTTTAGAACCATTGTTCGACAAAATTTTCCTTCAAATTCTCAAGCCCTGGTATGGTCAACCTGTCGTAAAAACCATACAACCTTTTGAGGAACATGATCCTACATATACTTTCTTCCCTCATATTTATGATACAGTAAAAGAACTGTTTTCTATTTCATCCGATGAGCAGGAAATCTTTGTTGCTGAAGCAGGACGTAAATTGTTGAACCCTTATTGGTTTTTAAAACACGAATATCCAAAAAGACGCGAAAAGAGTATCAAGTACCCAACTGGAATCTGTCATGGAGACCTCAATATGCAAAATATCCTTCTTGATGAATCGATGAATGTTTACCTTATCGACTTTTCTGAGACGAAACAGCGTTCAGTTGTTTCAGATTTTGCACGTTTGGAAGCAATCTTTTTGGTTGATAACGCTCCATTGAATACTGAAGATGACATGAAAACTTATCTTGATTTTATCGAATCATTTTATGATGTTACTGATCTTCAGAGTATTTCTCCAAACACTTATAAAGGAGTTCATTTTGATAAGGTTGCTAAAAATCATGCCTTATCTTTAAAAATGCGTAACTACGCCTATGAGAGTTCACTTCAAAACGCTGATCCCATACCTTATTATATTGCCTTGTTGGAATGGGTACTGCCAATTGTTTGTTATGGTATACCAATTCCACAAAGAAGACTTTCAATGATTGTCGCATCGTTCTTATGTGAAAAAGTAATGAAAACTGATTTTTAATACTTTAGCACTGTATAAAAGAAGAATTATTTTAATATACTTCTAATTAGCATGTTAAAATGAAACCAATGCAATTTAATATTGACGAACTTAAATTTGAGAAACTCGACCTGCAAGGAGTTGAAACACTCATTGAATGGGCACGACAAGAAGGCTGGAATCCTGGATTGAATGATGCCCAAATCTTCTATCAAACTGATAATGAAGGCCATTACGGTTTCTTTCTTCACGATAAGTTGATCGCGGGAGGTTCAATTGTTTCATACAATGGAGAGTTCGGTTTTATGGGGCTATTTATTGTTCAGCCTGAATTCAGATCAGTAGGTCTGGGAAGGGAATTATGGTTTAAACGAAGGGATATGTTACTTTCACGACTCCAGCCTGGAGCTTCAATTGGCATGGACGGTGTTGTTTCGATGCAACCTTTTTATCAAAAAGGTGGTTTTGAGCCAGCATTTCGTGATGAACGTTATATGAAACATGGCGAATATTTTCCGCCAGATCCTGCGATTTCATCCATCAATGCAAATGACTTTGAAATGATAGCTGAATTTGATAAAAGCTGTTTTGGCTTTGGTCGTAAGCTTTTCCTCACTGCATGGTTAAACAACTCTAACAGTAAATCGTTTAAGTTGATGATTAATAATCATTTGCAAGGATATGCTATTCTTAGAAAAACATACAATGGTTATAAAATTGGTCCTCTATTTGCCAATAATGAAACCGTCGCTGAATGTCTTTATAAAGCTTGTCTAAGCAACGCCCAGGGCGAAGAAGTATTTTTGGATATTCCGGTTAACAATCTTGCAGCCATCAAATTGATAAAAAAATTTAATGCCGCTTATGTTTTTGAATGTGCCCGCATGTATTATGGTAACGCACCTAAAGTTGAGTTAAATAAAGTCTTTGGGATCACTACCTTTGAATTAGGTTAATAAAATAATTCATGAATAAGATACTGCATGTCAATAGTTTAATAATAATCTTAACACTTATCATGTGCGCATGTCAATCCAAGAAAGAAGCAATAAAGCTTCCGGTAGGAGAAGGTTTCTTAAATGTTACAGGCGGGAAGATTTGGTACAAAGTTGTAGGTGCTGAGAAAACAGGTATTCCTTTACTTGTTGTTCATGGCGGACCTGGAGCACCTCATGATTACCTTTCTAATCTGGAAATATTAGCGAATGAACGACCTGTAATATTTTACGATCAACTTGGTTGTGGTAACTCAGATCGTCCATCCGACACTTCGCTTTGGACGGTAGCACGCTTCACTGATGAGTTGGAACAATTGCGTATAGCATTAAACCTCAATGAATTTCATCTGCTTGGACAATCCTGGGGAGGTTACCTTACTACTAATTATATAATTAAGTATGGCTCAACCCATATAAAATCACTGACTTTGTCAGCTCCTCTGCTCAATTCTGTTCGCTGGGCAAATGATCAGCGCATTTGGATTAGTCAATTACCTCAAAACGTGCAGGATACTATTATTAAATATGAAGCTTCCGGAGATTTTTCTTCTGCTTCCTATCAGGAAGCGGTTATGATTTTCTATCAGAAACATGTCTGTCGTCTTAATCCCTGGCCTGAGGCACTAAACCTTACGTTTCAAAAAATGGGATTGGAAGTATATAGCCATATGTGGGGTCCAAGCGAGTTTACTTTAACAGGATGCTTGCAAAGCGCTGATTTAACTCCGGTGTTGAGCACTATTAACATCCCCTGTTTGTTAACATGCGGTGAGTTTGATGAAGCAAGACCTGAAACTATGCAAAGCTTTAAAGAACTAATTCCAAACGCCCGATTAAAAATCTTTGAGGGGGCATCTCATTCTCATCATCTTGAAAATCAAGAAGAGTACTTGCATACCCTCAGGTCTTTTTTGATTGATTCAGAGTAGACCCGAAATTTAACGAGACTAATTTCAAATTTTAATCGATTTGATAAAACCACAGTCGTTATCTTAATTTAATCATCTTCCTTACCCCTTTTCATTTTGTCGAGTTCAAAAAAACTGAATTAGTCCAAAAAATTAATTCTATCTCTGAAAATTTTAATCTATTGATCTACATATTATTACGAATATAGCACGAAAATTTTAACATTTTTTGTTTAATCTTAAATGGTAAACATTGAACAAAATTGATGATTCTGAGGTTTAGTTGAGGTAATTCGTAATTAAACTAACATTAACTCTATTAAACTCTACAGTCATGCAAAAATTAAAATCTAAACTTCAGTACTTTTTAGTCGCACTATTAATGGTGGGTGTTTTCACTTCTTGTTCGAAAGATGATGACCCTGTTGTCGAATCAAAAAACATCGTACAAACAGCAGTTTCTGATCCACAGTTTTCAATTTTGGTTTCAGCCCTGCAAAAGGCCAACTTAGTAACAGCTTTGGAAGGTACTGGTCCTTTCACGGTATTTGCTCCAACCAACGCAGCATTTAATACCCTTTTCACTCAATTAGGAGTTTCTGGAATTAATGATTTGAGTGCAGAAATACTCAAGCCAATTCTATTGAACCATGTTGTAAGTGGAAAAGTAAAATCTACTGACATTGCAACCGGTTACGCCAACACCTTGAATAACAGTGGTCCAGGTCAAAACTTTATTAAGGTTTTCATCGAAAAAACAACTTCAGTTAAAGTTGATGGAAGTAATGTAACAACAGCTGATGTTATGGCATCAAACGGCGTCATACATGTAATTGATAAAGTGATTATTCCAGCATCAGTTGTAAATCATGCAATTAACAATGCAGGATTTAGCACCCTTGTTCAAGCTGTTTTAAAAGCTGATCTAGCGTCTGCATTATCTGCTACCGGACCTTTTACTGTTTTTGCTCCAAGCAATGAGGCATTTGCAAAGTTATTTACTGCATTAGGTGTATCGGGAATTGCTGACCTTACAGCTGAACAACTTACGCCAATTTTGCTTTACCATGTTGTGTCAGGTAATGTAACAGCCTCACAAGTGATGTCGGGAAGTGTCCCAACATTGAAATCCGGAAGCAATATTAATGTAGTCGTAACAGGAGGAAGTGTAAAACTCAATGGCAACTCAAATGTTGTAGCTACTGACGTTCAAGGTACGAATGGTGTGATTCATGCAATTGACACTGTTCTACTTCCTGAATAATTTTCTCAGCCTATTTCATTAAAAAAACCGGTAGAATCTGCCGGTTTTTTTTATGTTCATACCTTTTATAAACTGAACCAGAAAAGAACTTTTGAGTTTTTTTGAGACATTTCATTCAATTCTTGTCCATTCACCTGAAAGTGCACTCAAACGTGGAATACAGGGCTCTCGATCTGCCATCAAAGTTAGCTTTTCATCAGTTACAGTATAGAGGTATGTTGCCTCTGAGTTGCAATCGGTATCATTAAATACCCTTAACTGAATATCATCAACAATTACATAACTAACTGTTGATGAAGTATGTCCGGGAATTAGCATCACAGGAATCCAATGCAAAAGACTATCATTGGTTAATTCAAGTTGAACATCATAATCAATACCATCCACATTATACTTGTGTTGATAAGTGCCCGTAATACTTACAGTTTTATCTTTCCCACATGATATGGAAAGAAAACAACAAATGATCAAAAGGAATAAATTGAAGCGAATGTGATTCATTGTGGTTTGTTTTTTGTTTTAAAAAAATTCTTTAAACAAGCTAATAATATGCTGTTTTGATATCAAAAAAGAATACAGGATAGATTGGTTTTAAGTCTGAATTGAGCACGGACTTACAACCTCAAAAGTAAAATAAAGAACCAATTAAGGCAAGTTATTTTTAAAAAAGTCACATTAAAAGTACTGTTCGGTTAATAATGCAGCTACTGTTTCATCAAACAACTCACGCTTTTGAACGCGGTCAAACGTATCCAGAAGGTCAGGAATTCGAACGCGTTTTTTATTTTCTTTTTGATAGTCCTCCACTATCTGTCCGCGATGCATCATTACGATACGGTCGGGCAGATCAACAGCTTGCTGCATCGAATGGGTAACCATCATTGCTGTAAGTCTTTCGCTTTCAATTATTTGCTTTGTCAACTCTGCAACTTTTGCGGCACTTTTCGGGTCGAGTGCAGCCGTGTGCTCATCCAGCAACAGGAGTTTAGGTTTCAGCCAGGTTGCCATCAATAAAGTCAATGCCTGCCTTTGTCCGCCCGAGAGTGTACCAATCGCATTGTCCAACCGATCTTCAAGACCCATATTGAGCATCCTTACACGATCGGCAATTTCTGATTTCGCTTTTTGTGTAACAGCTCTGGTTAAAGGTCGGCTCTGACCACGTCGCATCGCCATAACAATATTCTCAGCAATGCTCATGTCGGCTGCAGTACCCGCAAAAGGATTTTGAAACACCCTTCCAATCAGCTGAGCACGTTTATATTCCGACCATTCAGTAATATTTTTTCCATCAACACGAATTATTCCGTCATCAGGAATAAAAGTGCCTGCAATGGCGTTTAGCAGGGTGCTTTTCCCCGACCCATTTGTTCCGATAATTGCTGTGAAGCTACCTTCCTCAATTCGTAGGTCGACCTGACGCAAAGCTTTAACTTCATTTACCGTCTGCGGAAAAAACGTTTTACTTATTCCACTGATTTCAAGCATGGTGAGAATTTTTAGAAAGTTTCTTATGCAACGACTTAAACCATTGAGGGGCAACCAAAGCAGCAAAAACAAACAATGCTGTGACAAGTTTGAGGTCATTAGGGTTCAATCCCCAGCGCAGGGCGATAGCAATAAGTAAACGGAACAAAATGGTGCCTAAGATCGTACCGGCAATTGCAATACCTATGGTTGTTTTACCGACAAGTGCTTCGCCTATAATGATACTCGCCAGCCCCCATACCATCATTCCAATACCCATTTGAACATCAGCAAATCCTTGATATTGAGCTAGTAATGCTCCTGACAAAGCAACTAATCCATTCGATAAGGCTAAACTGAAGATGATCATTTTATTGTTATTTACACCTTGTGCACGAACCATCTGAACATTATTTCCAGTTGCCCGAAGAACAGTTCCAAAGTGTGTCAACAGAAACTTATTAAGCAGCCAACCTATTAAAGCACAAAGTATTAAACTGCTAATAAACACAGCCAGATCGATCAATGATACCTGCCAACCGAAAAATAGCAGATTCTTATTTCCATCAGTAAAGTCGAGTAACAACTTCTCAGGAATCTCAGAAACGGTTTTGGTGTCAAGTAAAGGGATGTTACTTCGTCCCATGATGCGCAGGTTAACAGAGTAAAGTGCTGTCATCATAAGTATTCCTGCCAATATTTCCTGAATTTTGAATTTTGTATATAATACTCCGGTAATAGATCCAGCTGCCATTCCTGCAATGAAAGCTAAAAATGTTGCAACCCATGGCGACCATCCCGAACTTATCAATACTGCTGTTAGGGCTGCTCCTAAAGTGAGTGATCCATCAACAGTTATATCCGTAAACTTTATCATTCTGAAGCTGATAAGCATTCCGAGCGACAGCAATGAAAGTATCAAACCTATTGTAAAAGCTCCTATAATTAGATTCATTGTTTAGCCTCCTCTGGTTTTACAGGTGCAAACCAGATTGCACCTCTGATGAATGAACTTTCTCCCAATCCATTTCCAGGCCTGTTATCTTCGATAAGATGAAGTAAAGCCTTGGGAGGAGGTCCGTTTAAAAACTTTTGCACTTGCTCCTCCAGATTGATTTGGCCGTTTTGCAATGGCTGGTATGGGAAAACTGCTGTATGTGCATGAAGGGATAAACCAGACATGGAAGATGGCGATTGATTTGATGTGGAATCATTGATATTGAATGAATTAGAAGCAATTCCAACAACAAGTGCCTGTTCTTTTGCATGTATCCTTTCACCGCTAAAAGATAGCCAGTCACGCATTTTTAATCCTGTGGGTAGTTCACTTTCTTCAATTTTTGTTGGTGATTGGATAAGATGTGCCCCTACCAAGCCATCTATTTCAGCCAAAATAACGAAGACAATCTGACTTGCTGATATGACTGAAAAAGTTTGCTTCACCAGACCTGACAGCCTAACCGGTGTTCCATCTTCATTGGGTGTAAATCGCAATAAATGAGACATTTCTCCTTCGGCATACAAGGATTGAATAGCATATAAATCAGGAACAAAATTTTCAAGTTTGAGTAAGTAATCCGGTTTACTTTTTTCCTCCGGACGTTGATACACCACATTACCACATACAGCAAGATAATCGCCAAAAAGTAAGTTTTCAAAGGCTTCGGTTGAAACCGGACTTCCAATACCAAGACCGAACGTACCTGATGGAAAATGTAAATGTGTAATGTGTTCGGGATCAATTTTTTTCCAGGGAACCCAATTCTCGTTTTTCTTTAAAGTCATTGGCTTGGTTACCGGAAGAGCATAACAGTTCTCAGGCAACTTTTCTGCTTTATCTATTTCATGTGAAGATTCATCATCAGCTTGTATTACGCTGGTTGTCAACCACATTCCAAAACCAGTCATTTGTAAAGTACTAATAACAAATTCATTGGCATTGATGATTTGAAGCCGTCCCTTAAGCTTCATTAATTCTTTGTGAATACGAACAAGAGATCGTATTCCGGCTGAGCTAAGGAAGTGGATTTCGGCTGCATTGATTACCAACTGATGATCTCCGTTGCGTATATAACCAAGAAATGTATCAGTGAAATAATCGCTCCAGGAAGCATCAAGACGCCCAACAGCCTGAACATGAAGTATTTTACCCTTTTTTATTGCGATAAGTTCCATGGTGATTCCTTTTTATTTTTGAGTAAATACGACTGCTTTACTTCGTAGTGATTCTGACAATTTGATTCCATAAGTCTGAATCTTTTCAGGGTTGTACATAAATTTTTCTGATTGGGTATTGCTGAAAGGTATATCCTTTGGTGAAGTGCCCCTAAGTACCTGAACAGCTTTCTCAGCTGCTTCTAATCCGGCATCATAATAGTCGCGGGCAAGGCAAATTGTGCCGCCATCCCTCATTTGATCACTATCGAATACGTAAACCGGCATACCATTATCTGCAGCTTTTCTGGCAATAAGTGCGAAACCCGGTCGTGTCATATTATCAACTATCTGACAGACAAGTTGTATATCCTTACGGCAAAGTTCAATAGCAGCCTGAGAAACATCAGCACTTGATGTAACCGGTACGGCAACAAGAGTAATTCCATATGATGCTAACGCATCCTTGAACCAATCTTTGTACAAAACGCTATTGATCTCAGCAGGAGTGAATAATGTTCCGACACTTTTACATTCAGGCATGGTTTCATGAATAACACGTGCCATTCCATCGAAAGGCGAACGTGTTGTTATACCTGTTACATTTGGTAAATGATCTGTCTCTGATGTACCTGCTCCTGCTTTAACAGCATCCCCTACTCCTGTAAAAACAATTTTTGTGTCAGCACCTGCTTGCCTTAATGCTGCCTGAAGACTCGGTGTTGAAATAACCATAAGCAAATCAACCTGATCTGCTTTTACGGTTGTCATAATGCTTGACAATGTGGACATATCACCTTGTGCATTCAAAGTTCTAACCACATAATCAACCCCTTCTTTCATTCCTGAGCGTGCAATTCCGTCGATCAAACCTTCATGGCATCGTTCGGAAAATTCTGTTTCACTGTATTGTACTATACTAAGCTTTAATGGCTTAGCTAATTGTGCAGTTGATTTCGACTTTTTAGGATCAATCCTAGTGTGAGTCTCAGTTTCTGAAAGTGGTAGCATTTTCGGAGGCACACCTGCAAGTACTTTTGCCACAAGTTTCCCTGATTGCATACCCCAATCAGTGAAGCTATCTCCTAATGCACCTGTCGCACCTTGTTCAACAAGCTGAGGTTCTGTGGCAAATATGGGGATTCCGGCGGGTTCTGCTACTCTGTGAATTGCAGCAAAACCTGTGTTTACCAAATTATCAGCCGAAACAATAATGGCTTTAGCACCGCGCTGCAGAATTGCTTGTGTCGCTAATCCCAGTTCAGTGACATTTGAGGCTGTAGCTTCGACCAGTTTCAGTTTCTTTGATTTGATAACTTCCCGCAATGTTTCTACAGAAAGAACCGAATTCATTTGTGAAGCATCGTAAACTATTCCAAATGTTGTCAAACCTGGATCATACTTAATTGCCATCTCAACCAGTTCATTCAATGGAGGGTTGTCATGAACACCACAAATATTATCGGGTCGGCCATTAGCGAATACCCTCAACCTTGTTGGGTTGCTTGTAACTGTAAGAACAACAGGTATTTCTTTGACTTTGCTTGCAATAGCCATCATAGCTGGAGTTGTAACCGAAACGATGACATCAGGTTTTTCACGCATTACAGCTTCAATAATTTGAGGAAGTTGCGCAATTTCTCCCTGAGCACTATAGCTTTTCATCTGGTAATCAACTCCTTCAACCAAGCCACTCCATTGCATTCCAGCTTCAACACCTTTTACCGCTTCTTCAAGTAAACGATTTTCAACCAGGGTAATAACTGCAACTTTAGCAGGTCGTCCATTCTTTAAACTAATATGCTGATAAGAATCTGCTTTCAAAAGCATTTCAGGAGTTACCGTAATACCTTTTCTGGCTAATGATTCAAAATCTAGAATGACGCGCTCTTTCTCAGCAGCAGCTGTAACTTTTGGCAGCAAGGCACTAATAGAATCAGTAATTTTCCATTTGCTTCCAAGTTGAGACAGCAATGATTTATTAATCTCAAGTTGCTCAGGTATAACGTTTTCAATGCGAAACTCTGAAGGCTTCTTTCCATTCAAAATAGCTATTGCAATATCTGCCGTATATTTCCCGACTGTATAATAATCGGCTCCGAGACCGAATAAGGCACCTGATTTGGCGTCGGTTGGATCATTGGTAAAGACAGGTATTCCATTCTGTTTTGCCAGATTTATAATCATTAAAGAGGAGGCATTTGCCACTGTGTCACCTCCTATCCAAATGGCTTCCACACCTTTTGAAAAGAGTGAACGAGCTGCCTCTGATACTTCGGAGGTATTGGTTGCAACAGCCTCAATAAGTGTTATTCCTGTCTCCTTGCATGCTAACCGGGCCTCCAAAATACAGGCTTCCGAGCATTGTTCTCCTGGATTCCAAACCACTCCAACTTTTTTTATAGAAGGATTTAGTTCTTTTAAAATTCTGAATGCTTTTTGGACAGGCTGAAAGGTCCCAACGCCCGCCAAATAAGGAGGGTGCATGGAAGGCTCTTTGCCAAAAATACCTACTCCAGCTCCAAAAGGGTCGGTGACAGCACCAAAAACATGTGTTTTTTGCGTGTGTTGGTTGGCTTTGGCAAAAGTTTGTAGTGCAAGAGTACTTGAGGTTATGACAATGTCGCTGGAACTATTTGTAAGTTCTTTAGCAATGGTGTTGGCTGTTGTTAGGTCACCAAGGGCGTTATAGAGCTTTATGTTCTGTCGGTTTTCTGCAATAAAACCTGCTGCCTGCAAAGCATCCAAAATCCCTTCTACGTGTTTGTCAAGCAGCGGTGTAGATGAAATCTGCATGATAGCAAGCTGTGGGAGTTTTGGCAATTCGTTTGACTTTCCAACCTTCCGCTGCTCAAGATCAGAGAGTAATAGAATAGCTGATGCCCCTGCTATTAGTGCAATTGCTAACCATAAGTCCTTGATAATGTTTTTCATAAATCGACATTAAGAATGATGGATACTTCATTTATTTAAATTAGTGACCATACTAATTAATTCCCCAGAAGCTTCACCGAAAACATCCACTGATCCTGTGGCAGATACGACTTTTCATATTTCTGAGCATAACCTACTGACCAGGTTGTTTTCAAATAGGAAAACAGCACCAGCTCAAGATCGACCTGAATACCGGCATTAAATCTGTTTCTTGTTAAATCTGAATCAGAAAAATCAGAGATTAGATGTGTCCCAAAGAGCGATGACTTGATATAAGTAGGATAAAGCCAGGTCGTTCCAACGTTTCTTAGACGAATGGGTTTCAGGTTTAATTCTGCCATTGTTTTAACAAAATTATGCGCGCTAATATCATCAATATCAACGCCTGGGAATGCGAGGATCTTTCGATACTGATCAGCAGGTTGCCAATCAACATAGTTATTTCTGAATCCGCCAAAGTAAAAAGTTGAAAAAGAAGAACCTTTTTTACCAAATGATTGTCCGACGCTATTACGGATCCAAAAGCTGGTGTTGCGGATAGCTGGTATCAGCCACCCGATGTGCTGCTCCGAAATAAGTGATGGATACACCCTTCCGTTGGCTATATAACTATATCCTGTCAAGTCCCATTTATAACCTTTTTCGTCCTCTACACCCCCCAGACTTCGGCGCAATTTTGATACTCCTGCCTCAAAAGAAACACTTTGAAAATTCCTAATAGGAGAAGCAACATTTTGAAATTGCGGAAGTACTTCAAGATCACCATAATGTGTTGCTCCAAAACCATAATATGTTTTAAATGGTGTCTTTAAAGTTGAAGTTTTATGATAGGAGAATCCTAACGAATACCCAGCCCTGCTGCGTTTTGTTGGTCCAAACAAATCATAAAAATCGGTTTTATTATAGGTTGTATTAAAGCTCCACAGCCAAATGTCCCATTGTAACTGTCCGTGAAACTTTTGCTTATCCTTGTATGTACTCCATGGCGAACCTCCCAGAAATAGGTTTACATTTGATAGTCCGATTCGGTCGCGCCAGTTTAACCGATAGCCCAAGGCTACGGTTTCTTTGAAACCACTTACATCAGGAAACGCACCTGAAAGCGACATATTTCTTATTGGTCTGTAGGATGTTTCTTCCATCTTTAATGAATCTATATTCACTTTTGAGGCAGGTTTAAGTGAGTAGGCTTTTATTTGAGGATTCTTTTCATAAGCCAGATTTCCTAAATAATTGATGGAATTGGCATCTGTTAATACCTCTAATGGTATAATTCCGGGTAACATGCCGTTTCTATGAAATTTCAGCACAAATAATGAGTCGTTACTCAGTTGCTGGGGAACAAACAAACCACTTTCGTCATTCGATAATAACTCAAACGATTTATCTTTCAATGATATACGCCAAATATTTGAAACTCCTGTGTAATATGAAGTTCCGATAAGATATTGGTCATCATTTGAAAACTTAAATTGAGTGAGGGTATTTTCTTCAGATTTATAGAGTGTTTCATATTCCCTCACTCCTATTTCTAACTGTTTGATATCAAACATAATTAATGATTGTTCTCCCCGTATTCCGGTAAGTGTAGCAGTTAATTTTGACCCATCATGTGAAACTGAAAGATCGAGCACCGACCGACCAAACTCAGAAGTGTACATAGGAATAGTTTCATTATATGGATGTGGAATTTTAACAATTGAAGCATAACCATTGTCATGTTTAACTCCCCATATACATCTGTTCGTACTGTCATAGACCAGATTTCCTGTCCGGGAACGCTTAATAAGTGTCTTTTTCTTTCCGGATTTCACATCAACCTGTACCAGACTCCGGTATTTACTGTTCTGTTCACTCAGAAAAACTAGTTTATCTTTTGGATCGTAAGTTAAATAAGTCACTGAATAAAGCATTGGTGAATCAAGGGTAGCAAGTTTTCGCATTTCTCCTGATGCCACATCAAGTTCAACAATTTTTGAAATAGCTCCGGGACTATTGGTAGCCGCATAAATTTTACCTGTTACACCATCATAACCAATGTTAGAAAAGCTTCCTTGCGGTTCATTCGTTAGACTTCGAAATGAAGTTAGAGGATATTCCTTTACAAGGTTAATATTAGCTGTTTGATACTCCTTTTCAAAATTGATCCAGTCTTTCCAAGCACTGCTTACTGGCTTACCAAAGACTTTTTTAAACTGACGTGCGTAAAATGCCTTACTATCATCTGTTCGGTTGTAAAGAGCTTTAACTTTATCATCACCATATTCCTGAGCAAGATATGTAACAAAACGGGTTCCATAAAGATAGGAATTTGCTCCCACTTGAAAGTCAATGGTTGAACCTTCAGTTTCAAGGCCAATGACTGAGTATAAGGGATAATTTTCGTTGATAATACTTCTGAAATACATCTCATCATAGGGCCCCAGGGCTCTTCCCAATCCTCCTGAAGTCCAGGTTTCAAGATAGCAGGCGATACCTTCGTGATACCAGCGCGGAGCATACCATCGCGGAGTAGTCAGGTAACTCCAGAAAGCAGTTATCGGGATATGTTCATCACGACGGATTTTCCCAAAAAGAGCTTTACGCCAAAATATATCGGTTTTGTTTGGTTTATCGGCTAATGTAATATGTGTGAGCTCATGAGCAAATAGCCATTGAAAACGCTCACTGGAAGGCGTGATACTGAAAGCAAAGTTAAAGGGTGAAATACCTAAAACAATCATATTGAATGGCATCACCATTGCGCCACCATGGCCATCATCTTCAAAATCGGTGAGCATCACATATGTCTTTTTGTGATCGTAGTCCCAATGCTTCTCGTGAAATTCAAGCCCATTATGAAATGTTCGTGCCACATGAGGCATCAGAAATGAATAACGTTTTCCGAAATAGATCAATTCCATTTCATCGGTCCTGAAACGATTGATCTTCTGACCAAAAAGCATTGATGCTGCTCCTGTAAATAGAAGCAGCAACCACATTTTACGACCTAAATTTACTCTCATCTGCTTGATTTATTGGTTTAAACAAAACTTCAAAAACACAGAAAACTCTCATTGGAACACATTTGTATAATGAGAACTTAACTCCTTAACTATCCTACTTTAATTCCCTGCCACAACTTCTATCTTGTCATTACTTAATAAAAATACCATATCCAAACCAGAATTACTCATTAACCTGTTATATTCAACACCAAAACTTTCTTCATTCAGCAAGTGTGATTCAACGATATCAGCATAAAACATTGCATCGGTGCCTAAAGTAACATCGATAACATTTATCATAGCATCGCCTAATATATGAATGGAGTTATTCACTTCAATATTGAGTTGATCGAAGCTATGTAAATTCAGACTACTCTCAGATTTATCAGAAAAATGATTCTTGAGCTTTTTAATATCTTCATTATAATATCCCAGCAATTGAGATTTTACGCGTGTTTCAGCCATTAATTCTTTCACTCCTTGTTTATCATTTCTGAGTTTCATCTCGTCCAAATAGTTCAAAACGGGCTTATTGCGTGTAAAAATGGCTGCTTGAAGTGTGTTTAAATACAGGATATCATGTGCATCAGCCAGGCGTTGGGTTGATATCTCTTCGCTCTGAAGAAAAGTTTCAATAGCACTCATATAATTCAACAAAATACTGTTCTGTGCCTGAATGCGGGCTATAGCGTTTTGTGCCATATTAAGATATTCAATAATAGGCACTTCCGTTTGACCGTCAATATCTAAAATCACATTAAGTGCATATAATATGTCCTCACGTGCTGGTTCCAGAAATTGGGAAAAGGTTTTTAAAGCATTGGAATAGGGATAATATGTTTTCTGGAATTCAGGCACTGAATCGGTCAATGCGAGCACATGGTCAAGATCGTTTTGAGTATTCAAGGATTGATAATAATAGATCAACAGATACTTTTCATATTGAAGCCGTTTTGCTGAATCTTCGATAAGCTCGTTCCTTAAAAGCAAATCGTTCTGTGTAACTTTTACGTTTCTATAGCGGTCAACTTTACCAATTGTACCGCTCAACTGCTCCTTTGTACCTTCAAAGGAATCCAATCTGGTGCCAACTAAAATTCCTAAAACAAGTGCAATGATGAAAACAAAACCTAACTGAACGGATGTTAACTTCTTCATAAATAGTATTTTAATAAACATAATACTTCAAAATTAAATGCCTACATGTCTTATTTAGTTTGATTTATCCCACAAATTCAATATTTTAAGAACCAATAGTATCTTTTTTAGGAATCAACCTTGCAGATGAAAAATTATTTTATTGGAGAAAATCCTTCTAAAGTTCCCATATCTCCAACAAGGTACCCTAAGGTCTGCTCACTTTGATAAATGCCCATACTTTGTGAATGAAACAAATCAAAAAAGTCAAATAGCCCATCACTTCCGAGATTTATCTCGTCCAATAACCTGCTAGACAATAATACATCTGAATTTAAGTATTGGCCAATATTGCCGAAAGCATCATCGAATCGGTCAGATACAACAAAACCCAATTTGTTAACATCGGAAGCGTATTGTTCTTTAACATAAGGTTTCAAACCTGTATCTGCCACAATTTCTTTCAATCCTTCCTTGTTATTCATCAACTTCTTTTTATTCAGATATTCCAAAACCGGTTTGTTCTGCGTTAAAACTGCTGTTTGAATAATATTGAAAGAAAGTAAATCATGGGCATCCATCAGCGTTGGATAGGTTGTGTCGGAGTTTGACTGTATGAAGGTTTCAATCGCTGTCATATAATTCATCAGAATAGCATCATGATTTTTTATGCGTGCAATCGCGTTAATTGCCTCGTTAAGGTAACGCATTACTGGTATTTCGGCATCACTCTCAAGAGAAGATATCATATTGTATGCCAACAGTATATCTTCTCTCGCAGGTTCAAGGTAGACCTTAAAACTACTTAGTGCCTCAGCATATGGGTAGTATGTTCTGAAAAATTCAGGTACCTTTGTTGTTAATGTTAGCACCTTCTCGACATCATATGAGGTTTTTACTGACTGATAATAATAAAACATAAGATATTTCTGATACTGAATGCATTTATTGGTATCCTCCACTAACTCATTGCGAAGTAGAATATCTTCGTCTGTCATTTTCACGTTTCGGTAGCGATCAACCTTTCCAATTGACCCTGAAAGCTCTTCTTTACCAAAAATGGGTAAATCAATCATAAAACCTACCAACAACCCAACGGTAAAAGTTGTTATCGCTAACAAAGCAACTTGAATAAAATTCCATTTTTTCATCACCTATTTTTGTTTAAACATTTATATTTACTTGGTTTATATTGATTTACATAAATATAACTTGAATCTGATTTACTTTCAATAAAGCTTTCAAACGGTGAAAATCATGCTTATTCAATTCATGTATTCAAAACAAATTAACTTATCGAATTATGTATTTTACAATCTGAAAAATGTACTATTGATTTAATATTCAGTTTAACCTGTTTTTGGTAAAATTATAAACGGGTCCCAAATGGTAATTGCTCCATTGAACTAAGTTCTAATTCATTTAAAACTTCATCACTGCTAAAACCACCGCTTAACTCTTCGTTTGAACAAAAAGCATCCTGTATTGCAACATCTGTAACTATTATTAAACGGAAACTATCTGTATAGTCAATACCTAAAGTTTGAATATCAATAGCAAATTGATCTTTAAATAACTGTTTTAGCTGATTATCAGCAATAAGTTCCTTGACACCTTCTTTATCATTCAGAAGTTTTTTCTTATCTAAGTAACTGAGCATTGGTTTATTCTGGGTGAGAATTGCAGATTGTAAAAGGCTCATTGAAATAATATCATGTGCGTCGTCAAGTGCCACATAGTCACGATCTGGATTATTTTCTTTAAAAGTTATAATAGCATTCATCAAATTTAATAGTACAGTTTCATTGTTTTTAATCCGGGCAATGGCATTTTGAGCCTGGTTAAGGTATCCGATTATTGGAACATTTAAGTTTTCATCCAACGAAACAATTACACTCATGGCATATAAAATTTCTTCACGTGCAGGTACAAGAAAAGTTTTAAAACTTTCCAGTGCATTCATATAAGGATAATAAGTCTTGGCAAAATCTTCTGCTTCAGTCATCTTCTTTAAAACCTCGTCTACATCGAAGGAAATCTTCAGTGATTTGTAATAATAAAAAAGCAAATACCTTTCGTATTGACGGCGTTTGGCTGTGTCTTCGACTAACTCATTACGCAATAAAATATCATCTTCCGTTACTTTCACATTTCTGTAACGATCCACTTTTCCAATTGAGCCAGATAATTTTTCTTTTTCGAATAAAGGCAGATCGATCATTGAACCAATCAATAAACCGCCGACAAATGTCAATAATGCGAAAAGGCTTACCTGAATTAATGTTAACTTTTTCATTTGTTTTTATTTGTTTTCTAATGTTAAGTACTTTATTAGCAAATCGTTCATTTAAAAATTCAATTGACTGGTACCTTCAACTCAAATAACTTGGACAAACTGGAATTGAAATCATGTGAATAATCGGAAAATCAATTTTGGCAAATTAATTTTTCTGTAAATCAATCTTTATCAAAGAACATCAGTTGTGCGAACTAAACGACCACAACAAGAAAGTTTTGTCAGTACTATTTTGAAGTCAGGTACGCTTGTTAAAACCAGATTAATAAGCGTACCTGTTTCAATAACAAATCATTAGATTGCCTTTTATCTAAATTCGGAAACGTCAGTCATAACTCCCAAATTCTGAACATCAATTCCTAATTGATCTATTGCTTTCAAAGTGCTTATGGAGCTTATTGCATCATTACTCAAGAGTAAACTGCTTAACTCTTCATTTGAACAAAAAACATCCTGCAGAGCAACATCGTTTAAAATTAAAGCATTTAAACTCTCATTTGCGATACCTAAGGTACTCATATCAGCAACAAACTGATCATTAAATAATGATTTCAGTTGAGCATCAGCAACGAGTTCTTTAACACCTTCCTTATCATTGAGAAGCTTTTTCTTATCTAGGTAACTGAGCATAGGTTTGTTCTGGGTAAGAATTGCCGATTGCATCAGGTTCATTGAAATGATGTCGTGTGCATCCTCCAACGCCCAATACTTTCCTTCAGGATTGGCATCTTTGAAAGTAATAATAGCATTCATAAGGTTCATAAGAATAGATTCATTGCTGTTGATACGGGCAATAGCGTTTTGAGCCTGATTTAGGTATCCAATAACAGGAACTTTCGCATTTTCATCCAATGAAGAAACCATATTCAAAGCAAAAAGAATATCCTCACGTGCTGGAACAAGGTATGTTTTGAAACTTTCCAAAGCTATCATGTAGGGATAGTAAGTTTTAGCAAATTCTTCTGTTTCAGTTGTTTTCTTCAAAACTTCATCTACGTCAAAAGAAGTTTTAAGTGACTTATAATAATAAAACAGCAGGTATTTTTCGTATTGAGTGCGTTTGGCGGTGTCGTCAAGCAACTCATTCCGCAATAAAATATCATCTTCTGATACCTGAACATTGCGATAGCGATCTACTTTCCCTATTGAACCTCCGAGATACTTACCCATCTCATAATAATCAGTTTGGGAGTCAGCACCCTGGGGCGAATAGTTTACAATACTGATACCCAGGAATAATCCTACTACCAGTGCGAGAGCTGCGAGGAGTGCGGCTTGAAGTAAAGTGTACTTTTTCATTGTTTTGAAATTTTAGTTGTAAATAATAATTGTTTCTATTTTATTGAATGATCATTAAGTGGATAAAAAGTTGGTTTTTTTGTCAAAAAGTTAGGTGTTTTTTTATAATAACTGATTGATTTTGGAAAGCAGTGACAGTGACCGCAGCCTGAGCATCCGTAGTTTTTTCCAGAATAAGTTGAAATGAGTTCATTCCTGTTGCTGTAAAATTCACTGATCCCATATTGTAATCACTTGAATTCGAACCTTCTGTCATAACAAATTCGGCCTTGGCAACCTTAAAATCGGTAGTACTAAATGAAGTTTCCAGATGAAGCTCGTTTGGACTATTGATCACAAAATTCAAATAGTAAAGGTTGCCAATCTGATAAGGAATCATTTTAATGCTGCTGTGTTGGTAAGCATAGGAAATTTCTTGTCCGGAGGCGCTACTTATACTTCCTGCAAGCCTGCTTGTATCAGTTGGACCAATTTCAGCCAGAAAAAACCATGTAAAAGCCGTACCTACCATTACACCGGTAAATAAAATCATCGCATAACGAACAGGGAAAGGATTGAATAATTGATCCCAAAAAGGGTTGTCCCACCAACTTGGTTTTGGAACCCGCTTTTTTGACGTAATGCGCTGCATGACTTCTTCAGTAATATCTACAGGATGCTCCTCCACATGTGTTTTTTCAAGATGAAGCTCAATCTCCTTAAGTTTGTCCAGGTGATCATTCTCAGTTTTGGAACTCGAATTTTCAGCCAGATTTCTATCAGAGCTTTTGCCTTTCATCTGTTCCTTGTCAGGGTTTTTATCCGACTGAGCTGAAGCGTTTTTCCTGAAGTCCATTGTATTATAGTTTTAATTTATTCAAATGTTCTAAAATACGGTGTCTTTTCGAGTATCTCTTTAATCTGCATTCGCGCATCGAACAAGCGCGACCTTACTTTTTGCTCCGAAATCTGCAGCGAATAAGCTACTTCTTTGTAGGAGAGTTGTTCATAATACTTCAAAACTATCACCGCTCTATATTTCTCTTTTAATTGATTAACAGCATATTGCAACTGATATTCACGCTCATCATATGTATCTTCTCTTTCATCTTCTACATTTTTTAAATATTCAATTCCAACATTATTTTTTTGTTTTTTCAAATAATTTAAAGCAGTATTAACTGCAATACGATACACCCAGCTGAAAAATTTGTGGTCGCCGCTAACAGTTGCCAAAGCCTCATATGCTTTTACAAACACCACTTGAGTTAGTTCCCTTGCCTCATCCCTGTCATGAATCATTCGTATAAGCAGATTGTAAACAGGGCGTTGGTACTTGTCAACTAATACTCTATATGCATTCACCTGTCCTTTGAGTACCTTTCTGATTATTTCATGATCTTCAAGGGCACTCTGCTGTGCTGCTTCCAGTTTCTCTTTATCCGGTTTATCTATGTCATCTTCATTTTTCATGAATTACACTTTATGTTTTGAAAAAGTTGGTTTTTCATTAACTATTTTCCAATTGACTTAATTTCCACAGTTCTCTGTGCTTGATTCTGATGAGTGGTTGCAATGCAAGCTCACCGGTTTTACCAACCTGTTTACGTAAAGCTTTGAGCTCTGTAAGCTTTTCAATCGTATCGTTTTCAGCTATTGGCGTAAATCCGTTCTCTTTAAGCATCAGGTTACGTTTTGCTTTGATCGAAAGTTCGAGATACAGGCTTAGGTAATTATACAGATCTACAATCATTTCTGAGTCAAAATGCGCTCTCAGTCCGGCGATATATGCTCCCGATCGGGTACCCGAAAACTTGCCCTGCCTGATCATTCTCAATATTTCTACCTCGTTACTGAATTCCATTTCCAACCAATTTTGGAGACTGCTGGTACTTTGTTTAAAAATAAAGCCAAAGAAAACAGGGAGTAGCACAAAAATGAGTAAGGTTTGGAGGTATGGATTCAGAAAAAAATGATTAAATGCGCTGTGAACGATGATCGCAACAAATAGTCCACTAGGTACTGAAAAAAAGAGTTTCTTCTCGCGCTGTATTCCACCCATTATAAGTAGCGCTACAATAGCAGTGCAGCCACCATGCATGAGGGCTGTACCAAAACCACGCAACATCCATAACATCATTGATGGCTCATCTCCAATGAAATAGATATAAACCATATTCTCAATCAATGCGAAACCAGTTCCTGAAGCAAACCCATAAATGGCAGCGTCAATTGAGAAACCAATTTTTCGTCGTGCGATAAGAAAGAAAACAAAAAGTGCTTTTAAAACCTCTTCAACAATAGGGGCAAAATAGCGGGTAAAGTTTTCAAAACTGAGCGTAAAATGCGACGAAAGCCATTCATTTGAAAGATAAGAAAACCATGCTGCCAGTCCACCCCACAATATTGCTAAGACAAGATTTTTTTTACTCACCAATTTAAAGCTATCCATCAGGAAAAGCCCTGTTAGAAAAAGAAGTACTGGCATCAAGCTGAAAACGATTTTCATAAAGACTTTTTTAAAAATGAATCTTTTTACAAATAGAAACAGAGACTAACTCATACTTGACTAAATAATTTAATATGAGGTATTTATAAGTCGCATTAGAATTATACGATAGAAACCAGTTCAAGTAGAATTCTGAATTAAGAAAGCCAAGAAAAGACTGATTATTAAAAATATAAAGCGGTATGTTCTCAGCAGGGCTTGAAAATAAGCACTTCCACTGGGAAACCTGCAATGAAAAAAATGCCAGTAGATTTACATGGTGCTTAGAAACCCTATAAGATAGATCATCAACCATAATGTGTTGATTTTACTTGTCTCTGCTGTTAACAAAACTTCCTGTTCATTGTATTAAAAGCTAATTTTTTGGCAGTAACTTAATAAATAGTATCGGGCAATCAGATTGCAGTAATTGAAGAGTTGGATTGGAACTTTTAATAATATCAATGAGCAAGCGCAAATGTAAGTTATTACCCAATTAAAAACAAATTCCAATCCTTTATTAGGTCTTTTTATTCAAAAAAAAATGATGCGGGATTTGATCTCGCATCATTTATAAAATAATTGTACAGAATACCTGAAGACTAACTATTTAAAGCCTCCATCACTTGTTTGATCATGTGCTCAAGTTCATTATCGATAACATCAAATTGGTCACGATTTTCAAGAATTCCTTTTACACCAAAATAAAATTTTATTTTGGGTTCGGTTCCCGATGGTCTTATGCTTATTTTATTACCATTTTCGGTTAAAAACTGTAAAACATCCGATTTGGGCAAATCAATGGTGGTTTGCTTTCCTTCAACGAGATTTCGTGTAATCCGCTGCTCATAGTCTTTTATTAAGACAAGACGTGAACCAGCTATTTCGAGTGGCGGATTATTCCTGTAGCGCTCCATCATAGCCTTAATTTCCTGTGCGCCGGCCATTCCTTTTTTGGTGACTGAAACGAGTTTTTCTTTATAAAACCCAAATTCAACATAGATATCTTTAAGTAAATCGTACATGCTTTTTCCCTGATCAGCAGCCCATGCCGCTGTTTCAGCTATCATCACACAAGAAATTACAGCATCTTTATCGCGAACGAAATCTCCAACAAGGTAACCATAACTTTCTTCACCTCCACCAATAAACGTTTTCTTACCTTCATATTTCTGAATTATATCTGCGATATATTTAAATCCGGTTAAAACATCAAACCGTTCCACCCCATATTTGTCAGCAATATTGAAAAGCAGTTCAGAAGTAACAATTGTTTTTACAATATATTCATTTCCGGTAAGTTTACCCTTTTCACTCCATCTGCTAATCAGGTAATAGAGCAACAAACTTGCAGCCTGGTTTCCATTTAATAAAATAAATTTTCCCTGATCGTTTTTAACAGCAATTCCAACTCTGTCGCCATCAGGATCGGTTGCCATCACAATATCAGCGTCAATTTCTTCAGCTTTTGCAATAGCCATGCTCAAGGCAGCAGGTTCTTCAGGATTAGGAGAATATACAGTCGGAAAGTTCCCATCAACGATATTCTGCTCCTCAACAGTTGTAATCGACTCGAAACCAACAGCTTTTAAAGCCATTGGAACCAATTTTACTGTTGAGCCGTGTATGGGTGTAAATACAATTTTGAAATTTTTCTGTCGTTGAATCACCTCAGGAGACAAACTAAGTCCCTTGATGCGTTCCACATAAATTTTATCAAAATCATCCCCTAGCAAGGTTATCAGTTCGGTTTTAGAATTAAAATTTACATCAGCCGGTCCCGAAATTTTCTCAACTTCGGTAATGACATTTTTGTCGTGTGGTGCAATTAGTTGTCCGCCATCATTCCAGTAAGCTTTATAGCCATTATATTCCTTGGGGTTGTGCGAGGCGGTTATTACAACACCACTCTGACAGCCAAAATAGCGCACAGCAAATGAGAGCTCAGGTGTTGGACGAAGACTTTCAAAAAGATACACCTTAATGTTATTGGCCGACATTACCTCAGCTGTAATTCTGGCAAAGTAATCGCTGTTATTTCTGCAATCATAAGCGATTGCCATTGAAGGTGTTTCAATCGAAGGAAACATTTTTCGGATATAATTGGCAAGGCCTTGTGTTGCCATAGCAACAGTATATTTATTCATACGGTTGGTGCCAACTCCCATAATCCCTCTTAGGCCACCTGTTCCAAACTCCAGGTTACGGTAAAAACTTTCGGTGAGTTCCTGAGGATCCTCTTCCATGAGAAGTCTTACTTTTTCAATCGTCTCAGAATCATAAGGTTCAGAAAGCCATTGACTTGCTTTCGCGAGAATGGCAGGATCAATCTGTTGTTTCATAGAGTTATTCTTTTGAGGTTTGTAATCTTTTTAAAGCCATCGATTAAACGTTCTTCCGCAGGGTTAAGTAAAACACCCATGCTGCAACCCGAAAAGGAAACTACTGTGTTGAGTTTCTTTAGATGCTCTTCAGCTTTTCTTACAGAAGAGATGAGTTCGATTGCTATTTCTTCTTCAATTATAAAATCAGCAAATAATTTTTCTTCAATTCTTATTCCTTTGTAGTGTACAGCAACAGAAGCATTCATCCTGAAGCGTATTCCCCTGAGCCTGAATTCATGAGCCAGACAACTTTTAAATATTTCAGGCAAAATACCCGGGCCAGTATAAGCATGAACCTCCCTTGCACAATCATAAATTAAGGTCGCCAAGCTATTTCGCCTGCTCTTGTCCATTTAGTTCTTCCAAACATTTTTTCAGGCTATCTTTCCAATAAGGTAATTGAACCTGATAATTCTTTTTAAACTTTTCTTTACTCAAAACACTGTAAAAGGGCCTTTTTGTTTTCACAGGATATGCCGATGATGGTATTGGATTAACCTTGCAATCCAGCAGGCACAATTCCATGATGGTTTTCGAAAAGTCGTACCAGCTGATGGCTCCTTCATTACTAAAATGGTAAATCTCCTTAACAAAATCACCTTTATAGCGATCAACAATTAAAACAATAGCCCAAGCCAGATCAAAAGCCCATGTGGGAGTGCCAATCTGATCAGCAACAACATTTATTTCAGGGCGTTCTTTTCCAAGACGCATCATTGTTTTTACAAAATTATTCCCCGATGCAGCATACAGCCACGATGTTCTTAAGATAACGCTATGACAACCATGACCCATGAGAATTGCTTCTCCTCTGGCTTTACTCTTTCCATAGGAAGAAATGGCAGAGATGGGCTCACTTTCCTCATAAGGTTTATAATTCTCACCATCAAAAACATAATCAGTGGAAATATGAATGAACAAAGCATTGTTTTTTTTACAAGCGTCGGCTAAAACACCTACAGCAACAGCGTTGATGCGATCTGCCAGAACAGGCTCATCTTCAGCCTTATCTACGGCTGTGTATGCAGCACAATTGATACAAACTTCAATCTCGTGAATTTCAAAAAACCCTTGAACGGCATCAGTTTGAGTTATATTCAACTCCTCTACATCTGTGAAATGCCATTGATGCCTGCGATCATTGCCTGCAATCTTTTGAAGTTCGTTTCCAAGCTGACCTTTACTACCTGTAACTAAGATATTCATTTTAATCTAATTAAGTTTCAATAAAATGAAAGAAAGCGGAAATTAAACAACTGTTTTAAAGAAATCAATAGTTCTGCGCAAACCCTCGTCGAGGTGAATCTTTGGCTCCCAGTCCAGAAGTTCTTTAGCAAGACTTATATCAGGTTTTCTCTGTAATGGGTCGTCGGTAGGTAACGGCTGAAAAATAATTTTTGAGCCTGTGCCTGTCATTTGGATAACTTTTTCGGCTAATTCAAGCATGGTAAATTCACCTGGATTTCCAATATTCACAGGACCAGTGATAGAATCATCGGTAGCCATCATACGTATCATACCTTCAACGAGGTCGTCAACATATTGGAAGCTACGTGTTTGCATACCATTTCCATACATCGTAATATCATCACCTCTCAGAGCCTGAACAATAAAATTAGATACCACTCGTCCATCATTCGGATGCATTCGCGGTCCATACGTATTAAAAATGCGGATGATCTTAATACGTACATCATTCTGATTGTGATAATCCACAAATAATGTCTCCGCGCACCGTTTTCCTTCATCATAACAGGAGCGCGGTCCGATTGGATTCACATGTCCCCAGTAAGTTTCTTTTTGAGGATGCTGCTCTGGATTGCCATAAACTTCACTTGTTGAAGCCTGCAAAATCTTTGCTTTAATACGTTTTGCCAACCCTAGCATATTTATTGCACCCATCACTGAAGTTTTGATGGTTTTAATGGGATTGTACTGATAATGGACAGGTGATGCAGGGCACGCCAAATTAAATATCTCGTCAACTTCAACAAAATAAGGTGTTGTTACATCGTGACGTACCAACTCAAAATAGCGGTGATCCATCAAATGGGCAATATTCTTTTTTTGTCCGGTAAAATAGTTATCCAGACAAATCACATCATTACCCTCATTGAGAAGGCGTTCACATAAATGGGAACCTATAAAACCTGCCCCTCCTGTTACTAATATTCTTTTCATCCTGTTTAGTTAATTATAAAAAACGGCTGCATCTGAAAAGATACAGCCGCTTTTTCAATGTTTATTTTTGTGTGTTGACACCGATACAGAAGTAATCAAATCCTTCTGCTTTCATCTCTTTTACGTCGTAAATATTTCTTCCATCGAAAATTGCTGGTGCTTTGAGTAATTTTTTGATTACACGGAAGTTAGGAAATTTAAATTCCGACCATTCAGTAATAATCATTAAAGCATCAGCATCGATTAAGGCGTCATACTGATCTTTGGCGAAGTCGATACTTTTGTTAAAAATACGTTCACCTTCATGCATTGCAACCGGGTCGTAAGCTCTTACTTTGGCACCGGCTTCAAGTAATTTGCTAATGACAACCCTTGCAGGAGCTTCGCGCATATCATCGGTATTTGGTTTAAAAGACAACCCCCATACAGCTACCGTTTTACCTTTGATTTCATAATTGTAGTACTTCATCAACTTGTTAAACAGAACTGACTTCTGATCATCGTTTACATCTTCAACAGCCTGAAGCACACGTAATCCATATCCATAACCTTTGGCCGTTTTGATGAGAGCTTTCACATCTTTTGGGAAACATGAGCCACCATAACCTGTTCCGGGATAAATGAAATATTTACCAATTCTTCGATCTGAACCAATACCTTTACGAACCATATTAATATCAGCACCAACAATTTCGCAAAGATTGGCTATGTCATTCATGAAACTAATTTTTGTTGCAAGCATCGAGTTGGCTGCATACTTAGTCATTTCAGCTGAAACGATATCCATAAATATTACCGGATGACCGTTCATTGTGAATGGTTTGTATAATTTTTTCATGAGGTTTTCGGCACGCTCTGAATCGACGCCAACCACAATACGGTCAGGTTTCATGAAATCATCAACGGCAGCACCTTCTTTCAGAAATTCGGGATTTGAGGCTACATCAAACGGGATATCTACTCCACGTTTTTGCTGAGCTTCTTTAACCGCAGCCCTGACTTTTTCGGCAGTACCTACCGGAACGGTGCTTTTTGTAACAATCAAGACATAATCTTTCATGTTTTCACCCACCTGACGTGCTACTTCGAGCACATACTTTAAGTCTGCACTGCCATCCTCATCAGGTGGTGTACCAACTGCACTGAAAACGACCTCACAATCTTCGAGGGATGGAGCCAGTTCAGTTGAGAAAAATAAACGTTTCTTCTCAACATTACGCTGAACCATTTCCTCCAACCCAGGCTCATAAATAGGGATAATTCCCTGATTCAGATTGTCAATTTTTTTCTTGTCAATGTCTACACAATGCACATCAATACCTACTTCGGCAAAGCATGTTCCTGTAACCAAGCCAACATAACCAGTGCCAACAACTGAAATTTTCATGGGAGTTTGTTTTAATTAATCATTCATATTAAACAGGCAGCAAGATAGCTAAAAAACTATCTTTCCAAAACAATTTTAAAATTTTTAATTCTAGTGAAATTGCTTTTGCCAGACAAATATAGTGAAAGCTTAAAGTAAAAAAACAAACGATACCAACAATTTTTAATATGTTGTTTATCAGCTATTTAAATATAAGAAAATTAATAAATTAGATGATCTAACCAATTTTATAGCTAAATCCAATGCCAAGCGACTCTTTCATTTGAAGCCTGGGTCCTGATCCTATTTGTTTTTTCTGACCTTCGATGATGTCATAAACTGGTATATCGGTATCATGATCATACTTCAGCAAAAGAAATAAAACAGTATGAATACGTTTGTTGACAGTAAAATTCACTTTTGTTTCCCAATCAACATCAATGTTCCATCTGTTGTTTCGATCTTCATCCATATAATTATTGTACAGGTTTAATGAGGATGCCAAATCGATATTCTTTGATAGTTCCTTATTGAATATTGCCAGAATGTTGAAGCCAAATTCTGAAAGCAGGTTTTTTCCCGGAACAAGGACCTCCCCCGCTGAATCAAGGATGGCTTTTTCAACACCAAATGCCCCTTTATCAGCCAGATCCTGATTTTTAACGAAGGTAAACTTACCTGAAGCAGGGCTAATAAATAATTCAAACTTCTCCGATTTTCTATACTTAAACCCTAATGATGCTGTTAAATAACCTGGTGCCATAAAAGCTGAGACCAATGTGCTGTCATTTGGGTATTTATAACCATTTGCAAACTGTGACTTGAAAGTAAACAACGAAGTATATGTCCATTCTTTAAATGCTTTCTGAGAGTACGAAACCGAAAAATCAATTCTATCATCGGTTTTTTCAATACGTTCAGCACCATAGCCAACGATTCCAAAAGCCGATTTATGGATCAATTCGGCACTGCTTCCTTCCTTCTGATACCTTAATTTATAGTCAATATTGGCTTTTCCTGAAAGAGAACTCTCTCCCCCGCTTGCCCAATTGGTTAGACTAAGTTGGTTAAAAGTCAAGCCAAAACTTGCTGTTGTTTTAAAATATTTAACGCTGTCAACTTTAATTTTTGATACAGTGTCAGGCGTCATGGCCTTTGATTGAAAGGCAAAAAATAAAAAACAAAATGACAAACCACGTATGAGATTATCACTTAGAATAGGGCGGATTTTTATCAAAGGAAGCTTATAAATTGGCTTTTGTAATGATTTCATTTTGAAAATACTTGATAATGAGAATGTTTCATAATTAGTCAAAATACAAAAGTATAACGCAAATCTTTTTGATTATTGTTTCTCACGAAAAAACGTAAAAAACTTTTTTGAAAATATCCTCTCCAAACATTATAAAAATCGAGAAAGAAAATTGCTAAAAACAAATAGTCGCCTAATACGTTATAAGATTGAACAATATTTACTTCATTTTTATGCGTTTAATACAATTTGCTGTTTTTTTCAGTATCGTCCTTACGATCTATAGCTTCGTGAATTATTATATTTTTAGCCGTGGCTTGCGAACTTTTGAGCAAGGCTCATTACTACGCACCTTTTATATAAGTGGTTTCTGGTTATTGGCTTCAACATTTATTCTTGGAAGGGTACTCGAAAAAGTATATTTATCACATTTAAGTGATTTGTTTACCTGGCTTGGATCATTTTGGCTTGCCGCCATGCTCTATTTATTCTTGGCAGTTGTGTTAGTTGATATTGTTCGTCTGGCAAACTTTTTCGTTCCATTTCTGCACCAGTTTGATGAAACATTTCTTTTTAGAAATCCACAATGGATTACTATCGGCATTGCGACGACAGTGTTTTTTGTTGTTTTAGCAGGTCACATAAATGCGTTGCATCCCCGGATTCATTCAATCACGATTGACACCGGACTTGAGTCTGAAGAAAGAAATGAGCTTCGTATCGTTATGGCTTCAGATATACATTTAGGCACTATTATCAGCACAAACAGATTGAGTAAAATTGTTAGTCAGATAAATGAACTGCAGCCTGAAGTTGTGCTGTTCGCCGGCGATGTAGTGGATGAAGACCTTGCCCCTGTGATTCGTCAAAACCTGGGGCAATTACTTACAAAGATAAAAGCTCCAATGGGTATTATCGGCTCCACAGGTAATCATGAATATATCGGAGGTGCAGATGCAGCTGTTAAGTACCTTTCAACTCATGGCTTGACTATTCTTAGAGACTCAATGATACAACTCACTGATAAAGTATATGTTGCAGGAAGAGAAGATATTGAGAGCAAACGTTTTGGAGGAGTGACCCGCAAAAGTTTAAAAGAAATAAGCGCTTCGCGACCTGAAGGAAGTTTTCTGATTGTGCTCGACCATCAGCCAAGGGCAATTCCTGAAGCTATGGAAAACAAAGCAGGCCTTGTCCTTTCAGGCCATACACATCATGGACAGATGTGGCCTTTGAATTATATTACTACTGCTATGTTTCCGGTAAGCTGGGGTCATAAATTGTTTGAAGAAACGCATGTTTATGTATCAAGTGGCCTGGGCACATGGGGACCACCGGTTCGAATCGGTAACCGGCCTGAGATTGTTGTATTTACTCTTCTTTTCAATAAATAAGCATTCTCAATTCTGATTAACATGAGAAAAGATCAAATGTGAGGGTTAATTTTTGTTAAGCCGATACTCTTCCTTACCATTGAAAGGAATCATCCGGCGAAGTTTCCGATAGATTTTAGTACATTTGCCGGCAATTAACCCTATAGCCTGATTGTATGTCATTTGATGCTGAAAAATTCGTCGGAGAAGGACTTACCTACGACGATGTTTTGTTAGTACCTGCTCATAGCAACGTTTTACCCCGTGAAGTGAGCCTTCGTACGTTCTTCTCAAGAAATATCGAATTAAAAATACCTATTGTAACTGCCGCAATGGACACAGTTACGGACTCTATCATGGCTATTGCCATTGCCCAGGAAGGTGGAATTGGTGTTTTGCATAAAAACATGTCCATCGAAAAACAGGCCGGTGAAGTCAGAAAGGTAAAACGTGCCGAAAATGGTATGATTATCGATCCCATCACTGTGCATGTGGAAGCTACCGTGAAAGATGTGCTCAAGATAATGGAAGAATACCATATTGGAGGTATACCTGTTGTCGATAAAACGAATAAACTGGTTGGCATCGTAACCAACAGGGACTTACGTTTTGAGCGTAAAATCAGTCGTCCGATTCACGAAGTGATGACAAGTAAAAACCTTATTACAACAACGGAATTCACGAATTTCGAAAAAGCTGCTGATATTTTGCAAGAGTATCGGATCGAGAAGTTACCTGTTGTTGATAAAGATTTCAAATTAATCGGGTTGATCACCTATAAAGATATCATCAAAATTAAAGCTCGTCCTGATGCCTGCAAAGATTCGCGTGGAAGGTTGCGTGTTGCTGCTGCCGTTGGTATTGCATCAAATACTATGGAACGTGTTTCGGCCCTAGTTGATGCCGGCGTCGATGCAATAGTTGTTGATACCGCTCATGGACATTCACAAGGAGTTCTTGATATGGCAAAGCATATCAAACAGGCATATCCGGCAATTGATCTTATTATAGGAAATATCGCCACTGCGGAAGCAGCACTTGATCTTGTAAAGGCTGGTGCTGACGGAATTAAAGTTGGAATAGGACCTGGTTCTATTTGCACTACGCGCGTGATTGCAGGTGTTGGTGTTCCTCAGCTTACAGCCGTTTATGATGTTGCCAAGGCAATCAGAAATACCGGAATCCCTGTTATTGCTGATGGTGGCATTCGTTTTACAGGTGATATCGTTAAAGCCCTCGCTGCCGGGGCCTCAACGATTATGGCTGGGTCCCTCTTTGCGGGTGTGGAAGAATCACCAGGCGAAACAATCATTTTCGAAGGAAGAAAATACAAAGCTTATCGTGGGATGGGATCGGTTGAAGCAATGCAGGAAGGTTCAAAAGACCGCTATTTTCAGGATGCTGAAGATGATGTTAAGAAACTGGTGCCAGAAGGAATTGTTGGTCGCGTACCATACAAAGGGACCCTCTCGGAAGTAATTCACCAACTCACAGGTGGCCTTAGAGCAGGAATGGGTTATACAGGTTCTGCTACCATACATGAACTTCAGAAAGCTAAGTTCATTAAGATAACCGCTGCCGGGATGTATGAAAGTCATCCTCACGACATTACAATTACACGCGAAGCACCTAATTATAGTCGTAAATAACATTATATCAAATAATTACTTATCAAAAACTAATAGTTGAAAATGAAACATCTGATAATTTTTTTGAGTGTAGTTCTGTTATCTATCTCAACATTCGCTCAAAAGAACAGCAACAACGCCGTTTTGATGACCATCGGTGATGAAAAAGTTACGTCTAAAGCATTTATGGACGTTTTCACCAAAAATAATGTTCAAAATCAAGTAATTGATAAAAAGTCACTTGAAGAATATCTCGACTTGTACATCAATTTTAAATTAAAAGTTAAAGAAGCCGAAAGTTTAAAAATGGATACGAATAAGGCATTCATTGATGAGCTTGACGGTTACAGAAAACAGTTGGCTAAACCTTATTTTACTGATGAATCAGTGAGTGAAGCGCTGCTTAAGGAAGCTTATGACCGCAAAAAAGAAGATATCAGAGCCAGCCATATATTACTTATGCTGGATAAGAATGCAGCTCCCAAAGACACACTTGAGGTTTACAACAGAATCCAAAAGATCAGGGAACGTCTGATCAATGGTGAAGATTTTGCAACAGTTGCCGCTGAAACATCTGAAGATCCTTCAGCCCGTGACAGGGAGGCAATTCCAAACCAAAGGAGTTTCAGGCCAGGAAACAAAGGCGACCTTGGCTATTTTTCAGTGTTTGATATGGTATATCCTTTTGAAACAGGCGCTTACACAACTCCTGTTGGTCAAGTATCAGTTCCTCTACGTTCTGAGTTCGGTTATCACTTAATTAAAGTTGTTGAAAAAACACCGGCAAGCGGACTTATCGAGGCTGCTCATATCTATATCAGCGTAAACCCTGATGCTAAAGCTGAAGAAATAGCTGAAAAAGCTGAGAAAGCTGAATTTATATACGAGAAAATCCTTGACGGAATGAGCTTTGAAGCTGCAGTTAAGGAATATTCTGACGATCGTGGCTCAGCATCCAGAGATGGTTTACTTACAAAGTTTGCCGTGAATAGAATCGTTCCTGAATTTGTATCAGCGATCAAGAAAATGGAACCTGGTCAAATTAGTGTTCCTATTCGTACTGTTTATGGTTTTCATATTATTAAACTCATTGGTTCAGAAAAACCTGGTACTTTTGAAGAAGAATCAGCTAAACTTAAGGAACGTCTCAGCAAAGATTCCCGTTCTCAAAAGAGTGAAGAAGCTGTTATTCAACAGATTAAATCTGATTCAAAGTTCAAAATATTCGATAAAAATCTTCAGGCCTTTATGGCAAAAATGGATTCATCCCTTCTTCAGGGTAAGTTTTCAGACAGCGCTTTTGCTTTAACTAAAATGCCACTTTTTCAACTTGGGAAGGAGAAATACACTGACACCAAGTTTGCTTCCTATATATCCACCAAGCAAACTGCACAACAAAATATGTCGGTTGAATCTTATACCACAAAGTTGTTCAATGATTTTGTAAAGGAATCTTGTCTTGCATATGAAGATAGCCAACTCGAAAAGAAACATCCTGAGTTTGCTTCCTTAATGAAAGAGTACCGCGATGGCATCTTACTTTTTGATCTGATGGATAAAAAAGTATGGACAAAAGCAATAAAAGACACAACTGGTTTAATTGCCTTCCATAATGTCCATGTTACTGATTATAAATGGAATGAACGTGCAGATGCAACTATTTTCACTATAACAAACCAGGATGAAACAGCAGCTGTTGAAGCAATACTAAGGCAACTGAGTGATGTAAAAGAAATTCGTACACAATTTGAAAGCGACAGCATCAAATCTGTGAGAATTCAACCAGGAAAATTTGAGAAAGGCGACAATAAATTTGTTGATGGAACAAATTGGAATATCGGTTTGCATGGTCCGATAACTGCTGATGCTGACAAAGCAACAATTTATGTAGTTGTAAATCAAGTTCTCCCTGTTCAAAATAAGGCGTTGGATGAAGCAAAAGGACTCATTACGTCCGACTACCAAAACTACCTCGAAAAAGAATGGGTGAAAGAATTGCGCGAAAAATATCCTGTTGCTGTCAATAACAAGGTTTTTGAACAATTAAAAGTAACTTACATTAAATGAAATTAAAACTGTCCTTTTTACTGCTGCTGAGTGTGCTCATATTCAGTAGCTGTGATCCGTCAGCTAATCATGATCGGGGTACAGTTGTTGCTAAAATTTATGACAACTATCTGTATAGCAACGATATGCTGGGAGTGGTACCTGCCGGAACACCAAAAAAGGATAGCATCTTTCTTGTAAAGAACTATATTGATAGCTGGATTCGGAAACAGTTGCTCATTCGGCAGGCCGAACGAAACCTTACGCCTAAACAACGTGATTTCAATTCAAAGCTTGAGGATTACAAAAACTCACTCCTGACTTATGCCTACGAAGCAGAATTGATCAAGCAAAAACTTGATACGATTGTAACTGAAACTGAAATTTCGACCTATTATTTATTGAATAAATCCAGTTTTCAGCTAAGGTACAACATTGTGAAGGCGGTCTATGTTGTTTTAAATGAAGACTCTAAAGAACTGAAGCGCTTCCGTAACCTGTTGTCAAACAAAGACACTGTTATGTCAAACACAATCGATTTTCTGGCGAAACAGCATGCTCTTTCTTATTACATTGGTGACGAGATATGGATTCGTTTTGACGATTTGCTGCAGCAGATACCAATTGAAACCTTCAATCAGGAACTATTTCTGAAAAACAATTCATACGTTGAGATAAAGGATAAACCATTTGTCTATCTCATTCGTTTTAAGGATTATATGATAAGTGAAAGCATTTCACCGCTTGAAATGGAGACAGAAAACATACGCAATATCATCATCAATAAACGAAAACAGTCCTTTTTGCGTTCCATGCATGAAGAACTTTATTCCAAAGCCCTGAGGGAAGAAGAATTCGAAATCTATTGAACATTAACAAACCTACAATGAATCTTACTAATCATCAAACATTAAGAATGAAGCATTATCAATTAAAGTTAATTGCTTTCGTTGCATTTATCTTTTTATCAATTCCTGCAATTGCACAGCAAGCTGCTGTTATTGACCAGGTTGTAGCTGTTGTTGGTAACAATGTTATTCTTCAATCCGATATCGAAAATCAGTACATTCAAACACGTCTTCAAAAAGGTGTCAGTGGAAGCGCTAAAGATATCCGCTGCAAGATACTTGAGGACATGCTGTTTCAGAAACTATTGTTGAATCAGGCTGAATTGGATAGTATCACCGTAACCGATGATCAGGTTGAACAGGAAATGGAACGACGACTTCGCTACTTTATTAATGAATTGGGTTCTCAGGAAAAACTGGAGGCTTATTACAATAAATCTGTTTCAGAAATAAAGAACGAATTGCGCCGAATGGTTAAGGATCAAATTCTTGGTCAAAAAGTTCAGGACGAAATTATGACAACTGTTGTTGTTACACCGCAAGAGGTTAGAACTTTCTTCAAAAATATGTCAAAAGACAGCATTCCGATGGTGCCCGCTGAATATGAAATTGCACAGATTGTAAAAAATCCTCCTATAAGTGTTGATGAGAAGCTGGCTGTAAAAGAACGTTTAAACGAAATGCGAAAACGTATTTTGGCTGGCGAACGATTTTCTACGCTTGCAGTGCTTTACTCTGAAGACCCAGGATCAGCTCGAAAAGGAGGTGAATTGGGATTTTATGGAAGAGGTGAGTTATATCCTGAATTTGAGGCTGTTGCATTTAAATTACGTGAAGGTGAAATAAGTGAGATTGTAGAAACTGAAGCTGGTTTCCATATCATACAAATGATTGAACGACGCGGAGATTATATCAATGTTCGTCACATCTTGTTAATGACAAAAGTTAGCCCTCTTGCTCTGGAACAAGCGAAAAACCAGCTCGATTCTATTGCCCTGCTCATACGTAATGATTCATTAAAATTTGAGGCTGCTGTCGAAAAGTTTTCAGAAGATGCAAACAAGTCAAATGGCGGTATGCTGCTTAACCCATATACAGCTGGCATTCGATTTGAAGCTGAGATGCTTGATCCTCAAGTATCTTTTGTTATAGACAAACTACAAGTCGGAGAACTAAGCGAGCCTGTTCCGATGAAAACTGAAGACGGAAAAGATGCTTACCGCCTGCTTAAACTTATCTTAAAAACTAATCCCCACCAGGCAAATCTTAAAGATGATTACAATAGGATTCAGGAATGGGCACTGCAAGAGAAAAAACAGAAAGCAGTAGAAAATTGGATTCGAAATAAGTCGAAAAATGCTTTTGTTGATGTACATCCCGATTTTAAGGCCTGTACTTTTGAGTTTAACTGGAAAACTGAGTAGGTTAGTGACCACCTAATTCTTATTGTTGTTTATTATTAAAAGAATTTATTTCAAATGATATCATATCAATCCGACGTTGAAGCTGCGAAGGCTATGCAAGCCAAATATGAGGTTCTGAAAAAAGAAATTGCAAAAGTGATTGTTGGGCAGGATGAGGTTATACATCAGACGCTCATCGCCATCTTCAGCAAAGGTCACGTTTTATTAGTTGGAGTTCCCGGACTTGCCAAAACATTGTTAGTCAATACTATAGGCAAAGTACTTGGACTTTCTTATAGTAGAATTCAGTTTACTCCTGATCTAATGCCTTCTGATATCATTGGAACAGAAATCCTGGATGAAGGAAGAAAGTTCCGGTTTATCAAAGGACCCGTTTTTGCCAATATTGTGCTGGCCGATGAAATAAACCGCACACCTCCTAAAACACAGGCCGCTTTGCTGGAGGCGATGCAGGAAAAGAATATCACGGTAGCTGGACAAACACACCGTTTGCAAGAACCATTTTTTGTTTTGGCCACACAAAACCCTATCGAACAGGAAGGTACATATCCGCTTCCTGAAGCACAGCTTGACAGATTTATGTTTAATCTTTGGCTTGATTATCCCAGCTTTGATGAAGAAATTGCTGTTGTTAAAAACACAACAGTGCTAAACGATGTGCAGCCGGAGGCAGTTCTTTCTTCGGAAGAGATTAGTTTTTTCCAACAGCTGGTAAGAAAAGTACCTGTAGCCGATAATGTATTGGAGTATGCTGTAAACCTTGTTTCAAAAACGAGGCCTAATACAAGTCGCTCGCACGAGTGGACAAATAAATACATAAGCTGGGGTGCCGGACCTCGTGCTTCTCAATACCTGATTGTTGGTGCAAAATGTAATGCGCTCCTCAAAGGCAAGTTTTCACCCGATATCGAAGATGTAAAATCAGTTGCTTTACCAATTTTACGTCACAGGCTTGTAAGAAATTATACAGCCGAAGCTGAAGGAATAAGCATGGAGCAAATCATTGGAAAATTGTTGTAATTGAATGATTTTTAAGATATTACATATTAACATATTATGCTGAACTTATGAAAGACAACCGAAAAATTTACATTTCTGTCGGTGCGATTCTCGCTGTTATTGCATTGGTATGGTATTTCACTCAATCAGGAAAAGAAGAATCAATAGTTATTGAGGCTACTGTCAAGAAAGGACTTTTCACAATAAGTGTTACCACAACCGGGGAACTTGAAGCACGAAGTTCAGAGATGATTTACGGGCCCTCCCCTACTTCGCTGCGTGATGCCCGCATCTGGCAGTTAAAGATTGACGACATCATCCCGGATGGTACTATTGTAGATTCAGGTAATTATGTGGCACAGCTTGACCGTTCTGAGTTAACGAATAAAATCAAGGATCAACAGATTGAAATTGAGCAATTTCAAAACAACTTCATTAAAACACAACTTGATACAACCATGGATTTGCGAGCTGCCAGAAATGAGCTGGTGAATCTAAAGTATGCTATGGAAGAAGCTCAGATTGCTGTTGATCAATCGATTTACGAACCACCAGCAACTCAACGTCAGGTTCAAATTGAACTGGATAGAGCTCAAAGATCTTATGATCAAGCTGTTAGAAACTACTCACTCAAATATGAGAAAGCTGTTGCCAATATGTCGGAAGTTTCAACAGCTCTAAAAAAGAAACAAACGGAATTTCAGAAATTTGTTGAACTTAGTGAAGAATTTACCATTCATGCCCCAAAAGCAGGCATGGTTATTTATCAACGTGACTGGGATGGTAAAAAACGTGGAGCAGGTGCAAGTATCAGCAGCTGGGAAAATGTTGTTGCCACATTGCCAAACCTGCGTGAAATGATTACAAAAACCTATGTGAATGAAGTAGATATCTCAAAAGTAAAAGTGGGTCAACGTGTTGAAATTGGTGTAGATGCTTTTCCTGAGAAGAAATTTACCGGTCAGGTGCTGGAGGTAGCAAATATTGGTGAACAACTGCGCAGTTCCAACGCAAAAGTATTTGAAGTGAAAATCGAAGTTAACGAGTTTGACTCGATCGTTCGACCAGCAATGACTACTAAAAATGTCATCATAACAGATGAACTTTCTGACATGCTATATATTCCTCTTGAAGCGATTCATGGGTTAGACAGTCTGCAATATGTTTTCATTGGCAACCGCAGGCAGCAGGTTATTCCAGGCAAATCAAATGAAAATGAGATCATTATAAGAGCAGGTCTTAAGGAAAACGATATGGTTCGATTAGTCCCACCTGATGATATTGCAGGTTTTAAACTTGAGATGCTCGACCAAGCCACCCTTGACAAAATTACGGAAGAAGATGCATCGAAACAGGCAGAAATTGCTAAAGCTGCTGCCGCAAAAGAAGCAGAACGTCAGGAAATGATGCAGCAAAGAATGCAACAACCTAACGGAAACGGTCAGTCAGCAAAAGGCGGAACAGGTCGCAAGCAAGGAGGAGGTTCTCAAAGGAGATCCAGGTAATGAAAACAGAACGCTATTGGGAAATCTTACAGGTTGCTTTGGAAGCCGTTTTTGCAAACCGCTCCAGATCAATACTTACAGCTCTTGGAATCATTTTTGGAGTTGCTGCTGTTATTGCCATGATGGCTATCGGCAATGGAGCACGTCAGGAGATTTTGGAGCAGATAAAGATGGTTGGCGTTAATAACATTATTGTAAGCGCAAAAGTTGAAAAAGCCAGATCTTCTGATGATGATTCCGAAGATGAAGGCAAAACTGAAAGCAAGAAATTTTCTCCGGGCCTTACTTTGCTCGATGCTCATGGCATAAAAAGTATCATTCCCACTGTCGAACGAATCAGTCCTGAAGTTTCATATGAAACTAGTATTATCAAAGATGGAATTAGACAACAAGCTAAATTAAAAGGGGTTACGATAGATTTCTTTCAGGTTTTCAGCATGTCACTCGAATCAGGAACAATGTTCAATAAAGAACAATTGGAAGATGGTAGTCCGGTATGTATCATTGGTCCGGGAGTGAAAACACGATTTTTCGCATTGGAGGATCCAATTGGCAAGCAAATTAAATGTGGAAATATTTGGCTAAAAGTAGTTGGTGTGCTCGAAAAGCGGCTGACTGGAAATCCCAAAACAGAAAATATTGGTGTGTCCGACTATGATGATCACATTTATGCCCCTATTCAGACTGTTTTACTTCGCTTCAAAGACCGCTCATTAATAAATGCAGGTTCGGTTGCCGGAGGAAGCAACACGGTTATTTTTTCGGGCAACAGCATGATGTCGTTTAGCAATGAAAGCAGCGAGGATGAGAGTACGAATTACCATCAGCTCGATCGAATAGTTGTACAAGTAGACGACAGCGAAAATCTCAGTTCAACAACTAAAATCCTCACTCAGATGTTAAAACGACGCCACTTGGGCGTTGAGGATTTTGAAATTACTGTTCCAGAACTACTTTTGAAACAAGAGCAGCGAACAAAAGACATTTTTAATATCGTTCTCGGTGCAATTGCAGGCATCTCATTACTTGTTGGCGGAATAGGTATTATGAATATTATGCTCGCCTCGGTTATGGAACGTATACGTGAGATTGGCGTACGAAGATCGATTGGAGCAACACAAAATGATATCATTTTTCAGTTTCTAGCCGAAGCAACCCTTATCAGTATCAGTGGAGGTTTGATTGGTATTCTGCTGGGACTAATTATGGCTAAAGTAATTATGGAAACTACTGAAATACTTACCATTGTGAGCCTTTCTTCCATCATTATTTCATTTGGTGTAGCTGCTACGGTTGGCATCGTTTTTGGCTACCTTCCGGCGCGCAAAGCGGCCGATCAGGACCCGGTTGAATCACTTCGACACGATTAAAAGATTCTATATTTCTTTCAGCAATTTCCTCAGAAACTACTAATTACTTTAGAAGAAATTGATAGTAAGTGTCAAATATTCAATTAATTTTGCAGTCAGAAAATTATTCAGTATTCAATAAATTTGAACCTTTATGGCAGTATTAGTTGGCAAAAAAGCCCCTTATTTTGAAGCAGATGCCGTTATTGACGGCGGTTTTGAAGAAAAATTCTCATTACAGCAGTACATTGGGAAGAAACATGTTATCTTTTTCTTTTATCCTTTGGATTTTACATTTGTATGCCCTACCGAAATCATCGCGTTTCAGGATCGTATGGCAGAATTTGAAGACCGTAATGTAGCGGTTGTAGGATGTTCAATCGATTCAAAGTTCTCACATTGGGCATGGATCAATACACCTCGTGATAATGGTGGTATCCAAGGAGTTAAGTATCCTCTGGTATCTGACTTAACTAAAACCATCTCAACAAACTATGATGTTTTAGCAGGCGAGTTTGCTTATAACGAAGATGGCGAAATGGAATTCAATGGTGATCCTGTCGCATATCGTGGACTCTTCCTTATTGATAAACAAGGTGTTGTTCGTCACCAGGTAGTTAATGACCTTCCATTAGGCAGGAGTATTGACGAGGCACTTCGTATGATTGACGCTCTCCAACATTTTGAAGAAAATGGTGAAGTTTGCCCGGCAAACTGGAAGCAGGGAGATGAAGCAATGCTTGCAACACATGAAGGTGTTTCATCTTATCTGGCAAAACACTAAAAGAGTTTTTCTGGGTTTCTTCTCAATTAAAATTTTAAAACCACCTCAAAAAGGTGGTTTTTTATTTAATTATGATCTGCTATTAAGATCAGCGGAAAGCTAAAAGCAGCCATAATTCTGAAACCATTCTAGAAAACCATCACAGCGCCAATTCCGGTTGCAGTTGGAGAAATACGCAATCCTTTTTGTGGATGTCTGTAATAATAGAGGATTCCTCGTCCAATTAAATAGCCAATAGCTGCTCCTGCTAAAACATCAGAAGGCCAATGCGAACTACTTATCAACCTGCCATATGAGGTCAGAGCAGCCAAACCATACAAGCCGGCTCCCAATAAAGGCATGTCGTTGTAGTAGCCTGCCAGAACTGTAGCCACAGCAAACGCACGCATTGCATGTCCGGAAGGAAAAGCATCGAATTCAAACGATTTAAAGGGACCATCCCATTGATTGGAAACATATAACTGATCAGGCCGCGGCCTATGACTGATATGTTTCATAACAAAAGCAGTACCAGCGCTTAAAACAAATGCTTGGAAGCCAAGTAAAGCAGCTTCCTTTGGTCGTTGAAGTGACTTCATGCTACCAAATCCATACATAAGCGCAAAAGAAGGTAAAGCTACGATACCATTGCCAAAAACACCTGTCCACTCCATCTTATTTTCGTTGGCAAACGGGGAACTGCCATTAAACTTTTGAAACAAGGCTTTATCGTTAAGGTACATTGTCGTAAAAACAGCTCCTGTAAAGCCTGTAATCACCCATTCATTTGTGGTGAACCTCGAAGGTGAGACGACAAATTGTTTAAAGGCAGGCGCATATGATTTAAGGTAAGCCAGGTTGAAAGATACATAAGAATTTGTCTCAGGAGTTACATCTCCCTGACTTCTTATTGGTTGATGTATGAGGCTGAAAGCAATGAAAATCAGAGCTATGACAAAGGATTTCATTCCAATTTCTTTGCTTCATTCCATAAGTCATCCATTTCTTCCAGACTCATGTTATGAAGTTGTTTATCAACTTCAGCTGCCTTATTCTCGATATAGCTAAAACGTGAACGGAACTTCTTATTCGTTCTTTCAAGTGCATCTTCTGGGTTTACTCCAATATATCTTGCATAATTTACCAGGGCAAATAGCAGGTCACCAAATTCATCCTCCATACGATCGGAAGATGCGTTTGAAGCCACTTCCACCTGCAGCTCGGCCAGTTCTTCTTCAACTTTGAGCCAAACATCCTCTTTTCTTCTCCATTCAAAGCCAACACCTCCAGCTTTTTCCTGCATCCTGTATGCCTTTAATAAAGCTGGCAAACTAGCAGGCACGCCTTCAAGTACTGATTTTTTACCTTCTTTGAGCTTAATCTTTTCCCAGTTAGATTTAACATCATCTGAATCAGCTACTTTCACATCTCCATAAATATGGGGATGACGTATGATGAGTTTCTCTGAAATAGAATCAATTACATCTTTAATGTCAAAGGCTCCTGATTCAGATCCTATTTTTGCATAAAAAACGAGGTGCAGCGTTAAATCACCCAACTCCTTTTTAACCTCCTGAAGGTCATTTTTAAGAATTGCATCGCTCAGTTCGTAGGTTTCTTCTATTGTAAGATGTCTAAGACTTTCCAGCGTTTGAACCCGATCCCAGGGGCAACCTGCACGCAATTCATCCATTATTGTTAACAACCTTTCAAACGCTTCTAATTTCTCTTTCATAAAAATATCTAAATTTCGGGTAAAAGTACTTCAAATATTCCCCATAGGGAAGATTACCTCAAAAAACCGTCAAACGGGCAACAAATCTACGTTTCACTCGTTAATTGACGAAGCTTAGGTTAAAGAAATCGTTACCTTTGCGGGCTGTTTTGCACATTCCTGAAAATAATTTATGAACTTTTATAAGCTCAGTATATATCTTTTGTTTTTTCTGTTTTTTTTTCAGAATAAGTCTTTTGGGCAACCCGGGCCACCTTTGCCTATCGACAATTACCAGATTGAGCTACGCACACATTACGGTTTTTTTCTTAACCATCATTTTGAACTTGAACGGTTTAATGCCAATTTTCCGTCATTCGAGTTAGCGCTTCAACGACCCACTTTTGGTCGCCAGCGTTGGGAGTCGCTTTACGACTACCCTATCATTGGTGTATCGGTTTTTTATTCCGATCTTGGTAATTTCGAAGAGCTTGGACAGGTTGTTGCAGCCTATCCATTTATAAGTTTTCCACTCAATCAAAATGTTGATAACAGACTCAGTTTCCGTTTAGGTGTTGGATTAGCCTGGCTGACGGAGAGATATGATCCTATTGAAAATTATAAAAACTTTGCAATAGGCTCTCATTTGAATGCTGCCGGAAGTCTCTATCTTGATTATAGAAAGAAGATTAGTCCAAGATTCACCTTTATTGCATCAGGAGGATTGACACATTTTTCAAATGGGTCAACAAAAACACCAAATTTCGGTATTAACATTCTCACGGCATCTGCTGGCTTAACCTGGTATTTAAACCGGCCTAATCCCTATCTCGACAAAAAATTCCTACCCATTCTTCGGTTGTATGAATACGACAACAAAAAACGCTTTTCTATTGAAATAATACAATCTTTTGGTACCAGAGACATGTCGCAACAGCTTGGAAAAAGATATTTTGTTTCAAATACAGCAGCAAATTTCCTATTACCTGTTTCAATGAAAGGGAAGCTGGGTTTAGGTTTGGAAGTAACCTATGATGCTTCCGATAAAGGTGTGATTGACCAAAGGGAACTTATTGAAGGAATTGAATTATATGAAAAAAACAGTGAAATCCTTAAGCCAGGAACAAGTATAGTTTACGAAATGATACTTTCAAAGACATCCTTTTTGTTCCAGTTAGGATTCCATTTAGCAGGCGCGGAAAAATCAGACGGATATCTTTACGAAAAAGTCGGCTTTAAATATCATTTTACCGAAAACCTGTTCGCCAACATCGCTTTAACAGCGCATGGGGGTAGAGCAGATTATATAGGATATGGCATAGGTTACAGATGGAATTACAAGTTTTATCTAAAAAAACGACGATGAAAAAAACACACTTGCTTTATCTAAGTTGCCTACTGTTATTCTTTACTTCCTGTGGCAAAACCAGTGTTGATTGCTTTTCGGATCCAGGAACAGTTGAAAGCATTATTCGCATACCCGACTCTACTTTCACAGGGATTGAAATGTATAATAACATTGATGTAGATCTGGTTGCAAGTAATTTTGCACAAATTGAACTGATTGGAGGCAATAAACTTCTCGACGCTATCACAACCGAGGTTGAAGACAATAAGCTCATTTTAAGAAACACAAGCGAGTGCAACTTCCTACGCTCATCCGACCGCCCCCTGAAAGCTATAATCTACTATACTCAACTCGACAGCCTCATTTACCGATCCAATGGTAACCTGACTACCTTGGGTGCAATTAAATCTGACCAGTTTAAAATTGATATATTTGAAGGCTCGGGAAAGATAAGTCTCATACTCAACACCTCCAAATCATATCTGAATTACCACTTTGGGACCGCAGATCTTCTCGTTGAAGGCAGCTCCAATGTCAATTATATTTACCAGGTAAGTTATGGTCCAATTGACGCAAGGCAACTCAACACACAATATACCTATTTGGAAAGCCGGTCGCCAAACAATTGTTTTGTTAAGTCTAACCTATCCCTTGAAGCAACTATTAATGGTCCTGGAAATGTCTATTTTACCGGAAATGTGCAAAATCCGGTACTATCAGGTTCAGGAAGCGGTAAATTGTTACGACTCGAATAAACGATTATTATTAGCAACAAATAAAATGAAATAGCCGGAAATCATTCAAATGAAATCCGGCTATTTATTTTAAGTCAATTTAGCTTTAATAAGAACGTGCAAAAACAACCCGCTGATTGGAAGGGTTCCCAGAATAGACGCACTGACCATCCTCCTGTCCACCACTTAACGGTATCAAACGAATCGTTGCTTTCGTTTCATCTTTAATTTTTTGCTCCGTTTCAGAAGTTTCATCCCAATGTGCTTCGATAAATCCACCCTTTTCAATCTGAATTTTAAACTCATCCCAGCTGTCCACTTTGAAGGTATTTGCTGTCCTGAAATCTAAAGCTTTTTGGTAAAGGTTCGTTTGAATCTGATCCAAGAGATGAACCACTTTTTGATCAATATCCTGAATTTGAAGTAGTTCCTTTTCTAAAGTATCTCTTCTGGCTATTTCAATCGTACCATTCTCCAAATCGCGTGGTCCTAATGCAAGGCGTAACGGAACACCTTTGAATTCCCATTCGTTAAACTTAAAACCAGGTTTTTGCGTGTCACGGTCATCTAATTTAACCCTGACTCCCAATGCTTCAAGCTGTTTTTTAATTTCTCGTCCTTTATCACAAATTGCTGTATATTGTTCTTCGTTTCTGTAAATAGGCACTATAACTACTTGTATTGGAGCAAGTTTAGGAGGAAGTACAAGGCCATTATCATCAGAATGTGTCATGACCAAAGCACCCATCAAACGAGTTGAAACGCCCCATGAAGTAGCCCAAACATATTCAAGTTTATTTTCTTTGCTTAAAAACTGAACATCAAATGCCTTGGCAAAATTTTGTCCAAGAAAATGAGAAGTACCAGCTTGAAGTGCTTTTCCATCCTGCATCATTGCTTCGATACAATAGGTCTCAACAGCACCTGCAAAACGTTCATTGGCTGATTTCACACCTTTCAATACAGGTATTGCCATCCATTCTTCTGCAAATTCGGCATACACACGCAGCATCTGTTCTGCCTCAGCAACAGCCTCATCTTTTGTTGCATGCGCTGTATGTCCCTCCTGCCATAGAAATTCCGTAGTGCGTAAGAAAAGTCGGGTACGCATTTCCCAGCGTACAACGTTTGCCCACTGATTAATGAGTAATGGAAGATCTCTATATGACTGAATCCATGTACGATATGTATCCCAAATAATGGTTTCACTTGTTGGTCGCACAATAAGTTCTTCTTCCAAACGAGCAGTTTCATCCACTACAATACCTTTACCATTTTCGTCATTCTTCAAACGATAATGTGTTACTACAGCGCATTCCTTTGCAAATCCTTCAACATGACTTGCCTCTTTGCTAAAGAATGACTTAGGAATAAACAAAGGGAAATAGGCATTTTGATGGCCCGTATCCTTAAACATTTTATCGAGAACTGCTTGCATACGCTCCCAAATAGCATATCCGTACGGTTTAATAACCATACAACCTCTAACAGCCGAATTTTCTGCTAAATCAGCTTTTGTAACAATATCAGTGTACCATTGAGAATAATTATCCTCTCGTGTGCTTAAATCTTTCGCCATTTAAATTTTTGGTATAATATTTGTATTTTTCTGCTCGATTATAATCAGCAAAAATACGAAAACCATGCGTACTTCAAGCATAAATCTAACAGAGGCTCTTAAAATGAAAACTTCTAAATTGTATTTATTTGCCATGTTGCTTGCACTTAGTGCATGTTCAACCAGTGGTGTCGTTTACGACGATGTGTATTACTCCCGTAAATCGGATAATAAAACAGTAACACCTGTATTAGCAACCGCTCCACAAGCTGGCACAACGGTTTCTACTCCCAGCAGCAACAGTTCCTATGAGTATCAAACGATTTATAAGGATGAGCAGCCAAATCAGGTAGCTACAGAAGAGCCTGAAGCAGTTTATTCTACAACAGAAACTGTTGTTGAGCCAGATGGAACAAGTTATTCAACAACAGAGACATATTATGATTCGGAATATGCCCAAAGGCTCAGAAGGTTCAATGGTGAAACAACAAGCTCGTTTGGATATTATGATGGATATAATACAGGATGTTACGATTGCAGCAGCAGTTCATTCTCTTTTGGATTCGGTTATCCTTTTGGAATGAACATGTCTTTCGGATATAATTATGGATGGCCATACTATTCAGGCTATTCGCCCTATTACGGTTGGGGTTACGACCCATTTTACAGTCCATGGGGATTTGGTTATGGTTGGAATAATCCATTTGGATATTACGGAAGCTATTACGATGGTTATTATAACGGCTTCTGGGATGGATATTACTATGGCGGAGGCAATTGGGACTATCCAGGCAACTCTCGTCCAAGTACTTTATATGGACACAGGGGAAATCGTGGTGGAGGAACAACTATTCCAGGAAGGACAAGCGATAGGTTGGCAGGAACGAACGAGAAATCTACTTATAGCAGTCCGCGTGGCGATAGAAGCATTGGAACAGGAAGCACGATCGGAACCAATTCTTCTGACAGGGTTACAAGCACAGGAGCAGACAGAGGTCAGACAAATGTTTCTGCAAGACCTGATAGAGGTACGTCAGTAACAGGTGATCGCGTTAGCCGACCTGTTAGTCAGGACAGAAATCAACGTCCAACGACACGCCCGTCAGCTGAACAAAAAGTAAATGAATACCGCGAACGTTATCAGCGTCCTTCAAACTCAACTGGAAATACCCGTGAACAACGCTATGAACGACCAAAATCTTACACATCACCTTCAGTAAGACAACCCAAATCCAGCAATGAATATGTGCGTCCTCAATCAACGACACGTTCAACTCAAAACGAAACACGTACAACTGTGACACCAAACCGTCAAAATGTTCGCCCTCTTTCTACTCCTCAAAGGAGCAACAACGGACAATCTGTTTCACAGCCTGCAAGATCCAATTCGTCAGGCAACAGCTCAACAAGGTCTGTTTCTCAGCCAAGCCGTAGTTCATCCTCCGGATCTTCGGGTGGAAGTTCATATTCACCTAGCCGCAGTTCATCCTCAGGTAGCTCGGGAGGATCTTCAACACGCAGTTCGGGATCTTCAGGAAGTAGCTCTTCAGGAAGCAGCAGAGGTGGTTCATCCGGTGGTTCTTCTTCAGGAGGCCGCAGATAATCTGGTTTCTTTTATATCAGTAATCTATTGAATTTCAATCTTGTACCGTTCTTTTAGAAATGAACGCTTAAAAAAAGTATTAACAGAAAATTAGTAAATACGATGAAAAAGTCTATTATTTATATCCTATTTGCCGTATTGGCCATCAATCTGCAAGCGCAAAATGAAACGGATGCGCTGCGGTTTTCACAATCTTATTATCAGGGAACTGCCCGAAGTATGGCAATGGGAGGAGCTTTTGGAGCTTTGGGAGCTGATTTTTCTTCCTTAAGCACCAACCCGGCAGGCATTGGTTTGTACCGCAGTTCTGAGTTTAGCTTAAGTCCAACACTTATGAATGCTAAAACAGAATCGACCTATAATGGTATGTTTGGCGATGATGTAAGAACCAATTTTTCACTTAGCAACCTTGGGATGGTTTTAACAACAAAAGTGGATGATGGCAAATCTTCAAGTCCATGGAAATATTATCAGTTCGCGATTGGCATGAATCGAACAAATTCGTTTCATAACCGATCTTTCATTCAAGGTGATAACAGTGAACATTCGAAAATTGATGTTTACCTCGATCGCGTTTGGAACACCTATCCAGAAGATATTGAAGATCAATTTCCTTATGACCTTTATCCTGCATGGTATGTTTATTTGATTGATACAGTGAGAGATAACAATGGAGGTCTCATCTATACCAGCCCGGTACCGATAGGAGGTATACGTCAGTTTGAAAGCGTGAACACCTGGGGGTCAACAAACGAATGGTTGTTTAGTGGAGGTGCAAATCTCAACGACAATATATTTTTAGGTGCTACACTTGGGTTGCCTTATACACGTTACTTTAAAGAGTCCATGTATACTGAAAAGGATATGAATGACGATTACGCTGGTTTTGAAGAATGGAGTTACAGCGAAACCATTGAAAGCCGTGGAATGGGCTTGAACCTTAAGGTTGGTTTAATCGTTTGGCCTGTTGAATGGCTTCGCTTAGGAGCTGCATTCCATACTCCAACGTATTATGCTGAAATGCAGGATATCTGGTACACAAGCACAGAAGCCCGACTTGAGCCCGATTACAACAAAAAGAACTCGCCAACCGGAGAATATATTTATGACATCACAACTCCTTTGAGAGCTATTGGAAGTGCAGCATTTATTATTGGACAATATGGTTCATTAAGTGCTGACTATGAATATGTTGATTATAGCAAAATGCGTCTTCGCGCCTCTGACTACAGTTTTACAAATGAAAATCAAAACATCCGTGATTATTATACCTCTACATATAATTTGCGGCTTGGTACCGAATGGCGCTTGAATCAATTCAATTTCAGAGGCGGATATGCTATGTATGGAAGTCCATACGCAAATGATATTAATGATGGTCAAAAATCATATTTCTCACTTGGAATTGGTTACAACGAGAAAAATTTTAGCCTCGATCTGGCTTATATAAACGGAAATATGAAACAAGATTATTATCTTTATACATCCGAAAACTATTCGACTAATCCAACAGCTCAGGTACTAAAAACCAATCAGTTTGTAATGACTACCCGTTTCAAATTCTAGTAACCTATTTGTTTAAATAAACTCATTAAGCAGGCTGCATTATTTTTGTGCAGGCTGCTTTTTTTATATCCAAAACGCCTGTTTCACTTTGTTTTGAGTCTGTTGAGGCCTGCCTTGGCTTTAGCATGAATACCTAAACGATACTCTTCTGGTTGAATGCTTAAGCATAATTTATATAAACGTATAGCTTCATCAGTCTTCTGGGCTAACTCATTGATTTCACCTGCTAAAAGTGCAGAGTTAGCAGCATAATATAGTGGTGAATCTAAGCCGTCAGTCCATGTTTTCTTGTAATAATTTAAGGCTTCAGGATAGTTTTCCAACGCATGATAAACTCTACCCATGCGATAGTTATATTCAAGTCGTTGATTCATTGACATTTGTTGAAAAGATTTACTTGCCCGAAACAACATTTCCCGCGATTTATCGTAATATCCCCCATCGAAAAGCAACCTTGCCTTCAAAAGATCTTTAAAAGGTATTTCATTATTTCCTGCCTCTCTCAAAGCTTGCTTATCTGCTTCAACCTGACCAGCTTCAATTGATACAATTTGCTTAAGGGTATTTATATAGGCCGTAGTATCAGATCTAAGAATTGCAATCCAGGCTAACTTTCGCCTGGCATCTGCTTTGTAATTCAAGCCGCGATAATTATCAATAAAATAGTGATAGTTGATTGCCGCTGAAGTATCAAGCTTCCTAAGTTTTGCCTCAGCTTCCATATAATCAAGGTAATACAATGGAAAAGCTGTACTTGTCTTTGTTCTTTCTTTTAAGGTCCTCAATGCAGATTCATTTAAACCACTCTTCATTTCGATGCTTACTTTCGAATAAAGAAGTAATGGGTTTAAAATATCTTCGCTGGTATAAACTTGTAATAGTTTTTGAGATAATCTCTTATCAGGATTTAAATTCATCTCGATAAAACTCAGATAAAACAAAACTTCAGGGCGCATCAACCGATTGTAAAGATCAGGATCAACTGGATGAAGCGCAGTATAAAGCAGTTTTCTGCCTTCGTTGATGTCTCCTTCCATCGAAGCCAGTTTCACAATCCACTGATATTGAGGCGGAACACTACCAATGATTGCATATAAAAGTCCCAGGCTTATGTTGTTTGGCAGAAAATCAGGAAAACGTTTTTTATTTTCTTCAAGCAAAAGGTAGGCTTTTCTAACCTCCAATACGGCACTGTATGGTTCATCAAATTTGGACCTTGAGGCTGCTGACTGCAAATAGATCGATGCTAAAGCCCATAGCTTGAGAGGGTTATTGGGATCAACTTTGCTGATTTGACTGATCCGGTTATCTTTTTTATCCTGAAGATTAACGTTAAATGCCTTTTCTTCCAGAATAAAAGCCTTGAAAAAATCGAGATAGTTTTCGACGACAAGTGGAAATAAGTTATCAGGTTGATCCTTTTGTTCTGCTTTGATGTGTACCCACATTTCGGCTTCATTCAATGAAATAGCGGTCTGATACGCATGTTGCATATTGGCACTCAACACAAGAGATTGTGAGTTAACACTGAGAGTTGTTAGAAAAAAGAGAATGAAAATCAGTTTTCTACTCATAACGTCAAAAATACAAAAAGGGAATCATTTGATTCCCTTTTTAATTCCATTATCTAAGTATTTGAAAACGTTTGAGTTGACTAGCTGTATTTTTCAGCAATTTCTTGATCAACTAAAATACGTCCGCAATATTCACAAACGATTACTTTCTTGTGCATACGAATATCCAATTGGTGCTGAGGAGGGATTTTATTGAAACAACCACCACAAGCATCACGCTCAATTTGAACAACAGCAAGGCCATTTCTGGCATTCAGCCTGATTCTTTTGTAAGCAACAACCAAACGGTCTTCAACCTGATGTTCATGTTTGTAGGATTTCTCAATCAAGTCTTCCTCTTCCTTTTCAGTTTCTTCGATAATTGATTGAAGCTCTGACTTTTTCACTTCCAAATCACCTAAACGCTCAGTAAGTCGTTCTTTCGCTACAAGTATTTCTTTTTGCAACTCTTCGACCTTAACTGTGTATTCTCTGATTCGCTTCTCAGAAAGTTGAATCTCAAGATTTTGAAATTCGATCTCTTTTGATAATGAATCATACTCACGATTATTCCTAACATTCATCTGCTGCTCTTCGTAGCGCTTGATGAGTGATGCACTGTCTTTCATCGACAGTTTCTTTTCACTTACATTTTGATTGAGTGCAATCGTCTCATTTTCGTATTTCTCGATCCGGGTTTCAAGGCCGGCTATTTCATCTTCCAGATCTTGCACTTCCAAAGGTAATTCACCTCTGATAATTCTGATTCGATCAATCTGTGAATGAATCTGTTGCAAGGCATACAATGAAACTAATTTGCGTTCTACGCTAATTTCAACAGGTTCTTCTATAGCTGCATTGCTCATTTTCAGTTTATCAGCTTGGTTTTCTTTCGACATATTAAATTGGGTTTCTATTTGAAATAATATCCTACTGCGTTTGTGTTTACTTCAGAAAACAGGACTGCAAAATTAGGAATTTTTTTTCTTAAAATATCAGCTATCAATTCTTTCGTAAATTGTTCTGTTTCAAAGTGGCCTGCATCAACCATTAATAGCGCGTTATCGGCATCAAAAAAATCATGATACTTGATGTCGGCAGTTATAAATGCTTCAGCCTTAGCACGTTTTGCTGAAGAAAGCAAAAATGCACCTGAGCCTCCACAAACTGCAACTTTTTGAATGTTTCTGTTTAAAAATGGAGAATGACGAACCATAGGAACCTCAAAAGTAGCAGATACCAATTCCAGAAAATCTTTTTCTTTCATTGGCTGTTCAAAAAAACCAACCATACCCGAGCCTGCATTAGTCCAACTGTTATCCAAAGGAATCACATCATAGGCGACTTCTTCGTACGGATGGGTCTTCAATAAAGATTCAATCACTCTATTTAATTGGTAATGAGGCACTATAACTTCAATTCTAACTTCGGCTTCGGTATGTAGTTTATCCTGTTGCCCAACAAAAGGCTGAGCCAACGCATTTGCTCTAAAAGTTCCTTCGCCCACAACATTGAAACTACACGAATCATAATTTCCAATATTTCCTGCACCTGCTTCAAACATTGCTAACCGAACTCTTTCAGCTTCTTTTTGAGGAGCGTAGGTAACGATTTTTTTTAAAAGACCAACTTTTGGATCTAAAATACTCGCGCGAATTAATCCGAGTTTATCTGCAATTCGCTTATTCACCCCAACCGGACTATTATCCAAATTAGTATGCATCGATGCAATACCAATTTCATGTCGAATGGCCTTTATAACTGTTCGTTCGACATATCCATGTGGTACAAGGCTTTTAATTCCTTTAAAAATTATTGGATGATGTGAAATAATTAAGTTGCAATTTTTACTAATAGCCTCATCAACAACAGCTTCTGTAACATCAAGGCAAACAAGCACTTTCTCAACATCAGCATTTGGGTCACCAACGATTAGTCCGCTGTTGTCCCACGATTCCTGAAGGGAAAGTGGTGCAGTATCTTCTATAATGTTAAGGAGGTCTCTTATTTTCATGAAAAAACGTTTCTCATTTTTAGTTGTTAAAAAAATCAATAATAATACCCTTTGAAATGACGTAAAAGGTAACCTTATCAATTATTTAACGTACAAAAGTACATCAAATTGATGGATTTAACTAATTTCGCAGGAATTGCACTACTACTGAGAAAAATCATTTTTATTCATAATTGGCATGAGAGTATTTCTGCTTCCTTTTGCATGGCTTTATCATTTGATTTTAATCGTTCGACATGCGATGTTTGATAGTGGTTTGAAATCATCCCAATCATTTGATCTTCCTGTTATTTGTGTTGGAAATATTCGTTTAGGAGGAACTGGAAAAACACCTCATATTGAATACCTTGTTCGCTTACTTCAAAAAAAACACAAAATAGCGATCCTAAGTAGAGGCTACGGACGTCTTACAAAAGGATTTATTGAAGCAGATTCATCTAAAACAGCTGACTTGATTGGTGACGAGCCGATGCAATATGTCACCAAATTTCCTGATGTGACGGTTGCAGTGGACGAAAAACGTGTTGAAGGAATTAAAAAGTTACAACAAAAAACTACGCCTCCCGAAATTATTCTTCTCGACGATGCTTTTCAGCACCGAAATGTTAAAGCAGGACTTAATATTGTATTGACTGATTATCACAACTTGTATTCTGATGATTTACTTTTCCCTTCAGGTATGCTAAGAGACACAAAATCATCAGTAAAAAGGGCTGATGCAGTAATCGTCACAAAAACACCTGCAGTTTTTTCTCCATTTATCGAACAGAATCTACGCGACAAACTTAAGCTTTCACCTTCCCAATCACTCTTTTTCTCATATATCTATTATGGTAATATGAAGCCAATAGTTGAATCAACAGAGGCATGTATTCCAAAAAGTATTACAACCATTTTGCTAGTTACCGGGATAGCCAATTCATACCCTTTAAAAGAGTATTTGAACACCAGGTGTATTGATCTTATCGAAATAAAGTACGGCGATCACCATCGTTACACCGAAAAAGACCTAAACTTGATCAACTCAAGTTTCCAAAATATTATTGGAAAGAATAAATTGATCATTACAACTGAAAAAGACGCCATGAGATTCAAGGATTCTCCCTATTTTCGCATCATAGAAAGTCTACCGCTATTTTATGTTCCCATAAAGGTGGCATTTCATAAAAGCAGCGGTGAAAGTTTTGATGCTTATATCGAAAAATATGTTAGAAAAAATTAATGAGACTACAGCTTATATTAAGCAACAATTTGAAAAACAGCCTGAAATAGGTATTATTCTCGGAACCGGCTTGGGCGAACTTGTAAACGAAATTGAAGTTGAAAAAGCAATTCCTTATGAAGAAATTCCCAACTTTCCCGTTTCTACAGTTCATGGACACAAAGGCCGTTTGATCTTTGGTAAGTTGAGTGGAAGAACCATTGTTGCAATGCAAGGTCGATTCCATTATTACGAAGGCTACACCATGCAGGAAGTTACTTTTCCGGTTCGGGTAATGAAACAACTTGGTATACAACTTCTTATTGTTTCGAATGCCAGTGGTGGACTTAAAGAAGAGTTTGAAGTTGGTGACCTGATGTTGATTTCAGACCATATTAATTTAATGCCTAATCCACTAATAGGAAAAAATGATGAGAGGATAGGAACAAGATTTCCTGATATGAGCGATGCCTATGACCACCGCATACTTCAGATGGCTCATAAAGTTGCGCAAAAAAGTGGTATCAAAGTTCATGAAGGAATCTATGCAGCAGTAACCGGACCAACCTTTGAAACTCCGGCAGAGTATAATTACATTCATGTAATTGGTGCTCATGCTGTTGGCATGTCTACTGTTCCTGAAGTAATAGTAGCCAGACATATGAAACTTCCTGTGTTCGCTGTCTCTGTAATTTCCGATTTGGGTGTTAAAGGAAAAATTGTGCAAATTTCACATGAGGAGGTCATTGATGCCGCTGCCGCTGCTCAGCCAAAAATGACCTTACTCATTAAGGAATTGCTCAAAGAACCAATCATATAGATTATTCAGCTTGACTGAAGAAAAAACACATATTTACTTTGCTTCAGATTTTCATTTGGGAGTTCCCGATCATGAAAGAAGTCTGAAACGTGAGAAAAAACTCGTAAGCTGGCTCGAAAGTATTGAGCCGTCTGCCAAAGAGATTTTCCTCATGGGCGATCTTTTCGACTTTTGGTTTGAATACAATACTGTTATACCAAAAGGGTACGTGAGGCTTCTTGGAAAAATTGCATCTCTTACCGATAAAGGCATTCCTGTGCATGTATTCAGAGGTAATCACGATATTTGGGCTTTCGATTACCTCAGCAAAGAGGCTGGTGTTCAATTACACAGGCTGCCAGTAATGCGCAGTTTTAACGGGAAAAAATTTTTCTTATCGCATGGCGATGGACTTGGGCCCGGTGACACAGGCTACAAATTGTTAAAGAAAGTGTTTGAAAATCGCTTTAATCAATTTCTGTTTAATTGGATACATCCTGATATAGGCACGAAACTCGGATTATATTTCTCGAAAAAAAGCCGTATTGCCAATATAGCACGCGAACAGAAAAACGATTTTAAAATAGATATTGAGCGCGAGATGCTCTACCTTTATTGCAAACGAAAACTTGAGCAGCAGCCTACGATCGACTTTTTTGTGTTTGGTCATCGTCATATTCCAATTCAACATGCTGTTGGTGACACAGCTCAAATGGTTATTCTCGGCGATTGGGTCACAAATTTTTCTTATGCAGTTTTTGATGGCACGTCACTACAGCTTCGTTTTTTTGAGGAAACTAAACCTTAAACCTTGATGTATCAGTCTCATTATCCGGAATCAATTCGTTAACTAATTGATTGATAAATTTTTGAGCTAATGAAGGGGCTAGCATTGCACCTTTTGAACCAAGTCCATTAAAAATATGAAGTGGTTTTAACAATGGATGTCTTCCTGCAACTGGTCTTCGATCAGCAATAGCGGGACGTATTCCAGACTGATGATCAACCACCTCAAAAGGGACTTTTAAAAACCTGGAAGGCCTATCCGTAAGATAAGCTTTGGCTTCCTCAGTTGGCTTATCATTTTTAAAATTCCATTCATAGGTAGAGCCAACCCGATAAAGGTCATTTCCTAAAGGTAAAATAAAAACATCTTTATTCAATAACTGATTGGTATTGAGCTCAGGAATATACAATGTTAACACCTCCCCTTTTACAGGCCGGAACGGCAAGTTATTGAACCACGGATTCTCAGAAACTGTGTGACCTTCGCAAAAGACAATTTTATCAGCCTTAATATCCTTATATAACACATGCTGATCATGAATTTTTAAAGAATCATGCATAAAAGCATCCTCAATAAGAAATCCTAACCTATTCAATTCTAAACGGATATAATTTAAAAAAGAGTTTGTATCTAACCAAGCCACATCTTTTACAAGGCCAAATCCATAAGGAGCATCAATTGTTTTCTCAAGATCAGGTATTGCATCTGCAATTTCAAGAAACTGATCAAATCCCGGCAATAGCAACTTCGATCTCCATTTCCCTGGTTCGTTTTCAGATAAGATGCGTGCAATCGTGATGTCATGGAGAACATTCTGAGATGTTTCCAATTCAAAACTTCTGTAGAAGCGAACCGCCTCATCAAATATAGCAGGAACTTTCCAACTAAGGGTAAGGTAGCGGAAAACAATTGGATTCATTATACCTGCCGCAACTCTTGAGGATGTGAAACGGTCAGGTTTATCAATGACTATAAAAGGAATATTTCTTTTTAGAAGATGCCATGACAAAATACTGCCAGCCAAACCCAAGCCAACAATTACAATCTGCTTATGTACCATTTCATGCGAATAGTTCTATTAAGTCCACAAGGCGGCTTGCGTAACCCATTTCATTATCATACCATGCAACAACTTTAACCAGCTTATTTCGATCACCCAAAACAGCGGTTAATCCTGCATCAAACACAGCTGAGTGCGTATTCCCAATCACATCAACTGAAACTATCGGATCTTCAGTATACTGCAAAATACCTTTTAGGTTTCCTTCAGAAGCTGTTTTAAAAGCTGCATTTATTTCCTTTACAGTGGCCGACTTATGTAAAGTACATGTAAGGTCGGTGAGCGATCCATCAGCTACAGGAACGCGAATACCAGCTCCTCCCAAATTACCTTTCAAATGCGGAAATATACGTGTAGCTGCTTTAGCAGCACCCGTTGTGGTTGGGACAATAGAGGTTGCTGCCGCACGACCTCTTCTCCAGTCCTTATGAGGACCATCAACCAGATTTTGATCTTTTGTATAGCTATGAACTGTTGTGATGAATCCTTTTTCCACGCCCCAGTTTTCATCCAGAATTTTAATCAGCGGTGCAACATTATTCGTTGTGCATGAGGCATTTGAAATGACAAAATCATTTTTATTGATTAGGTGATTGTTAACACCCAATACAATGTAGGGAACCTTTTCCAGGTCATCTTTGGCAGGAGCAGAAATAATTACTTTTCGCGCCCCAGCATCGTGAACGTGACGCAAAGCCTGCTCTGGTTCAATAAAAAAACCTGTTGATTCAATAACAACATCAATTCCCAATTTTTTCCAGGGCAATAAGGATGGGTCTGAAACTGAAAGCACCTCAACACGTTTTCCATTAACTGTTAAGCTGTTACTATCAGGAATTATTTCATATGGAAAATGACCATGAACACTATCGTACTTTAACAAATGTGCCAGATTATAGGCATCAGTCAAATCATTTATTGCAACAACTTCCATATCAGTACGTTGCAAAAGCTGTCGAAAGGTTACTCTTCCGATCCTGCCAAATCCGTTGATAGCTATTCTGATTTTCTGCATTCCATCACTTTTTGGCAAAGTTAACCAAAAGTGAAATCAAAATTAGAATCAAAAATCAATCCGGTAAACTGATACTACAAATAGAGGGATTTCCGCTGCTCCCTGATTTTTTCATCATTGATATAATCCTCATAATCCATCAGCTTATCAATCATGCCGTTAGGCCCAATTTCAATGATCCTGTTGCAAACAGTTTGAATAAATTGCTGGTCATGTGATGACATAAGAACGTTTCCTTTAAACTTCATCAACGTGTTGTTAAATGCCTGAATCGACTCAAGATCAAGGTGATTTGTTGGTGTATCAAGCATCATCACATTGGCATTACGAATCATCATCCGTGCTATCATACAACGAACTTTTTCGCCTCCGGAAAGCACATTAGCTTTTTTGTAAATTTCTTCTCCTGAAAACAGCATCTTTCCAAGAAATCCTCTAAGGTAAATTTCTGTTGTGTCTTGTGAAAATTGACCCAACCAGTCGGTAAGTGTTAGATCATTATCGAACAAATGATCATATTCAAGCGGAAGATATGCCTTTATGATTGTTTGCCCCCATATAAACGACCCGCTGTCAGCAGTTTCATGACCTTTTAATATTTCAAACAACGTGGTCATGGCACGCGTATCTCTCGAAAGAAAAATCACTTTATCCTCCTTTTGTAAGGTAAAGCTTAGATTTTTAAACAAAAGGTTGCCATTTAAGCTTTTAGAAAGATCATTAACTTCAAGAATCTGATTTCCTGGTTCTCTTTCAGAGGTGAAAATGATGGCAGGATAGCGACGGGTAGATGGCTTAATCTCTTCAATATTAAGCTTTTCTATCATTTTTTTTCTACTTGTTGTCTGTCTTGATTTAGATGCATTGGCACTAAAACGAGCAATAAACTCCAAAAGTTCTTTTTTTCTGTCCTCTGCTTTTTTATTCTGAGTTTGTAACTGACGCAGGGCCAACTGACTACTCTCGTACCAGAAGGAATAATTACCCGGGAAAAGCTGTACTTTACTGAAATCAATATCAACAATATGAGTACAAATAGCATCAAGAAAATGCCGGTCATGTGAAACAACCAAAACAGTACTTTCAAAATAGGCCAGATAATTTTCGAGCCAGTTTACAGTTTCAAGGTCAAGATCATTGGTAGGCTCATCCAGTAATAAGTTATCAGGTTTACCAAAAAGAGCCTGCGCAAGTAGTACTTTAACCTTCTCCTTTGCACTTAACTCACTCACTTTCTTGTGATGAAGATCTTCCCTAACTCCCAGTCCGCTAAGTAAATTTGCAGCAGCACTCTCAGCATTCCACCCATCCATATCAGCAAACTTTTCTTCCAGCTCAGAAGCCCTGTGACCATCCTCTTCGGTAAAATCAGTTTTTGAATAAAGGGCATCCTTTTCATTCATAACTTCCCACAAGTGCTGATGACCCATCAAAACAGTGTTTAAAACCTGAAAATCATTATAAGCCGAATGGTTCTGTCTTAAAACGGAGAGGCGTTCACCCGGTCCAAGTGTGACATTTCCTTTTGAATACTCAATATCACCTGCAAGCATTTTTAAAAAAGTTGATTTGCCTGCGCCGTTTGCACCAATAATCCCATAAATATTCCCAGGAATAAATTTCATATTTACATCCTGAAATAAAACTCTTTTCCCGAACTGAATACCCAGGTTAGAAACTGTAATCATCTATTATATAATTTATTAACAAAAATAAGTCAACTGACTTTAAAGCGTGCAAAGGTACATCATTAAGTAATGTTATGGCTATGAATAGTATCTTTATCACCTGAGCATTTGATCGCATTAAGTCAATAAATTCATGTATATACTTTATTATCAGTATTTTATATTAATATTGGTATTTCAAAAAGAAACAGAAGTTTATGAAGTTTGATATTCTTGTAATCTCAGAGGTTTATAATTACTTTTGTCAGGTATCAAAAAAAGCGAACAATGCATTTCGATTATCTGAATAAAGACACTATTTGCGCCTTATCAACAGCACCTGGAATGGCTGCAATTGCTGTACTGCGCATCTCAGGTCCGGAAACTTTTTCTATTGTAAGGCAAATCTTTAAGCCTAAATCGAACAAGGCTTTAACAGAGGAAATGCTAAAACATAAAGTCCATTTTGGTACTATTTACGATAATGAGGTGCTGCTTGATGAAGTGCTTGTTACTTTTTTCAAATCCCCGCATTCATATACAGGTGAAGATGTTGCTGAAATCAGTTGCCATGGATCTGTTTATATACAACAACGGATTTTTGATCTGATTATTGAAAAAGGGGCACGACCGGCCACAGCAGGCGAATTTACCATGCGGGGTTTTGCACATCAGCGTTTCGACCTTGCACAGGCAGAAGCAGTGGCTGACCTCATTGCCAGCAATTCGAGAACTACTCATGAGTTGGCTATCAGACAGATGAGGGGTGGCTTCTCCGAGAAAATTGCAATTCTGAGACAGCGCTTGCTCGAATTCACTGCACTCATTGAACTTGAACTTGACTTTTCAGAAGAAGATGTTGAATTTGCCGATCGTAACGCTTTTTTACTTCTTATTGCAGAGCTCCAGGCTGAGATTAAAGTTTTAATGTCAAGTTTTCAAACAGGTAATGTGCTGAAAAATGGAATTCCTGTTGCTATCATTGGTAAACCAAACGTTGGCAAATCAACCCTGCTGAATGCCATCTTGAACGAGGAACGTGCTATCGTGAGCGAAATTCCAGGCACCACACGCGACATTATTGAGGACACCATTATTATCGAAGGTTACAATTTCCGTTTCATCGACACTGCAGGTTTACGCGATTCTGACGACATTATCGAAAATATGGGCATTGAACGCACGTACGAAAAAATAAAACAAGCATCCATAATACTATATGTATGTGACCTCTCAGCTTGTGTCGGCGAATCAGCTGATGAGATGCTTACTGATTTCAAATCTTTCATGCAAGACGATAGTAAACATTTTATTTTGGTTGGAAATAAGATTGATCAAATCGCTGAAACACCTGGCCATTTCAGGGAAATGGTTGAACTGGAAACAATCTTTGTTTCGGCCAAAAGAAAAGAAAATATTCAGCTGATAGCGGATAGTTTGGTTAAGGCAGTGAAAAAATTTACCATTCAGGCGGATACTATTGTAAGCAACGCCCGCCATTATCACGCCTTGAAAAAAACCTCAGAAGCCTTGTCAGAAGTTGAAAGAAATCTTATTGAAAAGTTGCCTACTGACTTAATTGCAATTGACATTCGGACTGCATTGCACCATCTGGGTTCGATAACAGGACAGATATATACGGACGAGATTTTAGGAACAATTTTCAGTAAATTTTGTATCGGAAAGTGAAAACACAAAAAAAACAGGAAACAAGTTAATTCTCGCTTCCTGCTTTTCAAAATGATCGTTATATATTATTGAATATTAACGACTTTATATGTTTTAGTTAATGATTTACTTGAAACCTGAATATAGTTCAATCCTGAATTTTTCAATTGAATTTTTATGCTAAAATCTTCAGTATTATAAGTTGACTGAATTTTTCCAAGTGCATCATATACAGTTATTTTCATTGGATTAGCTGAAGCAGAAGTTAAAGTAACCCACCCGTTTGATGGATTTGGTCCAATTTGAAACACTGAAGACTCCATCTCATCTGAAGATGACATCAAACCCGTCATATCGTACTTTCTGAGAAACTGCCAGATCACTTTGCTGGCACTGAAATCCATATTCGTAATATTAATATTTACCGGCGCACCTGGCCATGAATGACCTCCGCCGATTATCTTATAATGTTCGACAGATGTTCCAACATCTCCCATTGGGTAAACATAACGCTCTGCCGTGCAGCCATCGTTTGGATTGATATCAGGTAACTGCTGGAATTCGGCCGTTGTTTGGCAATTGTTATGATCAATCCAAAAATCAACGATATTCGCAACAGGCACAAAAAACGCACTTCCATTATAAGGAACCGTTCCATCTGCAGTTCCATGGATGTGCATCACCGGAATAGGACGTGAAGGCAAACACGTCATAAAATTGGCAGTAGTCATAGTTCCTGTTACTGACGCTATTGCAGCAATTTTCTGACTTAAGGCACATGAGAGACTATACGACATAAAGCCTCCATTGCTCATACCAGTTGAATAAACTCTGCTTAGGTCAATATTATAATGTTGCGCAAGGGTATCGATGAGTGCTGATAAAAACCCGATATCATTCACATTGGAGGTCCCAAACGTATTCCAATGCATGGTATTATTAAAATCTAATGTGCCATTGGGATGAACAACCAAAAAAACTGCTGTGTCAGCAATAGGTCTGAAATCACCATATTGCTCCTGCTCAATATTATTCGATCCATAGCCATGCAGATTAAGTAGTAATGGAACAGTCTGCTGATTATTATACCCTGAAGGTACATACAGACGGTAGGTTCGGTTTAGCCCTTCAAATGTAAAACCCGATTCTACTGTGGTCTGGGCGTTTGTAAAAAGATTGAAACCATTAATTAAGATAATGATTATCAATAAACTAATTCTGTTTTTCATATATTCAAATAATTACAAAACTACAAAAAAACCGATTCAACTTACTTTGAGGCATCATTTGTTGATCCTGGAAAAATTTTCTTCACAACCTCAGTCCGGTAATTGAAAATTGATTCAAGTTGTTTTTTAACAAAAATGACGTGCGCGAAATTTCCTAAAAAACCAAGCGGGAGCAAATAACTGACAATATCTTCCATTTCGACTCCACCATCCACTGACTTAAAATGGTGTTCATGATGCCACATTTTGTAGGGACCTTTTCGTTGTTCATCAACAAAAAACTTCATTTCATCAACATGAGTTATTTCAGTAACCCATTCCATTGGAACTCCTGCTACCGGCTTTACTGTATATGCAATAATTTGTCCGGGGTACATCTTCCCTTCTCCACCTGTTTTTATCGTAAAACCCATGGATGGAGCGGTTATTTTTGATAGATTTTGAGGAGAACTAAAGAAATCCCACACTTCAGGCAATGAAGCAGGCACAAAGATTCTAGTGTGTAGTTGATACATTTTTTATTTTATAAACATCCGACAAAGCAGAAAGTTTTAATAAAAAAACAAATGATCAATTTAGACTCTTGTTATAAATTGGTGGAATAATTCATATATTATTAATTAACAAGAAGTTAACTACCTTTAGAATTCATTTACGAAGAAGCTTTTACAAAAGCCTTTTTTTAAAGAAATTATAATGATTTTCAGCTTGTTTTCTTACTTTTACGCCTTGTTTAAAAAATCATAACTATGACAAAGACCAAACCACGCCTAAGTTTTTGGCAAATATGGAACATGAGTTTTGGTTTCATGGGCATTCAGATGGGTTTTGCCCTTCAAAATGCCAATGCGAGCCGAATATTACAAACCTTTGGTGCTGATGTTGAACACCTTTCATGGTTTTGGCTGGTTGCACCCATTACCGGTATGATCGTTCAGCCAATAATTGGCCATTATAGTGATCAGACCTGGAATCGCTTTGGCAGACGTCGTCCTTATTTTTTATTCGGAGCCATAATGACAGCTATTGGGTTAATATTAATGCCCAACTCCCCCATGTTTGCCTCGTTTTTACCACCGCTTTGGATTGGTGCAGGTATGCTCATGATCATGGATGCTTCAGTGAATGTTGCCATGGAACCATTCAGGGCTCTTGTTGCGGACAAACTCCCGACTGATCAGCGAACTCTCGGTTTTTCGGTTCAAACATTACTTATAGGAATTGGTGCAGTGGTTGGTTCCTGGTTACCTTATGTTCTTACTAATTGGTTTGGATTTAATGAATTAGGTGCTGAAGGAAGTGTTCCGTTCAGTTTGATTTTATCCTTTATTATTGGTGCGGCAGTCCTCCTTGGAAGTATTATTTGGACTGTTGCAACGACCAAAGAGTACTCGCCCGAAGAGCAGGCTATGTTTGACGATCACACCGCAGCACCTGAGGAAGAATCGAAAGGTATTATGGATATTTTCAAAGATTTTGCTCAAATGCCATCTACCATGCGCCAATTAGGATTGGTTCAGTTCTTTTCCTGGTTTGCATTGTTCTCCATGTGGGTCTTTACTACACCGGCACTTGCACAACATGTCTGGGGATTATCAGCTGGCGACAGAAGCTCTGCTGCTTTCAACGAAGCAGGTGATTATGTAGGAGTCATATTTGGTGTATATAACCTCGTTGCTGCTTTATTTGCAATGGCTTTGCCTGTTATAGCTGCAAAAGTTGGCCGCAAACGCACTCATGCTATTAACCTGGCAATTGGAGGATTGGGAATGATATCCATGGTTTTTGTTACTTCACCTGAAATGAAATGGTTACTTAATCTTAGCATGATTGGTGTTGGGATCGCTTGGGCAAGTATTCTGGCGATGCCATATGCAATTTTAGCAGGTTCTATACCTGCAAGGAAAATGGGTGTTTACATGGGGATTTTTAATTTCTTCATCACATTCCCACAAATAGTGAATGGTTTGCTTGGAGGACCCATTGTTAAGCATTTTTATGGAGGCCATGCAATCTATGCTTTGGTTGCTGCAGGGTTAATGCTAATCTTAGGAGCTATTTCCGTTATTTTTGTAAAAGACTCCGATGATATAGTGCAATAGCGTGCAAAAACTTTTTTAAGAATTAGCTGATTTAAAACAACTGGGATGGTAATTTCAGTTGTTTTTTTCAATTAATCAGATGACTCTTCTCCGATCTGATTAATGCAATCTCTAATTTTTGAGCATAGAATTGATTCATTTCCAGAGCAATATCCTGACTGTTTACAAAATACTTTCATATTCTTGTCGAAAAGAAACGTAAAAGGAGGATTTACTCCCATGGCTCTCCGTAATTCGCCATTCGTATCAAAATACAACTCAACTTCCATTTCTTTGGCCATGAGCCATGGTTTAACCTGCAAAGTGCTGTGCGCATCATCTGTGCAGATGGCGACAATTTTAACATTTTCATCCTTAAGGGAATCATTTACTGTTTGAAAAATAGTCTCAAGATTTTTGCAGGAGGCCATATCACTTAGCTTCCAAAAGATCATTAAAACAGGCTTACCTTGCGACTGAATGGTTGAAATATCAATCATTCTACCTTGTCCATTTAATACTTTAACAGAGGGAAGCATTTGTTGAGCTTCAAGAACAGAGGGCAATGCAAATAAAATCAAAAAGAACAGACTGGCCTTTGAGATTTGGTTTGTTGGCGTTTTCATTTTTTTGATTTGTTTTGTCTGGTTTGGCAGATGCACAAATATACGAAAAAACGATAAAAAAATCAATAATTATTTCACCTTTATTGCATTGAAGCTGAATTGATTCTGCTTGAGATAAAATGTAAAGAAATGATTGAATATAATTAAAGTTAACCTAAAAGTACTTGAATAAAACTTTGGCAATCTATGGATTATAGCTTTTTATCAAATGAGTTAATTCATTTAGGTTCACCGACTCACCTTTTACAATGATTTTTGCCTGACTATAAAAGATATTACGTTGACGCAGGTGTTCTTTTACAAAAGTCAATAACTCATCTTCTTTTTTATTTGCAACGAGCGGCCGCTTTCGCTTTGAACTTTTAAGACGTTCTAAAATACTTTTCGGATTCATCTGCAGGTAAACAGTCAGGCCATTGGAGTTCATCCAATGCATGTTATCATAAAAACAAGGGGTACCTCCGCCGGTAGCAATAATTGCATCCTTCAAATGAAGTGTATCTTTAAGGAGACTACTTTCAATTTTTCTGAATAATGATTCGTCATAGCGATCAAAAAAATGAGAAATCTCAATTTTATATTGCTCCTCAAACAGCTGATCCAGATCATAACAAGGCATATCAAGCAATCCAGCCAATTTTTTAGCAGTTGTTGATTTTCCTGAACCCATGTATCCGATCAGGTAAATTAGCATAATGAGGTTTAAAGATTTTCGTAAAAAGAATTATTACTTTCTTGAGATTGCACGTTTGGCTGCAGCCACAATATCTACTGACTCAAGACCATATTCAGCTAAAAGTTGCTCCGGCGTTCCACTTTGTCCAAAAATATCTTGAACTGCAATCATTTCAATAGGTAGTGGTAGTTTTCTGCCCAAAAGTTGTGCAATGCTATCACCCAAGCCACCATTTTGCTGATGTTCTTCAGCAGTTACAACACATCTGGTTTTATTAGCTGAGGCAAGTATTGCCTCATCATCCAGGGGTTTAATAGTATGTATATTAATAAGTTCCGCATTAATACCTTCTGCTTCAAGCAGTGCTATTGCTTCAATGGCTTTCCAAACGAGGTGTCCGGTGGCAAAAATACTAACATCAGAACCTTCTTTAAGCAAATCAGCTTTACCAATAACAAAAGGACGGTCCTCCGGAGTAAAATTGGGTACCTTAGGGCGACCGAAACGAAGGTAAACCGGACCTTCAAAATCAGCGATTGCAATTGTTGCAGCCTTTGTCTGATTGTAATCGCATGGAACAATTACTGTCATTCCCGGAAGCATTTTCATTAACCCAATATCTTCCAAAATTTGATGTGTCGCGCCATCCTCACCAAGGGTCAAACCAGCATGAGAGGCACAGATTTTTACATTTTTTTCAGAATATGCCACTGATTGCCTGATCTGATCATAAACCCTGCCTGTAGAAAAATTGGCAAAAGTTCCCGTAAAAGGAATAAAGCCACCAATGGTAAGGCCTGCAGCCATTCCAATCATATTAGCTTCAGAAATGCCAACCTGAAAAAACCTTTCAGGATGATTTTTCACGAATTCGTCCATTTTGAGTGATCCGATAAGATCGGCGCACAAAGCGACTACTTTAGGATTTGTTTTTCCAAGTTCTGCTAATCCGGCTCCAAAACCTGAGCGTGTATCCTGATGATTGTATATTGTAAATTCCATGATTAATTCTTATCTACTAATTAATAATCGCCCAAAGTTTCTTCCAGTTGTGCAAGTGCTGCGTCTTTTTGTACATCATTTGGCGCGCTACCATGCCATTTATGTGTACCCATCATAAAATCAACCCCCTGCCCCATTTCTGTCTTCATTAGAAGTAATTGAGGAGCACCTTTTCCGGCATAAACACTGGCTAGCTGAAGGGTTTCAACAACAGACTCCATTTGATTACCATCTAAAGTAATTACCGACCAACCAAAAGCTTCGTATTTTGCCTTCAAATCACCCAGCGGCATAACTTTATCCACAGGACCATCAATTTGCTGACCATTGTAGTCGATTATTGCAATCAAATTATCCAAACCACGGGCTCCGGCATGCAAAACTGCTTCCCAGATTTGACCTTCCTGCTGCTCTCCATCACCCATTAAAACATAAACCAAATGCTTATCACCGTTAAGTTTCTTCGCCCATGCTGCCCCAATAGCAACAGATAACCCCTGTCCAAGTGATCCGCTGGCTACACGAATACCAGGCAACCCTTCCATTGTTGCTGGATGACCCTGAAGCCTGCTGTGAATACACCGAAACGTTTTCAACTCCTCTACAGGAAAATATCCACAACGAGCCAAAACACTATAAAAAAGTGGGCTTATATGGCCATTAGACAGGAAAAATAAATCTTCACCTTTTCCATCCATGGTAAAAGATGCCGGATCAATTCGCATATGGTTAAAATACAATGCAACAAGTAAATCTGTGCATCCCAGCGATCCGCCTGGATGGCCTGACTGACATGCATGTACCATTCGTACAATATCACGCCTCACCTGAGTGGCAACAGCTTGCAGTTGAGATATATCATTCATATTATGAAGGTTAAAAAAACTTTCGCTTGTGAATCAAAAAAAATAACTGTTTTGAAGGCGCAAAAGTAAGGAATACATCTGAAATTAAATGATTTTGTTTCGTCAGGTATAATAAGAGGAATGCCCTTGAGGATGTTGCCGATCGTAAAAAACAACAAAAACGATTGACACCTCAAGGGCATTAAGTTCGAACTTATAAAACAACCAACCAATTGAAGCAGCAAATTTAAAAGACTCGTAGATATTGAAAGAAGGTGATTCAGTTTAAGGTCAGGTTAAAAAAGAATATGGAAAACAAGTACTGTGAATCCTGTTTAGATGAAATTAAAACTTACTATACTTCATGCGATTGAGAAAAACCTAATTACCTGAATTAATATCAAATAGTTCAATATCAACTATATATAAAAATAAAATATCAATATTTGATAAGAAATGGACTAAAAGACAATGCCCTTGAGGATGTTGCTAGTCGTAAAAACAACAAAACGACGAGCACCTCAAGGGCATTAAGTTCGAACTTATAAAACAACCAACCAATTGAAGCAACAAATTTATGCCTTTGTAAACACAAAAAATATGAGAAATCAGTTAAAGGCAGATTCGGATGAGGAAAGGGAATTTTTAACTATTTGGTGTAATATCCATTACGTCCAAACCAGTATAAATTCAATTAAAAGGATCTGCACAAGCCCCATAAAACTATTCCCGAAACTTTTAAAAATCATATCTCGTTTTGAAAAATTTCAAAATATAAAACAAACTATAAGAAAATTAGGGATGAGAGATATTTTGCGCTCCTGTTAAAAGTAGATCTTAATAAAAAGAGGAATGCCCTTGGGGATATTTTGAATTGAAAAAACAACAAATCAATTCAACCCCAAGGGCATTAAGTTCGAACTTATAAAACAACCAACCAATTAGGATTGCGAAGATAATAGCTGAACACCACTTACACTACGGTTCAATCAGTTAATGGCACATTTTATAAAGTTAACGGTAAAGCTCTTACTCTTTATTTACCAAAGCCTGATTTAAGAATTGATTAAACTCAACCATGTTTTTAAAGGTTTCGATGATAAATATTTGAATATCAGATGTACTCATTTTTTCAGGAGTAAATGGTCTGCTAACAACATAGTGCTTATATTTCAACAGCTCGATGTCGCCAAAATCTACCGGAAATCCCTTTGGAGCTTTTACCAGTCGTTCATCCATCAGGTCACCAAAGATGTGACGAAAATTCTCATTAAAAACAATTGACTTAAATGCAGGTGCGTTAAAATAGATTTCTGTTCGTAAGGCGTGCAGAACTTCCGGTTGGGGAGCATAAATGCCACCTCCAACAAATGATTGGCCGGGTTCGAAATGAACATAATATCCTGCATTGGATGAGCTTTTGCCACCTTTTACAATAAAGGCCCCCATATTGGTTTTGAATGGCTGTTTGTTTTTCGAGAAACGGACGTCTCTGTGCTGGCGAAAAATACATTTTTTTGCTTCAGGAGTACCGATTGTTGAATCGAAAACAGATAAATCAGCAATAACGTTTTCTACAATGCTTAATAGCTCATTTTTAGCCACTTCAAAGTCGTTGCGGTGTGTATCAAACCAGGCCTTATCATTATTTGCAGACAGGTCGGTCAAAAAATCAATGATCCTTTTACTCATAATATGAAGTTTGATTGCAAAAATAATCTAAATTCGTTGTGCATTTCAAAACAATGCCCACACATGAAAAAGTATCTTTCCCTCTTGTTTTTATTCATTGTATTTTTTGATCAGCACGTGAGTGCTTTTGAAGGCTACAGCACCATTGGAGCGCGCTCGGCAGCATTGGGCAGGGCATCAGTAACATTAAGTGATTTCTGGTCAATACATAATAATCCATCCGGAATTGCTTTGCAGTTAAGACCGGCAGCTGGTATTGCTTATGAAAACAGGTATCAGATGAAAGAATTGAGTTTGAAGAGCGCCGCTTTTGTTCTTCCTGTTAATTTCGGCGTTTTAGGTCTTAGTTTTAATCAATATGGGTACAAAGCCTATAACGAGAATAAAATTGGGCTGGCATATGCACGGTCATTTGGCCCAATGTTGCGCTTAGGACTGCAATTGGATTACCTTTCAAGTCGTTTTTCGGAAGGTTATGAAGGTAGCAACCATGTTACTTTTGAATTTGGTGTTCAATCAGATCTTACCGATAAGTTAACTGCTGCTGCTCTCATTTTCAATCCTATAGGAGTTAGAAGGTCCGATTTGACAAAAGAACGTATACCAGTGGTTATGCGTATTGGCTTAGGCTACCGGTTCACCGAAGAGCTTTCGGCCATTGCAGAAATTGAGAAACAGACAGATTTTGGTCCTGATGGACGTTTTGGAATTGAATACAAGATCAACGAAAAGTTTTATGCCCGCACGGGTGTTGCTGTAAATCCGGGTCTTTTCACTTTTGGCGCAGGATGGCATGCCGGCCGGCTTCATATCGATATTGCAGCTGCAATGCATCAGGTGGTTGGAACAACTGCACAGGTAAGTCTCGTCTATCATTTTGGTAAATCGATCAACGAATGAAGGTTTCCCGGTTCAAAATCAGTCTATTATTTTTTTATTTGGTCCTGGTGTTTCAGACAACCTCTTTTGCTCAGGAAACGGATACAACTGGTCGTTACCTTACAGAAAAAATTACAGCTCAAATCGAGTCGATCACCGAATCCTTGGATGCAAATCTCGACTTCTCTGACCTCGTAGAATCCTATTATTATCATGCGGAGAATAAAATTAACATCAATGGACCAGATGCAGATGAGCTAAGAAACCTCTATCTTATTTCGGATTTCCAGCTTCAGAGTTTGAAAAACTACCTGAAAAAGTTTGGGCCACTTATCAGTATCTACGAGCTACCTCTTATTGAAGGCTTTGATGATCAAACTGTTGAATTGCTTACACCTATAATTGATGTTAGCAGTCAATCAACATCCGGACGCCTTAAACCGAAACAAATTGCAAAATGGGGACGGCATCAAATCATTACCCGAATGGAGCGCAATTTAAACGAACAGATTGGTTATCAGCCTACTGATGACAGCTCGTTGTGGGAAAAACCCAATTCGCGATACCTTGGCTCAAAAGAAAAAATCTACGCAAAGTACGGATTCAATTACCGAAACAGGGTCAGAGCAGGCGTCACAATGGATAAAGATGCAGGCGAAGTATTCTTCAAACAAAATGTCAACGACTCACTGCAATCCTTGGTTGGTAGCAAATTAAAAAACGGCTTTGATTTCCTTTCAGCGCACGCATTTATAGCCGATGTTGGAATTGTAAAAGCAGTTGCTTTAGGCGATTATCATCTCTCATTTGGACAAGGAATCACAATGTGGTCAGGACTTTCACATGGTAAATCTACAGTCCCTACACAAGTTATGCGTTACGGAAGAGGCCTCAAACCCAATTCATCTGTCAACGAAAGTTATTTTCTGAGAGGTGGTGCAGCAACACTCGGATGGAAAGCTTTTGAACTCACTGTTTTCTATTCCAATAAAAAAATCGATGCCAATGCAGAGAGCGCTGACACACTATCGAACGACGATTATTATGTTACTAGTTTACAGGAAAGTGGACTTCACCGCACAGTGAGCGAGCTGTCCGATAAAGGTACGTTGAGTCAACAGTTGTATGGCGGCCGTTTTGCATACAGAAGCAAAAAATTTGAGATTGGGTACACCATGCATCAAACTATGCTTGGAACCACTTTATTTCCAAGAACATATCCTTATTCCCAGTTTAGATTTCAATCGGATCGGTTGATGAATCAAGGTATTGACTGGAGATGGGTGAATCCCCATGTAATTTTCTTTGGTGAACTTGGCATGAGTGATAATGGAGCGATGGCGGGAATAGCAGGTCTTGCTACCCAACCGGCAGGATTTGTATCCTTAACACTCGCCTACCGTCATTATGAGAAGGAATACCAAAATCTTTTCAGTAACGCATTTTCTGAAAGCAGCTCAACTGCAAACGAAAGTGGTATATATGCCGGTATTTCAGCCAGTTTGGCCCCCGGATGGAAGGTTTCAGCCTATGCTGACCAGTTCAAATTCCAATGGTTAAGATTTTCTACCGATGCACCAAGTAACGGTTTCGATTATTTCGTTCAATCGGATTACCGAATCAGTCGTAAAGCCGATCTTTATGTGCGTTTCCGAACCAAACAAAAAATGATCAATGACAATAATCCATGGAATGCCATTGATTTTATTATCCCTGAAACAAAAAACAGCTACCGTTTTCACATCAATTATACTGTAAGTCCCTCCATTACGTTTAAAAACAGAGCCGAACTTATCAGCTATAAAAAAGGAAATGAGGAGAATGACTATGGATTTATCATCTATCAAGACATCATATACCGACCTGAAAACAAACCATTTGAGCTCAATTTCCGTTATGCGGTATTCGATGCAGACAGCTATGATGCACGTCTTTATGCTTATGAAAGTGATGTACTTTACGCCTTTTCGATTCCAGCTTTCTCCGAAAAAGGTAGCAGAGCTTATTTGCTTTTTAAGCTAAAGGCATTTAAAAATGTTGACTTTTGGGCGCGTGTTGCTCACACCTGGTACGATAACCGCTCAGAGATTGGCAGCGGACTTGATGTAATTGAAGGCAATAGCAAAACCGACCTGAAAATCCAGGTCAGATGGAAATTTTAATAAACCACAAGCAAAATAACTACAAATGAATAACCCTTTGAGATCAAATTACAAAGCACTGACACTTCAACTTCTACTGATTTACATGATGATACTACCAGCTTCCTGCCAAAAGTCGGATCCCGTTCCTTCTATTACTTCTCCGGTTTACCGGTCTTTTGAAAGCATAAAGGCGTTTAATACAACATGGGATTCGCTCCTGCTCATATCTGATTCAGTGGTCAGAAAACAGCAAATGAGCAACTTATGGGATTCACTTAAACTAAACAAGCAGCTACCTTTCAGGATCGATGATACCGTTGTATTCATGTATAACGGAACTTCGCAGCCATTATGGGCAGGCGACTTCAATGGCTGGGGATCAGAAACACTCAACTGGTCGGGTAAACAATTGGGTAAAAGTCCTTATTGGTGGCTCAAAAAACATTTTCCTGATGATGCCCGTTTGGATTACAAACTGGTTTTGGGAAGTAACTGGATACTTGACCCTTCAAATAATGAAGTTCAGTACAGTGGTTTTGGGCCAAACTCCGTTTTGAAAATGCCCAAATGGATTTTTCCGGAGGAAACCATCAGGCAGGAAGGTGTACTGAAAGGTACATTGTCTGAAAATCAACAGATTCAAAGCAATTCATCAAATTTAAATTACAAAGTCAATTATCGGGTATATCTGCCATATAACTATGCCAGTGTTGCCAATTGTCCTGTAATTTATGTTACAGACGGGCATGAATATTCCGATGACAGGCTTGGTGCAATGTTGATTGTTCTTGACAATTTAATTTTTACCGGAAAAATTGAACCTGTCATTGCAGTTTTTATCGATCCCCGCGACCCGGTGTCAGGAACAAACCGCAGGATGAGCGAATACAGGGCTAATCTAAAATTTGCAAATTTTGTGTCAGATGAACTTGTGCCACAAATAGATATGACCTTTAAAACCAACCCTGATGCATCTAAGCGTGCAATACTAGGAACTTCACTAGGAGGATGGAATTCAGCGTTTTTTGGATTAACCCGATCGGATAAATTTCAACTGATAGGAATACATTCCCCTGCTTTTGATGAGGCAATCCTTCGAAATTTCCAAAGTGCTGACAAACTCCCGCTAAAGGTATACATGAGTACCGGGACAATCTTTGATACGCAAGCAAGGGCGCGTCAGATGCGGGACATTTTAACTGGAAAAGCCTATCCACTGAAGTATAAAGAAGTGAATGAAGGCCATTCGTGGGGCAACTGGAGAGCATTAATTGACGAACCTCTTCTTTTTTTTTACGGCACCAATTAACTGACATAAAGCAATTTACACATTTTTAAACCATATTTCAAGTGATTCGATGAAACGGTACCTCATAATTAAGAACCATCTTGCGTATTCAGGATTTATGGTTGCCGGTGCATTATTTTTACTGTTTCTTGCAGCACCATTAGGGAATCTCTTATTGTCAACCTCGATTCCCAGACTGTTCGAAACCCTTGAAGATGAGCAGGTAAACAAAAGTATCGTCCTTTCACTTAGCATGGCAGCTGTTGCAACCTTAGCCTCGGCACTTCTGATTATTCCCTTTGCATGGCTGATGGTTCGGCAGACAAGCCGTTGGAAGCATATCATATCCGGCTTGATTGACCTACCCATGATGATACCCCATTCGGCAGCAGGAATTGCATTGCTGGGTGTTGTCAACCGCGAAAGTTTTGTTGGGAAAATAGCTTCCGGATTTGGCCTTGATTTTGTTGACCGACCGGCAGGGATAGCTATTGCAATGGCATTTGTGAGTGTACCCTATCTTTACAACGCAGCCTATCATGCCTTTTCTTCTGTTCCTCGTAAGATGGAGTTAGCTGCAGCCAATTTAGGTGCAAAGCCCTCAAAAGTATTTTTCAGCATAAGTCTACCCCTTTCCCGAAAAGGGATCCTGAATGGCATGGTAATGATGTTTGCACGGGGCATGAGTGAATTTGGCGCTGTTATCATTCTGGCATACAACCCTTTCACAACACCAGTGTTAATTTTTGACCGGTTCAACGCTTTTGGACTTCGAAACGCACAAGCTATTTCAGCCTTGTTTATTCTGATAAGTCTGACGGTTTTTATACTACTTCGGATACTTTCAAAACCAGAGGAAGATGTTAGAAATTAAAGCTATTGAAAAACATTTTTCAGGTTTCTCGCTTGGCCCTGTTCAATTGCGAATAGGTAAGGGAGAGCATTATGTGTTGCTGGGTCCAAGTGGATCAGGGAAATCGCTGTTACTTGAACTTATTGCAGGATTTCAGTTTCCTGACAAAGGTGAGATTATACTTAACGGAAAGGATATCACGCATTTACAGGCTCATAAGCGTTCAATGGCTTTTGTTTTTCAAAAACCAGCCTTGTTTCCACATCTTACAAATTTTGATAATATCGCCTATTCACTTCATCTGCAACGAATTAACAAATCCGAAGTTCGAAAAATTGTTCTTGAGTTAAGCGAAAGGTTTCATATTGATCATCTTCTTGATGATAAACCGGCGCGGCTTTCGGGTGGTGAAGCACAGCGGGTGTCGCTGGCAAGAGCTTTGGCGATGCGGCCAGCTTTTTTACTGCTCGATGAGCCGCTCTCATCACTCGATGTGCAACTTAAAAAGGAACTAAGGCAATACCTGATCGATTTAAACCATCAAGGTCTTACAATGCTACATGTCACGCATGATTTTGAAGAAGCAATCAGGTTTGCTGATGCCTCATCAATAATTTTTGAAGGTAAAATAATTCAGTCGGGCAAACCTTCCGAACTCTACAAAACGCCTGCAAACTCTTTTGTAGCTGAAATGGCAGGACATAAAAACTTTTTTACCGGCAAGCTTTTACCTTCAAAAAATGATGAATTACGTACAGCTGATTTAGGAGGTGTTCTGATAAAACTCTACAGCGATTCTGCAGCTGAGGGAGGCATTTTTGTTGTTGATGAGCATCAGATTATCTTACAGACAGAAGCTTCAGTTACAAGTGCGCAGAACATCTTTAAAGGGATAGTGCAGCAAGTTACCTATCTTCAGAAAGGAGTTGAAGTGGAATTAAATATTGGCATTCAGTTGTTTACATATATTACCCGCGATTCAGCCAAAAAGTTAAATTTAGTACCAGGACAAGAAATCTTTGCTTCTTTCAAAGCATCAGCAGTGAGATTCCTCGAACATTGATGAGTGAATGTAGAAAATGTTTAATTTTGACCTAAATTAACACGTTATAAATCACAGATTATATGTATACTGCACTATTAAAAAGTCACTCGGGTCTTCGCTGGGTGTTGCTCTTCAGCTTCATCAGCTCGATCATCATTTTATTTCGCGCCTCAAAAAAGGGAACCAGTATTAAAGCCGTTAAGCCTTATGTTTTAATAACACTTATCGTTACGCATGTTCAATTTATTATAGGTTTGGCGCTTTATTTCACCAGTCCGAAAGTTATTTTTGCCGGCACTGCCATGAAAGACAGCGTTCAGCGTTTCTTTCTCGTTGAGCACATCAGCCTGATGTTGATTGCTATAATCCTTGTTACGATTGGTTACAGCAAATGGAAAAAAGCAACTCAGGCGTCAAAAGCAATGAAAAGTCTGTTCAATTATTACCTCATAGCCCTGATATTGATTCTTGTTTCGATACCATGGCCTTTTAGAATTGCAGGTTCGGCCTGGTTTTAAGTTTTTAACGCAACTATTTTTCAAACAACAAATACACTATGGAACAGCATTATGGTTTTTTAAAAAACATGTTGATTCTTATCACCATTGGCATCTGGGTTATTGTGCTCCAAAATGCAGGACTTTTACCTCAGTTGAGGCCAACAAAAATCTCCGCTGATCAGCCTATTGCGATCAAAGGATTGGTGGAAGTTGAAAATACTGTATTTATCAAAGGGCAGGTTGACGCCAACCTTGAAAGCATTAACGGTCACAACAAGTTTTACAAAGATCCGCGTACCGGCGATTATTACGTAATTCCGGTGACTGATCCTTATGAATAGCCTTAAACGATATCTTTTTTTCTTTCTTTTTGTTTCTGGTATTTTATTGCCAGAAGCAAAAGGAGAGGTTAGTGCCAGGAAAACTGACAGCTTGATTTCACAACTTTCAGGCATGGAAGATGGTGAGAAAAAGATTCAGTTGCTCAATGAACTGGCATTACTTTATCGCGAGTCGGATCCCGACAAAGCACTGATATACAGCCGTCAGGCTTTATCAATGGCAACACAGTTGCAATCCATTTCTTCCTGCGCTGTCACCAACAAAATGATGGGTGAGATTTTTGAGATCAAACACAATTATCAGCCATCGATCAATTATTATCTCATCAGCATCAAACATTATAAGACCCTTGGTGACAAAAATGAGCTGGCTTTGCTTTACAACAAACTTGGGCATATTTACATCACCAACCATTACGATTATGATCAGGGGATGGTTTATTTTAATCAAGCGCTTGAGAACGCCGAAAGTGTTGGAAACAGCAAGGAGATGGCAACTTCCTACAATTCGATAGGTGGGATTTATTACTACCAAAACGACCTCGACAAGGCAAATATTTATTTCCGGGATGCACTGAAAATTCGTGAGGAGATAGGTGACGAAAGTGGAATCGCCGCCTCTTTAAATAATATTGGTGAAATCCACCGGCTAAAAGGCGATTTCAATAAGGCGTTGGATTTTTATAATCAGGCCATAAAAATTAATGAAACTATCCGCCATAAACACTATCTATCAATCAATTATCTCAACATGGGATTGATTTTCTCGACAAAAGGTGATCCTGTTAAAGCAAAAAACTATTTCCTGAAAAGCATTGATTTAAACATACAGAGTCGTGACACAGCTTCCGTAATAAGCGGAATGATCGAATTAGGAAAGCACTACAACAAGCAGCTTGATTTTGACGCTTCATTGCAAACTTTTGCTGAGGCTTTGGAACTAGCTATAAAATACAACGATTTGAATGGGCAAAAAGATGCGAGCTACGGCCTGAGTATTGCCTACGATGGCAAAGGAGACACCCGAAAAGCCTTTGAAAAGTTTAAACAATATAATGCTTTACACGACTCGCTTTTTGCCAAAACGAAAGCCGATCAATTGGATGAATTGCACTCGCGTTTTGCACTTAACCTCAAGGAGAAGGAAATTGAACTGAAAAACAATGAAATTGCCTTATTGCAACGCGAGCAGAAGATATTCCATTTCAGACAGTTACTCTTGTTTTTGTCGTTATTTCTTGTAATAATAATCACCATTCTGGTGTACTCAAACCTTCAGTCGAAACATAAGAAAAACAAGCTTTTAATGGAGCAGGAAGCCGCTCTTAGTAAGGCGAAACATGAGCTCATGGAGATAGAATTAAAAAACAAAACCCATGATTTGACGAATGTTGCCCTGCATCTTGTTGAAAAGAACAAGTTCCTTCACGAGTTGAAATCTGAATTGAAGAGTTTACGCAATGCACCTGTGGAACAGCGCGAAGAACGCATCAAAGAGTTGGCAATCAACGTGCAACAAAATATCAATTTACAAAAGGATCTCGACGATTTTCAATCACATATCAACGAGGTGAACACAGCTTTTTACAGGAAACTGAAAGCCCGTTTTCCAGGACTGACAAAAAATGAGGAGCATTTGTGTGCGATGCTTCGCCTTAATTTATCGTCGAAAGAAATTGCTGCATTGAATAATATCTCGCTTCGGGCTGTTGAAATGGGTCGCTACCGGCTTCGTAAAAAATTCGATATCCCTACCACCTACTCCATTTCCGATTTTCTGCAGGAACTATAAAAAAGCAGGCCTAAACCTGCTTTCCTATGTATCACCAGCGTTTGTGATCAGGCAATATTGGTATAAACAGCCTGAACATCATCATCTTCCTCAATTTTATCCAGCATCTTCTCGATGTCAACTTTTTGATCATCAGAAAAATTTACCGGACTATTTGGGAAACGCTGAAGACCTGATTTTACGATCTCCAGACCTTTTTCTTCGATAGCTGAATGCAACAACCCATAATTGGCATAATCGGCATAAAGGAAAATGATATCTTCAACAAGTTCTATCTCTTCGAGGCCGCCGTCAATCAATTCAAGCTCAAGCTCTTCCACATCGACACCATCTTTGGCTTTGCATTCAAACACAGCTTTGCGCGAAAACATAAACTCCAATGAACCAATAGGCACAAAAGAACCACCTGATTTATTGAAATACGATTTAACGTTGGCAACAGTACGGGTTGTGTTATCGGTAGCGCATTCGACATACACCAACACTCCATGAGGACCTTTACCTTCGTATACCACCTCCACCATTGTCTCGGCATCCTTTCCGGCGGCTCTTTTGATCGCATTGTCAATGTTTTCCTTAGGCATATTTTCAGCCTTGGCATTTAATATTGCATTGCGTAATCGGGGATTCATTTCCGGATCAGGGCCACCTTCTTTTGCTGCAATCATAATCAGTTTTCCCAGTTTCGGGAACACCTTCGACATTTTGTCCCAACGTTTTTCTTTCGCCGCGCGGCGATATTCAAATGCTCTGCCCATACAATGATCTATTTCCTGTCAATTAAAAATGATTCTGTAAAAATAAGTTTGCAAATTTACACAAAGCCACTGTTATATCATAACCTGAGTGAAAAATCTCATCATATAAATCATTCTTACGCAAATGAGGACACAAAAGCTTGTGCTTAAGACCTGAAAATTGCATCTTTGCATACCTAATATTCTAACCCTCCAAATTATGGAAATAATCATTCTTTTTCTGATCGTGCTGCTCCTTGCCATCAGTATTGTTTTAGGAATCACCATTTTGAGACTTGTCAGGCAAGCAAATCAAAATCAGGAAACAAACTCAAAATTTGAGTACCTGGAAAGGAGTTTGCTGCGGTTGGAAGGTGCGTTTAAAGATGACTTCAGAAATAACAGGGAAGAACTTGGAAAAAGTTTCAGCAGCTTTCAACAAAATTTCCTTGATACACTGCGTGAAATTTCGCTGAGCCAACGCGAAGAGTTAAAAAATATTCAGGAGATTAACCGAAGCATTTTAGCCGAGCTTAATAAGACCATTGAAGAGAAACTTACGCGCCTGACCGACAAAAGTGAGTTAAACAACAAAGAAAACCGCAAAGAGTTAAGTCGTAACTTATTGATGATCAATGATCAAATAAAATTGAAACTCGACGACAACGCACTTGCACTTAAAGCACAAAACGACACAAATCTTCAGCAGCTCGAGCTCATACAATCAAAACTCGATCAGAAACTGACACATCTGGCAGAACAGTTTCAGCGCAATACTGCCGACATTCGTGATAACTTACAGCAGTCCTTGCGTGAGTTTCAGGTTTCGTTTACCAACAACGTAAAAGATTTCAACAACCTTCAGATACAAAAATTCGCCGACCTCGAAAAGAAGCAGACAGAACTTGTTTCAATGACAGAGCTGAAGCTCGAGAAAATGCGTGAAACTGTTGATGAGAAACTTCAAAAGACACTTGAAGCCCGTCTGGGTCAATCGTTTGAGCTTGTTAGCAAGCAACTCGAGAGTGTGCAAAAAGGTTTGGGCGAGATGCAAAGTCTGGCAAGCGATGTTGGTGGATTGAAGCGCGTTCTGTCAAATGTAAAAACGCGTGGTGTGATGGGAGAAATACAGTTAGGCAATATTCTGGAACAGATACTCGCTCCTGAACAATATGAAACGAACGTAAAAACGAAGCGTTCGAGTGCTGATCATGTTGAGTTTGCCATCAAGCTACCGGGACGAGACGACAACAATCAATCTGTTTATCTACCTATCGATGCTAAATTTCCACAGGAGGCTTACCATTTGCTTCAGATAGCCTATGACGAAGCTAATCCGGCCAAGGTTGAAGAGTCGACAAAATCACTGGCAGTTTCCATCACACGTTTTGCAAAAGACATCAATGAAAAGTACCTCGACCCGCCTTTCACAACCGATTTTGCGATCATGTTTTTACCTATCGAAGGCTTATATGCTGAGGTAGTGCGTAATACCGACCTTATTGAGCAGCTGCAGCGAAAATATAAGATCATTGTGACAGGCCCAACTACGCTGGCAGCTATTTTAAACAGCCTTCAGATGGGCTTTAAAACACTGGCCATTCAAAAGCGCAGCAGTGAGGTGTGGCAGATTTTAGGTGCAGTTAAAAATGAGTTCAGTAAGTTTGGCGGCATCCTGGAGAAAGCCCGCAAAAAAATTGATGAAGCCAGTAACGACATCGACAATCTGGTGGGAACACGCACACGTGCTATCGAGCGGCGTTTGCGACAGGTACAGGAATTGCCTTCAGCAGAAACAGGATTGTTATTTGAAAATGAGGCAATTGAAGAGGATGAATAAGTATTAAAACTTAATCATCCTGCAAAAGAGTTAAAGAAATTTTTGAAGTCGTTCTTTATTCAGGCACTTCGTACAGATTGTCATCATTGCGGTAGCCCTGCTCGTCGCTATACCAATCGGCATATTCAGTGCCACCGCTTTGAGCCCATGCAGCAAATTTCAGGTAA
>WOUZ01000025.1 GCA_009773165.1 Bacteroidota bacterium
GAAACAATCCTCTAGCTCCAATGTAGCTATGGAATATAAAAGCAAAATTCAACGTTAAATCTCGCTCAAAAACGGTCAACGCTATTTAGGCACCTACATTCAGTAACCTATGACACTTCACCCCTATCTCGTACCTCTGGATGAAGCATTTCATTCCATGTCAGATCCTGCAATCGCAAAAGGTTCAGCAGCTTACATGAAAAATATTTCAGCTTTTTATGGGATTAAAGCACCTGACCGAAGAAACATGCTTTCTGTCTTTATAAAACAATACGGAATGCCTGAAACATCTATTTTAAAAGATGTTGTGATGTCAGCCTGGGGTCATCCAATGCGGGAAATGCACTATGCTGCAATGGAGATTTTGTTTAAAAACAGAAAAAAAAGTGAGCCCGACTGGATACAATTGTATGAATACATGATACTGAACAAGTCGTGGTGGGACACTATTGACTATATCTCACCTCATTGTCTGAGTTATCATTTTATCCAATTTCCTGAGTTATTAATGCCCACCATCAATCGATGGATGGATTCTGAAAACATCTGGCTACAAAGAAGTTGCATTTTATTTCAGCTCAAAGCAAAAGAGAAAACTGATGAAATATTGCTTTTTCAGTTAATTAAAAGGCTTAGTAACCATAAAGAGTTCTTCATCCGCAAAGCTATTGGATGGGCTTTAAGAGAATATGCGAAGACAAGTCCGGAAGCAGTCATTTCTTTTGTTGATTCAACTGCCCTATCAGGCCTCAGTAAAAGAGAAGCACTTAAACATTACACCTTATGAAAAAGAATAATTCATCAATTCAAAGCTTCCTTCTTCTGCTTTTGTTGGCATTTTTTATTCTTATCGGTTGTAAAAAAGAAGAAAAGTGGGTTTGGTGCAATGACTGCACCTTGGAAAAAATAACCGGTACATATGAAGGGACAGCAAACCATTTGCGTTATGTAGACTCAATTAATTTTATTGAAACTAAAGCGAAAGAAAGTTATGCAACACTAACTGAAGAAAATGGTCAGTTAAAGGCCCAGATTGGCATCGTTAATTTATTCGCGCTAAGTGTAACCGGTGATTATACCAATGAATATTATATTGAGATACCGGGAAACAAATCACAATTATCAGTTAAAATTTGGAAACTAGGAGAACAAATCAAACTCATTGGAACTGCGAAAAAATATACTAATGACGGAGATATTTATGAATTAATTGATTTTGAACTGTATAAAGCACCTTAGATTTCTGTTATTATAAACGGTATAAAATCAATATTCAACGTAACTGATACTTTCAAGAACCTTTCAAAAGCAAAAAATACTGATTAAGATTGAACCTGCTTTAAATTCATGGAATCCTTAATATCTTAATCCCAAACGAAAATATTCGGACTAAGAAACTTCAAGTTGATCGATAGCATAAGCATATGCTCCTATTGCAACTGCTGACGAAGTGCCCAGCCTGCTGATACCGACTCCCGTTTTCTTTATTGGATCGTACCACAACCATATATCTCTTTCGGTTTTTGGGACTTTGATCATTGATCCGGTTTTTTCTGTAAACGCGATCAGTTCTTGTGGATTTTGAAGGTTATAAGAGCTAATTTCCATTCTGTCAACTTGTTTTCCTTGCAAGTCAGTAAATGAGCTATTCATATATTTAACCAAAGGCTCCATAAAAACAGGCCATGCACCAGCCAAACCGCCACCAATGACAACTAATCCATCCATGAGTGTTACGGAATTCGAGATGGAATCAGCGAGCACATGGGCAAGTTCATCCCATGCCTTGATTGCAGCTTCTTTATTACCATCTTTCCGGCCCATAGCTATTTCGTATATACCAAAAGGATCGGGGCAGGCCGCCAAATCAATATGAGCTTCACGCGCAAAAACCCTTTTTACACCTCTGATGGAGATGCTATCTTCAGCGCTTGTCAATGGATAAAGGAAGTTTCTCATTCTGTTTATCTCACCGCCGGCGGAGTTATCACCCCGCAACAGCTTGCCATCAAGCACAATACCTCCACCAAAACCAGTACCGAGGGTTACCCCAATCAGATTTTTGTACCTTTTTGGATTTCCCTGTTGTTCCAATAAGTGATTGATCTCAGGCAATAGTCCGGCAAGAGCTTCACCATATGCAAAAAGGTCACCATCATTATTTATATAAACAGGACAATGAAAATACTCCTCAAGCATCGCTTTAAGCGCTACCCCTCCCTTAAAATGAGGGAGATTTTCAAGATCACCAATAATCCCATTATGGTAATCAGCAGGGCCAGGAAAACAAAAACTAATTGCAGCAGGCGGTATAGATGTTTGACTCAAAATAGCAGCAAATCCGTCAATCATTTTTTGCAGTACCTCATCCAGATTTTTTCCTGCCGACGGAATGGTAAAAGAATCAATGATTTCTTTTCCCTCGCGAACAGCGGTGAACTTAAAACCTGTGCCGCCAGCATCCAATACATAAATAGTCTTGACTTCGTTCATTATCAATAAAAATTTAAGAGCGTAAAAATAAGCATATACATTTGATAATTTTCAAAATAAATATTCAAACAGAAAGGGACCTCTAAACATCCGTAGAGGAAAAGTTTAGCGACTTTTTAATGGTTTTCAGTCGAAAAGTATAAAAGAAAGCAGCCAATAATAATATGGAGGCTGCGATGGTAAAAGTGTGAGGCACTCCCAGTTTCTCAGCCATACTGCCAAGTAACAAACTACCAATAGGTGTGAACCCCATGAAAGACATGCTATAAAAAGAAAGAACCCGACCGCGTTTATCCTCATCTACAACAGTTTGAAGTAAGGTATTGGTAGCCGAAAATTGAGTTATCATACCAAAGCCACTAAAATATAATACTATGATTGACAATGATGTAGCATTTGAAAGACTAAAAACAAGTAATCCAATAGCAAACAAAAAAGCAGAAAAACGAATGATCGATGGCACTTTTTGAACCCCTTCACGTGTCGCCAGGTAAAATGCACCGGTAAGTGCTCCTGCTCCGACTGCCCCTGTTAAAAACCCCAGCAACTGCGACTCACCATGCAAGATATCACGAGCAAAGACAGGCAAAAAAGCCTGAAACGGTAACCCAAAAATACTTGTAACGGTTACAAGCATTATCATATAACGAGCTGGTTTATAGTTCCATGTATAATTGAAACCAACAGATAAATCTTGAAAAACAGATCTTTCAGCAGGTTTTTTAACAAAAGGCTGAACTTTCATCATCATGAGCGCCGCGAGCATAGCCATAAACGAAAATCCATTTATTAAAAAACAGTACGCTTCACCAAAAAGTGCAATTAACAATCCACCAAGGGTTGGCCCGATAAAACGAGCTGTGTTGACAAGAGTCGAATTAAGCGCAACTGCATTTGAAATAAGCTTTCGATCACCTATCATCTCCAATAAAAACGCATGCCGGAAAGGAGTATCAAACGCAAGAGCAAAACCATTAATTACTACAATTATCAAAACCAGAGGAATAGTGATTGCATCAGCGAAAACCAGAATGGACAGTATAAAAGCCAGAACCATTGGAACGAACTGCGTTATCATCAGCATATTACGACGGTTAAGCCGATCGGCATAAACACCCGCAATAGGTGTTAAGATCAATGCTGGGATTTGACCGGCAAAACCTACCAACCCCAGATAAAAAGCAGAGTCGGTTAACCGGTAAACAAGCCATCCAAGAGCCAGGTTTTGAATCCATGTTCCCATTAAGGAAACCATTCCTGCATAAAAAAACAACCTGAAATTTCTGCTTTTAAGTGCTCTGAAAGCAAAACCCATGCGCTCACGATACGACAGAAAGCTCAGAAGCTTATTCATTTATTGACAAATTTGCCGCAAAGATACGTCAGCTTCCAACACCTGCTTCGAGTTGCTTAATCTGCATTTGAAGAATTGGCTTGAACTCCTCTATTTCAATACATAGGTTGCCAATACTTTTTGGACATCATACACATTAACTGCTCTGTTGAATTGTTTTACAATACTCGGTAGTTGCTCACTCGATACCCAGATTTTTAACTCTGCTTCAAGATCAAAAGGTCCTGCAGTTTCGATACTAAAGCGGGTAATACTCTTGTATGTAATTGATTTATAATCAATTTTACTACCAGTTAAACCCTGCTTCTCTATTAAAATCATCCTTTTATTGGTAAAAATGAACACGTCGCGAATCAATTTAAAGCCAAGTTCGATTTCTTCATCAGCGATCAAAAGTTTTCCATATTCATTTAAAAGTGTTTCCTGGCTAATCGATCCTGCATTACCAAGAAGTGCTGAGAATAGTCCCATATCTAGTTCAATTTTTATAATGTAATTTACTTCGCCTTTGATGCAATAACGAGCATTTCAAAATCCCCGGTCGTGAGTTGATCATTTCTCGAAAAAGCACCAAGCTTTGCTCCAAAAAACTCAATCGCCTGGAAACCCAGCGACTTCAAAAGCCATGTGATTTCACTTGGCACGTAATAACGCTCGTTGCAATCGAGAGAAATCATCTTTCCATTATCATCCTCAATTTCAGTGATATTATGATCCCTGAAAGTCATTAGATCGAAATTATTGTTTCGGTAAGTGGCTGATCCTTCCAGCTTTCCTGCACCACAAAAGGCTTCAATTGAATGATATAGCGGGAAAAGTCCATTAAGTGTTGTAAAAATAAATTTTCCGTCTTCTCTTATCGACTTGGCAACATTTCTGAGGATTTCATAATTCATTTCATCAGTTTCCATCAATGGGAACCCACCTTCACACATCATAATGGCAAGGTCAAACTGATTCTCAAATGGAAGATCACGGGCATCATGATGTAAAAAATCAATTTTTAAATCCAGAATTTTTGCCTTTTCGCGTGCCCTTTCCAATAAAGTTTCTGATAAATCAATTCCTGTTACCTGATATCCCCTTTTGCTCAATTCAATGGAATGCCTACCTGTTCCACATCCCACATCCAAAATACGAATCGATTTGTTGAAGTTAATCTCGTTTTCCAGAAAATCGCACTCACCCAAAGTACCTTGAACAAAAACTTCCTGATCATATTTTTGACCATAATTCTCGAAAAGTGTTTCATACCATTGTTTCATAACATACATATATTTAATGTGTTGTACTAATCAAAACCGACTTACCAATCAAAAAAATAATTGATTTACTGACTATATAAAACTGATTTTTAATGGAATTAAATAAAGAAGTAAAGATAAAGAGCAGATCACAATTTTTCTGGAAATCTTAAAAAAAAAGCTGAAAAAGACGATTCTTTTAAAATTATAAAGTACCAAACTTCTATCCCGCTTCCAGAGTTTTACTTTTTTTAAGCTACAGCTCCGGGTTTGCGAAGTTGTTTAAACAATAATTAACATTGTGAAGATTTGATTTTGGTATTTTTGCAGGCTCAAATATGTTAAAAAAACAGGCTTCAAATACAACCCGGATAGCACTTTTGCTACTTTTTCTTGCCTATTTTGGCAGCACAAACCTGTTTTACCATAGTCATATCATTAATGGATCGCTTGTAACGCATTCACATCCATACAGTGGTGAGGCAAACCAACATACTCACTCCACTGAAAGTTTGTTCGTAATCCAACTATTAGGTCATTTTAGCTTTATAAGTGGCATAATGATATTTATCGGCACATTACTGTGTTCTTTTATTGCTAGGATTGGGTTATCAGATGTTATAAAAAAAATCCGTCAGGAATCACTGGCCTACGGAATCAATAAAGCTCCCCCTTACCAGTATATTTAGGTTATTAATTTGATTTTCAGTATTTAGTAATTCACTTATATATATTACTAAGTTCAGATATCAAACATAATGTTTTTGGATTTGTACCAAATTACAACTTCCTTTCAAAAATTTTACTTCTATTATTTTTTAAAAAACTCAAAATGAAATTTTGCATGAACCCCTTCATATATACCTTTCTTATCTTTTTCCTTTTGTCATCACAATCCCTTCTGGCTCAAAAACAAACCGATTCCAATATTTTCGGGCATGTTGTTTCCAAGGGGGAGCATTTACCTTTTGTGAGTATTGCCATAAAAGGCACAGCCATTGGAACTGCAACTGATCAAACCGGTCATTTTCGCTTGCTTGATGTGCCACTGGGTAAAATTACGCTTATCGCTTCCTTTGTTGGATATAAAACTCAAGAAATAAATGTTTTTACTGAAAGCAACAAAACAATCGAAATCAATTTTGAATTAATGGAAGATGCATTGCGTCTGGATGAAGTTGTTGTCACAGGCAACAAAGACGGAGAACGCAGAGGCGAAGCTTCTTTTATTGTAAACAGCATTAGTGCTCAGCTTTTTAGCAACACACAAGCCTTAACCTTAAGTGAAGGATTAAATTACTGCTCAGGATTAAGAATGGAAACAAACTGCTCAAATTGCGGTTTCACGCAAGTACGCCTCAATGGACTGGAAGGTCCTTATTCTCAAATCCTTATTAATGGCAGGGCAATTTTCAGCGGTTTGGCAGGTGTTTATGGTCTTGAGCTTATTCCTGCGGCAATGATTGAGAAGGTGGAGGTGACTCGTGGCGGAGGATCAGCGCAATACGGAGGAAATGCCATAGCCGGAACAATCAATTTAAAGCTCAAAGATCCTCTTTCAAACAGTTGGGAAATCGGGACTGATGTTCAAAAAGTTGGTGTTGGAATATTAGGTAATACAAAAGCATCCAACGATTTAAGTTATAATTTCACAACATCCATTGTTACAGATGATCATAAAACCGGGTTAGCGGTATTTGGCATTCTTCGTAACAGACAGCCGTTGGATGTTAACAACGACAGCTTTACAGAAATCACGCAACTTGACAACACTAGCTTGGGTTCACGACTCTATCACCGTTTCGATGATCGCACAAAACTGACAGCCGATTTCTTTTATGTAAACGAGTTCAGAAGAGGTGGCAACAAGCTTCATCTTCCTGAACACGAGTCTGATATTGCAGAATCACTCAAGCATAAAATTGGTTCCGGAGCATTGACACTTGAACGATTTATTGGCAAAGTGAGTCTGGGCACCTTGTTCTTTGCTGGTCAATCCGTAAAAAGGGATTCTTATTATGGCGCTCAAAAATCCTTAAAAGATTATGGTGTGACAAATGATTTCACATACAATACCGGCTTTCATTTTAAATCGAGTCTGAAATCAGTTCAAATCACCACAGGAATTGAACAAACAAGCAGCGTTTTAACTGATAAAAAGAAAGGATACACTGATTGGGAAAATTCTGCAATTGAAGCAGATACGATTATCAGTATTCCATTTGTTGAAGATAACATAACTGCACATCAGCAAAGTACAACAACAGCTTTGTTTTTGCAATTTGATCAACGCTGGAAACGTTACAAGTATACTATTGGAGGGCGGCTCGATCATTACCGGATTAAAGATCTTAACCATCAATCAGATGTTGTTTCAGCTTTTGTTTTTTCACCCAGATTGCATTTAATGGCCGACTTAAGCCCTAATATTCAGGCACGTATAAGTTATTCGACCGGTTTCAGAGCTCCTCAAATCTTTGATGAAGACTTGCATATTGAAGCATCGGCATCCCGAAAAATAATTCATATAAATTCACCTGACCTAAGACAGGAAAGCAGTCAAAGTTTCATGGCTTCTTTGGATTTAACCCTCGACAAAGGAAGGTCTTCGCTTTTTTTTCTGGCTGAAGGTTTTTATACACAGCTCATGAATCCATTCGTAAACACATATGGCGAGCCTGATGCTGAAGGAGTTGTTGTTTATACCCGATCCAATGCAAAAGGAACAGCCATGGTTTATGGAATGAATCTGGAGTTGAATTGGATTCCAATAAATAAAGTCAATACTACCATTGGATACAGTCTTCAAACGAGTAAGTATTCTGACCCTCAGGAGTTTGGACAAACGAAATTTTTACGAACTCCTAATCAGCATGGATTTTTTCTTTTTGACTGGAAGCTTTCCAAAAAACTACTCATTGCGGCATCAGGTACATTTACAGGTAAAATGTTGCTTGCCTATTTTGGTCCAACCATTCCCAATCCTGATGAAGGAGAGTTACGCACGAGCAAACCCTTTACTGATATAGGTTTAAAAGTTCAATATACATTTAAGATCAACAATGCTTCACTTCAACTATATGCAGGCATTAAAAACTTACTGAATGAATACCAGTCAGACTTTGATTTTGGACCTGACCGCGACCCGGCCTATGTTTATGGGCCTGCTACTCCGCGAACAGTTTATGCAGGACTGAAAATAGGCAACCTTCTTTAAAGAAAACCATTCATCTGCCCATAAATACATGCACTAAACCGCAGGAATCATTATCTTTGTTTATCAAAAACATAATGTCATGCAAAACAAAAACACCTTTAGTCTTCGGGGACAAATAGTAGATATTATAAATGAAACCATTTTTCCAGGAACAGTCAATATATCAAACGGAAAGATACAGTCTATTGTTAAAGAAGATGTTAGCGAAACAAAGTATATACTTCCGGGATTAATTGATGCACACATTCATATTGAAAGTTCCATGCTGACACCTTCGGCATTTGCCCGCTTGGCTGTTGTTCATGGTACCGTGGCCACAGTATCGGATCCCCATGAAATTGCAAATGTTTTAGGTATCGATGGCGTTGATTTTATGATTGAAAACGGGCGGACTGTACCGTTTAAATTTTATTTCGGAGCTCCAAGTTGTGTTCCTGCCACTGGTTTTGAGAGTGCAGGTGCGGTGCTTGGAGTTGAAGAAATGGAGCAATTGATGAGTCGTCCCGAAATTCATTATATGGCAGAAATGATGAATTACCCTGGTGTCATTTTCAAAGATGAAGAAGTTTTAGCAAAACTTGCAGTAGCTAAAAAATATGGAAAGCCTGTTGATGGCCATGCACCCGGGTTAAAAGGTGAAGAAGCACGTGCATATATTGAAGCAGGTATTACTACTGATCATGAGTGCTTTACCATAGAAGAAGCTCTCGACAAGATCAAGTATGGAATGAAAATTCAAATAAGGGAAGGCAGTGCTGCCAAGAATTTTGACGCACTGGTTGGACTACTTCATACACATCCGGATAAAGTACTTTTTTGTAGTGATGACAAACATCCTGACGACCTTATTAAGGGACATATAAATTTGATGGTTAAAAAGGCTATTTCATTAGGATACAATCCTTTAACTGTATTAAGAAGTTGCATACTCAACCCTGTAAATCATTATAAGCTGGATGTTGGATTGCTTCAAAAAGGTGATTCAGCCGATCTTATTGTTGTTGACAATCTGAAAGATTTCAAAGTTTTATCAACCTACATTAATGGTGAAAAAGTAGCGGAGAATGGAAAAACCTTGATTGAATATCAACAAACAGACACACCTAATCACTTCAATGTTGATCAAATAGGAGTAGAAGATTTACAAATAAAAGGCAGCGGCTCAAAAATAAGAATTATTGAAGCAATTGAAGGTCAATTAATTACAAACACCATTCTGGATTACCCACTGTTAGAAAACGGTTTTATGGTAAGCGACCTCAAGCGCGATTATCTAAAAATGGTTGTTCTGAACCGATACAAAAAAGACAAACCTTCAATCGCATTTATTAAAAATATAGGATTGACTAACGGTGCAATTGCTTCCACAGTAGCCCACGACAGCCATAATATTATTGCCGTGGGTTCGGATGATGCTTTGATGGTAAAAGCTATAAATACCTTAATCGAATCAAAAGGAGGTGTTGTGGCTGTGACAAATGACCAGCTTGATTTGTTACCATTGCCTGTTGCTGGTCTGATGTCGGCTGAAGATGGTCAAATTGTTGCAAAATGCTACGAAAAGGCCGATGCTCTTGCGAAACAAGCCGGAACCAAATTACATGCTCCTTTTATGACATTGTCATTTATGGCGCTACTGGTTATCCCTCAACTGAAACTAAGCGACAAAGGCCTTTTTGATGGATCAACATTCTCATTTACCAGTCTTGAGGTAGCTTAAAACTGACTTTTTTACCATACGGAATCACCCGAATATTAGGACTAAAATGCACCATCATCATAGTGCTAATTTAGACTAGCTCTATATTATGCCTTCATGCAGATATTTATATATGTTACTGTTAATAAATAAACAGTAATTGACTATTTTTGCAGAAATTGATGTAAAATGGAAAATATAGCCCTAAGCGCAATCAAACTAGAACAGATGGCCTCCAAACTCAAAGCCATTGCACATCCAACACGCATTGCCATTATTGAAATGCTTTCAGGAGAAAAGTATTTAAGTGTTACAGAGATTTACATTAACCTTGATATTGAGCAGGCAGCAGCCTCTCACCATCTGAATATCATGAAAAACAAAGGCATTTTAGATTCACGTAGACAAGGTAAAAAGATTTTCTATTTCCTTCAAAACGAGGCACTTGCTGATGTGATGCGTTGCATTAACAAATGTAAGGATTGCGATTAGTCTACTGAAAAAACTACAAGAGACATACTAATTATCGAAAATGACAGCTTTGATTTCTTAAGTACCTGAAAAGTATCACTTTTTTTCTCCGGAGGAATCTTCCGAAGCACCAATAACCCATTCTTCTTCAAGATCCCAATTGGCTCTAATCTCCAGCTCTTTTTCCAAAAAGAATACCATCTCGGGCTGTTTTTTATCCACAAGGTCGCCGGTATCCCAACGTCCGTTGTTATTTTCATCCACGATAGCTTTCACAATAAATTTTGCCGGTTTCATCAGTTCATACTTCAGCTTTTGTGGTCCACGAATTGTACGCTGTTCGACGACATCACCTTTTGGAGTAAGCAATTGAATGAGTACTGGAAAATCTGTTTCAGGTTTTAAATCAAGTATCAATGTTCCGTAATCGCTAAGAGCAGGAACCTTAAAATCAATTGCAATCGTATCATTTGTCAGACCACTTAACCCAAAAAATATCGAGTCGGGAATAAGTAAGCTATAATCATTTTCCGCTTCAAAGGCAGGCACATCAAGGGTATAATGTAAACCAAGACTGTCGGATTTAACAAATGAGACCTGATTATAGACCGTATCACCTGCTGCAATATACCTGCTTGAGTCGCGCATTTGAAAGCGAATTACCGGTTCAGGAAATGTTAATGTAAGCTGTTTTCCAATATCAAGCTTCCGGCTCATGACTTTGGATGTGAAATTTAATCCGGGATCTTCGGCCTTCTTTTTCTGATTTTTTCGGGCAGCCAGGGAAACTTTCGGGCTCATAGCCATACGAAGTGTATCATCAATCAGGGTATCATATTTGATCGATATCGGAATTGTGTCCAACACACTGTCACGATAAAACCAAAACAAGGTATCTTTCTTTGGTGTATACATTTTTAATAACCCTAACGTATCAGGCAGTTGAATCATAGGCTCAACACTTACATCTGGTGCAGGATATCGGAAAGCAAAACGCAGCTGACCTTTTTTGACAACTTCGGCACGCAATAATTTTTGAGTTGAGTCGGGTTCATAAAAAAGATTTAGTTTATAAGGCTTCAGTTTATCAAAAGAAAGCGAATCTGATCTTACTTTGGCAACATAAGCCAGGCTATCACGTTGACGGTCAAAGCTGTGGTCGTGGTCATCATGCAGATGATCCATTGAATCGGTCGGAGGAGAATCCAATTCCTCAAAAATTGGATCCTGAATTATTTCTAAGAATTCGGGTTTAACTATTTCATTTGAAAAAGCGATTGCCTCACCACCTTTATCATATTTGAAATTTGAATTCCTGTCTTCCAAAGCGAACATTAAATAGGGTTCGTTCCTGAGATTTCTGAATCTGAAATTTCCTTTTTTATCTGTTCGCGAAACATAATAGGGTTTCTTCAAAAAAGGGAGTGAATCAACAGGAATGGTATCTTCTTCTATTCGGTATAAGAAAACAAAAACTTCTTCAGCGGCTACATCTTCAAAAGCAAAATGAACTTTTCCGCGAAAAGCCATGGAGTCGAGCACCGGACCTGTTGAAAACACAAAAGTATGAGCCGCAAGTGGATTGCTTTCAGTAAGGTCAACAATAGCATTACCAAAGAAAATCGTATAAGTTGTTGCAGGCTTCAGTTCTTCATCAAAACGAACCTGCAGTTTTTTGCCTTTTATCCGATATTCAGGATTTTCTTCGAGAGGGGGAGAAATCAATGCCTGCTGATTTATTTTATCCAGTTTGATATACTCATTGAATTCAATTTCAATGGTCTTGCCATCAAAATTCACTGAATAATTAGCAGGAATTGAATTGATTACCTGTGGTGGTAAAGTATCTTTTATACCACCGGCAGGCATAACAGGATTAGCGCAACGGTGAAAGAAAATGCTTATAACAGCAATTAAAAAATATGAGCTAAACCTGAATTTCATGGAAGTGTCAATCATAATGCAAAGATGCAAAAATACATAACGCCAAAAAATCATGACAGGTATATTGAATGTGATAGTGTTACAAAAAAAAATCAGGGAGCATTTAATGCAGCAGCAATTCAAGAATCCATATGAAGCACGTCTATTCGCGTAAAATAGATCATTGCATTTATGTATTTTTGCACTTTAATCTACACATGTGATATATCCCTCAAATTTTGAAGATAAGATTGGTTTTACGTCGATACGTAAAATGCTGCATAAATTCTGCGTGAGTGAAATGGGCCTTGAAAAAGCTAGTGCACTCGTTTTTAGTTCTGACCTGAGTGAAATTCAGTATAGTTTATTGCAGATTGAAAGCATGATTCAGCTGATGGACAATGGGTTGCCCTTTCCTGTAAAAGATTATTTTGATCTGAGGGAAGAGTTGAACCGTTTGCGAATCGAAGGCACTGTAATTGAGCAGGAAGCCCTTTTCGATCTGAAAATTGGATTAAGTATATTGCAACAGATTTTAGCCTTCACTTCTTCTGAAGGTAGTCGCAACTATCCACCGATCAGATCATTGGCTGATAATATCTACATCGAATCGATTTTATACAAAGAAACAGCCCGTATTATTGATGAAAAAGGTGAAATTCCTGATAAGGCGTCTGAAACCCTTGCTGAAATCCGACAGGATATCCGCAGAAAGCGTGGTACTATTGAGCGAAAAATAAGGCAGATGCTTGGAGAGGCAAAAAGTGCCGGATGGTCGGATAGTGATGTAGAAATAACCATACGTAATGGCCGGATGGTAATTCCGGTTCGTGCTGCCGACAAAAGAAAATTACGGGGTTTTATCCATGACGAATCGTCAACAGGCCAGACAGTATATATTGAACCAGCTGAAGTTTTCGACACGAATAACGAGATCAAAGAGCTTGAATATGCCGAGAAACGTGAGATACAGCGTATTCTGGCTGCATTTACCCAGTTGCTAAGACCTCATCTTCCAATGATGCATCAGGCTTGGGATTTGTTGGGAACTATCGATCTTATACATGCAAAAGCATTATTAGCAAAAAAAATAAATGCATCAAAACCACAACTTGTAAATTCAACACGCCTGCGTTGGAGACAAGCTGTTCATCCGCTTCTCGAAATCAGTCTGCGTGAGCAGAAAAAAACCACTGTCCCTTTGGACCTTGAGTTGAACACAGACGAAAGAATCCTTGTAATATCAGGGCCAAACGCCGGAGGTAAGTCTGTCTGTCTTAAAACAACCGGGTTGCTTCAATATATGCTGCAATGCGGCTTATTGGTTCCGATGCATGCCGATTCTGTTTGTGGCATTTTTTCCAAACTTTTTATCGATATCGGTGACGAACAGTCTGTGGAGAATGATCTGAGCACTTATAGCTCACATCTTTTGCATATGTCTCATTTTCTTCAATTTGCGGATGACAAAACCTTATTTCTGATTGACGAATTCGGAACTGGAACTGAACCACAATCAGGTGGAGCAATTGCCGAAGCAGTGCTGGAATCGTTAAATGAAAAGAAAGCTTTTGGATTAATAACGACCCATTATGCTAATCTGAAACTTCTGGCAGACAGAGCAGATGGCATTTTTAACGGTGCAATGTTGTTTGATACTCAAAAATTACAACCGCTGTATGTTTTACAAGCCGGAAAACCTGGGAGTTCCTTTGCTTTCGAAATAGCGCGTAAAACTGGTATCCCGGAGGCTGTTTTGGAAAAAGCGGCTTCAATCACAGGTTATTCTCAACTTAATTTTGAGCAGCAGCTTCAACAGCTAGAAATTGAAAAAAGGGAAGTTGCTCAAAAACAAGCTGAGTTACGCGTTGCTGATGTGCTTCTGAATGAGGTCATTGAAAAATACAAGCGCTTACTAAAGCAGTTGGAGGACCGAAAGAAAACTTTGCTAAATGATGCCGGAAGAGAAGCCAGGGTTATAATTGACAAGGCCAACAAACAAATTGAGCATACAATAAAAGAAATTAAAGAGTCGCAGGCCGAAAAGGAGAAAACCAAACTTTTAAGAGAACAACTTCAAACACTCAAGCCTATCCTTGAAAAAGAAGCTGAGCAACGTGCCAAAGCTATTCAGATTGATAAAGAGGAAGAATCCGAATTACCCTCAGAGTTGAAAGCCGGCATGATGGTTCGCATCGAAGAAATGGATATTACCGGAGAATTACTCTCAATAAATGAGCATGAAGCTGTAATTGTTTTTAATACCGTAAAGTTGCGCACTTCTCCCGAAAAACTCACACCACTTTCGCGCAAAGAGCAACGCAAAGAAGTGCGACATCAGGTAAAACGAAACCTCACAGGTATCGGAAGTGACATCAATGAAAAAGCAGCGCAATTTAAACTTACGATTGACATAAGGGGAAAAAGAGCTGAAGAAGCCCTGGAACTTATTGCTAAATATCTTGATGAGGCTATGTTATTAAGCATCAAAGAAATAAGCATTCTCCATGGAAAAGGAAACGGCATTTTACGACGTGTTATCCGGGAATATCTAAGCAAGATGAAAGAAGTAAGTAGTTTTGAAGATGCCTCACTCGAAACAGGAGGGCATGGAATAACAAGGGTGAAGTTGAGGTAACCCTAAAAAATGAAATAAAAACCAAACTCCCAGACCCCAAATATTTCTGATACTCCCTTATTCTATTCCGCTGAAATGTTTCATAAACTGAACTCTTTCATAAGCGGCAGGATTTTCGGCCTCTTTCACACTCATTCGACCTATAAACTGGTCAAGGCTTTTGAAATTATGCTGAACCATCCATGTTTGTATTTCATCCAACATGATGGTAATTTCTTTAAACCCTTTTTTGTACAGCACTGAAGCTATTTGAACAGCTTTGGCACCTGCAAGTAATTGTTTGATAACAGCTTTGCCATCGTGAATACCTGTAGAAGCAGCAATATCACACTGAACTTTTGTAGATAGCATTGCAACCCAACGCAGCGAAGTCGAAAGTTCGGCGGGAGTGCTGAATACATTTGTGGCTTTTACCTCAAAACGGTCGATATCGATATCGGGGGAGAAGAATCGATTAAACAACACCAAACCCGAAATACCTGTCCATGAAAGTTTAAGCGCCATTTTCGCCATTCCGGAAAAATAATAGCTGATTTTAGCACTTACCGGAATTTTGACGGTTCTGATAATCTTCTCCAGAATTTCGAAATATACAGCTTCATTTTGCTCACCACTTTTATGTGGATCGGAAGGCAACACGAAAATATTCAATTCAAGGGCGTCAGCACCGGCTTCTTCGATTTTTTTAGCAAAGTCAATCCATTCACTCGAAGAGACACAATTAATACTAGCAATGATAGGAATATCAACAGCTTTCTTACTGTCCCGTATTAATTTCAGGTAGTTATCCACATCATTTGAACGGGTATAATTCCTGATATAATCTTCAGCCTCAGGATAAAGATTCGTAACTTCATTCTGCAAAATAGTGCTTGAGGCACTATGCAAAATCTGCTCTTCAAAAAGCGATTTTAGAACAACAGCAGCCGCACCGTTAGCAGCAGCCTCTTTGATATTTTCCACTGAGTTGGTTAAACCTGAACTACCAATAATGATTGGATTTCTTAGCTTAAGCCCCATATAAGAAGTACTGAGATTCACCATGATGCGATCGCTTTATAGGTTGTGAATTGATTGGTAAAAATAGCATAATTTCATTTTGATAAAAAAAGTAAAAGCAATTCAGAGAGATTCTAAATTGTTTTCTTTTCCGCTCATTTAGGTTGCTTATCAGGTCTAGATGTCCCTTCTGGCATTCAAAACATCCAATTTTCCATTTTTTTAATTCAAAGATCAATGGCTTCAAATCGAAAATGTTTTTAACAATGCAATGTTTACAAAAATGTAGTAAATCTTACTTATAAGCATTCAAATTTAGTAATTTTGAGCCATATTGTGTCTCAGCCAATTGTGCTTCAACAAACAAATCAGGTAATTTATTAACACAAATACTTCATTATGTAAAAGTTATGTTTTTATTGTCAAAGAAAACATTCAATGATAGTTTAAATAACTATTCAACCTATGAATTGCGTGTGATAAACATTATAACAGTTAATTAACCGATTTTATGCGGTCATGGATTTTGTGTTTTGTACTTTTTTTAGGATTTTTAATTCAAAGTAAAGTTGAGTTAAAAGCCCAGCCGGTTGTTATTGGACAGCCTGCTGATACATCTGTTTGTAATGGTGGTAATGCAAGTTTTTACGTATTGGCTGTCAATACAGTTGGTTTTCAATGGCAGGAAAATGATGGTGTCGGTTGGTATAACATTGACGCATCAATCACGTATGCAAGTGGTTACACAACACCAATACTCGAAATAAATGATGCCAATCTGGGTTTAAACGGATACCTTTACAGATGTGTTGTTACCGATGGCGACAATAACTCAGTCACAAGTGAAGCTGCAGTTTTGGGTGTAAACGAACCTCCAGTGATAACAATGCACCCAAATGACATAACAGTCTGCAAAAATGAAATAGCTGCTTTTAGTATTTCTGCACTTTACGCTGACAGCTATCAATGGCAGGAAAGTGTAGGCACAGGCTGGATTGATATCACCAATAACGCGTTTTATTCCGGAGTTACCGAACCAAATTTATTAATTTTCACTACAACAGGCATGAATGGGTTTCGGTACCGATGTCGTATGGTAAACGGCAACTGTCCTGATACTACAGCATTTGCCCGGCTGTTTGTTAACCCTACCCCTACCCTTCAGACTGTAACAGGAGGTGGAGCCTTTTGTCAGGGAGGGAGCGGGCTACCTATTGGCCTCGCTGACTCAGAAGCAGGAATTGCTTATCATATGTATCGTAATGGTAACAGTACTGGTATCGTTGTTTCCGGCACAGGCGAAGCGATGACTTTTGGCAACTTCACACAGCCCGGAACATACACAATCACTGCCATTAATGGATCAACAAGTTGTGCCATTCCAATGCTCAACACTGTTCAAATAATTGTAAACCCATTGCCAAACCAACAAAGTTTACTTGGAGGCGGAAGTTATTGCGAAGGCAGCCCAGCACCAGAAATTTTTCTTGCTTCATCGCAACAAGGCATTCAATACGGGCTCTTTAAAAATGGCATACCCACAGGACAAGTTTTAGCCGGGACCGGATTTACACTTTCTTTCGGGCAGGTTCCTGCGACAGGATTTTACACCGTTGCCGCATCGAATACAACAACTTCCTGTTCAACCCAAATTAATGGCAATGCTCAGGTAATTCAATATATTGTACCTCAAGTTTTTGCTGGTGCTGATCAGTCCATTGAACAAGGGCAAACAGCTCCTCTCACTGCACAGGTAACCGGAAATTCACAATATGCATTTCAATGGCAGCCAGCTGCATTTGTTCAACAAAACCAGCAAGCAAATACAGCGACCATACCACTTTATCAGTCAAAACTGTTTACAATAACTGCTAAAGATCTTATATCACAATGTGTTAGCTCTGCCGACAGCATCAAAGTAATCGTTGTTGGAGGCCCATTGGAAGTGACGCTTATCTCAGATGTAAATGCTATTTGTCCAGGTAGCAGCGCAACGATTATCACTAATGCCAGTGGAGGCAGCGGAAACTATTTTTACACATGGACCTCAACTCCTGCCGGTTTTAATTCTAATGAAAGTGAAATTACTGTGCAACCACAAGTTACCACAACGTATAATCTCAGTATAAATGATGGAAACACTACCATTTCCAAATCGTTGACAATCACTGTTTATCCGCTGTCGCAAAGTTTTACAGTTACTGGTGGCGGCAACTATTGTAATGGAGATCAGGGACTTGCTATTAATCTAAGTGGCTCTCAAACAGGATATCAATATAGTCTGGTTCGAGTTAATCAAACTATACTTACCAAGCAAGGAACCGGCAATCCAATTAATTTTGGTATTTTTACTGAAACGGGATCATATAGTGTCACCGGAGAAAATGTTACAGGTGGGTGTATCAAACAAATGGCTGGAACAGCTGTCATAACATCAAATGAAAAACCTGTTGCAAATGCTGGACCTGAGCAACTGATTCAAAATGGTCAAACTGCATTATTAAGTGGTTCAGCCACCGGAGGTTCAGGCAATTATCTTTTTTCCTGGACACCGGTTAATTATCTTATTAACCCAAATTCAGCCAATGCTGCCACTGTTCCTCTAACGACTACACGTCAGTTTCAATTAGCTGTCACTGACCAGGTTTCTGGATGTCAGAGTCAGGTTGCTCAAACTGTAGTATTTGTTTCAGGTGCACCATTATTACAAGTTGATGCTACAGCTTCATCCTATAATATTTGTCCCAACGAAGAAGTTGGATTATTGGCTTTAGCTTCCGGAGGCTCAGGTAACTATACCTTTGCCTGGCAATCAACACCGGCAGGTTTCAATTCCAGCATATTTAATCCAACAGTAACACCTTCGCTCACTACAACTTACAAAGTAACAGTAAGTGATGGATTTCTTTCAGCAACTGATTCAATAACAATAACAGTTAGACCTGTTCCTCAAAAATTTCAACTTCAAGGAGGAGGAAGTTATTGTAGCGGAGGACAAGGCCCTGAAATTCATCTGGCAGATTCAGAACCAGCAGTATTTTATAGTTTGTTAAAAAACGGTGCAGAAACTTCCATCCTTAGACAGGGAACAGGGGATCCTTTGAATTTTGGATCTCAAACTGATCAGGGAACTTATCAAGTAAAAGCATTTAGCCCAATACACCTTTGTTCGGCAACGATGACGGGTCAGGTTGATGTGCTATCTGTTCCGAGGCCGCTGGCTGATGGAGGTCCTGATGTCACTATTGCCTACAATGGAACAACTCTATTATCCGCTTCAATAACAGGTGGGTCAGGCAATTACTCAGGTAAATGGCAGCCAGAGTCCCTTGTAGCACAACCAAATGCTTTGCAAACAAATACGTTACCTCTCACTTCAACAACAAATTTCAACTTTGTTGCTACTGATCTTCAAAGCGGTTGTGTAAGTGACCCTGATATCAAAACTGTTTTTGTTTCAGGAACTATATTAAATGTGCAAATTGAAGCAAATTCATCACAAATTTGTGCAGGAAGCGAACTTCAGCTTAACGCTGTGGCGACAGGTGGAACAGGGAGTTATTCTTATTATTGGACGTCAGAACCTTCAGGTTTTTTTGGTAATTCAGCTCAGGTTATTGTTTCACCAATGGCAACAACTACCTTTCTTGTTGCTGTAAGCGACGGTTTGCAAACAATTAACAAATCCTTTGTTTTAACAGTAAATACACTTCCACAACTTTTTGTGGTAACCGGAGGCGGAAATATTTGTAATTCCGGAAGTAAGCTTCCAATTGGATTATCAGGATCAGAAACAGGGGTTCTTTATACACTTTATTATGAAGGGACCGAAATTGCAAATCTTGTAGGATCAGGAGCCGCGCTTTCATTTGGTTTGTATAATTCGAATGGAACGTATTTAGTAAAATCCAAAAAATTTACTACTTCTTGTGAACAAACCATGCAAGGAAATGCAGTAATTACCACTATTGGTCAGGTGATTGCAGATGCCGGACCTGATAAAAGTGTATACACAGGTGAACAAGTCATTCTGGAAGGTAGTGTTACCTCTCAAGGATCAAATTATATCTTTAGCTGGGAACCCTCCTCAAAGCTATTGAACCCAAACACAATCCAACCAACAACAATATCTTTGCAGGAAACGACTTTATTTAAACTTGTTGCCTCAGGTCAGAGTGGAGGATGTCAGCCATCAGAAGATTTTGTAACCATTTTTGTTGAAGGAACACCAATTGAAGTTGATTTAACCGCAAGTTCGGAAGAAATCTGTCCGGGAGAACCTGTTCAGCTCATTGCTCTTCCCTCTGGAGGAAATGGAAACTACAACTATAGTTGGGAATCGGTGCCGACTGGAAGTGTTTCTACCATTTTTAATCCTGTTTTCTCTCCCCTTGTCCCAACAACTTATACGGTTACCATTAGTGATGGGAGTCTGGTCGTTTTCGAATCTATCTTTATCAATGTCAAAACATTGCCAACTGTGTTTAACTTAACAGGTGGTGGTGGTGTCTGTCCAAATGAGACCTCCTGCTCTTATTTTAAGTGGCTCGGAAAGCGAAACGAATTATGTGCTTTTCAGAAATAACACCTCCACCTCTTTTAGCTTGACTGGTAATGGTCAGCCTCTTGTTTTTGAAGGAATTACACAAATTGGTTCCTATACGGTTCAGGCTACTAAATTATCGGGTTGTTCGCAGTGGATGAATGGAACTGCCGTAATTACTAGTTCAGCAGCGCCTGTGGTGGTAAGTTCAGCCGATCAGGTGATTCCAGCAGGTAGTTCTGCACTTTTAAATGCTGTTGCCGGTGGCGGATCAGGTAACTACAGCTATCAATGGCTACCCGCGGCTTTTGTTGTTAATCCGCAAAGTGCTTCTGCTGCTACTGTTGCGCTTAATCAGTCTACTGTTTTTACTGTTCAGGCCACCGACCTGCAATCCGGATGCCTGAGTAATGTGGATAGTTCGCTGGTGATTGTTTCGGGTTCGGTTATCAATGTCAGCATTCTGGCTCAAAGCAGTTCGGTTTGCTACGGTAGTCTTTTTCAACTTACTGCTTTGCTTGAAGGGGGAACGGGGACTTACTCATTCATCTGGAAAGATCCCAATGGGCTTGTTATTGGCACCAATGCGGTGCTCTCAGCTCCTGCGCTTATTTCGGGATCGTATTCTGTTACCGTCACCGATGGAACAGTTGCTGCTTCTGATGCGATTGATATTACCATTTTGCCGGTTCCAACAACATTTCAGATCAGCGGGGGTGGCTTTTTGTGCTCTGGTAGTTCAGGGCTCTTTATTGAAGTTTCCGATTCGGAACCAGGCATTGAATACAGCCTTTTACTTAATAACGATCAGGTGGTAGCTGTTTTGTATGGAACTGGAAATCCTCTTGTTTTCAATGGCTTGATGCAAGCTGGGACATATTCTGTCAGGGCCAAACACTTGAATTCTTCGTGTAGCATTACACTAAACGGTTCAGTCGAACTGTTTTCCACTGAACCTATTTCGTTGATAATGCCTGATCTGCAAACTGTTGCTACTGGTCAGTCAGCGCAGCTTTCAGCTCAGGTTAGCGGGGGATCAGGGAACTTTTTGTTCAGTTGGGAGCCTGCTGCTCTGGTTGTTAATCCTCAGAGTCTGTCTACATCAACCTTACCGCTCTCTCAAAGTACTGCTTTCATCCTTACAGTTACAGATGCTGTTACGGGATGTGAAACAAGAAAACAGGCATTAGTTGCAGTAACCGGAACGAATTTGAATGTTGAAATATTTGCTGATCAGGATTTAATCTGTCCGGGAGAACCTGTTCAGCTCATCGCACTTCCCTCTGGAGGAAATGGAAACTACACCTATAGTTGGGAATCGGTGCCG
>WOUZ01000040.1 GCA_009773165.1 Bacteroidota bacterium
GCTTACACCCTGCAGTTTGTCAACAGCAAAGGTGAGATCTATAACAGAACAATCGTTATCAACAGATAACCATCGTCCATAACACCAAAAAGGGGAGCCAAACAGCTCCCCTTTTTTTGTTTATACACCTTATATATATAGTACACCTTTCTACACCCCTCAACACATCAACCTCTGAAAAAAAAGTTGATTTGTTCTTTGTTGATTTGTTGATGCTGACGCACTTGAAATATGATCTTGCTTCAACCCCCTTAACAAATCCTCAAATCCTCAAATTCAATCTCGCGTCCGCCCTAAACCCTAAACTCTACACCCTAAACAAATAAACAAATCAACGCATCAACAAATCAACCCCACAACTACCCTTCTTTTTCCCCGCTTACCTTATCCTTTGTTTGTACTTTTGCTGTTCTAATTAAAGTCAATCCGATTCAAATTATTTATAAATGATAACCATTCAAAATCTGACCATGCATTTTACCGGAGACGATCTGTTCTCCAATATTACATTTTTAGTTCGTGAAAAGGATCGGATAGGACTTGTTGGAAAAAATGGTGCCGGTAAAACTACGTTACTACGATTGATTTGTCAACTCGAAAACCCGCACAAAGGCGAAGTCATTGTCCCGGAAGAGGTTACTATTGGTTATCTGCCACAAGAGAAAGAACTGAAAAGTCAGCATACCATTTTGGAAGAAGCGCTTTTGGCTTTTGAGGAGGTTAAAGCTATGGAAAAACAAATTCATTCCACTCAGCAACAAATCTCTGGCAGAACGGATTATGATTCAATGGATTATCACCGTTTATTGGAAAAATTATCATTTCTGAATGAGCGTTTAGTATTGTTTGGTGCACATTCAATGGAGGGCGATGCTGAACAGATTTTGACGGGTCTTGGTTTTGAACATGAAGATATGACCCGTCTGATGCCGGAGTTTAGCAACGGCTGGCAAATGCGCGTTGAGCTGGCAAAGATTCTTTTGAAACGGCCTTCTTTGCTTCTTTTGGATGAGCCTACCAACCACCTTGATATTGAATCTATTCAATGGCTCGAAAGTTTTTTACAAACGTATTATGGTGCTGTGATGGTTGTTTCGCATGACAGGGCATTTTTAGATAATGTAACAAAACGTACAATTGAGATCAGTCAGGGAAAAATTTACGATTACAAAGGCTCCTATACTGATTATATCGAGAAACGTTCACAACGTATTGAAACACAATCAGCTGCATATGAGAATCAGCAGAAGGAAGTAAAAGATATTGAACGTTTTATCGAACGATTTCGGTATAAATCAACCAAGGCTAAACAAGTACAATCCAGGATCAAGCTTTTGGAAAAAATGGATGAGATCGTTGTGGATGAGATGGATATGAAAGGTATCCACTTTAAGTTTCCACCTGCTCCTCATTCGGGTAAAATTACTGTTGAAACAAAAGGATTGTCTAAATCCTATGGCGATCTTCACGTTATTAAGGATTTGGATGTCTTAATAACACGTGGTGAACGCATTGCATTTGTGGGGAGAAACGGTGAAGGCAAATCAACATTAGCTAAGATCATTACAGGAGTACTTGATTACGAAGGTGAATTGAAGTTCGGCCATCAGATTGAGATAGGGTATTATGCCCAGAATCAACATGATATGCTTGATATGGAAAAGACCGTTTTTCAGACATTGGATGATGTTGCTGTAGGTGATATCCGCACACGGTTGAAAGGTATTTTAGGCGCCTTTATGTTTAGTGGTGAAGCCATCGATAAAAAAGTTAAGGTTCTTTCCGGAGGGGAGAAAGCACGGCTTTCTCTTGCTAAAATGTTACTTCATCCTACGAATTTGCTGGTTTTGGATGAGCCTACCAATCATTTGGACATGCAATCAAAGGATATTTTGAAAAGCGCCTTGCTTCAGTTCGAAGGGACAATGTTGATTGTTTCACACGACAGGGATTTTCTTCAGGGCTTGACAAATAAAGTATATGAGTTTAGGAAGCCACAAATTAAAGAGTATCTGGGAGATATTTACGATTTTCTTCAAGCCCGTGAATTAGCCCGGCTTCAGGATTTGGAGACTCCTGCAACGAAGGGAACAATGAGCTCTGAAAAGGAAACTTCTGCGAGCAAACAGAATTGGGAGAAAAAGAAACTTCTTGAAAAAGAAAAACGCCGTATTGAAAAGGAAATAGAGAAAACAGAATCCGAGATTCAGAGTTCGGAAAATACATTACTGAAAATGGACGAACAGCTTTCTGACCCCGATGGCCATGCTCAGGCGCTGTTTGATCAGAAATGGTATCAGAATTATAACGCCGTAAAAGAAAAGTTGACCCTTCTTATGAAGCAGTGGGAGGAGAAGCACGCACTCCTGGAAGTAACTGAGGAAGAAATAAAACGTGTAATTATGTCTGGTGCTTGAGCTCTAAAGTTTGAGGGCGAGGCATGTATGGAATGAATGTCAGGAGTTTACTAATGTAAATGACTGACATGAATGACGTACATAACGAAGCCATCGGACTTTAAAGACAAGCACAAATCAGTGAATAGTATCAGTGACTTCTGGTGTAAAGCTGGTTTGCAAATGACTTCAACAACGATAGCTTGACGGGGTCTGCACTGCTTTTCGCAAGATGATGAAGGCTCTCCTGACTTCGACAATGCGTCACCCTAAACCGAAATGCCAAAGGCCTAATCGAATCATTACCTCTGGATTCAGTAGCTTTTTGGGAATCACGTATCCATAAAACACTTCCCAACATCACCGGGCCGGGTGCGCAGGCCTGTACGCCCCGCGGGGCAGCGGCTGGGTGAATAAAAAAACGACAGCAAATCCGGCAAGGCAGCCCCTCCTCAAAAGGGGCTGTTTGTAAAATGCAATGCCGCAAAAATCCAATAATGAAACACCAGCTCCGCCCATCCAAACCGAAGAGCCAAACAGAAGCATTGCGTTTTACACTCCTTGCCTGGATTTACGTTGTTTTTTTAGAGCGGGCTGACCGATTGGGGCGCGCTTGATCTTTGGTACTTTCCATCAAGGGAAAGTACAAGAAAACG
>WOUZ01000005.1 GCA_009773165.1 Bacteroidota bacterium
AAGATGATCCTGCCCTTTTTATTGGGGGGTCAATATCCCGGAATGGGGGGTCAGTATGATCCGGAACAGGGGGGTCAATATGATCCGGAATTTGCAGCTTTCTGGACATGTTACTAAGCGACCTTCACACAAATGATATTGATGAAACTGAAAGGCAATTAAAAATTGTTAACAATTCCGCAATTTCTGCATATAAATTATTGGAAGACATTCTCGCTTGGGCACTTTCACAATCAGGAAAATTGCCATTTGAACCAAAAGAACTCAACTTAAGATTTTGTTGTGATAAAGTGGTAGAAATGTTAAAACCAAACGCCTGTAACAAAAATATATCAATAGATATTGCTATTCCGGAAAAAATTATGGTTTTTGCTGATGCTAATATGTTAAACTGCATTCTGCGCAATTTGATTTCGAATGCAATAAAATTCACAAGTTTAGGCGGTTATATCAAAATATATTCAGAACAAAATAATTCAGAGACTTCAATATCAGTTTTCGACAATGGGATAGGGATATCACCTGAAATATTACCCAGGCTATTTGAAAATACACAAATACATTCATTAAAAGGAACTGCTAACGAAAAAGGAACAGGTTTAGGTTTATTACTTTGCAAAAAATTTGTAGAGAAACACGGTGGGAAAATTTGGGCAGAAAGCATGTTTGGGCAGGAGAGTGTATTTAAATTTACGTTACCATTCAATACAGAATTATCAGGTGGCATAAAAAAGGAATGCTGCTAAAATTAATCGCTTAGCTCAAAAAAACAGCAAGCAAAGTGATGATTTTCAATTTGATCATAACCGGAAACTATTGATTCGTTTTCGATATTATGAAGAAAAAAAACATTTACCAGAGCACTCGAACTGAAAGTTGAATGACTTTGGACTACCATCACTTTTTGAATCAATAGCAGAACTTACACTGATTTTTGATTGAATTTTTTCAAGAGTTTTTCGTTTTGAAAATAATACAATCATGGTTTTATACGTAGCTTTGAACCGGAAAGCTACCCATTTGTAAAACAGTGGGTTTTGTATGAACAAATAAATTATCCATTAAGGGTTTGAATGGCAATTCAAATATTCTGCCACGATAAACTTTGATTGAGGTTCTCTAATCCCTTAAAGTATTTAGCCTCAACTGTTACAGGAAACCAATAGAAGAAAGTCAACTCTTTAAAAAAGAAAAATTTATTTTTAACTAACTATAAATAACAACAAATTGACATTTTAAAATTTGAAAACAATGAGAAAAATATCTTTCTTTATAATTGCTCTTTCCTTTATTTGCTTTGTTAAGGGACAAGACACGACTTCATTCAATTTGATTTTTAATCATTTAGCTTTATCTGTAGTAGATATTGACCGTTCTGTTGATTTTTATAAAAATGTGCTAAACCTATCAGAAATTACAAACCGAACAAAAACGGAAGGAGTTAGGTGGTTCTCACTTGGAGAAGATAAAGAGCTACACTTGATATCAATTGTCAAAGAAAAGGTAACCATTAATAAAGCAGTCCATGTGGCATTGACAACCTCTGATTTCGACAATTTTGTTATGAAACTTGAAAGGGAAAATATTATTTATTCAGATTGGCCAGGCACACCTAATAAAATAAACATCCGACCAGATGGAATAAAGCAGATTTTTTTTCAAGACCCTAATGGTTATTGGATTGAAGTTAATAGTGTTGGACAGAAATGAAAATAATTTAAAACCTTTTTGAAAGAATTGTAGATTGTTTTAAATGAAGTGATTAGAAAATTACGAAGAAATAATCAATAGATATTGGATGACAAAAATGAATAGGAATTATAAAGTTGGTGATTTAATTTATGATGCGGTTATTTATGACGGAATGAATACCAGTATGGATGATCTGCAATTTTACAAGCGATGGTTGCCCAAAAATAAGGCTGTACGTATACTTGAACTTTGTTGTGGAACAGGCAGACTTACGCTTCCAATTGCAAAAGATGGATATGATATCAGTGGTGTAGATTACACTTCTTCTATGCTTGAACAAGCAAAACTAAAAGCCTGTGAAGGCGGATTAAAAGTTGAGTTTATTGAAGCAGATATCAGAACATTAGATTTGACGGAAAAATACGATCTTATTTTTATTCCATTTAATTCAATCCATCATTTATATACAAATGAAGATTTGTTTAAGGCATTTAATGTTGTTAAAAACCATCTCAAAGAAGGGGGTTTATTTTTGTTAGATTGCTTCAATCCGAATATTCGATTTATTGTTGAAAGTGAAAAAGAATTTAAAGAAATCGCTGAATATGCAACCAGCGATGGAAGAAAAGTGTTGATAAAGCAGGCAATGCGTTATGAAAATAATTCTCAGATTAACCGAATTGAATGGCATTATTATATTAATGGCGAGTTTTATTCTATCGAAAATCTGGACATGAGAATGTTTTTTCCTCAAGAATTAGATTCATATCTGGAAAGAGCCGGTTTTACTGTTATTCATAAGTTTGGTGACTTTGAGGAAGAAGCATTTTGTGACAATTCGGAAAAACAGATATTTGTTTGTCAATAAGTTTATGACAAATATTTAGAACAATTTTTACTTTTGGAAATTAAAAATGTAATGCAATAATAAATACAGCATCGAAGGTATTGTTAATTAAGGAGTTAAAACGCTTGTTTTTAAGTATTTATGCTATTGAAAGCATATGGATTCTTTAGAACGTTCGTGATATAAATCTCCCGCCTTGGGCAATACCTAAAACGCAGGCTGCTTTTATTAACGACAAAACCTAAGTTGAAAACACTTAAAAATAAAAACAAATTAGTCAAATGAACCCAAAAGAATTATCTGAATTAACAGACCAGGAATTAATCGAAGAAGCAAAAAAAATCAAACCATCTCCCATAATAGATGCATTTTTTATTGGGTTTTTGGTTGGGATAATAATTTATAGTGTATTAGCAAACAGTTGGGGTTTTCTAACCTTAATTCCTTTACTGATGGTTTATGGATTATTAAAAAAATCAAAACGTTATGAAGCGCTGAAAAACGAATTGAAAGACCGTGGTTTGAAATAAAACGATGTCATATTTATAAAAACTGCAAAGCATATTAATGTACAAATACAATGAATGGGATAAGACAGGGCAGGAATTCATTTAATTATTTTCTTGTTGAGAAGGAAAATCAGAATTTGGTGGTAAATCAGATTGGAATACCCAAATCAGGCTTTGGCTTTGCAGATAATGCCACAGGAATAGTTGGTTATACTTCTTTTGAAAGAACATTCTATACTTTTAATGTCGATACCTCTCAAAAAATCAATGTTTGGTGCTCATAAATTCTAAACGTAAAAATTATGGAGAAAAATTATTCATCAGAGCAAACAGATTTCGAAACAAAAACAATCACGGTAGAGCTTGTCAAAGAATTGTGGTCGAAAACCTACAATACTGAAGGCAGACCCGATTGGTCGCATATTCTTCCATATTATGCTGATGACATTTATTTTAGAGACTCGATTCAGGAAATACGCGGAATAGTTCCATTTACTGAAATGACCGAACGCCTAACTGCGCGATCAAAAGATCTGAAAATGAATATTGTAAATGTGATCATGCAAGAGAATATTGTTTTGATGGAATGGGAAATGACGCTCAGTTTCAAAAAATATCCAAGTTCCATAATGTATGGATCAAGCCGGCTAACTATCAATACGGAAGGCAAAATTGCTGAGCAACGGGATTATTATGATTTATGGGGCGATATTTTCGACAATATTCCAAGGTTTGGTAAAATGTATAGAAAGTTTATGAAGAAAAAATTTGGTTGAGATTGACATATGCAAAACAGTAAAAAATTCTTTAAATATTTCAGAGAATACGAGTGGTCGAATATATTTGCCATGGTTAGAAATAATCTAAAGGACCCGAAAATTTGTACTGAAAATTTTAATAACAAACTTGTTGTAATAACTGGTGCAACATCAGGTATTGGTTACCATACAGCCCGAAAATTTGCTGCAAGCGGGGCAAATCTTTTGTGTATTAACCGAAGTATTCAAAAATCGGAAGCTTTATGTAAAGAAATAATGCATGAGTTTGGCGTTCAGTGCAATTACAAAATTTCTGATTTAAGTAGCTTAACAGACATAAAGCGCGTTGCAGAAGAACTTGCAGCAATGGATACGCCAATCGATGTGTTGATTCATAATGCCGGCATATATCTCACCAAAAAGGAATTAACTGCTGATGGACTTGAAAAGCTATTGGTTGTGCATTATCTGTCTACCTTTCTGATCAATTATAGCTTAGTTGAAAAGCTTAAGTCTCAACAAAAAGCACGGATTATAATGGTGGGTTCCGAAGGGCATCGTTTTGCTGCCTGGGGTCTGCGCCTTGATGATTTGAATTGGGAAAAACGGAGGTACTCAGGCTTAAAAAGTTATGGTTCTGCAAAAACTGCCCAACTACTGTCAATGCTTATTTTTGAAAAACATTTCGAAAATACCGGGGTAACAATTAACACCATGCACCCAGGCGCAGTTAAAACTGAAACAGGACAGGAAAACGGTCCTCTTTACCGTTGGTTTAAACGTAATGTATTTGATAAAACTTTAAAATCGCCACAGATGTCAGCCGAGGCTTTGTATTATCATGGGGTCTCACATGAAATGGAAAATATAAGCGGAAAGTTCTTTAATTTGACTACAATGGAAGTTCCCGCCCCACCTGCTTTAGATATTGAAGTTGCTTATGAACTTTGGGATAAAAGTTTAGAATTGACAGGGATTCGGGTTTGAATAAGTTAGTATTGCAGTAAGAATCAGAAAGAAAAATGAAAGAAAAAATCTTAGACGAAAATACGTACAATTCACTTGTTGTGGGTGGCGGAATTGCAGGTTTAACATCAGCTGCATATCTGGCAAGGGCAGGACAAAAAGTGTTGCTAATTGAGAAAAACAAAGAGTTAGGAGGGCTGGTAAACTCATTTGTGCGCAATGGTTATCATTTCGATACAGGTGTAAGGGCACTTGAAGATGCCGGAATTATTTGGCCAATGCTGAAAGACCTTAATATTCAACTCGAAGTAGTAAAAAGTCCGGTTTCTTTAGGTATCGAAAACGAAATTATTGCTATTGAAACTATTGCCGATTTGCAAAAATACAAGCAACTTCTCGAAAAGTTATTTCCTGAAAGTGTAAACGAAATCGATGAGGTTTTAAAAGTAATACGAAAAATAATGATGCATATGGAAGTGCTTTATGGCATTGAGAATCCTGTGTTCAAAGATATTATGCACGACAAGCACTATCTTTTCAAAAAACTTTTACCCTGGCTGCCAAAATTTATTTTCACAGTTGGCAAGATAAACCGCATGAACATGCCTGTTGAAGATTATTTGAAAACCATTGTAAAAAATCCTTCACTTCGCGACATTATTTCACAGCATTTCTTTAAAAACACACCGACATTTTTTGCCTTAAGCTATTTTTCGCTCTACCTCGATTATTTCTATCCCAAAGGTGGAGTTGGAAAGCTCTCCGAATCGCTGAAAAATAAAATTCTGGAATATGGAGGTGAAATAAAGACGGAAACTCAAATAACTGAAGTGCAGGCCGATAAGTGTATTGCAATTGACCAAAACAACAACAGCTATAATTATGATAATCTTATTTGGGCAGCAGATTTAAAAACACTTTACAGGTTGATTCAAACCGATGGTATTCAGCCAAAAACCACAATAAAATTTGAAGAAACAAAAAGAAAGATGTTAAAAAGCAGAGGTACCGATTCTGTTTTTTCATTGTTTCTAGAAGTTGACGAACCCCTCGAAAGTTTTAGAAAAATTGCCCATGGGCATTTCTTTTATACTCCTTCAAAATTGGGTTTGGGCGATACCCACCGTGAGGAACTAGATAGCATGCTCAGAAATTTTGAAAAAGTAACCAAAGAGCAAGTTTTAAGTTGGCTCGACCGATTTACCAAACTAAACACTTTTGAAATATCTATTCCCGGACTTAAAGACGCTTCGCTGGTTCCAGAGGGGAAAACAGGTATTATTATCAGTTTACTTACAGAATACAATTTGTTTAAAGAGGTACAGAAAGCAGACTGGCTCACAGAATTTATTCACGAACTGGAAAATTGCATGATAAATGTAGTCACCGATTCGGTTTACCCGATGCTGAAACAGAAAATCACCGGACGGTTTTCATTTTCACCTCTAAATATCGAAAACAGGGTTGGAAGTTCCGAGGGAGCAATAGTTGGCTGGGCATTTGAAAAAGACATGCCGGTTGTAAGTAAAATACAATATTCCGACCGTTCGGTAATAACCCCAATTTCAACAATTTATCAGGCAGGGCAATGGGCTTACAGTCCGGGAGGAGTGCCCATGTCAATACTTACGGGAAAATTAGCAGCAAATAAAATTATCAAAAAGAGTAAGAATTAGCGATAAGATACAAACCTTCAGACACTACGTTGAAAAGCAGCGAAGATATACAAAAGAACCATTATCCTGATGAGGGGTAATGGCTTTTTTGTCTGATTTGCCAATTAAGGCAATTATTGATTCTGAGGTTTTCAATTCTATCATAACCGGAAGTTTTTGATTCGTTTTTGCGATTTTAACGAAAAAAAATAACATTCATCTAGGCTTTAACATTGCATGTTGAATGAAAAGGGCCACCATCATTTTTTGAAGTATCAGCAATACTTACACAGGTTTTTGATTGAATTTTCTCATTGTTGTTTTGTTTTAAAGATGAGTCAATCATTGTTCTATGCAAAGATTTGGTCCTAAAAGATCCAATAAGCTAAACAAAGGTTTTCTCTTGAACAGCGGTTTTAAATAACGGTGGTTGCCGTTCTTAGCAGAAGCCTTTTTGTTAGCATTAATTATTCGGATACAGATGCATTTTCTATTTAGCAATAATGGTACAGCAAACAACAAAAAGAAGTTTCAAAGGCAAAAAACCCATATCAGGTGACACATTCATCCTTTTGATTGATTTCATTTTCTGATAAATTATTGACAGTATAATTTTGCCATCAAATCTTAATTAATTTAATATCAAGGTTATGAAAACATTAACTTTTTTAATTGGTATCGCTGTTTTGATTACAGGAGGTGCATGTTTTTCGCAACCCGAAAATGACGGCATGAAACCTCCCGGTACAGAAGAAAGGTTAAAAATGGTAGATAAAGAAATCTGCAAGCTTCTCAAACTTGACAAAACACAGAAAGAAATAGTGTTGGCAGCATTCAACGTTTTTTTTGTTGAGCTGGACAAACTCGCCACACCACCTGCAAGACCTGAAAAATCAAAAATTGACGCCCTTACAAAAACCAGGGATGAAAAAGTGAAAATGGCTATACCTGCCAGTTTATACCCGAAATACCTTGAACTGGAAAAAGCAGCTCGTCCTAAAGGGCCGAAAGAAGGCAGGCCATAATAAGTGATAGAAGAAGGAATACTATCCGATTCGGACGTCTTCATCGAAACGAGGCATTTGCCGAAGACGTTATTTTATAATGCATACTGCGTGAACTAAATACAGTTTCTGGTTATACAATCGTGCCATTGAGTGATTGTGTTTATTGATTGGTATAGCATCTTATACTTTTGCTTCATATTACCCTAGAATCCGAATCAATGAAAACAGAAATCAATATTTTGAGCAAAATGAAATCAAAAGCAAATCAAATGAACCATATATCATTTTCGATAGCCGTTTTAATCCTTCTGATTATGAATCTGGCAGGATGCAAAAAAGATGATACTTCGACAACTTCCGGAGATTTACAAGTCGTTCCTCGTGAAGCCGCTTACGCAGGTTGTTACACAGTTGTAGGCACAAGTCAAACCAAATCCTGGGACAGTGTCGGCAACATTATCACTCCTGTTTTGGGAGAAGCCTTTTTCGGTCAGGATGCTCAGTTTACCCATACAACTCCTGCTTACACCAAAAGCAGCGATGGTCTAGCGGTAAAAGACGAAGTTACTGGCTTAACCTGGCAGAAAAGCTATGATAGTGGCACTTATTATTGGGCTTCAATCCAAACCGTAGTTGACAATTTAAACAATCAAAACTATGGTGGCTATAGCGACTGGCGCGTGCCTACCATCAAGGAGCTATACTCCTTATGGAATGTAAGTGTAGGATGGCCTTATATTGATACAGATTATTTTGATATTACCTATACAGATGATCAAGAGCTGAGCCACGCAATTTTTTGGAGTAGCGACAAATATACAGGAGTATTGGGCAATGTGAGCTCAAGTATGGAAACACCTGGCTCAGAACTTGCCTTTGGTGTGAATTTTGGCACCGGACATATTAAATCGTATAGTATCAGCGTAGGTCCAAAGCATCAGGTTCGTTGTGTACGTAGTAATCTTTCCTATGGTGTTAACTTATTTCAAAACAATAATGATGGTACTATTTCCGATTTAGCTACCGGCTTAATGTGGCAACAAACCGACAACGGTTCTGGAATGGATTGGGAACACGCACTCGCCTATGCCCAAACGCAGAATACAGCAAATTATCTGGGGCACAACGATTGGCGTGTCCCTAATGCAAAGGAACTTCAAAGTTTGGTGGATTACACACGTTCGCCTTATGCAACCAAAACAGCGAATGTAGGCCCAGCTATAAATGCTTTGTTTTGTTGTACCGGTATTCTAAACGATGGAGGAAAGGCCGACTATCCTTATTATTGGACCAGTACTTCGGCTATGTCAATGGCAAATGGTTCATATCCTTCTGCATGGTATGTAGCTTTTGGACAGGCAGAAGATGGAAACGGAGAAAACCTTCATGGTGCTGGTGCTGTGCGTTTCGACAGGAAGACTGTTGGAACAGGTGAAGGAGAAGAAAGAGTATTGAATTATGTAAGATTGGTGAGAAATATTCAATAAAAAGGAAATATTGAAAATAATAATTGTACTTGTTGCTTTGCTTAATCTTATCTATTCAGCAAATGCACAAACCAATACTGCTCCCGCAAAGAGCAGTATTCCAATCGAAATGCTTTTCCCACAAGGCAAATCCAAAGCTTTGATTCTGAGTTTTGATGACGGAAATGTAGCCGACAGGTATTTGGTGAAATTGATGAATGAGTATGGCCTTGTAGGGACTTTTCATCTCAATTCCAATAAACTCGGAACAAAAGATTATCTCACCAAAGAGGAAATTAAAAGCCTGTATAAAGGGCACGAAGTATCCGGTCATACAGCAAATCATCCAAGCCTGACTTCTTTGTCGAAGATTGATGTGATTTATGAAGTACTGGAAGACAGGAAAGAATTGGAACGGCTCACCGCTTATCCCATTCGTGGAATGTCGTATCCATTTGGCAACACCAATGATTTTGTAGTTGAGGCAATAAGTGGTTTAGGTATAGAATATGCCAGAACAGTAGGCGATACATACAATTTTGGTATGCCGGTTGATTTTCTCAAATGGCATCCAACCATTCATTTCTTCGGAAAAACAAATTATATACCCAACGATCCGGCGGAGGACAGCAGCGAATTAGCTCAATTTTACCAGCTTACAACTGATTTTTTAAAAGCGAATTCACTGGCGCTGTTTTATGTTTGGGGACATAGCTGGGAATATGAAGGACCTGGTAATAAATGGGCAGAAGTGAAGAAGTTCTTCCAAATGATTTCCGAAAATCCGGATATATGCTACACATCACAAATAGAATTAGTTGATTACATCAATGCCTTTAACAATCTTAAATTCTCGGTGGATAAAACCATGGTTACCAATTTGAGTTCGATAGATGTTTTTATAAAAATTAATAGTAAGGTGTACACTATTGAAGCTGGCAACACAAAACAGTTGAAATAAATAAAAGAAAAAAATATGAAAAAATACCTCTTTGTAATTTCACTTTTCATCACCCAAATCACTTTTGCTCAAAACAATAAGCAAAATATACGTGGTGTTGTTACTGACAAACTTTCCCAAACTACACTTCCCGGCGCTACAGTTCAAATAATGAATAAAGCTGCAACTACAGGATCAATTTCGGATGCTGATGGAAATTATATTCTTCCGGATTTATCTCCCGACAGATACGAGATTAAGGTTACGTACATAGGCTATAAAGACGTGATTGCGAGTAATGTTGTGGTAACTTCAGGCAAAGAAGTTGTGCTGGATATTGCAATGGAAGAAAACTTTAAACTGCTGAATGAGGTGGTTATCACTGCCAACCACAAAGCTGGCACAATAAACAACTTAGCCTCTGTAAGTGCCCGTACATTCTCAACCGAAGAAGTAAACCGGTATGCAGGAGGTCGAAGCGACCCGGCACGCCTGGCTGCCAATTTTGCAGGTGTAAGTGCTCCCGATGATTCCAGAAATGATATCGTAATACGTGGTAATTCGCCCGTTGGTGTATTGTGGCGTATTGATGGTATGAATGTTACCAATCCAAACCATTTTGCCACAGTCGGCACTACAGGAGGGGCAGTGAGCGCTTTAAATACCAATCTGTTGAAAAGCTCCGATTTCCTTACTTCAGCTTTTCCTGCCGAATATGGCAACGCCACAGCGGGAGTTTTCGACCTTGGTTTCAGAAATGGGAATACTCAAAAACGGGAAACCACCTTGCAGGCAGGGTTGATTACAGGCCTGGAAGCTACCACTGAAGGACCTATCAGTAAAGAAAAAGGCTCATCTTATCTGGTGGGATACCGTTATGCGCTGGCTGGTGTTGCTCAGGCAGCAGGTATTGATATTGGCACCACAGCTTTGCCTTCGTACCAGGATTTGTCATTTAATGTGAGTAGTGGAAACAGTAAAATGGGCAAATTTACCTTATTTGGAATTTTAGCAACAAGCAGCATCAATATCGAAGGAGGAAACTCAGGTTCCTTGTATGCAGGAGAAGGAGGCGGGCATGATTTGAGCAGTCAGATTGGCATTGTAGGAGTAAAGCATTTCAAACAACTGAACAGTAAGTCCTACTTTAGCTCCAATATTGGATTAAACTATTCAAAGTCGGGGCAAATAGATTATTCTTTCGACCAGATGACCGATTCCGCGTTTACAAAATCAGACAATAAGGTTACGAAAACAGGCTATAATTTTTCGAGTAGTTTTAATTCCAAGATAAATTCAAGGTTATTCTTAAAAATTGGCCTTCAGGATGAACTGATTGGGCTGAATCTTTATTACCGGACAAAAGAAAGAATATCAGATAATTGGAAACAGATCTGGGATTATGACAGTTACACCAATCTGGCGCAGGCTTATGTTCATGCGAAATATAGTCTTAATGATAAACTTACACTCGATGCAGGCGTGCATTCCCAATTGTTTTTCTTAAATAATTCGCTATCTGTTGAACCACGTTTAGGAATAAAATACGAAATTGATAGCAAAAGCAGCCTTACCTTAGGCTATGGACTTCATTCGCAGACGCAACCCATTAATGTTTACTTTTTACAGACTCAGGTCGCAGATGGTTCATACGTTTATAACAATGAAAACCTTGATTTTACCAAAAGTCATCATTTTGTGCTAGGTTATGATTTACAGCCCTTCAAAGACTGGCGGATGAAAACTGAAGTCTATTATCAGTCACTCTACAATGTGCCGGTAAATACTTTTTCGAGCAGCTACTCCATGCTGAATACCGGTGCAGGTTTTAAAACCGATCTAGAGGACAGCCTGGCAAATAACGGAACAGGAAAAAATTACGGTATAGAGTTGACTATAGAGAAATTTTTCAGCCACGGATATTATGGATTATTTACGTCATCGATATACAGTTCCAAATACAAAGGAAGCGATGGTGTTGAAAGAAACACCGCATTCAACGGGAAATATGTTTTTAATGTTTTGGGGGGTAAAGAATGGAAAGTAGGAAGTGAAAAACGGAATAAAATCTCAGCCGACATTAAATTTACTAACGCCGGAGGACGGGCTTACACACCAATTGATATTGATGCATCCAATGTAACTGGTCGCGAACAATTATCTTCGGACGCGTATTCGGATTTTTATGCCGATTATTTCCGTTTAGATTTTAAGCTTGGTTATACGCATAACAGCCGATCAAAAAAACTGTCACAGTCATTTTCCATTGACCTTCAAAATATAACGGACAATGATAACGTTTTCTCACAAAGCTATGATAATAGAAGCCAATCGATAAACACAACCTATCAGCTTGGGTTTTTCCCGAATGTGATTTATAAAATACAATTTTAGGGAAGTTACTTACATTTGTAAAATGAAAGGAATCTCATTAGACAGCCGGAAAATAGAATTTTTAATATACTTCCTGATATGGGCTTTCGTTTTTTCTGTGCCCTATTTCAGCGAACGCGGTTCAGGGCATATAAACTGGAATGAGGTAATAAAAAACTGGTTGCGTGTGGTCTCATATCTCGTAATTTTTCTGGTCAATGTGTACATACTTGTACCCCGTTTACTTTTAAAAAAGAAATACCGGTATTACTTTGTTTTAGTTTCGGTTTTAATAGCAATGGTTATAATAGTTAACATCCCCGCCCCTATTCCATATCCTCAGCAGAACGGTCCATTAACTGAAGCCAATAACGATAGTTTAGAACAGCCTGTGGAGATTGTACGTAAGCAAAAACCTCCTATTATGGCTTTTGCGGATAATCTTATTATTAGTATTTTATTGGTCGGTGCTGGCACTACAGTTAAGCTGATGTCGAAATGGCTGAGTGAAGAGAAACTGCGTAAAGACGCCGAAAAAGAACAGCTCAAAACAAACCTTGCCTTGTTGAAGCACCAGGTAAGCCCACATTTTTTTATGAATACCTTGAATAATATCCATACACTCATTGAAATGGATACTGAAAAGGCACAGGATGCAGTCGAACGGCTTTCAACACTTATGCGCTATTTGCTTTACGATTCGGCGCAAAACACCATTGAACTGAAAAAGGAAATTGAATTTATTTATAGTTTTATTTCTCTGATGCAACTAAGGCATTCAGATGAGGTAGAAGTAACGGTATTAATTCCTAATCAGATACCAGATATTAAAATACCACCTATGTTGTTTATTTCATTGCTCGAAAATGCATTTAAACATGGAGTTAGTTACCCTAAGAAATCCTATATTTATTTTGAAATACAGATTCATGAAAAGACCCTTGGCTGTATCATTAAGAACAGTAAACATAAAACCGTTTTAAACCAATACGACGAATATTCGGGCATCGGACTGGCGAATATTAAAAAAAGTCTGAATCTGTTATACGAACAGGATTACAAGTTGGATATCTCCAACAAAGAAAATGAGTTTGAAGTTAACCTCACAATCCCAGTATGAACATACGTTGTATAGCCATTGACGATGAACCGTTGGCAGTAAAGAAAATAGCGGGATATATTCAGAAAGTTCCTTTTCTGGAATTGGTGGCTGAATGCAGAAATGCCGCTGAGGCTATGTCCATCCTGGACAATAGCATTGTTCAGCTGATGTTTATCGATATAAATATGCCTGATATCAGTGGAATGGACTTTGTAAAATCACTGACTAACAAACCTTACATTGTATTCACTACAGCTTATAGCGAATATGCCGTGGAAGGTTTCCAGGTAGAAGCAGTCGATTATTTATTAAAGCCAATCACTTTCACCAACTTTCTGAAAGCAGCAAATAAGGTTAAAAATCTGATTGAACTCACTGCCAACAATCAGAAAGAAATCTTAAATACAAACGTAACCCATTTGTTTGTAAAATCCGATTATAAACTTATCCGTATTGAGCTTGCCGACATAAAATATGTTGAAAGCCAGCACGAATACATTAAAATTCATTTAGTGAACAGCAACCCGGTAATGACCCAAATGAGCTTAAAAAGTATAGAAGAACAACTGCCTTCCAATCAATTTATGAGAGTTCACCGTTCATTCATCGTTAATCTCGCGAAAATTTTGGTAATAGAGCGGAACAGGATCGTTTTCGATGGTAAGGTATATATCCCAGTCAGCGAACAATACAAAGTAAAATTCCAGGAATATATTGATGGAAATGTTATGTAATGGCAACCTCTATCCATTAGTTCGCAATCATACATTTTGGCAAATTGCTTAAAAAGCCCAGAAACCTAAACTTGCTAAAGCATAAGACTGCACATCCGAAAGGCAGTCAGAAACACTATAGCAAATTTAAAAAATGAGAAAATAAAGAGCCATCATCCTGCTGAGGTGTAATGGCTTTTTGACTTGGTTTGGCTGCAAAAGCAATTACAGATTCTGAAAGGCTTTTTTTACCGGACATCAATGTTAGTTTAGGATAATATTAGTCAAAATAAGAAGCAACCTTCAAGCCATATAATTCATCCTGATTGTAAAATTAAATAATGAAGAGAGTCTTGAAAGGGACCCTGGATAACGTAAAGAAAATGAAAGAAGTAAATCTTATTCCGAAAGTGCTGCTGTTATTAGCTTTAGGCTTTGGGATTAAACTATTTTTTAGCTGTACGCCCTCTAATCCAGACCCATTTGAAATAGACTATAACAACTTGAATGTGACAGGCATTGACAATAGCGAAAGGTATTTGGCATATCATCAGTCAATAGATACACTATATTCCGATGCTGTAGCCTTGAAACTAACTTTGACTGACACATCAGAATTTTATTCAGCTTCATTTTCCAAAAATCTAATGCAAACATTGTCATTCCCCACTTTAAGAGCTGACTGGTCCTCAAGCTACATTCCCCGAAACAAAGTAGTTGATATTAAAGTAATAACACTGTTCGATGTCAATGAATCCATAAAAGCAGGTGATGATATAACGGAACATCTTTTATATGCTGCCAGAGATAGTTTTGATTTGTACCACAATTTAAGTCAGGGAATATCAAAACTAAATGGTATACAATCAAACGATCGGGGTAGTGTCATAGTACTTGTGCTTAAAGTATCAGTAGAAAACACTCAATCACAGTTTGAAGTTAAAGTAACTTTAGAGAATGGTGACGAACTATCGAGTACAACCGAACTGTTTACAATAATTGAGTCTTAGATCATGAGATTAGCTATTTTTATTCTGTTTTCCTTAATAAGTCAAGGCATATTTGGTCAAAGTCGGATATTTAAAAACCAGGAGTTCTTCTTTACTGTAGGTGCAAGAGAACTTGGTGTTGAAAAATTCTCTCCAAATGAACATCTTGATTTTCTTAACTACGTTGATACTTACCCTGAATATGCTGATTTTATCGTTCTGAAGCTGGGATATAAATTCGACTTCCTCACAAAAATGACAGCTGATATTAAATTGGTTATGATGGATGATATCATACCAGATAATTATGATGTTTCAGTACATTATTTTATTCGGCCATGGCTGGGAGTTGGAGTTGGTTCGATGCTTAATAAAAATTGGATTACCTATTTTGAAGAATACCACATTCAAACCTTCCCTGAATATTATATGTCAGATAACAATGTGAGACAATTTACAACCTACGATTTAGGCTTTTATCTTGCTCCAGCAATAAAACTATTTGATAATGAAATTATTAAACTCCAGATAACATGTGATTTGGGCATTTCGTCATTTATGAAAGAAGAGGCATCCTTTTATTATAAAAAGAAATTATCCAACGAAAGACTGTACGATCATTATGAGACAAAGATTGATTTTCAACCCTATATTCAGCCCAAAATTGATGTAAGACTAAAGGCATTTAAAATAAAGGAAGCTACTATAGGGCTTTTGCTAAATTCAAATTACTACTATTCCAAAAGAAGTATGAATTATTTCCGAACCATTCAAACATGGACTGCAGAAAATGGGATTACCAAACAGGTAAAACCATCGAAGCATAAATATTCCAGAGTTGAGTTTAATATGGGGATGTTTTTAAGATGGTAAAGATGGCCCCAAACAATAACGTTTATAAAAAAAAGACCTATTAGTAGTAATTTCTGTGATCGGAGGTCGATCAAGATTTTGCTTTGATGTTGAATGAAATCAGACTGTTAAACTTGCTTGAAATAGAGAAAATCAGGTTATAAAACTAAATCGAATAGCCCAATATCACAGTAAAAAGCCATTTTCTTGCTGAGTGGGTATGGCTCTTAATGATTGCCTGAGTATTTCAATCCGGGGTTTGAATGGAATAGCTACCAAACTCTGATTCCATTTGTGTCTTCTGTAAAATCAATTGTTGTCTTTTAGCATAAGTCATTTTTTATTGCCGGGAAACTGAAAATTAATGTATAATTTCACAATTCCTTTTAAAGCTAACAGACGACCGCTAGTATGCATTTAAAGAATCAGTTATCCTTTTCTTTAACGATGAAAAATACCCGGCAAGGCTATTTTTATGCTTTTCTGGCTACCATCTGCGGGTCATTGGTTTACCTTTTCAGCAAAGCAGCCCTGAACGAGGTTAGTCTGCCGCAATTTGGCTTTTGGTGGTTTTTTACTGCGATCTTTTGGAATGCATTGATGGCAGCACATCCCAAAGGTGGTTTTACTGTAAAAAAGTTTACCCGAAAAGATTACAGGACATTGATTTTTATAGGCTTCATCGAGCTCGTCGCCACTTCCACTTTTTATGCAGCCATAGCTGTTTCAGCCAATCCTGCAATTCCTTCTTTTTTAAGAAATCTGGAGTATCTTTTTGTTTCCATACTAGGTTTCGTTCTTTTAAGTGAAAGACTTGGGAAATGGAAGTTGGCAGGTGCATTTCTGACACTTTCGGGGGCATTCATAATCAGTTTAAGAACCTCTCCTACCGACAGTTTTTTCACTGCTGCTTCAGGTCTGATGCTGATCTCGACTACTTTTTATGCCGCACGCACCATCATTGCCAAGAAGCATATCCGAGCATTAAGTCCTGTCGTTCTGGCGATTAACAGAGCCATGTTTCTTCTGATGCTGTCACTTTTTTTTATGGTTTACCAAAACCTCTCCTTCGTCATCCCTTCCGCGGCTTTTATCAACATCATGGCCGGCTCTTTCGTTGGTCCTTTCCTTACCTCCATTTTTCAATATTCTGCCCTCAAATACATTGAAGCCTCCAAAGCAGCCATCGTTCAAAGTACTACAGGCATGTTCGTCTTATTGGGGGCCTTCATTCTATTTGGTACCCTACCCACTCCCGTTCAGGTCATCGGTGGCCTGATTGCTATCACCGGTGTTGTGTTTATGATGTTCAAGAAAGGTTAAATAGTTGATTAATAATTAAATAGAAGTAATTAACATCGCCCCTAAGTCTTTTCAAAAACCATTAATGATAATTCCTGGCACCAAAAGGAGTGTAAAAAGTAATGTTTTCATATGTTTTCTCATTTGATTTTGAGGATATGTTTATGCCTCTATTTTACCACAAATGAAAATCGATGTCAAGCAGTTTATTGGTAATTCATGATTTTTTCAGTATTTCATAATGTGTAACTTGATCAGATGTTTTATGTTGGGGAAAAAAAATATTCTTGTTAACCATTAAATTATAATACTATCTGAAAAACCGAATGAAAACTCATTCAACTATGTAAAATAATGTTGCATTACTAATCTTGACCAAATAAGAAAATAACCGGAAAATAAAGCACAAAAAAAAAGCCTCGTCAGGCTAAAAAGTCCTGACAAGGCTCAAAATGTAAATTTTATCAGGGCTATTTTCTTTGCCAGAAATTTACCAAATCAACTGGCTCATCGAAAGTTTGTTTAAAAACTGTCTTGCCCGCTTCATTGGTAACAATAATATCATCTACAAACATCGAGAATGCATCGGAAGAAAGGCACCCAATTTTCAGGGACAAGGTTTTTCCTTCATAGGCTGATAAATCATAGGTATAATTATTCCACACTGTCGGAGGAACTACATAACTGTCAACCGGCGTGAGCCAATGGATGGTTTCACCTTCAATAAGCTGAATTGCAAAACGATCGTCGCCATATTCATCTGAAAGTGATTTTATCCATAAGGAAAGAGTATAATTCTCTCCTAAAGTGAATTCAGGACTGAGCATCCAATCGTCGTTGTGTGTTACGTCACCAACAAACTTTGCTGAGAAGCAAGCAGCATACTTATTACCACTGCGCGGCAGAAAGCGTTCTTCATCGTTAACTGGTGGAACAGTTAAAGATGGATTGAAAACAATAAAAGAGCCGGTATAACCATAATTTGGAAAATCAATACCGCTTACGCCCCAGGATGGAGCGCCATCATTGTCGATTAAAGTCCATTCTCCAAAATCGGTAATTGAGAAATCAGGATAGTTTTCAAAACTATCTGAAAATAGTATTCCGGCAGTTTCAACAGTAATTAAAACAGATTCTTCAGCGCTTCCATGTGTATTGGTAACTATTAGCTTTACAGAAAAAACTCCGGCATCACTGAAAATATGTGTAGGATTTTCGAGATTGGAAGTAGCCCCATCACCAAAATCCCATGCATAAATGTCAACTTTTTGCGAACAATTAGCGAATGCTATTTCTTCTCCAACTTTGATTGTTCTATTACTTGGTGCAAAACATGCAACAGGACGCGGATCTTCGTTAATGACAACAGTTTGAGTGGTTACAGCAGTTGATTCTCCCTGCCAGACAGTAAGTTTAACTTCATATGAACCCGGAACAGCATAGGCACGTTCAACAACTGCTTCAGATGACACTTGTCCGTCGCCAAACTCCCAGTAATAGGCTATTGCATTTTTTGAGCAGTTTGAAAATTCAATGACTTCTTTTTCAATTGCAACGGATGAACTAACTGCAAAACATGCCACAGGAGCCTCTTCTTCTTTTTTACATCCTGAATAAACAATAAGGATGCCTAGAAATAAAATCAATATTAATTTTTTCATCATTTTAGTTTTAAGTATCACAAAATGCTAAATACCAAATAGTTCCTTATAAGATGCTGAAACTTTTTTGTCAATCCAGTCATTGAACAGAGATAGGTTTTTCGGCTCATCTGGCTTAGATTGCCATTGTTGGATGACTTCCACAGTTTTGCTTAGAATGGCTTTATCTACAGGCTCAAGCAATTGCCGAATGCCGTTATTCTCGGAATTTGCTACTTGTGTCAGGTTAATATAATATTTTCCTGAACCTCTTCTGATTGGTACCATCTTCTTCTTCAGTAACAAAGCTTTGTCACAAACAGCTGAATTTTCGTTTGCGGGCGCTGAAACTACTTTGGGCAGTGCGCCATTTGCATCAAGGAATACAGGAATCACAACTGAAGAAAGAGGAAATCCTACCCTTGACCACATAACTGTGTAATCAGGAGATTCATTAGGTTTCACTCCTTGAATCACTATTGACGACACACTGCTGTATCGGTTAATGCAATCCTGATAGTACATAAAATCAGATTGAATACTGCTTTTATTTATAGCATCTTCCAAACTTTCGCCAGTAAGGGAATTTTCCAGTGATGTCATCATATCATTGATAATGAAATCTATACTGAGATTCTTTTCTGATGCTGCCTGCTGGAATAATCTTTCGGCAGTATTAAAACGAATGTATCCTGCACCTTTATCAGTCTCACCTGTGAAACTGAAATTTGTGTGAATCAGATAGCCATGTGGAGCAATTCGCGGGTCGTTTACATCAAGCTTGGTATATTTATAATTATCAGTTTCAAAATATGCTGCACCACCTAAAGCATCGATTACGCCAAAATTTGCTTCAACACCCATCGGACGAGGATAGTTCTGAATAAAAAGTTCAAATTCATCTATCGTGCCACAGGCCATCAATGCTTTTTTCATAAAAACACCTTCCTGGTCAGAAAACTGTGTAGTATCATCACCTTTAAGGTTATAGGAAGCTGAATTCATGATTGCAAAACCAGCATTATTGAAGCCAATCCAGATGTTATCGGGTTCAGTATCATCTGAATCTATAAGCGCGACAGCATAAAACCTGTCATTTTTAAGGTGAACAATTTTGTTGTTGAAAGCATCACTGTCTCTGTGTTTCCAAAGCAAAGGCTTTCCATCAATGGTATGCTTGCCTGAGATAATGGCAATAGTGCAAGAAAATGCAGCGTTTGCAGCAAAAAGCGAGATAATTACGAAAATGAAAATATGTTTGATCATGATAAATAGTGTAATTGTTTATTGATAGAAAGAATTCTGTTCCAGTAACGGATTAATTTCCATTTCCTGCTGGGGTACAGGCAGAATAAGATTACCTGCGTTAAACTGTAGTCCACCAACATTCATCTGCCAGCGTTTGAGGTCGTGGAGGCGATGACCCTCCCAGCAAAGTTCGCGATAACGTTCATCCATAATCTGTTCCATTGTCAATGCACCTGAAATTGGAGAGACCTGAGCCCTTGTTCTGAGAAGATTGATGTCTTGCAGAGGTGTATTGGGACCTGTAGTTGCACTTCCGGAAGCAATTAATCTGCTATTTGCCTCTGCCCTGATGAGGTACATTTCTGCGAGGCGGATAACAGGAATAGCTGCATAATAATTGGAGTATTTGGCTGTATTGATTCCACCGTTTCTAATCGATCCAACGCCAATGTAATACATGCTGTCAATATTTTCCCATGTAAATGAAGCCTGTGTATTCTCTTGAATCTGTCCACGAAGGTCGGTGGATTCAAAAATGTCGAAAAACGATGTTCCCATCTGATAATCCCCTCTTCCCATTCCATTCAAACTGGCATAGCGCTCAGTCAGCCAAATGGAATTGCTCGTCAGGTTGTTTTGGAGCGCAAAAACATCTTCAACAGAATTAGAAGTATTGTTGAAAGCCTTTTTTGGCGCCGACATCAATTGGTATTTACCGGATTCTATCACACGATTTGCTTCGACAGCTGCTTCAGCAAATTTTCCCTGCTGAAGGTAAACTCTTGCCAACATAGCACTTGCAGCATATGTGTCAGCCCAAAAACCGTTATTCTCAGGCAAAAGATTTTTAGCAGAAGTGAGGTCTTCAATTATTTGGGTATAGCATTCATCCACGGTATTTCTTGCAACCGGCAGTGCCTCACTGGCACCCAAAGTAGGTTTTATGACCAATGGTACGCCAGCCTGTTTATTTTCCTGACCGCCAATATAGGGCAATCCCCAGAGTTTTGTCAGCTCAAAATAAGTCCATCCACGAAGAAACAAAGATTCACCTTCAACTTTATTACGGTCTTGTTCGTTTACAACAGAAAGCACTCCCAGCACATTATTTACTGTGTTGATCAGATGATAAGAATCAATCCATGAGCTTGCAACATACGAATTGTTAACAGTTATTGATTTGTTTATAATCTCCAAAGGTTCTCTGTTTGAACCAACATGCTGCAAATCGCCTGTTGAAGCCAATAATTCGGAATATTCGTTGAACTGACTTCCCATTGTCCAGCGTGACCGTACACCCACATATGCACCGACGAGCGTGGCTTTTATGTTTTCAGGAGTTGAGAGTGCGATGTCAGCATCCATTGACTGCTGAGGCGCGATATCAAGTTTTTTATCGCAGGCATTGAAGAAAAAGAGCGACCAAAATGAGAGAATTATGAGGCTTGAAAATTTGAAATATTTCATAATGCTAGTTTTTAAATGATTTTTGATTGAAATGAATCGTTAAAATTTCACTTCTATTCCGCAAATAAATGTACGCATCTGAGGTGCAGTAAAGAAATCCACACCCATTGCCACGTTGTATGCCTGCGTGCTGGCCCCTGCGCTCATGCTGTTCACTTCCGGATCAAAGCCCGGATAACCGGTGAAGGTTAAAAGGTTATGACCTGAAATATACATGCGTACATTGTTGAGTTGCATTCTCTGTGCCATTAGTTTTGGGATATTATATCCAAGAGTGACATTTCTTAACCTCAGATATGAACCGTCTTTTAAATAGCGCGTCGAATGCTGCGAACCGTTTCTGCTATCAAATCTTGCTTGAGGAACGTCGGTAATATCACCTGGTTTTTGCCAGCGGTTTAGTTGGTCATGCGATTGGTTGTCCCAGGATTCGCCATTGGACGAAAGATAACGGTCGCCACTCATATAAATCATATTTCCGTATACGAAACTCATCAAAACATTCAGGTCGAACTGTTTATAAATGAAATTATTTGATAGCCCACCAACAAAGTCAGGATTGGGAGAACCAACGACAATTGGTTTTGCTTCATTATAGTTTTTCGTTGTCAGTCCGCTTCCGTCATTTCGATAAAAAAGCGCATCACCTGTCATTGGATGTACACCAGCATATTCAACCATTTGGAAAACTCCGATTTCTTCACCCTCAATCACATAATTTACACCATATGAAATCGCAGGACCATCGATATTCAAAACTTTGTTTTTATTGAAAGCGATATTAAATTCAGTGGTCCATTTAAGCGTTTTTATTGTATTATGAGATTTTAGCGAAAATTCTATGCCTTTGTTTTCGAGGCTACCCACATTCATTATAACCTCAGTATATCCGCTTGTTGCAGGTAATGAACGATATAGCAACATATCTGTAGTCTCTTTGTAATACAAATCAATCTGTCCACTTATGCGGTCTTTGAACAAGCCAAAATCAATTCCTAAATCTGACTGTGTTGTTTCTTCCCAGCTCAGGCCGGGGTTTTGCAATTGTGATGGAGATAATCCGGTTATTCCAACGTAATTGACACCATTAAATAAACCCAATGCAGCATAGTTACCAATTTCTGAATTACCTGTTTTACCTAAACTGAACCTGGCTTTCAAAAAACTGATTGTTTTGGATTCTTTCAGAAATGATTCTTCAGATAAAATCCAACCGATGGAAGCAGCAGGAAAGAATCCATAGCGGTTATCGTTTCCAAACCGGGAAGCCCCGTCAATTCTCCCACTCAGCGACACCAAATATTTTTCGTTAAAGATGTAGTTGGCTCTGGCAAAGTAACTTAGATAACTGTTTCCATATCCCCATCCGGCATAACTCGTGATTTCGGCAGCACTCGACAAATTCTTGAAATCGTCAGAAATAAAGCCTCGTCCTTCCATTGAAGTGCCGGTAGAAGTGGAATTCTGAAAAGACATTCCGGCAACAGCATTGAGTACATGGGAGGTTTTCCATTTTTTATCCAGAGAGAAATAATTGTTTGTATTGTAATTGTAAACATTTACTTCACGGCTGATACTCAGACCTCCTGGTTTTCCCCAGTTTGTTTCACGGCCAAAGTAATTTTTTTCATGCTGTAATAAAAAGTCTGTTCCAAATTCCGATCTGAAAGATAGCCCTTTGGCCAGATTTAACTGACCGTAAACATTTGCAAAAGACCGCAGCACTTGTGTATTATTTTGTGCATCTCTGTAATCAATAAGACTGTTGTAGTATACGGTATTGGTGTTATATCGCCCTGTTTCGGGATCAATCACGGGTTGCACCGATGGAATTGCCACCATCTGAATTGGATTGGCAAAGGCATTGTCTTCCACAATTCTATTGAGTGTGGTTTGTATGAGGTTCATATTGAGGCCAAAAGAAACAAAATCTGAAGCCTCATGATCGAGATTGAGTCTTCCGCTGACTTTTTTGATATTGTTGCCAATAAGAATTCCATCCTGATCATCGTATGTAATACCGGTGTAAAAGCGTGTTTTATCCGTCCCACCGCTGGCGGAAAAATTCACTTTCTGCAAAATACCCTGTTGAAAGGCTTCATTTTGCCAGTCAGTGTCAGTACCGGTTCTCCAGCCTGGAATGTATACATCTTTCAATTCGTCCGGTGTTTTCCAACCCCAGATAAGTCCATTGTTATCTACAGAATTACCAAGTGATTCGTCTATAAGTTCAAGATATTCTTCTCTGTTAAGCCATTGACGAAGCCTGCTCGGCTGGTTGATACCAATGTTATAATTGAGCATATAGTTTGTTTTGCCTGCTTTTCCTTTTTTTGTTGTGATCAGCACAACGCCATTCGATGCCCTTGAACCATAGATTGCAGCGGCAGAAGCATCTTTCAACACCTGAATTGATTCAATGTCGTTGAAATTTATGTCGTTAAGTGGATTCGTTGGCTGATTGTTCAGGTCGCCCTGATTTTCTGTCGTTATCGGAACTCCGTCTACAACATAGAGAGGTTGGTTGCTGGCCGAAACTGAAGATGCCCCCCGGATACGCATCATAATTGATTCGCCCAGCTTTCCACTACCTTGTTGCACCTGAACGCCGGCAGTCTGACCTTGCAAAACTGTTTCAAATGAAGGAGCTGTAAAACTGTTAAGTTCGCCGACATCGATTTTTCCGATGCTGCCTGTGAGATTCCGCTTGATTTGTGTTCCGTAGCCTACAACCACCAATTCGTCCAGACTTATCTGTTGTTCAGAAAGAGAAACATTGATTTCGGTTCGTTTCCCGATTATAATCTCTTCCACTTTCATCCCAACGAGTGAAAAAACAAGAATCTGAGCATCATCCGGAACAAATAATTCGTACTTGCCATCAATATCTGTTGCTGTACCTATTGTAGTACCTCTCACATAAACGTTAACGCCGGGCAGCGCCTGTCGATCTGATGAACTTGTTACCACCCCTTTAATAATCCTTGGTTCAGGCTGATTTATAGCCTGGCCTTTACTGCTCCTTTTTGTTTGAGAAGGCGAAAGAACAATATAGTTTTCAATGATTTTATAATCAAGGTTTGTATTTGCAAGCACTTTAATCATTGCCTGATCGATAGTATAGTTCTCAAACTGCAGACTGATCCTGTGATCAACACCCACCTCATCGTTGCTGAAAAGAAACAAAAGGTCGCTTTGAGCAGAAATATCTTTCAAAGCCTGCGTTATTGTTGCGTTTTGCAGCTTGAGACTAATCAGCTGATTTTGGGGATAAACCATCCCTGCGGCCTTTAGCACACAGAATAAGGTGAGAAAAACAAAGATCTTCATAAATTTAAGATAAAACTTAATCTCCTGCCATTTGCCCGTTATGGGCCATTTTTGCATTTTATTCATACTTTTGTATTTGAGGTTAAACAATATGTGTTCTTCTTTCCCAAAAAAATGAGGACGAATGTTTACTTCCGGCCGGAAAATGTTGCAGCATTTTCCGGCTTTTTTTATTCAACAAAAATCTTCTTTCCGTTAATTTCAAATTTTATATAGGTAGTCTGTGAAATCAGATTTAAAATAAATTCAATGTCGCGGCTATTTTCCATTGCACCACTAAAATGCTTTCTTTGTGTGTTCTCGTTCTTAAATACTATTTCGACATCGTACCAACGTTCGAGGCGGATTGCCAACTCCTTCAATGATAGATTATCGAAATACAGGATTTCATCTTTCCACGAAGTATAAAAGCGCGTATTTACTGTTTCAATTTCATTGGAATTTGTAAGGGTATTAATGCGCAAAAGCTGTGAAGGCAAAAGTCTGATACTTTCTTTGCCCGGACAATTTACCTCTACTGATCCCTCAACCAATGTTGTTTCTATCCTTTGATCAGATTCGTAGGCAGAAACATTAAAAGAGGTTCCCAAAACCTTAATTTCGTTTCCATTGGCAACAACGATAAAGGGTCTTTCGGCGTCCTTCTCTACCTCAAAAAAAGCTTCTCCGGTAAGCGTTACTTTTCTTTCCGACTTGCTGAAAACAACAGGAAATTCAAGACTGGAAAGAGCGTTTAACCATACTTTGGTTCCGTCCGACAACTGAAGCTGATACCTTGTTCCTGCTGGCACCAATAGTTTATTGAAGTTTTTTTCATCGGATGATTCCTGTTGCTGATCATAGGAAAGCATTTGTCCAGGTTTGTTTCTGATATTTACCCCGTTGGACTCATTCAGCAAAGTATCTCCCGGATTATCAAGTGTAAACATATTTCCATCCGAAAGTATCAAAACTACTTTGTTGTTGTTAGTCTCCGGATTTACAGATTCAGCAACGACCTCATTTTTAGCAGGTTCTAAAATGTAAAATTTCAAATACCATACAAATCCAATCAACACCAAGATTAAGGCTGCAATTTTTGAATATTTCAACAGATACAGACGAAGCGAACTTTTTGCATGAATTTTTTGCTGAATCGTATTCCAGCCTTGTTTCTTATCAACTTTTTTTTGCAGGTTGACATAGTGTTGCTTCTGAAAAAGATTGAGTAGTTCCATAGCTGCCTGAAGATGTTCAGGATTGGCAGAAAGCCATTGACTTAGACGATCTTCCTGAACTTTTGACAGCAAACCACCTGCCTTGGTTGCCAGCAATTCAATCACAAAATCAGGAATAGCATTGTATTTTCTTTCCATAATGCACTTAAGACAGATTATGGTTGAAAATGGGTGAACTGCCAATGAAAATTATTTTACCTGGTAGTAAAATTTTAGTTTGGAATTGGTTTTTAGTAGGCGTAAAGCATTTTTGAGATGCGTTTTAATTGTATTGACTGAAAGATCCATATTTTTTGCAGCATCTTTATATTTAAGTTCTTCAAAATAAACCAATTCAAAAGCTTTTCTGCATTGTACAGGCAATTCATTTATGGCCTTTTCCAGGATCAATTGCTCCTCCTTTGCAAGCAAAAAGTTGAAAACTTCGTCAGCTTCAGTCGAAATAAGGAGATTTGCCTGACTTTTTTTTATCAATTTTTCTTTTCTTAAAAAGTTGATGCAGGCATTCCTGACTGAGCTTTGGAGGTAACCCTGAAGTGAGCTATCGACGCGGTGATGACATTTTTTCTCCCAAAATCCAATGAAAACCTGCTGAACTATATCTTCTGCGATTGCTTCATTGCCTGTATAAACCCCTGCCATTACACAAAGCGCTGAGTAATAGCGTTCAAACATTTGATTGAATGCCTTCTCTTCATCAAATGCAAAAAGGGTCAAAATACCGGAATCGTTTTGTTCCATCAATAAAGAGAGAAAAAATGTTTATTTGCGAAAAAGCTCCAAATCCTTTAGACCGCATTTTTTTTCTTCAGACAAGATTACAAAAAAATATCCTTTTGACAGTTATAATTATCGTAAAAACGAAAAACAGGGTTTAAGAAGGCTTTTTTCGCAAATTCATAGCACCAGATTTGATGTTGATTGATAAACTAATGATACCTTACTATTTGCTTATAATTGATTTTCAGCCTTTCTGTTAATGGTTTATTATGTTAAACACCCTCAAACCTAATAAACACCCCCACAGATTCGCAAGAAATTGAGTCGTCTGAATAAAAAAATCAGGGCATTGGGACTCCTTCGAACCATTTATTCCAGATGGTTTCGAATGTGCCGTCAGCTTTCATATTGTTGAGATGATTTTGCCATTGCTGAACAGTGGTTGCGGGTGTGCTAAGCGAAAATGCTATGTAACCCTTAAAATCCAATGCTTCCATTTGTTGGGTAATATCGCTCATGGGAATCCCATTTATATCAGCCAACCATTTCACACCCACATCGGTTAAAAGCAGCGCCTGAACTTCACCTGTAATCAGTTGATTAAAAGCATCCTGAGATGTTATTGCCGTTGCTACAATGTTAGAGAAGTTATTGTTTATAAGAAAATTGTGGGTAAACCAGCCATTTGGTGTGGCAATTGATTGAAGTGCTTTTGCTTGTTCAAGTGTTTCAATGTTAAGTCCCGAAGATGCCAAGGTGTAAAAATGGGATCTGCTTGAAGAAACCGGACCTACCCATTGAAATAAATTTTCACGCTCGGGTGTGCGAGCGGTTGTAAAAACCGCACTGTTTGGCAGGTATTGTGCAATGGCATAGGCATCATTCCATAAACTCAGGTTAATCTTGTTTACATATCCGGTTCGTGTCTGTATTTCGTTTACGATATCAACAGCAGAGCCTTCTACTTTACGCTCAGCACCTTGTCCGGTACCAAAGTTGTTTGGGGGACTTACTTCTGTAAAAAGCTGCATCGTTCCGGCCATATAATCGGAAGGCATTGCAGGTATATAATTATTCACGATTGCAACTGTGCTTTTATCCTTGATCATTGTTTCGATCGCATTTTGAACATTGCTGACAACTGCATCCTCAACGTCTTTTGAAAAAGCAATATAATAATAAACAGTACGGTATCGTGTTATTGACCGAAGGTATGTCATATAATATCCAGGCGGAAGCACCGATGTCAAATGGTAAAAGTCGCTTGCTAAAAATCTTATTTCATCATTCATTAAGGCAGCCAAGGCTTCGTCATACGTATCAAAATAAACCAAATTGGTGAAACCAAGCTCTTCCAGCGTTATTGTCTCCATCCAGTTTCTCACTACTGCAATGGAGGGAAGCAGTTTGCATTCCTCAATAGGTAGAGGGAACACATATCCCGAGTTTCCCTTTTCAACTATTCCATACATTCCCTGACTTGTAGGACCTGCCCATTTGAAAAGGTCTTTACGTTCGGCAGTGAATGCTGTTGTCAAAAGTGCTTTGTTCGGTCCGGTAACAGTAGCATCATAGGCTTCCTGCCAGGAATCAGACATGCTCATCGTGTATTCAATACCTGTATTTTGAAGGGCTTGAGCAGCAATATCTGCGTCAATCCCAACAACTACGCCATCATTGGTAAAGAAGTTTGGCTTGAACTCAACACCTGAAATTTGAATTGTTTTGTCATTTGGCTCGTCTTTTTTACAGCTGTTAATAGTAAAAAATGCTGCTAACATTAACAATGAAGCAGTAATCAGAATTAGTTTGGTTTTCATAATTTATGTATTTATGGTGTTTTAAACCCGGATTTTCAACCTGTCAGATAATCACTCAAAAATACGATATTATTTACCCAAAAACAATTTACATAAAGAAGTAATTTTTTATTCTATGATACGAAAAAAAATCAGGACACCCTTGAAAGAGTAGCCTGAAATTCTTTTATTCCAAGTTTAGATCCATTTAGAGCAACAATCCTGGATTGTTGTTGCATTATAGTATCCCGGAAGATGCTAATACATAGTTAATTCTTTTTAAATCAGTGTCTTATCACAATTTTCCGGGTGCTCTTGCTATCTTTTGAAACTACATTAAGCATATATATACCTTCAACCATTTCAGAAGTACTGAATGAATGAACTTGTCCAGCATTCACTTCTGCATAATCCCGGGAATAAATAGCCCTTCCGGCAAGATCAGTGATGGTGAGGTTGACAGACCCATCAGCAGTATCAGCAAACTGAATGTTGATTAGGTCGTTGGCCGGAACAGGATAAACACTGAAATTAACAGTTTTGTTGTCAGAAATCGAAACCGGGTTTAGTGATGCTTCATTGGACCACACTTCTGTATAACCTGAAGTACGGAGGCCAGTATTACAAGGACCTGAACGTTCGATGGCCACTATATAGGCTACGTCTCCCGATGGAGCATCGAAATCGGTGTACGAGTTGAAACTGGATGAAATAGTGGAAATCTGCTGATAGCTTCCTGATCCTGATTTACGCAGAATTTTATAGGATGCAAAATCAAATCCGGTGTAAGGTGTCCAGATAAGGTTCCAGTTACCACCTACGCCCTGGCTTATTGTCAGGTGAATGGTCTGATGATAATCACCGGCAGGAAAAACCCTGTTTTCACTGTCAACAAATCCAATTTTATATCTGTAAGGCCGCACGGATGGGTTAGAATCAAAGTCGGTGATAACAGGCTCATCGTTATAGGCAACCGTTCCAATCACCTCATAAACATTGGCCTGAGATGACTCTCTGTAAACCAAAAAATCAGTGATAAGACCTGAAACAGGTTTCTCCCAGATGATAACATTCTGATTTGTAAGGCTGTCCACCGTCACCATACAGATCGGAGTTTCGGGGAAAGGCATTATAGTAAAGGCCGCAGAGGTATTAATGGATGTATAAGCATATGAATCCCGGATACGAATGATACATTCATCTGAGTTCACATTGGGGGTATTCCACACATAACTCCCTGAATTTCCATTATTTATACCATTATTGATAAACGTCCATGTTAAACCGTTATTGGTTGAATATTCAAGCTCGCAATATTCTGAATATGGATTTTCAACCTCCCAGCTAATGGTTAGAGGGCTGAAGACATTCACTATTTCTCCGCCGGAGGGTGAGGTAAGAGAATAGACAGGTATATTGCTGATCGTAAAAACTGTACTCAGAGTAAACTCTGAAGGATCCAATGCATTGTATAATTTCAGAATACATTGTTCAGCTGGTGTAGCAGATAAAACAAGGTAGGTATAACCCAATTGAGCATTAATGTTTTGCGCTAAAGGGGTAAAGGTCTGTCCGTTGTCGGTTGATATTTCTGCATTGAGCAAAGTTATCCCTGATTCATAGAGGTACCAGTTCACATAAGTGGGCGTATTAACAAAAACAACAGATCCTGTTGCCGGCTGATAAATAGTGATTGGAATTACAGTAATTGTAAATGGAGCATCGCTTACATCACTAAAAGATGGGTTAAGAAAGTCAGAGATTTTCAACAGGGCATTCGTGGTGACAAAATTGGGAGCCCAAACCGGAAAAATGCCGCCATCTGGCGAGGAAGGAACATCGGCAAGGTAATACCAGTTATCTCCCCCATCAGGTGAAAAATGAAGCCGTAAATTACTACTTAAGTCACTCCCTGACCAACTGACCTCTCTATAGGTCCCGGCAACCCAGTTTTCTCCACCATTAGGAGAAAGGAGTGTGATGGTCTGCGCCTGCCCGTTGAAAGACACGAGTCCTGTCAGAAGCAATAACCCTATTGCAAATGACTTTAGTTTTTCTGAGAAGTTGTGGTAGATCTTTTTCATTGTTTGTTTAATGTTTAAGTGTAAACTTTAAACATAATTGTATGAAAAAGGTTCACTTGTAAATTATAATAGTTTTTAAAAAGTTTAATCGGTAAGGTTTAACTAGCGAACTTTGAAGATTAAGGTTAAAAGGTTGAGAAGTTGAATTGTTCGGCGACTCTTAGAGCATCACTCCCAAAAAAACACTGTCTTGTCCTGAAATAGGTTTACATAAAAAGTAAACTAAAAACAGGATTATGAAACCTCAACCTTAACCTCTATTCGCTAAATAACTTACTTAATGCTGTAAGCTGATTTTCCTTCTTTAAAATTCTTCACTCCCTGTTCGAGGAAGGCCACAAATTCATCAACGTTGAGGTTATAGGCGCGTGGCTGAACAAGCACTTCGTTGTTATGTCCCATCAACACATAGAAAGGCTGGGCATTCACATTGAATTTGGTGATTTGGAAATCGGCATATTTGCGGCCGATGGTTTTCTTCACCTTGTTGTCATAGGTTGATATAACCCACTCATTTTGTGGCAACTCTGTTTTATCATCCACGTAAAGGGCAATGATGAGGTATTCCTGTTGTAAGATACGCAACACACGCGGATCGCTCCATACATTGGCTTCCATCTCACGGCAATTCACACATCCGTGACCTGTGAAGTCGATGAAAATAGGTTTGTTGGTGGCTTTGGCGCAGGCAAGTCCCTGTTCGTAGTCGAAATAGCCCTGAAGACCGTGAGGAAGGTGTAGCTTTTCGTGAAATTTGGGAGTCTCGCAAAGTTCATTTTGTTTGTTATCCTGACTAAAGTTACCGGTGGCCAGACTGCTGTTGTCGCGGATCATCTTATTCAGGTCGAAATCGTGGGTATGCATCGGGGGCATATAACCCGAAAGGGCCTTCAGAGGCGCACCAAACATACCTGGGATAAGATATACCACAAACGAAAAGGTTATGATCGACAAAGTCAAACGAGGTACACTCAGATAAGGCACATCGTCGTCGTGGGCAAACTTCAGTTTTCCAAGCAGATACAAGCCCATGAGGAAGAAAATAACAATCCACATGGCGAGATATACTTCGCGGTCGAGGATGCCCCAATGATAGGTTTGGTCGGCAACGCTAAGGAATTTGAGACCAAGGGCGAGTTCAAGGAAACCCAGAACAACCTTCACCGAGTTGAGCCATCCGCCCGACTTTGGAAGACTACTGAGCCAGCCTGGGAAGAAGGCGAAAAGTGTAAATGGCAGGGCAAAAGCCAATGAAAAACCAAACATACCGATGATTGGCTTCAAAACCTGTCCTCCAGCCGACTCCACCAGAATCGTTCCAACGATGGGACCTGTGCAGCTGAATGACACCAAAACGAGGGTCATCGCCATAAAGATCGAACCCATGAAACCACCCTCATCGGCTTTGGCATCGGATTTATTGACGATCCAGTGAGGCATGGTGATTTCAAACATCCCAAAGAAGGAAGCTGCAAATACCACAAAGATGATGAAGAAAAGAATGTTTGGAATCCAATGGGTGCTGAGCCAGTTGGCGATATCAGGACCTGCAACAACAGCAAGAATCGACCCGATAAGGGTATAAATAGCAATGATGCTAATACCGTAAACAATCGCCTGAAGTCGTCCTTTGAGCTTGTTTTCCTTGTCTTTCATAAAGAAAGAAACAGTCATTGGGATCATCGGGAAGACGCATGGAGTAAGGATAGCCGCCAATCCGCCAAGGAAGGCAAGGATGAAAAATCCCCACAAGGAGGCATTGGCACCGGTGATATCCGTAGTGTCAAGAGCTGAGGCAAGCTCTTCATTTGATGCAGATTCCGAAACAATGCTGCTGCCTTTAACCGGAATTGAAAAATCATGATAGAGCGCCACACAACCGGCATCATTGCATACCATATAGGCGATTTCACCACTTATAGTGTATAGCTCATCTTTTGCAACAATTTTTTGACGGAATTCCGCTTTCTCTTCAAAATAGGTTATTTCCATTTTAAAGATTTCGTCCATAGCTGTGATCCCGTTTTTTCCTTCGCTCATCGAACCTTCAATCGTAAAGGCTTGTGATGGGGCGAAACTGAACTCAGTTGGGAGCGGGCCATCTTCTGGAATTGTTAATGAATAAAGGTGGAAACCTTTGTCAATAGCAGCTTTGAAAACCAGGTCGAAAGTTCCGTTGGAATAATTTTCGATGGCATAAGTCCATTTTACAGGATCGAGTGGCCCTTGCTGAGCACCAGGACCTGTAGCTAGATTTGCTGCTGCAGTTGAGCCTGATGTTTCCGACTGAAGACGGAATGAGAAGGATTCCTCTGCAGGTGGAAGGCATCGGGTATCATCGCAACTCATGAACTCAACAAAACCTTTGATATCCAATGATTTACCAGGTTCAATTTTGACTTTTTGTTTAAAAATTGCTTCCTTTGAAAAGAATCTCAAGGTCATTTCAAAGTTAGGATCGTATTGTTCTACCGAGGGTGATTCACTAACCTTGCCTATTAATTCATAACCCGTTGATTTCTCGAAAGTGAAGGTGGTCGCAGGAGGCGACATGGGAATATCCTGGGAATACAAATGCCATTTTGGTTCGATATCGGCAATGAAAACAAGATTATACTCATCATTTCCAAGATTTTCGGTCGAGAATCGCCATTTTACAGGCTCTAAAATCTGAGCTGTTGCGGCAAAAGAATAAAAAAACAGGACCAAAAGGCCAAAACGTTGAAATAGGTGTTTCATGATGATGTGTGTCAGTACGCGCAAAATTAATCTTTAATGCTTATACGTCCGTAATTGGACGCACCGATTATGAATTATTAAGTTAAAGCAAGACAACGGACATTGCTTTGTGGTTGCTTCGCGGACACTATTTAGAACTATTTCTAAATTAAGGTTTCACTTTTGGGTAGCCTTCACTATTGCACTCCAAACCCGGGTCGTGGATTCACTAACAGAAAACCGGCCATCAATGCGGTAGCCTATGAGCCATACAATAGATTTTTGGGCATCCTCCAATACAAAAACAGCAGATTTTTTTGCCCGGGAAAGATGTATATCGGTGAGAAAATCACTTATCAGGCGACTTCCTTTCATTCCAAAAGGCTGAAAACGATCCCCATTCTGTACAGGGCGCAAACGCAGTGGAAAATGCAACAGATCGAAATCGAGCAGGGCAACAGCCGATGGCTGTCGTAATGAAACCAATTCATTTTTGCTTATCAGCGACATCTCAATCCCAAGCGGAGAGCTAACTTCCTGCGTTTCGCTGTAAATCATCACCTCCTGCGCATTTCCGTTTGGCTCAGCCTTAACCTGAATGAGCAACCCTTCCCTACTCACCGTTAGTTGATGTGTTGCCGAGAAAAACTGAGCTCCTGGCTGTCGCTGCAACGAGTTTAAAATGGCTGCAATGTCAGTACCTTTAAAGCCAAAATCACCAATCAACGAAAAAAGCAAGGCTTCGTCTTTTTGTTGAAGATGTTCCCTGTTGATAAAGATATAACCTTCCTTTTGCTCTACTAAAAGGGCTTTGCTTTGGTTGGTCAGCTCCTCAAACAGCTGAAAATCTTTTTGAATGAGGTCGATACTCCTTAACAGACCTGCTTCAGCACCCGTTTGTAAGTCTTTGATGAGCGGCAAAAGCACGTGTCTGATTTTATTTCGCAGATATTTCGTTTCACTGTTGGATGCATCTTCCCTGTATTTCAATCCATTGGACAAACAGTATGCTTCAATTTCTGAGCGTTGGGCAAAAAGCAAAGGACGGATAATCTTATTATTCATTTCCCTCATTCCTTTCATGCCACGAATTCCCGATCCCCTTATCAAGTTGATAAAAAAGGTTTCTACCTGATCGTCAAGATGATGGGCCACAGCTATCGCCTTGCAATCCTGCTCCTGACGCAGACGCTCGAACCATTCGTAGCGTAATTCCCTTGCAGCCATTTGAATTGAAACGCCAGATTCATTAACAACCTCAAGTGTATCAAACCTTTTGACAAAGAGAGGTATGTTCATTGATGATGTAAGTTGTTTCACAAAAAACTCATCTCCATCTGAAGCATCGCCTCTGAGCTGAAAATTACAATGAGCGGCAACAACCTGATAACCAATTTTTTGCAACATATGAAGCATCACAACTGAATCCATTCCACCACTTAAGCCAACAAGAATTCTTGCATCGTCGGCGATGAGTTGATGTCTGTGAATAAATTCTTTGAGGCGCTCTATCATACAACAAAAATACATGGATTTGAGCCTGAGCAAAAACAATCCCAAAGTTTTAGGAAAAACTTTAACAATTAATCGTTAAAGTCAGAAAATGAATGCTACAATTTTTGATTTTTAACTAGTGGAATGGATTGAAATTTCTGCAGCATTAATGAATAATTTCCCATTTCGGACAACTGTAATAATCAATTTGATTTTGGGATTCAGGAAAACGGCCACAGTTGAAGTAGCGCCAGTAAAGTGAGCCATAGAATAAACACTGGTGCTTCTCATCTATGAATGGACAATCACGCATACTGCAGCATCGCGAACATCCATTGCATGACCCGTCTAAAATTGGCCAGTCGTTTCTGATTCTTACCTTGCTAAGATCGGGGGCTGACATGGGTGCAGATGCAAATTGAACAGGGAATGCCTGCCGATAGGTTTTGTTTGTGATTACATCATAAACAAAACTGTAAGTGAACGTGATCATAGATAAAAGTAATTTTTTGTTCGTTCCGACACGTAAATCACGGGCAAAAAACCAGGCATAAAGAGGATATAAAATAATAAGACTTAACCCTCCGGTCAGCAGAAGAAGCAGAAATAAAATGTAAAACGAAATCCGAACCGAAACCCAATAAATCTTACGCATAATCATTGTGTGTTAAAAAAATGTCCAATATCCCATCAAGCCGGCTGCGTTACCTACCAAAAAATGAGATAGGCTCACGCCAACAAGCGTCTTGTGCCGTTCATACATCCATCCCCACAACAAACTTGTTAGCAAAGCTGAAAAGCTTAGCGCAATGGAATGACTCATATGGAGGGCCCCAAAAAGAAAAGAGGTAACCAAAACAGCCAGCAAACCACTGTGTTTACCGGGTAAAAGCAAACTTAAACTCCCCTGCATAGTGCCACGGGCAATAAATTCCTGCATAGGAGCAACAAGCAAATAGGTAATATAAGTGATGCCAAAATATCCAAAATTAAAGATAGTAGTCTCAGAAAACAGCGATGATCCCGATTGAATCATATAGTATTTAAATGCTGCCAGCATCCCGATCACCACAGCAGAAACGACCACCGACTCGATAACTGATCGCTTCCAGCCCGTGAACGTAACGCCAAATTCTTTCAAAGGCAGGCGCATCAAACGGATGAAAAGTATCACGATACCCAGCGTGATTACTTCAACAACCCGTGAAGAGTATTCCCTTATCTGATTGATATTGGGTAGATTACATATAGCTTGTGATTCGAGAAAACCCAGTACAAAAATGTAGAATGTGGTTAACAGAACGGTACTTATGAAAATGATACTCAGCTGTGAGCGCAGCTTAACAAGCAATTCCACTTTTGACTTTTCTTCTTTCAGTTTCTCGATCGTTTGTTCCAAGGCAAATTCCCGTGCTTCCACTTTCACTACCATCATTCCAAATGTCTCAGCAAGATCGGCTACCTCTGGTGAATGTGATGTTGAATCGGTTAATGAAAAAATCTGTTTAACATTTTCGTAGGACCCGGCAATGACTTCCTTGGCGTGACCTGTTAATGCTACAATGGCAGAACGAATGTCTTCATTCATATTCCCTGGATTATCCAACAAATATAAAAAGTCTTTTCCGTTACTCAAACATTCAACTTCAAAAAAGCACCACCATTTTGAGGATATTTTTTACATAAAAATTCTCCCGAAGATGAAACAAAAGATTTTAAGGCAAGAGATGCAAATAAATACAACAACTCCATTCAATAGCTTATTTTCGCAGTCCTAGTTTTGACTTATGAACGACATCACCGGCATCATACTGGCAGGAGGAAAAAGCAGGCGTTTTGGCACAGATAAAGCCTTCGCCCTTTTTCGGGGAAGGAAGATGATTGAATACAGCATCGCTGCTCTGCAAAATCTTTGCAACACACTCGTTATCAGTGCTGGAAACGAGAACTACATGCAGTTTGGATTTCCGGTTGTTGCTGATAATTTTCCTGAAGGAGGCCCGCTCTCGGGTATGGAAGCATGTATGAAAGCTTTTCCGGCAAAGGCATACCTTGTTTCAGGCTGCGACACCCCATTGGCTGACAGCGCACTTTTCAAAACACTGCTTCAGGCTTTAGGGTATTATGATGCTGTCGTTCTCACTGATACTTCGGGAAAACCTGAGCCTTTGCTTGGCTGTTACAGTGCCTCCTCCTACCCTGTCATCCTCGATGCCCTCAAAAACAAACAACATAAAGTGCAGGATGTACTGAGTCAGCTTAATTGCCTCTATCTGAAAGCTACCGACCCCACAGCTTTGGCTAATATAAATACCATTCAGCTTTTCGACAGCCTTCAACTTTGAAGCTTTAACTGTTATCTTCAAAACCCGTAAGTTTTCAGGTCAAATCCTCTATTTACAGAAATGTTGATTTGTTGATTTGTTGATTTGTTGATTCGTTGATTTGTTGATGGCTGGTTTAGATGGTTGAGAGGTTTAGGGTTGGCACGTAAAATCCAAACTTTTGAATTTGCTAACGCCTAACTCCTAACACCCATAAAGTTGATTTGTTGATTCGTTGATTTGTTGAGGGCTTACGCCAGCCAATGGCTAAAGCTTTCATTGTGAACGGAAGAATTAAATCTCTTGAATTAATCCCCAATCAAAGCTGAACCACAACCCTAATCCCGGGCTGGGTGCGTGAGCCAGCGCGATTAGCGGGCCGGCGGCAGGCAGAATGAAAAAACGACAGGAAATCTTGCAAGGCAGCGCCGCCCTCAAAGCGGTGCTGTTTGTAAAGTATAATGCTTCAAAAGTCCCAGCCGAAGAAAAAATGCTCTGCCAAACCCAACCAAAGGAAGCAGGTAATGCATTGTGCTTAACAGGAACTTGCATAGATTTCCGTCGGTTTTTCATTGTGGGCAGGTAGCGTTAATCGCGATTGATCTTTGGTCCTTTCCATCAAGGGAAAGGACAAGAAAAGGATCAAGTTTTACTTCTTTATGAGAGTTGATCTGTTGATTTGTTGATTTGTTGATTTGTTGAGGGCTTGCGCAAGCTAATGGCCACAGCCAATGGTCAAAGCTTTCATTGGGAACGGAAGTCAACAGGAATTAATTGACATCCGGTCTGGAGACCGAAATGTTGCGAGAGCGTAATTGCAAACTACAGTGAACGAGGCAACTGCGATAAGTGTTTGCTAAAGTTAAGGATATTTCGCTCCTATGGAGCTTAGGATTTTTTATATGGCTTTTTTATAAATATTTCGCTGCGCTGCAGCTGTGATATGATTTCGCAGTTAACAGGATTTGTTGCACTGTGCAACAGATTCTGGCCTTAGGCAAAAGTACCAGCCAAAAGCTAAAAGCCAATAGCCCCAGCTACACTTCAAACACCAAACATAGATCACCCACCCCATTCCAAGCTAATCCACAACTCAATCCTGGAATGGGTGCGTGAGCCCGCGCGATTAGCAGGCCTTGAAACTTGGCCATTGAACAACTTTGAACAAACCTGTTACTCATCACTTATAAAAGCACTCAAACCCAACACAGATCAAAAGCATGAGCTTTTTCCCTGGCAATGCTTACTTCTTTTGTGAAGCTGTTGTTTTCGAGTAAGGCGATATGTTTTTTACGGTCGTAGCGGCGGACAAAACTAAGGTTGATCAGGCAGGAACGGGATGCACGAAAGAACTTGCCTTCAGGCAAAAGTCCTTCTGTATGTCCGATGTTTTGGGTGATAAGTTCTTCGCGGCCTTCAGTTAGAATGACCCTGGCATAATTACCTTCAGCCATCACCGCCATCACCTCCCTGGGTTCGATAAGGATGAATCCTGTTCGAGTGTTTAGTCGCAACCGGTGGTCATGTAACAGTTGTTTTGCCAGCAATTCCAACTGTTGATCAAGCGCAGGAGGCGATTGTTGTTGCGACCTTATACGCTCAAATACCTGCCTGAGCAGCTCCGGATCAACAGGTTTCAGCAAGTAGTCAAAAGCTGCAAGTCTCAATGCCTCTATAGCAAATGCATCGTAAGCGGTGACAAAGACGACGCTGCCTGTAAAAAGGCGGCGCTGCAGCTCTCTGGCAACTTCAATGCCACTCATAACCGGCATGTGTATGTCGAGAAGCACCACATCGGGCTGAGTGGTACTAATTAGCTGCAGTCCGGCAAGTGCACTTGCAGCTGACCCAACCAATTTGACATCAGGTATCTCACGCAGTAACTGCTCTAGGACGAAGCGCGCTTCGGCTTCGTCATCAATTATAACGCAGGTAATTTGGGTTGTTTTTGTCATGGTTTATGATTGCTTTAAATGATGCCTGTAACTGAACCCATCTGGAATTATCAGATCCACATGTGTCCCGGTTGCATGGCCCTTATCGTCGATCAGGTCGGTTATTTGCCAGCTTATCTTCTTTTGGTTTTGTTCGTTGAAATGGTCGGTATAGCGCTGAAGGATGTTGAGCCCCATTCCCGTACCTGCTGTTTTAAGTTCCAATGCACGGGCACGACCTATTCCATCATCTTCGATGCATATTTTAAGACACTTTTGCTCCTTCAATAGGGTGATTTGAAGAAAACCAGGACTTGTTTTATGCATCAAACCATGCTTGAGGGCATTTTCTGCAAATGTCTGAATACACATACGGGGTACTTCCATTTGCATGTCAATAGTTGAGGGAATCTCAATGGAATAACTGAAGTGTTCTCTGAAACGAAAATGCTGAATATCGAGGTAGTCGCGCACAAAACTGATTTCACTTTCGAGGCTGCGGGTAAGTTTATCGTTGTTTTGAAGAATGGAGCGCATCAGTTGCGAGAGCTTTACAAAGTAAGTGTAGGCCACGTTCTTCTCCTCCTTCAACACGGCAGCAGCAATGGAGTTAATAGCATTATAGGTGAAATGCGGGTCGATCTGATTTTTGATGCTGAGCAACTGAAACTCTGCAATTTTCCTTTCATTCTCCTGGAAAGCCAACTGTTTCTTCCTGCGTTCGTTTGTCAAACCAACGCCACCAAAAAATAAGATGGCAGCAGCCAATAAAATTCCTGAAACCTTGAACCAAATGGTTTGGTAAAAGATTGGTTTGATGGTGAATTTATACACATGCTCCTTCGACCAAACACCGTCGGTATTGGCTGCTTTATAAAAAAGCGAGTATTCACCCGGTTGAAGATTGGTATATACGGCATCACTTTCATGATCGGGAGATGACCATCCTTTATCATAGCCCTCCAGAAAATGGCTGTAGGTAACCCCATCCGGATCGCGCAGACTTACGGCAGTAATGTCAAACCGGATGTTTTTCTCGTCTTTCGCATAATAAAAAACAGGATGGTACATTTGATCTCTTTCGAGTGGATTCCAATTCATTTTTTCATCCATCAGCGAAACAGTACCGATATAAACTTCTGGCGGAATGGTATTTAAGTGAAGTTGGGCTGGATCGATGCGCACCACACGGTCGGAGTTGGTCAACCAGTAATAACCCTTAGTATCCCTGTAAAAACCGTTTTGTCCGGGCTCGATGGCATGATACCCTTTGTCGGGGCCTATTGACATAATACTTACTTCTCCCGTTTGATAAAAAGTTTTAACATTGAACATCAGTAAATCGCTGATGGTGCCAATGAGCATGGCGGAGTCGCCTACCATTGCCAACGAAAGCACAAGCTTGTCAAGTTTTGGATGTTCAATCTTAAGAAAAGATTCATAGTTATAAAAGAACAATCCCTGCGGATTGCCAATCCAGATATTATCCAGACTATCGCGCAATAAGGCGTTGCCACCATGTGGAAAGGACATCTCAGCATAAGGCAGATGTCGAATTTCGTTGTTTTGAAGCAGGCTGATACCGTTAAAACCAGCAATCCAGATGCGACCTGAGCGATCTTTCACCACTGATGTGATGGACTTGCTTTTTCCATTGCCCGGCTGCACATCCCAATGTTCCTGGACACCATTGAGTAGTCTGAACAAGCCTAAACTCGTTCCAACGTAGATAGAGGCGTCATTCGGGTCTTCATATACATAAAAAGCCGTATTAAACTTTTCAGATTTTATTGCCTGAAAAAACTTAGTTCCATCGTAACGTAAAAGGGTTCTGAATGTCACCGGAAGGTAAACGTCTCCGGATTTTGCCCGCAGACTTCCCATATAAAATTGGTGCGGAATATTTAGATTGGTTTGGGATCTGTATCTTTCCATTGATTTGAATTGACCATCGTGATACATTTGCAATCCTTTATCGTAAGCACCAAAAAGCATATTGCCATGCTTATCTTCCGAAACTGACCAGATGTAGTCACTGATTCCTCCAGGCCGGGGGATAAAATTTAATATGGCCCTCGAAGTGTTTCGAAAAAGACCTTTTTCGGATCCTAACCAGAGGTTTCCCTCACGATCGACCAACATTTCTATGATGATCCCATGATCAAACGTTTCTTTAAATACCCTTTCTTTTTCCAAAATCACTAATTTCTGATTTTTATTCTCGCGGTAAATAATGCGTCCATCCCGATCCACTGCAAAACTTTTATTCTCCAATAACGCTTGAGGGATACCTTCGGAAGGTATAAGATGAATTTCATCACCCGTGATTCTGCCAAATTGCGCATCGAAACACACATATAGCTCACCGTCCACTCCCCTGGCGAAAGATTCAACTGCTTCAAATGCATCGGCTATCTTTTTCATTTTTCCAGCCCTGATTGCATGAATGCCCCATTTGCCTGAGCCAGCATAAAGGGTGTTGGAAGGAAAGTCGTAAATTATAGTGATCAATTCGTTCGCAAATTTATCATTCGATAATGGATTTGGATCAAAATAAGTCTCCATTAACAGGTAGGTCTTTCCGTCGAAATAATACCCCTCCAATTGATTATATTGATTGGTGAGATAAATGAAGATGCTGTCGCCCTGTTTCACTACCGGGGGAAACAATGACATTCTGGACTTGAAGATTTCCGATGGAAAACCAGAAATTGCCGAACCATCATAAATAGCAAGGCCACCCCTTGTTAACAACAAAATCCTTCCGGCAGAATCCTCACTAATATTATCAACAAATGACTCCGGCAAACCATCCTGAATCGTAAAATTTGTAAAATGTTTCCCATCAAAACGGCTTGCACCTAATTTGGTACCTACCCACAGATGTCCTTTGCTGTCCTGAAAAAGCGCAGTCACCTGCATCTGCAGCAAGCCTTCGCGGGTGGTAAAGTGGTCGTAATGCAGTTCTTGTGCTGTTCCTTTGAGCTGGAACAGAAGGATGATCAAAACTGCTATCAATCCGCTTTTATTCATGATTATGGCCTGGTTATGAGCAAAGTTAACAAATGTTTCTTAACAAGCGTCCTTTCTAAAAAAAGGAGATTATTTAGCAAAACACATTCATCCCTTGGCTATCTGCAGCAACGATAATTCTTCTCTCATTAATCACACGAATATCAGCCTTTCGCAGAATGCCAGATTTATAATTTACATCTACCTAACACACATCAAATCAGATTTTTAAAACCCAAAAAAAACACCCATATCAAACAATAAAATGACATTTCAAACTTTAACTTCACTTTTCATTTAATTATTTAGGCGATCAAGGAGTTTCGCTGATCCATGAATATCGGTATGGGTGGTTTTAAAAACAATTCAACAAAAAAAACCATTCGTCATGAAAAACAGACCATTCGTCCGTAAAAATAGCCTTTTCGTACAATAAGTCTAATTCCTAGTAGATTAGCTGAAATAATTCAAAAAACCTCTCTATTTTTAACAGAAATTAAGAAGGTATGATTGAATTCTTTTCAATTACCACCTGCCAACAATCTATGTATGAATCAGATCACCCATAACCTCCCTGCATGAAAAAATCAATCATCCTTACCAGCCTGTTTTTCATTTGCATGTTAGGATATTTATCAGCCGAAACGGTCAAAGAAGATAAAGCGCGGGTAGCAGCCGAAAACTGGTACCAGCATTATGCGCCTGAAAACAAGAAGTCAGCATTGGTGGGTAGTTTTTCAGAGTTCAAATACAATGGGCGAACAGCTTTCTATATCTACAATTTTGATCAGGGTGGTTTTGTGCTGGTGTCGGCCAATGATGCAGTGATGCCTGTATTGGGTTATGGTTTTGAGCATTCGGCACCTGAGGAAATTACGAATGAATCAGTAAAAGGATGGTTTGATAACTATGCTCGGCAGATTGATACGGTTTTTGTGCTGAAGCTAAAAAATGAGGAAATGACATCCAAGTGGATGGAGGTGCTTGAGAATAGGATCCCTGTAAAAAATGGCAACAGTGTGGGGCCGTTGCTGACAACTACTTGGGATCAAGGATGGCCGTATAATGAAATGTGTCCTAGCGATGCAGGTGGACCTGGAGGTCATGTATGGATTGGCTGTGTAGCAACAGCTATGGCTCAGATCTTGAAATATCATAACTATCCAAGCCAAGGTTTGGGAAGCTATGGTTACCAATGGGGATCTTATCCCTATACTGGTGCTGATTTTGGTGCGACGACTTACAATTGGAGTAATATGCCCAATAGTATATCTACATCCAACCTGGATATAGCAACTATCATGTACCAAACAGCTGTATCTTGTAAATCTATGTGGGGAGCTGGAAGTACTGGCGTAGGATATTCTAGTGATAGTGATCCTATGACAAGGGCATTTGTGAATTATTTCAAAACTGCCTTTTCTACAATACACTATGTAGAGAGTCAATACTACACCACGACCGAGTGGAACAATCTTATCCAAGCAGAACTCACTAACAATCGCCCGGTTTATTATCGTGGTGATGGAGTAGGTAGTCATGCCTGGGTATGTGATGGAGTCGATGCTTCTAATATGTATCACTTCAACTGGGGTTGGGGAGGTATGTACAATGGTTACTTTGCTCTATCAAATATTAATCCAGGAGGCTTCAACTTTACAAGTAATCAACACGCCATCATAGGGATCAAACCCAACGATGGTAGTACATTGGTCACAAACACTACATGGTCAGGTAACGTAAGTAAATCAACGAATGTTGCTGTACCTGATGCTATCACTTTGACTACCAGTCCTGGAGCTGTAATAAACTTTGCACAAGATTGCAAATTACAGATATGGGGCAAACTTACTTCCATAGGCACATCTAGCAACTATGTCCGGTTTACAGCTGTAGATACGACTGATGGTTGGTTGGGTATCAAGTGGGATAATAGTCATATGGATGGAACCGTAATGGCAGACAATGATACTTCCAAACTGATCTATACTCAGGTAGAGTATAGTGATGAGCATGGTATATTTTGCCAATACTATGGCAAAATCCTGATAGATCACTGTAAGATCAACAATAATGATGCTTACAATGGTGCTGGAATTTCTGTATGGTATCAAGCTATCAATATTAACAATACAGAAATTTACAACAATCATGCCACAAATAGAGGGGGGGGTATTTATTTATCTAGTGACGATAATCTGTCAGTTACTATCAGTCAAAATGACATCCATGACAATTTAGCAGATATTAGTGGAGGAGGTATTTATATGATTTGTTATGAAACTATTGTAATTAAAAATAATGATATTCATCATAACCAAGCAGTAAAAGGTGGTGGTGGTGTTGTTAGCGGTCTAACAGGACCAAAATTAATAAACAATAAATTCTGTAACAATTCTACTGTTGGTGATGGTAAGGGCGGTGGATTATATATTGAGAGCTGTTCACCCCATGTAGTAAACAATCTGTTTGCAAACAATACAAGAGGCGGACTCTATATCACTACCAACTCTAACCCTCTACTCCTAAACAATACCATATCCAACAATTCTCACCCCTATTATGGCGGAGGAATCAGGATAATGTATAATTCCAATCCTAGCTTAAAAAATACTATCTTGTATGGGAATACTGCTCCTGATGGAAGTCAGATATCCTTGGAAACGACGGATTGTGACCCGCTCTTTGACCACTGTGATATACAAGGTGGTGTAGGTGGATTTGGTGGAGTGGGCGCAGGTAGCAATTATACTATCGCCAACTATACCAACAATTTAGAACTCAACCCTGTATATATCTCTCCATCTGGAGGTGCTGGTAATGGATATGATGGATTAAGTGCTAATTGGCAGTTACAATCCACTTCACCATGTATCAATGCCGGTGATACTACCGGAGTAGGCAATTTATTGCCTGTGCTGGATCTGGGAGATAATCCAAGGATTAATGGTGAGATTGATATGGGGGTGTATGAGTATTGTGGACCTGGTCAGCCATCTGCTATAGCGGGTATCACTATTCTTTGTCAGGGAGCTGCCCAAGAATATTCAGTTACGAATGTTTCAGGAGTGACATACACATGGGCTGTTCCGCCCGGTGCTAGCATCACAAGTGGCCAAGGCAGCAATACCATCACGGTAGTTTTTGGCGCAGTAAGTGGGAATGTTTCAGTAGTTCCGAGCAATTTGTGTGGAGATGGCATGACTAGGGTACTTGGCGTAACTGTAAGTACACTACCTGCACAGCCAAGCATTATCAGCGGGAATAGCAATCCTTGTGAGGGAGCTACTCAAAGCTATAGTATAACAGCAGTAACAGGTGAGAGTTACAACTGGACTGTTCCAAGCGATTGGAGTATTGTTAGCGGACAAGGTAGTAGTTTTATTGCTGTTGCAGTCGGTGCTAATCCCGGTAATATCACTGTAACACCCAGCAATAATTGCGGCGTTGGAAGTTCAAGAACACTGGCTGTGACGGTGAATCATGCGCCCAACCAAGCAAGTGAGATCAGCGGAAATATTGCTCCATGCCAAGGCGCAAATGCAACATATTCGGTAACGAATGTTGTCGGTATAACCCATTCTTGGACCGTTCCAACAGGATGGACTATCGTTTCGGGACAAGGGAGCAGTTCAATTGCTGTTACAGTAGGATCAAACCCAGGTAATATCACTGTTACTCCTAACAATGCATGCGGAAGCGGAAGTTCCAGTACGCTCGCAGTGGTGGTGAACACAGTTCCCAATCAGCCAAGTGAGATTATTGGGAATGTCAATCCATGCGAAGGCTATACCGGAATTTATTCGGTAACGAATGTAGTGGGTGTAAGTTATAATTGGACAATTCCTACTGGAGCAGTTTTCATTGATGGACAGGGTACCAATTCTGTGGTTGTAAATATGGGTGCAACAGGAGGTAATATACTAGTTACGCCATCCAATACATGTGGAAACGGATTAGCGAGAAGTTTGGCTGTGGTAGTGAATAATCCGCCATCGGAAACCCCATCTCAAGCTCTTGGGCCAGAGACAGTGAATACTTATACCACAATAAGTAGTCTTTATACAACAAACGCTGTTGCAGATGCAAATTACTATTTATGGGATTTGTTTCCAACATATGCAGGAGTTTTATCAACAGGAAATGATACATCTGTTACTATAACATGGAATACTAGTTTTATAGGAAATTGTGCTTTAATGGTGAAAGCCGTTAATAACTGTGGAGAAAGTCAGTATTCTATTCCGAAAATTATTTATGTTGATTATATTACTTCATTAGATGAGGTAAAACACAATCCTATAACAATATTCCCAAATCCATCGGATGGTATCTTTACGGTGAAGTCTGAATACCCAATGGAAAGCATGGTGCTGAAGGATGTAACTGGAAAAGTGGTACTGCACCCAATTCCGGATAACGGTTATTCATTCAACATCAACTTACAAGGTTTTGCTAAAGGGATCTATTTCCTTGACATAAAACATCGTTATGGAAAAGAACGGGTGAAGCTGATACTGATTGAGAACTAGTGAGATTATTCATCATTTGTTATATCTGGCAAATTAACCCAACACTCCATACAGTTATATAATCACAATACCCGTATCGAAAAATTATAGAAACACTCAATTGAAACGTTGAATCCTCAATCCCGTATGTTTTCAGGTCAAATCCTCAAATCACAGAAATGTTGATTTGTTGATTCGTTGATTTGTTGAGGGCTGGTTTAGATGGTTGAGAGGTTTAGGGTTGGCACGTAAAATCCTAACTTTTAGATTTGATAACGCCTAACTCCTAACACCAACCACCCATAAAGTTGATTTGTTAAGGGCTGGTTTAGATGGTTAAGAGGTTGAGAGGTTTAGGGTTGGCACGTAAAATCCTAACTTTTGGATTTGCTAAAGCCTAACTCCTAACACCAACCATCCATAAAGTTGATTTGTTGAGGGCTTGCGCAAGCCAATAGCCACAGCCAATGGCCAAAGCTTTCATTGTGAACGCAAGACAATAGGAATTAATTGACATCCGGTCTGGAGACCTAAAAGTGAGACAGTATAGTTGCAAACTACACTGAACGAGGCAACTGTAATAAGTGTTTGCCATAGTCAAGGATATTTCGCTCCTACGGAGCTTAGGATTTTATACTTGGCCGTTTTTATAACTATTTCGCTGCTCTGCAGCTCTGATGAAAAGTTTACTACATCCGCACCTAACAACAAACACCGACCTCCGACTCCTGACCTCCCATCTCCGACCTAACCCCATTTTATCTTACTTTTGTAAAAAATTGACACAATAATTTGCTGATTATATCTACTGCTATGCTGAAAATAAAGCTCCATGCAGCCCTCTATCACTATTATCTGCTTTTTGTTCTGTTGGCCGCCATCGCCATCAGCGGAGGAAGGGATTTTCTGTTTACCAAAGATGCCGTTGAAGTAAAGGTAGGTTTGCCCGAAATTCAGGAGATTTACCCTGAAGCAACACGTTTCGCCCTGAACAGCTACGGCGTTTATGAAGCCTATGCTGCCAGCGGACAACAAATAGGTACTGCATTGCTCTCTTCCAACTACTCACAGCAGTTTGGATATGCCGGCATTGTCCCCCTGCTGATAGGGGTGGATCAAAACCTAATCATCTCGAAGATTGTTATGTTGCCAAACAATGAAACAGGCGACTATGTGGAAGCCATCTACAGCGATAAGTTTATTGGCAGGTGGCAGGGAGTAAGCCTTGAAGAGGCCATGCAGATGCAGGTAGATGGCGTTTCGGGCGCGACGCACACAAGCAAAGCTGTCATCGCTGGCGTGAGGCAAACCGCTTCACATGTGATGAAAGCAGATGTTCCGGTTGTAGGTGAAACAAAGCTATGGTCTTCTATCAAGAACCTGCTGTTTTTGGCTATGGTTTTAGCATCAGTGGTGATGGCCTATAAGAAAGGCAGGGCAAGATTCCGGACGGTTTACCTTTTTTTTGTATTGCTGATCATGGGATTGATGCTCAACAACCTGCTTTCAGTCCGCCTGCTGAATGGGTGGTTGCTGGAGGGCTTTGTCTGGAGAGTTCATTGGCAAAGCATTGTTGTGTTTGGTCTGGCATTGGTACTCTCCCTGGCAGGAAAACGCAAATTTTATTGCAACTACCTCTGTCCGATGGGTGCATTGCAGGAACTGACCAACAAAATCACTCCCTTCAGAAAAAGAAAACTGCCAGGCCGTTTTTGGGGGATCAGCACACGAGAGCTCTATCTTACGTTGATTGCCGGCTCGCTGCTCCTTGGCTTCAGGCCGGAGCTGGCCTATTTGGAACCATTCATGTTTTTCTCGTTCAATATCATCGGCATTGGAATGATCGTGTTTGGGGTGGCTGTCGTTGGGCTGTCACTGTTTTTCAACCAACCCTGGTGCTCTGTCTGCCCAACAGGCTGCCTGATGGATACCATGCCTTTCAACAAAGCAAAATATACTGAATCAAAGCCCATTGACCATGCAGAAAAGTAAATTTATAAACATAGTGCTGGCCACAGCAGTATTGGTGCTGACAGTACTTTTATCAACAAAAAATGATAAATCCATCATGAAAAGCAGTAAAAATGTAGCCGGAACTGTTGAAAACAGGCCTTCAGATTCCGCCATTATTCCATTCAAAAAGAGATCGTTGGGCGTAAGGGCCGAATTGCCTCCAAAACCTGCAGCGGTGATCGGTACCTACGATAAGGATGGAAAACCCAACATCATGACAGCTGCCTGGATTGGCATCTGCAACTCCGATCCGCTCAGTATTGCCGTCTCCATGCGTCCTGCCACCTACTCCTATGCCAGTGTCACTGAATCGGGAGCTTTCACGGTCAATATTCCTTCAGCAGAACTGGCGAAATACGTGGACTATGCCGGAAGACTTTCGGGCAGGGATGTGGACAAATTCAAGGAAACAGGCCTTACACCGTTAAAATCAGAATTTGTAAACGCGCCCTACATCAAAGAATTTCCGCTTGTGATCGAGTGCGAGCTCACGGAATATCACGACCTTGGTTCGCACCGCCAGTTTATCGGTAAGGTAATCGATGTGAAAGCAGATGAGGCCATACTTGACGCCGAAGGCAGAGTGGATGTTTCACTGCTGAATCCGCTGATTTATGCCGGAAGAAATTATTACGAAACCGGAGCTTTTGTTGCTGAAGTGGGCGAGTCGATGCATGAAATAGATGGGAAGCCTTTTATTCCAGATTACCGCAGAAAACATATGAACGAAACCCTGAAAGTGATTCATAGCCGGAAGAGTGTGCGTCATTTTACCGATCAGGCCGTTTCCAAAGAACAGATGGAGCTTTTACTGCAGGCGGGCATGGCAGCCCCGACAGCTGTCAACAGGCAGCCCTGGGCCTTTTATGTAGTAACCCGACGCGAAACCCTGGATTCGCTCAGCGAACAGCTGCCTTATGCAAAGATGCTTTCACAGGCACAGGCCGCCATTGTGGTTTGCGGCGATATGGAAAAAGCCGGAAATATGAAAGATAAAGGCTATTGGGTGCAGGATTGCTCAGCAGCCACGCAAAACATACTGCTCGCCGCAGAGAGCATGGGTTTGGGAGCTGTCTGGACGGCAGTATTTCCCTACGACGACAGATCTGCCATGGTCATCAACACATTGAACCTTCCGGGACATCACATCCCGTTAAACGTCATCCCGATCGGTTATCCAACCGGCGAAGACACGCCAAAGGATAAATGGAATCCGGGAAACGTAATTTGGCAGTAGCAGATGATTGGTAATCGGTGATGGGTGATTGATTTCGGCCATTCCGGTATCTCGCCCGACCATATTTTAAACCACAACTAGTGATTTTCCTTCGGTCTGGAGACTCAAATATTGCGACAGTGTAGTTGCAAATTACACTAAACGAGGTAACACACCCGACCATACATTTAACCACAACAATGGACTTACATCCGGTCTGGAGACCGAAATTTCGCGACAGCGTAGTTTTCAACTACGCTGAACGACGAGTATTGATTTGGTTGACTTTTTATAAATATTTCGCAGCGTTATAACTGTGATAAGTTTTCGCTGTTACTGGAATTTGTCGCTTTGATCAAGAGATTCCGGCTAGGCCAAACACCGGAATATTCCAATTTGTTACCCATTCCAAAATCAACCATAAAATGAATATCCATTTCAACGAATGAATTTGCATACACTGCTCGACCCATTCTCCATTTTCAACTCAGCGATGAAAAGACCTCGCGGCAGGTGGTTCATTGGCACTGCCGAAGTCTGGATTCCTGAAGATGTGTTTAGATGTAACTGCATCTCCATTTGGCCTGTGCTGTTGAAAACTGACAAAATTCCTGACGCTGTATTTTCAGGAAACGTGAGATAAAGCATGGAGGTTTGACTTGTGTAATACATCTCCGGCTTTGACGAAAGCTCAGGTTTTTCGGCTGTTCCAATCGTCGAATTGCTCAGGTTGATATCCAGAACAATTCCTTCAATCACTGTGAGTTCATAGGGAATATTCTCGGGCGGCATCGAGTACCAGCCATTGGCCGAGCCACCCCATCCAAAGTTGAAGTGATACAATTCATCGGTGTTGTAACCATCCACCACCACGTTATGTCCTGCTGTCTGTGAAGGATTCACGATTCCAAGCTGGGCAGGAAGGGCAATCTTAATATTCTCAGTCAGCATCGCATTCAGTTCCGGATTGGTGGGGTAAACCAGCTGTGCATCCGAATAACCGAATCTGATAAACGCATCATAAGCCTGGTCGATTCCAAAAGTACCTGAGACTGAAGAGCTGTACACCTGTTTTGCAGCTGCACCACATGCATAGGTAAGCGCTGCCTTGTCGCTGTTTTTGAGCGGAACACCCTGCTCGTAATGCGTTTCCAGGGTGTCAAGATACAAATTGAGCTGTTCCCACGAAGGAAATCCGCGGTTCTCCCAATCATTGTCAATCCAATAACTGTTACCTGAACCAAAATTATGGTAGTAGTCATCGGTATCCGAGAACCGGGTTTTGTTGGTCCTCTGATGAAAATTCACAATCTGAGCCATGGCAGTGGCAGGACAACCAGCAACACTCCGTGTCTGAGTTTGTCCGTCTATCGGACAAAATGCATTGTAGGGAGCAGTCTGTGTCCAATTGGTTGACAACCAACCTCCTGTTGGAGACCATCCTTCGGGAGGCCATTGTTCAAATAAACGCTTTTCGGTTGTCGTATTCATCCAATAGTTCCAGGTACCATGGTTTCTGGCAGCTTCATCATCCTCCTGACTTACATACTGCTTTCGAAGTTTGAGATCCTTAATCAATAAAGGAAGGAAACTTGACCACGCCTCACCTTCACCAAAGTTGGATTCATCCGACCAGGCGACGAAGGGTGGTAGGTTTGTATTAGTTGAAACGATGACAAATCCACGGGGCTCACAATGGATCAGCCAGACCAGACTATCGTTGCCCACCGTCAAAGCCTCTGCAAACATGGAACGTTGATTTGGATGCCTGATTTGAAGGTAATTGTTTGCTACCCTAAGCGCATCGTCTCTGCTTATGGATTGGGCGGTGGATCTCTCAGCTGCTGCTAACAGGAAGAAAGACAGCAGGATCAGAATGCCTGATATCTGTTTCATGAGAATGAAAATTTAAGACAGTCAAAAGTATGAAATACATAATCAAAGTCAAAACAGAACACAAACTTTATTTGTGGTTGATGTAGCATGGACCGCTTTTTAATGCCTCTTTCTCTGACGAAATTTTTCGATAAGTGGCATGAAAAATCAATTCACTACAGGATTTGTTGATTCATTTATCTGTTGATTTGTTGATCTTCGGCATTAATCCATTAACCTTTGACCATTAACCATTAAAAAAAAATTAGGGTTTAGGGCTGGCGCAAGAAAACATTATTCTGTCTGTTCTAACTTGTTGACAAAACTATCCAAGGCTGGGTGTGTGAGCACGCGCGAATCGGACAGATTCGGCTACCTTGTGCGTCAGCCGACTTTTAGACTTATTGACTTTCAGACCTTCTGAACTTTAGACCTGTTGACTTTCAGACTTGCCTACCTCTGATTTTTCATTGTGGGCTGACAGCTTTAATCGCGAATAATTTTTGGTCCTTTCCATCACTCCTTTATCGGTTTGAATTCGATACCGGGTATCGACGACAAAGCAGCTGATGACCTCGCTAAAAACCTATACGTTATGCCAAAAGTTAAATTCCATTGTGATGCAATCTGTGTCTTGTTAACATATTGGTAAAGAGGAAATTCACCTTGTGCAAACAAAAAAAGCCCATTCACAGCTTTGAAGCTAAGCTGGGGGGCAATGAATAATTTTCTGCTTCCGGTGGCCTCCGGGTCATAATTTGGAAACGACACCATCAAAATATCAGGATTGATGTGCATCTTTCCTATAAACTCTCCTTTTAGCTGTATGGCAACATTCAACTTTTCAAAATAACTGCGGCCTGCAAAAACCCCAATACTGGTATAATTACCCAGTTTTTCGCCCAGAGGATTCCATCCTTTTAAAATATGAAGACCATTGAAGGTAAGTTTAAGTTTCGTCCCAGGCAATCCAAAGGAGTAGAATGCACTGAAAAGCAGGTCTTGTCCACCAGAAGTTGTCTGTACTGCAGGAGGTTTGGTGCTGTAAAGTATCTCACCTGAAAAAGGCTCCAAACGACCAATGGAATCGTTATGTGTCCCGATTGGAATTTTCACACCCATACCAAGTGTCAGTTCCGAAAACTTATTTGCTGCCTTGGGTTTTATCACATTGTATTTCGGGAAGAGAACGAGATCGCCTATACCTTTTGAGCTGTAGGAGTCAGCTTCGCGCAAGCCATCCTGTTTTTTACTGATCCAATATCCTGCTTCAACCGACATGGTGAGCCTTTCCGAAACACCATAGGCCAGACGTGTATAGATATACTGACTGCTAAAGCGGTCAAGGAAATTGGTGTCGCTTTGGCTTCCTGTAAGAAATCGCGTTGTGTTAATGAGTTGGAAGGAAGAGCTTATTTCTGCCTGCTGTGCCATCAACACCCCTTGAGATGCGTCGCCTGCCAATGGACTACCACCTCCAACAGCACAACACTGGCTGTAGCCAACACTTCCAAAATGAAGTAGTAAGAGAATGATTATCAAATGCTTCATGATAAATACAAAGTGAATTTAGTAACTTACTTTAAGATACTGATTTTTTGCGACGCCGTCCCCTGCTCCGAAACGATTTGCAGTAAATAAACACCCGGCTTTAACTGTTCTGTAGGCAAATGTTTCGTGAAACGACCTGTTGAGACATAACTTTCAGTGAATTGCATCTGCACTTTGCCTGAGTTGTCGTAGATATAAAAATGATACTGCCCGGGAGTTTTAATGTTTAACTCAATGGTCGTTTGACCGTATGTGGGATTTGGGTACAATTGCACCAATAACTCATCCGATTTTTGCTCGCGGTTTGAAGTAATGATCGAAATGGCCTGATTGATTGCAGCCTGAAGGGCGACATGATCAACAGCATTGTTGGCATTGTAATAAACCTGTTTATCAGGTCCACCAACAACCACGACTTTAGGCATCCCGGTTGATCCGTAATCCATCATTTTGATAGCATTGTTCGAGAACCTTCGTGTATTTGTCATGCCATTTGAGTTGGCCCACAGATCGATCGATGCGCACGGAGTGTTGGCGTAATCATCAACAAGGAGCATTTCAACCATACCCGGATGTGAACTCTGGTAACTCTGTACGACGTTGTAAGTAGTTTTCAAAGGCAAAACACACGATCCGCAAGGCATTGTCCAACCAATCACCACAACCTTACCTGCGTTTAGCTCAGCATAAAGATCGTAACTGACACCTGCACACGTTGGAACGGTAAAATTAACTGCTGTTTGTGCTTTACTTGTCAGTGATAAAAGCATGGCAGCACCAAGTATTAGTAGTATTTTTTTCATTTGATAGCTTATTAGTTAACCCTTAGTAATCGGCCAAAGATATAAATGTTTGATTTGTTTTTTCAAAAAGCAGGTAAAAAATAAAAATATGCTTCTTTAATGTCAGGTAAAAAAGTACTTAACGAAAATCAATTTTAGGGCAAGGGCGAATCAATCTCTGCGCTAATTGCACGAAACCTCCCCTGCCCTATTCATGCAGCAAGCGTGCTTCTGTGCTTCCAAAAAGAATAGTTTCCGAAAACGGGATGGCCATTCCGGTATTTTCATTGCGCCCCTGAAGGATAAAACGAGGCGAAGGATTGTTCATCTCCTCAACAGCTTGCTTCGATATCTTGCCAATATCACCGCCTTTTACCCTGTTCCAGATGAGCGCCAGTTTCATGTCGGGGAAAGCTGTCAGCATCTCATAATCTCCGTCGCTATCACCTGCCGAAAATAAGGGGTCCCAGGTCCTGCTCAATCCTGTTTTGATTACCTGATTGATTGCCTCAACTTTGCCCTGCCGTAACGTTTTAACCCAGCCATCTTTATACTGCGGCAGAATTACTCCTGCATTATCCGTTGCCAGTTCCATGGCGATCACATTCTCTGCCGGCACATTATAACCAAAGGACTTAAGTCCTGAAAACACTTCCACTACTGGCTTGTAACTGGCCGATACAATGAAAACCTCAATGCCATTTTCCTTAAAGGTTGCAATCAGGTTCTGCATCTCGGGCAGTATACGCAGCCCGGTACGATAGGTAAAACTGAGTTCTCCTGCATTTGTAGCGAAACCTGAAGGAGATGCTAGGGTCACTTTACTGAGTTTATTTCCTAACTCAAGGGATATTGCTTCTTTTGCCAGAGCTTTGACTTCTTCGATGGTGTATCCTGAAAGTAAATAAAGCACCCACGGATATCCATATGCAGCACCAATACCAGGGGTGTCGCAGTAACCGGCATATAACAACGGAAGCTTCACAATAAAATCCTGATAGTGAGGAGTGGATTGAATCTCTTCGGGTGTCATCGTGCCGCTCAATCCCGAATAATTATCAAAAAGGAAGTTATAATCCGTTATAAGATCCTGATTGATAGCAGAAAGTGATATACTCTCATCATCAAAAGAAACGGAAGTAATCCCGTTAATGCTGTTCAGCAGCAATCCGGCGAACTGATCTTTGGTCATTTTAAATTTAAGATGTGACAGTTGATAATACAGCAAAGCTTCCTCAACATCGAGAAAGGCGCAGGTTTGATCCCAGTCGAGGGCCACATAAGGTGGCTTTTGACTATTGTATAATTTTCCATGAACCCCATTATCGATGATTAACTGTTCTAACACCTCATAGTTACTGTCGGACCAGTTAAGTTGGTCAGGTGCAGATGAAATAACTATTTCATTTCTTTTACTACAGTTCGAAAGCAAAACGAGCATACTTAACATGAAACTAAATGAGTAAAGCGTTTTCATTTTATAAATCCGTTTTTCGTGGGTAAATCTCTAACATCTGTTCAATCAAAGAAGCGTAACCAAAATATTACTTGCCTTACTTTGGGCTTTTGAAGCAACATAAAAACAAAATTAAACTTATTACGACCCAAATTCGCTATTATAAAAAGAATTCACAGCCCTAAATTCTCTAAACTGCCTAAAACACTCAACTCCTACACCACTGCTCAACAAATCAGCCCCTCTAAAAAAAGTTGATGTGTTCTTTGTTTATTTGTTGATGCTGACGCGTTCACAATGAAAAAGTTAACTGTTGGCTGTTGGCTTTTAGTATCCTATGACCCCCAATGATTATATCATACATTTAAGATAACAAAAGCGAGCCCGCTGCAAGATGGTCATGTTGCTTGGTAGTCAAGACATTACCCCCACAACACTAAGAGGATATCTGGATATATGACTTGACGGAGTTGACCCACGCGTGTATTTTTGTAGTAAACAGGGAAGCTATCCCCACCTTTTTACTGATTGGTGCATTATAGTCCTACCTTTAGTATAGGAATGCATGCTTTTAAATCATCCATTGGTGGCCTTGACCCCTTATAGTAGACTACATTATTACGCATGCTGAATAGCTTCCCATAAAACAATATCCAATGACAAATTTAATAAATTTAGATGCGGCAGGAATAGACGTTTCTGCAAAAGAGCATTATGTAGCAGTACCAGAAGGCAGGGACACAGAAAGCATACGATGCTTTAAAAGCTTTACCCGTGACCTTCATTTAATGGCAGAATGGCTGTTAAAGTGTAAAATCAAAACGATAGCCATGGAATCAACAGGTGTGTATTGGTATCATTTATACACAGTACTGTTAGATTATGGCTTTGAGGTTTCTCTTGTGAATGCCTACCATGTGAAAAACGTACCAGGAAGAAAAAGCGATGTAAGTGATACAAGATGGTTACAACGTCTTCATTCATTTGGGCTTTTAAGTCCATGTTTTCAGCCTGATAATCTTACCAGAGAGCTACGCAATAGTACACGTCAAAGAAAGTCCATCATTGAAGACATGAGTATTCAAACACAACGTATGCAAAAAGCACTTGAACTGATGAATATCAAATTGAACAATGTAATTCGTGATATCAATGGAAAAACAGGTCACAAGATTGTTTCAGCAATTCTTGCCGGAGAAACCAATACGGAGGTACTTGCATCCTATGCCGATTACAGGATCAAAGCAACCAAAGAAGAGCTTATAAAATCACTTGAGGGCAATTGGCGAAAAGAACAGCTATTCAATCTAAAGCAGGCATATGATCACATCAACTTTTTACAACAACAGCTAAAAGAATGCGACAATCAAACTGAACAAATCCTTGATCAATTCAGCAGGCAAACGAAAGATGTTAAGCCCTTACCAAAAGGGGTCAAAAGCAAGAATAGCCCCGGGTTTAACGCTAAACAATACCTTTATGATATTATTGGTGTTGATGTGACTAAAATTTATGGACTTCAAGAAACCAATGCCCTCACAATATTTTCAGAAACTGGCTGTAACCTAGCCGAAAAGTTTCCTACCGAGAAACAATTCCTATCGTGGCTAAATGTTGTCCCTGATAATAAGATCACAGGAGCAAAGGTAATTTCAAGCAAGGTTAGAAAGAAAAAAAATAAAGCAGGACAAGTATTCAGAGATTCAGCAAACACTTTATGGCGAGCAAATAATCCATGGGGAGACTATTTAAGAATTAAAAAAGCTAAATCTGGTAGCAGACAGGCTGTGGTAGCAACAGCAAAAAAAATAGCCTCCGTTTATTACAAAATGGTTGTTGAGAAAGTTGATTTTGATGATGCAAAAATTAAAAAAAACAGAAATGATTACTTTTCAAAAAAACTTAACTACTTACAAAAAATGATGGAAAAAACACAATTGCAATTAGCTGAATATCAGTAATATTAAGAGCTGTTATATAGTATTCAAATGAGGTTGCCTTTTTCAACCCAAAACTTTTACAGACTATGAAGTATAGATTTTCATTTTTATTCTAGATCTCTTTGCACCCTCCTTTGTGGTTAAAAAATATCCTTACCCGCAGAAAATCCGTAATTGCACAAAAAAAAAGAAAGCCACCGAAATGGCTTTCAAGTTTTTAATTTATTAATATCAGTCATTTTCGACTGATCACAAAACAAGAAAAATTTTACTTAACAAGAAGTTTTCGAATCACTTTTTGCTCATCCAAAACACTTACGGTATAAACCCCTTTCTTTAATCCTTGCAAGGAAACCTCAAAACGTTGCTCGCCGGCAACAACCCGCCTTACAATTTTGGCCTGAGCATCAGCAATGACAATGGTTTTTCCTACAAGCCCGGCTGCGACATGAAGTTGTACTTTGTAAGCAGCAGGATTAGGATAAAGCTCCAAGCCTTCTGAGCCAGTGAGATTCTGATTCACATCAGTGATCGTCGTCACAGCGAAATTATCGATGTAGAGGTTATTTCCATATTGGTTGTAAGTCTCGAAACGAATTTTTATCCCGCTCATGCCAGCATAAGCCGAGAGGTTAATTTCAGGACATGAGGCTCCGTAACTTCCGGCTGAACACCAATCTTCAAAAGATTGAGGGACAAAAGAGGAAATAGTTGGAAGAGCTGTTTCAAAAACACCCTGTCCATTAGGCCCGTTTGCGTAAACGCGCTGCCATGTTTGACCACAGTCAGCAGAAACGCTGATGATCAGGGAGTCGGTTTGTGCATAGCGCTGCGCATAAGCATATTCGAAGCTGATTCCGGGTTGCTGAAAACCTGTGAAGTCAAGAGGCGGACTCACGAGATAATCCCTTTGCTGGAAAGCAGTATAGTTGAAGAAGTTCATCCAAACAGCCTTACTATCGTCAGCTAAAGGTTGTACCGACCATGTTTTACCATTATCCGGATTTTCTATCATCCATCCTTTTTCTGCTAACGTCTGATTTTCAAAATCTTCAACAAAAGGTAAGGCATAGCCACCGACTTCAATCATTCCGGGTTGTAAAAACGTATTTACGCCATTGGCATTGGAAGCAGTGAGTCTGACATCATAATGTACATTTTCATTGAACTGAACCACTGGGTTTTGAGATGCATTGGTGGTCCCTTCGAGATATGTTACAGATGAAGGAGTGAAATCCCATACCCAGAAGGTGGGGCAATGTTCGGTTTGGTCGGTAAATCGAACCACCAGCCCGGCACATCCAACTGTTGTTGAAGCATCGAAAGTTATTACAGGAGTAGAGGATGGTCCCACGGTGATGCAGTCTGTATAGGTAAAGGTGTTGCTGCCCAAGGAGTTGGTGACGGTGAGAGTAACATCAAAAACGCCTTCTGTTTCATAAATGATACCCTGAGGATTTTTAATAGTGCTCGTGGAAGGAGTGCCACCTTCAAATGTCCATTCCCAGGTGAAAGGTGTCCCGATGGTTTGGTCGGTGAAGTTCACAAAACAACCTGCAGAGACAGCATTCGCAGAAGGTACAAAGCCTGCTGTTACTGTTCCGATGAAAGGCGAAGCTGTCCATAAACCTCTTCCGTATGTACCGGCTCTTACAGCATCGTTTATTGGATTAATTGGATCGTAATAAATCTCCACTTCGGTCACCTTCACACTTGCCGGCAAACCTTCGTTGAACAACATCCATTCATCCATGGAGGCCTCTCGGTAAAAAACGCCAATATCAGTTCCAAGATAAAGTCCTTCCTGACTGTTTTTGTAGAACGCAATGCTATTTATTTGAATACCAGAGAGGTTAGATGTCTTTTCTTCCCAGGTCAACCCTTTATCCGATGATTTAAAAATGCGTGACTGTTGCGCTATGTAAAGCACATTTTCATCAGAAGGATGTGTTTCAATAGCTGTAATTGTTGCAGTTGTAGGTAACGCAGGGGTTCGAACCGACCAATCTACGGTGGTTGCCTTTGCATTCTCTGTCATAAAGAATTTGTTACCGGCCGACACATAGAGGATATTTGTATTTGCCTTTGATTGCGCCATCTGACTCATATTTGAGTTGTTGATGGAGCTAATTTTCTGCCACTGGACGCTCCCGGTGCCGTTAGCTTTGATATTGGTGCTGCGCCAAACATTTTTATAGCCGATAAACATTGTGTTTCCGTCGTAATGATCAATCAGAAAAGGAGTTACCCAACCACCAGCTTCTGTGATTCCATTGGTACCTTCGCCTGCAATAGCGCCCTGATTGCTGTTGTTAAACTGCCTGTCGATAGCACCATAATAAATTGATGAATAGCTATAGCGTTCGTCTGTTGGATCGTAGGTACATTCCATGCCATCGCCCCCACCGACTGAAAGCCATGTGGTGTTGTTCAAAACTGAACTGCCATTATCCTGATAGCCGTTGATGACATAGTTTGGTTTGGTCTTGCTTTGTCCAATTTTATACGACTGACTGATCACCAATCCATTGGAAATCTCAGTCCAGTTGACGCCACCATTTGCGGTCCAGTAAAATCCACCATCGTTACCCACATAAAGCCGGTTGTTAATGGGCGAATACTCAAGCACATGAAGGTCGGCATGAACCGACTGAACGCCACAGCCACCATACCAGTGAGAACGAATGGTCCAGGTGAGTCCGCCATCGAGGGATCGAAAACTATTTACCCCACCTGCGAGAACATTATCAGCATTGAGAGGGTCGACTGCGATATCGAGGTCGTACCAGGCCTGACCACTATCTCCTCCGTTACAATCCCATGACATGATGTTGGGAGAATTTGACCTCATTTCAAAAGATAAACCAGTATCTGTTGATCGATAAATACCTTTGAAGGATTCGGAGTTCGTAATTAGGCAATACACAACATCAGGTGAAGCAGGCGACACACCTATAACAGCCCTTGCTCCTGTCGTAAGGCCGTTAGTGACTGCGCTAAAGGTGAGACCATTATCTTCAGAACGGTAAAAATTTGCACCTGAAGCTGCATAAACGATCATATTGTTCGTAGGATGAAAAACTACTTCTTTGAAATTTCCTGTCCGCACCCTTTCCCAGGTTGCACCTCCGTTGTTGCTGCGATAAAGTCCGTTGCTTACAGCTGCAAGCAAAACCAGCGGATCAACGGCATCCTGAATAATTCTTCCAACCGTGGCATTGCCTATACCAATACTCCAGACCTCCCAGTTTTGTCCGCCATCGGTACTGCGCCAAACCCCGAGACCAGGAGCGTCACCGGCATCGCGGTCACCCGTTCCAATATAGATGGTTGCGGGATTGGTCCTGTCGACAAGAATTGCAGAAACACCCAGTGTTGGCAAATGATCTGTTAACACCTGCCATGTACCTCCATGGTTGTATGAAACCCAAAGTCCGCCTGCAGGAGCACCTATATATAGAATATCAGGATTGACAGGATCAAATCCGATGGCATTCACGCGTCCCAGACCTCTATAGCCATTGTAACCAGAAGGGACAGTAAAAGGACCGAGTGGCATCCAGTTTCCTGCCGGGTTTCTCAAAACCGAACCTTGTTCCAGAATGCGGTTATATGCATTCAGATCGCGGTCAGCAGCAGGTTTCACACCTTGAGCATCAACACGTTGCTCCATCATATATTCCCAGCGCTTGAAAGGTTTGTAACCACTGCCTTTGGTTACCTCTCTCCCGCTCCAGTAAGTCTCGAAAGCAGCCTGTGTCTGATAAAAATTGGCATTCTGATCCTGCATCATGTCAATCCAATAAGGAGTAACAGCCGTATCATTAACTTGTCCTGAAACAGCAAGAGAAATGAGCGTAGCAATAAGAAATAAACATCGTTTTAAAAAAGTATTCATCATAAATTTGTTAAGGTGTAAAAGGATTTTCAAAGTTCGTTATACCTGATGAAGGAATGAGCAAAGACAAGTAAGGTGTCAGATTTTCAAAGTTATCGGTAAAATAAAAAATTTCTTAAACAAAATTATCGGGGATAAAACACTACTTTCCAAAAAGCTTTGACTACATCTGAATAAAGATTTTTACCTTTGAGGCCTTGAAATGCAATTAAATCAGATACATTTAACTAGCTAAATGACTATTTAACAATTTATTAATACACTATAGACATGACGCAACACCTGAATACTGTTATAACCGGAACCGGCAGTTTTGTTCCAACCAGGGTAATTCGCAATGCAGATTTCACCAAACAAGTTTTTTTTGAGAAAGATCACAGTTTGGTTGACAGCCCTGGCGAAGAAGTTGCACGCAAGTTCAGGGATATCACGGGAATTTATGAACGTCGCTGGGCTGATGACGACACAAATAACTCAGACATGGCGGCAATAGCAGCAAAGAAAGCCATTGAGTCGGCCAATATCGACCCTGAAACTATTGACCAGATCATCGTCGCTCACAACTTCGGAAATGTAAAACCTGACTCCATTCAAACAGATATTCTTCCCAGTCTGGCTTCACGTGTCAAGAATGCTCTTAGAATCAAAAACCCGGCCTGCATCCCTTACGACATCATTTTTGGATGTCCGGGCTGGATTCAAGGCATGATACAGGCGCATTCATTCATACAATCAGGCATGGCTAAAAGGTGTTTGGTTATTGGAAGCGAAACGCTTTCAAGAGTAGTTGATAAATACGACCGTGATATCATGATTTTCAGCGATGGCGCTGGAGCAGTAATTGTTGAAGGAATAGCTGAAGAAGAGAAAAGAGGGTTGTTATCATTTTCTTTCGCATCACATACCGATGAAGAAGTCGGATATCTTTATTTTGGCAAATCCAATTCCCCTGATCATGACCCTAATGTGGGGTATATGAAAATGCTGGGCAGGAAAATATATGAATACTCACTTACACAGGTACCTTTGGCGATGAAACTGGCTTTGGATCGCAGCGGTATACCAATAGAACAACTGAAGAAAATCGTTATACATCAAGCCAACGAAAAAATGGATGAAGCTATCGTTCAGCGTTTTTTCCGTCAATACCATATAAAAATCAATACCGAAGAAATGATGCCTATGAGCATCCGGACGCTGGGCAACAGCTCGGTTGCAACGGTACCTACTCTGTATGATATGATTTTGAAGGGTGAGATCGAGAATCACCAAATCGATAGCGGTGATGTGATTATGTTTGCCTCTGTAGGAGCAGGAATGAACATCAATGCCTTTGTTTACCGCCAATGATGACATTTTAATTTTCATCAACTAACCGTTTTTAACAAAGAAATAAAACATAAGTAGTTGAAAACGAATTAAAAAATGAAGCAATAGATCAACAACAGATTTAAAGACCAATGAAAAAAACCGTTCTCGTTCTTGGAGCATCCACCAATCCGGCACGCTTTTCTAATATTGCCATTCACAAATTGTTAGCTCACCACCACACTGTTTTCGCAGTAGGAAATCGTGAAACCAATGATTTTGTTGTGCCTATTCACACTAAAATTCCTGAGAACATTCATGTTGATACCGTTACGCTTTACCTCAATCCGGGTCGTCAAGCGGCTTATGAAGATCAAATTCTGGCGTTGAAGCCCGCTCGTATCATTTTCAATCCGGGTACCGAAAATCACGCTTTTGCTCAGCTTGCACAACAAAACGGCATTCATACCGTTGAAGACTGTACGCTCGTGATGTTGAACAGTGGCGCTTTTTAAACATCAACAAGTTGATTTTATTACTTTTGCGTTTCATTTTCATAAGAGGCTATTTCATGTCACACGACAAAAAACACGATACAATGCAAAAAAACAGGTTCAGAGGTCTTATTTTACTCTTTTTTCTAAGTTTCCTTGCACCTTCGCTCACTGCTCAACCCGATTGCACGATCACAAGCCAGCAGCTGTTTCCATTGTGCAAAGGCACAAGCGTGACTTTGACGGCGGTTCAACAGCCTAACTGTGTGTATGAATGGTCTTTCAATTCGCTTACCACAACAATTATCACCTTCGATGCGGTGGAAACGATAAACGTCACCCTTCGTGTGCGGGATACGCTGACACTGGAAGAGTGTCTCAGCACCCCTTTTGAAGTAAGTGTCCACCCTGAGGTTAATATTGGTTTTGAACAAATGCAGCTGACATGCACAAATGGCGACAGCGACAACGGAAATACGGCCATGGTAAAAGCTGTTGCCACCGGTCAAAGCGGACCCTATACCTATAATTGGGATGTGCGCCCTATTCAGATTGCTCCAGGAAACCCATCACTCGCCATTGGGCTGAAAGCGCATCTGTGGTACTTTATAAATGTTGTGGATCAAAATGGCTGTACGACAAAGGATTCCATATATACAAAAGCATATCCAAATCCTGTTATTGAAATAAAAAGCACTCCCGATACCGCATTTATTCAAAATCCATATGTAACCTTTGAGTTTACAAACAAATCTATTGATACTGTACAAGTTACGAGTCATTATTGGGAAATGGGTGACAACACTCCCAGGGTCGATCTTGAAAAACCGGTGCATGTGTATACAGAAGTTGATGATTATTCGGTGATTCTGACAGTGTTCAATCAATATGGGTGTGACACTGTTTATTTAAAGGATGTCAAAGTGTTACCTATTAAATTAAGTATTCCTAATGTAATCACGCCCAACGGCGACAACATTAACGATGTACTTATCATAACTGAGGGATCAACTGAAGATGAAACAGACAACCCATTGAAGTCTGTTAGCAGCGATGGTGGAATACGGCCACTTTCAGCTTATTACAAAAAAACAACCCTTGTGATTTTCAACCGTCAGGGCAAGAAATTATACGAGTCATCCAATTACAACAACGACTGGGGAGGCGCAGGACTTAGCGATGGCGTGTATTTTTATGTACTTCAATGCGAAGGTTTTAAAAGTAATGAAGTTTACAAAGGGTCAATCACCATCTTCGGTAGCGGAAATTAACCATTCTATTGATTCAGCTTTTTTAGTATTTTTGCATCTTGATTCACTTTTATTTGTGATCAAAATTTGTTTCGTAAAGCTGATACTTAAACCCTGAATACGCGAAAAACCGCATGAGACACGTGATTCGTTTTCTGATTTTGGTTCCTTTTTTCTTACTTGCCTGTCAAAGTAACATCGACGATCGTTCTACCCGACTGGTAAACAATCCGAAGTCGGCCACCGAGAGTGATAGAAAAGAAGTTGCTCAGATAGCTTTCACAAATATCGAGCATGATTTTGGCCGTCTGATACAGGGCGAAAAAGTCGTACACATTTTCAAATTCAAAAACAGCGGTAACGTGGACCTAATTGTTAGTCAGGTAAGTGCAAGCTGTGGCTGTACTGCCAGCAAGTTCACCAAAGAACCTCTCAAACCGGGTGAAGAAGGTAAAATTGAAGTAACCTTCGACTCCAATGGACAGCGTGGAATTCAAAACAAAACCATTACCGTTATCAGCAATGGTTTGCCTCAAACAACAGTCCTGCGCCTGAAAGCACAGGTTACAACACCGGAATCCTATTAAACAATTATCATATGAATTATTTACACATTTTACTAATGACACCCCCTGCTGAAGGTCAGGAAGGCGGAGGATTGATGTCGTTCCTTCCCCTGATACTTATCATGGTGGTATTTTATTTCTTTTTCATCCGTCCGCAGATGAAAAAAGCAAAAGACCAGCGTAAATTCCGCGAAGCCCTGAAAAAAGGCGATAAAGTGATTACCATCGGTGGTATCCATGGAAAAATCCTTAGCGTTGATGACAGCACAGTAATGCTCGAAGTTGAAGGCGGCAACAAACTCCAGATCGAGAAAAGTGCCATCATTTCCGACTCAGCACAGGTTGGTCTGGCAAAATAAACCGGTAGCAGGCGGTCATTAAAAAATGGCCGTCTGTTATTTTTTTGATCTTAACAGATAAAAAAGGAATTAGCATGCAATCGCATCAGGAACATCTTCAGCCGCTCATTGCATCTGCCCCAAAAAAAAGACGACTTTACGCCTTCTTTTTTTTCCTTGTGTTTTCAACCCTTCTTTGGCTCTTCGTTAAACTTGCCGGAACTTATACAATAAGCATCGAGATCAGTTTGCACCTTGTTGAGCCCCCAATCGAATACTGGATACCCACCAAACAAGCCAATCAGCAGATCAAAGCTACCGTCACATCCAATGGTTTTAAGCTTCTGCGGTTTCTTTCAACAAGCTTTAAAGAAAATCGAATTGATGTGCCGGTAAATCAATTAAGCTTTAGAAGACAAAATCAAAATTCATTGTATCTTACTGCATCTGAATTGCGTGGATATCTAGGGTCGGTGCTTGATATCAACGAAAATGATTTTGAACTCACCGAAGGCGATGTCTATTTCACGGTTGAACCATTGCTGAATAAAAAGGTTGGAATCAATGTAAAGCATGAATTGAAATTTCAGGATCAATATGCGCTGTATGGAAAAGTTACCACCTCCCCTGACAGCATCATGATTTATGCTCCATCCTCCGTCTTCGATACACTTCAGGCGATTTCAACGCTACTCATAAAACAGGAAGCAGTGAATGCTTCATTTTCAAAAGAAATTGGTTTGAGCTTTGATCCAATTCTTATACATCCTGAAAACGAACAAGTTGTAACTCAATTCAATATTGAGCGATTTACCGAATCAACAGTAGAAATAAAAATAGATAAACCTTCAAAACCAAAAATGAAGCTTTTTCCTTCAACAACACGCATAACCTATGCTGTAGCCATGAAGGATTTTAAATTTATCAATGCCGATCAGTTTTATGTTATGCTCGACACAAATGGTATCAGCACAAGAAATAAGTTTTTAGGTTTATCGTTGATACAACAACCTGAAAACATACAAGTTACCCGCATCGAACCCGATCAAATTGAGTACATATTACTGAAATGAGCTTAAAAGTTGCCATTACCGGAAACATTGGAAGTGGTAAAACTACTGTCACCAAGCTATTCTCAGAGCTTCAAATCCCTGTTTTTTATGCCGACACTGTGGCTAAGGCCTGTTACAAACAAGCTGAGGTCCATGAGCACATGGTGTCCCGATTTGGTCCCGAAATCTATGACTCAAATAACAACATAGCAGCTTCGCTCCTATCCTCCATTATTTTTACAGATCCGGAGGCAATGGTTTTTGTTGAACAATTGATCCATCCATTGGTGCAAAAGAGTTACAAGCTATGGCTTGAAAATCATACACAAGCACCTTATACACTTTATGAAGCCGCCATACTATTTGAAAAGAAGAGAGAACACTACTTCGACAAAGTTATTTACGTCTACACACCTGAAGTACTTCGCATAGAGCGGGTAATTGCACGTGATCAGACAGACAAGCATCTGCTCAAGAAACGCATGGACCGGCAGTGGGACGACGAAAAAAAGATGCGTGTAGCAGATTTCATAATTTATAATGAAGACCTTCAAACGCTGCCTGAGCAGGTGATAAATATACATTTTCAGATAATTGATAGATAGTTTCTCTTTTTAAGTTACAGAGGTTTTTGTAGCAAGTTTAGTTGAGAAAATCACTTAGATATTCGTCCAATATTTTATGCACCAATTTAGGAAGTGATTTCCAAATTTCGGAATTAACGGTTAAAAGCCGCACCCAATTAATTGAGGTTTATCATTCATTATCAGCACCTAATTCATTAATAAATAGATATGGTATAATTATTGATGAAGTTGAGTGGGAAAGTGTATATTTTTCCGACAAATACATAGAAATGAAGAATTTTTTACATCAGTTTCATATTCATTTTTGGTTGATTTTACTGGGTTTGAGCCTTATTACTGTTATGGTTCAAGGTCAGTCTACCATTATGACAACCTTTGATGTGTACAACCAGTCTGAACTTTCTTCCCAAAACTGGAAAACGAACCCTTGGGACTATTTTCATATCCGAAATAATCACATAAGATTGAATAATCTCAATCATCCTGAGAGAGGTTCCGAAGAAATCAACTTTTATCCCGATACAGTTATTGTATATTCACTTGAGAACGATCCACAACGCTATAGCTATTTCTACTCTACTGATGGAGAGCGACTTGTAACCTTTGTCAAAGAATTTAAAAATTCAACATGGGTAAATGTAGCTATGGAGAATTGCACCTATGATATTAATGGTAACAGACTAACTTCAGTTTGGCAAATTTGGCAAAGCACTCTTTGGGTAAACGGCGTTAAAACAATTAATACCTACGGAACAAATAATGTCCTACTTACACAAACGATGCAGGTTTGGTCGGGAAGCCAATGGGTAAATGACATAAGAATTACCAACACATATGACGCATCCGGAAATAAAGTTGCTGCGTTGCGTGAGAAATGGCTAAGTGGAGTCTGGGAGAGTGAATATTACGAACTACTTGTTTATGACGGAAGCAACAATTTGCTCAATATTACTGGTCAATTCTGGAATGCAGTTTACTGGCTTAATGATCAATACCTTGAGTTTACCTATACCACTGACAATAAGCCACTCAGCGGAGAATACCGTAGTTGGGTAAACGATGAATGGTTGAATATTTATCGTGAAGATTTTACTTATAGTTCAAACGGCTTGCTTTCACAATACCTCGGTAAAACATGGCTCGGCTCAGGTTGGTTGTTTTCCGAAAAAAATACCTATACATACAACAGCAATGGGTATGTAGAATATGTAACAAATCAAACATGGCAGGTGAACCAATGGGTGAATTCAAAAAGGACTTTCTTTACCAGCAATACATTTGGGGGCATCGTTACATCACTTGAAGAAATCTGGAATAGCGGGCAATGGGTAAACGATGCATTGTTCAATTGTGTATATGATGAATACAGTAATGCTTCAAACTGTGAATTTTACAAATGGAATGGTACAACTTGGGAGCAAAGTCAGGATACAGTTTTAGAACTTAATTACTCAAATGGTGTTGAAACGGTTTTCCTAACAGGATATAAAGCAACAGCAAGTTATATTTCATTACTTGTTGGAATTAACTCAATATCTAACAATAATTTAGAATTCTATCCAAATCCTGCTTCTCATGTTCTTTATTTCAGAAATACAGTTCCGTTGGAAAAGGATACAAATATTGAACTTTACAGTTTGGATGGTAAACTCGTTTCTTCAATTATACCAATACCACTTCAAAACGATAGTTTTAGTCTTAGAATCGAACTGCCTGAACTTCCAAAAGGGATGTATATCATCAAATTTGAATCAGAAAATCAATTGAAATCAGAAAAAATAATTATACAATAAAAAGTAAACAATTAAACACTAATACCTCCAACATGAAACACTTATTACACGCTTTCAGAACTGCTTTTGTTGCACTTGTATTGCTCATAAGCAGTGGTGCAATGGCACAACCTTTTGTAACTGTGCTCCAACCGCAGTTAAACGATGCATGGGTGATAGGCTCAACGAAACTCATCTCATGGAATACTAACTTTACACAACCTGTAAAGATTGAATTAGTAAGCACTGCTACTTCTACAGTGCAGACAATTATTGCATCAACTCCGAATTCGACTTACAGTTGGTATATTGACCCTTTGGTTTTTTCAGCAAGCGCAGGAGCAACATACAAAGTAAAGGTAAGTAGTACCGTAGCCAGTTCTTACAACGACGAGAGTGAACTTTTTTCCCTCGTAAATTCTCTACCAGGAAGTTACGTAACACTTCATCAACCTAATGTAGAAGGTATTCATTGGCTTTCAGGGTCAACTTACATCATTTCATGGACAAGCGATATAACCGGCACATTTAAAATCGAACTCTTAGATGAAACACCCGGTGCAGTAACCCCAACATATACTATTACGTCTGCGGCAGCCCCTTCTACTCATGAATGGACTATACCAGGAACAATCCCTGATGGCTCTAAGTATAGGGTAAAAGTTACAAGTAACTCCAATCCAGCCCGGAACGACATAAGTGATCAACAATTTGGTATCACTCAAACACCTTTTGGAGCCACTGTAGAAGTATTGCAACCTTCTGATGCTGGTATTAGTTTGTTAAGAGGAACGCCATATTTGATTTCTTGGATTGATTATATTCCGGAACCAGTTGATATCGAACTTTATAGCATCAATCCATTCACCATTGCGTATGATGATGCCAGTAATTATGTTGGACCATGGGTAGATGGTAATAATGGGGGTGATGGTTTCAACGCATGGGATATCACTACTGGTACTGCCGGGGGCACAGCTTCTGCTACTATTGAAAATCCTACTCTCGGCGGCATCGTTGGAATGGACAATCCATCTTTTGGTGTTGTAGCATACAGCAACCCGAACAGTTCATTGAATTTTGTTCGTGCTGATCGTGTTTTAACAACACCTTTGGAGGTAGGAAGTACTCTTTCATTGGAATGGGCTTTCCATTGGGCAACAGGTGCTCCGGGTGGAGATAAAGGAATTGTCTTATACACCGGTGGAGTAGCAGGAACTGAACTTATTAGAATTAATGTCGTAGGAGATGTTGCGCAAATCAGCATTAATGGTAATCCAATGTTTACTGTTTTTGGTGATAAAGCAATGGACCTCAGCTTCGAGTATGTAACAGCAACAACACTCCGAGTACAAGGAACTGGCCGTGACGGAGTTGAAACATATGATCATACCTTTAATATTAGTGGAGCACCTGATGCTATTCGTTTCTATTCAGAAGGCCAGTTAGAATCTGGTTATCTTGATCGTACTTTATATTTCAACAACCTTCGTATTACACGTCACACTATGGATATTGCTACTGCAGTTGTAGGCTCAACCCATATCTGGAATATACCCGGAAATTTGTCAATCCATTCAAACAATTATAAAATCATCGTAAAAAATGCTTCAGAAACAGTTTCTGACGAAAGTAATAACTATTTCTCAATAGTTGCAAACTTACCTGGTACTACTATTACTGTTCTACAACCTAGCACTGGTGGTTTAAATTTAGTAAAGGGCACTTCATACCTCATTTCGTGGGAAGATAATGTTCCCGGACCTGTTGATATCCTCCTATATCCCGGAGCTGTTCTTCTTGCTAATGACGTAGTAGGCTCAACATGGGTATGGCCAATTTCTGGTGCTCTTGCAAACGGATCATATTATATTCGTGTGCAGGCAGCTAATGATGCTGCAATTTATGACAACGGTTTAAACTTTAATATTGTAAGTTATCCAGCTTCCGGCACAATTGAAGTGTTGCAACCTTCACTTGGTGGTATCGTTTGGTTGAGGGGAAATGCGTACTTGATTTCTTGGACATCTGACTTTGCAACAGGTCCAGTGAATGTTGATTTGTTCAAAGGTGGTGTTTTTCATGCTAACCTTGTTTCAAACTACGAAGGTTCTACTTGGGTTTGGAATGTACCTGCACTCACCTATGCTGCAGCTACCGACTATAAAATTCGCGTAACAGCATTTGGAGGTACTGTATCAGATTATAGTAATTTCGATTTTACATTAGCTGACACCCCTGGCGGAACGATTGAAGTACTTCAGCCAAATGGCGGAGAAATACTCTATATAAATCAGGGATATTTGATCTCATGGATTGACAACATACCTGAAGCAGTTGATATTTACCTTGTAAATTCTTCTCCTGCTTCAGAAGTTCTTTTAGAAGATGATGTTATTGGTTCAACATGGGTATGGAATGTAACCCCTGCAACTTCTCCTGATAATTCTTACAGGATTCGCATTAAAAGCTCTCTTTCTGGTTCAATCCATGATGAAAGTTTTGCCGATTTTACAGTTGCAGTTCTTCCAATGGCTTTCAGTGTTTATCCAAATCCTGCTAACAATCAGGTTACAGTGAAATTTGATGAGTTGGCCAATGAGACCTTCATACTTGAAATCACTAACAGATTTAACATGAATGTGTTAACAAGAGTTGTTGATGCAACAGCAATGAAGGAATACCGTATCTCAACTGCTGAGTTGCCAACCGGTGTTTATTTCATGACAATTACTTCCAACAAAACAAAATCCGTCCAGAAAGTGATGGTTCAACATTAATAATGTTTTGCTTATAAAAAAAAGACCTGAGTTTTCAGGTCTTTTTTTTTGCACCATTTTTTGGATATTATCAGAAATAATCAAGGTAATTACAAATTGCTCTGGACGTAGATCACGCTTGATCTTTGGTCCTTTCCATGAAGCTTGACTTTGTTTTGATAAAAAAAGCGACAACTGCTGATGTGATAACACCCATCACAGCAGCACCTATAACACTCTGTTTGATGTAGTTTTCCAAACTGAAATAAGCCTCAGCTTCTTCCCGTGTTGCATGGTAACCTGTCGATACAGAATATTCAATCACGTTTGGAAAATACTCAGGTGTTATTATTACAGATGTGATCCATTGTGTAAGCGGCGAAAAAAGTGTTACTATTAATGAGATTATCAAGCCGGAAAAGAGTCCCTGCATGTAGTTCATTTGTCCATTATAATAGTTTTTCTTTTTGTCACGCAAAGCCAAAACGTAAACTGCAATGGCAGGGATCGCAAATACATTCGTGAGGTACATATGCTTGTCGATATGCGTGCTGTGTAATCCTGATAGTTTTTCCAGGACCATCCATAGTAACGACATGGCTATAAAAATAAAGGCCCATTTAATTTCGATGCTGATCTTTTTCATTGATTTCAATTTTTAGTTCATAAATTTATTGATTCCGAACAGAGGAATATGGCTGCCAATATCTGATTTTTTTTGAAACAGCCAAAAAAGCATTATCATTATTTGAATGAAAATGCCAGGAATTCATGAATAAAAACAAAATTTTAACAAAAGAGCGCAAAATCACAGCAACTCAAAGCAATTATTGAAGATTTTGCTGTAAAAATGGACATGCACGTAACCTAGATTCAAAAAATTAACATTTCCTGAAAAGGTATTCTACTGGTGATCTATGACCGACTAATCAAGAAATTACTTTTCTAAAAGTAGTAAATAGCTGAAAAGAGCAACCTCAGATTATTTACTTTCTCAGAAGCAGTTATAACGCCATTTGCATCCCTGTTGAGTTGTCCCTGAGCGTTTTTTGTCGCATAAGAAGCTGATGTATACTCCAATTCAGTAGCAAAATTGAATTTACCCTGAATGAAAACAATTCTGGGAGAAATCCGGATCAACGATTGGATGTTAGCCCCGCGTATGGTAGCGTCGGTTCCTGCAACTTTATTTGAATAGTATAAGATAGATTTCTTCGAACCCAGATTTTGAGAATAGCCGGCCCACAATCCAAACTGAACTTTTTTACCGTTGGTCTGGAACTCACTCCAGGCTGTAAACTGGTTCAAAGTGGTGTAGGACACCGTATTTTTTGTAGTGTCGGTTATATTATGGACGGCATAACCTCCCAACATGATCAGATCGAACAAGTTTTCACCATAAATACCTTGCAATTTAAAGGTGTATGTTGGACTCTGCCGTTTAAAATAAGCTGTTGCAGAAAATCCTGCGACTTTTTCGTCGGTAACAAAAACAGCGTTATTTTTTGTTGTAGTGAGCAAAGGCTGCAATGTTTTGTAATCCACACCCACACCAGCATTGGTAGTTGTTTCATTACTATTGTGATTATAAGAAATCAACGCACTCACATTTGGTATGCCTGCATGTTGCAACGAAACGGAGCCCTGTGGACTCGTGAAATCACGCTGAGCGGCAATGACAGCTGCTACCTTAAACTTACCAAGAGTTTGAGTGACTCTTATTTGAGGATTCCGTGAGAAAGGTTGAAAAGGCGCTCCGGTATTGAATGAGATGACACCTGAAAAGCACTCAGGTATGAAGAAAGCATGCCAAAATTGCCCTGCCAGCAGCTCTGTTTTTGGCCAGTTTAGCTTCACAAAGGCATGACGTAAGCGGAAGCCGTTAGCATCGATAAAAGCTGCATTTTCATTTCCAAAAAAGTCGGCTTCTAAAACTCCTGATGTTTTTGCACCAAAAGCATCCGGTCCGGTAATTTTTCCTGTTAAACGTGATTGAATTGATAAAAAGTTGAAGGATGACTTATCATTGATATCGATTCCATTGGCATCAAACACTTTCTCTTTCGGAAATAATAAAAAGTCACCCTCGCGAATTGTATATACTTCACGGGAATCGAAAAAGAAATCCGTTTTAACAAAACCCGAAAAACTAATTCCATATTTGGGTTCAGTGTTTTTTTCCTGTGCCTGACCCATCAATGGAATGATGCAGGTCAAGAATATGAATAATTTCTTCATAATACACTAACTGACATTAATCGTTATGATAGTTTTCCACTTTACTTTTGTTATCCTTTTGGCTTAAAAGCGATACAACAACTAAAACCAAAGCTGAAAGAGGTATGGAAATGATGCCAGGGTTGTCCAATGGAATAGGAGCAGCCGATTTCAATAACCCATAACGCTCATACATTGAGGGCGATAGCAAAATAATAAACACTGATGACAAGATACCAGTAACAATAGAAAATGCAATTCCTTTAGCAGTTGTCTTTTCCCAGAAAAGCAGAAAAAGAATGGCAGGAAGGTTGGCTGAAGCTGCAACAGCGAAAGCTAATCCAACAAGGAAAGAAACATTCATGCCTTTAAAAAGTATTCCTAAAAGAATGGCAAAAATCCCAACTCCAAAGGCTGCAATCTTACCAGCTTTCACCTTTTTCCTGTCGTCCATTTTCATATTGAGGTACTTATCCATAAAGTCATGGGCAATTGCACCTGATGAAGCAACAATCAACCCACTTACTGTACCTAAAACTGTTGCAAAAGCAATAGCAGAAATTATGGAGAATAGCCCGATGCCGAAATATTTTGCTAATAATGGACCTGACATATTACTGCTTTCAACATCAAGAACGCCATTTACTGATGCTCCCAAACCCATATAAAGGGTAAGCATGTAGAAAAATCCAATAGCTGCAATGGCAACTATTGTTGATTTTCGGGCAGCACGCTGACTCGAAACTGTGTAATAACGGATAAGGATATGAGGTAATGCTGATGTTCCGAGGAATAAGGCCAGCATCAATGAAACAAAATTCATTTTTGTCCAAAACGTAGCACCTGCTTTTGTAGAAACTTTATAGAGTAGTCCGGGATTAATCATATCGCGGCCTGAGGTGGGAGTAGGATACCAAACCGTGGTATTTTTATTCGGCATTGCCTTTTTTGTGAATCGGATTAACTCACTGTTTTCCATAGTAGAAAGGAATTTAAACGGGCCCAGCGGACCTGTTTTGTCAACCTCAACGCCATCCACTACAATTTTTGTGAGATGACCTACCTGATAAAATTTTTGAGCTGATTTTGGCTCACCGTTATATAGCGTTGTACCATCGTCAGCCACTGATATTGAAAGCATTTCTTCGAGATAGCTTGAGTCACCCGACAATTTAAACCACCTGACAACCTCATTTTTTTCGAGGCTCACAAAGGTGTATTTACCCTCAACAGTTACCGATTCTTTCAATGAATAGGTTGAATCAGTAATTCCAACTAATTTTTGATCTTCAACAACAGCTCCAACTTTAATAAACTCATGATACTTTTCTCCCGGATTTAAGGTTAAGCCATTGTTTAAGATATAAATGGTAAGAATGGTTGAAAAAACAATCAATAAAGCGCCTTTAATAAACTGCACGTAGGTTGTTGAAGTCATTCCGGCTGTTGCAACAATAAAAATAACTATTGTTCCAACAATTAACACGCCGGCATAATGAGGTAATCCAAGCAAAGGCACTACAAGATCGCCTGCACCAACCATCTGAGGAATGAGATAGAAAACTGAAACAATCAACGTACTGATCGAAGCCGTAAGCTTGATTGATTTTGAGTTGAAACGGGCATCTAATGCATCTGTAAACGTATATTTTCCTAATCTTTTTAGTGGCTCTGCTACCAAAAACAAAGCAACAACCCAGCCTGCCAGATAACCAATTGAATAAAGAAAACCATCATAGCCCGAGAAGGCTATCATGCCGCATATGCCTAAAAATGATGCTGCTGAAAGATAATCTCCGGCAAAAGCAATACCGTTTACTCCCCAGTGAATATTACCACCGGCAGCATAATATCCTGAAGCCGATTTCGTTTTCCGGGCGAAATAAAATGACAATCCTAAAACCGACCCAACAAACACCACAAAAATAATTATAGCCCAAATAGATACATCGTAAATCATATGTTTGTCCTCCCCTATTTTATATTCATTTTATCTTCCATCCGTGTGCATATGGCATTGTAAATAAATCCCATGACAATAGCCAAAACGATTAGTCCAAACCCATAAACAATGGAAAGATTCTGTTTTCCAATGACATGGACACCCAGAAGCTCAGGATTGAAAAGGCCAATCATTACAAAACCGCTATACAACAAGGTATAGACAATAAATAAGGTGACTCCCAATTTTGATTTTTTTGCGGCAGCTTTGTCTGCTTCCATTTTTGCGGCAGGACCATGCATAGATTTTCAATTTTAATTAAAGAAATAGTTCGATTTATGATTCTTATCAGTGTCAAAACTAAGGATTAATTGCTAAATATGATTATTTTAAAACACTGATTAACAACATTGATCTGCAACAACTTTTTAACTATTTTTGAAAAAAATCCCGATGAGAATCGTAGAAAAAACGAGTTGCGAAACATGTGATCACAAGTGTGATATCTTTCTTACTTCGAAAGAGATGGGATTGGAGCAAGAGCTGCATCCCCGGCAGGTCGTTTACAAAAAATATGAGTCTATCTGCCGGCAAAACACAGCTGTGACTCATGCCATCATTTTATGTGAAGGAAACGCAAAGATGTATATTGAGGGCATCAACGGAAAAAACATCATCCTTAACATTTTAATGCCTTCGAATTACATTGGATTGCTCGCAGTTTTTGGAACACCTAACTATTCCTATAATGTATCTGCTTTAACCCTTTGCCACACGTGTCATATTGATATTGAAACGATTAAAAAACTTTATTATCACAATCATAATTTTTTGATTCAGCTCAACCAAGCATTTGGTAGTTCGGTATCTGCGATTATGAAGAAATTAATCTCGTTGAACCAGAAGCAGTTGCGAGGTAAAGTCGCTGAAAGCTTAATCTACCTTTCACAGCTTTATGGCTCTAACACATTTTCATTAACAATAACCCGCAAGGAGTTAGGTGAACTATCGGCTATTTCTGAAGAAAATGCAGTGAGGGTTCTCACCGAATTCAAAAATGAAGGAATAATTGGCTTGAATGGCAAGGTGATCGAACTACTGGATTTGGAAGTGCTTCACAAAATTTATACGATCGGATAAAAATGCCTTTCAACCTGATTATTCAGCTTTATCCTTTGTAACTGCTCATAAATGTCGCACTCAGGCTGTCATGATAACCATTCATCTGAGCAAAAACTTTCTTAAGGATCATTAGCTCCATCTCTGTTAACTTCTTGATTATGATATGATTGTTAATCGGAGTTTGTCTAATAACCTGTGACAACTGATGCTTTAGCCTTTGTTGCAACAAAAAATTGAAATGAAAAACCACCTCATCGGCAGTTACCTGACTAAAAACTTCGAGAGCCCGAAGCGCATTGACCCTTTCAATGGTACCTTTAACGCGAATATCGTTGTGCAGGGCAAAGATGCGGGCAAACATGTTTACTGATGCCAATGCATTTTTGATATCTATGGTTTCGGAATGTTTACCCATGCTTTCGGTAATCAGATTTCCAAAAACATTGATTGGCGGCTTGAACGAGTTGGCTGTTTGAGCTAAAAAGTAGAAGAATGCTGTTCGGCCTTTCAAGGCTTCAAAAACCGATGCTTCGAGTTCATCAAACAGTTGCTGATCGCCATAAACAAGACGCAAGTCAAAAAATACTGTTATGTTCAGAATGTTCTCCGGTTCAGCATTTACAATCCAATCAACAAAGTAATCTTTCCAAACTCCGAGAGGCTGACACCATTTGGGATTGCTTGCCATATATCCACCATTGCAAAGAGGCAAACCACTTTCGTCGAGGCTGGCACATATTTTCTCACCTATTCCTAGAAAACGTTGCTGTAAATCTTCATTCGAAATATCAGGATGCTCTCCAAAAATTAACGCATTATCCTGATCCGAATTAAAAGCAAGTTCCTCACGACCGGCGCTTCCAATTGTGACAAAAGCAAACGGTACCTCCGGCAGTCCGTTTTCTTTCAATACCAGCTCAATTATCCGGCGGGTAATGCGATCGTTGTATCCTGATATTATTGAGCTAACGGTAGTTGCATTGCCAACATCATGAAGGACAGGCCTGATCAAACCGGGAATTTGCTTTCTGATGATACCCAATTCTTTTGCGTTTCCACAATTATCAATAGCTGCATCCAGACCTTCGGAAGGGTTTATGTAAACGCCAAATAAATTATTCTTGTCGAGGACTCCGACAATTTTACTTGTAGAATTTTTTATAGCAAGATGTGAAATAGTGTTTTTGACCATCAAAGCATAAGCTTTTTCAACCGACATCATTTCTGGAATAAAAATCACCGGTGCACTCATGCATTCAGTTGCCAGGGCCGTGTAAGGCAGTTGATTGCCCAGGAATCTGTTTATCAAGTCGTTGTGGGTGATGATTCCAATACATTTTTGATTCAAAGTAACTAACACATAATTGGATCTATGCCTCGACATGATTTCAACAACTTCTGTCATTGTTGCCTCTCCCGGACACGTAATCACTGAACTCTGATAATCGCCTACCAATTTTTTATTTATTGTAAAAACAGTAGTGAGATAGTCAGTATAAGTAGCTGATGGATTGCTGGTTATGTTTGGTTCAGCAATTTCCATAAACCCATCGCAATAGGAAGGTTCACCGGAGTTTTCGTTCCAAAAGAGATTCAATCTTACATTCAAATAAGTGCTGTCTTTTTTTTGCAACCTAAAAATTCGATTGGTGATATGACCATTCTCCTTTAGTTCACGAATGATCTTTCGAAACTCAGAAGGAGTTTCAAATAAATCAGGGAGAGAAATTTTCATTATCTCATCTTCAGTAGAATAACCAAGTATATCTAACAACTGTTTGTTCACTTGAGATATTCTCTCTCTTCCGTTCAACGTAAAATGAAAAATACCTAAATTACTATATTTCATTATGTTATGAAGTTGAGCAGCTGTTTTATTTAGCTCAACCTTCACCGAGCTATGCTCGCTAATGTCGCGAAAAGTAAGCAAAAGGCCTTCCTTTTCAAGAAATCGGACGGGTAAAACTGTTAAAATGGCTTCGGTGCTTTTACCCAATTTATCAGTAAGCAGCACTTCGAACTTCGTTTCATTGGTAATTTGAGAAAAATCGATTTCCTCTCTTGATGAAAAGATTTGAGAAAGAGGTAGTTTTTGCAGCTCCTCGCCTGTGTAATGTAATAAGGTTTGAAGAAAATTATTCGAATAAGAAATGACTGAATTGTGCAACAACATAAGGCCTTCGGTAGATGATTCAAGAAGTGAGCGATATTTTTCTTTCGACTCATGAAGTTGTTTTTCAGCTAGTTGTCTCTTATCCTCAATTTTTAAACTTTGATAGGTTATAAAAGCCACCATCAAAGCAATAATGGCGCTAATGCCCACCAAAATCCAGATTAGATTGGTTGTTAGCGATGATATTTCATTTTCAACATCATCGAGATAAATTCCAGTTCCAACGATCCAATCCCAGGGAGCAAATTTTTTAACAAAACTCAGTTTTGGAACAATGTGAGTTGCATCATCTTTAAACTGCCATTTGTATCTAATGAAACCCTCACCTGATTCATTTGCAATCCGAACGGCCTCCATAAATAGCTTTTTTCCGTCAGGGTCGGCAAATTCCTGAAGACTTTTACCAGTTAACTCATGCACATAAGGATGCATCACCATGGAAGGTGTCAGGTCAGTAATCCAGAAATAATCCTTTTTGTCAGTTCCATAACGCAGAACCTCAATTTCGTTCCTTGCTTTTTCCTTTGCTTCATCTAATGAAAGCACCCCTGAAGAAGCATCATGATCGTATTTATCCAAAATACTCCACACGGTATTGGTAAGTTCGTGAAGCATAATTTGCTTCTGCTTTATGGCGTTGTTTTCGAAAGCAGGAATAACAAAAGCAAAAACCGACAAAATAAAAAGCAAGATTGCCAGCACTGACGGAAGAACAATCTTTTGAAAGAAAGATGCATGTTTAACCTTTTTCATAAGATAAACCTACGATTTGTGTTCAAAGATACAGCGTTTATGCTCAAATTGTTACTGTCGTAAATTGCAAATCCGTTCACTTGGCCATTATCAGCCAAAGCAGGGATGGTGATGGTACAAACTTTATTTTTTATCTTCTTTTCACCAAAAGAAAAATAATTAAATCCAGGAAAAAGTTGTGAAAAAAGTCCGTCATTCGGTGCATTAAAAATTCCCATTCCTTCCATATGCATGTGACCACAGATACTTACCCTGCAATCATTCTGATCCAGAAATTCAAAATGATCGAGTAGTTTCTTACCTTCCCCATAAAAGCTCGAAACATACCCTGTAAAATTCGGAAAAACAAAATGAGAGAACAAAACTTTATGATTTCCAAATGATTTGATCAAAAATTCAGGCAAATGGGATAAAAAAAAGGAATCGCTCTCATCAAGGAGTGTCGGGCAATCGTCGGCGTAATTCCACACTTTTCCGTTTGAAGCAGAGTTTTTTTCTTCGGCAGAAAGTTGGTACCAATCAGGCGGAAACAGGAAGCCATTGTGGTACAGGGGAAATTTCTTCAAATGAAAAATATCATGGTTTCCCAGTAATATATCACTGCAATTTCTTTTAATAAGGTCAATGCAAGCAGCTGCATCACGGGTTTTTTCATATTTTGCCCTTGAATAAGGAAAGCCAAGAATGTCGCCCAGACAAATAATTTGATCGCATTTTTCACGCTCAATCATTGCCAATGCTTTTTTTAAGCTTTCAATGTCTTCATGAATATCAGAAATGAGGGCAATTCGCATTTTTATCCAGATTTATTGCACAAATGCACATATCAATTTTGATTTTTTATTCCAAAACCTTGTTTATCAATGATCTCACAAAAGATGAAAGCTTGATCCCATAAGCATGATTACACTAAAAACCATTATCAATGAAAACCTTCATTCGCATCAGGCTGATTCTCGCCCCAAAGCTACATATAAAACCATGATTATTACATCTTTAAATTGTAAAAAACATGGCAATTTATTTTAGATATTTCGAAAGGAATATGGGTATTTCAAAAGTGAAGTTAGTTTTGGTTAAACATTTACTTTTAATCAGTCAATATCAAATGCCATATCGTAATTTTCGCCATTATAAGTAAATTGCCCCAGAATCTTGAAGTCATTTCTCTTATAATAATTTACAGCATTGTGGTTGTCCTTTTGAACTCCTCCCCACAAAATGATTCTTTTAACATGTAAATTTTTTAGCTCTGAAAGTATAAACTGAAACATTTTATTCCCTACGCCACAACCCTGCCAATCATCTGCAACTGATGGTGCAAATGTACAATCAGTCTTATTGTCAAGCGCCATTCCATACGATCGCAATCGAAAACTGTCGTGTTCCAGATATCCTATTTTTATCAATGAATATGCAATTATTTCATTGGTTTGAATGTCAATTCCAATATAACCAATCAGATTTTCTTCATGAGTATAATAATCCCAGATTGCTTGCCTGTCAAAGCTGTGAGGACCAAAACGTTTTTTAGTTTCATGACTTAATTTGTACAAATAATCACAAAGTGAATCAAAATCATTCTGGTTTAATCTGCGAAACACTATGTGATTACTATCTCTTGCTTCCATTGTCATAGCAGGTCTTATATAAAATGACTGTATTGATTACCAACTTGAAATATAACATTTTATAACATTCAACATGAATACTTATTACGAAACAGAAAATCGAAAATACGACAAAAAGCATTCAATTATGACTTCAATTTGGCTATACTTAAAAAAAATGGCACAATTCTCATAAACAATCCACGAAATACTGAGCAAAGGATTCTAGTATGAAAAAATGATGTGCCAGAGAAATCAGTGTCCAAATGGATCAATAAAAATCCATCTTCCATGTATCAACCTATATCAAAAAACCTAAAAGTCGCACCCCAACTCAACTTTTTAGCATTACCTGCATACTAATCTGCTCAAAATTGTGTTAATTTGCTGTGTGAAATAGTAACAAACATCTACGAAAATGTCAAATGATCTTACTTTGGGAATTGGTTCCCGCGTAAAACACCCACAATACGGTAAAGGTGTTGTAATTCAATCCTATACTGATTCGTATGAAATCACTTTCCTCGATTATGGAAAGAAAACTATTCTAAAATCCTTTTTGGAGCTGGAAATTCTCGACTTCGTGAGCGACGAAACCGATCTGCTGAGTTTTGAAAAAGTGGAGAAAGTTTTCACACGTATCATCAGGAAATTTTCCGACATTCAGGAGGTAGTTCATATCGGTAACAAATGGAAAGGTGGCATTCTAAACATGCAGCCTGGCGACAGAAATCTTAAACCGAAAGAAGTGCCGATTGAAACATTTTTCCATAAAATAGTGATGGTTCGAGACAGGTTACGAGTAATGGAACAAAAAATCAACACATCAAATCTAACTGATGACGAAAAAGTTGATTTACAACAATATATCACAAAGATTTATGGAAGTCTAACTACATTTAACGCACTCTTTGCCGAAAAAGATGATTATTTCACTGGCGACTCGAAGTAACCCACAATTCTTTATTGCCTTTGTGAATTCAATAGTTGACCCAACTTTTTGAGACAAAAAGTTACATCCTGAATAAAGAAAAAAAGCGGATCAGGTAGTACTAATCCGCTTTTTTAATCTTTAAAAATATTTTAAATTATTACCGATTCTTGAGGAAATTGGCTGTATATGTGAAATAACTCCAAAGGAAGTTTCGTGGCTCTTCATCCAATTCCACCTGATCCATAGCGGCTTTCATGCATTTAAGCCAATGTTCTTTTGCATTTTCGTCAATAGGAAAAGTAACATGCCGCATACGCAAACGTGGATGTCCTCTCTTTTCTGAATAGGTAGCTGGTCCACCCAGGTATTGTACCATAAAAAGAAACAGTCGAAGCTCTGCAGCTTCAAGGTCGCCAGGGTACATCGGAAGTAGCACCTCATCTGTGCGCACACCTTCGTAAAAAAGCTCAATAATGCGTCTTAACTTCTCTTTACCAATACGTTCGTAATACGTCCTTTCCATATTCAGACGTTTTATTTCATACCGCGTTGTTTGGCTGCTTCTTCCAGACGTTGCTGAAAGGCCGACTTTTTAACAGGTTTCTTTTTGTTTTCTTCAATTTTCAACCGTAGTTTGTCTTCGTTGATAGCAAAGCGGAACAAATACATCTGAGCAAAAGTGATAAGGTTAGCCAGCAAATAATAGTAGCTCAATCCTGAAGAGTAGTTGTTGAACAAACCAAGGAACATGACCGGCATAAGGTACATCATCGTCTTCATACCCGGAAGCTGTGTACTCTGACTTCCCATCATTTGATTGTTCATATGAGTATAAATGATGGTCGAAATGGTCATAAGCAAGGTAAAAAGACTCACATGTTCACCATAAAAAGGGATATTGAAAGGCAGGTCAAGAACACTGTCGTAGCTGGATAAATCGTGTGCCCACAGGAACGACTTCTGCCGAAGCTCAATACTGGATGGGAAGAAACGGAACATAGCAATGAGTATCGGCATCTGCAAAAGCATCGGTATACAACCCGACATGGGGTTAGCTCCGGCTCTTTTGTAAAGTCCCATAATCGCCTGCTGCTTTTTCATGGCATCTTCCTGCTTGGGATATTTGGCGTTAATCTCATCAACCTCAGGCTTTAAGACACGCATCTTTGCTGAAGATGTGTACGTTTTATAAGCAATAGGTAATAAAAATGTTTTTAAAATGAGTGTGAGAACAAGAATTACAATTCCATAATTCCAGCCAAAGCTTCCAAGGATGTTAAACACAGGGATTACCAAATAAATATTGATCCAGGCAAGCAGGAAAAATCCCCAGCCCAAAGGTATCTGTCTTTCAAGATCAAGATCATATGCTTTGAGCTCACTGTAACTGTTAGGTCCAAAATAGAAAAACATTGAAATTTTCTCTGAAGTACTTGGATTTACAGGCAAATCCATCGAGGCATTCATCGATTTCATATAGCGTACATTCGAAAACTTTTCTTTATCAAATGTCTTAAGATCAGCATTTTCGAAGAAATCGTTGGCGATCAGGGATGAACTAAAAAACTGTTGTTTAAACGAAATCCATTTCACACGGGTCTTAATACTTTCCTCATCACTTTTTGTTTCAGAAAGGTAATCTACTTCGTCATTTAAGTGTTTGTAGTAGATAGTTGGACCATTAAACCTGTCGACAGCCCTTTCCTGATTCAGCAAATCTACCGACCAGTCAAGGTTAACAAAACTTGTGTTTGAAGCAATAACAGATGACATTCCTTCAAAAACGATATTAAATCCAACTTTGTATGTATCGGGATATAAAACGTATTCCAACGCAAGGTACTGCCCTGCATTTGTTTGGTTGCCATCAGCAGCGAAAGCTCTCAAACTGATTGTAAGGCTGTCGCCTGTAACCGAAGGAAAATTCTCACCATTAAAAACAGCTCCGTTAAGATAAGGTACAAAAAATAATTCGGAAGTATTAATTGTTCGGTTCTTCGAAAAGAATGAAGCGTCAAGTTTTGCTGTCGAAGGATCGAAAATAACCAAAGGAAGGGTGTCCCATGTTTGGTAATTTTTTAGTTCTATCTGTTTTATAAACCCACCTTTAGAAGCAAAGGTAAGTTTCATTTGCTTGTTTTCGGCAATCCACTGTTTTTCTTCTCCACTTGCCGATACAGCAAAAAATCCATAACGATCCTGTAAAGCTCTGAAAGCATCTGATGAATCACCCTGAATGACATCCAAAGGCAATGTTTCAACGGCTTTCACTTCTTCCTGCTTCAAGGCTTCAAGCATGCGCACTGAATCTATCAGTTGCTGCTGTTGCCGAACCATCATTATTGAATCCTGTTTTTGCTTTTGGGCAGCAAGTTCTTCTTTCGAAGGAGTCATCCAGATGGAGTAACCAACCAGAATAAGTGCTATGAGTATAAACCCGATTGTAGTGTCTCTGTTCATGAAGGTATTTTAAAAGAGCTGCAAAAATAGCAATAATTACCATAGGACAAAGGCATGAATGTCCAGCAATTAATCATTACCAAATAGTTAATTAATGTGAAGAATTAAGGCCTAGCGATGCTTATTCACTAACATCGCTTCAACAAATCCAACAAAAAGTGGATGTGGATTAGCAACAGTACTCTTGTACTCGGGATGAAACTGTACGCCAACAAACCATGGATGATTCTCTAATTCAATGATTTCGACCAGATTTTCATTGGGATAGATACCCACCGCTTTCATTCCTGCTTTGGTGTATAGTTTACGGTAATCGTTGTTAAACTCGAAACGATGTCGGTGACGTTCCGATATCATCGTTTCTTTGTATAATTTGAAAACCTTTGAGTCCGGGTCGAGTTTACACGGATAAGAACCTAACCGCATAGTCCCGCCCATATTCTTAACCGATTTCTGATTAGTCATTATGTCAATTACCGGATGACCTGTCTTGGGATTCATTTCGGTAGAATGTGCGTCTTTAAGTCCCAGAATATTTCTACCAAACTCAATCACAGCACATTGCATTCCAAGGCAAATACCAAAGAATGGTATATTCTTCGTACGGGCATATTCAATGGCCAGAATTTTGCCCTCAATACCTCTGCCTCCAAAACCCGGAGCAACAAGGATACCATCCACATCAGAAAGAAACTCTTCCAAATGCTCATGATCCAAATGTTCGCTATGCACATATTTTACTTTTACCTGACATTCGTTGGCTACACCGCCATGAATAAAGGCTTCGTTGATAGACTTATAAGCATCTTTTAGTTCGACATATTTCCCAACAAGGGCAACCGTCACATGATGAACAGGGTTGTTGAGCCTTTGTAAAAAATGCTGCCATTTGCTGATATCCAGTTTATCTGGAATCGGAGTCAAAGTTTTCCTTAATACTTCAATATCCAGTTTCTCTTCCAACATCAAAAGGGGCACTTCATAAATCGAGCTGGCGTCAATGCTTTCAATAACAGCAGTCACCTCCACATTACAAAACTGCGCGATTTTTCCCCGGATAGATTCGTTCAGATGTCGCTCGGTACGGCAAACAATAATGTCGGGCTGAACCCCCTGTTCCAGCAAAGTTTTCACTGAATGCTGTGTAGGTTTGGTTTTCAGCTCGCCGGCAGCCGAAAGAAAAGGCACAAGGGTGAGGTGGATAACAGCACAATTCTTGCCCATCTCCCAGCGCATCTGCCTTATGGCCTCAATAAATGGAAACGACTCAATATCACCAACAGTACCACCAATTTCGGTTATGACAAAATCAAAATTTCCATTCTGTCCTAGCAACCTGATGCGCCGTTTGATTTCGTCAGTGATATGTGGGATGACCTGAACTGTTGTGCCCAGATATTCACCCTCACGCTCTTTATTAATAACATATTGATAGATTCTGCCGGTGGTCACATTGTTAGCCTGAGATGTTGGCACATTTGAAAAACGTTCATAATGACCCAAATCAAGGTCAGTTTCAGCACCATCTTCTGTCACAAAACACTCCCCATGTTCATAAGGATTTAATGTACCCGGATCAACATTAATATAAGGATCAAGTTTTTGAATGGTGACCGAAAACCCACGGCTTTGAAGTAACTTGGCAAGTGAAGCGGATATAATGCCTTTTCCTAATGATGAAGTAACACCTCCTGTTACAAAGATGTATTTCGTGTTTTTCATGCTGTTGAATGTGCTTGTATAAGCAGGCAAATTTAAGACGTTAAGCTTAATAAACAGCATGAAAGCAAAATAAATTTGACTTATTTTACCTTTAGCAGGCTCTTTAACTAAATTGCGCCATCACATCCTCATTTTAAAAAAGACAGCCAGCTATCTGACTGTCTTTCTTTTATCACAAATCGTCACTTATTAACAGAATACTTTGTAGCAATTATGTTTCAAAGGTCAAAACACTTCTGACATATAAAAATCTAAAACGATATGCAATTAATAATATCTGTAACTCTTTACTTTAGCAATATGTCGCGCCAAACGCACAACCTGACTAGTGTATCCAAATTCGTTGTCGTACCAAAGATATGCGATGACGGTGTGCCCGTCTTCAGACACCTTTGTTGCAGGACTGTCAAAGATACATGGACATGAATCGCCGATTCCATCCGACGAAACAAACTCAGTTGAGTTGGAATACCTGATCTGCTCGATTAATGTTCCACGTAGTGAAGCATCAAGGAAAAGTGCATTTACCTGATCTACATCAACTTTCTTCTCAACTTCTATCGTCAAAATTGCCAGTGACATGTTTGGAACAGGAACTCTTACTGCATTGGAAGTGATCTTTCCTTTTAGCGAAGGAATTGCTTTGGCAGCTGCTGAGCCAGCTCCTGTTTCTGTTATCACCATATTAAGAGGTGCTGAGCGGCCACGTCTTGTTTTTTTGTGATAATTGTCCAACAAGTTCTGATCGTTGGTATAGGCATGAATGGTTTCAATATGTCCTTTAACAATGCCATAATTCTTTTCAAGTATCTCTAAACCTGGAACAATTGCATTGGTAGTGCAGGAGGCAGCTGAAAAAACGTTTTCATCATCCACTGAAACCATATGCTGATTCACACCATAAACAATATTTGGGATATCACCCTTCCCCGGCGCAGTAAGTAGCACTTTTCCAGCACCTTTAGCCTTCAGATGCCGCGAAAGATTTTCTCTGTCGCGAAAAACACCTGTATTATCGATCACAAGGGCATCATGTATTCCATAGACAGTATAATCTACATCCTCAGGGTTATTAGCGGCAATAAACTGAATTATCTGCCCGTTGGCAATCATAGCAGCATGTTCCAGGTCTTCATTTGCGACTCCAGGAAAAGGTCCATGTACTGAATCTTTTCTAAAAAGGGAAACCCTTTTCTTAATGTCTTCGGGAGAGTTGCTTCTGGTAACAATTGCACGCAAGCGTAAATGTGTTCCGTTACCGGCAAAAAGTATGAGTTCGCGTGCCAGCAACCTCCCGATCCTCCCAAAACCATAGAGCACAACATCCTGCATTTTAATACTTCGGGGAGGTGCATCGATAAAAGCTTTGAGCTTGCTTTTGACAAAAGCATTCACTGATGAGAATGTGTCTTTCTCGTCGGTCCATTCCGAGTTCAACCTTCCGATGTCAATGCGCGAAGGAGCAACATTTTCGTCATAAATAGCTTTTGCAATAAGAAGTGAATCTTCAACCTTTACAGGTTTCTTTAAGATGGTTTCTGCCCTGATGTGTTTATTCAGGATTTTTCCGGATCCGCGGTTGACAAGTACGGACCGGAGCAAGATCAATTCAATAGCTTTTTCGTACCATAATTTACTGACAATATTGATAAGTTCGGCCGATGCCTTCTCCATCTCAATCCATGATTTCATTGAATTGTTAAATTTTTCCATACATAGGTTGTTTTGATAAGGTATGATCTACAATTATGTGATAGCTGCTTTCAGCTTGCCACAAATATAAAACTTTTCCGCAATCGTTTTCGGAACTATAAAAAAATAAAGGAAGAATCGTTAAATCCTTCCTTTACTTGTATTTAGAGTCATTACTACTGTCCCAGATAGGCTCTTAGTAAGCGATTTCGTGCTGTATGTTTTAAACGGCGAATGGCTTTTTCTTTGATTTGCCTTACACGTTCACGCGTCAAATCAAACTTGGCGCCGATTTCTTCAAGTGTATAACCATGACTCATTCCAATACCATAATACATATTGATGACGTCTCTTTCCTTTTCGCTGAGCGATGCCAGCGAACGCTGTATTTCACTGCCAAGCGATTCACGCATCAGAGGATCGTCGGTCTCTTCCACATCCTCAGGAATATACTGATCCAGAAACATTACATCGTCATCAATCTTCAGCGGCGCATCCATACTGATGTAACGTGTATTGATCTTCATAGCTGACTCTATCTTCGATTCAGAAATATCGAGTTGCTCTGCGATTTCATCTGTAGAAGGAGTGCGTTCAAAGATCTGTTCAAGTCGTGAAGAAGCTTTCTTAATTTTATTCAGTGATCCTACCTGATTGAGCGGAAGCCTGATAATGCGCGATTGCTCTGCCAATGCCTGCAGAATCGATTGACGAATCCACCATACGGCATAAGAGATAAACTTGAACCCACGCGTTTCATCAAATCTACGAGCTGCTTTAATAAGTCCAAGGTTGCCTTCATTTATCAAATCCGGCAAACTAAGTCCTTGATTTTGATACTGTTTAGCAACTGATACTACAAAACGAAGATTGGCATTCACCAGACGTTCCAGCGCTTGTTGATCTCCGGCCCGTATCTTCTGGGCAAGATCAACCTCTTCATCTGCAGTAATCATCGACTCTTTGCCAATGTCCTGCAGGTACTTATCCAGCGAAGCAGTTTCCCTGTTCGTAATGGATTTGGTTATCTTCAGTTGCCTCATTTTTAATTATTTATGTGATATATATCCTTTATATTTGACATTTAAAACTTTGCTATGATTCCCGTTCCCTGCAATTCATTTACAATGTGCTGATTCATAGACTTCAATATAATTTCATGGTCTTAAATGTCAAAAAACACATGAAATTCAAATAAAACGCAAGTTATTTAAAATTATTCTAAATTACTGTATAAATTCAAAACTTATTTTCATTCCGTTTGGATACATGCCCTGAACTCTCACTGTTCGGTTTCCATTTCCGTTCAAAGCCTTCTCAAGTTCACTTTTCGAATCCACTTTCATCCCATTAATTTGAAGAATGATAAAATCTTTACCTATCCCTCCCCTGCGCAAAACACCATCCTTCACTTCGACAATTTTCAACCCGTTTGGTATATTAAAGGTGCTTCTGTCAGATTCCTTAAGGCGCTCCAAGGTAACTCCCAGACTCTCATTATAGAACTGTTCCTCCCGCTTTTTAACATCGGTTGTTCCATCCTGGTTACGCAAAGTAACTGATTTCGTGAGCTTTTTACCATCTCTAAGAATTAAAGTGTTTACTTTTTCGCCTGGACGATATTGTCCGACAACTTCAAGAAGTTGCGCCAGAGTATTGACAGAACGGTCGTTAACTTCCAAAATAACATCGCCCGATTTTATTCCGGCAGATTCAGCACCACCATTCTCAACAACACGTGCTACATAAACACCCTTTATTTCCTCTTCACCAGCTTCTTTAGCTAAAGCTTCATCCATCTCTCTTATTTCTACACCAAGATAGGCACGTTGCGGTTCACCAAAACGAATGATATCATCAACAACCTTTTTTACGATATTTGCCGGAATTGCAAAAGAGTATCCTTCATAAACACCTGTTTGTGATGCAATTGCAGCGTTGATACCAACAAGTTCACCTGAAGTATTCACCAACGCACCACCGCTATTACCCCTGTTAATCACAGCATCGGTTTGTATAAAGGAATCCACCGAAGACCTGTTCCCCAAAATATTAATGTTTCGGGCTTTTGCGCTAACAATTCCAGCCGTAACTGTTGAAGTAAGGTTAAAAGGATTTCCTACTGCCAATACCCATTCACCAATTTTCACATTGTCGGAATTTCCGAAAACAAGAAAAGGCAGCTGTTTACTTTCAACTCTAATCAAAGCAATGTCAGTAGTGGGGTCAGTGCCAACGATTGTTGCTTTCATTTTACGCTTATCATTAAAGGTAACCTCAATATTATCAGCACCTTCAACAACGTGATTATTTGTAACAATATAGCCATCGTCTGAGAGCACCACGCCCGAACCAAACCCAACTAAACTTCGTGAGTTGTTGTGATAGGGACTTCCATACAGATACTCGCGCAACGATCCAAAGAAATCGTCATAAGAAGTTGTACGTTGCTTCATCTCGGTACGAATATGAACAACAGCATTTACGGTACTTTCAGCGGCATCCACAAAACTTATATCCTGTGGGATAGATGCAAACTGGGTTTTGTAAACATTTAAATTCTCCGGCTGAACTGAGAGTCGTTCGGTTTCCTGTTTTGTCAAACTGCCCTGTCCTCCTTCAGAAGAAAACACGATGAGATAAATCGCTAAAACAATGAAACCACCAATCAATCCAAAAGCAAAATTTTTCAATTCATTTTTCATAGCTTTTTCATTTACTTTTACATTAAACGCTTAACTCTGTTTATAAGTTTTATTTCCCATGTTAATTGATGTTAATCGACATTTTTTCTGTAATAACATCACGCTTAAAATTGTGTTAGTTTTGCAACAAAAAGTGAACCATACTCGTAAACAATAGTACTGGTTAACGTTTATTAACAGCTTCATTTTCAAATTAATGAAACAGAAGGTCTTAGATTTTTACAAATTTCATGGTGCAGGCAATGATTTCATCATGATCAACTCATTTGATACGGAAGTTGTTTTGCAAACTGAGGAAATTGCTTTTTTATGCAATCGTCACCTCGGTATAGGAGCAGATGGATTGATCTTTATTGTAAAGGATAAGGAAGTTGATTTTCGTATGATCTATTACAACTCAGACGGTTATGAAGGAAGCATGTGCGGCAATGGAGGTCGTTCAACAGCTGCTTTTGCATTCCTTTTGGGTTTTATTGAAAAAAATTGTTCTTTCCGTGCTTTTGATGGCTTACACGAAGCGACAATAATTCATCATCATGAAAGAGATTTTGATGTTGAAATAAGTATGAAAGATGTGGTTGAATATGACCTTACTGAAAAAAGATTGATTGTAAATACCGGTTCGCCACATTATATCGAGCGATCTGACAATCTGTCATCGGTTGATGTTGTAGCTAAAGGTCGTGAAATTCGAAATTTACCAGATTTTGAGCCGAATGGAATTAATGTAAATTTCTTTCAATCAGAAGGAAATAAAATTCACCTACGAACCTATGAGCGTGGTGTTGAGGATGAAACACTTTCGTGTGGAACAGGAGTCACTGCCGCTGCAATAGCAGCTTCTTTGTGGTATGGCAAAAATGAGTCGGTAATCTACACCAAAGGTGGGACATTATCTGTGAAGCTCACTAAGACAGATTCAGGATTTACGGGTATAAAGTTGAGAGGTCCTGTAACATATGTTTTTAATGGGCAAATAACGATAGGCATGTAAAGAGCCCCTTTATCTTTTCAAAAAATCGAGATTTATCAAGCATTTCATAACTTTTGATCTTTCGATCCGGGATTTTGTAGTAAATTAGCGGCGAACTTTCAAAAATGCTATTAAAAGAAGGAAATATACGTCTTAGGGCAATCGAACCCTCAGATGCCACTGTTGTGTATCAGTGGGAGAATGATCCTGCAATTTGGTCAGTGAGTGAAAGACTTGCACCCTTGTCAAGCTTTGAGATAGAACAATTTATACTTAATAGCCAGGATATATTTGGAGCCCGGCAATTGAGACTGATGATCGACCTATATAACGGTGATCAGCCTGTTACGATTGGCACATCAGATATTTATGATTTTGATCCTTTCCATCTACGTGCAGGAATCGGTATTTTTATCGAAGAAAAACAACGTAATAAAGGCTTTGCCCGAACTGCAATTACACTGACTGAGGAGTACTGTTTCGAGATTTTGGGTTTACATCAAATTTATTGCCTTATATCTGCAGAAAACAATGCAAGCATCAGACTTTTTGAATCACTAAATTATCGAAAAACAGGTTGTAAAACAGAATGGATTAAAAAAGGGGATCTATTTATAGATCAGCTTCAATATCAATTAAACAAAACGGATTTTAATCAACGAAAAAGATGAGCACCTATCACAGTTCATATGGAAGTCCGCAAAAGCGACGGAGAACAAAGTTTCAAAGGAGATTAATAATTATCTTTCTTCTGACTTTAATTTCGGTTGCTGCTTTTTTGGCTATGAGTGTGAACCGAATGTTTTTCAAATCCAATGTTTGGGTTGCTGATGGAGGAGTTGCCGAAGTTTTAATTCCAACAGGTTCAAACTTTGAAGATGCAAAAGAAATCCTTTTTGAAAAAGGTCTTATCGTTCGCAGAGGTGATTTTGAAAAGGTGAGCGATTGGATGAAATATACTGATTTTGTAAAACCAGGTCGCTATCTAATTGAAAACGAATTAAATAACTACACTCTGATCAGGCTGTTACGTTCAGGAGCACAAAAACCAGTTAATGTCACCTTTAATAATATTAGAGACATTTATCAGTTGGCTGGGCGTGTTTCAGCTCAGATCGAAGCTGATTCGTCAGATATTGTAAAACTTTTAACAGATAAAGAATACCTCTCTTTTTTAGGTTATAACACTCAAACGATACCTGCGATGTTTATTCCTAACACCTATGAGTTTTATTGGACAACCAATGCAGAAGGGTTTGTATCGAGGATGTTTCAGGAAAAAGATAAGTTTTGGAATGATGAAAGGGAATTAAAGGCAAAAGCGTTGAACCTCACAACAAATGATGTAGCTACTCTCGCCTCAATCATTGATAAAGAAACAAATAAAAACAGCGAAAAAGCTACCATCGCAGGTGTTTATTTGAACCGGCTAAAAATGGGTTGGCGCTTACAGGCCGACCCAACACTTGTGTTTGCCGCTGGTGATTTTGAAATCCGCAGGGTGCTCGACATACACAAAACGATCGAATCGCCCTACAATACCTATTTGTATTCAGGGCTTCCACCCGGCCCAATATGTATTCCATCTATTTCGGCGATCGATGCTGTTTTAAATTACGAAAAACACGCCTATTATTTTTTCTGCGCCAAAGATGACCTTTCGGGTTACCATGCTTTCGCTTCATCTTATGCTCAGCATGAGGTAAATGCATGGAAATATCGCAGAGCCCTGGATAGGTTGAATATTAAAAACTAATGAAATGAAAGCATTCAAAGCTTACGATATACGCGGAGTCTGGAACAAGGACCTGCTTGAAGAAGATGTTTACCGCATTGGTTTTTTTCTTCCCAATCTTCTTAAGACCCAAAAAATTCTTGTTGGTCGTGATATCCGTCATTCTTCAAATACCATTTTTAATGCACTTTGCCGTGGTATAAATGATGCAGGTGCAGATGTTGATGACGCCGGACTTACAACTACTCCACTGATTTATTGGGCAACAGGTAAATATGAATATGGCGGATCTGTTATGATAACTGCTTCGCATAATCCAAAGGATCACAATGGATTAAAAATTTCTGGTGCAGGTGTCGTTCCGGTTGGTTATGACACAGGCCTTAGTAAACTGGAGTACCATGTCGAAAACACTGATATAAAGCCTGTTAAGGATAAAGGCAAGATTAACATTGTGAATATTAGTGATGATTACATTCTTTTCCTTAAGAAATATGTTGTTGAATATGACAATATAAGATTTGGTGTTGACTGCAGTAACGGAATGGCATCACTTTTTATCAAACAGCTCATTGGCAATCACGCCTATTATATCAATGATATTGCTGATGGAAACTTCCCCGGACATGAACCAAACCCGTTGGAAAGTGAAAATCAGGAACAGATTAAACAATTGGTAATCAACAGACAATGTGATTTTGGGGTTATTTTCGATGGCGATGCCGACCGTGTGATGTTTATAGATGAAAATGGTCGTTTCGTTTCTCCCGATTTAATCATTGCATTGATGGGGCACTATTTCTTCGAATACAGAGGTCAGGAAGGCCTGGTACTGCAAGATATCAGAAGCTCGAGAGCTGTTTCAAATTATCTCGCTCAATTTGGCACTACTGTTGAAACATGGCGTGTTGGAAGAGCTTATGGCGCTGCTAAACTTCGCGAAATAAATGGCATTTTTGGAGGCGAACTAGCCGGTCATTATTACTTCCGTGATTTTTATTTCTCCGATTCAGGGCTGTTAGCTGCTCTTATCGTGCTCGATTTACTCAATACCTTCAAGGCATCAGGCTTCACATTATCGCAGTTAATTCATACCATTTCGCCTTTCTTTAATAGTGGTGAAATAAATTTCAAAGTGGAGCATAAAAAAGAAGCAATGGATGCTGTTGTTGCTCATTTTACATCAAAGAAAGAGCCTGAAAGATTTCTTGATTTTGATGGTTATCGCCTTGATTATGAAGATTTCTGGTTCAACATACGTCCATCTAACACCGAACCCTATCTGCGATTTATTGCTGAAGCAAAAGATCAGCAGCATCTCGACGACATCACGCAGCAAGTGAAACAGATTATTTCAACGTTCGATTAATTTATCCTATGACTCTCAAAATAAACTCACTAAATATAACAGATTACAGGTTTCTACTGTTGCTTTTTGTTATAACAATAAGCAGCTGCGGGCCAAACATTAAGAAATCGGAGCGCCATCTAACAGCTGGAATTGATAAAATTTTTCAAGCCCGACATCAGGAGGCACTTGAGGAATTAAATCTGGCTATCCGATATAACCCTGAGTCATCGGAAGCATTTTATTATAGGGGTGCTTGCAAAAGAAATCTTCAGGATATTGAGGGAGCAATTGAAGATTATAAAAAATCGATCGAACTTAATCCGGCTTATGCAGATGCTTATTTTAATCTGGGTTCGATTTACGATTACCTTCAGGATCGCTCAATGGCTTGTTATTATTACATTAAAGCTGAGGCACTTGGCAGGCCAAACACGAATGAATATACCCGCTGGTGTAAATAATAGTCTACTGAGAATGCTCTTCTGGCACATTCCCAACTGTTATAGGGAAATCGACAAAACTTTTTAATACTGACACTTTGTCTGGATTTTCTAGGCATTCCATAATTTTGGTTTTGAATTTCCAGCACGTCATTTGTCGTTTTTCCATTTGTCGGGATAAAGCATAAGAAGAAATCTCAGGATGTGAACATACCAATTTTGCAAGGTCAATTGCTTCACTTAAAGGCATTTTGCAACGGTGAAAAATAGTATGCGCTGTTGCTGATTCTTCGGTTTTACAACGTGTGCAGCGTCGTGAATAAGGTTTTTTACCTTTGCAGTAATTGGTGTGGCCGCATTTTTTACATACAAATCCATCGACCCATTTCTGGTCAGCCAGCATTTTTAAGTAAACATCTTCTTTCTCCAGCTCATTTAGCTGCATTTCTTCAATCTTCTCCATAAATTTTAAGAATTTTTAATGCTGTGGCATAAAATTTGAAGCAAAAATAATAAAAGTGATAATAAAGCGATTTAAAAAATTTATATTTTTGCAAAAATTTTAATAACATAACACAATGATCAGAAACATTCTTCTCTCATTCACAGCACTTTTCATCCTTACAACAGCTTGTTCGAACACTACGGGAAAACAAACTGAAGATAAACCTACCGAAACTGTAGCCAAAGGAAGTGGTTCAATAGAATATCTTACCTATGACACATTTATTACCAAAGTATGGAATTTCGAGACAAACCCTCAGAACTTCGTATACGTAGGAGAAGTTCCGGCCATCATCGATTTTTATGCCGATTGGTGTGCTCCTTGCAGGAAAATTGCTCCTATTATGGAAAAACTTGCCAAAGAATATGATGGAAAGCTTAAGGTTTACAAAATTGACGTTGATAAAGAACAAAAACTCGCAGGTGTTTTTCAGGTAAGAAGTATCCCAAGTATTTTGTTTGTGCCAAAAACAGGTCAACCTATGATGCAAGCTGGTGCTTTAACAGAAGAAATGTATCGTCAGATCATTGAAGAACAGCTCGTTAATAAGAAATAATAACACCCTTTTATTCAAAAATAATTTAAAATGGAACATTTAACAAAAGAAACTTTCTTAACTAAAGTTTTTAACTTCGAACAAAACAAGGACTGGAAATTTGAAGGCGAATTACCTTGTTTAATTGATTTTTATGCTGATTGGTGCCAGCCTTGTAAGATGGTTGCTCCGATTCTCGAAGAACTATCAAAAGAATATGATGGAAAAATCAATATCTATAAAATAGATACAGAAGATCAAACCGAACTTGCCGGGGCTTTTGGTATCAGAAGCATCCCTTCGCTCCTTTTCTGCCCTAAAAACGGTCAGCCGCAAATGGCAATGGGAGCATTACCTAAAGAAAGTCTTCGTCAGGCTATTAACGACGTTCTTCTAAAAAACTAAGAAATACGATTTTAAGAAATGTCACCCAAGCCGGGTGACATTTTTTTTGTCATTTTAATATTGCAGCCTGACAGGATTCTGTTAATTTTGCCAGCTTTCATACCTATGAGTAACAAAATCCTTCTGCCAACAGCATACTTTCCTCCAATTTTATGGATAGCTCTTGCTGTTCAATCCGAAGAAACATGGCTCGAATATTTTGAAACATTTCCAAAGCAAACAATCCGAAACAGATGTTTTATTTTGAGCGCCAATGGTCCGCTATTATTAAGCGTACCAGTCGTTCGCACCAATGGGAACCATTCTAAAACAGTTGAAATGCAGCTGGCAAAAAATGAGCAATGGCAAAACAAACACTTCCGTGCCATCATGTCAGCCTATAGTAAATCACCCTACTTTTATTTTTACAGCCATCATTTTGAAGCGTTCTATCAATCGAGATTTGATTCTTTAATTGAAGTTAATCTGGCTGCAATTGATGTGTTGAAGAAGATATTAAAAACAACTACTTTTTTTATCCCAACAAATGATTGGCAAAAAGACGGGAATAATCTTATTGATTTCAGAAGCTATTTTGACACTGTTCCTGATCAGCATCAAGAAGTTGTGAAGCCATATTTACAGGTTTTTAGTGACAGATTCCCTTTTAATCCAGATCTGAGTGTTTTGGATCTCATTTTCAATGAGGGACCATCGAGTCTTTCTTATTTAAAGAACCTTGATCTTCAGCCTATTCTGGATAAGCAATCCTTACATGGTAGCTATTCAGCAACTTCTTTTTAAGGATACTTTTAACAATTTTAATCTCTTTGAAGGTGATATTTGCATTGGCAAACTGATTGGTTTCAATCTGCTTATTAATGATGTTTTCAATCAAATCATTAATTTTTTGTTCTGTTGGAGCTTTTAAACTTCGAGAAGCAGCTTCCACCGAATCCGACATCATCACAACAGCTGTTTCTTTTGAAAAAGGCAATGGGCCATGATAACTAAAATCGCGTTCATCTACATGTAAACCAGGGTTTTGGCGTTGTTGCATTACATAAAAATAATTCACCCTGCTTGTGCCGTGATGCGTTCTTATAAAATCGATAATTTGTTCAGGAAGCTTTGCTTTACGTGCACGCTCAATTCCATCAATCACATGATTGATGATTATACTTGCACTTTCGGCTGCTGTCAGATCGTCATGCGGATTATAGCTACCCATTTGGTTTTCAATGAAATAATAAGGGTTGGTCATTTTACCGATATCATGATACAAGGCACCAGTCCGGGCGAGCAACACATTTCCACCAATTGCATATAATGCCTCTTCGGTAAGGTTAGCAACCTGCATCGAATGTTGAAAAGTTCCGGGGGCTTTGGATGCCAGCTCTCTAAGCAGAGGACTGTTGGTGTTGCTCAATTCAAGCAGTGTGAGGTCTGTAATCTGACCAAAAAGACGTTCGAAGAAATAAATAAGTGGTAGCGCCAGCAATGTAAGTGCTGCACTCATTGCAAACATCCAAATCATTGAGGTATCAATAAGCGAAAACTCTGAAACCTGAATCAAACTAAATCCAACGTATACAATGATATATGTAAGAAAAATAAAGCCGGAAGTCCTGAAAAAATAAAATCTTCTCCCATGTAAATCCAGGCTGAAAACAACCACATATCCAACAATTAACTGCAGGAAAGCAAACTGAAAGGCATTGGGAACAACAATTGCAACCAGGAATATCGTTAGTAAATGAACCAAAACTGTGGTTCTGGAATCAAAAAAAGTAATTAAAATGATGGGTAACAATCCGAAAGGCAGCAAATAGACCAGTGAGGGAACCCTCGACAAAATGAGATATGTTGGAAGAATTGTAAGAAGCATCAGCAAAAGAATGAGATTGATCTTTTTCAATTCATTGAATACCTCATTACGCAACAAGCGGATAAAAAGGAAAAGAGTAACAAAAACAGCCAGTACCAGAATAAACTGACCGGCTAATAAGGTGTTCATCCGTTTAAAATCGCCCGTTCTTTTCTCTGTCTCTAGACGTAAGGAATTTATTAAAAGAAACTTTTCTTCATCCACCAAATCACCTTCCGAGATAATCAACTCCCCTTGCTGAACCAAACCGAAAGTGGAAGAAACGCGATCGAGTGATTGGTTCAACTCCTGTTTCGACATCCCTTCATTATAAATAAGATTCTGAACAAAAACCTCTCCTAAGAGATTCATAATAAGAGGTTTGTCGACAAATCGTGCTGTGTCAACCATCCGTGATGCATACTCAAAAGCAGATGAAATCGTGAATAAATCAGATAGCGCTATAACATTGGCAGCACGGTCTTTTACAACCTGAACCTTCATATCTTTATCAGCTTTGTCCAAGACCTTGTGATGCTGAATAATTCCTCTGTTTTGCACTGCATCGTAAAGCTTAAGTGTCAGTTGCCTGGTTTTTAAGCGATTAAGTAGCTGATCAGGTAGCTTTTCGTCAAGCATTTGTAAGAGGATATCTTTATTTTTTACAGTGATCTCCTTATCAAACTCAAAAAAAGGATAATTCTGAGTGGCTATTTTATCTTTTTCATCCTTGAGTTGACGATCACTTTTGTGCAATGAAAAATCAAAGGGAGCATAAAGCGTTTCATGCTGCCAGGGTTTACCTTCTTGAAATTCATATTGAAACTTCCCTACTCGCGGCAGAAACCACATCACCAAAAATATGGCGAAAGCAAAAGAAATAATTTTGAACCAATGATAATAATGATGACGGAGATGATCAATAAATGCCTTCATGCGTTGATGGGTATGGAAAGCAAAAATAATCAATTGATTCAACGAAACAAATGAGCCAAAAACTTAAATTAAAATACCTGAAAATGAGTTACTCAAAGACGGCACAAATATTTGACTTGTCGAAATAAAGCGAAGCTCGCAAATGAAAGTCATCATCCTTTTTCTTAAGAAGAATAGCTACCTTTGAGGTTCTTAAAACTGTTGTTTATGCCTTACGCTCTTAGCCGTCTTGGACAGATTCCAATCAGACATGCACCTTCTGAACGTGCCGAAATGGTCTCCCAACTTTTATATGGTGAATCAGTTGAAATTGTTGATTTTCAGCATAATTGGACGATGGTTCGAACAGTTTTTGACAATTATGAAGGTTGGATATCTGCCGGACAACTTCAGGAAATGTTAGAAACTTCTAATCACTTACCAGATGCAGAAAAAACCATACTTTGTTCGCCCCTGGCAAATATTAACAACCACCTGCCCCAGCCAACCCTTATAGGTTTTGGATCAGAAATTCAAAAATCTGACAAAATATCAGCATCCGGCCTGGTAAAAACCTTTCCGAATTTCCAGTTAACCTCTGATTCGGTTTCAGCTAAAAATATTGTAGAGAACGCTCAATTGCTTCTTGGAACGCCTTATTTGTGGGGTGGTCGTTCTGTTTTTGGTATTGATTGCAGTGGTTTCGTGCAACTTTTATTTAAAGTTGCAGGGATTGCACTTCCGCGCGACGCATGGCAACAGGCCGAAAAAGGTGAGCCTATCGATTTTATTGAAGAGGCAAAAACAGGAGATCTTGCATTTTTTGATAATGAAGAAGGCAAAATAAACCATGTTGCTTTGATTGTCGACAGTAAAAATGTCATACATGCGTCAGGTTATGTCAGAAAAGATGCCATCGACCACCATGGAATTTTTAATAATTCCATTGGTAAATACACGCATAAACTTCGAATTATAAAACGTATCTAATTGTCTGATAGTTTTTTAATTCCATTTTAAAAATTACTAAGAAATATTTTATTAAAATTAAATCGCTTTAGTATCACTGTTTGGCATAATTTCTGATCTTTGCAATCTCAAATGTATTAATAACAATAAAGATTCAATAACAATGGTACTACCTACAAATCTAAAACATGTTGCAACAGCAGCCGAACTCACCGAGTTAATCAACAGCGAATCAAACGTAATGGTTTGCTGTGGCCGGATGGGCCCAATGTGTATTCCTGTATATGGCATTATGGAAGAATTACAGGACGAATACACACATGTTGCATTCCGCGATATGATGTTTGATTCACCTGAAGCTTCAGCTATCAGAAATTTGCCTGAATGCAGAAGTTTTATGGGACTTCCTTTCACCGTTTATTTCAAAGATGGTAAAGTTGCAGCAGCTTCAAGCAGCATTCAAAACCGTCAGCAAATCACAACAATTCTTGATCGTTCATTTGGTAACGCGTAACAACGAATAACTTCAAAAAGGGTTGTAAGAAAAGAACTACTTTTCTGCACCCTTTTTATTTTTGACGCATGTGACAAATGCTTCCCGCGTATGTTTGCGCCAAACTTTAAAACCTTAATTAATTTCAAAAAATATTTTAACATGGAAGCAAAGCATTATGATTCCATAATTATTGGAGCAGGTCCTGCCGGGTTAACGGCGGGAATTTACCTTTCACGAGCTAAAGCTAAAGTTCTGATATTGGATTCTGGAGTTGCTGGTGGTCAGATGATTCTTACCCATGAAGTAGCAAATTATCCTGGTTTCGAAAGCATCTCAGGTTATGAATTGAGTAATAACATGCGTAAGCAGGCTAAAAATTTCGGCTGCGACATCATGTCGGGCATTTCAATAGAAACAATTGATTTTGAATCAGATAAAAAAAGTCTGTCTTTGTCAGGAGGTAAAAGATTCACTTCCGATACCATTATCTTAGCCACAGGAGGAAGATCACGCAACCTGGGCGTTGCAGGCGAGGACAATTTCAAAGGAAGAGGTATTTCGTATTGTGCCACATGCGATGGCGACTTTTTTACAGGCAGGAAGATTGCAGTTGTTGGTGGTGGAAACAGCGCAATGGAAGAAGCAGTATCCTTAACAAAATATGCAACCAAGGTCACTCTTATTCATCAGTTTGATCATTTTCAGGCTTTTCAACATGCACAAGATGAAGTTAAAGCCAATCCAAAGATTGAAGTGAAACTTAGTTCGAAAATCACCTCATTTAATGGAGATGAGAAACTCGAATCGGTGACAGTTGAAAATCTGTTAACACATGAAAACTACGAAATTGCATTAGACGGGGTTTTCATTTTTATTGGTTATGAAGCCAATACAGATTTCTTACAAGGACGCTGTATTGCTTTAAATGACGGTCAAGAAATCATCACTGATGCGAATATGCAAACCAACATTCCCGGTGTTTTTGCTGCCGGAGATGCTATTGCAAAGCGCTACCGGCAAATTACTTTAGCAGTGGCCGAAGGCACTATAGCAGCATTAAATGCGATGGAATATATTAACAAACATAAATCAACTGTTTCGCAACCAGTATATTAGCGAATAGAAAATCATAATTTTAGGTTGTAGGGCGGGTTATGGAAATACGATTTCTTTATCAGCGCTTTACAACCTTTTTTTTTGTTTGATTACATTTTCAAGATTTTCCTCTGACGATTTTGTTTTATAGGACAAGTCATATCAGCATCAAAAAATTATAAGGTCTTGTAATTTTTTTTGAATTATACCTGGTATAATTTAGAATGCTTCTATCTTTAAAAATCCATCAGCAGCAATAAAAAAACAGATAATTTTGCAACGTATTCTTCAGGGCAGGGTGAAATTCCCGATCGGCGGTTAAAGTCCGCGACTCTTGCTGGAAACAGCAGGATTGAGCCGGTGTAAATCCGGAACCGACAGTTAAAGTCTGGATGGAAGAAGAATAACCAATGGCAAAGTCATACAACACGATTTATAATCGGTTGTGTGTTATGTTGTAATACACCTCTTCTTCAATTGGAGATGTGTTGTTTGGTTTTCGTCATCAGCCCTGAATAAGACGCAGGGTTTTTTTATGACTTAAATCAAAAAGATATGAAACGTATTGCACTCGTTTTATTGCTATCTGTCAGTCATTTAGCAGTCTTATCACAAGAAATCATCCGGGGAAAAGTAGTTGAATCTGTCACTGGCTTACCTATTCAGGGTGTCCACATTCAACAAAAAGGTAATTTGACCGGTGTAGTCACAAACACCGAAGGTAACTTTGAAGTACTATTTGACACTTATCCTAAAACACTTTTTATTAGTTTTATTGGATACGAGCCAAAAGAAATGTTGTTTACTGAACCTCAAAAGGATGAGCGACTTATAATTGAACTTAACGAGGTTCCAATAAATCTTGAAGAAGTTACAATCCTTTCTGATCAGGCAGTAGAAAGATACAACCCTATCTCATTCAGCACTTTCCACAAAGAACAGATAATAACCACATTAGGAGACAAACCCCTGCCCGAGGTTTTGAACTTCTCACCCGGTATTTTTGCCTCCCGTGATGGTGGGGGATCGGGAGATGCTACCCTCAGTGTAAGAGGTTTTCAACAAGAAAATATTGCTGTTTTACTGAATGGAATTCCAATAAACGGTGCTGAAAATGGCTTGGTTTATTGGAATAATTGGATGGGACTGGCTGAAATTACGAATTCAATTCAAATCCAAAGAGGCATAGGAGCTTCAAAAGTTGCTCTTAATTCCGTTGGAGGAACGATAAACTTAAACACACAAAACGCACATCCTGAGCGGGGTGGCACATTGAACTACACTACGACTAATTATGGAAATCAAAAATTCAGTTTAAGTTATCACAGCGGCATAACTGAAAAAGGTTGGGCGTTTTCGTTTTTAGGGTCAAGGACAAAAGGTGATGGATATGTTGATGGAACATATGTTGATGGCTGGGCGTATTTTTTTAATGTCACAAAAGAAATAAGTCAGCGTCAGCGGATTGTTTTCACACTTTTGGGAGGTCCTGAAAGGCATGGACAAAGAAACCTCAAACTTAGCAAAGAGGAAGTTGACAGGTATGGAACAACTTACAACAAAGAGTGGGGCGTTTTTCAAGGCGAGGTGAGAAACAGTTCTGAAAATTTTTACCACAAACCCCACGCTGCTCTAAGTCATTATCTAACTCATGGCAAAGAAGGAATTTTAGCAACTTCGGTATATTTTTCTCCGGGCAAAGGTGGTGGAAAATGGAACGACAACTTTGGTTATGAAGCCAACTTATTTTCGTTTCGCGATAATGCAGGCCAAATTGACTGGGATGCCATTTACCAATACAATGTTACAAACCCTGATACTTTTTTGCTTGCAAATGGCGAAAAAGTGCATGGCTACAGTAAAATCGTACAAACTAATTTTCTTGCAAGTCATATTTGGGCTGGTTTCATTTCAAATTTTGAAATTAAAATTACACCAGGCACAAAGTTAATAACTGGCGTACATTATCGGTATTTTAGTTCTGATCTCAAACAGGAAGTAGCCGATCTGTTGGGCGGTAAGTTTTATCTTGATGATTACAGCTGGTCGCTCGCCGGCGTTTCAGGAAGAGATCAACTAAAAATGCCGGGTGATGTTGTACGCGTTCAAAACGGGGCATTGATGCACCAAACAACTCTATTTTCGCAAATAGAGAAAAAAGCAGGTGTTTTTGATCTTTTTGCGGCAGTGAGTATTTCTGACAATAGATTTCGCCGGCATGACATTTATAATTATCCTGCAAACAAATGGAGCAAATGGGTAAGTAAGCCAGGTTTTGATTTTAAAGCAGGAATAGGTTATCCTATTACTGATCAGCAACATATATTTGTTAATGCAGCTTATTTCAGTAAAGCTCCTTATTACAAATTCATTTTTGGTAATTTTAATAACAATCCGGTTTTAAACATTCGTAATGAAAAAGTTAAAACAATCGAAACGGGTTACCAATTGCAAAACGAACGATTAAATGTACGCATGTCGGCATATCTTACCTCCTGGGAAGATGTTTCATTTTTGTCAAATGAATACATACAGCTCGAAAACTCATCACAAACACGTGCTATGGTAAGTGGATTAAATTCACTTCATAAAGGCATAGAAATAGAGAGTAATTATTTAATAATAAATGGTTTAACAATAAATGGAATCGCTTCATTAGGTGATTGGCAATGGCAAAACGATGTTGCAGCTACACTTTTTAATGAAAGAGATATTGCCGTAGACACAGTAAATGTATTTGCAAAAGGACTTAAAGTGGGTGGACAGCCACAGCTGCAGTTGGGCTTAAGTATGGAAGCAAAGCTAATGAATTTATTGATGATTAAACTTGAGCTTATGCATTATGAAAAACACTATGCTCAGTTTGATCCATCAGGCCGACAAGATGAGAATGACAAGTCTCAATCTTATCAACTTCCTTCTGTTACTCTCGTAAATTTATCATATTGCTTACCGATATCCATTGTTGATCAAAGACTTATCTTTTATGGCAATATTAATAATATGCTAGATCAACAGTATATATTAAAAGGAGAAGATGGAATTAATCACGATTTAGCAAGCTTTCGTGGGTTCTGGGGATTTGGCAGAACCTTTGACATTGGCCTCCGTTTTGAGTTCAATTAAGTTGTAAAATAATAATCTCATATTGAAACAATTGCACCAAAAAGCATGTTAAAAAACTCACAAAATTTATAGAAAAATCAGGCACTTTTTGAACCAGAAATGAAACGCTTAACATTGATAAAAAATGTTAAAAAAATTATACACATTTTATTAACAGTCCTTAACTTTTATGTAATTGATTTAATGACACTTAAGCCATGTTTACTAAAAATATCAATTAATGTTAACAATTACTTAATCGAATAAAAGTCGAATTATAATACTTTTGCCGCCATAATCACTTTATTAACCAAATTGCCTTACTATGAAAAAGAGTTATCTTTTAAGTTTGCTGTCAGTTTTAATGATTTTTGGCTGGCATGCTGTAATGGGTCAGGGCTCAACCAGTTCAGCTATGAACGGCCGTGTTGAATCTACCAACAAAGAATCGCTTCCAGGTGCAACTATTGTTGCTGTGCATCAACCTTCAGGAACTATTTATGCTACTATTTCCAATGAAGAAGGACGTTACATCATCAATAATATGCGTATTGGTGGTCCATACAAAGTAACAGTTTCTTTTATTGGATTTAAAGAACAAGTTCAGGACAACGTAATGTTGAGCCTCGGTGTTGCTGCAAACTTAAATTTTAAACTATCCGAAGCTTCAACAGAGCTTTCTGAGATTGTCGTCGTTTCCAACAGAAACGACGTTTTTAGTTCTGACAGAACCGGAGCTGCAGCTTCTTTTAATCAGAACAACATTATGACAATGCCAACGATTGGTCGTACCATCAATGACATTTTGACCTATAATGCTTATGGTAACGGTAGATCTTTTGCCGGACAAGACACACGTTTCAATAGCTTTACTATTGACGGTTCAGTTTTCAACAACGGATTTGGTTTAGGTAGTTCATCACAGGCTGGTGGTCGTACTGGTACAACTGCAGTTTCTTTGGACGCTCTTGAAGAAATTCAGCTGAATATTGCGCCTTTTGACGTTCGTCAATCAGGTTTTGGTGGTGCTAGCATCAACGCAGTAACACGTTCAGGGACCAACGCATTCACAGGAACTGGTTATTTTCTTTTTAGAAATGATGGTATTGCCGGAAATAAAGTTGCCGGTAAAGAGCTTGGAACAGTCAATATTGACGAAAAAACCTTTGGTTTGAGTATTGGTGGTCCAATCATCAAAAACAAATTATTCTTCTTCCTTAATGCTGAGCAATTTACAAGCAGCGTTCCTGCTTTGGACTGGGTTCTTGATAAACCAGGTGCAACTGGAAACGTTTCACGTACCACTCTAGCTGACATGCAGGACCTTAGCACATTTATGAGTAGTAAATTTGGATTTGACCTTGGCGCTTTAGATGGTTTTAACAATGAAGTTAGCAGTAAAAAGTTCCTCGTTCGTTTGGATTACAACATCAATACCAAGAACAAACTTTCCGTACGCTATTCACACCACGATTCAAAAGCTGATCAACGTATCAGTGATAGCAACAGTAGTAATACTGCAGGAAACGGTAACCGTACCAACCGTGCAGACGCCATTTCTCCTCAAAATACTGGTTACATCATCCAGGATAACACACGTTCAATCGCTGTGGAGTTAAACTCAACTGTAAACTCAAAACTCTTCAATAATTTTATTGCAACTTACAATAAACAAATTGAAGACCGCGATTATCGTACTGATGTCTTCCCAACTATTGACATTCTTTCAGCTGCAGGTGAAGCAACTTATACTTCAATTGGTTTCGATCCTTTTACTCCATCTAACCAATTGAACTATTCAACACTAAACCTTACCGACAACATCACCTATTTCTCTGGAAAACATACAATTAATGCTGGTGTTTCTTACGAGTATTACAAATCAAACAACGTCTTCTTCCCATCATCAAATGGCGTGTATGTTTATAACTCGATTGAAGATTTTAAATTAGCTGCTCAAGCTTATATTGACGATCCAACCAATCCTGTTTCACCAGTAACTTTGGCTAAATATAACCTCAGATATTCAAGACTTCCTGATGGTGCAGATCCACTTCAGGTACTGAAAGTTTCGACATTCAGTGCATATGTTCAAGATGAATATCAAGCAACTCCAAATCTTATGCTCACTTTAGGCTTAAGAGCTGATATTTTTGACTACAATGATGGAACTGCTGAAGAGTTTTATAACCCTATCATTGATACAATGGTATTCAAAGATGAAAACGGAGATAACTATCATTTGAACACAGGTGCTTTCCCTAAAACAAAGCTGTTGTTATCACCACGTTTTGGTTTTAACTATGATGTTAAAGGTGACAAAACCGTTCAAATTCGTGGAGGTAGTGGTATTTTTGTATCACGTATTCCACAGGTACTTGTTTCAAATCAACTTGGAAACAACGGTATCAACACAGGTTTGATCAGTGTATCTAACACAACCGCATATCCATTCCGTCCGAACCCGGCAGAGTTTTTACCAGCAGTTACTCCTGACATCAGCACTTTACCAGCTTATGTTATCAACGCTACAGATGAAGACCTCAAATACCCAACTTTGTGGAAAAACAGTTTGGCTATTGACTACAAACTACCTTACGGTTTAGTTGCAACAGTTGAAGGTATGTATAACAAAACGATCCAGGGATTGCGCTACATTGATGCTAACCTTAAAGATGCAGACCGCAATTTTACCGGTCCTGACTTACGTGACAGATATCCTTCTCCACGTTTCATCAACACTAAGGTAACAAATGCATTTGTTTTGAAAAATACCACCGAAGGTTATTCATATACCCTGACTGGTAAACTTGAAAAAACAATGGATAAGAATTTTGGTGGTTTTGTAGCATATACCTACGGTGTTGCTAAGGACATTCAGTCTGTTGGTAGCACAGTACAAGCAAATATGCCATCAGTATATGGACAGAATTTCCTTGATTTATCTTATTCAGACAATGACCTCCGTCACAGAATCATTGGTTATGTTAACTATCGTTTAGAATATGGTCAGAAATATGGTGGATCAACTACCTTCTCATTAGGTATGGTTTCAAACAGCGGATTTAATGTATCTTATGTTTATGGATCTGACCTCAATGGTGATGGCCAAACCAATGACCTGCTTTATATTCCAAACAATGCAAGTGAACTTACATTTGCACCAATTATGTCAGGTGATGTTGTCAGATATACTCCTGAAGAACAAGCTGCTGCTTTCGATAAGTATGTAAGCAACAACGAATATCTTAACAGCCGTCGTGGTGATTATGCTGAACGTAATGGTGATGTTTTCCCATGGTTGAACAGATTCAATCTATCTATCATTCAGGACGTTTGGGTGAAAGTTGGTAAAAAAGAAGTTAAAAATAAATTGCAATTCAGAATTGACATTCTCAATGTTGGTAATTTACTTAACAACGATTGGGGTGTAGGTTATGTAAGCACAACAACTTCTCCGTTAACCATTGCTGGTGTTAATGCTGATGGACTACCTTCCTTCAGACTTCGTACACAAAACATTGATGGAACAACCGTTCTATTGCAAGATTCATACACAAAGAGCATCACCATCGACAATGCATGGCAAGCTCAGTTTGGAATCCGCTACTCCTTCTAATCTTATAGGATAAAGATCATACAGAAGCACCTGGGTTTAAAATCCAGGTGCTTTTTTTAACTTCTGCTTCAATGAAAAGACCATTTATTTTATTCTTTAATTTACTGATTTGTGTTCTTTCAACAGTAGCACAAACAGATACTACTACCCCTTCCCTCCTTTCAGAAAGGTTGAAAAGTCAGGTTTTGGTTATTGGTCACCGAGGTGGCTTTGATTCTAATTATCCTGAAAACTCCCTGGCCCTCTTCGATTTTACAACAAATAATGGAACAAATCCAATGATAGGTCTGGAAATTGACATTCGAAAAAGCGCGACTGGATCTCTATATTTAATGCATGATCCAACTGTTAACCGCACTACAAACGGGACAGGTGATATAACACAATTACAGGATACTTATCTAAACGGGTTACAATTAAAAGACAGCAAAGGTCAATCAACGGGTCAAAAAATACCATTATTCTCAGATCTATTGAAGAGGTATCAAAACAAACCCGTTGTATTGATGTTAGACATCAAAGGGCCAATTATAGAGGAAGTTTTGCACCTGGTTCAACAATACGAAATGGAAGAACAATGCCTCATCCTGACATTCACCCCAGAAAACACTCAGACTGCCTTGAAGCATTCCAAAAATGCAATGATCTCAACCTTAATTACATCCGAAAAAGATTTTCAAGCATTGGCAGCTTATAATGAGCATTTTACGCGAATGGCAGCTTATATCAGAAAAGATATTGATCCCCAATTATTAAAAGTGCTCATTGAGTCAAAGATTACCATCTTAACCGATGTGCTTGAGATCGATAAACAACCATTTATCCCTCATGAGGTAACTTTTTATCAAGATGTCCTTCGAAAAAACAAGGTCGCAATTCTTGTAACCGATTTCCCACAATTTGTTTCAAAACATCTTCAAGGACAATAATTCTGAAATTGACAGCAAGGTATTAAGTCATAAAATGTATTTTTGTATATCAATTCGAAGATTAACCACAAATCATCCGCAATTAATGCAATCTTTTCAAAAATTCAGCAGTTTTACCTCTTTAATACTGGTTCTTGTTGTCCTTTCCTCCTGCGTTAAAAAAAGTAAAGTTGAAGACCCGATCGTTGTAATCCTTTCATTAGATGGTTTCCGATGGGATTATCCAACCCGAACAGCCACACCTAACCTTGATTGGATGGCAGAAAATGGTGTAAAAGCAGAGCGGATGATTCCAAGCTTTCCAACCACAACATTTGCCAATCATTATACCCTTGCTACGGGTCTTTACCCTGACCATCATGGCATTCTCGTAAATCGTTTTTACGCACTTGATCTTGATGCTGAATACAACGCGCCGGGAGAAAGAGAGACAGTTGAAGATGGCAAATTCTATGGAGGTGAGCCAATATGGGTAACAGCCGAGACTCAGCAAAAAATTACTGCAACCTGTTTCTGGGTTGGTAGTGAAGCTGATGTTAAAGGTGTAAGGCCAACCTACTGGAAAAAATATGACCACGACATGACTTACAGCGACAGGATTGATACTGTAATGTATTGGCTCAGATTGCCTGAAGAAAAACGTCCAAAACTGGTCATGTTGTATTTTGATGAACCTGACTCAAGCGGTCATGATTTTGGACCGGAAAATGACAGTCTGATGCCACTCATAACACGTCTTGACAGCCTTATAGGCGTATTTATCGCAAAAATGAATACGTTGCCTTATTCAGATCGCATCAACTTTATTGTTGTTTCGGATCATGGAATGGCTCAACTATCGCCTGACCGTCAAATCGTTCTGGATCAAACCGTTGATACCAGCTTGATTGAACTGGTTGATGGCTGGAATCCAACAATGAACATAAAAGCGAAAGATGGCAAAATTGATGAACTGCTTGAACAACTTAAATCCATTCCACATTTAAAAGTATGGAAGCATGGTGAAGCACCCGAGCATTTAAATCATTCAACCCATATAAGAACACATGACATGACGCTATTAGCCGAAGATGGATGGAGTATAAATTGGTCATGGATGAAATCATACTCCAAAGGAACACATGGCTATGATTTTCGAAATACGGATGTAAATGCTATTTTTTATGCAGTAGGCCCCGATTTCAAATCGAATTATGCAAAAAAACCATTCAAAAACATACATGTGTATCCGTTATTGGCCCATTTGCTCAAATTGAAGCCAGCCCCGGTGGATGGACATTTTGATTCCATATCAGATGTTTTAAAAAACTATTAAGTGACATTTTTAAGATTTAAGAAAATGAAAAAGACTTTAGCCGCATTCGTTGTCACACTAATATTCTTACAAATCAGTACCTTAGCTCAACATCCCTTGTTGCAATCAGGTCCAATGCCTGGTTATTCAGATATGCGGGAGGTCATGATATGGGTGCAAACAAATAAAGAAGCAAAAGTGCAGCTTTTCTATCAGGCAATTGACAAAAGCGATATACAAAGGAGGACAGAAATCGTTTATACCAATAAAGAAATGGCTTTCACTGCACATCTTATCGCTGATACGGTTGAACCCGGCAAACGCTACACATATGAGTTGCTTATAAATGATGGTGTAGTAAAATTTCCCTACCCAACTGAATTTCAAACTCAAAAAATTTGGAAGTGGAGAGGTAACCCACCTGAATTCAGTATGTTAACTGGTAGCTGTGCCTACATAAATCAGCCGGAGCATGATCGGCCAGGAACTCCTTACGGTGGCGACTATCGCATTTTTGAGAATATGGCTACACATAAGACGGATTTCATGCTTTGGCTTGGTGACAATGTCTACTTACGCGAGCCGGACTGGAATACACAAACAGGCATCTTTGCTCGTTATACTCATAGTAGGTCTATTAAAGAAATGCAGCCCTTCTTAGCATCCACACATCATTATGCCATATGGGATGATCACGATTATGGTCCAAATGACAGCGATAGAGGATTCTTCAACAAAGAACAAACACTTAAAGCATTTGAAGCATTTTGGGGAAACCCAACTTATGGAGTAAGTGACCTTAAAGGTGCAATAACAAGTTTTCAATGGGGTGATGCTGATTTTTTCCTTTTGGATAATCGTTGGTATCGCGATCCGGATTTCATTCAAAAACCAGAAAAGACATTACTTGGAAAGCAACAATTGCAGTGGTTGTTCGACAATCTTGTTTCAAGTACAGCTACGTTTAAAATTGTGGCTCTCGGAGGTCAGTTTTTGAGTACAGCCAAAAGGTATGAAACTTATGCAGCCAATGGATTTGACACTGAGCGTCAGCAAATTATTGATTTTATACAAAAACATGCCATCAAAAATGTCATTTTTTTAACCGGAGATGTTCATTTCACTGAGATGTCGGTACTTAAAGAGGAAGCCAAACCAACAATCTGGGATTTAACGTTCTCTACTATGTCGGCAGGACCTAACAGCAGAGGTGGCGAATGGGAAAATGAGTTTCGTGTTCCGGGAACAGTAGTTACATCAAGGAATTTTGGGAAGATAGCTTTCCGCGGACCTTTAAAGAAGAGAGAATTGGTTGTTCAATGCTATGATACAGATAATGTACTTCAGTGGGAACGAATTATCAATGAAGAATAAATGATTGATTTGACACATCTTATGAAAAAAACATTTGTCATCTTATTTGTTTCTTTTCCATTTATATTACTTGCTCAAAATGTTGATATCGAGCTATTGAAGCATATAAATCTCAACCGCAATAAAGATTTCGATGGGTTTTTCAGAGCACTTACCCATACTGCCGGGCCAGTTGCCTTTAGCATACCATTATTACTACTAGGTTTTAGCTTTGTCAAAAAATTAAAGTCACTCAAACAGAAGTCCTTTTATCTGATTTTTTCAGTACTTACAGCAGTAATTATAACAACCGTTCTTAAACATACTATTAACAGACCACGTCCGTTTGAAACCTACAGTTTCATCGAAAAAGTTACATCCGGCGGAAGTCCTTCATTTCCCTCGGGACATACAACCGATGCCTTTGTGATAGCATCAGCTTTAAGCATCGCTTTTCCGCGTTGGTATGTGATTGTCCCATCTTTTTTGTGGGCAACTGCAATCGCATACTCACGCATGGGCTTAGGTGTTCATTATCCTGTTGACGTGTTGTTTGGTATTTTAATAGGCTCAGGATCAGCAATTCTATGGTATTTTATCCGCAAGAAACAATTAATAAAGGAATAAAAAAAAACCGGATTACATCACTGAAACCCGGTTTCTTATCCTTTTCTGAAAATGCTAATACGTTAACGACACGTTACGTTCTTTCACCATTTTACGCATATTTATTAATGCATATCGCATACGGCCCAGAGCGGTATTGATACTAACATTAGTCATATCAGCGATATCTTTAAAGCTCATCTCGGAATAAAGCCTCAGATAAAGCACTTCACGTTGTTCTTCAGGCAGAAAATCAATCATCTTACGAATATCCTCATGGATTTGCTCAGTAATAATATGTTCTTCAATTGATTTATCACTTAACCCTAACTGATCGGCAATACGAAAATCATCCGGGGCACTATCTGTCATCGGAAGACGTTTTGCTTTTCTGAAATGGTCGATAATCAAGTTATGAGCAATTCGCATCACCCATTGAATGAATTTTCCTTCTTCATTGTAAGACCCGCCTTTAAGAGTGCGGATAACCTTGATGAAGGTATCCTGAAAGATGTCATCGGCCAGCTGCCTGTCTTTTACCAACATATGAATATAGGCAAAAACACGCGATTGGTGCCGGTTTAACAAAATTTCGAAACTGGATTGATTACCATTAAGATAACTTTCAACCAGCTCTTTATCGCTAAGTTCGATAGCATTCATAGAGCTTCCCTTTTTTAATGAACTGAATTAAAGGGTATAAGTTGAATCTATAATGGTTCTCCTATGGGTTTTTATGGTGAAACAAATACGTTTTGTACACTGTTAATGAATGCAAAATTATACACATTTTCATATAAAGCAAATATAATTGATAATTTCGCAAAAAAAAATCCTTCAAGGAAGATTTCATGAGCCAAAGTAACCCAAAAAATACGATCGAAATTACCCGTGCTCGGGTAAATAATTTGAAAAACCTTAGCATTTCGTTGCCAAAAAATAAGTTGATTATTGTGACCGGACTTTCTGGCTCGGGAAAGTCGTCACTTGCTTTTGACACTTTATATGCTGAAGGACAAAGACGTTATGTAGAGAGTTTAAGTTCGTATGCACGTCAGTTTTTAGGCAGGATGAATAAACCTGATGTAGATCATATCAGTGGTTTGTCGCCTGCAATAGCAATTGAACAGAAGGTTACCTCACGAAATCCCCGGTCAACTGTTGGCACTTCAACTGAGATTTATGAGTACATCAAGCTCCTCTTTGCCCGAATCGGCATAACTATCTCCCCTGTTTCGGGGAAGGTTGTTAAAAAACACCGTGTAAATGATGTGGTTGATTATGTGTCCAAACAAACTCAGGGTGCTACAATATTTATCTTAGCCCCACTGAGTAATATAAATGGAAGAACAACATCTGAACACCTTACTGTGCTTATGCAGCAGGGGTTTGCACGAATTATGCATCATCAGAATGTAATGCGTATTGATGATTTTCTGAAAGAAAGTGAGCTTCCGGAACTGAATGAACTGTACATTGTTGTTGATCGTTTGAAAATACAATCCTTCGATGATGATTTCCTTTCGAGGGTTGCTGATTCTGTGCAAACCGCTTTTTATGAAGGCAAAGGATATTGCAAACTGGAAGTTCAAGATGAGGCAAACACTTCTTCCTTTGTTTTTTCGGATCGCTTCGAAGCTGATGGACTAACATTTGAAGAGCCTGGTGTTAATATGTTTACCTTCAACAACCCTTTTGGTGCGTGCAAAACATGCGAAGGGTTCGGATCAATTATTGGCATAGACGAAGATTTGGTAATCCCTAACAAAGCACTTTCTGTTTATGAAGGAGCTGTAGCGTGTTGGAAAGGCGAGAAAATGAGTGAATTCAGGGATCGTTTGGTTTTCAATGCTTCAAAATTCGATTTTCCTATACATAAACCCTATTATGCGCTTTCAAAAGAACAAAAAAAACTCCTTTGGACCGGCAATTCATGGTTTGAGGGGTTAGACGACTTTTTTCAGCAACTTGAAGAGCAAAGCTATAAGATTCAATACAGGGTTATGCTTTCACGTTACCGGGGCAAGACTGTGTGTCCTGACTGCGAGGGTACTCGATTGAGAAAAGATGCATCCTATGTAAAAGTGGGTGGTAAAAGTATTTCAGAAATTGTTCTTCTCTCTCTTGAAGAAGCTTCCGAATTTTTTAACAATTTGGAACTGTCAGAAAATGAATCAATTATTGCAAACAGACTTTTAATTGAAATCAACAGCCGGCTTTCGTTTTTGCTCGATGTTGGTCTTGGATACCTAACACTAAACCGCCTTTCCAATAGCTTATCAGGAGGAGAGTCGCAACGAATAAACCTTGCAACATCGCTTGGATCAAGCCTTGTAGGCTCAACATACATTCTTGACGAACCCAGCATTGGGTTGCACCCGCGGGATACACAACGACTCATTAAGGTTTTGAAACGGTTGCGTGATATTGGCAACACAGTTATAGTTGTAGAACATGACGAAGATATCATAAAGGCTGCTGATCAGGTAGTTGACATTGGGCCATTGGCTGGCAGGCTTGGTGGTGAGCTAATTTTTCAGGGGACATACGCAGAAATTTTAACCAGCGAGACAAGCCTCACAGGAAGATACCTCTCAGGAAAAGAACGTATTCCTGTTCCTGCTACCCGAAGAAAATGGAAAGACTATTTGGAAATCATCGGTGCAACAGAGAATAACCTTCAAATGGTAGATGTAAAAATTCCTTTAGGTGTGATGACAGTAGTTACCGGAGTCAGCGGGTCAGGGAAATCATCATTGATACGCGGAATTCTATATCCATCAATGAAAAAACTAACTGGAGGATATGCTGATAAAACAGGCAAATTTGGAGAGCTGAAAGGAGATACCCGACGCGTGGGGGCTGTTGAGATGATTGATCAAAATCCTATAGGTCGCTCTTCACGTTCAAACCCTGTAACTTATGTCAAAGCATTTGACGATGTACGCCAACTTTATTCTGATTTAAAGCTATCAAAAACAAGGAATTACAAACCTGGATATTTTTCTTTTAATGTTCCGGGGGGAAGGTGCGACGCCTGCGAAGGAGAAGGAAGTGTGAAAATTGAAATGCAATTTATGGCGGATGTTTATCTCGAGTGCGATGTTTGTAAAGGCAGAAGATTCAAAGAAGAGGTGCTTGATGTACGTTTTATGAATCAAAATATTGCTGATTTGCTGGATATGACCATCGATGAAGCCATCGATTTTTTTGAAAGTCATCAGAAGCATTCAACCATCGTTAAAAAAATCATTCAAAAATTACTGCCACTAAAAGAGGTTGGGTTAGGTTACTTAAAAATGGGTCAATCATCAAATACCCTTAGCGGAGGTGAAGCTCAACGCATTAAGCTGGCATTTTTTCTTACCAAGGGACAAAGTGAGAAACCTACATTGTTCATTTTTGATGAACCAACAACAGGACTTCATTTTCATGATATCACCAAATTGATGGACGCTTTTAATGCTCTGATTGAAAATGGCCATAGTCTGGTGGTGATCGAACATAATCCGGAAGTGATAAAACGAGCCGATTGGATCATTGATATTGGCCCCGAAGGTGGTGATAAAGGTGGGAGAATTTTGTTCGAAGGCAGACCAGAAGAACTGAGAAACTGTAAGGAATCATTCACTGCAAAGGCTATCGAAGAGAAGCTTCACGCCTGATTTCGCAAAAATCGTTATTTTTGCAGCAACATTTCTAATGAAATTACACGAATTTGTAGTGTAAAATAAGAAATTTTATCAATTCGTTTTCTAATAAACTCATTAATATCTAACACTTTATGAGAAATATCCCATTATTGGTTTATCTTTTTTTTATAATGGTATCTTGCGGAAACCCGACAGGACAAAATAATGATCACAGTCATGACCATGATCACGATCATGATCACGGACACAGCCATACAAACGACAATACAACTGGAAAGACAACTGTTCATTATGAACAGGAAAAAAACTTCAGTCAGGTTAAACAATTAACTTTTGGCGGAGATAATGCAGAAGCCTATTTTAGTTTTAATGATGAGATGATTGTATTTCAGACAAATAACCCAGCATGGTCATTGGATTGTGACCAAATCTTTTATGCAAAGCTGGATGAAGCCAAGATGGACAAAGAAATCCCGCAAATGATCAGTACAGGTTTAGGAAGAACGACCTGTTCCTATTTTATGCCGGGAGACACAACTATTCTTTTCGCTTCCACCCATATGGGTAACGGTAGCTGTCCACACGTTCCTGAGCCAAGGGAAGATGGCAAATATGTTTGGCCTATTTATGAGGACTACAACATTTTTGTATCTGATCTCAAGGGAAATATTATCGATACCCTGACTAACAGAAACGGATACGATGCTGAAGCTACTGTTTCACCAAAAGGAGATAAAATTGTGTTTACGTCGGATCGCACGGGTGACCTTGAATTGTTCACTATGAATATCGATGGAAGCGATGTAAAGCAAATTACTTTTGGATTGGGTTATGATGGCGGGGCATTTTTCTCACCAGATGGTTCCAAATTAGTGTTCCGTTCATCACGGCCTCAAACACCTGAAGAACAAAAGGAATACAAGGATTTACTAAAACAGGGACTGGTAATGCCTACCAATATGGAAATTTATGTGTGTAATGCTGATGGCTCTGATTTGAAGCAGGTCACTAATTTGGGAAAAGCAAACTGGGCTCCTTACTTTCATCCTAAAGGCGATAAACTTGTTTTTAGTTCCAATCATAAATCAAGCCGTGGTTATCAGTTCAATATTTTTATGATAAATTTAGATGGAACAGGCTTAAAGCAAATCACTTTTGATGATACTTTTGATGCCTTCCCAATGTTTTCCTTCGACGGAAAGAAGCTTATCTTTTCAAGCAACAGGAACAACAACGGGACCCGCGACACCAATATTTTCCTTGCTGATTGGATTGAAACAGAATAATTTTCTCGTTATTGAATAACTAAAACCAGCAATGACAAAGGTTATAACTTACGGATATTAGATTCAAAGCCTTGGTAAAACTTTACCGAGGCTTTGTTTTTGAAAATAGATCATACAATAATGAACGATAAACATCAAAAAGTATTTAGCACACTCGAATCTCTAGGGATCTCATTTCAGGTAATTTATCATCCGCCAACTCCATCAGTTGAAGATGCTTTGTTGTATTGGAAAGATCTTGACGCCGTACATTGTAAAAATTTATTTTTTAGAAATCATAAAGGTAACAAGCATTATCTGGTGATTTTCGAATGTATGCAACAACTTAATATTCATGATCTTGAGCAACGATTAAAGCAAGGAAAGCTAAGTTTTTCTTCTCCTGAACGAATGGAAAAATATTTGGGTTTAAGTCCGGGTAGTGTTTCTCCGTTTGGGTTAATCAACGACAAGGAGAAACATGTATACGTTTTTATTGATGACAAATTGAAAAATGCTGCAAGATTAAGCTTTCATCCGAATGAAAATACGGCAAGTGTTAGTATCAGCACGACAGATTTTATCCGGTTTTTGAATCACATGGGAAACAGCTATGAGTTTTTAACTCTTTATGAGTAACCGTCTTCAACCTTCATTATTATCCCACACAAGACTCCTCTATTAATTAAGATTGACATTTAGAATGATTCGAATCACCAGTTCACAAAGAAGAAGCTAATAATTCAGATTTTCTAAACGATGGATTTTACTATCTTTGCAAAGATGCAATTGAAAATATAGTTCATTATCAATCACTTATTTACTTTCATTTATCAGAAAACCATAAACAATGCCTGCTTCAGAAAAAATTCAAGTAAATATAAATTCAGAGATTGGCGAGCTCGAATATGTTATAACCCACACCCCCGGTGCTGAAGTTGAAAACATGACACCGGAGAATGCAGCCCGTGCACTTTATAGCGACATTTTGAACCTTAATGTTGCACTTCCTGAATACAATCAATTTCACGGGGTGTTGAAGAAATTTGCTAAAGTATTTGAAGTAAGAGACTTACTCGCTGATGTATTAAAGATAGATAGTGTAAAAACCAGCCTGATCAAAAAAATCTGCCAGTTTGAGTCGACGGATGACATCTGCAGATATCTTCATGGATATACAAGCGAAGAGCTTGCCCGTCAACTGATTGAGGGTGTTGAAATGCGAAAAGATACACTTACCAAATTTCTTGATAACGAACGTTTTTCGCTTCATCCGCTACCCAACTTTTTCTTTACACGTGATGCTACTTTCAGCATGAATGATAAAGTGATGGTTAGTCATATGGCCAACAAAGTGCGGGAACGCGAATCATGGATTATGGAAGCTATCTTTGATAATCATCCACAAATCAAAACAGAAACAGTAAATCCTGTTAGACTTTATGATAAATCAGGTAAAGCAACCATCGAAGGTGGGGATGTACTAATTGCTCGTGAAGATATTATTTTGTGCGGGGTAAGTGGCCGGACAACAAGTCAGGGGATCGACTCCATGCTTGAATATCTTAAAACGAAACCTGGAGTTAAACATTTGATATTACAGGAGTTGCCCTATTCTCCTGAATCATTTATTCACCTTGACATGGTTTTTACGCTCCTCGATCGCGACACTTGCATGATTTTCGAACCACTCATACTGCGATCAAGCCGGCATCTTACAATTCATGTTGTAATTGAGGAACAAAAGGTTGTTAAAATCACTGAAGAGTTGAATATTTTATCCGCTCTTAGTCAGCTGGGCATGGATTTAAAACCAGTTTTTTGCGGAGGACAAAACGACATCTTCAATATGGAACGGGAACAATGGCAAAGTGGCGCAAACTTTTTCGCTCTTGCTCCTGGAAAAGTCATTGGTTACGGCAGAAATGTTCACACAATGGAGGCTTTGAACAATATTGGATATGAAATTATTAAAGCCAAAGATTTTCTTAAAAACAAAGTTGATATTGAGCAAGTGAAGAAATTTGTTTTAACTATTGAAGGTGCTGAATTATCCCGAGGGGGTGGTGGTGCACGTTGCATGACAATGCCTTTGCGTCGTAAGAAAATTGATTGGTAGCCAGAAATGAAAGAAATCCTGGTCATACCCCGTTTTTTTAGCATCAGAATTTACCTGGTTGCTTCAGGGATTTTCTTTATGCTGGTTATGCCTATTTCGGTTATAATGCTGTTTAAATATGGTCCTTATTGGCTCGAGGACAAACAAATTCTAGAAGCAAATAATGCCAAAGAACAAGTAAATTTATCTGCAAATCAGTTCGATACACTATTTATCGATTCCATTGAAGTTAATTCTACACAGAAAGCTGCTGATAATTCAATTGTAATCGAACCGGAAGATCTTGATTTTCCATATGCCTTTAGCTTGCTCACACGGATGATGTTTGTTAGTATTGCTTTAGGTTTTGCATGGAATTATCCCTTCAAGTTATATTTCCGCAAAAAACGTAGATTACAGCAACCGTCAGCTAAACTTGAACTTTTTTGTCGGAAATGGCTTTTGAAAGTACCACATGTAAATGCTTTGATAATAGGTTTTGGCTTTGCTACAGCGCTCACTTTCATGGCCTTTGAAATTTACGGAACATCATTTAAAAGCGATACAACTTTTGATTTTTTTCAACAGTTTTTTTTCATTTCAACACTTGGTGCAATCCTCACGATCATTTTTGTGTATTTCTGGTTTCGACATCGTGTCAGGTTTATATACCTTGAACATGTTTTCGACAGTGTGAGTCTTTACAAGACTACAACTACAAAATACCGTGATCATATTGTCAGGCGATTATGGATCAACAGTTTAATGACCACACTCTTACCTTTAACGATCGTCATTTTTTATTTGTCATTAACCAAAACGTTTATTAGTGAAGTAGGTGCTCCAAACCTCAACAAGGACCAAATCACTGTACTTTTTGGTAAATATGTTTCAATCATCGACCAATCCAGTCTCTTTCAAAGCGAACACCTTTTTTACGTCAATGCAATCGACAGTTTATTGATGTTTATTGGGATTTTTACCGGAATCCTAATTAGTATCATTTACCTGTTCTTTTTCGTAAACTGGACACATTACAGCATTGTAATACCACTGAGAGAAGTTGTAGAAAAAATGCGACAACCTATTGATAACGAGTTGGATAGATTAGCAATTCTGCGTACAGATGATGAAATAGGCGAGTTAGCAAATGGCTATAATGAGATGGCTCTCCGTATTACAAATAATATCAGGACCCTTTCGCAAATTACGGAGGCAAACCAGCGGTTCGTTCCAGTACAGTTTTTACAAATGCTTGATAAAGAAAGTATTACAGATGTATCGGTAGGTGATCAAATACAAAAAGTAATGACAGTACTTTTTGTTGATATTCGTTCATTCACTTCACTTTCAGAGCAACTAAGTCCAAAAGAAAACTTTGACTTTTTAAATGAATACCTGGGTTTTATGGAACCAGTTATTCGGGCACATCATGGTTTTGTGGACAAGTTTATTGGGGATTCAATTATGGCTCTTTTTCATCAAAAGCCTGAGGATGCTATTGATGCAGCCATTGAAATGCGCGAACAACTCAAACTTTTTAACGAGCGTTTGATAGCCGAAGGCAAGCCACCCATTGAAACCGGTGCAGGGATTCACACCGGAATTTTAATCCTGGGTGTTGTTGGAGGAGAAGGACGAATGGAAACAACAGTTATTTCTGATGCCGTTAATCTTGCATCCCGGCTTGAAGGTTTAACAAGAACTTACAACACCCCAATAATTGTTTCAGAGGCAACAATTTTTTCTTTGGCAACACATAACTCTTATAAAACAACTTTTATTGATGAAGTATTTGTTAAAGGACGAACTGGAAGTGTCAAGATTTATTCTATTGATGGCCATTGCAATGAGCATGAAAAAAGCTCTTTAAAACCAGCATTAGACGAAAGAATCACCAAACTAAAAACGATTGTTTCCGATCTTGTACAAAAAAACGAGCTTCTCTACCCCTACCACAATCTTGCACATACTATGGATGTTTTTCAGGCTGCTACCAACTCCGGAATCTATCATTCCTTTGAAGGAGAAGAATTAATAATTTTGCAGGCTGCTGCTTTACTCCATGAAACCGGCATGTCGTGGGGAACTGAAAATCATGAAGAAAAATCAACCAGATTCGCTGAGCAAGTTTTACCTCAATTGGGCTTTAATCCAGAGCAGGTCAATCGTGTCAATCAATTGATTATGGCAACAAAAATGCCACAAGAACCGTTTGATCTATGTTCTTCGATCCTGTGCGACAGTGACCTGGATTACCTAGGAAGACCTGACTACGTCCCCATCTCATCACGTTTAAGAGAAGAATGGATTATGCAAAATGGCTATCCCACTGATATGAGGGTCTGGCTTTTAACGCAGATCGACTTTTTAACTCAGCATCAGTATTTTACCGATTTTTCACGTCAACGAAGGGAGAGTAAAAAAAACGAGAACCTCCTTCACATTAAATCTCATCTGGCATTAATGGATAAGTTGGAAACCAGTGAAGATAAAACTTCATCAAAACCTAAGACCCCCGAAGAATTATAAGATCAATAAGGTCGTATATTTGCCTAATAATTATTTTCCTGATCTCAAAATGACATACAATCATGTTTCGACGAATCAAGCGATTTAAAAACAAGCATCCTTTCCTTTTTATAATGGTTATAGGATTGATCTTAAGAACTATAGCCGCAATCTTTTCGAAAGGTTTCGGGATGCATGATGATCATTTTTTAGTTATTGAACAAGCACAGTCTTGGGTCGACGGTGGTGATTACTTAGGCTGGCTTCCTGGAACTCCAGGTAATAGTGGCCCTGAAGGTCATAGTTTTTTTTATGTGGGTATTCATTATGTACTTTTTCATTTTTTCCAAATACTTGGAATTGACGATCCACAGCTAAAGATGTTTTTTGTTCGATTGATTCATGCCGGAATTTCACTTTTGGTAATATCTTTTGGATACCGCATTGCCAGTCTGATAACAGCGAAAGAAACTGCATACAAAGTTGCGCTTTTACTGGCAGTTTTGTGGTTTATGCCATTTCTTAGTGTTAGAAATATGGTCGAGATGGTTTCCATTCCGTTTTTGATGTATGGATCATTGGTCATTTTGCGCCAGGAGCTAATCCGAAAAGCTGAAGAGCCTGGATATCATCAGTCTTCGTTTTTGGTTGCCGGATTTTTTCTTGGATTGGCATTCTCTGTACGTTTTCAAACCCTAATTTATACAGGTGGGATAGGTTTAGCTCTGCTGTTTGCAGGCAATAGAAAAGGCATGATATCAACTGCCCTGGGTTTCCTTATTTCAGTTGTTTTAATTCAAGGATTTATCGACTTTTTAGTTTGGAGACAGCCATTTGCTGAATTCATGGAGTATGTAAATTATAACATGAACCATGCTTATGAATATCATACTGCACCCTGGTACAATTATCTGCTCGTAATTGGCGGACTGCTAATACCGCCGGTTAGTATCATGCTTTTATTCGGTTACTTTAAAAACTGGAAGAAAAACTTCGTTTTATTCTTTCCTGTGCTACTCTTTTTGCTATTTCATTCAGCTTTTCCAAACAAACAAGAGCGTTTCATCTTGCCAGTAATACCTTTGATCATCGTTTTAGGTTTGGCAGGTTGGGAAGAATTTGAAAAGAAATCAGCGTTCTGGCGTAAAAATCAGAAACTCATGATTATTTTTTGGGTCTTTTTCTGGGCGCTGAATAGTGTTCTTTTAGTGGCATTCACGCCCATGTATTCAAAAAAAGCCCGCGTCGAATCAATGTCTTACATCAGTAACTATCCTGATATCAAGTATTTCGTTATTGAAGACAATGACAGCCGTATTCTTCGTTTTCCACCTGTTTTTTACTCCGGACAATGGCCACGTTATGATGCAGTTTACGATCATACCAGCTACAAAGATTTTGCAGACTTAAAAAAATGGAGCGAGAAAGAACAACAACCCTCGTTTGTTTTATTTTATCAGGAGGTCAACCTTCAGGCACGTGTTGATTCGATGCAGAAATATCTCCCGGACTTAGTGTTAGAAGCAAAGATCAAACCAGGCCGAATGGATCGTTTGATTCATCGCATAAATCCTATTAACGCCAACGAAACTATTACGATTTACCGAAATCAAGCCATTCTACCGCATAAAAAACCTTAGATATGACTTTTGAAAAGGCTCAAGAACGGGTTCAGGAGCTTACTGAACTTCTGAACCTCCATAATTATAACTATTATGTATTGGCTCAACCCACCATATCAGATTACGAGTTTGATATGTTGATGGAAGAACTCCTCCTGCTTGAAAAGAAGTTTCCAGACTTGATGCAACCGAACTCACCCAGCCAGCGTGTTGGTGGCGAAATAACACGTCAATTCAAGTCGGTGATTCACCAATACCCCATGCTTTCTCTTTCTAACTCATACAATGAGAATGAGATACGTGAATTTCATCAACGTATTATAAAAAGTCTTGAGCAAAAAGTCGAATATGTTTGTGAACTTAAATTTGATGGCTTGGCAATAAGTTTGCGTTACGAGAAAGGTAACCTGGTTCAGGCTGTCACACGTGGCGATGGAACACAGGGTGATGATGTGACAGCAAATGTAAAAACCATCAGAAGCATTCCATTACGACTGAAAGGCGATTTTCCGGATGTTTTTGAGATAAGAGGTGAAATTTATTTCCCACATGCCAGTTTCAATGCCTTGAATAAATTAAGGGAAGAAGATGGCCTTGCACTTTTTGCTAATCCACGCAATGCAGCAGCAGGAACTTTAAAAATGCAGGATTCAGCTGAGGTTTCGCGCAGAAAACTTGATTGCTGGCTTTACTATCTAATGGGAGAAAACCTTACTTTTAAAAGTCATTACGAAAGTTTGCTGGCTGCAAAAAGCTGGGGATTTAAAATTTCACCTCATATGGCATTGTGCAACAATGAATCTGACATTTTTGAATATATCAACGACTGGAAATCAGGCCGGGACGAATTACCTTTTGATATTGATGGCATTGTGATAAAAGTCAATCGTTTCGATCAGCAACAACTATTAGGATTCACTGCTAAATCGCCAAGGTGGGCTATTGCTTACAAGTTTAAGGCTGAAGAAGTCGCAACGCGTTTGCTATCAGTTGACTATCAGGTGGGTAGAACTGGCGCTGTAACTCCTGTTGCCAATCTTGAGCCAGTATTACTTGCTGGAACAACAATTAAGAGAGCCAGTTTACACAACGCCGACATCATTCAATCGCTCGATTTACATGAAAATGATTGGGTCGTAATTGAGAAAGGCGGTGAGATCATACCAAAGATTACCAGTGTTAAAATTGCTTTAAGAGATCCCAAAAGCAATGCTGTCGCTTTTATTTCACATTGTCCTGCGTGCGGGTCCATGCTTATGCGAACAGAAGGAGAATCAGCCTGGTATTGTCCGAATAGTTACCATTGTCCGCCACAAATTAAAGGCCGGCTCGAGCATTTCATTGCCAGGAAAGCGATGAATATTGAAGGTTTGGGAGAAGGAAGAATAGAGGTTCTTTATGATAATCGTCTTATAAAGAATAGTGCTGATTTATATGACCTTCACTATGAACAACTTCTGGGTCTAGAGAAGATTTACGAAGCAGAAGATGGAACTGCTCGCAAAGTAAGTTTCCGTGAGAAAACAAGTCAAAACATTATCGAAAGCATTAATACTTCAAAATCAATACCTTATCCAAGAGTTCTTTTTGCATTAGGTATCCGTTTTGTTGGTGAAACCGTTGCAAAAAAATTAGCTGAGGCTTTTCCTTCCTTTGAATTATTGAAATCGGCGACTAAAGATCACTTGATTCAGGTAGATGAAATAGGTGAACGAATTGCCGAATCAGTGGTTGCCTATTTTGAAGATGAAGACAATCTACAGGTTCTCGACCGGCTGATCGCGCATGGATTGGAGTTTAGTCATGAGGTAAAAAATGTTTTGATAAGTAGTATTTTTGAAGGTAAAACCTTTGTAATCAGTGGTGTATTTGAGAAATTCAGCCGAGATGAAGCAAAAAATCTCGTTGAGCAACATGGCGGAAAGGTTTCGGGATCTATCTCTGCTAAAACCAGTTACATACTTGCAGGAGATCAGATGGGCCCTTCAAAAAGAGAAAAGGCAGAGAAATTAGGAGTGCCTTTGATGGCTGAAGGCAGTTTTCTGGCTATGATTAACGCCTGACAGGTAACTTTTCGATTTTGTTCATCCGTCATAAATGCAAGTTCATCCTTCTAATGTCGTGATTCATCGGAATTCTGGATGTCATTTTTCAGAATTGAGGCTCTTTTGCATCATAAACATTAAAACGAAAACTTTATGAAAACCACTATTCTATTTTGCTTACTTTTTGTTTCACAACTTATTTAAGCCAGTGAACTTCCGTGTCAAAATATTCGCGGTAAGGTTAAGGATCAAACAACACAACTTCCATTACCCGGAGCAACCATTGTATTACTTAATAGCTCTCCTTTGGTAGGCACAACCTCCGATAATATGGGAAATTTCAGTATTTCAGGAATTGAAATTGGTCGCTACAGCTGAAAATTCAGCTATATTGGATACAAAGATATCGTCCTGAATAACCTTTTACTTAATACCGGAAAGGAGTTAATACTGGAAGTTGAACTGGAAGAAAGTGTGTTTCAACAAAACGAAGTTGTAGTAACTGTCAATGGTGAAAAAAGCGATCCTATCAATTCAATGGCTGTTGTAAGTGCACGAGGATTTACTGTTGAAGAAACAGGCCGATATGCCGGATCAAGGAATGACGTAGCATGCATGGCTTCGAATTATGCAGGTGTTTTGGGAGCCAATTCCTCCTGGAAGTCTTTATTTACGTGATAATTCGCTGCATTAACTTAAATTTGCTCCGTAAATGTTAAAAAAAAACGCATTATCAGGCACATGACACATCAGCTAGAAAGTATTCCTCCGATAGATTACCAGCAGCTTATCGAAACAATTTATCACGAAACAAAACATTTGGCTCAGCTGGGAAAAGTGGCGGATTATATTCCGGCTCTTGCCCGTGTTAACCCGGATTTATTTGGTCTAAGCGTAGTAACACAAGAAGGAAAACTACACTATGCTGGAGACCATGAGGTTCCCTTCTCGATTCAAAGCGTTTCTAAACTTTTTACTTTCACATTGGCTTTCAGCCATTTGGGTTCATCTATTTGGAATCGGTTAGACAGAGAACCTTCAGGAACTTCATTCAATTCGCTGATACAACTCGAATATGAACATGGTATTCCTCGCAATCCATTTATAAATGCAGGCGCCATTGTTGTGGCTGATTTGTTGCTCGATTTGTGTAAAGATCCTCTTGAAAGCTTGCTCTCATTTATTCAGGAGCTAAGTGGAAATAATCAAGTGAATTACAATGAGGATGTTGCAGAATCTGAACGACTAACCGGCCATCGGAATTTTGCTCTTGCTCATTTCATGAAAAGTTTTAGAAACATTCACAATCCTGTTGAGAAGGTGTTGGATATTTATTTTCATCAATGTGCGATTGAAATGAACACCGATAGTTTAGCTCAAAGTGTTTCCTTTTTGGTTCACAACGGAATAAATCCCCTCAATGGGAAAACTGTTTTAAACCCCAGTCAGGCAAAACGTTTGAAAGCCCTTATGTTGACCACCGGATTGTACAATGAGTCGGGTGATTTTGCTTTTAGAGTTGGGATGCCTGCAAAAAGTGGTGTTGGAGGTGGCATCGTAGCTTTAATTCCTGATGTTTTAAGCATAGCCGGATTTTCTCCGGCACTGAATGAAAAGGGAAATTCAATTGCTTGTATTGAAGCAATGGAACGCTTTACGACCTATTCAGGCAAATCCATTTTTTAATCTACCCATCGCCAAAAGTTGTTGATTTCGTATTCTGTTTTCAACTAAAAACCAAATTTTTTTTCTCACAAAAATGCAACAAAGCGCTTTGGTATAGGTCATTTCTGATTTTTTTCCTCTAATTGATGTTTTTTTTTGAAAAAAACTTGACAAAGTCATTTGTGATTGTATTTTTACTGGAACTTTCCAAAAATAGGAACCAACTAACGCTAAAATCCCATTTTGAACTGAGTATAATTATAAATCAACACTAACAAACAAAAACTTTTTTACTAATACTATGAGCAAGATGCTCTTTGTAATTAAGTTCAACATACTAGATGAAACACATGGACAACGAAGCTTTCAATTCATTTTTTAAAGGAGTACCTCGTCCGATGGCACAACTTCAACTTTTGTCTGATACAGCTGAAGCTATCGCCGATGGAGTTTTAATACAGTATAACACTGCTTTTGCGTCACTTTTTGAAGACGAAACTAATTCACTTGCAGGGCAAAAACTTCGTGATCTATTCCCTGAATTGCTCCAAAACCACTGGCAGTGGACTCAACAGATGAAAAGTTTAAGTCAGACCGGAAGGTGTGATCTTTATGTCAGAACAAAAGACCCGAATGCCAAAAGTTATCACCTTGAAGGGTGGATTTCAGGAACTGACAGTTGTTTAATATCATTATTTGATGATCAGAATAATAAAAATTTTAAGTCTGTTGTTGCGGATGTAGCCCACAAACCTCAGAATTTACTTGAGATCAATCAGAAAATAATTTTCCTTTTTGACTCCTCTGCCACAATCATTGATTTTCATTGTGACAACTATAAAACTTCAAACAAACAACATGATTCAATAATTGGAAAAAAGGCGCAGGAAATTCTTTCTGAAGGACTTAGCAGTTCGATTTTAGCAGGAATTAAAAATGTTTTAGCGAGCAAGAAAGTAGTTGAGTCTGAAGTTAGTGAATACATCAATGGTTCTGAGCAATTTTTTGAAACCTGCTTTCTACCTCAGGACAAAGACAATGCTTTAGTATTAATACGCAATACGACGGTTCATCATCTGATCGAAAGAAGTTTGAATTTTAAAGATAAAATTCTTGAAGCGGTAGCAAAGTCAAATCAGGTATTAGTAAGTCATATTTGTATAACTGATGCTATTAATCAAGCTCTTGCAATTATTGGTGAAGCAACAAAACAAGACAGGGTATATATTTTTGCTTTTCATAATGATAGTGAAACCGATGAAATATTAATGAGCCAACTTTTTGAATGGTCGAATGAAGGAATCATTCCACAAATTGGCAATTTGGATCTGCATAATATTCCTGTCATGGAAATAGCACCACGTTGGTTTGAACAGTTGTCTGCCGGAACTGCGCTTCATGGACCTATTGCAGATTTCCCTGATACCGAAAAAGGAGTGCTCGAGGCACAGCAAATTATTTCTTTGCTTGTTGTACCTGTTATGATCGAAGAAAAGTGTTGGGGTTTTGTTGGTTTCGACAATTGCCATGAGGTTGTAAAATGGTCGGAATCTGATATTGCCATTCTCCGTACAATGGCATCTGCTTTGGGAACAGCAATAAATCGCGAAAAACAAAGATCTGAGCTGATGCACAACAAGCAACAACTTGAGGAATCCAACAAGCGCTATCGTTTAATTGCTGAAAACACCTCCGATGGGATTTTAATTCTTGGGAAAGATAACAGGATGGAATATGCTTCGCCTTCCTACTTACGACAACTGGGATACAAAGAAGATGAAACCCCATTTTTTGATCCCGAGCTCATCTATTCTATCATTCATCCCGATGACCGGGACGAAATATTCAACTATATTGAGCAAGCTATGGCAGCAGGTCTGCCACAACTAACATATTCTTACCGTGCTCTTCATCAAAATGGCGTATATATCTATTTAGAAGATCATTGCAGCTTCAGTTATGATGATCAGGGACATGTAAAAAACAGTTATGTTATAAGTCGCGATATAACCGAACGTAAGCTCACAGATGAAATACTCATTTCAAATGAACGAAAATTCAGGGCTATAACCGAAACAGCTAACGATGCAATCATTGTTTCCAACAGTAAAGGCGAGATAATATTCTGTAATCCTAAGGCAGGTGAAATTTTTGGATATCCTGAAAATGAACTACTTGGACATTCATTTGAAAAATTAATACCCCTTGACAGAAGAGATGACCATCACCATTTTTTTCATGCCTATGTTAAAACAAAGGTTTCACATATCCTTAGAAGGCCTATGGAATTCCTTGGACTCAGGAGTGATGGAAAACTGATCCCAATAGAAATATCTTTATCGAGCTGGGATAATTTCTCTGATGTCATCATTGCTGCAAATATCCGTGATATAACTGAACGTAAAAAAACCGAACAAATTCAAAAAATTCAGAACGAAATTGTTGAAGCTATTACTCAATCGAGCGATCTTTTATCACTAATGCAACTTATTCAGGATCAATTAAATAAAATTGTTGATGCAAACAACTTTTATGTTGCATTCCTAAATAAAGAGAACAATACTTTTACAGCGCCTTATTGTGCCGACGAATCGGATCGCACTACTTTTTGGAATGCTGCCCGATCGGTAACTGGTCTGGTGGTTGAGAAAAAGAAACCATTACTTTTAACAAAAACCGATATCAATAACCTAATAAATGAAGGTGTTGTTGATTTGATTGGCACTCCAAGTTCATGTTGGTTGGGTGTTCCGCTCATTGAAGATGGAGAAGCCATGGGGGCTTTTGTTTTGCAGAGTTACGACAACGAACATGCATATACAAACACTGATTTGGAAACAATGAATTTTATTTCACATCAGATTACTATGGCCATACAGCGAAAAAAGACCGAGCAGGAAATTCAGTTGCTCATTAAAGCTGTTGAGCAAAGCCCGGTTAGTATTGTTGTAACTGATTCAGAAGGTACGATAGAATATGTTAATCCAAAATTTACGCATGTAAGTGGTTATCAGCCACAAGAAGCTATTGGACAGCATACCCGGATTCTAAAATCAGGACTTCAGAGCAGTGAAGTTTACAAGCATTTATGGCACGAAGTTAGTTCAGGACGCGAATGGTCAGGTGAGCTGCAAAACCGAAAGAAATCAGGTCAATTGCATTGGGAACGCATTTCAATTTCCCCTATTACAAATTCAAATGGTATTATCACACACTTTGTTGCCATAAAAGAAGATATAAGTGAGATTAAGAAAATGCTTGAGGATTTACTAGTTTCCAAGCAACAGGCTGAAGCTGGCAATCTGCTTAAAACTGCTTTCATGAATAATATTTCACACGAAATCAGAACACCTCTGAATCACATGCTAGGATTTAGCAATATGCTTCTTGATCCTGATTTAAGTATAGAAGAAAGGTCAGAATTTTATGAGATTATAACTACTGGCAGCGACAGACTTATTCAAACAGTAAACGATTACATGGACATTGCTTTGCTGGCATCAAACACAATAACTCAACACCTAGCTTCTGTTCCTTATAAAAAACACATTCAGGAACTTTTCGAAGCCTTTAAAAAGAAATACAAACACAAAAAAATTCAAACTCAGCTTATTTTTACCAGGAATGGTCAAGAGGATAAAAGCGCTGATAGTTACAATTTACTTATTGACAAAGAATTATTAACAAAAGCAATTGGTCATTTAATTGATAATGCCTTCAAATTTACATCAAATGGTACTATTACTGTTGAAGTTGAAAAATCCAACGGGCAATTAACTACGTCAATAAAGGATAGTGGTATTGGTATAAAAGATTCAGAACAAAGAAACATCTTTCACTATTTTACCCAAGCCGATAATTCAAGTACCAGAACTTTTGAAGGAAGCGGACTTGGACTTTCAATTGTAAAAGGGATAGCTGATGTGCTTAAAGGATCAGTTTGGTTGGAATCTGAATATGGAAAAGGGTCAGCATTCTTTTTCTCCGTTCCGGATTGCGAGGAGCCAGAAGTTAAGATTTCAGAAGTGGCTAAGCCTGTAAAAGTTACTGACCCCACCGTTCTTATTGTTGAAGATGAGGTGAGCAATCGGCAGGTGCTCAGATTGATGTTGAAAAGACTGAAAATAAAAGTAATTGAAACATCTAATGGTGTTGAGGCTGTGGAAGCGTGCAGAACTAATAACACCATTTCGCTAGTTCTGATGGATATAAAAATGCCCGTTATGGATGGCTATGAAGCAACGCGAATCATTAAAAAAGAATATCCGGCATTACCAATCATTGCAGTAACAGCTTATGCCTTAAGTGGCGACAGCCAAAAAGCAATTGCGGCCGGCTGCGATGCCTATCTGAGCAAACCTGTGAGTCAGGAAGGCCTGTCTTCGGCAATCTCAAACTTTATGTATCTTTCAAATTAGGAACAAAAGCACTAATCACTGTTTCAATGCAGCTTTGGTAAAAATAAAAGCAGGAATTTCCTGATTGAAGGCTATGGTTGTTATTTTAAAAATAGTCCCATCACCCTGTTTAAGCATGTCTTTATATACTACTGTCAGCGGAAACCAGCGATTCTGAACTTTTGTTACGTCTTTCATTTCAGTTTGCTTTAAAAGTTTACCACCTTTTGCATACATCTCTTGTTTTAGCGGAACGTAACGTTCGGCATCTACCCATATTTTCTGACTGTAATATGCTACATCAACCACTTTTGCGGTTAGCTCGAGAATCAAAGTTTTTCTATCTCCAAGAAGTTCATTTCCAATGATTTTGGATTCATACATTTCCGACAATTTTCTGTCATCCATCATATCTTCGTATGAAAGGTCGCTTCCCATAACTGATTGACGAAGCATATGACCTGAAAGTTGAATTGTACGATCTGTTGTTGGAGAATAAACCCATAATTGTTTTTCAAGTTTTAGCATTTTAGTTCCCTTTTCAGAGGCAGGAGAGAGATACTCAGTAAACGACTGCTTATTTCCGGCTGCATAGGTCTTCGAAGTGATCGTCCGGCTATTTCTCTTCCCTTGTATTGTCATTGAAGACTCTAATACACGATTAGTTGAAGTCATATTTGCATCCACTCTTGCCAGAACATCTTCAGCTGTCTGCGCCTTTAAAATAGTTGAGTAGATTAGGAATAAAACAAGGATATAATTTTTCATGAATTCATCATTATTAATTGATTATGATTCAAGTTCTTTAAAAAGTGAAGCAGTTTGTCGCTTAAAAATACCAATTCCGGAAAGTGCTGTTCCTAAAACAGTTGACACAATACCAGGGAAAAATCCAATATAGTAATCAGTTAAGGTGATGCGTGCTTTAATAACAGTTGGAAACATCAAGGTTGCGCCTTCCATAGCACCACTAATATCCAGACCGTATCGCTGCAGTAAATAGGCAAAAAACAGACCAAGAATTGTACCTGTTATTGTTCCGCCTATGCCAATAAGCAACGATTCATAAATCATTGTTTTGTAAACATGGATTTTTTCTTCACCAATAGCTATGCGCAGTCCAACCTCGCCATAACGACGCAATCCGCCCAAAAGACCCGCATTCCAAAGAACCAATGACATGGCAATGATAAAGATCAATGAAACATAAAATGACCAAACCTTTGCCATCTCAACATATTGGCCCATCGAACCCTGCTGACCCAAACTCTTCATTAATGGTGCATAAGGATCATCAACATTTTTAAAAGAAGCATTGAATTCTGAAGCTATTTTAGTTGCTCTGTCATCATTATAATATCCATCTTTAAAAAAACCCAACAGCTCACCAGAAGCATTCTGCATTTCCAAAGCCTTTCTAATATCTTCAATATCAGCTATTACAGTCCCTCTGTCCATCATTTCCACACCGAATACAACAGTACCTGCAAGCTTCAAATTGTACATTGTCATGCTCCCATTCATGGATGAACCCATTAAAGTAAAAACATCACCGATTTTCAAACCAAGCTTGCGGGCAAAATCATCACTTAACAAGGCTTCATTTGGATGTTGTGCCAAAGCTCCTTCTTTAATAGCATTTGAGATCTTCATTCGGTCGACATCCCCTTTTTGGGCATCTAAAAGATGAATTGCAAAACCTATTGCAGGTCCTTGTGCCTTTGTATCACCATTAACATCCGGAACATCAATCAATCCTCCAAACTGAATGCGTTCGGTCCACTCCAGTTCCGGATAACTTCTTTGTAGTGAAGCCAATGTTTTATCCGAGTCTAAAAGTGCCAGATCATTTGGAATCTGATCGCTTAGTTCAGCGTAGGCACGCGTCATAACTTTGACATGGCCATAAGAAAAACGTGCATTCATTTCAATTGTATCACCCATAAAACCAGTTATATAGGCATGCATAAACACCGTAAGCATCACTCCTGTTGCTACAACAATAATGGGTAATCGACTGCGGCTTTTATCGCGCCAGAGCCCTTTCAATAAGAAACGTATCATTGTAATTTCCCCCTTAAAGCTTCTGTTGGATTCATTTTTGCAATCTTTCGCGATGGCAGGTAACTTACGATCGCTGTTGTTAAAAGAACAATAAAGACAGTCGTGAAAACTAAGCTCAGGCTGTACATAGGATAGAGCGTTTGTGCTATGGCCATGCCAAACTCGCTGGTATCAATGGGCATCGTCCAACCAGCTTTTGCTTGCCAACTCAGAAACGGAACACCATACAATGCTCCAACAAAAGCAGCAAATACAGCGTGCATGCTCCCCTCTATAGTAAATAATCCTACAACTTGCCGACGTGTGTATCCAAGTGCAATGTAGGTACCAATTTCCTTTTGTCTGCGGAAAATGGATAAAACCTGAGTGTCAAAAATTGCTAACATAGCAAGAAAGAGGAGTATTATATACATGACTGTTTGCCCGGATGACTTTGTTTTTATCATTTCATCCACTTGCTTTGTTAAAAAAGCTTTGTCCTTTGATAACCAGCTAGTTGGTGGATCTTTTAAAAGTTTTTCGTCACTAAAAGAAATTATAGTAGCCTGATTTGTCAGCAATGTCATTTTTTGAAGTTCTGCCAACGGGATATAAACCTGTGCATTTTCAATAGCAGGGACATTTGAAGCAAATACTCCTGCAATTACAACATCTCTTGCATCAAAAGTGCCATTTGCGTCCCTCCAACGGATGGTAACGATGTCACCCTTTTTAAGGCGACAGCTTTTAGCCATCATATGACCGATCAAAGCAGGCAATTCTTCTGAAATGGTGTCGAGCTGGATCGAAGGAATTCGAAAAAGCTGTTGTTCAGGGCGAATTCCTTTTAAGATAACCGACTGCATGCGACCCTCAGGGAAAATAGAAGCCTGAACAAACAGCATTGGTTCAGTAAGACCCTCTTCTAATAGAGGTGTGATTGTGTTTGGCAATTCTGCATGACTATCCTGAATCGAAAGTGGATCAAAAGGATCATAAGCTTCGTGCCACCACTGACCTTCAGCAATTTGCCATTGCTTCATGTCGGTCTTAGCCTGGTAATCCCAGCCCATCAAAACACCTTTAAGCCAAATAATGATCACGAATGAAAACGATAAAACAATCACATTCAACCATGTACGAAGGCCAGCACCAATCAAATTGCGATATGCCAGTTTTAATGCTAATTTCATGACTTTGTACCATTTAAATCAACAACAAAATCATCCTTATCTACCTTACCATCAAGTAAATAAACCTTCCTGCGTAAATAACTGATAACTTTTTCATCATGGGTAGCAAAAATAAAAGTTGTTCCTAATTCCTGATTTAATTTTTGCATTGTCTGAATGATGTGATGTGAATTAGCAGCATCAAGATTGGCTGTGGGCTCATCTGCCAATACAAGTGAGGGCCTTTTAACCATCGCCCTTGCTATTGCAACTCTCTGGCTTTGTCCACCAGATAATTGTGGGGGCTTAGAATTCATTTTATCGTTCAGGCCAACCCATTCCAAAGCATCCATGACCATTTTATGACGTTCTTTTGAAGGAATATTAAGTAACAACAATGGAAATTCAATATTTTCATAAACTGTATGAACAGCTAAAAGATTATAGCTCTGAAATATAAAGCCAATCTTCTCCTTTCGTAACTGGGCTGCTTCCTTTGCGCTGAGGTGTCCGATTGAGTATCCCAGAACTTCAACCAACCCTTTGCTTGGCACATCGAGTGATCCAATAATGTTTAATAATGTTGTTTTACCAGAGCCACTTGGACCAATCAAACCTGCGAATTCAGCCTTATAGAACTCAAGATCAATACCGTTTAAAGCCGTAAATTCATCTTTCCCAACAGGAAATCGCTTGATTAGCTGAGATATACGAATAATTATTTCTTCTTTCATAGGATGAAATAGTATTAATGTGTCGAATGATTATAAACCACCATCAACTGAAAACCTTTACCTGAGAAGGTATTTCCTTCCTGTTTCTGTGAAGGGATACGATAGGTGGATGGATTCCACCAACCCATCGCATGAAGGTTGATTTTATTGAACTGATGCTGAAAACTAATAAACGAGTAGGTAGTTTTAAAAAGCCAGTCACGGTATAGGATTACACTTACCTGATCGAACAAACTTATTGGATATGAAGCAGATAAAGCAGTAAAACCTAATGGACTGTCTGAATATCTAAAAACTTTTTTACTATATGTGGCAAATAGCTGTTCAAGCGTCAAATGCAACCCATTACCTATTCCAAATGTATAATCCGTCCCAACACTAATCATCTGTTGGTTTGTTAGACTATCCAGCGAATGATCAAGATGTGTAAGTGTTGCTTCGAACCACAACCCAACTTTCAAATCCCATTTGCCGTCTAACCCATATCTTTGTTCGGAGACAGAAAAACGATCATTACCAATTGGTCGTAGCGATGAGATATTTGCCCAACGCTGATGAAAACTGAATGCCAGTTCACCACCTCCGAATGGGTATTGCAACCTCCCTCCTGCCTCAGGCAATTTCGTATCGGAGGGATAAAGCTCCCAGGTTTTAGGTTTGTCTTCAGGAAGTAAAACCCATACCCAAACATTAGCGTTATTTAAAAAGTAATAACGACCCAGAACTGCCCAAACGCCATCAGTCAGCTGCAAAGGATCGCGGGGATCGATCTGATCAAACCACATCAAGGGGCGAAGCATGCTGGCCGAGCCGAAATTAATTTTTTGCAATCCAGCTCTTATCTCTAGTTGCTCGTTCGAATAGCGAGCCCAAAATCGATAAGCTTTGAGTTGAGCATCAGCAAATAATGAATCAGGATGGTGGTACTGAACGTAAGCGTTTAAATTTGCAGATGCCTCAAAATCAATAAGATTTTTATTTTTTTGAATTTTATAGTTAAGTTGTGGCAGGTACCTTGACCCAATCTGAACCGATTTATTTTCGGTTACATTAGCCCAAAGTGAAGCTTGTCCGCTCCAAAATAGTCCACTTTCATTTTGTCCATAACTTTGGCTGACTAAATAAAAAAGCAACACAAAAAATATGGACCTTTTCATTTTATGTTATTAATTTTGATGTGGTGCAATACCAAAAGTAAATAGCCGGGCGAGTTGTAATATCACTTCCTGCGGATTGCCACAGAGTTCGAGTAGATAGGGGTCATTAATGGAATCAACGATACGTTGCGAAATATACATTACAAATTCAGGCTTAAAATCCTGTCTGAAATCGCCTCTGGCCTGAGCATTTTTAAATTCCTCAATAATTTGTTCAATGTAGTTATTTGTTGTAGCGGTTATAAATTGTTTCAGGCCAGTTTCTTCATCACCATAAAAATCCATTAAAAAATCCTTGCTGATGTTTTCAGTGGCTTCAGATTTCAGTTTCATGATCATTTCCATTTTTACAGCAGCACTTTTGTCGCTCTGCATAACTTCTTTAAACTTGATCAACCCGTTTTGAACTTCAGCTAAATAGATTGATTTAGCGAGTGTTAGTTTATCAGGATAGAACTTGTAGAATGTCATTTTACTTATCCCGGCAGTCTTACAGATTTCCTCTACAGTAACTTTCTTAAAACCAAACTTCCAGAAAAGCTGTTTTCCAGCAACTAATACTGCGGCTTGTTTCTTTGGAAAAGAGTGTACGGTCATTTACCTATTGGACATATTTCGTACAAAAATAATCAATATGTATATTTTGTCAAGTGTTATTAAAGAAATGATAGACTTACTTATTCCTGTTTCTACACATCCAATATGACTATCGTAAAAACGACTAAAGAATCTGTGAATGCTTATAGTTTTGACTGAACGTTAAATTAGGCGATTCTTTAGAATAATAAACCACATCTCCAAAAAAATGGATTATCAAAAATTAATTCGACAGTTTATTTTCTCTGACAACACGTTCACTTTGTTCTTCGTTGAATATATATACCAACCTGAATGTGAGTGTGTTATTATACTGATGCCTTGTCCAGATTGTTGTGCCTCCAACAGTTGAAAACTCCCGGGTTCTTATTTTTAGCATTGAATATGAATACCTGAAATTAAACTTCAGTTTTTTATAAATTTTCATCTTAAGATCCAACAGAACAGACAAATCGTTGGGTTTATAAATTTTGTTTTGGGCTGTAGTTCGGGTTTGTCTGCCATGCTCCCATTCAGCAGCATCAATAAGTCGGGCCCAGGATAAACCTGTGCCCACTGTGATAAACTCCTTATCGGTATAATGAATCAACACAGGAATTTCAAGGTAATTAAGATTTAATTTATAAGCTCCATTCAATGAATCCATCGAATACTGGGCTTTTTGACGGGCTCCTTTCTGTGAAAAAGAAGTCTCCATCGAAATATCCCAATTCTTTTTAAATGGTATCATCACACCAACACCAAAATTTGCGCCTGTTTTCTTATAACCATATGCTTCATCACCATCCACTTGAGCCATAATCAACCCTCCGGCTACAAAACCTTTGATAAATTGTGCATTCACAATATGTGAGATAAGAAGAAGACATGCAACCCAAAAGACCTTTTTTAACATCATGGTTAATTTTCTACAAAACTAACGAAAAGACGGCAGTAGTATTGCAAAGATTTTCATCATTTGGCAAACTAAAAATTGCGGGAAAAACTTCGTTCTCATCATAATAGGCTTCCTGCTAAGATCATTGAATGACAAGAATTATCTCTTCATATAGTATTGATATTCTGTCTATTAGTTAAATATTATTTAAAATACATATATAAGTCAACCCAAGCGAATTTCCTTTCAGATATGATAGATGCACACGTTTGAAATTCCTTTGCTTCAATTAATCAAAAAAAGGAAAAAAATCATTTTCGTTATGAAAAAAGCAGTTATCGTTTCAGGTGCCCGAACTCCCATCGGAAATTTTGGTGGCTCATTATCCGGCTTAAGTGCTGTTGAATTGGGTAAAATTGCAGCAACAGAGGCTATCAATCGCGCAGGAATAAGCCCTGATCTAATTGAAGATGTGATAGTTGGAAATATTCTTTCAGCTGGTCTAGGACAGAATATTGCACGCCAAATCGGCATTAAAGCTGGCACACCAGAAACGACTCCTGCAATTACCATCAACCAACTTTGTGGTTCAGGTTTAAGAGCTGTGATGATGGCTGCGCAGCAAATTATTTCAGGCGAGTCGGAAATAGTTTTGGCAGGGGGCACAGAAAGCATGTCAAATGCGCCTTACTTATTGCCAAAAGCCAGAAACGGGTACCGAATGGGTGACGGTGTCATTGTTGACAGTATGATTCTGGATGGCTTAACCGATGCCTTCAATAACTATCATATGGGTATTACTGCTGAAAATATTGCAGAAAAATGGGGAATTACCCGCGAAGAACAGGACGCTTTTGCGCTGCTAAGCCAACAAAAAACAGAGGCTGCCCAGAAAAACGGGAAATTTGATAATGAAATTGTTTCGGTTGTTATTCCTCAAAAAAAAGGCGATCCAATCATCGTTAAAGATGATGAATTTCCAAAGCATGGAATGACTTTGGATAAACTTACAAAACTAAGACCAGCTTTCAAGAATGATGGCACTGTGACAGCAGGCAATGCTTCGGGAATAAATGATGGTGCTGCCATGCTGATTCTAATGAGTGAAGAAAAAGCGAATGAACTGGGATTAAAACCTTTGGCAACCATCGAAGGCTATGCATACGCTGCGTTAGATCCAAAAATCATGGGTTACGGACCAGTTCCTGCTACAAAAAAAGCACTTGCAAAAACAGGCTGGAAAATAGAAGATATTGATCTTATTGAAGCGAATGAAGCATTTGCAGCTCAGTCATTGGCCGTTGCAAAAGATTTGGCTTTAAACCCCGCAATTGTCAACGTTAATGGAGGCGCTATCGCGCTTGGACATCCCGTTGGTGCATCGGGCGCACGTATTCTCATAAGCTTGATTTATGAGATGAAAAAACGTGATGCGAAAAAGGGTCTTGCAACATTGTGTATTGGTGGCGGTCAAGGTATCTCCATGTTGGTATCCATGTAGTTAAATAATTAAAGTATTATTAGATTCAAACTAAATAACAAATGAAAAAACTTGAATATAAAGTTGCTATTATCACTGGAGGCGCTGATGGCATTGGAAAAGCAGCAGTGAAACGATTTGCTGAAGAAGGCGCTAAAGTTATAATTTGGGACATGAACGAAGAAAAAGGTTCATCTACTGCAGCATCTTTCTCCGAAAGCGGTCTTGATGTCATTTTTATGAAAGTAAATACTGCTGATTTCGAGCAGGTTAACAAAGCTACTTTAGAAGTTATTGCTAAATACACTCAAATTGATGTGCTTGTTAACAATGCTGGAATTACGCGCGACAGCACCTTAAAAAAAATGACAACAGAACAATGGCAATCAGTAATTGATGTTAATCTCACTGGAGTTTTCAACTGTACTAAGTGTGTTGCCGCTTTTATGACAGAACGTAATTATGGAAGGATCATAAATACTTCATCAGTGGTTGCACTTTACGGAAATTTTGGACAAACGAATTATGTTGCAACGAAGGCTGCTCTGATTGGAATGACAAAAACACTGGCAAAAGAACTTGGTCGTAAAGGCATCACTGTAAATGCTGTAGCTCCTGGCTTTATTGCAACTGAAATGGTTGAAAAAATGCCAGAGAATGTTTTGGCTGGCATGCGTGATAAAACTCCGGTTGGACGCCTTGGGAAACCAGAAGAAATTGCTGCTGCCTATTTATTCCTTGCAAGCGACGAAGCTGCATTTATAAATGGTGCCGTGATAAGTGTGGATGGAGGAGTAACAATTTAACCAAATCTATTTGCTTATTTTTACATGATCTGATAGAATCATGTACATAGAAAGCAAGTATTTTTAACACTGAAATATAATCATATGGCTACAGCACAACAAGTTACAGGAGGATGGATTTTAATTGGGATCTATGCTATTGCTATTCTGTTTTTCGTAATCAGAGGAGCAATACGGACAAAAAGCATGCAAGACTATGCTTTGGGCTCTGTGAATTTTTCCCCTTTCTTTGTTGGATTATCATTAGCTGCTGCTATGACAAGTGCAGCTACTTTTGTCATCAACCCCGGATTAATTGCAGCATACGGTTTTAGTGCGGTCTTGTCTTTTGGTTTGTTCTTTCCTTTGGCCTCGCTGGCATCATTGGTTTTTTTAACAAAAAGCTTTCGCAGATTTGGCAGCAGTGTAAAAGCCCTTACCCTCGCCAGCTGGATAGGTAACAGATATCAGAGTAAACCATATGCTATTTTTATTGCTTTTTTATCCGTTTTACTTATAACTTTTATTGTACTGATTCTTGTAGCCATAACGAAAGTTTTGAGTAATGCACTGAATACCAATGAGGTGTACACTCTGCTTTTTGTAATAATCTTTGTTTTTGGTTACATGATGTTTGGAGGTGCAAACTCCATGGTTTATACCAATACGATTCAGGCAGTTGTTATGGTTATTGTTGCTATTATCTTATTGGTATCTGGTTATCCCTATCTAAAAGACGGATTAAGCGTATTTGTTGAGAAGCTCAAAACCATTGATCCGGGTTTGATTAACAGTACATATCCTCAAAGTCCGTTGTTCAGGAGTTTTTTTGAGATTGCTATCGTTCAGATGATTGTTGGAGCTGCCGTTGTTTGTCAGCCACATATCATTACAAAGTCCCTCTTATTAAAAAAAGAGAGTGACGTGAACAACTTTCTTATTTCAGCAGTAATCATACAGGCGCTTTTTTATTCAGTTGTTGTTGCAGGTCTATATGCTCGTTTAACTTTTCCCGATCTGCAATCTGAAGGTCAACCACTTGGTATTGATGGTATTATCCCTGCTTATGTAGTTAAAATATTTGCTGAAGGCTGGTTTGCAATACTCGTCGGGTTAATTGTGATCCTTGGTTTACTTAGTGCAGGATTGTCTACTATTGAAGGATTGATTCAAAGTTTGAGTACAACGATCACTTCTGATATAATCAAGCCAATTTTTGGCAAGAATTTTCAGAATGAAAAAAGTTACGTCACAATCAACAGGATTGTCATTGTTTGTATGGCTATAGCTGCATTTCTGGCATCGAGAGAGCAACTTATTAGGCCCAACCTTAGTGTTGCTATTTTTGCACAGAACGGTGTATACTCGTTTTTTTCGATAAACTTTGTTCCTATTGTTTTTGGAATATTTGCCAGGGACATCAAACGAAATACAGCGATAACAGGATCCTTAACAGCATTATTAGTATATTTTATGGTATATTATTTACTTCCTTGGTTAATTCAAAACCATGGAATGAGTACCGGATATTTCGATATATATTTTACGGGAAAGACACAAAATCCTGCTATCGCTGCAGCAACTGCTATCGTTATAGCCTCAGCGGTTTCATTAGCTTTGTATCAATATCAGCGTTTTCAACATAAAAATTCTCAAACAGCATCTGCACTATGAATCCATTGGAAACCCTATTTAAAAATAAATTAATCAGCATTGAAGAAGCTGTAGGACTTATAAAAAGTGATACGGATATTATTGTAGCTCAGTGTGCATCGGAGCCACAAGGTTGCATGTCGAAATTTCACCTTGCAAAAGACCGGGTTGCTGATGTACAGGTTTTTTCGGTTTTAACGCTAAAACCTTATGATTTTTATATGCTGCCCGAAATGAAGGGACACTTTGAACTTTGCAGCTGGTTTCATGCTGCAGGCTCACGACAAGCGCTGAAAGCCAAAACAGGTACAGTAACTTACGTTCCAAATATGCTTCACAGAGCAGCTTCCGACAGGCTTAAAGTTAGAAACCCGCATCTGTTTTTTGGAACTTGCACCCCTCCTGATGAAAAAGGATTTGTTTCACTATCACTTGGAATCACTTACGAAAAGGATATACTCGAAAAAGCAGAAATAGTGGTGCTTGAAGTAAATAGTTTTCTTCCAAGAACCTTAGGTGACACACAAGTTCATATCTCGGATGTTGACTATTTTGTTGAATATCACCAAATGCCTCCTACCCTTCCTGAACCTCAACCCGATGAAACAGCGTTGAAAATTGGCAAACATATAGCCGAACTTGTTGAGGACGGGTCAACAATTCAATTAGGAATAGGTGAGATTCCCAATGCATGCGCACTTTCACTTATGGATAAAAAAGATCTTGGTGTTCATACCGAAATGTTTGTTGACAGCATGATGGAATTATATGAAGCCGGAGTTATCACGAACACGAAAAAATCGATTCATAAAGGGAAATTTGTCTGCACTTTCGCCATGGGAAGCGAGAAACTCTACAAATGGCTCGATAACAATATGGCTGTCGAGTTCTTACGTGGCAAATATGTCAACGATCCCTGTGTGATGAAACAAAACAACAAAATGGTCTCCATCAACACCTGTATAATGATTGATTTCACAGGACAGGTTTCAAGCGAATCCATTGGAATTGAGCAATATTCAGGAACAGGGGGACAATCAGATACTGCTGTTGGAGCCATTGAAGGTCATGACGGAAAAGGCAAATCGATTATTGCATGCCGTTCAACAGCCAGAGCCGGTAAGATTTCAACGATTGTGCCTGTTTTGCCTGAAGGCAGTGCTGTAACTTTACACCGGAGTCATACTGACTATGTTGTTACTGAATGGGGAAGTGTTCAACTGACTGGCAGGACGGTACGCGAACGCACCAAAGCCCTGATCTCGATTTCTCATCCCGATTTTCGCGAATCACTCACATTACAAGCTCAAAATCTTGGTTTTATTTAATCAAAACCAGGCAAAAGTTAGACCATAAAAATAAAAGGATGTTACCCATACATATCATAGGAACAGGCATTTATGCCCCGGGACAGGCAATCAACAATTCAATGCTGATGCAATTAACCGGACTTACTTTCGACAGTGAAAAGTTAGAAGGTAAACTCGGCATTTATCAACGGCACATAGCTCATTTGGTTGGGATTAACGAGACAACTGCAGATTTTGCTACCGAAGCGGCTCGAGCAGCAATCAAGTCGGCTGGAATTAGCGCTTCTGATCTTCAGTTAATTATAGTTGGAACAGACACTCCTGAATACATCACTCCAGCTACCTCTATTCTGGTACAAGGACGATTACAAGAAGGAGAAAAATGGTCATCAACCTTTGATGTTGCAGCTTCATGTGCCAGTTTTACGATTGCTTTCGACAATGCTGTAAGATTGATGGCAACCGACGTAAGCATACAATACGCCCTAGTAATCGGTGTTTATAACATGCCGGCATATCTTCGTCCTGATGATGCCTTTGGCTACAGCATATTTGCTGATGGAGCAGGCGCAGTAGTTTTGGGAAGGAATAAGGAATCGGGTTCAGGATATATTGGAAGTCAAATGCTTACAGATGGAACGCAGAATGATTATATCGGCATTTATGCTGGTGGAACGCACAACCCTGTTACAAAAGAGCTACTCGATCGTAAAGAAAACGGGCTATTGAGCCTTAAACCTTTACCAGGTGACAGAAATATTCGTTTGTGGCCAATGGTTGTCAGACAATTACTTAACAAATATGAAATTGAAATTGAAGAAGTTGATCACTTTATTTTCACACAAATAAACAAATCCGTGATCAAAACTGTGATGGACACTCTTGGTGTTTCTATGGAAAAAACAACAACCGTTATGAATCTTTATGGATATACAGGTTCAGGTTGTGTGCCGATGGCTTTCCATCATGCCGTTTCAGATGACACGATCAAACGAGGTGATAAGGTAGTGTTTATGGCATCAGGAGCAGGTCTGGCAGTTGGTAGTAACCTTTTTGTTTACTAAAGATTCAACAAAATCAATCAATTCGGCTTCAGCAATAGAATTAAACAAAATGGAAAGCACAACTTTTAATGTAGGTATCGTAGGCACAGGAATTTATATTCCATCAGGACGTATGACATCTGCAGAAATATCGAAAGCAACTAACGACCAATGGTCGAAGGAGGCAATCGAACAAAAACTTGGAATAATTGAAAAACCCATTCCGGGAAAAGATGACGGGACACAGGAAATGGGAGCGCTGGCGGCTTTGGATTGCTTGAAAAATACTGGTATTCAAGCCACTGATATTGACCTGATTATATCAGTGGGCGAAGAATGGAAGGAGTATCCATTAACAACCACGGGCATTTATATTCAACATCGCATTGGGGCGGTAAACGCCTGGGCTTTTGATCTTCAGCAACGATGCTGTACGACCGTGGCAGCAATGAAAATTGCAAAAGATATGATGTTTGCCGATCCGGAAATTAATACAGTTCTTATTGCAGGTGGTTATCGCAACGGAGATTTTATCGATTATGCTGATTCTTCTGTTTCATTTATGTTTAACCTGGCTGCTGGAGCAGGAGCAATTCTTTTGCAAAAGAACCTGGGAAAGAATATCCTTCTTGGAACACACATCATTACCGATGGCAGTATGGCTCGCGATGCAGGTGTCGAGTTTGGCGGAACAGAAAAACCTATTACATGTTCCGTAGCCGATGTTGCTTACAAATCATTAAGGGTATTTGATGAGAAACACATGAAAGACAGACTCAACGAAGTTTCGATGCCAAATTGGGTGCACTGCATTAACGCTGCCTTTGAAAAATCGCATTTGCCTGTAGAATCCATTGGATACTTAGCCTCCCTGCATTTCAAACGATCGATGTATGAAGCATTTGTGAATCAGCTCGGTCTGGATATGAATCAAACTATTTACCTTGAGAAATTTGGACATATCGGACAAATTGACCAGATACTTTCCATTCATCTGGCTCTTGAACAAGGGAAAATTCACAAAGGCACAATTGTTTCGATGATCGCTGCAGGCATTGGTTATGCCTGGGGTGCGAATGTCATTCAATGGGGATAAAACATGGTCTTATCTAATATATTCTTCATATTTAATTATATATCAATGTTTTACAAATTTTTTTTATAAATTTATACTATTAAGTCAACCTTAAGAATCTTGTTTAAATTATTGTTCTTTGAAGCTTAATTATTTACTTTGTTTCATAACCCTAAATTCACAATCATCATGAAAAAACTAGTTTTAATTCTTATCGCGTTTACGCTCGTTATCAGTTCCTGCAAAAAAAGTGAGGAAGAGGATGTTTACAATCCATCGGAAGACGGCCTTGTTGGTCAGTGGCAATCATCAGGCAGCAATGTTGCTGTTCTTTTGACTACCTATTTTGGTGTTGACTCCATTTATGCAAAATTCAACGACAACAATACTTATTTGGTTGAATCGTTTGCTGCAGGCGCAAAAACCACTTATTCAGGCACTTTTGTACAAACGAAACCTGCAACAGGAACCATTTGGACAATTGTTTTGAATCAAAGCTCACCAACTGCTGTAACCAGCGAAGGTATTTTTGAAATTACTACTGTAGCTGAAAAATATCAGATGCGTTACGAAGTTGCTCAAACAACTCCTAGTATTGGTGCAACACCTCCAACCGTTGCAGCCGGTTTCGGCAGCACCAGTGGCGGCGCATTGGGAACAATTAACATTCAAACATTTGTTCAAATTAAGTAATTGAACAGAATTAAAAGATCAGGATAGCGTCACACATGGCACTGTTCTGATCTTTTTTTATACCATCTGCTTTCTTGAATCATTTAAATCATTGACAGATGAAAAAATTAGTTACACTTTCTTTTCTGTTTATTCTTAGTCTTCATTTACTTTCCCAACTTCCATCAAACCAATATTTTACAAAAGAAATCCCTCAAAAAGCCAATAAAGAATTTCAATTTCTTGCTTTTTATATCAATCAGGCGGTGATTTCGAATATGTATCCCGAAAACGACTTCCTTAAAGGCCAGGTAGTTGGCCGTCTTTTCGGAGGAAACACAACCAAAACAAGCAACGAGTTTACAAGCGCCTATGTTGAACAGCGCCTCATCCCTTTCTTTATTTATCAGCCAAGTCTTTTCAATGGAAAAGCGGTTTTACGCGCTTCATTTGAACTGGATTGGACATGGGGAGATGCTGCCTATGGGGCCGGAGGAAACTTTGGAGGAGGTTTCTCTGCTGACCAGGTGAACCTCCAAACACAAAACCTTGAATTGGAGCTTAATCCGTTCAAAGGTGTGTTTATTAATATTGGGCTTCAGCGCATTTTCGACACGCCATACAATCCATATAAAACGATGTTCGATAAAATGACCACTACGGGCTACCGGCTGGCATATTTTGGAACAGATGGTGTGGGCATTTCCGTACGAAAAGACTGGGATTTCTCACGAATGAAGGCTGGATATTATAAGCTTTATGAAAATTACGTACATCTGAACGATGATGTGACGCTGATGGAACTAACCGGTGAAAAAGACATCACCCGAACCTGGAAATTGGGCGCTTCGGCCTATTATTTGCGTGACAGAGCTTCCGGAGCTGGTGGCGTTTCTATATTAAGTCAAGGATTGAATAGCTTGCTAGCTACTCACAACGGAGTTTATAAATTCAATTTCGGAAACGTACCATACAAAGCTGATATCCTTTGGCTAGGTACATTTTTTGGACGTAATACCGAGCAATGGATTGATCCTCTGACGATTACTGGATTCGTTAATTTCAATATCGGAAGTGCTGATACACTTGAAAATCAAGAAGTCTCATCAGATAAATGGACAAGAGCGGCTGATATTTTCGGTTTTGCTGCTAATATTCGTGCCTCTTATCGTTATGGTCAAACTCTAAATGACGTTGTGACTTTGGATGCTATCTATTCATCAGGCGATGCTGACGGACTTAAAGACGGCAAGTATTCCGGAGTTATTACCGGTAATCAATGGGGAGCGCCGGGTGCAATATTTGTTAGTTCAGGCTCGTATATTCTCATGCCTCACGGTAATGTAGTCAATCGCTACACGCCGGCAATTCTCGACATTTCAAATATGGGGTATGGCATGACAGGCATCACATTAAACGCATCAAAAGGTATTATTCCTAATCGCCTCAATGCCAAAATTGGGGGAGCGATGGCATTGAGCAATGTACAACCACTGGGGGGTGGAAATATGATAGGAACGGAATTTAATGGCAATATTGCTTATAATTTCGGTCCTTTTGTAAGCCTTGAGCTGCATGGTGCTTATCTAATCCTTGGCGATTTTTACGATAGTAAACAAAACTCTTATGGAAGTCCGGTGAATGGTGGTCTCGATGAGCGACCGGTAAATCCGTGGACAACCTTCTTAGTTTTCAAATGGCTCATGTTTTAACTTATCAATGATATAACACATGAAAAAACATATATACACTATTCTCCTAATCGCCCTGGCTTTATCACTGAGCAATTGCAGCACACCTTATAAAGCAGTTCCAAAACTTGGAAAGATGGACGAAATGCAATATAAACACGAAGTAAAAAAAGTGTTTCTACCCAGATCAGGTTATAGCATAGCTTACACCGATGAGGGAAAAGGTGAGAAAACAATCATTTTTATTCATGGTTTAGGGAGTTACCTCCAGGCCTGGAAAAAGAATGTTGAAACACTCAAATCGAATTACAGATGCATTTCAATTGACCTTCCCGGATATGGAAAATCCAGTAAAGAACCTCATAGCGGTCAGATGACCTTTTATGCTTCAATTATTGATGAAATTAGTCAGGAATTAAAACTAGGACAGGTTTATCTCGCCGGACATTCCATGGGTGGACAAATTGCAATTACTACCGTTTTGAAGTATCCATCACTTGTTAAAGGTTTAATTCTTGTCGATCCAGCAGGTTTTGAACCATTTCACAAAGGACAGAAGCAATGGTTTCGTAATGTAATGACAGTAGATGGGGTTCGTTTGACAACGCCAGAAGCCATACAAAATAATTTGGCCAGCAACTTTTACCGCCTGCCTGATGACGCTGATTTTATGATTACAGATCGTTTGGCTATGCGCTCAGCCGTTGACTTTGAGGCTTATTGCTATGCTGTCGTGCAATCCGTTCATGGTATGGTCGATAACCCGGTGATTGATTACCTTCAGGAAATAAATGTTCCTACATTGATTTTCTTTGGTGAAAATGACAATTTGATCCCCAATAGATTTTTAAATCCCGGCAAGACTGTAAATATTGCTAAAAGTGGAGCAAACAAAATTAAAGGGAGCAAATTGGTTATGGTGCCAAAATGTGGCCATTTTATGATGTTTGAAAAAGCAGATGTATTTAATAATGAGGTTATTAGTTTCTTAAAATAACATATAGTTTATTGGTTAGTGCATTAAAAAGGAGGCAAATAAAACTGCTTCCTTTTTTTATTATTATTTTCTTTCAACCACTAAATCTGCCAGCAAGTAGAAATATCTCAAATGATTTCCATAGAAAATTCATGAATCAGACCTCAAAATTTTGTAATTTCAGCCCCAAATCCAGAATATGAAATACAAACTTGTTGCTTTCAGTGATTTTGCCAATCAGCTTTACCCACACGAAGCCGATTATTTATTAAGCATCAACAAATTCACCAAAGAAATCAACAGAGAGATTTTATTAACCATTCATTACAATTGTCATCATACTGATCAGGTGAAAGAATTTGATGTGAATGTTGATAAAAGAACCTATTCCTACATCAAAAATTGGGTGATTGAATCATTAGAAAAAGCTGACGTTGACAGGTTTTATGAATGGCTGCTCACAACTGAAAAACAGGTGATGCTTGATGCTATTTTGGCCGATGAAGAACGTGAAGTAATTTCCTTTTTTAAACTCATTACTCCTTCACACTATTATTTCTTGAGATTTTATGAGTTAGTTCAACATTTCAGAGACTACCTTCTTATCCGTGTACGAAATATTTTTTACAAACCTACCAACATCTATTTGAAGCAAAATGAGTCGGCATACCTACGTGGGTTGGCTGTAAATAAGCAACTTAATCAAGCAACAGTTGAGATTATTCACCGTCATGAATCACCTGAAGCTGGTCCTTCAGCATTTTCCGATTTCCTTCATACGACTTTTTCTGATGTTTCACTTGATGGATACACGCGCTACAGGGCTGCAGTTCGGTTGACTTTCCACTACTATAATTTCCGTGAGTTTGAGAACCTTCGAAGCCTTTATGACACACTGGATCAAGAATTTAAAGGAGATGTTTTTTATTCAAAACGACTCTTGTCGAACTTTTATTCCAACCGCGCCATGATGCATAGCAAACTTAATGAGCTTAACAGAGCCGAACATTATGGTTACCTATCCATTCGTCAAAAGAACAGTGATTTTTTGTTTTATCTGGCTAACCTATGCGGTGTTTTGTTGCGAAATAAAAAGTATGAGAAGGCCCTGAAACTTATGAATCAATCAATCCCCGACCTTAAAAACACCAATAGTTTTTATAATAAAATTGGTTTTGTCAGTTTTTATATCCGCACACTTGTTTACAACAACAAAAGTAAAAATGCAGTTAGCTATGCCACTACATTTTTGGAAGCCTACAAAAAGGAAATCTTTGATACACGATGGCATTTATTCTTCTCAGCTTATTTGCAAGCCTTGCTGAACGCTGAAAAATACAGCAAAGTTATTTCGATTACCAAGCGATATAATCTTATCGGATTAGAAAAAAAATTCATCGACAGTACAGTCTATACTCCTGTTCTTCAATGGTATAACGAAGTTGCTTTATACATTGAAGGTAAACAAAGCAAAGATCTTTTATTGGAGACAATCTTTCAATCAGCCAGCAAACTTCTGGGTCACACCTACAAATCCAGTAGAATAACTGAGTTTTTGGATCACCTGAAAGATTGTATTCCTGCTGAGATAGAAGAGATTAAAGCAAAGCTTAAGACGCTTCAGGAGCAACGATAAGAAATGTTCAGCCAGTAATCTCGAAATTGTGCAAGAATTTATTTCTTAACCTTTATTCAAAATTCCAACAAAGCGATACGGTAGAAGAGCATCCTCTCCTGCATAATCAATACCAATACGTGGCCCAGAAACAAGTGTTTTGATCAGATTTGGAACTGCATTTTCAAACCAAATTACATCTCCATCTAAACTTAAACAATTGTGCTTTAGTGTGATGCCCATTGATTTTGTTAACTTTGCTGGTCCGTTAGCCAGGTCCACCATAGCAACTTTTCTGCCTCTGCGTTGCTGCATAATATCTTCTCCAACTAAAGGAAACAGCCCCCGAATCAGCACGGCATGAGGGACGCCTTCAGCAGCAGTAACAACATTAAAAAGATGATGCATCCCATAACTAAAATAAACATAAGCAATACCACCTGATCGGTACATTACCTCAGTTCGAGTTGTTTTTCTATCACCAAAAGCATGGGAGGCGCGATCGGATATTCCGGCATAAGCTTCAGTTTCAACGATAATGCCACAACAATACATTCCATCAATAAAGCTATGCATCGTGCACCCTATTAATGATGTCGCAAGAGAAACAACGTCATCATGTAAGAAATAATCTTTGCTAATTTTCATTAAATCTAACTGATATCCATTTGTTTACGAAGTACCAACCGTTCAGAATCATCTTTTTGTAAGACACGGTTTTCGAGTAACCACCTAATGGCTAACAGGACTTTTTCTTCGGAATAACCCTCAACTTCAGCCACAATTTCAAAAAGAGGATAGGGCCTTTCACGCAACATCTCCAGTAATTTCGATCGAATGTTACCAAACTCTATGTCAGTAAGCTGAAGCCTGTTACGATTTGTACAAACGTCGCATTTCCCGCAACGATGATCAATTTTTTCACCAAAATAGGCTAGCAGCTGTATGCTCCTGCATTTCTCCTGGTTGTACACAAAATCTATTACCGCCTGCATGCGTTTTGCTCCAGTCTTTTTTCGATCGCTGTAATGTTCCTTACTAAGCTGAAGATGATCTACTAAACGTCTTTCAGTCAAAAAAACGAGTTGGGGCCGGTCTTTTCGGGGAATATATGTCAGAAAAGACAATTTCATAAGCTTTTGAAGGTACTCAACAACTTTCTCAATAGTAAGCCCTGTTTTTCGGCTAATATCTTCTTCTCTTACAGGAATAAACTCAGTAAAAAGACCAGGGTAGGATCGTAAGAGACTTTTTATAAACCCATCATATGCAGGCTGTTCCACTTGAAAACGATATAAATCTTCCCTATTTGCCTGAACATATAAACGTGCTGGGGTCTTCAAACCCTCCGTCATCATCATCAAGCCCTCTTTTTCAAAGAGCTGCAAAGACGAATACACCTCTAATAACGGAAAATTATAGTTTTTAGCAAATTCAGACAAATCAAAGTCAAAGCTCTGATTATTGCCACTTCCAACAGGGATTTGAAAATAATTGCCTATTGCCTGATAGATAGCTTTTATCTGCTTTGGGTCAGGGAACGTAGCCTCATAATTGGTTTTAATTTGTTTAACATCCTGATCAGCAACAAGTAACCACGCTGAAGATTCTTTTCCATCACGCCCACCTCTGCCAGCCTCCTGAAAATAGGCTTCGAGGCTATCGGGTAAATCCATATGAGCAACAATTCTCACATCAGGTTTATCAATTCCCATCCCGAAGGCATTAGTAGCAACCATTACTTTAGTACGCCCATACATCCATGCTGATTGCCTTTCATCGCGTTGCTTTGCATCAAGTCCGGCATGATAATAGGTTGATAAGATTCCCTTTGAAGATAGATATTCAGCAATTTCGCGAGTACGTTTTCTGTTTCTTACATAAACAATACCGCTTCCACTTTTCATATTTTCAAAAAGACGCTGTAATGTCCCATACTTATCAGGATGTTTTATAACATTATAAGTCAGATTCTTACGTTCATAACTCGTTTGATAGACATTATTTTTTCTGAAATTGAGCTTCTGTTGTATATCCAGAACCACTTCAGGAGTTGCAGTAGCGGTAAGTGCCAAAACCGGAACATTAGGAAGGTAAGGCCGAATTGTGGCAATTTGCAGATATGGCGGTCTGAAATCGTAACCCCATTGTGAGATACAATGTGATTCATCCACCGCTATCAGATTGATTCGCATGCGTTTAAGTAGCTCCATAAACCGATCGGTAACAAGCCGTTCAGGTGAGACATACAAAAACTTCAACTGACCGAAAACACTCTTATTATAGATGATTTCCAGTTCATTATAATGCATGCCGGAATAAACTGCTGCAGCCGGAATGCCAATTTTTTTCAGATGTTGCACTTGGTCTTTCATAAGTGCTATCAAAGGGGTAATGACGAGACACATTCCCTCCATTACAAGGGCAGGAACTTGAAAACAAACGGATTTCCCACCACCTGTTGGTAATAGTGCAAGGGTATCATTTCCTGCAATAACAGCATCAACAATCTCTTCCTGCATAGGCCGAAATGCAGGATATCCCCAGAATTTCAGTAATACATCGCTTGATTGTTTACTCATTTTTCTTGATATTAATTACCTGAAAAAGCTGTTTCTTATAATACAGTGCCAAAACAGGGATATATAGCAAAAATCAATCCTTATCCAGTAAATTAGTGATAAGCATCACCAATTCAGATTGCTGAATTGGTTTTGTTATGTAATCATCGCAGCCGGCAGCTTTGGCATCATCCTTCCCTTTTTCATAGGCAAAAGCCGTTTGAGCAATAATCGGAAGTAATGGATTCATTTCTTTTATCTGTTTCGTTGTTTCAAATCCATCCATTGCCGGCATCATCAAATCCATTAAAACCAATGAAAGTGAAGGATTATTTTTTGAAATCCGAACAGCTTCTGCTCCGTCTTTTGCCCACAAAACAACGGCTCCGGAATTTTTCATCAAAGATTTGTAATACAGATAATTAGACTCAACATCGTCGACAACCAGGAAAGTCTTACCAGCCCAATCAGGTAATTTAAACGACGCTGCTTTCCTGAATGAGCCAGAATTTTCGCTTGAAATGGAAGAATTAGGAAGCGTAAAATAAAACGTACTTCCCTTCCTGAACTCGGAGTCGAACCAAATTCTACCGCCCAGGAGTTCTACTAATTGTTTAGTGATTGAAAGCCCAAGACCTGTGCCTTCAGCATTGTGACCCATTGAAGTGTCGAATTTGGCAAAGCGTTGAAAAATAAGATGCACTTTGTCACGTTCAATCCCCATACCGGTATCTTTTACAAAAAACTGAACAAAGTCTTGTTTTATCTCAGTAAATCCAAAATGAATTGAACCTTCATCAACAAACTTCAAGGCGTTGGTAAGCAAATTGGTAAAAATCTGTCTGAATCTGTTTGGATCTGTTTCAAGTATTAATGATGCATCAGGAGAAGGTCTATCAATAACAATTTTAACATGATCTTTTCCTTTAGCTTTTTTAAGGTTTTCGATCGTCAGATACATCTCGTCAAGAACGGCATTTACATCCACTCTGGTTATCATGGTTTTAACCTGTCCTGCCTCGATCTTGGAAATATCAATAATATCATTAATCAATTGCAACAAGGTATCCCCTGCCGATTTAATCATCTCGACAAATTCCTGGGTCTCTTCATCAAAGGTGTTATTTTCGAGCATCAAGTCAGAAAATCCAAGAATCGAATTAAGGGGTGTTCGTATTTCATGCGACATATTTGCCAGAAAGATCGTTTTCAACCGATCGTTTTCCTCGGCTTTAATACGACTCTCCTGTTCAACTAACAAGGCTGCAATCTCTTCAGTTAGTTCATTCAACTGCAAGACACTATAATCCAATTGTTGTGAAACTGAATAGAACTTCGATTTAAAAAAACGTGTTTCTGAATCGTTTTTACAACTCAAATCAAGTTGAACCTCCTCACCCACAAACGCCAGCAAAAAGGCATTCTCAAGAGCATCATAATCAGTAAATCCGTTGGAAAAACAAAATTCTGCAATCTTACTGCTTGATTCAACTTTGCTGAAATTAAATAAACTGAAGGCTTTTTTATTAACCCAAATTATATCACGTTGTCGGTTTATAACAATGTAGGCTGAATCGGAATTTGAAGCCAGCGATTTAAAGATATCAGCTTCAATTGTATTTAAGAAAGCTGCCGATCCAATGAATCCTGAGTCTTGTCCAGCTGTCAAGCTATCCGACTGACTTTCCATTTTGTTTTCGTTTGGTGTTAAAATAGAGGATGTTGATTATTAAGTTGTAAAAATAAGCTTTAGTTTGAAAGAGAGAGCACAAATACTCACTTTTCTTCCCGAAGTTTCATATTTCCCTTAATATGCTTGGGGAAATAAGGACAATGCCGGCAGCCATTACCGCAACAATAGCCCCTTCTTTTTAAAAACCCCTCAGTCATAACCCTATAACCATTTTCCAGATAGAAATCCTCCCCATCCTTTAATTGGTTGTTGAAACGGTTGTATTTGTCTTCATCAGGCAATTTCATAATTAAATTGGGTATATATTTATCTCAAAATCATCGAGTTGAAACAAGCCTGACGACTTATTCCAAACATAAATTTTTACTTGCTTGTGTTCTTTTGTCCAGGCTGGCACTTTAAAGCCAAAAGTAGTGTTACACCATTCATTGATTATATAATCAGGTATCTGTTTGACTTTAAATGTTTTATAAAATAGAAGCTGATTATCAAAACCAGTTGACGCATATACCAGTAATGCTTCGGATGTTGCGTTTTGAACAAGTTCACGAAACATAAGATTGACTGAAACATACAACTCTTTCTGCGTTACAGGCAAGCTCTGCCCTGATAAAACTAATGTTGGGCTATAAATGTTGGATTGATTAAGTTCGGCTAAATACGACCCGCTATAAGCTGAAGTTGAGGAAACAACTCCGTTCGAAGTCCAGAAATTCGAAGGAGATTCCATATCATTAAGATAAGTAAGTCCATCATTATCTGCAAATTCTGCAAACACAGGCTCTGGGTAACTTCCAAATACATTTCGGTACTCAGCAGAAGTTTTCATGAATACATGCCAATATTTTTCCTTCGACATACTGTCTGGATGCAAAATACCTGTGTAATATTGATATGTTTGAATAAGGTTCAAGCTTACAACAACAGTTAAAAAGAGCAGCATTACCCATTTGCCTATAGGTTTAACAAGGAATTGCTGCAACATCATAGCAACAGGAATCATCAGCAAAGCGTAATGATCAATCATGGCACGCATACCAAAACTATCTCCAAAAAACCAATTCCACCATGATGATAACAGGAGTATCAAAAGAATTAAATAACCAAAAAAGGTCGATGCCATATAAAATGACCGTTGATACATCAAAACCAATGCAGGGACCACCAACAACATTAGTGGGGTATAAATAAAAAATCCTTTACGATAGCTGAACAAAAAGGAAAGCAGCGCAGGTTCATTAAAGCGAAATCCTTCTTGACGATACGACCACAAGAACCAGTTTCCTGTTTGGATAAAATTAAAAAGTGGTTGAAGCATAAATACAGAAAGTGAAAGCAAAATAGCAACCAAGATAAGGGAAGGTTTTTGGAAAAGTGGTTTAACCCTTTCTAAAAAAAGTGTTTTGCTCCCGGCAATAAAAAACAATGCAAATACAATAATCGCGTTTGTCGGGCGTATTAAAGCAACTAACCCTAAAACTAAAGATGCTATCATAAAGTAACTTACGTTAGCGGTTATAAAAAAACGCTTCGAAAACAACAGAAAAACCGAAATAGCAGCAAAAGAATAGACATGGGAATGAGAAGGATGCAAATAGGCATAATAGAATAAATTCGTTCCAAAAAGGAGCAAAACGATCGCCCATATCTGATTCTTTTTAAAAATATCATATAGCGACAACAGCTTTCGCACTGCGAGCAGACCTATCGCGAGGTATACAGCTGCAGAAAGCGACACAGCATACTGAAAAAGAATGGTATAGCCATCAGCCGGCATTCCGATAATAACTGAATAAAGCCATGCAAGTAAAAAAAATGGAAGAATCATTAAAGCAGTTCCCAGGTAATACTTATTGATCATACCTTGCTCCGTCTTATAGAAATAGTGTGCCATGTAATCAAGGCCTCTTCGTTCCTTCTCAACTTTATAAACAACTGTAAAATCAGTGGTATGATGTATAAATACAGAAGTTAAGTAAGCATAATAACCACTTCCATCGCCATCAATAGTCCGGACAGCACTTCCACCGCGTCCTAACTGAATGAAAATAAAAATCAAAATAACACCGCCTGCAATAAAAGTTCTCATCGTGGTAAACAGATCATCGGACAAAGTTACAAAAAGGCCGGAGTTAATCAAACAACAGGTAGCTCCCTTTCGAAACCGGCCTCGAGCGAAATAAATGTCTCAGTGAAAGATATTTCTGGAATCGACTGAATTTTTTCGACAATCACCCTTTTCAAATGCTCATTATTTAAAGTGTAAATTTTCACCAGCAATGAATATTTTCCACTGATATGGTGGCACTCAACAATCTCGGGTATCTGTTCAATCTTCTGAAAAACTTCATTATGAGTACTCGTTGACGTGAGGTTCACCTGTATTCCAATAAATGCACATGTCATATAACCAAGCGCCTTTGGGCTTAAGCTAAAATGTGAACCAGCTATCACTCCAGCCTCCGTTAATTTGGCTACACGCTGATGAACAGCTGCGCCAGACACCCTACATTTACGCGCAACCTCAACAAAAGGCGTTCGTGCATCTTTAAGTAATAATGCCAAAATCCTCCTGTCGAGTGTATCAATATGAAAGTTAGATTGCATGTTTAATCCATTTTAATTATATTATTGTCAAAATTAGTTCTAATAATTTATATTTTTCAAATAATATGATCAAATAAACTTCATTTTATCACATTATATTGACTTTTGATCACATAATCATATTTTTGTGTTAGAAAAATTTAACCCAAATTCCTTTATGAAAAAAGATCCATCAAGCCGTATTTTTGATCTGAAACAATTCGGAGAATATGGTGACGTAAATCCATCCGTCACTGATTCAGCTACTTATACTTTCATGCAGGCTAAAACTATGACCGATACATTTCATGGCGAAGCAGAAGGCTGTTTCCTTTATTCGCGTCATTGGAACCCCAGCAATAAATACCTTGCTGACGCCTTAGCTGCTATGGAAGGAACCGAAGCAGGATGGGTTACTGCAAGTGGAATGGGAGCGATCACCACTGCTTTGTTGCAGCTTTGCAATAGTGGCGACCATATCGTTTCGAGCATGACAACTTATGGAGGAACCTACGCTTTTATGCAAAACTGGCTTCCTCGGTTTAATATCGAAGTAACTTTTGTTGACATCACCAACCTTGAAGCTGTTAAAGCTGCTATCCGTCCAACAACAAAAGTCATCTACACCGAAACGATGACCAATCCTCTTTTGCAAATAAGCGATTTGCCTGAACTCAGCAAGATTAGTAAAGCTGCTGGTGCCAAATTAGTGGTTGATAACACCTTTACACCCATGATGGTCGCTCCCTTTCAGCAAGGTGCTGATGTAGTTGTTCATAGCATGACCAAATTTATCAATGGCAAAAACGACTGCGTGGCTGGTGCTATTTGTGCATCGAACGCCTTTATCAATGAGTTGATCGACGTCAACAATGGTACTGCCATGCTTTTAGGACCTGTGCTTGATCCTTACAGAAGTTCAAGTATACTGAAAAACCTTCACACACTTCATATTCGAATGAAGCAGCATAGTTATAATGCTATGTATCTTGCAAAGAAATTCAAAGAAGTTGGACTGAAATTCAATTATCCCGGACTTGAAGAACACCGCGGTTATGCGACCTTAACCAAAATGTTGAATCAGCAATATGGATACGGTGGAATGATTTCAATTGACATGGAAACTGCGGAACAAGCTAATCGTTTGATGGAAAAAATGGAATTAGCCGATGTTGGTTACTTAGCTGTTAGTCTGGGTTATTTCAAAACATTATTCAGTAATAGCGGTAAAAGCACTTCTTCAGAAGTTCCGGCTGAGGTACAAAAAGAAATGGGGTTATCCGAAGGTTTGATTCGCTTTAGTGTTGGGCTCGATAACGACATTGAAGATACATGGCAACGCATCAAAACATGTCTTAAAGAAATAGAGGTTATTTGACAAACCTTTTAAACAAAAGAGGATGCCTGAAGAAAGCAGCCTCTTTTGTTTTATTTTGTTCTATCAGCGGCAAAGCATGCGGCACCGATAATTCCAGCTTGGTTACGTAACGTAGCCGGTATTACTTTTGCTTTAACAGTAATCTGATTTTCAAATAATTCCATCTTTTTACTTACACCTCCGCCGATAATAAACATTTCTGGAGAGAAAAGTTTTTCCATGTACATAAGGTATTTATTAAACCTTTTGCCCCATTTTTCCCAACTCATATGATTTCTTTCGCGGGCAGCATCCGAACAATAACGTTCAGCAATATCTCCTTTGAATTCGATATGACCAAATTCGGTCGAAGGAAGCAAAACCCCATCATTGAGCAGTGCCGACCCTATTCCGGTGCCGATTGTGAGTAACAGTACTACACCCGGAGCACCGTTTCCAGCTCCAAAACGAAGCTCAGCAATACCTGCTGCATCGGCATCATTAACAACAAAAACCGGCAACCCGGTCACTTCACTAAAAAGCTCCTCAGCATTCTTGTCAATCCATGAATGATCGATATTCGACGCGCTTTTTGCTACACCATTATTGATTAAAGCAGGGAAACCTACACCCACAGGTCCTGAAAAATTAAAATGCTTTACCAGCAATGAAACTGTTTCCGCAACAGCCTGAGGAGTAGCAGGTTGTGGCGTTACAATGCGATGCCGTTCAGATAATAATTTACCGCTTTCAGTATCTACTATCGCTCCTTTTATGCCACTTCCACCAAAATCAATCCCTAAAGTTTCCATATTGTTGTATTTAGGTTTCAAATATAACAGGATGATTTGGTTTGGCAATGCATAAAAAAAAATAGACCTGAAAAAAATTCAGATCTATTCATTTATAATGACTTCTAAAGTTTATATGTAGGATGACACTGGTGCACAAGTGCAAATAAGATTCCTGTCTCCAAAGGCATCATCAATGCGGGTGACAGGTGTGAAATACTTATCTGTTCGTAACCCAGGCAGTGGGAATGCTGCTTTTTCGCGCGTGTAAGGATAATTCCAATCGGATGTAATTACCATTGCTGCAGTATGTGGTGCATTGTGAAAAACATTATTTGAACAATCAGCTATGCCGTCTTCAATTTCCATAATCTCTTCTCTTATTGCAATCATTGCTTCCACAAAACGGTCCAGCTCAGCAAGAGGCTCACTTTCAGTTGGTTCTACCATTAATGTGCCATGAACAGGGAATGCTACTGTTGGTGCATGAAACCCATAATCCATCAGTCGCTTGGCAATGTCAATAGCCGCAACATCAGCTGTTTTGCTGAATTGATTACAATCAAGAATCATTTCATGCGCAACAGTTCCTTTATTACCAGTATACAGAATTGGATAGTGGGATTTTAGCTTTTCTTTCAGGTAATTTGCATTCAGAATTGCAATTATAGTTGAGTAAGTAAGCCCTTCACCACCAAGCATTTTGATATATCCGTAGGAAATTGGCAGAATCATTGCGCTACCAAAAGGAGCAGCTGCAACGGCGCTAATAGCTTTGTTACCACCAGTTTTTACCTGACTGTGACCTGGGAGAAATTCCACCAAATGTGAGGCAACACCAATTGGGCCAACTCCAGGTCCTCCCCCTCCATGTGGGATAGCAAATGTTTTATGCAGATTCAAATGACAAACATCAGCTCCTACAAATCCTGGACTCGTGAGGCCAACTTGTGCATTCATGTTTGCCCCATCCATATATACCTGACCACCATTTGAATGAACAATCTCAATCAAATCGGTAATTCCTTTTTCATAAACGCCATGAGTAGATGGGTAAGTAACCATGATAGCTGCAAGATTATCTCTGTTAGCTTCAGCTTTTTGACGAAGATCCTCAAGGTCAACATTTCCCATTTCGTCACATTTTACTACGAGCACCTCCATTCCAGCCATCACAGCACTGGCAGGATTTGTTCCATGTGCTGAACTCGGAATCAGGCAAATATTCCGGTGGCCCTCGCCTTTACTCAGCAGATATTCACGTATCACCAACAAGCCGGCATATTCGCCACTTGCACCCGAGTTTGGTTGAAATGACATGGCTGCAAAACCTGTTATTTCGCACAAATCTTTTTCAAGATTTTCGATAAGTTCCATGTATCCAGCAGCTTGTTCACGAGGAACAAAAGGATGAATAGAAGCGAATTCAGGCCAACTCAACGAAAACATCTCAGCAGCTGCATTGAGTTTCATTGTGCATGAACCTAAAGGTATCATAGTTCTGTTCAACGCTAAATCTCTGTTTTCCAATTTCTTAAGATAGCGCAACATGTCTGTCTCAGAATGATATGAATTAAACACAGGATGTGTTAAATATGAAGAAGTACGCTTTAGTTCAGCAGGAAAAGTTTCCAACAATACACAATAATCAGGTTCACACACATAATTAACATGCGGTAATCCTGTAGCTCCTGCTATAACAGAAACAATGTTATTAACATCAGCAAGTGTTGTTGTTTCTGCTAAACTTATTGAGAAATGCGTTTCATCAATATAGCGAAAGTTCATCCCATGAGCAACCGCGGCATCACATACGGCTTTTGATCTTCCTTCCAGTGCAAAACAGACTGTATCAAAGAAGGAAGAGTTAAGTTGTTTTACTCCAACTTTCGATGCCTCAATTGCTAAAACAGCTGTCAAAATATTGATATGACGGGCTATTTCTTTTAACCCGGCTGGCCCATGATAAGTAGCATAAAATCCTGCCATTGAAGCAAGTAGTGCCTGAGCTGTGCAAATATTTGATGTTGCTTTCTCACGTTTTATATGTTGCTCCCTGGTTTGTAGTGCCATGCGAAGAGCTACATTACCCTGAGCATCTTTAGAAATACCAATGATACGTCCCGGAATGCTACGCTTATATTTATCTGTTGTTGCGAAAAATGCAGCATGAGGGCCTCCAAATCCCATTGGAACCCCAAACCGTTGAGTTGTACCAACAACAGCATCAGCACCCCACTCGCCAGGAGGCGTTATAAGTGTTAAGCTTAATAAATCGGCTGCAACTACAATTTGGATTTCTTTTTCTTTTAGAGCAGTGACTAAATCAGCATTTGATGTGATGTTACCAAATTGGTCAGGGTATTGAAGGAGTACTCCAAAGCAACTTCCATCCAAAGGAATTTCGTCAACAGTCCCAGCAATAATTTCGATATTCAAAGGCACAGCCCTGGTCTTAACCACTTCAGTTGTATGAGGAAAAACTCCGTTCACCACGAAAAACTTTGAAACACCTGCTTTCGTTTGCTGCCTGCTTCTACCGTTAAAGAACATGATCATAGCCTCAGCAGCAGCGGTAGCTTCATCTAACAATGAAGCATTTGCAATTGGCAAAGCAGTTAAATCACTAACCATTGTTTGAAAATTCAGCAAAGCCTCAAGCCGTCCCTGTGAAATTTCAGCCTGATATGGTGTATAGGCAGTATACCAACCTGCATTTTCGAGCACATTTCTGGTTATTACTCCCGGCGTAATGGTATCATAATACCCCATACCGATAAAAGTCTTGAACATTTTGTTCTTATTTCCAAGTGTCTTAAGGTGATTCAGGTATTCATACTCATTTAATCCTGACCCGATATTTAACGGCTTCTTGAGCCGAATGCTATCTGGGAGTATCTCATAAAGCATTTCATCAATGGTATTGACGCCGATAACTTGAAGCATTTGCTTCACTTCGGTTTCTGAAGGACCAATGTGTCTTTTAACAAAATTATTGGTAATCATAATGTTATATAGAATAATAAGTAATTTATGTATCAGATAAATACCTTAGGGGTATGTCAGTTAAAAACGCTGCAAAGGTAGAAATTGTTCAGAAATTAACACTACTTTTTCTTGTGTAGTGTTAATTAAATAACAGTGTTTTTCGTAATTTAAATCGATTGCAAATAAAAATTTTGAAGCAGGCAAAATTATACGGTTATGTTAAAAAGGCAACTCCATTTGTAAAGGACCCTCAGGTCTTTGCCGGCCTTTAATTTCTTCATCTGATGGTACAATAGTAACTTTCAAACTTTTTTCAGACTCAATTATAATTTTTTCATCACTTTCAACTGATTCAGAATCAATAATATCACTATTTTCTTCAGATGTTGTTTCAGGCTCATCATCCACTACTTCCGGTTCATCAGGTTCTAAAACCTCAATAGCTTCTACCATTTGAGTTGAAATGCGTTTTCCTTTGGCTTTATAACTTTTTATGCCGATAAAATCTACCAGTTTTATCTCCTCATCTTCAGGTTTTTTACCCTTATCAGTTTCGGCATATCGTACAAGAATTTTTGGTAATTCATCAAAGAGAACCATTATAAAAGAAGAAGAAGGATGTTCGCCAATGAGGCTAATTCTTTTATTTACAGGTGTTTCTTCTTCAATTTGTAGTCTTTTGATATAATGATAACCTGTTTCACCTTCAATATAAACCACTGAGAGCGTCTCATCGGGTTCATACTTTCTAAGCTGAGCCATATCGTTCTCAAAATGTGTTGAGAGATCGTAGCCACTCAGTTTAATATCGCCATTGCTCATGACTGATAACAACTTGTCATCGCTCATGAAATCACCAAGATAGAGTCCTCTGCTATCAGTATTCAGACGTTTGACCGTTTCATCGTACCAAATTGAACGGGCACCAAGAGTTGAAACACCATCTTCTCTTTTAGTAATTAATTTGATTGGATTTTTGGTGAGTGTGTTTCCTTTAGAAGCCCGGCCCTTGATTGTCATTGCAGCGAAATCGAACTCAAAACTGGTTTTCTTCAATTTTGGACGTGGTCTTAAAAGTACTTTCACTGTTTCGGCCTCACCATTTGGGTTGGCAGTGAAGTAAATAACTTTTGAATTGGGATTTCCGGCGGTAAGGTCATATTCCTTGTCCCGCGTAACTCCCATCACTGCAAATCGTTTGACAAACCACGGACCTTTTTTGCCATCACGATAAACCATATTATATATAGTGCGGTCATCATTTTTCCTGAATACATCAATATGTAAAATATTTTCACCAACAAATGATTTCCCGCTAACTTTTGTCACCAGAAATGTCCCATTCTCTCTGAAAACAATGATATCATCAATATCAGAACATTCACATACAAATTCATCTTTTTTAAGTGAAGTACCTGCAAATCCTTCAATGCGATTGACGTAAAGTTTTTCATTATTAGCAGCCACAGCAGCAGCTTGAATGACATCAAAATTCCGTAACTCCGTTTTGCGTTCTCTCCCTGCTGCATATTTTTTCTTGATCTGCAGAAAAAACTGTATCGAATAATCAGTCAGGTTATTCAGATGATTATTCACCTCATCTATTTCATTTTCAACGCCTTTTATATGTTCATCTGATTTAAAGGAATTGAATTTAGAGATTCGCTTGATCTTAATCTCGGTAAGTCGCAGTATGTCTTCCTGAGTAATATCTGACCGAAGCAATGGCCTGAAAGGTTCTAATCCATCTGCGATAGCAACTAAAACCTGTTCCCAGGATTCGCATTGTTCAATGTCATGATAGATTCTGTTTTCGATGAATATCTTTTCCAAAGAAGACATATGCCAATCGGCTTCCAACTCTTCCAAACGGATAAGTAATTCATTACGAAGCAGTTCCTTAGTCCGGTCTGTATTGTGTCTTAGAATCTGACTTACTCCCCAAAAAGCAGGTTTTCCATTTGCTATCACACATGAATTTGGCGAAACGGATACTTCACACTGTGTAAAAGCATAGAGCGCATCAATGGTTTGATCAGGAGACGTACCCGGGTTCAGATGAATTACAATTTCTACATTCTGCGCTGTGTTGTCATCAATCTTTCTGATTTTGATTTTTCCTTTATCGTTGGCGCTAATAACAGAATCAATCAATCCTCCAGTAGTTGTAGTAAAAGGTATTTCATTGATAACCAGTGTTTTCTTATCGAACTGAGAGATTTTAGCCCTGATCCTGATTTTACCACCTCGTAATCCATCATTATATTTTGAAACATCAGCCAGTCCTCCGGTTAAAAAATCTGGAAACAATTCGAAGGAATCACCTTTTAGATGGGCTATTGATGCATCAATTAGTTCGACAAAGTTATGAGGAAGAATTTTTGATGCCAGTCCGACCGCTATCCCTTCAACGCCTTGCGCCAGTAGAAGAGGAAATTTTACTGGAAGTGTTACTGGTTCTTTATTTCTCCCGTCATAAGATAACTTCCATGTAGTGGTCTTAGGGTTAAAAATTACATCCTGAGCAAATTTTGATAAGCGGGCTTCGATATATCGGGAAGCAGCTGCGCTGTCGCCAGTTAAAATATTACCCCAGTTACCTTGCATATCAATGCTAAGTTCTTTTTGCCCTAGCTGTACAAGTGCATCACCAATAGAAGCATCGCCATGAGGGTGATACTGCATCGTATGCCCAATGATGTTTGCAACCTTATTATACCTGCCATCATCGAGTTGTTTCATTGCATGAAGCAGCCTGCGTTGAACCGGTTTTAAGCCATCATTGATATCTGGAACTGCCCTTTCAAGAATCACATAAGAGGCATAATCCAAAAACCAATTTTCGTACATGCCATTAAGATGCAAGGTGCGATATTGTTCTTTATTGCCTGTTTGCGAGGAACTTACCAAATCATTATTTTCGTTGTCCTGTGACATGTAGCTTCTGTTTCAAACGGTTATTATTTCCAAAAACGTAAAATTAATCCTTCAATAAGTAAAAACAATAAGACAAAAATGATCAGATACTTATACCAATGATTTCCTGATACGAGTAAATTTATTTGTGATTGTGTTGTTCCTCCGGTATCTGTAACAACCTCATACTGTTTAAAGAATCGGCTTGCTCCAACCGCCTTAAGTTCATCTGATGACATATATTTGAGTCGCGACTCGTTACGATCAGCATTCAATGAAAAAATACTTATAAGTTGATCTGATGCGTACACGTTGTAATGTGATGATGATTTAAGTAATTGATTTATAACTATTTGACTAGTTCCTGATTCAATAGCTATTCCTGGAATCACTTCCAATTCATTTGCATCGTCACGGACGCGTAAGACCGGATCTTCATTATCAGGAATGGATTTTAGAGGTATTTTAAGCTCATTTCCAGCAACATAATAGAGAGGTTGCGTTCCTGAACTCATTAATAGTATGCGATAAATGATTGGGGCAAAGAGGCTATTTCGGGAGAAGGATGAATAAGCAACATCAAAAGGTGTTGTGAAACCATAAACTTTACCACCCTTGCTTTTACCAGATACTACTAGAAATGAATCCCCGTTAAGGAGATTCAAGAGTGAAAAAGCGGTCGACTTTTCTTCAATTTTGATTGGAAAACGTTTATAAACCTTAGGCAAATCAGCGTTTTCAGGAATTTTTACAAAGACATTTTTGAACAAAGGATGCTTCTCTTCAATAGTAAATATCCGTGTTTGCACTGTGTCCTGTGCTAAGTACCCGAAACCAAACATTTTCGAAAAAGTTGAATAATCCACCAACCCTTTTGTTGCAGGTAAAAGAATCAAATTTCCTCCTGCTTCAACAAATTGCTCAAGCGACTGTTGCAAGCCTGTTGGAATGCTCTCTAACTGATTCAGAAAAATCAACTGATAAATTGAGAGTGATTGAAAATCGAGCTTCAAACGTTGTATGGCAGTCAACTGAACCGATTCGTTACCTTCAAAGAGCAGTGAAATCCATTGGTCTGGCGTATTTTCATATATCTCCAACACCTGCATTTCGGGCTGAATGATGAGTGAAAAAAACATTTCATCATCAAAAACAATCGGGTAATCCTGAATAGATATGACCCCTTTATGGAAGCCAGCACCAGGGCTCAGAAATTGCATACTGGTATTTGCTACACTTTCAGCCTCAATGTCAAGATTTGTTACTGCGGTCTGAACTCCATCGAGCTCCATTCTGACAGGAATGCCTCTGATATCATCAGCACCTTCATTTGTAATGCGAAGATGCATTATGGCTTCCATACCTTCCTGTAAAACAGGACTATCGAGCCATATTGAATCAATAAATACATTATTTTTTTCAGTTGCTGAGACCGGAAGCATAAACAATCTCAGGGAGCTGTCGGAAGGAAGCCGATCCCAATCTGTTGCTTTTTGCTGAAAATCAGAATAAGCAAAAAGAAAACGATCTGTTGAAAGGTCCTCGGCATGCATGGCCTTGTTTCTGATTACCACATCACCAAAATCAACAGATGCCGGACTATGCTTTACCTGACTTAATTCATTAAGAAACTCCATCCTGCTTAAGGTGCGGCTGTGTCGGGGTTGAAAATCATTGGTGATCAATTGAAAGCGTGTGCCAAGTTCAAATTTCCCAGCCATGTGAACGGCTTGTTCTTTTACCTCTTCCAGCAAAGTCATTTCCCGGCCACGCAACTGCATACTTATGGAGTTATCGATATAAACTCCAACCAGTTGATTCTGTTTCACTTTTAGTGCTTCGTTGACTGGAAAATAGGGTTGAGCAAATGCCAATACTAAAAAAAGGATCGCCAGCATTCTGGTTATCAGCACAATGAAATGCTTAAGCTTATTGGTTTTATTTGTTTCTTCCTGAAGGTTTTTGAGAAGCTCAATATTGCTAAATAAAATCACCTTATGCCTCCTGAAATTAAACAGGTGGATAATGATGGGTATCAGAAAAGCAAATAATCCCCACAACATGTATGGATTCTGAAAACTCATGTTCTATTATTATGACCCGCAAAAGTAATGATTTAGGCTCAGATGCTGAAGCCAGTCTTGAGCAGTTTTCAACAAAAAAGCCACCCCGTTAAGAGTGGCTTCTTTGATTCTGATCATTGCAGTGTTAAATTACACCCTGATCTATCATTGCATTGGCAACTTTTAGGAAACCAGCAATATTTGCTCCTTTTACATAATCTACATAACCATCTTCACGTTTTCCATGTTTCACACAGGCACCGTGAATGTTACGCATGATTTGGTGAAGTTTTTCATCCACTTCTTCGCGACTCCAGTTGTACTTGAGTGAGTTTTGTGACATTTCAAGACCAGAAGTGGCAACACCACCTGCATTTACTGCTTTTCCGGGTCCGAACAATACTTTATTGTGAAGGAATACTTCAACGGCTTCAGGTGTTGAAGGCATATTAGCACCTTCAGCCACACAGAAACATCCGTTTGCAACCAATAATTCTGCGTCAGCTTTTCCGAGTTCATTTTGTGTAGCACATGGTAAAGCTACTTCGCATTTCACTTCCCATGGACGTTTTCCAGCAACGAACTGTGCACCAGGGAATTCAAGTGAATAAGGTTTCACTATATCCTGATTGGAAGCACGAAGTTCCAGCATATAGTTGATCTTCTCACCTGAGATACCATCCGGATCATAGATATATCCATCAGGACCTGAGATGGTTACAACCTTACCACCTAACTCGTTGACTTTACTAACAGCACCCCATGCCACGTTACCAAAACCAGAAATAGCAACTGTTTTACCAGCAAATGACTGACCTTTTGTAGCCAACATTTCTTGAGCAAAATAAACGGCACCAAACCCGGTTGCTTCCGGACGAATTAATGAACCACCCCAGTTAAGTCCTTTTCCGGTAAGAACGCCAACATGTTCAAGGGTCAGTTTTTTGTACATACCAAACATGTATCCGATTTCTTTGCCACCCACGCCGATATCACCGGCAGGAACGTCTGTTTCTGGTCCGATCATACGCCATAGCTCCAGCATAAACGACTGGCAGAAACGCATGATTTCAGCATCTGATTTACCTTTTGGGTCAAAATCAGAACCACCTTTTCCACCGCCCATAGGCAATGTGGTAAGGCTGTTTTTGAAAATCTGCTCGAATCCAAGGAATTTGAGGATACTCAAATTCACACTTGGGTGAAAACGTAATCCGCCTTTGTATGGGCCGATAGCGTTGTTAAACTGCACCCTGTATCCTAGGTTTACGTGTACCTTTCCGTTATCATCAACCCATGGCACCTTAAAGGTAAGTGCCCTGTCAGGCTCAACAATACGTTCTATAATTCCTTTAGCTTCAAACTGTGGGTTCTGGTTTACAACTTCTTCAATTGACTCCAGCACTTCGCGTACAGCCTGTAAGTACTCCAATTCTCCTGGATGTTTTTTCTCCAGGTCGTTCATAATTTTTTCAAGATTCATGGTCTTGGATTTAAAGTTTATTGCGTCAATGTCTGTGAACTTTTAACATTGTTAATTTCTTAACAGCGCAAAATTAGTACTTTTAAACCAAACTAAACAAATAAAAATCAGGTTTTTTTGAGCAAAGGCTTAAAGTGTATTGAGTCTAAATAAGAAAAATGCAATCGTTTGCTGATTAAAAGCGGACAGTAGCGGACAGTTGTCTGAAAATCACATGAAAAGCACTAAAATTAAAATTGCGGTACAAAGTAACAAACTGTCTACGAAAAAAAATATTCTTCAAACGCATTGTTATTTCAAAATAAACTTATTTTTGCAGCCGATCCTGTATATAAAAAGGGCATAATGAAAAGAAATTCTAACAATTGGTGGTGGCATCGTTTATCAACTTGAAAAGCTGATGAAATGATGTGACCATTTATAAAACATAAAAAAAGGTCTGTCGTTCGCGGCAGGCCTTTTTTGTTTCAACAAACAAGCTATGAAATTTAACATTCAACGTAAACACAGCTCCGGAGATCTTCACACACCAGTGGGTCTTTATCTCGCCTTGCGCGACATTTATCCTTCTGCACTTTTACTCGAGAGTTCAGATTATCACTCTGCAGGAAACAGCTCATCCTATATATGCTTACAGCCTTTAAGCAGTTTTGTGGTAAACAAATCCAGGGTTGAGATCAGGATAAAAGACAAAGTTAAACTAAGTGAAAATTCTGATTCACAACATGTTTTGGAATATCTTAGAAACTTCCTCGAAGATTTCAATCAGGAAGGTCTTGAGGCTGGCGATGGAATTTATGGGTATATCAGCTACGATGCTATCCAATTTTTTGAAGATATCGAGATTAACAAACGTGTTTCGAAAGATTTTGAACATCCTGAAATGATTTTCAGTGCTTTCCGGTTTGTGATTCATCTGAACCATTATAATGATAGTATGACGATCACGGAATTCTGCCCCGTTGATGAGGAGAGTACCTTTCCGCAACTAATGGCCCATATCCACAATCAAAGAAATCCTGTTTTTCCATTTTCAACAACGAGTGAAACTGTTTCGAACATGGATGATGAAAGCTTTTTAGAGATGGTTCGTAAAGCTAAAACGAATTGCCGCAGAGGAGATGTATTTCAGGTTGTTCTTTCGCGTCAGTTTTCGGTTTCATATAAAGGCGACGATTTGAATGTTTACAGGGCATTAAGACGCATAAACCCCTCACCTTATCTTTATTATTTCGACTATGGGAGCTTCCGTATTTTTGGGTCCTCTCCTGAGAGTCAGCTCAAGATAAAAAATGGGATAGCGACTTTAAACCCAATCGCAGGCACTTACCGTCGCACAGGAAATGATGCAGCCGATAAGCAATTGGCTGAACAACTGGCACTTGATCCTAAAGAAAACGCTGAACATGCCATGTTGGTTGATCTGGCTCGCAACGACCTCAGCCGCAGCTGCCGTAATGTTGAAGTGGAAACTTATAAAGAAGTTCAATATTTCAGTCATGTTATTCACCTGGTTTCAAAAGTCACAGGCTCAATGAAACAGAAAAACAATATCATCCAAACCATCGCTGACACATTCCCTGCAGGCACTCTTTCCGGAGCGCCTAAGCACCGGGCAATGCAGATCATCGACTATCTTGAACCACAAAGCAGAGGTTTTTATGGTGGTGCAGTTGGGTTCATTAGCTTCAAAGGTGATGTCAACCTGGCTATTCTTATCCGCTCGTTTTTAAGTAAAAACAATCAGTTATTTTTTCAGGCAGGTGCAGGAATCGTAAATGCCTCTGATATTCACAGCGAATTGCAGGAGGTGAATAACAAACTGGCTGCTCTTCATAAAGCAATCGTCGTGGCATCTGATACAAACACAATAACTCATTGATATGAAACTACTTGTATTTGATAATTATGATTCATTCACCTACAACCTGGTGCATATGATTGAAAAAAATACTGGAATCGAGCCGGATGTTTTCCGCAACGACAAGATTCCACTTGACAAAATTGCTGATTATGATAAAATCCTCTTATCACCTGGGCCAGGGCTTCCTTCCGAATCAGGAATTCTTATTGAATTGATAAAAACTTATGCGTCAACAAAAAGTATTTTTGGCGTTTGTCTTGGGCTTCAGGCGATGGCAGAGGCTTTTGGTGGCAATCTTGAAAACCTTGAAAGTGTTTATCATGGCGTTGCAACTGATGTTAGAGTGACAGATTCAAACGAACTACTTTTTAAGAATATGGCAGCTGTTTTTCAGGCAGGGCGTTACCACTCCTGGGTAGCAGAGAAATATTCATTACCTGATTGCTTCAAAATTACTGCTGAAAGTGACGATGGCCTGATAATGGGTATCCGGCATAAGCAATTTGATTTGTCAGCTGTTCAGTTTCATCCTGAATCGATTCTTACTACAAATGGAGAAAAAATACTCACAAACTGGCTAAACCAAACCACATGAAAAAAATATTGGATAAACTCTATCAGCGACAACTTCTCGGTTATGAGGAAGCTCGTGAAATTCTAATCAAAATTGCACAAGGTCAATACAATCCTTCACAAATTGCATCATTTCTAACTGTTTTTATGATGCGGGGTGTTACAGTTCAAGAACTTACGGGATTTAGAGATGCCTTGATGGAACTTTGTTTACCGGTTGATTTTGAAGGAATCGAGACCATCGATTTGTGCGGAACAGGCGGAGATGAAAAGAACACATTTAACATATCAACATTAGCCTCATTTGTGGTTGCAGCCGCCGGAATACCTGTTGCAAAGCATGGTAATTATGGTGTTTCAAGCATCAGTGGTTCGTCGAACGTACTGGAGTTTCTTGGGTACCAATTTAAAAATGACCGAGATCAACTTAAAAAGGAGTTAGTCGAAACCGGTATTTGCTTCATGCATGCTCCTCTTTTTCACCCGGCTATGAAAACAGTTTCTCCGATTCGAAAAGAACTAGGCGTAAAAACATTTTTCAACATGTTAGGCCCTATGGTTAACCCGTCAAAACCTACGTATCAGATGGTCGGGGTTTTCAGTCTCGAACTGGCAAGAATGTACCAATATATCTATCAGCAGGGCAATAGTAAATATGCAATTGTTTATGGTTTAGATGGTTATGATGAGTGTTCACTTACTTCCGCTACCAAAATACTTAGTGGCAAAGGAGAAGATATTGTCGAATCAAAGGATTTCGGTTTAAAGCTTTGGAACCAAACTGATATTCATGGTGGGCAAAGTATCGAAGAAAGTGCGCGGATTTTTACTCAAGTACTTGAAGGTAAAGGAGAACAGGCACAGGTAGAAGTGGTGCTTGCAAATGCAGCTATTGCTCTTCAATGTTGTTTTGACGAACAACTTACTGACAGCGTGACACGTGCACACGAAGCGCTTCAATCTGGTAAAGCACTTAAAATTTTCAACCAACTTATCTCAATGCAATGATACCTACAGAATTAGAAAAAATAGTTACAAACAAGGCTGCTGAAGTAGCCGAACGTAAGAGTTTATATCCTGAAAAACTACTTCAAAAGAGTATTTTTTATAACTCAGATTGTGTTTCACTTAAAAAGTATTTATTACGTCCTGACCTAAGTGGAATTATCGCGGAATTTAAACGGAAATCACCTTCAAAAGGAAACATAAATCCTTATGCTTCAGTTGAATCAACGACCTTAGGTTATATGCAAGCCGGAGCTTCTGCTTTGTCGGTGCTCACCGATCAAAAGTTTTTTGGAGGAAGCAACGAAGATCTAATTACTGCCAGGAAATTCAACTTTTGTCCGATACTTCGTAAAGATTTTATCATCGATCCCTACCAAATTATTGAGGCTAAATCCATTGGGGCCGATGTCATTCTATTGATTGCAGCGATTTTGACTGCCAAAGAAGTTAGAGAATTTACAGAATTAGCAACCTCACTTGGGCTTGAAGTACTTCTTGAGTTGCACGAAGAAAGCGAAATAGAAAAAATCCCATCTACTTCAGTTTTGATTGGAATCAACAACAGAAACCTAAAAACAATGGCTACTGACATTGAGACGTCAGCGAAACTAATTGGGAAACTACCAGAAGAATCGATAAAAATTGCAGAAAGTGGGATCAGAGATGCATCAACGATCTGTCAATTAAAAAAAATAGGATATCACGGTTTTCTTATTGGAGAGTATTTTATGCAGCATGCCCGTCCTGAGTTGGCTTGTCAGCAAATGATCAAAACTATGAAAACCATGATGCCATGCTAAAAATAAAGGTGTGTGGCATGCGTGACAAGGAAAATATCGAAGCATTGATCAAACTTAAGCCCGATATCATTGGATTCATATATTCACCTGATTCAAAGCGTTTTGTTGGGTATGATTTTGAATTTCCAAAAATTGATAACATCCAAAAAGCCGGTGTATTTGTAAATTCACGTCTGGATCTAATCTTTACACAAGCTTCAAAAAACACCCTTGACATTATTCAACTTCATGGTGATGAATCACCTGAAATGTGTAAAAATTTAAAAGATTCGGGCTTTTACATAATTAAGGTGTTCCGAATCGGACCAAACTTTAGCTTCTTCCCAATAGAGTCTTACTTAGATTCTTGTGACGCCTTTCTTTTCGACACCGATGGTAAAACACCGGGTGGAAATGGATATCATTTCGATTGGAAGATACTGGACAACTATCCTTTTTCGAAAGAGTTCTTCCTGAGTGGCGGACTAGGGCCGGAAGATGCTTTAGAAATAAAGCGTTTAAAGCATCCACTTCTTACAGGAATCGATGTCAACAGCCGGTTTGAGATCCAGCCTGGAGTAAAAAACATTGAAAATTTAAAACAATTCATTCATGATATCAGAGAATAAATTATTTGAAGTTAGCGAGGATGGCTTCTATGGCGAGTTTGGCGGGGCATTTATACCTGAAATGCTTTATGCAAATGTTAAGCAATTGCAGACTCAATACCTTGATATATTGTCACTTACGTCATTCAAAAATGCTTATGACAACCTTCTTCGGGATTATGTTGGCCGACCCACACCTCTTTATGAGGCATTGAATCTGTCGAAAAAGTATGGTGCCCGCGTTTTTTTAAAGCGTGAAGACCTGAATCACACAGGAGCACATAAAATAAACAATACAGTCGGGCAGGTGCTTTTAGCAAAACATCTTGGTAAAAAACGCATTATTGCTGAAACAGGAGCAGGTCAGCACGGAGTAGCGACAGCAACTGTTTGTGCCCTTATGCAACTTGAATGTGTAGTTTATATGGGAGCTGTTGACATAATTCGTCAAGCTCCTAATGTGGCACGAATGAAGATGTTAGGTGCAAAAGTTGTGCCTGCTGTCAGTGGTAGCCGCACGCTGAAAGATGCCACAAACGAAGCAATTCGCGACTGGATCAACCATCCCGAAGACACCCATTATATTATTGGATCGGTGGTTGGTCCACACCCTTATCCCGACCTTGTGGCTCGCCTTCAAGCAGTTATTTCGGAAGAAATTATGCAACAGTTAAAAACACAAACAGGCTCTGCTGATCCTGATTATGTGATTGCATGTGTTGGGGGTGGAAGCAATGCAGCAGGAGCCTTCTATCATTTTTTACACAATGAAAAGGTTCAACTTATTGGTGCTGAAGCAGCCGGAGAAGGGATCGAATCAGGAAAAACAGCCGCATCACTTGTTGTTGGTAAAAGAGGCGTCATTCATGGTTGTATGACCTCGCTTATGCAAACTGCCGATGGACAAATTGTTGAACCCCATTCTATTTCGGCAGGGTTGGATTATCCCGGAATCGGACCTCTTCATGCCCATCTTTTTCAAACCGGAAGGGCATTATACAACAGCATAACCGATCAGGAAGCCCTTGATGCTGCTTTTGAACTTGCAAAAATGGAAGGAATTATACCTGCATTGGAAAGCGCTCATGCACTTGCTGTTTTACCAAAAAGACACTGGAAAAAAGAAGATGTGATTGTTGTAAACCTCTCAGGAAGAGGAGATAAAGATCTTGATACGTATATGAAAAATCTACCATCTTATGAACAGGCTTGAAGCACATTTTACCAACAAACCAAAAAGAAATCTTGCAATTTACTTTTCAGCTGGTTACCCATCGATTGAAAGTATTGAACCAATAATTCTAACTCTTGAGCAAAATGGTGCCGATATCATTGAAATAGGAATGGCTTTTTCTGATCCACTTGCTGACGGTCCTGTCATTCAAAATAGCGGCACTTTAGCACTTGCCAATGGCATTACAACCGTAAAGATTTTTAATGAGCTGTCGACTATTCGTCAAAAAACAGATTTACCTCTTGTTTTGATGGGATACCTCAATCCAGTTTTACAGTTTGGTTTCGAAGAATTCTTAAAGCAAGCATCTTTAACGGGGATTGACGGACTTATTCTTCCTGATTTACCTTTAGAGATATTTGAACGGGATTACAAGACCCTTTATGAGTTTTATAATATTTTTCCAATCTTTCTCATCACTCCACAAACACCCGACGATAGGATTCATCATATCGATAAACTGAGTAAAGGATTTATTTATGCTGTATCCTCCTCATCTACAACTGGTTCATCCGAAGGGTTCAGTTTATCACATATCCGGTATTTCGAACGGCTTCAATCATTAAATCTTTCAAATCCTTTAATGATAGGCTTTGGCATCTCTAACCAAAAAACATTAGAAACCGTTTTTGACAATGCTTCCGGAGCAATTATTGGAAGTGCATTTATCAAAAATCTTCAACCTTCTGCAAAAGATTATGGTATTACACAGTTTATGAATCAATTATTAAACGAACAGTAAAATGATCATTCAACTCAAAAAAAATATTACTACAGAACAAAAACTATCTGTCATACAAGCAATTGAGAAAGTCAACTATCAGGTTAATGAAGTTAAAACCCAATACGGACATTATCTAATTGCAGTTGGGAAAAAAGAGTTTGACATCCGGAAAATCGGACATTTGAAAGGTATTGACGACATTCACAGGGTCACTGATTCCTACAAACTTGTATCTAAAAAATGGAGGGTTCACGACACAGATGTTGATCTGGGGGACGGAATTCATGTGAACAGGCAACAATTCTCCATTATGGCAGGACCATGTTCGATAGAAAGTCCGGAACAGATTGATCAAACAATTGAGCACCTAAAAACGCACAACATCCGAATGATGCGCGGAGGTGTTTTCAAACCCCGTACCTCCCCTTACGCATTTCGTGGTGTTGGGTTGGAAGGGTTAAAAATATTCTCGGAAAAATGCAGAGCTGCCGGGATAAAGGTGGTTACTGAAGTGATGCAGGTATCACAAGTTGCTGAGATGCATGATTATGTAGATATTTTTCAAGTTGGCACCCGTAATGCGCAAAATTTCAATCTACTGGATGAACTTGGCAAGACAAATAAAGCAGTGATGCTGAAAAGAGGTTTTTCAGGCACGATTGAAGAATTGCTTCAGGCTGCAGAGTACGTTTTCTCTAACGGTAACGAAAAAATTATTCTTTGTGAACGCGGCATACGCACCTACGAAACTGCTTACCGTAACACCCTCGATCTAAACGCAGTACCCATTCTAAAAGAAAAATCTCATTTGCCTGTCATTGTTGATCCTTCGCATGGGGTTGGTTTGAGAAATTATATCGAACCAATGGCTCTTGCGGCTACAATGGCTGGCGCTGATGGTGTTATTGTTGAAGTGCATCAATGTCCCGAAAAAGCATTATCCGATGGGCAACAGACTCTTAATTACCCGGAAGCAAAACAACTCTATGAACGTTTACATGCTACTTATGCGTTAAGAAAAAGCTTCAACGGATAACGATTTCGATTTGTAAAACCCGACTAAATGGGTATGGATGTAAAAAATATACCATCCGTACCCATTTTTTTTGATTCAAATGGAAATTTTTTTTAATTATTTCTTTTATAAGTAGTTATATAAGATAAAATACGAGAGTGAAGGTAAAAATGCATTCATTTTATGACTATTTGTTTAAAATTTTCGTCGAAATTTCTATCTTAAAAGAGGGGTGAAATGAAGTTTACAAAAAGTGGCACGCCTTTTGGAATTGCAGACGCATATCACGGACCTAAAAAATTTACCGTTATGAAAAAGCTCATTTTATTATCGCTCATCTCCACTCTGCTAATTGGCTTTACACCTTTAATGGCTAATGATAATCCAAAAGAATATATAGGATTACCTGGAGATAATCTTAACCTGTATGCGGTTATGGACCTGTTTCAAAACTCCGAGACACTCGAAGGTTTTGAAAGAAGTTTAAATGACCCTGAAACCATCATCAACAACCTCGACCTGAACAGCGACAATCGCGTTGACTATATCATGGTTGAAGATTATCCTGACGGCAATATTCACAACATTGCACTTATGGTAGCGCTGAGTAAAGATGAATTTCAGGATGTTGCTGTTTTTATTGTTGAAAAATTAAAAGATGGTTCAGTTCAGATTCAACTTATTGGGGATGAAGCCCTATATGGTAAAAATTATATCATTGAACCAAACTATTCAGAAACACCTAATCCTGGATATTCAGGGAACATCCAATCAGGCAGCAGCGCCAATGATAACGTAACAATCGTTCACACAACGTATTACGAAGTTGCAAGCTGGCCAATGATTGTATACATAAGTGCTCCGACTTACAGAGGATGGAGATCATCATGGTCATGGGGACATTATCCACCTTACTGGAATCCTTGGACACCATATTACTATCATTATTATTATGGTTACCATTATAACTCTTACAATCACTACTACGCCTACTATCGTCCATGGAATCACTACCGTTGCAATAGCTATCACCAAAGCTATTACAAAAACCACCGGCAAACATCACATACTGTTATTGTTAATGTAAACAATGGAAGATACCGCGACACCTACAGCAGGCCTGAAAGAAGAAGAGATGGTGAAGTATTGTATTCACACAGAGCTAGTCAAGGAAATACACTTCCACGCAGGGTTTCCCCAAGAGCTACACCTGATCGTCAGGATGACAAACGTCCTGGTACTTCAGCCCGGCCAGCTTCTGAGCGGACTGACAGAGATAACAGAAGGCAGGATGAAGTAAGGGATGCCAGAGATACCCGCGATAACCGCAATGATGTTGTGAGACCAAAAACAGAAACACGTGAAAGGCCAGTCAACAGAGAAGAAGCTAAGCCAAAACGTGAAGACAGATCGGGTAACGATCGCGAATTAACCAGGCCTGCACCAGCACGTGATGTTGCAAAACCTTCGATGGATCGTGAAAAGAGATCAGAACGTCCGACTCAAGCTCCATCACAACAAACGAATCCGGTTCGCAGCCAGGAGCAACGTGCAACACCAGCAAGACCTGCAAATAACTCGAATTCTGAACGTAAAAGCGAAACGCCAGACAGATCAGTAAGTAGCAGTAAGAACCAGAATAGCAGACCAGCAGCTACAGAAACAAAACAGGCTCCACGTAGTGAAACGCCTAAAAAAACTGAGACAAAGACTGAGACAAATCAGCGGAAAAATTCAGAAAGAAAATAAGATTGAAAATAACATAGCTGAAATAAATCTTATAATATTCTGGAAAACCATTAAAACTAAAACCCGATTATCAGAAATGATGATCGGGTTTTTATTTGGTCGTGAATGTAATATACTTATTAAAAGCCTGTTAAGCAAGATTCCGTGAGGCTATTAATCGACATTGGTACGATAATTTTCTGATAAAGGGACGATATATAGGTGATTTTCAGTGATAGAAATAATTTTCCATTCATAATCAGCCAATCCACTCCAATTATCAACTGTGATTTTAATGATAGAGTCATTTATTGACCAGGAACCTTGAAAATTGCCATAAGTAATTGGTGGAGTACCGCACCATCCTACATTTTTCCTTTCAACTAAAACCTGATTTTCCTGAAAAGCAATGGCGTAATCATCTTTTGGTAAAGTAGTTGTACGATCAAATTTAACAAAGGAATTCTCAACTACACGGTTCGACCAAATTCCTTCCAAACCTTTGGGAACTGGTAATTGATTATCTGATTTCTTACATGAGTATAAAACACTAAAAAACAAGATCGCAAAACCAAGATAAAATGTCTTTTTCATATAGAGGTAAAATTTTTCGTGAGATGTGATTTTGTCGTTTTTGGTTGCTTTAGTAGAAAAAGTTATTAAAATTTGGCGCAGCTCAATCGCGTTTTAAATCCTGATTCATAAAAATGGTAAACATAGTGTTTGAATTGAAAGAAACGCGAATTCCGATCGTAAAAGTTCATCTTTTATTATGATGAAAATTTCAAATAATCAAAAAAAGTATTTCTCCTTTTATACTACTGTATATCAATGCTTTAATTTAATATGGATGAGTTTCTTAATATCAACAAGAGCTAAATCATCCAAAACGTCCAGACTAATACCACGTCCTTCAACAAATGGAACTGCGTTTCTGAGCTCAATCTTGATGTGTTCAGACACATCACTTTCCATCACACTTTCAGTTGCTTTTTGCCCGAAAACAAATGCAACTTTTAAAAAGCCTATCCTGGGAAGCATGTAAATGATAGCTCGTTTCTTGTCCTTTATACGAAAACTCCATCCAAATTTTTTACCCGGGAAATTCCATTCAGCACGACCATCCGGATAAGCCTCCAAAACAAACTGCTGAATGCTTTTCCATAATTTCAACTTATCGCCCAAAAATACCTCAAGAGCAGTTTCTGTGGGAATTACAGCTTTCTCCATAAAACAATTTACATCTTCCATAAATATAAATCTTTGTTAGTGTGACTATTAACACCATAAAAGTTTCAACGATCAAAAATAAAAAAAGTCCGGCTTTGTTTCCGGACTTTTTTTACAGTAATCAGCTGTTCAATTCTTTATTAGTTGCTGTTTATTTCAGCCAGCGGTCAAGCCAATGGAAAAAGGTACGCTGCCAGAGTACGCCATTCTGTGGTTTGAGTACCCAATGGTTTTCGTTTGGGAAATAAAGGTATTCAGCTGGGACTCCTTTTAATATAGCGGCATTATAAGCAGCCATACCTTGTGAAGCAACAATACGGTAATCGAGCTCACTGTGGATAACGAGCAATGGGGTGTCCCAGTTTTGAACAAACTTATGGGGTGAATTTGCATAGGACCATTGAGCAACTTTATTGTTTTTATCCCAGAAAGGGCCACCTAAATCCCAATTGGCAAACCACATCTCTTCAGTTTCGAGGTATTGTTGCTCGAGGTTGAACATACCGTTGTGAGCGATGAAAGCTTTGAACCTTTTGTTATGATTTCCAGCCATCCAATACACTGAAAATCCGCCATATGATGCTCCTACTGCTCCTAACTTTTCGGCATCCACATAGGGTTCTTTCGAAACGGCATCGATAGCACTGAAATAGTCTTTCATATTTTGTCCGCCATAATCACCACTGATTTGCTCGAGCCACTCCTGACCAAAACCTGGAAGTCCCCGCCTGTTGGGAGCAACGATGATATAATCGTTGGCTGCCATCATCTGGAAGTTCCAGCGGAATGACCAAAACTGACTTACTGTACTTTGCGGTCCTCCCTGACAGTAAAGTAACGCAGGATATTTTTTAGCAGGATCGAAATGTGGAGGATAAATCACCCAAACCAGCATCTGCTTGCCATCGGTTGTTGGAACCCAACGTTCTTCAACTTTTCCGAGTGCAAGTTTATTCAGCATTTCACTGTTGATTGAAGTAATTTGATTCTGAACTCCGGTGCTTTCATCAATAGCGACCAATTCAACAGGCGATGACATCGACATGCGAGTACCCACAAGGCTATTCCCTGCAACCATCACACTGTTATAACTGTGAACTCCTTCTGTGATTTTCTTAATTTCTTTTGTTTCCAACCCATAGGAATACACCTGGTCAAGTGCATGCCAATTGCTTACGAAATAGATCTTTGAACCGTCGTTTGACCAGGCCAGGCTTTGCACGTTCTGATCAAAACTTTCTGTAAGATATTGTTTTTCACCTGTTTGTACATCAATCAAATAAAGCCTGATTTTATCTGCCTCATAACCATCACGCTCCATGCTTTCCCAAACGATGAACCTGCCATCGGGTGAAAAAACAGGGTTCATATCATAGCCCATCATTCCGTTTGTAAGATTGAGGGTAGTTTTAGATTCGAGGTTGTACTGATACAGATCTGAATTGGTGGAGAGGCTGTAATCTTTCCCCTTTTTCTTTCTGCTGGTATAAACAATACTTTTACTGTCGGGACTCCATGTAATTTGTTCCATGCCGCCAAAAGGCCCAACCGGCGATTCCCACTCTTCGCCTTCCATGATATCTTTCGAATTGCTCAGTTGTTTTCCATCGTACTCAGCAACAAAAATATGTGAAAAAGCATCAACCCAATGATCCCAATGACGATACATAAGGTCGTTATTCAAACGTCCGGTCGTTTTTGGAAGATCAGGATGTAGTTCTTTCACAAGTGATTTTTTCTCCACTTCTGAAAGATACAGTATTTTCTTCTGATCAGGAGAATAAGCAAAACCACCTATTCCTTGATCAACAGTACTGATCTGAACTTTCTCAGTCCCGTCAGGATTCATCTCCCACAGCTGCATACTGCCACTTTCGGCGCTCATGTAAGCAATTTTTTTCCCATCAGGACGCCAGCGTGGGTTGTATTCACCTCCAGCAGTAAAAGTGATCCGTTTAAAATCAGAACCGTCATGTTGCATGGTATACAGCTCCGAATTGCCCTTATTCTCTTCCAAATCGTAATAGGTGATCGAAAATAACAGGGTTTGTTGATCTGGCGAAACAGCTACTTCGCCAAGTCGTCCCATCGACCACAACAATTCAGCTGTAAGACGATCGCTACTCATCTTCAGCTCTTTAGGTCCGATAACTACTGGTTCATCTTTGATTTCAACTTTCTCATTTTTACATGACACAGCGCTTAGCATCAGCATCAATGCAATGGGGTAAAGGATTTTTTTCATATACTGATTTCTTTCGTTTTGAACCGACTAAATTAGAATATTTTTCGCTTCTGTCGGGAAACAACTGCTATTTAGGTGTTTTCTTATCTCAGAGACTTAACTTCCTTTTGGAATCTTAAAGCCCGGCTGATAAATTCATGTCGCCGGCAACTCCGAAATAAATATTAAAAAAATGAGCTCCTTCAGATAGAGCAGGAAAAGTTGTTTCGTAATAAATAGTTGTTGCAGGTGCTTCAGAAGAAAAATTACCAAATGGTGTAAAAATCAACTCCGGCGAATCAGGAAAAACGCTTTCAGTGAGACTATTATCAAAATTACCTCCAATAATATAATTATGTCTTCCTCCGGGAAAAGGCGACATGCCCGGAAAGCCAATGGATCTGTATGCAACCATCAACGCATCCAAAGCTGTCAGACTACCATTATTGTTAACATCAGCTAATTGCGAAATAAAAAAGTCAGGATTTGTTGGTTCACCAATCCATGGCAGTTGCTCCAAAACAGGGCTTTCAACTACCAAATAACTGATAATGAGCGCATCCAAAGCTGAAACCCCTGTCCAGCTGTTCCACAACCATGTATCGGAAAGCAATCCGCTTTGGCTACTTTCCCACAAACGTAGCTTGAAAATCTGCTCCACCGCCAGGGAATCAACAGAAAAAACAAAAGAGTTTTCAGTCTGCTCCAGGCTAATCACTTCGGTTACTGCCACATTTTGACTATCAAATAACTGCACTTTCAAATCGTGAGCCTCCTGTGGTAGCGGAGTAGCATTCTGATTAAAAAAACGAAGCATTCCAGTCACTCTTACCTTTTTATTACCTGTTGTACGGATAAAAACAGGTCGCTCAGTAACCCGAAAACGTACTTTTCCTGATTGAATTGGCAAAAGTGATTCAATACCCAACGGTTGACCATTAGCAGGAAGTATCATTTTCACTGATCCCGAGACACCAACATTTAATTCAACATTTTGGACGACCGTGTTATTGGAAGTCGAACACCATACCGCATAAACTATTGTGTCTGAAGTTACAGAAGTGAATTTATACGCATTTACTTCTGTATTTCCTGTTGCAATCTCACTACTAAAACGTGTATTCTCAAGCTGTTTGCTCATGGTATTCACATAAAACCACGATTTTTTTGGTTGATGTCCATTCCAAATTTCATTTGTGAGTCCCGAACTATTGTATTTGTTCGGATCAAGAGCATTTGCATCACGGAGCATAAAAACAAAAGCCTTATCAATACCAGCTGCAGCTGCTTCCAGAAATGATCTCATAATCCACTGACCCTGAACTTCATAAATATCGTTAGTATCAATAACTACTGCTGCCTGAACGCTTTCAGGCTGTGTGTCATATCCAAATTCTGATAACCAAATTTCTTTTCCCGGGAGAAATGTGTTTCGGTATTCGACTATGGTTTTCAGCTTAAGTTTAAGGTTATCTGCTTCGGGGCTGATACCATGGGTTCCGTTTTCTGAATAATGATGAAAATTCAAAACATCAGATGGAAAACCATTCTGCCGGTTAAAATCGCTCCATAACTTCATACACCGAACATACTCCAAATTAAGGCTAGCCAAACCACCCATTACCATTTTTACCTGAGGATCAGCAACTTTCATTCCTTTTGTTGCCCCAAGCGCTCCGTTGTGTCCATCGTAATCAGCGCTACACATTGTAGCAAACTCATCGGGTGTGAAATAACCTCCTCTTGTAAACCACCATTTATCAGGTTCATTCCAGTTTTCTATATAGTTGATAAGAGATGTACCACTTTTGGGTTGCTGATCGGCTTTAAGTTTTAACAATGAAGCATTTACAGGCGTTTTGCCATAACGTGCAGCAAACTGAAACATATAATCAGCATGTTCGATGTAGGAAAAAGGAAGCAATGGGTTTTCACCTAAGCTCAATGGTTTATGCTGCGTTAATGAGTCATCAAATCCTGTTATATAAGGTGCTGCACCCTGAAGGTCGGGACTCACAATGAGTTTGTTCGATTTTAAATCTGTGTAAAAATCATCGAAATAAAAACCCCAGCCAGGTCCGCTTACCCAACTTGGATTCCAGGCATATTGGTTATTAGGATAGCCTCGATAATCAGTAGTAGTATTGCCTTCATCCCAACCCCAATTATGATATTCTCTCACATTTCCTACACAACTCAATTTATCGATTGGATCATTTATAAACCCATTTACTCCCATAAAATGTTGCATCAAAGGCGAAATATGCTGAACAGGTAATGGTGGTTCAGATGATTGTCCAACCGGAGTTCCATAAACAACAATTTCAGCAACGCGTGTTGAAGGTCCCGGAATCCGAAACATTAAAAAACGTGACGTAGTGTTTATTGGTAGCTCGCGCCAACTATTATAGGTATTCAACAAAATACCTGCTTTCTTAACCCAGCTTGCGGGAGTGCCTGTAAAAATATGTAAGCTATCGCTGTCATTTACATCGAATAACCATAAAGAGCTGATTGAATACGCTTTGCCAAGATCCAGAACAATCATCGCAGGATAATAAATATCGGCATTGATCCATCCGGGTGAAAAAACTGTGACAGGCTGTCCTGCATTTCCCGAAGCAGGATCATTTGCAAGTTGTTGCTCATCAACCCAAAGTGAGGCATCGCCTTTTGTACTGAAATTATAAAACATCGAAGCATCCAGATTTATTTTCTGCTGCGTAAATGTTTCTTTACCAATAACAAACAGGAATAGTACCAATACTAACCTGCTTATCTTGCCAGATAAAATTATATTTATTTTTTTCATTTTTTGTTGATTATCAGCGCTGCCAAGACCCCTGGAATCCATCCTGCTAATGTGAGCAGAAATACGATCAATACTGATCCGCATCCTTTGTCAACCACAGCAAGTGGCGGAAACAAAATGCATATTAAAACTCTCAAAAGTGACATAGTGCTAGTAAAGATAAAGATTAAACCTGTTTTATTTCACCAAAAACCCGCTGATGCATTTATTGTTTCACCAAAAGCAGATGATATTTTTTTGCATCGCTGTGGACTTCAATATCCATTTTCATTATCAAATCATTGTGTAAAGCTAAGCTTTTATTGCTAATTTCGGCAACTGAAATCAGTGTAAACTCAAAAATGTCTTTTTTAATACTATTTAAATAAATGAAATACAGATTATTACTTCTTATAGGTTGGTTATCCTTCACTCAATTAAATGCTCAGGACACCTTTTCAATCGTTGCCGTTGATACCGTTACAGGTGAGGTTGGGAGCGCAGGTGCAAGCTGCATTGATAATAGTGCTATTGCAGGCGGAGCAAAAATAATCAGTGATATTATACCAGGAAGGGGGGCAATTCATACCCAATCTTACTGGCTGGCCACAAACCAGGTAAATGCCCATAACCGGATGGTAGCCGGTGATTCACCTCAACAGATTATTGATTGGCTTGTGGCAAATGACGCACAAAATCTACCCGGGAGACGGCAATATGGTATTGTTGATATGGATCCTTTCGGAAGTCCCCGCTCAGCAGCTTATACCGGAGCTACAAGCATGGACTGGAAAGGCCACATTACTGGCCGGAATTATGCAATTCAGGGAAATATTCTGCTAAACGAAGGCATAATTGATTCGATGGAAGTACGTTTTCTTCGGACAGAAGGCACCCTATCTGACAAATTGATGGCTGCTTTGCAAGGTGCTAATGTTCCAGGCGCTGACTCACGCTGCCTTAGCGAAGGTGTTTCCTCTCTCTCTGCATTTATACGTATGGCTAAAATTACAAACCATCCTGATACCCTTTTTCTCGATTTGAATGTGCCCCAAGCTCCCTATGGAGTTGAACCAATTGATTCATTACAAGTTCTTTACGATAACTGGAAAATGATTACCACTTTGCCTGATAATCAAAAGGAAAGAGCTGAAAAATGGGAAATATTCCCCAACCCTGCAGGTGATTTCCTTTACATAAAAGTCGCTGACAATGCTGACCAATTTGCTGAACTTTTAATTTCAGATCAAAATGGCAGTGAGCTAAAACGGATTAAACGATCGAATTTTTCCAACGCAATCGACGTTAGCACATTCCGATCAGGAACTTATATTATAACAATGATTAATTCCGACGGAGGTCAGACTTACAAAAAATTCATCAAAAACTAAATTTGCTAATAGCTTACTTACAAACACCTAACTCATTTCCAGCGGCAGCTTTGAATTTATCATTCAATGCAGGTAATTCAACAACAATAAAAAGAGAGCATTCTACGTTCTCACGCAGATATCAAAAACAAGGCATGCAAAAGAATAGATTTTTACCATTTTTAAGTGCATTTTTTCTTTTCACAATGTTTTTTTCCAGCACAGTGCTTCATGCACAGATCGGTGGAAGAGGCACTTACGACTTCCTTAACACTACCGTTTCGCCCAGAGTAGCAGCTCTCGGAGGCAGCGCGCTACCAATCGACGACAACGATATTCAGCTTACAGCTTTCAACCCTGCCCTTATCAATCCGGCAATGAATAATCAGCTAAGCCTTTCATATGTCGATTATTATGCTGATCTGGGTTTCAGCAGTGTTCAGTTTGGTAAAAAGATCGAAAATGTTGGGAATTTTGTGGCAAGTCTGCATTATTTCAATTACGGTAAATTTGAGTATGCGGATGAAACAGGTAACAGAGACAATACATTTGGCGCTTCTGATTACTCGCTATCACTTGGCTGGGGAAGGCAACTTGATTCAAATTTTTCTATTGGTGCCAATGCCAAATTCATTGCTTCTCAATTTGAGAGTTACAACTCATTTGGAATCGCTGTTGATGTTGCTGGCACATACCTTAGTAAAAGTGGTTGGCTCTTTTCGTTAACAGCACGTAACATTGGCTCTGAACTCAAATCCTATCTTCCTGGCGACGCTTCGGCAATGCCGTTTTCGATGCAGCTTGGAGTGTCTAAACGATTGGATCATGTGCCTTTCAGACTTATTTTACTTTATGATCATATCCAAAAATGGGATCTAACTTACAAAGATCCTATCGACCTGAAAGGAAGAATTGATCCTATCACAGGTGTTAGCTCTGAGTTGAATGGTGCTGAAAAATTTGCAGATCAGTTTATGCGTCACATTATTTTAGGCGGTGAATTTTATATTGGTAAAGGTCTGACTCTCAGAGGTAGTTACAATTACAAAAGACGTCAGGAAATGCAGGTACCTGATAAGTTAGCTATGATAGGTTTCGCCTGGGGTGTTGGAATCAAAATTTCCAAATTCCAAATCAATTACGCCCGTTCAACATTTCATGTGGTTGGATCACCAAATTACATTTCGATTGCAACCAATCTCGATAGTTTTAAGCGTTGATTCAATCCTGACATGAATCGTTTATCTTTGTAGCATAAACGAAAGGGTTATGTTTCTTGAGCAATTAAAACTGACAGATTTTAAAAACTACTCCTCTGCTTCATTGAATTTTTCTGAAAAGATCAATTGTTTTATTGGCAACAACGGAGCTGGTAAAACAAATATCCTTGATGCCATTTATTATTTATCATTCTGCAAAAGCTATTTTAACCCTCTGGATCAGCAGAACATACGCCATCATTGTGATATTTTTGCCATTCACGGACAGTACCGTCGTAATGGCGATCATGATCAGGTGAGCTGTATTCAAAAGAAACAACACAAGAAATCTTTTCGTTACAACAAGAAAGAATACGAGCGTTTAGCCGATCATATTGGTAAGATCCCACTTGTGATGATCTCACCTTACGACCGCGATCTGATCAATGAAGGCAGTGAAATACGTCGGAAATTTATTGATGGGGTGTTATCCCAGTTCGATCCTATATATCTTGACACCTTGTTGCAATACAATAAGATTCTTTTGCAGCGCAACACTTTACTTCGGCAGTTTGCCGAATCGAATCGTCACGATCCCGGACTTGTTGAGTTATGGGACAGTCAGTTAGCAAAACATGGACAAATTTTATACGAGAAACGTATTGATTTCTTAACCACCTTCACTCCTATTTTTCAGCACTATTACACCATAGTGGCAGGCTCAGAAGAAAAGGTTGAAATTATTTATGAAAGCAGTCTTTCCTCAACTTCACTTGCCGAAAGTTTGAAAGCAACATATGATCGCGATAGGCAGCTCCGGTATACCAGCACCGGAACCCATAAAGATGAACTAACATTCCTGATTAATGGCTTTCCGCTTAAGAAATTTGGTTCCCAGGGCCAGCAAAAATCATTTGTAATTGCCATCAAATTAGCACAATTCGATTTCACCCGGAATATACTGGGTTTCAAGCCAATACTTTTGTTTGATGATATTTTTGACAAACTCGATGATCAACGGGTAAGCCAGATCATTCAGTTGGTGGGTGATGATAGCTTTGGTCAGGTATTTATTACCGATACGCAAGAGCAGCGCATACGTCGACTTTTTGAAGAGAGTGCCATCGATCACAAGATTTTTGAGGTTATCTCGGGCAATGCTCAACAAACAAATACAAGTCAATCATGACCGACCCCAATCAACAGCCTTTGGGCAGCGCTATTGAAGAATTTCTGAAAACATACAACCTTCAGGACCGAATTGATGGCATACGCATTATTCAGGCATGGGAGCAAGTGGTTGGAACAATGATTGCAAAACATACAACAGATTTGTTTGTCCAGAAAAAAACACTATTTGTTTATATTGATTCCCCTGCTATTCGCCATGAGCTAAGTTATGCAAAAACCCAAATCATCAAAAACCTCAACCAGGCGGTTGGTAAAGATGTTATAATTGAACTTGTTTTGAGGTAAATAGCATATAAGTGCTCATCCATACATTACAGAATGCTTAATCCTTTTTTGAGGACAAAGTATAAAACATACTCGCACTACGCAAGAAGAAAACCCTATCTACCCATTTTTTCTTACTTTTGGCTTTAAATTCGTTTTTATGTGCTTAAGTATCCCTGCCAAAATTGAATCCATAGAAGGTGACATGGCTGTTTGTTCTGTTGGAGGCGTAACTTCTAATGCAAGTTTGCAAATGTTGGATTTGAATGATATTCAGATTGGCGACTTCGTATTGCTTCACACTGGTTTTGCATTACAGAAAATCAGTCCCGAAGAAGCAGAAGCAACTCTTGCTCTTTTTGAGGAGTATGAGTCGTTCAATGAAATGCTGGACGTGGAAGAACGGGAAACAGGCACACGAATTGTTTAGCTAAACCTTATGCAATATATTGATGAATACCGCGATAAGGAGAAAATAATCTCGTTGTCGAACCGAATTCGATTCGAATCACATAAACCTATGCGTATTATGGAGGTGTGTGGAGGACACACAATGGCCATACAGCGCTTCGGCATTCCAACACTCCTCCCCGATCATATTCAACTGATATCAGGGCCGGGTTGTCCGGTTTGTGTTACCGACAGGGCATACATTGATAAAGCTATTGCATACAGCCGTTTGCCGGAAGTAATCATTGCCACTTATGGAGATCTCATACGCGTTCCTGGTTCAACTTCAACTTTAGACAGAGAAAAGGCTTCAGGCGCTGATATTCGTATCGTCTTTTCAATCCTTGACGCATTGACACTGGCAAAAAAAAATCGTAAAAAGAAAGTTGTTTTTCTTGGTATTGGTTTCGAAACAACTGCCCCAGGCAGCGCTGCAGGTATTATTAAAGCCCAAATGGCCGGGCTTTTTAATTTTTATGTGTTGAGCGCTCACAAAATAATGCCTCCGCCAATGGCTGCTCTGATCGATCAGGGCGTAAAAATTGATGGATATATTGGGCCAGGTCATGTTAGTACTGTTACTGGCTCATCGATGTTTGAGTTTATCCCTGAAAAATATAAATTAGGAGTTGTCATAAGTGGTTTTGAGCCTTTAGATATTCTCCAATCGATTTATATGCTTGTTCTTCAACATGAAAGAAATGATCCTTCAGTCGAGATTCAATATAGCAGAGTTGTAAAACCTGAAGGAAATCCGAAAGCACTTGAGTTACTCGACGAAGTATTTGAGCTAAGAGATGATTGGTGGCGTGGTTTGGGTGTTTTAACGCTTAGCGGAATGGGAATCCGGTCGAAATATGAAGAGTTTGATGCCGAAAAAATGATATCGGTAGATGTTGAACCTACCCGTGAAGACAAAGGTTGTATTTGTGGAAGTATTCTAAAGGGCGTTTCAACACCTTCGGATTGTAAGCTATTTGGCAAAGTTTGCACACCATCTGATCCTGTCGGGGCCTGTATGGTTTCCAACGAAGGCACTTGTGCTGCTTTCTTTCGCTATAAAAAACATTGATAAATGAAGAAATCACCTGTTATATTACTCGGACATGGAAGTGGCGGTCGACTTTCACATGAACTCATACAAAACCTATTTATAAAAGCCTTTCATAATAATGTACTTGATAAACAAACAGATGCAGCGGTGTTACCATTTCCTTCAGACAAGCTTGCCTTCACTACTGATGCGTTTGTTGTAAATCCCCTTTTTTTTCCGGGAGGTGATATTGGAAAGCTGGCTGTTGCCGGAACAGTGAATGATTTAGCTGTCTCCGGTGCAAAACCATTGTTTTTAAGTGCTTCTTTTATCATCGAAGAAGGTTTTCCTTATGAAGAACTTGAAAAAGTTGTAAACAGCATGGCAATTGAAGCCCAAAATGCAGGAGTTCAAATTGTTACAGGTGATACCAAAGTAGTTGAAAAAGGAAAATGCGACCGGTTATTTATCACAACATCGGGCGTTGGAGCAATCATAGGGGGTGATGCAAAAAATATCAATGAGAGAGAAATTCAGGTAGGCGACAAAATTATCATAAATGGAAGCATTGGTGATCATGGGATGGCTGTGATGGCTGCCAGAAACGAGCTGAACTTGAGCGCTCCAATCCTTTCTGATTGTGCTTGCCTCCACGAATTAATTCATTCAATTACTGAGATTACAGATGAGGTGCATTTTATGCGCGATGCGACACGTGGCGGATTAGGGACAGTGATTACCGAAGTGTGTGAAAATCAACCGTTTGGTGCACTTTTATACGAAGAAACAATCCCTGTGAGCGAAAATGTACGGGGAATGTGTGAATTGCTTGGTTTCGATCCTCTTTATGTTGCCAACGAAGGAAAAGTAGTTTTAATCGTTTCGTCAAAAGATGCCGAAAAAGTTGTTAACCAACTTCGAAACCATCCAAAAGGTGTGGCAGCAGCTATTATTGGCGAAATAGTTTCACAACATCCAGGTCAGGCGTGGCTGAAAACTGCTTTTGGAAGCACACGGGTTATTGATATGCTTGCTGGTGAGCAATTACCCCGAATTTGCTAGTCGGGCCCTCAAAACCCATACTCGAAGTAGAATTTTGAAAGCTCTGTTGCGATCTCTTTGAAAACAATATGATGATTTTCACAACCTTTTCTTGAACAGATGCGTACTACACCTCCGGCTTTAATTACAAATGACACCATAGGTGCCCCACAATCTGAACAGTTTTCTTCGACTGAAAGCTCCTTGTTGCAATGTGGACAAAACATGTCAACGATCTCGCCGTCTTCGATGTCAATATCCAATTCCCTGGTACAATCGCCATACACACAACTTAACCAAAGCACTCCTCTATCGTGCTCAGTCTCGATATTTACTTTAACACTTGGTCTGCCATGGATCATTACACCCTCTTCCATCAATGATTTGCCACAAATCGGACATTTGACGCTGATTGATACTTCCTTTTCCATGATTTCTATTTATTTAGGTTATGATTTCAACACCCTAAATATACGACGATACATTGCTGAAAATCAAGTTTTTTAGCACTTTTTTTATTCTTTACTTTTCAGATGTTATGAACGGCTTATGAATCCAAACCAAATTAACCTATAAAATAAAAAAAATACCTCGCTGTTTCTTTATATTAAGATGAGAATAATCATCTAACTCAAAACAAAAAACCACCGAGGCAATCTAGAAAAGAAACTTTTTAGTTCCCGTTAAGCTTTTTCAGAAGGAATATTTTTCAAGATATCTAATGTGAGATCCCAAAATTTTTGAACGGAACTAATTTCAATTCGTTCATCGGGTGAGTGTGCACCTTTGATCGTTGGACCATAAGAGATCATATCCATTCCGGGATATTTATCACCAATAAGGCCGCATTCCAGCCCTGCATGAATCGCCTTAACTTGGGGCTGTTCATTAAAAAGATTTAAATAGGAAGTGACCGTAATTTCCCGAATCTCCGACTCCGGATTGGGAGCCCATCCGGGATAACCATTGCTTTGGGTCACTTTAGCACCTGCAAGTTCAAAGGTTGCTTTTACCATATTGGCAATATCTTCTTTTGCTGACTCAAGTGAACTGCGCTGACTGGTAGTAATTAGAAAATATTCAGCTTCCATGCGTATTGAAGCCAGATTTGTTGAGGTTTCAACGAAACCTGGAATAGTTTGTGAATAGGCTATAACACCATGAGGACAAGCATACAAACTACGCAATAACTTTTGCTGGTCAGCAAACACTACAACTTTATCAGGAATACTATCAATTGATGTCAAAGAAATAGCAAGAAGTGGCTCAGTAACAGCAAATTCATTACAAATACCGGCTTTTAGTTCAGTAACAAGTGCTTCAAATTTTTCAGCATTGGCTTGTGAAACAACAACAGTTGCTGATGCTTCTCTGGCAAGTGCATTTCGCAAATTCCCTCCTTCTATGTGAGCTATGCGAATTTGAAATTGTTTTTCTGATGCGAATAAGATTCTATTAAGAAGTTTGTTGGCATTACCCAGTCCTTTATGAATATCGTCACCCGAATGCCCACCTTTTAAGCCACTTATGCCAAGCATGTAGGCCTTCACTCCTTCGGGACAAGCTTCTGTGGAATACGGAAGTTCAATAACAGTGTCTTTACCTCCCGCGCATCCAATAAAAAGTTCTCCTTCATCTTCAGAATCAAGGTTTAGTAATATTTTACCTTTTAAAGCTTCATTACTTAATCCAAAAGCGCCTGTGAGCCCTGTCTCTTCATCCACTGTAAAAAGACACTCGATTGGCCCATGCGGGATATTATCGGAAGCCAGGATCGCTAATTGAGCAGCAACCCCAATACCATCATCTGCACCAAGCGTTGTTCCGTTAGCTTTCACCCATCCATCAACCAATCGAACTTCGATAGGATCTGTTGAAAAATCGTGTATTTTGTCGCTGTTCTTTTCGCATACCATGTCAACATGACTCTGCAAAACTGTTGTCTTCAGATGCTCGTAACCCGGCATTGCTTTTTTGTAAATAAACACATTTCCAACTTCATCCTGTGCATGCTGAAGTTGATGCATTATAGCGAAATCAATCAAATATTGATTAATTCTTTCTTCTTGCTTTGATGGTCGTGGAATCAGTGTAATTTCTCTGAAGTAACTCCAAACCTTTTCTGGCTGAAGACTCAATAATAAATCATTCATGGGTTAAGTATTTTTTTACAAAAATACAATTCATTTGTGTTTAAATGAATAATACGACTAAAACAATTGAGTCCATCAGAAGGATATTGGGAAAGTTTACTCAAAACACTTAAACTTTGCAAATCAATTAGATTTGCCAATAAGAATTTTGTTTAAATAAACAGGAAAAGTTACTAAATGAATAATGCAATAAGTTGCATGAGTTCATGCTTACGAAACGGCTTAGCTAAAAATTCGTCACAGCCTGCACCAAGACACATTTCCCGGTCGGATTGCATAGCAAATGCTGTTTGAGCAATAATAGGAATCGTTCGTGACATTTTACGAATCTCTTTGGCTGCAAGTAAACCATTAAGTTTTGGGAGCCTGATATCCATAATTATCAAATCAACATGAGTTTTTGATTTTATTAGATCTACTGCATCAAGACCATTATCGACATGAATCAAGCGGGCACCTGATTTTCCCAAATAAGCATTTAACAACTGATAATTTGACGGTACGTCTTCAACTATCATAAGAGTTTTTCCAACCAGATTGGGCATCTGATCCATTGACTGGGGCCTGTTTTGGAACTGAGTTGTTCCGGAATCTCTGGTTAATATTTGGTGCATCTGTTTGGTAAGAATGAGACAAAGTTAGAATAAATACTTATGAAAATTATAGTTTTTTAAGAATTTTTTAACTTTTTAATAACATCAAGGGGGTCATTTGCGCTAAAAACTGCATTTCCCGCAACCAATACGTCAGCGCCTGCTGTAATTAGCTTGCTTGCGTTATGCAATCCAACACCTCCATCTACTTCTATTAATACATCCAGGTCTTTTTTTACGATCATTTCCTTTAAGTCAGAAATCTTATTGTATGTCTGATCGATGAATGACTGCCCTCCAAATCCCGGGTTCACCGACATAAGTAAAACAAAATCAGCTGACTCCAAAATACTTTCAAGTAATGAAACCGGACTATGAGGATTGAGAACAATTCCGGCCTTCATACCCTCATTTCTGATTTCCTGCAAAGTCCGATGCAAATGTGTGCATGCTTCGTAGTGAACAGACAAATAAGATGCTCCTGCTTCTCTGAAGGCTTTTATATAGCGCTCAGGCTGAACAATCATCAAATGAACATCTAATGGCTTTTGAGCTACCTTACTTACTGAATGCAGAACTGGCAGTCCGAATGAAATATTTGGAACGAAAACCCCATCCATTATATCACAATGAATCCAATCTGCTTCGCTTTGGTCAATCATTCGAACTGCATCTCCAAGGTGCAGAAAATCAGCTGATAAAAGAGATGGTGCTATAAGTGGTTTCATTTCAATTCGTTAACTTATGTAACATTAATTAGGTGATGCTTGCAAAAGTAGCGAAATAACTACAAAGCAGTTGAAAAGATTTTTTTACAAAAAAAAAACAAGTGCCAAAAAGAAAAAGCTACCGGTTGGGTAGCTCTTTCATTAAAATATGTTTGAGGTTTATCCTAAATAGCTTTTTAGGATTTTACTTCTGCTTGTATGTTTTAACCTACGAATAGCTTTTTCTTTGATTTGACGAACACGTTCACGGGTAAGATCAAACTTTTCACCAATTTCTTCCAATGTCATTGGGTGGCTTCCGTTCAATCCGAAATAAAGCTTGATCACATCCGACTCACGTGGAGTCAATGTTGAGATAGCCCTGTCTATTTCTTTACGAAGTGATTCATACAAGAGTTCTGTTTCCGGAGTAATGGCTTCTTCACTACGCAAAACGTCGTACATTGTATTGTCTTCGTCCTGAATCAGCGGAGCATCCATCGAAACATGCCTGCCGGCATTTTTCATCGACTCCTTAACTTCATTCTCAGTAACTTCAAGAACATCAGCAATTTCCTCAGCGTTAGGTTCACGTTCAAACTCTTGTTCGAGTTTGGCATAAGCCTTATTGATCTTATTAATCGAACCAATTTTATTAAGAGGAAGTCGTACAATACGTGATTGTTCGGCTAAAGCCTGAAGAATTGACTGACGAATCCACCAAACAGCGTAAGAAATAAACTTAAATCCGCGGGTTTCATCAAAACGTTGTGCAGCTTTGATTAGGCCGAGGTTACCTTCATTAATTAAATCAGGAAGACTTAAGCCCTGATTTTGGTATTGTTTGGAAACTGAAACCACAAAACGCAAATTGGCTTTGGTAAGTTTTTCCAAAGCAGCACGATCACCTTGTTTGATGCGTTGTGCAAGTTCTACTTCTTCTTCAGCAGTAATAAGTTCTACCTTACCAATTTCCTGAAGATATTTATCCAAAGATGCGGTTTCCCTGTTGGTAACCTGTTTAGTAATTTTTAGTTGCCTCATGAATCCAGAAATGCTTTATTTGGCTTGTTTTACGTTGAAAAATCAGATTAGTTACGGTCCCTGTTGCGGGGAGGACGATTATCCGAACGGTGCTCCGAACGATTGTCAGAACGGTGTTCTGAGCGGTATTCTGATCGGGGTTCCGATGGTCTCTCTTCCTGATAACCTTCTGGTTTTGGGAGTAAAACTTTTCTGGAAAGCTTCATTTTATTGGTCTTGGCATCCACCCCAATGAGTTTCACTTTGATTTTATCTCCAGCTTTCAAAACTCCTTCAACGGTTTCAAGACGTCTCCATTCAATTTCTGAAATATGCAAAAGTCCGTCTTTACCTGGGAGGATTTCTACAAATGCTCCGAAAGGCATGAGACTTTTAACTGTTCCAAGATATATCTCACCAATCTCAGGAACAGCAACGATCGCACGAATACGGGCCTTAGCCAGTTCGATGGAATCTTTGTTAGCTGAAACGATGTCGATTACTCCAAAATTACCTTTCTCTTCGATCACGATAGTGGTATTGGTTTCACGCTGCATTTCCTGAATGATCTTTCCACCAGGTCCGATGATAGCACCAATAAATTCCTTGTCGATGATCATTTTCTCGATACGAGGCACAAAGTCCTTGTAATCCTCACGAGGTTCGGTAATGGTTTTAGCCATTTCTCCAAGGATATGTAATCTTCCCTGACGCGCTTGTTCTAGAGCCATCTCGAGTACTTCGTATGTAAGTCCGTCAACTTTGATATCCATCTGGCAAGCAGTGATACCGTCTTTTGTTCCGGTTACCTTAAAGTCCATATCTCCGAGATGATCTTCATCACCTAAGATATCAGAAAGAACGGCAAACTTTCCATTTTTTTCGCCTGAGATCAAACCCATTGCAATACCTGCAACAGGTTTTGCAATTTTAACGCCGGCATCAAGCAAAGCCAATGTGCCGCCGCATACTGACGCCATAGAAGATGAACCGTTGGATTCAAGAATATCAGATACTATTCTTATAGTATAAGGGTTAGCTTCTCCGGTAGGGATCATTGGTTTAAGAGCGCGCTCGGCCAAATTACCATGTCCGATTTCACGACGCCCTACACCACGGTTTGGTTTTGCTTCCCCTGTAGAAAAACTTGGAAAATTATAATGAAGGAAAAAGTTTGATGTCCCCTCGATAACAGCTCCATCAATAGTTTGTAGGTCCATCTTACTACCAAGTGTCACTGTAACAAGTGACTGCGTTTCACCACGAGTGAAAACAGCTGAACCATGAGCACATGGAAGGTAATCAACTTCGCACCAAATCGGACGAATCTGATTTAGCTGACGTCCATCGAGACGAATCCGATCATTAAGGATGGCATCTCTGACAGCCTTCTTTTCCACATCGTGGAAATATTTTTTAACCAGCATTTTTTTCGCGTCACGTTCCTCAGCAGGGATAGTTTCAATAAACTGACTTCTGACTGCTTCAAATCCTGCAGAACGCTCATGCTTGTTAGGATTGCCTTTCAAAGCGAGTTCATAACAAGGCTGGAATGCAAAAGCACTAACAGCTTCACGCAACTCATCGTCATTTTTTTCATGACAATATTCGCGTTTAGGGTTGGCTTTTCCCACTTTGGAAGCCAAATCAAGTTGTGCCTGACATTGAATCTTGATCACGTCATGCGCAATTTTCAATGCTTCCAGCATAACAGCTTCAGATACCTCTTTAGATTCACCTTCAACCATCATTATGTTGTCGATAGTTGCGGCAACCATCAGGTCGAGATCAGCTTCAGCAAGCGCATCAAAGGCCGGGTTAACCACAAACTCTCCATTGATACGAGCTACACGAGCCTCTGATATAGGCCCATTGAATGGAATATCAGAAACTGCAAGAGCTGCAGATGCTGCCAAAGCTACAAAAGCGTCTGGTGGCACATTGCTTTCGCCAGAAATTAAATTGATAACAACCTGTGTTTCAGCGTGATAGTCATCTGGAAACAACGGACGAAGAGCTCTGTCAGTTAGACGTGAGATTAGCACCTCATAATCAGACGGGCGACCTTCACGTTTAAAAAAGCCACCAGGAAATTTTCCGGTTGCTGCATATTTTTCTTTGTAGTCAACAGAGAGTGGCATAAAATCCACATCTTCTTTGGCTTCTTTGGCAGATACAACAGTTGCCAGCAGCATGGTTTTTCCCACACGCACAACTACAGCACCATCCGCTTGCTTTGCAAGCTTGCCCGTTTCAATCGTAACCAACCGTCCATCGGGCAGTTCGAATGATTGTGTAATTCCATTTGGAGTCATAAAAAAAGTATTGAATATGATAGCTACCTCAGAAAATGCAAAAAAAGGCAATCGTGGTTAATTGCCTTTCAGTGACGCCTGAGGGGTCGATTTTTATTTACGAATACCGAGCTTCTTGATGATTTCGCGGTAACGTTCGATGTCTTTTAATTTGAGATAATCGAGTAATTTTCTTCTTTTACCTACCAAACGAACGAGTGATCTCATGGTAACCATGTCTTTCTTATTGGTTTTGAGATGTTCCGTTAGATGCTTGATTCTGAAGGTAAATAATGCAATTTGACCTTCGGCTGAGCCAGTATTTGTGGCTGACTGACCATACTCTGTGAAAATTTCCGACTTCTTTACTGTGTCTAAATACATATTAATTCCGTTTCAAATTTTGAGCCTGCAAAAATAGATATTTTCCTGAACGTGTGCAAAGTTTATTTATCTTTTTTTAAATCAGTTTTTTCTGTTTCTGGAGTTGATGGACTATTTACTTCCCGTTCAGGTTCGTCATCAACATTATTTCCAATTAAATGTACCTCATCAATAGGATCTGTTTTCCGAACCAGATCGTTGAACCAACCATAAAAAGTAAAAGATACATCATAGAACTTTCTGATTGCCGGTACTTTATCAATCATAGGAATTAAAAAGGAGGTAAAAGTAATGCTAAATAAAACGATGGAAAAAGTCACATTCATAATAAACTCACCTCCTGCAATTCCTCTTTGTAATGGGATTGTGGCAAGAACAGCTGCCGCCAAACCCTTTGGGAATATAGCGGACATATAATACAGATCACGGTTATCGGTTTGATCCTTGGGCATCGAAAACCTCACAACAGGAATACGAAGGAAAAAAAGTACCGTGGTGATTCCTAATCCAATTAGCAATGGCCTTAAATCTCTTAGTTGAATGGAGATTCCAATATATACAAAGAAAAAGGTTTTAAGCAAAAAAACGATTTCGCTAAATAGCACTTTTTCTGTTTCATTGAATGTATCTGCTTGTCTGTTGATGTATCTGCGCATGCGTGGGGATGCCAGAATTTCCATATTAGCAAGACCTATTCCAAACGAAAGTGCCGCAATAGCACCGCTGTAGCCCAACAAATCGCTGATACCAAAAATAATGAATACAAAAGCCGGCGTTGTGAAAATTGAGTTTTTTATTGTTCGAATCTTGTGAAGAATCAAAGACCAGAAGATAGCACCAGCTAAACCAATAAGAGTAGCTAAAACAAATGAGGCCAATACTTTACCAAAAACTAAGCCGACATTAATTTCTCCTATTTCAATTGTCTCAATAAGAGCAAGGGCAAAAACAATACAGAGAACATCGCTAAAGGCTGACTCCAGAATTAAAATCGTACCGCTTTTCTTTCCAATTGTCAATTGCCGTACCAAAGGGATTACAACAGCTGAAGAGGTTCCGCCAACGATAGCTCCCAAAGTAAATGAAACCAACGGCTCAAGTTCATAAACAAACCAACCGATGAGACCAACAACGATCATTGTTGCAAAAAAATTGAGGTTGGTGAGTAAAGAAGTTCCGCGCATCGACTTTTTTAACTCTTCGAGTTTCAGCTCTGTTCCTCCTTCAAAAAGTATGGTAACCAGGGTGATAGTTGTAAAAACCGGACCAATCATCCCAAATGCTTCAATTGTTACAATCTTTAAAATTGGCCCAACTATAAGTCCGATGATTATCAACATCAAAACATCAGGAATTTTTTTTCTGCTGAAAATCTCGGCGAAAACATGTGCCAGAAAAACCATAAAACCAACAGCAACCAAAGTGACACCAATATTCATAGTTAAAATTTTCAGATTAATAGATTTACAAACATAAGGATAATTTTTTTCAATTCATTTTTAGCAATTCTACGTTAACTCAAAAGTAAAGACAAGTGTTGAATTTAGCAAAAACTGATGCCAGATTAAATTATGTTTAAACAACTGTCAGACAATATGTTGTCATATTACGCTCAGAATCCAAATGATTAATTTTATAGTTTCATCAATTTGTTCTCAAAGCTTTTACTCACATTCGATTTTGTTACCAAACTAATTATCAACACAAATCATAACGATATAATCGCTACATTGTGATGCTGAATTTTCGAGCAGGAAGCATAATTATTTAATGGAATTCTACGAATTTACCTGAACAATATTGGTAAATTTCTGTTTAATTTCAAGAGTCAAATCTTAAACAAACTCAATTAATATGAAAAAGAAAGTAGTAATCATCGGAGCAGGTTTTTCGGGATTATCTTCAGCAAGTGTTCTTGCCAAACACGGATTTGATGTCGAAGTGATCGAGAAGCATGATATGGCTGGAGGCAGGGCAAGAAAATTCTCTGAAGATGGATTTACTTTTGATATGGGACCAAGCTGGTATTGGATGCCTGATGTTTTTGAGCAGTTTTTTAACTATTTTGGAAAGAAAAGCTCCGACTATTATCAATTGGAACGGCTCGACCCTTCTTACACCATTTATTTTGGGCCAGGCGACAAAGTTGAACTTCCTGCTGATACACAAGCTCTTTATCAGCTATTTGAATCCATAGAAGCTGGAAGTGGCATCAAATTGAAAAAATTTCTTGAAGAAGCTGCTTTCAAATATGAAATTGGTATTAAAAAACTGGTTTTCAAACCATCAAAAAGTGTGATGGAGTTTGTTGATTGGGATATTATGAAAGGTGCGCTGAAAATGCATATCCTTCAATCTTTTTACAGTTATATCCGAAAGTACTTCAAACACCCCAAATTATTAAAAATCCTGGAGTTTCCGATTTTATTTTTGGGAGCAACGGCACAGAAAACACCGGCTCTGTATTCGCTCATGAACTATGGCGACATGATGCTTGGAACATGGTATCCCGTGGGTGGCATGTACAAAGTTGTGGAAGGTTTTGAATCGTTGGCACGTTCCCTGGGAGTGAAGTTTTCGTTCTCAGAAGAAGTTAAATCATTCGAAATTGGATCACATAAAATAACAAATGTAGTAACTGACAAGCGAAACATAGCATCTGATTTTGTTATCGCAAGTGCTGATTATCACCATATTGAACAGAACATACTTCCAAAGCAATACAGAATGTATGATGAAAAATATTGGGATAGTCGCACGATGTCACCATCATCATTAATTTATTATCTAGGTATTGATAAAAAGCTGGATGGTATTTTGCATCATACATTAATCTTTAATAAAGACTTCGAAAAACATGCAGAGCAAATATATGAAACTCCGCAATGGCCCGAAAATCCTTCTGTGTACCTTAGCTGCACCTCAAAAACAGATGCAACCGTAGCGCCTGCCGGCATGGAAAACCTGTTTGTTTTGATCCCGGTTGCTCCAGGATTGAACGATACTGATGCAATAAGGCAGCATTATTTCGATTTCTCGATTCAGCGTATCGAAGAGACACTTGATATTCGTTTCAAAGACAATATTATCTATAAAAAGTTTTACTCAAACAGAGATTTTGCAACCGACTATTATGCATTCAAAGGAAATGCTTACGGTCTTGCCAATACATTGATGCAAACAGCAATTTTAAAACCTTCAATGTTTAATAAAAAGCTTTCTAACTTACTGTATACAGGTCAGTTAACTATTCCTGGGCCAGGTGTTCCACCCACAATAATTTCAGGGCAGGTTGCCGCAAACGAAATCATCAAATTTAAATCATAAACTATGAAAGCCTTATATGATCAGGTTTCATTTCGAATCAGCAAATTGACAACAAGAGCTTATACAACCTCTTTTTCACTCGGTATCAGGCTCTTCGACAAGAAATTTCATGCGCCTATCTATGCTATTTATGGCTTTGTAAGGTTAGCCGATGAAATTGTTGACTCATTCCATGGCTATGATAAAGAAACATTGATGGCAGAATTCCGAAGAGAGACAGTCTTAGCTCTTGATCGAAAAATTAGTTTGAATCCTATCCTCAATAGTTTTCAGGAAACGGTTCATACCTACAAAATTGAATGGGCTCATATTGACCGTTTCCTTAAAAGTATGGAAATGGATCTGGACAAAATCGAATATAATCAGATGTTATATGAAGATTACATTCTAGGTTCAGCAGAAGTTGTTGGCTTAATGTGTCTTCATGTTTTTAGCGAAGGAGATGAAAAGAAATATGAAGCGCTGAAAATGCCTGCCATGCGATTAGGGGCTGCTTTTCAAAAAATAAATTTTTTCAGAGACCTTAACAACGATCACCAGCATTTGGGACGTACCTATTTCCCCGGACTTGACCTCAACAACTTTGATGCACTGGCAAAAGAGAAGATTGAAATAGACATCGAAAAAGACTTTAAAGATGGTCTGAATGGAATCCGGATGTTGCCATCAGGAGCTCGTTACGGTGTTTATGTTGCTTATGTATATTATTACAATTTGTTTAAAAAGATAAAGCGACTGCAAGCAAAAAGACTTCTTGAAGATAAACGCATACGCATACCTAACACCTCCAAATACCTATTACTTGTGTCATCCTATTTGCGTTTCAGATTTAACATGCTGTAATGAAGATAATTATATTCACAAGCTTGCTTATGTTCTTTTCAAATACATTGACGGTTCTTGATGATTCAAGACTACTTTTCTTTCAGTTTGATGCCGACAAAACTGCACCTGATCAATTACAAAAACTATTGAAAACAAATCATTTTGAATTAGAACCTGTTTTATCCGCTTATCTGGGAGTTGCCATTGCAGCTAAAGCTAACATGGAAAGCAGTCCCGTTTTAAAACTGAACAAGTTTAATGAAGGTAAAGCGTTAGTAGAGCAAGCCCTTGAAGATGATCCAACGAATGCTGAAATAAGACTTCTGCGATTGAGTATTCAAACTGAAGCTCCTTCGTTTTTATCATACAATTCAAATATTGAAGGCGATAAGCGCTTTATAATCCAAATCCTCAAAACAAAAAAGGCACCCTTTAATGACAATGTTTTTCGTAGAAAAGTTTTAATATTTTTGCAAAAGAAAGTGGTATTAAGCCCACAGGAAAAATATATAGTCGCAAACTTACTTCGATCAGCCTAAAACTTTTAAAATTTCAAATGACATGACAGAAAATGAGTTTGTAGTTCTTGTTAACGAAAATGATGAAGATATTGGGCTGATGGAGAAGATGGAAGCCCATGAAAAAGGTGTCCTTCACCGGGCTTTTTCGATATTTCTATTCAACTCACATGGCGAAATGCTGCTTCAACAACGCGCTCATAGCAAGTATCATTCGCCTGGATTGTGGACTAATACCTGTTGTTCGCATCCCAGACACAATGAATCGCTTGCACAAGCAACTAATCGCCGGCTTCTTGAAGAAATGGGAATGAAATGTGAGATGGAAGAACAGTTTCATTTCATTTATAAGGCAGATGTTGGGCAGGGTTTGACAGAACATGAGCTGGATCATGTTTTTGTTGGAATAACAAACGACACTCCTTCCATTAACCCGACTGAAGTTGAAAGTTGGAAATACGCAACCATGGAATTCGTTCGGAGCGACATGAAACAGCATCCTGAGAAATACACTGTATGGTTCAGGATTGCTTTTGATGAAGTTGAAAATTATTATAAAACAAAAAACATAAACATATGATAAGCTGGTATTTCGCTGCAATATTGACACTTGCTGCTTTTCTTTTCATGGAATTTGTTGCCTGGTTTTCACACAAATATGTGATGCACGGCTTCCTTTGGGTGCTTCATAAAGACCATCATATCCGCGATGGCCGAAAAGTAGAATGGAATGATGTGTTTGCTGTAATTTTCGCAGTGCCTAGTTTTGTGTTCATTATAACAGGCATCGAAGCCGGATTCGACTGGAAGTTTTTCATTGGAGCAGGCATTGCTTTATATGGCTTAGCTTATTTTATCTTCCATGATGTTTTGGTTCACAGTAGATTACCATTTTTAGAAAAGTTCAGCAACCGTTATTTGAGAGCTACCATAACAGCTCATATGGATCATCATAAACCAAACGCCATGTATAATTATGGTTTTTTGGTTGCGCCATTAAAATATTATAAAGAAGAGTGGGCAAAGCAAAAAAAATAATTAATCGCATTCGAAAAAACAAGCGAAGAACCGACTCATAGCCGGTTCTTTTTTTTTGCACAATGAAAAGACCTAAATAATCTACGATTTCAATTCAATAAGCTGATTAGCAATTACATCAAGCAAAAAAACTTTTTCAAACCCTGACTCTACACTCGTATTATCCAGCTCCTTCAAAAAATCGTATGCCAGATTTTCAGGTTCACGAACAAAGACAATCAGCAGCCAGTTTGCATTCATACGCTTCGTTTGATACCTTAGACGTTTTGATTCCTTCTTTTCTAAAATGGGCAACAATGCTGATAAGAAAACTACTTTAGAAATTTTTGATGGTAAAGTTCCCGAATAAACTTCAATGATTTTTTCCTGATAAATACGCGTAATTTCCACTCCGAGACTAAAATGACGTGACCGAATAATGAAATCCGGTGATTCAGACTGAATGATTTTTCCATGAGGAATATCATTGCAAAGTTGTCTGAATTGATCAAAATAAGCACGTTCAACTTCCTGTTTTGATTTGATTCTGAAATTTGGAATCATGTGTAAACTATGTATTTACATATATTTAGTTAATACTTAATGTCAACATAACACTGTCAGAAGAGGGCATTCCGTTCTTTGCACGATTATACAAATCTATGCAAAATAAACGAAAAGTTGAAGTGGTGGTGCTGTCGGATATCCATTTGGGGACACGCGGTTGTCGCTCAAATGAGCTGTTAAGTTATTTAAAAACCATTCAGCCACAGATACTTATATTAAACGGAGATATAATTGATATGTGGCAGTTTAAGAAAAATTACTGGCCGGCATCCCACATGAAGGTTATCAAACATATCATAGGATTAGCTTCAAAAAAGACAAAGGTTTATTACATTACGGGCAACCACGATGAAGTTTTAAGACGATTTGCAGGCTTCAAAATTGGTAACCTAAATATTGTAAATCAGCTCGTTATTGAACTTGATGGTAAGACACACTGGTTCTTTCACGGAGATGTTTTCGATGTAATAATGAAACACAGCAAACGGTTGGCAAAGGCAGGCGCAGTTGGTTATGACAGCCTCATTTGGATCAATACAATTGTAAACACGAGTCGCAACTGGCTTGGGCTTGGAAGAGTTTCACTATCAAAACGCATCAAGGACAATGTGAAATCAGCTGTAAAACACATTTACAATTTTGAGATAACCGCCGCTCAACTTGCAGCCTCAAAAGGATATCAGGCCATTGTTTGCGGTCATATTCATCAACCTGAAATTCGTAAGTCCGTCATAAACAATCAGGTAATCGATTACCTCAATTCAGGCGATTGGATCGAAAATATGAGCGCACTCGAATATATGGATGAAAAATGGACGATGTACCTGCATCAGGAAATGTTTGAACTATCAAATGAGGCTCATCATGCAGATGATGAAGCTTCACTGCCAATAGAAGATATGAAAACTAAAGTTCTTTTTCAAAAGTTACTGGAGGAGTTTCAATCATGAAAATACTCTTCGCGATACAAGGAACCGGCAATGGTCATCTGAGCCGCGCAATGACCCTTCTCCCCGAGCTTAAAAAATATGGTACAGTTGATTTACTAATAAGCGGAACAAAAGCTAATCTTAATGTAAATGAATTTGTAAGCTATCATTACAAAGGCTTAAGTTTCAGTTATGGAAAATTTGGTGGAATCGATTTTAAAAAAACATTTAGCGAGGCAAAAATATCACGTCTGATCAAAGAGTACGAAACACTTCCTGTTGAAAACTATGATCTTGTAATAAATGATTTTGAACCACTTACGGCCTGGGCATGCAAAATAAAACAAATACCATGCATTGGATTAAGCCATCAATCAGCTTTGTTCGAACCCGGTGTACCTTTACCACAGGATAGTGATGTAATTGGAAGTTTTATTTTAAAACATTTTGCTCCTGTTCCGGATGCCGTAAGTTTTCATTTCCAGACATATAGCCCTAACATTTTTACTCCTGTAATAAGAGAGGATTTGCGGAACTGTCAACGTAGTGACAACGGTCATATCACGGTTTACCTACCAGCTTATGATGAGCATTTCCTTTCTGAGATTTTTAGTTCACTAAAAGGTGTACATATAGAGATATTCTCAAAATCAATGGCACACCACTTGGTTAATTCAAAAATCAAAGTACTTCCCATCGAAAAAGATCGTTTTGCTTCGAGCATGGCTTCGGCACATGCAGTTATTTGTGGTGCAGGATTTGAAACCCCATCAGAAGCTCTTTTTCTCAATAAAAAGCTGCTTGTTGTTCCAATGAAGAACCAATATGAACAACAATGCAATGCAGCTGCTTTAGCCGATGCTGGTGTTCTGGTGCTTCAAAGCATTCAAAATGACAGTGCAACAAAGATTCAGGATTGGCTCGAAAACAGCTCTGCTATTCATTTCGACTATCCTGATCAGAATGAATTGATTTTCAAGGAACTTTTTAAGAAATTTGAAACTCAACAAGCAAATCAATTACCAAAAAAAGAGCGATTGAAACCTCAACCGCTCTTTCAAAAGTTCTTTTGAACTTCGTTATTTCACTTTGATATTTTACTGTAATCTAAAGCAGATGTTTTATTTCGATAAAACCAGGATATGGTATGGCATTCAAGCCTACAAGAATATAAGGTTTCACTTTAAATAATAACTCTACCTGTTTGCTATTGTTTCCGGTAAGTTTAAAACCGAGATTTGAAACAGCATCAGCACTTTGACCCGACATCGCCTTAAAAAGTTCAACCTGAACAGGTAAAGGGATTTCTATTGCTTGTCCGCTTTCAATGGTATAGCGCTGATTCAGTTGCCCTGATAGCAATTCAACACCGTCAATAAAAACCGAATAATCCATTCGTGACAGAGCAGCAGGCTTTGTATTTGGATTATTAACATTTACCAACAGATTGAATTTCAATGGCATATTTTTCTGAAAAGCAGCATTTGCCAATTGCATAATCTGACCCGTATTTAAATCAGACGATCGCATACCGTCGCGCAATTCAATACCTGCCAGATTAACAGCATCAACTCCATTGATTTCAAACTCACATTCTTTCAACCGGCTTATACTACCCGCTTGCTGAATAACATCACATGATGTAACCAACATCGTAGTTAACATCATGATAATAAAATAGTTGAGTTTTCTCACAATGCCTAGCTTGATTTGTTCTGGCGTTTACGATCTGTTTCATCGAGAATAATTTTTCTCAAACGTAATGATCGTGGAGTTACTTCTAGGTATTCATCATCACGGATATTTTCCATGAATTCTTCGAGAGAGAAACGTATAGCAGGGATAATGAGCACTTTTTCATCTGATCCAGAAGCACGCATATTGGTGAGTTTCTTTGTTTTACAAACATTAACAACCAAATCAGTAGCACGGTTATTCTCACCAATAACCTGACCCATATATACATCTTCGTTCGGGTGAACATAAAACTGACCTCTGTCTTGTAATTTCCAGATCGAAAAAGGAATTGCAGTACCTGTATCAAGCGAAATCAACGCACCGTTGTTACGGGCTGCCAATTCCCCTTTCCAGGGTTCGAAATCTTTAAAGCGATGCGCTATAATAGCTTCACCTTCAGTTACAGTAAGTACATTGTTACGAAGTCCGATGATACCTCTTGAAGGAATATTGAATTCAAGATGCATGCGGTCGCCTTTTGGGTGCATTTCGATCAATTCACCTTTGCGCATACTCACTTGCTCGATAACTTTTCCGGCAAAATCTTCCGGTACAAGGATTGTCAAAGATTCAATTGGCTCATGTTTCTGACCATCAATAGTTTTAATAATTACTTTAGGCTGACCAAGTTGGAACTCATATCCTTCACGTCGCATGGTTTCAATAAGGATACTCAAGTGAAGAATACCACGGCCATAAACGAGCATTGCATCAGGTGACTCCGTATCTTCAACCCTTAAAGCGAGATTTTTCTCAATCTCTTTCATTAAGCGATCACGCAAATGGCGCGATGTAACATATTTGCCTTCTTTACCAAAAAATGGTGAGTTGTTGATAGTGAACAACATACTCATTGTTGGTTCTTCAATCCGGATTGGAGGCAGACCTTCAGGTTTTTCAAAATCGGCAACAGTATCTCCAATTTCAAAATCTTCAATTCCCATCAAAGCAATGATATCGCCTGAGTGTACCGGAGTTTTAATCCGCTCTTTTCCAAGGCCTTCAAAGGTATAAAGCTCCTTAATAGTTGATTTTGTAACAGATCCATCACGTTTAACCAACGAAACATTCATTCCGGCTTGTAAAGTTCCTCGTAAGAGCCTTCCTACAGCAATTCTACCAACATATGAGCTGTAATCGAGTGAGGTGATTTGCAGCTGTGGAGTTCCTTCAACATTTTTTGTTTTCGGAATATGTTTAAGAATGGTGTCAAGCAAGTAAGAAACATCTGTTGTGATATTCTCCCAATGGTCTGACATCCAGCCATTTTTGGAGGATCCGTAAACAGTGGGGAAATCAAGTTGGTCTTCAGTAGCACCCAGATTAAACATCAAATCAAACACCGCTTCCTGAACTTCATCAGGGCGGCAATTGGGTTTATCAACTTTATTAATGACAACAATAGGTTTTAAGCCCAACTCAACAGCTTTTTGCAACACGAAACGTGTTTGAGGCATAGGCCCTTCAAATGCATCTACCAGCAATAAAACGCCATCTGCCATATTGAGCACACGTTCAACTTCACCTCCAAAGTCGGCGTGACCAGGGGTATCAATGATATTAATTTTTGTTTCTTTATAACGTACCGAAACATTTTTAGCTAAAATGGTAATTCCTCTTTCGCGCTCCAGATCGTTATTATCAAGGATTAAATCCTCCACTTCCTGATTGTCGCGAAACAATCTTACTTGATATAAAAGTCGGTCAACCAAGGTAGTTTTTCCGTGGTCAACGTGTGCAATAATTGCAATATTTCTGATTTCGTGCATATTAGGCTTTTAAATTTAAGCGTGCAAAATTAGTCTAAAGTTCTGAGCTACGGGGTTAAAAAAGGTTTAATTTTGCAATTATCCATCAAAGCATCCCTTTTTCTGCATATATGATCCTGATTGAAAAAAATTCGAATGATCCATATTTTAATGTTGCTGCAGAAGAGTTTGTAGTCAAACATATTCAGGATGAAGTATTTATGCTTTGGAAAAACAACAATTGTCTGGTTGTTGGAAAGCATCAGAATACGATTGCAGAACTGAATTATCCTTTTCTTCATTCAGAAAACATTCCGGTAGTGCGTCGAATTTCGGGCGGAGGAACAGTTTTTCAAGGTGTCGGAAATATTAATTACAGTTTTATAACCAATGCAAAGGAGGGTGAAGAAAAAATAAATTTTAAACGATTTACTCATCCTGTCTTGCAGTTTTTGAGTTCGCTGGGTGTAAATGCTGAGCTAATGGGTAAAAGTAGTCTTGCGATAAATGGTCTCAAATTTTCAGGCAATGCTGCTCATGTACACCGCAATCGAAGTCTTCACCACGGAACAATGCTGTTTGATGCAGACTTACATTTGGTTAATAAGTCAATTGAAGCAAAGCATGATGCTTATCAATCCAAAGCAATACTGTCAAACAGAGCCGAAATTGCTAATATCCGCCCGTATTTGCATCATGATTTAAAATTGGAAGATTTTGAATCTGCATTTAAGGAACATATTTGTAACAAATTCAATATTGATCTGGAGAGGAGTTTTACAAACGGAGAGCTAGAAGTATTAAACCAAATGGTAACTGATAAATACAGCAAATGGGAATGGAACTTTGGTTATTCTCCGGATTATTCTTTAAAACGCGACCTTCAGGTTAATGATCAAAAATATGGCCTTCAATTAATTGTTTCAAAAGGAATAATTCAACACATACAAATTATTGAACAACCTGCGTTTACAACTTTTTATCCAGAAATATTTATTGGGTTAAGGCACTCATTCAATGACATTTATCAAACACTTATAGAGAAATATCCGGCATTTGGTATTCAATATGCTAACCAAATTGCCTTTCAATTGTTATAATCATTCACAAATAAAACTAATATGCAAGCAGAATTAATTTTTAACCGTCTTTGGAAAGACTACACAGGTCAAAATCCTTCCGTTCAGGCCATTTATGATCTCTTCGTATCAAGAGGTGAAACAGTAGCAAACGACCACATTGCTTTTCGCACATTTGATGACCCAAGAATTGGCATAGAAGTGCTGGCAAAGGTATTTGTTGATGCAGGTTACACTTATAAAGGTGATTATCACTTCGAATCTAAACACTTGTATGCCAAGCATTATGAAATGGAAGGACAACCCCGTGTTTTTATCTCTCAGTTGATAACAGCAGATTTTAGCCCCTTCCTTCAAAAAACAGTCAAATCACTTGTTGACAGTATTCCAGATAACCTTCTAGGTTCAAACGAGTTGATCTACAGCGGCAATGTTTGGGGACAGCCATCTTATGAGGTTTACGAAGAATTACGTAAAGAGTCGGAATATGCTGCATGGCTTTATGTTAACGGATTTTGCGCCAACCACTTCACGGTGAGTGTAAATCATTTAAAGAGTTTACCTTCATTAGAAGCTGTAAATGAGCTACTTAAAGAAAGTGGATTTCGTTTAAATGATTCAGGAGGTGAAATCAAAGGCACACCTGCCGAATTGTTGGAACAATCGAGTATCAGATCAGAGATGATTCAGGTTAATTTCAGTGATGGATTATATGAAATTCCAGGCTGTTATTACGAATTCGCTCGTCGTTATCCTGATGCTGATGGCAAACTTTATTCAGGATTCATAGCCAAATCGGCTGATAAAATTTTTGAGAGCACCGATAAAGTGGAAAATAGCTAATTGAAGCTAAAAAGTCGCTTTAATACTTTTTAAAAGAAAAACTTCACACGACAACTATGCGAGAGTCGAAAATATTTCAGGCACTGGAAACCCTTCGCCCTCATTTTGAAGGTGATTTGTTTATTGATGATGCAACCCGGCTGATTTATGCTACTGACGCCTCAGCATATCGCGAAAAGCCTCTCGCCGTTGCGCTTCCACGAAATAAAGAAGACATCAAAAAACTGATTCATCTGGCAATTAAAGCCGGTTGCTCGCTTATACCGCGTGCTGCCGGCACTTCATTAGCCGGACAAGTGGTTGGAAATGGCATTATTGTGGATGTTTCACGTTACATGACAGCCATTCTTGAGCTGAATGAAGAAGAAAAATGGGTGAGGGTTCAGCCAGGAGTTGTTTTAAATGAATTGAACAAATTTCTTGCTCCAAATGGTTTATTTTTTGGTCCCGAAACCTCTACCGCCGATTATTGTATGATGGGAGGTATGGTTGGAAACAATGCATGTGGCGCTCATTCGCTCATTTACGGAAGCACACGCGATCATACTCTCGAAATCAATGCGTTGCTCAGTGATGGCAGTGAAGCTGTTTTCGGCAGTCTGAGTGATGAATCTTTTAAGCAAAAGCTGAATCTCGCCAATCTTGAAGGACAGATATACCACTCTATTTCAGAGATTCTCTCTGTTCCCGAAAATCAATCAGAAATCAGAAAAGAATATCCTGACCAGGAACTTCGCAGAAGAAATACTGGCTATGCTATTGACTTACTGCTTGAAACATCTGTTTTCACCCCGGGCAAAGAAGCATTTAATTTTTGCAAATTATTGGCTGGATCAGAAGGGACGTTAGCTTTCACAACAGAAATAAAACTCAACCTTGTCCCTCTCCCACCTCGCAATAAAGCTCTGGTTTGTGTGCATTTGGAAACTATCAGACAAGCGCTTGAAGCTAATTTGATTGCTCTCAAATTCAAGCCAGCTGCTGTGGAGTTAATGGATAAAACGGTGATGGATCTCACAAAAGAAAACATCACTCAAAACAAAAACAGATTTTTTGTCGACGGTGATCCTGGAGCACTACTTATTGTTGAATTTGTTGAAGAAAATCAGGAAGCAATAAGTAAAAAAGCCAGGGCAATGGAAGTAGCCATGCGTGAAGCAGGCTATGGATATAGCTTTCCGTTAGTTACCGGAAGTGATATCGGGAAAGTTTGGGAACTTCGTAAAGCTGGCCTTGGAGTCCTAAATAACATGCCTGGCGACGCAAAACCTGTTGCTGTTATTGAAGATACAGCAGTTAATCCAGCTTTCCTGCCGGATTATATTGACGATTTCGAAAAAATGTTATCTGGTTTAGGAAAAAGCTGCGTGTACTATGCTCATATTGCAACCGGTGAACTTCATCTTCGACCTATCCTTAATTTAAAAGACCCGCGTGATGTTGAGCTTTTTCATACTATTGCCCTTGAAACCGCTAAACTTGTAAAGAAATACAAAGGGTCGTTAAGTGGGGAGCATGGTGATGGTCGCCTGAGAGGCGAATTCATACCTCTTATGATAGGTGCTTCAAACTATGAATTGATTAAAAAGGTGAAGCGCAGCTGGGATGTCAACAATATTTTCAATCCCAACAAAATTGTTGACACTCCAAAAATGAATAGCTCATTGCGCTTTGAGCCCGGGAAGCCAACACGAGAAATTGCCACAGTTTTCGATTTCTCTAAAGATCAGGGAATTCTAAGGGCAGCTGAAAAATGCAATGGCACAGCAGCATGCAGGAAAACTGAAGTGATTGGGGGAACAATGTGCCCTTCCTATATGGCTACCCGAAACGAGAATAATACAACAAGGGCAAGAGCAAATCTGTTGCGTGAATTTCTGACAAACAGCGACAAAATAAACCCATTTGATCATAAAGAGATTTATGAGGTAATGGATTTGTGTCTCTCTTGTAAAGCATGTAAATCGGAATGCCCCAGCAGCGTTGATGTTGCCAAACTCAAAGCAGAATTTCTTCAGCATTTTTATGATGCTAACGGAGCTCCTCTGCGTTCTAAACTCATTGCCAATATCAGCAAAATCAACCAATTGGGAAGTGTGATGCCATCATTCACCAATTTTTTCATGACAAATAAGCTTATCGCACCACTGATCATGAAAACAATTGGTTTTGCTCCTAAACGAAGCATGCCAACACTTTACAAGACAACACTCGATAATTGGTTCAAAAAACAAAAGAAAAATACTTCCGGGGTTTTTCCTAATGGGAGAGTCTACTTATTCAATGATGAATTTACGCGTTTTAACGATACAGAAACAGGCATTAAAGCCATCATTTTGCTTACTAAACTTGGTTTTGAGGTGATTATTCCTAATCACATTGAAAGTGCCCGTACTTATTTAAGCAAAGGTTTTCTGCGAAAAGCCAAGGCAATCGCCAATAAAAATGTGAGCTTATTAAAAGAATTCGTTTCTGCTGAAACACCACTAGTTGGTATCGAGCCTTCAGCCATTTTGACCTTCAGAGATGAATACCCTGAACTAGTTGATGAGAGTTTGAAGCAGGCATCCAATCAATTAGCTGAAAATAGTTATACAATCGAAGAGTTCATTTATAAGGCCTTTCTGAAGGGACAAATCAAAAGCGATCAGTTTATTGAAGAAAAAAGAGAGCTGCTTTATCATGGTCATTGTCAGCAAAAAGCAATAGCGGGCACCAAAGAAGCCTTAGGCATTTTGTCAATTCCAAAAGGTTGGAATGCAAAAGAAATCCCCTCAGGTTGTTGCGGCATGGCAGGCTCATTTGGCTACGAAAAAGAGCACTATGAAGTATCTTTAAAAGTTGGTGAACTGGTTCTGTTTCCAACAATCAGGAAAAGCGGGTCAGAAACAACTCTTTCTGCTTCAGGTACTTCATGCAGACATCAAATAAAAGACGGTACATCACGTATAGCAAAACATCCTGTTGAGTTGTTATACGACGCTTTGAAATAATTTACTGATATACTTACATTTAAGCTATCACTTCTCATCTATTTGTCTGACTACCATCCTGAAAATCTTCCTGATGCTCACAAACAAATTGTTAAACTTATTACAGCCAAACATTCCGAAGTCATTATCGGAGGCGAAGTGATTGGAGGACTTGAAGCAGGAGAATTAACAAATGTGATCGGACTGGCAATTCAGAGCAGAATGAGTGTAAATAATCTTTTGACCATGCAAATAGGTACCCACCCATGTCTTACCGCCTCACCTGCAGCATATCCACTTATCAAAGCAGCTGAGATTATCGCTATAAAAATGTTAAACAAATAGATATTATATTGCTAATCAATTATTTAGCATAACAAATAAAAAAAAGGGCTAGAAGATTCTTCAAGCCCTTTTTTATTTCTATTTAGTGATACTAAAGCTTACGGGTTACTTCTTTTTCAGCATAACCTTCAATAATATCTCCAACCTTGATATCGTTAAATCCATCAATATTTAAACCGCATTCGTAACCGGTTAATACTTCTTTTACATCATCTTTAAAGCGCTTAAGTGATCCCAAACCTCCGGTATAAATAACAATACCGTCGCGGATGAGCCTGATTCTGGTGTTGCGGTTAACTTTACCATCAAGCACCATACATCCTGCAATCGTTCCAACTTTTGTGATTCTAAACACTTCTCTTACCTCAATATTACAGGTGATAACTTCTTCAATTACAGGAGAAAGCATACCCTCGATAGCCGACTTAATTTCTTCAATGGCAGTATAGATAATCGAGTAGAGCCTGATATCAATTTCTTCAGTTTCAGCAATTTTTCGAGCCTGCATCGTTGGGCGTACCTGGAATCCAATAACAATCGCATTGGAAGCAGAGGCCAGCATGATATCCGATTCGGTAATTGCACCCACTGATTTGTGAATCACATTAACCTGAACTTCATTTGTCGAAAGTTTGAGCAATGAATCTGACAATGCTTCGGCAGAACCGTCAACGTCAGCTTTAACAATCAAATTGAGTTCTTTGAAATCACCAATTGCAATACGACGGCCAATTTCATCCAAAGTGATATGCTTTTGAGTTCTAAGGCCCTGCTCACGCTGCAATTGCTGACGACGCGAGGCAATGTTTTTCACTTCTTTTTCATCTGACATTACATTAAATGTGTCACCAGCCTGAGGAGCTCCATTTAAACCAAGCAACAAAGTGGGAGTAGCTGGTCCGGCTTCTTTGATCAATTTATTCCTTTCGTTGAACATCGCCTTAACCCTACCATAAACCGAACCGGCCAAAACGATATCACCTTGCTTCAGCACACCATCCTGAACCAATATCTTAGCTACATAGCCACGACCTTTATCGAGTGATGATTCAATAACTGTACCTCTGGCAGCTTTGGTTGGATTACCTTTAAGTTCCAAAATATCAGCTTCAAGCAATACTTTTTCAAGCAGCGACTCAATTCCAAATCCTGATTTAGCCGACACTTCCTGACATTGGTATTTACCACCCCAGTCTTCAACCAGGATATTCATATTAGCAAGCTGTTCTTTTATTTTCTCTGCATTTGCAGATGGCTTATCAATCTTATTGAAAGCAAAAACGATAGGAACACCGGCAGCCTGAGCATGGTTGATAGCTTCCTTTGTTTGCGGCATCACGCTGTCATCAGCAGCAATTACGATGATTGCCACATCGGTTACCTTTGCTCCACGGGCACGCATGGCAGTGAAGGCTTCGTGACCGGGAGTATCGAGGAATGTTATTTTTCGACCACTCTCCCCATAAACTTCGTAAGCACCAATATGCTGCGTTATACCTCCGGCTTCACCAGCAACCACATTGGTTTTACGGATAAAGTCGAGTAAAAGTGTTTTACCGTGGTCAACGTGACCCATTACGGTTACTACAGGTGCGCGGTCGATAAGATCTTCTGGTTTATCAACTTCGTCGATAATATCTAAGGCATCCTGTAAATCATGGCTGATGAATTCAACCTGAAAACCAAATTCTTCTGCTACCAATGCCAGAGTTTCGGCATCGAGACGCTGATTGATTGAAACTACCATTCCAAGACTCATACATGTGGAAATAACCTTGATTACAGGTATGTTCATCATCGTGGCCAGCTCATTGGCAGTAACAAATTCTGTCACTTTAAGAACAGATTTTTCCTGTTCCTGGCGTGCCATTTCTTCAGCCATATTATGGGAGAAAGCCTCACGCTTCTGGCGTTTATGCTTCGAAGTTTTGGACTTACCAAGTGGTGTCAAGCGGGCAAGGGTCTCTCTAATCTGTTTCTGGATATCTTCTTCTGTCAACTCAACTTTTTCATCCTTTTTAGGAGGAAGTGGTTTCCCCTTTCTAAAGTCATGTTGTTGATTCGGAGGACGTTGTCCCTGTCCCTGATTTTGTGGCCCAGGTCTACCCTGTCCCTGCTGACCTTGCTGTCCCTGATAACGTGGGGGACCCTGTTGTTGTCCTCCCTGACCTGAACCCTGCTGTTGACCCTGGTTCTGTCCTTGCTGATGCTGACCTTGTCCTTGCTGATGCTGACCTTGTCCTTGCTGTGTTCCCTGACCTTGTCCAGGTGTGGCAGAACCCTGCTCTTTATTTTTTATACGTTTCCGTTTCTTTTTCTTCTGAGCTGCAGAAAGCTTATCTTCTGATGAAGACGCGACAGGCTTAGCTTTATTCTTTCTTTCTTCAGGAAGTACGATTTTATCCAGAATTTTCGGTCCTTCAAGTTTTTTAACTTCGGTCCGCATAAAGTTTATGATACGTCCTTCAGAATCTGAAAGTGGTGCTGCAGCAGGCACTGGTGCTTCTTTCGGAGGGGCAATAACAGTTACTGGAGTAGGTTCGGGAGCTTTTACCACTGTCACAGGGACAGGAGGCGCACTAACAACCTGGGGTTTAGGGGTTTCTTTGACGACAGGTTTGCGGTCATCTTTCTCCTTTTGTTTTCTGTCATCATCCTCTTTCTTGCGCTGTACTTTTGATTTACGATCTGGTTTGGTACGCAGATTCATACTGTCAAGATCGAGCTTACCCAAAATCTTCAGGTCACCGTCAGCTGAGGTATCAGTATCACTATCAATAGGTTGATAAAGAATTCCAGCCTCCTTTACAGGTTTTTCCAAGTCATCTGTATTAACAGTTGGCTCTGGTTTTTCTGTATGAATAGCTTCAACTACAACTGATTTTGGTTCCTGTTTGACTGCATCTGATGGAGTGTAATCGTCGTCAGACCTGGAAACAGGCACCTCAACGACTACTTCTTTTTCAACAATTTTCGCAACAGGTTTTTCCACCTCAACAACCTTCAAGAGCAAAGACTCTTCAACCGCTTTTACCGGTTCAACAATTTCAGGCTCTTTTGGAGTTTCAGAAACTTTAGGTTTTACTTTATGATCAGCACTGCTTTTCTCAATGATATTGCTCTGAATATTCTTAAAATGAACCTCATCTGGTTCATATTCATCTTCTTCAGTGTTATCATGTTTGATAACTTCATCAGCAGTGATGGTTTTTCGACCGGTGTATTCAATTCCCAACTTTTGAGAAACTTCTTTCACCTGCTTTTCCTTTTGGTATTCCTTGACGAGCATGGTATACATTTCAGGACTTAGCTTCGTGTTGGGATTGGGGTCAATCTGATGTCCCTTTTTAGAGAGGAACTCAACGATGGTACTAGTGCCAACGTTAAACTCTCTGGCTGCTTTACTTAAACGGACTGTTGATGAGCCTTCGGACATAATCAGGATAAAGTTTTTAATTTTTGATAACAAAGCGCAAAATTATTGATTTTATTCAAATTCAGCTTTTAAGATTCTAATGACTTCCAAAATGGTCTCCATTTCGAGGTCAGTTCTTGTTTCCAGCTCGGCCGGACTTAGTTCCAATACACTCTTTGCTGTATCACAGCCTATATTTTTAAGTGCATCGATTATCCATTGATCGATTTCATCATCAAATTCCACCAGATCAACATCTTCTGAATCTATGTCAGAATCACGGTAAACGTCAATTTCATATCCTGTAAGCTTACCAGCAAGTTTTATATTGAAACCGCCTTTACCGATAGCTAAACTTACCTGATCAGGTTTCATAAACACTTCAGCACGTTTATTCTCTTCATCAATTTGAATCGAACTAATCTTTGCCGGGCTTAACGAACGAGTAATGAATAAGTTAGAATTCGTGGTATAATTAATAACATCAATATTTTCATTACGCAATTCACGTACGATACCATGTATACGAGAGCCCTTCATTCCCACACAAGCACCTACAGGGTCGATGCGATCATCATATGACTCCACAGCAAGTTTTGCACGCTGACCAGGTTCACGAACAATCCTGCGAATGGTAATCAACCCATCATATACTTCGGGAACTTCTGCTTCGATCAATCGTTGCAGGAAAATCTCAGAAGTGCGTGATAGAATAATCTGTGGGCTGTTATTCCTCATTTCTACTTTCAGTACCACTGCCCTGAGTGTGTCACCCTTGCGATAAAAGTCTGCTGGTATCTGTTCTGCTTTAGGCAACATCAATTCTATACCTTCGTCATCAAGTACCAGAATTTCGCGACGCCAAACCTGGTAAACTTCACCTGTGATAATTTCACCTACTTTATCTTTATACTTCTGATAAACATTATCCTTTTCATACTCAAGGATTTTCGACACTAAACTTTGACGAATTGTCAAAATTTCACGTCTCCCAAAGTCGCTGATGCTAATTGCTTCCGACACTTCTTCTCCAACCTCAAAATCAGGTTCGATCTTAATGGCATCAGATAAAGCAATCTGAGAGGTTGCATCTTCAATTTCACCATCTTCAACAATCTGACGATTGTGCCAAATCTCGAGGTCACCTTTGTCGATGTTAACAATGATATCAAAATTCTCATCAGATCCATATTTCTTGACCAACATGGCACGAAAAACATCTTCAAGAATACGCATCATGCGCTCACGATCGATGTTTTTAAACTCTTTAAACTCTGAAAAGCTTTCTACTAGATTAATACTATCCATTTGGAATATAATGTGTTGATTAATTGAAACTGATTACGGGCCAACCCTCTTTAATATCACTATAGGCGACGGTAAGTTCGCCTGCAGTTTCCTGCTGCTTAATTTTGTTACGTTTCTTTTCGACTATTTCTACAATTGTAACCTGTTGTTCATCAGCACTAATGATTTTTCCTAGGTGACTGCTACCGTCATTTAACTCAAGACGGATACTTCTCCCAATATTCTTTACATATTGTCTGGGCAATGACAACGGATGATCCAATCCTGAAGATGAGACGCGTAGCTCATAATCTTCCTCATCGCGATTTAGTTTGCTTTCGATATGACGACTCACTTCAACGCAATGATCGATATTTAAAGAGGTGTCTGAATCCAGAAAAACCAAAATTAAATCGTCATTTTTGATAGCGATATCAACTAAAAACCGGTCAGTGTTTTCCAACACCTCATTTACCCACTCCTTAAGTAACTCTTTACTGAGCATAATTACTGTTTTATACAAAAAAAGGGGACTTTTGCCCCCCAAAATTCGTTATCTCCCCGCAAAAACTTTGCAAAAATACAAAATTTTGCCAGAATAAAGGGTATTCTATGTCAAATCTTTTGAAATGATTACAAATCACTTTAAAAAATTCTTCATTAACCGAAGCAAACAAAAAAACCTGCTACCCTTGAGTATCAGGTTTTGCTGTTGTCCAACCAGGATTCGAACCTAGACAGGCAGAACCAAAATCTGCAGTGCTACCATTACACCATTGGACAATGTTTCAATTGTTGAAACGGGCTGCAAAAATAGAAAAGAATTAAATAGCTTGCAAGTCTCTTTTATTTATTTTTTTGACACAGCGCCAAAATCCTTAACTTTGCACCCCTCAAATCTCTTAATCAAATCATTTTACTATGGCCTTAAACTGTGGCATTATCGGCATCACCAATACTGGAAAAACTACCATATTCAACTGTATGTCAAACACTAAAGCTGAGGCTTCAAGTTTTGCTTTCAGTGCAACAAAATCAAATATTGGCATGGTTGAAGTGCCTGATCAACGTTTGACAGAAATAGATAAATTAATCCGATCAGTGAAAATTATTCCTGCTACAGTTGAAATAGTTGATGTTCCGGGGCTTGCTAAAGGTGCCAGTCAGGGCGAAGGTGTTGGAAATAAGTTCTTAGCCGACATTCAGCAAATGGATGCCTTGATTCATGTTTTAAGGTGCTTTGATGATCCTTCACTACCTCACATTGAGGGCTCTGTTGACCCGGTAAGGGATATGGAAATCGTTGATCTTGAGTTGCAGGTGCGTGATTTGGATCTTGTGATGCGCAAAATGCAACGTACCGAGAAACTTGTAAAACTGGGTGATAAAGATGCAAAAAAGACGCTGGATATTTTGAAAATCTACCAGGATCATCTGGAAAATTTCGGTAATGCCAGAACCGCTGAGGTGGATGAAGAAGATAAAAAATACATTCAGGATCTGCAACTACTTACAGCTAAACCTGTTATCTATGTTTGCAATGTTGATGATAAAGCTGCTACGACAGGAAATGCTTATGCCGAAGCTGTTAAAAAAGCACTCACCGGTGTTGAAACCGAAGTGATTGTAATTGCAGGTAAGCTAGAAGCAGAAATAGCTGAACTGGAAGATGAAGATGACCGTCAGGTTTTTCTTTCTGATGCAGGTTTGAGCGAACCCGGAGTTAATAAACTTATCATGGCAGCCTATAAATTACTGAATCTACAGTCATTTTTCACTGCAGGGCCAAAAGAGGTGAGGGCCTGGACCATAAAAAAAGGAATGACAGCACCACAGGCTGCAGGCGTTATTCATTCTGATCTTGAACGCGGCTTTATCAGAGCTGAAGTCATGAAATATGACGACTTCATTCATTACAAAACTGAGCAAGCAGTTAAAGATGCCGGAAAATTTAAAGTGGAGGGAAAAAACTACATCATTGGTGATGGTGATATTCTCCACATCAGGTTCAACGTTTAATTTATATCCCAATAAGTTCATTGTTAGTTCTTCATTAATTCTTTTCCTAAACATTCCATTATTTAAAACCAAGTGTCATTGCCATTCCTGGCACTTGCAATGATCACCCGTGTTTAAGGATGGCATTATTACAAAAGTCAAAACTTTACTTTGAATTATTTGACCACTTTCTTTAACCAGGCATCAACCATTATAAAAAATGGATTCTAATCATACTTTATTCCCTATCTGTTTTAATCTTTTATTCGATAAAAACCACAGAATTAGCGAGGGCATAAAATGAATTATTAACTTGCGCTTCAAACGAATCTAACACATGAACTATCAAAAAATAAGCGAGGCTGCAGATTACATTCAAAGTCGTACCAGCATATCACCTCTTACAGGTATAATTTTAGGCACAGGTTTAGGTGACACTTTTGACATTATGGAGGTAAGTGAAGAGATTCCATATGAAAATATTCCTCATTTTGTTACTTCAACTGTAGAAGGACATGCAGGTTGTTTGCTCTTTGGAACTATTCATAACCAGCCTGTTGTTGTTATGAAAGGACGATTTCATTTTTATGAAGGTTATTCAATGGATGAGGTTACTTTTCCAATAAGGGTTTTCAAGTTACTAGGCATCAATCTCTTAATTGCATCCAACGCCTGCGGGGCGTTAAACCCCAACTTTAAGGCAGGTGAGTTGATGTTGCTTGACGACCACATCAACTTTCTTCCAACAAATCCCCTTGTTGGCAAAAACATTAATGAACTCGGCCCTCGTTTTCCGGATATGAGCCGTCCATATAATCCTGGTTTAAACCAACAACTTAAAAATATTGCAACCGAAACCGGCATTGTACTTCACGAAGGTGTTTATGCAGCCTGGATAGGACCGAGTTTAGAAACAAGATCAGAGTATCGATTTTTGAAGATGGCCGGTGCTGATGTAGTTGGAATGTCAACTGTACCAGAGGTGATTGTTGCCAGGCATATGGGACTAAAGGTTGTCGCTATTTCTGTTATTACCGACTTATGTGATCCGGATCATTTGGAAGAAGCATCGATTGAATCCATTTTGAAACACGCAGCACGAGGAGGTGTAAACCTTAAGTTGTTGATAAGCAAATTAATGGAAAATATTTAGAAATAACTAGTATGTGAAATTAAAGTTGAGCGTTTGCAAAATTCGTCATTACAAAAGAATTAGCTAACAACAACAGCATTATGCAATGGCACAGTAAAACTAAAAGTAGATCCCTTACCTTCTTCGCTCTCGACTTCAAGGATACCGCCATTTTTCTCAATAAAGTCTTTGCAAAGAATTAGCCCAAGACCTGTACTTGGTTCGCCCTCAGTACCTTGTCGACCGGTTTTTTGTTCAAAATTATAAAGCTGAGCGATCATTTCAGCAGGCATTCCTATACCAGTATCACGCACTCTAATGTTGGCATTTCCATCAGTTTCTTTAGATTGAATGATAATATTTCCACCTTTTGGGGTAAATTTTATAGCATTCGACAACAAGTTACGAAGCACTGTTTGGAGCATGTTTTCATCAGCATAAACCATCAGATTAACCGGAACCATGTTTTTAATGAAAAGGGTTTTGCTTAGGACAGGCTCCCGAAGCAAGTCCAGGGATTTATCTACCAATGGTTTTACATATAAATACTGCTTTTTTATGGTTACGTCGTCACGCTGCATTCTTGACCATTGGAGCAAGTTTTCCAATAAACCCTGCAACGACTGAGCAGAATGGTTCATATCTGTAGCAATGGTTTTCATTTCACCGGCAGTGAGATCATTCTCAGTAAGAAACATTTCTGTCAGTTTTGAAAAAGCGCCAATTGGACCACGAAGGTCATGTGCGATAATAGAAAAAAGTTTGTCTTTTTCAGCATTAAGTAGCCGGAGTTTTTCTTCACTTTTTCGAATCGTTTCTTGTAAAACATGCCTCTGTGTTATATCATGAATCACGATTAACTTACCTACGACATCCTTTTTATGATTTTTTATATCGGAAGCTGAGCCCAAATAGACATGTTCTTTACCATTAATCACGGTACTAAATTCCCTTATTTCAGAACCGGAAACAGATAATAATTCAATGACCTTAGGATAATTATGCCAAAGTTGATCTGATGAGGATCCGTAAGGTATTTTATTCCAACCAAATACATTGATTGTCATTGGATTGCAATCAACCAAACGGCTTTTTTTATCCAGGATCACTAAACCATCACCCATGCTTCGGAAAACATGCTCACGGGCTATTGGCATCAAGTCGAGCATCCTGAACTTGAGGATACTTACTGACATTGCCAAGCCGGAAGCAGCAAATGCAAAAGGAGTTGGATCAATATTTTTCACAGGCATCAAACCAGCAAAATACACTGTAAAAGTTGCCAAGGGAATGATAACAGCGATTAACATAAATATTAATTGATTTCTGAAAAGTGACCTTTGATAATAGAGTTTCTTCGACAAAACAGCCACAGAATACAGAATGATTACGTAGGAATAGATTACATGAACATAGTACCAGGGGCCAAGAGACAATTGCAGCAAAGGAAAATTACCTGATGTATTTACAGTTACATCTTTATAATACAGTGAGTGGTACTCATGCGTGATGCTCAAAAACATAGTTAGAACAGGAATGATAAGCAAAAAACCTATGTGTCGGCTACTAATAAAGGTGTTCAAGCCTGAGAACTGAAGTATTACCAACAGCATAAGGACAGAAATATAAGGGATAGCCAGATACTCAACTTTCAGCCAGAAAAGCATTGCTTCGCGCGAAACACTTGCAAGTTCAAGCGCATAAGCTGCTGACCATAAACCAATTGCAAACATAAGCAAAGCAAAAACTTTACCTCTTGGGGCATATCGCGGTCTCCATGCTTCTATTGCAAGAATGGCAGATACAATTACAGGAATCAATAGCGAGAGAGCCAAAGCATTCGGTTTTAATGTCATTACAAATAGTAACATAATTTTTTCCTATGTAAAGCAAAAGTAATGCAAAAAAGCTACAATTTCCAGTAAAAAGTGATTTTTCGCTAAATCCTAGGAATAAAAAATGTCTTTCAAAAAACTATTTTCAAAAAAAATGTCATCATTACTGCTGCTTAAACGTCTAAAACTAATTGAACGCACTCCAAATAAAAGTCAATCGAATTTTCGATACAATTGGTTCAAGCATCAATAATCGCGAACTTTTTAACAAAACTTACATCAAAAATGCTCCATTAAACAACCTATTTATTTGATGTTTAAGCTTTTTGAGGTATTTTAATTATAAATGTACTCCCCTTGTTTTCAACGCTTTCAACCGAAATAGTTCCATGGTGTTTTTCAACAAACTCTTTACAAAGCATCAATCCAAGACCAGAGCTGCGCTCACCATGTAGGCCAATCCTCCCCTTTTGATTACTTGCTGAGAATAACTCATTCACAATAGCTGAAGGAATTCCTATACCAGAATCCAAGACCCTTAAAACAAAATTGCCATCTTTTCCTATTTCGGCTTCAATCCAAATTTTGCCGCCGGAATGCGTAAACTTCATGGCATTACTGAGTAGATTTCGAACAACAATCTCGATCATATTTGGATCAAATGACGCTACTAAACCGATAGGAACCTGGTTGAAAAACCGAAGGTATTTTTGTTCAATTTGTGGCAATAAAACGGCAACCATTTTGTTGATAAATTCATGTACCTGATTCAGTTGAACAACAGGGACAATTTCACCACCCTGCAATCGCGACCACTGCAACAGGTTATCGAGCAGGTCGTAGGTAGAAAGCGCCAACAAATGTAATTGTGCTGCATGTTGCCGCATTTCTTCCATTGTATCAAATACTTGATCTTCAGCCATAAGCTCGGATAAGCCGATAAACGAGGTAAATGGACTACGTAAATCGTGAGCAATAATTGAAAACAACCGGTCTTTGGTTTCGTTGCTCACTGCTAACTTAGTTGTATAATCATTTAAAATCTCGTCAAGCCTTAGTTTCATCCATACATCGGAAAAGATATTTGCCAGAACTTGCAACAAATCCAACTGATTAGGCTCGATCTTTTTATGTTCAAAAACAGTTTCAAAACCAAGATAACCAAGTAATACGTTATCTTTCATTAATGGCATTACAAGTAGCGATTTTGTTTTACGAAGCTTAAAAAGCGTTTTTTCTTCAGAGCTGTTCTCAGAAATATCAGCGATATCATGCAGATAAAACTGACGGCGCTCGTGAACGATTTTCGAGAGTGATTTGAACGAATCAAGTTGTATATCCTGAAGGCTATCCTTAAATGATTCCACATTTTCAGCACACCACTCATGGGAATTTGTCATGCCTTTTAAATCGCTGGAAAAATGAAACATAAAAGTACGGTCGACATTCAAAAACATACCACATTTCTGTAATGCTTCATTCATTACCTGATCGATTTTTGTTGAATCCATTTGGATAAAACTTTTTGAAATATCAGCGATAAGCTTTTGAAAAGAAGCATTAAATGAGATCTCAGCCTCCATGCGCTTACGGTCATCAATATTCCGGCTCACTCCAATAATTTCCAAATCACCGGATTTATTGAATTGTATATGTGTTGCTACTTCAACAGTGATAATTCTACCATCTTTACAAGGTTGCTGAATTTCAGTGATTTGCTGACTGGCTTTGCTATCTTTGGTGAGCAAAAATTCTTTCAATTTATCTTCCAGTTGTGCCTTTACAAAAACAGCTGATTGTGGAGTCAAGGCTTCTTCAAGTGACTCCAAAAGTGCTTCTTCCGGGGTATAACCTCTAAGTTGAAAAATTGATGGACTGATATAAGTGAACTTTTCCTTGTTGAGGTTCAATATCCAGATTACGTCGGAGGTGTTGCCTGTAATCAAGCGATACCTCTCATCGCTTCGGCGCAATGCTTCCGACGCCAGTCTCACTTCTGTTATATCAAAAAAAGTTCCTATTACAGTTGGCTGCTGATCTACCATCACAATATCAGCTGAATGGTCAATCCAGATGGTACTCCCATCCGCCTTTATAATCCTTAACTCATAGCGGTTGGTTATGTCTTCATTAGCAAGCCTGGCCTTGTTGACTGCCTTTACTTTCTCAACATTATCAGGATGTACGACATCTTCAAGCGATTTTGAGAACAAATCCTCTTCTTCATAACCTGTAATAAGCGTTACAGCCGGGTTTGCCATTATAAAATGATTGTTACGGTACATGTAAATACCGGCTGAAGCGGATTTGGATAAAATCCTGAATTTCAATTCGCTTTCACGTAATGCAATTTCAGCTGCTTTTGATGCAGTGATTTCCGATATAAACCCTTGCAGATACAATAGTTGTCCTGTTTCATCGTAAATACCTTTTCCCCGCTCGAAAAACCATCTCACACTACCATCAGCATGATTGATACGATACTCACCCTCAAAAAATGTGTTACATTCAAGGGCTTTCTGCCAACCATCCCAAACATTTTTACGGTCATCCGGATGTATCAAATCACCAAATGCAATTGTTTTGTTACGAATCAGGTCGGAGGGAGAATATCCGGTCAATTCTTCACAATTGTCACTAATAAAATCTACTGTCCATAAAGGATCATTTGCGCAATTATATACAAATCCAGGCAGGTTTAAAATGAGATCATTTAAGCGTTGTTCACTCTTTTTCAAACGAATAGCAGCATTTTTTTCTTCAGTGATATCTCTGACAACCCCATAAATAATTTGATCTTTTTGGTCGGACAGTGATTTCCATGAGAGCCACTTTATTGATCCATCTTTACATAAAAAACGATTCTCAAAAGCTAAATCAGCCTGACCTTCTTTATGAAACTGAAGGATATTTCGAGTAAGTTCCTTATCCTCGGGATGAACATGGTCAAAAAAAGCACGCGTCATTAAATCATGTTTCGACCAACCTAACAAGCGTTCCCACGAAGGATTCAAGGTTTTAAAATGTCCATCAAATCCAAGAATAAAAAGCATATCAAGTGCCTGACTGAAAATTTTGTCACTACTTCGAAGGGCTTGTTTGATGATTTCGTGATCAGAAACATCTTCAATTGTTTCAATTACTGCAACTACTTTCCGTTGTTCGTTAAAAATTGGGCTGGCTGTTATTCGGGCTACACCTGCTTTACTACCGAACACTCTGTTCTTTTCAATCGTATGAACCTTACCGTCAGCCAAAGATTTATGTACCTGACAATCAGCACACATTTCAGTCTTTGATGTATCACCCATACATTCATAACACAATGCTCCTTCACTTTTTTGTAACCTCGGATACCATTTGCGTAAAGTTTGGTTAGCCTCGATTACATGCATGTTTGAATCGATCAAAGCAACGCCCATCGAAAGATGGTTAAAAAGGGTATAAAAACGATCCTTGCTTTCTTTTAAAAGCTTGTTGTTAATTTCGCGACGTTTGCTTTCAGCAAAAAGAAACCCAACAATACCGACAAAGATGAGCAAATAAATTGTCATAAAAAGCGGATCGTAATGGGAAGGATAGAAATTAGCCGGTGATGCAACAAACAAAAAAAGGAGGGTTACAAATAATATTGATGAATAAGCAACTGCTTGACGATAAGGTTTATAATGAAAAGCCAGTGACGGGAAAAAGAAAACCCACAAAATTCCGGCTCCTTTGGTTCCACCATTGTAAAAGAGCATGACCATAACAAGCAAAGTAAATACAAGAAAAAAAGTGGTCCAATGATCAAAATTTCTGGCTTTATTATAATAGAGAAGTGCAATTAACCCAATAATTATATAACTCGAAGAAACTAAAGAAAGTAATAAATTATCATTTATAATATTGATTATCAGCATAAAAACAGAAACAAAAATCACTATACCACTTACCAAATTCACTGTTCTTTTTTCTTGCTTAAGGTTCAGTTCTTCAATAAAGTGATCTTCTGAAATATCTTTTTTGCTTTTTGTGTTCATGATATTTGGCTAATCAATTTTATACTTTCTGCTTTTCATTCATATGCACATAATGCTGCATCATTGTCAGAATTTTTTCCCTTGAAAAGGGTTTAGCCAGGTAGTCATCACAACCTGCAGCAATAGCTTTTTCTTCATCACCACTGAGGGCGTAAGCAGTAACAGCAATAATTGGGACATCAATTCCTTTGCTTCTCAATCGTGCTGCAGCATCATAGCCACTCAATACCGGCATTTTCAGATCCAACAGAATGAGATCAATGTGAATATTGTTTTCGAAATAGTGCAATACCTCAAGTCCGTTATGTGCTTCTAAAACTTTAATATCCAATCCTTTAGTTATAGATTTCAAAAATTCCATGTTATGATCCTCATCTTCAGCAATTAGAATGACTGGTTTCGTTTCCTTATCAAAAGTTATTGCTCCCACCGAATTTAATGATTTAAGTGAAGCGTCGGGAAGGCTAACCGGAATGAGAAAACCGAATTCTGAACCTTTTCCTATTTCAGATTCCACCGAAACCATACCTCCCATCATTTGTACATACGAATTAACGATGCTTAAGCCAAGTCCATTACCTCTGTAAATACGTTGAATGTCAGTCTCAATCTTCCTAAAAGGTTCAAAAATGACTGAATGAAAAGCAGGGTCAATTCCAATTCCAGTATCGGTTACCAGGAATTTGACTGCTTGATCCTTATAGGATACAATTAATTTAACGAAACCTTCATCGGTGTATTTCAAAGCATTATCGAGAAGTTTTGATATAATATCATTTAGCTTGGTTTTATCTGCTTTGATCCAAAATGGGCTTGAAGGGAGGTCGAAATCAACGGTAAACCGAATGCCTTTCTCAGTAAAATACTCTATATATTTTTGAAAAATCAAGGCAAGTTCATTCTCCAAATTCACATCAGTGAAAAATAGTTTTTCTTGTCCTGCCTCCAAAGTAGCCATATTTACGGTATCATTAATTATGGAAGTAAGTTGCTGACCGTTTTGAACAATAAGTTTGTTATAAGTTTCTTTTTCTTCAGGAGTAAACTCATCTGTAACCATCATATCAGCTAGACCAAGCATACAATTTAAAGGAGTACGTATTTCATGAGAAAGGTTGTTAAGGAAAGATGTTTTCAATTGGTCGCTTTCTTCTGCTTTTCGTTTTGCATCAATCAGCGTAATCAAATCCTGCTGACGTTTAATCACCTGACTTATTTGTCCACTAATAAACTCCATCAATTCGACACTCGAACCATCATAAGCATGTACATTTTCATAGCTTTGTACTGCCAAAACACCTATAGTTTTCCCATCTGATTTTAAAGGTACTCCTAACCAAATTTTTGATGGAATACCAACCCTTTTGATAAGTCCGTCATTTTCCAGTTGCTGTATCTGATTGTTTGTGAGCAACAAGGATCTTTGTCCTTTGACAACCATTCCACTAAGTGATTTTTCAGCTTTCCAGGATGAAATTTGCTCGATGGAAGTATCCTCTTCGAGCGTTGACAAAATACCATTCGCTTCGTCGTAAAAAGCGATAAACATGTTCGAAGAGTCGATCAAGCTGCTTAGCTCGCTCTTGATAACATGAAGCAATGTAGACAAATCGGAGGTTATACTTACAGCATTTGTGATATTAAACAGCATCCTTTGAACGAGTTTTGACATATGCTGACTTGTAACGTCGCTGCCAATCATTACAACGCCTTCGACTTTGCCGTTTTCATCAAACATAGGAGACAGATGAATATTGAACCAATACTTTTTGCTATTCTTTCCAAATATCAAAAGTTCCTCATAAACTGATTGACCCTGTACCGCCTTCAGAAAGCTATTCCTAAAGTCTTCACGCTGATCTTTGCCAATCAGATTAAATAATTTTTCTCCTCTCGCAACCACAACTTGTAATATGTCAGAAGCAAACTTAAGAGCTGTTTGGTTGTAGAGCAACAACCTGCCCTCGTTATCGAGAAAAACTAAAATATTAAAGCTATTTTCGAAAATAGCTTTAAGTTGACCATTGGTTTTCTGAATAATAGCCTGATCCTCTAAATGTTGACTAAGATCTATATCGATACAAAACAATTCCTTCTTTTTGCCAGGTATCTCAATAATCGAATGGTTTGATAACACAGGAACTCTTCGACCTGACTTATGTTTAAGCGACAATTCCTCCGAGAAACTACAAACACCTGTTTCAACCATTTTTTTAACATCCGACTTCACTTTATCAACTAATTCCTCGGGTATGATAAGATCCATCAAATTTTTACCGATAGCTTCTTCTGGTTCAAACCCATAAAGTTTTGTACTTGCATTGTTCCAATACAAAACTGTGCCATTTAAGTCGTATCCTTGAACAGCAATGTTTGTTGCTTCATCCAATAATCGAATCAAACGTTCATCGCTTATTTTCAGAGCTACTTCAGCCTCTTTTTGATCGGTAATATCCCTTCCAACACCAATGATCTCTTTAATTTCGCCATTTTCATCCAGGATAGCAGTATCAGACCAAACGATCCATCTCCAACCCTTTACCGACAAAGTACGCTGTTCATGTACAACATGTAAATTAGTTTTTGTAAGACTTGATATTGCTTGCCGTGTTGAGAGCTGGTCATCTTCATGAACAAGCGGCATGAAATTGTTATTTAACAGTTCGTCTTCAGTTTTACCAAAATAAACACAATAGGAAGGACTTACATAGTTTAATCTGCCATGTATATCAACTTTAACAATCAAATCATTTTGATTCTGCACGAGTAAGCGGAACTTCTCTTCGCTTTCCCTTAATGAAGAAGTAACGGTTTTTATCCTCCATTTTAATATAACAATGAAAAAACCAAGAACCATTACAAATACCAGTATACCAAGACCATAAGGAAGCGCTTCTTTGTAAAAAAGCTGCTTTTCATAAACCCCAAACCATTTGTTATAAAGTCTGTCGTAGTCGCCGTTCACCTTCAAATGTAAAAGACCGGTATTCAATGCAGATAATAACTGTTCATTACCTTTGCTCACAGCCATTCCGTAAGGTTTTGGTTCAATGTCGTCTGAGGTTAAAACAACCTGATTCAGGTGATATTTTTTAATAAGATGAGCTCCTTGAAAATTACCAATCAATGCAGCATCGCAAGCTCCACTTTCAACCATAACCAATGCATCAAGTTGTGAATCAACAGCTATTATTTCTGTGTCAAACTGATTCATCAACAGGTAATCATGCATAAAGTCGCTCTTCTGAACACTAATCTTTTTACCTTTTAGTTCGTTAATGGTAGTATACGGGTTTGATTTATTTGAAAAGATGCCATGTGTCATAATGCTGTGTGGCGTCCCAAAAATGAGTTTCTGAGCACGCTCGGACGAGATCATTAAGCCCATAACAACATCTATTTCATTATTTTCAGCCTTTGTTCTTACCTGATCCCAGGGAAGAAGTTGAAGCTCATAGTTTAAGCCAAGGTTTGATGCTATTAACCGAAACATTTCAACATTAAATCCATCTGGTTGACCATTTTCATTTATAAATTCAAAAGGAGGGTAGTAATGATCCCCGCTTACAAGAATTTTTTTGTTTGAAGTGTAGTTCCAAGCGGTGTCGGTATGCCCTTTAGCCGAAATCCATGACAACGAAAGAACCAGAAGCACAAGGTAGTGGATCGGGAATTTCTTTCTAAAGATCTTACACCTGTTCAAATATATATCTATCTTTTTCATATGCAATTCATTAAAGTTTTCTTTTGTTTTTGGTTGTTTTTATAAACTTTAACTCACATATTTATGGGTATTTTAAAACTAAAACAACTACCCTTTTCACTGCTTTCTTTCAACCAAATAGTTCCATGATGGAGTTCAATGAACTCTTTACAAATCATTAGACCCAATCCCGTGCTTTTTTCGCCATCAGTCCCGTTTCTGCTTTTTAAATCATTGATTTCGAACAAGAAATCACGAATCTCGGAAGGGACACCAACGCCTGAATCTATTATATCGACTGTGAAATGAGATTCATCCTGTTCTAAAATAATTTGAATTATGCCGTTCCTAGGCGTGAATTTTAGGGCATTGGAAGTAAGATTTCTAATGACAGTCGACAGCATGCCTTTATCATAACGGGCAATGAATCTTTCATTAGCTTCTATGGTTATATTCAATGTTTTATTAGCAACACTCTCCGATAACGATTCAACCACACTTTGAATTGTTTCCCTTACAACATGTACCGCAAGAATTGGCTTAAGCAATCCTCTTTGTAAACGTGACCATTCTAAAAGATTTTCAATCAGAGAGTTGAGACTTATTGCACTACTATAAATAGTTTTTGTGATATGCTTTATCTCACTTTTAGAGAAGGTTTCAATTTCTTCGTCCAATAATTGCGTCAGGTTCAAAAACGCATTGAATGGCGAGCGAAGGTCGTGTGCCAGGATTGAAAACATTTTATCTTTTGTACGATTGATCTCCTGTAGTTCTTCCGAAAAAGTTGTCAAACGAATTTCACTTAATTTCTTTTCATTGACATTCTGAAACAACCCCCTGATATGTGTCAATTTGTTATCGGTATAGATTGGTAAGCCCATCGACCTCACCCAAATTACATTCGATTTTATTGTTTTGATTTGAAGTTCCAAATCAAACGCCTTCCTATTTTCCTTAGCTTCAATAATTGCCTTTGTAATATTTTCCCTGCTAGTGCCTTCTAAATAAAAACTTAGTCCATCATTAAGTGTTGGCTCATAATCATCGGGGACTTCGTGAATACTTCGGGTTACCGCCGACCAAAAAAGTTTATCAGTAGAAATTTCAAGCTCCCATGCACCTATCTGAGCCATATAACCAACCTGTTCGAGTAAATTCCGGGTATATTTAAGTTCGTTTTCAGACTTTTTCTTTTCTTCGATGTTCCTTACAACAAAAACAGCACTTTCAATTTCCTGCATCTCGTTTAGCACTAAACTGCCAGAGGTTTCAACCCACATAAAACTCTTTGATTTATTTAATAAACGAAACACAACTGTATCATTTCGAAGTTGTCCGACTGCATTTTGAAAGGATTCAAGTACTGAATCAATATCCGATGGATGAACAAAATCGAATATTGATTTACCTATATAATCCGCTTGTGTAAATCCAAATAATTTTATCGAAGGTGAAACATAACGAATTTTTCCATCAGGCTCGCTAACAACAACCATATCGGTCATATTATCCGTTATGGTACGTTTCTCGAATTCACTATTCGCTAATGCTTGTATCATTGCTTTTTGCTCAGTCACATTCTGAAATGATAAACGGCTCATATATTGGCCATTTGACACAAATATATTTCCAGTTATCTGCATAAAAACCGACTTACCTTTGAAAGGAATCATTTCAATTTCTACTGTTTCAGCATCTTTGTATTTAAGTAGCCTTTTCGAGAAATGATAAAAAAGATCCTGAGATTCCGCAGCAATCAATTTTCTTATATCGAGGTCAGGCTTTTCAATAAGTTTTTCTTCAAACAAGGTGTTAAACAACTGATTGCTCTTTACAATCCGGTAATCTTCATCGATAATAGCATAACCAACAGGAGCGTATTGAAAAAGCTGTTCATATGAATTCCGTGAGTTTTCAAGGTCGAACTGAATCCTCAACAACTCATCATTCTGAAATTCCAGCTCATATTGATAAATCTTCAAATCCTCAACAAGTTCTTCAAGCGATTTTGTATAAGCCATGTTTAATGACTCGTTTTTATTACTTAGAACATCATTGATCCGGCTTTTCAATTGGTCTTTATCTTGTGTCATAATGTAAATATTATGTTGTTTTTAGTCATTTTGAGTTTAATAGTTCAGGAGTTTTTATCCATACTTAATTGCAAAGCTTTCAAATCGCTGATATCAATTACTAAACCTATCAATTTTAGTGGCTTTCCGGTTGCATCTCTTTCAACTATTCCGCCTTTATCCCAATACCACTTATAACCTCCACTTTTAGTTTTTATACGGTATTGAACGTCATATTTTGGTTTTTCACCTTTCAAATGGCTTCGCATCTCATCCATCGTGCGGTTATAATCATCAGGATGAATGAGTTCGCAAACTTTATAAACATTCTTAGGAAACTCATCAAAGGTATACCCGAGCATAATTGCCTTATTTTCATGCATATTGACGACACCTGTTTCAATATTCCATTCCCACCATGCCATGTGACCCATTTCGAGAGCGCCTTGAAGTCGCTGGTTTGACAGTTTTAACTTGAATCGTTCGTTTTGAAGACTCATAATGTTTACCATAGTAACCAAAATACCATCAACTGCATGGAAATCTGTTCTGTAAGGCACAATCCGCAACAAAAAAAGCTCATTCGAGTCCGTAATAATTTCCTTTTCAATTGACTGTAGTTTCAATTGAACATTACTAATATCACTGAGAAAATCGGGATAAACAAAGGCAGTTGCAAGTTGCCTGACAGGTCGTCCTATATCAAACTCCATCAATTTGCTGATACGAGCAAAACTGGGTGTAAATTTGCGGATACACATTTTACTATCCAGATATAAAGCAGCTATCTCGGTATTATTCAATAAGTTATTGATATCATTATTAAGTTGCGTAAGTTCCTCAATCTTACTTTGATATTCAGAATTAACAGTATACAACTCTTCATTGACTGATTGCAGTTCTTCATTGGTACTTTGGAGCTCCTCGTTGGAGGCTATAAGCTCTTCATTTGACGCCTGCAATTCCTCATTTGATGTCTCAAGTTCTTCAACAGTTGCCTGTAAGCTTTCTTTGGTAAACTGCAGTTCATACTGCAATTCAGAGAGTTGATCCTTTATCTGGGTTTCAAAGTTAACAACATTCCGGCTTTCTCTCACTGTTTCAACTTGTTCAATATCAAAGAAAGAAACTATAAAAGTATAATTTTCGCCATCCTCGAGCAGTAACCTTCCTTCGATATTCACTTTGAAAGTTTTTTCAGCCTTCAGTATCTTGACCCCTTCAAATGCGATAATTTCTTTCTGAGCCTTTAAGCGTCGCACCATATTATTAATAACCACAATCAGATCAGTAGGAAGTAAGTTGGTTAAACTTTGGCTGAACTTTCCTGGTTTTAACTCCAAATATGGGTTGATGTCATTAATAACTTGAATTACATTCAATTTGTCATCGAATACAATGGAAGGAGGCAACATACGCTCCAGGACTTTGTCTGTTAATTGTTCTTTTCGTGGAAAACGTTTTTGTCCTGCTGTATTATCGGTTAGGGATTCTGATTTTCTGAATACGAATGATCCTGGCAATTCCTTACCAAGATTGGATACATAGCCTGTTTTTTTCTGATAAACTTTGTGCTTTGTGTTTACAACATCAAAAGCCTCAGTGTAAACTCCAAGAGTTTCGCTGCTACCCATGAAAAGATATCCACCAGATTTGAGTGCAAGTCGAAATAAATTAAGAACAAATGCCTGACTGTCAGGCTTAAAATAAATAAACAAGTTTCTACATACGATAAGATCTAATTTAGAGAAAGGAGGATCTTTTAACACATTATGTGTTGCGAAAATTGCCATTTTACGAATAGACTCACTAATTTGAAATCCATTATCGCGTTTTGTAAAATATTTTGACAATAAAACAGGATCCACATCACTGACGATGCTCTCAGGGTAGATACCTTGTCCGGCATATTCCAATGAATGCTTATCAATATCGGTGGCAAATATTTTCACCTCAACATTTAAGTGTTTGCCATCCAAATAGCTACGTATGATCATTGCTAAAGAATAAACTTCCTCTCCGGTGGAACAGCCTGCTGACCATATCCGGATTTCTTTTTTTGAGCCATCCAAAAGATTTGGTAAAATGTTATTGCTAATCACTTCAAAAGCAGGCTCATCGCGAAAGAAACGTGTCACGCCAATTAGCAGCTCACGATAGAGTGTTTCTTTCTCCTTATCGGAATTTGTAAGTAAATTGTAATAATCTTCCAAACGTTCAAACCTGTTGATGCTCAATCTTCGTTCGAGTCGCCTAAGGATGGTATTTTCCTTGTAATAAGAAAAATCAGTTCCGCTGAAATCGCGTAGTGTCATCAAAATTTTCCTTAATCCATCTTCGTCTCCTGTGAGAACTGCATCAGTATTTTTTGCCTTTTCAACAAAGGGATGTTTAATAAAATTATACAACGCTTCAGGCATTTCAGCCGGAGGTAAAATGTAATCTACCAAGCCAGTTGAGATACAACTTCGTGGCATTCCGTCAAATTTTGCAGTGCGTTCGTCTTGTGCCATTACCATTCCACCGGCTTCTTTTATCGCCCGTGTGCCAAGAGTACCATCACTTCCAGTACCTGAAAGTATAATTCCAATGGCTCGTTTTTCAATGTCTTTTGCTAAAGATCTGAAAAAAATATCTATTGGCAGGATGATTCCGTTGCGTGCACCCTGATCTTCGAGCATGAGTCTTCCATGAAAAATCGACAAATTTTTTCTTGCCGGTATCAGATAAACCTTATCCGGCTCAACCAACATCCCATCGTCAGCCTTCAAAATCGGCAACTTGGTATATCTGGCAAGCAGTTCATCCATCAAACTTTTATAATCAGGCGAAAGATGCTGAATGACAACAAAACCAATACCTGTCTTCAGCGGCATGGCCTTAAAAAACTCCTGTAATGCTTCGAGGCCACCGGCAGATGCACCTATTCCGGCTATATATTCAGCTCCTTTTTGGTCGGTGTTTGTTTCCTTCTTTTTCATTTCTTCTTTATTAAGGTTGAAACAGTGATCAGATTATAATTTAAACCATTTTAATACTGTTAATTAGGATTCATTTCGATTGATTCAGCAAAGAGATTGGATTCTGATGGCAATAAAATCTCAAAGGTTGTCCCTTTCCCAATTTTACTCGAAACATGAATTGTTCCCTTGTGAAGATCTACAAACTCATTGACCAGCAACAGTCCTAATCCTATGCCAGTTTCTCCCCCCGTACCCGAGATTTTTTGAACGTTATCAGTAAATAACGAGTTAACAGTTGACTCATCCATCCCTAAGCCATTATCAATGAACCGAATAGAAATAAAATCTTTTCCAAGCTTATCCAATTCTACTGTTATGATTCCTGAAGGATGACTAAATTTAATTGCATTCATCAATAAGTTTCTGAATACAGTCTGCAGCATAAAGAGATCGCCCGTAATGTTCAGATCGCTTTTATAGTCAAATTGAAACTGTATTTTTTTTGCATTTGCAATGGATTTGCTTTCGGTTAAAGTCGTTTTTATCAAATTGGTAAGATTTATTGGAATTGGGTTCACAGTCATTTTGTTTTGTTGTAACTGAGCCCAGGAAAGTAAATTTTCAAGAAGAAAATAGGAAGATTGAGCAGTCTTTAATACATTGGTTTTCAATAGATGTAAATCCTCATCTGTAAGAGCTAGATCCTCATTTAAAAGTAGTTCAGACGAGCCAATCAAAGCATTAAAAGGTCCGCGCAGGTCATGAGCAATAATTGAAAAAAGTTTACTTTTCTGAGCATCAGAGGCCTTCAATTCAGCTGCTTTTATCGAAAGTAATTCGTTTCCTTTTTTAAGCTCCTGCTGTTGAATTTCCACAACTAAGTTCTGATTACGCCGCTTGATAAACTCCATCCATAATGTATAAAAAATAAAAAAAGCCAAAAAAACTGCTGTCACTGCATTCACGTTGTTGGAAATCACAACGGTCTCGTTATCTTGTATCAAAGGACTAATAACAAGGAAAATAAAAAGATTAATAGCAAGTGCTAACAGCGCCTGAAGTGGTGGTATTGAAACTACCAATGCCACAGCTACAGATCCGATGATAAAAGGATTGATTGCAGGTGTAACCAATTGATCAACAAGTGCAATTGAGGTAGTGCCAAACAAAAGTGAAAGAAAAGCCACTATTACAGCTGAATTGTATTTTCTTCGGTTGGAAGGGGTTATTTCTTTGAATCGTCTCAAATACAACAGAATAAACAGATAAATAAGTAAAAGAAAACTGTGATTGATTATGATTCCTATAGTCCACCAACCAACAACATCATTCGTGTTTTGCTTACCTGAAACGAAAAATACGACGACATGAATAAAGGTGAGAACAATAATGAAATAGGAAGCAATTCTGATTCTTGTGATGTTGCGCAATAGCAAAACATCCCTCAAAGAATCATCTTCAACAATAAAAAGCTGATACTTACTTATTAATTTTTCTATAGTATGAAGAAATTTCATAACTTCTAACCTACTGGTGACGAGTCAATTAATCTATAACCATTTAACAACCTTCTCCATTAACTGTTGTGCCTGAATTGGTTTGGCCAGATAATCATCGCAACCTGCTGAGAGCGCTTTGTGCTCATCACCAGCAAGGCCGAAGGCTGTTATGGCAATAATGGGAATTGAGGATCCGTTCTTTTTTATAAGAGCCGTCGCTTCATAACCGTCCATTACAGGCATCTTAATATCCATCAGAACCAGTTTAACATCAGCATGGGTGCTGCATAAGTCAACTGCCTCTTCGCCATTTTTTGCCCGAATCACACGAGCGTTGATTCGTTTTGTAAGCAACATACTTAAGACGATGTAGTTAGAATCTTCGTCTTCAGCTATGAGCACTAGTGGGGAGGTTGAATTTTCAGTCATAGGTAGATTATTTTGTGTGGTTTGTATACTTTTTTCTTCTTGAGTTCCTTTAAGCCTGACAATAAATGTTGTTCCCTGGCCTTTGGCAGACTCAAATTTTATATCTGCACCTAATAAATCACAGGCTTTCTTTGCTATAGGCATACCTAATCCATTTCCGTCGTATGCTCTTACATTGGAATTATCCTCCTGCATAAAAAGGTTATAAATCTTTGAATGGAAATCGGGATCGATACCAATTCCGGTATCCTTTACCATAAATTCCCATCCGCCGTCCACAAATGAAAAGTGACATTGAATACTTCCCTTATTTGTAAACTTCACCGCATTATCAAGGAGATGATGTACAATTTTCTGAAGAAGGTCCTTATCAGATATAAGTACTTCATTAATACCAGCTTTGATATCAAAATCGAATTTTATCTGTTTCTTAATACATTCGTTGGTATAACTTTCAATAAAAGGCCTTAACAACTCCCTGATATTGATCTCTTCTAAATAAAGAGGCATAGATCCTGAGTTAAGAAGCGATATATCAACATATTGTGTAATTGTTCGGATCAATCTTTCGGAACTTTGCTGAACAATTGATGCCATCTCCTTACGTTCTTCAGCAGTATTTGAGTCATCTGTCAACACAATTGTTGCACCCAAGATTCCATTGAGAGGGGTACGCAGTTCGTGTGAGATGTTATTTAAAAAAGCTGTTTTGAGTTTATCGCTCGCCTCTGCTTTTTCTTTGGCCACAACGAGTTCCGTATTAATCGTCTTTATCTGAGCATTCGATTCCGAAAGTTCTTCGTTAAGTACCTGAAGTTCTTCATTTTGTTGCTGCAACCGTTCTTCACTATACCTGATGGCCATTTCAGATTTTTTGCGATCAGTGATGTCGTGTAACATGCCTATAATGACAGTTTTACCTCCCATTCGAACTGAAACTGTTGAAGCTTCAACTTCGATTATCCGATTGGTTTTCGACTTTTGCTGAAATTCGTACCTGTGAGAAACGGTGACTCCATTCTTACGATCAAGGAAACGCTGCTGAACAATTTCCCTGCTTTTGTCTGTAAGAAGTTGGTCTAAGTCAAATTGATCCGAAGTTAATTCCTCATTTGTGTACTCGACCATGTCAGTGAAGGCTTTATTTACATATGTAAATTGTTTACCTTCAAGTGTGTAGATAGCATCGAAGGCATTTTCAACAAGCGACCTGAATTTTAATTCATTCTCTTGTAAAGCATTTGAGATCGATTGATGACTCAAATAATCACCTATCAAAGCAGATATTTGTTGAATTAAAGCAGCATCTTCTTTTTGAAAAGTAACTTCTTTACAACTTTTGATATAAACCTGTCCAGCTATTTTTTCGAAAGACAGTATATTTGAACTAAGCTTAGTTATACAATTTTTGTTCGTAGTGATGGTTTGGTAACACTTCTCACCAATTTCAATGCTGATTGATGCATTGTTCTGAGTTGCCAATGTTTCTTCGAGTTCACTCAAAATTGCGCTGTATTTCAATTCATCTGATTTCTCAGACTGCAACACCGTACTTACATTTCTAATGCATGTTAAATCTCTTATGCGTCGATCAAGATTTTTTGTTCGTTGACTGACCTTAGCTTCCATAATGGTCCAGCGCTCTTTTAAAAGAAAGACAAGAACAGTCATAACCAGACTGATAAGTATTCCAACTGTGATTATAATAGATGTGCTAAACCCAGTTACCTGATTTTCAAAATCAGGCATTGAATGGGTTGTTAATCCCAATAATTTACCCCAGATAAAAATTGGATAGGTCTGTAGGTATTTATACTCCTTCAAATGATTCTCATAATTGGAGAGTGAGTGATGCTGCCGGTGTTCAGGAGGATAAGTTGCGACCCAATAAGAAGATGATTTTAAGGATTGAGTCAAACCTATCGCTATGGTCCGTTTTAGCCATTCGTTTCGTTTAAAGGTATGACTCAGCAAATAATCCGGATTTATCAATGCACCAATAAATGCTTTTTTTGAAGTTGAAGTACGGTTTACATTTTCCTTGAATGGAATCGAGACGCAAAGCACAAACAAGTGAGAGGTGTCGTTATTATTAGTAAAATGCATCAAATCAGTCCCATACAGCAAGTTGTCTTTTTCCGAATCAAAAACAATTTCTTCAATAGCATTTAGTTCGTGTTTTGAAAGCTGTGCTGGCAAAACAACCCCGCCTTTTCTACTAGAGATAAATTTTTCAAAATAATTATTGCCCGTTGGAGTTGAAATCATGATTTGATCCGAAGAAGCTGTATCATCGGATGTTTCAAAATAATAAAGTGACTCAAAAGCATTTGATTTTAAAACCTGATTGGAATAAGAAACAAACTCTAAACTATCAAGCTGTTCGATGCTTCCGGCAAAAACAGCAAAATTTTCAAGATTTATTCTTATGTTTCTTAGCGCATTACGCATATTTGTAGCATAATTATCAGCATAATTCATAAAGGCAATCTCCTGCCCTTTTCGCATCTGTTTCTCATAAATGAAAGTAACTACTGATAAAATCCACAAAGAAATTATCAGCATTGAAACAGTTTCTATGTGCTTTAAGCGTTTCTTAATTTCCAAATCCTGACCATCTCTCCAAATTAGCAGACCTCCAACAAGTGTAATCATTAAAAAAAACAAAGTCAGAAATCTAATAGTCTGATTTTTAACCGATTTAAGATCCTCCGCCAAAGGACCTCCATTTAATTCCAAAACAGCCACCATTTTTATCTGGTGTTGTTCATCAATGAGCATTGGAACAAAAACCTTACATGCAAGTGGAAATCTTTTGGAAGGTTCTTTAATAACAAGGGGATTTAAATTATCGAAAATGTTGGTAATAACATCGTTTGTCAATGGATAAATAGCTCCGATCATATAATCATGATTGCTATTCGTAGAAATAGCAATGACTGGCTCATTATTTTTCAACTCAATGCTAAATAGCAATTCTTCAGTGAAATAGGATTCATATACGCTTAATTGGCGTTGAAACCTCTCAAACATTCTGTTTTGTCGTTTTGAGAACAGTGAAGTGACAAAAAGTTGTTGGTCTACTGCATTTAAAAAGCTGTTAAGCTGGTTGATCATTTTTTCATCTGCCTGTTTTTCAGCATTATTAACTCTCAGATCAGCCAAATTCAGCGAAAGAACAAAGGTGATGATGACCCCAACAATAAAAAAAACAAGACTCCGATTTTTCATCTCTCAAATGTATATAATGACTAGAACAATCGTCAGTTTTGTTAATGGCGATAAAATCCATATTAAAACTGTTCAAAGGTAAATTATAGGAGCTGAAATTCAAAATAAAACCTTAAAAAAGTACGTATTAATAATTATGGAGCAAGACACGATATTTCTTTACAAACCAATAGCTTAAAATTGATTTCCAGAAAATTATTATACAGAAATTTTGATATCAGGGAGATTTTTTATACTTTTGCCGCCTCATTTTTAAGTCCTTCCGGAATTGGCTACTGAAAGAGTAATCAATGTCTTAAGAGTTTAACATGTTAAACAATCCCTGTTCGAAGCAGTACGGAACATTAGATCAGGTACAAACATTTTTTCAATGACAGAAAACGAAAACCTCATCAACGAAGAGCCTCAGATGGAAGCTCCAGAAGTAGAAACTACTGTTGATGAAACCCCGGTAGTTGTAGCGCCGGTAGAAGTTCCCGCCGAAAAACCGGCAAAAGTGCGTCAGCAACCACAGGTACCAGGCGAATTTGACTGGGATGCAGTGGACAAAAAACGCGAAAAGTATTCAGTTTCCGAGCGCTCCAAGCTGGAAGAAATGTACGACAAAACCCTCAACTCTATTGGCGATCACGAAGTAATCGATGGTACTGTTGTTGGTAAAAACCCACGCGAAGTAATTGTTAACATCGGATTTAAATCTGATGGTGTTATTCCTGTTTCGGAATTTCGCTACAATCCTAATCTTAAGATTGGTGACAAAGTGGAAGTTTATGTCGAAAATCAGGAAGGCGCAAGTGGACAGCTTGAATTGTCACATAAAAAAGCCCGTATCCTCCGTTCATGGGATCGCGTGAATGACGCTTTTGAAAAACAAGAAGTTATCAATGGTTACGTGAAATGCCGTACCAAAGGTGGTTTGATCGTTGACGTATTCGGAATTGAGGCTTTCCTTCCCGGATCACAAATCGATGTGAAACCAATCCGTGATTACGACATTTATGTTGACAAGACCATGGAATTCAAAGTAGTGAAAATCAACCAGGAATATAAGAACGTGGTTGTTTCTCACAAGGCATTGATCGAAGATGAACTCGAACAGCAAAAAACTGAAATCATCGGCAAACTCGAAAAAGGTCAGGTTCTTGAAGGAACTGTTAAAAATATTACCTCTTATGGTGTATTTATCGACCTTGGTGGCGTTGATGGTCTTGTTCATATCACCGACCTCTCATGGGGTCGCATCAATCATCCGGAAGAAATCGTTGAACTGGATCAGAAGATTAAGGTTGTTATCCTTGATTTCGACGACAGTAAAAAACGTATCGCTCTCGGCTTGAAACAGTTAACTCCACATCCATGGGATGCATTGGATGAAAACCTTAAAGTTGGCGACACCGTTAAAGGTAAAGTAGTTGTTATTGCTGACTACGGCGCTTTCATCGAAATCGCTGCCGGCGTTGAAGGTTTGATCCATGTAAGTGAAATGTCATGGTCACAGCATCTGCGCACAGCTCAGGACTTCCTGAAAGTTTCTGACGAGGTGGAAGCAGTTGTTCTTACTCTCGACCGCGATGAGCGCAAAATGTCACTTGGCATGAAACAGCTCATCCCCGATCCATGGGAAAATATCAAAGGCCGTTATCCGGTTAACTCAAAACACACTGCCACTGTACGCAACTTTACCAACTTCGGTATTTTTGTTGAAATGGAAGAAGGTGTTGATGGCCTAATTCACATATCTGACCTTTCATGGTCGAAGAAAATCAAACATCCTGCAGAATTTACCAAAGTTGGCGAAACAATTGAAGTAATTGTATTGGATGTGGATGAAGAAAACCGTCGTTTGAGCCTCGGACACAAACAATTGGAAGAAAATCCATGGGATGTTTTTGAAAGCATCTTCACTGTTGGAAGCGTTCATCAGGGAACCATCATTGGTACTTCTGATAAAGGAATGATCGTTTCTTTGCCTTACGGCGTTGAAGGATTTGCTCCAAACCGTCATCTTAAGAAAGAAGACGGCAGTCAGGCCAAGAATGATGAAACAATGGATTTCAAGGTGATTGAGTTCTCGAAAGAAAACAAAAAGATCATCCTTTCACACTCACGTATCCATGAAGATCAGGCGTTTGTTGCCCGTAATGCAGAAGCTGAAGGCAAAAATACCGATCAGAAGAATACCAAACGTGCAGTTAAAATCATCAACGAGAACCTCGAGCGCACAACTTTAGGTGATTTAGATGTTTTAGCCGGTTTGAAAGAAGACCTTGAAAAAGAAGAAAAGTCAAAAAAGAAATAATCACTTTTGATTAGATACAACAAACCACGTCCTTCAAACGACGTGGTTTTTTTTTGCTTTTAAACTGAGCTTTTATGCCTGACTGACAAAATGCAAAGCTGTCCGTACCCCATCAGCAGCGCTGGAAATGATTCCACCTGCATAACCGCTTCCCTCACCCATCATAAAAAGATTTGTAAAACCAACACAACGTCCTCCTTCTTCGCGCAGTACCTGTATGGGTGATGATGTTTTACTTTCTAAACCCAATAAATTTCCAGTGGTAAATGCTTGCATCTTACGGTCAAAATCAAGCAGCCCAGCTTTCATTGCCTGTGTGACGGATTCAGGCAAAAACTGCCATAAAGGAAGTGGCTCAACGCCAAGTGGGTAGCTCGATTCCATTTTTTTTGTCCGAAGTTTTTGGTCGATAAAGTCACGGATATTACAAGCCGGGGCAGCATATTTTTGTGTCAAACTGAAAAATTTACGTTCCAGTTGTTCAACCAAATCAAGTGCTTCCAACGGACTGACAGACTTTGAGGCCAAAACGTCAGGATGAATACCCGCCACACATGCAGCGTTGGCAAAATGTCCGTCACGCTTGAAGTAGCTCATGCCATTGACGATATTTGTATCTTCATAAGCAGTGGCCGGAACAACCATTCCGCCTGGGCACATGCAAAAAGAATATACCTGATGTTTTCCATCGCCAGCCGAAGTTAGCCTGTATTCTGCAGCTTTCACCCCGGGCAAACGAGGCTTCCCCCATTGTGCGATATTTATTACGTCCTGCTGGTGTTCCATTCTGCTTCCCAAAGCAAAATTTTTCGTCCTGAAAGCAACCCCGCGACGAAGTAGCATGCGGTAAGTTTCGTATGCTGAATGACCCGGAGCAATGAAAACTGCCACAGGACTGTAACTTCCTTTGTCGGTAATCACTTCCTCCACCCTGCCATCTTTTACACGAATATCAGTAAGGGTGGTTTCAAAAGTCATTGTCCCTCCCAATTTTTGAAATGCAAGGCGTAAATTTTTGACGATCTTTTTCAAATTATCTGTCCCAAGATGAGGGTGTGCCATGTATTCAATTTCCCTCGGAGCACCAGCTTCGACATAAGATGAAAGGATAAATTGCTTTTCAATCGAAATATGTTTAGATCGTGACGTGAGTTTCCCATCGCTAAAAGTTCCTGCTCCACCTTCACCAAAGGCATAATTTCCCAAAGGGTTGAAAACTCCATCTTGTTCAAACTGTTCAATTCCTTTGCTACGCTTCTCAACTTCCGACCCTCTGTCAATCATAATCACCTTAAATCCAGCTTTCTGCAAAACATAAGCACAAAAAAATCCTGCAGGTCCATTTCCAACAACAACAACTTCTTTTTCCTTTCCTATATTTGGAATTGACAACAACTCCTTTTCCGATTGAATAGCACCTTTAATTTCTTCAGAAAAAACACCAACGCTTAAGAGCCAATGTATAGCCGATTTGTTGCGGGCATCAAGGCTTTTATTTTCAATCTGAAAACTAAACTGTTTGATATGCAATTCCTTAGAGATACTTTTTCTAAGCATTTCATCGGTATAATCAGTAGGAACTTTTACCGTAATCGTTTTAAAACCCATGCTGTAAGTAATTGTAAAGAAGCAAAGATAAAATTTTCAGCCGATTGTGGATTTCAATTTTGCAGCTGAAATCGAAGTCGCTGCTTGCTTTTGAGGTTACAATACTGTCAAAGAAATCATTTCGGTTGTATTCATATGTTTGAAATATCTGATCGCCGGGTAAGAGCAAATGACTAATTTTGAAAAATGATACCATTTCGAATTACAATAGTAGGTTCTGGCTCTGCCATTCCCACCTTACAGCGTGCTGCTACCAGTCAGGTAGTTCAATACAATGGCACAACACTTTTGATTGATTGCGCGGAAGGGACACAAATACAACTGAAAAAACTGAAAATAAGTATTATGCGCATCGACCATGTCTTTATCAGTCACTTGCATGGCGATCATTACTTTGGCCTTATAGGACTCATCAACACGCTACATCTTATTGGAAGAACCAATCCACTTACAATTTTCGGACCTTCTGAACTTATCGATATTCTCAACCTTCAACTGAAAGCTTCAGACACAAAACTTCGTTATACGATTCATTTCAACGCATTGCAGACAGATGGGAAGCAATTAATTTTTGAAGACAAAAACCTTCGGTATTATTCGTTTCCTGTAATACATCGCATCCCAACCTGGGGATTTTTGTTCGAAGAAAAAGAAACAGAGCGACAAATCAATCCACTCTTTGTAGCACAACAAAAGCTGGATATTCCAACAATAAAAGCAATAAAATCAGGAAGTGATTATACAGATGGAAATGGAAATACTGTTGCTAACAATTTGATTACCTTTCCTCTAGATAAAAGGAGAAGTTATGCTTTTTGCACTGACACCTCTTTCGATGAGCGATTGGCTACCTATTTCAATGGTGTATCAGTGTTGTATTATGAGGCTACTTTTATGCATCACATGGCTGATACTGCAGCTGAAACATTTCACTCAACAAGCAAGCAAGCTGCACAAATGGCGCTTATTGCCAATGCTGAGAAACTCCTGATCGGTCATTTCTCTTCACGCTACACAGACCTGCAGCCGCTTCTGGATGAGAGCAGGGCAGTGTTTCCCAATACAGATCTGGCATTGGATGGAAATGTTTTTGAAATAGCAGTTTGAGAATTACTTTTTGATTTTTGTGATCAGTAAAGATTCAGAAAGCCGTTTCAAAACTTTACCAAAGACAGCAACTGCGAAAAAATAATCATCAGCACCAAAGCGGTAGGATAAACGGTGGCATAGCCAACCGATGGTGCATCGCTTTCGGTTTTGCTATCAATGGCAGCCAGACCAGGAATGATTGTCAAAGACTTTGTTTTCTCATACACTATTTCTGCAGGATTATATTTTCTAAACATACTCCTTATGATTACATTATTACTTTCTGATTACATTCAAGCTATATGTTTAACGAGATGAAAAACAAATCGACAAAAACTGATCTATGAAATTAAAATGAAAACTTAACACCTAAAACTACCTTCGATGGTCTTAATCGTTCAAACAATTCATAATATGAATAGGATGAATAATAAAATGAGTAAACGCCATAATTATTAAAGATATTATCCCATCGAAATTCCAGTTCAATTCTCTTTCGTGGTATGCTATAGCGATAAAAAAAGTCAGCAACATAGTAAACATTTCCATTAAATCGATTATACTTGTTTGATAAGCTAAATAAATGATTATCAAAGGGAAATCCAAACACTTTTAATTGATGACTAAATAAGCCAAAGTTATTCTCAGTATTATAATTGTTTTTATTTTTTTGAATTTCAGCTTTGAAAAGATACTCTGTTTTTAACCATCTTGTTACATTTAACAAAACTTCTGGACTTATGATTAAAATCAGATTCTTAGTTTTCATTTTTGCACTGTTGACAAAAGATAGCCTTGATAGAGAAACTCCAGAAATATTACAACTTATCGTAGATCTGATAGTTGGATAAAACTTGCTAAGCCTAATTTTTAAAAAATGAGAAACACTTTGATTAGGATATTCTATAGCATTTGTAACAAAAGTGCCGTTTGCATCAAGAGCACTGCTTAAGCTGTAATTATCGTGATTCTGAGTTAAAGTATAACTTAACGATTGAGAAAACGAGGTAAAAACATTTCTATATGAAAGAAGTATTGAACCTTGTGTCTTTTTTGAGATAAGGATTGGCAATTCATTTTTTCCTAATGTACGATAGTTACGCAAGATATATCCATCATAAAAATCATTTGTCCCAACAATGTTGTTAGTAGTGGCAAATGATGCATGCAGTTTCCAAAAATTTGAGATTTCATATGAAAAAGAAATACGGGGATTGAAAAAAATTCTTGAGAGGCTTTTCCTTTCAACTACTCTTTGTGAATCCAGTATTGAATTTTGAAAACTTACCGGCAGGTTAGCTTCAATCGTAAAATTTCTTGCGATGTATTGGAATTCATTAAGAATATTCAACTCAATTTTATTAGCGTCAATTTTATTGATATACGACTCACCTGCCGAAATCGTTGAATCTTTATTAGTTTTAAATAATTCTGAATTACTAAATTGCTTCGAGTATAAAAACCCAAGACGTGGTGAAAAATAAAAATTACCCCAATTATAACTGACACCTATAGTGTTATTTGTGAAAATTCGATCTAAATAAACAACTTGTTTATTCGCGCTAAATGTCAAGCTATCATTGATCAAGTTTTTAAACTGACCTGGTGAAACGTTCAAATTTTCTGATAATTTTGAATAGCGAAATACACTTGACAGACTTACAAGCCTATTGTTATATGGTAAAATTACCGTCAAATCATTGTTTATTGATAGAGATGGTTTAGTATACATTTGTAATATCTCATCCCCATTAATATTTATATTTTCATCTTCGTTGTTGCAGACTGATTTTATGTTTAACCCATTATTAAAATAAACATTCTTCGTGTTTTTTTCTGCAGAAATCGTTGTTGTAAAATTTTTATAATGAAAACGAGATTCTACTTTTTCCTGTAATGCGATGGTATCATGGGCCAGAAAAAATGTATTACTTAAACTTCGAAAATTCCAATTCTTATCGTTTAAGTATGAAACCCCAATTCTAAATTGGGTACCATTGTTATTAGCTGTTAGTAAATTAGAATTCAGGAGATATGTTTCATTAAACTTTTTAGATTTATCGTTGAAAAGTGTGGAATTATCAAAGCTTAATGCCAATAAACCATCTTCCATATTATTGTCTAGATTTAACAAAGTCTCAGAATTATTATGTGATAAAAGCTGATTTGCTAATTCAATTCCAGTATTGTTTGTTTGTAAAGAAGTAAGAATTTGTAAATCTGGTCTAAGTGTTATAGGGGTAAGATTCGCTTCCCAAAGAGCAGGTGCGTATCCTATTCCTACCTTACCGATTCCAGTTGTAATTTGCTTTGTTTTTAGCTTTAAATTTATCGCAGCTTGTGGTGTATATGACCGATCACGCAGAACACTTATTGGCTGATGGTTTTCAAATACCTCAATAGTTGAAACAGAATTATAAGGTAAGTTCTTGCTTATAATCCCATACTTTCCATCCATAAGATCCATCCCTTCTACATAAAACTTTGAGATTGCCATTCCTTGATACAATATTCTACCGTTAGGCTCAACTTCTATTCCAGGAATCTTTCTCAGAATATCATCAATTACCTTGTCGTTTTGATCATTAAAACTGCTAACAAGAAAACTAAGCGTATCGCCATGCCTGCTGATTGGTTCTGCTTTTACAACAAAATCCTCGAGCTGTTTTATGTCTATCTCAAGAAAAAAAGAAACTTCCTGAGTCTGATTCAAAATCTTCTTTGTTTCTTTTCTATACTGTATGGAACTAGTGACCAAAAATAAGGTATCCTTACTTGATTCGACTTTTAAAACAAATCTACCGTCCAAATCAGTTGTACAATATGAAAGAATAATATCCTTATCAGAGGAATAAAGAAGAATATTTACATTTTCGAGAGATTTACCATTCACATCACTAACCCTGCCTGTAATAATATTTTGTGAAAATAATTCAAAAGATATTATCAATAAGATTAATAGAAAGATGGCGTAGCGCATGAGAAAGATTCCATATTAATAGTTCATTAGCTCAATTGGATTATTTTTCATTGACATGTTTTTGGCAGCAGCCTGTTGTCCTTCCGCACTAATTCCAGCTTCTTTTGCTCTGGAAATAATATCATTTCGAAAATCCTCTCGTGCTTTGAAAAACTTTTGTTTTGTTGTTTGGATATAATCCTTATCCTTTATTTCAATCATTAATCTTGCTGTTGGTTTTCTAATTCGAATAAAGTCAAAATTGTAGTGATTTTTTGTGTCATAAATTCTCATGATCAAGCCTGGAAGCCCGTTAAATTTATACGGGCCATCTTTTATGGGTACTTCAGGGGCAAACCAAGCAATCCAATCTCTTCCACCAAAATTACATATTGCTTTTTGAATTCTAATCCCATCAATTGTTGATGTTTCGCTCAATAATTGCCAATTAAACTGGTTCATACTCTCCAAAAATTTGAATGAACCTCCAATTATGTGGTCGGTATTTGTGATTTCACCATGCGGCATATTTTTAAAAACTTCATGTTGAAACCTAACTCTTGGAAGCGGGTTAACTGGGTCGTTGAGCATTTTTTGAAACCCTTCAGGTGAATTAATATTCTTAAGCATAGTATCACCAATCATTAGATTATTGCTTAAAAACTTACTTACACTTTTTCCAATAAGAAGTACCATTTCCTCCTCAAGGATAAAATTAGGGTTTGCTGAGTCCTGTTGATATTTCATTGAATAATCAACGATGTATTCTACAGTATCAATTGCCAGCATTCTCACACTAAATTGAGAAATAACCGATTGATTAATGAAAAAAACTAAAGCTAATGATAAGAATATCCTATTTTTCATAATGTAAAATGTTGCTATTTTTTAATAAAACCTGGACATCAAAAAAAGATTTCAATGTCCAGGAACTAAAATTAATCGTCTATTGCAACTCCACATAGAATTTCAGACCAAGCCCACCAGTCATCAGCTCCACAATAGAAAACTACATGAGTGCTGCCGTCTGGACATGTCATTGTTGCGGTATGACAATTAGGTGTGGCATGAACCGTACTTGGATTACCAAGACCAAGAAAAATAGAGATAAAAAGTAATGCGATAAGTTTTTTCATTGTTGTAAATTGTTTTAATAAATTTAGTTGTTATAAACACCTATCTATTTGCGACACTCCAACTAGGATTTTTATGTTGAAGTGTAAGATTATGTCGAATTTATTCTTTCCTATTAAAAAAATAAATGATGAGGCATAAATGAGATTATAATGTACGAAAGGAAAAATCAGATTCAATGATAGTTGTGCAAGTTTAATAAATTGATAAATTCTCAAATGACAAATATCAAAAATACTTACTTGATTTTTAATCCAAATTTTTATTAAATCAAAAAAAACAGGATTAGTACTTTGTTTTGATTGTACAAAAGAGGATCTCATAATTCTAACTGGTTGTAAAAAACTATAAGTTACAAAAGTACAAAAAAGGTTATAACTTTATCAATGAAAGCAACTGCGAAAAAATAATCATCAGTACCAAAGCGGTAGGATAAACAGTGGCATAGCCAACCGAGGGTGCATCACTTTCGGTTTTGCTGTCAATGGCAGCAAGTCCGGGAGTGCTTGTCATAGCACCTGTGATGACACCAAGAAGACTTAAGAAGTTCATCTTCATAAAGAAATGCCCAACAAGCAAACCTGAGAGCATTGGTAGCAATGTTATAACAGTACCTAGAGCAATAAGTTGTAGGCCGTTGCCTTGTAGCGCATTACCAATCTCACTGCCTGCACTCGTGCCAACACTTGCCATAAAAAGAAGCAACCCAAGTTTTCGCAAAAGTTGATTACCGCTACCTGACATCGACCACAAAATTGGTCCTGTACGACCCAAATTACTCAGCACCAAGGCAGTTGCAAGCACTCCGCCGGTAAGGCCCAGACTGAAATTGAACAATCCACCAACAGGAATAGAAACCGACCCGACCAGAACACCCAAAACAACACCTAACGAGATAGGCAGGAAATTGGTCTCAGAAAGACGTTTCTCGTCATTGCCCAGCAAGCGCATTACTTCCTGCATTTCCTGGTTAGAACCAGAGATAAGTAACTTATCACCAAAACGCAACTTGCTGTGAGGCATGGGTTTCAGATCGATACCACTGCGACGAATACGGGTAATTGTGGCGTTGTAAGCTGTCAGATTTAATTCACGTATGCTCTTGCTTACCACTTTTCTGTTTGTAACAAGCACCCAGTTAACAGCAAAACGTTCGTCGAAAGGCAGGTCGCGCTCAACTGATTCACCAATGAGCAATTCCATGCGGGAGAGTGCAGCATCATCGCCAACCACTTTTACAAAATCACCCAAATGCAGGATAGTCTCACCAGATGGGGCAACTACATTGCCATTATGGCTTACCCTGGATATCACTCCTCCGGTTATTCTGCGCAGGTCGATGTCTTTTATTGCTTTACCATCAATATTGGTATTGGTGATTTTCAGCACCCTGTTTGTCAGTTCAGGATTTTCTTCATGTAACTGATCAAGATAGCTTGATTCTTCATTACTAAGGTCGATTTTAAGCCAACGCGGGATAAGTTGTACAAACAAAATAACAAGAATTACACCTGCAGGGTATGCAATTCCATAACCCACCGCAGTAATAGGAGATCCGGTAGCTTCGACAGCAGCAGCAAGTCCGGGGGTGCTCGTCAGCGCACCATTGAAAATACCTACAGCCATTGCCACTGGTATATCAAAAATCTTAATTGCACCAAAGGTTAAAAGTGCAGCAACACTTATTACAACAAACCCAATCAGAATGAGTTGCTTGCCATATCTTAGCAATGCATCAAAGAAACCGGGACCGGCCTGAATGCCAATTGTAAATATAAACAACAGTAGACCAAGCGTTTGGAAAGTAGCAGGAACTGTATAACCAAAGTGACCGAGAAGCATAGCCACAAAAATAACTGCTGAAGAATCAAGCGAGAAGCCTTTGTATTTGAGACTGCCAACCATCAGCCCGAAGCTGAGAATGACAAAAAGCACAAAATATCCCTGATGCAGTATTTGGTCTAACATATGTGTTGATTTTGAAAAAGGATTACTTCTTAATGATCTTCACTGTTTTAATTTTTCCTTCTGATCTAACTGAGCAGAAATAAACACCTCTTTCCAGCGATTTAAAATCAATTTCCGTGTGATAGCTTCCAGCACCTTCAGCATAAATTTTCTCGGTCGAAACAAGTTTCCCAATGGCATCTCTCACCTCCAATATTAATGTACCAGCAAGTGATGTCTGATAGGTTAAAACTGCAACTTCGGTTACCGGATTTGGATAAACACTTAACAGTAAACTGGTTGTGTTTGGCGTAGTTACATCTGTGATATCCAAAGCGATACGGGTGTAATACACATCCTGACCACCATTTAACGTATTGGCCCAGGCCAAGTGAGCTCCCTGATTATCGGATATCATATGAAAATAATCTCCCATTTTTTCCTGATTTGGCCAGCCAATGTGTGGATCGAAAAGTTCGGAAATCCGTTGATTTGGCGACCAGTTCTCACCCTGATCATCTGACCAGGAATAGTACAATGCCGACATTCTGCTTTGGTTAGCAGGTGCATCGCGCGTGTCGAGCCAAACCACATCGAGTCGTCCGTTAGGTGCAATTGACATTGTTCCGAACCATTGTGTTTTAGTGAAAGAGAGATCTTGATTTACACGTTTTGCTTCCGACCAACTTTGTCCGCCATCAATGCTACGTGAAAACATCACATCACCCGGGTCGCCGGTAAACCGCTCCATAGAAGCCAGAACATACACATTGCCATGACTTGCTGTTCCGGAATGATCCACTGCAATACTAGCCTGACCCAGAAGGCCTACCGGATTAACATTCGGCCCATAATTCATTTGTCCATCCATGGTTATGTCTGTATTTAAGTCCCAACTCGTTGTTACCAGAGGGTCTTTAGCATTGATCGACTTTGAAACCTGTATTCCATTCCAGCCAGCTCCAGCGATATACAATTCGCCATCAGGACCTACAGCTAAAGTGCCCCAATATGGCTCACCTGCAACAGCAACACAAGGTCCGTAGCTGTCACCTTTGTTAACCGAACGGGTGAAATTTCCGGGAAAACAACTCGTCCATGACATGGTCCAAAAAGAGTAGTTATTGTTTCGTCCGGGTCCATCGGTACGATCGATGACCATCCATTGCTTGTCACCACCTTTAGCTTCTACGCCATCATCCCATGTTACTCCACCATCGAAGCTTCTGAATACCCTGCATGTATAAGTACCATTGTTGGATGTCAGGCTATTATAATAGAATGTACCTTCCGAATCGATGTCGATCACCGGGTCGGAACGAAAAATACCGGCATTGATTGAACCGGGAAAAGTCCAGGTTTGCCCACCGTCGGAGGTATATGCATAGCCTGCCTGGCGAAAATTACTGGCAATGTTATCAAATTGTCTCCATCCGATAATGATTCTGTCAGGGTTGGCTGTATCCAGCGAAAGGGAAGGCTCATTGGCAGCATCACCAATTATGTTTTGCCCGTCAGCATTTATATTTACCTGTCGCGTCTCGACCATTGCATCTCTGTAATAATACGCTTTTGAAACTGCGTTACGTGCATCAGGATGAGGCAGATATGCATCAGAAGGTTCTTCTTTGTGAAGCAGCTGCTTCGCGCGCTGCTCTTCAATCTTCGATTGACCAAAACTGGTTGTTGTAAGTAGTGTTCCTAAAACAATAGAAACAAGAACTATTCTTAAATAGTTGTAATTGAATGATTTACTGTTCATCAAAATAAGATTTTAAAAGTAAATAACAGGTCAAAAGTACGAATTATCAACATGGAGCTGCCTTTAATCATGAAAATGGACTGAAATAACCCTGTATTTGGATAATTACTTAACTTAGCAAACCTTTTTTATCTTCTTTTTTGTTAAAGAAAATTGCAACTTCACACAGAAATCTGAGCCTGGTTTCATTTTTCGCTTCAGTTCTGCAAAACATTTTGATGTTAAAAATAACTTTAAAACACTTTATATCATGGTTTTAAGAATTACTGCTATTTTCATTTTACTTTTCGCATCCTGCATACCTCTAAAAGCACAAAACAAATCTGCTGAACAGGTCATTATTGACAAGAAAGGAGTTATGCGATACAAAAAGAGCAAAGAAGAAATTAAAGGTTTTGGCATCAACTACACAGTTCCATTTGCACATGCATGGAGATCAGCAAAGAAAATGGGTATCGATCCAAAAGAAGCCATGCTTCAAGATATCTATCATTTTACACGACTTGGATTTGACCTTTACAGAGTTCATGTTTGGGATACTGAAATTAGCGATTCACTTGGAAACCTGCTGAAAAATGAACATTTAGATGCTTTTGATTTCCTTCTCGCAACTTTGAAAGAACATGGATTCAATGCCATTATCACCCCTATCGCGTTCTGGGGAAACGGCTGGCCTGAACCCGATGAGCCAACCGGAAGCTTCTCAATGAAATATGGCAAAAAAGATGCGCTCACAAATCCCGATGCTATTAAAGCACAGCAGAATTACCTCACTCAGTTTATGAATCATATGAATCCATACACCGGACTGGCCTACAAAGACGAGCCAATGATTCTTGCGTTTGAGGTAAGTAATGAGCCTCATCATACAGGTGAAGCACAGGAAGTTACCGCTTTTGTCAAATCAATGGTAGAAGCTATCCGAAATTCAGGCACGACAAAACCTGTTTTTTACAACATCAGTCATGCAGTTCATTTTGCAGATGCCTATTTTCAGGGAGGAATTCAGGGAGGCACTTTTCAATGGTATCCAACAGGCCTGGGTTACAAACGCGAGTTGGAAGGCAACCTCCTTCCTAATGTTGACAATTATGAAATTCCTTTCGACTCCACTATCCGCAGGTATCAGGGGGCAAAAATCGTGTATGAGTTTGATGCAGCCGATGTGAACAAATCATACATTTATCCGGCAATGGCTAGGAGTTTTCGAACTGCTGGTATCCAATTGGCAACTCATTTTGCTTATGACCCAACCTATCTGGCATATGCCAACACAGAGTACAACACCCATTATATGAATCTGGTTTATACACCTCAAAAAGCGCTTGGGCTGATGATCGCTTCGCGCATCTTTCATGAGATACCCATGTACACCAGTTTTGGGAAATATCCGCAAGACACATCTTTTCAATATGTTACACTTAGCTATAAGCAAAATCTTGCTTTGTACAATGGTCCTGACACTTATATCTACACTAACAATACAACAACAGCTCCCATCAAGGAAGAAGATATTAAAAAAGTGGCAGGCTGGGGAAATTCACCTTTGGTAACCTATAAAGGATCAGGAGCTTATTTTCTTGATAAGCTGACTGAAGGCATTTGGAGACTTGAAGTATTACCTGATCCGATTGCCGTTGAAAATCCGTTTGGACGCAACAGTCCTGAAAAAACGGTGAGTCTGATACAATGGAATCAGCATCCGATGCAACTGACAATAAAAAACCTTGGACGTAATTTTTCGATAAGAGGGATCAATAAGGACAATCAGCTGGATACCAAAACATCTAACGGGTTATTTATGGTGAGTCCGGGAACTTACCTGTTGATGCGGAAAGATGCCTTTTTCATTAGTGACATCACTGGCAAATGGGGAAAAGTTCGCCTTAATGATTTCTACGCCCCTGCTGCAGATGTGAAAAAACAATGGTTTAATCATGTTCCAATTAAGGAAGCAAGCGCTAAAACCGATCTTAAACTTTCGTTTCAGTTTATTGCTCCCCAGCGGCCGGTAAAAACAGAACTCATTGCTTATGTTGATCAAGATTACCGAACCATTCCAATACACTATCTGTCAACAGGTTCGTATCAGACAGTGATTCCTGCCGACCTGCTTAAAAGCGGTATATTGCATTATTATGTTGTCATCACATCACACGATAATCAAACTACGACCTATCCTGGTGCAATTAAAGGTCATCCTTACGATTGGAATTTCACAGGAACAAAAACATTTCAAACCAAAATTGTTCCTGCTGAATTTCCTATCCACCTTTTTGATGCAACATCCGATGCTGAATGGCTCATAAAAGAATGGAAGCCTGGTTTCAGCCTGCAACCAACTACCACTCAAAATGAATCAGTTGTTGAATTAAATCTGCAACAGCTTTTTACACCTGACTTTGAAAATCTTAATGCAAAGCCTGTATATGATTACAGCATTAGGCACAGTTTTACCGAATTGATAAAAGGCAGAAAAGCTGACCTATTGACAAAAAGTAAACTGAAAATAAAAGCAAAATCTCTCAATGGAAAAAGTACTAAACTGCAAGTTGCGCTGATATTGGACAACGGAGCAGCATTTGGAAAAATAATTGATTTGCAGCCTGATATACTTGAGTACAGCATCGACCTTACAGAATTGCAGGAAGTGAATACCGTTACCCTTCCCAGGCCATATCCATCATTTTTACCTTATTATTTCGATCATAACAACATAAATCCATTTGACGTTTCCAAGGTAGAAAGCCTTCAGTTTTCGATTGGTCCGGGAATTCCTGAATCAGAACTAAAACAGCCACATGGAATAGGCTTGGTAAGGGTCAGTCTGGAATAACAGTTGTTTAAATATCATAAGTGAAAGATAAACTCATGTAATGAAATTAGCATTTAAATGCTACAATTAGATATGCATCAATTACTTGCAAAATGGAAATTTAAAGATCAGGTTGGGTGGCCTATTGATTCTGGCGATTTTAAAAAATGGCTTAGCAATAAAAAAAGGTCTTTTGATCAACAAAATAACAAAACCTTTAAAGTTCTGGTCAGACCTATCTGACTGGAGCTTTGTTTTCTCATTCGATTGCTTTAAAAATCGTTAATTAACGTTAGAATTTCCAAAGGAAGCAATTATTTTACCCAAAAAACCCTATTTTTACACCTGAAATAAATTAATATGTCATCAATGGAAAACATAAAATCGTACATCGAAGCGAACAAAGACCGCTTTTTGGATGAGCTCTTTTGCCTTATCCGTATCCCTTCAATAAGCTCACAAAGCGATCACAAGCCTGATATGCTCAAAGCAGCTGATTATTGGTGCGAAAGCATTAAAAAAGCTGGTGCTGATAAAGCTGAAATAATTCCTTCCGACGGCAATCCTGTCGTTTATGGAGAAAAAATAATCGACCCTTCATTACCAACAGTTTTGGTTTACGGTCATTACGATGTGATGCCGGTCGATCCGCTTGAGTTATGGAAAAGTCCACCTTTTGAACCGGAAATAAGGGATGGAAAAATTTGGGCACGCGGAGCAGATGACGATAAAGGTCAGGCTTTTATGCATGCGAAAGCTTTCGAAACGCTCGTGAGTACTGGTAATTTGCCCTGCAATGTGAAATTTATGATCGAAGGCGAAGAAGAGATTGGTTCTCCCAATCTCGCCAAGTGGTGTTCCGAACACAAAGAAATGCTCAAAGCCGACATCATACTGGTTTCCGACACCAGCATGATCGGCCCAGATATCCCATCCATCACCACTGGCTTGCGTGGTTTGGCTTACTGGCAGGTTGAAGTGACAGGTCCAAACCGTGATTTGCACTCAGGTCTCTTTGGTGGTGCTGTCGCTAACCCTATCAATACACTGGCTCAGATGGTTGCTTCTATCACCGACGAAAACAATCATATAACCATCCCCGGTTTCTATGATGATGTGCTTGAAGCAACACCAGCCGAAAGAGAATTACTCAACAAGGCTCCTTTCAGTGAAGAAGCCTACAAAAAAGCACTTGATGTTGAAGAATTGCGGGGAGAAGCTGGCTACACCACCACCGAACGTACTGGTATCAGGCCTACTTTCGACCTTTGTGGCATTTGGGGAGGCTATGCAGGTGAGGGAGCAAAAACGGTACTTCCTTCCAAGGCTTTTGCCAAAATCTCATGTCGCCTTGTTCCCAATCAGCATCATAAAAAAATTGAGGTTCTTTTCAAAGAGCACTTTGAAAAAATCGCCCCCAAATCGGTAAAAGTTAAGGTGGAATATTTACATGGCGGACAGGCTTATGTGTGTCCGATCGATATGCCGGCATACAAAGCTGCTGAAAAAGCCTACATGCAAACATTTGGTAAACAACCCATTCCAATGCGTAGCGGAGGAAGTATTCCAATTATTTCTACTTTTGAAGAAATCCTTGGAATAAAAACCGTTTTGATGGGCTTTGGACTCGAATCAGATGCCATTCACTCGCCAAACGAAAACTTTCCTCTGGCAAACTTCTACAAAGGCATTGAAACAATCACTTGGTTCTACCATCATTTTGCACAGATGAAATAAGATACTTATTTCTTGAATGATACAAAAGCTGCCTTTTTCCAAGGGCAGCTTTTATGTTAATTATGTGATTTATATCTTATTATATCTAATATTAGAATTTGAAACTTGTACTATAAAAAGCAACAATAGAGTAAAAAAAAAACTACGTTCGAAAAAGTGTTCTCAAATTACTCAAAGTCATTTTTGAAAGATTACGTTTTGTTCTGTATGTAGAACAACTCACCCCGCTAATCAAAAAAAAACGGCTTTACAGCCGTTTTTCATATCTATTTTAAACGTCATTTAGTCTTTCAAAGTAAACTTCTCATTCAATCTGATGTCATTCGAAGCAGAACCCAGCATCAACATAAACTCACCGGCTTCAGCGGCCCAGCTTCCATCAAGGGTCACAAAAGCCAGGTCGGCTGACTTGATCTGAAATTTCACTTCCTGAGACTCGCCCTTACGTATCATCACCTTTTCAAAACCTTTGAGTTGCATAACTGGTCGGGAAACTCCATTTCCAACGAGGTCTCGAATATAAAGTTGCACCACCTCCTCTCCGTCATATTTACCAGAGTTAGAAATGGTTACTGTAACATTCAGAACTTCGTCCATTCCTATTACTGAATTACTTAACTTCAGATTACCATATTTGAAAGTTGTATAACTCAATCCTTCACCAAATGCAAAAAGCGGTTCATTTGGTATGTCGCGGTATTTGGTACTAAAGCCATTTGGGTTTGGATCGTATGGACGACCTGTATTCATCTGCTCATAGTAAACAGGCACTTGACCGACGTGATAAGGAAATGATGCAGGTAATTTGCCTGAAGGATTATATTCGCCAAAAAGGACATCAGCAATTGCATGACCCGATTGCGTACCAAGCAGCCAGCACTCAAGTATGGCATCGGCATGATCAACAACATCGGTGAGAACTAGTGGACGACCATTAAACAAGGTGAGAACAATTGGCTTACCGGTTTTTTTGAGTTCTTTAAGTAGCTCAACCTGAAGACCTTTAAGAGAAATATCGGCATAACTTCGGCATTCGCCTGACATATAAGCTGTTTCACCCAAAGCCAAAACTACAACATCCGATTGCTCAGCTGCCCTAATAGCTTCAGCAAAGCCTGAACGATCTGTTGTGTTGATCTCGAGTTGGGTGAAAAAACTTTGTGAGTCATTGGTCACTAATTTGCAACCTTCAGCAAACAGAATCTCTACTTTGCCTTTTGCTGCTTCCCTAAGTCCCTCTAAAAGAGAAACTGCAGTATTTGGATCAGCATGTCCACGCCAGTTACCAAGAGGAGCATCTTTATCATTGGCAAGCGGTCCTATGACTGCTATTTTTTTAACCTTATCTGTCAGAGGAAGAATTTTCTTATCATTTTTCAGCAATACAATTGATTTTCTTGCGCCTTCAAGGGCAGCAGCGATATGGTCAGGATGCATGGTAAGCTCCTTTTCTTTCTCTTTATCGCAGTATTGATAGGGGTTATCAAATAATCCCAATTGAAACTTCACATACAGTATACGACCTACCATTTCATCAATTTGTTGAATCGTTATCCGCTTATCTTTAATAAGTTGTTCAACATGATTGAGATAGATTCTTCCTTCCATATCCATATCAATACCGGCATCAACCCCGCGAAATCCTACTTCATAAGGTGTTTCCACATTTCCATGATACAACATCTCACCAAGTGAGTTCCAATCGGATACAACAAAACCTTTGAAACCCCATTCGCCACGAAGAATATCTGTTTGAATCCAACGACTTCCTGATGCAGGAACTCCGTTGATGGTATTAAATGACGACATAAATGTTGCAGCACCAGCATCAACAGCAGCTTTAAAAGGAGGGAGATAAACCTCACGCAGCATACGCTCCGACATATCGACCGCTGCATAATCGCGACCGGCTATTGCTGCTCCATAGCCAACAAAATGTTTTGCACAGGCGGCAATCGTATTTGCATCAGCAAGGTTATCACCCTGAAAGCCTTTCACACGCGCTTTTGCTGCTTCCACTCCCAGATAAACATCTTCACCAGCTCCTTCCATTATACGTCCCCAACGAGGGTCTCGAGCGATGTCAACCATGGGCGCAAATGTCCAGTGAAGACCATTTGCCGCTGATTCAATTGCAGCTATTCGTGCAGTTTTTTCCATCAGCGCCCGGTCGAAACTTGCAGCCTCACCCAGAGGAACAGGGAAAATAGTTTTAAAGCCATGAATTACATCGTATCCAAATATCAATGGAATTCCTAATCGGGATTCATCAATGGCAATTTTTTGCAAACGACGGGTTTCGTCAGCACCTAATACATTAAGAAAACTACCTATCTTTCCTTCACGAATCATCTCATCATAGACTTCCCCACGCTGTGTCACCTGACCAGTACCCGTTTGTACATAAGGATTTGAAAACTGATTCATCTGACCAATCTTTTCCTGCAACGTCATTCTTGCCAGTAGGTCGTTTACTTTCTGACTGATATCATCCTGATTGTTGTCAGAGGATTGTTGAAACCCTGCAAATGTTAAGAATAAAGCAGTGAAAAACAGGGATTGAAAAAACACCTTAAATTTGTTAAATCTCATCTTTGAAATCTGTTATAATTTGTTATTAATTGATATTTAATAATTTACTATTTCCTTTTTTGAAGATACCTGCAAAAAACTAAACTTAGCGTTTCCAAACCAATCTGCACATTAATGGCTTATTTGTTCATCAAAGCTTTCAGGATAGGCTTTACCCAGGCTTCCTTTTCGATGTTATACACGATAAAATCGCTATCGAATTGCCAGTATGCCCAGCTAAATCCATATTGTTCTGCTGTTCTGGCTACAAAATTAGTATATCTTGAGCGAGATTTCATATCTCCTTTATCATAAGCACCAAATTCTCCTAAAAATATTGGCCTGTTATTCTTTTTCGACCAGTCAGCTGCCACTTTCAACTTATTAACAGCATCATCTTTTTCCGCTTTTGTGCCTTTCCAATAAATTCCTTTTAAATCTTTAAACTCATTTGTCCACCATGCTCCCTGATGTGTAAAAGGCATTGGATGATAAAAATGAACTGTCACAATGATATTCCTGTCATTTTCCGGCAGCTTAAGTGTTGGCAGACTTTCAATCCCATTCCAATTCCCGGGTCCGATGATAAGGGTTCTGTTTGGATTTGTTTCCCGAATTAAATTTATGGCTTCAACGAGGTATTCATTCCACAAATCGATGCTTAATTTCTGATTTGGCTCATTAAGAATCTCAAAAATCACCTCATCGGGCTGATCTTTAAAACGCGGAGCCAGCTGTTTCCAGACCGCCATAAACATTTCTTTCTTGGCAATCGGATCATCAGCCATAGCATTGTATTCATGCATATCAAGAATGACCATCAGCTTTGCTTCCAAGCCCTTTTTCACTGCCCAATCGAGTGTTTCAAGCCACTCCTTTTGAAGTTGGTAATTACTATCCATACCTGAAAATGCAAACATATTAATGCGGATAGTAGAAAAACCTGCATCTTTAATCATTTGAAAATAGGACTCCTTGAACCTGCCTTTTGTGTGATCCTCCCATACAGCTTTGTCGTACCCTATGATATTTACGCCACGTGCCAACCTGCTGTTTTGCTCCTCTGCTTTGGATGTTTGCGCCTTTGTTTGATTAAAAAATGATAAGAATGTAAAGGCTAAAACCAGAAAAAAAACATGATTATTCATTATGAGTTATGTTAAATGTTTGAAATAGAATTAAAAACGTATACGAATGAACATCCTCCCCGGAATAAACCCCGATTTAAAACCACCTATTAATTCCCACTGTTAAGAACAGCTTCTATTTTCTCGATTTCTTCAGCAGAAAAGAAGGTATTCTTTAACGTATAAATATTGTCATTCAACTGTTTAACTGAACTTACTCCTACGATGACCGAAGTTACCCGATGATCTTTGAGAAGCCATGCGGTAGCCATTTGTGCCAGACTTTGTCCACGATAGGATGCCAATTCGTTTAAGGCATTTATTTTGATTAGCAGCTCAGGGGTGATGTTTTCTGGTCGGAGAAAATGTGCTTTTGAAGCTCGTGAATCAGATGGAATTCCATGCAAATACCTGTCAGTCAACATCCCTTGCGCCAGAGGTGAAAAAGCAACAATACCAACACCGTTATCTTCGAGCATATCAAGTAATCCATTCTCGACAGTCCTGTCAAACATTGAATACCTTGACTGATGTATCAGACAGGGTGTTCCCAACTGACGCAAAATATCGAGAGCACGCTGTGTTTGGTCGGGAGTATAGTTGGAAATACCTGCATAAAGTGCTTTGCCGCTTTTGACGATGTGATCGAGGGCCATCATAGTTTCTTCGAGTGGTGTTTTAGGATCAAACCTATGGGAGTAAAAAATATCTACATACTCCAAACCCATACGTTTAAGACTTTGGTTGACACTCGCAATGAGGTATTTGCGTGACCCCCATTCGCCATAAGGACCATCCCACATATCGTAGCCGGCCTTGGTCGTAATAATCATTTCATCGCGGTAAGCAAGGAAATCCTTTTTCAGGATCACGCCAAAAACTTCTTCTGCTGATCCAGCAGGCGGACCGTAATTATTGGCCAGATCAAAGTGTGTAACACCTTGATTAAATGCCGACTGAATTATATCTCTTGCTGTATTGAAATTATCAGCATGACCGAAATTATGCCATAATCCAAGAGAAATAGCAGGGAACAAAAGCCCACTCTTTCCACAACGGTTATAGCGCATTGTTCCATAACGATTGCTGTCAGCGGTATAATTATTTTTCATTTTTATTGATTTAAAGTGATTAATACATCGTATGTAATTCCTTTGCCTTTGCAAGGTAACGGACCATCCCATTTCTGCCCGTCAACAAAACACTGCTGACCACCACCAGCTTTACGAATCATCTTTATTTTGTAGGTGTTGCCACGATACTTACGCGTGAGCGAGAGCACATTGATGGAAGAAGGCAATGAAGGTTTTATTGTAAGTCCATCATAATCAGGTAGTATACCTAAAATATATTGACTTACAGTGTAAAAGTTCCATGCTGCAGTTCCTGTAAGCCACGAATTTTTTGCCTGACCTGGAGTAGCGGCATCTTTACCCGCTATCATTTGGGAATAAACATATGGCTCTGTTTTATGAAGGTCACTGATTTCTTCGAGATATGCAGGGGCTATTCTGGTATAATAATCGAAGGCTTTATCGGCATGACCCAGCATTGTTTCAGCAATAATGATCCAGGGGTTGTTATGACAAAAGATACCTGCATTTTCTTTGTATCCGGGAGGATAAGTTGAAATTTCTCCAAGATTGAGGTGGTAAGTGGTATAAGCTGGGTTCAAAAGCACGATCCCGAAAGGAGTAGCAAGTCTTTCCTCCACACTTTGTAGTGCCTTTGCAGCTCGTCCATCCTCAACGCCCACGCCTGCCATAATGCAAAATCCCTGTGATTCGATAAAAATCTTCCCCTCTAGGTTCTCTTTGCTGCCGACTTTATTTCCAAAAAAGTCATATGCCCGCAAAAACCATTCACCATCCCAGCCATGCTGATCTATAGCTTGCCTCATCTCTTCAATATGAATACGAGCTTGTTGTGCTTCATCTTTCTTATCGGTAAGGTCACAAATCTTCGCAAATTCCTCACCATACAACACAAAAAGTCCGGCAATCATTACCGACTCTGCTATTCCTCCTTTTTTGTTTTCAGTAGTTTGAAATGATTCACCAGGTTTTTCCGAGAAACAGTTCAGATTCAAACAGTCGTTCCAGTCAGCACGGCCTATTAATGGCAATTTATGAGGTCCAAGGTTATTGACAACATGGTAAAAAGAGCGTTTGATATGCTCAAAGATTGGAAATTCTTCACCTTCGTTATTAAAAGGGGCAAGTTGTGCTAATAACGACCAGTCGCCAGTTTCCTTGATATAGGCTGAAACTGAAAGAATTAGCCAAAGGGGATCATCGTTGAAGTTTCCTCCCACCTCCTGATTCCCTTTTTTTGTCAAAGGCTGATATTGGTGATAGGCGCTGCCATCTTCGAGTTGGGTGCTGGCAAGGTCGATAATACGTTGACGGGCCAATTCAGGGGCCAAATGAACCATCCCAATGATATCCTGATTTGAATCCCTGAAACCCATGCCGCGGCCTATTCCTGACTCAAAATAGCTGGTGCTCCTTGAAAAGAAATAGGTGATAACGCATTGGTACTGATTCCAAATATTGACCATGCGATCCAATTTTTCATCACCCGACTGAACCTGATAATTCCCTAATAATGAACTCCAGAAACGCTTCAAAGCATCCAAAGCAGCTTCTACCTGTTCCGCTGAACTGAACTGGTTTATCATCCTATTTGCCTTGGTTTTATTGATTACTCCGGGGGCAATAAATTTTTCTTCCTGCTGATTTTCAACATATCCCAACACAAAAACTAACTCCTTCTCCTCCCCTGCTTTTAAATCAAATTCGAGAAAATGAGAAGCAACAGGCGACCAACCATGGGCAACAGAATTATTACTTGAGCCTTTGACAACCATCTCAGGGGCATCAAAACCATTGTACATTCCCAGAAATGCTTCACGGTCGGTGTCAAAACCCGATACTTCAGCATTGACCGAGTAAAAAGCATAATGATTGCGGCGCTCGCGGTATTCCGTTTTGTGATAAAGACACGATCCATCTATCTCGACCTCACCTGTACTGAAGTTACGTTGAAAATTGGTAGTGTCATCCAGTGCGTCCCAAAGAGCCCATTCTGCTAAAGAATGGATTTTGAGTGTTTTCTGGGTTTCACTATGATTAACAAGCTTCAAACGTATGACTTCACCATCAAAATCAAGTGGGACGAAATACAAAACTTCAGCCTCCAGCAAATTGAGCCGGCCGGTAATTTTTGTGTATCCAAGTCCATGCCTGCAAGAGTAACTGTCAAGTTCCTTTTTAACAGGTTTCCAACCTGGCGACCATATTTCACCACCATCGTTGATATAGAAATACTTACCTCCATCATCCAACGGCACATTGTTGTAACGGTTTCGGGTTATACGGCGCAATCGTGCGTCTTTAAAAAAACTATATCCACCTCCTGTGTTTGAAATCAAGCTAAAAAAACCACCTGTTCCCAGGTAATTGATCCAGGGATAAGGAGTTCGTGGTTGCGTAATAACGTATTCTCTGTTCTCGTCGTCAAAATATCCAAATTTCATTGTTGCTGATTTTATTCGTTTGTTTTAATACTATTCTTTTGTATATCAATAAATTCCTTTTCCCGGCGATCGTTTAAAGTAAGTGTAATCTCATCCATTTTGAGCTGTGTCAGCGGATACATTGTCATTAGAGCAGCGGCTAAAATTGCAATCAAGGCAGGAATCCAGCTCATCAACATAACCACACCCGGAAGCGCAGTTTGAACAGACGCTGCATCCTGACCATTGTAATGAAATGCTCCAAGCACGAGGCCAATAATTGCTCCGGCAATGCCACCGCCAAATTTCGTTGCAAACGACCCTGCCGAATATACAAGTCCTGTTGCCCTTCTGCCATTTTTAAACTCTGAATAATCAGCTGCATCACCAAGCATTGCAAAAAACAATGTCGGGAAAATTGCTGAAGCCATCTCCGAAATCATTCCAATAATGAAGATGGGATAAATGTCGGTCGGCCCACAGAAAAACAACAATGAGTTAATGGCAGCCGAGAAAATCAAAGCATAAATAAACAGTTGTCGTTTTCCGAATTTTTTTCCTAAAGGCCCTGTTATCATTGCACCAGCAATTGAAACAATCATCAAACCAACAAGATATGAGCCTGCGAGCAGTTGATTGTGCAAATAATGGGTAAAGTAAATAACGACAATCCCCTGCTTTATGGAATTGTAAACATTAAATAACATCCCGATTACCAGCAACACAAGCCAGGGTTTATTGCGAATCAAATCTTTCATATCCTGTTTCAGGCTGGTTTGCTGATTCTTTGGTGGTTTTATACGTTCACGGGTGGTATAAAAAGTGATAATCATAAAAATTGCCAGAAAAAACGACATCAGATAAATGGAATTGCTGTATCCCTTTTTCTGATCAATAATGGAAATTTTACCGGCATCCAGATTCTTTTCACCTTCAACAATAAAGATGTAGTTCTTATCCGGCTGCATTGATAGACTGACTGAACCAGCAGGTATTGAAGTACTTACATTATCATTCCTGTTTATCCACTGGAAAGTAGCTATACCATCTTTTGTTTTTATGTTCGCGTTCTCAACATCCTTCGAAACGGCTATCGTCACTTCATATTTACTTTCAGATACAGGAGTTAACTTTACATCAGGATTGACATTCCCAAAATGTGCCACAAGAAAAAGAAGAGCCCCCTGTACAATCATCCCACCGGCAAAAGCTCCCACCATACGATAAGAGCCCAAAACAGTTCTTTCTTTATCATCGCCTGTAATTACAGCCATTAGCGCGCCGTAAGGAATATTGTTCGCTGTATAGATTAAAGTAAAAAGGATGTAAGTCACATAGGCATAGATGATCTTTCCAGTTGAGCTAAGATCAGGCGTTGTAAACAATAGCGACAAAACGATCCCTAGCGGAATTGCTGTCCATAATATCCATGGACGAAATTTGCCATAACGCGATTCGGTACGGTCGCCAATGATACCCATCAGCACATCGGTTATGCCGTCGCTGATCCGTGTCACAAGCATAAGCATACCTACTGCCACAGGGCTTATACCAAATACATCGGTATAAAAAACAAACAGAAATGTTGCCACACCGCGCCAGGCAATGTTTGCAGCCCCATCGCCGAGGGCATAACCAATCTTTTCTGTTATTGATATTTTATGGAAATCAGCCATTTTGCAGAGTTTTGATGTTAACTGAGTTACGTTAATAAATCTAAGAACCTTAAAATAAACATTTAGATTTCACTCCATTGGTTTTTTCACTCTTGAAACTGTAAAAATACAGTTTGCAAGCTGAATTCACCAACAAGGATAAAACAAGAGTGATAAGAATAAAATTCATTGGATTTTAATTCGTTGCGACACACAACGCATGCACAAGATAAAACGAATTTCATCTTATAGCTGACAAACACTTGAATAATACCAAAATATGTCAAATAGAGAAGTCGAGCTTCTCCTTTTTCGTCCGTTCGTAAACATCCTTACTAAAAATAAAAACCTGCGCAGGTTTATGAGCTACACCTTTTTGTTTTTCATCCAAAGAGATAATGTATTTCATTTGCGCAACTTTCTTTCTGAAATTCCTTCTGTCGAGTTTGATACCAAGCACTGTTTCATATAGATTTTGAAGCAATGTTAGTGTGAACTTCTCAGGAAGCAGCTCAAAACCAATGGGTTCCTTACGAATTTTGTCACGTAAAAACTCCAATGCCATCATAATCATTGTTTCGTGGTCGAAGCCAAGCAATGGCAGATTATCCACCGGAAACCAGCTGGTATCCTGATGCTGCAAATCGGGCTGCACTTTGGCACTATTCACCAACGAGCAGTAACCAACCGAAATAACATGATCTGACATCATCGGAAATTTCCCTTTGAGCCATAGCTGATCCCGTTCTTTATGCAGCCTGTTGGTGTCGCCAAAGGTGTAAAACTGTTCCAGATAGATATTATCTAAACCTGTTTTATCCTTCAAAACACGCAAAGCGGCATCATTGATACGCTCTCCTTTGAGCACATGGTGACCTTGAACCGTATAATCCGTAAAGATCACTTCTCCCGTTTCAGGATCGTCCAATTGCCTCTTGGTCAACAACACATTTAAGGTGTTGTTATCAAAACCAAAGATCACGCAGTCGACCGATAAGTTGTTAATATAAGGATGCATAGTTAATAAAGCGTATTTAATACACACTGCAAAAATACAACATTTGAGAAATGAAAATACACAGTAAATAAAATTCTGTGTGAATTATTTTTTTTGCACCTACTTAATAAACAAGTCTATACATAATATGCTATTTAGAATTAATATAAATTATAAGATTTTTTAAAATATATTTTATATTAACAAAATTTATATATTTTTGCTGTTGTGTATTTATTACACTAACTAAAATTATCAAAATATAAATCCATAACATTAAAAAAAACGATGCCTATGTATGTAATCTGACCTCATGAATTTATACCAAAATTGTCAGTTTCGTTAAGCAAGCTAATCATATCAATCACTTAAACTAAATGTTAATCTTATGAAACCAGATGTTTACAATTTTTTAAAATTGAACTCTCTAACAAAGAAAGCTCTGTTTTTGTTGGGGATGCTATTACTTAGTGTCTCATTTACAATTACGGCGCAAGAGATGCGCAACTACTCCGGAATGGTTCAGGATGAAAATGGCGGACCATTGCCAGGTGTTAACGTTGTTGAAAAAGGAACAACGAATGGAACTATTACCGACATGTCAGGAGCTTTTCAGGTGAGCACCACCAAGGACAACTCTATTTTCGTGTTTTCGATGGTAGGTTATGAAACGATTGAAAAAGCATTGAAAGTCAATGTTAAGGAAACGATCGTATTAAAAGAATCTGTTGTGGGTCTTGGAGAAGTTTTAGTTGTTGGTTACGGTATTCAAAAACGTGCCAATATCACCGGTGCCATTGCAAAAATGGACAATAAAGAACTGGCTCAGCTCCCAACCACCAACATCAATCAGGCACTTCAAGGCCGTATTGCAGGGGTGAATGTCACAAGCACTTCGGGATCACCCGGTGCAGGACAAAAAGTTGTCATCCGTGGTGTTGCAACCAATGGTAATGTTCAGCCTTTATATATTGTTGATGGAATGGCTACGGGCAACATCGACAATCTGGAACCAAATGATGTTGAAGCTGTTACTGTTCTAAAAGACGCTGCGTCTGCAGCTATTTATGGTGCTGAAGCTGCCAATGGTGTTGTGCTTATCACTACTAAATCAGGAAAAAAAGGATCTGACAAAATTGAATACAATTTCCAGCTCGGATCACAAAGTGTTGGTAGTTTTACTGAACCAATGGATGCATCAAGTTATGCAACATGGATCAACGAAGCCAATGTTGGAGTTGAAATCCCAACCTCATCAGCATTCAATACACGTTGGATGGACGAAACGTTGAACTCAGCCATGCTGCAACGCCATCACTTATCACTTAGCGGTGCTAATGAAAAAGGAAACTATTACGTTTCAGGTGCTTATATGAATCAGAATGGTGTTGTTGGTGGTGATAAATCACATTACGAACGTTTCTCGCTCCGCACCAATATTACACAGCAACTGAAATCATGGGTTAAAGTTGGAACAAACGTAAACTATAGCCATACCGTAAGAAACGCAATTTCTGAAGACTCTGAGTATGGCGGTATCATTTCATCGGCAATGATGATGGATCCTCTTACCCCGGTAACCTATTCAGGTGCATTACCTGAATTTGCACAAACTGCACTAGGTCAAGGTTATACATTAGTTCAAAACGCTGATGGTGCTTATTATGGTTTGTCGCCATATGTAAAAGGTGAGATTGCAAACCCGCTTGCGATGATTGAAATAGCCAAAGGCGATACAAAAGAAGATAAATTCATGGGTAACATCTACCTTACATTAGGTGATGAAAGCTGGAGAGGCTTCAAATTTACTACCCGTGCAAGTGCTGATGTTGCTAATTCATTGTATCACACATGGTTCCCAACATATTGGTTCTCCTCAGAGCGCATGAATACTCAAGCCAACGTAAGAGACAACACCAATACATGGTTCACATGGATGTGGGAAAACTACCTTTCATATGACAAAACCATTGGTGAAAACCATCATATCAGTGCTGTTGCAGGTATTTCAGCAAAACAATACACTCATAAATTTATCAACACCCAATCGGGTCCAATGTTTGCCGAAGGCGATAACTTCGCGCAACATGGCGATGTTGAAATAAATGGAAAGGTTAGTGGTAACCTATTGGATACCAGAACTTCATCTTATTTTGCCCGTGCTACTTATGATTATAACAGCAAATATTTATTGAGTGCTATCATTCGTCGCGATGGAACTTCATTGTTACATCCTGACCAAAGATGGGGCAATTTCCCTTCTGTTTCTGCAGGATGGATTCTTTCCAGTGAAGATTTCTGGACGATTGACTTCATTGATTTCTTCAAAATCAGAGCATCATGGGGTACTAATGGTAACCTTTCAGGTTTAGGACCAGACCAATTCCGTTCACTTATTGTTGCTTCAGGTATTCAATACCCAAAACCAGGTGGCGGATTTTATACAGGTGCTGAGCCAGAACTATTGGCTAATCCTGAATTAACATGGGCTACAAGCGAACAATTCGACCTTGGTTTCGATATGAACATGATGGGCGACAAATTAACTGTAGGTTTCGACTTCTTCAACAAAAAGACAAAAGACCTGCTTGTACCAGGTACTCCTCCTCCTTCTGTAGGTAATAACGCACCATTTGTTAACGCAGGTGATGTAACAAATAAAGGTGTTGAGTTGGAATTAGGTTACCGCAATTATGATCACGCCTTAAAGTTTGACATTAATACCAATTTCACATGGTTGAAAAATGAAGTCACCTACCTGAATCCACTGCTCGACCGCGTTGGCGGAACAACCGTTGGTACAGGCTGGACTGCTACATATCTTGAACTAAATCAACCAGTTTGGTTCTTCCGTGGTTATCAAACCAATGGAATTTTCCAAAATGTTGCTGAAATCGACGCTTACAAAGCTGCCAATGGTGGCCTTGCAGGTTACAATCCAGTTCCTGGTGATCCAATCGTTGTTAACACAAACGGCGACAACCTCATCAACAATGAAGACCAAACCAGCATCGGTAGCCCGCATCCAAAATTTATGTGGGGCGCTTATATCAATCTTTCTTATGTAGGTTTCGATATGAGAATGTTCTTCCAGGGAGTTCACGGACAAGATGTTTTGATGGGATGGAATCGTTATGACAGAAGCACCTCCAACCGTCCACAGTTTTTCTTTGACGAAAGATGGACTGGCGAAGGAAGCACCAACGAACGTCCAAGAGCCGATCAATCAAGTTCTTATATCTATAACAGCGACCTGATGGTTTTCAAAGGTTCTTATGTGAAAATCAGACAGATTCAACTTGGTTATACTATTCCTGCCAAACTTGTAAAGAATAAAATTCAAAGCCTCAGACTCTCTGTAGCTTTAGATGACTATTTCACCTTTAGCAACTATCCGGGAATGGACCCAACAGCCGGTTCGGGTAATGATGCAGGTCAGGGAATCGACCGTGGTTATTATCCAACACCAAGGAAAATTCTCTTTGGATTATCATTGGGTATTTAACAAACAGCTGTTTTAAAAATTAGAAATAATAAAATTTAAAAACTATGAAATCATCATATAAACTATTGATTGCCCTTGCATTCACGCTGGTTTTCTCAGCATGCAGCAAAGACTTTTTGGAAGTTGAACCCATTGGCAAGATGTCGGTAGAATTATTTTATCAGACCGATGAAGATGCCACCAAAGCTATTATCGCTACTTACGACATCCTTCAATGGATGAATGCACGCGACTGGAACAGCTCTTATCTTGTTAAAACTTTCCCTTCTGATGAGTCAAATGTTGGTGGCGGCGATGCCGGCGACCAGCCACCATATCAGGAATTGGGCGGTTTTACCTATGGACCAAGCAATGCTCCTATCACTGCTGTTTGGCAATCGAACTATTTTGGAATCTACAGAGCCAATCTGGTGCTCAACAATGTGAAAGACGACAGCGACCTGAAAAAACAGATCCTTGCCGAGGCAAAGTTTTTGCGCGCCTATTACTATTTTGAAATCGTGTCCATGTTCGGCCATGGCCCACTCATTCTTGATGAACTTGCTCCAAGTGAATATAGTCAGCCTTTTGCTGATGCTGCCGCCATCTATGCTCAAATCGAAAAAGACCTCAACGAAGCAATTGCCGGTCTGCCACTGAAAAGCCAATATGGTGCTGAAGACAAATTCAGAGCAACAAAAGGCACAGCTCAGGCACTGCTCGGAAAAGCACTTTTATACCAGAAAAAATACACTGAATCAGCTGCTGCTTTTACAAGTGTTGTTGAATCAAATGAATACGCTTTACAAGCTGATTTCTCAACCTTATTCCTGAAAGAGTCAGAATTTGGTGAAGAGTCCATTTTAGAAGCTTCATTTGTTACGACCAGTGGATATGACTGGGGAACTTTCCAATGGGGTGGTAACAGAGCAATGGAAAATAATATTACCTGGCAGTTGACTGGTCCACGTGGTGATTATTTCGTTGCCGGAACAACAGGATTAATTGGTGGCTGGGGCTTCAATTACCCCCGTCAGGCGGCCTATGATGTATTTACTGCAGCAGGCGATAACGTCAGAAAAGCAGCTTCAATCCTTTCACTAGCTGACCTAAGAGCTCAGGGTGGCGACTGGACAAATGAAAGCTCATGGGGATGGGATGGTTGTATCCGTGTAAAATATGGCACAAGAATGGACGAAACAAATGGCGAAAATGGCGCTGTTCCAGAATTGAACTACGGAACAAATCTTCGTCTGATTCGCTATGCAGATGTTCTTCTTATGTTAGCTGAAGCTTTACATCTATCTGGAAATGATGCAGATGCAGCCATGTACCTGAATCAGGTCAGAGAAAGAGCGCAACTAGCTCCTTTCACTGGCGACATCATGCAGGCAATTAAAACTGAACGTCAGATGGAACTCGTTTTTGAAGGTGTTCGTTTCCTCGACCTCGTTCGCTGGGGCGATGCTGCAACTGTTCTTGGACCTTTTGGTTTTGTTGCCGGAAAACATGAAGTTTTTCCTATCCCACAGGATGAGATGCGCAACAATTCAACTGCTCAACAAAATCCAAACTATTAAAATAATAGAATATTCTTAGCAATTTGTGGTTAGTGCGTTAGAAGCGGGGCTGTTAGTGGCCTCGCTTTTTTTTTGATTATGATTCAATTGCTATATGAAATGATTACTGATTCAAAAAAAGCTAAATAATACAAATTAAAACCCTACACCTAAAACGGCGCATTTTGTTTAACTTATCTTTAAAAAAGTTGAACATAATTGAATTACAACTGTTTGATATTGAAATAAAGTAAACAAACATGAAAGCATTTATTATCATTACAGCCATTGTTATTGTTGCATTGGTGCTGTTTCAATCCTTCACCATCATGGCAATAAACAAAACCGAAGAACAGAAATACACAATGATCTCTAAAGACAAGGATTTTGAAATACGGTTTTATCCATCTGCAACCGTTGCAACCATCACTTCAAACGCAAAAACATACAAAGATCTTTCGGGGTCAGGTTTCCGGCAGCTCGCAGGCTACATTTTTGGTGGAAATGAATCGAATACAAGTATTGCAATGACTTCACCAGTTCATATGGACATCAATGATTCTGCTTCAAGTATGAGCTTTGTTATGCCATCAGCGTATACTAAAGAAAACCTGCCTAAACCTAATGACACCAATGTCTTCTTTCAAAAAACTCTGGATGAATATGTTGCGGTAATTCAGTTTGGTGGCTATGCATCTGACAAAGATTTGGTCTTCTATGCGGAAAAGCTTCGCGGTTTGTTAGAAGAAAAAGGTATTAACTCTTATGGGCATCCCAGATATTTAGGATACAATCCTCCTTTTCAACTTGTTAACAGAAGAAACGAAATTATTGTATCGATACATTGGGAGGAGTAATTTTTACAGTTTTACTGTAATTTTTGATCATTCTTTACGAATCAACTTATCCAAAACAAAACCTTTATTTCAAAAATACCATTAATATTATGATACAAAACCTTCCTCTACGATCAGTTGGCAAATCCGACCTCATGATAACTCCCATTGGTTTAGGATGTTGGCAATTCAGCAAGCGCAAAAATATGGCAGGAAAATTCTGGCCGGAGATGGAAGATGATATAATTACACAAATTTTAAAGATATCACTTGAAGGCGGCATTAACTGGTTCGACACTGCGGAGGTATATGGAAACGGGGCTTCAGAAAAGGCTCTTGCTGCATCCCTCAGCAACCTTGGCAAGAAGCCGGGCGAAATCATCATAGCAACGAAATGGTGGCCTATGTTCCGAACTGCAGCAAATATCCTCAAAACTATCGATCAGCGGACAGCAGCCGTTGCACCCTATCCAATTGATCTTTACCAGGTGCATCAGCCATGGGGATTTTCAAACGAGAAAGCCGAAATGGAAGCCATGGCAAAGTTGGTAAAAGATCAAAAGATTCGTTATGTGGGCGTCAGTAACTTCTCGGCTAAACAAATGAGAAACGCGTGGGAAGCACTTCAGAAACAGGACATTCATCTTGTCTCAAATCAGGTGAGGTATAACTTACTCGATCGAAAAATTGAATCCAACGGAGTACTTCAAATTGCCAAAGAACTGGGCATTACCATCATTGCCTATTCACCTCTGGCTCAGGGACTGGTAACAGGTAAGTTTCATGACAACCCCGATTTGCTAAAAAACATTGGTATCCGAAAGTATGCTTCGCCATTCAAACCAGCAGGTTTGGAAAAGAGCAGGCCTGTAGTCAAAACTGTTCAGGAGCTCGCAAAAAAATACAGTGTAACTCCCTCGCAAATTGCACTCAACTGGTTGATCAATTCGCATGGAGAAACAGTCGTCGCAATTCCGGGGGCAACAAAAGAATCGCATGCCAGAGAGAATGCCGGAACGATGACTTTTGTGTTGTCGGCTGAAGATATATCCTTGCTTAACAATAAAAGCACTTTGTTCAGATAAAACATTTTTGTTTTAAAGGACAAAAGGCTTTTGCTAACAACATATATTTAATTGATTTAACTAAGAAGTTAAAACTGAAAACATCATTTAAATCCCATTTTAATTTCTTTAGACTACCTTTGAAGTGGAAAAACAATTTTGGCACAATGAGCATATTTAACCAGGTCATAACTTAATCCATAACAATAATTTGGACGCTCTTTCCTATGAAAACAGCTAAAACACTTGCAGTTTCAGTAACCATCGTCATGTTTTTTACACTGGCCTACGGAATTTCAGCTGGTAATTTTCTCGAAGAAGGCAGTTTGTTATTTTCGATGGCTTGGGGAAAAGTGACCTTGATTGAAGTTTATATAGGATTCTTACTATTCTCCACATGGGTGGTGTACCGCGAAAAAAAACTGAAAGTGGCAGTACTTTGGATACTTTCGCTCATGGTTTTGGGTAATTTTATCACAGGATTATACATCACAATTGCTCTTTTCAATTCGAACGAAGGTTTAAAACAGTTTTGGCTTGGAAAACATTATTTAAACTAAAATGAAAACTGAACCCATACTCGAAATAGATGGCCGCAGGCTCTACTATACTTTTGTTGCAGGAGCCAGAAATATTCTTGCACATCAGGCGTACCTGAACAAAATAAATGTCTTTCCTGTCAATGATGGTGATACGGGTAGCAATATGGCTACAACCATACAATCGGTGGTTGAATCTATCCAACCGCACAAATCTTACAAAGTCACTGCTGAACTGATCGCCGAAACTGCTATGAACAACGCCCGTGGTAACTCTGGTATCATCTTTGCACAATTTCTTTATGGGATGAGCAAAGAAACAGCTAACCTCCACAAAATAAGCATATCAGAATTCGCTGAAAGCATCAAGAAATCAATACCTTATATGTATGAAGCTGTTGCTAATCCTGTAGAAGGCACCATGCTTACCGTCATCCGCGAATGGTCAGATTTCATCTACAATCACCGCGAAATATTTACAGATTTTGGTCAGATGCTATTCCACTCTCAGGAAGTGGTAGCGAAATCACTTTCAAACACAAAAAATCAGCTGCTCGTTCTTTCCAAGGCTAATGTGGTAGACTCGGGAGCCAATGCGTTTGTTTTGTTTATCGATGGTATTATCGATCTCATAAAAACCCGCAGTATAAGGGCATTGATACATACAAAGCCAGAAGCGCTCATTATGCCAACGGACAATGACACGACCCCGGAAGAAGTAACTAACAGGTACTGCACTGAAGGAATTCTTAAAAACCTCACCGTCGACCAGAAAACATTGATAAAAATCCTTCAACAGCATGGCGACTCGATAGTCATTGGAGGAAACGAAAAAACGAAGCACATTCACATCCACACAAATCATCCTGCTGATCTGTTTCAGGAATTAAAAGATGTCAGTCTGATCACCTACAACAAAGCTGACGACATGCTCCGGCAGAGTGAAGCCATCTATAAACGAAAATACAGCATAGCGCTGGTAACCGACTCAACCTGCGATCTGCCTCAGGAAATCCTTGATCAATATCAGATAAATCTGTTGCCAATTAACATTAATTTCGGCGAAAGCCATTACCTGGATAAAATTACCATTCAGCCCGGGCAATTTTACAACTTACTCGATAAAGAAAGTAATTTTCCTAAGACTTCCCAAATCAACGAAAAAGCTTTCGTTAACTTATACACCCAACTTTCAGCCAGTTACGATTCTGTCATCGCCATTCACCTGACAGAAAAATTTAGCGGGACATGCTTCAACAGTCAGAAAGCAGCAAAGATTGTCAGTGCTGAGTTCAAAAAACCTATCACCGTTATAAATTCAAAAAACCTTTCCGGGGCGCTTGGTTTGATCGTTCTGAGGACTGCTCAGGCCATTGAAGCCGGCTATTCGCACGATGAAATTGTAGATATGACTGAGAAATGGGTTCATGTTACCAAAATCTATGTAAGTGTGAAAACACTCAAATACATGGTCCGTGGCGGAAGGGTATCCCCTATCAAAGGCTTTATGGCTAAAATGATGAATGTCAATCCTATTGTTTCGATGGATCAACATGGAGCTTCCTATGTTTTTGGCAAAACCTACAGTCAGCAGTCCAATATGGAAAAGGTGATGGCGCACCTTCATACAACGTTTAAAGGTGGGGATATCTGGAATTACATTGTGCTACACGCTCAAAATGAAGAAGCTGCCAAATGGTATGCTATCAAAATGAAAGAGTTTACGGGCAAAGAAGCTGTGGCAATTGTAAACATCTCACCAGTAATTGGAGCTAATGCCGGCATCGGGGCTGCTTCGGTTGCTCTGATGATTAAATAATTTTTTATCTGGCTGAGTTTGTCGAATAGTATTTTGTTGACAACGAAACCTTTGTGGTTCATTATCAAACAAATAAAAACCTTTGTCTTCAAAATCTTTTTTCAGAACCTTGGATTAAGCCTGATCATATAATTAATGATTTATGGGCGTGGTGTTTTGATTTGAAAGCAAATTCTTGAGTCAGACTGCCAACCTGAGGCTAAAGACCACAACACCCAATATAAGTGGCTGCATTTACCTAATGAAGATGAGCGGCTTTGAAATGAAATTGTTTAAATTGGGAATTGAACTATATTTTGTGTTTTTGGGACAAATAAATTGAATATAGGACATGATGTGCCACATTTCAAAGCTAAATATCTTCCTCCCCCATGTGAAAAAATGGAGACGATTGAAATTTTAATACAGACCTTCAAATCGACAGCAGCTCTAGCTGAACTAAAAGGGATTGCTAAGACAATACCGAATCAGGCAATGTTGATAAATGCAATTGTATTACAAGAGGCAAAAGATAGTTCTGAATTGAAACTATTATAATGTCAATGAAGGATAATTTAACTTATTGACAAAGAGACAAAATTGTACAGTTCGTAACATTCTATTAAATTTGTAAGACTTAAAGAGTTGAAAAATGGCATGGAATAATACTGTGAAACGTGTAATTTCAAGGTTTGTAGTTTTTATTTGCATCATGCTTTTAATGTATTCATGCGATAACATTGATAATATCGATGGACTCGTAATTGATGATGTGACTAAAGAACCAATTGACAGCGCTCTTGTTTATGTCAAATTTAAAGACAAGGTTTTGGATTCGTTCTCCTTTGTCCAGGACAGTATAAACAAAACACAACGGGAAGCTCTTATTAAAAAAAATGGCAATGATCCAAACTGGATTGATACAGGATTTGATAAAATGGTGCAACGCATTCCTTCGCTGACAGATAGTAATGGAAAATTCGACATAGCTTTTACCACCGGCGCTTTCCCAAATTATATTCTATATCTTGAGAAATCCGGATATGAAACATTTGAAATTAAAAACAAGCAAATAAACTGGAACGAAAGACCTAAAATATTCAGATTGAAAAGAAAAAGTGAGGCTCAATAATATTCTCAACAAATGGCAGGTTGATAAGTCAGCTTTTTGATTTATAAAAATCTTTTTATTATTGTGCTACAGCTATTTACCAAATTATCAAAATATAGATAGATAATATCTCTGAAGTGGCACAAAAATTATTGCCTCTATTTAAAATATAAACGACTACAAATTTTCTAGACATATGACTGGACCTGATAAAAACACCGTTTTTCCTCTTGAAACGTATAACAGACTATGTTTTTTGAAAAACATAATTAAAAATCCAAACATTCTTGTTGGTGATTTCACCTACTACGATGACTTTGAGAATGTTGAGAACTTTGAAAAAAACGTGAAATACCTTTTTGACTTCACAGGCGATAAATTGATTATTGGTAAATTTTGTATGATAGCATCCAACGTTCAGTTTATAATGAACGGAGGCAATCATTTGACTAACGCGTTGACATCCTATCCTTTTGCAATTTTTGGAAATGGCTGGGAAAATGCCATGAATGGAAAATCCTATCCCAATAAAGGTGATATTAATGTAGGAAACGATGTCTGGGTTGGTTATAACGCGACAATTATGGCAGGTGTCACAATTGGTGACGGTGCTATTATTGCAACCAATTCTACTATTACAAAGGACGTTGAGCCCTATACCATTGTTGGTGGAAATCCTGCAAACCTCATCAAAAAGCGTTTTAATGACGAAAAAATATCCAAGCTTTTAGCATTGAAATGGTGGGATTGGGATTTAGATAAAATAACCAGAAATATCCAAAACTTGACAGGCAACGATCTTGAAAAACTCATTGACTAAAGACGAAATTTTCAGCTTCTATCATTGTTATAGAGCAATTAAACCACCAATAGGCAAAATCTAGTTAAAATAAAAAAGCAAGCAACTACCTCACAATCAGCAGTATTTAAAGCTTCAAATCACTAAAGTCAGCCAATAATGGGTTTAATTGAACGCTTGAAAGAATTCAGTAATAAATGAGGGACATAAATTTAAGTTCTGAAGATATAAACATTGTAAAAGAATTAAATTTGAAGTGTTAGAAATAAAAATTATTTTTGTCCTATGCACTATACTCTTCCTATCCTGCCATCAAAAATCTTTGTATAAATTAATCCTACTTTCAATTCGGACTTATTGTCTTTAATTTGGCCTTTTTTTCGTAATCCTGACAAAAATCTTAACAAACTCATTCAAAATCAATGGGGTAAAGCCAAGGGCAAAAATCACTCCCCATGCCCGGATATCAGGCATCTGCAAATGAAATGCATTTTTTACCACTGGTATTCCTACTACAACCAACTGAAGAGCTAAGCCTGTCAGAATTGCTCCTATCAGGTATTTATTCGAAAAGATTCCAATACTGAAAATGGATTTCCGTTCGTCCCTCAACGCAAGTGAATAAACCAACTGGCATACAACCAACACCATGAAAGCCATAGTACGGGCATACTCTATTATATTCTGAGGTACCTGTGTATCAAAAGGAGTGTATCCATGCTCATAATACCCAAAATAGAAAGCAATGATGGTCAGAGCTCCTATTAAAAAACCTCCGAGCAAAACATGCACACCAGCACCATTTGCAAAAAAACTCTCCTTTGCAGGTCGTGGCTTTTCCTGCATTATATCCGGATTTCCAGGGTCTAATCCAAGTGCTATTGCAGGCAATGAATCGGTGATCAGGTTTATCCAAAGAAGTTGTGTTGCAATCAAAGGGGCTTTCCATCCCAGAATAAGTGCCATGAAAATGGTAATTACCTCACCTAAATTACAACTTATCAGAAAAATTACGGACTTTTTTATGTTATTGTAAATATTTCTTCCTTGCTCAATGGCTGAAACAATGGTCGAAAAATTATCATCAATAAGAATCATATCCGATGCGCCCTTGGCAACATCAGTACCCGTTATGCCCATTGCAACACCAATATCGGTAGCGTTTAAAGATGGAGCATCGTTGACCCCATCGCCGGTCATGGAAACGATATTGCCATGTGATTTCAGTGCCCGCACAATTTTTACTTTATGTTCGGGAGTGACACGGGCAAAAACATAATAATTGTAAATCTTTTCGGAGAATTCTGCATCGGCAAGCTCATCGATTTCCTGTCCGGTAATAGTTTGTTCGATTTTTTCAGCAATTCCAAGCTGAAAGGCAATTGCAAAAGCGGTATTCTTATGATCGCCGGTTATCATCAGAGTTTTGACTCCAGCTTCTTTTGCTTTTAGAATTGAACCTTTGACTTCCTGTCTTGGAGGGTCGATCATCCCTATTAAACCAACAAGAATAAGCTCTTTTTCCATTTCAAAAGTGTCAATTCTTGCTTGTACAGGCTTCCAGGCTACACCAAGTGTACGCAGAGCCTGATCCGACATCAAAACAGCGGTCTCAAGAAAACGCTGTTTATGCGAATCGGTAATGGGAAACGTCCTTCCACCTTCAATAACATGAGTGCAGCTTTCAATCAGATTTCCTATAGCCCCTTTTGAGTAAACACTGTACTTACCGTTTTCTTCAACCAAAGTTGACATTAACTTTCGGTTTGAATCAAATGCTGCTTCATCGATACGCTTATTGGTGTTTTGCAGTTGTTTACGATCCACACCCACTTTGTCACCCATAACCAGCAAAGCTATTTCGGTTGGATCTCCTGTTCCTTTACCATCGTCATAGCTTGCATCTGATGAAAGAATCATGGCTTTTGCCAAAAATTTTAATGTTTCCGATGACTTATCCTCAACGTGTAGGTTCACGATACCTTCAAGAGTAAAACAACTTGTAACCGTCATTCTGTTTTGAGTTAAGGTGCCTGTTTTGTCGGAACAGATAAAATTCAAAGAGCCAAGTGTTTCAACTGCAGAAAGTTTTTTAATGATGGCATTTTTTTTCGAAAGTTGGGTTACACCTATTGCAAGCACAACAGCCACGATAGCGGCCAGTCCTTCGGGTATCGCTGCAACTGCCAAAGAAACCGACATCAGGAACATTTCTGTCAAATCCCTTCCCTGAAACATTGCAATGACGAAAATGGATACACATATTACAATTGCAATAATACCAAGGGTTTTACCTAGTTTATCCATACGGATTTCCAAAGGAGTTTTAGAATTGACATCAGTAGTGGGCACTTAAAACCCACTGATTATTAATTGATTACTATATTGTTCTTTGACATTTTTGTAATTGCACTTTGTAAGTATCTCTCTTACAGG
>WOUZ01000026.1 GCA_009773165.1 Bacteroidota bacterium
AATGTGACAGCTTTTGGCATTGTGGGTCAGCCGTGGGGAAGGCAGCAAAAAGACCGTGCAAGCCCCGTAACCCCTGTTAGCCTGTGGGCTCTTGCCGGTAAGGGGCGGGGATTTTTGCTGCCTGGAGCGCTTTAACTAAAAATCTAAAAAGCATTTTGAGGGACGGGCTGGGTGGGTATTGATTAAATGCCGAAGGCTCCTATTTGCATGAGGGATAGAAGCGGTTATCCTTTTTATTGTCAAGCCAGTGGGGAGGATAAAAAGATATGAGCGGATAGCCCGACCCGGGAACGGAGAAGTAAGTTAAAACGAAGGGATTACGGAAGGGCATGCCCAAGAAAGTGAAAATAGAAAAGTGGCTTTATAATGGTAAGCGGTTAATGCTTAGTGGTTAATGGGATGACGCATGAATTTGAAGAATTGAATATTTGAGCGTATGTTTGGTCAAGCAAAAAAATGTAAAATAATTGTTAAAAAAAGTATTGGATTATAAAAAATTACAATGTAATTTTACAGCTAATCCGAAAAGGATGCCTAACAGTGTTAGAATGAGGGCGTTTATTGAGTTCTAGCACGGTTGATCCAACGGAGGCGAATGAGATTCCTGTACCTGACCCCATATTTAGCCTACCCCGGGGCTCGAATCCACGCCAAATTGCTTGCACTTATACAATATACCACTTTTCAAGATGATGGCTTGTTGGTGGTGAAGACTTTACAGGACATGTATTTGTTCTGGAAAATTAATGTTTAAGAAAGTGTAGATAGCAGCTGGTGATGGAGGAAAGAGATGAAAATTTATGAATTTATTTTTTTTATTTCAAATTCATAAAGAATTAATATACAGATAATTGATAATGAGTAAGATATTAAGCAAAACCTATTATATGAAAAACTTATTTGTTTTATTAGTCAGTTTTATTTGGACAAGTTTATTATACGGACAAGCACAAAACTTTACTGATTTGCATCCTGATTCGGTCATGCGACAAGATCCAAGAAGCTCTCAAATGATGTTTGAGCCGGGAGAGATTATCGTGAGGTTCCAAGATGAACTTATAGTTAACCTTGTCAAGTCCAATGGCAAGACAATGACAGGTATTAGTGCCATTGATGAGCTATTTAATGAATGGGGCATTACTGACGTTGAACCATTGATTAAGGGAGCAGAAGTATTGAAAACTAAGCAAGTGATGACCACTTTCAGTGGTAAAGAGTTTGAACGACCAAGTTTACACAACATATTCAAGCTTAAAACAAGTGTTGAGCCCCATTTACTTTTCGAAGCAATCAATGCACTTAACGAAAGTAAACATATACTCTATGCTGAACCAAATTTCATTGTCTCTATTGTAGAAGCAGAACCTGTTAGTCCCCCTTTAAACGAACAAGAATTATTGAACTGGTTCAATGAACATGATAAAGGTGAATTACATACAAAAAGTACTTCTGCAGTAGTTCCCAACGACCCGCTCTACAGTCAGCAATGGGGCATCTCAGCTACCCAGATTGATCAGGTTTGGGAGACAACTACCGGAACTCCTGATCAGATAATTGCAATATTAGATACAGGTGTTGACTGGAATCATCCTGACCTCACAGAGAACATTTGGAATAATTCGGATGAAAGTGTGAGTGGAACTGATTCAGATGGCAACGGTTTTGTAGATGATGTTCGTGGTTGGGATTTTGTAAACAATGATAACAATCCTGCAGATGATAACAGTCATGGAACACATGTGGCAGGTATTGCTGCAGCAAAAGGGAACAATGGGATAGGAATTGCAGGTTCAAACTGGGGTGCCAAAATTATGTCAGTTAAAGTATTTCAAAGTAGCGGACGAGGAAATATGGCTACAGTTGTTCAAGGCATTAATTATGCAGCCCAAAATGGCGCGACAGTGATCAATATGAGTTTTGGCACCTATGCGCGTTCATTTGCATTGGAAGATGCTTTAGCAAACGCTTATGCAACTGCAGTTTTGGTAGCTGCAGCCGGAAATGATAATTTTGATATGGATCAATGCATTCCCGGAATACCAATGTACCCGGCTTCAATATCATATGTTTTAGGTATAATGGATAATAACGCTTGGTTTTCAAATAGTGACTGTAACGGTCCAATTTTTAGTAATTATCCCGATTTGTTCAATTACGAACTATCTGCTCCTGCAACTTCAATTGTAAGTACCATTCCTAATGGAGGATATAGGGTTTATAATGGCACATCTATGGCGTCACCATTAGTAGCCGGTGCGGTGGCATTTTATCGGTCATTAAAACCAAACGAGAGCCAGGAAATAATGTGGGTCAATTTGATCAATACGGTTGATAGTTATTTGAAGATCAAAGATGCGCTCGAAGTTGTGCCAGAACCAATGTTATGGATTGTTTCTAATACAATTGTTGACACACTCTTTGGGGACGGTGATGGAAGACCCGATGCTGGGGAAACAATCGAGTTGTACATAACCATTAGGAATACAGGTGCACAAGTAAATGATGTTAAGGTTGGTATTGAACTGGGTGAATTTGAAGACCCGACCGTTGTGCAAATGATTACTGATGAGGTAAATGTTGGAAGTATTTCAGCATATGCATCAAGAACAAACTTAATCCCATTAAAATTTATCATTGATGAAGATGTTGTCGATGGAAGAGACATTGTTTTTAATCTTAAAGGATGGTATGGAAATGATCAGGGAATTATTAATCAGCCATTTGTAATCAACGTTGAGAATGGAATAGAATTAACAGGTATTATTAATGAAGATCTTACACTTTATCCAAATAAACATTACATCGTCACTGAAAATCTTGTCGTAGCACAAGGAGTTACTTTAACAATTAAACCGGGCACAAAATTAAAGTTAGCAGCCAATAAATCGCTTGTTGTTGCCGGAACACTTCATGCTATTGGAAAACCTGATAGTTTAATTTGGATAACGAAAAGAGACAATTCAACTAATTGGGCACAATTAAGCGTCAGTTATAATGCAGTAATTAATCTGGACTATTCCATAATAGAATATGGAGGAATTGGTGTGCCATATCAAGTGTTGCGTACAGGTTCTAATGGGTATATTTTAAATTGCATTATTCAGAATAATTACGGGACAATAGAAATTGGCGATTTACAGTTTGATTTTAATAAAATACATAACAATCACTTGGTAAATCAATGGAGAACTGTTGTTGATAATATGGGTAAGGGATTATTATATTATGCAACAAATTTTTCAAATACTAATATTATAAATAATAAAGATATTTCGGGTTATAATTCACAAAGTGCTTATGCTATCAGAGGAGAAAATATATTAACTAATAATTCTACTGATAATTGTATTTTCAATAACGGAAATTTTGGTGATAGAAATATTTATTCAGGACATGCAGGTGGGAATTTTCACATAATAAGTTTATCTCCAAATTATCTCGGAAGTTCTAATGAAGAAAAGATTAAAAGAGGGATACTAGATTTTGATGATGATGGGAGTTACAATTACATTGATATTTCGAATAAACTTCAACAACCATCAGCTGATAATCATGGAATTGTATGGAAAGTACTTGTCAACGGTGCTGATGCGCAAGACGAATATGTTGAGCCAGTGGGTGTTGGTTTACAAAGATTTGATGTTTATTTCAATCGGGCCATGGATATTGCCTTTACCCCCATTGTAACATTTGGCGTGCGTGCACCTTACACCCAGCAGTCAGTCAATGAAAATGGAAGTTGGTCGGCTGACAGCACAATTTATACTGCATACAAAACCATGCAATTATTTACCGGAGATGGGATTAATCGTGTTAGGGTGGCTGGTGCCCGCGACACAGATGGTTTTGAAATACCTATCGAAGACATGCGCTTTGAATTCCTGATTAATGCAGCGGGATCTGCTTCCACAGAATTTATGGCCACGCCCGGCATGGGTAAGGTTGAGTTGGAGTGGAGTTACCCTGAAGCGGTGGAAGACTTGTTAGGTTACAACCTCTATCGTTTCCAACATGTGACTGATACAACTTTTACCACGCCACTGTTATTAAATCCTACACTTGTGCTGGATACACTTTATACTGATTTTGAAGTACTACCTGACACAAAGTATTATTACTATTACAAAATACTGCGCACAAATTTGGCAGAGACAGACTCTAGCAGAATTGTCAACAGCATACCCCTTACTGCAGCAATTGGTGACGCCAATGGCGACCTGGCAGTAAATATCCTGGATATTACGCACATTGTAGCTTTCATACTTAACGGGACTCCTCAGCCCTTTATCTTCGATGCAGCAGATGTGAATGCTGATGGACAGATCAATCTGCTGGATGTGATAGGAGTTGTGAATATCATTATGAACGATAAAAAATCGACAGTCTTAAGTAAACCAGCAACAGTTTATCTGAATACTGAACAGGCTGAAATAAAAAGTGATGGTACTATGGCAGGACTACAATTCCAGTTGATCGGCAAAAATATTGAGCAACTGGAGCTTAAGAACTTGCCGCAAGGTTTTGAATTTATCCGCATGATCAATGGCGATACCCTGACCGGCATCCTGTTCAATATGCAAAATAACACCCTGCCCGAAGGACGCATCAGCTTGTTTGACATTGCTCTGCATCCCGGCACACTTGAATGGGGGGAAGTGTTTGGAGGCAACTACCTTGGCAAGTACATCCCTGTGTTTACCTCTGAAGATGCGCTGCCTGTTGATCACCGCTACAGTTTCAATGTGTATCCAAATCCTATAAACGAACATTTTGTTACAGACATACAGTTACCAACAAAAAGTGAATTTCAACTAACGTTGATCGATATTTATGGGCGAAGCATCAGCTTGATTGACAAAGCCATCATTGATAGCGGCAGGCATCAGTTATGCTTTGATAAGCAACAATTCATGGCTTCAAAAGGACTTTATATTTTGCAGGTAAAGATCAAACCATTGGATAAAAATGAATTGCCTTACAGAAAAGAAGTTAAACTGATGGTAATGTAACAACTAAAAAAATGACATGGCTATACAACTTGCTAAGGATAAAAAAAGACTAAAGGTGAACTATTAAAATCATGAAAAATCTTTTAAAAACCACACTGGTAATCTGTTCATTGTTTGCGGGCTTAACAAGTAGTGTCCAACAGGAATCGCAAATCTTTTCTGAGTTGCCTCCTGATTCAGTGATGCGACAAGAACTGCGGATAGCTCAAATGCAATTTGTACCGGGTGAGGTGTACTTAAGGTTTAAGGATGAACTTAACATAAGTGTTTATAATTCAATTAGCAAAGCGCAAATAGGGATCGCGTCCACTGATGTACTTTTCATTGAATATGGAGTTGTGGCGGTTAAAAAACTTATGTCCGATGCATAGCCATTACCACAAAAACAGATGCTGCGTTCATCTACCGGAAGGGATTTTGAGCGGCCAAGCCTGCATAATATTTATCATCTAAAGGAATTATGTTAATCATATTACAGTAAAAAAGAGCATAAAGATCAAATCAAGTTAGTTGTTAACTAGTAATACAAACCATTATGAATAGAAGGATATTTTTGTCAATTGTGATTATTTTCCTGTCCTTATTTCTTTGGGCACAGGATTTTCTTCCACCTGCTAATCATTCCTGGGAACTGAACTATAAAAAGGATGAGATTCTGGTGAAGTTCAAAGATGACGTAGATGTCAACATAACGGTGAAAGATTCTCGTGCAGCCACGGGAATAACAGAGGTTGACATGATTTTATGGAAAGCACAAGCTCTAAATATGGAGCAGGTATTTCGAGGTGCTAGTAAGCAGGTTAACAGAAATATGAACCATTTCCCGGGTGGTAGTGAGAAGCCTGTGCCCCAATTGTTTAATATCTATCTTGTTAAAACAACAGGGGATCAGGATATTAAAGTGATTATAGCACAGTTAAACGCGCTGAAAGAGGTTGAATATGCTGAGGTAAATGGTGAGATGTATCTGGCAGATTTTATTGAAGAAAACAGTGCGGGAACAATCAATATGGGTATGCAATCAAAAAAGAAAGGCACAACCAGGTCAATTCCCACAGTTGATGATCCTCTTTTCCCTAATCAGTGGGGAATCCCGGAAATAAAAGCAGATTCCCTTTGGGAAACAACAACAGGGGATACTACAATTGTTGTAGCTGTTTTGGATACCGGTGTCGACTGGACGCATCCTGATCTGGATGACAATATCTGGACTAATAAGGATGAGATTCCTAACAATGGTATTGATGATGATGGCAATGGATATATTGATGATGTTCGGGGATGGGATTTTATTAACAATGACAATAACCCCATGGATGATCATAGCCATGGCACACATTGTGCTGGTATACTGGGTGCTGAAGCCAATAATGGAATTGGAATAGCCGGGGTTGCCTGGAAGGTGCGTATTATGCCTGTAAAGGTTATGCAAAGCGGTGGTGGTGGATCGTATGCACAGATTTCACAAGGTGTCTGGTATGCAGCCGAAAACGATGCGCAGATTTACAGTATGAGTATAGGAGGTTATTTTGAAAGCACAACACTAAGGTTGGCGCTTGAATATGCTTATTCAACAGGTATTATTGTAGCTGCTGCAGGTAATGATGGCTATAAAATTGATGAGCCCACACCACCGTTTCCATTAACTAACCCCTTGTTCCCTGCTGCTTATGGATGGGTGCTTGGGGTTGAAGCTACCGCACCAGGTCGAAATAATGCATGGTTTTCAAATTATGATCCCACTGGTCCTGTGATTCACGATTCCCGACCCTATGATTGGATCTTTTACAATTATGCAGGATATAATTATGAAATGCGAGCTCCTGGTGTTGGTATATGGAGCACTGTGCCAAATGGAGGTTACAGGAGCTATAGTGGGACAAGTATGGCCACGCCATTAGTAGCCGGAGCCATTGCGTTAATGAAAAGCTATAATAATTCATATACGAATGAAGAGATTTTTGCAAAACTAATTCAACCAAATAAGATAAACCTTTTTCAGGCAGGTGTTCTTGATATTCAAAAAAGTACATTTATCTATCCCGATCCAGACTTGTATTTTGAAAAAGTTATATACAGTGACACAACATTTGGCGATGGAGATGGCCGTCCAGATGCAGGCGAACATATTGAGATGTATGTTCGTGCGTTAAATGCAGGCGGAACAAGTGATACCACATGGGGTAAGCTGGTTTTTGGTGAGTTTGAAGATACAACAACTGTGAATATCATCTCCGACTCATGCTATTTTGGGTCATTGAGCACTTATTCATCATTGACTTCATCAACCCCATTTGAGATCCAAATAGATGAGAATGTTGTTGATGGTAGAAATATAAGGATGGATGTTCTGCTTATTCAACGGGTAAGCGGAATAAATGATACTTCAATCAGAACTATAAATCTTGATGTTGAGCATGGTCTTGAAATAAGGGGAGTTCATAATTATTTGCATCTAACACCTGATTTTTACTACATCGTAACTGAACCAGCTGTCATTAATACATTAATAATTGATCCTGGAGTAACAATAAATTTTAAAAACAACACCTACTTAGTAATTCTAAATAAGATTTATGCTGTTGGTACACCTGACAGTATGATTACCTTTAAGGCTGCCGACGCAAGCTATCTGTGGAAAGGTATAAGCCATTCAAATACAGATAATATATATGACTATTGTGTATTTAGGGATGGGTACAATGATTATACGGTTCCATTTATAACTGGAAATGCTTATACCATTACAAATTCAGTATTTAAAGAGAATTATGCAAACCTGTTTCGTAGTGCTAGTGTGGGTCAAAACATTAGTAAAAACGTATTTGTTGAGAATAAATATAATCCCTACGGAAATTTCCAGTTGATCGACTTTTTTGGGAGTGGAGATTTTAAGAACAACGTTGTTGTAAATAATACGACATATAGGTTGGGAGCTGCCATCCCAGGTTGTGCCTTACAAATGAATGCCGGAACCTATTATACCTGGGATAATTGTGTTGCTGGCAATGCGATCTTTAACAACCATGATTTTACAGAGCCATATGGTGTTATGTCTTACGATATTGGTATTGCAGGTAGTATGAATATTTACAATATTAATTCAAACTATCATGGCAGTACAGATAGTACTAAGATTCACTCCTATTTTCAAGATTTCTTTGTGGAATCAATGCGGCCTGTATTACGGCCCAATAACATACTCGCTGTGCCTCCTTCGGAAGCCCATGGTTTTGTTTGGAAGGTTTTAATTAATGGTGTTGATGCGCAGGCATCAAACATTGAACCATTAGGTGCCGGGTTGCAAAGAGTAGATGTAATTTTTAACCGTGCCATGAATACTGCTATTGAGCCTTTTGTTACCTACGGAGTAAGGTTTCCATATACTCAGAATGCTATCAATGATTCCAAAAGCTGGAGTGCTGATGGTACTCAATGGACAGGGTATTTTAATATAAATACTTATCAAAGTGATGGTGAAAATACCATCAGAGTTGCTTATGCCCAGGATGATGAAAACTTTGAAATTCCAATTGAGAGGGACAGATTTAAGTTTAGAATACAGGCTACAGGTTCCCAAACTATTAATTTTATAGCTACTCCCGGTATTGGTAAAGTCGATTTGGAATGGCCTATGTCAGATTCGACTGACGTATTTGGCTATAATATATATCGTTACTTAATGACTGCTGATGGTACATTCAGCGATACAACTCTGATTACGGAGAATCCGATTCTTGATTCACTTACAACTGATTTCGGTGTAGTACCTAATACTACTTATTACTATATGTTCACAATGGTTTACACAGATCTAAGCGAAAGTGACTACTCCAAAGTAGTTTCTGCCACTCCCTTCTCCGCTGCTAATGGTGATGCCAACGGTGATATGACAGTAAATGTGCTTGACATCACCACAATTGTGAGTTATATCCTGAATCATAACCCACAACCATTTCTGAATGATGCAGCTGATGTGAATTACGACGGGCAAATTAACTTGCTCGACATCATTGGTGTTGTCAACATCATAATGGGTGGCAACAAAAGCATTTTCATCAGTCAGCCCGCAACTGTTTTCTTCGATACACAAAAAGCTGAAATTGAAAGCGATGGCAGCCTTTCAGGCCTTCAATTCCAACTCGTTGGCAAAAATATTGAAGAACTGCAACTCAAAAATCTTCCCATTGGTTTTGAAATTATTCGCATGATCAGTGGAGATACACTCACAATAATGATGTTTAACATGCAGAACAACACACTGCCCGAAGGACGTATCAAACTGTTCGATATTGCTCGTAACCCGGGCACATTAGACTGGGGTGAAGTATTTGGCGGCAATTATGCTGGGCGCTATGTTCCTGTTTTTAAAAGTGGTAACGCAGTGGCAGAGGATTATCGATACGGTTTCAATGTTTACCCCAATCCAGCCAAAGATTATTTTCAGACTGACATCCGCCTCCCTGGGAAAAGCACGGTAATTATTAAGCTTTATGATAGCTTTGGACGAAGCACCAACTTGCTTGAAAAAGCAGTGACTGAAAGCGGTAGGCACAACTTCCGCTTCGACAAACAGCTACTTCCTGCTGCACGGGGATTATACATTTTACAAATTCAAATCAGCCCACTTGATAAAAACACTTTGCCCTTCAGAAAGGAAGTGAAGTTACTTTTGAAGTAAATGTCTCAACCTTATCTGAACGCATACGCTATAAAGGATAAATTAAAACATGAAAAGCCAAAAACATATTTAAATGAAAAAACATATTATTAATGTATTAATCGCTAGCTTGCTTTTTGTTGGGCTGACAGCCAATGCCCAGCAACAGACCAATTATCACAATATCCACTACATTGATCCCTACAACCCGGAATATGTAAAAGGGGAAGTCTTAGTAAAGTTTAAGGATGAGGTGGAGCCCCAGACCTCCCTTAAAAGTGGAATAGCGAAAACAGGGATTTCCTCTGTGGATAAAACACTGGAGCCTTATCAGACACTAAAAATAGTGAAGGTTTTTAAGGAAACCCGTAAACAACGACAAAGTAAGTCGGTGAGAACTATCCGAGATTTTAAAGGCAAGGAAATGGAAGTTCCTGCCCTGTTCAATATCTACAAACTCAAATTCGATACAGTTTGGGATGCCAAACAAATAATTGAAGAACTACAAAAAGATGAGAACGTAGAATTTGCCGAACCCAATTACCATATTTATACAAGTGAAGTAATTGAAAACGACATTGTTCCTGACCAAACTCAAACACCATCCTCTTTACCAACAGATAAAGGTCCCGGAAACACTTTCCCCAACGATCCACTTTATCTGGATGGAAGTCAGGGATATCTGGATGCTATCAATGCACCTGCAGCATGGGATAGCGTAACCGGAGACGCCTCACAGGTTATTGCCATTATTGATACGGGTGTTGACTGGGATCATCCTGATTTGGACGACAACATCTGGACCAACTTGGATGAAATACCGGACAACGGCATTGATGACGACAACAATGGCTACATTGACGATACCAGAGGTTGGGATTTTATAAATAATGACAATAACCCTAACGATGACAATTCCCATGGAACCCATGTGGCAGGGATTGCAGCAGCAGAGGGAAATAATGGAATTGGAATTTGCGGAGTTGCCTGGAATGCTAAAATAATGCCGGTAAAGATGCTGCAAAGTTCGGGCTCCGGCAACTCATCTAATTTGGCTAGTGCTATTGAATATGCTTATGATAATGGAGCAACGGTAATTAATATGAGTTTAGGAAGTTATGGTGAATCCATAGTTGTAAAAATTGCATTAGAAAATGCATATGCAGGAACAGGTGACGGTGAAGGAAGTATGCTGGTGGCTGCAGCAGGGAATGACCATGCACGTGTTACGTTAGAAGATCCTTGTCGAACCTATGTTTATGCCCCCATGTTTCCCGCAGCCTACTCATGGGTTATTGGTGTAATGGCCGAAGATGCAGGACCATGTAATGGTTTTTCGAATTGGGATTTTGACGGACCAATTGCCTTTGAAGGCTTTAATTACGAAATACAAGCCAAAGGAGTTGGAATAATAAGTTGTAAACCCAATGGAAGTTATTGGATAAAGAGTGGCACGTCGATGGCATCACCTGAAGTGGCAGGAGCGTTAGCCTTAATGCGCCAATACCATCCTGATGATAGCGGTGAAGAAATTTTTGCGAAACTAATCCAGGGTGCCAATTCAGGGCTTATTGATATCTATAATGGATTAACAACTTCGTTAGTCCCCAACCTTTTTTACATCGATTATACCATTGTTGACACGCTGCCCGGTTGTGATAGGGATGGAATTGCTGACGCAGGAGAAACCATTCAACTATACTTAACCATTAAAAATGCAGGAGGGCAGGCAGACAGTGTATGGTCAAAAATCAGGTTTGCTGAGTTTGAAGATACTACAACTGCTAATATTATTGATAGTACAAGTTTTATTGGGAGTATGTCTGCTTATTCCATCATGACAGGTTTGTTAGATCCTTTTTTGATTGAAATAGATTCAGATTTGGCTAATAATAGAGAAATTGTTTTTGAATATGAAATAGGTTCAAAAAATACAATTCCTATGCATGATGAAATAATTTGCACCATACAAAATGGTTTTGAGGTTGGTGGGTTGATTTTGGAAAATACTACTTGGACTAACGACAGGTTATATATTGTTACTGATAATATTAGAATCTCAACTGGAGTCACTTTAACAATTAATCCGGGAACTATCATTCAGTTTGAACCAGGTAGAAGTATAGATGTCAAAGGAAGTTTAGTTGCAATGGGAAATTTTAATGATGGGTTTATTAAATTTTCAAAAAATAGTTCAGATTATGGAAAGGGTATATCTGTCGGATATGGTACTTCAAGCGCGTTGGTTAATATTTCTTATGCGATTTTTGAATATCAAGATCCTGCGATCTTTGATTTTGGCAATTCATCGATTGTTAATATCAACAATTGCATATTTAGATATTGTGGAAGTTCTAATCCTGCAGTTGAGATTATTGGAATCACAAATAACAAAAAATACAACAATAATAACTTCTATTATTGCTCAACATCATGGGTTGCATTGAGCATTACCATGTTGAACAGTTTTTCAAATTCATTTAGATACAATAACATTATTCAAAACCCTACTACAAGTGGTTCTGGAGTATTGATAGAGGCAAGCAGCGGACAATTAGATTTTAAAAGGAATAATATTTTCTCAAATATTGCTCCTGTAGCAACAGAATATAATTTGACCCTATCTCAAAGTATGGAGTATCTTGAATTATCAGGTAATTATTGGGGTTCCCGGGATTCTTTATATATCAAATCCACAATTAAAGATTTCTTTTACAATGCTGGATGGCCAATTGCAAAATATTATCCATTTTTACTTCAACCTTCTGACTCTGCTCATGGTATTGTATGGAAAGTAGAAATAAATGATATCTTGATCAACAAATACGACAACCCCTCTAATTCTTCTACTGGCCTTGGTGTCATCGGCGAAGAAACTCTCAAATTTGATGTGTATTTCAACCGGGAAATGGATACTTCTTTTACTCCTTTGCTTACTTTTGGAGTTAGAGAACCCTATACCCAACACATTATCGCAGATAATGCAAGTTGGAGCAGCGATTCAACTGTATGGACAGCCTATTATACCACTAATATCACAACAGGAGATGGCATTCAAAGAGTTAGGGTAGCAAACGCCAGAGATGATGAACGATTTGAAATACCCATCGAAGATTTCAGATTTGAATTTGTCATCCAAGCCGCCTCCGCAGCCAGCATTGAGTTTTATGCTACGCCCGGCATTGGCAAAGTTAATCTGGAATGGCCACCCACGCCATCAGTAGATGTACTGGGATATAATCTCTATCGCTTCCATAATTTAACCGATTCTACCTTCAGCGACACTTTAATGATCAATGCAGAATTGGTCCTTGATACAGTTTATACTGATTTTAGTGTGCTGCCCGGCACCACTTACCATTACATGTATAAAACGCTGGGAACAAATATGGTAGAAACAGATTATTCTAAAAAAGCCACTGCCACTCCCTTCTCCGCTGCTAATGGTGATGCTAACGGTGATATGACAGTAAATGTGCTTGACATCACCACTATCGTGAGTTATATATTAAATCAGAATCCGCAGCCTTTTCTTAATGATGCAGCTGATGTGAACTACGATGGACAGATCAACCTGTTGGATATCATTGGGGTGGTGAACCTGATTATGAACAAAAAAGCCGTTTCAGATCGACCTTATCCCACGATCAGTCAGCAGCTAGCCTACTATGAATGGAAAGGGCACGAGCTCTGGTTGCAAAGTGAAGGCAATTTAGCCGGATTGCAATTCAGTCTAAAACTTCCAGACGGGGTTTTAGAGGAACAGCTTTACCTAAAAGGAAATTTGACAGGGTTTGAGATGATTTGGCAACAAAAAGATAATGAAATTGAATGCCTGATTTTCAGCTTAGACGGAAAGACAATCGAAAGTGGCGAGCTTATGATACTTGAGTTACTCCCATCGCAAACAGATTACAGATTTAGCTTTAATAAAATTTTGGGTGGAGAACTTTCAGGATTACTTGTTGAAGTACTTCCACTAGGTTATGAATTGACAGATGATCAAAAAGACCTCACAGGACTTTTGCAAGTACAACCCAATCCATTCTCCCAACAGTTACAGATCCAGTGGAACGTTGCAGAGGCTAAAAAAGTTGATCTAGAAATATATGATTTGCAAGGCAGGTTAATAAAAAATCTGTTTGAGGGTAAGCTAAACAGCGGAACTTTTTACTGGGATGGAGAGGATAACAACGGCAAAAGAGTAAGTAAAGGAGTGTATCTGTTGCGATTAAAGTATGAAATTACAAATCAGATAAAATACATAGAACGGAAAGTCATTTTTAAATAGATGTGCAACGTGTTGTATAAATTAACTCGACTGCAATAACACAATTTTATGCTAAAAAAACGACTGAAATTAAGTGTTTTACTGCTTATCAGTTGCTGTTTGTTACAGCCGCTTATGGCGCAGTATGTCATGCAGCTGGATTCGGCACAGGCTTTTCCAGGGAATCAGGTTTTTGTAGGCATACAGATCCATAATGCATCACCAGTAACGTCTTTTCAATGTGATATTCCTTTGCCAGGTGCAGTAACAACAGAAGTAGGAAGTGTAGTAGTTAATGCTAACAGGGCAGTTGATCATCTGATAGTTGCATCCATAATACAAGACAGTATATTGCGAATACTTTGCTTTTCGCTGAATAATACACCATTCAATGGAAATACCGGAGAAATAGCACGTTTTAAGCTAACGTTACCTACCGAAACGATGGAGGCGCCATTACCATTATTGAATGCCCTGATTGCCAATACGAGTGGACAGAATGTGTTAACCTCAACAATTGCCGGTGTCGTAAGAGCCATGGGCCCGCTAAACGTAATCATCAGTTCCAATTCAGGTACAGTATGTTCCGGGCAAAGTGTAACCATGACTGCGGTTGTAAATGGGGGAGGCTGGAATCCAACTTATGAATGGACATCAGAACCATCAGGACTTAACGGAGGACAAGCATCACTAACATTTGCGCCACAATCGAGCATTAATTGTATTGTTCATGTTACTGATGGTTTTCAAAATGGCTCAGACAATTTTTTCATTGAAACTGTCGCACCTCCGGTAGCAAATGCAGGTGAAAACATTACTCAATGCTATGGCTTTGGAGTGTCGCTTACCGGATCAATGCAACATGCCCAATATAGTAGTTGGTCAGGAGGGAACGGTTTTTTTGAAGATGTTGGAGCATTACAAACAATTTATCACCCGTCTGAAGCAGATCTAGCAGAAGGTAGTGTTGGATTGGTATTGACAGTGACAGGAGCAAACACTTGTCCAGAGCATTCAGATACGCTGCTACTGACATTAAAAGTGCCTGTGACATTAGATGCAGGAGTTAGTGCTGTTGTACCTTACCAGACAGTTTACACTAATTATGATGCTATGGCTGCCCATTACAGCATGTTGCAATGGGAAAGCAGGGGGGATGGTACCTTTAGTGATACGGGAAATCTGCATTGCAGTTATACACCAGGAGAAAATGACCTTGAAGCGGGAAGCACATGGCTACTTTTGACAGCCTATGGAAATTCTAATTGTCCTTCAGTTACTGACAGCCTTCTGCTGATAGTATTGTCAGAGGATGATAATATTATGCTTTTGCCAACTTTAGAAGCAGGGGTGTCAGACACAGTAACTTTAGACATCCTGGTGAATAACCGGACACTTATCAGCGCAATGGAGACAAGCATCACATTACCAGCAGGAATGACATGGTTAGAAGAAACGGCCAGCTTAACAGAAAGAGCACAAGATCATATTACGGACATACAATTTAATGGTAATGAGCTTCAACTTATTGCCTATTCACAAAACGGAAATCCATTTTTAGGGACAGAAGGAAGTGTGTTTCATATTGCTTTTCAGACAGGAAGTCAAACCGGAACTTTTCCATTGCCTTTGATGCAATCAGCTTTATATGATACAAATGGAATGGATGTTTTAACGGACTATTTCGATGGCATCATTCAAGTTTTACTCACAAATACTTTTGAAATGCCGGAGAGCCAATATGAACTATCAGTAAGATTGCAGCCTATGCCCGTTAGTGAAGAAAGTCATTTACAGATTGAATTGCTCGCTAACGCTGAACTTCAACTTACTGTATTTGACATAACAGGAAGGCAGCTACTGGAAATGAATCTGGGAAACTTAACTAAAGGATCTCATTCCATTCCATTAATACATAAAATCAATACGGCTGATAGTCACATTAGAATAATGCTATTACGCTTCAGCTTATCAGACGGGACAACAACTTATAAAACCATCAAATATTTTTGAAATGATGATTAAAAGAAATGCATTTACATCTATAAGGAACTATTGTTTTCTGGTATCATGGTTCTTACTTACTGTTTTCGATACAGGAACGAAAGCCCAGAATGTCCTTCAGCTTATGAATGCTGAAGTTCAGTCGGGACAAGAGGTAACGATCAGTTTGCACATCAACAACACAAGCCAGTTTGTAGGGTTTCAGCTTGATATACCAGTTCCGGAGGCTTTCGGTTACGTTGCCGGTTCGGCAATTTTGAATCCTGCACGCAGCAATGGGCATTTGTTTTCGGCAAGTCTTATTGATGGGAACAGTACGCTACGGATTATCAGTTTTTCAATAAATAATACACCCTTTATTGGCAACAGTGGTGAAGTAGCTAACTTTAGACTATTGGCAGGAACTGTTCCGGGAAGTTATCCCCTGACCATAAACAATGCTTTGATTGCAGATGCTGGTTCGAACAACATCATGACAAGTGTAATAAACGCTACATTAACACTGCGGGCACCCAATATTCATGTAACACCCGAGAGCCATGATTTTGGAAGTAACCCTTTGGGGACATATGCTGACAGGGTAGTGAATATTCAAAATACAGGTAACTTACCGCTCAACGTAACTGCTGTTAGCTTTGAATCCGGTTATTTTGAAAATCTGGGAAGTAATAGCTTTGCCCTGGGAGCAGGTCAGTCAACCACACGAATAGTACGGTTTTATGCAACTTTGAAAGGGACTTATGACCAATTGATGAGTATACAATCAAACGACCCTGACCAAGTATTAACACAAATAGATTTGCATGCCATTGCCTTTGCAGTGAATGAATTGCATTGTGGCAGTATGCAAGCGGCTTCAGGTACTCAACAGACGCTCAGCTTACAAATCAACAATATGGAAGCTTTTGTCGGTTTTCAGTTTGATTTATTTCTACCTGCGCCCTTGACTTATGTTTCTGGCTCAGCATTGCTGAATCCTGCCAGAAGTAATGGGCATCAGGTAATTGTTAGCATGGTAAATGCCACTACACTCCGTGTTATAGGATTTTCAGCAAGTAATCAGGCCTTTAACGGAAATGAAGGTATGATTGTAAGTCTGGACTTTGATGTGAATGGTACCGGAGGGTGGTATCCGCTCAACCTTGGAAATGTAATCATTGGAGATGAAAGCGGTGATAATATCGAATCAGCGAGTTATGGAGGCGGATTGACCATCACTGCACCTGATATTCATGCCTCTAATTCCATCAATTTTGGCAATGTTGCTGTGAATAGTTCAGGAATACAAAATCTCACCATCTATAATTATGGGCAAGAGGAGCTGACCATTGAATCCATTGTATTTACAGATGCGATTTTTTCACTTGTAAACACTTTACCTATAACCATTCAACCCTGGAACAGCCAACAAATCAGTATACATCTTCAGCCTCAAACTACCGGACAAGCTACATGTCAGATGCGGATTTTTTCAGACGACCCGGATGAGACCCCTTTTATAGTTGAGTTAAATGGTCATGTATACAGTCCTAATTATTTAACAGTTGCTTCAGTAAATGGAGTTTCAGGAACAACGGTAACTTTGCCCATCAGTGTCGAGAACTTCGATCCCTTTGTAGGATTTCAATTTGATCTGGTGTTACCAGAAGGCTGCAATTATGTGGCATCAAGTGCTGTATTGGATCCGTCAAGAAAGCAAGACCACGTGTTGTCAGTAAGCACTTTAAGCAATGGTACTATCAGGGTTTTGGCTTTTTCGATGCAGCAGCTGCCTTTTCTGGGAAATGAGGGAACCATTGTAACACTTCAAATCAATTTAGAGGAATCGTTAAGTATTGGAAACCATGAGGTTCAACTTCAAAATGGAATACTCGGAGATAATCAATCGCAGAACATACTGTGGGAAATGAATAATGGTTTTATCCGAATACCTGCTACAATTACAAGTATTTCAGGAGATGGTGGAACTATAAATCCCAGTGGAACAATAATGGTTTATTATGGGGAAAGTCAGCATTTTGTTATTACAGCCAATGAGGGTTACGGAATTGCTAATGTTTTGGTTGATGGTGTTAGTGTTGGGACTGTTGGTAGTTATACCTTCAGTAATGTGACGGCTAATCATACTATTGCCGCAAGCTTTAACCTATTGACTTATACACTCACAGCTTCTGCCGGAACAGGTGGTAGCATCAGTCCACAAGGAACAATTACAGTGAATTATGGAGGTAGTCAGACCTTCAACATAACAGCTAATACAGGTTATGAAATCGCTAATGTTTTGGTTGATGGTGTGAGT
>WOUZ01000006.1 GCA_009773165.1 Bacteroidota bacterium
AGTGAATTATGGAGGTAGTCAGACCTTCAACATAACAGCTAATACAGGTTATGAAATCGCTAATGTTTTGGTTGATGGTGTGAGTGTTGGGGCTGTTGGTAGTTATACCTTCAGTAATGTGACGGCTAATCATACTATTGCCGCAAGCTTTAACCTATTGACTTATACAGTCACTGCTTCTGCCGGAACGGGTGGTAGCATCAGTCCGCAAGGAACAATTACAGTAAATTATGGAGGTAGCCAGACCTTCAACATAACAGCCAGCACTGGTTATGAAATTGCTAATGTATTGGTTGATGGTGTGAGTGTTGGGGCTGTTGGCAGTTATACCTTCAGTAATGTGACGGCTAATCATACCATTGCAGCTAGCTTTAACCTATTGACTTATACACTCACAGCTTCTGCCGGAACAGGTGGTGGCATCAGACCGCAAGGAACAATTACAGTGAATTATGGAGGTAATCAGACTTTCAACATAACCGCAAATACGGGTTATGAAATCGCTAATGTTTTGGTTGATGGTGTGAGTGTTGGGGCTGTTGGAAGCTATACTTTCAGTAATGTGACAGCTAATCATACCATTGCAGCAAGCTTTAACCTATTGACATATACACTCACAGCTTCTGCTGGAACAGGTGGTAGCATCAGTCCGCCAGGAACAATAACAGTGAATTATGGAGGTAATCAGACCTTCAATATTACAGCAAATACAGGTTTTGAAATTGCAAATGTATTGGTTGATGGTGTGAGTGTTGGGACTGTTGGCAGTTATACCTTCAGTAATGTGACGGCTAATCATACCATTGCCGCAAGTTTCAGTATACTGACTTATGCTATTACGGCCACAGCTGGTCCCAACGGAACTATTACTCCATCAGGAATTGTACAAATTAATTATGGAGAAAGCCAGACCTTTACTTTTCAGGCATCTGAAGGATATCAGGTTTACGCATTTTGGGTAGATGGTGACAGCATCGGCAATGGCGAAAGCTACACTTTCTCAAATATAGTTAGTAATCACGACATTCATGTTCAATTCTCACTCATAATTGGTATTGACGAAGAAAATTTGATTGGTACAATCAGGGGTTGGCCAAATCCAACAACAGATTGGTTTTTCTTACAAACAGAAATGAGCGGGCTTGAAACTAGTCGAATAGAGATCGTGTTATGTAACGTACAAGGAAAAACATTGTGGCGAGATCAGAGAAATGAAACACTTAAAAAAGTTCCATTGCACGGTTTAAAGCCAGGTTTGTATTTCATTCATCTTTTTTACGAAGGAAGTTTGGTAAAAAGTATGAAGGTTGTTAAAATGTAATGCTGAAAAATGGATCTAATAATTATAATGAACATAACTGAATAATGATTCTAAGAGTTTTGAAAACTTTTGCTCTTTTGTAACCCTTGACCCAACAGTATCCTGTGAGACTGATTGAAAGCCATCAACTTTGCTATAAATAATTTCACGAGATAAACAAAGCTGAAGCACCTCGCCAGAAGATGATGTACCTGGGGAGATACAGGAATGGTCAAAACCCATTAACCATAACGTAATGAGTGATGAGTGATGAGTGATGAGTTGGCTGGCGCAAGCCTAAACCTTAAACCCTTCTAAAACCACCCATTACCCATCACCCATCACCGATCACGATGGAATCACATTACTAAAAAGACAGATCTCACAATAGTTTGAAGATTTCTGAAAAAAATAAACCAAAAGTGTTGGTTAATAAAAAGCTGTTCTGTAATTTTACAGCAAATACCGGATGGGATGAAACTGAGGGGCTATCGATGGTTGTTTTGCCTCACAGCTGTTTATCCTGAAGGATTGATCAATTCATGCACTTGAATCCCAGCCGTTATAGTGGGTATGAAGTGATTTTTAAGGGCTGCTTGCACATTTTACTAAGAGGAAACCGGGAGGCTGAGAACCCGGCAAAAGAAATAAAGGGCTATGATGGATGCTGATAGGGTGTCTGGATGGCTCTTTTGGTGTTTTGAGGATTTGGTTTTTAATAAAATTGACATGAAGATTTGGTTGATTAAAAGGAATTTGAGTGGTTAAATAGGATTAATTGTGCATATACAAAGGGAAATGGAATGTTAAATGCAATAGAGTGGCGTTTATCGGGGAGATGTGCGTCATTTTAAAAAGACAACCGACGCGCATTCAAGCACACTTGGTTTTTGCCAACACACATACCAAAATGAAAAACTAAAAGAGCTTGAATTTTGCCACCGCACAGACAAATGACACAATTAAAGATGTAAATTGCGACTTTTAAAAATAGAAAAGCTAAATTGGATGACAAATAATACAAATAAAAACCCTGAACAAATTGCAAGAGACCGCATTGACGGGAAATTGCGTCTTGCTGGGTGGGTTATCCAAGATAAAAAGAAGATAGATTTTAGTGCTGCCATTGGAATAGCTGTTAAAGAATATCTGACCGAAGTTGGACCTGCTGACTATGTGTTATTCGTTGACAGAAAACCAGTTGGTGTAATTGAAGCTAAAAAAGAAGAAGAAGGAGAAAATATTACGGTAGTTGAAGATCAATCTGGTAATTATGCAGCAAGTAAACTAAAGCACATTAATAACGAACCTCTTCCCTATATTTATGAATCGACAGGTGTAATTACAAGATTTACCAATGCCAAAGACCCTAAACCAAGGGCAAAAAATATATTTTCATTCCATCGGCCAGAAACTATTAAGTTTCAACTAAAGAATGAAAGAACATTACGGAGTAGACTATTTGACTTTCCTGCTTTAAACAAAGGAAACTTGCGGGAATGTCAATATTCAGCAATTAAAAACCTTGAAATTTCTTTTGAAGAGAATAGACCAAAAGCATTGATTCAAATGGCTACTGGGGCAGGAAAAACATTTACTGCAATTTCCTCAATATACCGCCTACTAGAATATGCCGATGCAAAACGGATTCTCTTTCTTGTTGATACAAAAAATCTAGGAGAGCAAGCCGAACAAGAGTTTATGGCTTTTATTCCACCCAACGAGAATAGAACTTTTACAGAACTCTATACGGTTCAGCGATTAACTTCATCGTTTGTAAACCCCGATGCGCATGTATGTATAAGCACTATTCAAAGATTATATTCAATTTTGAAAGGTGAAGAATTGGATGAAAAATCGGAAGAAGAAAACCCCAACGAAAAAGATTGGCAACCTAAAGAACCACTTCCTGTAATATACAATGAGAAAATACCAATAGAGTTTTTCGATTTTATTGTAATTGACGAATGTCACCGTTCTATTTACAACTTGTGGCGACAAGTGTTGGAATATTTCGATGCCTTTTTGATTGGCTTAACAGCTACACCTGATAAACGAACTTTTGGTTTTTTTAATGAAAATATTGTGAGTGAGTACACCCATGAAGAAGCGGTTGCAGATGGTGTAAATGTAACTTATGACACCTACCTTATTGAAACAAAAATTACAAAAGCAGGTGCTGTTATTGAAGCGAAGGAGTTTGTTGATAAACGCGAGAGGTTAAGCCGTAGAAAACGTTGGGAGCAATTGGACGAAGAAGTCGCTTATGCTCCAAATCAGTTGGACAAGGATATTGTAAACCCAAGTCAAATCAGAAATGTTATTAAAGCCTTTAAGCAAAAACTACCTGAGATTTTCCCTGGAAGAGCAGAAGTTCCAAAAACGTTAATCTTTGCTAAAACCGATAGCCATGCCGATGACATCATCAATATTGTAAGAGAAGAGTTTGGAGAAGGAAACAGTTTTTGTAAAAAGATTACCTATCAAACTGAGGATAATCCCAAAACAGTTTTATCTTCTTTTCGTAACGATTACTTCCCTCGTATTGCTGTTACCGTTGACATGATTGCAACTGGTACCGACGTGAAACCTTTGGAGTGTTTGATTTTTATGCGAAATGTTAAATCCAAAGGTTATTTTGAGCAAATGAAAGGGCGAGGCACTCGTACTATAAAATTAGAAGATTTAAAAAAAGTTACACCTTCTGCCATTGCTACAAAAGACCATTTTGTAATTGTAGATGCTATTGGTGTAATGAAAACTACCAAAACAGACAGCCGACCATTGGAGCGAAAAAGAGGCATTCCATTAAAAGATTTGATGTATGCTGCCATGATGGGTAATGTTGAAGAGGATTTGTTTGTTTCTTTAGCGGGAAGATTAGGGCGAATCGAAAAACAAATTACTCCAGATGAAAAGAAAAAATTTCAGGAATTAGCCAAGGGCAAAACCATCAATCAAATGGTAAAAGACCTGTTGGACGTTTTTGATCCTGATAAAGTGCAAGCTTATTCTGTGTCAAAATATGGAAATCCAACACCTGCACAAGTAGATGAAGCACAAATAGAATTAGCAAAACAAGCTACAATTTCCATATCAGGTGAGTTGATTGAATATGTGGACAATGTGCGGAAATCACTGGAACAGATCATAGACATTATAAATATTGATGAGTTGGAATTTGCAGGCTGGGATACCCACGCACAAGAAAAGGCATTGGAATTGGTAGCGAATTTTAAAGAATACATTGAAGTCAACAAAGATGAGATTGTGGCTTTGAGTTGGTTCTATTCCCAACCCTATCAGCGGAAAGAACTTACCTATAAAATGGTGAAAGAATTACTTGAAAAGCTAAAAGCCGACAAGCCAACCCTTGCTCCATTGCGTATTTGGCAAGCATACGAACATATTGATAACCTGCAAAGCAGCCAGCCACTCAACGAAATGATTGCATTGGTAAGTTTGATACGCCGTGTGATGGGTTTGGATGAAAAACTCACACCGTACAACAAGGCTGTTGATAAACGCTTTCAGGATTGGGTATTTAAAAAGCAAGCAGGGACACTAAAGTATTCCGAAGAGCAAATGACTTGGTTGCGTATGATTAAAGACCATATTGCCACCTCGTTCCATTTAGAGAAAGACGATTTAGATTACAGTCCGTTTGATTCCAAAGGTGGTCTGATGAAGATTTGGCAACTCTTTGGCGATAATTTGGATGTAATAATTGATGAACTTAATAAAGAATTGGCAGCATAATGGTAAATGGTTGGATAGAAGTTGAATTTGAACAGTTAGTTGATTACATTCAACCAACTGAGTTTATTGTTGAAAGCACAGACTATAAGGATAGTTTTAAAATACCTGTTCTTACTGCTGGAAAATCATTTATTAAGGGATACACGAATGAAACTCATGGCATTTTCAATAATTTACCTGCAATTATATTTGATGATTTCACAACAGCATCTAAATATGTAAATTTCCCTTTTAAAGTTAAGTCTTCTGCTATGAAGATTTTAGTCCCTTCATGTGATTTAATAAATCTAAAATATGTATTCCTTGGAATGCAAATTACTGATGTAAGAAGTGATACTCATAAAAGATATTGGATTTCTGATTTTGCCAAAAAGACAATACCTCTGCCACCTCTAAATGAGCAAAATAGAATAATAGATAAAATCGAAGAACTATTCAGCGATTTAGATAATGGCATAGACAATCTCAAACTGGCACAGAACCAATTAAAGGTGTACCGACAAGCATTATTAAAATCTGCCTTTGAAGGTAAACTTACCGAACAATGGCGAAAAGAGAACAATCCAGAGCCGGCAGAAAAATTGCTTGAACGAATAAAAGTGGAACGAAAAAAACGCTACGAACAGGAATTGAAAGATTGGAAAGAGGCAGTTAAGGTTTGGGGAAAAGGAACAAAAAAGGAAAGAAAGCCAAGTAAGCCCAGCGCTCCAATTGACTATCCAAGTTTGAAGCAAGTAGACATTGAAGAACTCCCTGTTATTCCTGAAAATTGGATTTGGACTAGAAATAATGAGATTTTGTATTATGTAACAAGTGGTTCAAGAGATTGGAAAAAATATTATTCTGATAAGGGAGCTTTTTTTATTAGAACGCAAGATATCAAAACAAATAAACTTGATCTTGATGGTGCTGCCTTTGTCGATTTACCAATTAATGTTGAAGGTAAAAGAAGTTTAGTTCAAAAAGGCGATTTACTAATGACTATAACAGGTGCAAATGTTGGCAAAGTAGCATATATCAAGGATGACATACCAGAATCCTATGTTAGCCAATCTGTAGCATTAATGAAGCCTGTAAATGTAAAAATCACTCCGTATCTTCAATTGTATTTTCAATCAGATGTATATGGCGGAAAAATGATTAGTGGATTAGTATATGGAGTTGGACGACCTGTTCTTAGTTTGGAAAACATGAGAGAAGCACCAGTCGTTATTTGTTCATTTGAAGAACAAGAACAGATTATTGCGGAGATTGAATCTCAGTTTTCAATAATTGAGAATTTAGAGCAAACAATAAACGATGGAATTAGAAAATCAGAATTTCTTCGCCAAAGTATACTCAAAAAAGCCTTTGAAGGGAAACTTGTTGCACAAGACCCAAATGATGAACCAGCAGCGGAGTTGATGAAACGCATAAAGGCTGAAAAGAAGAAATATTTGGAAGAACAAAAACAACAAAAGAAAAGGACACCTAAAAAAATAAAGAAGATGAGTAAAGAACTTAGCATTGAAGAAGTACTCAAAGCTTCCGACAAGCCAATGCTTGCCAAAGACGTTTGGCAGCAAAGCAAGCATAAAGAAAACATTGAAGAGTTTTATGCCGAATTAAAAAAGATTCAGAATAGTATCAAAGAAGTAAAAAAAGGAACTGAATCACTATTATCACTTGCAAAATGAGAATAGATAAAGTACATATAAAATCACGTTTCAAAAATCTAGAGGATTTTCATATTGACATAGATGAAAATGCTTGGGAAACGGTATTACTTGGGTTAAATGCGACAGGAAAATCAAACTTTTTGGAAGCACTTGTAATCATTTTCAGGGATTTGGATTTAATCTATGTTCATAATCGAAAGATTAAGCAGCTTTTTAATTTTTATATTAAGTATGAATGCAGAGGAAACAATATTGAAGTAAACTTTGAAAATTCAAAGTATGAATTCAAAGTCAACGATAAGAATATAACTTCTGAGTTTACAAGAAACATCGAGCATTATTTACCAAATCATGTTTTTATCTATTATTCAGGTGTCAGCGACCGTTTGGCAAATTTGTATATGCCCCATCTGAAATTATATTACGATGAAATTACTAAACCAGAAGCCAAACGAACCAAATTTGATACGATAAGAAGAATATTTCTTGCACAAAATATTCATGCAAATTTTGCTCTGATTGCATTTTACCTGTTCAAAGATCAGGAAGAAGAAACAATCAAATTCTTAAGAGAGGAATTGAAAATTGTTGACTTTGGCTCTGCTTTATTTATGCTCAAAGAACCTGAATGGTCTCAGGATAAAAATGATTATTTCTGGGGTGCTGATGGTTTAGTTAGAAGATTTTTAGACGATTTGCTATTGTTTTCATTTGCCCCAATAAAGTTTAAAGCACGTGTTGATGTTTCATATAAAAAAACTGAAACACAAGACAGAAGCTACTTGTATATAAAAGATAGAAGAAGTTTTGAAGAATTAATTGATTTTAAGTACAAGAATAAAATTGAGCTTTTTAATGCACTTGAAAGTATTCATGTATCAGACATGCTTCATGATGTTAAAATCAAAGTCCAAAAAGAGGGCGTTGATGGCGAATTAGCTATGTCGGAACTCAGCGAAGGCGAAAAGCAATTACTTTCAGTTTTGGGGTTGCTTAAATTCACTAAAGATGAAGAATCCCTAATTTTATTAGATGAGCCAGACACTCATTTAAATCCAATGTGGAAATGGAAATTTTTGGATTACTTAGATAGAGTTGTAAAACGCAAAGAAAATACTCAAATCATATTCTGTTCTCATGACCCTTTGGTGATAGGCAACTTGAAGAAAAATCAAGTTCAAATTTTTAAGAAAAACAAAGAAGGTAAAACAGAAGCGTTTAACCCATATATGAGTCCAAGAGAAATGAGTGTTTCGAAAATTCTAACCAGTGAATTATTTGGAATACCTTCTTTGATGAGTAAAAAGCTTGAAGACTTGTTAAATCAGAAAAGATTTCTACAAGCTAAAATTGCACAAGGAGAGCTTGGTGAAAATGAAAAACACAAATTTGAAAGACTTAAAAATTACTTCGATAGCATTGGTTTTAATGATGATACTGCCGACAGTCGATATAACCAATATTTGAAATTAACAAGTAATTATAGAGAGTTTACCAACAGAAAATATACCAAGGAAGAAGCCGAAGAGCTTGACAGAATAGCAAAAGAAGTCCTTGCCGAAATGTTAAAAGAAGAAAAGGGCGAATGAGATATATAGATAAAAATAGATTTCAAGAAGCTGTCGAGGCCTTTGGATGGGATGCTATTAAACAGGCTCAGCATAATGCGATGAAAGGAATGGATGTAGAAAGAAAAAAAGAGTATATCCGCACTCATCCAGAATGGAATAAATTACAACCCATTATGCTTGGTCTATCTCACAATAAATGCTGGTATTCTGAAGCCCCAATAGGTAGTAGTGATTTTGAAGTTGATCACTTCCGCCCAAAATGCAAATCGAAAGTAAAAGTTGATTACACAGAATCAAAAAGCACGAATACAGTTTTAAAAGAAAATGGATATTGGTGGTTAGCCTATGAATGGAGCAACTATAGATTATCTGGAGGGCTAACAAATAAGTTGAGAAGAGACAGATTAGGTGATTGTGAAGATGTGGAAGGAAAAGGTGATTATTTTCCATTGGATTGCAATGATGTTGGTCGTGTTGCTAACGATGAAGAAAATATTAATTGTGAGGTTCCAATTTTGTTAGATCCTTTCAATCAGGAAGATGTTAGTTTATTAACTTTTGACTCAAACGGAGAAGTAATAAGTGCAGGATATAGTGATTATGAACACCAACGGGTGTTGCAATCTATTTTTTATTACCATTTAGACCTTGAACAGTTGAATAAGGAAAGGTTAATGGCTTGGAAGGATTGTGAAAGAGAAATTCTTGAGATAAAAAAGAGTATTGACACAGCCCCAGATGAAAGAGCAAGAAGGCTAATGGTAGCATCATGTCTTAAAAGATTAACCGACTATTTGAAAAATCCAGACAGGCCATATACGTCAGCAGTAAAAGCTTGCGTGCGAGTTTATTCAAAACTAGATGGATTTATTTGGTTAGATAGGTTTGTAACAGCAGTTTTAATTTAAAAAGACAATGAAGCTAAATAGCATAAATAAGAATCATATAGAAAATGCTGCCAATTTAATTGACGAGCAAGGAGTGCCCAAAGACCATGTTTGGAGTCAATATTTTGTAGTTGTAAATGGGAAAGAGTATCCTTTTAAATATTTGGTAAGAACTGCTTATCAATTAGTAACCAATGAACAACTTCAATTTCAATCTAATGACTCCTATCGTAGTTATATAGAAAATTTAGGTTTTGAATTCCGGTATTTTGAGGGAGGCTACAATTTTTTTACAAAAGAAGAATTGGAGTTTTATAGTTCAATAGTAAATTCAGATTACAGAACAAATAATCCGGAACATCAATATTATGGGCAAAAACTTTATCCCATTATTGCAAAAGCAAAATATTGGGCTGAGCAATTAATTATTGAAGGTTTTAAATTAAGACCTGATAATAATTGGGTAGGAGCTAGCTCGAAAATAGTACCGTATTTCTGGCCAAAAATCTATTCGGGTGAGGATAAAGATGTGTTCTTTAATGTTGAAGTTAATGGAAAGGAACAATTTCTTGGTTATAAGCTTGAAGGATATTATAAAACGCAAAAAGCACTACCCGATTATAAAATAAAGATAGTTAAGGAATACAAAGAATTAATCAACTGGGAATGGCCAAAAATATCATTTGATAAATTTCATGAATACAATTGGGAGAGATTAATCAAGGAGAGCAAAGATTATGTTCTCAAATATTTAGTGCATCATAACCATTTAAAAACCATTCTTTCAAAAGAAACAAAAATTGCTCGTATTACTTGGAATACCTACCAATGGGTAAAACCTTCAGGGCCGTCAGGTAAATCAACAAATCCAAGCTTTGAAAAGGATAATGGATTTGGTCACGAAGAATGGTTGTTTGATAGTGACAAAGCAATCAATGGAATTAAATATGGGTTTTTAGAACCCATTCATAAATTTCGCTCAAATTACGAGGGTAAAGTTTTTGATATATCACTTTACACACGCGATGGCGAATCAAATAAATCATTTTGGGTTACAACTTTGAAAGATGTTCAGGTACTTACTGCTGTAGAATCAAATGAAGTATTACAACATTACAAGAATCAGGGTTGGTACGATGAAATGAAAGTTGACCTTTACAACCTCAATTTAAACTCTGCTCAACTTGATGAATGGATAAAAGAAGATGGTTCAGGTTTATTCAATATAAGATTTACAGCAACTCAAATAAATGAAATCCCAACCGAACTAATTCCGGTTCTTGACGAAAAGGATATTCCATCAACACGCTATACCTTAATGGATATTCCTAAGAATATTCAAGAGAAATATGAAGTATTAACGAAAACAGGGTTTTCTTTTGAAAATTCAGGAAGTGTTGAAGCAGACCTAGGCACGAAAAGTAAGAGAACTGCGAGTAAGAGAGAAATTGAGCTTGAATTGAAACACAACATTCTTCAAACAAAATTTCTGAAATACTTACAGCATAAGTACGCCAAAGCAATTGTTAAGCGTGAATGCACGGCTTATGGAGCAGCTAGAATTGACATAACCCGAAAAACAAATACAGGCTTTATATTTTATGAAATTAAAACTTACAACAATTTAAGGACTTCAATCAGAGAAGGGATAGGTCAATTATTGGAATATAGTCTTTACCCCAATGTTAATGAAGCGGAAAGTATTGTTTTGGTTTCCCATGTGGCTCCAACAGATGAGATTAAGAATTACCTTAATCACTTAAAGAATTTTATCAAACTTCCTTTTTCCTATATTCATTTTGATATTGAGAAAGAGGAAATAATCACTGAAATTTAAAAATATGACAACAAATAATTTAGTAGCCAAGATTTGGTCTTTTTGCGATACACTCAGAGATGACGGAGTAAGTTATTCAGACTATTTGGAGCAACTTACATTTTTGCTATTCCTAAAAATGGCAGACGAATACGAAAAGGGTCCTCAAAAACGCAAATCTGGAATACCGGAAAAATATAATTGGGATAGTATTTTCTCTAAAAGTGGTGGAAAACTTGAATCTCATTATGTAGAACTTTTAAAAGAATTAGGTAAAGAAGCGGGAATGCTTGGGCAAATTTTCACAAAAGCACAAAATAAAATTCAAGACCCTGCAAAACTTGATCGTTTGGTTAAGATGATTGGCAAAGAGACATGGGTTAGCATGGAAACCGATGTTAAGGGCGATATGTACGAAGGTCTTTTGGAAAAAAATGCACAAGACACCAAGAGCGGTGCAGGTCAGTATTTTACGCCAAGAGACTTGATTAAGGCTATTGTGGAATGTGTCCGTCCTGAGCCTAAAAAAACTATTGCGGACCCTGCTTGTGGTACTGGTGGTTTCTTTCTTTCGTCGTACGATTTCCTCACCGATAAAACCAACTATAAACTCGACAAGGAAGAAACACGTTTTCTTAAAGAAGAAACATTTCATGGGTGGGAAATTGTTGCATCAACAGCTCGAATGTGCTTAATGAACCTATTTCTTCATAATATTGGTGACATTACTTCTGAACCACCAGTGAAAAGAGAAGATGCATTACTTACAAAGCCAAGTGAATTATTTGATTATATTCTTGCAAATCCTCCTTTTGGAAAAAAAAGTAGCATCACAATTACGAATTCTGATGGAAAAGAAGAAAAAGAAGAACTTACTTATAACCGAAATGATTTTTGGGTTACAACTACAAACAAGCAACTAAACTTTTTACAGCACATCGTTTCAATGTTAAAAACTACAGGTAAGGCAGCTGTAGTATTACCTGACAATGTTTTGTTTGAAGGTGGTGTTGGTGAAACTGTACGAAAAAAATTAATGGAAAAGGTTGATTTGCATACTATTCTTCGTTTGCCAACAGGTATTTTTTATGCACAAGGAGTAAAAGCAAATGTGTTGTTTTTTGATGCAAAACCAGCCTCAAAAGATGTAATGACCAAAGAAGTTTGGATATTTGATTACCGCACCAACATTAGCCATACATTAAAGAAAAGTCCTCTGAAATTCTCAGACTTAAAAGAATTTGTAGAGTGCTACAATCCTAAAAATAGAAATGAAAGAAAAGAAACTTGGTCAATACAGAATCCAGAAGGCAGATGGAAAAAATTCAGCTACGATGATATCATTGCAAGAGACAAAACCAGTTTAGATATTTTCTGGCTTCGAGATGACAACATGCTGGATTTGGAAAACCTTCCCGAACCTGAAGTATTAGCTCAGGAAATTATTGAAAATATTGAAGCAGCATTAGACAGCTTTAAAGAAGTTGCATTAAAACTTGAAAACTGAAGCTAACGCTTTACAGCTACACACATTGCCAAGCCCCACACACCAATGCTCCAGCCTAACACTTACAAAAGAGCTCAGCAATAAGGCTAAAGTAACTACTATTGGGCAAGGTTAGAATTTATCTCAAGAAATGGCCAATAACTAAATTTCATAATTTTAGATGCGATGAAAAAGTCCCGAAGAATTTTTAGTTCATTGAAAATTAAGGAAGCCTCAAGGGGCTTTTAAACGCTATGTATAGTCAACTACATATGAAAGTGGAAACCCTGCAAAGTATAACTGAAATTAAATCTGAGGACTGTTATGAAACAAAAGGCAGCAGGCCGGTAAAGGTCTTTTGTGATGACTTAAATTATTATGTTTGCAAGTATAACACAGGTCAGGGCTTTCCAGCCGTGCTCTTCAACGAATACCTTGCTGCTTGTTTTTTAAAGATTTGGCAGTTGGATGTGCCTGATTTTGCCTTTGTGAATGTTGCTAAAGAACATGTGAAACGCACCGGTTATCCCTATCATTATTTTGATGTTCCTTGCTTTGGATCGCGGTTTTACGGAGCGTTCAAAGAAGTTGATAAATTGTTTTTAGAAACACCCGGCTTGAAAAATGATCCTGTTTCAGGTAAAGAATCTTTCCTGAAAATCGGACTGTTTGATATTTGGATGTCCAACGAAGACAGACATTACGAAAATTTCAACCTTTTGTACAACCTCAAAGAAAAACGCTACGTCCCCATCGATCATGCCATGTGTTTCAATTCCGGTAACCTCAACAAAGCTCCTTATTTGATAGGCAATAACGAAAGTATTTTGTCGTCTCCATTCATCAATCGCTTTTTTTACAAACCTTTGCAACAAAATTTCAACGATACCCGTTTAAGCCTTATAAAGGAATTTAAACATAACGCATCAAATTGCCATGAAGACCTTGATATTATTTTGGCAAACACTCCGATAGCCTGGAAATCTGATAATAAATATCTTAGATCCAGGCTCGAATTCCTGTTTAGTGAAAGTTGGATCAAAGCCTGTGTAGAACATTTTACTACAATTCTCACACTTACCCTAAACCCCAAATAAAGATGAAAACATTTTACAGTATATTATCCGCAGTCATCAATACAGTAACCGGTGAAAAAATATCACTAGGCTTATTGCTTTCCGATGGAAACAAAAGTTTTTTCGGGTATTCCGATTCGCGCCTTTCCCTGATCGGTACCCTTATTGACAAGGAAAGCAAGAAATTTATAAGGCAATATCTACGGTCGATTGATAATGTCATTCAAAAAATTGATATCAATCAGGATCAGCTTACCATACTTGAGCACGATGGAAAAAACGTGATTATCAACGAACCTTATATCGCCTACTTAAGCACCTACAGTCAGAATGTAGTTTCGTTTTCGAAGCCTGTTTTGATAACGGTCGAGGTAAAAGAACATGTTTTTCAGAATTTGTTTGCAAAATTCATAGACGATGAAACTGTTGTTGAAACGATGAAGAAAAGCAATTTCCAGGTCGTTAAATCAGCATTCTTTCCGCACGTACAAAACCATTTCACCATTGAGAAAGAGTTTAGTCCTGAATTCAATCCCAAGCTTCTTTTACCTGCAAGCATTGACCTGTTTGGAAAAAATGAGCGTTATGTATTAGGTCAATTTCTTGATCTTGAGAAGAACATCTATCATGTCAAGAATGATTATTTTGACTATCATCAATTGACTGAAGTTTTTTTGAAAAGTCATAAATTCTTGATCTCCTGCGAGCCTAACAAAGAAAAGTACCCTCAGCAGCATTATTTCTGGAACGAAATAAGGAAACAACGAAGGCATCAATATGTTGATACCTCCGAGTTGGAAGTCATTGAGCGATATGCCGCTGAACATCAGGTGCAACCTGAATAAGATTCCGGTGATGCCGATAAGTTTCGTGCATGGTATATGGATGGGAAGTCAGGTCATTAATCACGATGCATAGGAGAAGTTTTATACATTAAAACTGAATCAACATCAGTTTTTAAAAGTGGAAATAAATAAAATCAACAGACTGATGCATAAGACAAAAGTGAAGGAGGAATTTTTTCATTCTTAGTCAGACTAGTTAGTGACCAGAAAACTGTTTCAGTATTTCTGGAATAATCAAAAATGAGTCTGATGTAATTTTTAGCTAATGACTCTAAGATGTAGCAGTTTGGGTTATGGTTTTTGGTGAAAGTTAAGTGAGGCAGGGGCGCTTTGGCTTACGGTTAATGTACCGGATGCCCCACATCCGGCAGTTAATGATATAAAGCCTATGCGACTTAAACCTGCATTGGATGATACGGACACATTGATATTGCCGTTGTTCGTGCCGGATGTTGGTGTAATGGTTACCCATGGCAATGACTCTATGATATTCCAGGTTGAATTTGAGGTAATATTCACTGTTTGGTTACCTTCTGATGCAGCGAAGTATAAAATACCTGGAGAAGCTGTTAGTAAACAGGAGGCTCCTTGGTTTATTGTGATTGGAATTGATATACCACATGCTACAGAAATTGTTATTGTTCCTGTACGGGCAACACCGGGATTTGCTAAGACAGACACATTTATACTGCCATTGTTTGATCCAGATGTTGGTGAAACTGTGACCCATGGCAAGGATTCTGAAACTGTCCAGGTTGAATTTGATGAAATACTGATGGGTTGACTACCGACAGCAGAAGAAAAGTTTAGAACACTTACTGAAGTGTTAAGTGTACAACCAATGGAACTTTGGTTAACAGTGATGGTAACCGATGTGTTACAAGCAGATGTGAGGGTTATCGTACCAGTGCGTGCACCACCAGTGTTGGATGTCACAGACACGACTATGCTGTTGTTATTTGATCCGGATGGCGGTGTTACCGCGACCCAGGACAAAGATTCAGAGACAGTCCAGCTTGAATTAGAAGTAATATTTACTGAATGACTACCAGCAGCTGAAGAAAAGTTTAACATGCTTGCAGAGACTGAAAGTGAGCAACCAGCTGCCTGATTTACAGTAATTGTAACAGAAGTGCCACACGCAGCGGTTAGCGTAATTGTTCCTGTACGGGCAGCGCCTGGATTCATCGCAGCATTCACATTGATGGTATTATTGATTGAGCCGGATGGAGGTGTGACAGTGACCCATGATAAGGATTCAGAAACAACCCATGTTGAATTAGAGGTAACATTCACCGTTTGATTTCCAGCAGCAGAAGAAAAGTCTAGAATACTTGAAGAGACTGTAAGTGAACAAGCAGCACTTTGGTTTACAGTGATGGTAATCGTTGTGCCACATGCCGCGGTAACTGTAATTGTTCCAAATCGCGCTGCTCCGGAATTGGCAACCACATACACCTTAAAGCTACCATTATCTGATCCGGACGTTGGAGCAATGACGACCCACGGCAATGATTCAGAAACAGACCAGGTTGAATTTGAAGCTATAGATACCGTTTGGAAACCGGTAGCTGCAGAAAAATTCAGCATATTAGCTGAAGTAGTAAGTAAACAACCACCGGAGTTTTGGTTTACAGTTATGGAAACCGTTGTGCCACAAGCTGCTGTGAGTGTTATTATACCTGTACGGGCAGAACCAGTATTGGCAGTCGCATTTACATTTATACTGCTATTATTTGATCCGGATGTAGGGGTCACAGTGACCCATGACAAGGATTCTGAAACCGACCAGGTTGAATTTGATGAAATATTCACATTTTGATTTCCTGCAGTAGCAGGAAAATTTAATATGGCAGAAGAGGCAGTAAGTGTACACGGACCACTCTGAGTCACAAAAATTGTGACCGTAGTGCCACATGCTGCAGTGACTGTTACAGATCCCGAGCGAGCTGCTCCAGAATTCGCTATGACATACACCTTAAAACTGCCGCTGTTTGAGCCGGATATTGGTGTAATTGCTACCCAAGGCAATGATTCCGATACCGTCCAGTTTGAATTTGAGGTAATTACGACCGTTTGATCTCCACTAGTTGCTGGATAGTATAAGTTGTTTGTTGATGCGGAAAGCGAGCAAGTAATGGCATTTTGATTTACAGAAATTGTTATAGTTGTACCACATGCTGCAATGAGTGATATTGTTCCTGAACGAGCTGCACCCGGATTTGATAAAACAGCGACGCTTATGCTGCTATTGTTTGACGCGGAGGGAGGTGTAACAGTGACCCATGATAATGATTCTGAGACTACCCAACTTGAATTGGAGGTAATATTCACTGTTTGATTTCCAGCTGATGCAGAAAAAATTAATGTGTTTGAAGAGGAGGTAAGAGCACAGCCGCTGGTACCTTGGTTTATGCTGATAGTAACTGATGTGCCACAGGCTGCTGAGAGTGTTATTATACCAGAGCGGGCATTGCCAGGATTTGCAATCACGTTCACGTTTATCAGGCCATTGTTTGAGCCGGATGGAGGGGTAACAGTGACCCATGACAAAGATTCGGATACCGTCCAGCTAGAATAGGAAGAAATACTCACTGTCTGATTACCGGCGGAGGAAGAAAAGTTCAATGTGCTTGCAGAGACGGTAAGCATACAAGGAGCAGCTTGATTAACAGTTATGGTAGCCGTTGCTCCGCAGGCTGCTGTGATTATAATTGTACCCGAGCGAGCCGGACCAGTATTCGCAATGGCAGAAACGATAATACTGCCATCATTTAAGCCGGATGGTGGCGTAACAGTGATCCATGAAAGTGATTCTGATGTTGTCCAGCTGGCATATGAGGAAATATTTACCGTTTGATTTCCGTCAGATGCAGAAAAGTCTAATGAGCTTGTCGAGGGAGTAAGTAAGCAGGGTGAACCTTGATTAACAGTTATGATAACTGTAGCGCCACATGCTGCTGAGAGCGTTATTGTACCTGAACGCGTAATACCCGGATTCTCTGTTACAGAAACAGTTACAGTGCCATCGTTTAATCCGGACAGTGGTGTAACTGTGACCCATGGTAAAGATTCTGAAACACTCCATGAGGAATAAGATGAAATGTTCACCGTTTGATTACCAGCTGATTCAGAAAATTCTAATGAGCTCGTTGAAGAGGTTAGAACACATGGGGCACTTTGGTTAACGGTGATAGTAATAACAGTGCCACACGCTGCTGTCAGGGTAATTGCGCCCGATCGGGCAATGCCGGGATTCTCCAGAACAAAAACGTTTATACTGTTGTTGCTTGTTCCGTTTGGAGGAGAAACTGTGACCCAAGACAAGGATTCTGTAACAGACCAGGTTGAATTTGAGGAAATATTTACCAATTGATTACCTGCTGAGGCAGAAAAGTCTAATGTGCTCGCAGAGGCAGAAAGGACACAAGGTGCAGCTTGATTTACGCTTATGGCAACTATTTCACCGCAAGCAGCGGATAGCGTTATTGTACCCGTTCGGGCTATTCCCGGATTCACTGAGACAGAAACAGTGATATTGCCGTCGTTTAATCCTGATAATGGTGTTACGGTGACCCATGATAAGGATTCTGAAACAGTCCAGGAAGAATATGATGAAATGTTTACCAATTGATTTCCGGCTGATGCAGAAAAATTTAAAGTGTTTGTTGAGGGAATAAGTATGCAGGGGGCACCTTGGTTTAGTGTAATAGTAAGAGCTGTGCCACATGCTGTAGTAAGCGTAATTATTCCTGATCGAGCAATACCAGGATTCGTTGTGGCTGAAACAGTGATACTACCGTTGTTTGATCCTGATGAAGGTGTAACAGTGACCCATGACAAGGATTCTGAAACAGTCCAGGTAGAATTTGACGAAATGTTAACTGTTTGATTTCCGGCTGATGCAGAAAAATTTAATGTGCTTGTTGAGGCGGAAAGGTTACACGGTGCGGCCTGATTTACCGTTATTGTAATCACTGTGCCACATGCTGCTGTGAGCGTTATTAGACCTGATCGGGCTATACCAGGATTAATTATTGTAGAAACAGTGATACTGCCGTTGTTTGATCCTGATGATGGTGTAACAGTAAGCCAAGTCATGGATTCTGAAACAGTCCAGGTAGAATTGGAGGAAATATTAACCGTTTGATTTCCGGCTGATGCAGAGAAATTTAATGTGCTTGTTGAGGCGGAAAGGTTACACGGTGCGGCCTGATTTACCGTTATCGTAATTACTGTGCCACATGCTGCTGTGAGCGTTATGATACCTGATCGGGCTATACCGGGATTCGCTGTAGCTGAAACAGTAATACTGCCGTTGTTAGATCCGGTTAAAGGTGTAACGGTGACCCATGTTAAGGATTCTGAAACAGTCCAGGTAGAATTGGAGGAAATATTAACCGTTTGATTACCGGCTGATGCAGAAAAATTTAATATGCTTGTTGAGGCTGAAAGGTTACAAAGTGCAGCTTGATTTACCGTTATTGTAATTACTGTGCCACATGCTGCTGTGAGTGTTATGATACCTGATCGGGCTATACCGGGATTCACTGTGGCTGAAACAGTGATACTGCCGTTGTTTGATCCGGATAAAGGTGTAACAGTAAGCCAAGTCATGGATTCTGAAACAGTCCAGGTAGAATTGGAGGAAATACTAACCGTTTGATTACCAGCTGATGCAGAGAAATTTAATGTGCTTGTTGAGGCTGAAAGATTACAAAGTGCAGCTTGATTTACTGTTATTGTTACTATTGTACCACATGCTGCTGTGAGCGTTATTATTACAGTGACCCAGGTTAATGATTCTGAAACAGTCCACGTTGAGTTTGATGTAATATTCACCGTTTGATTTTCAGCCAGAGCTGAAAAGTTTAAGATGCTTGTGGAGGCTGAAAGGTTACAGAGTGCAGCCTGGTTTACGGTGATTGTAATGGTAGACCCGCACGCTGCGGTGAGTGTTATTGAGCCGTTGCGGGCAATGCCGTTGTTAGCAATAACAGAAACGGATATACTGCCGTTGTTTGAGCCGGATGTGGGTGTAACAGTGACCCAGGATAAGGATTCTGAAACAGTCCAGGAAGTATTTGAAGTAATGTTCGCTGTTTGATTTCCTGCCGAGGCTGAAAAATCTAATGTACTTGCTGAGGCGGAAAGGTTACAAAGTGCAGCTTGATTTACCGTTATCGTAATTACTGTGCCACATGCTGCTGTGAGTGTTATTATACCTGATCGGGCAGTTCCGGGATTCACTGTGGCTGAAACAGTGATGCTGCCGTTGTTTGATCCTGATGATGGTGTAACAGTAAGCCAAGTCATGGATTCTGAAACAGTCCAGGTAGAATTGGAAGAAATATTAACTGTTTGATTTTCGGCTGCAGCAGAAAAATTTAATGTGCTTGTTGAGGCTGAAAGATTACAAAGTGCAGCTTGATTTACTGTTATTGTTACTATTGTACCACATGCTGCTGTGAGCGTTATTATTTCCTGATGATGGTATAACAGTAAGCCAAGTCATGGATTCTGAAATAGTCCAGGTAGAATTGGAGGAAATATTAACTGTTTGATTTTCGGCTGATGCAGAGAAATTTAATGTGCTTGTTGAGGCGGAAAGGTTGCAGGGGGCAGCCTGGTTTACAGTGATTGTAATGACTGTACCACATGCTGCTGTGAGTGTTATTGTGCCGTTGCGTGCACTACCGGTATTGGCTGTGACAGAAACGGATATACTGCCGTTGTTTGAGCCGGATGTGGGTGTAACAGTGACCCAGGATAAGGATTCTGAAACAGTCCAGGAAGTAGTTGAAGTAATGTTCGCTGTTTGATTTCCTGCCGAGGCTGAAAAATCTAATGTACTTGCTGAGGCTGAAAGGTTACAAAGTGCAGCTTGATTTACGGTTATCGTAATTACTGTACCGCATGCAGCTGTGAGTGTTATTGTGCCGTTGCGGGCACTGCCGTTATTGGCTGTGACAGAAACGGATATACTGCCGTTATTTGATCCGGATGTTGGTGTAACAGTGACCCATGATAAGGATTCTGAAACAGTCCATGAAGCATTTGAAGTAATGTTCACTGTTTGATTTCCAACTGATGCAGAAAAATCTAATGTACTTGCTGAGGCTGAAAGGTTGCAGGGGGCAGCCTGGTTAACAGTGATTGTAATTGCTGTTCCGCATGCTGCTGTGAGTGTTATTGTGCCGTTGCGCGCAATACCATTGTTGGCAGTGACAGAAACAGATATACTGCCGTTGTTTGATCCGGATGTTGGTGTAACAGTGACCCAGGTTAATGATTCTGAAACAGTCCAGGTAGCATTTGAAGTTATTGAGACTTCTTGACTAGAAGCTATCGCCTGAAATACCAAATTACTGTTGTTCGCAGTTATTTGACAAGACTGGGTAGTAATATTAAAAACAATCGGAGCAAGTGCATTCCCTTGAATCATGTCAGGCGTAAATGTAATTTGACCAATGTTATCAAATATCTGATTACTAATTGGATCATAATACTTTATTGTCATTATCTCTGAAGTAAGATTGCTATAGCACATTACCTGAAAAACATAGTGATTTGAAGGGGGGAAATAAGAAGCTGATGCAACACCGCGACATTCGTTTCCGACAAATGCGGCAAGTATTCCTTGTGTAACAGCGGTTCCGTCTTTTATCACTTTTCCAACAAGTTGTCCATTATAGTCAAAATTTGCAGGGTTGACAACCCATCCAGGATTTTGGCCAAAAATCTGAATAGATATAAATATCAAAATCAATGGGATAATATTTTTCATGTTTTTCTTTGCTAAGGTAATTTCAAACTTAAAATTGTATTTCGATATGTTATTTATTTAAAAATCACGGCCTTTTTTATCAGCATTTCATTTTTGCCCGTAACCATTTTTACAAAATATGTACCAGCTGAAACATTATCTCTCTGCCATTCAATAGCATATTGACCCGGGTTGTATGTTTGATCAGTTAAAACAGCAACCAGTCTACCAAACACATCGGTAACTTCGATGCGAACATCAACCTGACCGGCAACAAAAAATGAAACTGTTGTCATGTCTTTAAATGGATTTGGTTGCAGATGAAGACTATGCTTTGATTTTATTATTTCTTCATTTGCGGTAAGCGTTTTTAGATGAAGTTTCAAAGGAACGAAAGCGTCAGCAATTAACATATCTGCTGAAAATTCGATCGTTTCGATACATTCTGAAAGAACACTACTTAGTTCGTCGTAGAATTTGAATTCAAGTATTTCTCCTTCAAACACATTGCTATACACCATTAACTGATAGGTGTATGTACCTGTGGGATTAAACATTAGCGGAAAAGCAGCTCCTCTGCATTCGTCGCCAACAAATGCCAGAAGAACTCCATCTTGAGTATTAATCAATGTCTCCCCATTATAAACTGTGGCATTTAATGCACCGCTAAATGAATAAAAATAAGGATTTGTGAAGAAGCCTGATTTATTTTCAAAAGCAGCAATTTTTTGAGGCTCAGCTGTTGAATTTTGATGTTTTCCGACTGGATAAGTAAAGGACTGCGCATTTGCAATTTTTAATTTGTAGCCTTCTAAAGGTTCTAATGTTGTTAGATTACCATACCAACCTGTGCCACCAGAATAGAACGTAGCAAAACTATAGTTGTTCTTTATATTATCGCCATTGGTGCAATTCAAACCGGCAAATGCCTCGTTTATTGGCATGGCAGTCTGAGGAAAATAAGCAATCCAGTTCCATCCCGCATTGAGTTGGAGAGGTGAAGTGGCCACATTAACAGGTGTGCCAGTAAATGTAAGCTGATCAGCACTTGCGAGCTTGATGTGGTACATTGAAGCAGGATTGATATTTGTTAAATTAGCACTCCACCAGCTGCCTATTGAGGAATAGTAAGTTGCAGCACTTGTTTGATTTTTAATATTATCAAGATCTACAGGCGTTAATGAGCTTAACACATTATTAATACTCATATCTGTATTGGTAATATTTAAAGAAAAATAAGTATTACCCTGAAACAGCGGTTTATTTACCGTAACTTCCGGCGGGCTGCATAAAAATATTTCTGGGTTGTTAACATTGCCATATACATGATTTGAAACGAAATTGAAGGTATTCACGAAACTGCATACATCGCATGATGAAGGGTTGAAATATTTGAAGGTTAGTATTTCACCCGAAACGCTGTTACTGTAGGACTTTAATGGGAAAATATGTCCAACTCCGGGGACAGCAGTAGCATTTATCAGACCTCGGCAAACGTCATTAACAAAAACAGCAAGTGTTCCGGAAGTAACAAAATTACCGTTCAGGTCTTTTACTCTTGCATTAATTTGGCAGATGTATTGAAAAGCAGTAGGGTTAATTGTCCATGATGAAGGAAATGTCTCAACTACAGTTGATATTGTATTTGATGTATATAAAAAACCACATCCATAATCAACAGTAACTGAATAGTTTCCCGCTGTCGAAACATCGATAGAACGTGTTGTTGCACCCGTGTTCCAAAGATAAAAGTCAGCAGGAGTAGAAGTAAGTGTAATAAAATTGCCTTCACAAAATGAAGGTGATCCGTTGGCTGTTATTACCGGATTCGACATTGGAGCAATGTCGAACGTATCCGTAAGTACCGAACTCCACGCACCCCTTGTGTCTTTAAATTGAAAATGAATCGTATGTTCGCCTTGGGGTAATAAGCAGGTATTAACATTGTTTATCAAATGATAAGGATTAGCAGGAGCGGGTAAAGTTGTGAAAATCACATTGCTGTAGTCAAGGTCGAACCAGTAGCGATAATCAGTTATCAGGTTTGGCTGAGACCCGATAGGTTTCAGCTTATAAAACACTTCTGAAACGATAGCACTCCATTGGCCCGCATCGTCTTTAAACCGTGTTTGAAAACTATGAAGGCCGTCTGGTACAGATGTACCATCGATGATTCCATTAAGCATTAACGTTTGCTGAGGAACGACATCGGTGACAATCCTTGAAGCGTAATCGTTATCGAACCAATATTCATATTCGGTTATTTTACGGGTTCCCGATGGCATTATTGGCAACTTATAGAATACTTCAGAAACGACAGCACTCCACTGACCGGCATCGTCTTTAAAGCGTGTATGAAAACTGTGAAGGCCGTCTGATACGGATGTACCATCGATGATGCCATTAAGCATAATTGATTGCTGGGGAACGACATCGGTGACAATCTTAGTAGTATAATCATTATCGAACCAATATTCGTATTCGGTTATTTTTCGGGTTCCCGATGGCATTATTGGCAACTTATAGAACACTTCAGAAACGACAGCACTCCACTGACCCGCATCATCTTTAAACCGTGTATGAAAACTATGAAGGCCGGTTGAGATTGATGTACCATCAATGATGCCATTAAGTGTAATTGTTTGCTGGGGAAGGACATCGGTGACAATCTTAGTCGTATAATCATTATCGAACCAATATTCATATGCTGTAATCTTACGGGTTCCCGATGGCGTTATTGGCAACTTATAGAATACTTCGCTTACAACAGCACTCCAAAAGCCACGGCTATCTTTTGACCTGAAGTTTAGCCGATGCAATCCGTCAATTAAACCTTCCGTTGGAATACTTGAATTAAGCAGCGATACTTGCTGAGGGTTGACAGGGGTATAAACTTTTGAAGAATAATTGTTGTCGAACCAGTATTCGTAAGCGACTATAGTGTTATAGTCACCATTGTAAATACTATTTTCCCCATTCCCGTACAAGGTAATTATATGTTCCGGAGAGGCATTGTCTGAATTATTGGTAATTATAAAATCTGTCGTTTTTACACCAATTGAGGTTGGTGAGAATTTAATTGTTAATTGTTTTTCAATTCCCGTTTCAATCTCAAATGGAATTTCCGGCTGACTGATGAATGAATAATTATCAGCATTCGTACCATTCAGTGAAAGACCCGTAACAGAAATCGGGTCTGATCCGGTATTTTTAAGTTTGAAAATTTTAGTCTTGTTCTGGGTTGTGTTCACATTGCCATAATTGTAAGTAACATCAGGAAGGGTAATTAACCTTCGTGTTTCAGAAGCAACGCCTATTCCATGCAAAGAAATAGTAATGATAGGTGCATCAGTTGAACTGTTGTTAATTATCAGATTTGCAGTATTTTCACCTATAACCGTCGGGCTGCACCTGACAGTGACAACGCTGCTGCCTGAAGGGGGAACATCAAAACTTGTCGGGCTGGTTATGTTGAATTGATCTGGATTCAGGCCTGCAAGTTCCAAATTAGTAACAGAAATATTTACCAGACTGTTATTTGTGAGTGTGATTGTTTTATCGCGGTAATCATTGACAACAACATCATAAAATTCAAGGTTCTCTTCTGGTGCTGATACAAGGCTGTTTGGAGGAATGATCGTTGCATCAGTAGTTAAAGTATAAGGATAATTATATGAATTGTCGGTAGCTACACCACTCACACGAATATAATATGTTCCTTCTTCTAATATTTGAAGCATAGGTATGTTGGTAATATTGGTGCTGCTCTGAATATATGACAAGTCTTCGTTTAACAATGCCACATGATCTATTCCAGTGGAGCTACTGGCCAATAATTTGGTAGACAATTCGCTTCGGGTTGAAATTTGAATTTTAAATAAATCAATATCGTAGGAGTTCTTGTCTTTTTGATACGTTATGAATCCTTTTGTAGTGCTACTATTCTTTACTTTATATGCGAATTCTTTTTCATGTGGCTCATCCAATCCTCGGATTAACGCAAATATATCTTTTGTTTCGCTCGGCGTGCCAAGCACAGATAAGTGAGCAGTATGTGTCATAATTGTATCTTGAGGAGAAATATACTGACTAGAAATACTAACTACACCATCATCCTCCCCTGGAATTAAAAATGAAGATACTCCACAATCTTTCGTTGAAACAATCCATGTACGGCTGATATCAGCAAGGTGAGAGTAATTTTGGTTCAACCCTTGAATATAATCATTATCATCCCCATCACAATTAATATCTGAACTATAATAATGACCGGGTATCAAGTTTTCACGTCCGCCAAAAAGAAACACACCGTCATAGACAGCATCCCCAGCTCGTAAATCTCTCATTGCACTTGAAGATGCGTCTAATTTTATAATAGGTGCAAGGAAACCATATATATTGAGGCCTGTACCATAGTGAGGTGAACCGATTGTTATAATTTTGGCAACATCATTATTATAATAAGACCTGATATATTCCCTGCATGCTAATCCTCCCATTGAGTGGCCTACAAGTATTACTGTATCTGATCCAGTTTGCAACTTAATTTTATCTATTGCAAGTTTCAAACCATATCCTTGTTTTGCAATGTCGGCCTGATTGCCTTGGTTTGAATGATTATAAACTAAAGAACCACCTCCCAAGTGAAAAGCAGGTAAAGTACCAAGAATTCCTCTTTCAACTGTAATATTAAAACCGTTGATTTGCTCTACTCGCATAAATTCATTTCCAATATTTAAAATATCGTTTATATTATAAAGATATGGATCGCTGACATTTATAACATTACTTAAGGGTGTTATGGTAAATGAAATAGGGCCACCAATACAAGTTACAACATCATTGCCTGAACGATGAATGTTAAAATTAATGATATATAAATCTGTAGCTATAGCATTGGGCAAAGGGAAACAGAAAACATCTTCTATAAGAGTATTAGTCAGCGAAGTAGGGCTGTTATCTAATGAAACTCTAACTTTTTGTTTGGTTAATGCTAAACCATCCTCAGCGAAAAAATCTATCAAATCATAGTATTCTGGGTCATCCCAAGTTGAATATGATCCGCCGAGGCCATGCACAAAAATAATTGGATACGGGGTGCGCAATTGCGATTGCGCACGAGCTTTTAAAAAGGGCATTGCTATCAGAAGCAAACAGATGGTATATATTGTATATTTTTTCATTGCCGTACCATTAAAATAATTACAAAAAATTGTTGTACAAAAATTACCGATCTTGAGCTGCAACTTTGATATTTACATTCAGATTGCCTGTGGAATCAGTTGTTGGAGCAATTTGTACGGTTTGAAAATGAGGGTTAAGTGGAATGGAACCATCTTTCCATGGGAATGCGCCTCCGTAAATACCTATATCGGTGCCGTCGCGGCCTGCATTTATGTATGGTGAATTAGCACGTAAATGAAAATCATTATTGAAGGACCATCCTGGAGAAGTATATGAAACAAAGATTGAATCGAGCGGAGGGTCGGATATTGTATAATTATTAATACCCTGATTATTTTGGCCATCTATTCCGTTAGAGAAGCCTCCCAAGTTATTATTAGCTAAACAATTTGATGCAGAACCACGTGAACCACAAAAAATATTATTATCAAATTCGGAATTATTTACACTATTTAAAATTGAACACCATTGAGTAGTATATAAAAATATGTTGTTTTTATACAAATTTCCTGCATTAAAATCACTTATTGATGCAAGAATGAGATTGTTAGCTACTAGATGGTTGGAACCTTTTAACTGTATTGAGTAAGATCCGCCATATAAGCAACCTTGTCCATAACTACCAATAATGTTATTAATTATTAAAAAGTTAGATGCCTCAGCATCAAACATAATTCCTGAATGGAAATAACAGCGGGTAATTAAATATTGAATTATGGTTCCATTAACATAAAAGCATGGTCCACACCCACTATAACAATATACATTTATATAACAACCTGTGATCGATCCATAATCAGCACCAGTTTCCAAATAAATTGGTCCCCCAATTATTGTTCGGTTTGTGGCACTAGTAGAATCCGGATGGGATCCAACTCCCACTAAATGTAGCTCTTTATTAATGGGAATACTCAATGAAAAACTACCGCCTGGCAAATAAATTGTGTCACCGGGCAAAGCGTTAGTTATTGCTGCATTAATATCAATATAAAAATTTGGATTTCCACCATTCTGAACCGCAATCAGATTCTGTGAAACACTCACTTGAGTTAAATATGTAAAAAAGAAGGTGGTAATAAAAATGAACTTTTTCATGATAAATTGTTTATTGGTTGAAATTAGCGATCCTGGGCTGCCACTTTGATATTCACATTTAAATTGCCTATGGAATCGGTTGTTGGAGCAATTTGTACGGTTTGAAAATGAGGGTTAAATGGAATAGATCCTTCTTTCCAGGGGAATGCACCTCCGTAAATACCTATATCGGTGCCATCAGTACCGGCATTTTTGCCTAAAGATGTTGCCTTTAAATGATAATCTTCCGTACCTGAATTAACAAAAGTATTTTCTGGCGATTCAATGATATTTCCACTTCCATAACTACCAACGTTTATTCCATTTACTACGTTGATATTATGCAAATAAGTACAATTTGTACCGCCCAAGCCAACCAATTGCAAAAAAATATTATTTTTAAATGTGCAACTAATACCACTAAAATTATTACCACTAAAAAATATATTATTTTGAATAACTGAATTTGTCAAACCATATAAATGTCCAGCAATTTTACAATTGTTAATCAGAATCATGGTAGGTTGTCCAATAATAGGTGTTCCAATGATATTACATTCAATTATTGAAATGTTAGATGAATTGCTAAGTCCATTACTGCTATTAAAAACGATGTTAGTAATATTGCAACGCTTAACTAAATACCCATTTACACTTTCTGTAGTACCCGATCCAAAATTAAAACCTCCATAAATGTATATTCCTTCTATTGAGCCTCCATCAGCACCAGTATATAGAGTTATTTGGTTTATAATTGTAATTCCAACAGCATAGGTGCTATCCGCGTTGGAGCCAGCACCAACCAAATGTAATTTTTTTGTAATAGGAGAAGAAATGGTGTGACCTCCTCCCGGTATGTAGATAGTATCTCCAGCTCCAGCATTAGAAATAGCTAAATCAAGTGTGGTGTAAAAAGTGGAGGATGAGCCATTCTGCACAGTGATAAGTTTCTGTGAAAAACTCACTTGTGTTATAAACGTAAAAAAGATGGTGGTGATAAAAATGAACTTTTTCATGATAAAATGTTTATTGGTTGAAATTAGCGATCCTGGGCTGCAACTTTGATATTTACATTCAGATTACCTGTTGAATCAGTTGTTGGAGCAATTTGTACAGTTTGAAAATGAGGGTTAAATGGAATGGAGCCTTCTTTCCAAGGGAAGGCACCTCCATAGAGGCCTACCTGAGTTGCATCTGTACCGGTATATTGAGTTGGGTTTTGCAGATGATAATTTTCAGTAAATGAATAACCACCACCAGAATAGTTTAGAAACAATGGTTTTATATCAGTAACCTGGTAATTATTTTCACCAAAGTTTGATGCCCCGTTACCAAACAAACCATTCGGTACATTTATATTGTTTTTTGCAATATTGTTATTCCAACCTTCATTATAAGATTGTTTGAAAATATTATTTGAAATGAAACTTCCTGTAATGTTAAATAATGCTCCGGGAATATAAAAAGACGGAATATAATAACTAAAAAAATTGTTTTTAAAGTTGTTGTTTATGCCAAAATTACTTACCTGACCGTAAATAAAAGTACTAATAAACATATTGTTTTGTGAATTACTACCATTAATATTGCCAACAACACAGTTTTTAACTGTAATATTTGTGCATTCCACCGATAAAGTCAATGCTGGAAATAAACACCTATCAATTATATAATTATTTACCTGGTTAAAGGTTAAAGAAGATGTAAAGTAAATTCCTGTAAGTGAACCAAATTCCGCGCCATTTTCAAAACTAAAAATACTATAAACAGAACTAAATATTGTCTTCACCGTTGCAGATGTTGAGTCAGGGTTAATTCCTACACCAATAAAGTGCAAGCGCTTAGCAATAGTGTTAGTAAAAGAAAATGAACCGCCCGGTAAATTAATTGTATCACCATCTAAAGCATTAGAAATAGCTAAATCAAGTGTAGTGTAAAAAGAGGAGGATGAACCATTCTGCACTGAGATAAGATTTTGAGAAAAACTCACTTGTGTCATGAACGTAAAAAAGATGGTGGTGAGAAAAATGAACTTTTTCATGATAAATTGTTTATTGGTTGAAATTAGCGATCCTGGGCTGCAACTTTGATATTTATGTGAAGGTTTCCTATAGAATCGGTAGTGTGGGTATTTTGAAGGAATAGAAAATGTGGATTAAATGGCACGGAGCCATCTTTCCATGGGAAGGCACCACCGTAGATGCCAATATCAGTGCCATCAATTCCGGCGCCTTTCCCCACACAAGATGGCTGTAAATGATAATTGTGGGAATAATTGAAATCATAACCCATTTGATTAACAAAAATTGAAGAATGGGGTATATTCATAAAATTATTATGAAAAATGTTTTCTCCAAATGATGGATCAATATTTTGGACGAATAGATTATTGCTTACAATGTTGAAGTAAAAATTTGGATTGTTTGCCGGACTCAGAAATATATTGTTCTCGATAGTGCTATAGACAGTATTAATACTATTGGTTTCTTCCATGAAAATATTATTTCGAATGGTATTATTTCTGCCTATATAAACATAACCGACAAAGATGTTATTTGAGATAAAATTATTTTTTGTATAATATGTTAAATATTGATTTCTTACAATGTTCTCAATAAAAAAACAATTTTGAACCATATAAGTGTTAAGGGAAGAATATTGTTCGAAGTATTCGATATTACATCTCCTAACAGAATAATTTGAAATAGTATCGAACAAAATGATTTTGTTGCATTTTACCCCTGTTAATGTGCCACCGCTCGCACCTTGATACAATAGAAGATCACCGGTAATTACTGAGATGCCTGTCGCAGCAGCGGAATCAGGATTGTGACCAATTCCAATAATATGTAAACGTTTGGATATATCCGCAGCTAAAAAAGGGCCGCTGGGAATATAAACAGTATCGCCTGGGTTAGCACTATCAAAAGCCAGATTAAGCGAAGTGTAAAAAGAGGTAGATGAGCCATTCTGCACTGCTATAAGATTTTGAGAAAAACACACTTGTGTCATGATCGCAAAAAAGAAGGTGGTAAAATAAATGAATATTTTCATGATGGAATTTTGATTAGTTGTTATAATTGTTCCGCGGTATTCATTGATGGTTGCATATAGATATTCACTTGAATTGATTTAGAAGCATATAAATCTGGTTATAAGTTGAGGTTGCATTTTTGAATGATAAGACTTTGATATTTTGATTTAAAGCTGGCTTAGGTTAAAATAAAGAAGAAAAGCTGTTTTTGATGTTGAAATGGACTTTTTGAAACCTAAAGAGATATCTAAATTGTTTTTTATTCTGTTTTTGTTTAAATCATCTAACAAATGATTGTAACTTCCATTGTAATTATTTTCTGATTTGTGCATAATTGTTTTATTAGAAGTTCCGACATTTTTTTACAGACATTTCGGGAGCGCACAACCAATAGTTGGTTAAAGTCACTTCAAACCTACAATTAATAGATTCAAAATCAATGAATTTTATTGATTTTTTTTTGTGAAGTTTTAGGAATTTTAAAGCTGTTTAAAAATGAATGTCTTTAACTTGTTTCAATTAATATTTAAATTATTGGAATACAATGTATTGAATATCCATTCTCCTAAATTGCCAAAGACCTTAGGGTTCTATTTCGGTTAGCTATTGAAATAGATTAAAATGACAATTGCGGGAAAGAAAACGGTATTAGTGAAAGTTCATTTTATATATTATGAAGGCATTTGTGATAGAGGTATTTAAGTGAATTGAAACAGGGAATAGGTTAAGAGGTTTGGAGGCAGTTAGAGGTTCCAAAGTTTTTTGAGGCAGAGGTTGAGGGTGATTTGCTGCTTGCTGAAGTGGATGGCGTTTTGCAGGTAGGCAATGGTTTGATTGTCGTTGGCGGGGTTGCTCAGGGCACGGGTGCTGTGGCGGATGATGTGCATATTGGTGGCGATGCTTTGGTTGATGAGTATCAATCGTTTATCCATTGTCGGAGAATTTTGTGAGGGTGTCGTTGTGTTCAATCTCTATATCAAGGCGGTCGCCGTTTCTGTACTTTTTGGTCAGGATATACAGCTTGTTCCGTGTGGTTTTGCTGTTGTAGGTTTCCATGTCGTAATAGGCCGGACGAAAAAGCATTAATACCACATCAGCATCCTGCTCGATGTTTCCACTCTCACGCAGGTCGGCCAAAGTGGGTTCTTTTGATGCTCTGGCCTCGAGTGACCTGTTGAGCTGGGAATTCAAAATAATTGGAATTTCAAGCTCCTTGCTGAGTTGTTTTAGTTTTCGGGTTACATTGCCAATGGCCTGGTCACGCGTCTGTACTGGGCGTTCTTTCATGTCGATGAGCTGGAGATAGTCGATGATGATCAGCTCGATGTCGTGTTTTCGCCTGGCTACCCTGCTTGCAGAAACGAGATAATCGATGTCGATACCACTTTGCTCGTCGAAATAGACAGGTAGTTTGCTGAGGTAAGCAGCCGAGTTGATGATGTTGTCGCGCTCGAGGTGGTTGACGTTTGCCTGATGGTATTTTCGAGATTCAATACCCGATTCTCCGATAATGAGACGGTCGGTGAGTTTGTAGTCGGCCATCTCGAGGCTGAAAAAAAGCACAGGATGCCGATATCTTGCTGCATGTTCGGCGAAATGAAGCGTCAAAGCTGTTTTACCCATTCCCGGTCGGGAGGCGATGATATAGAGCTCGCCTGCCTGCCAGCCTGAAAGCATGGTGTTGAGTTTATGTAATCCGGTGTTTATGCCAGGAAGCTTTCCTGAAGCACGGGTTTCGATGCGCTCCATGAGTTTACCGATGCTTTTTTGAATGACTTCGCTCATGGGATTGGCAGTTTTCCGTCCTGTGATGATCTCGCTCATCTGCTGATAGGCTTTTTCGAGTACATAATAGGCTTCGTATTCGGCTGCCAGGGGATCGAAGAGGTGTTTCTGCAGTTCATAGAAAGCTTGTATGCTCCTACGCTTGACGTACTTCTGCTGCAGGAGGTTGATATAGTCGGCATTGGTATGCGCGCTTACTGCTGCAGTGGTGTTTTCGGTGATGAGGTTCAAGACATAGTCGTGCAAGGTTTCGTCTGCCTTTGCAGCTTCTTCGCCTATGGTAAAGATATCGATTGTTTTGTTTGACCTATGGAGTTTCATTATGATTTCGCAGAGGGTACGGTTTTCAGGTTTGTAGAAGAGATCGGATGTGCGGAGTGCGCCTGCAAGGCTGTCGATTGCTCCGGTACCTATGGTGATCAGGTTTCGGAGTAATGCCTTTTCGATCTCCGGGCTTGAAGAGGATAAAAGGTCTGTGCTATTTTTCATATAAGTTTGTTTTTGGAGAGTCGCTGTGTGGATATTGTTTGTTTGCTGTCGGAAATTTGTGATCTTTTCATCCAGGTTTTTAAACGAAGGCTTGTTTCCCAGGTTTTTTGTAATTCAAAACGCATTTGTGTCTGGGATTTGTTTAACTCGGTCCAGTAGTCAAAAAACTCGGTAATGATTTCTTTGGGGCAGGTGTCGGCGAAAGTACTCAGATGTTCGAAAAAAGTATGTTTTCGAGCTGCAATAGCAGCTATATTACTATTCTTTTCTTTCTTATCATTCTTATATTCTTTAGTTGTTGTCGCTCGCTTGTCGCTTGCTTGTCGCTCGCTTGTCGGAATGCTTGTCGCTGATTGATATTTATTGTAGTTGGATATAGTAATGACGCGGTATCCAGGATGATTTTTGCTTGTCACTTCGTTTGTCGAAAAAAGCTTAGTTAATGAGGTTCTAATTTGACGTACTGAAAGGCCTGTTTCGAGGGATAATTTTTGAAGGCTTGTGACGATTTCGCCAGGATAAATGGTCTTTCCGTGCCACTTTTTTTCTTCGAAGTTTACTGTGAGCAGAAGATAAGTAAAGAGACGGAATGTATTGTGGTCGTCCCACCATTCCCATTTGAGTATTGATCTGTGAAGTTTTATCCAACCGGTTTCCATTTGGGTTTAGTCTTTGGTCTTTAGCTTTTGGTCTTTGGCATCAGTTTCTCGCAGTTTTTCGGAGATTGAGGGACGCAGATTTATGCAGAATTTAACTGAAAATTGGGCATGGTTTGCAAAATCGCGCCAGCGGTGGGCTGCGGCAATTATTCCGATGGTTTTCAGGCATTTTGGATGGGTTTTTGGCAGTTAAGGCAGTAGGTATGGGCATGGGTGGAGCGTGGATAGGGTCGGAGGCAGCGACAGTATTTGGCCTGGCGTTCTTTGTCGTAGAGACGCTGGCGGGCGGTCATGGGACGGAGTTTCATGGGGGAGGTGGTTTAGGGGTTTAGATGGGTTTAGAGGTTTAGGGGTTGATTTGTTGATTCGTTGATTTGTTTATGGCGGACGCGAGATTGAGTATTTGATGGTTAGAAGCATATTTGGCGGAGGTATTTGAGCCATTTTTCGCGGAATTTGAGGATTTCGGGAAGATGGGTGGGTAGTTGCATCTCTTCACGTGTGATGGTGAGGATGTGGAGTGCCTTGATGGAGAAGCGTGGGTCGTAGGAGACGAAATCGAGGCTCTGGAGCTGGGGAATGGCTATGAAGTATGTCAGGGCCTGGTATTGGTATTCCTTTGGGAGCTGTTTGGTTGCAAGATAGGCGACATGGTTCTTGGTGTCAGGACATTTGATTTCGATGGCATGGGTGAGGTCGGAGGTTGCTCCATCGGGGGATACACCTATATATGGCAGCTCGTCGGAGGTGATGAAGCCGAAATCGTGTATCTCACGGCCTGTGGTGTAACAGTAGGCTTCGCGTGCCAGTGGCTCGAGGTCGATGCCGCGCTGCATGGCAGCGGAGACGAAGGTCTCGTCCCAGGATTGTGAAATCTCTTCTGCGATGAGCTCATAGATGAGGGGCAGGTTATTGGATGAAAAGATGGTCTTCATCCGGGAGCCGGTGACTTTGCCAAGGCGTATCTGGTGCCAGGCGGAGGTGCGTTGAGTGAGGTTGTGGATCATGGGGTTTAGAGTTGATTTGTTGATGCGTTGATTTGTTGAGAAGTGGTTTAGGAGTTGAGAGGTTTAGAGGTTTAGAGAGTCGTTGATTTGTTGACTTGTTGATGCGTTGATTTGTTGAGAAGTGGTTTAGGGGTTGAGAGGTTTAGAGGTTTAGGCTGACGTGTTTGGGTGGAATCGTGGAACTGTGGAATCGTGGAATCGTTGAGGGCTGACGCATGTGGGGTGGAATCGTGGAACGGTGGAATCGTGGAATTGTGGAACTGTGGAATCGTGGAACTGTGGAATCGTTGAGGGCTGACGCATGTGGGGTGGAATCGTGGAATCGCTGAGGGCTGGCGCGTTTGGGTGGAATCGTGGAACTGTGGAATCGTGGAATTGTGGAACTGTGGAATCGTGGAATCGTTGAGGGCTGACGCATGTGAGGTGGAATCGTGGAATCGTGGAATCGTAGAGGGCTGACGCGTTTGGGTGGAATCGTGGAATTGTTGTGGGCTGACGCATGTGGATTATTCATTAGTCTTTGGGTTTGGGAGGCTGGCGCTTTTGGGGTTTAGGGTTGAGGTGTATGGTTTTGGATTTTACGGGTTTAGTGGGCATGGATTGCCTATCTGGGCCAGCTGATGGGATTGATGTGGGGGTTGGATCTTCGTCAGGGTTGGATAGGGCTTCCTTGCGGAGGTTCTTTGCTAGTATGACTTCGTCGTTGTCGCGGAGGTCTTTGGGAAGGGCGAAATAGAGTTTTAAAAGCTCGGTGAGGGTGTTGCACTGGTTGATACCGGTGATGATGGGTTCGGTATCAAGGTCCTGTGGCTTGGGATGGAAATCACGGATACGCAGGGCATCGGTGGTGGTGTTGAAAGCTTTGACGTCGCGTGCCACATAGAGCTGTACACGGGTGCCTGGCCAGTCTTCGATAAAGGGCGTGGCGGCAAGCTTTTCGATGGTACGTGCATTGGTGCGGTTGAGGATCATGGGCTTGTCGAATTCGTGAAAGAACACGACAAGGCATTCTTCGACTTTACCGTTGGCAGAGTTGACTTGCTGGTTTTCGGTGCGGGCGACGGTGACGACGAGGTCTTTTTCTTCCGGAAGGCTATAGGTTCCGAGGAAGTTGTAGTTGAACTGTTTTTTCCAGTGGGTTTTCATGGGCTGAGGGGTTTAGATGGGTTTAGAGGTTTAGAGGTTTAGATGTTTAGGGTTGATTCGTTGATTTGTTGATTCGTTTATTTGTTTAGGGCTGAGGGGTTTAGAGGTTTAGATGTTTAGATGTTTAGGGTTGATTCGTTGATTTGTTGATTTGTTGATTCGTTGAGGGCTGGGGCGTGATTGAGGTTGTTTCGTTGGTTTGTTGGGTGTCTGAAAGGATGGTGCTTTGGATGTGGATGTCTTCCTTGAGTTTGTTCAGGAAGTCGCGGAGGGCGCGGTGTTCGGTGATGGTAAGGGGCTTGGAGAGGTCGTAAGGAAGTATAATGTCGTTACGAACCCAGACTTTGGTGTTGTTGACCTGGATGAGGTCGGGCTGAAGGGTGGTGATGTGGATCATTTTTTTAGGTGTTGATTTGTTGATTTGTTGATGCGTTTATTTGTTGAAAGGTGGTTTAGGGGTTGAGGAGTTTAGATGTTTAGATGTTTAGGGTTGATTTGTTGATTCGTTGATTTGTTGATTTGTTGAGGGCTGACGCATGATGGTTAAGTCTTTTGGACTTTGGTCTTTTGGACTTTAGTCTTTGGTTTTTGGTCTGCAGTCTTTAGTGGCTGAGGCGTTTGCTTTAAGTTTTTGGGGCTTGTGGGATGGGTTGTATAGTTCGATTCGAGGAGTTTTTCGATGTCGGTCATAATGTAGTAGATCTTGGCTCCGATCTGGGAATAGGCAATGACTTTTTCGTCGCGCCAGTTTTGAGCTGTGCGCTTGGATATCTTCATGATCTGAGCGAACTCGCTGTTGTCGATGAATTTTGTCGGTGGTTTGAGCTTCTCTACTATTGCGCTGATTTGCTCGATACGTGACATCAATTGCTGAAATTGATCTTTTGGGATGATGATTGCTTCCATTTTCTTTTGTGTTAAAAAGTTAATGGTGCAAAAGAATATATAAAAAATTAGCCACATTGTCACAAAGCAGCCACATGTGGCTGCTTTGTTCGTATCATTCTGATTAATAAGATGTTACAAAAGGCTCAAATTGGAGTCGATGTGGCTTTTGATTTTTTACGTTTTATGGAACGTTTTTTCAAAAATAGACATGTTTTAATTTTAACCTTAGACACTGATTTACAATACAATAAGCAAATATTTGAAGGAGGTAAAAATGCTTAAAAAAGTGTCAGCCACGTAAATTATTTGCAGCCACATGTGGCTTTTATGCATGTATCATGTTGATATATAGCATGTTAAAAAATGATCAAAATGAGTTTATGTGGCTTTTGAGACTTTTTTGCAGTTTTTTTGACATTCGAAGCATGTATTTTCTGGGTTAAGGTATTAAGTGCTGGCATACAATAGTTTATGTGCACAACATAATTAGGGATTTGTAGTGAATTTTGTAGAATATTGGATGGACGATGAAGCAAAAAGTGATGGAATCAACAAAAACATCTATTCAATAACCCAAAGAAGGTGAAGGATAATCTACAAAACTTTCAGGAATGGAAATGTTTTATACGATTACCAAAAAAATAAGATGTAATAAAATGAGTATAGAAATAAGACACAATAGATTTGTGACTTAATCTTAGATTTTTAATTGAAAAGAGCAAGATCGGTTTGCAAGACAATTATGTAAAATATTGACTAATCGATATCGAACTCTCTTTCAATTTTCGGCCTGCTCTCCGGTTTTGATGAACTTAGGTAGGTGCGTACTGTGGAAGAATTCAGTGCTGATCCATCAGCTTCGCAAAAGGAGTTGCATATATGATCGGTTGCCTGGGCGATCGTCCATGGAAACATCCGCTTGCCGTTTCTGGATTTTTTGTTTATCATTTTAAAATAAATATCGCAGAGTATCTTGAGGTCGGCCTGGACAGGGAGTTTTTTTCCAGTAACGAGCGCGTTCTTTTTTTCTTTAATTTTCTGGTTGTGTATCTCTTGTTTTTCAATGCGTTCAATCTCTATCTGGCATTGAAGGTCGAAGGGTTGCTCTTTGGTAGAAAGAAAGTCAGGTGGGCTTTGCTTGTAATCATAGATTTGGTTCTGGAGGAAGGATATTTTTTCATCAGAGGTTTCATAGGCTACGAGCAACTCTTTCACTGTTGCGAAACTGTATTCCTTTTCAGCATTGTATCCATTGAGTTTTTTCTCATATCTAAGTGGTTTTGATGCTTTCTCCATTAATTCGTGTCTTTTAATGGATATCTCTGATACGAATTTTACCTGACGGTGATGAAGAGGCCTTGTGTCGAAATGGTTTAGATTCTCCTTGATGAGTTTTTCAAGTGAGTTGATCCATAAGATAGGCTGTTTGACAAGGGAACACTGGTAGTCGAGGAAAGCAGATGATTCAGACAGACCAATATGTATGATTTTTTTAAATAAAGCTTCACAATATTTCTCCATTGTGAAGGGTAAATCAATAACAAAATCAAGCTCTATTTCGGATTTGTTGATCTTATAAATGTACTCGTTAAATACTGTACTGACTAATTTTTGGTTAAGGTTTTTCATTTAATCACAATTTTATTGCTGACAATCATGCAAGGGTTACTGGTCTGCAAAAGTCTAGTTCCCGCCACTAATAAGGATCGTTACAGCATGCAGACAAAAATTTTGTGATGTAAAAACCGACGAAAAAGACAATGTAAAAATACAGTTAAGTTTTTGGGATAATATGCGCTGAAAACTAAAATATTTCAACAATTAGCATTATTCTTAAATTAAATGCATCGTTTTTACGAGATATAAAAGTAAAAGTATTATCTTAGCGTTTGAAACGATGTCATTTGCATTGAAATGCATAACCTGTTGATTCTGACAGAGTTTTCGGTGGATTAAAGATTTTTTGCTTTTATAAAATAATGAATTTGAGAGATATGAGAGGGATAGATTGAGTCCCGTCCGGTCCGCTGGGTAAGATAACAGATCTTACAAAAACGCTAATTTTTAAAAAATTAGCGTTTTTTTTGTTTATACCCATTCCCCATCAGATTTCTCCCTACTAAAATATTCATCTTTCTAAGACTCAAGGCTGCAAAGTTCTGAATGGAAACACTTTAACGATGCAAAGACATTTTGTATTGAACTTTTCTTTTTTCATTAATTTTAACCCAGCCACAGATTCTTTTCCTCTTAACGACATACTTTTATTGATATCCTACAGGATAGAATTAAAGAAAATTAAAGAAAAAATAGTGCTCAATTTGATGTTTCTCATTGTACCTTTACAAGGTAAAAATTCGATGAAATTATGAGAAACAAGGCAGCATTTCCAGGACAATACATTCAGGGACAAGGAGTTTTAAGTGACTTACCGGTTCTTATTGAAAATTTTGGCAAAAAAGCACTCCTGCTTGTGTCGGCAAGTGGCAGAAACATCCTTCAATCCCAGCGGGGAACTCGGATAGAATCGGACAACATCATTATTGAGCTTTTCAATGGCGAATGTTGTGAAGACGAGCTTGGCAGGTTGCTCGATTTTGTAAAAGCAACCGCATGTGATGTAATGGTTGGCATGGGTGGCGGAAAATGTATCGACACAGCTAAAATTGTTGCCGATCGCGCCCATATTCCTGTCATAGTGGTACCAACCATTGCATCAACCGACGCCCCTTGCAGCGGCTGTGCTGTTGTTTACAGCAATGAGGGTGAATTTGAGAGTGTAAAATATCAGAAACAAAATCCTGCTGTCGTTCTCGTTGATCTGCAACTGATAGCCACCTCTCCAACCCGGCTTTTTGTTGCCGGAATGGGCGATGCCCTTTCAACCTGGTTCGAAGCAAGGTCGTGCGACAGAACTCAGTCGAAGAATGAATGCGGAGGTACCAGCACCATGACAGGCCTGCATCTTGCGAAACTGTGCTACGATACCTTACTGGATTATGGTTTGCTTGCTAAAATAGCATGCGACAACAGACTTGTGACACCAGCCTTATCAAAAATAACCGAAGCCAACATTTTATTGAGCGGCATTGGTTTCGAAAGTAGTGGTTTAGCAACAGCACATGCCGTTCACAACGGGCTGACAGCTCTCGCAGAGACACACGCTTTTTATCATGGTGAAAAAGTTGCCTTTGGCGTGCTGACAGGCTTTCACCTCAACGGTTCGGATCCCGATGAGATTGAGACGGTGTATTCTTTTTGCGAACAGGTTGGACTTCCTACTACCCTGGCTGAAATTGGTCTCGACAGAAATAACAGAGAGTATCTTATGATTGCTGCAGCTAAAGCATGCGAGCCTGAACAATCAATTCATCATGAGGCCGGTGAAATCCACCCCAAAAATGTATTGGAAGCAATGCTCATGGCTGATGCAATCGGAAATTTGAGAAAAAGTTAATTATTTATTGATTTAGGCTTTTTAAGGTCGTATCTTTAACGCTTGAAGTTAAGACTTTACCCATCAGAATTAAGTGATCGACGATTGAAACAGCTACCTTCATTTAAAAAACAACCAAATGATCAAACCATTAAATGACGCTTCAGGCACGATAATCTTCGTAAAACAACACGGAGTTGTGACGCTTGAAAATATGCGGCTAGGGATTTCTTTCCTCAGAGACAATAAGGATTTGCCAAAAAAAATTGCGAATCCTCGAAGATTCGACAGATGTAAAAGTAACTTTTTCGATTAAAGAAATCGACTTTTTAGTAGAAGCATTAAACGAGACAACCCAAAACTTTACTACTGTTAAACATGCAGTAATACTCAATTCACCGGTAAACACCGTATTTGCAATGATTCTTACTTCAAAGAAATTGGTGAAGAATTATGAGTTAAGTGTCTTTTCGTCTGTCTCAGCTGCCTTAGCATGGTTGGGATCGGATTTAAAATCTGTTCCAACAGAATAAAATTGCAGTCTTTAGTACTTATTAAAACGTTTGCCGAAGGCATAACTAATATAGAAATTAAGCAGGAATGGATTGTCACGGCTGTCATCCATGATATTAACTCCCTGAGGAAAAAAGTCAAGAGAGACGCCTATTTCAGCGGCTTTGGTGGAGGTACGCACGGTCCCAAACTCCACATTTAACCCAAGTTTAGCATAGATTCCGGGAACCAGACTGATTTCGTTTAAGCCTTTTGTAAAAGGGGCTCTTCCGTAGATATCATCCCATGAGTAATTCGCTGCCGAAAATTTACTTGTAACAATTTCATAATCAAGCGCACCCGATGGGAGTTGCAATATGTTGACCACAAAAAGATAATAAGGCTTCTCCAAAGCCAGACTCAGTCCTGTTTCGTAGAGCCAGCGCAACTCAACACCACCCCAATAAGGTTTCCTGTTCAGGAGATATTTGTTCGAGTAAGCCGCCCGAATTACAAGCACATCATTGAGCTTTCCATAAACATAGCGTTTGGAATTATCCCAGTAAGGATTGATTGTTTTGATCTCCTTACCTGAGCGCATGTTTACAATTTCAAAAGCATAGATTCGTGTGCGGAGCGCATTTACGTTCTTTCCTGTGCGATAACCCACACCAAGGCCATGAGAATGAGCCAAAATAACTCCTGATCTCTCATTGCTAAAAATGATCTGATTGTCGAGGGTATCAAGCTGCGGGTCGATTTGAGCAACAGCAGTGAGTGAATGAATCAACCCTGACACTGTCATCATCAAAATGGGTAAGATGCGCATAGTTCTGTTAAGGGTTGAAACGGTTTTTGATCAGCGTGCTGATAAAAACCAATAAATCAATATCTTACTTCTTTCTGAAACTTCTGTGTTTCACCATAAGCAGCACATTTTGATGTAGATTTACATGAAGTAAACATGGCTGTGCCAACCAAAATTACAATAGCAACGGCAAGGATCTTTTTCATATTTTTACACATTCTTTTTATCTTTTACAACAGCGTACAAAGTAAATGGTTTTTCGCGAAACAGCGAGCCTTCTGGTTTATTAAATTCAACAAAAGAATGAAAGGTGTTTTGCGCTAACCTGTTTATTGCTTTAACGAGAAACAGATTCATTTAGTATGTTAATAACAAAAGCTGTTCAACCAGTCATCGAAGAAAGCTGGCTGGAGGTGCTTCGATCAGAGTTCGAAGCCCCTTATTTTCTTAGCCTGAAATCGTTTTTGGTGGAGGAAAAACAAAAATACACCATCTTTCCTCCGGGTAATCTTATCTTTAACGCATTCAACACCACTCCTTTGCATCGTGTCAAAGTAGTCATACTTGGGCAAGATCCTTATCATGGTCCGGGACAGGCTCATGGCCTTTGTTTTTCTGTTCCAGCGGGCATTGATATTCCACCTAGTCTGCGTAACATTTTTAAGGAACTCCACTCCGACCTGTCATTTCAAATTCCTAACCATGGAAATCTTGAGAAATGGGCCCGTGAAGGCGTTCTGCTTATCAATGCAACACTTACAGTACGCATGAGTCAGGCAGGCTCACATCAGGGTCATGGCTGGGAGATTTTCACTGATGCTGCTATACGTGCTATATCAACTCATTCATCCTCAGTAGTTTTTTTGCTTTGGGGTAACTATGCTATTGCAAAAGAATCACTGATAGATCACGAGAAGCATTTAGTGCTTAAAGCGCCGCACCCCTCCCCTTTGTCGGCTTCAAGAGGTTTTCTCGGGTGCAGGCATTTCTCTAAAACGAATGAATATCTCAAAAAAAATGGCCGTGAACCAATCGATTGGCAAATCTGAAAAAAAATAAAACTACTTGATAACCGATAAGCTATCAGGTTCAAAATAAATAAATTACTTATCAAAAAGAATGAAAGATCTCATCTTCGCTACCAACAATGCTCATAAACTGGAGGAAATCACTTCCATCACCAAGGCTCATTTTCGCATACTTACCCTAAACGACATAGGTTTTTCAGGAGAAATACCTGAGACATCACTCTCCATTGAAGGCAACGCCCTCCAAAAAGCAGAGTTTATTTATAAGCGATTCAGCACCAACTGTTTTGCTGATGACACAGGGTTAGAAGTTGATGCTCTCGATGGTGCACCGGGAGTATATTCAGCCAGGTATGCAGGTGAAAATGCCAGTTATACCGACAATGTGGTGAAACTTTTGGAGGCATTAAAAGGAATTGAAAATCGTAATGCGCGTTTTAAAACCGTCATAGCTCTGATCATTGACGGTCAGCCTTACTTTTTTGAAGGTATCATTTCAGGAAAAATCTCCGATAGTCCAAAAGGCACAAGTGGATTTGGATACGACCCGATTTTTATTCCGGAAGGATATCAGGAAAGTTTTGCCGAGATGCCATCAGAATTAAAAAACATCATCAGCCACAGGGGTTTAGCAACAAAAAAACTAACGGATTTTCTGCTTAATAAGGTTAAAGAACATTCTCTATAGCCATATCAAACAAGGTTTCAAGCGTGATACCCATCACCTGCGCCTGTTGTGGAATGATGCTCGCCTCACTCATTCCGGGCACTGTATTTACTTCAAGAAAATAAATTTCATTATCGGTCAAGATAAAATCAAAACGGACAATACCTTTGCATCCAAGATGGCTATATAACTCTGAAGCTATGGCCTTTATATCTATTTCAACAGCTTCATCTACCTCAGCCGGAGTCACTTCATCCGACATTCCGGGAGTGTACTTTGCCTCATAATCGAAAAACTCTTTCTTGCTTATAATTTCAGTCAAAGGGAAAACAAGCTTCCTGCCTTTAAATTCAAAAACGCCACAACCAATCTCCCTGCCTTTAATATAGCTTTCGATCAGCGCCTCATGGTCTTCCTTTAAGGCATTGTCAACTGCGGCCTCAAGTTCTTCAACTTTTGTGACCTTACTCACTCCAACACTCGAACCATTGCTGTTTGGTTTTACAAAAACAGGCAAGCCCAGTTGCTGAATGATTTGTTCTGAATTCAGCTTGTTGCCTTTTCTTACAAGAACCGAGTCGGCCAATGCAACACCCTTTGAACGAACCAATTGCTTACAGAAATCTTTGTTGAAAGTAGCACCTGAAACCACATGGCTGCTGCTCGTATAAGGGATCCCAAGCATATCAAAATAGCCGAGTATTTTTCCATCCTCACCGGGAGTGCCATGAATTACATTAAAAACAGCATCAAAGTGTATTTTTTGATTTTCTGCCAAAACAGAAAAATCGTCTTTATCCACCTTGACAGAACTTCCATCGGTGAATGATGCCATCCAATTGGCACCCTTGACAATGATTAGCCAGGGATTGTATTTTTCTTTATTCAGATGTGCATAAACGACCTTCCCACTTTTGATGGATATTTCATATTCTCCTGAATCTCCACCACATACAACAGCAATATTCTTTTTTTTGGTTGTCATAGACAATGATTTTGTTGATTAAGACAGTTCAAACAGTAATTATTGCCATAGCATCGCGTTCAAATTATCTGTAATTTTGCGCCAACAGGCAATAAATCAAGCAATCCAAAGTTTTGTCAGAGTGCCTGATTCAGGATGCTAAATTAAAAATAAACAGTCTTTTTTGTCGGATGTTTAAAAAGAAATTCTTCTTACACCTGCTTGCAGCTTTAGTTCTCACTGTTGCAATTGCGTGGATCGTATTGTCCATGCTGGCAAGTTATACCCGTCATGGTGAAGTATTTATCGTACCTGATTTTTCGGGAAAGGATTATGAGCTTGTAATCAATCAGTACGGAGAGCAATTTAGTTTTATTGTCTCCGACAGCCTGTTTAAGCAAGGAGCCACTCAGGGGTCAGTATTGCAACAGGAACCCCCTCCAGGATCAAAAGTTAAACGTGGTCGCAACATTTACCTTATCACTGTTTCGCGTCAGCCTGAAAAAGTCCGTATGCCAAATCTTGTCAATTTATCCCTTCGCGAAGCATTGGTAACATTGGAATCGGCTGGTTTGGAAGTGAATGAGATCAGGCTTACTGAACATTTTGCACGTAATGCCATCGTTGCGCAAACCTATCATGGTAAAGAGCTTGAGCCTGAAACAATGATTTACAGAGGAGTGGCTGTTGATTTGCTGATTGGTGACGGAGGCAGTGTGATAAACAACCCATTTCCAATGATTTACGGAAAAAAGCCAAATGAAGTCAAGCATTTACTTCATTCAAACGCTTTAAATATTGGAAAAGAAACGTACCTCGATGTTGCTGACTCTACAGCTTCACGAGCTTATAAAATTGAACCCTATTTCAAACCCGGTGAAGCTGTCAGGCCCGGGACATATGTAAATATTTTCTATAAATCAGCTGAACGGATTAATTTCAATGAGTTTCTCCGCGACAGTCTGTACCTGGAATCTGCTGACAGCACCACAATCTACGAAGAAGAAATATGATTTCATTGCGTAAACAACTTATATTTTTAGCAATCCTACTTGGTGGGATGAGTGCTATGGTAAATGCACAGGAGAAACTATCCGGTCTGCATTACAATCCATTACTCAGGTCGAATGCGGGCAGCAGTAACCCGCAGCAAAAGTCAGGCACTACTGCCCTGACCCTCCCGTTTTTTGAGGATTTTTCCGTCAACACACTCACTCCCAATGCCTCTAAGTGGCAGAATCAGGATGTCTTTGTAAACAAAGATTTTCCTTTCAACCCAACAAATACAGGAGCAGCTACGTTTGATGTTCTCGATGAAACCGGCCAGGTTTATTCAACAGCCTCATCGGTTCCGTTTATTGCTGACTATCTGACGTCCCATCGCATAAGGTTAGATTCGCTTTTTGGCACAGATGAAAGGGAGCTGACACCTGCCGACTCGCTATATCTCAGTTTTTGGTATCAGCCACAAGGCCGGGGCGACAAACCTGAGACCAATGATTCTCTTGTCCTCCAATTTGGTTATCTCACTGGTAATCTGGTGTTTGAATCGATGGATTCGATCATCGTACCGGCTGATCAATACCTCTTTGACCAGGGAATTGATCAAATTGATGCTGGAGACACCATCTTCTCACCTGAGGGATGCGAGCCCGGGCTTTTTATTATCAGCAACCGGATTTATACCTGGGGTGATGACATCACAGTTCCCTGCGATTCCATTTTTGTGCCAGAAATGAGGTGGCAAAATGTGTGGTCTGCAGCAGGAACTTCTCTAGAAGAATTTCGTCAGCAGTTTGGAAGTGATTTCAATCAGGTTATTATACCTCTGTTGAATGAAAATTATTTTTCACCCGGCTTTCAATTTCGCTTTTTCAACTATGGCAGTATAGCAACCACAGGACTTGAAGCCGCCGGTAATGTCGATCAATGGAACGTTGATTTCATCTATTTGAATAATAACCGGTCATTGGGCGACACTACCTATAATAAGATCGGTTTCAGCGGCAGAGCACCCTCTTTTCTAAAGCGTTATGAATCAATGCCCTACCGGCAATACAGGTCAGCACCTACAAATGCTATACGACCTGAAATTCACGTCAATATAACGAATCTGAGCGACGACACCAAGAACACCCGTTATCGCTACACCGTAGAACAGCAGAACGGCGACCAATACTTTGAATGGGATGGTGGTAATTGCAACCTAAATCCTTTCAGTACCAATGGGTTTCAAACCTGTGAAACAGGTTGCGGCGCAAAGCACTCATGTCCGCCTGTAGCCTCTCTTTTTGCTCTTGACTTTGAGCAGGATACAGCTTCATTCCTCATTCGTCACTATATCAGCGACTCATCCGTGGCCAACATCCTTGTTGATTCGCTGGTTTATCGTCAGGGATTTTACAATTATTTTGCCTATGACGACGGGACTCCAGAGGCCGGCTACTCCCTCGAACCTACCGGAGCATATCTTGCGATGCAATTCAACATGGCAACGATCGATACCCTCTACAGCATCCAAATCATGTTTAACCGCACAACAGATGAGAATGTTGACAAGTATTTTGATTTGATAGTTTGGGATGATAACAACGGTATTCCCGGCAATATTATCTACAAAAAAAAACGACAGAAGCCTCATTATGAAGAAACAAGATATGCTTTTACCACTTACGAACTGGATGAACCACTTATCATTAACGGCAATTTCTATGTTGGAATGATGCGTGAAAGTGTTGTATTAAGCATCGGGTTCGACAGAGTGAATGATGCCAAAGATTACCTCTTCTATAATATTGACGGCAGCTGGGTTAACAGCTCTATCGATGGTTCGCTCATGATGCGGGCGGTGACCGGAACGGCTAAAACGATTGGGTTGCCTAATGAAATGACTGTTGCAAATGCTATCAGGATTTACCCCAATCCGGCAAAAGATCAGTTGAATTTCGAACAGGCTTCAAGCGATTTTGACCCTTCCTTAATTCAGATATTTGACTATACAGGACGCAAAATAGTGGAAACTACTTTTGTTAATCGTATAGATATCAGTACAATTCAGACTGGATTGTATATCGTTGTGGTGCAAAGTGAACGCAACACAAAACAGACTTCAAAACTTCTTATTACACGATGACAGATTTTAAACTACATACGGATGCCGACGCTCCCGAAGAAAACAGCGAGCTGTTTGAACACTTCCGGATTGTAGCCGACAAAGGACAAAGCATGCTGAGGGTGGACAAATTCCTCCAAAACAGAATCGAAAATGTTTCACGGAGCAGGATTCAGCAAAGCGCCAAGGCAGGCAATATTTTTGTGAATGATGTCATGGTGAAAGCCAATTACAAAGTCAAGCCAAACGACATCGTTACAGTTGTATTCAGTTTTCCGCCCCGCGAAATTGAAATCACTCCTGAAGATATCCCATTGGAAATAGTTTATGAAGATGCAGATTTGCTGGTCTTGAATAAACAACACAGCCTCGTGGTTCATCCGGGTCACGGAAATTATTCAGGGACATTACTCAATGCACTGGCAAATCATTTTGCAAAAAGCGGGAAGAAAGAAGTTGAAAACGACTTTGGATACCTTGTTCACAGAATTGACAAAGACACCACCGGTTTAATGATTGTTGCAAAGAACGAGCTGGCTCAGACGGTCTTAGCACGTCAGTTTTTTGAGCATACGATCGAGCGCAGGTATCAGGCGCTTGCCTGGGGTGATCCGCCAACCGACGAGGGCAGAATAGAAGGACATATTGGGCGTAGCTTAAAAGACAGGAAAGTCATGGGGGTGTTTCCCGATGGCTCTCATGGTAAAGAAGCAGTGACACATTACAAGGTATTGCGTAGATATGGCTATGTTACCCTGGTCGAGTGTAAACTTGAGACAGGACGCACCCATCAGATCAGGGCGCATTTCCGTCATATCGGACATCCACTGTTTAACGATGCCTGGTATGGTGGTGATTCAATCATCAAAGGGACAACCTTTACCAAATACAAACAGTTTATCGAAAATTGTTTTGCAATCATGCCCCGCCATGCGCTTCATGCCAAGTCGCTGGGGTTTGTTCATCCCATCACCGGAGTCATGATGCATTTTGACTCAACGTTACCTCAGGATATGCTGCAGCTTCTGGAAAAGTGGGAAAAATACACCCATTCGCGTGTTGAAATAGCCTCTGAGGAAGTTTAGGAGTTCTGGGTTGATTTGTTGATTTATTTAGAGCTGGTTTAGAAAGTTGAGAGGTTGAGAAGTTTAGGGCTGGCGCAAGCCTAGACCTCACAACGTCAATGGCTAACGGCCAAAAGCTAACAGCTAAAGCTTTCATTATGAACGTGAAAGCCTAAACCCTAAACTTCTAAACTCTAAACAATTCTTCGGTCTTATTTTCGCTTTTTCAGCGTACGATCTGCAGCTTAAGTGTCTTTTCGACAAATTTGTCGTTGATGCGGAGTATGTACAAGCCTCTGTTGGGCTCTTGAAGTGAGATACTCACACGCGAATTGTTGACTGTGGCATAAAAGGCAACCTCCCTGCCAAAGGCATCCATGATGCTAATCTCAACATCTTCCGACACATCAACACCAAAAGCCAGCTCGAAGTTTCCGGGACCTGGATTTGGAAAAAGGAATGGCTTCACACTTATATAGTTCTCCCTCAGCAAGGTATCGGATGTTGTTTCGTTGTAGACAACAAGTTGAACATCAAAATCACCATAGTATTCATATAAAACGGGATTAGGAACTTTGTCGGTACTGCTGGCAGGTTTTCCTCCTTCGAAGTGCCATTCGTAACTTGAGATTTTTCCGGAAGAGAGGTCTTCAAACTCAATAAACTGATTGATGGACAACTCCGTACGTTTTGTTTCGAAGTCGGCGCTCACATAAAGTGTATCTGAACCCAGATCGCCCAGAAACTCAATCCCTGTATCATCAGGATCGAGCCATGGAGCAAGCTGATTGAAGGCCTCTGTTCCATTTGAGTCCCATGAATAGCTGAACTTGCCGTAGTAGTCAGGGCTGTTAAGGTCGTTGCAGCTGGAGCTTCCTCCTGTAAGCATGCCGATGATACGGCCACTAGCGTCAAACAATGGGGAGCCCGAAGAACCTCCCTCAGTAACACCATGTCCATTTTCGGTTGCCGACCAGCGCATACGCCAATATTTTCCGTTGGGATTGGTGCCACTCATCCCGTAATCGCTTGAAACGGTGGGATTGGTATAGGTGGAAATTTTTTTAACATCACCATCCGGATGATGTATGCCAACACCCGAAGAAGAGCTGATGCTTTGCCTCGACCATCCGTTAAAATAAGGGTTATAGGTTTGAGGCACATCCTGAAGAAGGCGGAGCAACTTAAAATCTGATCCATTCTCGGTACCATCCACAGCCTTCGAGACAAGGGTTGCACCCGTAATAGTCTGACTTACAGGTTCAATAATAGGTCGTACACATTCAGGTGTTTCGTAGTTGAAGGCAAAGATCCATTGTGCATAATCGTTGGTTGATGCATATTCGCCACAATGGTTAGCGGTTATGAAATAAGGTGCAGCATCTTTTTTTGCATTATTGATAAGCGATCCGCTGCAATAATACAATGCAGAGCCTTGTTTAACAACGATCCGTGCTACACCACGTTTCTGCCGCTGCCAATCAATACCTTCGGCGCAGTTTACATTTACCTCGCAGTTTCCTGAGGTACCATAACCCATTTCTGACTTTGCCGATTTCAGCAATCCGATCTCATCCAGTTGAATTTGATAGTCAGAGGCATCAATGGATGTTTCAAACTGCAGGATAAGTTTGCCTCCCGGGAGCGGCCCTATACTAAAAGGTAAGCCTTTGGTTCGGCTTGCCTCCGTATAAGCTCCTTTAATATTGGAATTGTCAGCGGAAAGAATAAACATCCTTCCGTTTGCGCCAGGCTCAAAAGTTTTAAAATAAAGGGTGGATTCCTTCACATCGTTTATCTGGATATTCATTACCCATATTTTAACGCCAGAAAGTTGATCCAACACCCAATATCCATTATCAACAGTATTAATATCAACCTGTTGCGTGATACCTACCAAAGGAAGATCGGTACTTCTTTTATCAAGTGACTGATATTTTTGATTATCCCATCCCACCACTACTGCATCATCAGAAAAGGTTCTTTCCAGCTGAATGGGTGTTCCTTCTACAGTAATCTGAGCATATAAGCCTGTTGTAAGAAGCTGAGTCATCAGCAGGATGCAAATCCAGAATAGCGATTTTTGATGCATAACGATCGTATGATTTAAGGCATAAAAGTACAATTTGTTTTAGGTTGGGTAACAAAGTGAAAGACGAATATCAACAAATAATAATCTTTTGTCTTTAAGCTTGAGGTGTTTCTGTAATAGAAAGCCAGCAAATTGATGTATGGGTTAAGCGCTAAGACCTTTTCGGTTTAAAAGTAAACTGATCATTAAAATTGTCTGAGTCATTTGTAGAATTCAAACTCTTGATTTTTTAAAGTCTCTATTGAGAGCAGATTCAAGCCTTGATCTATTGAAAAATGAAACAATCCAAATTGATTAATAACATTTCCTAATAAATAAAACTTCATCCAAAAAATGTAATTTAGTATGAGTTGGTTTTAATTAACACAATTCACGAAAATCCACCTACTTATGAGTTTGGTAATTATTTCAATTAAAGCTTTTAGAATTGGCCAAACACTCTAATTGGATTGCTTCTCAGCCCTGCGTTTAGCAGCCACCGCCATCTGTCCTAAAGCGATGCCGCCGTCGTTGGAGGGAACTTTCTCGTGGGCATACACCTCGAAGCCCTGCTCCTGAAACATGTGCAAGGCGTTTTCGAGCAGATAGCGGTTTTGGAAACTGCCACCTGAAAGGACTACGCTGTTAATTCCTGTCTCCGCTTTTAGCTTTCTGCTCACAGTAAGCATCACAGCCAGCATGGTATTGTGAAATTTGGCTGAAATAACATCCTGAGTAATCCCATTTCTCATGTCTTTAAGGATGAGATAGAAAAGCTTCATGAAAGTAATTCTTTTGTCTTCGATATCAAACAGGTATTTCGACTTGCAGTCTTTCACTATAGCAGCTTCGAGCCGCATGGGAGCTTCGGCATGAAAGCTGCTGTGGGTGCAGATACCCGTGAGGGCTGCCACCGCATCAAAAAGCCGGCCTGCCCCTGAGCTCAGCGGACAGTTGAGTCCCTTGTCGATGGCCTGCAACAACAGCTGTATCTTTTCTTTGGGAATGTCATACAGAAAAGCCAGCTCCTGATCGAACACAGTTGGGCCCAGGTACTTATAAAGATAAGAAACGGCAGTACGCCAAGGCTCTTCCGTCACCCTGTCGCCTCCCGGCAGGGGCACAGGATCGAAATAGTATTTTCGTTCATAGGCAGAAAGGTCGCACACAAAAAACTCTCCACCCCAGATGGTACCATCATCGCCCAGGCCAGTGCCGTCGAAGGCAATGCCAATCACTTTTCTGTCGAGCTTGTGTTCGGCCATGCACGCTGCTATATGGGCATGATGGTGTTGTACATATTCAAGCGGGATATTCATTTTTTCGGCAAAGGCGGACGACATATAATCGGGATGCAGGTCGCAGGCCACAAGTGAAGGTGTGAAGCGAAACAAGGATGAAAAACGACCTATCGACTCCTGATAGAATTCAAAAGTGGGTGCATTTTTCAAATCGCCGATATGCTGACTAAGGATGGCTGTTGAGCCTTTGCCAATGGCAAAAGTATTGACGAGCTCAGCGCCGGCAGCAAAAATGCCCTCTGTCGGAATTTGAATAGCAATCGAGGCCGGTACGTAAGCGCGCGAGCGACGTATCATCCGCTCTTTTTCGGCTACAACCATCACAACTGAATCGTCTGCACGGTTGTGAATAGCGCGGTTATAGCTGACAAAATGATCAGCAATTGAACCTAAATCACTTTTTGCCAATGCATTGTCGATCACCACAGGCTCGTCAGAAAAATTGCCGCTGGTAAGGACAATGGCAGGAGTTTTCAAATTTTCGAACAGTTGATAATGAAAAGGCATATAAGGCAACACAATACCTGTGGTATTCATGCCATTGCTGACACTCTGTGCCAGTGAATGTTTGTTTCGTAATAAAACAATCGGACGTCTCCACGAAGTCAAAGTGCTTCGCTCCTCCCCACTCATAAAAAAATACTGCTCAGCAGCTTCTGTTGAAAGCATCATCACAGCCATGGGTTTTCCTTCCCTGTTTTTTCGCTGCCTTAAGGTGGTTACAGCAACGTTATTCGTGGCATCGCACAGCAGGTGAAAACCACCGAGGCCTTTCAAAGCAATAATCTTTCCCTCATCCAGCCAGATACTTACAACCTTTGCTATGTCCGATGAAGTCACATCGTGCCCATGAATCTGATAGGTTGGTCCACAGTGGTTGCACGCAACTGGTTGCGCATGAAAACGTCTGTCGGTCACCGCCTCATATTCCGAACGGCAGGTATCACACATCTCAAAAACATCCATCGTGGTTTGGTGGCGATCGTAAGGCAGCGCCCTGATAATTGTGAAACGAGGTCCGCAATTGGTGCAATTGATGAAAGGATAGGCGATACGGTGAGACTGGGCTCGCATGTCGCGGAGGCAGTCTTCACAAACAGCTATATCCGGACTTACCTCTGTCACCTCATCAGAGTGGTTATTGCTTTGAAGAATGTTGAATGATTCAAAGTTCTGAATTTCAACGCGTTCTTCCTGAATTTCGGCAATATATGCGGCTGCTGGAAGTTCGTTTACCAAAGCTGATTTGAATTGCGCGACAGCATCCGCATTCCCTTCGGCAACGATGCTGACACCAAGATTGTCGTTGTTCACCCAGCCTTTGATGCCTGCTACCAATGCAATGCGGTAAACAAAAGGCCGGAAACCAACACCTTGCACAAGACCTTTGACCCTGAGATTCACAGCAACCTTACTCATACTAATGCATGTCTTTTATAAATAGATAGGCGTCCCTATGGCCGATATCATCCGTAAATCGCTTGTATTCAACCAGTCTCAGCTGCTGAAAATAATCAACGAACTCGTTGGGATGCAGTGCTTTTTCTATGGGAAAGGCGTTGATAGTTACCTGAACGTCGTTGAAGCTTGTCCAAAGGAAGGTCCCTCCTGTTTTCAACAATTCCGGAATAAGTTGAAGCAAGGCTTTCCCGGGTTTGAAATTGATGCATATAATGGTATCGAAGGGTGCTGAAGACATCAATACCTCAGGTTCATCAAGGTCGAGCAGCAATGTTTTGATATGGAGATTTTGCTCTTGTGCGGCAGCTTCGAGATGTTGCAGCCCTACCTCAGCAATGTCAACAGCAAGTGTTTCGAAGCGTTGAGAAGCCAACAGGAAAGCGTTACGTCCACGGCCACAGGCAAGGTCGAGCGCCTTTCCGGGAGTAAGTTTTTCCAGTTGCTGCTTTAGGTAGGCATCAGGTTCATGAAAACCATATTTTGCCCCATGACGTTCGTTCCATTTTAAGCTATCGCTGATCATGCCGCGAAGATAGGGAATAAGCAAATTCGAAAATTTGAAGATTTGAGGATTCGATCCGAAAACTTTCGGGTTTGAGGATTCATAGATTCAAGGATTTGAATATTAGACTTTAAACATTGAACCCTTAAATAATCAACCGCTTAAAAAAAGTTGATTTGTTTTTTGTTTATTTGTTGATGCTGACGCGTTCATAATGAAAGCTTTATCTGTTGACTTTGGGTGTAGCTAATTTCATTGATCCTTGGCTTGCGTTCGCCCTCAACAAATCAACAATTCAACAGATCAACGAATCAACTACCTAATTCATTAATTTCGCTGAAAAATAAATCAAATGAAGTACTTCAGAAGTTTACTTACAGGCATTTCGCTGATTACTTTTATTTTTCAGAATGAGGTCTATGGCCAAACTATGCAACCTGAAGGCGCTGCTGTTCAACAACTGCTTCAGGCACAGCTTGATGAAGATATTCCCGGAATCTTGATGGGGATCGAACATTATGGCTCTCCGGGCACACAATGGTCGGCAGGCTATAATGATGTACAGACAAAAACCTTGCTGAATTCTGATCAAACCTTCCGTATTGCCAGTGTTACCAAGACGTTTGTAGCGGTTGCCATCCTCCGGCTTTGGGAAGAAGCCAAACTTGGCCTGGATGACCCCATCACGAACTACCTTTGCGAGGATCATCTAAACCTGCTCCGAAAAGGTGGTTATGATCCTGAAAGTATCACCATCAGGCATTTGCTACAGCATAACTCAGGCATGGCCGACCATTCCCATACCGCTGCTTATGATGTTGCCGTACTGAGATCAGGCTATAAATGGACACGACAAGGGCAGATCGAAGCGCTTGTCGAATACAGCAAGCCAGTGGGCAAACCGGGCGAGCGTTTCAGTTATTCCGACACAGGATATGTGCTGCTGGGCGAGATTCTTGAAAAAATAACCGGATTATCAATGGGTGAAGCGATCGTACAACTGATTGATTTCGAAAAACTTGCTTTAAATTCAACTGCAATGGAAGCTCCTGACGGTGACTTCAGCGGCAAGCGCATCCATCAGTACTATCAAGGTGAAGACACCTATCTTTTTCATCCTTCACTCGACTATTTCGGCGGTGGAGGACTGCTTTCGAACACTGCCGATTTAAGCCATTTCATGCTGGCACTTTTCAACAACGAAATTTTCAAAAGCCGCAGTACACTTGAACAGATGATTGAGCCGGTTTCATATACCGAAACGCCTTCAATGGATTACCGCATGGGCATCTGGAAAACGCAGATTGGCGGCTTGGACGCCTGGACACATACAGGATTTTGGGGTACGCAAACGACTTACTTTCCTGACCTGAATCTTTCAATCACTGTAAACTACAGCAGCAGGTGGAAGGTGAAAGGCAATGCTCCGATATTTGAAGAGACGGTTAAACTATATAATACCAGGAAGGATTGAGCTGAGCTTTGGCTACTTTTTCAATTTTTTGAATGAAAATCATTTGTGCAGGATAAGGCACATGTTTAGCTTCAAAACGATCCAAAGATTCTTTTAAAAACTATTTTATGATAATCATAAATCCTAATCCAAAGCTGAGTTCATTTATTACATCAGAATAGTTATATTTCTGATATTGAACCTCATGTGTATATAAATTGGTAGTGGTTTCGGTGTAATCAAAGTCAATAGTGTAAATCCAGTAATTCAGATCAAAGTCGATTACAACCCTGTCGAATATTCTGTATCCAATTGTAAATGAAGGGTTGAAGGTGAAATTATCTTTCGGGACTTTACCTGTAGACCAGCTAAGGTGTAATCTTTCGTTCGTACCTTTTCTTTTCAAATCAGTTTGTGCATGTTCCGTATAAAATGATGTTACGCCTATCAAAGCGCGAGCTATAAATATCAGTTTTTTTAGCTCTATTTTATAAACCGGGCCAAGGCTTCCTTTTTCGATCGAACCTCCCTTATAATTAAACGTGTCATCCATAGCTCCTGAACTCGTTGAAGCATAATAGTCGCCGGAATATTTTTCCTCAATAACTTTTGAAAACCTGGCATGTCTGTCATTCAGACTGGCATTATGATTTGCCTGGAACGAAAACTCAATCCCCCAATCATTAAAAAAGTAGGAAGAAGAAATAAATTGCCAATAGTAGGCAGGACTATCGTAACCCACGAGATTGTCAGTGATATATCCTTTGCTGAGCTTTGAAACCGGAACAGTATAGCCAAAAGAAGGCCGGACAACCCACTTGATGGGTTTCATGTTTTGCCCAATCACGTTACAAGTGAACAAAAGCATTAGAAGAACAAATATGGCTGTTCGCATATTTATTCGAGTATTATAGGACTACTAACAGCACTAAGTGTTGAACCGTCAGAAATAGCGATTTCAACTTTAAACTGGTGTTCACCGCTAAACTCCGGTGCGTACATCAGATACATAATGATGCTGTCCTGAGCAACAGGATCGTAATAAACTTTTGCAGGATTTTCAAGGTAATCGCTGATCGAAGCGTAGTTAACCGAAAAGAAATCACTTATGTCACTGTCACTTAAATGTGCAGCATCAAAGTCGTTTAGGGTGAAAATCCTTATTCCAGCAAGGGAGTCTTGAGCAATGTATTGCATCTCAGGAGGGCAATCACAACGCATCGCATTAGCCGAAGAAAAACCTGATAATCTACTACCAGCAGCAATCTGACTTAATGACAATCTTATAAGTAAACCATAGGCCTCTTTTGAAATCGTACCATCATTTACAAATATCGGCTTCTCACCGGCATTGTTGATGTGAACCGTTTCGATGGAATTGAAAGTGTATCTAAAAATTGATGACTCAAGGCATTCACAACATGAAGTCAGAACTTTTAGCAGCAAAATCATTGCTAAAACAAATACAGTTTTGTTCATACTTATGGTTTGGTTTCATAGATGAATAAACTGCATGCAAGGTTGCTTGATGCTTAAGAGGTTGATTCATTGATTTGTTGATTTGTTGATTTGTTGATTTGTTGAGAGACGGTTTAGAAGTTTAGAGGGGTTTAGCGGTTTAGGGTTTAGGGCTGGCGCAAGACTTTGGAATAATGTCTTTTAATCTGTTAAGGCTCGCGCAATATAACATCCAAAGCTTTCTTTGTTTCAAAAAGCCTCTATATGTCAATAGTCAAAAGTTAACGGCTAAAAACCAAAAGTTAATGTTGATTTTTTTAGAGTTCGAAGTTTAACGTTCAAAGGGTGTAAGCACTAAAAATTGAACTGGCTTATAACGCGCCAGCATCAACAAATCAACAAAAAACAAATCAACTTTTTTAAAAGTGGAATTCGGTTATTGCTTCACCAAAATCTTTTCAGATGCTGCTTTACCTCCGGATAGCAGATTCACCATATATGCTCCGGGAGCAAGTGATGAGAGGTTGAGTTCAATCTTATTTCCAGCTGTAAAGTCCTGAACAATAACTTGTTTTCCATCGGTGGAGATGATCTGAACCGTAACTTTTTCAATAGCTGCATAATCAATTGTTAAAGTTTCAGAAACAGGGTTGGGATACAGATTGAAAGTAAAGGCTGGCTCTTGTCTTACTCCTGTAAGGATATAATTGTTTTTTACAAATACGGTATTGTCGCAAACTATTTCAGATACATTTCCGGGAACAAAGCCCGCAACATAGGTATTGTCATACGTATTGAAAGCAATCATTTTAGCCATATTCGCAGTGTCGATCCCGACAAGCAAAAAAGTTCCTGTATTTTGATCAAAAGAAGATGAACCTCCTACGAAATAAGGAAACTCAACCAATTCACCCCTGTTTAAAACATCTCCGGTTGTTTTATCAATTTCAACAACATAACTGCCAATATATGTGTATGTTGTGTCAAAAGTTGCGTTACGGGCATATATTTTTTCATTCACATTGTCGAAGTTGACACTTGTGATGTTGTTGTAAGGCTCAGTGGTATTAAGAATCGTTTTCGTGAATGAGAACTGATTTTCTCTCACAGGTATTGCATACAAACATAAGGCAGGATCATTCGTAAAACCCACGTAATACAAAATGCCATTATTTGCATCAAAACCGATGGCATCCACTATAATTCCATTCACGCCCGGCTCATAAATAATACCTAAAAGGCTGTCCTGATTGGTGTTGATATCGTATGCATAGACGCTTATGTAATCGTCAGTCTCCAGTTTGAGGTTGTACATTTTTCCGGTACTCATATCAAACTCAGATATATTTGAATACAATGAAGCGCTTCCCAGATTCTCTACATTTGTAAGCGTATTAAACGAATACAACCCAGTATTATCTTCGGAAATTCCGGTAATGTAATAGTTGCTATTGTAAGAATCGAAGGCTGATGTAGCAAAATAATAGCCTTCAAGCATGGTAGGGAAAGTGGTTACCGACTGAGGGTCAAGCGCTTGCCATTTAACGATATCAAGATTACCATTTGGATAATTGTTGCCCATACCTACCAGGTTAATCTGTGCTTTTAGGCCCATGCCGAAGAGCATGATGATAAAGGTGTAAAGTAGAGTTCTTTTCATGATTTCAGAGTTTTTATTTTAGTAAGTTAGTTTATAACAAAGATATATTTCTTTTTGTTCAGGAAATGTATTCAACAACCTAAATGAATGACTAAAACTACATTATTGTAATTTTCTGTTGCTTAAACCTACTGACATAGAATGAGAATGTCTCATTTATTCATAACTTAAAGCATTCATTTCTATTATTTTAACCCCCTCTTTTTTCATTTTTTCTATGGCTTTTTCTTTACTTTTTTCTGATTTCCCAAGTATAGCCTCCTTAATCACAAACATTTCATAGCCCAGCTTCTTACCACCAATGAGTGATTTGTAAACACATTGTTCAGCCAACAAACCTACAATGATAATATCTTTAGCATTATTTTTTTTAAGAAAGTCGTTGATTTCAAATAAATTAAAGGTATTGGGATCATACTTTGAAAAGATATTATCATTAATGATATGCAGCCTTTTATCGAATCGCATTGAAGATGTATCATGAGTAACATATACAAAAGGAGAGGAAAATGATAGATTCAATACCTTATGAATGCTTTTAACATATAACACATTAGGTGATCGCATTTTGTTGATTACAAAATTTATGGAATCAATAAAATTTTGCGCTTCTTTTTCTGACATCTTTCTGTTTGTATAATACTCCTGAACATCAAGAACGATCAAAAATCTTTCTTCACGAATGGTTTGTCCAAACGAAAAAGAGGAAAGCAAACCTAAAAACCAAAGTATTATTAAATAAGATATTCTACTCATAAACGTTTCAAAATGTTAGCTTACTGTTATTACAAATATGAAAACGCATCACGCAATTCTGTTGATAAATGTTGGTCCAGTTGCATGCTATCACCCTGATTTTCAACAGAAAAATATCTCAATATTTAAAAATTGTATTTCCATCTGACAACCATGAAAATTCGTTTTCATGCAGTAAAGGTATAGATTATGTATACGTTATGCATATCATTTATAATCTATTTCTTCATGAAAGAATAGTCCCCAAAATAGTGCAAATCATCGTTTGAGGAATTAATGATGATCCTCTTTCGTATTTACCCACTTTCGCTAGTGCTTAATTATCTTCCTTATTTCTGATAAACTATCTTCGCATGTGATTTTCAGGAAATAAATTCCTCTATGCAAATCAGTCATATCAATTCTCAGTGAACCAACCAGATCATAATTGTTTATGATTTTGCCTGCTAAGTCGGACAATACCAAGGTGTATTTTTTATTCGATGTGCTTTCAATTTCAATCCAGTCTGATGCAGGGTTAGGATAAGTCTGCTCTTCATATTGTTGACTTGTCATTTCCTAACTTTGTAAACCATATTTCTATAAGGTATAAAGCATAGCAACTCTTTCATATAACGAAATCCTGTCAAACTATGATCGAAACTTAATCAAATAGTGTTGCCTTTCAAAAATTCGCACTAAATTAGAAATAGCTCAGGTTTTTCATCTAATCCTTTATCATCCTGGAAAAATAATTCTTTCCACTTGTCTCGACTATTACACAATAAATACCTTTTTTTAAGCAACTTACGTCCATTTCATGTTTTTGTGAATGCACATTTTCACTCATTACCAGCTTGCCATGGTTATCAAACATTTTCAAAACTCCCTTATCCGTGCTTATTGGCAAGATGATTGTTAAATAGCTATTTGATGGATTCGGTGAAATCAACATTTGGTTTTCATCACTTAGCTCCTCGCCTATACCAACACCTCCATTTACTGTTTTCAAGATAGTTCCAGATTCACCTGCAATATAACCAGTTTCACTGGTGGGGAAATGAACGGAAAACAAATCATTTGATGTGCCTGTGACCTGCCTATCCCATTGTTCGCCTGAGTTTGATGTTTGGAAAACAATTCCATCTGACCCCACTGCATATGCAATTGACGTATCAGCATAAGTTACACTGTTAAGCCAGCCTGAGTTAATCTTTAACCAGGTATGCCAATTGGAACCTCCATCCTGAGTGTAATAAACCACAGAGTATGAATACCCTTGCGCCCAGCTTCCCCCAACAACGATGCCGTTGGCCGGACCGTTAAAACAAACATCATTAAGTGCTCCATAAGAACTGTTCCACAAAACTGTGTCCCAGTTTTGAGCACCATCGTTTGTTTTGAAAACGCTCAAGCCTTCTCCAACCAGGTAAACAGTATTTGTATCAACTGTAGATAATCGCCCATTTCCAGGAGCAGCAAATAAAGACCAGTTTATACCTGCATTGGTTGTTTTTGCTATTACTGCATTTATTCCTGAGACATAACCCGTATTATTATCGGCGAACCGAATAGATCTCAAATGGCTATTAGTTCCTGAATTTTGCGATTCCCAGGTAGTGCCACCGTCAGAAGTTTTCAGAATAACCCCGTTATCTCCGGCAATATAACCTGTATCGGTATCGACAAAAAATACCGAGTTTAACGAACTGGTCGTTCCTGCATCCAACATTGTCCAGATGGCTCCTCCATCAATCGTTTTTAGAATCGTGCCATGATCACCTGTAATAATACCATTCTGATCATCCGTAAAGAATACCGATTTCAATGTGTTTAGAGTACCGGAATTCTGCACTATCCATTGAGATTTGCTTTCAGTTGCCAAAATAAAAATCAGTAGGAAAAGTGTTAAAATTTTCAAGCAATTAAAACTTGTTTTCGATGGCTCAATGTGCATGATCATGAATTTTTAAAGTACAATTCAGTCAATTATTCAGAACTCCTGAAAGTTGAAAAGTATGAAATACTGAAGTTCAGTAGGGAGCGGATGCCCAGCAGCCGCAATAGTTTCACACGAGGTTTTAATTTCTAACCTGGGGTTAGCATCCATACCAATTGCAACGTATTCATTCCTTTCAGATATTAACAAAAGTAACAATTTATACTGCTTCACTAACATAATGAATGGAAAATGCCAGATATTAATTTTTTTTACAAGGAGGATTTGTGAGATAGTGATATGAAGGGTATAATACTTATGCTTACAAAACAGGTTAGTAACTTTTAAATAACTAATCTTTTAAATGGGGATAACATGATCAAAGTCACAAATAGAATTAATTACAGACTTATTACTACTTTTTAATGAGCTTCATCGTATAGACTTTTACTGCATCGGTTTTATTTAAATATTCATCAATACTTTGAGTAACATAATGATCAGGTAAAATACCGGTTTCATCAGGTAATGATAAAGCAAGCGACTCATGTGTATTGTTTGCCACATAATACATCAACTTTGTGTTTGACAACCGGCGTGTTGTCATTCCGGCAGAACAGAATTGATTTGAGCCAAGTTCTTCTCCTACAATAGTTCCAACGTTTAAATATTTGACGATCGACATAAAATGACCTGTTGTCGAATTGCCTATTCCATCCATCATAAAATAGCTTTTCCCTTTAAAACGGTTTTCGAAAGGATAAACAACTTCTTCGCCTTCAATTTTTTCGTTTTTCCCAGCAAACTGCGCATTCGAAAAATAGGTGAAAGGCTCGTCAACCAAATATTGAAGCAAATGAATACTAGCCGATTGCGAGCCTCCCCTGTTAAGTCTGACATCAATAACAAGGTTTTTCACTCCCTTTTTATTGATCTCATTAAAGCTGCTGTCGATGAAACTTTTGAAGACCTCGAAATCGTTCCATCTGTAGTAATTGAATGAAGCTACAGTGAGTAAAGCTGTTTCATCATTATCCAGAAATTCGAGCGACAAATTCTTGCCCGAAATATCGAGCGACATATCAAAAAAAGGCTCTTCAATTGTTGCAGCTTTATGCAGTAAAACGGGATGATCTACTCCTTTTATGATTATTTGGTAGCTTTCCGGAAAACCAAGTGCATACGGAATCATGGCAGCGTTCCACGTGTTAAAGAAGTGGTTTTTAGTGGTTTGGATATAACCCTGCGAAGGGATATGTTTGTAACTGTTAAGAATAATGTCAGACACAGCTAAACCATTAATACTCAGAATCTCATCTTTTACCTTCACCTTATCGTCATTATTAAAGGGATTAATCACAAACAACTTGTCGCTGACCCATCGGGTTTGCAGAGGGAATCGTGCTGAAAGTGGCAACATAGCAGCTTCATAATCAAAGCTTCCCATATTGGTATGTGAACAATGTACGTTGGCAATTATTTCGCTGCAATGCCAGGCGAACTCTGCGTAAGTAGTGCTTTCGGTAATCAAGGCTTTCTTTGTTTCAATAGATTGCCAGAAATCCTCCTTTGAAATGAATTTGAGCGCATTCGGATGTACTTTTAACAAGGTGTTTCCCAACTGATCCAGGTCGGCCCGGTATTCGTTTACATTATACGTTCTAAAAAACTTTTCAACTGGTTTTTCTGCTACTTTTTCAGGAAATTTCATGCGATCAATCTGGTCTTCTGCATTAAAATTCCCAGGATCAAGAGCCAGTGATTTTTCGTAGTTGATCAACGAAAGGTCTTTGTCATTATTTTGCAGGTATGCCTCAGCCAGACTGTCGTAGGCATTGGATGAGTTTGGAAATTCTGCTACAATCAATTTAAATACCTCGATGGCTTCCAGCACTTTATTCTCCCAAAGATAAGAGTAGCCATACATTGTAAGTTCATCTTCGTTCCCAAAACTATAAACATCAGCGCTGTCTTTTTTTAAGTTGTAATAAAGGTCGATCTGCTTTTCAATTGGCAGACGAGGGTTTTGTTTAAGCTTTTGTACAATGGAAATTCTATTTACATTTTCAGAAGGTATTTTGGATTCTTCCACCTTGGATAGCGGCTGATTACTGATGCCGCAACCGCTAAGCCAACTGAAACTCAAAACGATCAAACAAAATATATTTGCACCAATCCTGACCATATCATTTTTTGGTCAAAGATAAACGGATGTGGTTTGGTTGCATGTTAACAAAATCAAAATTTATCGGATACATGTTATGCTTAATTCCTATCCTTTCGGTTTTGAAAAGTTATCGGATGTTCGGGCTGGTTTTGCCAATCAGCTTTCTTGTACTTAATGTAAAAACCTGTGGTAGAATGGTATTTCCGTAATTACCTGAATTGTTTAGGTTTCTGTTTATGTTCGGCAAGCTCAGTTATTTCAGCAATTCGTTTTTGTCTGGTCTCAGGACGTTTGGCAAGGACAAGCCACTGTAAAATGTTCCGTTTGTCGGACCTGCTTAGTTCTGAGAAATAGTTTTTAGCGTTTGGTTTTTTCCGAAACTCATCCTCCAGATCTTGGGGAATGAGGAGTGCTTCTGCTTCGTCCAAGATTGTCCATGACCCATTTTGCTTCGCCTTTTCTATTGTTTCAAAGCCAGCTTTTGTCATCAGGCCTTCGTTAATTAGTCGTTCAACCTTCTCCTTGTTGATTCTCGACCAAACACTTTTGACTTTTCGCTTGCTGAAAAACTGCATGAATTTTTCTTCGTCCAAAGGTTTAGCTTTGCTGTCGATCCAGCCAAAGCAAAGAGCTTCTTCTACTGCATCGTTATAGAGCACAGTCGGTATGTTGGATTTCTTTTTGTAATAAATAATCCAGACTGATTGTTTCTTATCATGGTTTTCATGAAGCCAATCGCGCCATTCCTGACGGTTTTTAGGATAAACTAATTCTATCTCCTTTTCCATTTTTTACTTTTTGCTTTTTCGATCCTGCAAAATTCGCGGGTTAAGTTGCAATCCAAGGCATTGGCAAAAATCGTATAAAAACCTATCCGAAGCAATTGTTATGGCAAATCAAGTCAGCATGCTGGGGGACTTTTACTTGTCCAAATAATTGCTTTGCGAGATCACAAAAATGTAATCATGTGATTCTACCGGGTTAGCCTTAAACTGAGTGGGCAAATCAAACTCCCGGATTACATAAAGCCAGTTTGAATTCTCGTCAAACATGTTCTCAGCATATCCTGTCACTGTATCCGCAGAAAACCTTAGTTCAATTTCATTTCCATTGGTAGTGTTGATTTGAATTCCCATAAAAACTTTCTCAACCAGGCTATTTGGCTGAACTTTCAAATCATGTGCGATATACAACTCTTCCTCATTGCCAGGTGCAATCTCAAAAATTGTATTTCGATAACCACCACCAATATCCGAAAAATCATACAAATCACCGTTCAGATATTCAGCTTTTGGCAATAATGTTAACCTTAAGGTTGATTCCGTGTCATTTTTTAACAAAATTCTCTCCTGAAAATGTGTTTTCTCCTTACACGAATAAAAAAGCCCAATCAACAAAAAAACACCAATCAGCTGTCTCATAATTTCATAATTACAATTTATAGAATTTTGTCTTGTTAAACCATCTTCAATCTAAACTTCTGCAGATTATTAAAGTTTTCATCCATCGCAGACTTCGATCAACCTCTCTGAAAAAATTATCAAACTCCATCAATTATCTGAAATACTAATTGTTACGCAAAGCAGTTCTTATTAAGGTAACTGCAGGAAGCTCATTTCAAATGAACTCTATAATCATACGCTCACACCAAAAATATATCCAACCAAAGCCGATAAGCCCATTGCAATAGAACCCCATACCGTAATTCTAAATATTGCTTTTTTTACACTTGACCCACCTGTTTTTGCTGAGGCCGCTCCTAAAACGATAAGAAAAATAATAGTGAATGCATATAGCCAGTATTCCATCCCCTTCAGAGGTGTAAAGAGTATAACCAAAAGCGGCAATACACCACCCACAGTGAATGAGGCTCCTGATGCTATCGCGGCTTGTATTGGGTGCGCCTGACTAAGCTCAGTGATACCTAACTCTTCCCTGATGTGAGCCCCCAAAGCATCCTTCTCCGTCAGCTCCATGGCGACTTGCTGTGCTGTTTCTTTTTTTAGCCCCCTTTTTTCAAAGATTTGGGCTAAAATATTCAACTCAGTTTCGGGCATCTCTTTGAGTTCCTGTTTCTCCCGCTCGATGTCAGCCTTTTCTGTGTCAGTTTGCGAACTCACAGAAACATATTCACCGGCAGCCATTGATAATGCACCTGCAACAAGTCCTGCTACGGTAGCTAAAACTATTGGTTCACGTGTTGAGCTTGCAGCAGCAACACCTATCGCAAGACTTGAGACAGAAATTATTCCGTCGTTTGCCCCCAAAACAGCAGCTCGCAACCAATTGCTACGGTTAATGAAATGGTTATCAAGGTAATTGTCGATTGTAACATTTTTCATTTTTCTTCTGTGTGTTCGTTAACTTTTGCCGCAGCATAATAAAATCCAACCATTGATACATATTCTAATGAATTCGTTGGTTAATACCTTGGTTTTAATTTAAAATTACCTGCCAAAAGTAACCAATTGTTTAGGAATCAAGTCATTTAATTATCTCAAATTCTTTGACTAGTGAGTAAGTATAAACTTTGTTTATGATGCTATCAAAATAAAGCCTAACAAATTTGTCCCTTAAGTTTTATACTTAAAGTCAAAATTAAGAATATAAATAACTGGATATAAATACTTTGCACTAAGTCGCGATTGAAATCGTTACATAATTCCTGAACTGAATGAAGTGTTTTATAAAAAAAAAAGTGATTTCAATCTTCACTACACATAAAAACTGTCTTTTGCGAAATGAATCTCTGCCCTGACAAAAGGAAAAGCGTAATTTTGCATAAAAATCCTATGACAACATTCGAACTCAGTGGCCACGATTACATTCCGCTCAACCAGTTTTTGAAACTCCTGAATTTGGCCGAAAGTGGTGGCGACGCCAATCAAGTCATTGTTTCGGGACAGGTAATGGTGAATGGCAAAACAGAGTTTCAAAAGCGAAAAAAGCTTTTTGCCGGTGACAAGGTAATTTTCCGGGGACAGGAAATCAGCATTGTTGCTGAGGAGTGAAACCGATAGTCAGGTCTTAAATTTCAAATAAGGTTCATACATTTGAAATGGGTATAACTTTTTACTTACTCAGAAAAATGTTCGCACGGTTTTGGGCATTTTCCCGAATATTGTAATAGTAAAAAGGGTAATCGAAGCTATGATAAACTCCCATACCAAAAGGCATGGTGAATTTGTAGAGATCGTTTGAATCGGCTGAAGCACAAACCAGCACACCTTGGTTCAGGTCAACTCTTGCATCGGCATATTGGGGAACTGGCTGAAACTTCAATGTAACCGGGTCGGGCATTAAAGAACCCAAACCATCATCAGTTGACGCTTCATCTTCGGTTCTTCTCCATGTTATTGGGTTGATAACAAGACCTTTATTGTATCCAACCACCGGATTATGTGGAGGAGTAACGCTGGGAGCCTGTGTATTAAATGAGATTATAACGCCCGTGTCATCAGGCCCCTCTGCAAATTTCAAATGTGGATTACTGTCAAGATACGTTGAAGTTACCGGATATCCGATGGCGTAGGCAGCTACCATTCGCTCATAAACATCCGGATTGTCTTTCATATATCCTGATAGTAAATGGATCATAACATTCGACCCCTGTGAATGTCCAGCTAAAATATAGGGACGACCATTATTGTAGTGTTGAATATAATAGTCGAAAGCAGAAATGGCGTCTGTAGCAGGGATACCACCTATAAACTTCTCCCGCTCTTCTTCAGGTAATTCCAATGCATAGCCAGCATCTGCCTGACGGTAATAAGGTGCATAAACATTTGCAAAAGTTTCGAATGCTGTTGCCTGACGTTCAAATGCAGGTAGCGCTCCTGCCAGCATGGAAGCATTATCGATGTTACAAATATTTGGCTCAGTTGAGTCAATCTTTTGCCAGCAAGTTGGATAAATATAAAAAACATCAACAGGCATGACCGCTGCAGGTATTGATAACCAGTGTGAGACTAATGAATAATCTATTGCCGCGTAGTCTGTGTTGGGAGTGTCATCTTTTTTACAGCTAAAGCTGAGAGTCGAGATCAACACTAAAGTGACAAATGAAATCTCCCTGAATTTGTTTTTTGTTCTCATATTTCTGACTTTATAGGAAAATACCTAAATTTCTATTTCCAGCGAATTGTCATTTTTTAGGTAACACCAGATAATCAACACCTTATGAACCTTACTCCAATTATACAAAAATTGAACTATTAATTTTTAGTAAACGAAAGAGTTTTGCCTGAAAAACAACATACAAATGCATTGTATGACAGGGCAAATTGGCACATCAAATTTAAACGCTTTTTAAACGTACTCAACTGCGCAATTCAAATTTTTATCAGATCATTGAGGTTTGAAATCAATGAGAAATTATGAAGTAAGTAGAATGTGTATACATATCTGAGAATGTGATCTTTCGTTTAGTAGCAATTTTTACTGAAACCAAAATCCAACTAAGAATATATGCATCAAAAAGAAATTTCACTGGTGATGATTCACAGAAGACGGCTAAGAAAGTTTGAGAATAGGTTTACATCAAAAACTTCAGATGTACAAATTATGCAGGCTCCGGAAGAATCAATCTTTCATCAAAAGGGAGACAGGGATCAATAAATCGTTTAAAAATCAAACAATTCACCTAAAAGGCCTTTTTTCTTTTTATAATGATATTCCCGATCCGAAGGATAGTCGCGTTTTTCGATATAACGATCTGTTTGATTGACTCTTGGAGCAGGAGCAGAACGCTCAATAATTTTATCGAGTTCACCGCGGTCAAGCCAAACTCCACGACAGTCAGGACAGTAGTCAATTTCGATGCCGCTACGGTCGGTCATAACCAGATTTACATTACAATTTGGACATTTCATAATTTACTCCTTTGCTAGTTAATTTAACAATTTTTCCAGAGATTTTATCTTCTCATTCGAAATGGAATCAAGTTTCGAAGAGGACTTGTTGATTAACGAATCCAATTTCTTTACTTTATCACTTTCCAGGTTAATGAGCGAATCAAGTGCAAGCACCTTATTTACTTCTTTATTAACGAGCGAATCCAGTGACTCAGTTCTTTTCTTCAGTTCATTGAGATTATCTTCAACTTCCCGTTTTAAATCACCACATGAAGCTAACGAAATAAAAATAAGAAGTAAGAGCACAAAATTTCTAACCGACTTTTTCATCTTTTTCTTTTAATAACACTCATTGTTTAAGTTTGTTTTATGAGCTTGAAAAAAATCTTCAGTAAAGATGATTGAGTTTAATCGCTTACTTTGCCCAAGTTGGATTTTCCTTTTTTATAGTTGTTTAGGTGTTGATTAGATTAGTCTTCTAAAAGAAAATAATTCAGCCAAAAGGAGGGAAAGCGTTGGGAGCATTTTACATTTTTTCAACAATGCCAGTAAAAAAAGCTCTATTGTTATAACATACAAATTTCCATTCTTTCTTCACACACTTTAACCTTTGGTCTCTGTCCTTTCTTCTTATTTTTGTAAAAAAATTCGTATGTCAAGCTTTCGCACCGAAGCCGAACTTTTATCCTGGTATCAGGAGCAAATCGTGAAACAAACAGCAACACTGCATCACCTTAACCATAGAATCAGCCTGTTTTCATGGCTTCGGCTGACGAGTTTTATCCTGCTGCTTGGTTTCATTACACTATTTGCTTTACGCGAATATCTTCTCTTCCTTTTTCTGTCGGTTGGTGCATTTGTTGCCCTTATTTTTTTGATAGTCGTCCACCAACGATTGTATCGCCGGCGCGACTCAAACACTACTCTTATGAGTATTCTGCAAAACGAGCTCGATTGTATTCATGGTATCGGCAATTTCTATTCTGATGGTCAAGTCTTTGCACAACGACTTCCCTTTGCCGACGACCTTGATCTTTTTGGTAAGCACTCCCTTTTTCACCACCTCAACCGATGTACAACAAGTTTTGGCCAGGATTTACTGGCGGAAGCCTTAATAACCGGTGCAAGGGAAAAACAGCGCATACTTATGCTTCAGGAAGCTGTCGCTGAACTATCGGTTGACATGCCGTTTAATCAGGAGATACAGCGCCTTTTCGTGCAGGCTTATGCTGAGCGTGACCATCAGGAACCCCGAAGTTCCAAAGAGTTCTTGCTCCTTTTTGCCAACAAGGCATACAAAATAGCCGCATGGCTTTTGCCCGCAACCACATTGCTAGCCTTACTTGTGGTTATTTTTACTGGTGTCTCATCCTTGTTTGTAATTTTCAGCACCTTTTCGCTGCTGGCTGCATTTGCACAAAACAGAAAAATGATGCTGCTGGCGGAAGAAACTTCAGGAATCGGACATTCCATCAAAGCATACAGCGAAGCCCTCAGGCTGCTGCGAAAAAGAAACAACCATTCTTCAATTTTACAGCAAATGGAAGGTCAGGCCAACGAAGCCATAGAAGCATTAAAGGAGCTGGGAAAAATAGCAGAATGGTTCGACCGCCGCGCCAATATTTTGCTCTATGTTGCTGGAAATGCACTATTTGCTTACGACCTGCAGCTGGCGCTACGCTACGAAAACTGGAAGAGCCGCTATTTCACTCAGATGGAGGAATGGCTTATGACGACCGGCCGCCTCGAAATGCTGATTAGTCTTGCTGTGTTCCGGCACAATCACCCTGACTTCTGTACGCCCGAAATTTCAGAGGAGGTCAAAATTCAAGCCAACAGTCTTGGCCATCCTTTGATACAACATAAAAAACGTATCAATAACGACATTAACCTTCAGATCGATCCCCGGATTGTGCTTGTAACGGGCAGCAATATGTCGGGAAAGAGCACCTGGCTGCGTACCCTCGGCCTGAATGTAATCCTCGCTCAGACAGGGGCAGTAGTTTGTGCTAACTCATTCATATGGAAACCAATGCCAGTACTTAGTTCGCTTCGGCAGACCGATTCGTTGCATGAAAACACCTCGCTTTTTATGAATGAATTATTGCAGTTGAAGTTCATTCTGGACGCGGCTTCTAAACCGTTACCCTGCCTCATATTACTTGATGAGGTGCTCAGAGGCACAAATTCGGATGATAAATACAGCGGATCGGAAGCCCTGATCAGAAGACTTTCTAAAAGTAACAGCCTTGTGGTGATGGCTACCCATGACCTTAAACTGAGTAAACTGGAACACGAATTGAACAACCGGGTTACAAATCATTGTTTTGAAAGTCATATTATTGATGGACAGTTAATCTTCGATTACAAAATCCGTCCCGGCGTTGCTGTCAATCGCAATGCTACATGGCTGATGCAGGACATGGGAATCATCGAAATGGAGTGATGATTTTCAAATCAGGCATCACGTATAATAAAAACTCCTACGTTCAAAAGAGTGAATTAAAATTTAGGAAAGAAAAACAGCTGTCCTTTATCCTGCTAAGGATTTAAAGAGTTCAAAGACAAGAAATGCCGGCCAAACCAGCGCTTTAAGAAATCCAACAACACCGCCCCAAAAACCTGTTGCAGTAGAAATAAAATATACCGCTGCTCCAATAAGTCCAAGGCCATAAACTGCACTTTGATGTGCCCCTTTGTGTAAATCATCTTTCATAGGTTATGAAGAATTATTAGGTGAATAATAAACATAAGTTGTAATCTATTGTTATTCAATAATTTAACCGCTTTTACTTATTCTCTCCAGCATCACTTTGTTTAAAAGGAAGTAAGTTTTCCCTTTAACAGAAATTAGTCCGTCATTTTTAAACTTCGCGAGTGAGCGTGCCACACTTTCACGCCTTGCATGTACAAAATCACCAAAGTCATTTCCACTCAAAGGCATCTGAAAGCTATCACTTCCGTATAATTCATTTGAAAGAAACAGCAAAGCATCAGCAACTCTGCCATGAATCTGCTTTTGTGACTGATTGATTGTCCGGTCAAAAAAGGAGAGTTCGTCCTGGCAAAGGTTATTGATGATTTCATTTGCAAATTTTCCATTTAAAAGTATCAATTTTCGAAAGATATCTGTTGCAATAAAACAAATGTGGGAGGTTTCAAGAGCTGTTGCCGTATATTGGTTGACTTTGTTCCCCAAAACCGTTGGAATACCAATATATTGGGGCGGCTTGATGATTTTCAGAATTTGATCCTTTGAAGGTCCGTTCTTGTGAATTTTTATAAGCCCCGACTTTACATAGGAAACGCTGGCATGTGGAGTCCCTTCGCAAAATATGGCCTCATTGCGCTGAAAGACAGAGCCCGAACAATTTGTTTGAAGAATCATGAGTTCATCTCCATCAAGCACTTCAACAGCACATGATTTGAAACGACAGGTTTCACAATTTGTCTTTTCCAATTGCCTCATTTCGATTATTATGACTGATGCAACAAAGATAATCAGTTTCGTGATTTAAATCACTTAAAAAGTGTGATTTAGATCACATTTTCATCGATTGATAAGCTCCCATTCGAACGTACATTTGTTTCAAATTATAATGTCATGTGCAAATTTGGAACATATTTCTCAAAAATCGGATTAGGATCATTTTTATTAAGCATCCTGACAATGGTTGCCGGCTGGTTGATATTAAATATCAATGTGTGTATTGTAGCCATGTTTTTAATGAGTTTGGCGGCTCTCAGCTTTACCCTCTGTATGGTTTGTAATTGTGCATCTGAGAAACGCAAAAGCAAACATGAGCATCTGAACGAAGTTCATAACTGATCAGCTTACCTGGTTGGCGTTGGTTTTCTGAAAATATCTTGCTCAGGAGCAGATATAAGTTTTTACTGAGTGAAAATACTACTCTTCATCCGGCAATTTCTCTGGTCGTGCAAAAGCCGGATTAGTCAAAAAACCGGCATCGTGAAGTGTTTGAATAAAAGCCTTCAGGTCGGTTTTTTGTGAAGGCGTCAGCTGTACCCCACCACGTAATACGTGATGCATCAGCGGGTTGATTTCATTTGATTGAACAACGTAATGGGAGTAAAAATCAATTACTTCATCTAATGTTGCGAAACGTCCATCGTGCATAAAAGGGCCATTTAATGAAACATTTCGAAGGCTTGGAGCTTTATAAGCTCCTTTGTCCATGGCATTACCACTAACTACAAAACGATCCATCGCATCTGTAAAAACAGTATCTTTACCATTGTTATAAAACAAATGCGTTGTAAACAACGGGTTTCCGCCACCTCCATGGCAATGAAAACAATCTGCACCTTCTTCTGTTGTAAACAACACATAACCATTCAGTTCTGAAGAAGTTAATTGTTGCTCACCTCTCAAAAAACGATCAAAAGGAGCGTCTGCTGAAACAAGAGTCCGAACAAACTGCGCTATTGCCCTTTCAATATTTTTGAAGGTAACAACCTCACTACCAAATGCTTTATAAAACAATTCAGGATACCCTTTCAATCCCTGAAAAACTGTTTTTACCTGTGATGTGTCTCCGTTTATTTCGTCTTCAGCAAGTACTGCCAGGCGTACAAAATCTTCAATGTTACGCATAGCTGGATTTTCATTTTCCGGATACAAAAATCCATTCCACCCATATCCGCTGTGATTCCATACCAAATTTACCAAAGGGAGCATCACATGGTGCGTTTGCTGTCCATTCAGTCCGTGAACAAAGCCACCTTCAAACACAGGATGATCGATACCTGCTTCAAAATTATTGGCCTGTATATGACAGGTGGCACAACTCATCAGCGAATCTGAATGTTGACGACCACTTAATCGACCGTCATAAAAGAGGTAACGACCCAAAAGAATACCTTCTTCAGTGAGTGGATTGTCAGCAGGAATATTCAGTTGGGTAGGAAAGCCAAAAGGAATAGGCAGATCATAAAGTGTTGGTTCATAAACTGGTGTTTCTGTTTTTGGTTGACATGAGAAAACCGAAAACATCAATACTACAACAAAAATCTTCAATAGAAAGACTGGTTTTATCACTGTCCCTGCTGTTTCAGTTCAAAAACATTCCTGCCGTTGTTGCATGCTTGTTGCATTGCGGGTTGCTGCTGCATGATACTTCCCCCCCATTTGTTGTGATCGTATATATGGGCTCCGTTAAACCATTTTTCAATCTTCATCACCAGGGTCACCTCCGAAGTTTTTTCTTTGTAGATGGTAATGTCCTGATCGAATTTTACATCGAAATAGTTTTGGATAAAACCAATAACAGGCATGGTTTTTCTTGGTGGTTTATAACCCTCGCAATGACTTGAAGGACAACAAGCTTCCATATCAACATAACTGGCTTTTAAGGCCGTGCTGTCATAAATTTGTCCGATGCCTATATGGAAATTGAACGGCTCAGCGACCTCCGAGGGGTTTATCCATTTGCCATTAAGTTTCATGTAATGATATCCACCACCGAGATAATCAGGCCAAAACATGAATGATTCGGGTGGATTGACAAAACGTAAAGATTTGTTTTTTGCTTCATTAATTCCAAAAGTAAATGATAATCCAGTGTAATTACCTTCAGGGATTTTCGTTGCCGGATTAATTTTTAGGCTGAAAGGTATATCTGTATCGATATAATAAATGCCATCTTCAGGTTCTATTAGAAAGGTTGTTCCATCGCTTTTATGCAGTTGAATATCAGAAATGAACCACTGAATTTCAGAAATCATATAGTTGTTTCCAGCCTCATTTTTATACACAAACTGATCAGTCACAAGTATATTTCCAAACACAGTGTGATCAATGGCGATGGATAACTGGCCTTGGGCAGGCGTTTCCTTCTCTGTCTTTGTGTTGCAACCGACCAACGACAACAAAACGAAAGTAATAATAACGATATATGATCTCATTTTCTGAAAGATTAAAGCAATAAAGCTGCAAAAATAAGGCCAAATGCAATTAAACTATTTAGAAACGTCTCTAAATAATCCCTTTCATGCAATTAAAACTGAACTTGTTTACGAAAACTTAGTCCCTAATGATACTAAAAGTTGTCAAAATGATTGCAAAAGACTGACAGAATAGTATTCCCAATCAGAAACCAACAGCTTTCATTGTGAATGAAAACGACATCGGAACACTTCTTAACAAGTATTCATCCATTGGTCCCGGACCGCAACTTCCACCTCCTAAACCATTATGAGCAGCATCGATAGTTAAGATTGTTTCTGGCCGGCGAACAAGTTCATAGAGATGGTTTGCTTTATCGAGGTCATAAGGAAGATGATGTAACGTGCTGAAATTTAGCAAACTATCAGCTTCAAACCTTAAACCCTGTCCGGTATGATTTGAAACAACAAACCACCGTGTATCACTTCGGTTTCCCATATCCTGTGGTCTTACATAATGCTCGGTCATGTCATCCACACTTTTCGAATATGCACCTATTGCTGCCGACGACTTCCGGTCGACATAATTCTCATGAGGACCAGCACCAAACCATTCTACCGTTTCAAAGTCTGCCGGCATTTCCATAATCATCCCCAACTTCGCCAACTGCCATTCAACATTCTGGGGATGGAAAGAAACATTCACGTCAATCTCACCGTTACCTTTTATGATGTACTGAACTTCAGATCTGACTTCAAAACCAGCTTTAGCTTTTGAAACCAATTTCACATCTACTGCAACCGAGTATTCATCCAATTGTATTGCGTTAAGTTCAACTACTTCATCCTGAAGGTTATAAAGCTGCATATCCTGCCAAATAGGTCCTGGTCCACTTCCGAAAATATAATCATTATCAACTGGAGCTCTGAACACATTTACACGAGGACCTGCGATACGTTTTGTTGTTTCGGTATTCCATGAAACCAGTCGTGTTTCTGGCTTAATGCCTTCAATTGCTTCCTTGCATGTCTTAATCAAATCTACATCACCAACCGACCAATTCGCTATCGTACCGGCTTTTTTGCTAAAGGTCAGATTAAACACATTAGACGAAACATGAATCTCGCTTTTTGTTTCAACCATGTTAATCTGATGCTGCCATGTCATTGCAAATTGTTGTTTATCAGCTACCTGATATGGAATTCTGAACTGTTCCCAGGCAACTACATGCCCTGATTTTGCCCATAATTCATCTTTTTTAAGTTTGAAACCTACTAATAAAAAATATTCCGCACCAGCATTTAATACTGGTTTTTTAAAAGGAATGACAACTTCTTTTCTGCTGTCAGGAGCAAGGGTGAATGCAGGAAGCAATCCAGTTTCAACTACCGCGCCGTTCTCGCTCAACTCCCAAAAAGCATCGAAATTTCCCAATGAAATGAAATTGAAACGATTCTCGATTCGGATTACACCTTTTAGCAGATCAACGGGATGGAATTCAACGTTTTGATAAACTTTTTTTACCTCTTCCAATTTTGGGGTGATGCGACGGTCACCTGTTGTAAGTCCGTTAGAACAAAAATTCCAATCCGTTGGCCGATCACCGAAATCACCACCATAAGCAAGGAAATATTCTCCCTTTCTACCCGGGATCTCTTTGTACAAGGTTTGATCTACCCAATCCCAGATACAACCTCCAATCAGACGTTTGGAGGCATAAACAGCGTCGATATATTCCTGCAAATTACCAACTGCGTTACCCATAGCATGGGCGTATTCACACATAAAAAAGGGTTTTGGATCAGTTTTTTTACCCTGATCAATGAGCCAAGGAACATCGGGATACATAACGGACTCAACATCTGCGACTTCACTAAAGCGCTCATAATGAATTGGTCGTTCAGGATCGCGAGCCTTTACAGCCTTAGAGGCAGCAATGAAATTAATTCCCGGACCGGCTTCATTTCCTAAGGACCACATAATGACGCAAGGATGGTTTTTGTCGCGTTCAACCATATTCATAATACGCGACACATGAGTCTCCTGCCAACTCAAAACATGACCCAGCGACTTCTCGCCATAACCCATGCCATGGGACTCAACATTGGCTTCGTCAATCACATAAAGACCATATATATCGCACAATTCATACCACATGGGATCGTTAGGATAATGAGAGGTGCGTACAGTGTTGATATTGTGCTGTTTCATCAATTCGATATCACGAACCATTGATTTTCGGCTGACTACCCTTCCATTGACAGGATCAATTTCATGGCGGTTAACTCCTTTTATTTTGATACTACTGCCATTAACCCAAAGCTGCTGGTCACGAATTTCTACCTTTCGAAATCCCGTTTTGCTATGTTGAACCTTAAGTATTTTTCCGTCAGCATCTTTCAAAACAAAAAGTACGTTATACAAATTAGGTTGCTCTGCCGACCATAGTTTTGGCTGCTGAATAAAAGACTTTAAGATAACAGCCTTTCCATTCTTGTCGACGCTTCGAAGAGGATAAACAATAATTGGACTTTCAGGAAAAGAGGTTTCATTATCTTCCTTGATATAAATCTCCAGCTGATGATTCACTTTGACGCCATGATTCCTGAATACAGCTTCAATTTCGATTTCGGCTGACGAAAAATCTTCATTTAGCTTTGTTTTGATCCAATAATCATACAGTTCGACTTTGGGCGTTGTATAAAGGTAAACATCGCGATAGATTCCACTCATTCTCCAAAAATCCTGATCTTCCATATAACTACCGTCGCTCCATTGGTACACTTCAGCAGCAATGGTATTTTCTCCTTCAGCTACAAAATCAGTTACATCAAATCCTGCCGGAAGACGACTATCTTCACTATAACCAACAAAATTGCCGTTAACCCAAACATAAACAGCACTTTCGACCCCTTCAAACTGAAGGAAAATCTGATTTTCCTTCCAACTTGAAGGAAGATTAAATTTCTTCACATATGACCCCACCGGGTTGGGAAACTTGCGGGCAGTGAAATTCTGAGGAACGCTATCAAGTATAAATGGAGGATTTGTTGGATGCGGATAGGGCACGTTGGTATAAATAGGTATACCATATCCTTTCATTTGCCATGCCGAAGGAACTTGAATCTGATCCCAATACGTTACATCAAAACCTTGTTTATAAAAACCAACTGGGCGTAAATCGGGATGCTTAACCCAATTAAACTTCCATAAACCATTCAGGGAAAAATAATAAGGTGATAAAGATTTATCTCCACTTAAGGCTTGTTCAGCACTGGCATATGGAACCCATGAAGCTCTTGCCTTTTGTTTATTTATAGCATTGACTGCCTGATTTTCCCATTCACGTTTTTCCTGTCCTATGAGGGTCAAAGGTAGGATTAACAACAACATTACCAGTCTGTTAATCATTTCTCAAAGATTTTTATGTTTGAGGCAAACTTACGAAAAGGAATTCACTAAACCGATTTAAGACATCAGTTTTTTCGAATGAAAGAAGCGCTTTGATTAAAATACGTTATGCAAATATATGCATATCGCAAGAATTATTACTTTTGCCAAAAATAGCTTTATGGATACTCCGCCGCGTCCGACACGCACCGACGTTTTTCTTAACTATAAAATATGGTTATCAGGTCTTACAGGCAATGGCCAGATTCAGCCTGAGGCTTTTAGTCTGCTTGAAAATATTCGTAATTCAGGCACATTGAAAGCTGCTGCTGACGCTGCTGACATGAGTTATCGGAAAGCATGGGGGATAATCACCGATGCGGAGGAAATTTTGGGATATTCCTTGCTCGAAAAACACCGGGGCGGGAAAGATGGCGGTAATTCAACTGTGACGCCAGCTGCCATAAAATTGCTGGAAGCATATCAGGCTCTGCAACAGCGCTTTGATGAAAGTGTTGAGAAAGCTTTCGAAGAATTTGTTCAACGGGTAAACAAACAATAAAATGGGCAGAAAAATCCTTGTTTTATTTCTTCTGGCTGGACTTTTTTCATGTCAGCCAAAAAAGCAAACAAGACAAGTTATTATATTTCATGCCGGTAGTCTGAGTTATCCTATAAAAGCTGCTATTCAAACCTTTAACCAACAGTTTCCTGAGATAACCATCATAACAGAAGCTGCTGGTTCAGTTGCTTCTGCACGAAAAATTACAGAACTTAACAGAAAAGCTGATATAATGGCTTCAGCTGATTATCAAATTATTGATCAACTGCTAATACCACAACATGCCTCATTTAACATCCATTTTGTAACCAATAGCATCGGTCTTGCATACACCAAAAAATCACATTTCGCTGATAGCATTCAATCGAATAACTGGAGGGAAATTCTTCGCAATGAGCATGTTAAGGTAGGTGCATCTGATCCCGATGCCGACCCTTGCGGCTACCGAACCCGCATGATTTGGCAATTAACTGCGCTAATGTACAATGACAGCAGCCTGAAAAATGATCTACTTGCAGAGAACAAATACTATCAGCGTCCTAAAGAAACCGACCTGATAGCTTTATTGGAAACCAACAGCGTCGATTACATCTTCATATACAAAAGTGTAGCCATTCAGCATCACCTCGACTTCATTGAATTAGGTGATTCATTAAATTTAGCTAATCCTGATTTAAATAATTGGTATTCAAATGTTTCAGAAAATATCAGAGGCACTGAACCCGGGACTTTTTCAACTCTTCAGGCAGAGGCAATAACCTATGGAATAACAATGTTAAATGATTCACCAAATCAAAAAGATGCCACCCTTTTTCTTAACTGGCTGCTTAGTGAAGATAATGGTCTTAAAGTTTTAGAGGAAAATGGTCTTATTCCATTAAAACCCTCACGAATTCGATTTGTCAAATCTTATCCTGAAAATCTCAAAATCAATAATCCAATACTACTTAATTAACTATCATGAAAACAATTTGTCCAACATGCGATATCAAACCGGCTCTTGATCGTCTTGGTATCAAAGAAATCAATCACGGTGCAAGTACCGGAAGTCAATGGATCGAAACCAACGGAGAATTACTGCATAGCATAGCATCGTGTGATGGCAATCTCATAGCAAGTGTACGTCAAGGCACTTGGGATGATTATGAAACCATCATGGAAAATGCACAGGAAGCATTTAAAGTTTGGCGTATGATTCCAGCACCACAGCGTGGCGAGATCGTCCGTCAGATGGGAAATGAATTCCGCCGTCATAAGGAAGATCTTGGGCGGCTTGTAAGCTACGAAATGGGTAAGATTTATCAGGAAGGTCTTGGCGAAGTGCAGGAAATGATTGATATTGCCGACTTTGCGCTTGGTATTTCACGACAGCTTTATGGCTCAACGATGCATAGCGAACGTGTAAAGCACAGGATGTATGACCAATATCACCCACTTGGAGTGATTGGAGTCATCACTGCCTTTAATTTTCCTGTAGCGGTTTGGGCATGGAATGCAATGTTAGCACTTGTTACAGGAAATGTGGTCATTTGGAAACCATCTTCAAAAGTGCCGCTTTGTGCTGTTGCCATTCACAACATCATTGCTGGTGTACTAAAGCAAAATAATGTACCTGAAGGAGTTACCAATTTGATTATTGGCAGTTCGAAACATATCGGTGATAATTTTCTTGCTGACAAACGTGTACCATTAATCTCATGTACAGGAAGTGTGGCCGTTGGACGCAGAGTTGGCCGGATTGTTGGTGAACGCCTTGGCCGCACTTTACTTGAATTAGGTGGCAATAACGCAATTGTCATTTCTGATAAAGCAAACCTTGATATGGCATTGATGGCAACCGTTTTTGGAGCAGTCGGCACTGCCGGACAACGCTGCACTACGACTCGCCGACTCATTATTCACGAATCAGTTTATGATGCTTTTAAAGAAAAATTGACAAATGCTTACAAGCAGATACGCATAGGTTGCCCGTTGGATCCCAACACCCTTGTCGGTCCACTCATTGATAAAGGATCGGTTGAAGCCTTCGTTTATGCCCAGGAACAACTCCTTAAAGAAGGTGGAAAAATCATCTATGGTGGGGAAGTCTTATCAGGAAAAGGATATGAATCAGGATGTTATGTTGTCCCGGTACTAGCCGAAGCCGAAAACCATTACCATATAGTCCAGGAGGAAACCTTTGCTCCAATTCTTTACCTCATGAAATACAGCACTATAGAAGAGGCTGTTGCACTGCATAATGGTGTACCTCAGGGTCTTTCATCTGCAATTTTCAGTACTGATCTATTGGAAGCAGAACGCTTCCTTTCACATGAAGGTTCGGATTGTGGCATTGCCAATGTAAACATCGGAACTTCAGGAGCTGAGATCGGCGGTGCTTTTGGCGGTGAAAAAGATACAGGTGGCGGACGTGAATCAGGTTCAGATGCATGGAAAGTATATATGCGCCGTCAAACCAACACCATTAACTACAGTACAGAACTACCATTCGCACAAGGCATTAAGTTCGTTCTTTAGTAAATTCTAACAATCAAAAACCGGTCATCAAAGGAAAGATTTCTTTTGATGACCGGTTTTTTTATTAATAATTACTATGCCTTTTTGTACACGATAGCAACCACTGTCACATCGTCGCCTCCCATGTTAATACTCAAGCCATAAGGACGATCAGGGTTCAGGTTGATCTGAGTTTTTCCGGCTTTTCCAGTAAGCTGCTGCCAGATTGTAACAGCTTGATGCACACCGGTTCCACCAGTAGGATGACCCCAGCCGATAAGACCGCCGGTGGTATTCATAGGGATGATTCCATCACGTGAAGTATTACCCTCTGCAACAAAAGCTGCGCCTTTACCAGGCTCTGCAAGGCCAAGTGCTTCAACAGCGAGAATTCCTGCAATACTGAAACAATCATGTACCTCAGCAGTTCCAACCTGGTCAATGGAAATACCAGCTAATTCAAGCGCTTTGGCTGCTGTCTTCTTTATAGTGGTCATCTCCAAAGGGTTGGGAGGATCATTAGTGATATTTCGGGTGAGCTGAGCATAGCTGACAATCTCAACAGCATCCTCCATGCCGATGCCCAATTTGTCAAGTCCTTCTTCAGAAGCAATAATAATAGCCGATGCTCCGTCTGATACTTTAGAACAGTCATAAAGATTCAAGTGGTCAACAAAGTACTTACCATTGGGAAGCGCGTTATTATATAGTCCATCAAGGTCGGCTACCTGATTATGAAATTCCTGGGCAGTCGGATCGAGACGGGCATTTTCAATAGCATTACGAAACCAGCGACCAAGACCTTTACGGGCATAATCGAAACCATATTTCTCGTAATATACTCCAGCACGATCAGAAAACTGGCCTGGAAAAAAATAGGCGTGACCTTGTTTCCGCTTCTTAAACCAGCCTGCACTTGCCAGCACATCAGCGCCGTAAATAGCCTTCATAGTGTTTTGAACCTCGACACCCAATGCCAAAGTAACATCTGCACTTTCGGCAAGTACCGAACGTATTGCAGAAACGAGCGACAACCCACCTGATCCACAAGCACCTTCTACGCTAAGTGATGGTTTAAATTCAAGCTTAGGGTCAATAGTTGCTGCAAAACCACCCAAATGCCCTTGCTTGTTGTAACGACCTGCCATGAAATTTCCAATAAAGATTTCATCAATATTTTCAGCATCATTGATTTGTCCTACAACAGCCTGACCAGCTTCTTTTATATATTCCTCTAAACCAGCACGTTCTTTTCTTGGATTAAACTCTTTCCGACCTGTTCCCATGGAAATGGTGTTGGCCCCTGCAGTCATAAATATTCTTTTTCTCATTGCAAAAGATTGTTATTCTGTTAATTAAAATAAGAATTGATTGGACCATAAGCGTGGAAAAATCCTGTCAGCATAACTGTATTTACATCTGCTTCACTGTTTGCAACTCCATCAGCAACCAATTTCCGGCCAATGGCATCTGAATTTTTTCCGTAATCCATTGCCAACTTTGAGCCAGCAGTATTCATGTTTTCTACCGCTACAAAATATGCTGTAAAATGGTTTTCTTTGTCGCTAAGTCTAACAGCAGATTTCCAGGGTTTAAACTCCTGAGGCATTGCACCCAAAAACGCATCACATTTGCTTGAAAATGAAGCCGTGTCCACGTAATCACCTTTTGACGGATCATAAACGGCAACAACAGCACCTTTTTCGTATTTCAGAAAACCATTCTTTTGCGCCCCGCTGGGAAATTGTCCTCCTTTAACACCCAAAGTCATCATCTGATCCAACAAATCACTATGCAGATCCTCATCTTTTAAGAAAGGATTCATCACGTTCATTATAAACTGAACTACATCAACACCAACATAATCAATAAGTTGAAAAATTCCCATGGGTCGAACGAGGTAATCCTGGCTCACTTTATTGACAATATAAACCGCCTCGGCAAAAGTCGTTTCCTTTGAAAGCTCCAGTGCCTTGTTAATGCCATAAAGAGCATCACGCATGAAATGTCCGTTGCCTATAAAACCGGCGAAGTCATTGCTTGGGACAACAACTTTCTTTAAAGCTTTGGCATAATCGAGCGCAAATTGCTTTGTTTCAGGAAGTGTCTCTTTCGTTACAATTAGTTCAACCAAACGCTGTATTGCTGGAGGATTATAAAAGTGAAATCCAAGGACTCTTCCTTGTAATCCGGCTTCAGATTCAATAAGGTTAATTGGCACTGAAGAAGTATTGGTAAAAAACCAGGGCTTATTTGGGTTATTTGAATCTATTTGTTGCAAAAGCTTCACTTTGAGAGCTTTATTTTCCGACACAGCCTCAAAAACAAGATGTGATCTGTAGGAAGTCTCCATCGCCGTGGTTGGTCTTACAATTCTCATTGCATCTTCGACATACTGATCTATAATGTCGCTATTATCAATCAAATCAGCTCTATCGGCATACATCTGACGCAACCAAATAGTTTTTTTCTCAGCAATTTTGAGAATTTGAATATGTAAATAGTCAACCAAACCAGCCAGACCTTCATCAGAAAGGTCGATGGCATTGAGCACAAATGTTTTTCCCTTATTCTCAGGTTTGAGGCTTAAATCAGTCATTTCGACTGCGGTGAGTAATAATATTCCACTACCCATTTTGCCAGCAGCACCAAGCACTGCTACCTGCTGAAGTCTTTCATCGTAATTCATATCTATTTTATTATGATTTTTAAAAGTTAATTCCATTGTGGAGTTCGTTTCTCAAGAAACGCCTTCATTCCTTCCTCACCTTCAGAGCCGGGACCGAATAGCGAGCCGAAATGCACCGCTTCAAGCTCGCTACCTTCACCAAAACTGCTGTTAAGTCCCTGACGGGTGACCATTTTGATTTTTCTTACTGCCTGCGGACCTTTTGCAGTAATCTGACGAGCCAGACGCAGCGTTTCTTCCATTAGCATTTCAGGTTCGCACACCTTTTGCACCAAACCAATCCTTAAAGCGTCATCAGCCCCAATGATTTCAGCTGTTGTAAGCAGATAAAGAGCATCGGCAAGTCCAACCAATCGTGGTAATCGTTGTGAACCCGCATAACCTGTTATCAATCCAAGGTTAACCTCTGGCTGCCCGAACTTTGCTTTTGAGGATGCGATCCGAAAATCGCAGGCCATTGCCAGTTCTAAACCACCCCCAAGGGCAAAACCATTAATAGCGGCAATGACCGGAAAAGGAAGATTTCCAAGAGCGTCGAAAGTGCGCTGTCCAAGCCGACCAAAATCACTGCCTTCTTCTGCAGATTTATGAACCATTTCGGCAATATCAGCACCTGCAACAAAGGCCTTTCCTGCCCCTGTAAGGATCATTGCCCTTATGGAATTATCAGCTGCCAAAGAAGCAATCAAATGATTCATCTCCTCAAAAAAAGCTGTATTCAGGGCATTTAATGCCTGTGGTCGGGAAATAGTAACAATAGCGATACCGTTCTCGGTAACGGGTTGAAGAATGTTGTACGTCATAGTGAATAATTTTATGCCCAAATGTAGTCATTTTTCTTTTTTGCAAACGTTTGAAATGATTTTTGATTGCAACATTTTTTGATGTTTTAACCATTTTGAACAAAACCGTAAATGAGACTCATGTAAGGCGTTTTAGCGACTTATGATACAAAAAACGGTCATAAAAAATCCAACTTGATAAGATTTTTAAAGTTAAAACAAGCTGATATACAACTCAAATTATCAATCCTAAGTAGTTGATAATAAATCAATAAAATAAATAAGAAATAAACTTTTTGATGTCCATGGAAACTGATATGTCATTCTGAAACGTAATACCTAAAACGAATTAAATTTCAATATTAAAGATAGAACAGAAAATGAAAATCCAATGCAAGAAAAATGCGGTTCATTCTTATGTTCACATGACAAATCAAAGTTGGAGAACAATAGCTTTTCAAATCATTTATTTATGTTCTCAAGCACGTGCCTAATACTATCTTAGTTCACCTACTCTACCCAATCTGACGGTGTTGGAGGTGCCTTTTTTCCAGGCAGGAGTACTTAAAATATTTATAATAAACTGACCTTCAAAGATGAAATTATTATTCAGTAAATGCGTATTTACGCGTCGCATCAAATTTTCAGCATCGTCAATTGCGGCATCATAAAACCCATGAATACCCCAAACCAACTTAAATTTATGGAGCAGATGATTATTGTTCGAAAAAACATAAACACCTGCTTTGGGCCGATGACTTGCCAATCGGAAGGCAGAGTAACCCGTGTGCGTCACAACAACAATTGCCTCCGCACTTGCAGTACTTGCCAATTCAATTGCATTGTATAAAACAGCATCAGTAGCAAAGCGCTTACCTTGCACTAAGGTATGACCGCGCTGGGTGTAATAAATGCTGTCGTCGGCTTCTATTTGACTTATAATGCGTTGCATTATGGCAATTGTTTCAACAGGATACTTTCCAACAGATGTTTCACCACTCAGCATCAAAGCATCGGCACCATCAAGCACTGAGTTGGCTACATCACTTACCTCTGCGCGGGTGGGTCTAATATTATCAATCATGGCTTCCATCATTTGAGTAGCCACAATCACAGGTTTGCCGGCTTGCTGGCATTTCCGTATGATCTTCTTTTGAATCATCGGGACCATTTGCATTGGCATTTCAACACCCAGATCGCCACGTGCAATCATAATAGCGTCGGTGGCTTCAATGATAGCATCTATATCTTTTACTGCCTGAGGTTTCTCGATCTTTGCAACAATCAAAGGTTTATTTTCACAAGGATGACTGTTTATCATCTCCCTAAGTTGAATAATATCTTTGGCTGAGCGAACAAATGACAATGCTATCCAATGCACATCCTGGTCGAGAATGAAACTTAAATCAGCAAGATCTTTTTCGGTAAGCGAAGGTAAAGAAATCAAGGTGTCGGGCAGGTTAACACCTTTGCGCGGCATGAGCACACCGCCATTCACTGCTTCCAGAATTGCCTCATCTACTCCATTTGCTTTCAACACTTTAAAAGCCATTTTCCCATCATCAACCAAAATGGTCTCGCCAGGTTTTACATCGTTCGCGAAAGAAGTATAGCTGATATAAACCCGCTCTTTTGTACCTTTACATATGTGTGTTGTAAACGTAATGATATCTCCAGGAAGTAAGTTGATACTTGGTTCTTCAAAATCACCCAAACGAATTTTAGGTCCCTGAAGATCAGCAAGAATGGCAACAGAAGATCCTGTGTTTGACTCACATTTTTTTATGGTTTCGATTACCTTTTTGTGGTAATCGTGTGAGCCGTGCGAAAAGTTAAGCCGACAAACATCCACCCCAGCTTGAATCATTTCAGATAAAACTTCAGGGTCATCGGAAGCCGGACCAAGTGTTGCAACAATTTTGGTTTTCATGGAATCATCTATTATCCGATAAAAGTAAAAAAATCCTCGTTACGCCAGTATCTGTTGGGTTCAGGTAGTGAGAAGATTTTTAATAACAATTAACAATGAGGCATCCTGCAATATGTAAATGTTTTATTTAGAACAATTTACCATAGATTAAGCAACTTCAGAAATTGTTTAAAAAGTGCAAGACCTGCGTAGCTCATAAAAATCTTGATTTTGCATGGAAAAGGCTTTTTAGGATAAAACTGGAAACGATCCTCTTTTGAAACATAAGTTTAAAGCATCCGTATTTTATAAAAGTCGCATTAGCATTGGATCTTTCATTGGATTTCTGGTTTCTAAAAACAACCAAAAACCAAAAACAGCCTTTGATTGATATGCATTCTATTACAAAATTAATTGCTTATCTATGCGGGGTGATTCGTTCATAAGCTGTAAAATATCAAGCCAAGGAAAATCATAATTTTTTATGAGTTAAAACTTTCTCTTAATTTTTTCGTTAAGTATGTCATGAAAATGCATCATTTTAAAGCTTACATCTTTATTCTTCTCCTTTTTTTAATTGATAAAGGTGCTATTAGTCAGAGCAACACGAAAAGTCCTGACGTGATTACCCGATTCAAACCAGGTTCAATTCAGGAACTCGCCAACGAAATCAAAAAAAAATATACGAAAGATGACCAACGTATAACTGCTGTTTATCAATGGATTACTCATAATATTCGCTATGATTTAAAACAGGCGAATACGACAGAGCTTTCGATGTCGCAACAAACAATTACAGAAAAAACCTTTCGGCTTCAAAAGGCTGTTTGTGAAGGTTATGCAGGACTCATGGACAGTATTTCGGAGCTTCTGAACATCCCTTCACAACTTGTTAGCGGGTATACACGTATTTTAGGTGAAATCGATCCAACACCTCATGTTTGGATTGCTTCTTATGTAAATGGAAATTGGTTATTATCCGATCCAACTTTTGGTGCAGGAGCTATGATAAATAATCGTTTTGTTCAGGAATATAATCCTGAATTCCTGTTAGTTAATCCGGGGAAAATGATTCAAACTCATATGCCTTATGATCCTTTGTGGCAATTTCTACCATCGCCTTATACCCATGAAGCTTTCGTTTCAAAAAAGATGAACATAACTTTAAAGCACTATTTCAAACATCATGCTGACAGTTTGAAATCATTTTTAGAGGCTGATCCTGCCAAACAAAACCAGCTTGAACTTGACAGACTTCAAGCTCAAAAATATGATTACACAGCTGTGGTGCAACGGATGAATTTTTTGCAGCAGTCACTGAATATTTCGCAATACAATGATGCAGTTCGATTACTGAACTTTATTTCAGATAAATTTAATAATGCTGTTGGCGCTTACAACAGCTATGCAGAATCATTCAATAAGAATCAGCGATCTGCATCTAACCCAATCAATTTGAGTGATTTATCAAAAGCAGAAAAACTTTTAGAGGAATGCAGCGAGCTGCTATATACCGGCAAATATCCTCCACAGCTGATGGAACAAGCAAAAAGTATACAGGAATCATTGACCGAATTTCAGCTGAAAGTGAAAAGTGCGCGATAGTATACTGATTTCGATAAACCATGTTTTTAATTATTATTGATGTTATCAACTTATTTCAACAGCAGATTCCAAAATCTTTGATTTAGCTATATTTTCTTTCTGACATCTACCATTTGTTAATAACAATTATTTCAATTTCTTTTTTTCTTCTTCAGGTGGCAGAAAATTATCGCCTGTGATTACTGATTTGCTGGTTTTTGCTTCCAATTCTTTACGTGCATTTTTGGCTACCGCACCACCTTTTTTACTTGCCTTGGTATTTTGTGATAATCCTTTTGCTTTATCACTATCGGCAATCTGCCGAGTTGAAAGTTCCGCCAAAGCAGTAAAGATCAATTCAGCTTCACTCATATGGTCTCTCAGATTCTGGCTTTTCAAACCCTTTAATTCCTTAGGTTGCTTTTCTGTCAAATCAGTCCATTCTTTATGAATAATTTTGGTTAGCATTGCAAATTCGTCTTGTTCTTTAATGCCTGCATCTTTCCAACAATCGGTGAGTTTATTTCGGGTTTCCTGTCCGGTCATTCGTTGTTGAATCCACTTATCGCTACGTCCCAATTTTTGCCAGTTTTCACGTGCCCGATCCAAACCTTGGGCCGGGTCTGAAATTTCTTTCATACGTTCATACCCAACTTTTGCCAACCACTGTTTAAATGGTTCTGCTTTTGATGATGGAATTGACTGAATAACTCGAAGAAGTGTTTCTGTATCTGCCACATCCGTCTCCCTTAATTTCCCATCTTCAGCCTGCATCTTCAACTGTCCCAATCTTTGGGACGTTTCAATTCCCTCGGTTTTAAGTTTAGTTTTTAGGGCATTCCAGCATTCTCTCGGTCGGGGGCTATCTGTAAGTATTTCAACCACATCAATAAAAGAAAACTACCAAATCTCATTTTCAGTATCATAATGACTTCTAATCTTTTTTTCTCGAATATTTTTATGCTACTCATGATAATAATTATTACAAAATTCAAAATATCCTCAAGTAATCACTAACATTTCATTTTAAAAGTTATGCTGAGTTCAAACTTACACTTTACTTTCTATCTCGCTTCTTTTATTTTCAAATGCAATGCTTTAAATCTCGAAACTACCAAAAAACGTTAGAAATAAAGTCAATGCTCCAAATTGGTTTAAAATTAGCATATAGGTAAAAGTCAACCTATATTCTTTTTTTTAATGTAATAAGGTTGCTCAAAAGTAGCAACGAATTTCATCAATCCATCAATTCCAGTAAAATTTAAAGGCCTTTGTTCTGGAAGTGTAAATGAACCTCTGCTTAGGAATATTTCTCGACTTGGCCTCAGTAACAATTAGGCTTGCTATTAATTCATTTACCTTAACAAATGCTTATTTACCAACTTCCTGATTAGTTTTAACAATTTCCCTTATGGAAATTCCATCAATCAGCACATCCTTTAAAACTGCATCACCATCTTTTATACGTACCAAAGCATATGTAATCTGATTCGTGTCTATCTGCGCATATATGTATGTTTGCTCAGCTTTTAATGCTTTCGACTCTTCCATATAATACCTGTTAAATGGGTAGAAAATAGTAAGTTTATTCGAACCATCATCTGTAACAAAATCTACTTTAGCTATTATATAGTCTTGATTATCTTTAGGTTTTTCTTTTGAAACAGAAGTTATCTGAGCAAAACCCTCATTGTCTGAGGTTAGGGAAACATAGATTCTTTCCCCAAACATCCAATCTTTTTCGTTCTGAATTTCGACTGTATTCCCTTCATAATTTAGGGTTATGTATTTACCTCTGAATGGATCAACAGGGTCGACAGGAGCAGTCTTAAACTTATACTCCGTACCGTTCGCTAATACATCTTCTTTGTCCAAAATCATTCTGATTGGAACATATATTTGTGCCAAAGCAACAAGTATAAAAGCTATCAATAAACTATATTTGCTATTCATTTCTCTTTCTTTTTTTGAGTATCAAATAGTTGGCTGCAAAAAAGCCGATTCCAACACTTACAAATAACAGCCCTCTTATCACGAAGCTTATGTTGCTATCAAAGAATCTACAGGCAACAAGGGCAACTATCACCAGCAATCCCGCATTCAACAAACCTAAATTGTCTTGTTTAACACCGTCATTAATTATAAGAATACCTATCGAAAAAACAAGAATATTGATGAGGACAACAGCTATAGGTGAAAATAGCCCGGCAAAGAAAATAATTATGAACAGAATAAACACATAGCTGAATGGGTTAAAGGCGCTGAGAGCCTTGCCTTTATGTTGCAGAAAAAGCATTATTCCTGCTGCTATGGAGATGATTGATGATACATAAAATTCAGGTGCTGCAAATAGTCCATAAAATGCTAAATCTTTACTTATTAAATCATCCCAAAACCAATTAAAGCTTAAGGCAAGTAGCAACGAGATTGTGCCCAAAGTCCCTAAAATTTTATATCCATTGGTTATTAATTTTTGTTGTTTGAAAAAATACAAGTCTCCAATTAAATAAAACAATCCAAAAAGGCTCAAATATGATATAAACATCAGTTCTCCAGTTCTTTCAGTCACAGTCCCAAGTGAAATAATTACAGAAAGAGGAACAAGCCAATGATGGAAATTCAAAAAATTACTATCAGGTTTTTTCTTGTAAAGATTGTAATAGTGCGGCAAGACAGCGAATAATAAAAGCCAAAAAAGATTAGATCCTTCAGTTGGATGTGACCAATATCCTACATTTACAGCATAATAAGTGATTCCAGCAATGTAAAGGAGTGAAGTGATGGAGGATTTCATCAGATATACTAACGGAATACATAACAACATCCATGTAAGCATGAATGAACCAGCATTACCGGGTATGTTGTATATCTGACTTACAAGTGCTATGCTTGCTCCAACAGCAAAAAACAAAAAAGCAGAGCTGCTTTCTCTCCAGGCTGTGCTGCTCTGTCTTTTCAACAAAGTAAAACCACTAAGTACTTGACCTGCAAGCAATGGCAAAAAGGCAAAAAATACTTTAGTACCTCTCGAAAGCTCATCCCAGTTGTGTGCCAGTATCAATATTATTCCCAACCCTACTAATATTGCTCCAAATATTCCAAAAACAATAAAAAGACGGTTCGGGGATGTACTGCCTTTCTTTTTATAATAGTTAAGTATTTTTTCAGCAGTTTCCTGAGCGATTATCTCAGCTTTCAGGAGTTCTGCTATGTCTTTTTGAACGCTCATTCTATTATATAAATTTTTGAAATTAACTTACAAACTATTGAATTACAATTATATAAAAATATCAACATTACTTCGATTCATCTTTTCAACTTTAACCTGTCAATGTTTACTAACTAATGATTATTCTAAAGCATAAATGGTTACTGCCAAAATGGAAATGGAATAAATCTCTCACTTAGCATCATCCAACTTCTTCATATCAACAATGAACGATCGCTAACTTATACTCCTTCAACAATAATTGATTTGATTACCTGATTTTTCTATTTTTTAAGTTGAACAAATGTAGATCAGTTCGCATCAAAATCCAAATCATCTGGAAAGTTTCTGTACTTCCAATTCCTATTAAACTTAGGGTTGATCGCATAATTTACTTTACTCCTTTTTATCCATTATTTCAATCGAATCTAAAAATTACCCATTATCTTGCCATATAAAATCATAACTTAGCTCCCTCGAATTTTTATAGGATGAAACAGTTTTTTACAGCTTTTATCATGCTTGCTATCTTCACAGCAGCTCAAAGTCAAAATTTTATCGCATGTGGCGACCAGTCGGGTGAATGGAATTATGACACTGTCTTTGTCCAGTGCGACATACAGATTCCTGATGGACAAACACTTATTATCAATCCAGGGACAAAAGTGATTTTTACAGGCTATTATTCTCTAACCGTTCAGGGAACTCTTAAGGCACTTGGACTGCCATCCGATAGCATTTTATTCACTGTTGCCGACACTACAGGTTTTGGCGATATTAACAGCAATGCTGGTGGTTGGAACGGCATTCGCATAGAGGATACCCCTGTTTCTAACGATTCAACACAATTCGAATATTGCCAACTCAGCTATGGCAAAGCAGTTGGCGATTCGCTTAATTGCTTTGGAGGAGCTATCCGGATAAAACGTTTCAACAAAGTGAGTATGCGACACATTCGCTTACAACATAATTATTCCTACTATTGGGGAGGTGCGCTTTATGCTTTTAAAAGCAATCTCATCATCGAAAACTCTGTCATATCAGATAATTACGCTGGAAATGACGGAATGATCTACGGCTATGGTGGCGGACTTTGTTTTGTTTCGTCGGACCCCATCGTGCAAAAAAATACTTTTTACAGGAACAGCTCTACAGGTGTTGGTGGGGCAGCTTCATTTGAGTATTCCAAACCCATCGTCCTCGATTGCATTATTCGGGATAATTACAGCGCTTTGGGAGGTGGCCTTTGCTTTATCCGGTCGCAACCCGACCGACCGATAGCCAACCTGCTCATCATCAATAATGAAGCGAAATTCTTCGGTGGAGGTATCGCCAACTTAACTGCCACCACTGTGATGACCAATGCAACGATAACCAATAATCTGGCGCCTATGGGAGGTGGATATTATTGCAATGAATATGCTCATGCTAAACTTTTCAACAGTATCCTATGGGGAAACATTGCCTACGACACGCTTGGATCTCAGGTGTGGATATGGGATGTGAATTCTGTGCCAGGGTTCTATAACAGTATCGTGCAAGGTGGCGTTCCATGGTTTGGAGGAAGCACTTTTCAGGGAGAATTTGTTAATTGTCCCGACCTTGATCCTATGTTCAGCAATACTACTTTGTCGGATTATAGTTTGTTGCCCGGTAGTCCGGCAATAAATACAGCTCTAAACGATATTGGCTTTTTTGAGCTTCCCATCAACGACCTTTCAGGTCACAACCGCATTATGTATGGAACCACAGATATGGGAGCATATGAATATCAGGGGTTTGTGGAGCAACAAGAAAAAGAACCTATTCAGCTGATAGTGAATCTATGGCCTGTTCCTGTAAATGAAAACGCTGTTATTACTGTTGAAAGTGAATGGGAAGAACCATGCGTACTGCGAGTTTGTGATGCTATGGGTAAAACAGTTTCTCAAATGAAAATGCAATTAGTAAAAGGACAAAATAAATTCCTTTTAAACCAGATTACTCAGGTTAATCAACTTTCTAAAGGAGTCTACATGTTGGAAATCAGCACTAAGACTTATAAACATAGCCTGAACTTTATCAACTAGGTTTTTTGTTTTGCTGCTTTTGCTCATACACCCATTCAGCATCAATCCTGAGCATTTCATCATCGCTGATCTTTCTGTCTTTGGCTTTTTTCTGTATTCCTGCATACCAATCAGGAGAGCCTTTTATTGCCATCATAAGCATCTCAATCACAAGATTTTTATCGGTGTACAGCTCCGGATGCTTTTGCCAGTCGTCAAACATCCTGAACTTTGCTTCAAGTGCCAACCGTTCCTGTAAAGGCATTCTGGCAGTTTTTGCATCATTGTAAATTCTTATGAATTCCAGATTTCCTATTCTCACTTGATTGAGAAAATAATCCTTACGTTGAATGCGCCCAGGATAAAAAAGCTCATAAAGCTCAGTATCAAATCCCCAGGCAAAATTTTGATGAAATCGTTCCGTGATCATGATCAAAATAAGATCAGATTTATCAATCTCAGACCTCAGATCACGTTCTTTTGCTAAACCTACCTGCGCACCAACATGATTGTGCACCAACTTATTATAATACCAAAATTGGCTGTCGCTAAAAGTATTCAGTAAAATTTTCTCATTCTGCCAGTTAAAATAGAAACTATCTCCAATAACAAGTAAATTCAACCCATTCTCAGGAACGGGCTCAAATAATAATTCCGGATAAGCTATATTTTCAACTGGAGCTTCCTTTAACAGGTTCATCGTAAGCCAGATATCATCATCAGGATGCTTAAGCTTTCCAGCTTCATGAAGTTTTGAGATAGAAAATGAATGAATCCTGTCCGGGTACTCCGCTTCAAGTATACGAACCAATGTGTCGGCAGCCAGAATTGCCCCATAATACGACCAATGCGTCCCTGTTCGTGGAAAAAGTCGGTATGTTGAAGTATCGCGCCATTGACTGAAGCACTCATTGTAATCCAATAAGTTAATCCCATTCTGTTCAAAACTCATCTTCAACGACTTATAATTGCTTTGATTTGCAGAACCTGTTTGGTACTTACTCGGAAAGCGATCGCTATAAACCGACCCCTTCCCTGGTTCAATTATCACCATGATGTTCTTACCCAGACTCTTGAGCGTATCCTGAATAGCTCTTAGCTGTTCCGCCTTTAGCTGCCAGACCTCCTCTCCAATAAAAAACTCCCCGGTTGCTGCTCTAAGATAATCCTCCTCAAAAAGCTCCGACTGTTGTCCAACAATGACACCTTCAGCATTGGCTTTTGAAAACAAACTGAATTGCCATTGATTATAAAGGCGTACAAGTGTATTATGAAACCCAATTCCAGCTTCAGTTTGCTGGTTGACAGCAGTTTGAAAACTACCATCAAGCCAATTGGAAAGTTGAAGTGAATCAAGCGTCACTTTATTCAGCTTTTCAAAAGAACCGAAAAGAGGTGGTTCTTTTACGATCTTAAAAAATTGTTGAAATCCTGGTAAAAGCAGAAGCACCAGGATCGAACCAAACAATACATTTTTTACCGTCTTCATCAGAAGTTGCAGAAAGTGAAATGGCCTTATTACCTTGAAGCGCGAATTACCGGCTTAACAATTCGTTGATTACCATATTGTAAGACAATATAGATCAATCCGTTACTTCCCAACTCATGTGAAGGGTTTACCTGATATACCTGACCATCAGTTGCATTAACTGTTGTCCCATAGAGTTGACTACCTTTGGCATCAGTAACGACCAGACTAAAGGGTTCACTAGAATGAGCTTTGACAGAAATTAACAATTGATCCTTGAAAGGATTAGGGCCAACCAACAATTCAAAAGATTTGGCTTCAGATTGCTCTTCAACGCTTGTATAAATTTTTACAGCAGGCAGAACCACGTAATCTATCCAAACACAGTCGCTCCCACTTGAAACACTGTAGTCTTTTTCATACCTCCAACGGAACGTTTGCTCTCCTGCATCAACTACATACACAGCCCGTGACCATGGCACTTCGCCAGACCATTCGTCCAGTTGCTCGCCATTAACTGAAAACTTAAGGTAGTCATAATTCGACTCGGTTGATACTTTGTAATAATAAGAAATAGTATCAGCAAAAGCCACTTCATAGGACAAAACCAGATTTGAAGTCATATCATCACCAATCACACCTGAACGAGCTGCGTAAGTTCCTTCATAAGGGGTAACTGTTGTGATAGTCCAGGGCGCATCGCCAGACATTTGCCAATCAAACATCTCAAAGGCTCCGGATTCAAAATTTTCGACGATGAGCGATGTCATCAATGGCAGACCTTTTTGATAGGTGTAACCGTTAGCTGCCACCACATTTAGCAAAAGCTCAACCACTTGCATTGGAGTTGCATCGGCTGACAGTTCCACCTGAAAAACTGCCTCCCAAATTTGCATCGGAAGAAGCTGACTTATCGAAGCTGTTCCACTTAATATGGTTAAATCCTGATCGTTTGTACTCAGGTCAGCATCAACATCCTGAAGTTTTCCACCACCGTTATTTCGCATCCGAATGACTAAATTTGCAGTTTCACCAGGTTCAAGTATGCCATTGTCACCATCATTTACACTAACTGTAAGTACATGTAAATTTGGCGCATAGGCTGTTATTGAAACATTTCTGCTCCAACTTCCCTCTGCTGTTGTATAGTTTAGCGTAAAATCAGCTTTATGCAAATCAGGAACATCAGCACTAACTTCCAAAAGGAAAATTTCGCTTAATTCAACTGACGCATCAACAGCAAGCGAAGGAAGATCAACTTGTCCTTCAACAATTGAAATATAAGCATCCTCACCAGTAAGCTGAAGGGTACCTGTTCCAAGATTTACCGGGTTCTTATTTTCAAAATGAAAGTTAAATCGTACATCTTCACCATACTCGACAACTTCATCGCCACCGGCATTTACTGTATAATCCATAACAACGCCTTGAACTTCAATAGGCAAAGCAGCTGTTTTTCTGATATTGTTCTGATCGCTTACCAATACAGTGATTGTGCGACCCGGAGTATAACTATCTATTGTAGCTGAGAGTAAGCCTTTTTTTGTAAGTTCCAGATTGTTAAAGCGTTCATGTGGCATGAAGGTGGTATGCTGCTGTGCATAGGGCACAAAATATCCGGTTTTATTGAGGAGAAGCATATTCTCTCCATCGCCATTTGAGATTCCGGCGAACCTTGCAATATAAGATGCTGCCAAATGTGTTCCATAAAACAATTCGATACGTCCGTCTTTATGAAGTCGTGCAGCCATACTAACCTCACTATTCCCACTTTGTCCGTAAACCGAAAGTTTCCAGCGAATGGTAGCAGCATCAGGTCCAAGTTCTGCCCATATGCCATCACCGGCAGAGCCATTTACATAAAATGGTTTTGATAGAGCAGGTGCAATTATCTTATTTTGAATAACATATGTTTTTCCGGCTATATAATATGGCCATGTTACCAAAGAAGGCTCGAACATAATAAAACCATCAACAGCAACATATATCTTATCGTATTCCTTACCATAAAAGGGAAATGAAAAAGGTAATTCAACTGCTCCTGTTCCTTCATCACTTCCAGAGACACTGACGGGATTTCCATTTATTACAGGAAATGTCGAGGTTGAATTAATTGTATCAAAAGCATCGAGCAGATACCAGCTGTATGGATCTTGTCCTCCTTCTGCCAACAACTGAACTTCACTATTTTGATATAATTCGAATGGAGGAACATCATCAGTTACAACTTCAACCTGCTCAAAGTTAACAGGGGTCGAAATACCTATTGTGGTGACCGTATTGTTTTGAATTGCAACATTTGACAAAGTTGCAGGTATTTCCTGAGGGATGCCATTGGTGTAGTCAATGAGCGAGAAACTATTTATCGTTCCCTGTGAAGCGCCTCCTTCATCATTTTCAACAACCATAAAGAAAAACCTAACATTCTGACCTGGTTCAACATGCGAAAGGAGATAATTCAAATCAAGACCAACCTCAATGGTTGCCCCTCCTGAGTTACCTTGCATTGGCTGACAACCTCCTTGAAAATCAAACATCGGATACTGTTGAACAAACTCAGGTTCAGATGCCATAGGATCATTCGAGACACCTGCCATTAACTTTAGCTTATTGCGGCAAGGATAGGTCAGACTCACTTTTGCCGTTAGCTGAGGTGTATAATTTTCTTTCACATCAATTACGATCACCTGATTGTTCCAAATACCACCTTGTGTTGAAATATCAGCGACTGTTTTGTACATCATATATGAAAAACCAGCATCACCCCATCCACTAATACTTCCATAGGTATTTGCCATTTTAAAGCCACCTATTTCCCAATCTCGTACATCAACAAGACCGTCTCCATTGATATCCAGGTGATTGGTATACTGTCCGTCGTCGTTATAGTCCCAGCGAATGGAATCATGATACCCAACAATCGCCATGGCATGATTGGGAGAGCTGCCCCATGAATAAATGACATGCCTTCCAGCTTCGGGTGTTCCGGGGGGCAAAAGTTCGGGTGGACTTGTAAACTGAGAGTAAAAAGAGGCCATACCACCATTTTCGGAGCCATTGCCATGGTCATAAATCCAGTTTTTCAAGGTTTGAAGTCCTTCTAATGTATTGGTTCTTATAGAATAAATGCCATCTACCCTGTTTTGCATTGCATTATAATACTTGTCGTAGCCACTCATCCAGCGCGAAGCACCTCCGGAAGCCATTCCACCGTAATCCACTACATTAGGATTACCAGCAAATTTTACAATTTGCATGCTTTCAAAGTAGTTAATTCCAGCATCACTGCCACCATTAAGGAAATTATAAGTGAAATGGGTGGCATACTGATTTTGTGGTAAAGAGCCCAATACACGCCTCGCTGCATTGATTTCATATGTATACATCACTCCGATACTTGATGCTTGTCCGCACTCCAATCCCACTTGTCCAATTAAAGGACGCATATAGGGCAATAACGAATTGTCAACAACAGGAGGAAGTAACCTGCGCATCGAAATATCTGACAGTTTTAACTCTGGTATCTTTGATAATGTGATAGAGTCAGCTTTTGAGAGTGGTTGCAATGAAAGCTGTCCGTCCGACTGAGCGTTAACAACAAAAGGGAGCAGCAGAAATAAAAAGAAAAACCGAAAGTATGTCATGTGGGTCATTTGTTAAATTTTCTGACGCCAAAGATAGGTTTTTGGTTTTATTTCCCTTGATTTTCAACTTACTTTTTAAGGAATTAGCCACTTTTTATTTGTAGTAAACATCAAAACCAATATGACCTGATGAAGAAAATAACACGAGGTTAGGACAATTCAATTTGAGAAAGCAAAAGTGATTGCTAAATGAAGACAACTAAAAACTACTGATTAAAAACAAATTGGATGAGATTTGCACCCATACGTAATGCTTTTGTTCGCGTTTCGGGTGAGTCATTGTGAACACGTGGATCTTCCCAGCCATCTCCAAGGTCACACTCATAGGTATAGAAACAAACCAACCTGCCTTCGTAAAATAGCCCAAAACCCTTTGCAGGTTTATTGTCATGGTTATGAATCTTTGGCAAGCCTTCAGGAAAATTAAAAGCTTGATTATAAACAGGATGTTTGACAGGTAGTTCCACAAAGTCAAGCTCAGGGAACACTTTTTTCATTTGTTGTCTAACAAAAACATCCATTCCATAATTATCGTCGATGTGCAAAAAGCCACCAGCAATAAGATATCTTCTTAAATTTTCAGCTTCCGTTGCATTAAAAATGACATTACCATGACCAGTCATATGAATGAAAGGATAACTAAACAGTTCAGGACTATCGGGTTCAACAGTTCCGATTTCTTCGCGCAGGTGAGTGCTTATTTCCTGATTGCAAAATTTAACCAGATTTGGCAGTGACGTAGGATTGGCATACCAGTCGCCACCACCACGGTATTTCATCAATGCTATGCTAACATCACTTTGAGAGGTCACCTGCAATGTAATCAGCACAAAACCAAATAAATAAATAAGTCTTTTTATCATATAATATGCTGATTAATGAGTTGAATTGTATGCACCGATACCAGGGCTGCTGTTTCGGTACGAAGTCGGGCTTTCCCCAAACTTACGGGTTTAAAACCTGCTTCTATTGCTTTATCCACTTCCTGAGAACTGAAGTCGCCTTCAGGACCGATGAGAATGGTACAATCGGAATTTTGCTGATAACTGGATTGAAGCGTCGCCGTTGTTGATGGATCAATCCAGGCAACGAATTTCTGACCATCGAAAGGACGGGCTAAAAGTGTTTCAAAAGAACACAATTCATTCAACTTTGGCAAACGTGATTTCTGTGATTGTTTAAGGGCAGCCACACATATTTTCTCAATTCGCTCCAAATTAATACTTCTGCGTTCCGAATGAAAAGAACTGAAGAAACTAATCTCATCCACACCAATTTCTGTTGCTTTTTCTACAAACCATTCAATTCTATCACTGTTTTTTGTTGGTGCTAAGGCAAGGTGCAAATGAAAAGGCCAATGATCATATCCTTTTGTTGGGTTTGACAGTCTAAGGATGGCTCTTTTAGGATGTGCATCAAGCATCGTTGCAAGAAAAAAATTCCCTTTACCATCAGTTACTTTAGCAGTATCATCATTTTGCATACGTAACACCCTGATAGCATGCTTTGACTCTTCTTCTGAAAGAATCACAGGACCTTCGTTTGCTGCAGGCAGAAAAAAGATATGCATCTGATGTGAGTGTGGTTATTTAGGAATACTGTTTAATGATCCTTGGTAATAGCAATTTAAGAGGAATTTAATCACTTGGCTTTCAATCGCTTGTTATACCCGGTATACCAAATATAAAATCCTGCAAGTACAAAAGGTATGCTAAGCCATTGTCCCATGTTCAATGCCATTGAGGATTCAAAACCTACTTGTGGTTCTTTAAGAAACTCCACAAAAAAGCGTGATCCAAAGATGAGCATCAGAAACCAGCCAAACAGAAATCCAGGCTGTTTTTCACCCATTCCACCTTTGAAATAGCTTCGTAATAGGAAAAAGAAAGTAGCAAGATAGACAATTCCTTCATAAATCTGTGTGGGATGTCGGGGATTAGCATGCATGGTAACATCGTGGTATTTAATAAAATAGAATCCCCAAGGTAATGTGGTAGCGTGACCAAATATTTCGGAATTCATCAAATTCCCCATCCTGATTAAAAATCCAGCAAGAGCTACTACAATTACAATTCTGTCGATTGTCCAATAGAATGTTTTTTGATGTTTCTTCGAAAAGATGATCAAAGCAATGATGATACCTACAGCAGCGCCATGACTAGCTAATCCTCCTTCCCAAACTTTGAGAATTTCTATCGGATTGGCAAGGTAATAGGCCGGTTCATAAAACAAACAATGCCCAAGTCGGGCACCTACTACGGTGGCAATCAGCATATAAGTTGAAAGTTGATCAAGAACTTCGATCGGCATTTTTTCGCGTTTGAATACGCGTTGCATGATCATATATCCAAAAATGAAAGAAGCTGCAAAAAGCAACCCATACCACCTGACTTCGCGGTCGCCAAGCAGTGGTAACCAATCGGGAAAAGTAAACATCACCGGAGAAACGTCCCAAACAACAGATAGAATCATTGTATTATTTTTTTTACAAAGATAAGTCGTTTCTGTAAATCAATGCCTTGTTGCTTTTAAAAAGCCAATTTCAGATGTTAAGAAATTGTAATTAACACAAATTGTGTGAAGACAGCAACCTGCCTTTGAGTTATAACTTTTGAAATTCAATAGTAGGATAACCCTTTTCGCCTGAATAGTTATAAAAACCAATAAAACGCATTTTATAATAAAATCCCTGTTGATCACGTATCAGATAATTATTCTCAGGCCGGATTTCATAATAAACATTGCCGGTGTTTACATCACCTAACACTTCTTTCCAATCGTATCCAATCAGATCAGGTTTGTTTGTATAAAATTGATCTTCAATATTTTGCATCGTGATTGAATCAAAAACCAAAGTTGTATCAAGATATGCCTCCGTTTCAAATCGGTTAAGCAAAACACCTGTAACAAGGTAAGGATAGGGATCACCTTCATTAGTATAGAGTAATGTGGTGTATTGTGTAAATAGCAAATCGTAATCTGTTTTTGGCGGCTCAGGGAAAATTTGCACATGTTGATCAAACGAATAATACGAAAAGTTGCTACTTCCGGTTTTCTTTACTACTCCGCTGAATACTTCTGTACTATTGAGCAATGAATAGCGAAAATAATAGGTATTATTAATAATGCTGTCAAATATTATCTTCCTGAATCCTAAAGTATTACCAAGGTCATCATAACCTCGGTCCATAACATAAACTTCTCTGCTGTAAATGGTATCGCTGTTACTGATTTGAAACCAGGGGCCAATTGCTACTGAGTCAGGATTAGCCGAAGATGCATCGAAAGTTAATGGCAATCCGACAGCAGAGGTCACCTCTTCGAAAGAAAATTTTCCTGACGGAGCTGCAGTACTGAAATTAGAAGTATTCAATAAAACCGAAGCTCCTTCTGCTGAATTATCAAACATCAGATCAAAATCCATCTTAAGGTTGGAAGAGACAACTTGCGCCTTGGAAAAACTGTAATATACCTGATACTTATAGGTTTGTGTCATCTCGATAGTGGAAGAAATTTTATCTCCCCTATCGAAAGGAATCATCTTTTCATCCTCTTTGAAACAAGATGTTAGCATAAAAAGTGGTATCAAGACCACCAACCATTTAATTTTCATTACTCCTGCTTATTTTTTGAAACTGAAAAGCAAGACGGACAAAAAACGTACGACCCCAACCTACAGGGGAAGTTCCGCCTCCACCTCCACTGTGAATTCCACCTCCACTATCACCTTTAATAGCAATATTGGTGTTGTTGAACAAATTTTTAACTCCTATCTGTGCATTTAGGCGCTGCCCGAAAAAGGATTTTGAGGCATTCAAGTCCATCGTATGGTAGCCTGCCATAATCGTTCGAAAGACAGTCCCATCCTGTGTTACATAAACTTCGGGATATGCGCCGTTATATTTATAATAAGCTCCAAAACGCACATCTGCCCGTCTCCATAAATAATTAATATTTCCAAGAATATCGGTACTGTAAATCATCCACACATCAATGTCCTCATCTTGCAATTGCTTTCGGCCTGTTTGACCAACTCCAGCTTTAATCTCCAGCCATGGATAAAGGCGGTTATTAAAGGTTAGCTGATACCCTTGTGTAACAAGTTTGTCGAGATTGACATAGGTATAAAGTGCCTCTTCATTACTTAATGTTGCCAGAGTGATACTATTATGAATCTCATTATAAAACAGATTCAATTCAGCACCATAGTCATAAGAAGGCTTTTCCTTGTGGTATCGGAAAGCTAAGTTAACATTATGAGAATCTTCAGCCTCAAGATTTTCATTTCCTCTGATATTGTGATTTACATCAACAAACTCCAGATATAATTCCTTTAATGATGGCGCTCTAAAACCCTTTGCATAAGAAGCCCTTGCACTTAAATCTTCCATCAAATCCCATTTGACATTCAACGAATACACCAAGGGAGACTTGTATTTTGTATTATATCCATATCTTAAGCCAGGCTGAAGCATCAAACGTAGTCCTGGTTGAAGTTTGAGACTTAAAAATGCAGCATAATCACCAATTGTTTGGCTTTCATTTAATATGCGACGACCGAAGCCTGTTTCCTGATTAAGATCGAATCCCAATTGGTAATTGAACTTGCCGTTAACGGTGCTTTTGCTAAATTCAGCCCGAAGAAGATACTGCCCAAATTTCGATGTATCCTGATCATAGTTATTGGCTGTCAATGTTTTATCGAGTGTCGTAAGATCAATAAAATAGGTATTCTTAATCCTGTTATAAAATGAATAAGAAGCTAAGACATTGAGATAACGATCTTTAAAAACGCGTGCCTGTGCGTCTGCTTTTGCAGTAAAGCGGTTTGTTTTGAAATCACTGTCGAAAGCAGTTTCATAATAGGGTTTTAACAAATCACCCTTATCTTTAAGCATTTCATTGAAATAGGCTCCAGAGAATCGGATTTTTATGTCTTTACCAGTGTAATTTAGAGCAGCATCGGCATTGTATTGCCTTTTTGGCTTCCATTTTTTAGATCTGGTATTATCCTCAACACTGAATCCATCGAAAAAATTTCTTGCCGCTGCTACAGAGCCCAACCATTTATTCTTTTTTACTGAAGCATCAGCAGTAAAATTATACACTCCAACCGACTCAATATATGAAGATGCGTTGGTCGTATAATGTGTGTGTTTGCTTTCGCCGGTAATGATATTGATAACGCCTGCTAGAGCATTGCTGCCATAGATAACTGACATTGGCCCTTCGATTACCTCAATCTGTTTTACATTGTAAAGGTTTAACTGACCCAAATCAATATTCCCATTCATGCGGCCAATGAGCGGTACTCCATCAATCAAAAACTTAATATGTTCGCCTCCAAGACCTTGCATGGTAATTTTTGATCCAAGAGCCCCGTCAAATGACGATCGGATGTTTAATTCACCTGCCATTAGGTCACCAAGGTTATTGGATGCCTTTTGTTCGATTTGTCGAGCTCCAATCACTTTAACCCGAAAAATTGATTTGTCAACAGCAACGGGAGTAAATTGTCCGGTGACAACTACCTCGTCCATATTATAAACTGAAGGTTCTAAAAATACTTTTTTTCGTTCACCAGAAGCTACCGTATCAGTTAAAATCCTGTATCCCAATGAACTGACAGTAAAAACAAGTTTGCTTTTTGTCTCAAATTTCACCTTACCATCAAGGTCACTTACCAGAGTATGCTGTAGTTTTCCCTCCAGGTTACTCAGTAACACATGCGCAAAAGGCACTGCTTCCTTCGTACGTGCATCCTGAATAACCAATGAAGTTTCCTGGCCATACCCTAAAAAAGTAAGGCCAAGAAACATCATTAATCCGATGAAATTTGAATACCTCATCATTGTCTTATTATCTGTTTATCAAAAACTTGCTTTTTAAACTGATGCCTTCAGAAACCGTTTCAACAACATACATTCCATTGGAAACTTGATCAATATTGATGTGAATTCCTGAAATATTCTGAAGATGTGTTTGAGAGTAGATCAATTTTCCAGTCAGATCAAACAAATGTACTTCAACAGTTTTTCCAACTTCCTGATTTAATTTTAATGAAATAGAATTTATTGCAGGGTTAGGAAATACTTCCAACGCCTGTGCTGAATTATGAAGTTCACCAACTGAAACCAATGAAATAAGTTCCTTAACGAATCCTGTTTTTCCTGCCCCTGAGCCGCTGAAATAGTCAGGATAAAATTTATAAATATCTCCCTGACGTGTTTCGACGAAATAAACCAGACTATCTTCTATCGTCCATTGGAACAATGACATATTGAATTCTTTCCATTCATGACCAATTGGAGTGCGATAGTATTCAAGTGGTTTTGAAGTCCAGCTGTTAAAATCTACTGTAACAGGATGATGTTTTGCCACACCAACTTCGTTATTAGAAGTAATTCCAACAACAACATAATTTGACGGGGCTCCTGTATTATCAAACACGATTCCTGAATACCTGCTAAACATCAAATCCCAACTATTGATTTCTGGTTCTCTGTCAACAACCATCTGAAGCATTAATGAGTAATATATAAACATACGTGTGTCCTGATAAGGTGTAACAACTAATGTTTCGTTTACTTCGTTCGCTCCATCAATATCAGCATATTTAAAGTAAAATGTATTGTTAACTGAGCTTTTGCGTTCGATGAAAAGCTTTTTCAGGTTTCCGTTTGCAAGTTTCACAATGTAAATGGAATCTCCGACTACGTCATGATTTATTGTATTATACACACCCCATCCATAATCTGGATGACCCAGCGAATTGTGGTTAAAAGCGCCATCTTCCCAAACTGTGTCGGAATTCACAAGATTAACCCAGTTATCGATATTGCTGACGTCAATAGAATTCCATGCACTTACATCACCAAGAGGATAAGTATAAAGCATCACACCATTGCCATCATTAATGGTTATTCCGGCGCTCCAGCGGTTGGTGTAAAAGGCAATTTCCCAATTGGCCCTGGTCTCAGTTTTCACTACTCCATTTGCCATGCTGTAGAAAACATCATTTGCATAACCCGCTCCCATTGCCACAGTATCGTTTACAGGGTTTGCCTTTAATTGTGGTAATATCAAAAGATAAAGACCACCAATAATAAAAAGTATAAACTTCTTCATTTAAGTAAATTATTGAATATTAAATAATAATAGTTAATTGCTTGAATGGCATCTGATTAATTGCGTCTGGCGAATAATACCAGAGGATTTAGGGTTCTTCCAAAACAAACTTAATTAAGAATCAAACCTTTGGAATTGTTTCAAAAAACCTGTTACAGATGATTTAAGTTAGATTAAAGACTTGAAGGAGGCCCTCTTAAGGATATTATGCTGTCCAAACATTGGTGTTTTAACAGCAGATAAGGCTTAGGTTGAAGAAAACGTCCTATTTGGGAAAATATAGACAGGGATTCAAGTTTTTCACTAAAAAATAAAAGAATGGTATGGTATGACTGCTTATCAAAATCCTTTCCAACTTTCAAATGGCCTGTTTTTCCATCATCCTTACTACCAGGTTTCGTAAAGGGGGTATGATGTTCGTAATAATTAGTGCCGAAAATCTTTTCCTGATGATAAGTGATCAAATCGCCAATAACCATCCAGAAAATGGCAAATGCCATGATCAATTGTATAGTTCTGGATGTAGATTCTCTTCTCATAAATGAAATAACCGTGCAAAAATAACTCAATCTTTAAGATGACACAGATTCTTTGCATTTTTTATATAATTATACCCAAATTTAGGTATGAACTGAATCCATTTGATGGTGATTATGCATATCCCTAAACAAAAAAAACACCCTGAAATCAGGATGTTTTGTCTTATCTGTTGAAGTAGTTCGTTTTAAAACGAAAATCACTTTTTATAAAAACTCTGTTCTCAATTGATCTACCCAGGCCTTAACGCGGGCATCTGTTTTTTCAGGTTGTTGATGATCATCCAAAGGAAGTCCAACGAATTTTCCATCTTTTTCAGCTAGGCTAAAATAAAATTTATAACCCTCAGTAGGCCAAAAACCAACAACACCGCCCTTTTCAGGTAAGCGGCAATACATTGTACCAAGCCCATCAACAAAACTCTCGGGGTATTCTTCCTGATCACCAAGTCCGAAAAGGGCAATCTTTTTTCCAATGAAATCAACTTCAGAAAGGTCGTCAATAAAATCTTCCCAGTCATCCTGCATATCACCTATTCCCCAAGCACTTGTTCCGAACACCAAATTTGTGTATTTGGCTATCATTGAAGGTGTTGCCTCTTTTATATTATGAACTTCTGCATCTTTTCCAAATGCTTTCGCAATTTTCTCAGCTGCAGCTTTAGTTGTCCCGGAAGTTGAACCGTAGAAAATACCAACTGTTTTCATATGTTTTCTTATTTAAACCTTTTCTAAATTAGGGCGCAAAAATAGACATTTTAACATAAAAGCCATGCTATCGGTTTCAAAAAAAGAGTTAATTAAGACTACTCCCTTTGAAATAAATCCTATTTAGTTTATAATCAATACACTACAGCTATTGTTTAAAAAACTATTCCTTACGACCGCCCTTCAATTCCCCTGATTCCACCAGTTTATTGAGGATGGCATAAACTGTCAAACCAGAAACCGTTTTAATTCCAAGTTTTCGGGTAATGTTCTTTCGATGGGTCATAACGGTATGAACACTAATAAACAGACGTTCAGCTATTTCGTTATTTGTCAAACCTAATGCGACAAGTCGAAGTACATCTGCTTCACGTTCACTGATCGTTTCTGAATCATTCTCTTCAGATACCAAACCAATTTTGACAAAAATATCCTGAAAATCATTTGTCAGCGCTGATTTTGAATTCATCACATTGAGGGTAAAATCAAAATGACTCGTCTGATTCTCATCCGGAATTGAGTGCACAATTCCGATGATTATAAGTCCAGTAAAAGCAGTAGAATTTCGGTTTCCATGCCATTTTTCCGAAAGCTGCAACTGATTGGCTATGACAACCTGTGGCTCATACTTTTCCAACAGCTTTTGAAAACTATCCTTTATGCAATCGGCTTCATCCATTCGAAAAGCCAGTCCCATCTGACTAAGAAGTGCCTTTAAACCCTCTCTGATAATATACGACTTCTCAATGACCAAAATTTTAACAACTTCGTTCATAACGTTTTATCCTGATTTGAAATAGTGAGAAAGTCCTGTTCCATTTTTTCTACAATAGGAACCAAAATCAAATCTTCAATATGTGCATGATTGTTTAGGTCTTTTTCAAGTTCAAAAATCTCATGAAGAATTAGATTCAATATCCTGCTATCCTTTGGCTGAGGAATGTATTTTATTAGAATATTTTTGAGATCAAACAACTTTGATTCCACATCATCATGATCTTCTTCATACTCATGTATAGAGTATGCTTTAAGCTGTTCAACAAGTTCTTTTTCGAGTTTATTATCTTGCAGATAATGCTCTAAAGCAAGCACATACGGATAAACACGCTGCTCCTCCTTATTGATATGTATGGTGAGTTCATGGGTGTATTGCCTAAAAAAATCGAGTAGCAACACTTTAATTTCTTCATCAAAACTATTATCGTTTGTAAGACGGCGAATATAATTCTCGATCTCAGGTATCCTAAAATCGAGGTAATATTGATGTGTTTGATGCAGGTATTCAATAAGTTCGCTTGCTTTAAACTGCAACATACTTTCTACCGGAAAATAAGTTGAATCGTGAAAAGTATTCACAATTTCAAGAAAAAATGGTAATGGAACCTGATGCAGTTCACACACTTGCTTTACAGACTTTTCGCCAAAACCAAGTTGAATTCCAAAACGATTAATAACATGTAGCAGATGATGATTCAAATGAATAACATCAGCCATTTTCATATCTTTATGAATAAGCATAATTCTCAGGATTTTTGCGCTACAAAGGTAAGCAAACTAAAGGCTGCTGATCCAGCCGGCCAAATGTTCAGATAACCGGCTTTCTTGAAAAGTGTAATTTTTAGTGCCCGCATCCTCATTAAATGACGCATCAAAAAAGGAGTCATCAGATTGCAACTTTCGTTGGAATAAACCATTATTCTCATGATATTCAGCGAGATACTCTTGTTCTGTCTGGCCAGGAGTAGGTATTAAAAGAGCAGGTTTGCGCAAAGCAACCAAATCCATAATTGTTGAATATCCTGCCCTGGCAACAACAGTTCGCGCATTAGAAATTAGCTCATACAGTTGATCGTCAACTGCATGATTTAACAATTTTATGTTTGGAGAAATAGTTGGGATATCCTTGGCTAGAGGCAACCCGCGAAGAATAACAACCGATTCATCTCGTCCTTTAAGCTGATCTAACACCTTGTTTTCCAATAAAGTACGTTGTGGTTCAGGGCCTGAAAGCATAATCAGAAAATCAATATCTTTTTGCTTTGACTCGATAGTTGAATTAAGTGCTTCAAACCTGCTCAAAGGACCGATATATTTAGTTGAGATATGTTTAAAAGGAGGATTTGAAAGCTGTCCTGCCAAAGCTCGTTTACCCTCAAAATCGGGAACCCAGCATGAGGAGTAATTTCTGATAATCATCTTATTGACAAACTCAATCATTAGGGCAGAAAAAGCAAGCAAATCAGGCGGCTTGATATGAAGCTGATGTGTTATAAAAACTGATTTAACTTCAGTGCTGTATGCTCCAAAGCGGTTATCAGAAATAATGCCATCAATTTTATTATTTCTTACAAAATTTTCTACCCATCTATGGTCTTTTACCATCTGCCGCAATAGGATTGGAATTTGTTTCAAAATTGACCAAAATAAAGAGCTTCCTTTGCTATAGTGAGGTGTAAACGAAGGAAATACTTCAAATCGTAATTCAGGAAAGGCTTTGCGAAGCAATTCATAGGGAGCGCCATCAGCTGCCACTATCACTTCCTGATTCAGTCTCAGCAACTCCTTTATTATAGGAATACAGCGGCTGGCATGACCAATACCCCAGTCAAGAGGGGCAACAAGTATTGTTTTATTGGGTAACAATTTGAAAGTATTTGAACAAAAGTACCATTTTTTCTTTTAATTTTGGCCGCCATGTCCGAACAGCTTTTGTATAAAATTGGCCTTACCCTCATTCAGGGAGTAGGCGATGTCGTAGGTAAAAAACTTGTCGCCTATTGTGGTGGCCCCGAAGCCGTTTTTAAGGAGAAAAAAAAACATCTCGAAAAAATTCCTGGTATTGGGGCTCATACAATTTCCGGCATCATTAACCAGCAGGTCCTTTCCCGTGCTGAGCAGGAACTTATTTATATCGAAAAAAAAGAAATAAACGCACTTTTTTACCTCGACAAGGCTTACCCCAAACGCTTGCAGCACTGTGCTGATAGTCCCATGTTACTCTACTATAAAGGCACTACCGACCTGAACCTCCAACGTGTGATTGGCATTGTTGGAACCCGCAATGCAAGTGAGTATGGCAGACATGTTTGTGAACAAATTGTTGATGACTTCAGAAACGACAACGTGCTTATAGTAAGTGGGTTAGCCTATGGAATTGACAGCTACGCACACAGAGCTTCGGTAAAAAACAACATCCCAACTATTGGCGTTTTGGCTCATGGACTCGACCGTATTTATCCGGCTCAAAACAAAAGTCTTTCAGAAAAGATGCTTGCCAACGGCGGATTGCTTACCGAGTTTATGGCAGGAACTATTCCCGACAGAGAAAATTTTCCGCGAAGAAACCGCATCGTTGCCGGCATGATTGATGCCCTTATTGTAGTTGAATCTGCAAAAAGAGGCGGCGCTCTGATTACAGCTGATATTGCCAATTCGTACAACCGCGATGTTTTTGCTGTACCAGGAAGAGTGGGTGACACTTTTAGCGAAGGCTGCAACTATCTGATTCGAACAAACAGGGCAGCCTTGCTCGAAAACGCTTCAAATCTGCGATATTTGCTTGGATGGGGAGAGCAGCAAACAACAGGTGGACAAACAAAACTTTTCAGGGATTTTAGCGAGGATGAGCAAAAAGTTATGGATGTTTTTGGTCAGGAAAAAGAATGTGGAATCGACGACATTATGCTCAGAAGTGCCTTCCCTGCATCAAAGCTTGCTGGAATCCTCTTAACCCTTGAATTTGATGGCGTTATTGTAGCACTTCCGGGAAAAAAATACAAAATCGTCTGAAACATTTCTCCTTTATTGAATTAGATCTTCATAAAATTCCACTTATTTCCGGATTCATTTTAATTCTTAAAGATTGGAAATTCATTCAAAATAAATGAATGCCAATACGTTACCCTTAAGAAGTGTGCTTCCGATTGAATCGCTGCTTTTCTTACCTTTGCCGCCCTATGAAAGATATGCGCGCGTTTATTTCTGGCAGGCTTTTTTCGGTTATTGCTGCAGTTTCAAAAAGCAGACAAGAACCTGCTTATGTAATTGGAGGTTATGTTCGCGACCTTTTACTCAAAAGAAACTCCAAAGATATTGATATCGTTGTAGTTGGCAATGGAATTGACTTCGCACAAATGGTTGCAATGCAACTTGGAAGTAGTAAAGATGCTAAATACTATGGACAATTTGGAACTGCAATGATTCGTTACAAAGATATGGTAGTCGAGTTTGTTGGAGCCCGAAAAGAATCCTATCAGTTGTTAAGCCGAAAACCTGAAGTGAGCTCCGGAACTCTTGCTGATGATCAAAGAAGGCGCGATTTCACGATTAATGCATTAGCCATCAGCCTTAATGAAGCAGACTATGGATATCTCATTGATCCATTCAATGGTGTTGAAGATCTCCAAAAGAAACTAATAAGAACACCGCTTGACCCCGATATTACCTATTCAGATGATCCGCTTAGGATGATGCGGGCAATACGATTTGCAACACAACTTGGCTTCAGCATCCATACTGATTCGTACCAGGCTATTGCTCGTAACAAGAACAGAATCAAGATCATATCCATTGAACGTGTTACCGACGAACTGAATAAAATAATCTTATCACCAAAACCATCTATCGGTTTTAAGCTGTTGTTCGACACAGGTTTGCTTCAGCTTTTCTTTCCACAGATGGCAGCTTTGCAAGGTGTTGAAACAGTAAATGGAAAGAGCCACAAGGATAATTTCTACCATACGCTTGAAGTTCTTGACAATTTATGCAATACAACAGACGATTTATGGTTACGCTGGGCTGCCATACTTCACGATATTGCAAAGCCACCAACAAAAAAGTTTGAACCACTTCAGGGCTGGACATTTCATGGTCATGAATTCAGAGGTGCTAAAATGGTTCCTGGTATTTTTAAAATGTTGAAATTGCCTTTAAGCGAGCCTATGCGTTTTGTACAACAACTTGTTTTACTTCACCTTCGGCCAATTGTTCTAGCTCAGGAAATCGTTACTGATTCAGCTGTGCGTCGCTTGCTTTTCGATGCCGGTGATGCCATTGATTCGTTGATGCTATTGTGTGAGGCCGATATCACCTCAAAAAACGAGTATAAAGTAAAAAAATACCGTGATAACTTTGAATTGGTCCGACAGAAACTTAAGGAAATTGAAGCCAAAGACAAGATCAGGAACTGGCAACCTCCAGTGAGCGGGGAAGTTATCATGCAGGTGTTTGGCTTAAAACCGGGCAAAGAGGTCGGTCAGATCAAAAATGCCATTCGTGAAGCAATACTCGACGGCATTATTGGAAACAATTTTGATGAAGCTTATGTTTTTATGAAGGAAGAAGGCATACGGCTTAAACTTCATATCGTTTCCGAAACAGATGCCATTCCGGTGAAATCAAATGGTCCTGTTCCACTTTAACACAAAAAAATGGATGGTTTCAAAAAACAACTTATTGTTGTAGCCGGCCCAACAGCTGTTGGCAAAACATCTGTCTCAGTTTCTCTGGCTGAATATTTGAAAACTGAAATCATCTCAGCCGACAGCAGGCAGTTTTATAAAGAAATGTCGATTGGAACGGCAGTGCCTTCACCAGAAGAACTTCGTAAGGTAAAACATCATTTCATTCAGCATTTATCCATTCAGCAAGCCTATGATGTAGCATCATATGAAAAGGATACACTTTTGCTTCTTGACACACTTTTTAACCGCTATGATAATGTAATTTTAACTGGAGGATCAGGTTTGTATATTGATGCTGTATGTGATGGGATGGATTTATTGCCAAATATTTTGCCTGAAATACGCGAAAAAGTAAATCAAATATTTGTAAACGAGGGTCTTTCGAAACTACAGGAGTTAGCCATGGAAATTGATCCCTCTTATTTTCAAATCGTTGACACACAAAATCCGCGCAGGTTACAGCGTGTGCTGGAAGTGTTTTTTCAAACAGGAAACAACCTTAGTTATTACAGAAACAACCAAAAAACATCACGCAATTTTGGAATTATCCGAATCGGTTTGGAGCGCGAACGCCAAGAACTAATCAATCGTATCGATGAACGAACAGACAAAATGCTCTCTGAGGGATTGCAGGAGGAAGTCGCAGGTTTAATTAACTACAAACATCTAAATGCTTTAAATACGGTAGGTTATAAAGAATTTTTCGACTATTTTGATAACAAAATCAAATTGAAAGAGGTTCCTGAGCTTATAAAAATTGCCACACGACAATATGCTAAACGTCAGATGACATGGTTCAAGAAAAACAAATCTTATCAATGGTTTCATCCAGAACATTTTGATGAAATTGTCCGATATATTTCTTTGAAGTTAACTGATCAAAAATCAGCGGATTTATAAAAATAAAAAAAGCCGGCTTCACCGGCTTTTCAAACTTTATATTTTGATTACAATGCAGCCAAAGCAGCAGCATAATCAGGTTCCTGAACAATCTCAGGCACTTGCTCTGAATATTTTACAAGGCCGTTTTCATCCAAAACTACCACAGCACGCGAGTGGAGTCCTGCCAAAGGGCCATTTTCAATTGTAACCCCGTAAGCAGCACCAAAGCTTCCTTCACGGAAATCGCTTGCAGTTACAACCTGTTCCAAGCCTTCTGTCGAACAAAATCGTTTGTGAGCAAAAGGTAGATCTTTCGAAACGCATACCACAACTGTATTCTCAAGTTTTGATGCTTCAGCATTAAACTTACGTACCGATGTAGCGCACACATCTGTATCCAGACTAGGGAAAATGTTCAGCACCACTTTTTTACCTTTGAGTGACTCCAAAGTAAAGATACTTAGATCACTTTTAACCAATTGAAATTCTGGCGCTGCAGAGCCATTACCAGGTAATTCTCCTGAGGTTTGAAAAGGATTTCCTTTTAATGTAATTTTTGCCATAAGATTAAATTAAAGTTTATGTTATCTAAATTAGAAATTCTATGCAATATACTGATAATATGGTATATATAAAATATAATGTATGAAACTGTTTATACCAAATCAATTAGATTCTTGTTAACGAATCCTGTATCTTAAACAACAAAAAATACTGTTAGGTTCAACTATGAAAAACATTTTAATGTGTGATGAAAGTCAAAAAATGTTTTCAAACAACTAATTATTCGAAAACATATTCATAAACCCTTTCAGCGCTTATTGTTCCGTCAGCTTTTACAACTCTAAGATAGCTTACAAATCCTTTGTCGTTATAAGTGTATGTATCTGTTCTAATCACTTTCTCTTCAGCGTCTACCTGGGTTATTGTTGCAAAATCACCATTCGGATTATAGGTAGAGAAAAATGAATAACTCAATTCATTATCAGGCCCATAAATATGCTTTTTTGTTCTTAAACCATTTGTATCGAATTCATTCTCAACACGAATTTTTAACGAACCTTGTGCATCATTCTGGATGATTTCGATACAATCACCATCCTCTATACTTCCGTCATATTGGTATGAAATGCTGTATTCCTGACCATTATCCTTATTGATTTTTGACACAAAAACCTCGCTGGTTTCTGGTCTCACCTCATAGGTTAATTTTCCACTGATCATCCAGGCACTGTCATAGCTGGTAATAGTCCAAATTAAGCCATCATCGTCGTAACCTAAAACATTCATTTCTTTGAGCAAGCCTTCGGGCGATCTGTCAGCATCCAAGACAAGATTTCCTGAAGCATCATAAACCTGAATGACATGCGCTTCAATTTTTCCTTCAGCATCAAAGAGGTACATACGTTCTTCCCGTCCCTGGCAGTCGTAAAAGTAGTGAACCACCGCGACTTCCTTTCCATCTGGTAGTTTGTTTTTTATAAAACATTCCCTCATTCCCGCAGAAGCTTTTTTAGCATATTCTACCTCCATCTTTAATTTTTCCTTTAAAGTTTTTGGCGGTTCAATGTGAGCATTTGCCATCATGTTGAATACCAGAAATATACTTATCAGATAGCTTTTCATAATAGAAAAATTTAAACCGTAAAATTAACCAATTCCAAAGAGATCGAGCCACGATTTAAAAAATGATTTATCAATTTCGAGCCTTGCTGAAAACAAATTCAACAAAAAAGCTACAGAAACAAGGCACAAACTCTAATTCGAAAAAAATCCCAAAATGAATTTAAGTCAAATATTCAGATTTTCTACTTCGATTCTGTAGCCGACTATATGTAAATCAAATTGTTAAAAAACAAATTGAAGGGAAAACAGAAGGTTTCTTCCGGAAGCAACAAGACCAGAAGAATAAGGACGATAGCGTTTATCAAGGATATTTTCAACCCCACCACCTACATTCAAATGCTCATTAACTTTAACCATTGCTTTCAGGTTGAGGGTATACCATGCAGGTGAAAAAGGATTCCCGTTTTCATCAAGCGCATACATATAATCCTTACTCTTTTCTTCCTCCGGCATATTTTCAAAACTCACCTCAGAGGAGTAATGGGCATTCAGTTCAAGCATTCCTTTTCCGGTGGCATACCTTAACCGGGACATTCCGAAGAGCGGGGCTGCATGACGCAATGGACTTGTACTTCCATCATCGAGCTCCTCCACCCCTTTTTGCCAGGTTAAGTTAGTTAGAAAGCTGAACCCTTTGGGAAGTTTTAACTCCAAAGCGCCCTGAAGACCGTAAACGCTGGCTCTCGCCGCATTTTGAATTGCCAGCACACGACTCATCTCACCATTGTAAATGATGCTGTCAGCTCCATTAAGTTGAAATTCACGGCGCACCAAAGCATCAGTTAGAATGGTGTAATACCCTGTTAAATCAATCTTTAACAAACCTCCGATTACTTTTGACAAGCCTAAATCAGCATTGTATGCATATTCAGGTTTAAGGTCAGGGTTAGGAACAAGAACAGCCCCAGGCTCGGAGTCAAATATTTTCCCCAGGTCATCCACATTTGGTGATCGAAAACCTGTCGCAAAATTCGCTGAAACCGAAAAGCTTTCAGATGCTTTGTGAACTAATCCCAAACTTCCTGTCAATGCACCTTTATTAAAGGAGGCATACTTAAATGGAAGTGGAAACAAAGTTGTATCAAATTCAGCATCCAGAGCAAAAAGATTATATCTCAAACCGATCTGCGCCATCGTCTTTGGCCGTAAATGATATTGATAGGTAGCAAATATTGCATATGACGACCAGGTAGAAGCGGGATAGCGTGCCGGTCCAGGAATGATGATCCCGGTTTGGATGTTTTCATCAGTTCCTTTGGACACAACGTCATTTAAAACTATTTCAGCTCCATAAAGTAAGCGGTCCTTTATTCCAAATTGCTTGTTGAAATCGAGATTGACTGAGAAAGCAGTAACCTCTTCAAAACGATTGTATTTTATAACTTTGTTTAAATCACGATCGTGACGGCTCTCGGCGAAATGCTGTAATGCAGCTGTAAATTGCATCTGATCATAAAGTTTCATCGGTTTCTGATGAACAAGTGTCAGCTTATTCATCAACCATTTCTGGGGACCGTAGTACCATTCAGCACTGCGGGGCAGTCCATTTCTCAAACGTAAAAGCCTGTCGTAACGCGCATAATCAGAAGTAGTTGAATAATACAACCCATATTCCATCTGAAAGGCATCACTAGGTTTGTAAAAAACTTTTTGCATCAGATTCTGCTGCGAAAACCCCGACGGACTTTGAACCAGAGGATCTGTTGATTCAACTACCCTGTCAATGCTGTCCATTCTCACAACAGTGAACTTTTTAAGGTATTCGTCAGGGCCAACTGTTCCCATGCGCAGATCACCATAACGGTTAAAGCTGAAACTTGTAACAGAAGCCCATTTTTCGCCTGCAATAGTCACATCCAAATGTGACGAAAGCTCATTGTTAGCAGAAGAAAAACGTGTTGCAGCTTTACCTGAAACTTTGGTTCCATTTTCAGAAAACACTGGTTTTAAGGTATTAAAAAGCATTACGCCCCCAATTGCATCGCTCCCGTAGATTACAGAGCCCGGCCCGAATAAAACTTCAGCCGATTCAACACTGTAGGGATCAACGGATAAAATATTCTGAATGTTGCCACTGCGAAAAATAGCGTTATTCATGCGAACTCCATCTACTGCGATGAGCAGCCTGTTTGTAGCAAAGCCGCGAATCATAGGGCTTCCGCCGCCCTGCTGACTTTTTTGAATAAAAACCTCACCACTTTGGCCTATCAAATCAGCTGCTGTTTGAGGGTTTTGCATCGCAATTTCTGTTGCCCGTATCGAACTCACCCGCTGAGAAACTTCACTGCGCGATTGCGCCCAGCGTGTTGCTGAAACCACCACTTCATCTAGTTTAAAATCAGCAGGTTTCATCAGTACGACAAAATTTTTGTACTCAAGTTGCCGGAAACTAACCACCTTTGTTTCATATCCAAGAATACCGAAATAAATGCTATCGTTGCCTTTGAGACTTGTCACATCTGCTTTACCAAATTCATTTGTAATGAATGAAACTTTTTTGGAGGTGATTGTTACAAATGGCAAAGGCGATCGTGTTAAAGCATCAACTATACTAACTTCTTGTGCTAATAGTGAAAGGTGAGAAAAGGCCATAACTATGGCGATTACCCAAATTTTCTTCATAAAAAAAGATTTAATTAAAAAATGTTCTCAAATAAGAAAGTTATAAAAAAATCTAACCCCAACAAGGTGGTTGAATATGAGGCTCTATGGAACATTCTATAATAACGAAACTATAAACTGCTTGATTTACAGCGAGATAATCATTTAAAAAGTTATTGGAGAATTCAGCAAGATCATTAAAAAACATCAAAATAGAAAGTGATTTCCATTTTTCTGCCGGAAGTTTCCCTTTCCGCTGATCGTAATCTGCCATCAGTTGGCGAAGCTTAGATTTAAGTTTAGTTTCTTTCCTGTCAGGATACACCAGATACCATGTTGAAGATCCAATCTGCTCCTCTTCAACGATATCGTACATTTGTCCGTTGTAAACAAACTCTTTGTCATGAATTCGCCTAAACTGCTGATTTGGAATCATTTCCAAGTGTAAAGGAATTTCCATAATTAGGAGTTCATGACCAATAAAACCTTCAAGATATTTCTGTTTTATCTCATTCCGTAGCATCTCCTTCTGGATCAACAAAAGGATAGTGTGCCCTGACTGCAAAACAAACAGTAGCGACAACAGAACAAAACCGATGGAAGTAATCTTTTTCAAATCGGCTGTAAAAGTAATCAATATTAAAAAACCAAATCAACTTACAGATTCGTACGATTTTTACCAATCTTTAAATATTGAAAGCTATGTTTAATGACCTGAAATACAGGGATAAACATAATTATAAGTATAGAAAAAACAACCAACAACCATTTGGAAAAACTAAAAATTGATCCAATAAAACACAGTATATCAATTACTTTAGGAAATAAATAAAGCATTAATACAGTGTTTAGGTTCTCGAGGATATCGGCAGAAGCAGCCATCAAAGGGAAATAGACGAAAACACTATGTTGTTTAAAAAACAAGTAGCGATTTGACAACAGACGGATAATAAGGAAAAGCAAAAAACCATAAACCAAGGGATAAATCATGTCAATCACCGCAACCTGATAGAAATAAATGGCCCTCCCTTGATTTCCAAGGCTCTGAAACAACTCAAAAACATCTTCTTCTGAATACCAAAGTCGAACATCGAGAATCTTCAGCTCTTTATTCTCAAAAGGAAATTCAACTGATGGAAAGACTTGAAGTGTGAAATAGAGCCAAACACCAAAAAGCAAAACAATGGAGAGCAGATACAAAAGAGGCTTGTTACTCAAAATTTGCATCAAAAAACCTTTCACTTTCCTTCCTGTTGTCATGATAAAAACAGTGTATATTTGCAAAATAAGTGTATTATTTTCAAATATTAAATAATTATTTTTCAAGGTATTATGGCAACTACCCGCCGAAAATCTGCTCCAAGGGCATCAGGCAGAAAATCAAAAAGTCAAAAAAAGTCGTGGCTTCAATCTTTATTATATGTGTTAGTAATTTTTTTGGTTTTAGCTGCTATTGCAATGATAGCAGGATATGTTTATATGCGAAAAAATGCAACCCCTGAACCAACATCAGAAGTTCAAACAGAAATAGTAAGTAAAACTGAAGGTGTTGATCAATCTTCACCGGATAATTCCAAACCGATTCAAAAGCAAGCAAGTGTGATCATCGAAGGCACATGGGTAAGCACTGATAATGGTGCAATGTTAACTATTAAAGGAACTAATTTCACGATCGACTTCCCTTCTGTTGAAGCTGGAAAACCTCTTGAAGGCACCATCCAATTCATTGGGAATGAATACACTGTGATAAGTAAAACACTTCAGGGATGCGAACAAATTAACGGCATTTACAGTTTTGAGCATAAAGGTGAAGATTTAGTTGTTAAAGCCATAAATGACAGCTGCTCAAAACGAAAAAACTCCTTTGAATCTTCCTGGTTTAAAATGTAATCCCGTTTTTGGGATTATATGTCAACTTCAAAAATGTAAAAAAGCAGCAGTCATTCCAAGCAAAAGCCGCTCCTTCCATCGCTTTTATTATTTTTGTCTCTCGAAACTGACATAAAAGTCATTTTTAACAATTCAAATGACGATACTAAATCAATCCCTATTTTTAAAGATTGGCGCTTTTTTGCTTGTGCTAATTAGCCTAAAACCTGTTAATGCACAACGTGTTATATCCGGAACAATTGATGACTACTCGAACAAAATGATCACGCTCTCCGTTGTGAGAGGCGACATGAAAGTACCCGTTGATTCGGTCCGTTCAAATCAGGATGGCCATTTTACCTTTATTACAAAAAAGTGGTACAGGCCCGGGATGTATATGATTCAAACAGAAGATGGTAACATCATGAAGCTAATTTACAATCTTTCTGACATCCGGTTTGTGTCTCATAAATCCGATGAAAATTCACCTGTCGAATTCATTGATTCTGACGAAAATCAGCTTTGGTACGATTATTCAATACGTAAAAATGATGTTCGCGCACGTCAGGAACTTATTAAACCGGTTTTACAGCAGTACCCTCAAAACGAATTGTTTTATCAGCAGGCAATCGATGCTTATAACTCACTTCAATTCAGCCTGAAACGAAAAGTTGATTCCATATATAATAAGCGTTCTGAAACATTGGCAGCTCGTTTTATTCGTGCTGATGCGCCTCCAATTATCAACCTGTCCCAGGATTTTGAATCACAGCGACAGAGCCTGAAAGATCATTTTTTTGACGAAACTGATTTTGCTGACACCATGTTGATCAGTTCAGACGTTTTAACTTCCAAAATGATTGATTTTCTTTCGCTTCATCAACGACCTTCGATGGATATGGTTGAACTTCAACTGAGTTTTATGCAAGCTTTGGATGTGATTTTAAAGAAAGCCTCCGTGGAAAAGAAAATGTACCTTTTCGTTCTCGATTATTTCCTCGAAGGCTTTGCAAGAATGGGCTTTAGTGGAGTAACCGACTATCTGAGCAATTTACCTCACTTAGATAATGAATGTATGGACATGGAGACCCTTTTTGAAATTGAACGCATCGCTGGTCCTCACAGGAAAATTATCATCGGCTCGGAAGCCCCCGACATTACTATGGACGACATCTATGGCAATGCATTTGAACTCAGTAAAACAAAAGGTAAAGTGAAAATTGTGATCTTCTGGTCGGTGACCTGCCCGCACTGCATCAGTATTTTACCAGAGGTTAAGAAGTTATCAACCCGTTATTCAGATATCCAGGTTGTTTCATTTATTATCAGTAAGGACCGAAACAGCATGTTGGAAATTATTGATAAAGAAAAACTTAACTGGACTCATTTATCAGACGGAGCAGGCTGGACCGGGCCAATTACTGAGTCATATATGGTTTATGGCACACCAACATTTTTTGTCCTCGACGAAAACAATCACATTTTGTCGAAGCCATCAGGTATCGCTGAAATGGAGGCAGTTTTAACCAATCATTTCGATCTTAAGAAGTAAAAAAGAGTCACTCAATGGAAGTAATCGAACGTAAGATGAATATTAACTACAAAAAATTGAAAAGAGATTTATCTACACTTTTCATCCTCCTTGTTTGCTTCTCACCCATCACTGTACTTGCTCAGGAAAACACTGTTAATCAATGGGTTGATTCTGTTTATCAGCAATTAAGTCTGGAAGAACGAATTGCTCAACTCATGATCGTAAGAGCTAATCAACCCGACAAACCTTACGAGGCTAAAATATCACAACTCATTCAGGATTATGGTATTGGAGGCGTCACCTTTTTTAAAGGAAGTATTCAAAGTCAGGTTTTTCAAACCAATAAATGGCAACAAATATCAAAAACACCTTTGCTGATTAGCATTGATGCTGAATGGGGCTTAGCCATGCGGCTTCCCGAAACGGTTTCCTATCCTTACCAAATGACTATTGGAGCTGTTCAAAACGACAGTCTTATTGCAGAAATGGGCAAGCAGATTGCTGAACAATGCAAGCGAATGGGTATTCAAATGAATTTTGCCCCGGTAATTGACGTGAACAGCAACGCCGATAATCCTGTTATTGGCATGCGAAGTTTTGGTGAAAACCCTGATTTGGTGTCATCTAAAGGATGGATGTATGCCAACGCATTGCAAGAAAATGGGATTATTGCTACCGCAAAGCATTTTCCGGGTCATGGTGATACCCGAAATGATTCACATTACACCCTTCCGGTGCTCAATCACTCAAGGGCGCATTTTGATTCGGTTGAGTTTAAACCTTTTCAATCACTTATTAATCAAGGTATTGAAGGAATTATGACAGCTCATTTACACATTCCTTCTCTTGACACTACACCCAATCTTCCTTCAAGTCTCTCGTATGCAATTGTGACTGGAATTCTAAAAAACGAGATGGGGTTCAAAGGATTAATAATAACGGATGGTTTGGATATGAAAGGTGTGACATCGGTTCAACCTTCAGGCAAAATTGAATTAATGGCTTTGCAGGCAGGGAATGATTTATTGTTACTTCCAGAGAATGTTCCACTTGCAATTGAAACAATCAAAAAAGCCCTTTCAGCAGGCGAATTACCTATGAGCCGAATCGAGGAAAGTTGTAAAAAAGTTCTCTTTTTCAAATACAAAGCCGGGTTGAATACCTATCATCCCTCTTTTACCGAAAACCTCAAAAGTGATTTGAATGTGCCTGCAGCGACTAAACTTAACAACCAACTTTTTGCTGAGGCGGTAACACTTTTACGTAACTCCGACAACATACTGCCATTAAAAACTGATACGGCAACATGGGCAGTTATTACCATTGGAAAGCCAACTTCATCCGCATTAACTGACCAATTGAAGACTTCTTCGGTCAAATTTCAATCATTTGAGTTAAATAAAAATGCTGATAAAGAGGCAGTTGATGTACTTAAAGCCAAGCTAAAGAAGTTTAAAAAGATTATTATTAACATCCAGAACACGAACCTTCTGGCAGCTAAAAAATTCGGAATTACTGATGGCGTAATAAAATTTGTTAACGATTGTTCTAAAGATAAGTCTATCATTTTGAATCTGTTCGCTTCACCATATGCACTCGATTTATTTAAGATAAATGAAAACTTCAAAGCTATTTTAATAGCTTATCAGGATCGAAGCGAAGCTGAAGATGCAATCAGATCTGTCCTAAGCGGCAAGATTTCACCTAAAGGAAAATTGCCGGTTTCACTTAAAAGTGGCTTTGGGTCCGGGTTTGGTCTTTCTACCGAAATTACATCAACTGATGTCGGGATGTCATTCGAAACCAGTCAAAAAAAAAATCCCGATCCGATCGTTGAAGATCAAATCTTTCAACAAATAGACTCCATCGCGCTGGATGGGATTCGTAAAAAAGCCTATCCCGGTTGTCAGATTGTTGCCATAAAAGATGGACGCATCATTTATAAGAAAGCGTTCGGTTACCTTACTTACGACTCGGTTGAGAAAGTCACTAATCAAACGATCTACGACCTCGCAAGTCTGACCAAAATACTGGCAACTACTTTAACAGTGATGAATCTATATGAAGATACATTGCTGTTCATGAGTGAAACGCTTGGTGATTACCTGCCTTATTTAAAAAAAACCGATAAAGGTCAATTGCGCATCTATGATGTCCTTGCTCATCAGTCAGGCTTAGACGGCTGGGTACCTTTTTACTTAAAAACGATTGACAAAGTTGGACCGAATCCTTCGATTTATTCAAAAACTCTTGACACGGATCATCCATATCGTGTTGCAGAAGGCTTGTATATGCATCGTTATCAGCGTTATAAACTTTTCGAACAGGTTGCAACAAGCAAGCTTAAAAAAAAAGAATACCGATATAGCGATTTAGGTTTCATCCTTTTGCCCGTAATCTCTGAATTGATTACCAATGTCCCCTTCGATTCTTATGTCAATGAAACGTTTTACACCCCACTTCACCTTGATTCCATTACCTTTCAGCCACTAAAAAAGTTTCCTCAAAAAATTATTGCTCCAACCGAGAATGATCAGGAGTTCAGAAAGCAGTTGCTTCAGGGCGATGTTCACGATCCGGCAGCAGCAATGCTTGGTGGTATTTCGGGCCACGCAGGTCTTTTTGGAACTGCCACGGATGTAGCCATGATTATGCAGTTACTCGTAAATAATGGGACATTGAAAGGTGTTAAAATATTTGAACCTCAAACAGTTGATTACTTCACACGAACACATTTCAAAGATAACCGGCGTGGGCTGGGTTTCGACAAACCACCGCTTGACCCCAAAGATCCAAACCGTTCTATGGCTGATGCTGCTTCTGCAGAAAGTTTTGGGCATACGGGTTTTACAGGCACTTTCGCATGGGCTGACCCTAAAAATAAACTGGTGGTAGTTTTCTTGTCAAACAGGGTTTACCCTGACACAAAAGTGAATCTCTTAGCCAAAATGTGTATACGTCCTCAGATTCATGAGTTATTCTATAAGTATGTAAATAAAAACATTAAAAAATAAAATGCATCAGAAAGCAGGGCATCTTTCCGAAAAAAAGGAAAGCAGAAACCTTTTTATCACCGTTTTTCTTAATCTGCTGATTTCTGCTGTCGAATTAGTCGGAGGTATCCTCTCCAATAGTTTGGCGCTCATCTCCGACGCTCTGCACAATTTCAGCGACGGAATTGCTATTTTAATCACTTACATTACCATTAAAATCAGTAAAAAGGCACCAAATAGTCAGCTAACCTTTGGATATAAACGCATTCAAATTATGGCAGCGATGTTCAACGCATTGACATTGATTGCTATCTGTTTGTTTTTACTTGTTGAAGCCTACAAACGTCTTATGAAACCTGAAGAGATCGAAGGGTTTTCGATGCTTTATATTGCCGGTATTGGATTGATTGCGAATCTTGCCGGAGTATTTCTTCTCAAAGATTTCTCTTCCAAAAACCTCAATATCAAAGCTGCTTATCTGCATCTAATCGGAGATACACTTTCAAGTGTTGCTGTTATTATTGGCGGGCTTCTGATTATCTTCTTTAAAGTATATTGGGTCGATCCTGTCATAACCTTGTTAATCAGTGTGTATATCATCAAAGAAACCTGGGAGGTAATTGCGGAAACATATAATATTCTGATGCAATCCGGACCCAAAAACCTTGAACTCGAACCAATCGCAAGCAAAATAATGGCGATTAATGGCATTAAAAACATCCATCATATTCACGTTTGGCAGCTTACTGATAAAGAACTGCATTTTGAAGCTCACATCGAGATGGAAAACGACATGCTTTTAAGCGCGGCTCAGAAGAAAAGAGAAGAAGTTCATGAAATGTTAGTCCATGATTTCGGATTCACGCACATCACATTACAAACAGAACTAGATGCTTGCCCACGCACAACGCTCATAGCATCAAATACTTACTGTTGTGATTGAGTCTTTTCAACTCAAAATGCCTAAACCATCATTTAGTAAAGTTACAATTCTTACTTTTGCATTATGAAAATTTATCCTATGAAACAAATACTTATTTCTTCTTCTCTTTGGATTTTATCCTTCCTTTTAATGGCTGCAACTGCCATTTACCAGCGTACAACCGGCCCAACTTATCCCGTTAGTGGAAAGCTAACAATCAAAGGCGAAACAGTAAAATACAAATTATTAAGGAGTCATGATACAGGTCTTGATGCACCGATTGAAATCAACGTACCTGATGGAGTAACAGCAGTATACAGGTATAAAAGATTTAAAAGTCATGACGAGTGGAGCACGCAAAATCTTCAGGCTGAAAATGGAAAAATCAAAGCATTTATCCCTCATCAACCTGCTGCAGGTAAAGTAGAATACCAATTAACCTTAATGGATGGCGAAAACTCCTATCCACTTACTGATGAGCCAGTTGTGATACGATTCAAAGGTTCTGTGCCACCATTCGTTTTGATACCACACATTTTCTTTATGTTTTTCGCCATGGTTTTTGGAATAAGAACCAGCATCGAAGCATTGCTTAAAAGAAATCGAACCTATCAATTAACTGCCTTAACAACCATACTTATGCTAATAGGTGGGTTGATTCTAGGTCCTATCGTTCAAAAATATGCGTTTGATGCTTACTGGACAGGATGGCCTTGGGGTCATGATCTTACTGACAATAAGACTATAGTTGGATTCATTTTCTGGGTAATCGCCTTGTTGGTATTGCATAAAAATAGAGAAAACAGAGTTTGGCCTATCGTAGCCATGTTTGTTATGATGGCAGTATATCTGATCCCTCATAGTGTTTTAGGTTCAGAAATAGATCACACCAAAACGAGCACGACTCCAAAAACAGAACACCCCAAATGACCATCCTCATAATTGTCATAACGGTTTTAGTGTCACTTTTGGCGATGCAAAACCCTACCCTTTTCCATCGTTTAAGTTTTAGTCCCTGGCTGATACACGAGAAGAAACAAAGCTGGCGTTTTGTAAGTTATGGGCTGATCCATGCCGGATGGATGCACTTGGCTGTCAATATGTTTGTGCTGTACTCCTTTGGCAGAATAGTTGAAGAAAGTTTTCAAATAATTTTTGGAACTCCCAAAGGGTTATTATTTTATGCCCTGCTGTACGTTGGAGGAATTTTGTTTTCAACTCTTTACGATTATGCAAAGCATAAGAGTGATATTTATTACAATGCAGTGGGTGCTTCAGGTGCTGTTGCTGCCGTGTTATTTTCCAGTATTATCATCAATCCGACAGCCTCACTTTTTGTTTTTCCAATTCCTTTCCCGATTCCAGCATTTGTGTTTGGGGTCCTTTATCTTTTGTACTCCATGTATATGGGCAAAAAAGGCCAGGATAATATCGGACATAATGCACATTTTTATGGTGCAGTTTTCGGCGTTGTTTTCACGCTCATCGTTGAGCCTGATTTAGCAAATATGTTCTGGTTTCAATTGATGAATCAATAATGGACTAATTGAGATCAGGATTTACAGGAAAACGTCTCCAAAGATCATAAGCTGGTCCCATTCGTTGCAGATAATTGTTCCACATCTTATCCGACTTAGTTTTAAATAAGGATCGAAGATTAGTTTCGGATACGACCCAGGCATTGTTCTTTAACTCTTCATCCAACTGGCTGGGTGACCATCCTGCATAACCCAGAAAAAAACGAATCTGATCTTTTCCAATCAGCCCTAGCTTCAAAAGTTCTTTCACTATTTCAAGATCACCTCCCCAATAAATCCCTGGCAAAATTTCGCTACTGTCAGGAACTTCATTTCCTAGGGTATGAATGAAATATAGATTATCGGTTTGAACCGGACCACCTATAAATACAGGTGCAGGAAAATCAGGAAAGTCTGGAAGAATTTCATTCAATGTTGTTCCGGTAGGCTTATTCATTACCAAACCAAAAGTTCCTTCGTCGTTATGATCAGCCAAAAGGATGACAGACCTGCCAAAATAGAATTCGTCCATCAAAGGTTCAGCAATTAATACCCTTCCGCGTCTGGGTTTCAAATCGTTACTTTTTATATGTATCAGCTTTTCCATGCTATCTTTTCTCTAAGGTGTGCACTTGTATTATACAAAACACTAATTTTACTGCTCAATCAAAAAATGTACCACGCTTGAAAACAGTTCATAATCAGTCTCACTTTGAACAACTAAGATCAGATTACCCGTTTTTTGAATACCAAAATTACCGGTTTTTGGAGGAAGAAAATGCATACCGACTACAATTTAACTTTAATTTAGGAAATAAATATACCTTTCAACCTGAGACGGTCATCCCTAAAAAAAGTTTCTTTAAAACGTCAGTAAATCAAGATTTGTTGCATTGGATGGCATTTCATATTGGCATGGTTGAACTTATAAGCTATTGGAAACTGGCGTGCCCTCCCTTGGTAATCATCAAACCATTTCAATTGAAAACAGAGCAACTAAGCTGGTGGAAAAAATTGTATTTTAATGGGTTAGGTGAGTTTTTTTATGTTAACGACATCTCAACTTCCATCGAAAACTTCATGGAAATACGATGTGACAGTTCAAAAATCGGTTTGGCAGCTGAAATTACACCACAACCGCTTACAATTGTACCTGTTGGAGGAGGAAAAGACTCTGTTGTAACTCTTGAATTGCTTAAAAAAAGTCACAAAACGATTGTCCCCCTGATTGTTAATCCTAGGAAAGCAAGTTCCGACACTGCCAGTGTTGCAGGTTTCAGTCCGGAAGCGACTATTGTTATCAACCGGTCGATTGATCCTCTATTGCTGCAACTAAATTCAGCCGGTTTTTTAAACGGACACACCCCATTTTCTGCTTTGCTTGCGTTTCATTCTGCCTTTGCTGCACTTATTACCGGTGCAGGCAATATTGCTCTGTCAAATGAATCAAGTGCCAGTGAGTCAACAGTTCACGGTGAAAATATCAACCATCAATACAGTAAATCATTTGAATTTGAGAGCGATTTCCGATTCTATCTGAACCGGTTTATTGTAAAAGGCGTTAACTATTTCAGTTTTTTGCGACCCCTGAGTGAACTTCAAATAGCCTTTCAGTTTAGTAAATTACCTGAATATCACGCAGTTTTCAGGAGTTGTAACGCTGGAAGTAAAACTGATAGCTGGTGTGGAAAATGTCCCAAATGCCTCTTCACCTTCCTTATTTTATCTCCTTTTTTGAAGGAAAAGGAACTGAAAGCCATTTTCGGGAAAAACCTGCTTGAAGATACTCAGTTGAGTTACACTTTAGAAGAGCTAAGAGGCAAAACCGCTGCCAAACCGTTTGAATGTGTTGGTACTGTTGAAGAAGTTGAACTGGCCGTCAGATCAGTGGTTCAACGCTATGATGGCATAGATAAACCGCTTTTAATCAACATGCTTATGGAAACTGATGCCGGTCAAATCCAGACAGATTTGAAAATTGCTCTGAGACACTTCGACCCACAGCATTTTCTGGATGAATCATTCATTAAAATATTAAAAGATGCCATCGGGAATTGATACGATACTTTCATCCATCCGGAACAAAACAATTCTGATTCTTGGTTTTGGTCGTGAAGGAAAGTCAACAGTTAAGTTTTTGCTCGAGTGGATTCCCGAAGCAGAGATCGGTATCGCTGATTTAAATCCGGTCCCGACTGACATCCTAAATAACAACCCCAATATCTGCACCTATAGTGGTGAGTGCTATTTGGAAGCAATAAGTAAGTATGAACTAATCATCAAAACTCCAGGAATTCCAGGCCGATTCTTGTCTTTGAGAGATGATCAAATACTGACATCCCAAACAGATTTATTTCTTGCTGCATTTCATAAGCAAACGATAGGTGTGACCGGCACAAAAGGAAAAAGCACAACCTCGAGTTTAATTCATCACTTGCTCCTGAATACCGGATTTAAGTCCATTTTAACGGGTAATATTGGGATACCTTGTTTTGATATCCTTCCACAAATTACCGACGACTCAAAGGTTGTGTTCGAATTGTCAGCAAATCAACTTGAACATGTAAGACATTCTCCCGCTATAGCTGTTCTTCTTAATATTTACGAGGAGCATCTGGATCATTTTGGAACTTTTGAAGCCTATAAAAACGCAAAACTTAACCTGATAATTAACGCGCTTCCTGGTGATACACTTATCCTCTACAAGGACCTATCTATAAATTTTGACCGTCAAAATGTGAAGATTGAGCTCTTCCCCTCAGTAAAATACCCTGATTCATTCGATTTGAAACTCCCGGGTGAGCATAATCAATGGAATGCACAGGCAGCTGTTCTGGCGTGTTTAGCAGCAGGTGCTGATTTTGAATCATTAAAAGCTCATCTCGCCACTTTTAAAGGACTTCCCCATCGATTGGAGTATGTTGGAGAAAAGGCAGAGGTTCATTTTTATAACGATAGCATCGCTACCATTCCAGAAGCCTGTATTGCTGCTCTTCAAACTTTTAAGAAGGTTGATTTTCTGTTTCTGGGAGGGTTCGACCGCGGAATTCATTACTCAATTCTCACTGATTACATAAAAAATCATCCGGTTCGGCATATTTTGCTCACAGGTGATGCGGGTAAACGTATTGGTAATGATTTAACTGACTTAAAACATCCAGGTATTACTTTGCATTATTTTAAAACCATGGAAGAAGCTTTTCGCATCATCCACGACTTGAAACAAACGGGTGATGTTTGTTTACTTTCTCCTGCCGCAGCAAGCTACGATCAATACAAAAATTTTGAGCATCGTGGCGAAGTTTTTAAGTCGTTGGTTGCTAACTTTTAGCCTTAATAACTTTCTGCAAATTTCACATTACGGAAGTTCTCCCGGGTGATTTCCAGGAGGCAGAGGCCTTTCTTTCTTTGGTGATATTGCAGGCAATAAAGGCTTCCATCCATCCTCTTCGGTTGAGCCCGATTGAATAACAGTACCTTCTCCCATCATGATATTGATTACTTCAGAGGTTCCAACTTGTCGGTAGGTTGGAGGTGGCAAGAAAAACTCTTCCCTGACTGGAGTTTCTCTGGCTTGAATAACTTCCATAACATTAGGTCCAAATGGAGTTTTAAGTACCGATCGCATTACAAGACCGTCGTTGATAGCATTTACCCACGCATCACTTTCACGCGCAGCAGACAAAGCCGTTGGCCGACTGAAAAGCCGCATCATCGCATTTAATTTATGTAATGAGATACCGCTGTATGGCCGAATTTGCTGCGTGATCCATACTTGTTCCAACTCCATTGTATCGAGCTTTATGAGGTGTTTATGCGAATTTAGGTTCAAAATCGTAGCTACTGAGTCGGTTGATTCAATCGAAAATCGTTTTAACAATGTAGTATCCACCTCACTTGATTTCATTTCAATCAACAAGTTATCGAACTCTTTACGTGCTTTTTCACGTTCTTGTTCGGGTAACTGCTCAATCATTATTAGTGTTTGCTGCTCTATGGTAGAAATAAATTGTTGTTTCAATGTATCTGAGGATCCCGACCAGTAGACCAACTGACGGGGAAATATAATTGTGACCTCTTCGCTCAATAAATCAAAAATAAAGGTGGATGTCTGATTTTCAACTCTTACTTTTTGACCTTCGATGAATAAACTTTGCATTTGGAAATTACCAAAACGATCCTCTTTCTTTTCCACAATCAACCAACCTGCCATTGAAAAACCGGCATACAATAATGCTGTGACTATAAAAAAGAATCTTGTCCAATTTGTTGGTAACACAAATGTTTTTAAGTTCATAGATTTAACAATTTACTTATCAATGTATTACATTTTTTAATAACAATCTGAGAATCAAAAACTCAGCTTTACAATAGCCAAAGATAAAAATTTACATCCCAAATGGGTTTTATAATTGAAAAAAAACTACCTTTGCACCTCAAAAATAAGCAGATACCATGTCAAAAGAAAAAGAAATTCTCAAAAGCGGTGACGAAAAACTAGAAGTTGTTGAGGAAGCGTTGAGTAAAACCGAGAAATTTATTGAAAACAATCAAAAAATTATCAGTATTGTAGTTGGTGTTTTGGTTGTGATCGTATTGGGTTATTTTGGATTGAAAAGATACTATTTCGAACCACGTGAGAAAGAAGCTCAGGTTCAGATGTTTGCAGCAGAAAAGTATTTTGAACTTGATTCATTGAATAAAGCATTGTTTGGCAATGATAACAACCCTGGATTCATTGATATCATCAGCCAATATGGTTCGACCAAAGCAGGCAATCTAGCTAAATATTACGCCGGTATTTCATTTCTCCGCCAGGGCAATTATCAGGAAGCAATCAATTACCTGAAAAAGTTCGATGCTAACGACAACATTATCGGACCTTTGGCAATTGGCGCAACAGCTGATGCTTATGTTGAATTGAACGATCTAGGCAAAGCAGCTGAATTATATGTTAAAGCAGCTAAACAAAGCGATAACGAATTTACAAAACCATTGATGCTTTTCAAAGCCGGAAGAGTTTATGAATTGAATAACAATTTCAAAAAGGCAAGTGAAGTATACGAAATAATCAAAAAAGACTTCCCTAATTCAACAGAAGGCCGTACAATTGATAAATACCTTGAGCGCGCCAAAGGGAAAGTATAAATTGCTTTTTAAAAGATATAATTAACCTGGCAATTTTGTCAGGTTTTTTTATTCGTTCATTTTTCTATTTTTGTTAATCACAAATTATTTCACTGATGCGTATCGTTTTTTTTGGGACTCCTGATTTCGCAGCTGAACAACTCGAATACCTTATTAAACAAGGAGTTGAAATAGTTGCAATTGTAACAGCACCTGATAAGCCAGCAGGTCGTGGCAAAAAACTGAGTCAATCATCTGTTAAGGCAGTTGCACTCAAGTACATGATCCCTGTTTTTCAACCTACAAATTTAAAAGATCCCTCTTTTATCAATGATTTGAAAAGTGTTTGTGCTGATCTTTTTGTGGTTATTGCTTTCAGAATGCTGCCCGAAGTTATTTGGAAACTGCCTCCACTTGGGACTTTTAACCTTCATGCATCCCTACTGCCTCACTACAGAGGTGCTGCCCCAATCAACCGTGCAATCATCAATGGTGAAAGCAGAACAGGCCTTACCACTTTTTTTATCAATGAGACAATTGATACGGGACATATCCTTAAGCAGGTTGAGATCGAAATAGGTGCTAATGAAACATCAGGTGAGTTGCATGATCGAATGATTGAAGAAGGTAAGAAATTGATCATAAATACTTTGCAAGATATCGAACACGGAAGATCAACTGTTTTGGCTCAAGCATCTGTCATAACAGATTCCACACTTTTGAAAACTGCACCAAAACTTTATAAAGAGGATGGGAAAATAATTTGGGGAAAAGAAGGAAATGAAATTCATAATCAAATCAGAGGATTGAGCCCACATCCCGGTGCTTTCACTCAATTAATTGATAATGAAGGAAATACTTTAGATATTAAAATTTACAGAAGTGAATTTGAGAGCAAATTTCATGACGAAGCCCAATTCACCCTTATGACAGACAACCGAACTTATTTAAAAGTTGCATTGAGAGATGGCTATTTGCATTTGAATCAACTACAGCAAGCAGGAAAAAAGACTCTTTTCCAAAAAGAGTTTTTAAACGGTTTCAAATTTAGCGGAAAGTGGAGTGTAAATCTTGCCTACTAGAGTGTTCAAAACACTGAAAAACAACAGTTTCATCCTTTAAGACTGCTTCATTGAAGCAATATGCAAGTAATTATAACTATTTTAAAGAAAAATATTCAATTTTTTAGCATAAACACTTGCTTTTGATCAATTATAGTTTATTTTTGTGCCTTGTTCGACCAATATTCTAACTAATATCCAAAAAGATGAACAAAGCTGAATTAATCGATGTAATGGCTGCAGAAGCCGGTTTAACAAAAGCAGATGCCAAGAAAGCCTTGGACGCTTTTATTGCTTCAACCTCAAAAGCACTTCAGGAAGGTGACAAAGTTACCTTGGTTGGTTTCGGGACTTTTTCTGTTTCAGGCAGATCTGAAAGAAAAGGACGTAATCCTCAAACTGGCATTGAAATTAGTATCGCTGCTAAAAAAGTTGTTAAGTTCAAACCAGGTTCTGAATTATCAGCAACAGTAAAATAATTTTTACGTTCTGAAATGGTTAAAGTCCTGCTAGTTGTTATCTAACAGGACTTTTTTTTATTTAGTTGTATTACAACTACCTTAAAAATGGATCGATTGAGATTGCAATAATAATTACCAGCACGAAGTAATTAATCCGCATAAAGTAATAAAAAGGATTAAATGGCGAAGGTTGTTGCTTTTTTAAGATACTTGAAAAAACATAAATAAGCCAAAAAACAGCCAATATAATCATCAAGGTTACAAATACCGAACTTGTTAAACCGAAAATCGGTAACATCAGTGCAGTAACTGCAGTAGCAAATGTCCATAAAAATGTAAGATACCTGATATGACGCTCGTCATAAACCTCGGTAATGGATGGGTAACCAGCTTCAACATACTCATCACCATATTTTAACATAAGCAACCAAAAATGTGGCACTTGCCAGATAAAAAAGAAAAAAGCTAACACTAGTGCTTGTGTATCAAAAACATTACCACCGCCTGCAACCCAGCCTACTACAGGAGGTATGGCGCCAATAACAGATCCGGGGATTACAGCAAAAGCAGTTTTCCGTTTCATTGGGGTATAAATTCCATTGTACCAAATCAGAGCAAGCAACCCAAGCTGAAAACCAACAAAGTCAGAGCCAACCCATATCAAACCAGAGCCAAGCGCAATAAGAACTAAAGCAGTGATCATAGCTCCATTTTTGCTGATTCTCCCTGAAGGGATCGGGCGGTTGCTGGTACGTTTCATCAATTGATCACGATCGCTGTCCTGATAATGATTCAACGCTGAGGATCCGCAAGCCAAAACAAAAATGCCAATAGTTGGAAGCAGCAAGCCCGAGTCAAAAACACCTTTTGCCAGCAAATATCCTGCTATGGTGGTTAATGCTACAGCAAAGGTTATTTTCACTTTACTTAGCTCAGCTAAAAGTCGTAAATAGTACATCATGATATAATTTTAAAAAGCTCAATCTTAGTCTGATTTTCAGAAGAGAATCTTAGTGGTTTTATTTTAGCGTTTTAATATAATCGGTGATTTGTGAAATTTGTTCATCTGACAAAACTGCCTCATATGAAACCATTAACCCTTTCAAATAGCCTTTTACAACATCAGCGTTAGGCTGTTTAATGGAGCGCGAAATATAAGCTTCATCAATTACAATTTCTCTTTCAACTCCTTCTGATTCAACTATTTCTGTTTTACCAAAAACACCTTTAAAAGATGGTCCAATGATCTTACTTCCATCTTGTGAATGACAGGTTAGGCATGCGTTTTGCTTCAAAAGTGTTAAGCCGGGATGCTCTTCAGATATTGAAGAAGCCGTAGCAAGCCATTGGTTGTAACCTGCTTCGTCCAAAACAGTAACACTCGAGAGCATATAACTATGTAATTGTCCGCAATACTCTGCACATAAAATATCAAAACGTCCTTTTTCCGTAGCTTCAAACCAAAGGAAGTTGTTTTTTCCAGGAACCATATCTTCTTTCATTCGAAAAGCCGGAATAAACAATGAGTGAAGCACATCCCTCGAAACGAGGTTAATTTTCACTGGCTTACCTATTGGAACTACCAATGAGTCTGTCAGTCTGCCATCAGGATATTCAAATGAAAACTTCCACATCTGGCCATAAGCAGTTACTTCCAAAGCGCCGGCAGGCACAGTGCGAAGTGGTTTATATCCCATCCAGCCATAGTAAAACATAACCATTACCAATAGTGTAGGAACTGCTGTCCAAATAATCTCCAACTTATGACTTCCTTCAATATTGGAGGCCACAGGGTTACGCTTTTTGTTGTATCGAAACACAAAAAACAACATAACAATTGTGATTCCAATCAGAAAAAAGATTGAAATACCTGCTATCACATATAATGAAAAATCTACGCCTTGCGCAAATGTTGATGCTGATGTTCTCATGTTAACTAACGGTTATAATATTCAAGTGCAGTTAAAATAGTAAAGGCAGCAAAAAGTACTACTACGAGCAGAATCAACCAGGTGTATATTTTCTTTTCGTATTTAAGGTGCATAAAATAATAGGCAACAACAATCACTTTTACCGTTGCAATTAACAGAGCTGTTGCAACAGAAAGTGCTGCAAGATTGGCCCCAAAAACAGATATTACCACGGTTACAATGGTTAGTAGCAACAAAGTTACCAAAGTACTCCAGTGATCCCTGAATGATGAAATATGAGCTGTGCCCTCTTCTGAATGATCTTTATTTTGTTTCATAATATATCAGTGAATTAGATAAAACAATGGGAAAAGGTAAATCCAAATAAGGTCGACAAGATGCCAATAAAGACCGGCATTCTCGGTCAAGGTATATTTTTTAGATGTCACCTCTCCTTTTTTTGTCCGGTAGGCCACAACACCTATCAGAATTCCTCCAATAATAATATGAAGGGCATGCAAACCTGTCATCATAAAATACAAGAAGAAAAACAATGCCTCACCCTTAGGGAGATTATTGTAATAATCCATTCCCGGGAATAATCCATGATGAATCTTTGAAGACCATTCAAAATATTTAATTACCAAAAAAAGTAATGAAAGTCCGACAGTTGTCATCAACAGTCGGATTGACTGTGCACTGTTTCCCTTTTGAATTGCAGTAATTGACATGGCTATCGTCATACTGCTTACGAGCAGAACAACAGTATTTATAGTTCCCAGCCAAACATTCAATTCGAACGAAGAAAGAAGAAATGCTTCGTGATTGAGCATTCTATACACCATATAAACTATAAAAAGGCCCCCAAAAAGCAGAAGCTCGGTAAATAAGAAGAGCCACATTCCCATTTTTGATGCCTCGTCATCCCTGTTATGGCCTGAGTTGGGCAAATGTAATCCGTGTGCGTGTTCCATATCAGTCTTTAATTTCAGGTTTATGTTCAAAATCGTAAGGTCCGTTGAGAGGTATTTCAGGCATGCGGTCAAAGTTCTCTAATGGCGGAGGAGAAAGAGTCTGCCATTCCAGCGTGATACCATTCCAGGGATTTCTTCCAACATTCTGATTCTTCTTAAGTAATCCCGCAACGAGATTTGACAACATAAGAATTAGACCAACTGCCAAAACCCACGACCCATATGTACTTATCATATTTGGAAGGTGAAACTCCGGAAGATAATCATAATACCTGCGTGGCATTCCCATCAAACCAGCGATCAGCATAGGGAAATACAACATATTGAATCCGATAAAGAAAATTACAAAAGCAACATTTGCTACCTTAATATTGTACATCTTTCCCCAAATTTTCGGATACCAATAATGTAATGCGCCAAAAAAAGCAAAACCTGTTCCTCCAAACATTACATAATGGAAATGACCTACAACAAAATAAGTGTCGTGAAGGTGAATATCAGTAGCCAGAGCGCCTAATACCAAGCCTGTAAATCCACCAATCATAAACTGAAAAATAAATGCAAGTGTATAAAGCAATGGAGGCTGCACGTTGATCGAACCTTTATAAAGTGTTGCAACCCAGTTAAAAACTTTTATTGCTGTGGGGATTGCCACAAGAAACGTCAGCATCGAAAAAACAAATCGTGCAGTTCCGCTCATTCCTGAAGTAAACATATGATGTCCCCAAATAAAATAGCCAACAAAAGCAATGGCTAAACTTGAGAAAGCAATTGCTTTGTAACCAAATATGGTACGCTGACTAAAAGTCGGCAACATTTCGGAAATGACACCAAAAGCCGGCAAAGCCATGATATAAACAGCAGGGTGAGAATAAATCCAGAAAAGATGTTGATAAAGAATTGGATCGCCACCAATGGAAGGATCAAAAAGTCCGACACCTAAAACACGCTCAGCTACGATCATGAGCAAAGTGATTCCAATAATAGGTGTTGCCAAAAGTTGAATCCACGATGTTGCATACAAAGACCAGGCAAAAAGTGGCATTTTCAGAAATGTCATACCTGGGGTTCGTAAACGATGTATCGTAACAATAAAATTAAGACCAGTCAATATGGACGAGAAGCCTATCACGAAAGCTGCCAACACCGACATTGTAACATTGGTACCAGTTTTAACACTGTACGGGGCATAAAACGTCCAGCCTGTATCTGCAGGGCCGTCACCAAATAATAGCGTCGACAAGGCCATCAATGCACCTATAACATATATCCACCACGAAAGTAGATTTAACCTCGGAAACGAAACATCATCTGTGCCTAACATAATAGGCAGAAAGAAATTTCCGAAAACTGCCGGTATGCTTGGAATGATAAATAAAAAAATCATTATCACACCATGCATGGTGAAAATCTGATTATAGGTTTTGGCTTCAACAAGATCTTTTCCCGGATTTAATAATTCATAACGCATTAATAATCCGAGGGTCACGCCAACCAGAAAAAATGTGATCAGCGAATAAAAATAAAGTAAAGCGATCCTTTTGTGATCAACGCTAAAAATCCAGGAAAAAATCCCTTTTTTAGTTTGAAAAAAGTTGAGATGTGTACTAACTGCTGTCATACTTTAATATAATTTGGGTTTTCTATTCTTTCTGCCTGAGGTTATTAAAAATGATAATAAACCTAATGCCGCCATTAAAATCACGATTCCTGAAACCTTAGTAGCGTTAAAAACATACTTCTTTCCTTCTGCATCGTAGCTGAAGCAAAAATTAAGCACTTTATTGACAGTTGGTCCCGATTTTTCGAGTCCGGCTTCAACGATGGCCATTTTCAAATCAAAAGGAAGGAAATAAGTACCATGAAGATACCTGGTAATTTTACCTTCAGGGCTCACTATAAGCAAAGTTGCGGGATGAATGTATTCTGCCCCTTCCTGCTTAACCTGATATCCGATGTTGTCGAGGAAACGATCTATCGTCAAGCTGTCGCCTGTGAAAAAGCGCCAGCCATTCTGAGGGTCACCTTTTTTTATGAGATTCGCATACGTTTTCTTCTTGTTTTGAGCCAAAACTGTCTTTTCAGCATGACTAAAACTTATTGTAAATACCTGATAATCTTTATTTAATACCAGATCTGACTTATTTATCACCTCCACAAGTCCATTCATCAAAGGAGTACAAATACCCGGGCACTCATAATAAACCATGGAAATAATTGTTGGCATTTTTATTGCCTCCCTGATATTTACTTTTTGGAAATTCTCATCAGTGAAAACGATGCTGTCTTCTATATACTGGTCGAGTTTTTCGTAAACTCCTAACTCTTCTTGTGCATTCAAGGGCAAATACAAGAAGAAAAAGCCCGAAATCAAGAATAATTTCAAGCATTTAATAACATTCAAGATGTTCATTTACAGTTCATTAAATTATTTGGTTTGCACATAAAATCACAATGCTAATTTAGACTAAATCTAAATTATACCAAGAAATTTTTTAAAAGTTTTCACATTCAATGTTTTATCCATTGTTTTTTAAATTTCAATTGCCTTCCGATAGCAATTTTGAAGAAACTTACAATCCACTATTAGGAAATATGATTCCAATTTCAGGAATAAGGAAGAGATTTTATCACAAGATAATACCCAATATCTGAACTTAATTATGAAAAATGTTTGTTTGGCATAATAATTGTGAGAATAATATCAAAGTAGTTTTTTTTAGAATTTTGGTTGGTTAAAAAAGACAAAACCCGGGAACTTAAAAGCCCGGGTTTTTTCTTTCTATGCTTTTATCTATTTATAAATCAATTTTTTACATTTTGATTAGATTGCTTTGAATAAGTATTAACTCCACAATCCTAATTCGTAAGATGCAGTTCCGGTTTAAGATAGAAAGCTGTATAACTTACCGTTGAAGTTACAATCTCTTCAGGACTACCCTGACAAATGATAGCACCCCCATTTGCTCCACCTTCGGGACCCATATCAATAACATGATCTGCAACTTTGATTACTTCCATATTATGCTCAATGATGAGAACTGTATTTCCTTTATCAACCAATTTGTTCAGAACATCAAGAAGCACTTTTACATCTTCGAAATGCAGTCCTGTTGTAGGTTCATCCAAAATATAAAGCGTTTTTCCTGTATCTTTTTTTGAGAGTTCAGATGCCAATTTTACACGTTGTGCCTCTCCCCCGGAAATAGTTGTAGAAGCCTGGCCAAGGCTTACATATCCCAAACCTACCTCTTTTAATGTCTTGATCTTGTGCTGAATCGCTGGGATATTTTCAAAGAAATCCATAGCCTGATCAATGGTGAGATTCAGAATGTCATTGATCGATTTACCCTTATAGCGAACTTCCAGTGTTTCGCGGTTATAGCGCTTACCCCCACAATCTTCGCAAACCACCGAAACATCAGGCAGGAAATTCATTTCAATAAGTCTTAATCCTGCGCCTTTACACGTTTCACATCTGCCGCCTGTTACGTTGAAAGAAAATCTTCCGGGTTTATAACCCCGAATCCGCGACTCAGGCAGTTCGCCAAACAGTTTGCGAATCTCATCGAAAACTTTGGTATAAGTTGCCGGATTCGACCTGGGAGTCCGGCCAATCGGAGATTGATCAATTTCAATGACTTTATCAATATTTTCCAATCCTTGCAGTGTATCGTAAGGTAAAGGCTGCTTTATTGATTGATAAAAGTGTTTGCTTAAAATAGGATAAAGGGTTTCGTTGATTATACTTGATTTACCCGAACCAGAGACACCTGTGACACAAATCATTTTCCCTAATGGAAGAGTAAGTGTCACGTTTTTTAAATTATTTCCTTTAGCTCCGCTTAGAACCAAATATTTACCCTTATGCCCTACCCTTCTTTCAGCAGGAACTTCGATAGAACGCTTGCCATTCAGGTACTCGCATGTAATACTGGAACAATCCATCATCTCACCTGGTTTACCCTGAGCAACAACCAAACCGCCATGAATTCCGGCGCCCGGTCCAATATCAACTACATGGTCGGCAGCAAGAATGGTATCTTTATCATGTTCAACCACAATGACTGAGTTGCCAATATCGCGTAATTGCTTGAGCGAGTTGATTAAACGATGGTTATCACGCTGATGTAAACCAATGCTCGGTTCGTCGAGAATGTACAATACGCCGGTAAGTTGAGAACCAATTTGAGTAGCCAGACGAATTCGTTGTGACTCACCACCAGATAAGGTATTTGCCGGGCGATTGAGATTCAGATAATCAATTCCCACTTCCAATAAAAAATCGATCCTCTTTTCAATCTCCCTCAGGATTTCACGTGCGATCTGAAATTGTTTCTCCGACATTCTTGATGGAAGCTCTTTTACCCAACCAGCCAGACTTTTTATGTCCATGGTGGCAGCTTCAGCGATATTTTTTTTATCAATCAAAAAATACCTTGACTCTTTTTTAAGTCGCGTTCCTTCACAAACCGGACAAGCAACGTGGTTCATAAAGCCAGTAGCCCAGCGCTTTATAGCAGGTGAGGCATTTTCATTGTTTTGATTGGCAATGAAATTAATGATACCCTCAAAGTTAAGAGTATAGGAGGTAACGACCCCCAAATATTCCTTTTTTACTTCAAAAGACTGAGAAGATCCGTATAACAAAACATCTATTGCTTCTTCCGGAATTTCACTTATTGGAGTATTCAATCCGAAGCCAAATTTTATCCCTATAGCTTCCATTTGATTGAAAATCCAATTATTTTTAAAGTCACCTAAAGGAGCAAGTCCACCCTTTTTGATGCTCAAAGCGGGATCAGGAATGATCTTTGCCATGTCAATTTCAGTAATCTCACCTAACCCATTGCATTTAGGACACGCTCCATACGGTGAATTAAATGAGAAGGAATTTGGTTCAGGCTCATCATATGAAATTCCGGTGGTCGGACACATGAGTAACCTGCTGAAATACCTGAGGTTGGAAGAATCAACGTCAAGAAGTTGCATAAGGCCCTTTCCATGCTTCATAGCCGTTTGAACCGATTCGGATAGCCTACGCTCATCCTTATCAACCAACTCGAGACGATCTATAACTATTTCGATATCATGTACTTTATAGCGATCGAGCTGCATACCAAACGAAATCTCGCGTATCTCGCCATCAACCCTTACCTTGACAAATCCAGCCTGTCGGATCTGTTCAAAAAGTTCGCGATAATGCCCTTTTCTTGCTCTGACAATTGGAGCAAGCAAGATGATACGCTTTCCCGAAAATTGTTCAAGAATCAATTGAACGATTTGGTCTTCGGAGTATTTAACCATTTGTTCGCCAGTCTCATAAGAGAAAGCATCAGCAGCTCTGGCATACAATAAACGTAAAAAGTCGTAAATCTCAGTAATTGTTCCCACAGTGGATCTTGGGTTTCGATTAACTGATTTTTGCTCGATAGAAATAACGGGACTCAGACCAGTGATTTTATCAACATCTGGTCTTTCCATGCTACCAATAAATTGACGGGCATAGGCCGAAAACGATTCCATATAACGTCGCTGTCCTTCAGCATAAATGGTATCAAAGGCCAAAGATGATTTACCGCTTCCACTTAGACCGGTTATTACAACTAATTCATTCCGTGGTATTTTCAAGTCAATATTTCTGAGATTATGCATGCGGGCACCATAAATCTCGAGAAATTTATCCTCAGCAAAACTTTCTTGTTTCATACCTTCCTGTTCGTTTAATTTCACTTCGTGTCTGAAGATATTTCATAGACTTCATGTGTCCGGTTGAATGGCTCAAGCGGAATTTTAATTTCATAAGAAGAGCCGGGGCTTACAACCAGTTTGTTAGAACGCAACCAAGGATTAAAAATCTTTAAAAGCTTATAGGAAATCTTATAATTTTTGGCAAAAGCTGCTAAATCGGTGATCGTTTGTTGCACTTTGACTGTCTTAAACTGATAAGGCAGATATGATTTTTCATCCATTGGATAGAAACCAAACTCAGCAGGATTAGAATAGATTATTTTCATTGCCATGATACGGTACAAATAACGCTCTGTTTCTTCAGCCATGAGCAAATCGAAGTAAGAGGAGGCTTTTTGCTCAGCCAAAAATCCATCTATTCGCTTTGTTCCAGCATTATATGCTGCAGCAACAAGTGCCCAGCTTTTATAATTTTCGTAAGCTTTGTTCAAATACCGGCAAGCAGCCTGCGTTGATTTCTCAATATGATAACGTTCATCAACATCAGCATTTACCTCAAGTTGATACTCTTTTGCAGTTCCTTCCATAAATTGCCAGAATCCCGAGGCCCCTGCCGGGCTGCGCGTGTTAGTGAGGTTACTTTCAATCATACTGAGGAACTTAAAATCATCGGGAACTCCATTTTCCTTCAAAATGGGTTCTATTACGGGAAACCACCTTTCGGAGCGCTTTAGAATCAAAAGGGTAGAACTATGCCAATATGCATTCACAAGCAACTCACGTTCGATACTCTCAAAAACATAGAAAATCTCTGTTGGAATTTTCTCTCCGGCAAAGTATAAGCTTTCATTTATCGAAGGCGCAATAATCCTGTAATCATGCCGGCTCATTATTGTTTCCTTGCTTTCATTTTCATCCTCATTACTCTGAGCGCTTAAATGTGCTTTATAATCACATCCGGCAAATGATATCGCTATGTAAAGTAATAGAAAAAAGGAAAGAAAAACAGAAGCAACATGCCTGGCAGCTGAGTTCATAAGAGAAAAATGAAGTGATGAAAAATGTTAAAAAGGGCTAATAAAATCTTTGAAAAGAGGGGCTTGCTGATCCTTTTCAGATAGAATCGGATTCTCAACACCCCATTCGATATTTAAATCAGGGTCGTTCCACCTGATGCTGCCTTCAGAAACTTTGCTATACACATTGGTACATTTGTAAAAGAAAACCGTATTGTCTTCGAGGGTTACAAAACCATGAGCAAAACCTGGCGGGACCCAATACATCCACTTGTTGGACTCGGTTAGCACGATAGAAGCCCATTCGCCATATGTGGGAGAGTTTCTACGAATATCGACAGCAACATCCAACACTGAACCTTTCATTACCCGAACAAGTTTCCCTTGCGCAAAAGGAGGCGCTTGAAAATGAAGTCCACGTAAAACCCCTTTCATGGATTTTGATTCATTATCCTGAACGAAATTGTGATCAACCCCCTTACTCAGAAACTTTTCTTTGTTATATGACTCAAAGAAATAACCGCGGTTATCTTCAAAAACAGCTGGCTTAACAATTAATAAATCAGGTATTTTGGTTTCAATAATTTCCATGACAAAGGCTTTTAAGATGAAAAAATGAACCGATCACATTAGTTGCAACTGGTTCGATGAATTAATTTCTACAAATGAATTACCTCGCCATAAGCATCGGCAGCAGCTTCCATTATGGCCTCCGACATAGTTGGGTGCGGGTGAATGGTATTTATAATTTCGTGTCCTGTTGTTTCCAGTTTACGGGCAACAACAGCTTCAGCAATCATTTCAGTTACATTATCGCCTATCATATGACAGCCAAGCCATTCTCCATATTTCGCATCGAAGATGACTTTCACAAAACCATCTTTATTCCCTGAAGCACTAGCCTTTCCAGATGCTGAAAATGGAAACTTACCAACTTTAATTTCATAACCAGCTTCTTTCGCCTGCTTTTCGGTCATACCGACAGAGGCTACCTCGGGGTTTGTATAAGTACAAGATGGAATATTACCATAATCAACAGGCTCTGGGTTCAACCCACAAATAGCCTCCACACACGTAATTCCTTCATGAGATGCAGTATGCGCCAAAGCAGGTCCGTGAACAATATCACCAATTGCATAAACGCCCTCAACTGAGGTTTTGTAAAAAGCATCGACAATCACTTTTCCTTTGTCAGTTTTTACACCAACTTCTTCAAGACCAAGACCTTCGAGATTTGTTGCAATTCCAACAGCTGAAAGAACGATGTCAGTATTCATCACTTCTTCGCCCTTTTTTGTTTTAATTACAACTTTACATCCATCACCTGAAGTATCAACAGATTCGACACTTGCTCCGGTCATGATTTTCATCTTGGCTTTTTTGAAAGAACGTTCCAGTTGTTTTGAAACCTCCTCATCTTCGATAGGTAAAATATTTGGCAAATATTCAACAAGCGTCACGTCAACGCCCATTGAATTGTAAAAATATGCAAACTCACTTCCAATAGCACCAGATCCAACAACAACCATTGACTTAGGCATCTGAGGCAGAACCATGGCATCGCGATAACTTATTACTTTCTTTCCATCAATCTTAAGATTGGGAAGTTCGCGAGCCCTTGCTCCTGTAGCCAGAATAATATGATCAGCTTCATAAGATTGTTTTTTGCCGTCAGCATCTGTTACTTCTACTTTTTTATTACCGGAAAGTTTGCCAAAGCCGTTGAAAAGCTCAATTTTATTTTTCTTAAAAAGAAACTGAACTCCTTTGCTCATTCCTTCGGCTACTCCCCTGCTTCGTTTTACAATTGCCTCAAAATCAGGGATTGGATCTGAATTCAGCGTAATGCCATAATCACCGGCATGTTTCATATAATTGAACACCTGGGCGCTTTTGAGGAGTGCTTTTGTTGGTATGCACCCCCAATTCAGGCAAATACCACCAATTTCTGCTTTCTCGACAACTGCCACTTTTTTACCAAGTTGTGATGCCCTTATAGCAGCTACATAACCACCAGGACCACTGCCTATTACGATTAGATCATATTTCATAAATGCAATTATTTTTGAATGGAATTAATTTACAAAAGTACAAATTTAGTGAGAGATAACAGAAAACCCATCAATACAATGCTTATTCAAGCAAAATTCTTTTAATAAACGTCAATTTTTGAAAAGTGTTCAATAAAAAAAGCGTCGAAAGTTTGCCGAAACAATGTCTCGATTTATAAGAAACAGGTTATTTTCAGTGAATGAATTATCTTTGCATTGAACTTCCGGCGAAAAAAACTCTCTACTTGCAAAATGAGGTCGGTGAGGAGCCGGCAAGCCGGGAGTTCATTTTTTAAATTACAAGAATGAAATATTTTAGCTTGCCTTATTTTTTTGTAGGAATTCAGCTCAGCTGTTTATTTATAATAGCTGCAACAGGGCCACTTCTGGCAAACAGCGATTGGGGAATCCTTGTTGAATTTACAGGTATCTTTCTTGCTATCCTTGCTATTTACCATATGCGAATTGGAAATTTCAATATCGCTCCTGTTCCAAAAACTGAAGGAGAATTGGTTACATCCGGCATTTACAAATATCTCCGCCACCCAATGTATTTAGCTCAGCTAATGGCTGTTATACCATTGCTTTACGATCACTACACACATTTTCGATTAATAGTTTGGTTCGTTTTACTGATCAACCTGCTTTTTAAGCAACATTATGAAGAGAAACTCTTAAAGAATCATTTCAAAGGCTACTCATCTTATATGAAAACGTCCTGGAGAATGATTCCTTTTATTTATTGAACTTTAGTCATTATGCCAGTGAAGGCTGAAATTTTGTCACACATAACCGACTCCTGTCAATCATTTTCTCAATGGCACATTAATTGATTCTATAGCCAACAAATTAAATCGAAAATGGCTATCACAGCAATCCACTCATATGATGAGTTGCAAAAAAATCTGAAAAAAGACAAAAAAAATTATCTACTCCTCTATAAATCAGGCACTTATGCAAGTAATTGCAGTTACAAGAACCTTGAAGAAGTGGCTTCAGAAAATGACACCATTGACGTCTTAAGTGCTGATGTGATCGAAGTTCGCGACATTCATACCGCCTATAATATCAACAGTGTCCCCTCACTATTAGTTTTTGAAGGAGATAAATTTATAAACGTAATAAAAGGCTGTAACGAGCCTTCATATTATATTTCGCTTTTTGAAGAATCATATTTTCATACCTTTAACAGTGATTCAGGTCAGCGACAAAAACATGTCACTGTTTATTCAACACCGAGCTGCTCATGGTGCACAACGTTAAAAAACTATCTGCGTTCAAACAATATTCGGTTCACTGATATCGACGTTTCGAAAAACCAACAGGCAGCAGAACAAATGGTTCGTAAAAGTGGTCAGCAAGGTGTGCCACAGACAGACATTGAAGGTCAAATCATCGTAGGTTTCGATAAAAACCGCATTAACTCCATTCTAGGAATTCAACATTCTAACAATTAATACATCATCAAATGAAAGAATTACAACCCCTCAATGAAAATGTTATTCTCGATATGAGTAGCGACAAAGCGGAGCAACGCACAGCTTCGGGTATCATTATTCCTGACACAGCAAAAGAAAAACCGCAAACGGCAAAAGTGCTTGCAATTGGAACTATCGAAAACCCTGCAATTGCTATTGGCGATACAGTGCTGTTTAAGAAATACTCAGGCACGGAGCTTGGCTACGAAGGAAAGAAAATGCTCGTTATTCCTTACGCTGACCTATTGGCCAAAGTAGTTGAGACTGACGAGATATAACTTCACTAAAAGTAATTTTGAACTGTCCTGGAATTCGATGATGAATTTCAGGACAGTTTTTTATGTACTATTTTATAAATCTTAATAAGTTAGAATCAGGTTAGGGTAACTATTCACTCGAATGCAAATACTTCATTTACTGCAACTTATTCAAAGAAGACTTTTGTTTTCGAATTGAGTATTTCTTAAAGGAAAAAATTACCAGGGAAACAAAAACGAAAGCGATTAGAAGCAGAACTATTTTATTGTAAGGTTTGCTTTTAGCTATTACAGGAGCTGTATCGCCTACTACCATATAACTGGCCCAGAAAAAAGGATGAGATTTAAGTAAATTGGCTTCTTTCAGATAATCTATTTTTGCTTTTTGCATCGCTACATCTTTATCTAAGCCCTGCTTGATATAGCTATAAAAGCGCTCAGTGAGTTCAGAGCCGCTTTTATCGTGCACTTCCCAACCAGTCATGACAATGGATGGAACGCCAGCAAAAAGAAATCCCCTGCTCAGACTCATAACACCTTCACCAAGTCTCAGCTGACCGCTTCCGGTATTGCATGCACTCAACACAACTAATTCGGCCTGAAGGTTTAATCCATATAATTCATAAGTTTCAAGCATTGTTTTTTCATCTGAATCCTGTTGTTGAAAAACAAGCTTCGAATAAAGGGGATTCTGGTCATCAATATGCGCATGCATTGCCAGATGTAAAACCTGATATTTGCCGGCTTTATCCAGAAAGCGTTGTTTTGTAGCCGATTTTCCCTTGAAAAGATCCCCGTCCCAAATATCCACAACCCGCTCTGATTCAGCGAGTGCAAAAGGCAAAGGAGGTAAAGTGGCTGAACCTTCTTTAATACGGTTGCTCCCTGATGAATAATCTGGAACAAAAGCCAATAAATTCTCAGAAGCCTTTTTTCCATCTTTTGGCTGAAGCAATCGCATTCCCGATGAGTACATGTACGAAACAGGATGTTGTAAAAATAGATAAGGTAAACTGCCATATCCTGCGGCAGTATCAGCTACAACAGCAGGATTCTCCGTTTGTATTAAAAGTTCAAATGGAAGATATCCCAATATGCCATCAGGCACGATAATCAAATGCCTGGCATCCAATTCCTGTGTCACCGGACGAAGGAGTAGATTATAGAGGTTTGACGAACGCTCGATAAACATCTTTAATTCAGCTGAAGTTTGATCAAACGATAACTGAGATACCCCTTTGCGAAATTCTACTGTCTGCCTCAACAGTTCATCCTTGCCTTCTGTCTTATGGAAAATAAATTGATTTCTAGTCATAGCAAAAATATAAAAGCTACTGTCGCCAAGCATGTATTCAATCATGAGTTCGTCTTTGGTAAGACTTGATTGCACCTCCTCCACTTTACTTATGGTAGGATTAAACCTCATGGCATAATAATCAGGGTAATTGCTTTCAAGCATTAATAGAAGGCTATCATATTTTCGGATAAATTCGGATTGTCGTTTTTCCAAAAAGGCTATTTTGCTTGGATTGGTTATCGTTTTTTGCTTCTCCTCAGAAACAAGTTTACGAACTGTTTGAATCTCCTGATTTAGTCGCCGTTCTTTTTCAGCAATTTCTGCTGTTACACCTGAAAGGAAAGACAGGTTTTTTCTTAATGAAGACATCAATAACACCGCTTTGCTTTTTGCATTGAATTTAAAAGCAGCTCTAAGATATGCCTGATCACTGGTTTTTTCATACAAACGATAGGCTGACTCTATTGCCCTCTGATAAAAGAACCTTAGGTTCTCGTTAACCATTAATCTGCTCTCATCCGAAAGAGCAATTGTAATTCCATCAATTGTTGAGATCGCCTTTTCATAGTCATAAAAAGCATTTTGTAAATGCCCGATCAAACCGGAATATTTATATTGATGCATAAAAAAATCAGCCCGGCTAAAATAGAAGTCAGAAATACGTAAGCTGACAAAACTACCACCGTGTGCCGTTGTACTATCCACAATATACTCCTTTTGTATGATTGAATCTGTTTTTTCGAAAAGTACTTTAGCTTTTGAAAAATCAGAAACGTTGTATGCACACACTGCCATTTTACGCAAAACCTCCATCAACTCCATATTTTTTTCTTCATAGTTTTCCGAATAGATTCTTTCGGCTTTCTGAAGATACATAAGGGCTGTTCCATAATCTATTTGCTTCATCAGATAATCAGCAAAATCAATATTAGAAAGTGCATATTCGGGATGGTTTTCTGTAAATGTTTTGCCTATGAAGTCAATGTATTGTTCAAAATATGACACTGCAAGTTTTTTTTCATTTAGCCCTGCATAAGCATTTGCCAGGTTTCTAAGAATTTTTCCTTTAGTGAGTGCATTATCATTGTAATCCATAATTTGTTTCAGGTACCTAAGAGCTTCCTCATTATTGCCGGTTTTTAAGTTAACAAAAGCAAGGTTATTGATTGTTGATACCATTAGCTGTTTCTCTTGCTGAATATCAGTTGAAAACAAATGAAGCGCATTCCGGTAATAAACTTCTGCTTTCTCGTAATCATTGCGGAGCAAATATGCATTTCCAATATTTAATAATAGTTTGGCATATAGTTTATTATCCGATTTGCTTTGTTTTAGCAATAGAGCTTCCGCTTTTTGATTATACCCAAGACTGGTTTCAACCTCTCCAAAAAGCAGCATTAAACGGGCATAATTCAAATAAAACGACTTCATCCTCTGATCGTTCTCATCATATATTTTTTCTTTTATGCCTTTTGAGAGTTGGATGAAATAATACGCACTGTCGTATCGGGATTGGTTTGCCAAGATAATTGCAATGTTCTCATATACATCAGCTAAATCGCGACCCTGAATAGATTCTTTGTAACAAACTTCTCTCGCTTTTTGGTAGTACTCAATAGCTTTTTCATAATCATTTCTATAGAAATAGGCAATTCCATTATAATTCAAAATGCGCACAATCAACACTGGAGTGGTATTAGTAGTGTCAATGATTTCAGCTAATGTTTTTTCAAACACCTTATTTGCAGCTTCATACTGCTTCATCTGAGTGTAAAGCTTTCCAAGGGCATGCCCTCTTTTGAGCACTATATCTTTATCAGAAAGCGAACCTAACTTTATCAAACTATCGACAAAATCAATACAAGCAAGTGATTCATCAAACATTCCTTTTACCCGAAGGTGATTTGATATCGAGAGCTTAATAGAAGCAACCGAATCGGGTATGGTGGTAACTTTTATTGCCTCACGAAAAAAATAAAGGGAGCTATCTGAATTCTCAAGAGCCTCATACCATTTGGCATTCACAATGAGCTGGGAATAGGACCTGGTCGTTTTCAACTGAGCTTGCGCAGGACTTAGCCAACTATACCAACTTAGGTATAATACCAAAATAATGTATCGAATACGAATTAGCACAGCCCTGTAATTAAGCTGACGAAAGTAAAAAAAAAAGGAAGGATAACCCTTCCTTAAACCAAACAAACCAAAATATATTATTTATTTTTCACAATTCGTTGTTTATGAATAATTTCACCTTTCATAGTATTTGTTACTACAAGCTGATACCATCCATTTGGAAGTTCAGATAATGGAAGTTCGATTTCAGAACGACCTTCAGGGAGGAAGGTTTTCATCTTATTAACCATTCTGCCTTGAGCATCATACACCTTAATTTCAGCTGAATAATCAACAGGAGCATCAAATGTAAACTTAACCTGATCTGAGAATGGATTTGGATAAACACCTGCTTCGGCCAATGGCTGAATCACTGCTTTAATTACAGGAATGCCAAAAGTGACATTTGGATTTACTTTACCATTCTGGTCAAGGACATGACTCGATTTATTAAGAGAAAAAGCAACATAGTCTGATCTAATTTCTTTAAGCATTCTTACCTCTATTTCAACCAAACTTTCCAGCTCTGAAGCAACTATTTGATGATCAAAGTTCATGGAGCTTAACCTGATTTGATTGTTTATGACACTAAAGGTAGCTGAAGGAGAATATGGAGTAACATTTACTATCTCGATCATTTCAGGATCATAATCAATCACTAAACCATATCCGGTTGATGCCTCCTGACTATTAATAAGTGTGATTGGAAGACTTAGGGTTCGGTTGTTCTCTGAAAAATATACTCCGAAATTTTCAAAAGATGGGATTACCGTGAGATCTCTTCCTGAAGGAACAAAAACTCCTTCAACATCGCCAACCTTTGTGCCTCCTATTGGACCGCCACCTTCTTTAAAACCAGCAGTTACATTCATTTCGGTAAATATCCAATCACCTGCCGGAAAAGGTTGGTTGTTAACGAAATAATTTGTCAGGATGAAATTTACGTCATCCATTGCTACAACACCCGATTCGTTGACATCGGCTGCTTCCAGTTGAATATCGTTGAGTTGAATGAAGCCAAGTTTATACAACCAGATCAAAAAAGCCTGCCGAAGATTTACATCTGCACCCGGCAAATCAGTCGTTGCCTTGCAAACATAGCTTCCACTTGCGCAGTTCTCAAAAACAAAAACGCCACTTGCATCTGTCACATCTACAGCAACAAGATTGTTTTGCGCGTCATATAAACCTACAACAACACCTTCAATCGGATACTGCTCTAAGAAATGATACAATACTTTGCTTTGAATAAGATGCTGAGAAAAAGAAAGCAGCGATAAACATATCGCGAAGACTGTTAAAAGAATTTGCTTGTTCATAATAAATACGTTTTTAAGATTATAATTTCAATAATACACTCTCTTACTTATTAGTACCAAAAAAACGTGAAAACGCATCAAAAAAAATTGACTTTTTTTAATAATTTTTAAAAATAATTTTTAAGTCATTGATTATCAATTAGTAAAAAATGAAAAAAAATGCATTTTTTTGAAAACCCGTTTTCACTTTTTTTCCCAAAACACACCCTTCTCTGCCTGTTTTCAGGGGTTTTTTGGATATATTTTTTGGGGTTTCCAATCAAACCTTTATATTTGCTGCCTTCTATAAAATCAACTTACTATGAACTACATCCACTTTTCTCCGTATTTTCCTCCAAATTATTCGCAATTCAGCGTTGCCTTAAAAGAATCTGGCGCATTAGTTTTAGGTCTTGGGGATACTCCTTACGATCTCCTAATCCCGGAATTGAAATCAGCCCTTACAGAGTATTACAAAGTTGACGATCTTCACAATTACGATCAACTGGTTAGAGCTGTCGGGTATTTCACTCATAAATACGGAAAAATTGATGGTCTTGATGCTCATAATGAATATTGGTTAGAAACAGAAGCCCAATTACGTACCGATTTCAATATCAAAGGTATAAAAACTGATAAGCTCTCGTCAATAAAAAAGAAGTCGGAGATGAAACAGATTTTTATCAAAGCTGGTCTTGCGGTCGCTCGCGGTAAAGTTTTGCACAATTTGATTGATGCTCAACTCTTTATAGCCGAAACCGGGTATCCTGTTGTTGCAAAACCTGACTCAGGTGTAGGTGCTGCAAACACCTACAAGATTGAAAATGAACATGATTTATTTCGCTTTTTCGATAATCAGCCAAACATTGATTACATTTTCGAAGAATTTATCGAAGGTACAATCTATTCTTTTGATGGATTAGTGGATCAAAACGGGCAACTGTTGTACTACAATGCCATGCGCAACGAAAGTGGTGTTATGGAAGTTGTAAATGACGACATGCACATTTACATCCTGACATTAAAAGACATCCCGTCAGATTTGGAAGAAGCCGGAAAAGCTGTCATTAAGGCGTTTGATCTCAAAGGAAGGTTCTTTCATTTTGAATTTTTCCGTCAGCCGAACGGAAAACTTGTTGCTCTTGAAGTTAACATGAGGCCTCCAGGCGGTTTTACTACCGATATGTGGAATTTTGCCAGCAACATCAACATTTATAAGATTTGGGCGGAAATGGTTGTTAACAATCGTACCGACTTACACTATACCCGGCAATATCATGTTTGCTTTGTTGGGAGAAAGCTTAAATACGCTTATAAAAACAGCGTGGAAGAAGTTGTTGAAAAATACGCAGAATATATTCCTTTCCATGATAAACTCGACAAAGCTCTCTCCCGTGCAATGGGCGACTATTGTTTCCTTGTAAGGGCTGAAGATGAGGCAAAAGTCATGGAGATTCAAAAATTTATTCATCAGTTCAGTTAAAGATTATGCATATAGAACATCACAAGTGGTATAGCCCATCCCTTCATAAAGAGATGGAGCTCAAAGTATATGGTCATTTTGGTAAACCACTTATCATTTTTCCTACACAAGGTGGATCATTTCATGAGGCTGAAGATTATCATCTGATAGAGGTTCTTCAACTTTTTATCAATGAAGGACGTATCAAAGTTTATACTGTCGACAGCGTTGACACCGATGCCTGGGCTAATGAAGGCGTTGCTGTGCATGACAGGGGAAACAGGCATGAACAATATAACAGCTATATTGTAAATGAAGTTGTACCAATGATTCGTAATCACTGTAACAACCCCGAAATTCAGATAGCTCTCACAGGTTGTAGTATGGGAGCCTATCATGCTACCAATTTTTTCTTCCGTCATCCTTTTGTTTTTGACACGCTTATCGCAATAAGCGGAATATATGATCTCAAGCTGTTTATAGGCGACTATGTTGATGACTATGTTTACTATAATTCACCTTTACGGTTCTTGAAAGAACTAAGTGACGATCATATTCTTAACAAACTGCGCAGTAATAAAATAGTCTTTGCTGTCGGCAAAGGGGCTTGGGAAGAAGAGATGATAGCTGATACCGAAGAAATGCGTATAGTGTTGGAATCAAAGAGTATACCAGCCTGGATAGATGTTTGGGGAAATAATGTTGATCACGACTGGCCATGGTGGCGCGTGATGCTCCCATATTTTGTGGAGAAGCTTTTTTAGTAATAGTTATACTTTTCTTTGCTTTAAAGGGAATTAATCGTGGTTTTTTGCTGAATAAGACCGAATAACTAAGATTTAATTAGTTCTTAAAGACTCTACCTTACTAAAAACACGCAGAAAATTTCCACTCCAAAACTTCTGAATATCATCTGGTGAATACCCCCGGTTCACTAATTCAGAAGTGATGTTTCCGAGTTGACTTACATCTTTACAATCGGATAATTCCCCACCACCGTCAAAATCAGAGCCAAACCCAACATGATCAATGCCAATGAGTTGAACAATGTGATCAATATGATCAACCAGATCAGAAACACTTGCTAACTCACCTTTGTATTTTCTTTCAATAGCCCGCCATTCCTGTCGTGCTAATTTCATTTGATCTTCTGATATGTCAGTAAAATTGTTGTACTTAATCCTTAATTCTTCAACCGCTCTCTCCTTTTCAGGGTTAGGGGCTTGATTTTTAACATAAGCACTTAAAACACAAACCTGCACAACGCCACCATTCTTTTTCAGTTCAAGCATCATGTCGTCGGTTAGGTTACGTGGATGCTTGCAAATATCTCGGGCATTTGAGTGAGAAGCAATCACAGGTGCTTTTGATAGTTTCATCACATCAAAAAAGGCTTCATCGGAAATATGACTCACGTCAATCATCATTCCAAGTCGGTTCATTTCGTTGATTACTTCTTCTCCAAACTTACTAAGTCCATGATGTTCAGTAGAATCGGTTGATGAGTCACATATGTCATTATTTTTTGAATGACAGAGTGTGATATATCTTGCTCCTTTTTGATAATAATTCTCAATCAGCCTAAGGTCGTTTCCGATTGGATAGCCATTCTCAATTCCAATAAAAATACTCTTTTTTCCCGTGATGGCATTGCGACGTGCATCAGCTGGCGAAGTTGCTAATGAAATGTTCGCGGCATTTGCATTAATTGTTGCCTCAATGTTATCAAAAATAGCATCAGCACTCATCTTGGCTTTTAAATTACCTTCTTCCGACCGTTTACCTTGACCAATAAAAACAGCAAAAAAAACTGCATCGAGGCCTCCTTCCTCCATTCGAGCAAGGTCAATCCTACCACCACCCTCATCAGGATTGTTCCAACTCCCAAAGTCAAAACCTTCATTTCCAAGCATCAGTGGAGTGTCGGTGTGACTATCCAACGTAAGTAGCTTTTTGTGAAAATCTTCAGGATTCTGAGCCAAAAGACTCAAAGAAAACAATAAACTTATGAATAACAACTGTTTGAAATATTTCATGGGATATGTCTTAAAACGACAAATCTATAAAAGAAATCGAAACGGCATAATAATTGTAAAAAGCTTCAATCAAAAGATTTGTAATCCAATGAACGTTACAATATGAACTTAAAAACTATTCTCATGAAAAAAAATGTCTATTTCGGACTGTTAGCCCTATTATTTTCTTTTGCAGCATGTCAAACCAAACAAACAGCAAACGGAAATTCTCAAACTGAACAGACAGTTGTAACAGATCAATATAATGCTGCTAATTCTATCGATTGGGCAGGCACTTATAAGGGGGTGGTTCCCTGTGCTGACTGTGAAGGAATCGAAACTACAATTACGTTAGCCAAAGACGGGACGTTTAAATTAGTTACGATATATAAAGGAAAAAGTGAGGCAACAAATGAACTTTCAGGAAGCTTTTCCTGGAATGAAAACGGCAATACTTTGACTTTTAGCGGAATAGAAAATGGTCCCTCAAAATATTTTGTTGGTGAAAACATATTAATCCAGCTCGACATGGAAGGCAACAGTATTACCGGAGACCTTGCTAATTCTTACATTCTGAAAAAATTAATGACCTCTCAGAATCAGAATGCAACATCACTTACCGGAGTGAAATGGACATTAACCGAGCTTTTTGGTCAGCCGGTTGCAACAGCTGAAGGACTTAAAAAAGATGCTTTTCTCGTTTTTAAGACTGAAGGTTCAAGAATATATGGCTCGGGTAGCTGCAACAATTTCAACGGAAGCTTTGAACTTAAAGAAAGAAATCGAATAACCCTTACAGGAATGGCAACTACAATGATGGCTTGTCCGGATATGCAAACAGAACAAGGCTTTTTCAGAGCCTTAAACGATTGCGACAATTATACATTAGTTGATGGCATACTTTCGCTCAATAAAGCACGCATGGCGCCCATGGCTAAATTTATTGCCGAAGATTTAGAAGATTAAAACACAAATTCTATAAAGGAAACTGCAAAATCAAAAAAGATGGTTTTGCAGTTTTTTTTTACATCCTTACTACTTTCAAAACTTGTGTTCCAGTATTATTTTCAATTTTCAGAAGATAAACCCCAGCTTTAAGGTTATTGGAAATTGATATTATTTCATCTGATTCAATTCTTATAACTGATTGATTTGATGTTGCATAAACCACTTTTTCAAAAAGTGTTGCCCCATCCATCGACATCATACTAATAGTGTTTTTACTTTGCTGAAGGTTCTTTATCTCTAAAACGAAATGATTTGAAAATGGGTTAGGGTAAATAGCAGCAAAAATCAATTTAGAACCATCATCAGGTTTCTCATTGGCATTTAAAATCAGGTGCTCCATTTCGAAAAAGGTTAATATGGCTCTCATTAAGTCTTCTCTCCCCTGAAGTCCATATTCATCACCACATGAACTAAACTCAAAATAAGAGGCGATAGTTCGGTAATTTGGAGCCTGATAAGCAACAGCTGTATAGGCATTTAAACCAGCATCTGAGTGTAAAACAGGGAAAGCACCTGAAAATTTAGGAATTAACCTGTAATACTGGAAAGAAAACGCACCTGAAAAGTCAAATTCCAACTGATCAAAACCTGAATTAGAAACCCCTGATAATGCATATATGGTTTGAGGGGTAGCCAGAATTTCATTATTCACGCCGAAGAGATTGGTAATTGTTCCATTCCCGCCCCAATTAAAATAGGATTCCCTGTATGCATTGCCCCCATTATTCAGATAAGTCTCAAGAATATCAACTTCATCCTGAGTTAAATTGATAGTAGTGCCATAAGTACCCTGACAGATGAAAGCTGCTCTGTACTTGTGAATTTCACCAGTTAGTTGTTCGGCATATTCATAATCAATATTCAAGCTATCCAATGCTACCATCATGGAGTTAACAGAAATTTGATTTGTTGCTTTGTTAATGAGATATACAGGATACTGACCGATCGGCATGTTGATAGTTTCAACCCTTTCTACACCTGAGCCATCAATAATTGTAACTACAAATTGAGCAACATGTTCAATTGGGCACTGTGATGACACCGCTACGGAAAAGGTTGCGTATGACATTCCTGAAGGTGTAATGCCCCCAATATTTTGAGGATTTTGAGGATTAATCTCAATATAGGAGTCTGCACTTGTAAATGAAACTGTTACATCTTCCGCCAGCACTGAACCAAAATTACTTACATAAAGTTTAACAGGCGCAGTTTCACCCGGATCTAGCCTCTCGTTATCGAAATCGTTAATTTCATAATCAGTAAGTTGTAAAATCGAGCTAAAAACTTCAATTGCAATGTTACCTGTCCGGATTCCAATAGATGAGTTAAACACAAGTTCTGCTAAAAGATGCTGTCTGTCGGGACAGAAGTCACTAATAGTAAATGAGAATGCATCAGGAATCTCTACTGTTGCTCCCGCAGGCAATTGACTAATAACAGCCTGACCGTTGGTAACAGTCGCATTAGGATCATTGATAGTAAAAGAGGCATTTATAGCAGAAATATCCTGTTGACTTACATTAGTAAGTTTCAACTTTACTGCAACTTCGCTTCCATTATGCGGTGAAAGGTTATCATTGGTATGCAACTCACATTCAAAACGTAAATCGTTTGAAAATTGAAGCAGTTTAGTCTCAAATACACCTCTGTCGTCGGTTACTTTAAAGGTAAGATTTGCAATTTGTTGCATTTCGGAAGGTAAAGAAGTAAAAAAGCCTTCATCGGTTAAATCAATTCCATCGGGTATCAGTGTGGGTGTTAAACGATATGCGCTATTTTGAGGATACGACCTGCTGTTACTGCCTGTGAGAAGCGTATGTTCTTTTCCTTCACCAGCCGAGACACCACTAAACCAAAGGATATTTTCGTTCACCTCAATGTCGTTAAAATAAAACTCAACACCTCCATCAGGAAATAATTTCACAGCAAACTCGCCATAACCTATTACGTTGTCATAATATGTAAGATTCTTTTTCCAACGGAAAGTGGCGTGTGTTTCGTCGCCCTCATACCACATTCCCTCAGGCTGTTTGGTTCCTTCATAATAAAGAACGGGAGAAAACAGAAAAGCAGAGATATTCTTCATCTCACGAAACATATGATAAGTATCACGGTTATAGCGCCATGGGAAAATATCAGGTTCGAAAAGTATGAAACCAGCCTCATTCACATATACTTTATTGAAAACTTCGCCATAAAAAGGAAAATCGAACTCAAGCGATTTTGTTGCATACTTATGATAAGGAGCTTCGGTTACAAGTTGTTCATTTTCAACCGTTGGAAACACAAAATCAATAGTTTGCTGATGATAAGGAGTAAGTAAATCCCATTGATAAGGTTGAGCTCCACCTTCAGCTTGCATGGAATATCCTGCATCAAAGAGTGGTATTTGATCTGTTAAAATATCAACTGATTCGAAAACAGGACTATGAGATACGTGAAGACTTGTTATTGAGTTATTATTAAGTGTTACATTTTCTTGTTCACAGGAAATTTCCACAAGGTTACCTATTGTATAATCCATAAGTGAGAAGCTGATAATTTCACCTTCTCCTGCAGAAAGCGGATCATTTTCATGTATTTCAAGGTAAAAATCCGCAGGCATTCCCGGCTCAAGATAGCTAAGTAAAGGTGTTATATCCAGCCCGAACTCGATTGTTTTATTAGACTCGACAGCTGTACCTCCCTGCATATAATGTTTACCACCCTGATAATTAAAAACAGGAAAATTTAAAGTGTGCTGAGGAGCATTCAACGATGTGTCAGATGAAACGCCAACAACAACACGTATCTGCTCCCGTAGATTATGTTTTAAGGTGACTTTTACTGCCATTTCTGGTTCATAATCACCTTTAACTTCCATCACATGTACCATGTTACCCCAAAGCCCACCATAGGCTTCATTCATTGCACACAAGCGATACATCATATAAAAATAACCTGCATCACCCCAGGCATCACCATAGGAATTAGCCACCTTAAATGCTCCTATTTCCCAGTCTTTCAGATCAACAACACCGTCGTTATTGACATCCAGGTGATTCGTATACATTCCGTCACCATTGGTATCGTATCGAATACTATCGTTATAGCCAACAATCGTCATGGCATGTGTTGCCACATTACCCGGGAAAAGTGCCATCAATTTCTTTCCTGCTTCTGGCGTTCCTATTGGGATGTTGACCATTCCGTATGGGCTACCTGCAGCAAAATTGGCTACACCACCTGTTACTGCTCCTTCATGATGATGTGCAAGCCAATGTTTTAAATTCATCAATCCTTCAACCGTTTCGGTGCGAATCATTTTAATCTCACCAATTCTGTTTGTCATGGCTTCATAATAGGTGTCATAACCTGAAATCCATACAACACCTTCATCAATGGCAATGCCGCCATAAGTCTGAATATCAGGCGTTCCTATAGCTTTTACCATCTCGAGGCTATGCAGATAATTCACTCCATAATAGCCATCATATCCCATAAAATTGTAAATAAAATGCGAAGGATATTGGTTTGCTTCCACATTTGCAGGCACATCTCTTTCGCGACACATTTCATAGGTAAAGTGATAAGCAATGGACGAAGCCTGACCGCAGGAAGCACCAACCTGACTGAATATTGGCCGGAAATACATATTCTGAGAATTATCAACCACATCGGGTAAAGTGAGACCCCGATATTGAACCGGCAGATGTAACTCAGCATATCTGGGGGAATTGTCTTTTAAAGCAGCATTGTCAAACTGCAGATTTTTATTTGTGTCAGCACCTGCGATGTTAATAAAAAGAAAATTCAAAGATGCGATTATGAGGTAAAAGAGGATTTTTTTCATTTGAATGAGATTAAAAACAGACCCCAAAGTTAATTAAAATGATAGCTGACGTTCTGTTTTTAATGAAACAACTCTTCACAATGCCCTAACGAAGTTTCATTACCAAAAACATTGAGTTGAAAAGTTGTACTTTTGCACTTTACAGCAACAGTTGTCGCGGCGTCGTGAGGCGTCGAGGAAAGTCAGGACAGCACAGGGCATCATACTTCTTAACGGGAAGGTAGCAAACAGGAAACTGTATGCTAACAGCAAGTGCCACAGAAAATTACCGCCCCGATTCGTCGGGGTAAGGGTGAAAACGTGAGGTAAGAGCTCACGGCTTTTTTGGTGACAAAGAAGCGGGTAAACCTTATGAGCTGCAAGACCAAATATGCCGGCAATGTTTCGCTTTGCGAAATGAAAGGGCGGCCCGTCTGAGTCGGTGGGTAGGTTGCTAGAGCCTTTTGGTGACAAAAGGCCCAGATAAATGACAACATAGTACAGAATCCTGCTTATGATGCTGTAAACAAACAGGTTAGCCTTCGGGTTAGCCTGTTTTGTAACTATTGAAAATTGTACGAGGTATTCCAAAACTATAAAAATAGGAAGTGACTTTTTTCACCTAATTCAATGAATGATCATCAAGAAATGAAAAAAACAGCAATAAGTTACCCCTGTCAGCGTTTCAGCATCATGTTAGTAATTAATTAATTTTCTAACTGTTTTATACATTTGACCATAAATCATTGCCAAATATGAAGAATCCTTTTGTGCTTTTAATAGTTGTTCTGCTAATCCCTTTGTTTCATATCACCGTTTTTGCACAACAGAATTATTACTTCGACGAAACGAACCAACTATTCAGAGAGTGTGTCGAACTGGTTCAAAAAGAGCAGTATGGCTCTGCACGAGAACTTATAAGCCAAATGAAATCAGGCAAGACCGATCTTTCAGAAACGCTTTTAACAGATTTGGCTTATTATGATGCCATGTGTGCAGTGATGATGAGCGATAAGGATGCATCAGAACGTATTTCAGATTTTAGCAGATTAAACCGAAGCAGCAAATGGAATGGGCGAATGGATTTCCTCCAAGGAAGGGTTCAGTTCGAACAGAAAAGGTATTCAGACGCGCTTAATGCTTTTAACAAAGTTGAGGACAAAGACTTAGCGCCTTTCGAACTTTTTGAACTTGCTTATAAAAAAGGTTTCTGCCATATGAAGCAGAATTCAACAGATGAGGCACTTGTGGAGTTCACAAAAGCTACTGAGTCGCCAAACCCTTATAAAAACGCTTCACTCTATTATTCTGGTCATATTTATTACACCCTCCAGCAGAACGAAAAGGCTATGGCTTCTTTTAGCCAGATCAAAAGCAATTCAACCTACAAAAAAATCATTGTATACTATTTGCTTCAGATCGATTATAGAAATGGTAACTATAGTGAAGTAGCTGAAAATGGAAAAGAATTATTAAAAAACGCGGATACAAAAAAAAGAGCTGAAATTTTACCCCTTCTCGCTGACGCTTCATTTAAAACAAATGATCTGAAAGCTGCTTTAGAGTATTACCTTCAACTTGAAAAGCAAAGTCGCAGCCAACTATCGCGGCAAGATTTATATCAGATGGGTTTAATTCGTTATCAATCAGGATTATACAAAGAAGCAATAATTAGTTTTCAGAAACTGAATGGTGATAGCGACAGTCTCGACCAACATGCTGCGTATTTGCTTGCACATTGTTATTTGAAAACTGATCAGAAAATTTTTGCCAGAACAGCTTTTTTAAGTGCTTATAAAAACGATCAGGACAAGCAGATGAGCATCGATGCCTTGCTTAATTATGCGCGGTTAAGTCAGGAAACAGGCAGCGATCCATACAATGAGGCAACTACTCTTTTACAGCAATTCCTCGAAAAAAACCCACAGTCAAGTCATAAAAAAGAAGTGCACGAACTACTTGTTCAACTCTATCTTACCACCAAAAATTATGATGCTGCGCTTTTATCGCTGGAAAGCAATAAAAATGATCCTGAAATGCAAGCTGTATACGAACAGCTGATTTTTTCGCTGGCAATTGATCTTTTCAATCAAAGTCAATTTGATAAGTCGATAAGCTATTTCAAAAAAATAAACACTTCGGCCAATCAGGTGAATTCAGCTGCTGCTTTATTTTGGACAGCTGAATCATACTATCGGTTAAAAAACTATGTTGATGCTCAGAGTCATTACAAAAAGTTCTTTGCGCACCGGTCAGCATCGAAAACCGAGCTCTCACAACTTGCTACCTATAATCTGGCTTACTCCTATTTTCAGCTAAAGCAATATCCCTCAGCATTACTTTCATTTAAGCAATACCTCAGCAATCCATTAGCAGGACAACCTAAAATTACTGCTGATGCCACGTGTCGGATTGGAGACTGCTATTTTATAAACAAGGAGTATTCGAAAGCAATTGAAGCATATAAACCAATAATTGCTGTACGTCAAACTGAGTCAGATTATGCCTTGTTTCAAACTGCCATGGCCTTTGGAGCTCAGGGTAAATACAATGAAAAAATAGCACACCTCGATCAGATCGTGAAGCAATACAATCAATCGCCCTACTACGATCAGGCTTTATACGAAATGGGTGCTACCAATCTGATTATGAATGATTCACGATCTGCAATTGCGATGTTCGACAAACTTGTAAAAGAAAGACCCCGATCAAGTTTTGCCCGCGAATCCATGTTAAAAATCGGTTTGATCTATTTTAATAATAACCAGAATCAAGAGGCAATAGCTTCGTTGAAAAAGGTTGCAGAAAGCTATCCCGGTACTCCTGACGCCCGTGAAGCGCTCAACACGCTCAAGGTTATTTACATGGAAAACAATGCAATAGGCGAATATTTCAGTCTAACCAAAAAACTGGGATTCGGACAGATGAGCAATAGTGAGCAAGACTCACTTGCTTTTGTAATGGCTGAAAACTTTTATACAGAAAATCGTTTTCAAGAAGCGGAAAGTTCATTGAAGTCGTATTTAAACACCTACCCTCAAGGCTCTTACCTTCCATCAGCGCATTATTATCTGTCGAAGATATTGTTAAAAAACAATCCTGAAGATGCACTGCCTCATTTGGTATTTCTAATTGAAAACCCAAAGAACCCTTATCTGGAAGAAGCCTTGCTTGAAGCAGCGAGAATTTATTATGATAATGAGAACTATCAGGAGGCTCAGAAAGCCTATGAAAGCCTCCTCATTACGACGTCACAGCCGCTTCAAAAAACTGAGGCTCTCGAAGGTGTTATGAAATGTTTTTTCTTCACAGGCGACTTTTCTCAGGCTGTTTCCAAGGCTGAAAACTTACTTAACGATCCCAATGCATCATCAAATCAAACGCGACAGGCTCATTATATTGCAGGTAAGTCGTTATTTGAAACGAAAGATTTCACCAATGCAAAAAGCCATCTGATGGAGGTTCAACGCAGTGGAAACGATGTATTAGGTGCTGAGGCGTATTACCTTCTGGCTAAAATAAATTATGAAAATGGTTATCTTGATGATGCTGAAAATCAAATATTTGACCTTTCCGAGAAGTTTAGAAGGCAAGAGTACTGGGTTGCTAAAGGATTTTTACTTTTAGCCGATATTTATGTAAAAAACAACAACATTTTTCAGGCAAAAGAAACCTTGAAAAGTATTGTTGACAATTACAAAGGCGACGATTTACGTGAGGAAGCATCACGAAAGCTAGCCATGCTAAAATAAAAAAGACAATCATGAAATACCTCATATTTTCAACAAAGATATCCATGAAAACTACTAAAGAGTTGGTTAACAGTAAATTAATATATCTGGTCCTGCTTTTAATTATTGTTGCAACACATCTTTCAGGTCAGAGTCATAATGAAAAAGTGACCATTTTCAGTGCTTTTCAACCGAGTCTTCGTGAGGCTTCAAAAATAAACATCAACCCTGATCCTCAATCGCCGGTAATAAAATCAGGTGGATTGAATTTCAGCAACATTGAGCGGGTAATTGATGTTAAATCAGATCCTCCGCTTATCGCTTTTACTCAGGTTAAGACTGATGAAAAATCGGAGAAATTCCGAAATTATTTAAAGGCTGCTTTAGGCTCGAATTTAAGTCCATTTTTCCTCTTCCAACACCATTCGGCCTTTAGCAAAAACATGGAGTTCGACCTTGGTATTCGTCACCAGTCATCCTGGATAAATGTTAAAGATTATGCCCCTTCAACCTGGATGAAAAACGATTTTACAATGGGCACGCACAATGTGTTAGGCGAGCATTTATGGCATAATGAAGTTGTTTATAAGTTTGACAACTTTCATTATTATGGTTTTATGCCGGATGATTTTAGTGGAATAACGGTTGAGAAAGATCTGTTAAAACAGCATTATCAGCGAATTGGTTTCAAAAGTACCATTCAAAGCAATTATAGGGATATCAACTCATTACATCATGAAGTTAGTGTGTCCTATCATAATTTTTCAGACAGCCACAAACACTATGAAAATCAAATTAAAGTCGATGGAACGTTGAAAAAATATTATGAATGGTTTCGCTTCGATAGCAAGCAAATGGCAGCAGTTGATTTACAGGCAAATTTCTACTCAAGAGGTGATTCGTTGGTTGAAAACCGAAGTTATTATGTCAAAGCCCGCCCCTATTTACAAATCTCAGGCAGCTTTTATGAAGTTCAGGCTGGCGTTTTGTTGACACTTGCCAATGATTCAAGCAGTAAGTTTTTCGTCCACCCTCTGATATCCGGAAAGCTTTTCCTTTTTGAAGATAAGGTCGAACTTTATGCGCAGTTTGAAGGGGAGAACAACTATCACTCACTGAATGATTTGACAAATGAAAACCCATTTTTGAAGCCGGGTGAAGCAAGTTGGTGGAGCAACACAAAACAATCATTTAAAACAGGTATTAAAACGGGTGTAATTCCAAAACTTGATTTAAACATTGGCATAAGCTACGCTAAGATCGAAAATGGCGGTTTCTATGTTACTGACACGAGCACACTATTCAGAAATTTCCTTACAGTTGAGCTGGATAAATACCAACAGCTTCGTTTCCTTGCTCAGGCTTCCTACCATCATACCGATAAACTCCAGTCGTCAATAAGCCTGACCTTTGATAAAAACGAAACAGAATCGCTGGAAAAAGCCTGGCATTTACCTGAATTTCAAGGTCAATGGGAGTTAAATTACAAACTTGATGATAATTGGAGTTTTGAGACCGGATTACTTTTGATGGGCGAACGTTTTGCTCCAGGCAATAACACCTCTTCGTTCAAACCCATTCGGTTGAAACCTGTCACTGATCTCAATTTTGCTGTCAACTACAACTTTTCCAAGCAATTTGCTGTTTTTGCCCAGTTAAACAATGCTTTAAACAACCGTTACGAGCGCTATTACAATTATCCTGTTCAGGGCTTACAGCTTTTTGGTGGTATGAGTCTTCGTTTCTAGAAAGCTAAAAATTACCGGCTCATTTCGGATTATCCATACAATAATTTCAATGTTTTTTTTCTCATTTAATTAATGTGAAGCTATCAACACATTGTTTCACACGATTGCACCGGATTGTTGATAAAAACTCACATTTATGGTAAAAGCTCATAAAAATCAATGAACTAAAATGCTTACTTTTGCAAGTTGTTTTTAGAAAACTTTGAAGAAAAATTATGACTGAAGAAGAAAAAAGGACGCTCGCTTCCAGCGAATATAACGCCAGCAATATCCAGGTTCTTGAAGGATTGGAAGCAGTTCGCAAACGTCCTGCCATGTATATTGGCGATGTCAACATCAGAGGATTACATCATCTTGTTTATGAAGTTGTTGACAACTCCATTGATGAGGCTTTAGGTGGATTCTGTAATAAAATTGATGTTACAATTCATGAAGATAACTCTATTTCCGTAGTTGATAATGGTAGAGGTATCCCAACAGGTTTGCATGAAAAAGAAAACCGTTCGGCTCTTGAGGTTGTTATGACCGTACTTCATGCCGGAGGTAAGTTTGATAAAGGTTCGTATAAAGTTTCAGGCGGTTTGCATGGTGTAGGTGTAAGTTGTGTTAACGCACTGTCAGTTCATTTGACTGCCGAAGTTTACCGCGAAGGGAAGATCTTTATTCAGGAATATGAATGCGGAAAACCGCTGTATGATGTAAAAGCTATCGGCACGACCACTGAAAACGGAACTAAGATCACATTTAAACCCGACGGAAGTATCTTTATTACTACCGTATACGATTACAGCATTCTTGCAGCCCGTTTGCGCGAACTTGCTTTTCTAAACAGAGGAATCACCCTCATTCTCAACGATGAAAGAGAAGTTTCTGAAAGCGGAAAAATTAAATCTGAGGTATTTCATTCGGAAGCAGGTTTACCCGATTTCATCAAATACCTTGATGAAAACAGAGAAAAACTTATTCCGGAGGCTATTGCAATCGAAGGCGAACGTAATGATATCCCGGTTGAGATTGCCATGCAATATAACACCTCCTTTGCTGAGAATCTTCACTCTTATGTGAACAATATCAACACTCATGAGGGAGGAACACACCTTGCCGGTTTCAGAAGGGGCCTCACTCGTACGTTGAAGTCCTATGCTGAAAAAACAGGGATGTTAGCCAAACTAAAATTCGACATCAACGGAGATGACTTCCGTGAAGGTTTGACAGCGATTATTTCGGTAAAAGTTCCCGAACCACAGTTTGAAGGACAAACAAAGACCAAGTTGGGCAACAACGAGGTGATGGGAGTTGTGGATCAAATAGTTAGTGAGCACCTGTCCAATTATCTTGAAGAAAATCCAAAAGAAGCCAGAACTATTGTTAATAAAGTGATTCTTGCTGCCACTGCGCGTCATGCTGCCCGCAAAGCGCGTGAATTGGTGCAACGTAAAAGTGTTCTTTCAGGCTCTGGTCTGCCAGGAAAACTTTCCGACTGCTCCGAACGTGATGCCTCCAAAGCCGAAATCTACCTTGTCGAGGGTGATTCTGCAGGTGGTACAGCCAAGCAAGGTCGCGACAGACGTTTTCAAGCTATCCTTCCTCTCAGAGGTAAAATCCTGAATGTTGAGAAAGCTATGCCTCATAAAATTTATGAGAGCGAAGAAATTAAAAATATCTTCACAGCACTTGGCGTACATATCGGAACTGATGAAGATAGCAAAGCCTTGAATATTGACAAACTTCGCTATCATAAAATTGTCATCATGACCGATGCTGATATCGACGGAAGCCATATCGCTACGTTGATTCTTACTTTCTTTTTTAGGTACATGACTGATCTGATTGAAAAAGGCTACGTTTATATCGCCACTCCCCCCCTCTATCTACTCCGCAAAGGCAAGCAGGAACGCTATTGCTGGAATGAAGAAGAACGCGAGGCACTTACAAAAGAGTGGTCATCCGATGGCAGTGAGAAAGGTATTCATATCCAACGTTACAAAGGTTTAGGAGAAATGAATGCCGAACAGCTTTGGGATACAACTATGAACCCAGCTTTCAGAACTTTACGTCAGGTGACTATTGAAAATGGCCTTGAAGCAGATCACGTGTTTTCAATGCTTATGGGCGACGAAGTTCCTCCACGCCGTGCGTTTATTGAAGCCAATGCAAAATATGCTAAGATTGATGTATAGAACTTAAAAATAGATTTAAAAGCCTGATTTGAAACTTCATATCAGGCTTTTTTTGTGGTTTAGATTTGAAGAGTAGTTGAAGATTTTATAGGCCTCACTTTGTAAGATTCTTGAATAAAAGCAGTTAAATCTATAATGTTTGTTTAAAATTATCTGTAATGATCACTTTTGATGATTTTCCTTCGCCGAAGCAGTCTTGTACTCTCTGCCAAAAGGAATCTGTCATCTTTTATAAGAATCCACGCCAGACCTTTTTCCAATGCCAGCAATGCGAAGGGATTTTTTTAAATCCTACACAACGACTCACACCAATTAAGGAAAGAATGAGGTATGATTTGCATCAAAACAACCCGGATAATAGTGGCTACAAAGCGTATGTGAAACCAGTAATTGATAAAATAAAACAAAATGAATCTTTGTCAGCGCTATGTCTGGATTATGGAAGCGGGCCTTCATCAGTTGTCATTCACCTGCTTGAGGAACTTGGGTATCAACCAAAAGAATACGACCCTTTTTTTCATCCGGATACAACTGTTTTTGACCAAAACTATCATTTTATAACCTGTACCGAAGTGATGGAGCACTTCTACAAACCATTGGAAGAATTTCAAAAGCTCTATAATTTACTCCTTCCCGGAGGACAAATCTATTGTATGACACGTCTTTATGGTCCTGAAATTGATTTTTCAACCTGGTTCTACAAGAATGATGCGACACATGTTTTTATTTATACAGCTACGACAATAGACTATCTAAAAAAAATTCTAGGTTTCCAAAATGCGGTGATTGAGGACAAGTTAATTACATTCACAAAATAGATACTTCTCTATATTACCCTAATTCTTGAGGAGTCTCAGGAAGTTAAAAGATGTTTCAATAATTCTTTGAAACTATCACAAATTCCAAAACCCAATTATCTCTTTTCCAAGCTCTTTACCGCACGAAGTATCAATTCTTGATTAGCAGGCAAAGCAAAGAAGGGCTCATTTTGGTGATTATCAACTGACGAAACAGCATCTTTCATTGCTAACCAAACAGAAAGAGCGAGCATTAAAGGAGGTTCGCCAACAGCTTTGCTTTGTCGGATTGTTGTCGGATTAGGTGCATCGCGTAATAAACTCACATTCAGCACCTCAGGGATATCACAAGCTGTTGGAATTTTATAGGTATCGGGTGATTTATTCAGCAGTTTACCATTCGCGTCGTAGCGCAATGTTACCATTGTACACCATCCCACGCCTTGGATAAACCCGCCAAGAACTTGTCCCAAATCGATCTTTTCGTTGATGCTATTGCCAGCATCATGCAATATGTCCGACCGTAACAAACGTGTCATGCCGGTAAGAATATCCACTTCAACCTCAGAAACAGCCATGCCAAAAGCAAAATAATGAAAAGGACGACCACTACCCTTCTCTTTATCAAAATGCAAATCAGGAGTCCCATAAAAACCTGTCGAACTCAAACTTACCTGGTTCATATACGCTTTTAACACCAAATCGTTGAAAAGAATTTTTTGATTTGGGCGTAGCGACGAATAAACATGATCGTCTTCATAAATCATTTTCTCTTTATCAGCTTCAGTCAGTTTTAATAATCTAACTGCAAACTCCGTCAGCCTTTCTTTTAGCGTCAGAATGGCATTTCTTACAGCCATACCATTTAGATCTGTACCTGAAGAGGCCGCTGTTGGTGAGGTATTGGGAACTTTGGAAGTATTTGTGGGACTAACACGAATCTTGCTTTCATCAATACCAAGTTCAGTAGCAGCAATCTGAATCATTTTGGTATGCAAACCCTGACCCATCTCTGTCCCACCATGATTCAACAGAACAGTGCCATCCTTGTAAATATTTACCAGAGCCCCAGCCTGATTAAGAAAAGAAGTTGTAAAGGAGATGCCAAACTTCACGGGGGTAAGGGCAAGTCCACGCTTTACATATTCATGGGTTGAGTTAAAGTCGTTAACATGGTTTCTTCTGTTAAAGTAATCAGCTTGTTTGATTAGTTGATCCCACAAAAGAAAGAGCCTGTTATTCTCAATTGTTTGGCCAAAATGCGTAATATTTTGTTTATCAAGACCATAAAAATTTCGATACCTTACCTCGGCGGCATCCATTTTAAGAAATCGTGCAACGCTGTCAATTGCATGTTCGATTACTGCCATCCCCTGCGGTCCGCCGAAACCCCTGAAAGCCGTATTTGACGGTAAGTTTGTTCGCCACATCGTAGCTGTTACCTTCATATCAGGTATATAATAACTACTTGCGGCGTGAAACATAGCCCTTTCCAAAATGGCCATCGATAAATCTGTCGCATAACCTGCATTGCCATTCAGATCGACGATATACGACAGAATCAATCCCTTATCATCAAATCCGATGTAATAATCGGCTTGAAAAGGATGCCGCTTGCCTGTCGAAAGCTGATCCTCATCACGGTTAAAGATCATCTTTACAGGCCGCTGCGTCGCATGTGCCAATAATGCAGTCCAGGCTGCAATGTGATTTGCCTGTGTTTCCTTACCTCCAAAACCTCCACCCATCCGCATCACTTCGCAGCAAACCTGATTTGCTTGTTTGCCAAGAACTTCAGCAACCACAAACTGAACTTCGGTTGGATTTTGAGATGATGCAAACACACTCATACTTCCATTCTCACTTGGAACACAGTAGGCTGCATGTGTTTCCAGATACCAATGCTCTTGTCCACCTAATGATATTTGGCCACCAAGCTGGTGTGGAGCATCCTTGATTTTCTCAATGGGATTACCCCGTTGCATTTCACGGGTAGGCGCAATTCGTGCATTTTTATGAATTGCATCATCGATTGTGATGATGGGGTCAAGTAACTCAAATTCGATTTTGATTTCTTTTGCCGCCTTTCGTGCCGCCATTTCAGTTTCAGCAACAATTAAAAAGATCGCCTGACCAACACAATACACATCTTCCTCTGCCAGACATGGTTCATCATGAACGAGGGGATTTAAGCTATTCACACCCGGTATGCGCTTGAAATCCAAAATATCAACGAGCCCTGGTAACGCTAAGGCTGATGAAAAATCATAAGATCGGATTCTTGCTCTGGCATGCGGACTTGAAAACACAATTCCGGCCAGTGTATCTGACGCATAATTTATATCACTGATATAAAGCGCTTTACCTGTAACATGTGCTTTGGCACTTTCATGAAACGATGAATTAGTAGCTGACATCATCTATCCTCCATTTCTTTGTTGGCGGTTGACTGAACCCAGGCTTTCAAAAATAAATTTTGAGCAAGGATACTGCGTGTTGAGGCATTTGCTCTTGCGTCACTTATAGGTTGAAAATAGGAGTCAATCATTGGAAAGCAATCCTCCACAAGTTGTTTGCTCCATTTTTTTTCCTTACAAAAATCTTCAACTGCTTTTACTCTTTTAACCATTGCAGCCATGCCCCCATAAACAAGCCGGATCGTTTTTACACTGGAATCAGGATCAAGCTCGAGACACACAGCGATATTTACTGTTGTAATATCCAGCTGTTTACGGACAGACGCTTTTTCAAAAAAACAAAAAGGCGATGCTGACACTTTTGAAAGTACTACTGCGGTTAAAATTTCATCCTTATTTAAAGCATTTGATCGGTAACCGGTAAGAAATTCCTCAAGATAGATTTTCCGTCTTCCACTCAAAGATGCAATTTCAACTTCTGCTCCTAAAGCGATAAACATTGGTAGAAGATCACCAATTGGGGATGCTGTTGAAAGATTTCCACCAACAGTTGCTACATTTCGAATCTGCTCCGATGCAAAAACTTCCAGAACAGGTAGCATGACCTGATAATTATGGGCAGCAAATTCTTTTAGTGCCGTAATCGTGCATCCTGACCCAATTATGTATTCCTTTTCGGTTTCTTCAATTTTAGTAAGACATTCAACAGCAGACAGATCCAGAAAACATTTCTGATACTCAAATTGCTTGTTTTGTTTAATCGCCGTGTCGGTTGCTCCGTTAACAATGATGGCTTCAGGGTGACTAATTCTAAAATCCAAAGCGTCTTCTAATGTGCAAGGCAAATAGTAGCATTGGTTCTCTGAATTAAAAAAATGACTGTTTCCATCATTTAATTTTCGCAGAATGCTAACAATTTCAGGCTCTTGCATGGAAAATAAATCAGGTGCACGGTTTGCCAGAACTTCATTTGCAGCATCAAGGATTGAAACATAACCTGTACATCTGCACAGATTTCCGGCCAAAGCAGTCCTTAATTGCGCAGGGTTGACAATGCTTTTGGATTTATATTTCGAAAAAATCATCATTGTCATTCCAGGAGTGCAAAAGCCACACTGACTTGCGTGATGATTGATCATAGCTTCCTGTACCGGATGCAAAAGTGAGTTATTCCCTGCATTTTCTGACAAATGTTCTATCGTTATCAATTGCTTCCCTTGAAGCCCTGAAAGAAACATCAGGCATGAGTTTACGGCTTTATAAACCAGTTTATCATTTACAAGCTCTGCTATTGTAACCGTGCAGGCACCACAGTCGCCCTCGGCGCAACCTTCTTTTGTTCCGATTAACCTATTCATTCGTAAATAGTTAAGAACAGTTGTTGATGGTAAAAGTGAAGTTTTGGCGAAGTCTGTTTCAACAAGCCTGTCGTTCAGTAAGAATTTTAAAATAGACGATTTCATAAAAAATCAATCAGGGTTATTCTTTTTATCGATCAATTGTGCAAGAATGCTAAGAGCAATTTCCTCAGGAGTTTCACATTTCATAGGTAAACCGATTGGCATATGAACTTTGTCGATATCCTCCATTGTAACTTGATTATCAGTCATAAGACGTTCTCGAACTCCAGCGACTTTAAGTTTACTTCCCAGCATTCCCAGGTATTTCAAAGGTAACTTGATAAGTTTCTCCAAAACAGCTTCATCACTTACATGCTCCGGTGTTGCGATCACAACAAAACTTGAAGAATCGAGCTTGAGTTCAGGAATTGTTTCAACATAATGTCCTTTGTGAAAAACGAATACATCATCTTTCAAATCATCAAAAATGCCATCCCTTGGATCAATTAAATGAATGACAAATCCAAAAGGCCTTGCCATATTTGACAATGCTTTGCCAATATGCCCAGCTCCAAAAATGTACAAAGCAGGCATTTGGCCAAATGGTTCAAAATAAACTGTCATATCTCCCCCACATTGCATTGCCAAATCTTCCTCCAATAAAAACGACATCATGTGTGGATGCCTGTTTTGCAAAACATCAAGCGCATGCTTAACTACCTTATATTCAATAGCTCCGCCACCAATAGAACCAATATTACTACCATTAGCGAGAACCAGCATTTTTGCTCCTGCTTTTCTTGGTGTTGAACCGGAAGTTTGAGTCACTATGCATAGGACACCGGAATTACCTTCTTTTTGTTCCTTTTGTAGTCGTAATAAAATCGCATCCATTTTAAAAAGTTTAAACTTTGTGGTATGTAATTTTGCAATTCTGCAACTTTGATGAAAATGGAGGAATGATATTCATTTGCAACGCATTTCGGCTGCAATTTAACAATTTCTTAATGTAATTTATACGATCTTAGCTATTAATTATTTAATATTGCCTGTTGAAAACTAAAAATATATCAGTGTGGAAAACATCTACTTAGGTTTTATAGTTGTACTCTTTTTATTGGCGATCTCCGATTTGATCGTGGGAGTCAGTAACGATGCAGTAAATTTCCTTAATTCAGCAGTCGGAGCAAAAGCAGCACCCTTCAAATGGGTAATGTTTGTTGCAGCGCTGGGGGTATTAGTTGGCGCGACCTTTTCAGGAGGAATGATGGAAATCGCCAGAAGTGGGATTTTTCATCCCGATAAATTCTACTTTAGTGACATCATGTTGATTTTTCTTGCAGTTATGATAACTGATGTTATCTTGCTCGACGCCTTTAACTCATTGGGATTGCCCACTTCAACAACAGTTTCCATCGTTTTTGAGTTGTTAGGTGCATCGGTTGCAGTAGCTTATATGAAAATAAGTAATGGAGCTGAGCCACATTTAATAAGCGAGTATATCAATTCCGGCAAAGCTCTGGCAATTATTTCAGGTATTTTACTTTCAGTGGTCATTGCTTTTAGTGTTGGGGCTTTGATTCAATATATTACGCGTCTCCTATTCTCTTTCAACTATGAAAAACGCTTTAAGTATTATGGTGGTATTTTTGGCGGTCTAGCTATAACAGCGATCGTTTATTTCATACTTATCAAAGGTGCTAAAGATGCCGCTTTCATGACCAAAGACGCTTATGCCTGGATCACCACACATCAACCCCTAATCATTGCAGGAAGCCTCGTTGGTTTTACCGCATTACTCTATGGGCTGAATTTTCTATTTAAACTTAATATTCTGAAAGTAGTAGTTCTTGCTGGAACTTTTGCGTTAGCAATGGCATTCGCAGCTAATGACCTGGTCAATTTCATTGGAGTACCACTTGCGGGATATGAGTCATATAAAACATTACTTGCAACTCAAGGTGCTGATCCTGATTTCTTTACAATGGGATCACTCAAGGAATCAATTCAAACCCCTGCACTATTTTTGGTAATGGCAGGTATTGTAATGGTAATTACCCTCTATACCTCCCGTAAAGCCAAAACAGTTATTAAAACTTCAGTTGAACTTAGTAGGCAAAGTGGTGGTGAGGAGCGATTTGGATCATCTCCTTTATCAAGAAGCATTGTTCGGGCTTCCATCAACGTTTCTGATTCCCTTAGTCGTTTTGTACCTGAATTTTTGAAAGAAAAGGCAAGAAAACAATTCGAACCTCTGGAAATAGATAAAGAAGATAAAAATCCTCCTGCCTTCGATTTACTCAGAGCGTCAATTAACCTCGTTGTTTCCAGCGCGTTGATTGCTATGGGAACTTCTTTAAAACTGCCGTTATCTACAACCTACGTTACTTTCATGGTGGCCATGGGTACGAGTTTGTCAGATGGAGCATGGGATCGGGATAGTGCAGTTTACAGAATAACAGGTGTATTCTCGGTTATTGGGGGATGGTTTGTAACCGCGTTTTCCGCATTTTTTGTTTCATTCCTGCTAGGTTTATTCTTTTATTTTGGAGGAGTTTACGCTGTAGGAATCATGATTGTTTTATCAATATTCCTTGTTTACCGGACTTCTAAAATGCATGTCAAAAAGGAATTAAAACGCGAAGAGTCCTCAAAAGAACTGGAAGAAATGGACGCTGACAATATCCTTGAATCCTGCACTAAAAACGTGAATAACATATTGAGTCAGACACAATTTGAGTTCAAAAAGACAATCTCTGGTCTATCTGAAGAGAATATTAAGACCCTTAAAAAAACTCTTAAGAATGTTGAAAAGCTAACACAAAAAGCTAAAGAGCGTAAAAATTCTGTAACTATTGTTATTGGCAAATTAAAAGATGACGCCATCGAATCGGGCCATTTTTATGTTCAGGCCTTGGATTACGCCCGTGAAATTCTTCATAGCCTTAACTTCATAGTGACTCCAACTTTCGACCACGTCAATAATAAACACAAATCACTTAGTGAGCCTCAGCTTAGCGAGTTAAAGCTTCTTAGTCAACATCTTGGTAATTATTTCACACATATTTCCACCGACATAGGGGATAAAAATTTTAACAATCAGGAAGCTCTTGCAGCAGAACAACAGAAAGTGCTTGGCTTAATTGATTTGTTTCGTAAGAATGAAGTAAAAAGAATCAAGAAAGACAGTAACAGCACGCGTAACACACTTCTTTTCTTGACTATTTTGCAAGAAAGCAAAAACCTGTTATTGTATGCTTTCAATTTGTACAAGGCGCAGCGCGATTTTCTCGGATACTATCTTAGTAAGCAAAAAATTGAAAAATAATCATTTAAGACCGGTTACAAACCGGTCTTTTTTGTTTAAATCCTCAATAATCTTACAATCAGTAAAACCAGCGGATTCCATTAAACAGCAAACACCCAAACCGAAACGTTCGTTGATTTCAAAAGCCAGCAAGCCTCCATTTTTCAGAGAGGGCACTGCCTTCAAAATAATCGTCCTGTAAAAAATCAACGGATCTTCATCAGTCACAAACAGCGCAAGTTCGGGCTCGTAATCCAATACGTTAGGTTTCATTTCAGCTTTATCAGAAATAGTCACATAGGGAGGGTTGCTCACAATTAGATCGTAATAGTTTTCTTTGAGGGAGTTCTCCTGATGCAAGATGTCCATCTCAAAGAAAGAAACATTGCTGACTTTTAGTTTAATGGCATTCTGATTTGCAACAGTTAATGCTGCGATTGAAATATCAAAACCTTCAACATTCGAATCTGGGAACCTGTTTGCAAGACTTATAGCAATGCAACCAGAGCCGGTTCCAATATCAGCAACAGCTACTTTTGCTTTTTTAGAAAGAAAATTTGATACCAGGCTCAAGAGTTCTTCTGTTTCAGGCCTTGGAATCAGCACGTTTTCATTAACGTCAAACATTAAGCCATCAAACTCCGTTTGGGTTAAAATATACTGTAAGGGTTTATTACAAGAGAGTTCCTTGACAGCAAAATGCAGGCGAAGCATTTCTGATTCGTTCAACCTAAGCTCAGGGGTTTTGATCAATTTCAATTTATCAATCCCGAAAAAAGAATCAATCAATTGCTCAACTAAGCCTCTTGCTTCCCTATCCGAATAACCAGCCTTCAGTTCGTTGGAATAGAAACGAATAAGATCAGTAATTTTATTGGTAGGGGCTTTCATCAAAAAGAATTTGAAAGAATTAAAAAAGAAAAACTGACACTCTCAAATTATTGAATGTCAGTTTTTTTGGGTGGATGATGGGGTTCGAACCCACGACCCTCAGAACCACAATCTGATGCTCTAACCAGCTGAGCTACAACCACCGTGAATCGGCTGCAAATATAGCTATTTTTTTGTTTTTGTATAATCTGACTAAAAAAAAACTTAATGAATCCAAAATGACTTTAACACCCTGCATTATGGAACGTAATTAAATATGGCTATGAAGAAAAATTGATATTTTTGTTGTTTAATAAAACAGAAGGACTTACTTTTGAACAATAAAAAACAAGTACTATGAAAAAAATTCTTTTGCTTTCGATTCTTGCATTCGTTGCTTTTAGCGTTAATGCCCAACTTTCGTTAGGACCTAAGATTGGTTATTCTACTTTGAAACTATCGGTTGACCAAAGTGACATCACCACTGACCTTAAAAACAATTTTCTTTTCGGCGCTTTCGTACGTCTTGGCAACAAGGTTTATCTTCAACCTGAAATTAACTGGTACACTTCCGGAACTGTATTTTCACGTCCTTCAATAGGATCGTTGAGCCCATTCGAGCAAGAAATTAAACTAAGAAATGTTCAAGTACCTGTGTTTGTTGGTTTTAAATTGATCGATCTCAAACTTATAAACATCAGAGCGATGGCAGGACCAACTGCAAATTTCATTGTCAATAAAGAAATTGAGACGATGGAAGGACAAAATTATATCGCGCCTATCAAGGAAACTGATATCAAAGACGTGCATTGGGGTTTTCAGTTAGGTGCAGGTGTCGACGTGTTAATGTTTACACTTGATGTACAATATTCAATCGGTTTGAATAATGTCATTGGTACCATCGATGTTGGCGGAAGTCCGATAAAATTTGATTCCAAAAAGAATGGTTTTATAGTTAGTCTGGGCTGGAAAATTTTCTAATCAACATTATTTAACCCTTAATAAAACATTCAATCTCAATAAAGAGGTTGAATGTTTTTTCATTAAAAACGTATGAAACTTAAAATTGTAGTTATTTCGTTAATCATTATCCTCGTTCAGGGATGTCAATTTGGAAGCAGCTCACGTTTAGATATTGCTGAAAGTAAGCTTTCTTTAACACCTGTTACAATTAAACGGTATGGCAAAGCTCTTTTTGAACTGGATACCAACAAATTACAATCGGAGTTAAAAAATATTCAGAGCGAATTCCCACAGTTTCTCAATGGCGACCTCGATGATACAGCTAATATTAACAGGCTTCGTGTTTTTGTCAGCGATACACAGTTGATTCATTTGTATCACAAAACGATTAAAATTTACCCCGGACTATCAGAGCTTGAACAATCCCTTTCAAGGTCATTCGGATACCTTAGCTGGTATTTTCCACAATTTGAAATTCCTCAGGTTTACTCATATATTTCTGGTGTTCAAACTGATGCTCCCGTTTTAGCTGCTGATAAAAGTCTCGTTATTGCCCTTGATTGCTATCTCGGACAAGATGAGGAAGTGTATAAAAAAATGGGTATACCCGTTTATAAAAGCCGCCGCATGACTCCGGAACATATTGTTACGGATGTATTCTCAGCAGTTTACGCTGTATATTTTGAGATACAACATACCACTAATACGTTGTTGGATGAAATGGTAGCAGCCGGTAAACGCTTTTACTTTCTTGAAGCCGTTCAACCCGAAAAGGAAGATTTTCTGTTGTTAGGGTATTCTAAAGAGCAGTATGATTGGATTAAAAAACACGAGGGTGCGGTATGGAGCACATTGGTTGGAGAGCAAATTTTGTATAAAGGTGATCAAATACTTTTCAGAAAGATGTTTGCCGACGGTCCGTTTTCGCAGGATTTCTCTCAGGAAGCCCCTCCCCGGCTGGGTGAATTTATCGGTTGGCAGATTGTCAGGGGTTTTATGGAAAAAAATGAGGATATTTCCCTCAGCGATATGCTTTTGATCACCGATTCGCAAAAAATACTTGCAGGATCAAACTATAAACCAAGACGATAGCTGGTTCACCTATTAATTCTTTGCTTGGTAAACAGCAAAAATGGTAAAAGAATATTTGTTGGAAGTGTGCCCACATTTTTTAACTTTGCCTGAACAAACACAACCCCCATGCTTGTAAAAACATATGGCAGTGCTCTTTTCGGAATTGATGCAATCACCATCACCATAGAAGTTAATATTGACAAAGGCATTCAGTTCTTCCTCGTTGGTCTTCCTGATAGCGCTGTAAAAGAAAGTCAGCAGCGTATTGAAGCCGCACTCACCAATATGAATTTCAAATATCCACGGCAAAAAGTGGTGATCAATATGGCCCCTGCTGATATAAGGAAAGAAGGCTCATCTTACGACCTTCCTATCGCCATCGGCATAATGGCAGCCTCAGGACAGATTGAAGCAGGAATGCTTGATAAATTCATAATTATGGGTGAACTTTCGCTCGATGGAGGATTAAAACCAATTAAAGGTGCGCTACCTATTGCCATTAAAGGATTACATGAAGGCTTCAAAGGAATGATTGTTCCAAAAGAAAACGCCGCTGAGGCGGCGGTAGTGGGCGAAATGGAAGTGTATGGCGCTGAAAACATTAAAGAAGTTGTTGATTTCTTTAATGGTGCGAATACACTTGAGCGTACAATTGTTGATACGGAGAGTGACTTCTTAAATGGAATAGGTGGATATGAGTTTGATTTTTCGGACGTCAAAGGTCAGGAAAATATTAAGAGAGCGCTTGAGATTGCAGCTGCCGGCGGTCATAACGCGATATTGATTGGCCCTCCGGGATCTGGTAAAACTATGTTAGCCAAAAGGTTACCATCCATTTTACCTCCCCTTTCACTTGAGGAGTCTTTGGAGACAACAAAAATTCATTCCGTGGCAGGGATGCTTGGAAAAAACACCTCATTGGTTAGGGTACGACCCTTCAGAAGTCCCCACCACACGATTTCCGACGCCGGATTAGTTGGTGGCGGCACGTTTCCGCAGCCTGGCGAGATTTCACTGGCGCATCACGGCGTTTTGTTTTTGGATGAGCTGCCCGAATTTAAACGGTCGGTACTTGAGGTCATGAGGCAGCCTATGGAAGACAGGGTTGTCACCATCTCAAGGGCTCGTTTATCGGTCGACTTTCCAGCTAGTTTTATGCTTGTTGCGGCAATGAATCCCTGTCCGTGCGGCTATTACAACCATCCTGACCAGGAATGTGTCTGCAGTCCGGGCATTGTGCAGAAATACCTCAACAAAATCTCAGGGCCTCTGATGGATCGTATCGACCTTCATGTTGAGGTTGTTCCTGTGCCTTTTAAAGATCTGGCCGAAAAAGGAACTGGCGAACTTAGTCATCTAATACGACAAAGGGTTATTAAAGCACGAAAGATACAAGAACAACGTTTTGCCGACAATCCAAATGTGCACTCCAACGCACAGATGTCGAGTAAGATGCTTCAAAAATATTGCAACATCAATGATGTAGGCCGGAACTTGCTTAAAAATGCGATGGAACGACTCAGTCTGTCAGCACGTGCCTACGACCGCATCCTGAAAGTGTCGCGTACCATTGCCGACCTTGAGGATAGTGTGGATATAAAAACCGAGCACCTGGCTGAAGCGATCCAATACCGAAGCCTCGACCGGGAGACCTGGGGTAACTAATCATCACTCTTGCTGCCGAAACTAAAAACTTGAAAAAAAAGAGCTCCATAAAGAGCTCTTTCCTTTTATACAAAAATAATTTCTTCACAGCGAATTATTTGATGACCAAATAACCCCATGCAGGAAGTGTAATTGCTTGTCCTTTAACTATTTCATATTTTTCATCCGTCAACAGATTGGTATAAGAGCCACTGAAAGTGTCATCCGACAGATTAACCTGTTGCTCTGCACCGGTAACGTTTATAAAAGTAATGATGCGGTTTTCATTTTTGGTCCGGGTAAAAGATAAGACTTCTCCACCTTTATCGGTGGTAATCATCGTCATAGCACCTCCATTATTAGCATTCCACAAACATTCATTGGCCTTTTTTATTTGATTCAAGCGGCTATAGAATGCAGTGAATTCATTTGGATTAGTCCAAACGATGGTATCTTTTTCGAAGAAAAGCAGTCGTTTGTTCAGGCCTACTTCTTGTCCGTTGTAGATCATTGGGAAACCTGGAATGGTGTAACTCATTACAGCAAAAGCTTTTGCTCCTTCTCCCATCCGTTCAAATTCTGTTCCATTCCAGCTGTTTTCATCATGATTGGAGGTCATCATCATACGGTATGATGTTGGTGCAAAAAGGGTGTCTTCTTTGGCAAAATAGGACCAAACGTCGGCAGCATTTTTCTCTCCCTTGGCGATCTGATTCATCACATGGTGAAATTCCCAACCATAGTTAGCATCGAATGCTTTTTTCATTAGGTCGCGTTGTCCTTCATCTTCAGCAAGCATAAAAACAGGTTTAATTGCATCCAGTTCTACCCTTGCACGTTCCCAAAAGGCCACGGGGACCATACCTGCAACATCGCAACGGTAACCATCGATATTGGCTTCAGCCACCCAAAACTTCAGGGCATCAGCCATGGCATCCCACAATGCAGGGTTGTCATCGTATTTAAGATCAGCCACATCAGTCCAATCGAAAGGCGAAACGATCGCTCCTTTTTCATCCCTTGTATACCACTCAGGGTGATCGGTTGCCCACTGGTGATCGAAAGAAGTGTGATTTGCTACCCAGTCGAGAATCACTTTGAATCCAAGCTGATGGGCTTTATCTACCAAATTCTTGAAATCCTCGAAGGTTCCAAATTCAGGGTTCACCGCTTTGTAATCCCTAACGGAATAATAGCTTCCAAGACTACCTTTGCGGTTGAGCTCCCCAATTGGGAAAATTGGCATAAACCACAGAATATCAACACCTAACTCCTTCAACCGGGGAAGGTGCTCAGCGAAGGCATTGAATGTACCTTCGGTTGTGAACTGACGGGTGTTTACTTCATAAATAACCGCATTTTTTGCCCATTCAGGTGTAACAACCTCTGAAACAGGCTTAGCAGGTTTTTTAACCTCAGCAGCTTTAGGCTGACAAGCCCAGAAACCAACAGCAACTGCAACGGCTGTGAAAGCCAGAAAAAGGAAATGAATCATCGATTTTTTCATGTTAATAGTTTTACCAGTTAATAATTATTTCTTGATCTATGTTCTCCATTACAAACTGGGAAGTTTGTAAAGGATCAAATTCTTTTGTGAAGCTTCCGAGATAACCTGCAATTCCATCAATCGTCTTTACAGGCTTACTGTTGACGAGCAGTTTGTCAATCTGGCTGCCAAAGCCGTGGAAAACAAACCGCAGTTTTTTAAACTTACTGTCAAAAGTACCATCTGCTTTGCTTATTACAAGTCGTTTTGAGGCATTCATGAGTTGCATGGATCGCTGATAATATGCCCCGGTTTCAAAAGTGTATGTCAATCCATCATCTTCATACCATACAAATGATTCGCTTGCTGTGCCCTTATACACATGTATTTCAAGGGTTTCTTGCGGTTGCTCGGCAGTAAATTGTACAGATGACTGGATCGGAATAATGCTGCCTGCCTTTACAAAAACAGGCAAACGATCCAATGGTGCGGGATGGTAAAATGATGCAGAGCCATCAAACTTTTTGTCGTTGTAGAGGTCATACCATTCACCCTGAGGCAGATATACCTGAGTAGCTAGCTGTTCACTACTTACAGGGGCTACTAAAAAAGCAGGCCCGAAAAGGTATTGGTTCTCAAACTCGGGTTTAAAGATCGTGTTGTCGGTGTAATAATTCAAAGCCAAACTCCTTTGAACAGGTATGCCTGTTTTTGCTGCTTCTCTGAATGTGCTATAGATATAAGGCATTAGATTGTACCTAAAACTGATAAACCGCTTAGCGATTGCTTCAGGGATTTCACCATAAGACCAGGGTTCGGATCGCTGTGTGTTTTTTGATGTATGACCTCTGAAAAAGGGAGCAAATGCACCTATCGTAATCCAACGGCTATACAAAGCAGGCGTGGCGTCACCTCCAAAACCACCTACATCGTAACCTGCATATGCAACTCCCGACAAACCAAGGGTATTCACAAGACGGACACCCAACAACATATGATCGTCATGTGCTTGATTATCACCTGTCCACAAAGCAGTATAACGCTGAAGGCCCGCAAATCCGGCACGTGTAAGACTGAAAGGTCTTTTGCCATTCATCAGTTTTTTTGTTCCTTCGAAGGTGGCACGTGCCATTTGCATCCCATACACATTTTTAGCCTGAAGGTAGGATGTTTTGCGGCCCTCCCAATCGAATTCCACAAGAGATGGAACTTGCTGTCCCCAGGTTGCTATCTCGTTCATGTCGTTCCAGAAACCTTCAACCCCAAGATTGACATAACTTTCAAAATTATTTCCCCACCAGTTGCGTCCTTCTTCTGAAGTAAAATCAGGAAAATGACACCAGCCAGGCCAAACCTGAGCTGTATAAGGTGAGCCATCAGGATACATGGCGAAAATATTTTTCTTCAGCCCATCTTCATAGGCATGATAACCCTTTTCAACTTTTATACCCGGATCAACAATGACGGTAGTATGAAAATTCATTTCCTTGAGGTCGTGAAGTAAAGCCGCAGGATCACTAAAATCATCAGGATGCCAGGTGAAAATTTTATAGGCATCCATAAAGTCGATGTCAAGATACATGACATCAGCAGGGATTTTCTTTTCGCGTAACGTCCGTGCAACATTAAGTACATCCGTATCAGGTGTATAACTCCATCGACATTGTTGATAACCCAGACTCCAGAGTGGGGGCATTTGCATTTTTCCGGTGAGCTCGCCATAATGTTTTACTACCGATGCAACACCTTGATCATGAATGAAATAATAGTTCATCTCTCCTCCATCAGAAGCGAAGTAGGAAAACCTGTTGTTGGAAGCCCCGAAATTAAATTGTGTGCGGTAACTGTTATCGAATAGAATACCATAGGCCTGATCTCCAACGATTCCCATATAAAAAGGAATGCTTGTATAAAGGGGATCGCTGTATTTCTCGTAATGTGGATTATCTGTATTCCAGTTAACAAAAGCACTTCCAAAGCGGTCGAGGCTGCCTGTTTTTGCTCCGAGTCCTATGAATTTTTCGTTGTCTTGAAGTGTTTTATATGCCGAGACCTGTGTCCCCTGCCATGCGATTCCAAATGAAGCGTCGTCCTCGTTGAGCAGCTGTCCATCTTTGGAATAAAACGAAAGTCGTACCGGATTCTGACTGATGACAACACGTATTGCTGCTGTTGTTAACTCGAAGAAACCTCTGTTTTCACTCCAGCTTATGGTTGAAGGCTGAGGTTCAAGAACTACGGCATACGAAAAATCATCCTCAAAGTCAAAGTTTGTGGCTTGAACTCTGATAATATGATCACTCACAGGGGTAATCCTCAATTTCCCATAAGTGGTTAATACCTCCAGTTTCTTTCCGTCCCAGTCATGAGATGTCATATTTCCCAGGCTCTGGCTCAGGTTGTTTTGAGCATGGGTTCCAAAAGCAATACTCGCCATAAGCATTAAAATTACAATTCGGATTATCTTCATTATCAGCGGTTTATTTTTTCATTATGTTGACGTAAATCAACTTTTTAAGAAAGAGAAATGCTAATTAGCAACAACTGCTGCCTTATTTCCATGCCAGACAAACCTTAAATGCCATTTATTTTGTGCGTCCACCCAAAAGCCTGTTGCATTTTCTTTTACCTCTTCCTCTTTTAGCAATGACAATGTCTTTTGATCGAAAGTTACTTCCTTTAACTTTTTCGGCAACCCATAAACAACGAGCTCGACCATACGCGACTCTGGCATTCCTGCCCATCCATCACCTGTTTTCGATAGCTCAATGTTTATTGTTCCGTTCGAAATAGAACCTTCAAACGAAAGCAATTCAAATGCACCAGACGTATCCGTACCAAAAGTCTTTCCGTCGTCCTCAAACATTTGTCCTTTCAAAACACCATCACCATCAGGCAGATAGGTATGGAGAAATAACTCACGTGATGAGTAAAGCTCCGTATTGTTTACCGGTGGAACACGGGGAATGATACTTCCACCGCGTGCAAAGACAGGAATGCTCTCCAGGGCCAACTGAAGCTGAAGGCTCTTTCCTCCCATATGCCGGCTTCCGGTCCAAAGATGATACCAAACACCTGTCGGAAGTTCCACATCCAGTCGTTTTAGTCCGGCTTCTGTAACCGGAGCCACAATCAGGTCGTTTCCAAAATAATACTGTGTAAACATCTCAGCAAATCTTTCATCATTCGGCTGATGCCAAATCATCGGGCGAACTATTGGAACACCGGTTTGTGTTGTTTGCCAGGCTGTTGTATAGATATAAGGAAGCAATTCGTAACGCAATTTCATGAAATGGCGCACGATTCGTTGAGTTGTGTCATTAAAGAACACCGGCTCTGAAGGAATGACAGAACCATGAGGTCGCAAAATCGGTGTGAAAATCGCAAATTGAAGCCAGCGTGTGTAAAGTTCTTCGTCTTTTGCTCCAGTGGCAAAACCTCCTGCATCGGAATGCATATAAGGAATTCCAGAGAGGCTCATATTCAACATGGCAGGCAGTTGGGCTTTCAAACCTCCCCAACTGCGGCTTATGTCACCACTCCATGGCACAATTCCAAAACGTTGTGTTCCTGCGTATCCACTTCGGGCAAGGAAAAACAACCGCCGCTCCGGAAAGTCTTTTCTGAAATTCTCTGCAATCATTTTGGTCCAGTAATGTCCGTAAATGTTATGAACCTCATTGGCTTTACCTAAAACATGTTGAATTTCGGCAGGATGGCTCTCAGGTTCACCCAAATCGCCCCACAACCCTTCTACTCCGATGTCAAACTGTTTACGGTATTGTTGCCACAACCACTGCTGTGCTTCAGGCTTAAAAATGTCGATTAGTGAGCCGGGACCAAAATAAAACTGTTTGTCAACAAAGGTTTTACCAAGGCTGTCAGTAACAAATATACCGAGCTCGTCGCCAATTTTCCAGTTGGCAAGGCTGTCAATAACATATGGTTCGGAGATGGTGATGGTTTTGATCCCTTTCTTATTAAAATCAGCGATCATCTTTTCAGGTTCAGGCCAGGTAGGTTTCCACCAATCGAGCCTGCCGAGATGACCCAGAATGCTGTCACCAAACCAGTAAAAATCAAGGATTATTGCGTCCAAAGGAAAATCAGCAGCAATCATTTTAGCTACAATGTCCTCTGTTTCAGCTTGACTTCGATATGCCATGCGTGATTGAAGGTTACCATAAGCCCACCTTGGAAGCATCGGCTGTGCACCTGTTAATGTGGTATACTGCTTCAACAAGGCAGCCGGATTTTTACCAGTGATGAGAAAATACCTCATTGGCCCGCCTTCTGCACCAAACTCAAGTATTCCGTCGCCTTTGCTGTCGGCATCGAACCATCCCTTGTGTGGGTTATCCATAAAAAACATATAGTTTTCTGAGGATAACAGGGTTGGAATCATATAGTTAAGATTGTTAGCGCCAAACTCGTAGTTATAGTCGGGGCGGTTGTATAAACCAAGTTTCTTGCCTCTGAGATTCAATCCACTTGCCCGGCCTCCACTTCCATAAAGCTTCTCGCCTTCTTCGAGCCGGAATCTTACACCACTGCCGTCAGTACGTGAGAAAAAACCTTTTTCTTCTTTAAAAAATGCTATCCCATTTGACAGGTAGCTGATGTTAAAAGGCTTCTTTTGGATCAACACCTGCAAACCGACCATATCGTAAACTAACATTGAAGGTGTCTCACTGACGAAAGTTTTAACCTCAGAGGCTTGCATTACAACAGCATGAGAAACGTAGAAACTGCCAAACTCTTTAGGATGCCAGCTCACCTCAACAATACTATCGGTAAATGGCCTGAAAGCAATAACACCTTCGGATGTCTCAACAAATAAATGACCTTCCTTTTGGGTAAAACCTTTGTAAAGATGTTCCTTAAACAAATAAGTTACCGCTTTCTTTTCCTGAGGTTTAAAGCCTTTAAATGGGACGTAAACATCTGTGTTCTCAGCTGTTTTGCCAACTAAACTACCATCGGCGTTGCGAAATACGAAAGCCATCTGCAGAGCCTTTGCATCGTCAGGGATCTTATAAAAATCTGATGGAGTAAAGGAAACTTCATAGAAATTATTTCCCAACGATCTCATTTCCATTTTCTTATCAGGCTTACCCCAATCACCTGTAGCAAATTTCCAGTCTTTCTCATCCCTGCTGGCATTTGTTATCACTCCAGTATGAAAGTAAACAGTACCTTCGAAATTCATCAGAGCCTGATTGCCTTTGGAAGCATCAAACACCAATGTTATCAGGTCGTTAACTTCAGGCTGGGCTGGAGTAACCTGAACCAATTGTGCTTCGAGATGCCTTGATGTTAACAAGAAACCTGCCCACAGCAGCAGGAGGATAACTTTTTGAAAATATGTGAGAAAGTGAGCTTTTGTCATTATAAATGGTACTATTTCTTAAGTTCGATAACACGAGCCGACATGGCAGGTACACTGATCATCCTTAACTGATCGAAATAGGTGCGGTGCAGGATATCAGTTCCTGTTGCATAAGCTGAAATACTTTCAGCAAAACGATCTGTTTTAAAGGTTCGGCTTTCATCATTGTTATTGATTACAACCATTACAGCTTCATCATCGGTGTAACGGAAATAAACATACACGCCTTCTTCAGGAATGTAATGCTTCAATTGGCCTTCTGTTACTGCCTTATTATTTTTCCGCCAGTTGAGCAACAGTTTCATAAAGCTATGAGCCTCTTGCTGTTCGGTTGAAAGACCTTTGTTTTCAAAAGCGTTCACCTTATCATTTTCCCAGCCCCCCGGAAAATCTTCACGGATAAATCCATGTCCGTCGTGCTCAAGTCCGGTCATTAATATTTCTGTTCCGTAATAAAGCTGAGGCACGCCACGCGTTGTCAGCAAAAATGCCATGGCCATTTTGAATTTTGCCAAATCCTTACCCAAAGTGGAAAAAAGTCTGTCGCCATCATGGTTGTCAGCGAAAGTCACAATCTGATCAGGGTTTGTATAGAGGAAATCCATGCTGATGGTCTCATACAATTTTGCAGCACCCGACGCCCATCCGTTGTCTTCATGGAATGCGCTTCCTATGGCATATTTCAATGGGAAATCGAAAACATAGTTGAGATGTGAGTTGTAGCCGTCTTTGTTACGATCTGATTCGAGCCAGTAAGCAACCTGTGGGGGTGAATTGAGCCATGCCTCGCCAACAACTGAAAACTCAGGATATTCATGACGAAGCTGTTTCATCCATTCAGCCATAAAATGCTTATCGGAATAAGGATAGGTATCCATACGGATGCCGTCCAATCCGGCGTATTCAACCCACCAAATACTATTTTGAATGAGGTATTTTGCTACGAAAGGATTGTTTTGATTGAAGTCGGCCATCATGATATCAAACCAGCCTTTGAGCATTCGTTCCCTGTCGGCGGTAGAAGCATGTGGGTCCATGAGTGTTCCTGCACGGAAATTTGAACGTGTATACTCAGGCCATTGGTTGACCCAATCTTTCATAGGTAAGTCTTTCATCCACCAATGATTGTTTCCAAAATGATTGAAAACCATATCTTTAATAACCTTTATATCATTTTTATGAGCTACATCAACCAATCTTTTGTAGTCTTCATTTGATCCCAAGCGGGGGTCAATCTGATAAAAATCGGTGATAGAATAACCATGGTATGAGGGTGTTGGGACGTTACCTTCAAAAACGGGGTTGAGCCATAAAGCCGTCACGCCCAAATCTTTGAAGTAACCCATATGATTTTCAATACCTTTCAGGTCGCCTCCATGTCTTCCGTTGGGATTTTTCCGATCCGACTGATCAGCCATGTCTTTGATTAAATCATTGGTTGGGTCACCATTGGCAAAACGATCAGGCATGAGCAGGTACATGACATCTTTGGTATCGAAGCCCGGACGTTGGCATGAACCTTCTTTCCGCTCGAGTAAGACAAAATTATAGGCAATATTTATCTTTTTGGAAGTAACAAAACGGATATTGAAACTACCCGGCATCGCTTCAGGAGAAATCTCCAGATTCAAAAAAAGATAGTTGGGATTTTCAACCATCACACTCTCTTTTAGCTTAACACCGGGGTAATCAATTACTGGACGAGAATTTCCGATATCTTTTCCATAAACGAGCAATTGTAAGTCGGTATTTTTCATGCCCGCCCACCAGAAAGGTGGTTCTACTCTTTTGATTTCTTGTGCATTAATTTCAGTTACAAAAAATAGAAGCAAAAAAATTGCAGCAATCAGCTTGTTGAAAAGCGAATATTTTTTCATGGAAGTGAATGTATTAAAACATAGTTAAAATGGAATTTCCTTGAACCGGTTCACAAAAGCAGTGAATTGATTTCACCTAAGGTTGAGACCAGAATTCTTTACTGTGTAAAAATAACAAAAGTCTCTCAAAAAATGCCAAAAAAAAGCTGGTTTTTCCGTAGATAACTTGCAAACGGTTGAAATCGGAAGACAACCTGTTTTGATTTTGGGAGTTACGACTGCAAAATGATCTTAGGCATCTGCCATTTCAGCAATCAGTTCTCTCACCCTAATGCGGTTTATTTTTCCACTTTCAAGGTATGGAAGGTTGGGAAGGCTCACAACACGCCGCGGAAGCTCGTGGGGTCTCAGCGCAAAAGTCAGCTTCTCCCATAAAGAATAGAGATTCAACGTATTGAACTTTGCCTGTAAAACCAAAACGATCATCTGACCAGCCTGATCATCATCCAGACTACTAATGATAAATTCACTTTCGACGAATGATGAGATTAACTTTTCGAGTTCCTCAGGGTGGATTTTATTTCCTGCGCTGATGATTACATCATCTATCCTACCCTTAATTCTGAACTGACCTTTGTCGTTAATTTCGCCGATGTCACGGGTAAAAAATGGAATTAATGATATGTACGGAGCAGTGATTACAAGACAGGAATTTACATCCAGCTCTACCGATACATCAGGTAAAGGACTAAACCAGTTTGTTGCATCCAGACCATTTACTTTTCTTAAAGCAATGTGACTCAGCGTCTCCGTCATTCCATAGGAATGGTATACCTCTGTTGAAACTCCTGAAAGCTGCTCCTCCAATGCCTTACTAATGCCACTTCCACCCAACAAAACTGCCCGAATAAGGAAAAGTTTCTCGGGTGATTCTTGCATCGCTTTCATCATCTGCAGAGGCACCATAGCAGCAAAATCTATGGGTTGATTTAGATTTTTAATGGGATTTGCTTCAATATCTGAAGTTATTAAATTCATGCCTGAAACCATAGCTCTGACAACCATCATCTGCCCTGCAATATAATCAGTCGAAAGGCATAACAAGGCATTCATTCCCTTTTGCAACCCAAAAGCTGCAATGGTTCGCTTTGCACTTTCGACCATGGCCTTTTTCGAAGCAGTTATGACTTTAGGTGTACCTGTTGAACCGGAAGTTTTCATGACAAGTGTCTCATCATCCGAAAACCAATTTAATAGAAAATTCATCAACGATTTCTCGCTGGTGCTTATGAACGACGGGTTGTCATTATATGCTGTGACAGCTTTCTTATCAACGACCAACCCATTCAGGATTAAGTAGTTTGGTAATGAGGTTATAGAATTGGTTGCAGATTCCATACGTTCTCAGGATTATGATAAAGAAGTGCATCCCGAATCTCCAAAGGTGAACCGATGTTATTGTGGAATAACTGACCCGTTCCCAGACCTTGAGTTAACGGATTTGAGGTGTTGAAAGTCCATTGTGCGATGGCGTTCAAGCCGATGTTTGATTCGAGTGCCGAGGTAGCCCACCAGCCTATTTTTAATTTTTCGGCAATCCGTATCCATTCATCAGCATGCCCAAAACCTCCCAGCAATCCAGGTTTTAGTATGATGTACTCAGGCCGCAGCGTTTCGAGCAGGTTCATTTTTGCTTCAGCATCATAAACACCTATCAGCTCTTCGTCGAGCGCTATGGGCACAGGGCTTTTTGAACAAAGTTCAGCCATTTGTTCATGTTGCCCGCTTTTGATAGGTTGCTCGATGGAATGGATATGATAATCCGACAGACGTTTCAGTTTTTCAAGGGCCATATCCGGAGCGAAAGCCCCATTGGCATCGAGGCGAATGGTGAGTTCGTCAGGTGAAAACAATTGTCTCATTTCAGAAAGCAGCGCAACTTCACTCTCAAAATCGATCGCACCTACCTTTAATTTTATCACACGAAAACCCTCTGAAAGTTTTGCGCTGATTCGCTGACGCATCTCTTCAAAATTGCCCATCCAGATAAGTCCGTTGACAGGTATTCCTTTGTTACCTTGAGTGAATGTGTTTTTGAAAAACACCCTATTACCTCCTGATTTCAAGTCAGTGAGGGCGGTTTCAAGTCCGAAACAAATAGCAGGAAAGCTGTTTCCAAACTCCTCAAGCCACCTTCCATAATCGTTGATTCGGGAACACAGCGCATCAAGTGCAGGGCCAATGCTTTTCTCGTCGTCAAGGCTTAAACCTGGGATTACACTCACTTCGCCAATGCCAAAGATGTCAGGTTCGGCCAAATCAATCACTTTCAAAAACCACGAAGGTTTCGAAACGAGAACACCTCTCGATGTCCCGGCCGGGAATTTAAAATTCAGGCTATATGATATCCATTTGGCCTTGAGCATCTTACATCAAGGTTGTCAATCCAAAAACAATGGTGACTAACATTGTTTTTAAAGCAAGTTTACGCAGGAACGGATCTAAATCTGCCGGGTTACGTACTTTGAGGACGTGCAGCAGGTCGTTTATGAAAGGTATCAGGGCCAAAAGAAACGCGTAAGAAATCAATGAGCTGTTTCGTTGAGCCACAAAAATCGTTAATAAAACAAATGGCACAAGAATTAAAAACGCATGGTATAAAAGGGCGTTATGATAGCCTATTTTAACAACAAGTGTTCTTTTTCCACTAAAACGATCGTTCGCATGGTCGCGCATATTATTCAGATTTAACACCCCTGTGCTCCACAATCCCATTGCGGCAGCAGGAAGCAAAACACTTAGCTTAAACGAGGCAGTGGCAACAAGATACGTTCCCCCAACCCCGATCAATCCGAAAAACAAAAACACGAAAAGATCGCCTAACCCAAGGTAACCATAGGGTCTTTTTCCAATCGTATAGGTGATTGCGGCAGCTATTGCAGCCAATCCAAGTCCAAGAAAGAGCAATTGCTGCTGATTAGAAAGGTCGGCAACTGAAAAGATAAGTAATATTCCTGTTAAAAATGCCATTCCAGCTGTCATGGATACTGCGATTTTCATGTTCGACCGACTTATCTCGCCCGACTGTACTGTTCGTTTCGGGCCGACACGCTGATCATTATCAATACCACTTTTTGCATCGCCTAAATCATTTGCGAAATTGGAAAGAATCTGCAGCAACAAGGTAGTGATACCCGCCAATAATGCAGCAGCCACATTGAAAGTTGGTTCTTTTGCTGCAACAAAAGCACCCAAAGCTACACTCGAAAGTGCTAACGGCAGGGTTCGCAAACGAGCAGCCTTAATCCAGGATTGTAAAGTAGGCATCAGGTAGTTTATGGGTATTTTGGGAACTTGTGGAAGTCGGGATCACGTTTTTCAAGAAAGGCATTCTTCCCTTCCTGTGCTTCCTCAGTCAAATAGTAAAGCAAGGTGGCATTGCCGGCAAACTCTTGCAATCCAGCTTGTCCGTCCAGTTCTGCATTCAATCCTAACTTTATCATTCTCAATGCCATCGGACTTCTTTTCATCATGATCTCACACCATTCCACCGTGACATCTTCCAGCTGATCAAAAGGTACTACCTTATTCACCAAACCCATCTCCAGGGCTTCGTGAGCCGAATAAAACAAGTTGAGAAACCAAATTTCTCTTGCTTTTTTCTGGCCAACGATGCTGGCAAGGTATGAAGAACCAAAACCGGCATCAAAGCTGCCAACTTTTGGACCTACCTGTCCGAAACGAGCATTATCCGAAGCAATCGTGAGGTCGCAAACGACATGAAGCACATGCCCACCTCCTATCGACCAGCCGTTGACCATTGCTACAACAGGTTTAGGCATCGACCGTATCTTACGCTGCACATCCAACACATTCAGGCGTGGCACTCCCTGCTCATCGATGTATCCACCCTCACCTTTAACCTGCTGATCGCCACCACTGCAAAAAGCTTTGTCGCCTGCACCGGTGAGCACGATAACATAAATATCCTGATTTTCTCTACAGATTTCCAGCGCATCGGCAATCTCAAATGTTGTTGTTGGCCTGAATGCATTATGAACCTCAGGTCTGTTGATGGTGATTTTTCCAATATGGTTCCAGGTTTCAAAAATGATATCCTTATATGTCTTCACAGGAACCCAATTTCTTACATTTTGCATATCTCGATCTTTTTATTGATAACAAATGCTGCTAAAAATGGTTCAAATGCATTGTCAGCAGAATAAATGAGAATGTACTTTGAGGTGCAAAAATACGCTTTTAATGGCAGTTTTTAATGCTAATCAATACCGAAGTTTAGGAGTTGATTCGTTGATTTGTTCTTTGTTGGTTTGTTGAGAGGAGGTTTAGAAGTTTAGATGGCTTAGACTGACGCGTTTAAAGCAAGTTCGTTGCTTAAGGTTATATGGCTGGTACGTTTAAAGTTTTATTAACCGCAAAGAACACAAAGGGCAGACGCGTTCATAATGAAAGCTTTAGTTGTGGGCCAAAGACTTGCGTCAGCCCTCAACAAATCAACGAATCAACAAATCAACCCTAAACTCTAAACTTCTACACCTCTAAACGCTCGCCAAATACCTGAAATACTCCCTGATGACCTCACCGCTGCGCTCTGCAGGGCTCTTTATTTCTAACAAACAAGCTTTCTCTAACGGCAAAAAGAATTCCGCCAACACCTGATTCAACTCCTCCTCAGAGTCTGCTGAGAAATAGTTCACACCAAAAGCTTTGGCAATGAATTCAACAGAAGTCTGATGCCGCGCTTCGAAGAAGGGTTCAAGGAAATCCGTTTTATCCGGTCCTTCAATGAAACGGAAAATACCTCCGCCTTCGTTATTGACTACAATTATTTTAAGGTTTGAAGGCAAATGTCTGTTCCATAGTCCATTCGAATCATAAAAGAATCCGAGATCACCACTTATAAGCATTGTCAGCTTTCCGTTTGCAACAGCAGCGCCGGCCGCAGTTGAAACACTTCCGTCGATTCCGCTTGTACCACGATTCGAATCAAACCTGGCTGCCCACTTACCATCAAACAATTGCGCGTACCGCACGGGGGTGCTGTTGGCAAGCTGAACATAAAAATCGTTTGGAAGCGATTCAATAAGTTGATGAAATATCTTCAGATCCGAAAAATCAACCCGATCAACAAACTCCTTATGCTTTGCAGCAGCAGTTTTTGAGGCCTTTCTCCATACCTCAGCATAGTTGCTGTCAGCTTTTTCGGAAAATGTTGTCAGATTCAGTAGAAATCCGACAGGCTCAATAGGAAGCGCGTGTGTTAAGTGTTGATAGGTATCTATCTGAGCATCTGCAACATCAATGTTCCAGTGGTATTTTATATGACTTTTGCGGAGGAAAGACTTTATACGTTTCGAGACGACAGGTCCCCCAAAGGTTATTAATAATTCAGGTTGAAAATCAGCTTTTTCGTGTGTTACACTCAAACAGCGGTCGATGCAACCAACAAAAGCCTCATCAAAAACATTGGAAGTCGTTTCTGTCAGCACTACCAAATCGGATCGTTTGGCTAAACTGGCAAGTAATTGCTCTGTTTCGGGACAGGGATGCATCTGACCGACAAGAATCATCTTCTTCTCGACCGACTCCCAGGCCTGATGCAACTGATTTAAAACTTTCTGAGAAAGGGTTTTCTCAACTGGAACAACAAAAAATTCATTTGGAGTTGTATTTAACTGATGGTCAAAATTATACAATGGTTCCGTTAATGGAATATTGATCTGAACAGGTCCTGGAACAGGATACTGTGTTGCATTCAGTGCCTCATTGATCAGGCGGTCGTTGTACCAAATATCGTCCTGAGTTTTAATTTGCTGTGACAATTCGACACTCTTACGCACATGAGGTCCAAAGATATGCTGTTGGTGGATGGTTTGACCATCGCCCTGATCGACCCATTCCACCGGACGATCAGCTGTTAAAACGATCAAAGGAACACGCTGGTAAAAGGCCTCGGCAACAGCAGGTGCGTAGTTGAGTACAGCCGTTCCGGATGTACAGGCTATAGCAACGGGTTTTTGCAACTGCTGAGCTAAGCCCAGTGCAAAAAATGCCGCACTACGCTCATCAACAACGGTATAACAACTAAACTCAGGGCGTGCGCCAAAAATGGTCACTAAAGGAGCGTTTCGAGATCCGGGAGAAATTACCAAATGATGAAGCCCTCTCCTGCTCATCAGTTCAGCTAAATGTAGCAAAGCTGTTTTATCGTGCATCATGTTGCAAAGTTGCGTTTTTATTTGGGAATACCGATAGCAAAGTTTCCGCTTTAGCTTCTGTCTCATCCCATTCAGCTTCAGGATCGGAGGCTTCAGTGAGGCCACCACCTACATAAATATAGGCCTCATTTCCGATGAGTTGCATGCATCTCAAATTGACAAAAAGCTTCAATTCTTCCTGTGGTTTTAGAATTCCCAGATAGCCTGTATAATAGGCCCTGTTATGTAGTTCGGTGGCAAAAATTAAGTCGAATGCCTCCTTTTGCGGAAGGCCACAGACGGCCGGTGTCGGGTGCAGCTTTTCTATAAGCTGTGCTGCATCGCACTTCTCAGCGGGCATATGAAAGGTGGTTTTCAGGTGCGCCAGATGTCCGGCAAAAACTGTTTCCGGTCCGGAAATGGTGTAATCCTCCATGTTTAAATTTCTTAACACATCATGAATATAATCAGTCACAAAAGCCTGCTCCTCCAGCTCTTTCGGATTCCATTGAATGTTTTCGGGCTGTCCATCTACCGACTTTTTTGTGCCGGCTAACGACATAGTAATGTAGTGTTGCTCTTTTTTCAACAGCAATGTTTCAGGACTCGCGCCCATCCATCGCATTTGCTTTCCGTCACTCAGAAAGTAGACAAATGCCCCGGGATGTTTGCTGCATAATAACTCAAAAACTTTTGGCTGATCGTCCAAAGCAAGCTTGGCAGCGACAACGCGCGAAAGGACAACTTTTTTGGCTTGTCCTTTCTTCATCGCTGAAATGAGCGTTGCTACCTGATTCAGGTAAACATCCTTAGTAACAACAATGGGTGCTGGCACTTCATTGCCAGTTAAGCCCGCTTCTGTGAAAGTTAAACTATCAATGTCGATCTCTGTTCCAAAAGCAACATTTTCAGCATTATAATACAATTTCACATGACCATGACCAGAACCAAAAGGAGCGAAAACAAATGTATTGTCATCATCCTCAGCACCTTCAGCAGAAAAAATCCCTCCTGATAATGTGACTATATTGGCAGTCCAGGGCAAGCGATAGCTTACGAAAGGAATCCCGTTCTCCAAAAAAAACAGATGTGCAGCCTTCAGGTGCATTTCAATAGAATCAAAGTACTTGTTTTGGAATGATAAAATTTGTCAGACGACAGGTAGAAACAAGCATACCCTCCTCATCAGAAATATCAATATTCCAAATATGTGTATTTCTACCCCTGTGTAACAGTCGGGCTTCAGCAAATACCCAGCCGTCCTTGGCTGCACGTATGTGATTGGCACTCATATGAGAGCCGCGCACATCGTTGGTTTCGAGGTCCACAATCAGCGCCGAACCAATGCCACCCACCGTTTCGGCCAGCGCGAGGCTACCACCTCCGTGCAGCAGTCCCATCGGCTGTTTGGTTCGTTCATCAACAGGCATTTTGGCTTTCACATACCCGTCTTCAACGGTGACGTATTCGATACCCAACTGCTCCATCAACGTTCCTTTGTTGGTGGCATTCAAATCGTCAATACTCCAGGTTTTATCCATTCTTCTATATTAAAAGCAAACAGCTTTCGTAAACCAGAATTTAGTCTTTTATCTCCAACTCATTCAGCATGAAGGCATATTCCAAAGCTGCCTCTTTCAGTCGTTCGAAACGACCCGAAGCACCACCATGACCAAAGTCCATATTCGTTTTAAGAAACAAATGATTGTTATCTTTTTTGACAGCCCTAAGCTTGGCAACCCATTTTGCTGGTTCCCAATATTGTACCTGACTGTCGTGCAAACCTGTTGTTACAAGCATAGCCGGATACACCTTGGCTTCAACCTGATCATAAGGTGAATAGGACAGCATATAATCAAAATATTCTTTGGTGTTTGGGTTGCCCCATTCGTCGTATTCGCCGGTAGTGAGCGGGATAGTTTCATCGAGCATGGTGGTAACAACATCCACAAAAGGCACTTGAGCTATCACACCTTTCCAAAGGTCGGGACGCATATTCACAACAGCACCAACAAGTAAACCTCCGGCACTTCCGCCCATTGCGAACATCTTCCGGTTATTGGTAAATTTCTGATCTATAAGATATTCACCGCAGGCAATGAAATCGTGGAAGGTGTTCTTTTTGTTCAAAAGCTTACCATCTTCGTACCATTGACGACCCATTTCCTGTCCGCCTCTGATGTGTGCGATGGCCCAGACAAAACCTCTGTCGAGAAGGCTCAGGCGGGCTGAACTGAAATATACATCCATCGTTGCTCCATACGAGCCATAACCATAGAGGACTGTTGGGTTCTGTCCGTTTTTCTCGAGGCCTTTTTTATACACCAACGAAATCGGAACTGTAACCCCATCGTGTGATGTGGCATAGATTCGTTCTGTTTTGTAATTTTCAGGATCGTAGCCACCAATCACCTCTTGCTGCTTTAGCAACAACTTGGTCTTAGCTTCCATGTCATACTCAAAAACGGAGTTAGGGGTAGTGAGTGAGGTATAGCTGTAACGCAGTTTCTGTGTATCGAAATCAGGGTTTGTTGTCATGTAAGCGGTATAAGCCGGCTCACCGAAATCCATGTAATAGTCTGTTTCATCCTTCCATTTCTTCACCCTCAGTTGAATAAGCCCTTCTTTACGTTCGGAAACCACCAGATAATCGGCAAAAACTTCAAACTCTTCGAGCAGCACATCGGCACGATGTGGAATAACCTCTGTCCAGTTTTCAACTGCAGTTGCCGTGAGTGGTGTTTTCATCAGTCTGAAATTGATGGCGTCAAGGTTGGTACGGATATAAAAATGATCTTTATAATGATCGATTCCATAAAGGAAATCACGTTTGCGTTCCTGAAATAGTTTGAATGGCTCAGCAGGAGTTGCAGCAGGCTGAAAGCGATACTCAGCCGATACTGTGCTCGTTGAACCGATGATAACAAACTCGCGTGATTTTGTTTTGTAAACGAAACTGTAAAATGTCGGATCAACTTCGTGAAAAACTTCAACATCCGAACCTACAGCTCCCAACGTATGTTTTAAGATTTTGTACGGACGCAGTGTTTCATCTTTGATGCTGTAGTACAGGGTTTTGTTATCGTTAGCCCAGGTCATGTTACCTGATGTGTTGGTAATCACATCTTTAAACACCTCTCCGGTAACAAGATTTTTCACATATAAGGTATATTGCCTGCGGCTGACGGTATCCACTGCATAAGCAAGCAAATTGTTATCGCTACTCACCTGCCAGCCCCCTATCTCAAAATAAGCCAATCCTTTAGCCATTTCATTGCCATTCAGCAACACTTCTTCAGTGCCTTCCATCGAATCTTTTTTACGACAATAAACGGGATATTCTTTTCCTTCCTCGAAACGGGTGTAATAGAAATAGCCGTTCTCCTTGTATGGGACCGACATATCCTTCTGATTGATGCGGGCTACCATTTCGTCGTAAAGCTTCTGCTGCAAATCTTTTGTGTGTGAGAGCAGGCTGTCGATATAGGCATTTTCTTCCTGCAGGTAACTAATCACCTCAGGATTTTCGCGCTCGTTGAGCCAATAATAATTGTCGACCCTTGTTTGACCATGCATAGTCAACTCATGCGGTATAATTTTAGCTACAGGAGGTTTCATCGTATTTTTTGGTGTAGTTGAACAGCCGGCTGTCATAAAAGCAGTGCAAGCTATTGTTGCGAAAAAGCCCAAAGAAAAAAGCTGTGTTTTCATACTGTTAATTTTAAGATATTTAAAATGAGAAGGTTATTCCAAGACTTGGCATTAAAGGCAATTGACGTAAAACTTCGTTGGTGATCTGATCTACGTAAAACACATTCTTACGATTGTAGATATTTGTCAAACTAATATTGATCTCCATCTCGGAGCGTTCACTAAAATAAAATCTGCGTTTGGCATCCAAATCGAGGCGATGATAGGTAGGCAATACTCCTTTATTCAGTTCGCCATAAACAGTTCCAAGCTGACCGTTAGCTGTGGTATAATCATAGTTAATACCTTGATTAAATGAGAGATATTCATAGTTTCCCTGCACTTGTGTGAATGGAAATCCAGAGCCGAAGTTCCAGCGGGCACTCATTTCCCATTGTTTCTGATCGCCTGTTGTGTACGAAAGAATGACGTTCATATTGTGGCGACGGTCGTAATGCGGGCGGTAGGTATAAAGGTCGCCTGTTTCATCTTCAAACGATTTTGTCACATAACCCAATGAATAAACAGCCCACAGATAGAGTTTGTTTTTCTCATATTTCAAGGCAAGGTCAGCACCATAAGCAGCACCTTTTTCAATGATAAAATCTTTCTTCAGGCGATCAGGGACGGTATAATCAGCTGTTGCTTCGTCATAAATTTTGTTACGGTTGAGGTTGGTGAGCTGACTGAAATTTTTGAGATAGCCTTCAATATTGAGGTTCACCGTGTGGCTTAAGTCGATTTCTGTTCCCAGGATAAAATGAGATGCTTTCTGTAATTTTGATGACACCTCATTGCCGTCGAACTTCTGCGGAAGGTTATCAGGACCTGAGAGGAAGCCATAGAAAAGGTTTACCACATCCCTGTCGCTGTTGGCAGCTATCAGATTTTGTGAATAAAGTCCGGTAGCAAATTTCAGACGGATATGATCGGAGATGAGGTATTTCATGGCTAACCTTGGCTCGGGTGAAATTTCGGCCAACGATGCATAATACTGTATACGCATACTTGGTTCGAAAAGCAGTTTCCCAAAACTTCCTTTGTAGCGGACATAACCGGCTAACTCAGTGGTGTTTTCCACCTGGTCGATCTGCCTTCCAACGCCATTGGTGAAGTTGAACTCGGTTTTGAAACCAAGGATTTCAACACCATATTTAATGAGGTCTTTTCCAAGGAAATAGGTGAAGTGGAATCCCATATTAAAGCCATTGATCGAACTCGACCTCTCGGGGGCTGACTGCTCTGTAAGTTTTGCAGTGTAGGATGAATAGGCCATATTACCTTCGATCAGCACAGGCGATTTTCCCGGAATGATCAAAAAGTCGGATCCACCACCAAACGACTTCCATCCAAAATCGGATAAAGCCTTGTATTTGTTCACCTTGTCGTCGAAGCTGAAACCAAAGAAATTGATCTTACTTCCATTGGAGGCATTGATCGAAGCCTTGCCATAAATATCCAGAAAATTAAAAGGGAGGCCGTCTTTCTCAATGTATGAATACAGCGCCTTGCTGCTTTGTTCGAGGTACGAATTTTTAACCGAAAGGACAAATGACGAGCTGCCCGATTTATCAGTTTTTGGTTTTACGATAGGCCCTTCGAGTAAGACTTTTGCTCCGAAGGTGCTGGCTCCCAGCTTCCCTGAGAGGTGATTCTTATTTCCGTCACGTGTGGTGATATCCATCACCGAGGAAATACGGCCACCATAATCAGCACTAAAGCCTCCTGTAAACACCTCTGCGTTACGTATCATATCGGTGTCGAAAACCGAAAACAACCCGATGGAGTGAAAAGGATTGTAAACGATCATCCCGTCTAAAAGCACTTTGTTTTGGATAGGCGAGCCACCCCTGATGTAAAGCTGTCCACCCTGGTCACCCGTAAAAATAACACCGGGTAACACCTGCAGGTATTGCGCAAGGTCGGCCTGACCTCCGATGGAAGGTATCTTCTTGAGAGTTTTTGGAGTGAGGTTGATAACAGAGGTTTTTGTTTCGGTGATAGCTTCAATCCGCTCGGCCGTAACATTCACTGTACCAAGGCTTACCGACGATTCTGTGAGTTGATATTTCTTATTGATGACATCACCTTTTCGTAACTGAATGACCTCTTTAATGGTATCGTAACCGAGATAGGTAACCAATAAGGTGTACTTCCCTTCGGGCACGCGCGTGATGCTGAAATAGCCATTATTATCTGTCGAGCCACCAAAATTGGTCCCCTGAAGATAGACATTGGAAAAAATTACCGGTTCGCCACTTGATGCTTCATACACAAATCCACGGACGGCAGCTTCCTGTCCTACCATGACCAAAGGTGTGAGAATACTAAAGAATAAAAGAACGAAAATCGATCTTAAAGGAGTAAAGTATGTCATTTCAATGCTTTAGAAATTTAACAATTGCTGTGTGATAAAAACAGGACCTAAAATCCGGTTGTTATTAACGTACAAAGTAACTAAAAAGTACGGTACTGATGAAAAAGAATAAGTTTTATGTTGATTCTGAGAAGGAAAAGGCATGCCTCTATGCAGGCTCTTCACCGATCAGGCCGCGCAACACCACCGAAGCGCAGAAAACCCCGAACATCGCTGGCATATAAGAGATTGTCCCCACGGTGCTGCGTTTATTGAATTCGCCACTTTCGTTCGTTATGCTGGCCCGTGAAACGACTTCCGTTGAATAAACCGCTGTGATACCCGACCAAATGCCAAGTTTGTGAAGTTTCTTCCGGATGTAATAGGCCAAACGGCATTGCTGTGTGTGTGAGATGTCGACCACTTTGATCTTTTCAGGGTCGAGCTTACCCCCCGCTCCCATCGAGCTCACCACCTTTAACCCAAACTGATGGGCGTAATACAGCAAAAAAACTTTTGGCGCAAGGGTGTCGATGGCATCAATAACGTAATCATATGGCTGCTGAACCACTTCGATCAACAACTCGTCTTTTATGTAATGTGGCACTATAACCAGCTCAATATCAGGGTTGATGTCACGTAGCCGGTTTGCCATTACCTCTGTCTTGGCAATTCCCTGAGTGCTCACTAAGGCAGGTAATTGCCTGTTGCGGTTACTCAGATGAACGGTATCGCCATCAACGATGGTAAGTTTGCCTACCCCTGCTCTCGCAAGTTGTTCGGCAGCAAATGAACCCACCCCTCCAAGACCTGCCACCAGCACATGGCTGTTTTGTAATTTGCTGAGTGCCTGTTCGCCTATCAACAGCTCCGTTCGTGTTCTCCAATCCTGTTCCATCTATTTTCGGATAAAAATGCGTGCAAAATTATCAAAGATGCGGATTCGCAGCTCCTCCTCCGTCTCATTTCTCAACGAAGCCGCCCGCGCATATACCTCCTTTATGCTGAAGCTGCTTTCGTCCGTCTCCAGAAAAAGATGTTCCGCAGGGATGCTTTTAATGCTTTCCGCCGCCTGTCGCTTCGTGTCGAACAGCACTGCTCCCAACGAAAGCATGAAACCCGCGCCTACATACTGAAGTGCCTCTGTGGGTTTCCCTGCAAAGCCATGGATAACACGAACAAAGCCGGGATATTTCTTTGCCCTTTCAAGCATCAGGTCGTTAGCCCTCACCACATGGTGTATCAGCGGAAGATTGTATTGCAAAGCTAGTTGTTCCTGCCAGCCGAGTATTTCCTGCTGAATCGGAATCGGGACAGCGACAGCACGGTCGAGGCCAATCTCACCGATGGCCATAGGCTTCAAGCGTTGTATGTCGCGGGTCATGCGGCTTTTCAAGGTTGCCACATCATATTGTAGCAGTTGCCAGGGATGAATCCCAAGTGAATAATAAGGAGTGCAAACCGGTTCGGGGCATTCTCCGGCCATGAGGTTCAGCACCGACAGCACATCAGCATGTTCACCTGACCGGTGTGTGTGAATATCGACATATGGCGGATGGAGACTCATGAGGCAAAAGTAATTATTTTGGGGGAGAGCCTTATTCTGTTGATTTGTTGATTTGATGATTCGTTGAGAGGTGGTTTAGAGGTTTAGAAGTTTAGGCCTGCGCGTCATGCCTGAATTCGTTATGCAAGCCAATGGCCATGATCAACTGCTAAAGCTTTCATTATGAACGCATCAGCACTCTACAGACTTTTTGCTCTTGACAGCTTTCGGGATCGAGCTTCGAGGTTAAGAAATCAAAAAGCAAAGAGTTTGCATAGAGGATTGCATAGAGTTGCGCTGAGTACAAAAACTCCTGTATCTCTGTGAAATTAACTCCAGGTAACTCTGTGATAAATAAATATTAACGCATATGTGATTGCATAGAGGCTTGATCAGGGATATCATTCCTGGAGAAGAAAATCTTTTTTAAGGCCAGCTGAAAAAACCTGTAACAAGCGTGATGACCCCGGAGGGGTCACATGTCTATAACAACCCAGCACTCAATTATTCTTCGTCCCAATAGGGGTCGCATGTCTTTAAACGCGCCAGCCCTCTGCGTTCTCTGCGCCTCCTTTGCGACCTCCGCGGTTAAAAAAATTTAAACATGCCAGCTTTTGAACCTGCTTTAAAAAAAAACGCCAGCCTAAACCCTAAACACAAAACCTCTAAACTAATGAAATCTAGAATTTTACAAACAATTTTCCTATTGAAAAAACAGCAAAAACGATATACACGATACCCATCACGGCATTCACCTGACGTAATTTGAATTTAAAATACAACATCAACTTATTTCCAAAAACCATATATACCAACATTGCCAGGAAAGTCCCCAGGGCATTATACAAAACAAACCCTGTTATTGTATTCCAATTGCCACTGTAATTCAAAACAGGATCAATAAGGACGCCGATGATAATCCAAAAAGGAATTTGTTGGGGATGAATGATAATGGTAATTATCCCACGGTAAAAAGTATTGGTTTTAGAAACGGACTCACTTGATTTTTTATTAAAAAACATCCAGAAACCCATAGCCATAACAAGCACATATGACCCAACTTCGATGTAAAAAAACAGCTGCTCGTGTGCCTTTAAACTGGACAGGTAATATAAAGTGAGGAGGCAATAGGCGCTTTCGAAAAGCACTATCAAAGCTAGTACCATAAAAAGCACCTTGAACTTTTTTGATCCGTACAACTCCATCATCATGATGTTGATGTTGCCGGGGAAAATATTTCCATAAAAACCAATCGGAAGTCCAAGAAAATTCATAATAATTGCGCTTTAATGCTTCTCTTACTTAAAAGTAACCATGTAGATTTTGAAATGACTACAGGCTGCTGAATGAAAGGCAAACTCCGCCTCCTGACCAGAATATCCGTCCCGAAAACGATTTTTGCTTTTAATCAGTCATAATTGACCATAACCATCTCCATGTGTAAAATTAAGCTTTATTCCAACTAAATGCTATTCCTTACAAAAGTAGTGTTATGGTGATTCGTCGAGGGGCGGTTTAGAAGGTTTAGAGGTTTAGAGAGTTTAGGGTTGATGCGTTGATTTGTTGATCTGTTGATTTGTTGAGGGCTTACGCTAGCCAATGGCCTAGGTCAATAGCTATAGCTTTCATTATGAATGCGTCAGCCCTCTGCAGTCTTTTTGCTCTTGACAACTTTCAGGGTCGCGCTTCGAGGTTAAGAAAGCTATAAGCACAGAGTTTGCATAGAGGTTTGCATAGAGTTTCAATGAGTACAAAAACTCCTTTATCTCTGTGAAATTAACTCCAGGTAACTCTGTGATAAATAAATATTAACGCATATGTATTTGCACAGAGGTTTTATAAGAGAAATCATTCCTGGAAAAGAAAATCTACTTTAAGGCAACCAAAAAAACCTATAACAAACGTAATGACCTTGAAGGGGTCTCATATCAATAACAACCCAGCACTCAATTCTTCTTCGTTCCCGGAGGGGTCGCATGTCTTTAAACACGCCAGCCTAAACACTCTGAACCCTTACCTTCTAAACTCAAAAATTTTGATAAAAATTAACCGCAAACCACAGCCGATGCCTGCTGCTGCTGTTGATGAAGGAGTCGACTCTGTAGTCGATGCCCAACTCTATTTTGGTTTCAGGTTTGAGGGAATAACCTACGAAGGCCCCCAACCTGATCTCCACATCATCAGCTTTGCCTTGAATGGAATAAAGGTACTCGTTATTCAGCTTGAAGAAGTACTCCCCGGGATCGACCGACTGTCCCTGCAAGGCAAATTCGGAGCTGATACGGTAGCGAAACCTGAACTCCGTTGCCTCGTCGCGCTGAAAGGTCTGGTCGGCAGAAAATCTGTGCGACAACCGAAAACCGGCATACCTGTTCACGATCGTAAGCTGTTGTATGGCCCTGTGACTCACGGCATCAGGCTCAACCCTTACCAGGTATCCGGCAGCCAAGCTGGTGTTGAGACTGATCTTACTTCCGGCTATCAACGACATGTCGGTGTTCAGGTAGGCATAGTCGAAGTCGCCGCGGTACAGCTGCTGCCGCGATTCGGCTTTAGCATGCAGCGACCAGTCTTTGGGGAGTTTTTTGCTAACATTCAACGAAGGTAACAGCCCCATCTGCACAGTATTCTGACTCATGCCGGCGAAGGCCAGCGTCAGTAGCAGGATAGATATCGGGAAAAACCTCTTCATGCTAGTACTCCAGGTTTTCGGTGTTTTGCAACACGATCTTGTATCGCTGAATGAAACCACCTCCGGCATCAAACAAAAACTCAAACAGGCTGTAGTTGCCGTCTTCTTTGGCCGACACAACTACTTCGTAATGAATGACCAACCCGCTTATGGCAGGTTCTTTTTTGAGAAACGCCAACACAGCCTCTTCACTACCCGAATACTGAACCTGAATCTTATCGATGGCATACTTGTGAAAGGTGTCGTTCAGGTAGTCACGCATTTTTTTCATGACCTCCTGCGGAACATCATGAGGCTTCGCCCCTATCTCCACATCTTCGAAGAGGCCTTCGCCCGAGAACTCCATACTGTAGCGTGTTTCATCTTTTTTGGTTTTGGCTTCGAAGGAAATTTTGTCTGTGCCAAACTCCTGATACCATTTTATTTTTGATCCCAGGTTCAGCTTTTCCACAAAATTCCGGGCATTTGGTGGCACTTCACTTTCGCTGACCCGCACTTCTTTTTCGTACTTATTTTGAGCAGCAACACTGCCCATTACAAAAAACACTACCAACATCAGGACACTTATTTTCATGACTTATGTGTTGTTTTACAGTTTATCAGGTGTAATTGCAGCAGGTGGCAGCGGAGAAATTCCCTGTCCTTCCAGCCGATGGCTTGCTCTTACAAAAACGCTTGCTTTGTTACTGAAACCTTCGATCATACCCAAATTAACTTCGTAATTACTTCGCTTTCATTTTATTACCCTTGGCATCGTGTGTCACTTCTGCCAGACCGAGTGCTTCCATCAGTGGTGGGATATACATTCCAAATCGTCCGCGCAGGCCTTTTTTAATGCCATACCAGCCACCCACAGGATTGCTTTCCGAACGACCCCATGCCTCCACTGTACCTTCTTTGGCAGGTTTTTGTTCGTCGGCGCTACCCAGCTCCATCCAGTCGTCGTAACTTTTCAGCATTTGGTGTAAGTCGCCGATGCAGTTGATGTTATACCACAACACTGTTTTTCCAACGGTACAAACCAAAACAGCTTTACCATCCTTTTGTTCGACATGCATGGTATATTCGCTCGACAAAGGCGGGGTTTTCAACACCATCGGGGCTTCTTTTGTTCCAATTTTGTATGACATAGCTTTTAGTTTATTTTGTTAATGAGATTGTTACTGCTTCGTTTTTAAGTTGTTGAGTACTTATGTGGGGTTTGAGGATAAGAGGTTGCCGGAATTATTTAAATTCATGAATATTCAGTGAATTAATCAAAAAAAGAAATTGATTAATGAAATCAGAGCGCAATTTAGCACAAGTAAGAATGTCACTCGTCACACATTACACGTCACACATCACTTTTAAAACGCATCAACAAATCAAAAAATCAACAAATCAACTTTTCAAACAACGTCTTTGTCCTTTATTCAATGGTAAGTATTCGCTTCGCTTTTCTATTCCAAAGTATTATTCTTTGTTCCAAACTTGAGGTAATAATTCTGTTTCCTTGTTTATTCCATGAAAGACCCCATAAATAGTCCTCGGACTTACCTACCGAAATAAGGTTTCCTTTGGTGTCCCAAATCCGTAAAGCGTCACTTGCTGTTGCCAACCGATCACCTTTTGGGTTCCAGGCCAGATTTCTGTATTCACCTTTACTGATATCCATTGATTTTAAAAGCTCGCCTTCTTCACTCCAATATTGAAGCAATGACGTGTCTTTTTCGTCACCATAGTCACCTGTAACAAAAAAATCGCCCGACCTGTGCCAGGCTATACTTAATAACAAAACATCTTCAGGTCTATGTTTTATTGATTTAAGCAAATTTCCATCTATGTCTAAAAAACGTATGTTGTCGGCAACCGTAGTAAGCATGTTTTTTCTGGGATGCCATGCAATAGCAGTTATACCTTTGGTTGAATGGCTTTGATTTGCAAACTTTCTTATCAATTCACCTTTGATAGTGTAAATTAACACTTGCCCGTCATTGTCGGCAACAGCTAAATATTCGCCTGAATAATTCCAGTCAATACCTCTTGCCCCATCAGGCGAAATTCCGTTAAGTTCAATTCTCTCATTCGTTTCCAAATTAATAATACACGATTTTTCGCTTGACATCTGTGTTGCTACTGCAATTATATTTTTCGAAGGATGCCACTTAACGCGCGTGATGGTGTTCTTTATATGAAACGATTTGAGCGGTTTTAAATTCCGTTCATTATAAATAGTTAAGGTGTCGGTGTTTCCACCAATGGCGATAAACTTACCATTCGGACTCCAATCTGCTGTCCAAAGAATTTGTTTTGTTACTGTATTTTGAGCAAAGGTCTGATTAAAGAAAAGGATAATCAGAAATTGTAAAATTGTTAATGTTATACTTCTGTTTGTCATGCTGTCGATTTTTTAGTGTTGTCGTTATAAGATTCGTTAAATTGGGAGTTCTTCCGATAGTTTTCTCAAAGTCATTGCGTGACACATGAAATCCTTATGTCCATTCAGTTTCAAGTACACTTTGTTTCTTTCTGTCATGTCGAAGAGTACGAATGCCGGTAATTCAAAATTGTTAAAGCCTAAAAAGAAAAAGAGTCAATGAATAGAAAAGCGAATTTGAATGTCGCAGCTTTCACTCACTTTGTATTGGTTTCAGTTGTCTGCGCTTGAAAAAAGCGAAAACGAAACCTGCAATTACGTGTCCAATTATTACTTTTACAATCAGAAAAAGTCGACTAAGGCCATATTCGTCATGTCCTAAAATTATTAGTTCGGATTGGGTCATCCAAACCATAAAGCCAATTAGAAGTCCCAAATTAATCATGAAAAACATCCAAAATTTTGTCCACCTTGAAAGCCAATAAAGACTTATCAACCAAAGTAGAAGCGGTATCATCATTATTAAAGCGATTTCCATTTTTTAAATTAGGTTCAATGATTGTAAACCTGCGCTATAAAGAGGTTATTTCTTAACAATTTTCAGCCAAAATAATTTCTACCCAACTGATATAATGCGGTTTTAAAAATAAACTCCAAATAAAGTTTATGATTATTTTTATAGTTGAAATCTGGTTTTCCAGCATGACAATAGTTTGTTATCGTTGTATCATTCAAAGGTAAACATGTTTTTTATTGATACACCATATGCACCGGAGTTATAATTGAAAAAACATTTAATGACCTCCTTAATTACATACAGCTGGGCTTTAATTCAAGTCTTTTTTAAGCACAATCATGTGTTTTAATTGGATTCCATTTTCAAATATGGGTTCCGGATAATTATCAATAAAGTATCTGTGCTTTATTTCATATATTTCAAAACCAACCTTCTGATATAAATACAGTTGCTTAACGCCTGCGTCTCCTGTTCCAATTATGATCTTCTTAAATCCTTTTTCCTTCGCAAGACTTATGGCATCTTTTAACAATTCCTGACCTATCCCTTGTCCCTGGAAAGCTGTATCTACAGCAATATTTTTTATTTCTACTGTATCGCTACTTATCGTTTGCAAAGCAAAAACAGCAATCATCTTATTCTCAAGTTCAAATACATAAATGTCTGATTGATGGATATATTTATCGATTGCATCAACCGTTTCATCTGCAAGCAATAGTAAATCGTAAGGTATTTTTACATCCTTTTCTAACAATCTAATCATGGGAAACTAATTTTTGGCATGGAACTTCAAAAATCGAACCTATTCGTTTATAACCAACATTTTCATAATATCCATCAACATCCGACATTACATAAACAACTTGATCGGGATAATCCTGATAAATACATTCCATTAGTTTTCTTCCAATGTCTCTTCCCCGGCAGGCTGACATTACCAGCAAATCACACACATAAATATATGCGCCAAAATCATTTAACGAACGGGAAAATCCGCATAAAACATCTTCATGAAAGGCAACATAGGTTATTGATGTCGCTAAAGCTACTTTATATTTCTCAGCCAGAGTTTCATTGGCATAATCCCATCCTTCTTCATCCTCAATCATTTTCATCAATTTGCTTTCATCGGAAAGCTTGTTGTATTTTCTTATCTGCATTTTGATTTGTTAATTGATTTGCTAATTGTTTGGATGAACGTAATTTAACCTAACCCGAAAAGTTTAATTGTACATATGTATCAATGTAGTATTACTAGAATTAATCTCAGCCCAAGCGACTATAAATCTGATATCCATAAATCTAAAAACTAACCTCAATCTGATTTGAAATAGTGTTGCTGGAGTTGAAACCTGTTTATCCGCCATTTCGGCATATCCATTTTCACCTTCCATTCTTATGGAAGTGAAGATTACTGCAAAATATGAAGGTTGTAACGTTTTTGCTATCATTTGTACTCATCGATTAATTCCTGAATCTCGCTAAAATGCAACTCAATATGCCCCAAATATCCTTCAATCATTTGTCGAAGAGTGACTGTCGTTCCATCAAAACTTTGCCACGAATTATCAAGCTTCGACATGTCAACCGATTTAATCACCTGAATCATATGCAGGTTATAGTATTTCCAAAGTTGAATGAGTATAAACCAATCAGCATTTTCATAATCCTGCAGCGAAATCCACAAATCATTATGTTGCTGATAATCCGGGAACTCAAGCTTCGCTGTGCATTGCAACCGAATCATCCGTTGATGATTATTTGCAGCGGAATCGATCAAATGCCCAAGAATCTGCTTAATTGTCCTGTTTTGGTTATTTCTCCTGTTCGAAATTTTATCAACTGGCAGATCAATCAATTGCTGCTCCCAGGTATCAATAAAGGTTAGGATTCCATTCGTAATAGTTGAAAATTCCATATTCTTATCTGTTTTATTTATTGGTTTTCAGTAAGTTTTTTTTGAGCGCTGTAAAACAGATAGGCGCTTGACTACGAAGCGGATTTCGATGCACTAAACTGTCTGCCAGCATTACACTTGACAAGAAGCACAAAGCTTCATTTAACCAATGACCTTCTATTTTTTTTGGTGTTTGATCGTGACTTACGCGTCAAGTTTTTTATTATTTACAAGTTCTGTAAAACTTTTTGCTGCATTCGTAAAGTCGGATGGTACGAGAACAATAGTCGTGGTATTATTGTCTATACCAATTTCAGAAAGCATCTGCATTCGTCTAAGTTCAAGTGCAATTGGACTTCCTTCCATTTCTTTTGCACCTTGAGTCAATTTAATGGATGCCTCTAACTCCGCTTCTGCTTTTACAATTCTTGCTCTCTTTTCCCTTATGGCTTCTGCTTCTCTTGCCATTGCTCGTTGCATTGCTTCAGGTATTTCAACATCTTTCATCTCTACCATTTCAATTTTAATTCCCCATGGTTCAGTTGTTGTGTCAACAATTTTTTGAAGAGTTCCATTTATTTGTTCTCTTTCTCTTAAAACTTCATCGAGCGAATGTTGTCCAATTATATTTCGCAAAGCAGTTACTGAAAACTGATAAACAGCTTTATTATAATCAGCAACTTTAATAATTGCGTCCTCTGGATTTGTTATTTTAAACCATAACACGGCATTTACTTTTATTGTTACACTGTCTTTCGTGATTGTTTCTTGTTGTTCGAGGTCAACTGTTTTGGTTCTAATATCAACCTTTACTTGTCTGTCTATTAATGGTATAATCCAATATAGTCCAGGCCCTTTAATTGATTGAAAACGACCAAGTCGGAATATAACTCCCCTTTGATATTCTTGTGCAATACGAAATCCTGTCATTAATGTTGCCAGTATGATTCCAATAATTAGTAAAAGTGTCATAATGTTTGATTTATGTTAATTATATAATGTCCTTGATAACGTGTCTATAACCCAACAACAAATATACCTAATAGTCAATTCACCTAATCACGATTATGTCTATTCCTAAAGATATTGCTTTTGATGTTAGTAAAGGTATTAATTTGTTTCATTCGAAAAGTAATCCCAAGCTACTTTTGCAATATCTGCAATAATTTGCTCGTTTGTCGCTAAATCTTCCTTTGATTCTGTTACAAAAACACTAATGAAAAAGTGCTTGCCGCCAGGCAGAAAAACAATCCCAATATCATTCACAGCTGCTGTGATTCCGGTAGTTTTGTGTGTACCTGACCAACCTGTTTTATGGGCAACAATAGTTCCCGCAGGCAAATTCCCTTTTATCCGGTTCTTACCGGTAGAAGTTTCACGCATTATTTTCCAAATAAAGTCACGACTTTTTTGAGAAAGCAAATTGCTGCTGTTGTTATAAAATACTTCCAGGACTTCGCTGGCTGTTTTAGGTGTTGTCCAATTCTGAAACTGCAAATCCCAACTGCTCTGCATCACTTCTTCATTGATTTTTATTGAAATATCTGTAAAACCGTTCGTTACAAAATAATCTTCAACGGTTTTAGGTCCGCCAAGTAGCCGCAATAGCACATCACATCCAACATTATCGCTTTGAGATATGGTATATGCAAGAATTTCTGCCAGTGTAAGTGTTGCACCTTCAGGATATTTTTCAGCTATCGGACTCCACAACTCAGGCAATAGCTCATCCTTTCCGATTTTAACTTTTTGGTCAAGAGAAAAAATCCCTTTATCAACTTCCGAAAGCAGAGCAACCCCAATATGAAACTTAAAAACGCTTTGCATCGGAAAATGCCTTTCGCCATTGATCGACAGTGTGTCTTTCCCGTCGTTATCAACAATTGAAACCCCAACAACAGCATTTTTCGAACGGATAATCTGTTCGATTTCATTACGGAATGCGTCAACAGTTTGTGAGCTTGCCTGAAATACAAAAACAATTTGAAGGAATACCGCGAGAAGAGTAGATTTGGTCATGTTACTTATGTGATTTTGGTTAATGCATTGCTATTAAAAATTTGATATAGACAGTTTTGTACAAAAAGCTTGGGGTTTCATCTGACTTGTTCAAGGACAATAATGCAAAAATAGGAACAACACTCCTGCAAACCATTGAACTGCAACTGCTTTATAGTTTCTTTTAATCTTAATTTTTTCCTGATATAAAAGAATTAGTATTTAGCTTCAACATTCAACTGCCTTCCCTCGTTGAATGCTTTTTTGTCCAATCCAGCGCCGAGGGCAATTCCTATTCCCATCCCTATCGGGAAGCCAATACCTATTAATCCCATATTACCAGTGCTCGTTCCAAAAGCAACGCCGAATGGCACACCAAAGGCCGACATTCCCAACACAAGCCAAAGGTTTCGGTAATGGTTTTTTGGAACTATCTTCAATTCCTTTTCGATGAGTTTCAGTATCTTAAGTTGCTTTTTCTTAAGCAATCTAAGCAACATCTTTCCAACTAGAAGTGTTGCGTTGATTTCTTCCAGATCACTATTGATTGATTCAATGATTTTATCAGGTATCTCCCTGTTTCTTAATTCATTCAGAAGTAAATCTAATTGATTAAAATACTGGCTTACTTTCATGTCATTACTGACATTTTCATTTTCTTTAAGTTCGATTATTTTCATACAGTTTCATTTATTTAGCTGACCATTAGCACCTTTCAAAACGCAGATCTTTGGCACTCAACTCTTCAATTCCATTTTTAATAAACCCAATTGCCTGCTATCAGCCTTTGTAGATTTTGATTCAATTTTTTTCCAATACCTAATCTATCAGCATCAATCACACCACCAAAACAGATGTGGTAAAAGTATGAAATACCGGCATTTTACACAAGAGATATTTAGGGGAAATTTTGTGAGAAGATAGGAAACGGGGCTATTAGCTTTCAGCCATTGGCTTATAGCAGGATGAGGTTGTTTGGTGATAGTTGTTTGGTTGGTGAGTGTGTAGATTTGTTACCTAGAAACGTGCCTTAAATTCAAGTACCCTCAAAGCTAAAGCCCTTTTTCGAATTGTTAACAAAATCTTAAAATGATTTGTCAAAAAAGCATTATTTTTGGGAGGTTCGTTTACTAGACGGACCTATTACACAAGTTTCAATTAATTAAAGGATTATACAATGGATGTAGAAATACTTTCACGGATACAGTTTGCCTTTACAATTTCCTTTCACTACATCTACCCGCCTTTGAGCATTGGGTTGGGTTTGATGATGGTGTTGATGGAAGGGGCTTACTTAAAAACAAAGGATAAAACCTATGAAATGCTTGCAAGGTTCTGGACGAAAATTTTCGCCATAACTTTTGGATTAGGCGTTGCAACCGGCATTGTGATGGAGTTTGAGTTTGGTACCAACTGGGCTACCTACTCAAGATTTGTTGGCGATGTTTTCGGAAGCGCGCTCGCTGCAGAAGGAATTTTCGCCTTCGCTCTCGAGAGTGGTTTTCTTGGGGTGCTGCTTTTTGGATGGAACAGAGTAAAACCTGTTGTTCATTTTATTGCAACATTAGGCGTATGGTTTGGATCGATGTTTTCAGCGGTTTGGATTGTTATTGCTAACAGTTGGCAGCAAACACCTGCAGGCTATCACATTGTGGGCGAAGGTCTTAACGCCAGAGCCGAGATAACCGATTTTTGGGCAATGGTTTTCAATCCTTCCAGCGTTGATCGCATACTTCATGTATGGATCGGCGCTTTGATTGCCGGAGCCTTTCTTGTAATGAGTGTTCATGCCTGGTATATTTTAAAAGGTCGTTATGTTCAAATGTCGAAAAAAGCCTTTGTCATCGCTCTGACAGCAGCTGCTTTATTTTCTGTTCTTCAGCTTGTTACCGGTCATGGATCAGCAAATGTCGTAGCTAAGCATCAACCAGCAAAACTTGCAGCTTTCGAAGGTCATTATGACAGCAGCGATCAGGCGCATCTCTATCTTTTCGGATGGGTTGATCAGAAAAATGAAAAAGTTTACGGTCCTTATGTACCTGGCGGACTCAGTTTCCTGCTGCATGGCAACTTCGACACTCCTGTGCCTTCACTCAACGATTTCCCCAAGGATGAAGTCCCGAAACAAGTCAATGCTGTATTTCAGTTTTACCATTTGATGGTAGCTTTTGGCATGTTTTTTATAGGCTTGACATTATTAGGTCTTTTCCTTTGGTGGAGAGGTATATTATTCAAATACAAATGGTTGCTGTATGTATTTGTTTTCTCTGTCATACTTCCGCAGCTGGCAAATCAGTTCGGTTGGTTTGCAGCAGAGATGGGTCGTCAGCCCTGGGTAGTTTACGGATTACTTCGAACATCAGACGCACTTTCAGTTGTTGTCACAGCAAATCAGGTGCTGTTCAGCCTGATAATGTTCACACTTTTATATGCCCTTTTGTTTGCTTTGTTTCTTTATCTGCTCAACAAAAAGATTCAGGCAGGGCCCTATGATGAAAGCACTACCGACAACCGACCTACGCAGGAGGCCATTGCCGAAGTAATTGAAATAAATGATAAATCACAAAAAAACTCATAACAATGGAAACACTATTAGGTTTAGATTATCCAACATTGTGGTTTCTTGTTGTTGGAGCTTTATTCTCAGGTTATGCCATACTCGATGGATTTGATTTGGGAGCAGGTGCGTGGCACTTGTTTTTAAAGGACGAGGAAAGCCGCCGTATCGCTTTAAATGCTGTTGGACCTGTTTGGGATGGAAACGAAGTTTGGTTGGTTATCGGAGGCGGTGCACTTTTTGCCGGTTTTCCTATTCTTTACGCCTCCATTTTTTCGGCGATGTATATTCCTTTCATGCTCTTTTTGTTTGTTTTGATCTTAAGAGCAGTTTCCATTGAGTTTAGGAGCAAGGAAAAAATGTATTGGTGGCGACAGGGTTGGGATATCGTTTACAGCGCATCGAGCACGCTGATGGCACTACTTTTGGGAGTTGTCGTCGGCAATATTCTTCAGGGAGTGGAACTCGGTCCCAATTATGAGTTTCAGGGTCACTGGCTCGAATTCTTAAATCCTTATGCTCTTATGGTTGGCATTACCACTGTGGCCCTTTTCATGATGCATGGCGCACTTTATCTGGCAATGAAAACCGAAGGAAAACTGTTTGCCAAAGTGAACGAACTTTTAAAAAAATCGATCATTTTCTTTGTTGTAAGCTACGGACTTGTAACACTTTATACACTGATCTACATTCCGCATCTTACTGATGACCTTCATGAAAATGCCGCTTTGTTTATTGTCCCTACCCTGGCTTTTCTGAGCATCGCCAACATCCCCCGGCTTGTCACAAAGGCTAAATATGTACAAGCATTTTTGTTCTCATCGTTATCGATGAGCTTCCTGCTGATATTAGTTGCTGTGGAGCTTTACCCTGTTTTGGTTCGGTCAACCGTCGACCCGCTTTATAGCATCACAGTTTATAACGCGGCATCTTCACAGAAATCATTGGGTATAATGCTTTTAATGACAGCTATCGGAGCACCTCTTGTAATTGCTTACACTGTATTTGTGTATAAAACATTCTGGGGAAAAGTTAAAATGGATGAAACGAGTTATTGAGTCCGACTTGTTTTACTAACGAAGAGTATCTCAGTAATTGAAACAATTAAGGCTTTGAAAACCAATTATTAGCAATCTGACCGGACATATTCAAAATATTTTTTTTAGAATTTGTCCGGTTTTTAGATTGCATACTTTTCAAGCGTCAAAACAGTAAGATTATCCTTGTTTTATAATCATTTTTAGTTCCAATGATGAACATTTGGGCATCATATGTAGTTTATTAATTATCTTAGCAACCTAATACTGAATTGTCTATGAACTACCCAAAAAAAGTTGTCATTGGCGACATCACTGTAAGAGATGGATTCCAGCACGAAGAAAAGTTTATCCCTACAGAGGCAAAACTTTGGCTCGCCGAAGAATTGCTGCTTTGTGGATTTAAACATATCGAGGTAACAAATTTCGGAAACCCCAAAGGTATGCCACAGTTTAAAGATGCTGACGACCTTTTTAAGGCCATTCGTTCGAGCAAACGTGTCGAACATTTGTTGCCATCAGCATCGCTTACTGCAATAACAATTCGTGAAAAAGCCATCGAAAGAGCTATCGAAGCACGCAAAGAGGGTTTTGGTCCTGATCGTATTTTGTTGATGGTCAGCACAAGCGAATCACATCAGTATAAAAACTCTGGTCTTACGATTGATGAGTATTTTCGAATGGCAGAGAAATACGTCCCCAAAGCACTGGATGCAGGGCTTAAAATCAATGGAACAGTAAGTACAATTTGGGGATGCCCGATCGAAGGGCCCACCGAAATGTCGAAGGCTATTGATTTCGCTCAGCGTTGGCTATCCATTGGAGCAAGCGATGTTGAGCATGCGGATCATGACGGTTCGGCCTCCCCTGATCGTGTATATAAATACTTTTCGATGCTGTTGGACAAAGTTCAGAATCCTCACAAGCATATCGTACACCTTCACACCACCCGTGGCTGGGGCTTAGCCAATGTGTTGGCAGCGTTGCAAGCCGGCATGACAAACTATGAATCCACCATGGGAGGAATTGGCGGTCAACCTGCAAATTTTGTGGATGGCGTTCCGGTTTCGGGTACAGGCGCATATTATTATAAGGAATCAACAGCGGTTGGTCTCGTTACAACCGAAGATATGGTTGTGATGATGGACGAAATGGGCATCGAAACAAATCTCGATGTGGATCGTGTGCTCGAAACAGGTAAAATGGTTGAGCGAATCGTTGGCCGAAAACTTCGCTCCGAGAGCATTCATCAGGGAAGAATTCCAAAAAATCTCTCTGGCAGATCATAGGTAACAAAAACAAATGATTAAAATAACTGAAACAGCGCGCGATGCCATGCAAGGCATCAAATATTTTATCCCAACCGATGTTAAGATAAGGTATATCAATACTTTATTGCGCTGCGGATTCACCACCGTAGATTGCGGAAGTTTTGTTTCTCCTAAAGTTATTCCGCAAATGGCCGATAGTCTTATGGTTATTAAGCAACTCCAACTACCGGAAAAACATCCTGAATTGATGGCTTTGGTAGTAAACGAGAGAGGAACACAGACAGCTATTGAAAGTGGCCGTATTTCTTGTTTATCGTATCCTTTTTCTGTTTCCCCAACTTTTTTGAAAAGAAACCTTAATACGGATGAAGCTGGCGCCCTTCTGCAAATCAGGAACATGACGCTATTGACTGAAGGAAGGAGTATCGATTGGGTTATTTACCTTTCGATGGGTTTTGGAAACCCTTATGGCGATGCCTGGAGCAAAGAAAAAGCAGCCGATTCGGCCTATCAGTTGTACAAATTGGGTGTCAGGCGCATGCCACTTTCCGATATCTTAGGTGAAGCAAAACCTGATACGATTTATAAAGTTTATGAATATTTAATCAAATCCTTTCCGGAGGTTGATTTTGGTTTGCACCTTCACACAAAACCTTCGGAGAGTTTTGTGAAACTTGAGGCAGCTTTTGAGGCAGGGGTCAACAGTTATGAGACTGTGATTAATGGTTTTGGAGGTTGTCCTACCGCTGCTGACGAGATGGTCGGAAATTTAAGCACACAGGAACTGATGCACTTTTTCGAGTCAAAAAAAATCCAGACAGGACTGCAATCTCAAACCATTCAGGAAGCCGCTCAACAGACTGTTCACTTTCAAAATATTGCAGCTTCAAAGTGATTTTTGGCAAGAAAATGATTTGAAGAAATCAGATTTAAAAAAGTAAAAAAATCTTTCTTCTCCCCTTTCATTTCAGAATCAGTGATCGTATATTTGTCCATGATTATTATCGAACTCATATACAATCTGTCTGTCCTTGTTGCTATTAGCGTTCTATCAGGATTTGTTAGTCAACGCTTCGGGAAAACCAGTAAAAAAGGACAAATAATGCACGGCTTTTTGTTTGGTACAGCTGCCGTTGTTGGTATTTTAAATCCGGTAGTGCTGTCAGAAGGCCTCTTTTTTGATGGCAGATCCATTGTCATCAGTATCTCAGCCATGTTTTTCGGGCCAGTGAGTGGACTTATAAGTGCGCTGATGCCACTCATTTATCGTGCTTATATTGGCGGAGCCGGAATTTACATGGGAATATCTGTAATAATAACCTCATTTCTAATCGGTTGGTATTTTAACAGTGAATTGAAAGGTCAGAAAAAACAAAATATTCGACCTTTTACGATCTACAAAATGGCGTTAATTGTTCACACAGTGATGATCATGCTGATTTATTTGTTGCCATCGGCACAGCAAATCTCAACCCTTATCGAAACCGGTGTGACGATTATGCTGATTTATCCAGTCATAACAGTTATTATCGGGAAGATTCTGGCAGATCAGGAATCAAACATCACATTGGTTAATGAATTACGTGAAATCGAACGTATATTCCGAACCACTTTCTACAGTATTGGCGATGCGATTATAACTACCGATAATAAGGGGCACATCCGACAAGCTAATGCTGAAGCAGTTAAACTTTGTGGTGTGCCGGAAAGCGATTTGTTAGGCAAAGATATAGGCGAGGCACTATTACTTCTCAATGAAAAAACTGGTCTCAAAACAGAAAATCCCATCTATAAAGCATTGAGAAATGAATATTTACCTCAAAGCGAATCTTTTCTGCTAAAACACAAAAATGGTTTTACAATCCCTGTGTCCGATTCTGTTTCACCAATAATTGATCAAAACAAAGATTTGCTCGGAGCTGTATTTGTATTTCGTGACAAACGGCCTGAAATTATTCGTAATAATGAACTATTAAAATCAGCTGAAAGTTATAGAAATCTCTTTAATAACATTGGCGGAGCGGCATACGTTCAGGACAGACAAGGGAGATTTATCGATGTCAATGATGGTGCAACACACCTATATGGCTACCCAAAGGAATACTTTATTGGCAAAACCCCAGCCATTCTGAGTGCCCCCGGAATGAACGATCTGGAGGCTTTGTCGGATCATATCGAAGCTGCTTTCAATGGTGAAGCGCGTGTTTTTGAATTTTGGGGAAGAAAATCTGATGGTACTGTCTTCCCAAAAGAAGTTCACATTTTTAAAACTTCCTATCAGGATCAAGAGGCTATTTTCGCTTTGGGTTACGATATCGGCCTGCGCAAAAAAGCTGAGAAAGACCTTCAATCCATTCAGGAACGATACGAAACACTCTTCAATGCCAGTCCGGTCGGCATCATTCTTGAAGACCTCAATGGTTTTATAATGGATGCTAACAAAACTGCATGCGAAGATTATGGTTATAGTCGTAATGAATTGATAGGAAACCATATAGGCATAGTAGTTGATGATATTCACAAACCAGAGATCAGTAAAAATATTGAAAAAATAAAATTCAATAAAATTCTTTACACCCGAGTTGAAGGTGTAACAAGGGAAGGCGTTACTAAATTTTTTGAGTTGATTGAAACGCTGATCGAATTGCCCGATGGCCGGCAAGGGATCCTATCCATTTCGAATAACATCACCGAACAGGTAAAGGCCGAAAAAACCCTCATCGAAAGTGAATCGCGTAATAAAGCCATTCTGACAGCAATACCTGATGTCTTCTTCCGTATTTCAAAGGAAGGACTTATCATCGACCAGACAGCAAAAGATTCAGGCAACTTTGATGTTTCTTCAGCTGAATTTATAGGAAAAACGCTTAGCGACATCCTCCCGGCTAAGCTTGCTGAAGACGGACTTGCATATATTCAGAAAGCTATTAGTGAAGATAAACTGCAACAGTTTGAATATAAACTTAACAGGCCTGAAGGCATTCAATGGTACGAAGCCCGGATGGTAAGAAGCGGCGATGAGGAAGTTTTTACGATAATAAGAACCATAACCGATCGAAAAATTGCAGAAATAGAAATTCAACATCAGAAACACTTCATCGAAACCATGCTCGAGTCTATTCCCAATCCACTTTTTTATATGGATAAAAATGGAATATTTATGGGTGTAAATAAAGCATTCCGGGATCTTTATGATATTGAGGAGTCAGATATTATTGGGAAAAACATTTATGATATCGAAACAGATTACAACGCTAACCGCTACCGGGAATCTGACAGAATGATATTTGAAGGAATCGACAAGATACAAGTGTTGGAACGCACAATCATTCTTCCCAACGGCGAGCATCTGGAAGTAATTCTAACAAAGTCCCCTTTCCCGGATGCTAATGGCGAAATAGGTGGATTAATTGGGATGATCACTGATATTACAGCTCGTAAGAAAATGGAAACAGAGCTGAAGATCGCCAAGGAACGAGCCGAGGAAAGTGATAATCTTAAGACCTCATTCCTGAATAATATGAATCATGAAATAAGAACGCCTTTAAATGCTATTGTTGGGTTCTCAGATTTACTTTTTGAGGATTACACCGAAGAAGAAAAGAAAAGCTTTGTCGTAACCATCAATAATAATTCAGAACAGCTGCTGCGGATCATCGATGATGTTCTATCCATTTCGCGTCTTGATGCCGAACATTTACCATTGGAAATTGAGAGCATTAATCTGCATAAACTTATGTATGATCTTTATAATAGCTTTAGCCTGCAATGCGAACAAAAAAAGCTTGAATTTGAATTAGATATTGATTTAACCGATAATCAATTAACAATCATTGCCGACAAAGGGAAAATACGTCAGGTAATGACAGGTTTTATCGAAAATGCAATTAAATATACATCAAGCGGTAAAATTGTTTTTGGGTATGAGATACACTCAAATTCAATTCGATTTTTTGTAAAAGATACCGGCCTTGGCGTGCCTTCTGATGAGCAAGCAAAGATATTTGACCGCTTTTATCGCGGCCATGAGGTCCAGAATAAAGCTTTAAGGGGTAACGGACTTGGGTTAAGTATCTCAAAAGGACTTGTCGAAATCATGGGTGGAACAATCGGCCTCGTTTCAGAACATGGCAAAGGTTCAGAATTCTACTTCCAGATCGAGGTTCAAGTTCTTCCTGAATTTCCAAAAACAGAGGCAGATCAATATTCAAAAAATATCAATTTCAATGATTTAAGCTTGCTTTTAGTTGATGATGAACCTGATAACCTTGATCTTTTATTTGCTTTATTACACCAGCATTTCGGAGAAATAGGGACTGCCCGAAATGGAATGGAGGCTGTAAATCTCATGCATACAAAACGCTATTCAGTGATTCTAATGGATATAAAGATGCCCGTTTTAAATGGTTTTGAAGCTACCAGTGAAATACTTTCGAGCTATCCTGGCACATTGATTATCGGGCAGACAGCTTATTCCCAACCTGAGGAAATTCAAAAGATGCTGGATTGTGGGGCAAAGGCCTGCATAGTGAAACCTATCGAAAGTGCTGAGTTAATTAAAATTCTACAGACCGAGATTTCAAAGCTTTAAACAAGCCTTAGGTGTAAATTCGGTTTTAAAACCTGAATCATACCTTTCTAACAAATAATTGTCCGGTATGAAAGGAGTAAATTACAACCTCTTCTCCTTCATTGGCAAAGCCACTTTGTAGGGTAGCATCATAAATTTCATCATTTAAAATAATTTTACCTGAAGGTCTCAATACCGTATGTGCTATAGCTGTTTGACCAATGAGCGATTGGTAATCAAATCCATCAAAAGTAACACCTTCTTGCTTTTTCTGAACGGTATCAAGTGCCAGATGACCAAAGCGATTTGTTGTTAACAATTTTTGACCAAGAAACATCGAACCAAAAAGTGCTGCAAAAACGGATATGATAACCGTTACAAACGCTTTTGTGATAGGACCAAAATCTGCTTCAAATGGTTTTGTGGTGTCAAAGGATTCAACCATCGACAAAGTTAACCCTGTGACCATGAATAATATACCCAGAACACCGGCGACACCAAACCCGGGTATGGCAAATATCTCCAGAAAAATCAATACCACCCCAATTACAAAAAGAATTATTTCGATGTGTGTAGCTAATCCTTCAAGATACAATGGAGCGAAATAAAGCAAAGCCGCCACAATGGATGCCCCCAATGGAAATCCGATGCCAGGGGTTTGCAATTCGAAATATAACCCAGCAACGATCAACATGATCAATATTCCACTGATAACTGGACTAATTAAAAAATTAATTACTTTATCCAGGGCACTGAGTTGATGATGAACTATTTCATATTCAAAATGACCTGCCTTTTGAAGAACTTCATCCAATGTTGCTGCTTTGCCTTCACAGAACTGATGTTTAATGGCTTCAGATGTTGTGAAGGTGAGAACTTTGCCTGTGTCGGAAATTCCTGCTACATAAATTGAAGGATCAACCATTGCCTCAGCAATATCAGGATTACGACCCGAAGCTTCGGCGGTGCTTCTCATCATCGATCGCATGTAAGACTGATATTTATCGGGGACAACTTCTCCGGTCTGATTGACAACAGTCGCAGCACCTATACTTGCACCGGCAACCATATAAATACTATCACAAGCGATAGAGATCAAAGCCCCTGCAGAAGCAGCATTGTTATCTATCAACACATAAACAGGAATTTTAGAATTTAATATCTTCGTCCGAATCGAATCCGCTGCATCAACCATCCCCCCATAAGTATTCATATGGATCAGCATGATATCAGCATCAATTTCATAGGCATTCTTAAAAACTCTTTGGGTAGTCCGCCAAACAGGTGGTGCAATTTCTTCTTTGATGTCAAAAGTGTATACTTTCACCAGCTTTGTTCCATGTACTGAAACATTTTTGGCTTCTTGTCCAAAGACATATGCTGCCGTGGACATTACAAACAGTAATGAGAAAATAACTTTTACGAGTAACTTCATAACCAGCGAATGATCGTTAAAAAAAAGTAAAAGTAACAATCCTATGAATGTGATGGGGCAATTTCAGCAGTAATTATTGTATGTTCGCACAAAAATCAGTGAATTTTTTAGCACACGCATTTTTATCAGGTTCAAATGAGGAAATACTAATAGGGAATTTTGTTGCCGACAGCATCAAAGGTAAAGCCTTGGAAACCTACAGTTTAGATATTCAGCAAGGTGTATTTCTTCACCGTGCGATTGATAATTTCACTGATACGCATCCACTTGTAATGCAATGCAATTCGCATATCCGCCCACATTTTAGAAAGTTCTCAGGTGTTGTTACCGACATCTATTTCGATCATTTTCTTGCAAAAAACTGGTTGGATTATACCTCTTTGTCGTTACACGATTTTGCAAACTACGTATATGCACTTCTTCAAAAAAATTACGAGATTCTGCCTCCCCAATCCAAACGCATTCTCCCATGGATGATGCAACAAAACTGGCTTGAAGGCTACGCCAACTTCGTTGTTTTACAAAAGGTTTTCAATGGAATGTCGAATCGCACCTCCTTCGAATCAGGCATGGAAAAAGCTGTTGAGGTGCTCCATTCAGATTACCATTTTTTTGAAGATAGATTTCATCGCTTCTTTCCGGAACTTATTCAATTTGCTGCGGATTACCTAATCAATCAAAAGGTGAAATGAAAAAATCTCTTTCGCACTATTTTACATTTAAAAAAAGTTTAGTTTTGAGTTACCAAAACATAAGCCGGCACAAGTACCATGATTGAAGATAATCAACTGTCAATTGACGATCGCATCTTGATTCTATCAAAGATTCCTGTTTTCAATAAGCTGAAAAAAAATGCATTCACCGAACTGGCGAATCTGCTCATCGAGAAAAAAACGCGGGCGCAGGAACCAATTTTCAAAAAAGGTGAAGTTGGACAGGAAATGTATATTCTTATCGAGGGTGAAGTGCGCATTCATGATGGGAATCATGTGTTGACCCGCCTCACACAGGGTGATTTTTTTGGTGAATTTGCTCTCATTGATAGCGCAGTACGCTCAGCATCAGTAACAACCGAGAAACCATGTCTGCTTTTACAGTTGAGACAAATTGATTTTCTCAGCTTTTCTGAAACACACCCTGAAGTTTTATTGGGAATACTGCAAACACAAGTGAAGAGGATGCGCGACATGAACGAGCTGGAAGATAAACTCTCGAAAAGCTATGTTAAAATCAGCAAAATCAAGCAGGAACTTGAGATTCAGCATCAGGCTGTAAATGAGCAGAAACAGCAGCTCCTGGAACAAAATGAGCAACTTACGGAATTGAATGAATTCAAACGAAAGACTACAAGTGTCTTAATACACGGATTGAAGAATCCAATGACAAGCGCGATGACAATGGCTGAAATGCTTCTTGCTCAAACAAAAAAGGGTTCTGAACTTTCAGAATATGCTGATATCCTGCGTCAATCACTTCTTAGAATGGATGATGTTTTGAATCAGCTAATCCGTACCAACGAAAAAGAAGAAATCTAAAATCCTGAGGGGAAAATAGTTCTTTCTATTTTCAAAGCTGTTATCTATTGAATCTCGCAAGATTATGTTTATTATGAATGAGTTCTGCGATTTTGTAAAATCAAATCAAAAAAAAAGACCCTGTAACAAGAAGTAGCAGGGTCTTTTTTAATGATTTTTTCAGCTGTGATTATCTGTTAACCGACAATTTTTGCACCCAGGTTGTTGTACCCGAAGTGATTTGCAACATATATATTCCAGGGTTAAGGCTACGAATATCTAATTGATAATTATTCACATCACCAACAACGTTATCAATAATCGTTTTACCATTTTGATCCAAAACTTTGACTTCCCTGATGTTATCAGTTGTTTTAATCTGAACAAAAGTTACCGCCGGATTAGGATACACTATAACCTTGTTTTTTTCTAACTCCTCAGCCCCTACTGTTGAAAAACAACTGATAGTTGCTGCCCAGCCTGCCTCAACAACTGAACCATCTGAGAAGAATTGAAAGGTCAACCCCTTGCCGCCATTATTGGCAATTATCGTTCCGGGAGAGTTTGTTCCACACCATGTACCAAGTAGTGGAGCACTGGTATTCAGTCCATTATAAATCTTAAGCCAGTCATAATCGCAATTAGATTGTGCCTCAAGATCAAACATAGTGAATTCCACTTTTGTAAGAGCTTCCTCCGTATCAGGCACAATTGTCATGGTCATTTGCTGGTTGTTTCCATATTCATTTGATGGCCCACCCGGATCAAAAAATGTTCCTTCACAGGTAGTATAAGTACCGTTCGACATGATGTACATTGAGGTAACACTTACCAAATCCGGTTTTAAAATAGTACTTGAAACCCCGCTGCCATTGGTGATAGTTAACTGAACATCGTATTCACCAGCATTAGGATAGGTGATGTTAACAGGATTTTCCAAAGTTGAGACTGATGGCTCAGCTCCTTCGAACACCCACTGCCAGGAAACAATATTCTGGCCAAAAGAATTATCGAAAAAGTTCACCTGTCCGCCTTTTGGAATCTGATAAGCGTTGGCTGTGAAATCAGCAATTACTGTCCCTGGAACAAGTTCCACATCGAGGTTGATGGTTTGTTGATCGCCAATAGTTAAATTGCTGATGGTTTTGGAATAATAACCTTCAGCCGAAAAAGTTAAGTTGTAGGTCCCTGCTTTTACGGGGCGGGAATAATTTCCTGCTGGTAAACTGGTGCGGACATATGAGTTATCAAGGTCATGACCAATAATATCTACTCTTGCCTCAATAGGCTCTCCGGTTAAAGTATCTGTAACAATTCCATGAAAACCAAACATTGCCTGTTCCATATAGTTAATGAGCGACCTGTAATTGTACTCCCAAAGTACAGGTAACTGAGATGCAGGCAAAAGTTTTATGTTTGAAATCTCGATAGTTACCTCTCTGCATTGTTCAAAATAATTCATATAGTCTTGTCTTCCGCCAGAGATCGTGTACCAGGCATAGCCATTAGTTATTCCATTATCAAAATCTGAGAGGTATCCCGAAGGAGCATGAATATGTGCTGTATCAGCATATTCCCTGCAAACATAAATCCACCAATTATTATCGGCATGCAGACGCGACCAGGTATCCCAGGGATAGTTTAACACCTCTGCTCCTCCGTGAAAGTTTGCCGACATTGAGAAATTCCGATCTTCACCAAATTGCATAAAATGGACTGTTTCTGGTTGCCAAGCATTACCGTCAGGATGTTGTCCGTCTTCCGGATCAGCATAATTACGGTTTAAGTCAATTCCATTCGAATTTCCTCTTATCGCACCATTAACTGTGTTATTACCACCATAATATGTTCCATCAGGGTTAGCTAATGGGTTGATCCAGATATCAACATTATCAACAAGTTGGGTAATAACAGGGTCATTTCCATAGTTTTGGAGCAAATAATCGATCAACCGAAGCATGAGCACGTAACCTGTTGTTTCATCGCCGTGGATGGACGAAGTATACAAAAACTCCGGCTTTCCAAGTGGGGTTCCATTATTGATACGAGCAGCTATAATCTGTCGTCCGCTGTTGAGTGTGCCAATTGTTTGAATCGTGCAGAGATCAGGATAATTCGTTGCAAACTGCTGCATCATTGCTAAATATGCTGGGTAAGTGGGATAGGTATTCCAGTCGTTAACTGATTTTATATCAGCAACATCCATCATAGGTTGGTTAGGATACTGCAAAGATGGAGGCATGAGCAATGTTGGCTTGTAACCTGCTGACAGAAGACGCGCGAACTGCAACGGATTAGCATATGCGATGCATCCGTTTTGAGTTATCGCATCAATGGAAACCATTTTGTTGATGGTTTCAAACTCTTTTTGATCGCTAACATTTAACTCAAAATAAAATTCATTGCGTGAAGCCTGTAATATTTCAAGCTCCGATTGTGTCTGAGCCATCATGTGGCCGGCGAATAGGATAAATGCAAAAAGCATCACCCTTTGGTAGAAAAATCTCATCTTTTAAATATGTTTTAATGATTAAAAAATAGCCATTTGTTTAGCAATTTGTAGAATTAGTTGCTCACTTGCCGGCATTAAAGGTAGCCTTACGACATCTTCACACAGCTTCATTTCTTTCATGAGTGCTTTAACCCCCGCAGGGTTACCTTCAGCAAACAGTAACTCTATCATTTTGAGCATCTTGTAATGTAATACTTTCGCCTGTTCGTTATCATTCGACAACTGAGCGTTAACCATTGAGGTAAAAGATTTTGTAAAAGCATTGGCTGCAACTGAAATTACACCCTTTGCACCTAAAGCGATTAAAGGTAGCGTGAGCGCATCATCACCCGAAATAACTTCAAAATGCGAGGGTTTCTGAGCTATGATGTCCATTATTTGCAACACATCTCCTGAGGCTTCTTTCACAGCAACAATATTCGAATGGGCGTTAGCAAGTTCCAATGTTGTTGTCGGTTTCATATTAACACCTGTGCGCCCCGGCACATTATAAAGAATTACCGGCACGGGACTTGTTTTTGCAATCAGATCATAATGAGCATATAAACCACTTTGGCCAGGCTTGTTGTAATAAGGTGTAACTGATAGAATCCCTGAAATATTGTTGAAAGAGGTTCGCTCGATTTGCTTTACAATGGAATCTGTATTGTTTCCTCCAATCCCCAAAACAGTCGGGACACGACCGCCATTTGCCTTGATAATTGTATTCAGAACCTCAGATTTTTCATTCTCATTCATAACCGGAGCTTCGCTCGTGGTTCCTAGTGCAACTAGGTAATCAACGCCATTTTCAATGACATGATTTACTATTTGCTCAAGAGCTTCAAAGTCAATTGAATGATCTTGTTTAAAAGGAGTTACTAAAGCGACACCAGTGCCAAAAAACGAAGTTGTTGTCATAAATTCAGATAGCTTTTTTTATTCTCAATTCATTCATTAAAGCAGGTGTTTAACCTTTCTTTGTTTCTGAATCACCTGATAAAGCGTTGAGGTAGTCGTGGCAATTTGTGAGGTATTCTTCAAAAGTAGTTGCAGTTTGCGAATACAGCGATATGGGGTACAATTGCTTGCAATCTCCTAACGGTGATCCAATTTTCATACCGGAGGTTGCAGCAGCTGCAATTACATGCATTTGCAACAAGTTTCGCTCATCAGCATTGATCAGCAAATCGAATCGTTCGCTCCTGACTACATTTTTTAAGTCAGTACTGGGCTTCCCAAAAAAACTAAAACTTCTTTTGTTGATCTTTAAAATGCCATTAACTACACGGTGATCCAGTTTTTTCTCTTGAGTAAATTGTATAAAAAGTATTTTCTTAAGATGGGGATACATATCAGCAATCCATTTATATCGTTCCAGAGTATCTTTATCGTCAGAACTAACAAGCAGTAGCAACGACTGTATTGAACTGAAGGACATTAATTTGAAGGTCTGTCTATCTTCAGTTAACTGACAAATACTACGATGAAAGAAATAAGGCAGAGCCATTTTTTCGAGTTTTAAACAATTTACTTTAGAGGCCGTAAAATTAAAGGTTTTAACGAAGGAAGCCATTCTTTATGCATGTAAAATTGTTTTTTTTAATGTAATTTGTGGCTTTATCATTCAATTTGATCTGCTTTCGCATCAATTCAAGTTTTATGACGTATTTTGCACACAAATACTAGATAGTGAAAATTACTGTTTTAGGAAGTGGGACATCTCAGGGCGTGCCTGTAATAGCTTGTCCTTGTGATGTTTGTGCTTCATCCGACCCTTTTGACAAACGTTTACGATCATCAGTTCTTATTGAAACTGCAACCACAACAGTCGTTATTGACGCAGGCCCTGATTTCCGTCAACAAATGTTGCGTGCCGGCGTGAAAAAACTGGATGCAATTCTGATAACTCATACACACAAAGATCACATTGCCGGACTTGATGATGTGCGTTCGTTTAATTATCTGACAGGAAAAGCAGTCGTGGTTTATGCCCGTCCATCGGATCAACTGGAAATAAAACAGGAGTTCAGTTATGCCTTTTCCGAGAATCCTTATCCGGGAGTTCCCGAATTTGATCTTCGTAATTTATCAATTGACCAAATTCAAATAGGAGATCTGACAATTCAGCCCGTCGAGCTCAAACACATGAACTTAAGTGTGTTCGGGTTCCGGATTGGTGATTTTTCCTATCTGACAGATGTCAATTTTATTCCTAAAGATAGCATGGATATCCTCAAAGGAACTCAGATTTTAATTATCGATGCATTGCGAAAAAAAGCTCACCCATCACATTTCAATCTCGATCAAGCAATTGATGTTGCGCAACATTTGGAAGTCCCACAGACATATTTCACACATATCAGTCACTTGATGGGCAAACATTCAGCTATTGAAAAAGAATTGCCCAAAAACATAAATTTAGCCTGGGATGGTCTGGAAATAGAGTTATAACATGATCTGAATCAACGATTAAAAAAATTATTTCTTTTTCTTACACCACACTTCATTCATTCAGAACATCAGAATCAAGCTCAAGGAGCACTTTTTTTACATCAAGTTCGGTTGATGTAAGCTTTTCTTTACAAATGTGTATGAGTACTGCTGCTCTTTGAACCTTTTCCGATAGCTGATCTACGGTAATCTCACCCTTCTCCATCTCAGCAACTATTTGTTGTAACTCCTCAAAAGCTGCTGTGTAACTCATCTTCTCTTTCATATTTCGTGACTTTTTGTGTTATACACCTTTGTTACTTTTGCTGTAAAACTGCCATCTCCAAGAAGAGTTTTCACTTCATCACCTTCTTTTAACTGATGTGCATTAAGCAGCAATCCATCGTTTGTAAAACTAATGCTATAACCTCGCTTTAAGACGTTTTCAGGGCTAAGCAACTTCACGCTATTCTCTACGCCCTTCATCTCCAACCATTTATTTCCTATTAACTGAAAAGGTAGATTTTGGATTTTCTCTTTTAGTCTTCCAAGTTTTTCTATGTTTAAACCGAGTAGTTGCTGGCTGTTGCTTTTGTATCGGTGAACAATGGCTTCCACTGCATTTGACGCACCATTTAAATGCTTCTGACCCGAAAAACGAAAGTCAGCCTGTAAGTGACTTAACTCATTTCTGGCAGCAAAAATTTGCGCATTACTATTCGATTGTATACTGTATATCTGGTACTTAAGCAACTGTTTTGTATTAACAATTTGTTTCAAACCATTTCGCATAGCTACTTTAGAAATATTCAACTTATGAATGAATTGCTCGAACTTTATCAAAAGCATGTCGGCCAACTCACTGGGAGTTATAGCAAAAGTGTGTGCGGTCATTTCAGCCACAGTAAGATTGGTAGCATGACCGATGCCAGTAATGACAGGTAAAGGAAACTGTGCAATTGTTTTAGCCAGTGTATAATCGTTGTAAGCTGCGAGTCCGACCTCTCCGCCTCCGCCACGTATAATGGCAACAAGATCGAAATGATGAGCCACTTTTTTTATGCGTTCAAGTTGTTTAACAATCTGTCCTGCAGCCTTATCACCTTGTAGCAATGAAGGAAAAAGAATATGCTCCATTCTGAAATTTATCATCCGCGACTGCGTCAACTGAAGAAAATCAGCATACCCTTTGCTTGTAGAAACCGAAATAATTGCCATCCGTTTTGGAAGCAAAGGCAAAGATAAGCGCTTGTTGAGCTCAAAAACACCCTCTGCTTTAAGGCGCTGGATGGTTTCCAATTTTTCACGCTCTAGCTCTCCCAATGCAAAAATAGGATCAACATCGATAATTTGAAGTGTCAATCCATAATTTGCATCATAGTTGATATTGCCTTTGAAAAGAATCGTGATACCATCGGTGAGTTTTTCGCCGGTAACCTTAATAAACTGCTCATTCACACGTTGAAAATCGTCGGCCCACAAAGTAGCACGCATCTGAGCTACCACTTTACCTGCTTCTTTCTGAACCAAATCGGGATAACAATGCCGTGAATGTTTATAGAAATTGAGTTTATTCATTTCAGCTTTTATCCAGAAAGCTGTTGTATACCGAGCTGCCAGAGTGCGTTTGATGCTCTCTGAAACTTCCTTCAATGTAAAAACCTGTCTGTTTTCTATTAACTCCGACATCTTCCAAGGATATATCTCTTGCGAAGATAAAAAAAGCCTCGTAACAAGTCTACGACATCGTACATTTGCAAAAAAGAAAGTTGTATCTTGCATCAATAAACTCACAGTTACATATGCATGTGCTTTTAATTACAAACGAGATTTCAGATCAAATTTCCTTTTGCAAGATTGGTAAGAATTTCGGATTATCGTGTCAACGATTTGATCCTCAAAATGAAGGTGAGATCATACATAGCCTCTCCACAGGAAACTTCAGTACAGTTTTTCTGCATACAGATTGTTACGATAGCTTCTCTGCGAGCCTTAGACTGGTGTCAGAAAGATTTCCTTTTATACCAATCATTGCGTTTGGCCCAAATCATCAGGAGCAAGACATGTTATCGGCTATGGATAACGGTTTGTGGGATTATATGTTAACAGATGAGCTAACTGAATCAATACTTTACAAAACCCTTTTATCAAACCATAAAAGGATTTCCAGCATGAATCTTTTGCATCGCATGGAAGTTGAAATAAATGAAGCAAAAGAATACAGCAATCGACTTTTAGCGCGCATGAGCCACGAAATCAGAACACCAATGAATGCTGTTATCGGTATGGCTGAGATGCTTTTTGATACCGAACTAAACAGCAAACAAAGGTATTACATCGATACGATTCACGAAAGCGGCACATTGCTGGTTGCCTTGTTCAACGACTTGCTTGACTACTCAAAAATTGAAGCAGGCACTATAAGGATTCATGACAAACCGTTTGATTTAAGGGAGAGCATGCGCGAAAGTATTGTTAGTGTGATGGAACATGCCCTTGAAAAACGTTTGGAATTACTCTACTTCTTCGATCCAACACTGCCACAACTATTCAATGGAGACGACTTGCGCTTACGTCAGATAGTGATGAACCTGCTCGAAAATGCCATCAAGTTTACCAATCAGGGGTTTGTGCGTTTGGACGTAACAAAGTGTGTAGGATCGCAAAATTCATGGCTGTGTTTCAAAGTGAGTGATTCTGGTATCGGGATTAAAAGCGCACTGATTCCTCAGCTTTTCAAACCCTATGTTCAGGCCTCCATTGATAGCTCCTCCAAAAGAGGTGTCGGATTGGGACTTACCATCTGCGAACATCTGGTTAAACGCATGAAAGGCTACGTGGAAGTGCATTCCGAACCCGAAAAAGGTTCAATTTTTACAATTCGTATTCCCTATAAACCACTTGAAAATAGCCAGGGTTCTAAACCATTGGAAACACTCAGAGGTAAAAAAGTTCTTTTTCTGACAGCAGATAATGTGTTGGATCGTCTTGTAAGTGAATATCTTACATACAACAATATGGAAATTGATATAAAACATATTGATCAGGAATATCCAACATTCGCCGATTGGCTGCCTAATTACGATTTGCTCATCACCCACCTGCGAACTAATGTTAAAATTGACCTTCGCCTTATTGATGCCGTAAGAGAAAAAAAATCAATACCACACATTCTTTTTAAAGACAGAGAAAAGATCAATGATAAACCAATTGTCATTAGGAAAGATACTGTAATTTTACTTAAACCATTGGATTATATTGAATTATTCGATACAATGGAAGCTGTGTTAGAAAGTAGAGCCGATGACCTAAACGCCATTGATCGCCAAATTCAACTGGACGAACGAATGGGAGAATACCACCCGCTTGACATATTGGTCGCCGAGGATAATGCTATCAATCAGCGCATTATTATGAGTGTATTAAACAGGTATGGTTATCAGGTGAAGCTTGTTGAAAATGGTAAAGAAGCAGTTGAATCCTTGGAAAGACGCATTTACGATGTGGTTTTAATGGACATCCAAATGCCTGTGATGGACGGAATTTCAGCAACAAAATTAATCAGGGAGCGCTTCAATAAAAAACGACAGCCTTACATAGTTGCACTCACAGCCGATGCCTTGCAGCAGGGAAAAGTAGAATATCTCGAACAAGGAGTGGATGAGTTACTCTACAAACCTGTTCAAACAAAAGCACTGATGCAATTACTTGCAAAATGCCACCGTCTTGACAGAGGACGCTGGTAATCAGGGATATTTATTAAATAATAACAATAGTTATTTCTAAAAATATCTGTTGCTTAATTTTCTTAAGGTTGACCTAAATAATGAATGGGTGATCCTGGTCCAAGCGGAATGTCAAGAAGTGCCCAAACTATCAGTAATGCTGTCCAAAAAACAAACAGAATCAATGAGTACGGCATCATCGTCGCTATCAACGTTCCTAATCCGGACTTGTTATCGTATTTTTCGAAATAAACAATAATCAGAGCAAAGAAGCTCATCATTGGCGAAATTATATTGGTAACACTATCTCCAACCCTGAAAACTGCCTGCGAAAGCTCCGGAGAATAGCCCATAAGCATAAACATAGGTATAAACACCGGCCCCAGAATTGCCCATTTTGCTGAGGCACTGCCCATAAACAGATTTAAAAATGCGGAGAGGATAACAAACAGTACAATCAAAGGAACAAGTCCGATATTGATGTCATGCAGAAAAGCAGCTCCTTTGATTGCAAATACAAGTCCAAGATGACTCCATTTGAAAAAAGCAACAAACTGTGCTGCAAAAAATACGAGCACCAAAAATGAAGCAAGTGTCTTAAAGCTTTCTGTCATTCCTTTAATCAGGTCAGCATCATTTTTAAACTTACCTGTGATGCGACCGTATACGAATCCCAGACTTCCTGCCATCAAAAACAAGAGCGTAATAAAACCCTCCAGAAGAGGTGAATGAAGCAAAGAGCCATCAGCACCTCTGAAGAACGCATATTCAGGAATGGTCGTTAAAGCTATAAACAGCACCCAACCTATGAATAAAATCAAAGCCCAAAACAACCCTTTTTTCTCCTTTACCGCAAGAGGCGCCAATGATTCCATTGGCACATGCCCTTCATATGTACCCAAACGGGGTTCAACAATACGGTGAGTTACCCAGGTAACTAACACTGACACCAAAATGGCTGAAACAGCCATAAAGTAATAGTTTGCTGTCGGCAGCACTTTATAATTTTCATCTATAATCATTGCCGATTCTGTTGATAATCCAGCTAGCAACGGGTCAATTGTGCCAATAAATAAATTCGCACTAAAACCTCCTGATACACCGGCAAATGCAGCTGCCATACCAGCCACCGGATTACGACCTACTGCATGAAAAATCACACCGGCCATTGGAATTATCAAAACATACCCCAAATCAGAAGCCGTATTGGATAAAACACCAGCCAAAACAAGCACAAAAGTTAGCATCCTTGAAGGCGCTCTTTGAACCAAAAGACGGACAGCAGCACTTATCAAACCGCTGCTTTCAGCAATTCCAATTCCCAAAAGAGAAACCATTACTATGCCTAAAGGAGCAAAACCCGTATAGTTTCTGACTGCCTCCAAAAACATCCGATGTATATTTTCTTTGGATAAAAGATTGACTACCGTAATTTCTTCAAGAGTGGCAGGATGTTTTGCCGACCAGCCCAACATATAGCCAACCCATGATAACACAATTATAAAAACAGCAAAAAAAGCAAATAAGGTTGCTGGATGAGGTAAAGCATTGCCTCCTTTTTCAATTATCGAAAGAAAAATAGAAAATAAATCTCTTTTTTTCAGATCAGCGTTTGAAGCCGTTGGTCTGTCCTGTTTCATAAAATAAGCATTGATTATTAAATAATTTGCAAACATAAGAAAGCCTCCGAATGTTCAATATCTTTTTTTCGTTACTTTGCAGCATTCAACCTGAAAAAGTATATGACGCAAGAAACAATTCTGATTCTGGATTTCGGATCACAATATACACAACTGATAGCCAGACGTGTACGCGAATTGAACGTATATTGTGAGATACATCCTTACAATCATATTCCAACGAATGTGCCATCCATTAAAGGTGTAATTCTCTCCGGAAGTCCGTTTTCAGTACGTGATGGGATTCTTGGTTCACCCGATCTCAGCCCTTTCCGGGGTAAAATCCCTGTACTTGGTGTTTGTTACGGAGCGCAACTTCTTGCCTGGGAAAATGGAGGCAATGTTGAGCCATCAGCTATACGTGAATATGGTCGTGCCAACTTGCAGTTTATCGATGAAACCTGCCCTCTTGTTCAAACAATGACGCATGGTTCACAGGTTTGGATGTCGCATGGTGATACCATTTTGTCACTACCTGAAAATTTTAAAATCATTGCAAGCACCTCCGATGTTGCTGTGGGAGGATTTCACATTGAAGGTGAAGATACCTTTGGAATACAGTTCCATCCCGAGGTTTATCACTCAACAGAAGGTTTAAAACTGCTTCAAAATTTCGTTGTTGGCATCTGCGGTTGCCATCAGGATTGGACACCAGATTCATTTATCGAAACCTCGATTGCCTCCTTAAAGCAACAATTGGGAAACGATAAAGTTGTTCTTGGTTTGAGTGGAGGTGTTGATTCTTCAGTGGCTGCAATGCTTCTTCATAAAGCCATTGGCAAAAATTTATATTGCATTTTTGTTGATAACGGACTCTTGAGAAAAAATGAATTTGAGAAAGTGATACACTCCTATCTCGATCTTGGTTTAAATGTTAAAGGTGTGGATGCTAAAGACAGCTTCCTCTCAGCATTGGCAGGAATATCTGAGCCTGAGCAAAAAAGGAAGATCATTGGTGGAACTTTCATCGAAGTTTTTGATGAAGAAGCACATCACATCGAAGATGTTCAGTGGCTTGCACAAGGGACTATTTATCCGGATGTTATTGAATCTGTTTCTGTTAAAGGCCCGTCAGCGACAATCAAATCACATCATAATGTAGGTGGCTTGCCTGATTACATGAAACTGAAAATTGTTGAGCCTCTCAACACACTCTTTAAAGACGAAGTAAGGATAATTGGCAGGCAGCTTGGACTTCCTTCATTCATTATCGACCGCCATCCATTTCCGGGACCGGGGTTGGGAATTCGTATCCTTGGTGATATTACTGCTGTAAAAGTCAGAATACTCCAGGATGTTGACGATATTTTCATTGAAGGACTTCATCAGCATGGCCTTTACGACAAAGTTTGGCAGGCAGCTGCAATATTACTACCTGTTCAATCTGTGGGAGTTATGGGTGATGAAAGAACTTATGAAAATGTTGTAGCACTCAGAGCTGTTGGCTCAACAGATGGTATGACAGCCGATTGGTCGCATTTGCCTTATGAATTTCTGGCCAAAATTTCTAACGAGATAATCAACAAAGTAAAAGGTGTTAACAGAGTAGTTTACGATATCAGCTCCAAGCCACCTGCTACGATTGAATGGGAATAAAAATTGAGATTATGAGCAACTCCGGAACCATCATGCTACAGTTTGCTTCCTATACAAAAAGGATGGCAATATTGTTTGTCTTATTATTCTTGAGCGTTCTTTCTTTTGCACAAGCTCCCGTAACGATTTCCCAAACTATTGAGCAATATAACGGAAAATCATACTATCTCCATCGTGTAGAGTCGCAGCAAACACTTTACAGCATTGCTAAAGCTTATGGCATTCCATCTGAGGCACTGTTGCTGGAAAATAGCGAAGCCCGGAGCGGAATAAGGGTTCATCAGGTGTTGAGGGTTCCCGTTGCACGCACCAATACCGGACAAAATCCACCTGCGATGGTAAAACCTGATCCGGTAAAAGCTGATGAGGAGTATGATTTTGTGTATCATGTCGCAGGAAAAAGCGAGACGTTCAGATACCTTTCCGAGGTTTATTTAATCAACGAACGACTTATCCGTAATGCTAACCCCAGCATCTCCGAACCTTTCAATGAAGGTGATTATGTTTTGGTGCCTATTACTAAAAAAGATAAACAACCTCCTGTAACTGACACACGTTTTAAACGCAGCGGCTATGATCCTTACCTTCAGCCACCTCCAAAAAGCCCTGTAAACCCTCCGAGAAAAGAATTGGTTTCGACCACAAAAATTGAAACCGTTTCACCCTTCGATTCTCCTATTAATGCTGAAGCACCATCAAAGAAAACGATTATCGATGACGAACAGCCTGTTAGTCCGGGAGAAGTGGCAGAAGTGGCACAAAAAAACATTCATATTGTTAAACCAAAGGAGACACTGTTCAACATTGCAAATTATTATCAGCTGACGCAGGCTGAACTTAAGGCTGCAAATCCTGGCATTCAGGATAATCTTAAAGTAGGTCAGGTTCTTAAACTTCCCGAAAAAAAACAGTCGAATGCAAATGATGAAGCAAAGATCACTTCTGAAGTTGACACAACTGTAATCCACAAAGTGGCGAAAGGAGAAACACTATATAAAATATCGAGGCTTTACGGAGTGGGACTGGAAGAGCTCAAAAGCTTGAATCCGGGCTTAACTCAATCACTTTCTGTGGGTCAAAAGATTTTGATTCCTAAAAAAAAAATAGTTGATTCGTTTCTAATTCATAAAGTTGAAAATCGTCAAAAAGCCAGAAATCTTGCCAAAGACTATGGCATCACCAAAGAGGATTTGATGGCCTATAATCCTTCGTTAGGAGAAGAAGTATTTACCAATCAGAAAGTTAGAATTCCTTTACAAAAAACAACCGGAACCCAGCCAGTATGGCCGGATCAGAAACCTGTACAAAAAGAAAAAGAATCAGCGCCAGCCCTTTTGGATGAAGGCGAAACATCTACCTCTATTACAAATAACTGCATTGCTGATACTCCTGACCCAAACAAAACTTTCAAGGTGGCATTGATGCTACCTCTGTATCTGGAAAAAGTACCTGTAATAAAGTCTCAAACCGGAAATGATGAAAACAGGTTACTTCCTTTACGTTTTCTTCCTTTCTATAAAGGATTTATGTTAGCGGCCGATTCATTGGCAAAGAGTGTTGGTCTTCGGGCAGAAATAAAGGTATATGATATTGATCAGTCTGTAACAAAGCTGGATGCTATTATCGACGATCCATGGCTCATGAAAGCAGATCTCATCGTCGGTCCCTTTTTCAGCCAGCCATTTAATAAAATGGCCGATTTCGCTTTGAATCACGGCATCATGATTGTCAATCCAATGTCGCAAAGGCGCGAAATTATCGAGCAAAATCCCTTCGTAATTAAAGTTAAACCCGACCCGACTGAGCAATTTGAACAAGTAGCTGCTCTCATAGAAAACAGGTATGCGGATGCTAAGGTATTCATTTATAGTTCTCATGCATATAAAAACTCGAAAGAGGTTCAGGTTCTTAAAGAAGTGTTGCAGCAAAAACTTCCCGCTGAAGTGAAAATCTCAAATGCTGATTTATCACGTCGCCTTCGTATGAATAGTGATCTTTCTCTCAGTTCCAATGTCGAAGGAAAATGGATCGATATTAGTCAGTTACAAATGAATGAATCTGATGAAACTACCTTCAACAATGAAATTACGCTGCTTTCCTACCAACAGGATAGCCTTCGTAGTTTTAAAAGAAACGCTTCTATTGCCCGCGACAATATTGTGATTGCCTATGGAGAAGATCGGGTTTTTGCAATGGAGTTTCTAAATAAACTAAATCAACTTACAGAAAATCTTCCTGTCAAACTTATTTGCCTACCCTCCTGGGCTGACTTTGATAACTTATTTAACGAGAGTCTTTTGCGTTTAGATGCTCACTTTCTTAATGATGGTTATATTGGCTATGATGCGATGAATACCACTGCATTTATTCAGCATTACCGCACAACTTACAATACAGATCCCGACCAATATTCTTTCGAAGGATTTGATATTGCCTGGTATTTTCTCAAATTTCTGAAGCAATATGGAAACAGCTCCATCGATTGCCTCGAAAAATATCCAATGAAACTCTTGCAAACACATTACCATTTTAAACGCCCCAATCCCGAAAGTGGTTTGGAAAACATTTATTGGGATATTTATAAGTTTGAAAACTATTCAACCATCCCCATACGAAACGCTTTCTTTTATCCATGAAAATTCGTAATTTCCGAAGATCATCAGCATTCAAAATACTGATATTAATTGTATCACTTTTTTTTATTGTATCAGGATGTAACTCTAACGAGCAAAAAACATACGATGAAAAAGGTGTGCTGACATCCATTTTACGCTATAATAACGACAAGATTTTAGATGGGACTTCAGTTTGGTTTTACGACTCCGGTGTCAAACAAATGGAAGCTACATACCAAAATGGAGAACTCCATGGCCCTCAAATCAGGTATTACGAAAATGGAATAAAACAAGAAGTTACCTTTTACAAAAACAACCTTACTGACAGTATATCATCACATTATGGTATCAATGGCGATTTACTTCTGATCGAAACATATCGAAAAGACACGTTAAATGGTGTTTATCAACGCTATTACGAAAATGGTAAAGTTGCCATTGATGGGCTGTATGAAAATGGTTTGATGCAGGGAAACTGGCTATTTTACGACCAATCAGGCTTCGTTATTGGCAAGGCTACTTTTACTCAGGGTTCTGGCATTCAAAAAGCCTGGCACCCGAATGGCAAGCTACAAAGAGTCATTCATTATGAAAAAAATCTTAAGCATGGAAAGGAAGAGTTCTACTCCATCGATGGAAATCTTGAGAAAATCATTTATTATGATAATGGCACTATCATACCGGAACCATTTGAACCAAAAGTTAACTAATTCCAGGTTTGTTAAAACCTGAAGTGTTCATATTTAACAAAGACTAAAAACTTTAGGTTTTTTCAATGTTAGAGCAGATAATTTATCCACAAACTTTACATTTGTGTCATATTTATGAAAGATGTCGAAAAGAATAAAAATTGTTACATCATTAAAACCAACTGATTATGCAGTTGAAGGTTTCGGCTGGGTTCTTCTTTTCCTTACTTTTGTACTGGCTATATATGGGTATGTAGTATTACCTGAAACTGTTCCTACACATTTCAATTTCAAAGGCCAACCCGACGCCTATGGTAGTAAAATCTCAGTCCTTTTTGTTCCAATAATATCCTTAATTCTGACAGCTGGAATGACCTGGCTGAATCGCTATCCGGAGATTTTTAATTATCCTGTAAAAATCACCGAAGAAAATGCAGATAAGCAATACAAGAATGCCCAAACGGCTATAAGATGGCTAAAAGCGGCTATTAATGTGATCTTTTTGCTTATTACGTGGGCAATATTTGTTTCAGCAAACTCATCCGTTTCAACACAACTTGCATGGTTATTACCATTCATCGTTTTTTTGCCTTTATTTGTGATGTTCTTCTTCATAAGAAATGCTGTTAAAAGCAACAAGTGATTGGATTAGAAATTCCTGGAAGTGAACAACCATTGATCATAAAACCTTTTCCAAAAAAAAGCCACCCGGGAGGGTGGCCCAATTATGAAAAACAAACAAAACAAGTCTCTTTTGATTTTACATTTAACAAACAATATGCCAAAATACTAATTTATTATAAATCAATATTTTATACAAAAACCCTGTTCTTAACAACCTCCAATATTTGGAAATATTTTTTCAGTTTTGGAATGAGTACACAATCCCGAAGTTACACATATTACAATCTATTATAAATCAACACTTTAAAAAATATCAAACAATTGATTTATTCCAAAACCTTTGTTGATTTGTTTTCCTAAATTGAGAACGATATGTTTTACATTGAACGCTCAACAATTCGAAAAAGCAAAATGAGTACTTAGCTATTCAGCTTCGGCGAATTTACCTACTTTTGCAAAAAAAAGTTATGCGTAACCGATTTGTTATATTCTCACTTCTCCTTTTTCTTATTCTATCACCTGCCTTAAATGCACAAAACAGCATTCAAAAGGTTAAAAATAACCTATACTTTTTGGCCTCACCTGAGCTTCAAGGACGATATCCCGGAACAAAGTCAGATAGCGCTTCTGTCAGTTTTATTCAAAAATATTTAGGTGAACTTGGGCTACAACTTCCATATAATAATGGTTTACAAGAGTTTAAAGTAACGACTTCTGTTGAAGCATCTGAAAATAATTCGTTGTCAGTAAATGAAAAAAGTGCTGTTTATGACAAAGATTATAGTTTGTATTCGTTTAGTAGTAATGTAATTCTGGAAGGTGATTTGGTTTTTGCAGGATTTGGGATTGTCTTTGAATCGGATTCAATAAAATGGAATGATTATAAAAATCTGGATGTAAAAGATAAATGGGTTCTTCTTATGAAAGGTGACCCCGAACCACAAAATAATAACAGTGTTCTAATTCCATTTTCGGACGCGAGAACCAAAGTTATGTTTGCAAAGGACAGAGGAGCCAAAGGCGTTATTTTTACAGGAGGTGTTCAAAATAACAAAACAGATGATCTTGTTCCGCTATTATTTGAACGAGCAGTTGTAAGTGCCGGCATTCCGGTCATTGATATTAAACGCAGTTGGCTTGACGCCAATATTCTTCTATCAAATCAGCCTGTTGACAGTCTTGAGTCTTTTTTAATGCGAAAAGTAAGTCCTGCTGATCTCAAGCTTAACTTAAGAATTAAAGCACAGACTGAACTCATACGCAATGAGGTTACCACCTTTAATGTGATTGGCATCCTGCCGGGCAACGACCCGATCCTCAAAGATGAATATATTGTAATAGGTGCACATTACGATCATCTAGGTATGGGCGGCGAAGGCTCAGGATCACGTACCCCTGACACACTCGCTCCTCATGTTGGTGCTGATGATAATACTTCCGGTGTTACATCTGTTATGGAGATAGCTGCAAGGTTCGCAAAAAGCGGCATTAAACATCGACGCTCTATTGCATTTGTGCTTTTTGGAGCTGAAGAAATGGGATTGTTGGGATCAAGGTATTTTGTTAAACACATGCCTTTTGAACCAAAGTCAATCAATGCAATGATTAATCTGGACATGGTTGGGCGACTTAACGAAGCGAAATCAGTAGTAATCGGAGGCACAGGTACATCAGCAGAAACAGAAGGCATCTTAAAGGAGTTATCTGTAAAAACTAAACTTCAGCTTTCATTTTCTCCTGAGGGTTTTGGAGCATCGGATCATGCTTCGTTTTATGCCGAAAATGTTCCTGTTCTATTTTTCTCAACCGGAGCTCATGCCGATTATCATACACCTGCTGATACCCCTGACAAAATCAACTACGAAGGTATGATGGAAGTGATTGATTTTGTCGAAATTGTTACAAATGAATTCTCAAACAAACCTGAAAAACTTACGTTCACTGAAGCCGGGCCGAAAGAACGGACCACAGGCCGACGTGGTTTTAAAGTCACCTTAGGTATCATGCCTGATTTTACCAGCACAAGTACTGATGGTTTAGGTGTTGGTGGAGTAACTAAAGGTGGACCTGCTGAACGTGCCGGCATGAAAAAAGGCGATAAAATAACAGGTATCAATGGTATGTCAGTAGGAACCATTTATGATTATATGAACCGTCTTAAACAACTTAAGCCCGGCCAACGTGTAAATGTTGATGTGCTAAGAAATGATGAAAACTTAGTATTAATTGTTGATCTATAAACAATTACATTTTGAATTTACTTTATCTTCAACAAGCTTTCACCATTCTTCTCTCCAAGTTTATTAAGTTTGGATTAGTTGGATTCTCTGGTGTCTTTGTTGATTTCAGCGTCACCTGGCTTCTCAAAGAAAGATTCAAAGTGCAGCAATATGTAAGTAATGCTGCCGGTTTTATGACTGCTGCCTCAACAAATTATGTTTTGAATCGCATATGGACTTTTCAAAGCACAAACCCTAACGTGGCTTTTGAATATGGTGAGTTTATCCTGATTTCCATAATTGGTTTAGCCATTAATACAACGATATTATGGTTACTGGTAAGCAGGTTAAAGCTGAATTTTTACGTGAGTAAAATTATAGCAATTGGCATTGTTACATTATGGAATTTTGCTGCCAATCTCGCGTTTACATTCAACGGTGTATAGCTAATCCAACTTGAGAATGGCAAGAAATGCCGATTGCGGTACTTCTACGTTACCAACCTGGCGCATACGTTTCTTACCCTTCTTCTGTTTTTCCAACAGTTTCCTTTTACGCGAAATATCACCACCATAACATTTGGCAGTAACGTCTTTTCTTAAGGCTTTCACTGTCTCTCTGGCAATAATCTTAGCGCCGATTGATGCTTGAATTGCAATGTCAAACTGCTGACGCGGAATGAGTTCCTTCAGTTTTTCGCACATCCTTCGGCCAAAATTATATGCATTATCCCTGTGTATCAATGTAGATAAAGCATCAACAGGCTCACTGTTGAGAAGAATATCAAGTTTTACCAGATTTGCCCGCTGATATCCTTCGATATGGTAGTCGAAAGAAGCATACCCACGTGAAATGGATTTTAATTTGTCGTAAAAATCAAATACAATCTCACTCAATGGCATCTCAAACGTAACTTCAACACGATCAGAGGTAAGATAAACCTGATTTTTCATGACACCGCGTTTCTCAATACACAGTGTCATAATATTACCAAGGTATTCCGACTTAGAAATAATTTGAGCAATAATGTAGGGTTCTTCAATGTAATCCAACTTTGTTACATCAGGTAACCCACTTGGATTATGCACTTCCAACATTTCACCGGAAGTGGTATATGCCTTGAACTGGACATTGGGTACAGTTGTAATAACATCCATATCGAACTCCCTGTCGAGACGCTCCTGAATGATTTCCATATGCAGCAATCCAAGAAAACCGCAACGAAATCCAAAACCTAAAGCAACTGATGACTCCGGCTCAAATACAAGGGAGGCATCGTTTAACTGAAGTTTTTCAATTGACGCTCTCAGTTCTTCATAATCATCGGCATCTATAGGGTAGATACCTGCAAATACCATTGGTTTAACATTTTCAAACCCATCGATGGCAACCTGACTGGCTCTGCCAACGTGAGTAATAGTATCGCCAACTTTTACTTCTTTACTCGATTTAATCCCAGAAATAATATATCCAACATCACCCACCGACATCTTCTGCCGTGGAAACTGTTTCAATTTCAATACTCCGATTTCATCTGCGTGATATTCTTTTCCGGTAGCCATAAACTTCACATGGTCATTAGATGACATGGTGCCATTCATGATTCTGAAATAGGCTATAATTCCTCTGAAAGAGTTAAAGACAGAATCAAAAATCAACGCCTGAAGTGGCGCCTGAGGATCACCTTTCGGTGCAGGAACACGATGAATAATGGCGGCCAAAACTTCATCGATTCCAAATCCTGTTTTTGCACTTACCCTTAACACATCTTGGCGTTCACACCCAATTAAATCAATGATCTGATCTTCAACTTCATCGGGCATAGCACTTTCCATGTCAATTTTGTTAAGGACAGGAATTATTTCAAGATCATGATTCAGAGCAAGATATAAATTCGAAATTGTTTGTGCCTGAATTCCCTGGGTGGCGTCAACTACTAATAAAGCACCTTCACAGGCTGCAATGGATCGTGAAACTTCATATGAAAAGTCCACATGTCCGGGAGTGTCAATTAAATTTAGGATATAGTTCTTGCCTTCAAAAGGATATTCCATTTGAATGGCGTGACTTTTTATTGTAATTCCTCTTTCGCGTTCAAGATCCATGCTATCAAGCACCTGATCCTTTTGATCGCGCTCGCTCAAGGTATGTGTTTGCTGTAATAATCGATCAGCCAAAGTGCTTTTACCGTGATCGATATGGGCAATTATACAGAAATTTCGGATATTCTTCATTGTCTGCAAAATTACAACATAAAGTGCAATTTTCAGAATTGAATATGCAAAAAAGATTTACGAGCTATCTATTTGATATTAAAACAGATAACTGTAAAACAAACATGCTTTCATAAAAGTCAGTCGACTTGACTATTCTTTTAAACATACTTAAATCAGTTCGTTAGAATTCGAAACTTATATTTATAGATTCCAAGTATGTTCATTTAGTATGACTAATAATAATACCCTTCCTCACGGGATGTTAGCTCAACAGGATAATGACCCAAATAAATATTACCCAATGTTCCGTCAATGGAAATTTTATCGCCAGTGTATATCCTTCGGCCATCAAGATCGCTGGATTTATTCTGCTCATCGACTAACATGCTTGAACAGTTTACAACACATATTTTTCCAAGCCTGACAGCTGTAACAGCAGCATGAGAGGTAGCACCACCACGCGCGGTCAGCAAACCATCGCAAGCAAAGATCATCCCAATATCATCAGGTACCGTATCTGGCCTTATGAGTATTACATGGTCATCCGGATAGGTTGTACGCAACATTTCTATATCCTTTTCATCGAAAGCAGCAATACCATTCATTGCTCCTCCCCCGATTCCAATGCCTCTTCCAAGTAGAACCATTTCATCAGGTGATTTCAGAAAAACCATTGTTTCCTGACTGATATCCAGTTCCTGATCACGGGTTTGAAGGATGTATAAGTCATCAGGATTTTCCGATTCAAAGGTAAACTCGATTTCCTGAGGCGAATAGCCATGATTCTCAGTGAGGTCGGAGGCCAAATCGAAAAGGCGCTTGTAAATTGCAGGATACTGTGTCTGCAATGAAGGACCTTGCAAATCAGCTTGTTTACGCTGAGTTTCGCTTACAGGCATTGGCTTGACAAGTCCTGAAACAATATCTTCGCCCTGACTGCGAGAGGTGAAATCACCATATAAATGAACCCCGGGGCGCCCTCTTTTTGGATTTTGTGTAAACAGAACCCCTGTACCACTATGATCGTGAAGATTGCCAAAAATCATCTGCTGTACTATTACTGCAGTGCCCCAGTTATCAGAAATCTGTAGATGTTTGCGGTAAACGTAGGCGCGCTCTGACGACCATGACTCGAAAACAATGTTAATGGTACTCATAAGTTGCTTGAACAAATTCTGCTCAAGATCGACAAATTTATCGGAGAGCACTTTCTTGTAAGCCAATGCGATAGATCGCATATCAGCAGATTCAAATTCAACTTTATTGCCAACTTTCAGCCTCTTTTTAAAATCCGACATCACCTTATCGAAAGTGTCACGATCGATTCCATGCGCCATACCCCAACTTTGAAGCAATCTTCGGTATGAATCCCAAACCGACCAGCTATAATTTTGCAGGTTGCTGATTTTCTCAACAAGTTCGTCGTTTAACCCAACATTAAGAATCGTATCCATCGCTCCTGGCATTGAGATAGCAGTTCCTGACCTCACAGATAACATTAGCGGGTTGGATGGATCTCCAAATTTTTTCCCACTTAATCGTTCAATACGAGCTATTTGCCTATGTACAAGTTCATGCAACTCTTTGCGCAAAACCCCTAAAGCCATTATTGTTGTATTTCTTCTAAAAACTTCGGAAGTAATAACGAAACCAGGTGGCACAGGGAAGTTTTTCAAGTAGAGGTTTTTTAAGTGATAAGCTTTGCTTCCAAGAAAAACCTGATTATCCATTTTTGGTGTTCGTTCATCTAAAGGACTTATTACCAACTCATTATTATATGTCATAATATCATTGATAAGGTTTTTATCAAGTTTATCCGACATATTTCCCAGTGAATAAAGTATCTTGGAGATGAAATTATCCAGAGGTTGAACTAAAAAAGCTTCAGCAATAACGTCTCTGTGAAACTCTTCCGATTTTTTAACGAGCAATTGGTTCATCTCCTTCTCCGATAAAGTTTGTGAAGGATCAAACAACTGAGGAACAACAACTTTGAGCGGATATTCATAAGATTTTAAAAAATGCTTGATGATGATCCTTCGGATATCCTGAGCAATAAATTGAAAAATATTAATGTACTGATCGAAAGAGAAGCTACGCGATGTTAAGCTGTACTTAAGCATCTGAAGGTTTGAATTAAAGCTCTGATTGGTAATACCATCCAACTCCAAACCCTCCCTGAAATAATCAAGAATGACGTAAATTTCTTCAAGAGTTGTAGCAGATATATAATCAAGGTTGATGCGTTCCACCACCTTTTCCATTAAGCGTGTCGCCACTTTCTCCAAACGGAAGGTAAGCCCAAGAGCTTCAAATTTGTTTTCACGATAAACACCGTACATTGATGGAATGCCTATAGCAATGTGGCGTTTATGATAGATATTTTCCCAACTTTCGCTTTCCTCAGGATTAAAAATTATCTTGCGAAGGCGGTCCATAAATGAGTAGATGAGTCGAAGAGAACGTTTAAAATCGTTATTTTTCAATGCTTTATCCAGTTTCTCGATCTCAACCTCAGATATGAAAGGATATCGCTGCAGCAACTGAATGATATTTACCGATTCAAAAGAGTATTTTTCTCTTAAATGTGCATACAGGCTATGGATATCGTGGAGGCGCTCCTTATCGTGCTGATTACTTTCGCCAAGCTGATGGAGTAAACTATCAAAAGCCTTTTGCGACAGCATGAGAAGCCCCTCAGGGTCCGACTGATTTAATACACACAGTTCTTTAAGCATGGAGTGAATTGGAGCAAACCATTCACTTTCTTTATCAACAGCGTTGTAGACATTATGCGGAAGGAATGGCTTCAGCTTATCTAAATTTCCATCAAACCAAAACTTAAAAATCTTCAATGTCAACCCGATGAGTGTATTATTACTTTCGGTATGAACTTGCTTTCGAAGAAAATGTACAAGTTTATCCTGCCTTCCGGATATTTCATCCATTGTGGTAGTTACCTTACGTATCTCACCCTCGGCTCCTATTTCGTTGAAATAGACAGGAAAAATCCGTGTCAGCTGTTTTACTTTCTTGTAATATGGGGCAATGTTTGAGTTTAAAACTTTTGTGATTTCACGCTGAAAGAGATCTGTATCACTAATAAAGATGCCGCCTAACCTCAAATTTACAATCAAAGCACTTAAAAGTTTTTCCATACCTGATTGTGACGATTCGATCAGCTGAAGCCAAACTCTTATATTCTTGATATGATTTGTATTAACACTCAATTGCCAGTCCTCATCTACATAAACCGTCCCCGGGCTTATAAAACCAAAGCCGATTAGTTTCTTTTCAAAATGGTTGATGAGTTCTTTATGTTCACTCTTATCAATGTCAATTACTTTTAAACCAAGCGTTTGCAAAAAGTCAAGCACTGCAGATGTATGACTTAACTTCATCTCATCGGCCAGGTTAAAGATAAGGTCCACATAAGGCAGTACTTCGTCCTCCTTGAGCTCATCCATTGTCTGACGTATCAACTTATCCAAGCTCCAAATCAGCCGTTCGCCAATAATGTCCATGCCTGGCAGATGAAGAAGGTAAAACACATACTGGAATTTGTGTATGAACTGATTTAGCAAATCGGCAGATGCTGCGAAACGCTCAGCAATTGATTCATAAACAGTAAGATTACTCAGCAGATCACTTGATTTTAATGACAAACCAAGCTGTAACCGTAGCTCTTCAAAATATACTGAACCCAATTGTTCAGCTAATTTCAACGCTTCTTCGTCAAGAATCTGATTGTTTTTTTTAATCCACAATTCTATTGCAGAACTTGACTCCCAGAAATCATAACATGAGTTAAAGACCTTCATGATGAATTGATGAATTTCTGACTCATAATCTGAAATCGCTGCAACAGAAGGCAGATACCTAACGAGATATTTTGTTGACAGATTGTAACTTAATGTATTGACTGATATATTATTATCGAGAATTGAAATGGCAGGAAGTATCAGCTCCTGATGTCGCGGGTTTTTCTTCATAAGGAGTGAGATAAACTCCAGAATCGTCCTGATAATTGTTGTTGTGAGAGGCACAGGTAATCGCTCACCCAGCATCTTTTCCAGCATTTTCAAAGGTATCAGCAACGCATTTGCCGGAATCTCATCTTTGGTATAAAACCATAAATCAGTAATAAGAATTTCACGAAGTTCTTCAATAACAAACTTCCGGTTCGAAAGCGGATGATGGTATTCAGTGATGCAATCGTTTGCACGTTTTTTTATTCCGAAATAGCTTACTGATAGCTGTATGAATTGCTGATGTTCTTCAGGTATGTAAATATCTCTGTATCTGGTCTCTGCGAGGTTTGCCTCCAATGCTTTAGAGATAAATTGTTCACTCATAGTCCATGAATTATTGGTTCATTTATGTTACGATTTTTCGTACTTTTGATGGGTAAATTTAATGATATATCCGAAGATTCAAGGTTCGATAAATAAACTTTTATAAAAAAATTCATTATGTCAAAGATTAAAATCGCCATTAACGGTTTTGGCCGTATTGGAAGAAATGTTTTCAAGATTGCTGAAGAACGCAGCAACATTGAGATCGTTGGTATCAACGACCTCACAAGTACTAAAGTTTTAGCTCACCTGCTCAAGTATGATTCAACACAAGGTCGTTTCAACGGCACAGTAACTTTTGATGAAAACTCAATTACTGTAAACGGAAAACGTGTTCCTGTAACAGCTGAACGCAGTCCGATTAACATTAAATGGGCAGTAGCTCCTGATGTTGTTGTTGAGTCAACAGGCATTTTCCGTTCAAAGGAAAGCTCAAAAGGTGGATATGGTGATCACTTGAAAAACGGCGCAAAAAAAGTAATCCTTTGCGTTCCTTCAAAAGACCAGATCGATGCTACGATTGTTTTAGGTGTTAACGACAACGATCTGAAAGATTCTGATCAATGCGTTTCAAATGCCAGCTGTACAACAAACTGTCTTGCTCCTGTAGCCAAGGTGTTAAATGACCGTTTTGGCATTGAAAACGGAATGATGACAACAATTCACTCCTACACCAATGACCAGGTCATCCTTGATGCACCTCATGAAGATTTACGTCGTGCCCGTTCAGCTGCCTTATCACAGATCCCAACTTCAACTGGCGCAGCCAAAGCAATCGGCCTGGTTATCCCAGAATTGAGCGGAAAGCTTGATGGACTTGCTGTTCGCGTTCCCACACCAACAGGTTCCCTCGTTGACCTTGTTGTTAACCTTAAAACTGAAGCTACAAAAGCAGAAATCAATGCTGCTATTAAAGAAGCTGCTGAAGGTCCAATGAAAGGAATTCTTGAATACACTGAAGATGAAATCGTTTCAATCGACATTGTACACAATTCTCACTCTTCAATCTTCGATGCCAAATCAACGATGGTAATGGGTAAAACTGTAAAGGTTCTTTCATGGTACGACAATGAGTGGGGTTATTCCTGCAGAGTTGTTGACCTTGCTGAAAAATTCAAATTGTAATTCACTGAGTTACACCAAATAAAAAGAGGCTTTTCTGATTCAGGAAAGCCTCTTTTTTATATATTGTTTTTCAAGAGTTCAAACTAGCTCAATAAAAGCAAACTAAATATCCACTTTTGATAAATCATTTGACTTTTGTGCACTTGCAAAATCAATCTCTTCAAGCAACTTGCGTAACTCCTTTTGCCTTACATCAACGATGGTGTTGAAAGCAGTCATATATTTTTCCTCCACAGGTTTTGCCGGAGGTGATTCAACTGTAAGTGGATTCACAGGCTGGCCTCCCTTGAAGAAACGAAAATCGAGATGAGCTCCTGTGGATAAACCAGTACTTCCAACATAGCCAATAAGTTCACCTTGAGAAACTTTTGATCCCTCACGAATTCCCGGTGCGAATTTTTGTAAGTGCATATAAGCGGTTGTATAAGCGCTGTTATGCTTGATGTACAAGAAGTTACCTGCACCGCCTCCTTGATATCCCTTACGTGTAATAACCCCCTGACCAATAGCGTACACCGGAGTACCAGCCGGAGCAGCATAATCCACACCATGATGAGGACGGCTGTATTTAAGAATCGGATGATATCGGCTGTTGGTAAAATGAGAGCTTATCCTGCTAAACTTCAACGGAGCTTTTAAGAATGCCCGCTGAAGGCTTTGACCTTTTTCATCAAAATAATCGCCCTCTCCATCTTGCTCAAAATAAAATGCAAACTGATCTTTTCCATAATGGTTGAACCGGGCTGAAATAATTTTACCAACACCTACTGGCTTGCCATCGATATACTTACGCTCATACATTACCTCAAAACGATCATTCTTTTGTATGCCAAAAAAGTCGACTGTCCAGGCATAAACATCCGAAAGTTTAATGGCAAGGTCGGTTTCATAGCCATTCCCAACCATAGCGTTCCATAAAGAGGAGGTTATAATGCCATGCGCTGATTCAATTTTTGTTTCAACAGGTTTAGTGCCCCGATACGCATAAAGAGAGTCTCTGAGACTATAAACAACGTAGTCAGCCGGACTAATTTCATAAACGAAATAGTGTGGCTGCCTTAATGAATCGTTGCCAAGCATCATGAAGTAATTATTTCCTGCTTTGATGCGCTTCACATCAAATGTTGACCTATAATTTTTTGCAAGGTATTCGATCGTTGAATAATCAACATTGTATTGCATTAAAATATCCGTCAAAAACTGATTCTTTCCGATACGATGCTGAATAACCTCCAAAGAATCGATTTGTATCTCAAAGAGATAGTTCGGTTCAGGTATTTCCTCGGTAATTACTTCTGGCTTTTTGGTGTTGAAATTGCACGATGATAACAAAATGACACTTAAAAAAACGCTAAACTTTAATATCTTGAAAAAGGGATTTTCGAAAACATTTCTCATCAAATCAATTATTTAAATACTGTTATCGAACAGTAAAAGAAGATTAAAAACAAGCAACCGTCATATGCAAAAATAAAAATTTAGTGATACACATGCTCATAAAAGTTCCCAAAACACAAAAAAAGACCCAATTGAGTCTCTTTTTGTGCAATTTTAAGAGTAAATTTTGTTTTACATGTTTTTAAGAGCAAATGCTCTTCCGTGCTGTAATGCTTTAATATTCAGTAGAATAACATCTTCTCCTTTGCCATCAAAGATCTTACGAATCGCATTTTCAATCGAACCCGGTTTCAACCCCAAAAAAGGAGATGCTGCACCCAAAATGACCATGTTGGCTGCTTTAATACTACCGCAATCTTTTGCAACAGTATCAGCATCAAGTGTAACATAATGAGGTTGCTTCCATATTTCTTTCAAAATGAGCTCAATATCCGGATAGTCTGGAATATTGTTGAAAGGTGTTATGCTGGTAATGATCCATCCTGTAGGATGCAACATTGGAATATATCGCAGCGATTCCATTGGCTCAACAGCGATGATAAGATCAACTTTCCCTTCAGGGATGAGATCAGAAGCAATCTCCTCTGATGAAATTCGTAAGTGTGACTGCACAGCTCCACCTCTTTGGCTCATGCCATGAACTTCGGCCTGTTTCAAAAACAACCCTTCATCCAATGCAGCCATTCCGATACAAGCCGCAATGCTTAAAATTCCTTGTCCACCGACACCGGCAAGAATGATATCTTTTTTCATAATCAATAACTTTCATTTAGAAAAGTGGCTTATGAAGGCACTTCCATGGATTTAACTTTGGCCTTTTGACGCATTTTTCGATTGAGGGTTTGAATACATTCCCTTCGTGGGATTATTACTGAAACCCCATTGTAAGCCAGTTCTTTTTGAATGATCGCCATATTCTCTTCATGATGTTTTCTGAGTGGCTTAATTATGTGGATATGATCATCACTAACTCCCAAGCCGCGACAAATATCTTCTACTTTTCCGTATGCTGAAGATGTTTGTCCGCCTGTCATGCCTGTTGTTGAATTATCCAGTATAAGAACCGTGATAGGAGAATTATTGTTGATGGCATCTAACAAACCAGTAATACCAGAATGGGTAAAAGTTGAATCGCCGATTGCAGCAACAGCAGGAACAAGACCAGCATCTGCAGCACCAATTGCCATCGTAATGGAAGCCCCCATATCGACACAGCTGTTAATAGATTCAAGTGGTTCTAGCGCACTGAGTGTATAACAACCGATATCACTGAAAACACGTCCCCTTCCATACATCTCCAACGCTTCATTTAAAGCCAAAAAAGCATCATTATGCCCACAACCATCACACAAACGGGGAGGCCTGTTTTTTACAATTGAAGGAACTTCATTTCCCCTGAAATGCGGAATTCCCAATGCTTCGCTAACAATTGCAGGACTTAGTTCGCCATCTCTGGGTAAAGTACCGTCAAGTCTGCCTTTGATTTTTTTACCCTTGTTGAGCATTCCCTTCAACAGCTCTTCAATGATTGGATAGCCATCTTCCAGCACGAGAATCTCTTCACAGCTTTCGTACAAAAGATTCACAGCATCGCGGGGAACAGGATATTGTCCGATTTTAAGTACAGGATGAGGCACTACATGTCCCGGAAAATTCTCAATCAAGTAATTGAATGCCAAACCACAGGCAATAATTCCTGTTTTTTTATCCGCATGATCATAATAGCGGTTAAAATCTGAGATATCAGATGCAGCCTCAAAATGGCTTTGTTTTGTTAGGAGTTCACGATACTGCTTTCTGGCTATTGAAGGCAACAAGATAAACTGCTTGAGATTTGAAGGAAGCCTCAAGGTATTCTGGTCTCTTCGCTCCAATCGTTGAATTCCTGTGCGTGAATGCGCCAGTCTTGTTGTAATTCGAAGCAAAACAGGCACATGCAAATCTTCTGAAAGCTGAAAGCCATAATGAACCATATCATAAGCCTCTTGCTGATTGGCAGGTTCAAGAATCGGGATTAGAGCAAATTTGCCATAAAAGCGTGAATCTTGTTCATTCTGAGAAGAATGCATCGAGGGATCGTCGGCAGAAACCACAATCAACCCTCCATTAGCTCCTGTAATAGCAGCATTGATGAAGGCATCGGCAGCTACATTAAGACCCACATGTTTCATGCAAACCATGGCTCTTTTACCAGCATATGACATCCCTAATGCAGTCTCCATGGCCGTTTTCTCATTGGCAGACCATAGTGAGCGAATGTGGTGCATCTTAGCTTCAGGCGATGCCTGAACATATTCCATAATTTCGGTGGAGGGGGTGCCCGGGTAAGCATAAATACCTGACATTCCGGCATCTATAGCTGCCTGAGCAATTGCTTCATCTCCAAGCAGTAATAATTTTTCCATAACACATTATAATACGTTGCGTTCGTTGTAATTGAATGTTACAAAAATAACAAACTACCTCAACACCACAATCGATTGCGTTAAAACAGAATGATTCTAAACTATGGGAAAGCTATCCAAAAAATAAAAACATCTGCGATATGCTTCTAAATTTCTAAAGATCAATAATAAAGAGATACTTATCCTTCTGAAAGATTAAGTCTAACCTGTTGCAAAAAAGCCTGCATCTCAGCCGTATCTCTCTGTTCTACAATCGTAATTAATGCCGCTAGCGAGGAATGAATTTGCTTGAGTTGAGGAGCAGTGTACTTATTAAATAAAATTTCAGCCAGCAGATGATCGTCTTCCGACAACAAGCCTCGTGCTATGTTCAGATGTTTCTCAAAAGTCGTTCCGGGTGCCTTCTGATGTTTCATATTAGCCCCAAAAACAAGTGTAGAGGCGAAAGGAACTGACAAAGAGTAAGCTATTGTCTGATCATGTTCCTCAAAGGTATAATCGTGCAAATGAACCCCTAAACTTGTAAAAAAACTTTTGAAAAAATGTTTCCCACTCTCACACGATTCGCTGATAATTATTGCATGATGATTTGAAAGGTTATTTAAGCTGGCAAAAGTTGGTCCAAACATGGGATGAACCGAAACAAAAGGTCGGCTCAAACCGGAATAATATTTTTTAAGGCCATTTTTTACCGAGGCGATATCAGCTATAATACACTTTTCTGGCAAGAAAGCTTCAACATCTTCAAAAGCTTTCTGTGTGTGTTGTAGGTTTACAGCGTTGATTAACAGTTCGGGTTCAAAATCTGTAATTTCTTCCAGTTTTGTAAGCCGTATGGTATTTAAAACATAACGAAGCCGTGTGATATCCCTGTCGAAAACGGCTACCTCATGCTGCAGACAGAGTGCATCGCTCAACCAAACACCCATCTTTCCTGCTCCAAGTATTAGAATTTTCATATCAGAGAATCCGGATTAGTGATTAACTTGTTTTTTATTCATCACGATACTTTGCTGCAGAACCGACTCTTCATGTATTGACTCAAATACCCTGCTAACAAATTCAGGATTAAGACCTTTCTTCTCTGCCTTCTCGTTTCGGTCCCGTATAATTTCATTGTACCTGCGCGATTGCAAAATGGTTATATTGTTTTCCTGCTTGTAAACACCAATCTGACGTGAAATATTCATACGATCACGAAGTAAGTCAATAAGTTGATTATCAATGTCATCAATCCTGGTACGTAAATCATCGAGCAGGGTACGCGGTACGTTTGCAATGGATGGATTTCGGTAAGTTAGTGATTTCAGCAGCATTTGAAGTTCCTCCGGATTTATCTGCTGTTTCGCATCGCTCCATGCTTTATCAGGATTACAATGTGATTCAATAATCAGTCCATCGAAGTTAAGGTCCATTGCTTGCTGACTAACTTCCTGGAGCAAACTTCTTTTTCCGGAGATATGACTGGGATCCGTAATAATTGGAATCTGTGGCATCCTTCTGCGCAATTCCATGGGTATAAGCCATTGGGGATGATTCCTGTATTCTGTCTGTGCATAGGTACTAAATCCCCGATGAATAGCTGCCAACTGTGTGATTCCAGCCTGACTGATTCGCTCAATTGCACCTATCCATAAATCAATATCGGGATTGATAGGATTTTTTACAAGCACCGGTATATCAGCACCTTTCAAGGCATCGGCAATTTCCTGAACAGCAAAAGGGTTGGCTGTAGTTCGCGCTCCAACCCAAATGATGTCAATACCATATTTAAGTGCTTCAAACACGTGCTGTGCACTTGCCACTTCCGTACCAACAAACATACCTGTTTCTTTTTTAACTTTCTGAAGCCATGGAAGGCCGGCCGTTCCAACACCTTCGAAAGCTCCTGGCCTTGTTCTGGGCTTCCAGATACCTGCCCTGAAAAGTTTAATGCCCTGAGCCGCCAATTGCCGCGCTGTTGTTAATGTTTGTTCTTCAGTCTCAGCACTGCATGGTCCTGCAATAATGATTGGCTTTTTCATGTCAAAGCCTTGCAATGCCCATGGTTTCACTTCAATGTTTTTCATGCTATTTAGTTTTTTAGTTGATTATTAATACGTTCTAAAGCTTGCTCCAAACGGGATTTATCTGCACAAAGCGAAATTCTAAGGTATCTGTCTCCTTTGCTGCCGAAAATAAAACCAGGTGTTACAAAAATATGTGTGTTATATAATAAGGTGTCGGCAAGTTCAACTGCACTCAGAATATCATCAGGAACTTTTGCCCAAACAAACAAGCCACTCTGAGGTACCTGATACGAGCATTTTAATGCATCAAATAATTGATGAACGATTATTTTGCGTTCCAGATACGTCTTATTGATATGCTGATACCATTCTTCGTTCAATTGCAATGCTGTGACAGCGGCATCCTGCAAAGGGCGAAACATACCTGAATCCATATTACTCTTAATTTTTAATATTTGCTGGATATAATGCGAATGACCTGCCACCATTCCCATCCGCCATCCGGGCATATTATGTGACTTACTGAGTGAATTAAGTTCCAATGCAATTTCTTTACTTCCATCTACAGAAAGCAAACTCATTGGAGCTGCATTTAAAATAAATGCATATGGATTGTCATTGCATATCAATATGTTATGACGTTTTCCAAAAGCAATTACTGCCTCGAAGAACTCTCTTGTTGCAGTTGCACCACTTGGCATATGCGGGTAATTGATCCACATTAGTTTCACCTTTGACAGATCTGATTGTTCTAAAGTATCAAGATCAGGTAGCCAATTTAGTGACGCATCCAATTCATAATAAACAGGAGTAGCCCCGACAATTTTTGTCACTGACCAATAGGTAGGATATCCCGGATTAGGAATCAGTACTTCATCCCCTGGATCAAGAAAAGCCATGGAGATATGCATGATACCTTCCTTAGATCCCATTAAGGGCAGAATCTCATTTCCAGGGTTCAAAACGACTCCAAAGTACCTGAAATACCATGATGCAAAAGCATCACGCAAGGCATCAGTACCCTTATAACTCTGATAACCGTGGTTTTCATTTTGCCAGGCTGAATGCTCCAAACTTTTTATAACTTCGGGATGTGGTGCTTGATCAGGACTTCCAATCCCAAGATTTATTATATCTTTTCCACTTTGGCGCATCTGCTGTATTTCCTGAAGTTTTGTCGAGAAATAGTATTCATCAACAAGAGTCGTGCGGTTGGCTGCCTGAATTTGCAAATTATGCTCGTTTTTCATGAAGGTATGATGATTGACTTTCTGATGTGATTGCTTGTTGAATCCTGCTTTCGTGAGTTTGGTATTCACCTAAAACCTGAAGGTTTTGGCAAAATGGTTTAATAGCTTCGAGTGCTGCATTGTATAATGCATAATCGGAAAAGGTGAAATCAACATAAAACAAGTATTCCCACTCTCTCCCAACCACAGGTAAGGACTGGATCTTCGTGAGGTTCAGACTAAAATACGATAGCATGCTCAATATTTTAGATAGACTACCCGATTCATGAGGCAATGAGAAAACGAGTGAAGATTTATCCAGACTCCTACCTTCCTCTGGCAAGTTAAAAGATGGAACATCTTCATTTCCAACTACCAGAAAGCGTGTAAAGTTATGTGGGTTAGTTTCAATATTCTCTGCCATTAACTCCAATCCAAATAACTCACCTGCCAGCATCGAAGCAATAGCAGCTCTTCCTTTAATTTGCTGTTGCTGGATGATTTTTGCACTCAAAGCGGTATCTTCACTTTCAACGAGTCGAATAAATGGATGCTGAAGTAAAAAATCCTCACATTGTGCCAGAGCCATTGGGTGAGAATGAACTTCTTGAAGATCTGTCACTTGCTGTCCGGGTAAAGCTAGCAACTGATGACTAATCCGCATCTTATATTCACCCAAAACACGTTTGCCCGATTGTCGCAATAAGGTATAATTTCCAAGCAGGCTACCAGCCAGCGTATTTTCCATTGCCACAAGACCCACAAATTCACTGCTTGAATTCAGACGGGCAAAAAGCTCCCTAAAACTATTGCAAGCTTCAACTTCTATAGCTTCTTCAGCAAAATAAGCGAGAGCAGCCAGATGATGATTCGAACCCTCAATTCCCTGTATCAATACTTTCTTTTTTTTCAATGTCAATTTGTTTTAAAAAAAAATCCCGCCTTAAGGGCAGGATTATCGCAATTTTTTTCTGTTAACTATGCATACCCTACCCTTTTGACACGAGGTCCAAAATAAAAATAATAAAAGTAAAAAGAGGTTGCAGTGTGCATTACTTCTGTGTTTGAGGCGGTAAAATTAGAATCTTTTTTCATTCAGAGATATGACTATTATAAAAAAACGAGCAATTATTTTGTAACAATTTGTATGTTAAACAATTAGTGTTGATAAAAAAATAATAATTACGAATAATTCATGAAGCCTAAAATGAGATTTTCATGAAGAAAATGAAATTAATATTAAGAAATACAAATGAATAACCTGATTTCATGCATCATAAAAAATCAAAGAAATCACTTTACAGCTTTAGTCGCAGCTATGGTTAAATAGCTACTTTTGCCATCAATAATCATATCCAGATGAATTCGCTTCAAAAGTTTTATATTAAATGTCCGGTTTGTGATGCTATTCTTTCAGGAAAAATTCACGAAAGTCTGGGAATAAACTGCACCGAATTGTATTCAGATGGTAAAATGATTTGTGATGAGCTACTTTCCGAACCCCAATTAATAGTGCAATGTCCATCATGCAGTCATATATTTTGGAAGGATGAAACCACATCTGTAGCAGTTTCGGGCCATATTACTAATGAACGAGCAAACAAGGTCGCAATATACCCTTATAGCTCGTGGTATTTGTTTGGTGCAAACCCTAACAGGAGTCAAGGGAAAATTGCACTAATTCAACATTTCACTCAACTGCTGACATACCTTAGGCCACTCAACTCAAAACAGGAAATATATTTAAGAAAATCCTTACTTTGGGCCTATAACGACCTCATCAGGAGGAACTACTCCTTTACCTTTCTTGATTTCCTGAAAGGAAAAATCAGCTATGGCACATGGAGGCATGAACGTAATCACCGGCTTATAGAGAGTTTTTACTTCTTAAAATACACACAGTCATACAAGTCCAACATCAAGCGTATTATTGATATCCTTCGGTCAGCGCAGGACAAAGAAGTTGATAAAGTATATCTTGCAGAGCTATATCGACTAAAAGGCAATTTTGACAAGGCTGTTGAAATACTGAACGAATTAAAACGCTCGACACATTATGTAACAATGATTCGATCGAAAGCCTTAAAGCGGAATTCAACTGTTTTCAAAGTAGCTGGTTAATTGATAGTTATATCATTCTTCCCTGATTACTGAAAAACTGGAAACTGCTGCATCAACCCGAATACGAATTTTTTGAGTGGCGTTGGCGAAATTGGCAGTTTCATAATGGCCTTTATCAATTTTATCAAATCCGTCGAGGTTTCTACTTGACAGAACCGTTGTGCCCAAAATACGACAGCCAGCTTCTGCAGGAATGCGAATTTCTATTGAAGAAGCTCCTGCATCAATGCTAATATCAGTTTCAGGTATTAATTCACCAATTTTCAGTTCAATAGAGGCAGCTCCGCCATCTATATCCAATTTGCTGACTTTATGGTTCGAGAGATCGAAATCGAATTCTGCAGCACCGATATCAAAATCAAATTCCCAAACCGGCTGCGTATTAAGCATCAGGTTAAACTTGTTGCCCTGATTTTTTCCTAACTTAATATCTGACTGTTGTTTAACAAGAATTTTTGCCTCACCATCCATGGCCTCAACCTTAAAGTTGAACTGATTCCCAAAGCCTTTGTTTTCAGCAAAGATGAGTTCCCCTGTTGATCCTTGCAAGACAAAGGAGCCCGCACCAGCATCCATTTCCAATCTGGCCTTCGTTATCTCAGGATTATACGGTTCGTTGAACGATTGATCAATGCGCTCATCCCTGTAGGTGGTGGTATCATTATATTCGTCCTCATCATCGAAATGAAAACTGTAATTTTTCCGATGCTCCCTTGGCTCTGCATTCTGAGAATACATAAATATACTTCCTGCCGCTACAACCAACGCAAGGATAATTTTAATGATTCCCTGAACTGGTAAAATAGAAACACCCCAAAGAATGATAAGGAAAGGCCATAATTTCCCAAAAGCCCACCAATCAAAAGAAAGCATACCGAGACGATCGAAAAGCAAAAGAAATCCAACACTTACAAGCAGTGTTCCCCAAAAAATATTTGAATGTTTCATACTGTTATGACTTAATTAAATTTTGCTGGTTTTAATAAAAACAGGCCAAAAACGATCAACGCAAGAGGCCACAAATCATGTACATTAAAACTTGGGATAAAAGCGGCTACTAAAAAAAGTCCGCCCACACCAATCATTATCAAACCCAATACTAACTGGGTACGTGAAGCTTGCTGCGCTTTCTCAGGATTCACTGGATCACTAGTGTCCATAACAGGTTCAGCAGTTGCACCTTTGTCATAAGTTTCAGTTTGTCCGGGCATTACCCAGGGAGCTTCAGGAAGCACAATCCAAAGTATAATATATACCAAAAATCCGCCGCCGCCAAAAATCAGCAGCAGCACAAAAATCAACCTCACTACAACAGGATCGATTTTGAATTTTTCAGCAATACCGCCGCAGACACCTGCGATCACTTTATTCCGGCTACGACGCCAGGGCTCATAGTTATTTTCCATATAATTTCATTTGTAAGAATAAACTAAAGACGCAATTCTATCAAAATGGTTACATTTCTAAAGCTAAGATACCTGAAATTTTAGCTTTAGGCATAATTATTTTTTTTGATAACGCACATAAGACACATTTTACATTCTTCTAAAAATGAAATACCCCTAAATATGGATTATTATTCATCACATTATCAATTGGTTATTTGCGAGAAATTTCAGCATTGATGATTTTCATCACTTTATTAAAAAGACATTTTATATCTATTGCTAAACTTGTTATTTATACAAAAGAAAAAATAACAGATTGGAAACGATTGCGGAATCAGGATTAAAAGATTTTTGTATTTTTAGCGTTTGAATTATGTAAGCATCAACGTATATACTTTTAAACATTTAAACCTTTTAAAACATGACGAAAATCAAAGTTGCCAATCCTGTAGTGGAGCTCGATGGTGATGAAATGACGCGTGTCATCTGGAAATTCATCAAAGAGAAACTTATCCTGCCCTACCTTGACCTTGACATTAAGTATTATGATTTGGGCATGGAACACAGAGACGCGACAAAAGATCAGGTAACTGTAGATGCCGCCAAAGCAATATTAAAGTACAATGTCGGTATTAAATGTGCCACAATTACTCCCGACGAAAACAGAGTGAAAGAATTTGGGTTACAAGAAATGTATAAATCACCCAATGGAACTATCCGCAACATTCTTGACGGAACAGTTTTCAGAGAGCCAATAATTATCCACAATATCCCACGTCTTGTTCCTGGCTGGAAATACCCAATAGTGATCGGTCGTCACGCTTTTGGTGATCAGTATCGCGCTACTGATTTTGTCACCAAGGGAAAGGGAAAGCTTACCATCACATTCACACCGGAAGATGGTGGTAATGTGCAGCATTTTGAGGTGTATAACTTTCAGGATGATGGAGTTGCCCTTGCAATGTACAATACAGATCCTTCAATTACCGGATTTGCACATTCCTGCTTCAATATGGCTCTTCAAAAAGGATGGCCTCTTTATCTCTCGACCAAGAATACTATCTTAAAAAAATATGATGGCCGTTTCAAAGATATTTTTGAAGAGGTTTATAAAAACCATTATGCAGAGCAGTTTAAAGCTAAGGGCATTGTTTACGAGCATCGCCTCATTGATGATATGGTTGCTGCTGCACTTAAATGGAGTGGGAAATTTGTTTGGGCGTGTAAGAATTATGATGGTGACGTGCAGTCGGACACACTTGCACAAGGATTTGGTTCATTGGGACTTATGACTTCAGTTTTGATTACTCCTGACGGAAAAACTGTAGAAGCAGAAGCTGCCCATGGAACTGTGACAAGGCATTTCAGGGAGCATCAGAAAGGAAATCCAACTTCAACAAATCCAGTTGCAAGTATTTTTGCATGGACGCGCGGCTTAGCTCATCGTGCAAAACTTGACAACAACGAAGCGCTTTTACACTTCACCAATATTCTTGAATCAGCTTGTATCTCAACCGTTGAATCGGGTAAGATGACCAAAGATCTGGCGATGCTGGTTCATGGCAACAACCTTAAAACTGAGCACTATCTTTATACAGAAGATTTTCTGGAAGCAATAAATCAAGAGTTAAAAAACCACTTGTCACGCTAATAATTTAAATAAATTTTATATGTCAAACCTGAAAAGTATTTTAAAGGACAAGATTCACGAATGGCGTCCACGCACAAAAACGTTACTCGAAGATTATGGTAATGTTGTTGTTGACAAAGTATCTGTTAACCAAATCATTGGCGGAATGAGAGGGATTAAATGTCTGGTAACCGACATTTCATACCTTGATCCAAAAGAAGGCATTAGATATCGAGGATATACGCTTCCTGAAGTGTTTGAACTTCTTCCTAAACCAAAAAATTCTGAAATGCCTTATGTAGAAGGCTTACTTCATCTTTTGCTCACCGGTGATGTTCCAAACGAATCGCAGGTATTAGATCTTGTTGATGAGTTTTCAAAACGCAGAATTCTTCCAAGGTATGTTTATGAAGTTATTGACGCCTGGCCATGCTGCAGTCATCCGATGGCAATGTTTTCTTCAGCAATTCTTGCTATGGCTAGAGAATCGTTTTTCGCAAAGAAATACAAAGCAGGTATAAACAAAATGGATTATTGGGATCCGATGTATGAAGACTCACTTAATCTGCTTGCCAAATTACCTGAAATTGGTTCATATATCTATGCAAAGTTATACCGTGATGGCAAACGAATCGTTGGCAACCCTGATTTGGATTTCGGAGCCAACTTTGCACATATGATGGGTAAACAAAAGCCTTATGATGATGTTGCAAGAATGCATTTTATTATTCATGCTGACCACGAAAGCGGCAACGTTAGTGCACACACCGCGCACCTTGTAGGAAGCTCATTATCTGATGTTTATCTATCTACATCTGCCATGATCAACGGACTTGCAGGTCCATTACACGGCTTAGCAAATCAGGAAGTTTTGCGTTGGTTACAGGATTTGATGGACAAAATGGGTGGACAAATTCCAACCGAAGATGAAATGCGTCAATATGTTTGGGATACGTTGCATAGCGGACAGGTAATACCTGGATTTGGTCATGCTGTTTTACGTAAAACCGACCCAAGATATATGGTTCAGCGTGAGTTTAGTTTGAAACATCTTACCGAAGATCCAATTTTCAAATATGTTGATTTGCTTTACAAAGTCGTTCCACCTATTTTGCAGGAACAAGGCAAAGCGAAAAACCCATGGCCTAATGTGGACGCTCAGTCGGGCGTAATCCAATGGCATTACGGAGTCACAGAATATGACTTCTATACTGTTTTGTTTGGAATTGGCAGATCAATTGGTATTCTTGCTAATCTTATATGGGATCGCGCGCTGCTGTATCCATTGGAAAGACCAAAATCAGTGACGACAGATATGCTTGAAGAAATGGTAGGCATTCGCGAAAAAAATCTTACACATGATATGCCAGATGAATAATCCATAAAAATAAAAAAAAGCCGGCTCCCGATTGAGTGCCGGCTTTTTTTATTAATTTACTTGTTACCAATTGATTGTAAATCCATTATTAAATAAAATCCTAGTTGCAATTAAGGTAATTACAGTAAACCAAACAAGTCCACGCATAGGACGAATCTGTCTGCTATCATCTTCTTCGAAGAGTAAGTCATCAGAAAATCTCGAACGGAGGAAAAAAATTAACAACATTACTCCAAGAACAATCCATCCATAACGTTCGTGAAACATGTTCTTCGGATAAAAATATAAATAGATTATTACAGAGCCAATAAGGTAAGGGACTATCACTTGAGCTGTAATAAAGAAAGGTGCAATTTTTTCGTTAAACTTTGTAAAGTAGGCATCTGACGAAACAACAACCATTCTGGCAGAGAAAAGAGCCGTAATCAGCAGCCCAAAGAATCCGATAATTGAAATAATCATACGTGGAGTATCCAATAAGTACATCCAGTTAAAAACATGACCGATTCCTTCAGTGAGAAGATTTCCTAATAATAGTCCCCCAAAGACGAAATTGCTGCTGTGAAGAACCATCCAAAAAAAGAAAACTTTCACCGGTATTGCTTCTCCTATCAAATTAAAAAAGGCAAGCAATGAAAAGAGTCCAAATATGAATGTCAAAATGTAACCAGACGAGAAAATTAAAAAAACCGCATCATGTGTCCATTGATAGGGTTCGATATGGAAAAAGTAACTGGCATAATCAACCGTAAGTGAATAATCGAACATTCCTGCCGTCAATACAAAACTAAGTTGGTTAGTATAAAAAATAAACAAGTAAGCCAGCACAAAAGATGCGAGGGAGTTAATTGTAATAATCCAGAAATTTTCTCGTGTTAAACCTGACATTTTATTCTTTTTACTTCAGCAAGGTACAAAAAAAGCCTGTCCTAACCGGACAGGCCCTTAGAAAATTAATTTATATCTCAGCCATCTGTTCCGAATAAGCCTTGTTATCGAGCTTTTCCTTGACTTCAATAAAGGCTTTGATGGTATATTTTACATCTTCCAATGTGTGTACCGCAGTAGGAATGAGACGTAGCAGAATAATACCTTTTGGCACAACTGGATATGAAACAATTGAGCAAAAGATATTGTAGTTCTCCCTTAGGTCAAAGGTAATTTGTGTGGCTTCACCTACAGTACCATTGAGCATTACCGGTGTAACAGGTGATTCGGTGTTCCCAATATCCAGACCTGCTTCTTTAAGTCCACTTTGAAGTGCATGAACAATAGTCCATAATTTCTCACGGTGTTCAGGCTCTGTACGAATCATATCCAAACGTTTGAGAGCCCCAATTACCATAGGCATTGGTAATGATTTGGCAAAAATCTGTGAACGCATATTATACATAAGGTACTTTATCACTTTTTTTTCACCAGCAATGAAGCCACCAATTCCTGCCATCGATTTAGCAAAAGTTCCGAAATACAGATCAACATCTTTCTGGACGCCAAAATGTTCATCAGTACCTGCGCCGGTAGCTCCCATCGTTCCAAATCCGTGAGCATCGTCAACAAGTAAACGGAATGGATATTTAGCTTTCAAAGCAACAATTTCCTGTAATTTTCCAAGGTCACCCGACATACCGTATACACCCTCGGTGATAACTAAAATACCTCCGCCGGTTTCGTCGGTCATCCTTTTGGCACGACGTAATTGTATTTCAAGATTTTCGATATTGTTGTGAGGATATACAAAACGTTTTCCAAAGTGTAAACGCATGCCATCAATGATACATGCATGAGCTTCAGAATCATAAACGATTACATCCTTACGGTCAACCATTGAGTTAATTACGGAAACCATTCCCTGATAACCATAGTTAAGTAGATAGGCCGACTCACGACCAACAAAAGCAGCAAGTTCACGCTCAAGTTGCTCATGATAATTACTTTGTCCCGACATCATGCGGGCTCCCATAGGATAGGCCATCCCGAACTGAGCAGCTGCATCAGCGTCAGCTTTCCGAACAGCTGGATGGTTGGCCAACCCAAGATAGTTGTTAAGACTCCAGATTAAACGTTCCTTTCCTCTGAAAATCATACGATTACTGATATCACCTTCGAGCTTGGGAAACATAAAATATCCCTCTGTCTGATCAGCATACTGACCAAGAGGACCCATATTAATGGTACATTTATCAAAAACATCCATAAACTAATACTGTATTATTAAAGGTGCAAAAGTAATAAAATGTATCGCAAAAGCGCTATATGTGTTTAAAAGAAACTAGTTGCGACTTCATTGATCTTATGAATTTTTAGCATTTATTGCGATAATAAAAACATACTCAAAGCGTTTGCGCCAACACAAAAAATATGTAATTTTGCGCCATGATTAAAAAACTGCTCATCCCGGTTGTCGTTTTCCTGCTTTTCAGTGTCAGTTCTTGTAGCAAATACCAAAAATTGCTCAAGAGCACCGATAATGAAGTAAAGTATGAAACAGCCATGGATTTATACGAAAAGAAGGATTACACGCGTTCCCTTGAGCTTTTTGATTTACTTCAGGCAGCATACCGTGGAACTAATAAAGGTGAAGAAATCAGTTACAGGATGGCTTATTGCTATTACAACCTGAAAGATTACACTGTGGCAAGTTTCTATTTTAAAAAGCATGCACAAACCTATCCAACATCGGCACGAGCAGAGGAATGCATGTTTATGAATGCTTATTGTTACTATCTTGATTCACCACGTCCGAGCCTTGATCAATCAAACACCTATTTGGCTATCAAGGAATTACAAGCATTTGCAGATCAATATCCGAAAAGCGAACGTGTTTCAGAGAGCAATAAATTAATTGATGACCTTCGGGCAAAGCTGGAAGAAAAAGATTACAACATCGCATTGTTGTATTTCAGGATGCGTGATTATCAAGCTGCTATCACTTCATTCCAGAATCTGCTAAAGCGCTTTCCAGACACAGATCGTGGTGAAGAAGTGTTTCAAAATATGGTGCTCGCCAATTACGAATACGCTGAAAAAAGCATTCCCGAAAAGCAGCGCGAACGCTACGAAGCAGCTGTTGAGTCATACAATAACCTTCGATTTCAATACCCTGAAAGTCAGTATATAAAAGCTCTTGAGCCTATTCACGAAAAGGCCAGAAAAAAAATTGTCAATTAACCCGCATTCAATATGGATTTTAAGAAAATCAAAACGGAGAACACTGCTGTTACCCGTCAGAAAGACCAGTTTTATAAAGGAACAGGTAATATTTATGAGACGGTAGCCATTTTATCCAAACGTGCCAATCAGATTTCAACTGAATTGAAAGAGGAGTTAGGGAAGAAAATTTCCGAATTCAGCTCTTCATCCGACAATTTAGAAGAAATTTTCGAGAACCGCGAACAGATTGAGCTGGCTAAGTTTTACGAAAAATTGCCAAAGCCAACACTTATCGCTGTTCATGAGTTTCTCAACGATCAGATTTATTATCGTAACCCCCACAAGGAGAACAGCGATTTTTAATTAACACCCAACCCCATGCTGCATGGAAAGAAAATCCTGATAGGAATCACAGGTGGAATTGCTGCTTATAAAATTCCGCTTTTGATTCGCCTTTTAAAAAAGGCCGGTGCTGATGTTCAGGTGATTCTCACTCCTGCTGCTTTGGACTTTGTTACTCCCCTTACCCTCGCAACCCTCTCAGGACATCCCGTTCATATAGGATTTTTTGATAAGGAAACCGGTGCATGGAATAGTCATGTTGATTTAGGACTTTGGGCAGACGTATTTATTATTGCCCCCGTAACAGCAAATACCCTTGCAAAAATCGCGCAGGGAATAGCTGATAATTACCTTTTAACCGTATATCTTTCAGCCCGTTGTTATGTTATGCTTGCTCCGGCAATGGATCTTGACATGTATAAGCATCCAGCCACTCAATACAATATTGAGCTATTGAAGCAAAGAGGCCATCAACTTATTGCAGCAACAAGCGGTGAGCTTGCCAGTGGTTTATGTGGCGAAGGACGAATGGAAGAACCTGAGGTAATCTTCAACCTCATAAAGGAACATTTTAAAACTCACCAGAGGTTTTCAGGAAAAAAAGTTCTGATTTCGGCTGGCCCTACGTTTGAAGCAATTGATCCGGTCAGGTTTATAGGCAATCATAGTTCGGGTAAGATGGGTATAGCAATGGCAAGGGTTTTTGCTGAACAAGGTGCTGATGTTCACTTAGTTCTCGGACCAACCGATTTGACAGCAACTCACAGCAATATCATGGTATATCCTGTTACCAGTGCCGAAGAAATGCTGGATCAGTGCTTATTTCATTTTCAGGATTGTCATATAGCAATAATGAGTGCTGCCGTTGCCGACTACAAACCTAAAAAAGCTTCGGATTTCAAGATAAAGAAAAATGAAAACGAGTGGTCGCTGGTTTTGGAACGTACTACGGATATCCTCAAAAAGTTAGGTGAGTTAAAAACTGAAGATCAATTACTTGTAGGCTTTGCACTTGAAACAGACAATGGTACTTCCAATGCTTTACATAAGTTAAGGTCGAAAAATCTGGATCTTATTGTTCTAAATGTGCTGTCAGATGCAGGTGCAGGCTTCAAACACGACACCAATAAGGTGACTCTGATTGACAAAAATGAACAGCAAACCGAAATTCCACTAAAACCCAAAAAAGCTATTGCTATGGATATATCAGATGCTGTGGCTCATCTTTTAGGGATTTCAAACAATAAGACGACCTAAAAACAGTTTATACACACACACTTAATATCTTCTGCTGCAAATGAAAAAAGTAGTTGTAATGTTTTTTATGGCCATCTTGCTGATCAGCAAAGGATACAGTCAGGAATTTCTTGTTAACATAAGCGTTAATGCTCCAACAATCGAGGGCACCGACAGACGTGTCTTTGAGTCATTGCAATCTGCTTTGTATGAATTCATGAATAACCGCAAATGGACAAATGCCTCGATAAAAAATCTGGAACGTATTGAGTGCACTATGATGCTCACTGTGCGCGAACGTTTATCATCAGATGAATATAAGGGGACACTCAATGTTGTTTTACAGAGGCCAATTTATAAAACTTCCTATAATTCAGTGCAATTGAACTTTATTGATGAGAATGTTCAATTCAAATACCTGGAATCACAACCTCTGGAGTTTTCTGAGAACTCGTTCAACTCAAATCTGACAGCAGTATTTGCCTACTATGCGTATATAATGCTGGGATTGGATTTTGACAGTTTCTCACCCAATGGTGGAGATTCATTCTATACAGCTGCCGAAAATATCGTTAACAGTGCTCAGAACGCAAACGAGCGGGGATGGAAAGCCTTCGATGGGAACAGAAACCGCTACTGGCTGGTTGAAAACCTAAGAAATCCATCCTACAGAATGCTGCGTCAATTTCTCTACGAATATCACCGTCAGGGTCTTGACGTTATGTCGGACAATCAGGATGAAGGAAGGGCTGCAATCGCTGCATCGCTATCCTACTTAGAACAAGCCAAGAAATCACGCTCTGATTTATTCTTTTTACAGTTGCTAACAGATGCCAAGCGGGATGAAATTATTAATATTTTCTCAAAAGGCAGTCCACAGGAAAAAACCAAAGTCGCAAATATTATGCGGGAGGTTGATCCTGCCAATGCTTCCAAGTACGAAAAAATCCTTGCCAATTAGGACAATGGTTCAAGAATAATTACTTTTGCGCAAAAGCCTGAACTTTTATGTTGCGCCGACTGCGAATCACAAATTATGCCCTCATCGAACACCTTGAAATAGAATTCAAGTCGGGTTTTACTGTGATTACTGGCGAAACCGGAGCTGGGAAATCAATTTTGCTTGGTGCTTTAGGGCTCGTTTTAGGGGCGCGCGCAGATTCCAACGTGCTTCATGATAAAAACTCGAAATGTCTCGTAGAAGCAGTTTTCGACATCACAAATCTTCCCCTTCAAGCCTTTTTCAGTGAAAACGAATTGGATTATGACTCAGAATGCATACTGACTCGTGAAATAAGTGTCAGTGGCAAATCACGTGCCTTTATCAACGACAGTCCGGTCAATCTGCTAATCCTTAAAGCTTTAGGAGAACAACTTGTAGACATTCATTCTCAACACGATTCTTTGCATTTGTCAGAGTCAGCGTTTCAGTTAAGTATCCTTGATGGCTTGGCTAACAACGACTTACAACTAAAAGAGTATGTATCTACCTATGAAAAATGGCAGCAATGTAAGTTTGAATTGCAACAGCTTAAAAACCTGGCTTCGGATACCCAGACTGAACTAGAACTAATACAGTTTCAGCTCGACGAGTTGGTAAAGGTAAAATTGCAGCAGGGCGAATTTGGAGAATTGAATCAAAAAGCTGAGACATTAAGTCATGCCGAAGAGATAAGATTGAGCCTTTTTACAAGTGTCGAATTGCTAAACAGAGCAGATGTAAATGTAATACAGATGCTTCGCGATACGAAAATACATCTGCTTAAAGCTGGCAGATATTTGCCTGATATGCATCAACTTGCAGAACGCATGGAATCGAGTTTGGTGGAAATTAAAGATATTACTTCCGATTTAGAAACTGCTGAAACGAAAATACAATTTGAGCCAAAAGAGCTGGAAAGAATTCAAAGCAGGATTTCGACCTACCGGCAACTTATGATCAAACACCGGGTTTCGGATCCTGATGCGCTTTTACAGGTGAGAAATGACCTTCAGCGCAAATTAGAGATGATCGAGAAAAAAGACCTGAGCATTGACCAGCTCACCAAAACTCTGAAGCAACTGGATCGGAAGCTTGAAGAAAAGGCATCCGACTTAAGTCAGTCGAGAAGAAAGTTGATCCCAGAAATGGAACGATCAGTAAGGTTGCTTTTAACACAGCTTGGAATGCCCAACGGACGCTTTGAAGCAGCACTTGAAACCGCAAACGGTTACGCTCCAACTGGAGCTGACAACCTTCGCTTTCTGTTCACTGCCAATAAAGGCAACCGACCCGAAGATATTTCAAAAGTGGCATCAGGTGGTGAACTTTCACGTTTGATGTTGGCTATCAAGAGTTTAACCTCAGGAAAGAAAATGATACCTACGATCATTTTTGATGAAATTGACACTGGCGTTTCCGGAGATATTGCAGCTAAAGTTGGTCGAATAATGGCTACTATGGCACACCAAATGCAATTGATTGCAATTACACATTTACCTCAAATTGCAGGCAAAGCAGCACAACATTTACTAGTTTACAAGCGTGACGACGATAAACGTACCCGAAGTTTAATCATTCAACTATCTGAACAACAACGCATTGAAGAAATTGCACGTATGTTGAGTGACGATATCATAACACCGGCCGCACGGGTAGCTGCGAAAGAATTGATGCGTGGTTTCTGACTTTTTTATCAAATTTTCTTGAAATAATTAAAGGGGATTTCTATAATTACCTGATTACCTATAAGTTAATGAAAATATGCATATATGACACTTTTTGTATCTTTGCGCCCACACACAACAAATGCTAACAAATTTTAAAAGTTATGGCATATCAATTGCTAAAAGGAAAAAGAGGAATCATTTTTGGGGCGCTTGACAGCAAATCCATAGCCTGGAAAGTTGCTGAAAGAGCACACGAAGAAGGAGCCATCTTCACATTGAGTAACACCCCAACGGCTTTACGTTTTGGCGAGTTGGATGAATTGGCAGCTAAATGCAACGCTGAAATTATTCCTGCTGATGCTACTTCAGTGAAAGACCTGACCCTTGTTTTCGAAAAAAGTCAGGAAATATTAGGTGGAAAAGTTGATTTTGTGCTGCATTCCATTGGAATGTCGTTAAATGTGCGTAAGAAACGCGTTTACAACGATTTGAACTATGAATACCTGAATAAAACCCTGGACATCTCAGCAATTTCTTTTCATAAGATGTTGCAAATTGCATTCAAAATGGACGCCATTAATGAGTGGGGTTCGGTGGTTGCGCTCTCATATGTTGCAGCACAACGAACATTGTATGGTTACAATGATATGGCCGATGCCAAAGCATTACTGGAATCCATAGCTCGCAGTTTTGGGTATATCTATGGTCGCGAACGCAAGATCAGAGTAAACACTATCTCACAATCACCCACAAAAACTACTGCTGGAAGCGGCGTTAAAGGATTCGATGGTTTGATTGACTTTACAGAGCGCATGTCGCCTCTTGGCAATGCAACAGCAGAAGAATGTGCCGACTATGCAATAACTCTATTTTCGGATCTGACCAAAAAAGTCACTATGCAAAACCTATTCCATGATGGGGGTTTCTCGAGCATGGGGATGAGTTTAAAAGCTATGACAATGTATAACAAGAGCTTCAATTGCGACTGTGAGCCTGAAGAAGAAGTTGAATTAGATTAATACACTTCTTTAAAATAGTATAACTTCGGGCATTGATTTAGATCCAATGACCCGGAGTTTTTTTTTGGTTATTATCATTCTAAACCTTGTCAATTGTTGGAAAACGCAACCATATGCCATCGAAGATACTAGTAAACTATGTTCATTATTTGAGGTTCAGCATTTTCTTATCAGGGTAAAAAAACTGTTTGTCTTTTTGCTGCAATAGTTCTGTTTAATCCACGATGAAATTAAGAAGGATTACACTATTTTTGCATTCTGAACTACAAAATGGCATTTCACGGAATCTAAAATTATCCAAGATGAAAAAGTTTCTTTTAGTTATTGTATTACTTACCTTTATAGGTATAAATCAATCATTTACCCAGCAGATGGAGCAACTCAAACCTATGATCAATGAAGGAACAATCAGTAAGGTTGTGACGGAACTAAAGTCTGCAGCCACTGTTGATCAGCATGAAAGAATAGAAAAAGGCGTCCGTCAGGCTGCTGCTTTCTGGCAATCAGGAGATGGCAATGTAGCTGATTTCATCAGTCTTTGTCAGACTTATTCAGCCAAAGACGCAGCAGAGCGAGAAGCAATTTTCTTTCGTTTTGAAACCAACCTTGAATTGCTTTTTGGAAGTTACAATAAAATGAGCGTAGGATTAAAAATTCCCCTTCATGTGGATGAGGGTGAGATTTTAGCTGTTGACCGGATTTTTGGAGGCTATAGTCCCGGAGCACATCTTAGCGACGATTTTTTTGCCAACAAACTTGCTTTTGTTACCATACTTAACTTTCCTTTCTATAGCCTGAAAGAGAAAACTCAATTTGGTGGCAACTGGACACGGCTGGAGTGGGCTTATGCCCGTATGGGAGATGTTTTTAAATCACGTGTTCCGGCACAACTGCTGCAGAATTATTCGCAAGCCAGCACTGATGCTGATTCTTATATTTCTGATTACAATATTTATGTTGGTAATCTGGTGGATAAAAAGGGTAAGACCCACTTCCCTGCCTCAATGAAACTGATCTCTCACTGGGGTTTACGTGATGAAATCAAGTCGCAATATGCCAGCAAGGAAGGATTTAGCAAACAAGCTATGATTTATGAAGTAATGCTTCGTATCATACGTCAGGAAATTCCACAACAGATAATCAACAGACCTGATTTCCAGTGGAATCCTTATGAGAACAAGGTTTTTCAACAAGGTTCAGAAATAAAATGGACTGCAGAGCCTGACACCCGTTACCAGCAAGTTATAAATCTGTTCAGGGCAACGCAACGCATCGATTCCTATTCTCCTCATTTTCCAGATTATATACAACGCAAGTTCAACGATGATATGGAAATACCTGTGGAAGACGTTGAAGCAATTTTCATAGAACTGGTTTCAAGTCCGGTATTGAAAGATATGGCAAAAGTCATTGAGAAACGACTGGGACGTAAACTGCAACCATGGGATATTTGGTACGATGGTTTCAAAACCCGCTCCACCATTGATATCAGCAAAGTTGATGCATTATTGAAAGCCAAATATCCAAATAAGGCTGCTTTTGAAAATGATCTGTCAAACATCTTGAAGCAGTTAGGCTTCCCTGATGATTCAGCCAGTTCAATTGCATCAAAAATCACTGTCGACCCATCACGTGGTGCTGGCCATGCCTGGGGTGCTGCAATGAAATCTGATAAAGCACGCCTGCGCACCCGAATTGGTGCAGATGGCATGGATTATAAGGGCTATAATATTGCTATTCATGAGTTTGGACATAATGTTGAACAAACCATCACGTTGCATAATGTAGATTATTACCTGCTTAATGGCGTGCCTAACACCTCCTTCACCGAGGCATTGGCATTTGTTTTTCAGGCAAGAGATTTGGAATTACTGGGTATGGAACAAGAAAATGAGCAAAGCCGCCATCTAGCTGCATTGGACAATTTCTGGTCGAACTATGAAATAATGGGCGTATCACTTGTTGATATCCGCGTTTGGCGTTGGCTTTATGAAAATCCGGGTGCTGACGCAACACAGTTAAAAGCCGCAGTCAACCGCATCGCTGTTGAAGTGTGGAATACCTATTTCGCTCCTGTTTTCGGCATTAAGGACGCTCCTGTTCTGGCAGTTTACAGCCATATGATCGACAACCCTCTCTACCTTTCAGCCTACCCTATTGGTCAGCTTATAGAGTTTCAATTTGGAGAATACATCAAAGGAAAAGATTTTGCGTTTGAGATCTATCGTTCGTTCACACAGGGCCGTATCATTCCGCAGTTGTGGATGAAAGGTGCTGTTGGAAATGAAATATCTCCAAAACCTGCCATTCAGGCGGCACAGGAAGCTGTGAAAGCATTAAGATAAGCCCTTGTCAGGATAAATAATCTGAATCAAAACACGACTGCATTCGATTCACAGTGATTACCTTAGGATAATCTTGTCCTAAGGTAATCCGCTGAAGATTAATTTCTGTTAGCTCGTTTCAATTGTTTTCTACAATAAAAATCGGATCGTAACTTTTCCATTATCAGTAAAGAAATTTATCAGGTAAACACCTTTCTTTAATTGTAAAGGATAGCTTTGATCATTTGTTTTCTCAAGACTGATGCCCGCAACTACTTTTCCTGATATATCAAGAATCTGAGCATCAGCAGGTAAAAACTCGGGCTTACTGCTGCGGATGTTTAGCTGATTATCTGTCACAAAAACTTGAAGTTGTGATTTGCTTAATCCCAAGTCATGTACACCGGCTGTTTCGAGTTTGTTGCTTGTAAGGTCCTCCCAACTATTGATGGCTTCTTCGGAAAGTGTCACAGATAAATCGGTTGCACCGGTCACGATAGTATTCAATGTCAGGGTACATTCATTTACATCCCCATAAGTCACAGATTGAATGCTTGTTCCGGAAGGTGCATCATTGAGTGTAAAGTATTCTTTTTTGAGTTGATTTGTACTGAAATAATCACCAAAAATTTTAACACTTATCATATTGGCTTCTGCTGTGATAGTTATACCTGGGATCATCGCCTGGCCCGAGATATGGGTATCCATCCAATTCATACGATTAAAGAGATAGTCTTGAAAATAATCAACTTCATCTTCGTAGGTATTGTTATACCAATCATGATTTGGCCAAACATATTGCCCAAGAATTGGCCAGCGGTCAAAATTACGTTCTCTTGCAACTTCTGTATATTGAATAACTGAGTCGATAACTGTTTGAATTGCAGAATTGGACAATTTCTGTTCTCTAAGCTGCGCCCAGCGTGTCTTGGCAAGACCTTTAAAGTAATTGTCTTCCATGAGCCGTTTCCACCAAAACATGATACTCCACTCATGTACTTCAACCATCTCATAAAGCCAGCCAGTCGTTTCAAGTCCAGGAGGCCAGTAATCGACATTGCCATAACCAAGGTTAAAATCCCAGGCAGGCCCTGCAAAAAGTTTTCCGCCATCGCTGTCTTTTTCTTTATAGAGATAGTTGCTATAGCGGTATTTATCAACTTCCTTAGAAATTTCATTCAGGAGCATGAAATCGATAAAAGAAGCGACATCGAAGAATTGCTGATAGCCTGTTTCAGGGTTTTTAAAGTCAGTCGAGGTAAGGGTATTTTCAGCTGTTGTTACATAATTTTTTATATAAACGCACTGTTGTTCAACTATTTCATCAGGTTCAGGGTAATAATATTGAAAGATGATATCCATTGCATTGGGATAAGGAGGTACAGGATTGGATTTCCATCCATCAACACCCAGAGTAAAATCAGGATCGCGCTTATCAACACGCAGGATATAGCCTCCCGTAAGATCATTACCTGAAATTTCATCAGGTTTAAGCGTGGCAATATCCACACGCCCCTCATCTTTTTTGATCTTCTCTTCCATTACATAAACACCTTTGTAATCATTATTCACGACCAATTCACACAAGATGGTGCGCGTACAGTAATGTCCCATCCGTCGGCCCATTTCGAAGCTGATGATATTTCTAAGCATGCTCTTGTCAGTATAAGGAGCATAAAGAATCCAGTCGTTTTCGGCAGGCATTCCAAGGAGTGAAACATCCAGATTTTCTCCCTGACTGTCACGGGTCTCAAAGGCATAGGATTTTTTTGGGAACATCTGTGTTGATTGTCCGCGAGTTTCTATTCCAATATGACCGTCATAATCATTAAAAGGGTCGTCAGTATGATTCATAATCCCTGGACCATTATCGATGATTCCCATCGTAGCAGGTATTTTAGGCTCGTCGGGAATAGCCTGGTTATTGGTTTCAATAACTACAATAGGTAAATTGCTTTCGAAGTATATTGGAGGTGGAATTTCTTTCAGCACATCGTCGATGTACCAGTTAATGCCACTAGTGGTACCATGGAAGTCATAAAAAATCACAATGCGTGTCAGGTTGTCATAATTCAGCCCAGAAAAATCGAAGGTGAGGTCGGACCAAACGCCTGGAGTTGGTGTTATAACAATCTCATGGAAATAGGAGTTGTCGCTGTTTTCAAATTTAAATGTCACATTGCCTCCTGTTACTGGAGCGAGAACTTTAAGCCTGTAGCGTGGAAAAGAATCAAAATTGGCAGGTTCGGGCATTGTGTAACTAATATGGTCCCACATTGATACGGTTGTTTTCACCTGTAAGCACCGTGCCGAGCTATTCACTCCATCCGGGGCTGGATTATCCACAACATATCCTACACCTGCTGAGACATACCAGTTTTGCGAAATACCATCCCAGTTGGAAATAGTATCATATGTTTGCGCCTGCAAATTGCTCATTGTTAGCATGTAAGCAACAAGAACCAAAAACAATCCAGAAGTAATAAAACTGGTTAATCTATTCATTATGCATAGTGTAAATCAATCGTCTAAATTACTTCCTTTTTTTCGTAAAACATCGCCTTACCATGGTTTTCCTGACTTTTCTTCAGGTTTTAAATTTGAAACAAAAATAAAAAAGCGGGAAGTGTCAACCTCCCGCTTTCATATATAGATTCATAGTGTAATTCTAGTCGCGTCGCACAACAAGACGCTGAACTACCGTTTTGCTATCTTTCGTTTGGGAAACAAAATAAACACCGTCAACAAATCTGGAAAGGTCTAATTTATACAATTTACCTGTTGATTTCCATGACTTTACAATTTTACCAGAAGCGTCAAGAAGTTGCATGTCGGCATTTTCACCAAGTGTTGAAACAATTTGTACTGCATCACTTGCCGGGTTGGGGAAAAGCTGCATGTTGAGTTCATCCGTTTCATTAAGACCAAGGTATTCATCAAACTCAAACTCCCATGTTGATACGTTTAAACTCTCAACCCCTTCTGCAGAAACTGGAATCACTTTCCAGTAATTTGGCACATCAAAAGCATAATTGAAGTTCGGATTATCAGTAAAATCACATGAATAATCCGTCTGTCCGGCAACGTATGGAATCGTGGTTAAAGGAATTTCCCAGGCTGTGGTTGTGGTATCCGCAGCCCCGAATACTTTAAAGGAGATTGGTAGCACATGATTAGGATTGGTAAAAAACTGCCATGCAAACGCAACATAAAGTTGATTGCCCAATCGGATAACACCGCCATCTTCAGGTTCAGGATTTACAGCAACTGTTGGATACTGAATCAATTCTGTTGTAAACGACCATGTTTCAACACCTTGAGCATCAGGCCCAACACCTTGATCTACTGTAGGGACTACCTTCCAATAATAAGTTGTCAGGTAATCAAGTGTAAATCCGGAAAGAGAGGCGCTGTAAGCAAGTTGACCTGGCACAAATGTCACCCATGAAAGGAAATCAGCTTCAGTTAATGTCGGACTTTGGCCAATATACACTTTGAAACCAGCAGGTTGACTATAGTTTACAAGTGAAATATGCTCCCATTGCAATTGCAGCAGGTCGATACTTACTTCATCCGTTCCTGTTGGGATTGGGTTACCTGAAACATTAGGGTATGGAAAAATAAACATCTTTGTTTCAAACTGCCAAATAGCAGGATCAGGGGTTTCCTGACCACCATTAATATCTGTTGTTGGGACGACTTTCCAGTAATAGGTTGTCTCATACTGCAATAGCAATTCATTAGTTGAATAGGCCACAACCCCTTCAACAAAATTGATTATGGCAACAGGATCAAGCCCATTGAAGTCAGGGGTTGTATTCAAATACACTTTAAATGCTTGGGGGTTAGTAAATTGGGAGCTGCTGTGATATTCCCACTGCAATCCGATCGAAACAGGTTGCTGGGTGCTATTGTTTGCAGGAATGGGATTTATAGCAGCATCAGGATATGGATTAGCCATTTCGTCGGCACCGATATCAGGAGTGTTGGCATCACGAGCTTCGTTATCGAAATCAAAATTAATCAGAACAGGCGTTGTCACCGGTATAGCATTGGAGCGGCATACTGTTTCAGCTAAAGGCTGCACATGAAGGTCGTCGGCACTTACAAAAGGAACATCTTCTGTAAAGGCGTTCTGATCAAAAATACCAGCCCTGAATTTGTAGAGCTGCAAAATCTGATCGATCGCCGGCGCTGACGAATTATGTCCATAAAAGATAACGTTACGCTCCGAAGGAGTTCCTGCATAATAAATATTGTTGTCGGTTGCCGGGTCAACATTGGAGAGATCAGGCGTACGTTTATAAAAAGCTGCCCCGATTCCTGTAGCACCATCTGGAAAACTGGTTTTGTTTATGAAAATATTATTCTGCATCAAAACTGTATCAGAGTTATTGTAGATGATAAAAGCTGCTGACTGATGTGAAAGATTTGTTGCAGCATATTCCATATAAACGGAATTATTATAAATGTTCGCACGACTGAAAGAGCGTACATTGATACCGCGACTGGCGGCATTTCCGCTTATTGCAGTTGCAGGCGCAGCAATTCCGGAAACCATGTTATTGTAGACATTTGCAATGATATCTGTTCCAAAAACGATGATACCATCAGCGGTATTACTTCCTCCGCCTGTTGCTGTGATGTTTTTGATGAGGTTATTATAAATATAATAAGTTGCTTTGCGCGCACTGAAATAACAGCCATATACACTTGTAAATGAACTTGTTGCATTAATAATATTAATATCATGAAAGATAAAATCCCCGGTTAGCGGCTCTGAAGGATTGCCGCTTAGGGTGGAAATAGCTGCCGGTGCTGTTGTTCCTGAACCTATTCGGGTAAGGTTCTGAATGGTAGTATTAAAGAGTTTAAATCCATTCTGATCATCAACCAAAACACCCGCCATGACGATATCGGTAATGAGACTTGTTCCATCAAACTCAGTTCCAACTTCGTTACCCATACCCATGAGTGTGGTAGTGCTGTTCACTCCATCGAAGCTATAGCCAATCATCATGTTTTGTAACGTATTGTTATAAAACTTATTATAATGATTATTACCATTGAAAGTAGTTGCAACTGTGAGTGTCGATACTTTAATACCCTCCGTTTGAGCCGGATTTAACTTATCCAAAGTGATTGTGGTGTTTTTCACATTGTTGTAATGAGCGCCGTCTGCAGCATTAAGATTGGTTATCCAAATGCCATACTCCAGGTTTGATGCAGCATTTTGAATGTCAAGGCCATCCAAAGTGAAGTAGTCAGAACCTTTCAGGGTAATTCCGGCATCGTTGGCTGCTGCTGTGCCATTGAACTGAAAAACTGGTTTGGTTCCCTCACCATTCCAGGCAATAGTCACAGGTGAGTTTTGTGTTCCGGTCGCGGTAAAGATCACCGGGTTAGAACTATAAACATTGTTTCCCTCAACCTTAAAGGTGATGCCGTTTCCACCAACACCATAAAGATTTAGCGAATCGGCTACAGACTGAAGAGTAGGATAGTCTGTTGATGGAAAGAACCGTGTTCCACTCAATTGAGCAATAGAAAACAAAGGAAGCATGATAAAACACGCAACAAATAAGTATAAGTTTTTCATAAGGCAAATTTTTTCAACCCTCAAAATTAACCATTCAGACTCTAATAAACAGTGAAAAAAAAGTTAATGATCGAATAAGCTATTAAGAAATGTATAATTCGTGATATTTATTGCTGTATTTCAATATGTTAATAATAAGGAGCAAAATCAATTCAACAAGCTATTTGGTATAAAATCAGGCACAATAATGATTGTCAAGGTGTCATAACTGTAAATAAGAAACCTCACAATCTGTGAAAATCGTTTTTTCACAGTTGCTGATATAACTAAAAAAGTATTTTTGTAGCTTATTCTATGATTCTTACATTTTTGAATTAACGATACACAAACACACCTATGAATCAAATTTCTACTTCGATCAGGATTTTCCTTTTTACGCTGATAGGTTTTCTTGCCTTGCCTCTCTTTTCGATGGCTGCATGGCTCAACAACGAGCCAGTAACTGTTCAACATCCTGACGGCACTGTCATTCAATGCTTTGCCACCGGTGATGAATTCAACAACTGGCTTCATGATGCTGAGAATTTCACGATCATTCAAAGTGAAGAAAATGGATACTTTTATTACGCCATTTTTGACGGAGAACAACTGAGACCTTCAGAATTGGTTGTAGGTCAGGCACATCCTGTCACCGTTGGTCTTGTTCCCGGAATAAACATCAAGCCTGAACAAATGAAAGCGCGACGTGCTTATATGCAGGATGAGATGCGTTTTTATGAACCAGAGAGAAGTGGAGGGAGAGCTGAAGGGACACTCAACAACCTTGTTATTTATATTCGTTTCAGTGATCAAGAGGAGTTTGATTCGGACACCTTGGTGAATTACAACCGCTTCAATTCTGTTGTTCCAAATGCTAATTCGATGTACAATTATTTTCAGGAAATATCCTACGGACAATTGTATCTGCCTTCAACCTTTTATCCCGCAACTCCCGATGCTTATATCCGCTCTTACCAGGATAGTCATCCCAGAAGTTATTTCATGCCTTACAATGCTGTGACTAATCCAAACGGTTATCAGGGTGATTCACAACGCACAAGCCGTGAGCACACATTACTTGCAAATGCCGTTACTTATGTTAACCTCAACTCACCTGTGCCAGCTAATATCGATTTGGATTACAATAACGATGGGAATGTTGACAATGTAGTATTTATTGTAAGAGGCGGTCCAACAGCCTGGTCTACATTACTTTGGCCACACCGCTGGAGTCTATATACCCAGAATGCATTTATCAACGGTAAAAGGGTGTATGATTTTAATTTTCAGTTGGAGACAAGTCTTAACAGCAGTGGAGTTGGAGTTTTATGTCATGAGATGTATCACAGTTTGAGTGCTCCCGACCTCTATCGTTACGAAACCACTGACATAACCCCTGTTGGCCCATGGGATGTAATGGCATCAAACAATAACCCTCCACAGTATATGAGCGCTTTCATGAGGATGAAATATGGTGGATGGATCGAAGATATTCCATGGATTACCGAAAGTGGTACCTATACATTGAATCCGCTTCAGAGCAGCGAAAACAACGCTTTTCGTATTCATTCACAAAATTCATCATCGGAATATTTTGTTGTTGAATTTCGTAAAAAATCAGGCACTTTCGATGGAACACTTTCTAAATCAGGCATGCTGATCTATCGTATCAACCCGAATGCCGGAAACGGAAACGCAGGTGGTCCTCCTGATGAAGTGTATATATACCGCCCAAATGGAAGTCCATCGAATAGCGGCAGCCTGAACGAAGCAGTTTTTGGCGCTAACTATGGCAGAACTGAATTCAACGACCAAACAAACCCTTACGCATTTCTGCAAAACGGTGGATTGGGAGGAGTTAACATCTCTGAGATTTCTTCCATTGGTGAAACTATGAGTTTCAAAGTTGACTTCCCTGGAATGGTGCAGGCTCAGGTTGCCCCATCGGTACATGTTGCGTGTGCAGGCGAAGAGGTACAGTTCACTGATGCTTCAACAGGCTTACCTAATAATTGGCTGTGGAGTTTTTCACCAGCCTCTGTTACCTATCTCGACGGCACAAGTGCCTCAACCAAAAACCCTTTAGTGAAGTTCAATTCTGAAGGCGACTATTCAGTAACACTGACAGTTTCAAACAGTTTCGGATCAAATACAATTACTGAAAATAACCTTATTCATATTGGTAGTCAGGCTGGTTATTTTGCTGAGAGCTTTGAAAGCAGCAACCTGAGTGATGGCTCATGGAAAGTTGAAAACCCGGATGGCGATGTAACCTGGGGTGTATTTCCAGTTTCAGGCAATGGAGGCAGCAGTGCGGCAGGTATCAATTTCCGCACCTATTTTGCAATTAACCAACGTGACAGGCTGATCTCGATGCCATTTGATCTTAGCGGAACTACCAGTGCTTACCTGAGTTTTGATCATGCCTACGCTCAGAACAGTGCATTTACTCAAGTCAGCGACTCTCTTATAGTACTCGTTTCGAGCGACTGCGGAGCAACATGGCAACGCATTGCAACCTATGGCGAAGATGGCAACGGCAGTTTTGCAACACACGAACCAACAACCGCGGCATTTTTCCCTCAAATTGCAACCGACTGGTGCGGTCAAGGATGGGGTGCTCCTTGTAACACCATTGATCTCAGTCCATGGGCCAGCCTCGCTGATGTGCGCATTGCTTTTGAAACCGTCAGTTTCTATGGGAACCCACTTCTGATAGATAATATTGTTGTTTCTCAGTTTGTTGGTATCAACGAAAAACAGCAAAAAGCTTCTCTGAAGCTTACGCCAAATCCAGTCACAAACGGAAGTTTTGTACTGACAACCGAAGGAGAAGAACTATTTACTTCTGTAAAAGTTTTCGATTCGATGGGGCGACTTGTCATGGAAAAAGCCTGGCAAAAGACCCTGACTATTCACACAGAAAACTGGAAAACAGGTGTTTATAGTGTTCAGATAAACGGCAGTCAGATACAACTTGTTAAAAAATTGGTTGTGAATTAGGGTAAGAGGTAATTTTTCGGTTCAATTAGTTTCTCCGGCATATGAATCTAGTGACTGAAGCAGAAAACATTTGTTTCGACGCCATACTTATTCAGTCGGGTGAAATAGATGCTGCATATATTGATTTTCCCTATCGTGTTGAAGAAGTCTTCGGAAAAAAGGGGATGATCAAAGTGAAAGTTGTTTTCGATCGTCTTGTCTCCTATCGCGGAATACTGTCCAATATGGGAACAGGCTGCCATATCCTCATCGTGAGAAAAGACATCCGGGCAAAGTTGAAAAAAAGTTTTGGCGACTCCATACACGTATGTTTATCTCAGGATACCGAGGAAAGAACTGTTGAAATTCCTGATGATATAACATTGGTATTCAATAATTTTCCTTCGCACAGCATTACTTTTAAAGCACTGTCTTATACCCATAGGAAAGAGCTGATCAGCTGGATCACCGATGCAAAAAAACAGGAAACACGTGAACGTCGTATTGAAAAAATGCTGCAAATCCTCGAAGAAAAGATGACAAAACCTATCAAAAAAAACTAAAGGCATGAAACACGAAGCAACTACTATCGAAGACTATATAAACAATCTGGCGGACGACAGAAAAGAAGCTATTTCACGATTGATGCAGCTTCTACGCGAGAAGTTACCTCAGGGCTTCGAAGAAAACATTTCTTATGGAATGCCATCCTATGTTGTTCCTCACAGCCTGTACCCGGCAGGTTATCATTGCGACTCCAAACAAGCCTTACCTTTTATCAGTTTGGCATCTCAAAAGAATCATATTGCAATTTATCATATGGGTCTTTATGCTGACAAAGCATTAATGCAATGGTTTGCTGATCATTGGAGTAATTTCAGCACTCACAAACCTGATATGGGAAAGAGCTGTATCCGCTTCAAAAACATGCAAAAGATTCCTTACGAACTGTTTGCTGAGCTATTCACAAAGATGAGTCCACAAGCCTGGATTGCCCTTTACGAGCAGGAATTTATACGGAAATAATTAGTTCATTAAAATGAAGAAAGTCTCCCGAAACCTGCAATGGTCACTGGCACAGCAACTTGAAATACGTTGGTGGAGACGCTACCTTGATAAAAAAGACAAGAAAACCTATTACGCATGGAAGCGTGATTATTGGAGTAATTTTCTATCCAAAACGATCGGACATCTCACTCTTATCCCTGGCATGAAGGTCCTTGATGCCGGATCAGGGCCGGCTGGAATTTTCACGATACTTCATGATCAACAGGTTACAGCTATCGATCCCTTGATTGAATCTTACCGCAAGCAACTGCCCCATTTCGATCCTGATGACTTTCCGTATGGCAACTTTGTGAATAGTACCCTGGAAGATTTCCAGTCTGCTGTTCAATTTGATGTTGTTTTTTGTCTGAATGTCATCAACCATGTGAGGCATCTCGAATCATCCATTGAGGCACTTAGCTGTTCGATTATAAAAGAAGGTTTTTTGGTTTTAAGTGTTGATGCACATCGCTATAAATTGCTTAAACACATTTTTCAGCTCTTTCCTGCCGATGCCCTCCACCCCCATCAGCAGCTACTCGATCATTACCTGCAGCTGCTTGAACGAAATGGACTGATTATTCAGCATAAGGAACTTCTCAACCAGGAGGCGATTTTTGGTTATTGGCTAATAATTGCAAAGAAAGAAGTAACCATAACCCCCTGATGAGAAACACCATTGATAAAAAAATTCCTGTTTCTGTCACAAGTTATAAACATAGCTTTTTGTTATCAGTCTTTTTAAATACCTTTGTAAAACTCTGTTTATTCAACTAATAATCTCATTTACAGAGATATAAATTTCAAAACAATGTTTTTAATCTTCGATACTGAAACAACTGGACTTCCCCGCGACAAGAATGCACCTTTAACTGATTTCGACAATTGGCCCCGCGTGGTTCAACTTGCCTGGCAGGTTCATGGGCCCGAGGGTGAGCTTTTGGAAGTTGCCAATCACATCATTCGCCCTGATGGTTTCACTATTCCTTTTAACGCTACCAAGGTTCATGGTATAACAACCGACTTCGCGCTTCAGAAAGGAGAACCCTTGTCGGAGGTCCTTTCGAAATTCAACCGATCTTTAGAAACAGCTCACTACATTGTAGGTCATAACCTTGATTTCGACCGCAACATACTAGGTGCAGAATACTTGCGGACAGGTATCGAAACCTCCTTATTAGAACAGGGTCAGATGGATACCTGCACCGAGATTACAGCACAGTTCTGTCAACTCCCGGGAGGTAAAGGTGGACGCTTTAAACTTCCCAATCTTGAAGAACTGCATAAAAAATTATTCAGTGAAGGCTTTGGCGATGCGCACAACGCTTCTGCAGACGTTGAAGCCACAGCACGCTGTTTTCTGGAACTGTTACGTATTGGTGTTTTTTCATCCGATAATAAATGGATCGACGGAGCCTTTTTCGATCGTTTCCGATCTGCAAACCCCTCTCCTATTGAGGCCATTGGCTTAGCGATAAAATCGAATCGTGAAAGCGAAATTACGGAAAGTGAAACAAGTGAGTCAGCAAACAAAGATATTGAAAGCGAAGCACATACACATCGTTTTGCCCATCTCCGCACGCACAGCACCTTTAGTATCCTCAACTCTACTATTGATGTTCCCGACCTTGTAAAAAGAGCGATAAAGGAACAAATGCCTGCAATAGGTCTCACCGACACCAGCAACCTGATGGCTGCATTTCAGTTCATCAGCAAAGTGAACGAACACAACAGCAATGAAGATAAAGCCGTTGCTGCAGGAACAAAAAGTGAAGCTCAACATTTAAAAGCCATTCTTGGCTGCGAGGTGTATGTTTGTCGTAACCACACCGACAAGTCAGTCAAAGACAATGGGTTTCTTATTCCTTTTCTTGCCAAAAACAAAAAAGGCTATCAGAACCTCTCCATGCTAAGTTCGATCTCTTTTACCGAAGGGTTTTATTATGTGGCCCGTGCTGATAAAGAGTTGATAACCAAATATAAGGAAGGACTAATTGTAACAACAGGAGGTCTGGGAGGTGAGGTACCTTCGCTGCTTCTAAATATGGGTGAGCAGCAAGCTGAAGAAGCGCTTCTTTGGTGGAAGGAACAGTTTGGTGACGATTTTTATATCGAGCTAAACAGGCACGGACTTGAAGAAGAAGACTTTTTGAATCAGTTTTTGCTACAGATGGCTAAAAAGCATCAAATCAATTATTTTGCTGCCAATAATGTACATTATCTTGAGAAAAAAGATGCGGAAGCACATGATTTACTCATTTGTATCAAAGACAATGCAAAAAAACACGAGCCAATAGGCAGAGGTTATGGCCATCGTTTTGGTTTTCCAAACAATGAGTTTTATTACAAAACAGAAGAAGAGATGCTTCAGCTTTTCGCTGATCTGCCTGAAGCTATCGAAACTATTGTTCAAATCATTGACAAGGTAGAAACTTTTAGCCTTAAGAGAGATGTGCTTCTTCCTGAATTTGCTATACCGGAAGAATTCCTTGATCCTCTTGATGAAGAGGATCATGGTAAAAGAGGTGAAAACAGCTACCTGCGTCATATGGCTTATGAAGGAGCTAAAGAACGGTATGGTGAGCTAACCGAAGAAATGACTGAACGTCTTGATTTCGAGCTGGAAACCATCGCAAAGACTGGATATCCGGGCTATTTTCTCATCGTTCAGGACCTCATAGCTTCGGCTCGAAAGATGGGAGTTTGGGTAGGCCCTGGCCGTGGCTCTGCCGCCGGTTCAATGGTAGCCTATGCTATTCGTATCACCAATGTCGACCCGCTGAAATACGGTTTGCTGTTTGAGCGTTTTCTTAATCCGGAGCGTATCTCGATGCCTGATATTGATATTGACTTCGATGATGAAGGCAGGGCTAAGGTAATTGAATATGTGACCAATAAATATGGTCAAAATAAAGTAGCTCAAATTATTACCTACGGAACCCTGGGGACAAAATCAGCTATCCGCGACATAGGACGTGCCCTTGATACAGATCTTGCTATTGTTAACAAACTTGCCGCTTCGACAGGTAATGTGAAGCTTGGCGACTTTTTTAGTCTGACACCTGATAAACTTTCATCAAAATATCGTCCGGAACAAATTGAAGCTGGTGAATCGCTGAAAAAACGTGTCGGTGAAGCCGGTAACGAAGGTGCTATACTCAAAAACACCCTCGCAATTGAAGGACTGGTGCGCAATACCGGCATCCACGCCTGTGGTATCGTTATCACTCCTACCGACTTGCGCGAGCTCGTCCCGGTAACCATTAGTAAGGAGTCGAGCCTTTGGGCTACTCAGTTTGACAACTCTGTTGCTGAATCTGCAGGATTACTGAAAGTGGACTTTCTGGGTCTCAAGACACTTTCGCTCATCCGCGATACCATCGAAATTATCAAGCAACGCCACACCATCGTCATCGATCCTGATACGATACCGCTAGATGATCATAAAACCTTTGTGTTGTTTCAGGGAGGGGAAACGGTTGGGGTTTTCCAGTATGAAAGTGCTGGAATGCAAAAGCACCTGCGCGACCTCAAGCCCTCAGGCTTTAACGATCTGATTGCCATGAATGCCCTGTATCGACCGGGCCCAATGGCTTATATCCCAAATTACATCAAACGTAAAAATGGCCAGGAACAGGTTGCTTACGACCTTGAAGTTATGAAAGAGATTCTTGAAGAGACCTATGGTATCACCGTTTATCAGGAACAGGTGATGCTTCTCTCCCAGAAACTTGCCAATTTTACCCGTGGTCAGGCTGACTCACTACGTAAAGGGATGGGAAAGAAAGACCTGCAGTTGCTGGAGAAACTTCATTCTGCCTTCCTTGAAGGCGGAGCTGCCAACGGTCACCCCGAAGATGTCCTGAAAAAGATATGGAACGACTGGCTTGCCTTTGCCAACTACGCTTTCAACAAATCACATTCCACCTGTTACGCGTTCATTGCTTTCCAGACTGCCTATCTCAAAGCAAATTATCCGGCTGAGTATATGGCAGCCGTCCTAAGCAATAACATTGGTGATATCAAGCAGGTTACTTTCTTCATGGAGGAATGTAAACGAATGAATGTAAATGTTTTAGGACCCGATGTGAATGAATCGGAATATAAGTTTACAGTAAATGAAAAAGGTGAAGTTCGCTTCGGACTCGGTGCGATTAAGAATATGGGTGAAGCAGCTGCCAACGCCATACTTGAAGAGCGATTAGCCAACGGGCCTTATAAAAGCGTTTTCGAGTTTCTGACTAGAAGCAACTTACGTAGTATCAACAAGCGAAATATCGAAGCCCTTGCCACAGCAGGTGCTTTCGACTCATTTGAAGGTATTCACCGCGCACAGTTTTTCTTTAAGGAAAACAACGATAACCAAACTTTCCTTGAAAAACTGCTGAGGTATGCAGCTCAGGCACAGGAGGCCAAAAACTCCACGCAGATTAATCTCTTTGGAGAGGCTTCGGAGGTAGAGATTGCAGAACCTACTTTCCCACAGTGTGATCGCTGGTCGAAGATGAAAGAATTGCAGGAAGAGCTTGATTCCATTGGGTTTTATATCAGCGCACATCCGATGGACAGCTATAAAATTCCAATCCGTTTTTTCACCAACGCAAACATTCAGCATATCCACAACTCCATTCAGGAGTTACAGGGGCATAAACTGAGTTTTGCAGGTCAGGTGACCTCTGCTGAGCACCTGATGAGCCAACAGGGTAACAGTTATGGTAGGTTTAAGGTGGAAGATCATAATTCATCTATTGAACTTACCATTTTCAGCGAAACTTACCTCAAGGTAAAGCACCTGATGGATCCGGGTACTTTCGTTTTGATTAGCGCGAGTCCTCAACCTTCGTTCCGTGATAAGGAAAAAATGGAACTCAAAATTCTTGATATACAATTGCTCGACAGGGTTTTGGAACAATCAGGGCGTGGTGTTCATCTGATTATCAAAGTTGATGAAATGGAAAGCGATGAGATGCAACAACTCATACATATGATTCGTGAAAATCTGAATGGCAAACATCAATATACCGTTCAGTTAATTGATAACGAACTAAAAACAAAAACAACATTGCGACCCGGAAACGGAAAGGTGAATGCTTCAACATTGCTACCTCAACTCGAAAAATTTAGTTTTGTTACTTATGAATTGAAATGAAACCTTCGCTGACAGACATAAAAAAGGCCAGACTTCACGTCCGGCCTTTTTCATTTTATAAGTTTATCTTAGAAACTCAGGTCGAGACCCAAAGCCATTGTAAAGGCTTTGCGGTTGTAAGTTTCTTTGTAAGCAGGAAAAGGAGCAACAGCAGCAAAATCACGTGAACCTTCTTTGTAGCTGGTGTTCATGACGCCGAGGTTGATACCGATTTTCTCAGTTACCATATATTGTAATCCACCGCCAATACTGTTAGTGTTTAAGCTATGGCTGAGGTCGGTTTGATAAATGTCCATAACGCCGGTGCGTGTAGCGAGGTAACCTGCACTCACAAGCCATTTTTCGTTGAGGGTATATTCCAAACCAATTGCATATTCCATGTAGTTTTTATCCATAACCTTATCGTTGGTTACATATTCACCATTGATCATCTTGCCATATTCAGCACCTTTATCAAAGTACATATGGAAACCACCACTAACTTTTAACTTTTTGGTTGCATCGAAAGCAGCACCTACTGAAAGCATAGCAGGCATATCGCTTGGTACTTCAGCGCCGTCAGGGAACATACCTACGTCATCAACTTTGGTACTGTTTTTTACTTTTACGCTTGCTTTGTGCTCGTATTTGATTCCAATGTTAAGACGGTCGAAATTCAAGTTCACTCCGATGATAGGAACAATACCTGAGCCACTTTGTGAAGCATCAACTTCTTTATCACTTGTTGCGTTTGCGTTGGCTGTCATTGCAGCTGCCTGACCGGCATACTGTGCAGAAGCGCCTGCAAAGAAACCCTGAGCCTGAGCGATGCTCATATTGGTTGGGTCACCACCGAGAGCAGTGATTGTTCCCTGCAGCGTAGCAACTTGTGTAGCTGTGAGGCCGGCAAGAGTTCCACTTGACAAAGGCACCTGTCCGCCGCCGCCATCAATGATTGGTTGAAGGGCAGAACCTGTAGCTCCAAGCTGACCACTCACAGTTCCGAGGTAGCCTGAAAGTGTGGTAAAGAAAGAAGGAGCACTAACCATTGTGCCGGTGAAGCCTGCACCTGGGAATGTTGGGTTGATCTGAATGTTTTTCAGGTAACCTACATAGCTGTTGCTCATGCTTACATAGCGAAGACCTAAAGCAACAGAAATCATGTCATTGATTTTGTAACTTGCAGCTGCCTGAATGCCGTAATAAATTGATTTTCCTTCAAATTCAGTATCGTAGCTGTATTGAGTTGTTGGAATACCAGCTCCATTGAGTAATGAAGGAAGTCCGGCAACAACCATTTCAAAAGAAGGAAGCCCATCTTCAAACATAGCGCCGCCGCCGCCGCCGATAGGGTTAAAAGCTAAAGAAGCAGCAAATTTTCCTTTTTTGTAGATTGCATAAGCAGATGGAAACAAAGGAGCGACTACTTTTCCTTCAAATTCAGATCTGTTGAGACCGGGATAAGTCGTTTTGATGTTTCTGGTTTGAGTGATGTACTGGTTGCTCACACTGATGTGAAAACCGTCTTTGAGGTAGCTCATCCCGGCAGGGTTGAAGTAGGTAGCATCGAGGCCAAGCGACGCATCACGAGCGGGCATTCGGATAAAAGAAGCGCTCTGATTGGTGTTGTGAACAATACCACCAGCCATAGTTACTAGTGCTAAAGCACTAAAGATCAAGGATAAAATTGTTTTTCTCATAGTTAAGATTTTGATTTGTGCGGGCTAAAAGTATAGCAAGTATTTCATATATCAAAATTTATATTTGTATGTATATTTTTGTTTGACAGACCGGGCTGAAGACGTATAGAAAAGTTGATTTGTTGATGCGTTGATTTGTTGATTTGTTGAGGGGCAAACGCAAGAATTAGGTTGAATTTAAGGTTGAGAATAAGGAAACTATTCAAAAACTATTTCAACACTAATAGATAGAATCAACTATAGTGACAAAAAAATAAGCAGTAAAGTTATAGTTAGAAGCTATACATGGTGTGAAGCAATAGTTTTCTTATTACCTGGCTTATTGTTTGATAAAGGTTACTTTGGTCAAATAAGCATTGTAGCTTTGTTTGAGTTCCCAGTTTGTTCCCCCATCCACGGTTTTCATGATCCTTCCGTATTGCGGCCATGTAGATCCCTTAGCGATCGCCAACGCAAACTGGCTGTCCCAGGCATCGATGCCAAACATGTATGTACTACCCTGGTTTGTTTCCTGTGAAATCCATGAAGATCCCGTATCATTGGTCAGATAAATATGCCCTGCATCAAGTGCTCCCCACCATGTTTGAGGGTTAATCATAATCAAGTCATTGATATCGGCATTCATTCCGAAACCGACAGCGCTTAATGAATCATTTTTCCAGGTTGTTCCTCCATCGGTACTGGCAACGTAGTGTGACTTTACGCCATATACAACAATCGTGTTTTGGGAAGCGGTAACGCCAATCCATTGATGCCTGTTATAATCATCAGCGGGAGAAATCGTATCCCATGTGGCTCCTCCATCTGACGTACAACCAATAAATCCTCTTTCAAAGCCATTGTCAATAATTGCTCCCACAACATAAACTTTCTGAGGTGTGATTGACCATACACCCCCCATAAACTTGGTGTGAAAGAAGGTCGGGTCAAACATGGTCCATGTATTTCCGCTATCGATCGAGCGATAAACGGTTCCGAAAGAACCACTGATCCATATATTAGTGCGGTTCACGATGCAAATAGAGTTCAGCTCTGTATCCGGATTATTTGCAGGTGCCTGAACCTGCATCCAGGTCTTTCCGCCATCGATCGTTTTCAGAATAACATTTTTGCTGCCGACAGCCCAAACGGTTTGGTCGTCCACTGCCCAAATGTCAAGGACATGGACATCTAGCAATGAAGGATTGTCTTGTCCCTGCCTCACCCAGTTTTCGCCACCATCAGCCGAATAAAGTATCATACCGTAGCCAGTACTGTCAATACGGCCGGAAATCCAGGCGCATTTTTTTCGTTCGGAGGGAACTGGATTATCCTCCGTTTTACAAAAGTTAAATACGATTGCCATCATAATCATCACAACCGAAAATAAAAATCTGAAGCGTATCATGTCTTATAAATTTGGTTTTATCAAATACTTGTTTTCTTCTGCCTGTTTTTCTAGATACTTGTTGCATGCGAATGCTACTTTCGAAAGTTATCTCAAAGGTAGTTCATTTCATGATTAATTCTTTAAACCTTGCTTATCTATTTTTTAATTCGCAAGAAAATTAAAAATCGAAGCAAAACACTGTATATAAATAGTTTACGTATATTTCACATGAAAGTAGCTTTTGGCTTGATCTTGCTTCGGGGAGTTGGGCTTTAGTCTTTTTTGGGTTAAGGTGTTTGATTATGAGTGACAGCCAGTCAAATGAATCTTTGCAGTGCTCCTGATTTATCACAGATGATTTTTGTCCACAGATGTTCACGGATTTACACGGATGTTTTTCTGCTGCTTTCAGCATCCAGAAAGGTATAAACCCAGCTGAGCAGATTGATTTTAATTATGTCAACTATTTGCGCCTCACCTTATTTAAGTTTTGGCTTTCATAAATATGTCATTATCATGTTGTCACTTCGAAAAAACATTATCTTTACTTATCAAATGAAATACTTAAAAAAATGAAACTCAAAACAAGTTTTTCAAAAAGTAGAATTATTTGGCCAGCTTACCTGATTATCTTTTCATTGACTGTCATTTCCTGTAAAAAAGACAACGATGACCCACAACCCAGTACCAACATCATTGTAGAGGCTTTCATATCCGAAACAGGCTTAGGCGCTGTATATTTCGTGGATACCACACTGCTGAACACTGTTAAAAGCTGGCAGGGACAAGGAGACTATCCCGGTGTCGACGACTGGACAACAGCCAAAATCCCGGGTAATTTTGATTTATACGGTGGCTTGCCCGGCCAGTCAGAATATTACACGATTAGTCAGACCATCACCGATAACGATACCATCATGGTTAATTATTGGGAAAGTCTGCAGGTAAAAGCACATCCTCAGTTTGGTTACCGCTCTATTGTGGGTGTATTCGATATCGAAGACGACTCAATCGTTGTTGCCATTTCTAAAACTCTGGCGAACCCACAATATGGAGCTGGTGGCGCATGGCAGATTTATGTAGAGAATTTCAATGAGGTGCTACTTGTTTTGGATACCATATATCTTAAACAATAAACAATGGTTTTTTAGTGACAGGTGACCAGGATGGTGACAGGTGACACGGTGACTTGTGACTGTGATTGTGAAACAGTGACTCGTGAACTTCTACCTTTATGATGTTTGTCATGCATCGCAAGGAAAAGCAATCCTCAACGCAGTAGTCCGTAGAGCTATACTATGCATTCCCCTCGTTCAGTGTAGCTTGCAACTATACTTTAGCGATATTTCGGTCTCCAGACCGGATGGCAATTAATTCCTGTTGACTTCGGTTCACATTGAAAGATTTGGCCATTGGTTGAGGCCATATGCTTGCGTCAGCTCTCAACAAATCAACTTTATGGGTGGTTGGTGTTAGGCGTTAGCAGAATCCAAAAGTATGGATTTTACGTGCCAACCCTAAACCTCTCAACCATCTAAACCAGCCATCAACAAATAAACAAATCAACAGATCAACCCTCATATTGATATCCTTTTCCTGTCCTTTCCCTTGATGGAAAGGACCAAAGATCAAGCGCGATTAACGCTAGCTGCCCACAATGAAAAACCGACGGAAATCTAAGCAAGGTACTGTAAAGCACAATGCATTACCTGTTTCCTTCGATTGGGTTTGGCAGAGCAAATTTTCTTTGGAGAAGGATTTTTGCGGCATTGTACTTTACAAACAGCACCGCTTTGAGGGCGGCGCTGCCTTGCAAGACAGCCCGGGAATGGGGTTGTGGGTGAGCTTTGATTAAGGTGGGTAATGGGTGATGGGTGTGTTGATGTTGGGAAAACAGATTAACATGGCAATCAAAGCGATAATAATAAAAAAAAGTTCAAGAAAATGCAGGAAAATACAAAGTTTGGAGCTTTCTGTGAGTTTCTATTAGGGCTTAGGTCGTATCTTTGTAAGGATATCTCAAAAATGACCCGATAAAAAGGGGTATGATGCTGAAAGCGAACGATAAATAAGGATTAGTAAACAATGAACACTAAACATTTACCAACACCTGAAATGTTTTTTTTCATCGAATCTAAAATGAATAAGCAATGACAAGACGAAGCAAAATACCATGTTTCAATTCGTGTGATTTCGTAAGATTTGGTATGCGATTATTCAAAGATGCCTTTGTTGTGCATGACTGCCATGAGTATAATGGCATACTTTTAATTGAAAATCAATTTATGTCTTGTTACGCAACAAAAATTATTTTCTGCTTCGGGAAGCATAGGTTCGATTGGAAGGCATCAAAGTTATCGGTTTTTTTACGGGTAGCTGTTGTTCAATTAAATCTCAAAACATCGCAACCCAATTGATATATGAAATTATGAAAAAGTTAAATGTTTCATTGGTGTCTTTTTTGCTTATCTTTAAACAGCTCATATTAAAAACAAGAATTATGTCAACTAGATTGAAGCCCAAACTAATTATTTTCATAATATTTTTTATTCTGAAAGGATTTACATTTGAGATGCAAGCTCAAATTCGATTGCCAGAAGGTTGGCAAGAGTATCTTTATTCATTTGATGATTCAACGCATTGGCATAGCCTGACAATTGATACGATCAATAATCCGTTTAATATCTGGCAGATAGGTAAACCTCATAAAAATAGTATCAATAGTGCTTTTTCGGGCTCACGTGTTATTATTACCGATACTGTAAATTCATATCCAGCGAATACTCTTTCAAAATTTGAATTTGTACATCATGCACAAGAAGGATTTATTGAAGGCGTGGTTGCAGTATTTTCGGGGTTTTATTTCGTAAACGCTGACTCACTTTCCGATTATGGTAGCATTGAGTTTTCGCCCGATAATGGAAATACCTGGATCAATCTTTTAACAGATACAGATTATAGTGATTATTACCATTGGTTTACAGAAAAACCTGTGTTGACAGGCAACTCTTTCGGATGGCACTTTTTCGGAATTCAACTCGCCGAAATGAACAAAGTATTTGAGATTGATACTACAACAATAATCAGATACAGAATTTCATTTATTTCTGATGATATTAATAAACAGAAAGATGGACTAGCATTTGACGACCTTCGTTTTCAGGATCATCTCTTAGGGTTAAACGACGAAAATAATGTTGATAGTTTTGAAATTTACCCAAACCCAGGCAACGATATTTTAAATGTGAGAGCCAATAGCAGTCTTAATGAACAAATGAGATATACATTGCTCAATATCAATGGCGGACTTATTGAAACTAAGACACTGCCAACTAATATTTCTTCAACTATTAATATAAAAGAACTAAAGCCAGGTATATACGTGATATATATTTTAGACAGACATAATAGACCAATTAAGCAGCAAAAAATTATCAAGCTATGAAACGGATATTATTATTCATTAAAATGCAAGAATTTATGAAAAATAAAGCACTTTTTGCAATAATTATATTTATAACAACATTTCAGACTGGAAAAAGCCAGAATGTTTTCCCATCATTCGGTGACAGTGCGAAGTGGAATGTATTGCAGTGTGTTTATGGCATTGGATACTCCTGCAACACGACGATTTATCAATATGACTATGATACCTTGTTCTGCGGAAATGTTTATTCAAAAATATCTTCAAAATCGACGGGAGCCTTTGGTTACATTCGTTCTGACAGTTCACGTGCATATATTCGCGCATCGAATTCATGCTTCGACAAAGAGTATCTCATGTACGACTTTTCAATCAATTTTGGTGACACAATTTATTTAGCCAATAATATTTGGAACAGCAATCAAACTGATACGACTAAATTTGTGCTGGATTCATTACAAACCGGCATTTTCAATGGAATTGAACGACGTATTTTTTATGTAAAATATGTACGCGATCCGGATTTATGGCCCAATTGGTTTGGCGCACAAATGAAGTGGATTGAAGGTATTGGCTCTACGTCAAATCCATTTTTCCCGATCGAGTGTATGCAGGATTATTGCGAATTATCGTGGCAATTACTTTGTTTTGACAGTTTAGGCATCCAGTTGTATCAGGATTCCGTTTTCAAAACATGTGACACAACTTTCACAGATGTTGTAATAAATGAGTTTGTAAATGAAAATCAATTAGTTATTTATCCCATTCCTTTTACAAAAAGTCTGACAGTTTCTGTTGAAAATACGATCATTTCAGAAATCGATATTTTAGATATAAAAGGAAAACAGATCTATAAAATTGAGGGAAATGGAAAAAATAGTATAAAACTTGACGCAGTGGACAATTTACATAAAGGAATGTATTTTTTCCTGGTGCATACAGATAAGGGTATTCTGACAAAGAAAATAATTAAGATAGAATAATACCTGCCCTCGTTCAGTGTAGTTTGCAACTACGCTGTTGCAACATTTCGGTCTCCAGACCGGAAGTCAATTAATTCCTGTTGACTTGCGTTCACAATGAAAGTTTTGTCCATTTGTTGAAACCCATTTCATGCGTCAACCCTCAACAAATCAACTTTATGGGTGGTTGGTGTTAGGAGTTAGGTGTTAGCAGAATCCAAAAGTATGGATTTTACGTGCCAACCCTAAACCTCTCAACCATTGATATTTATCCACGGATGAACACGGATTTACACGGATGTTTTCCTGCTGCTTTCAGCATCCGGAAAGGTATCTACCCGGCGCGGCTTTTGATTCTAAAACAGTTTTGGTACTTGGCTGTTGGCTACCAATTTGGGATTTGAAAATTTCTAATTTGAAAATTGTGGGTCGGGCAAATCTTCAAACCTGAAAGTTTTCGGGTCAAATTTTCAAATTTCCAAATCAACAAATAAACGAATCAACTCCTAAACCCTCTAAACTCCTAAACCATTCTAAACCAACAGATCAACTCCTCCTTACTCCTTCACCAATTTCTGCACCAGCCACCGTTCTCCGTCCCACAGGCGCACGAGGTAGAGGCCTGCCGGAAGATGGGCTGTGCTGAGCTGATGAAAACGCCCGCTGGCTGTGGCTTCATACACCACACCGCCCCTGGGGCTGATGAGCTGCAGCTGCATGGGGCTTTGGGCT
>WOUZ01000027.1 GCA_009773165.1 Bacteroidota bacterium
CAAAGATGATCCTGCCCTTTTTATTGGGGGGTCAATATCCCGGAATGGGGGGTCAGTATGATCCGGAACAGGGGGGTCAATATGATCCGGAATTTGCAATTAATGAATTATCAGATTATTGCCATTGAGGCTCTAAAGAAAAAAGGGACAATGAGTTTTCTTAAAACCAGCGAAGAATTGGTTCCCAAAGCCTTTGAGGACAAATTAACCTATTGTGAGGTTACATTGTCAGATACTGCAATTACGGCATTGCCATTAATTAGTAGTATGGAAGCGATTGTGGATACATTGGAATGGGGGTTTCATCTTATGAAACTCTACCGAGAAAAAAATGTATCATGTAGTGTATGGATATTTCCAGATTTAAAAGAAAATAGGACGTATTCAGCGTATAAACCAAAGAGGGAAAATTCTGGTACAAGAAATGTTTCTGTTGAATACTTAAATGTTGAATTAAAAATCAAAAACAAGTATTCATCATTCCAGATTGATAAAAATTGCACCGGTATTTATTTGGCAGGTTGGAAGATAGAAACACTGAAAGGTTTTATTGATTATTATCAACTTATGAGGTATGATATAACAGACATCACTGATGAGTTGTTATTCATACAGCTAAAACCCGTGCAGGAGAGGTCTCACTGGTTAAGGTCTTGAGCAAGTAAAAGAAAAAGGGATCAGGTATCAAGGATATTTGTGTATAACCAAATGATACCTTGAGCCTGATCCCTTGGAAATAAAAATTATAAGTTGAAGATCGTGTTATCAGTTCCAGAAACTGTTAAAACATAGCCATCAGTTGTTTTGTTAATAATTTTTTCATCTGTCATATTTTTGATATACCTCTTGGCTGTGGCTGTGCTTTTATTTGTTGCGGCTATGATGGCTGAAACCAGGTCTTTGTGAAGCATACAATTGTTGGCAAGAATTTCGCTTGCAAGTTCAAACAGTGATTCGCGTTCCTCAGCGGATTCCTCATCATGATGTGATAAAGATACCATGAGTTCGGATGCTGTAAAGAGAAATGTATTTTCGTCGAAAAACAATTCAATAGATTTTTCACGGTATTCTTTGGGTGTATAGTTGCCCTTAACTACTGAAAAATAACGCATAGGACCGTCACCCTCGGAAAGGATGGCAGCCAGGCGCACTTTCTGAACCAGTCCACCACCACCTTGGATGTGATCTTGAGAGGGTGACATATTGTATGCCCCTTTATTGATATGATGCACAAACAAGATCAGGCAGTTGTGTTTATGGCTCAGCACACTGAATCTGCGTACTGTGCGGCGCATTTCAATGTTGTTGTTGGAATCGGAGCCGGTAAAAACATCACCAAAGCTATCGACTACCACCAGGTCGGCAGGTTTTTTTGCAAGCAATTCATCGAGCCGAGAAATTATTTCGCCTTGAGAAAAATTTTCAGCAAAAAGGAATATGAGTGATTCAGGGATTTGAAGCCCCAAACCAGATTGCTGCCGATTAAGCGAGAATGCCGTAGATTCGGCAGAGTCTTCAGTTGACACATAGATTGCACTTTTGTGAATGGTTTTAAGTTCCAGATCCATGAATGAAGGCAAACCATTGGCTACATGGATGCAAAACTGTCTTGCCAGCATGCTTTTCCCAATACCAGGCTTACCGGCAATGACGGCAGTACCTTTTTGTGGGAATACCGGAGCCAGTAGATATGGCTGTTTATCCATATTGAAAGCAATCAATTCAGGCGCTGTGAAAAGCGTCTTTTCCTCTAACAGAATTGCATCGTTTACTTCTTCAGGAATGGCATCCATATTGGAATCTGAAACTGGTTCAACAAAAGCATCGGGTTCAGAAAAAACGGAGGTTAGCTCCGGAATGCCTTGGGCATTCACTGGAGCTATCTCAGCCGTCATTTCTTGAATGACTTGATCGTCATTCATCAGTTCATTAAAAAACTGTTTCGTTTGTTCCATTCTGAACCTCAGTTATCGGTTTAGCTTTCTGCAAATCCTCTTTCGGAATAAATCCTTTTATTGACATTAGTCCAGAGAGAGTCATCAATGGTACAATGATAGCAGAGGGATCTAATGATCTTTTGCTTGTTCGAAACTTCATTAAACCGAGAGTTAGCATTTCCGGTGATGGAAAATTTCTGTTGTCAATTAATTTGTGCTTGCGCAAAATTCCAAGAAAAGTGGTTCGTCCAAATGGAAGCCCTAATTTCATGGGTGCTTCCTGCATCGACAATGTGTCTTTGAAATAAGCCTCACGGTATTCATGCTGCATTTGAAAATGCGCCTTAATAAGTTGGCTCTGTGAATTAGATATTTTCATTTTGTAATCTCCTTTCATTGTTTTTTGTTACTAAATTGCTGATAGTTTCAGCACCAATTTCCTCCCTTGTAGCTTTCCTGTTTTGAAGAAGCCACGCCTCCAGTCCTTTGTGAAAAATTAGCCTGCCCCCTGGACAATAGAAGGGGATCGTTATTTTACTCGTTTTTTTATACAAGCTACTTATGGAAAGCCCAAGTAAGATTGCTGCCGCGCTTAACGGTAAGATTGATTTTGATTGAAGCGGCTGTTTGCTGCTTTCATCAATTTTTTGGTTTTTAACCATTTTAAAAAATTCAAATTGTGCCACCTGACCTTCAGGTAGTCGCGATCTGCTATCCAATAATGATACCAAAATATTGATATTCAGTCTGTTAACAATTTGATATGTAAAATTGTTAACTAAAAAGTGACAGGAAAAGGTTGAATGAAAGAATGAAAGGAAATGCAAAAAAAAATGGTTAATAAATTTTAGTTAACCAAATACAAATTGTTAACCAAAAAATGTTTACAAAAAGTGTAGTTTTTTCAAGCAATAATGGAAAATGTGTATAATTTTCATACAGTTGGAGAGCTAAGAAAGCTATAGTTTTTGGATTAACTCATCAATTTGTTTTTCTACAACACTAATTTTCAATGGCTTTCTATTTAGGTAGTTAGAATAATTAGTTTTGAAATCTTCCTTCGTATAATTTGATTTTAATGGGGAGGAGATAATATTAGCCAAGTTGAGTAAAAAATCAGTATCCTTAATTTTATAACCATTAATTGATCTAGGTTTTCGTTTAGGTTTTTTTTGGGGCACAATTTCAATAAATTCTTTTGATTGTAAGGTGTTGAATAGGTGAAATAAAGATTTAAAATCCATAACAGAAAGGCCGCAATGATTTGTGTCAGGAAGCCAAACAAGTTTTTTTTGAGAAGTAAAACTACCGGAAAAAGCTATTATAAAAATTTCAATATCTGCAACCATTAAAGGAGAATCACCGCTCGTAAGCAAAGTGTGAAGTAATTCAAGTTGCTCCACGCTTTTTTTCCATTTAAAGGTTATTGGATCTTGGCTTGCTTCCATGGATTCTGGCGATCCACTTAATGAGGTATGTTTTGGTGACCCTGAGGGGGTAGCTGGTGAAATATTTCTTTCATACAATTCATTTACTTCAATTTTCAAGGTTTTAATCGTATGAATACATCCGGAATATCTCTTAATAACATCATGGGACAAATATGAATTGAGTAGTTGATCTAGCTCGCTTAGATTATTCTTTAAATATAGGGAGACATTTACTTCGATTGAGGAACGAAAGAAAATGACATACTCATTAATCAGGGAAATTGAAAGTTTAAATTCTTTTTTTAATCTTTCATCAAGTTTTTCGGAAAACGTAATTTGTTTCTCAATTGTACTGAAATCGGTGTTGTCTAGCTCAGATATAGTTATTACTTCAAGAATCGGATCATATGTCCAGGCGAGCTCTTTTTGATCATTCAGGGGTAAAGAAAATTCCTTTTTAAGACTATATATACCGTCTTCTAAATGCAACCATTGAAAGAATTTAAGAGGACAACAATGTAACGAAAATGAAGGAATGGTTTTACAAAATGGGCTATTAATTAACACTTTTTCAGAGGAAGACGAAATGATTTTTGTAAGATTATTCAACTTATCTATAAGAATGAAGGATTGATCTAGAAGCAGTTTATAAAAAATAGTGATTACTTCTTGGGCATGTGAAACAGGAATTTCGGATTCATTGGTTTTATCTATTAGTTTTATATCACTCAATATGAAATTTTGCAGGTCATTGTTGACTTTATTTTTTAAATGATTTATTTCTGAAATTGCATTGCTGACTATTGATAGTTTCGCAGGAATCGGAATTATTCTGTCAATTTGATGTAGAATGCTGTTTACAGCCTGATCCTTCGCAGTCGGTAAGAACTTAATCAGGAGGGCAACATTTTTTTTGTTGAGATATAGGTCTGCCTCACCAAAGCTATCAAAGTAAACTTCAAAAATTATATGTTCATAAAATTCACAAAAATCTTCAAAAGAAATCTCCTGACTGTAGAATGGATAGCGAAACATACCAAAGGTTTAATTTAAAACTAAAAAAAGCGTAACAATTATTCACTGAGTTTAAAAGAAATAAAATCCATTCAAAAGTAAAAAAAAAATAAGATTTGCTTAAAATGATGAGAAATCTGTCAGGATATTGGTATACTCCAATTTGACATGATCTTCGAAGTTGACAAGGTAGCTTTCGGTGGTAGCCTCAGTGGCTTGACCTAAAGCCTCTTTGATAAAGGACGTGGAGACGCCTTTGCGTTTTTCGACAGTGTAGAAAGTGTGGAGGGCAGTGTAGGTACCCGAGGCTGGCACGTATTTGTTAATTAGCAGCGTTAATTTTAGGTAGTTGCGAGTACACTTCCTCAGCATTGTAATACCAGGTACCCCCTATTTTGGTAGGCTTTAGGGCGCCAGTGATACGCAGGTTCTGAAGTGTAGCATGAGAGCAGCTAAGGATTTGCCTTACATCGGCAGACCTTAAAACCTCTTGTTTACGGGGCTGAGAAGCATTCAAGGAGCGAATCTCAGCAAGCAGTTCCTCCTTAAAAATCAGGAGGTCGTTTTTAGTTAAAAAATCAATGTTCATGATAATTGGGTTTTAGAAAGTTTGTGAGTTTTTGGTTAATAACAATTGCAGAACGCCATTAAAAGTTGACATAACTGACCGAGGTGTTTCTACCAGAGTAAGCGGGGTTTGAGGTATGTAAGGTTTTTTTAATGGCAACATAACTTTTCAATTTTTTTATCCGTTTTGACCATAGGGCATGACGTACCGACCGAGGTACAATGACCAAGTGCTCTTTAGTTGGATAAAAGGTTACAATTAATCTTAGTTACGTTGCTGACGTGACCTTAAAAATTGCCGAATGAGAAACTGTTCAGCCAGGTTACGGGTTCTTAATGTTGTGAATCTATCTCTTTAGAAGAACCATTAATTGTATATGCAAAAGTACGAAAACTTGTGTAATTATTTTCCATTTTTGTCACAAATTTTTAACAAAAATGTGAAAAAATCATGTGATTTCAGGTGAGGTTAATGAAATGTTTCAGACTTTGAGAGGCATCGGACGATTGATCGAAGATGTCGAGTTGTGCATCGGGTAAGATGCTGTGAGAGAGTTTGTATCCCAATCCGAGAGCAGCGATGGAAGCCCTGTTGTGGGAAGAATAGCTGCTAGGCAGGCATTTATTTGTTGCGGCAAGGCAGATGTAAAAACGTTCGGAATTGACTACTTTACGTGTTACAATTCGGGCTTCGGGAAACGGATGGTGTTGAGTCAGGTTCTTAGGTGTTTTCATGAGGTATATGTATTTTTTATGTGAGGTTTTTCAGTATTGAATAAGGCAGGTCTGCCCCTACTCATTAAGAGGCAGACCAACTGAAGAGTACTCATGTCAGCATCGCCAACAGGGTTTAGGTTCCGCTTCGCCGAAGTACGGTAAGAGGTGCTTTTTCGGCAAGAAGGCTTTTCAATTGTTTCATGTCGTGACTGATTTTGCTATCAACGACTTTGCTGTAAATCTGGGTGGTTTTGATGGTGGTATGACCCATCATTTTACTTACTGTCTCAATGGGAACGCCATTGGTAAGGGTTACCGTAGTGGCAAAGGTGTGTCGTGCCATGTGGAAAGTGAGGTTCTTAGTGATACCACAAATGATGGCAATTTCCTTTAAGAAAGCATTGGTTTTTTGGTTTGTAATGACAGGAAGAAGTTTATTTCTGGCTATCAGGGTCAGGTCGGTCTTGTATTTTTCGATGATTTCCAATGCCTGAGGAAGCAAAGGTATAGGTGAGCGTGTTTCTGTTTTGGTGCGGTGGGTAATGATCCATTTTTCTCCGTCGATGCCAATGGTGATGTCAGAGGGAGTGAGTTTTAGGATGTCGATGTAAGCCAGTCCTGTGTAGCATGAGAAAAGGAATACGTCTCGGATTTGAGCCAGGCGAGGAATATCAATGATTTTGGTTTGAAGGAGGGAAAGTTCTGTTTCAGTGAGGTAGGTGCGTGAAGTTTCTTTGAGGGAGACTTTGAAATTGACGAAAGGGTCTCGCTGGAGCCATTCGTTTTGAATCGCTAAGCGGATTATTTTGTGAAGGGATTGCATGTATTTGACAGTGGTATTGTTGCCAATGTTATGCACGGTACGCAGGAAATAATCAAGGTTAGTAACAAAAGCATGGTTTAAGTCAGCGAGAGCCATGTCTTTTTTGCCATACTCATGTTGGATGAACTCAGCGGTTTTATTACGGCAATAGACAAACTTGTTATAGGTTGCTTTGGAATACTCCTTCCCTATCAGACCTTTGATCTTATTGTTGTGATAGTCGAAAGTTTCGAGCAAGGTTCTATGGTTTGAGATTTTAGGATTGAAGTACTCGGAGATGGCACTGATGGTAACGGGTGACCCATTGGCTTCAAGAGCGTTGATAAACTTAAGGATGGCGGTTCGCATGTTGTCGAGGCTGGTGTTGATGGTACGGGCATATTCGCTGTTACCTTTTACAGCTGCACGACCCGGAACCCATTTCGCGGGGTCAACAAATATGCCTGTGCTTGAGTTGACACGCTGTCCATTGATAGAGACTCTCACATAAACGGGTGACTCACCCTTTACATTTAGTCTGGTGCCTCTTAAAAAGAAGGCAATTGATACTGAATCTTTCATTTTTTCTAAAATTTAATGGATACCTAATTGAACTACAAATATAAGTAAAAATTTTGACTTTTCCAAATTTAATTTACTGTATATCATGTAATTACAGGTATTTTTTTGCATTTTAGGTATCCATAAAACATCACTATTTTTGGATACCTGAATGGATACCCAAACAATGAGAAAATATGAAAATTTTGGTAGTTTTGGACAAAAGAAAAAGTGCTAACTATGTGATAATTAGCACTTTTTGAAAGGTTTGGTAACCTACTCAGCGGAGAGAGGGGGACTAACCCAATCCCATATAACCACCTGTTTATCTACGTCTTATATAGACTTAAGAAAAAACTGCTCCGTATAATCACCTTTTTATTTTGACCCACTTATGGCCTTGAAAAGATGCCGTTTGCATAGCAAAAGTAAAAGTTTTTTTATTCATTTACAACACTTTAGCAAAAAGTTTTTATTAAAAGCTGGAAATGTTCAAAATTTGATTCATAAATCATCTTTTTGCATCATTTTTAGCTTTACTTTTTCCGAATCAATCACATTTTATATAACCCTGTAAAGACGCCAATTTACACATAAACTTTATGTTTTTTTAATCAAAGAAGCTTATTTACACTCATCAACTACTAGTGACACGTTTTAATAATACCTAATACAATGAAACCCCAGTCTTATGTCGTAGCAACGATTCCGTTCAAAGAGCACCCTTACACTACTAATGCCGATGAAGGTGAACACCTCATCACAATTAAATCGCCTTTCACTTCGCAGAAATACAGCGAAAAACTATTTCAGAAACTCCTCACAATCGGCCTGTCCGAAATTGCTCCATTTCTTGATTTCCAATGCACCAATATCAGCGAGCCTATCATTTGGCTCAACAATCTGGAGAAACTCATCAAAGTAAACATCAGCGCCTTCAACACGAACGATCATAAGCACCGGCACACCAAGCTCATTTCACAGATCGACATCAAACGCCACTCCTTACAGGAAAAAATTTCACGTCAAGGACACAAGCCAAAAAAGAAAGTCAATGGATACACTGCAGATAAAGAATACTCCTTCAGTCAGGTCAAAGACTTTTCTTCGAAATATGAAACCTGTGATGAGAAAATCGCTTTTATACAGGATCAGATTTTCGATTACCGGTTAAATCCACCTGAATACATTAATCAAAAAGAACTCCCTTTCGACAAACAGTGTGAGCTCGAGATCGAAAGACTTGAAAAACAAGAAGTCATGCAACAAAAAATACAAAGTCACAAAACCAAAACAATGTCAATTACCAAACTACCCTTCAATGGCGACCTCAAAACCCTTTGCGATGTCTTTTATCAGATGATGCGTAAGAAAACCAATGACCGAGAACCGATTCTACCTTGGAGTATCGCACAAGCTGTCGAATTCATCTGTAACGCCTTTTGCTATGCTGACGGCAGCTCTATTAATCCTTCTACTGTCCGCACCTATCTAAGCTCTTCAAAACCTGAAAACCGCCCCAAAAACGACAGTGAATTTGACATAGATTAGTAATTTATAGTCAAAATCTTCAAAAGCCACGTAAAGCCACATCCAACGATGTGGCTTTTAGTTTATACATAATCAACGTTTTACGTCATTTTTTGAAAAAAAGCCACATAACTTTTATGTAACTTTTGTAATTTTTTTTCAAAATTACATAGATTTTCACACGTTCGTTTTCTGAGACCCTTGTAAAGTACTGTTAACAAAGTACTTACAAAAAATCGAGCCACATGTGGCTGCTTTTTGACAATGTGGCTAATTTTTTATATATTCTTTTGCACCATAAACTTTTTAACACAAAAGAAAATGGAAGCAATCATCATTACAAAAGAACAGTTTGAGCATTTTCAAGCACGAATCGAAACAATTTACGAGATCGTCGGAAAGCTCACCCCACCAAAGAATTTCTTGGATAACAGCGAGTTCATTCAGCTCATGAACATCTCCAAGCGCACCGCCCAGACCTGGCGCGACGATAAAATCATCGCTTTCTCACAAATTGGATCGAAGATCTACTACCGATACAGCGACATCGAAAAACTCCTCAAATCCAACTACTTCAACAACAAATGACAATTTCAATAATCACGCACCAGCAATCTTTGAATCATTTGAATCTTGAATCATTGAATACATCAAATCAGAAATCCTCAAACCCGAAAGTTTTCGGGTCAAATCCTCAAATTAATGACGCGTCGCCCCCAACAAATCAACCCTAAACATCTAAACCTCTAAACTCCTCAACCCCTAAACCACTTCTCAACAAATCAACAAATCAACACCTAAAAAAATGATCCACATCACCACCCTCAAACCAGGTTTGCTCCAGGTTAACGACACCAAAGTCTGGGTCACCAATGATACCATACTACCTTATGATCTCTCCAAGCCGCTAACTATCTCCGAACATCGTGCTCTTCGTGACTTCCTGAACAAACTCAAGGAAGACATCCACATCCAAAGCACCATCCTTTCAGACACGCAACAAACCAACGAAACAACCTCAATCATGCGTCAGCCCTCAACAAATCAACAAATCAACGAATCAACCCTAAACATCTAAACCTCTAAACTCCCTCTAAACCCCTCAGCCCATGAAAACCCATTGGAAAAAACAGTTCAACTACAATTTCCTCGGCACCTACAGCCTGCCCGAAGAAAAAGACATCGTCGTCACCATCATCCGCACCGAGAAACAGCAAGTCACCTCCTCCAACGGTAAGGCAGAAGAATGCCTGGTCGTTTATTTCCAGGAGACCGACAAACCTATGATCCTCAACCGCACCAACGCACGTACCATCGAAAAGCTTGCTGCCACCCCTTTTATCGAAGACTGGCCAGGCACCCGCCTACAGCTCTATGTAGCCCGCGATGTCAAAGCTTTCAACACCACCACCGATGCCTTGCGCATCCGCGACTTCCACCCCAAGCCACAGGACCTTGATACCGAACCCATCATCACCGGCATCAACCAGTGCAACACCCTCACCGAGCTATTGAAACTCTACTTCGCCCTTCCCAAAGACCTCCGCGACAACGACGAAGTCATCCTTGCCAAGAACCTCCACAAGGAACACCTCTCCGCTACCGATTCCACGCCCAATACTGAAGAACCCCCATCACCTACCCCCAAACCCATCCTCAAACCCCATCCCAAACCTAAACGCAAACTCAATTCAAAATCCAATAAAACAGATGATTAAACCAATCACCTCAACCATCACTCAAATAATCCCAATCTCCCCCTTCAGGGGATTGGAGGGTCATATCGCGCCAGCCCTCAACGATTCCACGATTCCACAGTTCCACCCAAACGCGTCAGCCTAAACCTCTAAACCTCTCAACCCCTAAACCACTTCTCAACAAATAAACCCATAAACCCTCTAAACCACCCCAAACAATGATCCACAACCTCACCCAACGCACCTCCGCCTGGCATCAGATACGCCTGGGCAAAGTCACCGGCTCCCGGATGAAGACCATTTTCTCATCCAACAATCTACCCCTCATCTATGAGCTCATAGCTGAAGAGATCAGCCAAAGCTGGGACGAAACTTATGTCTCAGCAGCCATGCAGCGCGGCATAGACCTCGAGCCACTGGCTCGCGAAGCCTACTGTTACACCACAGGCCGTGAGATACACGATTTCGGCTTCATAACCTCCGACGAGCTGCCATATATCGGTGTATCCCCCGATGGCGCAACCTCCGACCTCACCCATGCCATCGAAATCAAATGTCCCGACACCAAGAACCACGTCGCTTACCTCGCCACACGCCAGCTACCGAAGGAATACCAATACCAGGCCTTGACCTACTTCATAGCCATACCACAGCTCCAGAGCCTCGATTTCGTGTCCTACGACCCACGCTTCTCTATCAAAGCCCTTCATATCCTCACCATCACCCGTGAAGAGATGCAACTACCCACCCATCTCCCCGAAATCCTCAAATTCCGCGAAAAATGGCTCAAATACCTCCGCCAAATCTGCTTCTAACCACTAAATACCCAATCTTGCGTCAGCCCTAAACCCTAAACGCTAAACTATAAACCACTAAAGACCAAAGACTAAAGGCCAAAGACCATATTCTCGCGTCCGCCCTAAACCCCTAAACCCCTAAACCCCTAAACCATCCCTCAACAAATCAACAAATCAACAAATCAACAAATCAACCCCCTTCATGGTCTCCACCTTCCGTTCCGTCACCGATCCAAACCCAGCCAGCGCCAACCTCGAAGCCATCCTACGTGGCATCAAGGAAGGACGTTGGCACGAGATCGTGGCTCCTGTCGCCGCGGAACACGACAAACGCAAACGATCAGCTCTCAAGAAAAACCTCCCTTCATTCACACCATCAGGCACCTTCAAAGGCAATACCGACGCCAGCCTTGTTCAACATTCAGGCTTCATCGCCATGGACTTCGACGACCCCTCCGATCATTTTGCAGAGCTTATTGGAGCCGATCCTTACACCTATGCCATGTTTCATTCAGTCAGCGGTATCGGTTTCTGCGTCATCGTGCGTATCGATCCCACCAAACACGCTGAGTCTTTCATCGAACTTGCCGACTACTACCGATCTAAATACAACGAGATCGTCGATCCTTCGTGCTCTAATATAAGCCGCAAACGCTTCGTCTCTTACGACCCCGACCTGGTGCTCAATGAAAGCAGCAGCATCTTTAAAACCTCACCTGTTAAAGCCAGGGCAAATGAAAAACCCTTGCCTTTGCTCAATGTCCGTTCCGACTTTGAGCTTTTGGTCAATGCTATCGTCCAGGCGCGTCTCGACCTCACCGATACCTACCAGAATTGGATCTATGTCGGCATGGCTTGCCGCGATTATGACAGTGGACCTAATGGCCTCCAGCTCTTCAAAAACCTGAGTCAGTTCCATCCTGCCTATAACCCCTCCGACTGCAACAAAAAGTGGCTGCAACTTCCCCGGCCTCGTTCCATCAAACACAACTACCTTTTCGAACGCGCCGCCCGGCATGGCATCACCATCGAAAATCCTGTTGCTCAAGAACTTGTAGCTGCGGTGCAGGTTGCTAAAGCCGCCGGTAAGACTGCCGGGGATGCCATCAAGTCTGTCAACAACTTATCCAATAAAACCCTCGACCCTGAATATACCGAACTCGCTGAGAAATCCTTTTCATCCGGATCTCCTACACGTGCCGGTAACCCGCTTCAGCTGGCGCGACAGTACCTCTCAATGAATTGCAACTTATGGGAATGTGAAATCACACGCCGTGTCTACGACAACGATACTGAGGTAACCGAACGTTATCTCAATAATCTGTGGGAAAATATCAACAACCAGGGTATCCGTATCAATCCTGATAACCTGTCACGCCTTGTCTACAGCAGTCGCAACACCTCGCGTAACATGCTCAAAGAATGGCTTATGGATGTCCGATGTTCTGGAGTTGACGCGATCGATGCCTTGGTGAACTCCCTCACTGTCAACGATAACTTTGGATATATCCTCATCCATAAATGGCTTGTGTCAGTCATTAATAACATTTTTAACCATCGCTCAAGCCCTTATATGCTCGTCCTTTGTGGAAGCCAGAACACGGGTAAGACGTCTTGGTTTCGTGGCCTGCTACCTAAAAACCAATCCCATTGGTACGCCGAAAGCAAGCTTGAGGAGGGAAAGGACGACCTCCGCCTGCTTACTGAGAAGCTCATTGCACTCAACGACGAATTCAGTGGCCGCACCATCAAAGAAGCTGCCATGTATAAAGACATCCTGTCCAAAGACACCTTCACCTTCCGTGTTCCCTATGGAAGAACCAATGAACAGTTCAAGCGCATCGCCTCGCTTGCAGGCACCTCCAACCCAACCGAAATCATTTCCGACCTCACCGGCAACAGACGTATCTTTCCAGTTGAGGTCACCCAACCCGTCAACTGGACTGTTTACAACGCTGTTGACCGCAACCGATTCTGGGGACAACTTTACAACATATATTGTGAAGGCTTCCCATACGAGCTCACCCAGGAAGAGATTTCAAAGCTCAACCAATATTCCGAAAACTACAGCGAGTCCATCATCGAAGAAGACCTCATCCGGCGTAAGCTGCAGCCCGATCACGAAGGACGAGGCATGACCACAACAGAAATCCTCATCCATTTCGAGGCACACACCCGCACCCGTCTGGGAACCAAAAAAATCGGCCTCGCTATGCAAAAACACGGCTACATACAAACCATCAAAACATACAACTCCCGCACCATCCGAGCCTGGAACTGCCGACCAGTCGATCCACTCTCTTCCATCTAATCAAGCACCTCAATCAGTATAGATCTGCAAGAAAAAACTCTTGCGCAAGCAAGCCCATCCGTGTCCATCCGTATAATCTGTGGACCAAAAACACCCTTGCGTAAGCAAGCCCATCCGTGTCCATCCGTATAATCTGTGGACTAAAAACACTCTTGCGAATGCAAGCCCATCCGCGTTAATCAGCGTGACGCTCAATCAGCGTAAATCTGCGAGCAACCAACCTCTTGCGCCAGCTAGCCCATCCGCGATCATCCGTGCAATCAGCCTCATCATCGTTCCATTATAAATCAGCTTCAAGCAGTGTGCAAAATAAACTTCTATATATTGAAAAAATTTCGGTTGTCTCCCTGTACAAATCCCTTCAACAAATCAACAGATCAACAAATCAACTTCCTCTAAACCCCTAAACTTCTCAACCCCTAAACCGCCGATCAACAAATCAACAGATCAACGCATCAACAAATCAACTCCTCCCAAATTCCCCTCCTGCAATTCAAAACCTCATTTCTGCATGAAAAAACACCCTTTCTGCATGAAAAAACACCCATTCTGCACGAAAAAACCGCTTTTTGACACTCAAAACGCCATTTCTGCAAGTATCACCTAAACAATTAGATATCAATATGATAGCTCAATATTCAGCTGAAATCACGAAAATTTACTCCAAAAATCAGTCATTTTTAGTCCTCGAAGTGTGGAAGTGTAATCCCAAGTGTAATTTATAACTTACTGATATATATAATGTTATACACGAAATTACACTTCTACACTTCAAAACGAATATTTACGCTCAAATAAAAAAAAATAATTTCGGGCTTGAAAAATAAAAACAGTTTCTAGGAAAGTTTTTCACGATTTTCGCGTTGAAGTGTAATTTCTGATATTCAACTACTTAGCCATACTATTCTCATTACACTTCGTAAAAAAGCCTAATATTACCCGATTTTTACCCCATTTTGGCCCAAAAACGACCTGCAAAAACCTGCATTTGACCTGCAAAAACCTGCATTTGACCCCCAAAAACCCCAAAAATACTTACAAAAACCACTTTTCGACTTGCATCGACTAACTGTGTCCGCACTATTCGCTTTTCATAATCCTGTTTTAAGTTTACTTTTTGTGTAAACCTATTTCAGGACAAGACACACCCGCATGCGCGAAATGTTCAACCTCATCTCCTTCCCTCCTACCTCCCCCGACCGCCGAATATGAATAATCACCCTTTACCTACAGCATCAGGGAGGTCATCCCGCGCCAGTCCTCAATTCCCAAAATTCATTTCCATTTTGCCTCTGATATCTCTAATTTAAACGTTCTTTTTTGGTTAAGTTATTAACTGACTGAATTTTAATTTTCCAATGAATTTCCAAACCATCTTCTTAAAATTTATTTTTTATCAAAATGTTTTAATAAATAATTCTCGTTAATTTTACACCACAAATTAAAACACCACAATCCTGTACAATCCACAAATTCAATAAATACTATGTCCTTCTACTTGCTTTTCATATTTGGTGAGTAATCCAATTTCAATAAAATAAATAACATCTGCATTTAGCACCAAATTGTTAGCAATTGATCGATATACCCCAAAAACATAAGTTAATAGTTAGAAAAAATCAAAATGAAAGGAAACATAATCAATTTTACATGCTTATCATTAGTGACAATTTCATTCGCATTCATGAGTTGCATAAATGAGTCCAACACAAAAACTACTGCAATCAATGATCAAAAAAGCAATGTTGAAATAGTTGATTTAGATGCTTTTATTGAAAACTACATTATCACTTTACAAACTGATAAAATTAAATTAGTAGACAGTTCGTCGTGTGAGAAGACAGATCAAAATACACAACAATATGAAAATGGAATTCTACAATATCATGTTGACCAAATTGAAAAATTAGACGGCGACCTGAATGCTGACAAAGTACAAGATTATGTAGTCAGTTATACTGCTTCAAACTGCTGGAATGGAATCGGTGCAGGTAACTATTTGACAAACATATTTTTCGTTTTGACAATAAACGGCACTTATGAAGTTGATGAAACAATGGCATTAAATTTCAAACAGAAATTTATTGATGTCGTATCAAAAGAATTTATAGATAACGCATATACTAAAGCAGAGAAACATGAAACAATGAATCAAATTTCATTCATCGAAATTAAAAATGCAAAAGGTTTTGGCGAATTTTCAATTACACAATGTGGTGCAACTCCTTGTTTATCCGGGAAATTTGAATATGACTTTTATAGAAATGAATTAACTTTAAAAGACATAAAGAAAAATTAAGTAGAGGGAAATACACTTAATAGATATCAACAAGGGTTTAAAACAAAAGGGCATTAGTTCAAAATTTGAACATTGTATTCTTTAAAACTTATGTGCAAAATTCAATACTTGTACTTCTATTTCTCTGCTTCCAGAAAGCTAAAAAACAATCGAAATCAGTATAATTAACGATATTTCACTATTATATCAACAACATAATGAAAACGAATAAATTAAAAATTATTACTCTTGTACTTTTCATTTTGACTAATTTCAATTTGAGGGCTCAAAATAGTTCCGGTAACCATAAACCTTCAGAAATTTCAATAAACGAAGCTATTGAAAGAGAAATGCTTGTACTAAAAATTACTGGAGCATACGACCCGCGAGTTTTTTATGAAGTAGTTGACAAAAGCGGTGTGCATTATGGTAAGTGTATGGCAATCATCCTTAGTAGTAAAATTGACAGCCTTATCCTTTTACGCTTAGACTGTGGTATTCAGCTTATTCCAGTTGATACTTCAATTCAGACAATGATAGTTACCCAAAAGGCTATTTTTCCGCTTTATCCAAATGAAAGATATGCAACAAGGTTTTATGCAATGTGCGGCCAACTGCACTTTGCAGCACCCAACATTGAAACATATTTCCGGATTGGTGAACTTGCCGACTCAGGTCTTGTTAAACTCGCAAATTATTTAGGTGACAACTATATTCAAAATATGCCAGGTCAACATGCTATGTGGGCATTCACCGACGAAGCTGATTTCGAACAACTTAAAAAATATGGTGCTGACAGTATCTCTATTGCTAAGTCGAAAGAAATACTTACGAACTTAAATTTAGAAACAAAGTTGACTTCTGGCATTGTCTTACCAAAGGTTTCCGAAACGGATGAAATAAGCATAAATCGTTATTACATTTTCTCAAGTGCAGGCCTACTTTTAATTTTGATAACATCAACAATCCTCTTAATCTTTAGAGTCAAACGAAAAGCTAACCCTGCAGCATAAAATGAATTTGCCTCTGTCTCCGGAAAAGTTAGATGTATGTTAATTATCAGAAGGAAAATAAAACTGACTCCATCGGAGTCACATGTCTATAGAACAACATTCCCCATGACCCAATCGACCCCAGCGGGGTCGCATGTAAAAAAAATTGTTGAGGTGATCAAATAAATACTTATCTTGTAAAAGAATAAATGATTAAAAACTAATCAAAATGGAATTTACAGGAGAAAATATTTTAGAATTTGAGAAG
>WOUZ01000012.1 GCA_009773165.1 Bacteroidota bacterium
AGCCTGTCAGCGCCGATGATACTGCAGTAAAATGTGGGAAAGTAGGTCGTCGCCGCCCCTTACGAAGAACCCCATACGTATCGTGTGGGGTTTTTTTGTTTTTTTTGTTTTCTACATACTAATTAAACATTTCCGTCGTTTTTCTTCATATTACTCATTTAATAAATATGTATGAAGAATAATTCTACCCATCAAACATTATTTTCCGCCAACGAAGCAAACGAATTAATTCATTTGGAGCAACGAATTGCTCGTTCATTGAGGAAAAACAATAGTCATAAGGCTAAGGAAGCTACCCTTAAGGCACTTTTATGGTATGCTGCTTCTTTAGAAATAAAACGTAGCAGTGGCGGAATTCAATTGGAGTTAGCTTATAATTAGTATCTTATTCCATTGATATTTTGAAGTTGCAAAAGAAGTTTGAAGCTTTTATTAAGCATTTCGAACAGCATATGCCTGTGGCCGAAACAGAATTGTTGTTTGATAATGCTTATCAGTTACTAGTTGCTGTAATCCTGTCAGCACAGTGTACTGATAAACGTGTAAATCAAATAACTCCGCCTTTCTTCGCTAAATTTCCAACTGCTGGTGACCTAGCTATGGCTTCACAGGACGATGTTTTTGAGCTGGTTAAATCATGTAGTTATCCCAACAATAAGTCAAAGAATCTGATAGGGATGGCTAAAGGCCTTCATAATGATTTCAATGACATAGTTCCTGATTCGGTTGATTTATTACAAAAGTTGCCGGGAGTCGGACGCAAAACTGCAAACGTAATTGCTTCAGTGGTTTATAATAAACCTGCGATGGCAGTCGATACACATGTTTTTCGAGTTGCAGAACGAATAGGTTTAACAAAAAAAGCAAAGAATCCTTTGGATTCGGAACAGCAGCTTGTAAAGTATCTACCTGATGAAATTATACCTAAAGCACATCATTGGCTTATATTGCATGGAAGGTTTGTATGTAAAGCAAGAACACCTCAGTGTTCATTGTGTTCGATCACATTTCTTTGCGATTGGTATATTAAAAATAGTAATAAATCATCAACAAAATAATCATTTCAAATGTTATTGAGGCAGAAATATTATTATTTTTGTTAGTCTTCAAAAACATATTAAGATGATTTTAAAGGGTGAAACAGCTCCTCCTTTTTATGGAGTTGATCAAAATGGAAAGCAGATACATTCGTCTGATTTTATAGGGAAAAAGGTTGTTTTGTATTTTTATCCTAAAGATGATACACCAGGTTGTACTAAAGAGGCGTGCAATCTGCGGGATAATTATGAGTTGCTTCTTAAAAAAGGTTACGTAATTATTGGTGTAAGTCCGGATGATGAGAAATCTCATAAAAAATTCTCTGAAAAGTTCAATTTACCTTTTCCATTAATTGCTGACCCAGATTTGTCTATTATAAAATCGTATGGAGCCTGGGGAAAGAAAAATATGTACGGTAAAGAGTATGAGGGGCTTATCCGGACCACCTTCATTATCAACGAAGAGGGTATTGTGGAAGATATTATAAAGAAAGTCAAGACTGACGATCATACCAATCAAATTATTAATTTACACGCTTGAAACTATGACAACAGAGAAAGTTAAGGAAAACGCCGATAAGTTGCGTTTGGAGAAACTTAAAGCCCTTGAATCAACCCTTGGGAATATTGAGAAAACATACGGTAAAGGCAGTATCATGAAATTGGGTGATAATGCCATTGAAAGGATTGAGTCCATATCCACGGGTTCGATAGGTTTAGATTTTGCCTTAGGGGTTGGAGGTTTGCCGAAAGGTAGAGTGGTAGAAATATATGGACCTGAGAGTTCTGGAAAAACAACTTTGGCTTTACACGTAATTGCTGAAGCTCAGAAAGCGGGAGGGATTGCTGCTTTCATCGACGCAGAGCATGCCTTTGACAGATTTTACGCTCAAAAATTAGGTGTCGACATTCAGAATTTATTGGTTTCTCAACCTGATTATGGAGAGCAAGCACTTGAAATAACAGAAAACCTAATACGCTCAGGAGCAATTGATGTTATTGTAATTGACTCAGTAGCAGCTTTGACCCCAAAGAGTGAAATTGAAGGTGAAATGGGTGACTCAAAAATGGGACTTCAGGCACGACTTATGTCACAAGCTTTGAGAAAACTCACTGCAACAATAAGTAAAACCGGAGCTGTTTGTATCTTCATCAATCAATTACGCGATAAAATTGGTGTAATGTTTGGTAATCCGGAAACAACAACTGGTGGCAATGCACTCAAATTTTATAGCTCAGTACGCCTTGATATCAGAAAGGTAAGTCAAATTAAAGAAGGTGAAAATGTTACAGGAAACAGGGCAAAAGTAAAAGTTGTCAAGAATAAAGTAGCACCTCCATTTAAAAAAGCGGAATTTGATATTGTTTATGGTGAGGGTATCTCAAAAACAGGAGAAATTATTGATCTTGGAGTTGAGTTTAACATCATTAAGAAAAGTGGTTCCTGGTTCAGTTATGGTGAAACGCGTTTAGGGCAGGGAAGAGATGCTGTCAAAAATTTAATCACAGAAAATCCGGAATTGGCTGACGAACTCGAAGCAAAAATCAGAGAAGCTCTTGAGAAGAATGCATAATTTCAGATAGTTAAATACTTACAACCGCCTTTTCAACAGATTTGGCGGTTGTGTTTTTTGTATGATTACCTGATGCTTAATGCCTAATTACAGTTTTTTAATAATCCATCTAATGAAAATAAACTTAATAGTTCTGGCTTTATTCGGTTTGTCTCTTTTTTCATGCAAAGAAAGACCAAAGATTAATGAAGCAAAACCCGCTGAAAATACTGAATTAGAGCAACTTTCATTGCTTATCAAAGGAGATAGCAACAATGCGGCTTTATATAATCAGCGCGCCAATTATTATCTTTCTCGAAATGATGTGGCTTTGGCTTTGAATGACATCAATAAAGCATTGCAGAAAAACAGCAAGGATCAGGCACTTTTTTTGACTTTAGCTGAAATTTATCTAAAGATGGGACAGCCTGACGGGTGTAATAGCGCATTGCAGAAAGCAGTTGAAATAGACCCCGAAAATTCAGTACCCTATTTTCGGTTAGCTGAACTGAACCTCTTATTAGAAGATTACACAACTGCAATGATGTATGCTGACCGTTCGCTCAATATGCATCAATTAAATCCGGATGCTCATTTTGTAAAAGGACTTATTTATCTTGCCAAAAACGACACTACCAATGCAATTAGAAATTTCCAGTTCTCACTTGATCAAAGGGAATTATTTTTAGAACCTTTGATACAGCTTGGCAAAATTTATACCATTCAAAGGAATAATCTGGCTGCGCTATATCTTGAAAAGGCTATTCGTCAGTTTCCTGAAGCTTATGATGCCAGATACCAGTTAGCTCTGTATTTGCAAGATAATGAAAGGGTTGAAGAAGCTTTAATACATTACGATACCCTTTTGCAACTTTTGCCTGAGAATAAGTATGTTTTATTTAACATCGGCTACCTTCAGCTGGTTTATTTAAATAATTTCGAGAAAGCGATTCAATTTTTTGATGAAGTACTGTTAAACGATCCTAATTATGTAGATGCTTTGTACAACAAAGGCAGAGCTTTGGAAGAACTTGGTCAGTTCATGAATTCACGTGAAATTTATAACGAGGTTCTGAGGCGTGAAAGTAATCACCATCTTGCTATTGAGGCCCTTAATAGATTAGATTTACGCAGATAGGATTTTAACTTCTATCACGGTATTCGTGTTAACATTGAATTCGTAAGAACCCATTCATCGTTGATCTGAATATCATTGATAAGTTGCTTTTTTGTATACTTAACCAATCCAAAGTCTTTTGCAAAAAAGAACTCCATTATACCTTGATCAACTTGTCCTACATTGAAAATTACTTGAGTGTGAAACACATCTGTGTATATTCTTCCCTGAATCTCTAGTTGATTATGAAATGCCAGATTTTGATAATTGCCTTCGGCATCACCAAGTAATTGCATACTGTCTACTGGAAATTTGGGAATAAAAACGCTGTAATAGCTACCGCTGTTAAAGAAAATCCGATAGTTTTCATTCATTGTAGAATTATTAATGGGGGAGCCTGCAGATGTTTCTGCTTTTTCAAGGCCTATGTAGGTGGAAGACAATGATTGCTCTATGGCATCATAAAAGAATCCAGTCGTTGTGTTATCAATATGAAACCTCCTGTCGAAGTTCACTTTTGTGATTTTCACTGTATCGATATTATTGATGGTAGCAGTTGTTTTTTGGTAGACCCAATAGCTTCCCGAATCGAACGCAGTGTAAGCCTGGTATTCTTCCGAAATTTCGTGATACGGATATTCGGTAATGATTTCTTCGTCGGTACATGATTGTACAAAAATTATAGCAATAATCATCAAAAGACTTATTTTGATTTTGCTAATCGCTTGTAATTTTTTCATATTTATTACTCTTTATTAGTGGGTTTAATATAATCTGTAAATAGAACCCCATTCAAATGATCAATTTCATGTTGAAAAATTCGTGCTGTAAAACCTGAAACAACTTCTTTTTTAGTTTTACCATCTAGTGTTGAATATTTGACAGTAATTTCCCAGCTGCGCTCAACGGTATCACGAATTTCCGGAATGGACAAACATCCTTCTATTCGTTTCCAAAGTGAATCAGATGAAATTATAATTTCAGGATTAATTATTGTTTCAAATGGTTTTTCTTCTTTATCAAATCGTTGAACGATAACAATTCTTCTATTGATCCCTACTTGAGGCGCTGCAATTCCAACACCTTTATGATCAGGATGTTGAAGTGTAGCTATCATTCGTTTACTGAGCTTTTCCCAAATATTACGTTTTGGATTTGATATCTGAAAACTATTGGCCCGAAGGATTTTAAGATCGTTTGGAATTGTTGATTGAGTAACATATAAATGTGTTGATGGTGAGCTTGACTTAATCAATGCTTTTTCGTGTTTTGTGATGCGTTGGCTGAACGAGTCCAAAAAGCTTAAAACAACAATTATTAAGAGAAAAAGTGCCTTCATCAGTTTTGCTTTTGAGCCTGCAAAATTACTTTATCTTTACTCAATGATTTGGATAGATGGAAAAAAAGATTTTTTTTGAATTTTAGAAACTATTCCGTGAATCATTATCATTTAACTCATTTTGTAAGTGAATCGTTTTCAACTCATTATTAAACTAACTTTTTAACTTTTTTACCGATGGCAGCAAATACATTTGGCGAAGTATTCAGATTAACCTCTTTTGGAGAGTCGCATGGTCCGGGGATTGGAGGTGTTATTGACGGAGTTCCTGCAGGTGTACGTCTCGATTTGAATCAAATCCAGCAATGGTTGGATCGCAGAAAACCTGGTCAATCGCATCTTGCATCACCAAGGAAGGAGAACGACCGTTTAGAGGTGCTATCAGGCTTGATGAACGGCATTACAACAGGAACCCCACTTGCATTTATTGTTTGGAATGCTGATCAAAAATCGGCTGATTACAATCATTTGGAAGATGTTTTTCGGCCTTCACATGCTGATTATACCTATCAGCTGAAATATGGTATACGTGACCATCGGGGGGGCGGTCGATCATCAGCACGTGAAACAATCTCAAGAGTTGTTGCCGGTGCCATTGCTGCGCAGTATCTTAATATGTTCGGCATTGAAATTACTGGATATGTAAGTGCTATTGGTACTATTGAACTCCCTCATTATTTAACTGACTTACCAATGAAGGAAAATATTGAGAAATCGTTGGTTAGATGCCCAATAGAAGAGTATTCGGATAGGATGCAAGGATTAATTGAGCAGACAAAAACTGAAGGTGATACCCTTGGAGGTGTTATAAGTTGTCATATTCAAGGGTTACCTGGTGGATTAGGAGCGCCTGTCTTTGATAAGTTTCATGCAGATCTTGGAAAAGCGATGTTAAGTATCAATGCGGTTAAAGGGTTTGAGTATGGCTCTGGTTTTGAAGGTGTAAAACGAAAAGGCTCAGAAGAAAATGATCGTTTTGTAATGGAGAGTGGTCGTGTAAAGACATTATCAAACAGATCAGGAGGAATTCAAGGAGGTATAACAAATGGGGAAGAAGTGTATTTTAAAGTGGCATTTAAACCTGTTGCAACGATTATGCAGGATCAGGAAACCGTTGATAGAAAGGGAAACGAGGTAGTTATGAAAGCAAAAGGCCGACATGATGTTTGTGTTGTTCCGCGGGCTGTTGTCATTGTAGAATCTATGGCGGCAATCGTTTGTTTGGATCATTTTTTACGCAACAAAGTTTTTTCCCGTGAGTAAAAACTGCTAAACACACTTTATTTCATTCATAAGGGATCATCAACTTATAATTCTCCAAAAGCGTGTTGTTTTTTTGTTAATTTTGAAATCTAATTGACAAACAAACTCCTTTTCTGTTTCACCAAATTATTAATTGTATTCAATGGAACAGCAGGAAATAAAGATTTCTGACTTCAAGCATTATAGTTTTTTACCAGATCCCTTGATAATTTTTAAGGCCATAGGTGAAATTATCTATGTAAATAATGCATTTGAGGAGAAATTTCTGATCAAAGAAAATAGCGTAACAGGTTCAAACATTACTTCCCTTTTTTTGATTGAGTCTTTAGATTTCATTCACCATATTTCCAAAAGTAAAACACTTGAAATTGATACGGAATTTCGTGAATTTACTGAATTAAGCAAGGTCAGAATAAAGTTAAGAAAGTTTGACTATTCTGACGATGCAGAACTATTTATAGCTACATGCGAACCCGCTTCAGAATTAAATGTGCTTCATGAAGACATTCTGGCTGAGAAACATTATTTCAAACAATTGCTTGAAAGTGTGCCTTTTGGCATGGTGGTATTAAATGAGAAGGATCAGGTTATTGATACGAATAACGGTTTTTTAACCCTTTTCAATTATAAAGCAGAAGCTGTTAAAGGAAGATATATCAATGATTTGATCGTCCCTGAAAGGATGAAATCAGACGGCAGTGCAATTAGTGAGGCTGTTTATTCGGGTAAAACTGTCATCAAAGAAACGCAGCGTCAGCGGTCTGACGGATCGATTGTTCACGTGTCGGTTACTGGAATTCCTATATTTACTGAGAAGGGTGATCGTCGTGTTTTTGGCATTTATCAGGATATCAGGTATTTTCTTGACATTCGTAATCAAATAGAAAAAGAGAAAAAGCACTTTCATTCGCTTTTCAAAAATTTGCCGTTTGGCGCAGTATTGTTGAATGAGAAAGAGCAAATTGTTGATTGTAATGACGCCTTAGTTCAGATGTTTCAGTTCTCGCATGAAGAGTTTTTAGCAGCAAACGGAATGGAACTTATCATACCAAACGAATTTCTTTCGGAGGGTAAGAAATTAAGGAATAATGCGCTTAGTGGTGAAAAGGTTTATAAAGAAACCATCAGAAAGCGAAAAGATGGCAGTTTAATTCAGGTTGCCATTACGGCTAACAGGTTATTGAGTTCGGATGGTTCCTCAATGGTATTTGGATTTTTTCAGGATATCAGTTCTCGAAAGGACTTAGAAAGCTCACTTGCTGATCAGCAACGCATGTTAACAGCGATGGTGCAATTTCTGCCAGGGATGATGTATCGCTGTGATGCGACAAAGGACTATAATCTGATTTTTGCAAGTTTTGGTTCTCAGCGTGTTACAGGTTATTTACCTGAAGATTTTGTTCAAAATGGAAAAACTTTCAATTCAATTATTCTGAATGAATGGCAGGATAAGCTGTGGTTGAAATGGACAGAATGCATAGATAAACAACTGGATTTTGAGGCAGAGTATCAGATTTATGCAAAGGATGGTTCAGTTCGATGGGTATGGGAGCGGGGAAGACCAGTATTTGGAAGTAATGGCGAAGTGCTCTATCTGGAAGGATATATTGAAGATGTGACCGATCGAAGACATATGCAAGATTCGCTCAAAAGAGAACGGGATTTGCTTCAGTCGTTAATGGATAATATTCCAGATACGATCTATTTCAAGGATTTGAATAGCCGTTTTATTCGGGTTAACAAAGCACAGGCAAAAACTTTGGGACTATCAGATCCCTCTCAGGCTATAGGTGGAACTGACGCGGACTTTTTTGATAACCATCATGCCGAGATAGCGATGGAAGATGAGAAGCGATTAATGAGAACAGGAATTTCTTTGGTTAGCAAACAGGAGTATATCAAAACTTCTAACGGATGGCGCTGGTTCACAGCTTCCAAAGTACCACTCAGGGATGCTGCTGGAAAAATTATTGGTCTCGCCGGAGTATCACGCGATATTACTGACCTTAAGCATTTGGAAGAAAAACTTATTGAAAAAGAATCCAACCTTAGACAAAGTAATACAGAAAAAGATAAATTATTCTCTGTGATTGCGCATGATTTAAGAAGTCCTTTTAATTCGTTTTTACTATTGACTGAAATTCTTGCAGAAGATTCGTATGATATTGACTCGGCTGAGTTAAAAAACCTTGCGAATTCAATGCACAGGGCTGCTAAAAGTGTTGCAGAGTTACTCGAAAATTTACTTTCATGGTCAGGGATTCAGCGTGGAACTATCCACTTTGTTCCTGAATTCATTAAAATGGAAGAGATAATACTTAAAAATTTAAACTATTATCAAACGCAGCTTAACATAAAGTCGATCCGCGTTGAGATGGATGTTCAGAACAAATTAATTGTCTTCACCGATGCTGGCATGTTGGGAACCGCATTGCGTAACCTCATATCTAATGCTATTAAGTTTACAGCACACGAAGGCTCTATAAAAATTGAAGTCATTTTGGAAGGACTCTGTGCGCGTGTGAGTGTTATTGACAATGGAATTGGTATGACCCAAGATCATATCAATCAGCTTTTTGAAGTTGAAACGACAGGCAGAAAAGGTACTGATGGTGAGCCTAGTTCCGGACTAGGGTTGATACTTGTGAAGGATTTTGTTGAAAGAATGGGTGGCAAGCTTACTGTGAAAAGTGCAACCGGGTTAGGCTCAACGTTTAGCTTTACCATTCCGGTGAATAAAGTTTAATAGTGTCTTTCATTATCAGTTCAGGATTATCACTCTATAAATTGTTAAAATTGTAGAAGGATTGTTAAATGAACCACTCCATAATAATTCAAAAATGGAAATTGAAAACTAAAACGTATTTTTGTGCTTTGTTTCATTTATTTTCATGCACATTTCTTTAAACATCTGAATAATGAATTTTAAACGACTGAATGATGTAACAGGCTGGGGCGTATTCTTAATCGCTACCATCGTATATTTTCTGACACTTGAGCCCACAGCAAGTTGGTGGGATTGCGGTGAATATATTGCTACTGCGTATAAATTGCAGGTAGGTCACCCTCCGGGGGCGCCATTGTTTCAAATGTTAGGACGTTTCTTTAGTTTATTTGCTTTTGGCGATGCAAGCAAAGTAGCTTTGATGATTAATGCTATGTCAGCATTGTCGAGCAGTTTCACTATTTTGTTTTTGTTTTGGACAATTACCCTATTGGCACGTAAGTTTATGATGCAGGGAGTTGATGCTGACAATAAAGCAAATCAGTACGCAGTTTTAGGCGCAGGAGTTGTTGGTGCATTAGCATATACATTTAGTGATTCATTTTGGTTCTCTGCAGTAGAAGGAGAGGTTTATGCGATGTCATCTTTCTTTACAGCTGTTGTTTTCTGGGCCATATTGAAATGGGAGCGGGTTGCAGATGAGCCCCATAACTTCCGATGGTTGATTTTCATTGCCTATCTGATAGGTTTATCGATTGGGGTTCACTTACTTAACCTTCTTGCATTGCCAGCAATTGTTTATGTGTACTATTACAAGAGGTACAAACCAAGTGTAAAAGGATTCATTTATTCCGGCTTGGCGTCTTTGGCGATTTTGGGTTTCATAATGAGTTTTCTGATACCTCAGATAGTAAATGTAGCAAGTAAGTTTGAGTTGTTTTTTGTGAATACTCTCGGGATGCCTTTCAACACCGGGACGGTGATTTATTTCGCCATTATTATTTCTGCAATTGTTTTCGGGTTATATTACACACGTCTCAAAGGAAAGGTGGTTTTTAATACCATCATACTTTCTCTTATGTTCATTTTGATAGGGTATTCTTCTTTTTTCCTGATTGTTATTCGTGCGAATGCCAATACTCCGATTAACGAAAATGAACCAAGTGATGCCATTTCATTGCTATCATATCTTAACAGAGAACAATATGGCGATTGGCCATTACTTTATGGACAGTATTACAGTGCTCCTGTTGTTGATTATAAAGATGGATCACCGGTTTATCTAAAAGATAAAAAGTCAGGTAAATACATCATTACTGATAATCGCCGTGGAACAAAACCTGTGTATGACGAACGTTTTACTACTGTTTTCCCACGTATGTGGAGCAATCAAAAACAAAGTCATATCTCTATTTACAAACAATACGGAGGTAATAAAGGAATCCCTATCAGGGTTACAAAAGGAGATGGCAGCACTGAAGTAGTTAGCAGACCGACTTTTGGTGAGAATCTAAGTTATTTCTTTGGGTATCAGCTTACACATATGTATTTCAGGTATTTTATGTGGAATTTCGCCGGACGACAGAATGATGTGGAAAGCCAGGGTGAAATTGAAAACGGAAATTGGATCAGTGGCATAAGTTTTATTGACAATGCCCGTTTGGGCGATCAATCGAATTTGCCCGAAAGCATGAAAAGTCCTTCAAGGGCTCGTTTTTATTTCCTTCCATTGTTACTTGGTCTTGCAGGTCTTTTTTATCACTTGAAACGGCATTCACATGATACCTGGATTGTGTTTCTAATGTTTGTTATGACAGGGCTTGCCATAATCGTATATTTGAATCAAACGCCTTATCAGCCAAGAGAGAGGGATTATGCCTATGCAGGTTCATTTTATGCATTTGCCATTTGGATAGGATTTGGAGTGCTTTATCTTTTTGATCTTGTCTCCAAATACATGAAAAAAACAACAACAGTAGCTATTGCAGCTGGTGTTGTTACCTTAGTTCTTGTTCCAGGTATTATGGCTGTTGAAGGTTGGGAAGGGCATGACCGTTCAGGAAAGTATCCTGCACGGGATTTTGCAATGAATTATATGGCTCAGTGCGATAAAAATGCTATTATTTTTACTAACGGTGATAATGACACCTTCCCTTTGTGGTATGTTCAGGAGGTTGAAAACTTCCGCACTGACATGAGGGTTGTAAATTATATGTTAGCATCGGGTGATTGGTATGTGCATCAGCTTGGTAAAAAAGTCTATGAATCGGAACGTTTGCGATTAACATTAACACCAGAACAATACAATAAAGGTATTAATGAATACACTCCTGTTCTTGAACGTGTTGCAGGTCCTGTTGAGCTTAAAGAGGCAATTAATTTTGTTGCTGATGAAAGTGAACAAACAAAAGTTCCGTTACAATCCGGTGAAAAAATCAATTATCTCCCGACTAAAAAGCTCAAACTTACAGTCGATAAAGCCGCAGTAATTCGCAGTGGTATCGTTCCAAAAGAATTGGAACACTTAATCGTTGACGTTATTGAATGGGAGGTAACTCAAAATGGATTATACAAAAACGACTTGATGCTTTTGGATTTGATCGCTTCAAATAATTGGGAACGCCCAATTTATTTTGCTAATCCTAATTCAGTGAGTAAAGTTTTCAATGTGGACAAATATTGTCACATGGAAGGAGTGGTTTACAAGTTTATGCCAGTTTTAGCACCTGAATATTATAAAAATATGGGTGGTGTTTACGCAAAAGGTTCTTATGACTTGCTCATTAACAAGGCAAGATGGGGAAATCTGGAAGCTCCTGGAGTTACAATTGATCGCGAAAGTTTTAGAAATTCAGCTTTAGCAAAACAAAGCTATATGCGTCTTGCTCAGGCACTTCTTAATGAAGGTCAGAAAGATTCTGCAATTATAGCTTTAGATAAGAGTCTTGAATTTTTTCCTCATAAAAAAATCCCCTTCGATTATTTTATGTTACCTTGGATAGATATTTATTTTGAAGCCGGCGCACCTGCAAAAGCGCTTTCTGTGATGGACAATCTTGCTGACAGGTATCTGGATGACTTACGCTATTATACCAGTTTGAAAGGAAAATACAGTCAGTACTATGACACCAATATGCAGGAAGCAATGGCAGTATTGCAGCGTCTGTCAGAAATTGCAGAGAAAAGAGATATGAAAGATTTTAAACAGAAAATGGAAGAAGCCTTAAGTGCAAACCTGAAATTTTTTGGGGTAGAATAGACTTTTAATACATTTTTTAAGAACCTGATTTATTTTAAGTAAGTCAGGTTTTTTTATGCTGTAATATTTTTTCAGGGTGAAAATATTAAGTGGTGTGATCAAGATAATTGGAATAATTTGACCCTAAAATTGAGTTTTAAACATCCTGAGTAATGATCTTATCTATGAAAGTTCATTTGTATATATGATTGTTTGAGAACATTTAGTACTATTGCACCCTATAAATTATTAAGATGCGAAAAACTCTCTTGCTACTGCTTTCAGCCTTTATTTTTACTATTTGTGGATCAATAAAAACATTTGGATGGACCGAGCATCCTATGCTTGTAGGGCCATCACTCGCTGGGTTACCTGTCTGGAATAATCGTAAAGCAATTGAAGTTCGGTCATTGGAGTCATTTCTGGTAAAGAATGAGCGTGCTCTTGAAGAATTTTTAAAATCTCAGGAGGAGTGGTCAGTAAAAAATTTACCAAATTATTCTCCACGACCTGAAGCTTTAACCTTCAAAGCTACAGGTACAGGTGAAGATATCAAGCATCGCTTCTTAACCGCAATACGTATCAATCCGCATGCAAAATTGCCATTATATCTTCATCTTCTGTCTCATCAAGCTGATTTTGGATTGGAGAAAGCCCTTCCACAGGATATAACCACTCTAAAAGATCTGGGAATCATGAGTAACACAAATTATATATGGCTCAACGAGGGATCGACTATTCCGGCATTTGATGTGATGAATACAGCTACTGATGAGCCTGACTACGGGTTCGATCTGGGACTTTTTGATGATAATGATACTGATTACGGCGCAACCTATGGTTTTGGAAACCAGCCTTTTGGAAACCCAAAACTGGAGTATAGCAGCCAAGCACCTTTTCACATGGGATTTTATCACGAAGCAGATATTGTTTATTTTTTTGGGCCAATTTTAAAGCGTACTTACGTTGATTACCGTATCAACCTCTATAAATCCTTGTCATTATTTGCTTTCAAACAAGGAGAAGATTATTGGGGTTGGCGTTTTATGGGCTGGGCGATGCATTATGTCGGCGACTTATCGATGCCTTATCACAGCAAACCGCTTCCGGCAGTGAGTCCCTGGAAAATGATCTGGATCAATATAAAAGCTATGCTTGGTTGGAAACAAAGCCGCACTGATGCTATTCAATTAGTTTCGAACAAACACACCGTTTTTGAAGAGTTTCAATGGCAGGAATTGCGTAAAGCACATGTTAATCAGGATATGAATCATCCTTTTATGATTGCTTTGACAAATCCCTATCCGGCAATTGCTTATACTGATCGCTTTATTTATGATGTTTTGTCAAAAGAGTCAGCAGCGAAATCTATAGATTGTAATAAGGCTTTGCTTGAATTCATCCCATTCCGATTGGTTCAGGACCCTGCAATTGAAGCGAATGAAACTTCTGAAATAAAAAAAATCGTTGAAGTCGTTCGACAGGAAAAAGGCAACGAAGCGGTAACAGGCCTTAATTTGGTTATTGCTGAACGTATGAGAGCTTTTGGTATGGCGATGCGTAGCTTTTTGGATGAAATGTTACTTAACATGCCTGCAGAAGCAGAAGCCGTAACAGAGGATAAATCGTCTACCTAATTTTTTGACAATGAAGATATTAAAGAAAATTGCAATAATTACTCTAATTGTTATTGCTTTCCTGGGAGTGGCAATTGTTATCGTTGTTCGGGTTGTTTCAACAAGAGCATTACCTGATTATAGTGAAAATATTGCCTTAACAGGAATTACAGAAAAGGTAACAGTGATCCGTGATGAGAACGCTATGCCGCACATCTATGCAAGTAACGAACACGACCTTTATCTTGCTAGTGGCTATGTTATGGCCCAGGATCGCCTTTGGCAAATGGATTTATTAAGAAGGGTGACTATGGGTCGTCTCTCGGAAATTTTTGGAGCAGACATGGTTAAAACAGATCATTTACTCCGCGCTTTGCAGATGACGGAAAAATCCAGAATGGTTCTAGAACGCACGGATGACAGTATCGTACAGCATCTGAATGCCTTCGCTGAAGGTATCAACCAGTATATTGAGCAACAAGGATCGAAATTGCCTCCTGAGTTTACCATTCTTGGATATAAGCCAGAGCCATGGCAACCTTTTCATACAATAAACCTTATTGGATATATGGCCTGGGATTTATCAGGCTCATGGCAGAATGAGGTCATGCTTCATCAGCTGCGTTCAAAATTGGACGAGGCCCACTGGAATGAGTTGGTTCCTGATTTAAAGTTTCAAACCACTTATGTCCATCCGAACACTTCAGCCGATACCAATACTTTTGCGCTGTTGAATGGAAATGTGGTATTAGCTGATTTGGGTATCGAAATTGTTAACGGAAGTAATAACTGGGCCGTTACCGGTAAAAAGAGTGATAACGGTAAAGCTTTGATGGCTAATGATATGCATCTTGGCTTTGGCGCACCTGGAATTTGGTATCAGATTCATCAGGTAGTTGAAGGGAAGCTTAATGTAGCCGGAGTGGCACTTCCCGGTGCACCTTTCATCATCAATGGACATAATGATAGTATTGGTTGGGGAATGACGAACTTATACGTGGATGAAATGGATTTCTTTGTTGAAAAGGTAGATGAACAGCATCCTGATCAATATTTTTACATGGGTGAATGGAAACCAATGAAAGTGAAAATTGAAAAAATTGCTGTAAAAGGTGGCGATACAATTGAGAAGACAATCCGCTTTACACATCATGGCCCTGTGATTTCCGGTTTTAAGGAACTTGATAATGAAGTTGTTGCAATGCGTTGGACAGGAAATGATTACAGCAACGAGCTTAGAAGTGTTTATTTACTTAATCATGCAAAAAACTGGAATGATTTCAGACACGCTCTCACAACAATGTTGGCGGTAAGCCAAAATGTAGTGTTTGCTGATGCGATTGGAAACATTGGATTACAGACAGCTGGTGGTGTGCCAGTGAGAGAAAATGGAAATGGAATTAGTCTTGTTCCTGGCGATACAGATCTTTATGAATGGAAAGGAATACTTCCCTTTGATTCATTGCCTTTTACCTATAATCCTGCTGAGGGATTTGTTTCTTCTGCAAACAACCGGACTGTTGGACCAGATTACCCCTATTATATTGGATATTGGTTTGATAACTCGAGTCGTATCGACCGAATAAGACAGATGCTTGAATCGAAACAATCGCTTGGAGTACAAGATTTTATGAAAATGCAAGGAGATCAGACTTCAGTTTTTGCCCAAAAATACCTTCAGGATATTGTTCAGATACTACAAAAAAGAGCTGATCTCTCAGCTAATGGAAAAGTGATGCTCAATGAATTGGAATCATGGGATGGATCAATGGCTGCAAATTCAGCTTCTCCAGCAGTTTTTGACATCTTTTATCTTCAATTCCTTCATCATGTGATGTCTGATGAAATGGGAGAGGAGTTGTTTAAATCTTATACAGGTGGTTTGATGCGCCATGTTTTTGATTTTTTCTGGAGAAATCAATCATCAGTATGGATGGATGATATTCGTTCAGAGGAAAAAGAATCATTCGATGAAATGGTTGGAAAGGCTTATGATGCTACAATTGAACAACTTACGAATGAGTTTGGTGAAAGTACGAGCGTATGGAAATGGGGTAAAATGCATCGGTTAACTTTACAACATCCTCTAGGTAAGGTTGAAATGCTGGACAAAATTTTCGATTTTAACAGAGGTCCATATGAAGTTGGTGGTAGTTTTCACACTGTCAACCCAAAAGCTTATAACTTCCATAAGCCATTCAATGTAGTTCACGGAGCTTCACAGCGTCATATTTTCAATATGTCTAATTTAGGCGATTCATATACAGTAATCCCTACAGGGATTTCAGGAATACCGGCAAGCCCTTATTATTGTAATCAAACTGAGAAATTTTTGAAAGTCACTTACAATTCCGACCATTTTTTAAAGTCTGATGTAGAAAAAGCAAAGAAATATCAAATGATATTTGAGCCAATTAGGTAGGGTCTTTGGACTAAATGGGCAGCATCAAAAGAAAAGCCAGAAAATGGAGGATGCTTCCTGCCAAAACAAAAAGGTGAAAAATGAAATGAAACAATTTTTGGCCTTTACGTAGATAAAATAGAGCACCTGCTGAGTAACTTAATCCTCCTGCGACCAAAAGCCAAAGTGAACGGTCGGGTAAACTTTTTACAACAGGGCCTATCACAATTATAATGAGCCAACCCATTGCAACATAAAGCCATGTGGATAATTTTCGGTATTTAGGGCTGTAAAACCAAATTTTATAAACAATTCCACCGATAGCCAGCGCCCAGACCAACCCAAATAAGGTCCAACCGATTGGTCCGCGTAATGTTGTGAGCGCCAATGGAGTATAGGATCCTGCAATGAGAACATAAATGGCCGAATGATCGAGTTTGTTCAGGAAATATTTCAATCGTGGATTTGATACAGCATGAAAAACTGTTGATGCAATGTAAAGTATTAACATGGAAGTGCCGAAAATGCTGAAACTTACTATATGCCAGACGTTTCCATAAAGTGCACTAAAAACTGCAAGTAATGCTATTACAGCTACCGAAATAGGAATTCCAGCCGCATGGGACAAGGTATTGGCTATTTCCTCTTTTTTCTTTTGTGATCTGGTAAAAACCTTTTTTTTATTTTTCATACGATGTTACGAGGTTGTCCTGGTAGTTAGAGTCCTTTTGGAACAAAACGCCAAACCCTTCATGGTATTGCAGGTGATTGATATTTATTAACCCCCCAACATCTAAGTTGAAACGTGAAGAAATTAATTATCGAGCAATCCGCGGCCTGTTTTAACGATTTGTCCACTCGCTTTCATGTCGACAATCAGTTTATCCAGAATACCATTGACAAAAACTTTACTTCGTGCAGTGCTGAAATATTTTGATATGTCAATGTACTCATTCATTGACACTTTAATTGGTATTGATTTAAATACAGTTAACTCGGTTAAAGCCATTTTTAATATCAGTACATCCATTACGGCAATACGTTCGAGTTCCCAGTTAGAGGTAGACGATGCGATCAATTTGCCCCATTCATCGCTATGTTGAATTGTTTCACGAAACAATTCCTTGACAAAATCCAGATCTTCATTATCGTCGTCTTTTTCAGTTTTGAGCAGGTCGGGTAATGGTGTCAGGTCATCAAAGTCCTTATCCATAAATTTGATGAACTTCATCGCTAGGTAACTCACTAAGTGATAATCATCTACAAAGAAGATGCTTTTTTCTTCGTAGAAGCTTTGAAGCAATTCAAATTCGGTGAAAAGATGTTCGATGATATAGAGAACGAACTTTTTATCATCTTCAATACTATTGACAGGTTTACTCATGTATTGCTCATATGCATCAGATTCACGCATTGAAACATAAAATCGGCGTACCAATTCCTTCTCTTCTGACCAGTTAATCTTATAAAGATGTTCTTTTTTAAGAAAATCGCGGTTTGTGCTTATTTTGGAAAGTATTTTGTTTTGAGCAAAGCGCATGTTGGGGTTCAGATCTTCAGCTGTTGGAAGGTGTTTGCCTTTGTTTTCTTCCAGCCGGAAATCAGCAAAACGTGTTGTTTCCACCAAAAACGAGAGTTGGTAGATATACAATTCGTATAATTTGTTGATACTGAGGAGGAGTTGTTTTTCTCCCTGGTCAATTCGGGCGTTACCAGATTGAAAGTAGGCATAGAGTGCCTGGAGAACTTTTACGCGGAGATGCCTTCTGCTTAGCATAATTGGAATGAACCTTTATTTTTGAACAAGGGTGCAAAGGTAGCTCTTTTTCTGGTTGATTATTGAAATAACAAAGCTTTCTATTGTTTTCTGCCTGTCTTTTTTAAGGATTTACTAAGTATGTTGATGTCTTTCAGGACACTATAATCGCGGGCATACAATAGATTTATTCGATTTCTTAATTCCTCATCAGTAATTGGATGCATAAAACCATCTTCAGGGCTTAAAACTCCTTGACGCAAACGTGGTAATTTGCTTGTCTCATTTTCTGTTTTGCAATATCCTACCCAAGTAAGATTTCCTACGAGCACCTTCACGGCATTTTGAAGTGCTGTTAGTCCTTTAGGAATGAGTAACAATGTGAAAGGGAATGAAAGTAACAATCCTACGGCCAAAATAATATCAAGAAATCGTTTGTTTCTTCGATTGCTAACATTGTCAATTCCTTGAATAGCAATAGTATAGAGGTCACCTTTGGTGTTAATGGAGTTGCTTCCAATGATCGAAAGACTATCTTCAGGAGCTATTTTATAATTAATACCTGTAGCATGCCACTCCGTCATTTTGTCGATAATGGACTGATGAGTAATGTCTTTGGAGCAAAAAATAACTTCATTAATGTTGTAAATAGTTATGATGTCAGGCACCTGATCCATATTTCCAATACACGAATCGCAGTTTCTGACATTTGAATCGGTGGAAATAAGACCAATAAAATCTGTTTTTATTGCAGTACTCTTAAGAATGGATTCAACTCTTAATGCTTCAGCAGGACTCCCAATAATCAGAAATCGCATCTTTTCCTTATTGCCAAAAACATAGCCGTCACGGTGAAGCAAAAAACCAACGAACCTATTAGTTGCTAAAACAACTGCAAACCAAAGGGTGCCAAGAAAAATTAAAGCCCTCGAAAATCGATAACTCTCTGGCAATAATCCGTATAAAACGAGGATTATCAAAGTTCCAACCAGATTCCCTTGTATGGCCTTCTTAATCTTGTATGGCTTGTCGTAGCCGCCGCTCAGGTAAACCGAAAGCGACCAAAGACCCATATAAACCGGTATCACAACTGCAACCAGTTCAAGTGGATAGCCGCCTCCTTCTTTGTAAATTGTTAATTCACCCCAGTATTTTTTTATCAGGATAAGTCCCGCAATAGTGAAAAGGGCATCAAAAAAGGGTAGTGCAGTTTTTTGAAAAAAGCGTGATAACAGCGCTAAAAATGCTCTGAAATATATGGCTATGTTGATAAGAAAAGCAAATGTTTTTGCGCGTTTTGTACTGAAATGCTTTCGTGCAAAAATGATCATTGCGTTATAAAAAACAAATACATAATTCACACTGCTCTTCTTGGTGCTTTCTCCTTTGTAGTGTATGATGCGGGTTTCAGGAAAATAATAGTTTTTGTAGCCAGCCAAAGTTATCCGGTACGACAAATCGATGTCTTCACCATACATGAAAAAGGTTTCATCCAGTAAGCCTGTAACGTCAAGCGTGGTTTTTCGCAACAACATAAAAGCGCCTGCAAGAACGTCAACTTCATGAGTATTGTTTTCATCAAGAAAACCAAGATGGTAGCGGGCAAATCGTTTTGATCGGGGAAAAATTTTTGACAACCCGAAAATTTTATAAAAAGCTGTTAGTGGAGTTGGAAGTCCCCTTTTTGATTCCGGTAGAAATTTACCTTGCCCGTCAACCATTTTTACTCCCAAACCTCCGGCATCGGGATGGGTATCCATGAAATCAATAACTTTTAAAAAAGTATCATCTTCAACAACAGTATCTGGATTTAAAAGTAAAATGTATTCCCCTTTAGCTATTTTAATTGCCTGATTATTGGCTTTGCTAAAACCGGAATTTTCTTTGTTGGCAATTAAGAGGACCTCTGGGAATTTATCTCTCACCATTTTCAATGAACCGTCAACTGAATTGTTGTCAACAACAAATACCTCAGCATCAATATCTTTAATTGCTTTTCTGACAGCATAAAGACACTGCTCAAGAAAATATTCAACATTGTAATTGACAATAACTACCGATAACTTCGTCATTGAGTATATGATATGGATGGAACGTATTTTGGTTCTCAAAAGCAAAAGTACAAAAGAGAGAGCAATCTGGTAAACAAAACTTGGGTTTCACCAAAATTACAATCCTTTGTAGTTGGCTAATTGATTTATGTTTTCTTGAGTAACTTTTTCCTTACGGCTTGATTATTGTTAGTTTGTGACTCGTGACTACGAATTATTTATATTTTTGAATAAACGTTTGAAAATGAAAGCCAACTTTTTTATTCTTCTTTTAATGGTTTTTTGTTTCGATGCTAAGGCTTCTGATCCTCCCTCGATAATTGAGGTTCAGGGAACTGATGAAATCGTTCCACTTTATCAGCAGTTAGATTTAAGTGTAGATCTAAATAGTTCTGTGATAAATCATTACGATTATGACTCCATTCAACTTACTGCTTCGCTTATTGCTCCATCAGGAAAGTTGATGCAGGTTGACGGCTATTTCTACCAGCACTTTTATGCTTTAGAAAACGGACAATTACAAGAAGAAGGAGACCCTTTCTGGAAACTAAAATTTACCCCCAACGAAGTTGGCACCTGGCATTATCAACTCAAAGTCAATGATGTTTTTGGAGCAGACAGCCTAACTAACTTGAGTTTTGAATGTAATAACTCTACCGAAGGAGGCTTTGTTTATAAACCTGAAGGATCAAATTATCTAAAGAATGATGCCGGCCAGACCATCTTTCTGGTTGGCGAGAATATTGCATGGGCTAACCAACCTGATGGTACAGATAATATGGCTTATTATTTGCAAAAACTGCATGATAACGAGATGAATTTCGCTAAACTTATGATGACACCGTGGGGTTATCAAATAGAATGGTGGCCCGACGGGTTGAAAAAATATGGAAACCGGCAAAAAGAAGCGTTTCTAATGGATAGCATCTTCGATTTTTCGAAAGAATTGGGGATTTATCTGCAGTTGGCATTTTCAATTCATAATGAGCTCAATTTCGGTTATCCGGCAGAAGATTGGACTTCACATCCTTACAACCTGGCTAATGGAGGTATGTGCGATAATCCCTGGGACTTTTTTTCAAATCCAGAAGCAAAGTCAGCGTTTCGTAACAGGCTTCGTTATTTAAATGCCCGTTGGGGATACGCAACAAATCTCATGGGATGGGAATTGCTCTCTGAGGCTGATAATTTTCCCTGGTACAGCGATTATAAGCAGGAGGTAGCAGCATGGGGAAATGAAATGTCGAGCTATTTAAAAACAATAGATGTCAACAAACACCTGATTTCGGTAGGTTTTGCGCTTACCGGAAGTAATCCTCAGGTTTGGCAGCATGAAGATATTGGTTTTACTCAAATGCATATTTATGACAAAGTTCGTGATATTGAAGGAGATGTTTTCAGACAGGTAGGACTTTACACACAATTATACAACAAACCTATGGTGGTTGGAGAGTTTGGACTAGGTCATATTGGCGATTCACTTGTTGTTTGGGATCCTGAAGGAATTGCCATACATAATGCATTGTGGACATCATCTTTAGCAGGAACGCCTGTTGCTGTTGTCCCCTGGTTTTGGGAAAATTACATTGATTATTTGCAGCTTTACCCCGTTTTTACACCAGTTAAACGATTTATGGAAAATGAGGCGCTGGCTGATGTAAACTATCAACCAACTCATATCAGATCGCGCTCACAACAATCAGATGACTGGCAAATCACCCCAAAGTACAACAACCTATCGGCGCGTTCTCCTTCCCGTTACTTCCAGCTTCATACTACAGGACAGATCGTTCCGGGAACCGACAGTCTGACACAGACACTCTTTGGCCCATCATCGTTATTTGCAGGTTTAAGGCAACCACCAGAAATAACTTCAAACTGGGAATCAGCATCGTATGTAATTGTTGAAACAGGGGCTCAGGCGCTGTCCAGCATTCTTCAGATTAGTATTGATGGTGTTGTGGTGTTGGAGGAACCAGCAACTTCATACACTGAATATGTTGTAGGAGTGTCAGAAGGAATTCATACAATAAAAATTGATAACATAGGAGGAGGATTCTTTTCCTTGCTGGAGATCAATAAAATAACAATAGAAGATTTTTTGCCTGGAGTTCGGGCATTCGGCCTTTTATCTGACAGTAAAGCCTTGCTTTGGGTTCATAACAGAAATTCAAATTGGAATTATTTGTATGAAAATGGTCAATTACCCGAACCATCTTCAGGTGAACTACTCCTGCCAATAAGTTCTGGTGAATACGCACTTGAGTGGTATAATTCCTGGACTGGTGATATAGATTCAGTAGGATATGCAAGCAGTTCAGACGAAGGGCTTGTTGTACCAATTAGCAACCTGGTTCGGGATATCGCATTGAAAGTGAGTAAAATAGTAGATATTGAAGAAAATAAAATTGTTTACCCAACCTTGCTGGTTTACCCAAATCCATCGAATGCGACAGTGAATTTCGTATTTGAGTTAGATCAAGCTCAAGACATCACTCTTCAATTAATGGATGCCCGTGGAAGATTAGTTTATCAAAAAAATTTCAGTATGACACGTTCCGGAGTTATGAAATTGAAATGGGATGGCAATGATTTTCAAGGAAATTTATTAGACGATGGGATCTATTTTTACCGGCTTATCGTTAACAAAGATAAAGTTTGGAATGGACGAATCGTAAGGATCTAAATGACAATAAAGTTTCAGATTGTTGCCGTATTTTAATCGGAGAAATTATCTAAATTTGCACTAAAAGCTTGATTTTATTGTTATTATATTAACAGAAACAGAAACGAATTAACACTATCAGGATGAAGGTATTTGATTTAGACATGATTAAGGCTTTATATGCAGCCTTACCATCAAAAGTAGATGCAGCCAGAAAACTCCTTGGCAGACCAATGACATTTACTGAAAAGATATTATATGCGCATTTAACCGACAATTTGCCGGCAGAAGCGTTTCAAAGAGGGGCGTCTTATGTCGATTTTAATCCCGACAGGGTGGCAATGCAGGACGCCACAGCACAAATGGCCTTGCTGCAGTTTATGCAGGCAGGAAAAAAGAAAGTGGCGGTTCCATCCACTGTTCACTGTGATCACTTGATTCTGGCGAAGGCTGGTGCTGTTGAAGATCTGAAAACAGCAAACGATGCAAATAAAGAAGTTTTTGATTTTTTAGCAAGTATTTCAAACAAATATGGTATCGGTTTTTGGAAACCTGGTGCAGGTATCATCCATCAGGTTGTGCTCGAAAACTATGCTTTTCCGGGTGGAATGATGATCGGTACGGATTCACATACTGTCAATGCCGGTGGATTGGGGATGGTAGCTATTGGTGTTGGTGGCGCTGATGCAGTTGATGTAATGGCAGGAATGCCATGGGAGTTGAAATTTCCAAAACTGATAGGCGTAAAACTAACTGGCAAACTAAGTGGTTGGACTTCAGCTAAAGACGTTATTTTAAAAGTTGCAGGTATACTGACTGTCAAAGGTGGTACCGGCGCTATAGTAGAATATTTTGGACCTGGTGCTGATGCTATTTCTTGCACTGGTAAAGGTACCATTTGCAATATGGGTGCTGAAATTGGAGCTACAACTTCCATCTTCGGTTACGGACCAAAAATGGAAGAATACTTGCGTGGAACAAGCAGAGCCGAAGTTGCAGATGAAGCAAACAAGATAAAATCCTACCTTACTGCTGACCCGGAGGTTTATGAATCACCGGAGAAATATTTTGATCAGTTAATCGAAATCAATCTTACCGAACTTGAACCACATATCAATGGGCCATTCACTCCCGACCTTGCAACACCTGTTTCTAAGTTTGCTGAAGCTGTTAAAGCCAATAACTGGCCCGAAAATATGGAGGTTGGTTTAATTGGGTCTTGCACAAATTCTTCTTATGAAGATATTTCCCGTGCGGCATCCATTGCACGTCAAGCTTTGGAAAAGAAACTGGAAGTCAAATCAGAGTATACAGTTACTCCCGGATCAGAAATGGTCAGATATACTGTTGAAAGAGATGGATTTCTTGATACTTTCAGTCAGATTGGCGGAGTTGTGCTTGCCAACGCTTGCGGACCTTGTATCGGTCAGTGGGCAAGACACAATGCCGAAAAAGGCGAACGAAACTCCATTATGACATCGTTTAACAGAAATTTTGCTAAACGTAATGATGGAAACCCTAATACCCATGGCTTTGTTGCTTCTCCCGAAATTGTTACTGCATATGCTATTGCTGGTACATTGCTTTTCAATCCAATGACTGATTTTCTTGTTAACAAAGATGGTGAGAAAGTCAAATTAGAAGAACCAATAGGTATTGATTTACCCCCTAATGGTTTCGCAGTGGAAGATAATGGATATCAGGAGCCTGCTGAAGATGGAAGCCATGTTGAAATAGCTGTTTCTCCTGACTCCACCCGCTTGCAATTACTAGCTCCATTTACAGGTTGGAATGGAAACGATTATAATGATATGTACTTGCTAATCAAGGCAAAAGGAAAATGTACAACTGATCATATTTCAATGGCTGGTCCCTGGTTGCGTTATCGTGGTCACCTCGAAAATATTTCTCAGAACTTACTTATTGGTGCAGTTAATTACTTCGGGGAGAAAACAAACGCAGTCGTTAATCAAATTACTTCTGAGATTGATACCGTTCCAGGCGCTGCTAAAACTTACCGGGATACGGGCTTTGGTTCAATTATAGTTGGTGATGAAAACTATGGAGAGGGATCATCACGCGAACATGCAGCTATGGAACCCCGCTTCCTTGGTGCAAAAGTTGTTTTAGTGAAGTCGTTTGCTCGTATTCATGAAACAAACTTAAAAAAGCAAGGAATGCTTGCAATAACTTTTGCAAATAAAGCTGATTATGAGAAAATTAGAGAGGACGACCGTGTTTCAGTTCTCGGACTTAAAACGTTTTCTCCCGGCAAACAGTTGACTTTGAAGCTTCAACACACTGACGGCACAACCGATGAATTTCCAGTGAACCATACTTACAATGCCAATCAGATTGAGTGGTTTAAAGCAGGAAGTGCCTTGAATTTGATAAAAGAAAAACAGCTCTAGGTTGTTTTATAATGATTTTTCGGCCATGAGGACAATTCTTCATGGCCGTTTTTGTAAAATGGAAGTTCATTCCAAAGGAAGTTTTACATTTGTGATGGTGATCTTTTAAACAATAAATGATGAATGCAATCAAGACCTTTTTTATTGGAATAGTCTGGCTATTAACTCATACAGTGCAAGGTCAATCGCTTTGCTATGATGATGACCCAGCACGGTTTATCCCTGAAAAACTTGTGGATTATACACATATAGAAGCACATATCTCTGTTCTTGAATCAGAACAGCGAGTGGATGGAAAGGTTCTGTTTCAATTTATGGAGATTAGAAATGATGTGGATTCGGTTGTGCTTTTGGCCCCTGGGTTTATAATAAAAGCTGTTTCAGTTGATAGTAATCAGGTGATTTGGTACCTAACCGATCAACATCTTGTGGTCAAGTTGCCGAGCAAAAGGAACACCAAAAAGATGCATAATCTGGAAATTAACTATACTGTGAATCCTAAAGCTGATTTATATTTCATCGGATGGGATGATTCTAGCAATACCAAACGCAAACAAATTTGGGCGCACCGGCCATTTGGATGGCTTCCGTTTGCAAATGACCGCCTCACGATGGATATGTATTTCACTTTCAACCAGAAGTATCAGGTTTTTTCAAACGGTGAGAGAAAATCAGTTGTAACAAATAATGATGGAACAAAAACCTGGCATTATCAACTGGCAAAAGAACACCCTTTCTTTTCGACCGCACTTATAATTGGCGACTATAACTGGAAGGAATTTATTGCCTCCACCGGCGTTCCTGTTGAACTTTGGTACTATCCTGACCGGGCAGAAGATGTAAACTCAACCTATATGTTCATGGATGAAATGATGTCGTTTTGTGAAACAGAATTTGGAGTACCTTACCCATATGCAACCTATCGCCAGGCCCCTGTAGCAGATTACCTCTATGCCGGAATGGAAACTACAACTTCAACTGTTTTTGGTGATTTTTTACATATTGACGGAAGAGCGTTTTGGGAACGTAACTATGTGAATGTGAACATACACGAGCTAAGTCACAACTGGTTTGGCAACGATATTTCTCACCTTCGAGGTAAAGACGTTTGGCTTACAGAGAGTTTTGCAACCTATTACGCAAAACTTTTTGAGAGAAGTGTTTTTGGTGAAAATTATTATCAGTGGGAACGTCAGAAAGAGTATCAACGGGTGATGAAAGCTGCTGATAATGATCAGTTTGCTGTTGGAAACAGCAGGGGAGGAACTGAGCGTTGGTATCCCAAAGGATCATTGGTTTTAGATATGTTGCGTGATGAAATGGGTGATGAAAATTTTAAAAAAGCTATAACATATTACTTGAAAAACAATCACGGTTCTGAGGTGTGGACAGCAGACTTTCAAAAAGCCATTTACGAATCAACAGGCATGTCGATGGATTGGTTTTTTGATCAGTGGATCGAAAGAGGTGGAGAGCCGCATTACCGCATTCAATATGAAGATAATGGAGTTGGTTTGCTGGTGAAAATTGAACAGATTCAGGATGTAACTCCAACACGACCTTTGTTCAGAGCCAAGCTTAATTTCGAGGTAGGTTATGTTGATGGTAGTCGCAAAACATATTCCTTTAAAAACGAGCAGAAAGAACAGTTGGTAATAATCCCTAAAGATATGCCCATTCTTTACCTGCTTTTTGATCCAGGTAACAGATTATTAAAAAAAGAAACTTTTATCAGGGGTCTAAACGATCGTTTTGATCAATTGCTGAACACTCCAAAGATGATTGATAGGTACAGGGCATTGCTTGATTTAAGAGATGTTCCTGTTTCCGACAAACGAGATGTATACCTTTTGGCTGAATCGAAAAATTCATTCCATCTTATAAAAGAAGAAATATTAAAGCAGTTGGCAACTGATACAACAATGGAGGCTATCACTCTCTTTGGTAAGAGTTTGCATAGCGACGATGTCTTGGTCAGAAGGGCAGCATTGCAATATGCAGGTATGAATCATTTGCAATTAAAAGATGAAATGATTGAATGTTTGAAAGATACTTCTTACTCAAACATCATTTTAGCATTGAAGAAATTAAAAGAAATTGACCCTAAGAATCTGGAAAACTATTTAAAATTAACAGCAAATGAAAAGGGTTTTCCAGGGTTAAACGTTCGGATAGCCTGGTTGGAATTAGCAGTTAATTCTGGTAAAAAGAAGCATTTAGTAGAGTTAAAAAATTATGTATCAAATAGATTCGATTTTAAAACGCGTATAAATGCTATCGAAGCTTTATCTAATCTCAATCATTTTGATGATCAATTATGCCTTAACCTAGTTGAAGCTGCTTTCTACTGGAATTTCAGATTAAGTCAGGTTGCCATAAAGTCGTTGAAAGACTACAGCCAAAATGATGAAAGGGGTAAAAAAATTAAAGAACTCATTTTGCTAAGTGATCAAAATCCTGTTGCCAAACAAAAGTTTTTGGATCAGTTGCATTAACTTCTCCCTGAATTAAAATTTTCTTCTGCTTTTTCGTTTACGTAACCGATTGCGGAACTAAAGATTCGTTGTTAGTATATTAACAGTTTCTTTTTTCGCCAGAATTTCTTATTTTTGTTTTTAATTCACTAACACTTAAAATATTGATAATGAGTACTAAAGAAAAATTACAAGCGCTCTGGGGAAAATTATACCCAGATCATGAAAGGAAGAAATTGGATGAGTTTATTGATTCGCTTGACGTTCAAGGCTTTCAATCAGATGAATCCTCTGATTGGTACAAAGATGCTGTCGTGTACTCACTTTATGTTGATCTTTATGCAAAGAATTTTGAAGGGTTGACAGGGAAGCTTGATTATTTGCAGGGACTTGGCGTTTCATGCCTGTGGCTGCTGCCAATTCTTGACAGTCCAATGCGTGATGCCGGCTTCGATATCAGGAATTATGATTTAATTCGACATGATTTATTGGGGCTTGAACCTGGTTTTAAAAAGGAAGAGCAGGAAGCAATTTTTGGTAAATTCCTACATGAGGCCCATCGCCGTGGTATTAGGGTTATTTTCGATATTGCTATCAACCATTGTTCCGAAGAACATCCGTGGTTTGTTGAAGCCCGGAAATCAGAAGACAGCAATTATCGTGATTATTTTATTTGGTCGAAAAACACTGACTTGTATAAGGATGCCCGGATTATTTTTAAAGGCATGGAAAGCAGTAACTGGGAGCCATTGGGCGAAACAAATTTCTTTCATCGTTTCTTTAATTTTCAGCCAGATCTCAATTACAAGAATCCTGAGGTGTTATTTGCCATGACACGCAATATGCTTTACTGGCAAAAGATGGGAGTAGATGGATTCAGGGCTGATGCGATACCCTATTTGTGGAAGGAAGAAGGAACAGATTGCGAAAATCTTCCCCAAACCCATATGGTCGTCAAATTCTTCAGAGCACTTCTTGATTATGTAAAACCCGGAACCCTCTTATTAGCAGAAGCGTGCCAAAAACCTGCTACAGTTGTTGAGTATATGGGACAAGGTGACGAGTGTCATGCGGCTTATCACTTTCCGCTAATGCCAATGTTCTATAAATCAATCGCTCAGCAAAGTAATAAGAGCATAAGAAGCATTTTACATCCTTGTGTAACACCTGATTTGCCAGAAAATAGCCAATGGTTTACTTTTCTTAGGTGTCATGATGAACTGAGTCTGGAGCTGGTTTATGTATCTGAGGAAGATCGTAAATATATTCATGAGAACTATTGTCACGAGCCTGAATGGAATTTTCGCTTAGGAGAAGGAATTTCGGCCCGGCTTGCCAACCTTTTTCAGTTTGATGACCGCAGAATTGGGTTGGCTTATTCAATGATGCTTAGTCTTCCAGGCACACCCGTAATTTATTACGGAGATGAGTTTGGGAAAGAAAACGATATGGACTTTTACAAGGAAATGGCAGCATTTGTTGGCAAAGATGATACTCGTTTTTTGGTAAGAGGAAAAATAAGATGGGAATTAAGAGAAAGCCAACTTGCTGATTCTGATACATTTCAAGCGAAGGTTTTTACCCGTATTCAAACAATGCTTCACGTAAGAAACGGCATGAAGGCCTTTGGAAGGGGAACCATTGAGTTTGTTGATGCCGCCAATGCTGATGGAAGCAAAAATGGTAAAATTCTGGCCTACGAAAGAAAATACAACGATGAAACAATTTTTGTGGTTCAAAATCTTTCCGAAGAAACACAGCAAGTTGCTTTCCACAATCAGGCTGGTTTGTTGCGCGATCTGTTAACCAATCTTAAGTTTGACTCTACGTCCATTATCCTTGAACCATATGGATATCATTGGTTTACAATAAATTAATCCGATTACATCACTAACTCTATATACGATGCAAAATCATTCATTTGATGCCGTTATATTCGACCTCGATGGGGTTATTACAAAAACAGCACTTACACACAGCGCTGCCTGGAAAAAAATGTTCGATGATTTTTTGAAGGATTATGCTTTGAAAAACAAAATCGAATTTAAGGAGTTTACCCACAAAGATGACTACCTGCCATTTGTTGATGGCAAACCACGGTATAAAGGTGTAGCCGATTTTCTTGAATCAAGGGGAATCTCACTTCCTTTCGGCGAACCTGCAGATGCTCCTTCAATGGACACAGTTTGTGGGTTAGGAAATCTCAAAAATGACGCCTTTAACGATGTTCTTCGACGCGATGGGGTTGAAGTGTATCCATCAACAGTTGCTTTAATGAAAGAGCTAAGGCAAAAAGGTTACCGTGTCGGGGTTGCCTCATCAAGTAAAAACTGTGAGGCGGTACTTGAAGCAGCAGGGTTGCTTAACCTGGTAGAAACTAGGGTAGATGGTGTCGTTTCTGCTGAGATGGGTTTAAAAGGCAAACCCGAAGCAGATATTTTTACTACTGCAGCAAAAAATTTGGGATGCGACTATGAACGTTCCATCGTTGTGGAGGATGCCGTTTCTGGCGTTCAGGCCGGCAGGAATGGTAACTTCGGGTTGGTTCTGGGAATTGCCCGTGAAGAAAATAAGGAAGAGTTGGCGCTGAATGGTGCTGATATCGTTGTTGAAGATCTGTCGGAGATTTCCTTTAATGACCTGAATGAATGGTTTAATAACGGAATTGAGAAAGATGCCTGGTCTATCTCTTATCACGATTATAATCAAAAAAAAGAACGTTCAAGAGAGGCTCTACTCGCGGTTGGAAATGGTTATTTCGGTACCAGGGGTGCAATGGAAGAGTCGTCTGCCAATCCGGTGAACTATCCGGGAACTTATATGGCCAGCATGTATAACCGATTGGTTACCAAAGTTACTGACCGTGATGTGGAGAATGAAGACTTTGTCAATATTCCCAACTGGCTGCCAGTTCAAATTCGTATTGATGGAGAAGAGTGGTTGGATATCAATAAGTTAAAAATAGTTTCAATTCACCGAACCATTCATTTCAACAACGGCTTGCTTTATCGCAAAATGATTGTTGAGGATAAATCAGGCCGCAAAACGGAGATTATTTCTGAACGTTTTGCAAGTATGGCTGATAATATGCTTGCAGGACTGCGTTACAGTGTGAAACCACTTAATTATTCAGGAACAATCGGGTTAAAAAGTGGAATCAACGGCATGCATATTAATGATGGTGTTGACAGGTATAAATCATTGAATCAGCATCATTTGAGCCCTGTTAAAAGTGGTTTTGAACATGATAAACTTTTTGTACTCGTTGAAACAACACAATCAAAACATCAAATATGCGAAGCTGCAATTCATACAGTTTTTCTAAATGAACAGAAGCTTACTACTCCACCTGAGAGAATTGTTGAAACCGGCGCAGCATATGTTTTATTCAATGCACAAGTATCAATAGATCAAACGTTTAAGTTTGAAAAAATTGTTTCAATTTGCTCAGATAAGGAGGATTTTGTTGAAGACGCGCTTACAAGTTCCTTGAACGCGTTGGATCTTTCCATGCGTTTTGAGAAGTTGCTGAATGAAAGTGAGGTAAAATGGAAACAGCTTTGGGAATCTTTTGACATCAGGATTACCGGAGATCGTATGTCGCAAAAACTTTTGCGGTTGCACACTTACCATTTACTCACTTCTGTTTCACCATTCAACGAGCGGCTCGATGCCAGCATTACTGCCCGCGGATTGCACGGGGAAGCTTATCGGGGGCATATTTTCTGGGATGAGCTTTTTATTCTCCCGCTTTATGACCTCCACCTTCCTGAGGTTGCAAAATCAATGCTGATGTACCGTTATCGCCGATTGGCCAAAGCCCGTGAATATGCGATGGAACACGGATTTAAAGGGGCAATGTTTCCTTGGCAAAGCGGAAGTGATGGTCGCGAAGAAACTCAGGTGCTTCACTTAAATCCACTTACAGGCGAATGGGGTGATGATCACAGTTCGCTGCAACGACATGTATCGCTGGCTATTGCCTATAATATCTGGGATTATTTTTGGATCACCGATGATATCACATTTTTGAAGAGATTTGGACTTGAGATGTTTTTTGAGATCTGCCGTTTCTGGGCTAGTAAAGCTGTATTTAATAGTGAAACTAATAGGTATTCAATCAGCGGTGTGATGGGGCCTGACGAGTTTCATGAGCATATGCCTGATAGTGAGGCTGGTGGGCTTAAAGACAATACTTACACCAACCTGATGGTTGCATGGATGTTCGGTAAAGCAAATGAAATAGTAAAGATTACGGGACTGAATACTGCTGAAAAAAATGGTTTTACTAATACAGAAATTGAACAATGGCAACATATTGCTTCAAACCTGAATCTTGTCATTAACCAGGATGGAATCCTGGCGCAATATGATGGATATTTCGGTTTAGAGGAACTCGACTGGGAGTATTATCGTAAAAAATATGGCAATGTTTATCGCATGGACCGCATTTTAAAAGCTGAAGGTAAATCGCCTGATGCCTATAAAGTTGCTAAACAAGCTGATACACTAATGACTTTTTATAACCTTGACAAAGACGAGGTCGATGAATTGCTTGGCAAACTGAATTATCAATTGCCTGAGGATTACTTGCAACGTAATTTAAACTATTACCTGAATCGCACTTCTCATGGCTCAACATTAAGCAGGGTTGTACATGCACGGCTGGCTGCAATGGTAGGCGACAAACATTTGAGTAATGAGCTGTATCAGGATGCTTTGGGTAGTGATTATGTTGATATTCAAGGAGGAACAACAGGAGAGGGTATTCATGCCGGTGTTATGGCAGGAACTCTTCTTATCGCTTTGAATACATTTGCAGGAATTAATTTCAGAGGGAAACAACTTCAGCTGGAACCAAATCTGCCCGAAAATTGGAAAACGATGGCATTTAGGCTTACATTTAAATCAGTGAATTATCGCTTTGAGTTAAGTCATTATAATTGTCGTATCTTAGCTGATAAAGACAGCAATTTCGAATTGAACGGGAAATCAATAAAGCTACTTGCAGGTAATTGGCTTGAGGTTGAATTTTAGTCAATATAAGTAGTTAAATGTAAGGCAGTTAAAAATAATTGTATTAAGAATTTGTTTTAAAAATTTAACAATGCTCAATGATAAAATTACTGTAACAAAGAAACATCTTCAAGCAGCTGAAGTGGTTACAGAAACACTGCAAAAAGTGCTACAACCCAAATTTATTATGGCAATCGGTGGGGAAGTTGGCTCTGGAAAATCGACACTTTCTTATGCGATTGCTCAAAGGCTAAAAAAGCAAGGGATCAGCTGCAAAATTATTGATCTAGACGATTTTTATAAAATTCCTCCCAAAGAAAGAAAAGCCTGGCGAAGGCTCAATGGCATCGAAAGTGTAGGCCCTGAAGAGTATGACTGGAACAAAATTAATCATGTGATTGATGATTTTTACCGCGACAGGGAATCTACAATGCCATGTGTCGATTTAATAACGGACGAAGTTGATACTATAACAACTTTTTTTGAAGGAATTGATGTGTTGATTATCAATGGATTGTATGCAACAAAACTCAAACAGGCAAATTTCAGGGTCTTCATTGAACTTACCTATGATGAAACCAGTGAAGCTCAAGCCTATAGCCAAAAGGAAGAAATGACAGAGTTTAGAAGACAAATTTTGGAACGTGAACACCAAATGGTTCAGGCATTGAAGCATCAGATTGACTTATTTTTCGATTTTGATGCAACACTCGATAAATACCATTTGTGATGGTTCAGGTCAGAATCTGGCTTAAACAATAAATCAGAAATTCAATAACAAATCAAAACTAATCGAAGATGCTCGGAGATGTATTATTAATAGGTGAAAAACACCAAAAGGCAGGGGAAGCAATTATTGAAATGATTTTGAATCAGCATAAACCCAAAATGATGGTCGCCATCTCAGGGGAATCAGGTTCAGGAAAATCAGAGCTTGCTCATGTGATTGCCAAAGGCTTGCGCAAACATGGGATTATGGCAAAACCTTTGCATATCGATAATTATTATCGAATCCACCCGCTGGAGCGCACCGAATGGCGCAAAAACAATGGTATTCAAAATGTTGTCGGACCAGGCGAATACGACTGGGATACCATACTGAGAAATGTACAGGAGTTTAAAAATGGCGCAACTTCAACAGGTCCTTGTGTCGATCTTGTAACCGAACAGATTGATCAACTCACAACTGACTATAGCGGAATTGATATGCTGATAATTGACGGACTTTATGCTATAAAAGTTCCGGAAGTTGATCTTCGCGTTTTTATTGAACTTACTTACCATGAAACAAAAAAAGCTCAGGTTGTAAGAGGTAAAGAGCCACAAAATGAATACCGTATGCAGGTTCTTGAAAAGGAACATCAAGAGGTTCAATTGCTTAAACCAACAGCTCATGTTTTCATCGGTATGGATTATGAGGTGCGGAAAGCTTAGGTTTGTTTGAAATCTTGAAAAGGCTAATAATTGTATTGATTGTTAGCCTTTTTTGTTTTAAGAATGGCTTTTTTAATAATTATTGGAGCATTACACAAATGGTTCACAATTGATTTTCAGTTAATCAATTGGAATTTAATGTCTTACAAAATAAAAACTGTAATCTTGGTTAAATCTTGATTATTTCATTCCTTCTTGAAACTGGTTCGGTCAGATAACATCATATGAATGAACAATTTTAAGCAAACTGACGTACCTTTGTAGAACAAAATTTAAACGAATGTTTAATATCTATCAGCTTTTCCCCCGCCTTTTTGGAAACAAGTCAACAAATGTTCAGCCTAACGGAACAATTGAAAGTAACGGATGCGGAAAGTTCAACGATATCAATGATGCTGCACTTTCATCAATTAAAGAACTGGGCATCACACATATATGGCTTACTGGAGTTATTCGGCATGCTACTCTGACAAATTATAGTGAGTACAATATTCCTTCAAGCCATCCATCAGTTGTGAAAGGTCGTGCTGGTTCTCCTTATGCCATTTCCGATTATTATGATGTTGATCCTGATCTGGCTGAGTCGGTCTCAAACCGGATGTCAGAATTCACTTCACTGATAAACCGTATTCATTCCAACGGAATGAAAGTGATTATAGATTTTGTTCCAAATCATCTTGCCAGAGAGTACAAGTCGGTTGCCCGGCCCGATCATGTAAAGGATTTCGGATCAGACGACAAGAATCATTTGCCCTTTCACAAGGATAATAACTTTTATTACCTCCCAAATCAAAGTTTTTTACCTCCTCGTCGTGAGGAGAGCTTGTATCAATCGGATAAAATCTATGTTGAACAACCGGCAAAAGCAACTGGTAATGATTGTTTTACAGCTGTTCCTTCACTCAATGACTGGTTCGAAACCGTGAAATTAAATTACGGGATTGACTATCTGGATAACCATCTAACTTATTTTGAGCCAATACCAGATACCTGGATTAAAATGAAAGAAATTCTTTTATATTGGTCAGAAAAGGGTGTTGATGGTTTCAGAGCCGATATGGCTGAGATGGTGCCCGTTGCTTTTTGGCAATGGGTTATCACATCCGTTAAGGGACAATATCCTCAACTTGTGATGATTGCTGAAATTTATCAGCCCGGCCTCTATGAAAGTTATTTAAAAGCTGGATTTGATTTTCTTTATGACAAAGTTTGCCTGTACAATCGTCTTCATGATGTTTTGATTCATGGTCATGCTGCGGAATCTATAAGCAGTTGCTGGAAAATGATGGAGGGCTACAATCACCGGATGTTACGCTTCATGGAAAATCATGATGAACCCCGTCTTGCTTCACCCAGGTTTTTTGGAGACGCTTTTGCAGCTTTACCGACTATCGCCTTAAGCGCTTTCATGCATTCAAGCGCCTACATGATCTACAACGGACAGGAATGCGGTGAAAACGCTTTAGGTACCATGGGATTCAGTGGCGACGATGGCCGCACTTCAATTTTTGACTATTGCCATATGCCTGAGCATCAGCGTTGGATGAATGGTGGTGCTTTTAATGGTGGGAACTTATCATATGATCAACGCAACTTACGCGCTGCTTACAAGAAAATATTGCAGGAACGCTTGAAGCAACCTGCACTTTTAAAGGGAAAATTTTATGACTTAATGTGGGCCAACCCCTGGTATACCGAATTTGATCCACGTAATGTATTTGTCTTTTTACGTTTTTCAGAAGAACAAAACTTACTTATTGTAATCAATTTTAATCGGTTAGAAAGCAGAACTGTTCGCATAAATATGCATAACGATGCTATGGAACTAATGAAAATTGATAGTTCCTCAGAAGAGCTTTATGAAGCAATAGATCTTTTTTCAGAAAGCACTCCTATCTTTTTTCGACCAAATGAACTGCCGGATAAAGGAATTCGGGTCGCTTTGAGATCTTCTCAATATGCAGTATTCGAACTTAAGAAAGTATTGGATAATAATTAATTTGATCTATAATCACTCAGATAATTCCTGTTATGAAAACAAAAAAGATGCCGATAGTACTCAATGATTCATGGCTTGAGCCTGTAAATCAATCTGTTATAGAGAGATACGAACGTTATCTTTCACGTCTTGAGCATATAAATACCTATTATGGAAGCTTAAAAGCATTTGCGACAGCTGATCATCTTTTCGGTTTCAATTACGATAAAATGCGCAAAGGCTGGTGGTATCGTGAGTGGGCACCTGCAGCCGCTGATCTTTTTCTTTTTGGTGATTTCAATAGTTGGAATCGCTACTCACACCCACTAATAAACAATGGAAGAGGCATTTGGGAAATTTTTCTCGATGATAAAACGTACAAGGATACTCTTGTTCATGGCAGCCTGTTAAAAGTCATTGTAAGAAGCAGTTTGGGCGAAGTTGAGCGTGTTCCGGTTTATATCAAACGTGTTGTTCAGGATGAGAATACAAAAGATTTCAGCGGTCAGCTATGGAATCCGCCAAAACCTTACACATTTAAAAACCCTACGCCACATCTTCCGCGAATGGAACCATTGCTGATTTACGAATCGCATGTTGGTATGGCTCAGGAAACCGAAGGTGTTGGTACGTATGACGAATTTCGAAAGCAGATTTTGCCAAAAATCGTCGAAGCAGGTTACAATGCTGTACAATTGATGGCGATTGCCGAACATCCCTATTATGGTTCATTTGGCTACCATGTTTCCAGTTTTTTTGCGCCAAGCTCCCGTTTCGGCACCCCGGAAGAGTTAAAAGCCTTAGTCGACGAGGCGCATAGACTTGGTATTCTGGTGATTATGGATATTGTACATTCGCATACTGTGAAAAACACACGCGAAGGAATGAATCTCTTCGATGGAACAGATTACCAATACACGCATGCTGGCTCAAGAGGTGATCATCCTCAATGGGACTCCAAATTGTTTAATTACGGGAAAGATGAGGTGCTACAGTTTTTACTTTCAAATGTGAGGTATTGGCTGGAAGATTTTAAGTTCGATGGGTTCCGCTTTGATGGTGTTACTTCAATGATTTATTTTCATCATGGTAATGGTATTACCTTTGATAGTCCTGAGAAATTTTTTACTGACGGCGTTGAATTTGATGCAATTACATATCTGCAATTAGCAAACACGCTTATGCATCAATTGAACCCACATGCTATTAGCATTGCTGAAGAAGTGAGTGGGATGCCTGGACTTTGCAAACCTGTTGAAGATGGTGGCATAGGCTTCGACTACCGGCTTGGAATGGGCTTGCCCGATTTCTGGATCAAATTGTTGAAGGATCAAAGTGACGAAGATTGGAATATCAATGAAATGTTTCATACGATGACCAATCGTCTTTTTGATGTTAAGACGATTGCTTATGCTGAGTCGCATGATCAGGCATTAGTAGGAGACAAGACATTGGCATTCAGGTTGATGGATAAGGATATGTACTATTCAATGTCAAAGGATAAAGAGAGTTTAGTGATCGACAGAGGCATTGCACTTCATAAAATGATACGGTTATTTACTATTGTTCTTGGAGGAGAATCATGGCTGAATTTCATGGGTAATGAATTTGGTCACCCCGAATGGATTGATTTTCCGCGTGCCGGAAACGAATGGAGTTATAAACATGCAAGAAGGCAATGGTCGCTGGTTGAAAAAGGTTTTTTAAAGTATCATTGGCTTGCTGACTTCGATAAAGCTATGATTCAATTGGTAAAAAAATCGCACATCATGCTCAGTCAGCCACCTTGGTTGCTTTTAGCCGATGAACCAAATAAAACCCTTGTTTTTGAACGCAATAATTTCATTTTTGTATTTAATTGGCACCCTACAAACGCCTTGCCTGATTACGAGATTCCATTAAAAGAGACTGGTGATTATAGGGTTGTTTTGAGTACGGATGATCCTGCTTTTGGTGGTTTTGGCCGTGTTGACAGTGAACAGCATTATCCGTCTTATATTAAAGAAGATAAGCAGGTTGCGATGAAGATTTATAATGTGAACAGGGCAGGGCTTGTGCTAAAACGAATAGATGATTAAAGTAACAGTGAATTGCTGCTAAAGGAATTTGCATTTTGAACAACAAAATTGGGATTGAAAACACTTATTGAAATCTGGCAGGAAAAGCGTGAAAGAGCATTATTAAACAAGTCGTTTCTTGCACAGAATAACAAGTTTGTTCAAACACTTCGCGCTAAAAATGCCAAGAAACTTGATGTGAAAGCAAATGCTATTCATGAAGAAGTTTTCTCAGCGATTGATTGTCTTAAATGTGGCAACTGTTGTAAAAGTATTCCTCCAATTCTCAACGAGACTGATATTAACCGAATTGCACGTTTTCTTCGAATGAAACCATCCGATTTCAAGATTCAATATACAAGGATTGACGAAGATTCTGATACAGTTATGAGTTATTCACCCTGCCCATTTTTGGGAGAGGATAATTATTGTAGTGTTTATGAGGTACGTCCAAAGGCTTGCCGTGAATATCCTCACACTGATAGCTTTGAATTTAGTAAGAATTTAAAACTGCATGCCGCTAACTCAACCTATTGTCCTGCTGTTTATCACATTCTTGAGCGACTAAAAGGTGCTACAGATTTGTAAGTAAAAAAAACAATCACTTACCGGGTTCGTATTTATCCAAAAGAAAAAGGTATGCATCATGCGCATGATGACAAAATATTTTATCGTTTTCGTCAGGGAATTTAGTATAATATACTGAATCGGCGTACAATACAATTGTGTTGCCAGTACTAACATAATGATTTGATGACACATATTTCGGTGGAGAAAATTCAGGTAGCTGCTTTTTAATCATTTTGGAGGTCATTTCACCAAGGTATTTCTCATAATTACGTTGCGCTTTTCGGGTAGGCTTATCAAGCTTGTTGAAGATATGGCGTGCAGCAATGTTTTTTGGAAATTTCTGACTTTTAATGATAGCATCGGCATGTGAAAATGGATTTACAGCATTAAAATCACGAAGAGTTTGGATTGAGATTGGAACTTCGGGCACCCAATCAGCAGTGTTTACAACATTGTAAGCCCAACCGGCGTGTGTTGCAGCCTCAAATTCATAGGCATAATAAAGGTTTCCGGGTTTTGGACCAGCGCTGCAATAGGTTTTGAATCGTATGTCTTTTGGGATCATATTTTTACTTTGCAGGTTCAAAAGATGAGAAGTGAGAAGATAATTGATGCCGCCACCCTGACTATGACCTATTAAAAGAAAATCTCTTACTCCTGTGGCATAGCACGAATCAATTTTAGGAAGAATTTCTCTCGATAAATAGGCAAGGCTTAATAGCCATCCCACATGCACAGCTGCGCGGGGATTTTGCGCAAGTTCATAATGAAAAGTGTGCGAAGCATCAATCTTCAATGAGCCTGTTGCGGGCACCATAGCTGAATAAAAATTTGCCAGCCAACTTTCTGCTTTTTGTGTCGTTCCTCTTAGGCTTATGACAACCATTTTTTGATTATTTGTCCACAAATCCCAGCTGTTATCTAATCCAATTGGATTTGATTGATAAGTCATTGTGAAGTTGGCAGGCTCTGCAAACTGTTTAATATAAGAGGTGTCACCTGTTGTTCGTGCAGAAATAAGCATCAGTTCTTTGTATTCCGCTTTATCAAATCCAGGTTTTAGTGGTTGCCCGAAACTCAAATTCTGGGTAAGCTGAATCAGGGTGATAGAAATAATGAGGATTGTTGTTTTCATTATGGATAATTTTTTTAGAAAAAATTGATTACTGTCAAAGGCAAACTTAGTTGGTTGCCAGCGCAAATGTAAAGAGTTGGATTTACATGACCAACACACTTACAAGCACATTTTTCCAAAGTGGATTTTTGATTGCATTGTATTATACTGAGAATGAATTGGTAATTAATAAAAAAGCCCCTTCGTGAAGGGGCTTTAAGTGATCCGGGCGGGATTCGAACCCACGGCCCGCAGCTTAGAAGGCTGCTGCTCTATCCAACTGAGCTACCGGACCAACTTTTTAGACTCAATTTTGAGGGTGCAAAGATAACAAATACAACGATTATTTTGCAAATCAAATAAGGTAAAATAAAAAAAGGCGGTAAAAACCGCCTTTCAGTCTATTAGAATATCTCTTAGTAGCGATTTCTGAAACCACCGCCGCTATCACCGCCACGGAAGCCACCTTCTTTGCGATATCCGCCGCCGTCATTGCTACGGAAACCACCTTCACGACGTTTGAATCCGCCGCCGCCTTCGCCTTCTTCTTTTGGACGAGCTTTTTTCACAACGATAGTACTTCCGTCCAATTGGGCGTCATTCAGATCGTTGATGGCTGCGTAGCCTTCTGTGTCATTGGGCATTTCAACAAAACCATAACCTTTTGAACGGTTGGTTAGTTTGTCAATGATAACTTTGGCACTTGTAACTTCGCCAAATTGTTTGAATGTTTCTTCCAGTTGTTCACTGGTTGTTTTGAAATTGAGTTTTGCAACAAAAATGTTCATGATAAAAATAAAAAAAATTGATAAATAGTTTTCAAAAAGAACTCTCAGCCTGCCAATTTTCAGAATTTTGAATCCTGATCATAACAAAATAATACTACTTTTTGAAAGAACGATTAAATTAAACCGCAGCAAAAATACAACTTTATCTATATGAAAGTCAAATATTTAATTTTTATTTTTTAATAATAACATTTTTTACCTTTTTATAGTCCAATAACACCTTTTTAAGGGTTTTTAGCTGAAAATCTAGAAAATGTTGCGACCTAATAACTTGGTTTACATTGTAATACTAAGTAGTTATAAACGAAAAAGCAAGGGCAATTGTTGCTGCCCTTGCCTTAAAACACTGAAGTGTTTAATTACTGATTGATAATTTTACTCACTGAACGCATATTAGTTGCGGGATAATAAGCTTCAATTAACAACAAGCCTTTTGAAAAGCCCGAAGTTTCAATTTGCATCGTTTCTTCTGTTGATTTTTTCTCAAAAACTACACGACCACTCAAATCCATCATGCGAATGATTGTTCCGGGGATATAATCTGATACAACTATCTTGCCTGATGATGGGTTTGGAGTGATACTTAATGTCAAAACGAATTGATTTTCTGTAACATCAGTAAGATTAATAACCACATATCCTGTTTTTATAACTGTATTGTCGCCATATAGATTCATTGCAGTCAGGCTTACATCATACGTTCCGTCTGTTGTGTATGTGACCATCGGATTTTGTATGCCGGATTGTTCAGGCACTCCTCCTTCAAAAGTCCAGAACCATAGATTGGGATTATTGGTGGATGCGTCCGTAAACTGATATTCTACGCGGTCGACAAATGCTAAATGAGTAGCAGTGAATTCAGCAACAGGAGTATAACCTACATCCACATGATTTTGGCTCAGTTTTGTACTCGACCCGAAAGCATTTGAAACGGTGAGGCTCACGTCAAACAAGCCTGGACTGTTGTAAAATACAGGATCTGGATTTTGTGCTGTGGAAGTAGCCGGAAAACCACCTTCGAACGTCCAGTTCCAGCTGTCGATCTGTCCGGCTGAAAGATCCACAAAGGACATGGTTGAGCCTACAGCTACATAGGTTTGATCGAAACTACTGAAGTTGGCAACCGGAGGATGTCCGGCAGTAATATAGTTGGGCATATTCTTGGTGTTGCTACCATTGGTATTGGTAACAGTAAGTGAGACATCAAATGTTCCTGCAGTATTGTATGAAATTGCAGGTGGATTTTGTCCGTTGAAAGAGGATGGTGTGCCACCTTCAAAGGCCCATACCCAACTTGTTATCTCACCAGTAGAGGTATTTGTAAAGTTCACGCTGCTTCCAACTGCAGGTGTTGTGTCATCGGCCGTGAAATTGGCAGTTGGTAATGCTGTTACAGTGATGTATTCTGTTTTAGTCACGGTATGCGTTCCAAATGTTGTTGTGGCGGTAAGTGAAACATCATATTCGCCTAAACTTGAATAGGTTACTGTGGGATTTTGTGCCGTCGAGGTAGCCGGTGTTCCTCCTTGGAAAGTCCAACTCCAGGAGGTAGGCTGGCCTGGTGTCAGGTCAGTGAACTGCACCTGTGTTCCGGGAGTGACATTTGTTGCACTTGCTACGAAGTCTGGACTTTTTGTAATCAGTAGTGCTTCGGGTCCAACCACAGGATTCACAGTGCTGACTCCATATGGCCAGTTGCCATTGGATGATAAAGCAGTTTCGGATGTAATTACTTCTCCATTATTTAACAGCCTGACCTCAACTCTGCGAAGACCGTTTGGCAAGCTGTTTGGAATGATGCTACCCCAAGATGCCGCTTGTCCATCGACTAGGTTTTGATAAAATGGCGGATAAGCTGTAGTTCCTGTTGTGCCATCATCTTCGATAAATGTGGCTGCAAGAGGACGGCCCGTTCCGGCTGTATTGTCATAAAGAACAGCAAAGTTTTTTGCTTGTGAAAAAAGTTTTCCATAAACCCCAGAACCGCTCAGGTTATCTGCAGTGGCAGCCATTCCAATTGCAAGCGTAGAATCAGCAGTTGTCAGGTAATTTACTGCAGTAGTACCTCCTTGACCATCGTTTAGCCGAATACGCATGAATACATAATTACCTGGTGTAAAACGTGCATTTCCAGTTGGCTCTGTAATAAACCATCCGGAATAGTTACCATTGGCATCGGTATTAAATTCACCATGGTTTTCAGGTGTAGAGAAACTTGGAGAACTGCTGCGGTAAAAATTACCGGCAGAATTGATGAAAACAATATTGCCAGCACCACTTACATTGGCAGCATCAGCTGTTATAACAACCTGGTTGATAAACTTATAGGTGGTATTTGGAATCAAGTTGCTTATGCTTGCCCTGTATGCGTAAGGGACACGGTGGTTTGTTGGATTGTTTCCAACAACATATTTTGGCAGCAAAGCAGTTGTCAAAGCAGGCTGGTTCATAATAAGGATTGCGGAACTGGTTGCACTACTCAATCCAGAAGCAGTTGCCTGGACGGTATAACTTCCTGTAGCGTCAAAAGTGATATCGTTAAAAGATGCCACTCCGCCTACTGCTTGTTTTGTTAAAGTACCACTCATTGTTCCATTACCATTAAATTTTGCAATGGTGATATTGCCGGTGTAATTCACGTCAATACTTTGGTCGGGCCGACGGGCTTCAACCATAAAGGTGCCAACCGGAAGGCCAATCTGTCCATAGTTAGGGAAAGAAGTAATAGCAAGGTTTGTTGCAACAGACATCACATCAAAGGCAGCACTTGTAGCTGGTGTTAATGTCATACCAGTGGTAGCAGTAGCCAAAAGTTGCACTCCTGTTTGAGCTGTATTGTAAACAAGATTATTAAAAACAACTGTATTCGTGCCTTCCAGAATAACACCTGATAAAGTGCCGGAAAGAACGCCAGATCCGTTTGCAAGTGACAACGAAACAGTGGTATTACCAAGGACATTTGCAGCCTGATTACTTTCATCAACTGATTGAATTGTAGCAGAAAAAGGAGTGTTTACAGTTGGAGTAGCTCCATTGTTAATATTCAGAAAAGCTAATTTAACAGGAACATTTCCTGAAATAACATCTCCGGAGATAGTTACGTTTTGAAATCTCCAGTTTCCATCACCGCTGTATGGATCACCACCTGAAACACGTGCCCTGTGATAAGCGGTATTGGCAACAAAACTATTACCAAGTCCATCTTCAAATGCAACCGGAGAAAAGATAGATACAATTCTCAATCCGAATAAAGGATTGTTTGCAGCTGCTGTTATATTCGATAAGTCAAATGTGAACTCATAGTAAGTGTCATGAGGTGAAAGGCCTCCACCATTATTATTAGCAACTTGCCAGCTGCTTCCACCATTAGTGGTGTATTGAATTTGTGCCCATCGAGACATGGTTCCCGATGAACGTTGTAAAAAACTCAATTCAAGATTTTGAAAACCAACCGTGCTTAGCATCAATTGCAAGCCAGCTGTTCCTGAAGATGTTGACTGTGCTGGGAAAGTTGTTATTCTTAGTGCATCAACTTGAGAAACCTCGGTAACACCACCTATCAAACTTGCTGTACCTACTCCTGTCGTTGGATTCAGGTCGCCATCAACATTGAACAGCCATTGTGTTATGATATTGGATTGTGTTCCTGTAATTTGAATGTTGTCAACCTGCCATAAACGGTAAAAATCTACATTGTAATGATAACGTAGGGCAATATAAATGTTTTCGCCAGTTATTCCGTTTAAGTCGATAGGACCAGAGGTAAGCCAAACTTGTTCATCTGCGGGCTTTTCAAATGCGAGTTCAGTCCAGGTTGCCCCGGTTGGATCGCCAAATCCCGGGTAATTTGATGAGTAATATAATTTCAGGTAGTTATTGTCATCTTCAGCCCCATATCTTTTCCATGTTTCAAAACTTAAAACAACGTTTTCGTATGAATCTTTGTTGAAAGCAGGCAAAATCAGCCAGTCATCTTCCAATACACCTGTGTTGAAACCATTCATGTAGGCATAGCCGCTCGTGCTGTATTGCCAGAATTTATCATTACCGGTTGCACTGTATGCATAAACATCGCCTAGTCCGGTGTCAAAAGTTTCGGAATAGGGGAGTGATGTAGAAGCCGGATCGCGGACAACATACGAAATTGGTGCTGAGGTTTTTGTAGCTCCACCATTATCCTGGGCAAAAACAACCATATAAACAGTAGTTCCGTCAGCCTGAGCCGGAATTGAGGATGTTGTAGCATAGTTGCCGCCCCCTGAGGATGTCATCGGGATGGTTGAATTGTATGTCCCAGCAACGGTTCCCCAACGTAGTTCAACAAGCGCCACTGTGCCATCAGTATCAGTCACATTAGCACTTACACTAACAGGAGTTGATGAATTTATTTCACCTGCTGGTGTTCTGATAATGTTTGTAATTGAAGGAGGGATGTTCCCGCCACCGGTGAAATTTGTAAGTTCTATGTCGTCAATATTCAAGCGGCGATTTACAGTACCTGATTCAGTTGCTCTTTTAATTCGAATTCTAACATCACCCGGAATGTTAACAACTTCGGAAAACAATTGAACTTCATCAGATGCCGGTGCTGTGAATGCCGCTCCTATCTGAGTCCATGAACCGCCTCCGTTGGAGCTGTATTCAACCTTCCAATCAACCTGACTATCAGTTCCATAGCGTCTGTAATAAAATGATAATGTTCCAATTCCGCTGCTCTTGTCAGCGAGCATTGTCATGGTTGTTGTTGCATAACCTCGAAGACGAGCTGATTTTAATCCGTTTTTCCAATCGGAATCGGAATTGCCTATGAGGGCTTCAGTCATATCCCAATCAAGACCTGAGAGGTTTACTGTTCCGGAGGCGTATGAAGGTTTTAATTCTGTTTCACCTTCAAAATTAACGAGATATTGAGCCTCCGATTGGAAACTTATTGCAAAAACTGCAAAAAGTGTTAAGACAAAGTTGTAGATAATTTTCATTTTGATGTCTTATATTTAGTTAATAATCAATTTTTTAGAGAATGAATTTCCACTATTCTCACGAATAGTTATCAGAATCATTGTTGACGGTAATTGCAGCGAAACAGCTGCTTGATTTCCTTCAATTTGTTGATTATGAAGGATTCTCCCTTGGATATCAGAAACGATTAATTCGCCTGAAATGGAATGGGGAAGTTGAACGGTAAGAAGCTGATCGAGATATTTAAATTTGGTTTGGGCAAGATAATTTTCAGTTGTTGCAGTGATTAACGATCCAAAAATTGAAACCATATCAAAACGACTTGTCCCTGCTGGTCCATATGTGCTTGTGGATCGGGCGGCAAGATAAGCGCCAGCTGTTGGATCAAAATCAGATACAACACGAAAGCCCGCGTTGCTGTTATTGTTTAAGGCAGAAATTGCAGTTAAATCAACTGCTCGCAGATTAAACCAGGTATCGCCTGTACCAGTTGGTTGCGGAACTACAGTAAATAATTGAGCATCGATCCATTCGGGGGTTGAGGCATTTACATCAGTGCAATATTGCATCATCCAGGTATTGGATGCAGTGTTGCTTAGACGCTGGTCGAAAACAAAAGAGATATGTTCATAACCAAGGGTACTCACATGAAATTGAACTCCTGCTGTTTTTGGCAAGGTTCCTTGAGCTGGGTAAGTGCTTGAATTCCAGCCAAAATTAGGTGGTGAGTTAGTTTCGGGGTCGGATGAACCTCCTGACGCAACTCCCGAAGCGAATGTAGCAGTCGTGCCGCCGGCAAGAGCAGCGAAACCAATTCCATTTTGTGTTGATGGCGATTCAGCGCCTCCAGGAATCTGATCAGCTGCCGGCCCGTTGAAGTTCCAACGCGTTATAAGATCTTGTGCGTTTAAACCTGTTGAAATGAAAATTCCGATGCAAATTATCAGAATCATTTTTTTTAAAAGAGTAAATTGTTTTTCCATAGCTATTTGTTTGATTATAAATAATATGCAATTTGATGATCTTTCAAATAAGTTAAAATGAAAGTAATGTACGAGATTAACTTTGTAAAGACCATGCTCCCCTTATTTGGAATCTGAGGGGATTGAACAAAGGGAGTGCAAAATAACAAAAAACAAGCATGTAACGCATGAATTTAGCGTTAAATGTTTGAGGAAAATCATGAAAAATGTGTGAAATCGATAGTGTTGATTAAACTACAACTTGATTAATTCCAAATCGCTGATTCCATTTCTGTTCAACACAAGCCGATAACGGTGATACGAAACATTATTCTCTGATTTCAGCTGCATGATTAAGTTGAGGTAATAAATCTTCTCTCCGGTAAGGATGGAAAAAGTCTTGTTTTTTTCGGTGTGAAAGAGTTGAAATTCAGGGTTATCCATTTTCATCAACATACCCGAAACGTTCAACCTTATGATATCATTTATTCCGGCGAAGAAATAATCGCCACATTGATCAAGGCTTTTACGGTTGAGTTGAATGAGCTTACGATAAAGGATAATTTTCTCGTCGTTGTTTCTGTTATCTGCTTCTAAAATGGCAGAACGATTTCTGTATCTAATCACTTCTGTAGGAACTTTGTTTTCAGAAATAAAATCCATTGCCTCTTTACTCCAGCCTATATTATTGTTTTTGAGGCTTATACTTGTTTTGTGGTCAAAATAGTTTCGTCCTAGTTTGTAGGCAAAATAATAACGTCCAAGTTCTTTGATACGATCTTTCAACATATAACTTACAACAAGTGCCACGAAGAAAGGCATTGTCAAATTGCCGTATTTTTGCTGGAAGGAGAATGCAATAGCTGTCGCAAAAATCATGCTAACACCCGCTGCTATCGAGTAATAAATTTGCTCTTTAATGACTCCATCTTTCTTTTTGCGTGTAAAGAGAAAGAGCACATCTTCGGCATATTTTTTAAGAAGACCTAGCCTGTGAACTAATTCTCGATTTTGCATCAGGCTATTTTTTTCAACAATAGCATAGCCATTTTCTTTCTTATACTTGAATTCAGTTTTAATGACGTTTAACAGCGATTTTGCTGTTTCATTCTGAATAGGCTCACCAGGTTGATTGTATGAGCGAAGCAATCTAAAACAATGTTGTTCAATAATATTGCTTAAAAATTCATCTCCAAACCGGAAATAATTGATCAAATTTTGACCCACGGTTGGGGCATTTATTGTGTTCCAAAGCTGTCGGTAAGCGTTAGCAATATGTTGAATATTTGTAATGAAGGCTGCTGTCAGAAACACATTATCTTCAGCTTTTTCCGAATGAAGAATATGATTCGTTTCGTTTCTGAGAGCACTTTTGATGATAGAGAGAAACATTTTTATCTGATGCTCATACTCAGTTATGTTAGTTCGCGTTGGCTCCGAAGCGAGTTTTCTGAAAGCATTTTCGAGTTGCTTGAGAGGTGATTCGTTTCCGGATGCAATATCACGTAAAAGATAAACAGGTGTGATCAGACGGATATTTGATTTTAAGTCGCGGTAAAAATCTTTTTTATCATAATTAGATGGATTGATATCCAGACTATTAGGAATGAATATCCAGGTATTAACTGCAAACTCACTCACTTTTTTCTTTTTTCTGGCTAGAAAACTCAGCTTAAGTTCAATAGAAAAACGGTTGTGTATTTTTACATTCTCTTCAATCATAGTTCGCTGTTAGACACCTGTATTAAATAATTTACTTTCTTAAAACAATCCATTTGGTGTTATTTCAAGCACTCTGAACCATGTTTGACCTGCAATGATTATAAAAAACCATGCAATGACCATCATTGTGAATCCGTATTTAAATGTATCTGCATAAGTGTATTGATCAGTTTCATACAAAAGAGCGGCAGGTTTGCTATTAAAAGGTAACACATACACATGCTCAATCATAAAAGCGACAGGCAAAGCCAAACTGATCACATCATATCCAAATCTTCCGGCTACCCCAATGGCGATAGGAACAAAAATCATGGTTCGCATAGTTTTTGATTGAAAAAGTAATGCGCTGAATGTCATAACTCCTGTCAACAAAACATAGAGTAGCCAAAAAGGAGTGTTTGAGGTAATGTTCAAGTGATCAAAAAAGGCATTAACACTTATTGCTGGCAAATCGGTGGCTTCAAAACCTGTTCCCAGCGCATAAGCTCCGGCTGAAAACAACATCAAATGCCACGGGATATCTACATCATTCCATTTTACAACACCGATGCGGGGTAGCAATGCAACGATAGCCCCAACAAATGCAACGGCTGTTGCGCTTATTCCGTGTAGTTTATCAGTAGCCCAGAATCCCAGAATTAAAACAAAAATAACTACTGATTTGATTTCCAATACATTAACTTTTCCTAGTTTCTGATACTCCATCCTTAATCGATCCATTCCACCTTCAATTTGTGGAAGTCTTTCTTCTTTGGAAAGCGGAAAATATACTTTCATCGCTAAAATGTATCCAATAAACATGAGTCCAACCATAACAGGAAACATAGCCATCATCCAATCGGCAAAGAAAATGGTTTGGCCAACAGCACCACCGATCAATGCAGCAGCAAGTAAGTTGGCTCCCGATCCTGTTACAAATGCACCTGCTCCTATATTGATATTTAAAAGATTTTGAAGCACGATACTTCGCCCGAAATTATTCTTGTTTTCGCCACCTCTTGCGCCATAAATTGCAGCAATAACCATAAATATGGGTAGAAGTATTGCCGCTTTTGCCGTTGTGGCTGAGATAAAAGCTGATAGAATTAGATTGATTATGATAAAACTTATGAATATTGAGCTGGCGTTCTTTCCAAAACGAAGGATAAACCACAAAGCAAAACGTTTGGCAACACCAGTCGCTACAAGCATGCTTGCCAAAACGAATGACATGATATTGAGCCACATAACTGGGTGACCCAACTGAGCATAAGCTTGCTTTTCGGGCAAAACTCCGGTTAAAACCAAACTGATGATCAGAATCAACGAAGTAAGGTAGTTTGGAATGGCTTCTGTAATCCACAAAACAATAGCTGCTATGAAAATGCCTAACATAAGGTGGTTGTTTCTTGAGAAAAGTTCAGCGCCGGCTTTGTCGTAAACTTTTTTTGCTCCTGTAGTAAGCGTTTCGTAATCAATAATTTTCAGAAAATCAAATTCCATAAGATAGCCAAAAACCAAAAAAGCAGCAATAGACAGTGGAATACCAACAATTGCGAGTGTTTTTTCAAGTTTGGATTTTGTTCTTTTTGGGAGCTTCTCGATGCGGTAGTTGTTCATATCGAGAGGATCGAAAACCTCTTTAGAAACGGTGTTTTTGATTTCCATAAATTTACAGGTGCTTCAGACAAAAATAGTCATTCTTTACGCAGAAAAATGGTTGCTAATAGGATAAAGGGAATAGTAAGAAAGAAAACTGACTCCAATTTTTGTACACTGAGCACAATCAGAGTCAGTTTTCATTGAGAAACTACCACTTTTTAAACGGATTTTTCATCAACATGGAGTTGTAATATTTAACATTTCCGGTAACTTCTTGTCCCAGCCACGATGGTTTTTCGAAGCTTTCGTTCTCAGCAGATAATTCCACTTCGGCTACCGTCAGACCTTCATTTTCGCCATAAAATTCGTCGACTTCAAAAGTGTGAGGGCCGGCTTTAACCAGAAAGCGTGTTTTATCAATCACACCAGGTTCGCATATTTTGAGCAGTTCATCAACTTCAGCAACCGGTATTTCCTTTTCCCATTCATAACGACTTGCTCCAGAATCACTTCCGATGCCTTTGATTGTTATAAAACCTTTATCACCTTTAATTCTAACCCTAACTGTACGTTCAGGGACAGAAGAAAGATAACCTTGTGTGATGCGTGTAGCTTTTTGAGCTTCACTTTTAAAATCACCATTAACCAAAAACTTGCGTTCAATTTCCTGTGCCATGGTTTAATTTGCTAAAGGTTTGTCAATCATGCCAATAACTCTTTTAATAGCCTGTAAGTAGTTAATGTTTTCTACTCCTTCGAGGCCAACATCTTTTACAGTCTTGAGGATATCATCAACTTCTGTTGATTCGGAATTGATAGTGACAATTTTAGCGCCATTGATAAGCACTTCACCAAATTCGCAAATCGAATTGTTAACCATATATCCAAGTCGTTGTTTATGAACTTTAACAGCAGCAAGATCGGGATGTTGACGAATCATTTCGATAAATTCTTCGTATGTAATAATATCGTTTTCCAGCACTGGCATTTCAACCATAAACGCTGGAAACACCTCATTTACAAGTACCTCAGCTTTTATTGGGAATTCACCTTTCATCAGCGGATTCCATTGTTCAAGTCCATCCACAGTTTGAACATAGGTTTTGATATCCATTTTACCATCGCGGATCTTCGTGTTATTAATATCGTTGGTCCGTGAAATGATATAGATCTCGTCAGAATGGCGTTCCCAAACTTTTTCAGGAATTGGAGCAGAAAGACGCGCCATTCTGAAATGAGCTTTATCGAAGTTTTGGCCGAAGGTTCTATACTCAAAACGCGGTTTTGAGATTTCTCCAATTTGCATTTTTTCTTGTGTCATATTCTTAAAAAATGGGTTCTTATCAGGGCGCAAGCAGCACCCTGATAAGAATGTTTGTTAACTATCTTCCTCTTTTAGCACCGTTATTTGAAGTGCCACGAGTTATTGTCTCGAGTAATTGCCAGCTATCCGTTCCGTCAGGTTTACGGCCATAGGATTGAGTTTCTGACATAGAAGGGATTACAACATGGTCAATTACAGTGCCATCAACCTGTTCGAACCAAACCTCGTCGCCACCACTTGATAATCCGAAACCTGAAGCATCATCATCATCAACAACGATAACATAGAACCCTTTCGACGGGATGATAGTCCCTGCAGGAAACTCTTTTTTGGGTTTCGTTCCCGACTGACCACCTGCGTCATAGATTTTGAATCCGCTGATATCAACTTCAACATCAGAATCATTGTAAATTTCAATCCAGTCAGGATTTCCAACAACACCGCGTGAGTAAGCTTCGTTCATTAATACAATGATTCCACCTGGTGTTTCGTTTGAGTTTGCAGCTCCTGGTGTAACAGTCATCATAACCTGAAGGTTTTCACTACCATCAGGAAAACGTCCGAAAGAAGTATTTACTTCCAATGCAGGGAACTCAATGCTATCAACAACAACACCTTCAAGGTTTTCGAACCATACTTTTTCGCCGCCTGACGATAGTCCAAACCCACTTTCAGTACCATTATCAACAATAATTACCACAAATCCTTTTGATGGAATTGTTGCGCCGGCGGGGAATTCCATTTTTGGTTTTGTGCCGGCCTGGCCACCGCTATCGTATATTTTCCAGCCTGAGAGATCGATTGGTGCATCACCATCATTAAATATCTCAACCCAATCTGGTGCTTCAGTTGTTCCGCGGGAATAAACTTCGTTCATCACTACATCAACAGCTTGTGGAACACTATTGCTGTTTGGTGCACCTTTGGTAACTGTTTCCAAAACCTGAATGTTTTCAGTACCATCGGGATATCTTCCAAACGACTGATTCTCAAGTAGTGCGGGAAACTCTATGCTGTCAACAGCCATTGAAGTGTTATCGAGCCAGACCTTTTCACCGTTGCTGGATAGACCAAAACCTGTTGCGGTACCATCATCGACAGTTATAACAAGGAATCCTTTGGCGGCAATGGTTGTGCCGGCAGGGATTTCCATTTTGGGTTTCGTGCCACTCTGACCCCCGCTGTCATAAACTTTCCAACCTGACATGTCAACAGGAGCATCGCCGTCGTTATATAGTTCAATCCAATCAGGTTCTTCGGTAGTTCCCTTTGAGTAGATTTCATTTAGGACAACTTTTACAGCGATTGGGATGAGGTCGCTATTTGGAGCTCCTTTGGTAACTGTTTCAAGAATCTGCATTGTTGAAGTGCCATCAGGGAAACATCCATACGATTGGGTAAGTGTCAAAGCTGGAAATGTAACATCTTTAGCTACAACACCTTGTGGGTTTTCAAGCCAGATTTGTTCGCCATTTGATGACAATCCGAATCCTGACTCAGCTTCATCATCAACGACAATTACAAAGAATCCTTTTGCCGGTACTTTTGTGCCAGCAGGAAGGTCTTTCTTAGGTTTGCTACCTGATTGTCCGCCGCTATCGTATATTTTCCATCCGGTAAGGTCAGCTTCAAAAGGAGAGGCATTGTAGATTTCAACCCAATCAGGGTCTTCAGTTGTGCCTTGTGAGAAAACTTCATTGATATAAAGTACTGGTAAAGGAATTTCAGTGGAATTTGCAGCTCCGCGGCTAATGGTATTCATAATTTCCCAGGTTGCGCCACCATCAGGAATTCGGCCATAGGATTGAGTTGGCTCAAAAGCAGGGAAGGTGACGTTGTCAATAAGATTTCCTGCAGCGTTTTCAAACCAAATTTGTTCTCCTGCGCTTGACATTCCAAAACCACTTTCTGTACCATCATCAACCACAAGCACAAAGAAGCCTTTAGCCGGAATTACAGTGCCAGCGGGAACTTCTTTCTTAGGTTTTGCACCTGATTGTCCACCACTATCGTAAACCTTATAACCACTAATATCGGCAGCAGCATCCGAAGCATTGTAAAATTCAACCCAATCAGGGTCATCAACAATACCGCGGGAATAAACTTCGTTCATTAAAACGAGAGCAGCACCAATTGTATAAGCACCTGTTGAGGTTGGTGCACCATCTGGAGCAACAGCAATCAACCCGGATTTATTTGTAGCCTCGATGTAATAATTGACTGTTGCGCCGTCAGCTTGTCCGGGAATTTGTCCGCTGTACATATTCGCTGTAGCCGAGCTGCTCATTGCAACAGAAGTGAAACTACCACCATTTGCGGAATAATAAAGTTTAACAGCCGTAACGCCATCTAAATCAGTAACTTTTGCTAAAACCGTAACTGTTTGATTTGCAATTGGAGCTTGAGGACTGATTGATAAATCAGAGATTGAGGGAGCGCCTTTATAAATTTCGTCCTTAACACAGCCAGTAAAAAGGCTCAACAGGACCATAGATAAAATAAATATTTTCGTTTTCATGTTTATTAAAATTTAATTTAAAAGATTAGAAATCAACTTCAAGTCGAATAGCGATCATATGAAAATCCTCGCCGGCTGTACCATCAGCATCAACAACAACTTTCGGATCTGTCGTTAAGTTACCATCAGCATCATAACCAATAAACAGCTTGCCTTTACCATTTGCGTATCTGTCATGATTTAAGTAAGCGTAATTGAGCATGATCTTAATGTTATTGTTGGCATAATAGTTTAGCCCAAGAGTGTAACCTTCGCCAGCACCGCCGGTAATCGTCCCATCTCCTTTGCTGTTCAGACTCAGATAGTCGTAACGGGCCGCGAGTTCGATGTCACCCCATTTTTTGCCACGGGCAACTTGTGTGAATTCACCTTCAGTGGTGTTGTAATTATATTTTCCACCGAAGATTAGCCAGGTACCCATAGCATAAAATCCATCAAATTTTTCTGTTGGTAAGTCATTCAATCTATGGATTTTACTCATAATATATTCGCCCTGAAAACGAAGATTTTTTCTATAACCGGCAACTTCAAAGCCTGTAAGTGTTGCGTAGTCAATATTTCCAATCAAATCGGTATCAATATACTTTTTCCGGTTAATCGAAGTAAGTGAACGGGTGCTGTAGCGCATAGTTTGTCTTACTTCTGCATCCGTTTTAGGTGTTCGATATGAGCCGGCAACTCCAAAATGTAAGCCTTTGTCAACATCTTTATAGAAAGGCATTGCGACGAGTTTTCCGGTAAATGAAACGCCTTCATCTACGCCAAAATCTTTGTTGTTATCTTCAGAAAATATGCGCTCCTCAATTCCGCCAATATCCTGGAAATGTATTCCGCCAATTCCTAAAAGCCATTCATAATTATAGTTAGCTCCGATTCCAATGTGTCTGGATGGACCAAAAGTCGCAACAACATTTGGCCGTTCGATAAATGTAAGATAGCGTGAAGTAGTAGTTGATTCCATAGAGAATCCTTCCTTAAAATTACCTGCTTTTAACTCTATGCCATTATTGAATGTATACTGCAGATAGGCATCTTTTAGTTCGAGCTCCGAATTAGAGAAATCAAGATCAATTTCACCGTACCAGTTTTTCGCAAACTCAACTTTTGCTGCAAACCTTGCTCTTCGGATCGATGTGCCGTTGCCAATAGGGTTGAGTGTTTTGTTTGAAAACATAGCCCCATCTACCTGAACGCGGAAATCGAACCACATTCTGTAGTTGTCTTTTTGACTTTCCAGAACTAAAATTCCATTTCTCTCTTCAGCAAAAAGAGGATTGCGATTCACCCTGACACCATATTGGTTATAACGCACATTGCTGGTTAGCGTGACATCCAACAATTCTTTTCCATCAAGGGCAACCTCAAGGTCATCATGATCAGGATGGGAAAAGACAAGGATCTGTGAGGAACTTTTTTCAACAGGAATGGCGAAGCGACCTTCGGCATCTGTTTTAACAACGTTTAGGGCGCCTTTGACACGAATGATAGTTTCGCTCAAAGCCTTGCCTTCATGACTGGAGGCAACTTTTCCACTTACGTTTACCGTTTGACCGAACACAAGGACCGTCCCCATGCTGAACCAAACTGCTACTAAAAACATGATTTTCTTCATAATAAAATTTTTAGGTTAAATAGTATTTATAAATTGAAGTAAATTATCTTCCTTTTCCAAACCCAGTTTTCGTTTGAGCCGATACCTTGAAACTTCGACACTTTTGGGCGAGATACTGAGTAGAGTTGCTATTTCTTTGTTCGATAAATTAAGCCGGATAAGTGTAGCTAACTTCTTTTCCTGATCCGATAAACCTGGGAAAGAAGTGTCAAGTTTCATTTTAAAATCTTTATGAATCTGCTCCACCTCGCCATAAAAAGTTTCTTTTTCTCTTGCGAATGACATTTTTTGACGGATAAGAGCAATTATGGATTTCAGGTTTTGTTTGGTGCTTGCTTGTTGTTCGGTTTCCATTACACCTTCGAGGCGATTGGTCAATTCTTCCAGAAACAAGCGCTGTTCAGTAAGGTTAAAAGCCATGTCAATGAATTCTTTCCGGCGTAACTCCAGATTTGAATGAAGGACCTCATTTTTTGACTGGATGGCTTTCATTTCCATTTCGGATAAAGAACGCTGCGTTTGAAACAACTGATTTTGTTGCGCAAGTAAATCGTTTTCAGCTTTCAATCGTAGTTTTTGCTGACGCAGAATTAAAAAAACCAACATCGTTATTAAAAAAACAGATGTAATGATGATTCCCGGGACAATCATATCGAGTTGTCGTATCGTGTTGATGTCGTTTTTAAAAATTAAATCAACTGCGTCATTTTTAATTGGTTTTATTGTTATTGGCAAATCAAAAACATTTTGAACAAAGAAAAGGGCGATAAATGTTAAAACACCGGCAAGTATAGGTGTTGTTATCCAGCCCATTGCAATGCCTATTAAGGTTTTTGTGTTGATATCCTGCGAGCCTTTAACTAATCCGATGCCTAATACAGCTCCAATAACAACCTGTGTGCTTGAAACCGGTACCAAAGGCAATGGAGGAAGTCCAATTGAAATCAATAAGTTAGAGAGTCCTGACGAAGAAAATAAAAACAGAACCAATGCTTGTGAAAGAACGACAACAATAGCCGCTTCCGGAGAAATGGACAGTATTCCATTACCCACAGTATGCATCACACGTTCGCTATAGGTATAAATTCCAACAGCAATTGAAATACCTCCCAGCAAAAGAAGGATTTGAACACCATCGAGTGAAAAGAATCCGAAATCAATATTTATTGCTGGTGCTGAACTTAAGAAAACGCCCATTACGTTGGCTATATTGTTAGCTCCCAAACTATAAGCTCCAAAAGCACCAGTTACAATCAAACTAATTCGAATGTAAGTATCGAGCTTAATGACGTGAATTTTGGCTTGGTTAAGAAAAAATCGCAATGCTAAAAATAGCAAAGCTGAGAAAATCATGCCCAGGATAGGTCCACTGATCCAGGTGGTGACAATTTTTGAAAGCACCCCCAAATCAGCTTTATTTCCAGTGAAATAAATCCATCCCATAATTGCTCCAACGATCGCTTGACTTGTAGAAACAGGTAAACCCTTTCGTGTCATAAAGAAAACTGTCAGAGCTGCACAAAGAGAAACGGTGAATCCGCCAGCAAGTGCATCTACTGCACCAAGAGCATTGAGTGTTTCGGCACCCCCCTTGCCTTGAAACACCGCTCCCAGAATTACGAAAATACTTGCAATCAATGCGGCCTGCTTAAATCTTAACATCTTTGACCCAACGGCACTACCAAAAATATTGGCAGCATCATTCGATCCCAATGACCAACCCAGAAAAAGGCCACTTGATATGTAGATAATAAATAACATTCCTTACTATACTTTCCTCTTTTAAATCATTGATTTAACAAGTATTACAATATCTTGTATTTGTTCCTTGTATTTTTTTCGTATTATTTTGCATTGATAATTCTCCTTAAACTTCTGTTAAAGGTCATCATCGACAATGAAAAACGCATCATTGATGACTCTTTGGCTTTAAGAAGTTTGATCATAAGGTTAAAATCAGAATCGGCATAGCCCATCAAACTCTCAAAAAAGCTGTGTTTTTCACCGTTTTCCAAGGTGATGGTTATCTTTCTACGTAAATGCTTATCAATGTTGATTTCAGCATTAGCTGAGTCTTCAGTAAAATGGGCAGTTTTTCCATTGCCAAAAACAAGGGTAAAATGGCTGTCTTTAAGTTCAAAGCTGATAAGTCGCCAGCTTTTTGGATATAGAAAAGTGAGAGAAAGTATTTTTTCCCACCAAAGGAGCGGATCGCCTTCAAAATAATAATGACCTTCTCGCTCCATCTTGTCATACATATTATTTTTCCAATCTATTATAGAGGTCCATTCTTCGGCCGGATCTTCCTTGATAAGTGCTTTTGAGTAATCATTAAGGACTGATAAGTTCAATAATTCGCTTCTGGAAAATCCTTGAAGCGTTTGACCATCAGTAAGTTGAATTGAGTAAGTTGTTTTATTCGACATTGTGAATGTTAAATTTTATGCTGACAAGCATTCTTTTCGGTTCACTTTTTTAAATTGTACGTTTGATTGCCATGATTGAAATCAGATCAGCAGCTTTTTCTGCAGCATCGGAAATTGTTTCAATATGCAAAGTAAAATATCTAAGGTGAAACTTTTCGCTCAGCTTAAGATTTGGCATATCATGAAAAACCTTTCTTTTTATAGCATCCGCAAGTTTATCTGCTTCTTTTTCATAGAGATAGGTACGATGGATTTTTTCTTTAACCGCCTCTGGTTCTCTGAAATAGGCTCTTGCTGCAGGTAATACTGATTCACATGAAGCTACCGCTAAGTCGGTAAGCTTTTTCATGTCTTGATGTAGTTCGTGAGGAATAAAGGGAATCTCTACATCAAACTGATATAGGTTCTTTTTTGCCAAATCAATGATATTATCCAGTTCTTCCATCAGTCGCATTATGTCACCCCGAAGCTGTGGCATTAATGATTGTGTATAAAGTATATTTTCAACTTTTCGCCGCATGATGTCGGCTTCGGTTTCGAGCGATGATAGTGTTTTCAAGTTATCGAGAAAACTATTATTGTTTCCATCAAGGTAGTTGAAAACGCCTTCTCTGAAAATCAGAATTCCTTTGTCGATATGATCGATAAAACTTTCGATGAGTTGAATCGACTTATTGGCATGACGTAATGTAAACATATCAGTTGTCAATTTGCTATGCCAAAAGTAAACTAAAAAATTTGTTAAAAAACTAATTGGTTAAGTAACTAAAAAAATGAGCAATTCTTTATGTTGGGTTAATACGTGAATTAATGTATTGATAAATAATAATATATGATCTGTCTGTATAGTGACAATTACTTAGTTTAACTTGATATGGTTCATTCTGTTAAGCCTAAGTAAGGTGACAAATTGCTTTTAGAATTAGCTTTTTTAAGCTTTAAGTAATGATTTGTTGCATAAATCAGTGTCGTAAAAGAAAAGCGAGGGGCATATGAACTCTGTTTTTCCACGCCTCTTCACTATGAGGTGCTCCCTCATCTTTCACTGTAATCCAATTAAGTCCTTCGACATATCCCGATTCACGCATCAATGTGTCAACTCTTTGTTGATGAATCTCATAATATGAATCTATTGTTGCTGTACCGAAATCAAAATAGATACGATGGGTTGCTGGGTCTGGCATTTGATGCATCAACCAGTTGATGAATGGTTCAGAAAAACTGAGTTCATTTACATGCAAACTAAGCGGCCAATGTGTACTAACACAGCCTGCATTTCCAAAGATATGTGGAAATTTTGCTATCGCATATGCCGAAATCAATCCGCCCATACTGGAACCCATAATGCTTGTATGTTCTGCACAGCTAAGGGTAGGATAGCTTTGATCAATATAAGGCTTGAGTTCATGAACGATAAAATCCAGATATCCGTCGCTAAGAGGTTCAAGATCAGGATAGTTGTGCTCATCGCGTATGTAGTCCTGCATTTCTTGTGGAAGTAGGTCAAAGGCAGGAGCTGGTAAATATTCCTGGTACCTTTTATGCGTATTCCAGATGGCAACAACAATAGTTGGCTTCACACGTGCCTGATACATAAGTGGTTGCAATGCAGCATCAATAGCCCAAATTTGACCGTGAAAACCCATAGCCGGATTGAATAGATTCTGTCCATCATGCATGTACAAAACTGAATGTTTTATTTCGGGATCATAACCTTCGGGAATCCAGACGTCAATGCGGCGATCTTCAGTATAAATGGATGGAAATGAATGTATGGTATGTAGTTGCCCGTATTTAGGGTAGCTATGTTTATTACTTTTAATTACTTTCATGAATCAATGATTGTGATAGATTTGGTCGATTTGAGCGGCAAAAATAAATTTTTCTTTAAAAGGAACTTATTAAAATTTCGTTAATCTCAGAACCTTCCGGATAGGTAGATCTAATGTAATGTTAACCACCTATATTACTGAATTGATTTTTTTGGTTAATTGATCCACAGGCTGGCTTATTTTGAATGGCATTCAGGTAGGCTTTTTCAATGCCAAGCTCACGAATGTTGTAAGCTAAATCGGTGAATAAGCACGGTTTCAAATCACCGTTGGCTGTCAGGCGCATTCTGTTACACGAAGCGCAATGACCTCCATCACCACCTTCAACAACAGAAAACTGGCCTGTCTCAAGATTCATCTCTTTTATAAATCGTATTTGTAGATTCTCTGATATACAATACGATTTAACAGCTTGAGCATCAGGTTCGAGGGAAGAGGATTTGATGACACAATTGATTTTGATAGGATAAAGACCTGCGCTTTTTGCTGCCTCAATTCCTTCAAAAACTGCATTTATATTTCCTAATCGGGTGATTTCTTTGAATTTCTCCGGGTCAATACTATCGAGACTGATGTTGACCCTTTGTAGCCCGGCTTTTTTGAGATCGGCTGCAAAACGACCAAGAAGGATGCCATTTGTTGTCATTCCAAGATCTTTTACGCCAGGAATGGCTGCAATTCCAGCCACAAGTTCGACAATGCCTTTTCGCACCAGTGGTTCACCTCCTGTAATTCTCACTTTGTTTACACCATGTTCTACTGCAAATTTTACGGTTTCTATTATCTCTTCGAAGCTGAGAATTTGGTCATGTGACATGGTTTCTACACCGCATGCCGGCATGCAATAGGTACAACGAAGGTTGCAACGGTCTGTTACCGAAACTCTTAGGTAAGTAATCTTTCTGTTATATGAATCGTACATTAACTAGCTCTCCCGCCTGAATTTGTTGGATTCCCAAAGGAACCATAAAAAGGACTTCAGCTGTAGATAAGGCATTTATATGTGCTGAACCATGATAGCCAACAGGACAAACCTGTCCGTTTTCATTCAAAGTTGCAGGTACAAAACCCAATCTGCCTGTTGCTTTTCTGGAATATGTTTCACACAGTGGAAGTTTCACTGTTGAAGGCTTATAATCGTACCCCATCATTTTAAACAAAAAGGGTTTTGCCAGCAATTCAAAAATATTGAAGGAGGAGACAGGATTTCCCGGAAGTCCAAGGACAAATTTTTCGCCAGAGCGTGCGAAAACCGTAGGTTTTCCCGGTTGCACCGCAATGGATTTGATCAGAATCTCCATTTTTTCCTCTTTGAGGATTGCAGGGATGTAATCAAAATCACCCATCGAGATTCCTCCTGAAAGAATAACAACATCACTTACTTGTAAAGCTTCTTTAATCATCTTCCTGGATATGAGCGGGTTATCTGCTACAATTCCGCCATACCTAACTTCCGCTCCCAACAATTTGGCTTGCTCAACAAGTTGACTGCTATTGCTGTTGCGAATTTTACCCGGACCAGGGTAAAATTCAGGTTCTGTTAATTCATCCCCTGTTGAAAGTATACTAACCTTAACACGTTTAAAAACAAGTGGTTGTGTTGCCCCAACAGTTGCAAGCACGGCGATATGCTGTGGTTTTATTAGAGTTCCTTTTGTTAGTACGATTGCACCTATCCGGATATCCTCAGCGAAATAGGCAATATTTTCTTTAGTCCGGTATTCATTTATCTTAACAGTTTTCTCGCCTGTCATCGTGGTTTGTTCAACCATAATAACACAGTCGGCTCCCTCCGGAAGCATTGCGCCTGTCATTATTTTCGAGCAAGTTCCCTCAGAAATTATTTTGGTAGGTGTTGATCCGGCAGCAATTACTTCTAGAAGCTGAAGCGTCTGATATAGGTGAAGATCCTCTTTCCTGCAAGCAAAACCATCTACAGCAGCCTTGTCAAAAGGCGGCATGTTTAGGTCACTGACTACATCTTCGGCAAGAATTCTGCCACTGGATGAGGTGTAACTAATTCGTTCTGTTCCTGTTAAAGGTAAGTTATTAGATACAATTGCAAGAGCTTCTTCAAATGATATCATCACTTTTTTTGGCAAATTTAGGCATTTTGTACTTATTCCTTTGAATGTTCACTACCCAATGAACTCTTTCCATAATTTTGCATGCTAAGAAACATCGGTGGAGAATCAAAAAGAAATAAAAATCAGGTCAAAATCAGGAGACGAATACGTTTTAGCGGCTGTCGTAAAATCATCACGACATTTTGGCGATTTAGTACTTCCTTTTGCATGCAACAAAGGAGAAAATCAGTTACTTAAAGTTGAGTATCTATTATCGACCATTGAACTAAGCAATGATTGTGAAGAAGCTGAATTAATAAAAACCTTGCATGCCATTTCAGCTTCGCTCGATCCTATATCACTTATTAGAAAATTTTCGAAGTTAAAAATGGTGCCTAAAGACTTTCAGTCGGCAGAGCATCGTAGATTACTCGATAAGTTCATTTTACCTTATGTTTGGAAACAGGTTTCTGAGCTTATTAAACTTTTAGCACATTATCAAATTCCTGTATTTGACACCCGTTTTTGGCCATATCTTTATGAAGAGAACAGAATTGAGATTGAAAAAGAAGAGGCTCAAACTCGTCTTTTTTTCGACAGAGGTGAATCTTCGACCAATTATGTGCTCGAAGCCTGGTCTGATAATGAAAAAATAAATCTGATGCATCCCAACAACAGAATCCTTTCAGTTGTTCCCTGCCATCTTTTAACTTCAAAAAGTATCGTTCGTTTTGATGAAAGTGTCAACGGAAACCTGTTGCGCCCCTTCCTCGCTAAACAGGAAATCATCATCCCCGCGAGGGTTGAGAAAGAATATTTTGAAAAATTTATTAAGAAAATTGCCAGCACATCTAATATTGAAGCTAAAGGCTTTTCATTAGTAGATGTTGAAGCACAACCTGTTTCCCGTCTTTCGGTTGAAACCTCATGGGATGGCAAAGTTGGATTTGTTCTTTTATTTGAATATGGTGATAAGCGGATGTATTGCGATCATCTGCAGCAAGTGATTACAACTTTAAAGATTACCGAAGATGGTTTTGAGTTTCTTCGCATAAAGCGGGATTTATTATGGGAGCAACAGCAATATGCTGAACTGGAAGCCCTTGGTTTGAAAAAGGCATCCTCATTTTTCCTAAGAACGCAACCTGATAGTGAATTGCATAGCTTTCTGTATTTCGTCAGGGAAATTTCAAGTGTAATAGCTGAAAAAGGATTCAAGATTGATCAGAATTCTGAAATAAGATATAATCTTGATATGCCAAGTGTTACTGTCAAACTTACAACTGAATATGATTGGTTTGATCTTCAGCTTATTTTACAAATTGGTGATTACCAGTTGCCTTTTATTTCATTAAGGAATCACATTCTGGAGAAGGAAAATGTATTTGTTTTAGAAGATGGAACACGTTTTCTTATCCCTGTTGCTTGGTTTGAACGGTATTCGGGAATTTTTATTCATGGAAAAAAGCAGCAACAACACCTCCGTCTTCAAAAGCAGCATTATCCCTTACTGGAGCTATTAGATTTGCCCGATTTTGATAAGAATATTTCTAACACTCATTGCGACAGTCAGTTAATACTTCCCGTTTTAAATAATGCTCAGTTACGTCCTTATCAGGAATATGGTTTTTATTGGATGCGAAACCATATGCTGAACAACTCAGGGGCAATACTGGCCGATGATATGGGACTGGGAAAAACTATTCAGGTTATAGCTTTGCTGACCGCGCATTTTAAGGACTCTGATTTAAATAAGGATAAATCATCGATTGTAGATCAAAGCACAAAGGGGCTTCAGGACGGGCAACTGGATTTGTTTTACGCTAATGTTCAGATAGATAATAAGCAAGTTGAATTAGGTAAAAAGAAGGATCCCGCTTTAATCGTGATGCCTACCTCATTGATTCACAATTGGAAAGATGAATTGCAGCGTTTTTCACCCCGGCTTCGTGTATATGAATATACTGGAGGAAGCCGCACAATAAGCAAAAAAATCATGCAATCCCACGAAGTGATTTTAACCACTTATGGCATTATGCGAAAAGACAGTGAAAATTTACAGCAACTAAATTTTAGCTTTATCATCCTTGACGAAAGTCAGCAAATAAAAAATGCCTCATCTAAAACTGCTACTGCTGCCTATTCGTTGCAAGGCGACTTGAAATTTGCACTTACCGGGACGCCAATAGAAAATCATTTGTCTGATTTATGGTCGCAGATGCAGTTTGTAAACCCTGATTTGCTCGGTAGTTTGAATGATTTTAATAAATACTACAGCATTCCCATAGCCAGAAACCCCGAAGCTCCGCAGCACGAAAAACTTATGACACTCATAAGTCCATACATTTTACGACGAACAAAACAACAGGTTGCGCCTGAGCTTCCTCCACTGACAGAAACAGTGATCTATTGTGATATGACTGAGGATCAGCGTGAACGATATGAACAGGAAAAGTCGCGCATGCGTAACGCATTGCTTGATAATGTTATTGAAACTCAGGCAAAACAGGAATCATCGGTTTATTATCTCACTGCATTGATGAAATTGCGTCAGCTTGCCAATCATCCACGACTTCTTTTCCCTGAAGAAAATCTAAGTAGCGGTAAGTTTGATGTTGTGCTTGAATGGCTTGAAACGATACTCGATGAAAACCATAAAGTATTGATATTCTCCTCCTTCGTAACTCAGCTTGAAATTTTGGAAGACTTTCTTGTTGAAAAAGAAATACCATTTTCAAAGCTTACCGGAGCAACAGGAAAAAGGGATGAAGTAATTAAGACGTTTAGAAAAGATGTTACCAAAAGAGTTTTCCTGATTTCATTAAAGGCGGGCGGTGTAGGCCTGAATTTGGCCGAAGCCGACTATGTTTTTATTCTCGATCCATGGTGGAATCCTGCTGCTGAGTCGCAGGCAATCAGTCGGTCGCATCGGATTGGTCAGCAAAAAAGTGTTTTTGTGTATCGGTTTATCACAAGAGAAACAATTGAAGAAAAGATCATGCGCATGCAAGAAAAGAAGCGACTTTTGGCTGAAAACACCATTTTGGAAGAGTCGTTTTATTCTGCACTGAGCAGGGAAGAACTGCTTGAACTTATGCAATGAAGCTGATTAAAGGACTTTTCCTTGATCCAAACAATCGTTTTTCAAAATTTGAAAGCGCGAATCTGGCGGCTTTTAGCTAATTTTGTCAAAAATCATGCTATGATAAAAGTACTTGTTTTCGATTGGGGCGATACAGTTATGCTTGATTTTGGTTTTCAGGGTCCAATGGCAAACTGGCCAAAAGTAGCTTGGGTTCCGGGAGCACAAAAGTTGCTTGAAGTAGTTTATTTAAAATATAGGTGTGTAATTGCCACAAGTGCCGATCATTCGGATGTTAACAATATTAGAATGGCGCTGCGAAGGGTTGGAGCAGAGCAGTATTTTCATCACTTCTATTCTCAAATTGAGCTTGGGTTCAAAAAACCTGAACCCCGCTTTTTCAGTGAAGTGCTGCGGCTCTCTGGCTTCGAACCGCATGAAAGCATGATGATAGGCAATTTGTATGACAAAGATATAATTGGTGCTAAAGAAATTGGTATGGTCACTGTTTTGTTCAATGAACAATCTGTTTCAGGCAGCTTCCCTTTAGCCGATTATGTGATCCAAAATTTCTCTCAATTAGAAAAGATTTTATTGAAATGAAGTACATTTATTTGTTTATAATATTACAACTTATTATTGTTCAGGGATTTAGTCAACAGAAAAAGGTCTCTGCAAACTATCGTTCACCCATTGACTTACCACTTTATTTATCCGGAACTTTTGGGGAGCTGCGCTCAGACCACTTTCATTCGGGAGTTGACATACGTGTTGGAGGCAAGGAAGGATTACCGGTTTATGCTATCGCCGACGGTTATGTGAGCCGGATTGCAGTTTCACCTGTTGGATTTGGTAAAGCGGTGTATATTGATCATCCTGCAACTGGACATACTTCGGTTTATGCTCATCTACAACGCTTTAAGCCAGACTTAGCTAAATGGGTCAAGACAGAACAGTATGCGCAACAAAAATTCGGTGTAAATCTGTTGCCTGATAAAAATAAGTTCCCAGTGAAAAAAGGAGATATCATTGGTTATGCCGGCGATTCCGGATCATCGGGAGGGCCACATCTACATTTCGAAATTCGCGATGCTGCCTCACAGGAAATTCTTAACCCTCTGGCACAGGGCTACACAATAAAGGACTTTATCAAGCCTTACATTTTAAGGTTGGCTGTTTATCCTGAAGGGAAGGAAAGTGAAGTGAATAGTAAAAATAAGGCCTCATTTTATCAGGTTGAAGGATGGGGGGAGCAACACCGTATCAAAGACAATAAAGTTATAAAGGCATCAGGTTCTGTGTCATTTGGAATTACAGCCGATGATACACATAACGAGACTCCGAATACCAATGGTGTATATTCCATCGAACTTTGGATCGACTCCACTCAGATTTTTGGTTTCAGTGCCGACCGCTTTTCGTTCGATGAAAGTCGTTACATAAATAGTATGATTGATTATGGGTATCTGGCAGATAATAAGTCCCGAATTGTCAGAACAAAGATTGATCCTTTCAATAAACTTGGCATGTATAATCATGTCAAATCGAATGGTGTTTTGAAAATCCAACCCGGTGACAGTTTGAAAGCTTTGTATGTTGTTAAAGATTACAATGGTAATAGTTCGAAATTGCCTTTTACACTTGTGGGGGTTCAGGGAAAATCAGTGAAAACAGAAGAAACTATTGACACAAATTCTGCAGAGGTTATTGCTGGTAAAGCATTTACAATCAAGGAGAAAAATTTTGAAGCGGCTTTTCCAGATGATGCTTTTTATACATCCGTTCAAATTGCAAAAAAAGAAGAGAAAAGCAACTCACACTTCTCAGATATTATTACACTTGGAAGTAAACGTATTCCTGTTCATAAAAATTATAAGCTTCGGATTAAGGTAAATGAAACAAAGCTAAACAGGGAAAAATTGACGATAGTACATCTTGATAATGAAAATAAGAACCCGATTGGTGGCATTTACGAGGCAGGATGGATGACTGTTAATACACGGCGCTTAGGTCGTTTTGTTGTAATGGCTGACACCATACCGCCCGTTGTTTCAGCTGTTAATTTTAAAAACCTTGCTCAGGTTGATAGCCTTAAAGTGCTGAAAGTTAGTTTAAAAGATGACTTTTCAGGCATTAATGATATAAAACCGAGCCTTAATGGCGAATGGCTGCTTATGGATTACGATCCCAAAAATAAATTGCTTACCTACGAGGTGGATGAACGCCTTAAAAAGGGAGAAAACATTTTTCGGCTAATCGTTACTGACCAATGTAATAACAAAACAGTATTTGAGGCAAAACTTAATAAGTAAGACAAGTTGCTGATTAGTAAACTGAATTCGCATCTTTTATATTCTCTAATTTAAGGTAGAGGCTTCTATTCCCTCAAAAAAAGCCCTGTTCTAAAGCGCTTTTTTACATCTATTATATCGTTGTGAGTGTTAATATCAGATTTTTACATTTGAAATTTATTATAACCGCTAACGAAAATCATTTAATTTTGACGGCTGAAAAACATTGATTATGCTTCTTTTATCCGTGGTAAGTCCTGTTTACCGTGCTGAAAAAATTCTACCTATTCTAATCCAAAGGATTTCTGACGCTGCAATGCTAATAACTAGCGACTTTGAAATCATTTTGGTTGACGATTGCAGCCCGGATAATTCCTGGCAGGTGATCGAAATGCTGGCTAAAGAAAATAAATCAGTAAAAGCCATTAAATTGAGTCGAAACTTTGGACAACATTATGCAATTACGGCTGGCCTTGACCACGCTAAAGGCGAATGGATTGTGGTTATGGATTGCGATTTGCAGGATCGACCTGAGGAAATTCCATTATTGTTTAATAAGGCTCAGGAAGGTTTTGATATTGTTTTGGCCAGGAGGTCCAATAGAAAGGATAAGCTTTTGAAGCGATTGTTTTCCAAGTACTTTTATAAGTTATTGAGCTATCTCACCGGGTCGAAGCAGGACGAATCAGTTGCGAATTTTGGTATTTATCATCAACGAGTTAATGAAGCAATCAAGCAAATGCGTGAATCAATCCGCTATTTCCCAACAATGGTGCAATGGGTTGGATTTCGTATGACGAAAATTGAGGTGCAACATGATGAGCGCTACGAAGGAAAAACTTCCTACAACATTCAAAAATTATTGCGTCTTGCCACTGACATTATTCTTGCATTTTCTGACAAGCCACTCAGAATACTCGTTAAAGCGGGCCTTTTATTAGCTTCAATTTTCTTTTTTGTAGCTATTGTTTATCTGATCAGATGGTTTAAAGGTGATATCATCGTTCTGGGGTATACCAGCCTGATTATTTCGGTTTGGTTGCTTTCCGGAATCATTATTGCGACACTCGGTGTGGTTGGACTTTATATCGGGAAAATATTTGAAGGCGTTAAAAACAGGCCTATTTACTTGATTGAAAAGAAAATAAATGATTGAGAACTTATCATGGGATTCGACTTTTTTTGATTTTTCTGTGGGAAAAATCTTTGTCGAAAACCCTTCCGATTTTAATAAGGATGAGTTTTTCAAAGCAGCAAAAAGTTACAGGCTTGTTTATGTGTTTAGCAGAATACCTTTTGTTGAAAGCACATTTATGAGTCTGGTCGATGTAAAGCTCACTTTTCAGAAATCCTTGTTTTCATCTAATACTTCGACAGAAACCCTGTTCTTTGACGAACAAATTCATGAAAAGAATAGTTTGTTTCAGTTGGCATACGAAAGTGGTAAATACAGCCGATTCAGAACGGATCCCAATTTCGCTATAAATGATTTTTTCTCGATGTATGAGATATGGGTTAATAAAAGTATTGAATCGAAACAGTCATCAGTTATGATTGAAGTTGTTAATAATGATCTTCTTGGTTTTATTACTGTTGATTTCGATAATTCTGACACAGCGACAATTGGCCTGATAGCCGTTTCTCAAAAGTGTCGTGGCCAGGGTGTGGGAGGTAAATTGCTGATACAAGCCGAAAACCTGGCATTAAAGCATGACCGAAAACTGGTTAAGGTTGCAACGCAAAAGGAGAATGTTCAGGCTTCAGCTTTTTATCAAAAGAATGGCTTTGTTTTGGCCGATCAGTTATATATCTATCATTTTTGGAATTTATGATCCCTTTCAATAAACCTCATATTACCGGACGCGAACTGGAATTTATTAGCGATGCTGTTGCTTGCGGCCATATTTCAGGTAATGGTAAATACACCAAATTATGCCATAAACTTATTGAAGAGAACTGGGGTTTTCATAAGTGCTTACTCACAACTTCATGCACAGATGCGCTTGAAATGGCAGCTATCCTATTGGATATCAAACCAGGAGATGAGGTTATTATGCCATCTTTTACATTTGTCAGCACTGCGTTGGCTTTTGTGCGACAGGGTGCAAAAATTGTTTTTGCAGATAGTCGTCACGACCATCCGGGTATTGATGAGCACTCTGTTGAGCGGTTGATTACTCAAAAAACACGCGCCATAGTAGTGGTACATTATGCTGGAGTTGCTACTGAGATGGTGACAATGATGGATATTGCCAACCGATATAACATCGCTTTGGTAGAGGATGCTGCCCAAGCAGTCGATAGTTTTTACCTGCATGAGGGTCAAAGCAGGGTTTTGGGAAGTTATGGTGTGTTGTCGGCATTTTCGTTTCACGAAACTAAAAATATCCAAAGTGGTGAAGGCGGTATGCTTGTTATTAATGACCCGAAGCTTGCTAAAAGAGCAGAAATAATCTGGGAAAAAGGCACAAACAGAGCTGAGTTTTTTCGGGGCGAGGTGAACAAATATGGTTGGGTTGATATCGGAAGTTCGTTTTTGCCAGCTGACACAATAGCTGCTTTTCTGTATGCCCAATTAATTGAAGTAAAGGATATTCAGACAAAAAGAATAGAATTATGGAATCATTACAAAAGGCTTTTTCAAGACTGGGATTGCCCCCGAATACAATTACCTTTTGTTCCTGAATATTCAACTAATAACGGCCATATGTTTTATTTGATGCTGGAGAATATCGATATCAGACAGCGGCTTATAGAGTATTTGAAAGCAAATGGAGCACTTGCAGTTTTTCACTATCTTCCCCTGCACTTATCGTCCTATTACAAGGATAAACATGATGGTAGAATCCTCCCTAATGCTGAAAATTTTGCTAATAAATTGCTTCGCCTGCCCCTTTATTACGAATTATCTTTTGAGCAGCAGGAATTAATCGTTACCCTTATTCATGATTTTTTCGAGAAAAATTAACAGATGAATCAAGAGCGTGTTAATAAATTTAAGGGGCGCTGGGTGTCGGGAGCGACATTACTTAGTATCATCATGCTTGTTGTTTTTTCGATTTCGCTTTTCTTTCGCAGGATAAATGGTGATGAAGGCATTATTGGCGAATGGGCTTATTGGTTAGCGAATTATGGTGAGGCGCGATCGATGCTTTACTACAGTTATTTTGGCGACAAAGCTTTATCGCTTCCCATTTATCATAAGTTTTATACAATTTTACTGGCAGGGTTGATCAAAGTATTTGATTTTCAACCCTTTTATCTTAGGCTTCTTTCTTTGCTATCATTTGTTGGTCTCATCTCTTTGATTAACATATACTTGCGAAATAAACAAATTAAACTTTTCTCCTGGTTTGTCATTGCGGGCTATTTCTTATCGCAATCACTCATGTTTAATTTTGCTTTTGTAGCCAGACCTGAATTGCTGATGGCTTTTTTCGCCTTTTCTACTTTTTTCTCACTCCGGCAGTTTTCATTAACCAAAGACTGGAAATGGGCTTTATATGGGGGACTAATCAGTGGATTATCATTTTATTCACATCTCAATGGAATTGCCATAATTTCGGCTGCAGGGCTATTCCTTTTGTTTCATTTCAACTGGAAGGCAATCATTGCTTTTGGGTTGAGTGCATTTGCAATAGCCAGCTTGTTCGTGGTAGATATTCCTGGCAATTATTTAGGGCTGCTGAATGAGCTGTCTCAAGCTCCTGACGTAAAACATAGTAGTTTTTCAATTGGCCGTGTGTTGATGAAAGTTTTAACAGAACACGAGCGTTTTTTTCATAATGCAGGATTAGTTGTTTTTTCATCAGCAACTATTTTAAGTCTGATTTTTACATGGAGGCAACAACGAAAGCATGATTCAGACTTATTAATTTTTTTATTATTACTAGTTTTAAGTTTAAGTCTTTTAACTCATGGTAAAACTGCAAAATATCTGTTGTTTTACATGCCATTCATGGGTTTAATTATTCTACAGGCAGTTTATTACCTTTTCGAATCACAAAATTTAAAAAAACTCGTTGTCATCTCAATTTTGTCAATAGCCGGAGCTGGAATTTCAATTGGAGATTATTTGAAAGAATATCCATATTTTGTTTCTGTTGAAGAACGAAATAATGCAATGGGCCAATTGATGGATAAGGGAGCTATAGTAATGGCACACGATGCTTTTGTGTTTGGACAGCTGGAGCAATTTGAAATACGCAGTCCGATTATATTCTTTTTTACCCACGAAGGGTTTAGAGACAACGAACAGGATGACTGCTTTGAATACCTTGATTTTGCCAGAAATCATGATTATGACTATGTCGCAATTGATTTGCTTCTGGAAAGAAATGAAATCCGACAGATTTTTGGAGATGAAAGATTTAACCTCGGCGATACCCTTGCTGGCTATAATATCAGCTTTAAAGATTCTGATTTTTTGATTTTTAAACAGATAAAAAATTAAAAATTCCGGTTTCTGATGTAAAAACTATTTTGGGCTTAGCTTAAAACTTCACTTGTCGTTTTGGCTCATTTATAAAAATCCGAAAAAAGTAGATTCAAAACTTAATTGCTGAAAGGTTTTTGTATTAGACATATTACCACATTCACAGGTATTATGATCGTAAGTTTTATGTTTAGAGGTTTGACATTTTTCAGGTTCAGATCTGTGAACTACATATTTTCTATTTACAAAGCATAATTAGTTTTGTATATTAGGCATAGTAAGTAAGATTAGTTGTTTATGCCTAGTGACCTTGTTTTGTATCTGCCTCTTTTGCAACTATAGAAATAAAAGGAGCAAAGGGTTGCAAGCTTTGTTGTAATTGCCCCATATTTTGAACGACTTAAGCCTCGTTTTTGACTACTTTTGTAAAAATTTGTGCTTTGAAAACAGACAATGAAACTTTTAGGCTGATTGCCAAAACAACTGCCGGCCTCGAACAGGTTCTTGCAGATGAACTTCAACAGCTGGGAGCTGAAAATATTGAACTCATGACAAGAGCAGTGGCTTTTGATGGCGACCTTGAGTTGATGTATAAAGCCAACTATCTGCTTCGGTCAGCACTTCGGATTCTCAAACCATTGACGACTTTTAAAGCTACTGATGAGCAAAAACTCTACGACCAGATTTATAAAATTCAATGGCATGAGTTTTTGGAAACAGAACAAACCTTTGCTATCGATGCTGTTGTAAGCGGAGGAAGGTTTACACATTCACAGTTTATTTCTTACAAAACCAAAGATGCCATCGCCGATCAATTTCGCGATCGTTTCGGCGCACGCCCTTCGGTGAATACAGAAGATCCTGACTTAAGGATAAACATCCATATCTATGACGATCAGTGCAGCGTTGCACGCGACAGCTCTGGCGATTCACTGCATAAACGCGGATACCGTTATGTGGTAGATAAAGCTCCAATCAATGAGGTTTTAGCTGCCGGACTTATCTTACTCAGCGGATGGAAAGCCGATAGTCATTTCATGGATTGTATGTGTGGCTCAGCAACCATTCCGATCGAAGCAGCCATGATGGCAATGCACATCCCTGCAGGCTACTTTCGTGATGCCTTTGGATTCATGAAATGGAAAGATTTTGATAAGGAGTTGTGGCTAAAAATAAAAAGAGAAGCCGACGATAAAATCTCCGATTTCGATTTTGAGATCATTGGTTCCGACCGATCTGCCAAAGCGATTGATATAGCCCGTCAGAATTTACAAAAGGCTCATCTTCATAAAGATATACAGCTTTTAAAAAAGCCGATGGAACTTGTTGTTCCTCCTTCAGGAGGTGGTCTTATGCTTATCAACCCGCCTTATGGAGAACGTTTGGAAGAGACTGACATCATTGGGTTGTATTCATCTATCGGCGATAGCCTGAAGCAAAATTTCAAAGGATGGCAGGCATGGGTAATCAGCAGCGATTTCACTGCATTGAAACACGTTGGACTAAAACCAAGCAAAAAATATACTGTCTACAATGGCCCGCTGGAATGTCGTTTTGCACGTTATGACATTTTTGAAGGAAAGCATAAGGATATGAAAAGAGCCGCCGGTGAAGGATTAGAAAAGTAATCACCTGAAAGAATAAAGAATCCTGATCTCTTCTTTTTGAATATTCAGATAGCGGGTATTTGCGGGTTGTGGTGTAAATTTTTTCCAGATTCTTACTACAAATTATTGAATTGACTTTCAGTAATTATTCACTATCTTTACAACAAATTGCAAACTATGAAGAAGACAAGCATTTTGTTTTTGGGATGGTTGTTTTTTTATGCGTCAACCCCATTGTATTCTCAAAACAATGAAATAGACCAGCTGCTCAATCTGGGAATTGAGGACCTGTTAAAAACCGAAATAGTTTCAGCTTCAAAAACAGGGCAAAGCATGTCAACTATTGCCGCTTCGGTAAAAGTTATTACTGCTGAAGAAATCCACAACAGAGGCTATCAGTCACTTCAAGAGGTTCTTTCCGATTTGCCTGGTTTTCAATTTCGTGATATACAAGGCTTTAATAGCTATATTTTTCAACGCGGCATCCCCAATCAAAACAACCTCACGTTACTTATGATTGATGGAGTTCAAATCAATGAACTGAACTCGGGTGGATTTTATGGCGGGATGCAGTACAATCTGGAGAATATTGAGCAGGTTGAAATAATCTACGGTCCAGCCTCAGCCCTCTACGGTACAAATGCACTGACAGGCATAATCAATCTGATTACTAAAAAAGCTAAAGACAATCGGGGACTTGATATTAATGCTTCAGTAGGTAGTTTCAACACCCGGAAAATCGCTGTGGGTTTTGGTTTTTATAATCCAAAGAAGGATTTTGGTTTGAGATTTTCAACCCGATATCTTACTACTGATAAAACTCCTTTGAAAAATGAATATGGAGATAATAACTGGACATATGAGATTGACAACTTTGAAAAAGGCCTTGCAACCGATTTGAGTGGCAACTGGGGTAATTTTTCCTTTGGTTTTAACCTCATAAATAAAAAAGCCTCAATGGCAACGGTTTATAACACGCAATATTCAGATTTTTCCGACCATGGAACATTATGGAATATACTTTTCGTTAATGGGCAGCTTAAATATAAATTAGAAAAGAAAAAATACAGTTTCTTACCTCAACTCTATTATCGAAACAGCACCGTTTTGCCTTCAACTATTGCTGAAATTTATGATAAAGAACAATATGCCTACTATCGTCCGGGAAATATGGTGGGTGTTGATTTGCTCAATAAATATAAAATAAACGACAAGCTTGTTTTAACCGGAGGACTTGTTCTGGAGCGTGAGGTTCTCTCACAGCGTTTTGGCATAGCGCACAACGATGTTTCAGAAGGCATTAAACCCGTTCCTCCTCGTCCTGATATGACTATAAATCTGCTTCTTAGTGTTTACACTCAGGCTGAATACCAATTTCTAAAATACCTGACTGCAATTGGAGGTTTCAGGTATGACAAGAGTGATTATTATGGTGAGAAGCTTACTCCACGATTTTCACTATCGTTTAGAAAAGGATTTCTTAGTTCAAGCCTGTTATATAATGAAGCTTACAGGGCTCCAAAGCCCTGGGATTATACTGTAGGTTCGGGCAATCCTGATCTAAAACCCGAGCTTATTCAAACAACAGAATGGGTGAACAACTTCAAATTGTCGTCACACTTCTTTCTAACAGCCTCTGTTTACAGTAGTTATATGTACAATATTATGGTGCAGGATAGAAGTATATTTCCAACCAGATGGGTGAATCAAGGTAAGATTTTTATTAACGGACTCGAAACAGAACTGAGCTTCAGGCATGAAAAACTGGATGCTTACATCAATTTCAGTTTAACCCGAACTTTGGATGTTTATAAAACTCCAGTACCTGAAATAAGTGAGAACATGGCCAATGCTGGTTTTTACTACAAGTGGAATAAAAAACTTGGTACCGGCATAAGAATGAATTATGCTGAAAAAAGAAAGAATGCAAGCAGCGGTCCTTCTGTAAATAGTTCCTGGCATGTTTTGAGATTTCCTACCATAGATCCTTATCTCATTTTTCATGCAGATATCAACTATCGTTTTAACAAAAATTTTGAAGCCTCTCTTTTCGTCAATAATTTCACTGATGAGAAGTATTACCATAGTTCAAACCGGATGCCCGACAGGTATCCTCAGGCAAGAAGGTCTTTTAGGTTTCAGCTCAGATATTTATTGAATTAATGCAAGCAATATTATGATAAGCAGAGTTTTTCTACCTTTTATAATTGCATTATCAGCATTAATTTCGATGCCTCTGCTTACGTGCTCACAAGTTAAAGCGAGTCAGGAAAATGTAATGGCTTCATTTATTTACAGCTTTACCGGTTATCTCAGCTGGCCCGAAGAAAGACAGGGCAACGAATTTAAAATCATAGTTTTAGGAGACGATCAGATACTTAGCCCATTGCAATATATCGGAAGCAAGCGAACGGTTCAAGGACGGATAATTGTTGTGAAGCAAGTGAATTCAGTTGCCGAAATCGATACATGTGATATGATATTCATTGGTTCAGGTGCAATTGAAGCTATCGAAAAGCTTCAACTCAATCAATCATTTGGCCCGGCGGTAGTTATCACCGATTGTCAGGATTGTCTAGAAAAAGGAATAGGGATCAATTTTGTCAATGAGGATGATAGAATACGTTTCGAAATCAATAAGTCAGCCCTTGAAAGTAAGAATATTCGAATTAGTTCCCAGTTGCTGAAACTCGCCGTTAAAGTGATTTAATACTCAATCTATGTTATCAATTTTAAGAAATTCTATAAAAAAGAAGTTGATAGCCATACAAGTTGTCACTTCAGCCATTTTGCTGTTTTTGTTTGCTGTAACCTACATTTCATTGGAGGTTCAGGACTATAAATCAACGCTTAAGGATGAGTTGAGTGCAGCTGCAAACGTGATCGTTTATAATGCAATACCAGCGTTGACTTTTCAGGATCCTTTCGAAGCAGCTAAAGCTTTAGAGGCAATGTCGGGTTATGATAATTTGTTGAATGCGTGGATAGTGGATACAAATGCATTTGTTTTCGCATCTTATTCAAAGTATCCTGACCTGCCGTTTGATTTTGATGTTAGGCAAACTGAAATCTTCAAAATTTCTTCAAATGAAATCATTTTTTCGAAAGACATTATGAATGAAGGCATTGCATTAGGTACATTATTTTTTAGAATAGATAAAGCTGAATATCACCAAAAAATAGGAAGGGTTATCCTTGTTGCAGTACTTGTAATGTTGATTGGTTTTTTTGTGAGTTTATTCATGGCAAATTATTCCCAAAGGGCTATTTCAGTCCCTATTATCCGTTTGAAGACAACCTTTGAAAGACTTAAAACCGATAAAGATTTCAGTATAAGAGTTAAAAAGAGAAGCGATGATGAAATAGGGCAATTGTATGATGGATTTAATTCACTTGCTTCTGAAATCCAGTTTTATGGTGATCACCTCGAAATGCTTGTAAAAGAACGAACTCATGACCTAGAGCAGGCCAATCAACAATTAAAAGAAACCTCAACTGCTTTTGAGCAAATGAATTATGCGCTAAAGGATGAGATCAACCAACGAATTAAGTTTGAGATGGACCTCAAGGCTTCAGAGGAGAAAATGAGAATAATATTGCAAACGATGGAAGAGGGTGTTGCTGTATACACATCAGAACAAATCATGTTTGTGAATGCCGCATTTTGCCGGTTGTTAGGTTACAAGGAAGAGGATTTTGTCGGGAAATCAACAGCTGTTATATCTTCACAGATCATTCATCCTGAAGATTTTTCAGCAGTAAATGAAGCAGCTGAATCTACCTTGAATTACAAAGAAATTCACCGAATGGAATACCGTTACCTTCATAAAGATGGTACAATCGTTTGGGTTTCAGGTGTCCCGGCAATTATTCCCTGGGGAAATGAGGAGGCCATAATTGCTACTGTTGTTGATATCACTCAGCATAAAAAAGATAAAAATGAGCTTTTGGCAGCAAAGGTGGTGGCAGAAGCAGCCAATAAAGCTAAGAGTACTTTTTTAGCAAATATGTCGCATGAGATACGCACACCTATGAACGCTGTTCTTGGCTATTCTCAAATTTTACAGCATGACACAAGCCTGAACAAAAATCAGAAACAATTTGTAAATTCTATCAACAGGAGCGGAGAGCATTTATTATCGCTCATTAATGATATTCTTGATATGTCAAAGATTGAAGCCGGAAGGGTACAACTCATCCTCAATGCGTTCAAAACTAGTGATCTGGCAAGAGATGTTATGGACTTCTTTAAAATAAAAGCGGATGAGAAGAAGTTAAAACTTGAAGTTTCGGTAGCTGATGATATTCCTCAAGTGATTCTTGCCGACCAGAACAGGGTTCGACAGATTATTATCAATTTGGTTGGTAACGCGTTGAAATTCAGTCATAAGGGTACTGTATCCTGCAGCTTGATCCTGTTAGCAGAAAATAAATTAAAAATAGAAGTGAAAGACCAGGGTAGTGGAATACCTTTAAATTTACAAGAAAAGATTTTTGAACCTTTTGAGCAAATCAACCGCGATGGCAGCAATGTGGGAGGAACAGGTTTGGGCTTGTCTATCAGTCGTAAGCTGGCACGCCTAATGGGTGGTGATATCACCGTAAGTAGTATTGCTGACGAAGGATCAACTTTCTGCTTCAGTTTTGAGTTTAGGGAAGCCCCCGCGTCTGCCATCATTAAAACTGAAACAAAACAAAGGGTGATAAAGCTGGCTAAAGAGTCGGAAAAAACCAAAGTACTGGTAATTGATGACAAACCGCTTAACAGGGATGTGGTGAAGAACATGTTACAACCTCTTGGTTTTGAAATAGCTGAAGCCGAAGACGGTGCACAGGGCGTGAAGCTTTTCGAAGAGTGGAGTCCGGATATTGTCATAATGGATATTGTGATGCCAGTGATGGATGGAAAAGAGGCAACCAAAGTAATACGCAAATTGGAAAAAGGTAAAAATGCTGTAATTATAGCAGTTACTGCAAGCGCACTCGACGAGGAGAGAGCTGAAATTCTTAGTCTTGGAGTTGATGATTTTGTAAGAAAACCATTTCATGAATCCGAGCTTCTTGATTCGTTGAAAACATTTGGTCAGTTGAAGTATATATATGATGTTGAAGATGAAACGGATAATGATTTTTCTACCGTACAAATTGAAGATTACAAAAAGGAAATTGAGAAACTTGACCCCGCCTTAATGCGCTTGCTAAGTAATGCATTGATAATTGGAGATATGGATGTGCTACAAAAGATTATCAATAAAATGAAGGTTGAATATTTAGGGCTTGCAAACTATATGGAATCATTACTTAATGATTTTAAAATGGATGAAATCAATGATCTGGTAAATCTTAAAATGTAAATCCAATGGAATCAACAGGTGTTATTCTGATCGCTGACGACAATGAAAACAACCTGAGGGTGTTAAGTACAATGCTTAGGGAGGAAGATTATACGGTAAGAGTTGCAACAAACGGGCTTCAGGTTTTACGGAGTGTTGGCGCTTCAAAACCCGATCTTATTCTTCTGGATATTCATATGCCTGAAATGGATGGCTACACTACATGCGAAAAGTTGAAAGCTGACCCCATGTTTAACGAAATTCCTGTGATCTTTATCAGTGCACTCACCGAAACCTTCAACAAGGTGAAAGCTTTTGAAACGGGTGCTGTGGATTATATTACCAAACCTTTTCAGGTAGAGGAAGTGAAAATGAGGGTCAGAACACACCTTTTGCTTCGCAGAAGAAGTCTTGAGCTTGAGAACGCCATAGCCGATCTAAAAAGTGTTCAGTTGAAACTGGTTGAGGCTGAGAAAATGGCCTCCCTGGGTGTTTTGTCAGCAGGTATTGCACACGAGATAAATAACCCAATCAATTTTGTTTATGCCGGTGTAAACAGTCTTATAAAAAACTTCAACGAACTTCAGAAGGCAATGGACGCTGTTTTGCAATATGCTTTTCAATGCCCGGAAGCAGCGAAAGAAATTAACGCAATTTGCGATAAACACAGGCTGCCAGAAAGATTGAATACGATTCCCATGCTTGCTAATGATATTAAAACCGGTGCACAGCGAACCACTGAAATTGTAAAAGGCCTGCGTCTTTTTACGCGCTCCGATCAGGAGGAGAAAGCATTGTCGAACGTTGTTGACTCAATGGAGGCAGCATTATTACTCTTAAAGAATCAATATAAGTCGAAAGCTGAGATCATCCGTCAATATGATGAAAATATCCCTGCAATCAAGTGTTATCCGGGTCAACTCACTCAGGCACTGGTAAATATACTCCACAATGCAATAGATGCAATAAAGGATAAAGGGACAATCACTATCAGTCTTCAACATCATGAGCCTTTATTGCTGATCTGCATTTCAGATACCGGAAGTGGAATTCCGGACCATCTGGTGTCGAAAATATTTGATCCTTTTTTTACTACCAAGGCTGTTGGAGGAGGTATGGGGCTTGGTTTATCAATTACTCATGGAATAATTGGTAAACATGAGGGAACAATCCGGGTGGAAAGTAAGGTAGGATCGGGAACCAGCTTTTTTATTGAATTACCCACTGGTTTTTAGGAATATATTTTTGACTTTAAAATGAAATCAATGTAATTTTACATCAATAATCTATCATTTTTCAGACCACAAAAGAACAAACAAAATGAATGAATCCGACACCTTTAAATACAGCATTCTGTATGTTGATGACGAAGAGATAAATCTGCGTGTTTTCAGAGCAACATTCGAAGACGAATTCAGAGTTTTCACGGCAATCAATGGGGAACAGGGACTTGATATCTTCAAAGATAATAAAATAGATCACATCATTACCGACCAACGAATGCCTGAGATGACAGGGATTGAATTCCTGAAAAAAATCATCGACCTTAACCCCGAACCAAACCGGATTTTACTCACAGGATTCAGTGATTTTGAAGCCCTGAGCTCAGCTGTAAATGAAGGAAAGATTTATCAATACATCAACAAGCCCTGGGATGAATCTGAGTTAAAACCTGTTATATATCAAGCACTTGAAGCTTACTACATTAAGAAGGAAAATCAGATGCTGACTAAAGCGCTCAAAGAAAAAAATAGTTTACTGGAGCGTGAAATCAATCATAAGAATGAGGTAATGAATCAGCTTAGGCAATCGGAGCAAGAGCTCAGAACGGCAAAAGAAAAAGCTGAAGAAAGCGACAAGCTAAAAACCTCATTTCTTAACAATATGTCACATGAGATTCGTACGCCCCTTAATGGAATTGTCGGGTTCTCTGAACTTTTGTGCGATGAGGATCTTCAACACGAAGAGCGAAAGGTATTTTATGCATATATCGAACGAAATAGTCGCGACCTTACAGAAATTATTTCGAAGGTTGTATTGCTTTCCCAGTTGGAATCAGGGATGGAGAAATTAATACTTGAGGTTACTGACGGCAAAAAAATTCTTCTGGATGTCTTCAATGAATTTGCACAGCTTTTTTCATCACCCAGACTACGCTTTCAGTTTCATTATCTCATGCCTGAAAATGAAACAACACTTATTGTAGATAAATGCAAAATTCGTGAGATTGCTTTTCAACTTCTCGAAAATGCCTCTAAGTTTACGGATGAAGGTCAGATTAATATGATCATATCCAAAGTTGCTGATAAATTACGTATCACCGTCACTGACACGGGTATTGGGATTCCCGAAGAACATATAAAAATGATTTTTGATAGATTCAGAAAAGTTGAAAGTGATTCTAACAAACTGTATCGTGGTAACGGCCTGGGTTTGTCAATAGTCAAAGCCTATGTCAAGCTTTGGGGCGGACAAATCGATGTTAAATCGAAGCCAGGGTCTGGCTCTGAGTTTATTGTGGAAATTCCCTATATCCCTGCTAATAATGAAGCTTTTCAAGATCAGGCATTGTTTACTCAACAGGAGAAAATTCACAATATCCTTATAGTGGAGGATGAAGAGGATAACCTTGATTACCTGAAACTTATTTTCCGTAATACAAAAGCAAAACTGTTTTTTGCCCGTAACGGGGAGGAGGCTGTGGAAGTGTGCATAAAAAATCCTCAGATTCACCTGGTATTAATGGACCTGAAAATGCCGGTAATGGATGGCTTTGAAGCTACACGAATCATCAAAAAAATGTCACCTACTTCTGTTGTCATTGCTCAAAGTGCTTATGCATTTGATGAAGACCGTAAAAGAGCCATGGATGCCGGTTGTAGAGACTTTATTGTGAAACCTCTGACAAAGAATAAGATAGAACAAATTATTTCTTCGGTAAATTAACTCAGTAAAACAGCATAACTGTATTGCTCAACGTATATTCCAGGCCAGCTTGATCCTTATATCTGAGGAGATAAACATAAGCGCCTCTTTGTTGTAATTTGCCGTTGGCTCTCCCGTCCCAGCCATACTTTGGCTCTTCTGTTTCCCATAGCAGCCCTCCCCAACGGTCGAATATCTGAAAACGATAGCCAACACTGTTGTAGAAATCAGAAATTGGTTTAAAAGTAGTGTTTTTCGACTCCGTGCTCAGTGGGTTAAAAGCATTAGGTAAGATGGGGGTGTAATCCAATTGTAATTGCAAAATATTTGAATTCGAATTGTAATCTTCGCCAACTGCATTAATCCGGTATTTCAAAGCAATTTCTTTGCTTGGCAACGAATTAAGATCATCGCTGTAAGTGGTAACTGAAGCTCCGAGCCTTTCAATTCTCTCCCATTCTTCTTCTCCCTGCTTGCGCCAAATTTCGTAATCGTTAACTGCCCATCCTACATAGTGATTCCAATTGAGATTTACGTTGGAGTTGTCATTGATGCTACCATTTAGCAATATGGTACGATGCTCACCAACACCATTTATTTCGTCTGCGCAATTGTTTTTTGAGAAAACTTCATAATAATATGCATCAGCTGAGGTTGCAACGTCATCATCTAAAAGTTGAGGCGAAGATTCAGGAAAATTTAGTTGAAGTTCAACAGGAGTTTCTGACGGCTCAATCCTGCGCTTTAAATATGCGTCAGAGCAAAGATACACATCTGGAATGTTTGCATTAATGCTTACAGAACCATCATCATTTACCGAGACACTGTTTATAGATGGTGGCTGTGGCTGAGGATCAGGTGGTGTTGTATAGCTGACAGTATTTGAAATCGCACGTGGGTTAGGGTAATTGTCAGAAACGGCCTCTATAAAATAAGAATAGGTTTTGTCGGGATCGACTCCTGTATGATGATAGGCATAAACATTTGTCGTGGCCGTTATGGGAATATTTGCTCCACCTGTTAGCTCTGTTCCAACAATTTCAAGATCAGATGTTTGTATTGTGTCAATTGGCCACATACCAGTTGCAGGATCAGTTTCAGCCCAAATTATGTAAGATGAAGCATTTCCGGTAATATGATATTCGGTGAACCTGATTGTATTGGTATGAGCGCACAAAATATGATCGATATCTGGTTTAAGATGGATTGTCTGGTATATCTCCTCTGATGTAGCTGTTTCTTGGGTTGGTCCTAAAGGCTCTATACTCCACAATAAACTTACAGAATAAATGCATCGCCGTATATCACTTGGAGCATTTTGATCAACCCAAACACGCATATCACGATTAACAGTTTCCATTAATTCGTTGATGCCGCTGTCATTAACTCGATAAATTTTAAAGGCCCTAATGTAATAATTACCCTCTTCTTGAGACCAATGAACCCAAACTCCATTATTAGTTCCAAAATCTACACTTACACCCCTCAAAACAGGAGGTGGAGGCTGCTGTGCTTTTATGCTATAACTTACTACAACCAAAAAGCATACTAAAAGGAACTGAGCTATTTTCATTAATTCTCTTTTTTCAGAAAGTAATTATTCTCTATTTTGCCAAAAGATCAATTATATTATAATCCAAAACACTTACCCCTCAGCTCCCACAACCACCGTAACCATTTCGTCAGGGTTGAGGTACAATTGCGCCAGACGGTTTAGTTCCATGCTGCTGATAGCATTTATAGCTTTCAGGCTTTCAACAAAATAGTTCATTCCTGAACGACTTTCCAATGTCACCCTAAACTTGTCAGCCTGATTGTAAACGCCATCCAACGAACGAAGGTAAGTGCCTGTAAGGTAATTCTTTACTAATGTAAGTTCCTGCTCACTTACTAACTCTTCACGTAAACGATTCAACTCATTTTTTATTTCCTGAAGGGTTTGTTTTGTGACAGCTATCCCAACTTCTGTTGCTATCGTAAAACCGGTAGCTTTTCGCAGAGGTGAAACCATAGAGTTGATGCCGTAAGTATAGCCTTTATCTTCACGGATATTGGCCATCAATCGTGATCCGAAATACCCTCCCAGAATTGTATTCAATACAAGAAACCCGAAATAGTCGGGGTGCGAACGCAGCATCACAGGCCTTCCCATCATGATGGCCGACTGAAGTGAATGTTCTTTTGATTGAAAAATTGATTCAGGGTGAAATTGGTTTGTGTGCTCAAAATCAGCTGCTATACCCGATTCGGGCCAACTTTCCCCAAAGTGCTTTTCAATCTGCTGGATCATTTTGTCGGTTATCGGACCGCTTATCACCATTTTTGTGCCCGATGGTTTGAGGTAACTTTCGTGAAAGGCTTTTAGGTCGGCAGTTTCAAGCAGATCAAAATCTTTTTCTGATGCCACTTTTCCATAGGTAGTGCCCTCACCATAGAGTCGGGCAGTAAAAATCCTGTTGGCAAGGTGCTTGTTTTTACGGCTGCTGACCATAAAATCCTGCTTCTGCCGCTGATTGAAAATCTTGAAATTACGTTCCTTGAAAAGGGGCTCTTTCAATATGTTATCAACGATAGGCAACATCGAAGCTAAACTTTTATCCAAACAGTAAAGCGAAAGATAGCATTGATCTTTAGTAGTTTGCAAGTCAAGGTAAGCTCCGTGATAGTCTATCTTTGCGTTGATCGCTCCAACGCTGTATTTTTGACTTCCTTCTCTCATCATTCTTGTTGATGTGCTGGCAACCAATGCTTTTTGTTGGTATGCACTTCCTGCATCAAAAACCATATCAAATCGCAGTGCTTGCTGTGTCGTATCGTTGAAACAGAACAATTCAATGCCATTTGATAATTTCAATGCCTTGGGTTCAAGCAGCTTCAAGTCGCTCACCTGTAGTATTTCTGGTGCAGCAGTGCGGAGTATATCAGTTTTTTCAGTCATTTTCTTTTCGGTAATGGAGGGTGCTGCAATTAGTTTCTGTCATCAATTGATTGACAACGCTATGTATTTGAGCTGCAGTTACTTTACGGTAGCGTTTTGTCATTGTGTTAATGAGTTCTGTGTCACCCATATGCGTGTAAAAGGCCAGATTCATTGCTTTGTGCAACACCGAAATATCAGAAAAAACCTGACCGGAAACGACCCTGTTTTTTACTTTTCGTAATTCGTTTGCTGAAGGTGGTTTTTGCAGAAATAATTGCAGCTGTTCGCTGAGAGCTTTTTCTGCTTTCTCAAACGGTACACCATCCATTACCTTGCCTGAAACCACGAGCAACCCAGGGTCGATATCGCCTGTCACAAAGGCGCTTATCTCGGCAAATAAGCCTTTTTTTAATACCAGTTCTTTAAAAAGTGGTGATGATTGTCCTGAGCCTAAGAGATCGCTGATAAGATCTGTTGTTTCATAATCGGGATCGTTTTTGGCACACATATGCCAAACTTTGTAGATGGCATGTGCAGGAACAGCACGGAAAACTTCTAAAAATCTTTTTTCTGTTTGTTGTGGCTCAGTGGGCAAATTCCTCAGCCGTAAAGGTCCGGCAGGAATAGGGGCAAACCATTTCTCAGCAAGTGCGCGCACCTCATCGGGTGTAACATCGCCTGCCACTGCAACAATTGCATTGTTGGGGTTATAAAAACGGGAATAAAATTCCTTGACATCATCTAAAGTTGCACTTTCGATATGAGCAATATCCTTACCGATTGTATTCCATTGATAGGGATGTGCTTTGTAAGCCAAGGGTTTAAGTAGAAGCCACACATCACCATAAGGTTGATTCAAATAGTTCTGCCTGAACTCCTCCACCACAACCTGACGCTGAACCTCAAGGCTTTTGGGTGAAAAAGCCAGACTGAGCATGCGATCCGATTCAAGCCAAAAAGCAGTCTCGATGTTTTGTTTGGGCAAAGTGAGGTAATAATTCGTGTAGTCGCTGTTGGTGAAGGCATTATTTTCTCCACCAGCTACCTGAAGCGGCTCATCGTAGCGAGATATATTAATGGATCCCCCAAACATCAGATGCTCAAACAGATGAGCAAAACCTGTTTTATCGGGTTGTTCGTCGCGTGCGCCAACATCATAAAGGATATTCATGGCAACAATGGGGGTAGTTGGGTCGTGATGAACCACAAAACGTAACCCGTTGGCAAGTGTAAATGTGTTGTATTTTATCATACGTATAGCTAGGCCTGCAAAACTAAGCATTTATCCGGGATTGCGCTAGCTGAGGATGTAAGAAGGTTCATGAACGATTCGATTTCACTTGGGTTTTTATATCTGGGAGTAGTAGTTGCTAATTATAACTATTTTACTGTTTAGGCCCAGTTTTTTATCTAATTTTGCAGCAGTAAATTAAATGTACCACAAATAGAACCACCTATTTTATATGGAAAGAGATAATATAATTTTTGATTTGATTCAAAAAGAAAAAGACCGTCAGATGCATGGCATTGAGCTTATTGCCTCTGAAAATTTTGTTAGCGATCAGGTGCTGGAAGCCATGGGATCGGTACTAACAAACAAATATGCTGAAGGTTATCCTGGCAAACGCTATTACGGTGGTTGCGAAATTGTGGATCAAACCGAGCAGCTGGCGATCGACAGGGCCTGTGAACTGTTTGATGCTGAATACGCCAATGTGCAACCGCATTCCGGAGCGCAGGCAAATATGGCGGTGTTTTTAACCTGCCTTCAGCCCGGCGATACCTTTATGGGACTCGACCTATCGCATGGCGGCCATCTTTCACATGGCTCTCCTGTTAACAGCAGTGGAATTCTTTATCGCCCCATCGCTTATGGTGTTGATGAATCCACAGGTCTGATCAACTACGACAAGATGGAAGAGTTGGCAATGAAAGAGAAACCAAAAATGATTATTGCCGGCGCATCAGCCTATTCACGTGACTGGGACTATGAACGCATGCGCGATATCGCCGACGCCATAGATGCAATCCTAATCGCTGACATTTCACATCCTTCCGGACTTATTGCCAAAGGGTTACTGAACGATCCGATTGAATTTTGTCATATCGTTACTACTACAACACACAAAACTCTTCGCGGACCACGTGGCGGACTTATATTGATGGGAGAAGATTTTGAGAATCCATGGGGTTTGGCAACACCAAAAGGTGAATTGAAAATGATGTCGGCATTACTTAACTCAGCAGTTTTCCCCGGGATTCAGGGAGGTCCGCTCGAACATGTTATTGCAAGTAAAGCAGTTGCATTTGGCGAAGCACTCACCGATGGATATTTCCAATATATGTTACAGGTGAAACGCAATGCAGAAGTTATGGCAAAAGCTTTCATGAACAGAGGTTACCATGTTATTTCAGGAGGCACTGACAACCATCTCATGTTGATCGATTTACGCAGTAAATTCCCAACCCTTACAGGAAAAGTAGTAGAAAATACGCTCGTTAAAGCAGATATCACCATCAACAAAAACATGGTTCCCTTCGATAGCCGTTCTCCATTCCAAACTTCAGGCCTTCGTGTTGGAACTCCTGCTATCACCACCCGTGGACTTAAAGAGCAACATATGGAACCTATCGTTGACCTGATTGATGAAGTTATCAGTAATGTTGAAAATGAACAGGTTATCAATGCCGTTCGAGCTAAAGTGAATACACTTATGGCTGATTTCCCGCTTTTTGGATGGTAATGTTTAATGACACCAAAGGCATGTAGAATCTGATTTAATTCCTGCCTCACTAAAAATAGAAGTGCTGTTAATGACTCTTGTCTTTAAAGGCACTTTTTCTTTTTTTACTATGCCTGGTCTATTTTGCTGTGCAGTATTTTCTTATAACAGCATATGATTCCGTGATACCAAGTTCACCAGCTTTCGACAAATCGTCACACGCCAAACGATTTTCATTCAGATAAAGCAATGTAAGAGCCCTGTTGTAATAAGCTTCGCCAATAGTGGGTTCGATTGCTATGGCATCGGAGAAGGCGTCGATAGCCGGATGAAATGCTCCCGTTTGCAACAAGAAATTGCCTTTATTATAGATAGCGAAAGCGTTTTTTGGAGCTATTTGCAATGCTTGTTTTATCGCATTAAAAGCAGGAATGAGGTTAAGTGTTTGATCTTCTTTTGATTCCGGCTGAAAGGGAGCAGCATTACCTTGCTGAATAGTTACGGCACGAACATCATTTTCGCTTAGCACCCGTCCTTCTTCCTGATCGAACAGTACTACAGCTTCATTCATTCGTGCTGGTAATCCCAATGGGTCATTGTTAGGAATAGATGCATAATGTGTCAGACTTCGTGAAAGATTGTTTCGTGCCTGATTCAGAACCCCAATTAATAACTGTTGCACGTTGTATGGCAGCTTTGAATCCTTTAGAAGATTTTCCTGATTTTGAAGATCATTGGATTCAAATTGCTGATTTTGACATATGTAGGCCAAATGAAGTGTTTCGGGTAATGAGCTGTTAAGATGCTGAATCGTCAGGTCGGTATATCCGGGCAGTTGATTTGCTATAGTTTTTTCCTGAGTTGGCTTAAAGCTAATTACAAAATTTCTGAAAGGCTTGATATCAACATTCCTGAACTGAGGACGTTGTTGTGCCATATTTCCACTTATAAAGTCGGCTTCAAGAGCAATAATCTGATTAAAATAAGTGGAATCGGCGTATCTTCCAAACAGGCTTTCAGGATCGGCATTGCTGTCGTCAAGATCCTGTATGATGGCGAGTGCTTTGGCATAATCTGCTTCTGATCCCGACCTGTCTTTTATCTGTTTGCGGACCAACGATCTGTTTACCAAAGCACCAACAAAACCTGGAAAAAGATCAATTGCATTAGTGAAATCTTTCTCAGCTTCGCGGTATTGCTCCATTTGAAAATTAATAACTCCGAGGTTGAAATGGCTGTAAATGTTTGTCGGGTTGATCAGTATAACCTGTTGATACAACACTTTTGCTTCGGGGAGCTCATTGCGAAGAGAATGAATCAATGCGCGGTTGTAATATGTGAGAGCGTTTCGTGTATCGAGGATATTTACTTGTTCAAAATCGTTGAGAGCCTGTAGGGTATCGCCTTGCAAAAGTCGGATATGTGCTCTTTGAAAATATACTGCCGGATTTTGGGCGTCGAGTTTAAGCGCCTGATCGAGATCGCTGAGAGCGCCTTCGAAATCATTCAGTTCAGACCTGAGCATGCCACGTCTAACCCACGCTTCACTATCGAAATGGTCGTGAAAAACAGCTTTGTCGAGATCAGATAACGCTTCTTCTTTCAATCCCGACAATCTTTTTGCAATGCCTCTGTTGAGCCATGCATTTGAAAGACGTGGATAGATCAGCAAGGCCATATCGTAATTTTTTATGGCTGATTCAAAATCATCCAGGTGCATGTCAGTCGCTCCGGCTGCCACATAAAGTTCAGCATTATACGGATCAATTTCGAGTGCTTTTTTGAAATCAGTTTTGGCGTCGTAATAATTTGTCATACGGTCGTTTACGATGCCTCGATAATGATATGCACGTGCATAAAGTGGATGCAAACGAATCGTTTCGTTGAAATCGTTTAACGAACCGGCATAATCGTTGAGGTTGAATTTGGCGATGCCTCTAAAAAACCAAGCCTCAAAATGATCAGGCCGTGCCTGGATGGCTGTGTTGAAATTACGGATCGCTTCGGTGTTACGGTCTTCAGAGAGTTCAATACGCCCAGCTGTCACAAAATGCCTGTAATTGACTTGTGAAAAAACAGGATGTATGCAAGTGATAACAAACACCAAAATGACAAGGCTTCTTTGCATCATGATAAACCGGTCAGAGGTTTGATTTTGTTTTTTCAACAAGATGTATATCATTCATAACCATACTTTTATCTACTGCTTTGCACATGTCGTAAATAGTTAGTAAAGCAATTTGAACGGCAGTTAGCGCCTCCATCTCAACACCTGTGTTTCCGGTACATTTCACCTCTGAATGAATGTGAACACCGTTCTCCTGAAGCATGGCTTTTACTTTGATTGAAGAAAGCAAAAGGGGATGACAAAGAGGAATAAGCATCGAAGTTTGTTTAGCTGCCTGAATGCCAGCAATTTCTGCCACAGTAAGCACGTCGCCTTTTTTCATTTCGTTGTCACGGATGAGGGCGCATGTGGAAGGTTGCAGTTGAATAAAACCTTCGGCTCGCGCCACACGGTGCTGCATCGGTTTTGGACTTACATCCACCATGCTGGCTTTACCACTTTCATCGGTATGTGAGAATTTTGACATAACAGAAATATTATCCTGCAAATGTAATTTCAAACAACAATCAACTTACCATTTTAAATCTTTTTGGCATTATTTTAGTTGATTTTGTTATTCATTAGTGGTGTAATTGTCCTGCCAATATTGACTTGTTACCAATTTTAAATAGGTTGAATTTCTCACAATAAACATGAGATTAAATTCCCTCCGTGTACTTTTTAAAATTATTAAGTATTGCCTGCCAGCCATTTCGCTGGAGTTCTATAGGGTTTTCAGTCTCGGGGTCAAAAGTTATAATTACCTCAGTTTGCTTATCCAAATTGTGGAATTGCACACTGACTGATCGATCCCCAAATTCATAGGTAAAATCTAGTCCTTCGTTTATTTCAGTGTAATAAGCCTCAAAATCAAACCCAAAACTTCCATCTTTAGCTTCCATGCGTGCTAGATATTTCCCTCCAATTTGCATATTGTTAGAGGCTGAAGGGCAATGCCAACTTGGATCAGCAAAATTCCATTTAGTAATATGTTCAGGTTTTGTATAACAGTTCCACACTTTTACAATGTCGGCGTCAACCGTTGCTCTTATCATAATTTTATCCATTTTTTTCATTGTTTTAATCATTTTATGCGTTCAAGATACCTATGATTTAAACTATTTTATACAAGTTTTAAATAGGTAACTTAATCTAAGTATTTCAAAATTTACGATAAAAGTAACAAAAATCCCAACCATGTTCCATATTCCAACGAGTTTGGGATAAGCCTGATGACGTTAATAATAATTATTAGTGATGTTGTTTTTTTGTGTTACTTGTCATGCATGACTTTTACCTTTAACAGTAGAAATCAGCATTTTAATGCATTACAACATCTACAAACAATAGAATTGATTCACCTGATAAAGCTGTTTGTTAATTGCAAAAAGTTGATATCAGTTCGAAAAAAGTCATGAATTTTCCTTTTTTAAAAGAAGTTTCAGCAAGCTCGTTTTATGTTCTATATCAATAGCGGTAGCTTCAACTGAAATGGTAGCTCCTGAAATGGCATCAACATTTTTACCTACAATAAGATTTGACTCGCCTCTGTAACCCTGAAATTGTCTTAACCAACTTTTTGCTGTAACTTCTTGTCCATGAGTGGCCTGATAATTGAATATTTTCACTTTTTGAATGGTGCAAGTTGAATCGTACAGGATATAATAGTCGAAAAACTCACTTTCCTTGGCAGATAATTGGTTGTCATTAATCGAACATCCTCCCGCTCTGCAAGTTGTTACACGACCAACAAACAGGTAAGCTCTTCCCGTTGATTGAGAATTAGTGTGAACTGAAAAATATTTTCCTAAATAGATTTGTTTGGCGATATCAGGAGGAATCGACAATTCTTCAATTGTAAAATTTGTTCCAGCTGCAGTTTCCAATTCTTTTTGCAGCATTCTGGGATAATAATTCATACTATCCTGAGCTACAAGGTAAGTAGTGGATATGACAAAGGTTATTAGTAAGATTATGGTTCTATCCATAAAACTGATATTAAAACATGACACCTACACCTGCATTAAAAATTTTCGAATATTCGGATGCGGCAGCCGATTTTATGAATTGCATATCTGCTTTTATAACAGCACCTTTTGTTAGTTTGTAAGTTAATCCGGTTGTGATTGCTTGGTTGTTATATGCTTTGTTTTTTTGAAGTAAACCTTCTGTAGCGAAATGAGTGTCGTAATTTTCGAATCGAATAAAAGGTATCAATTCGGCTTTCGTTTGATTTAGTTTCAATACATTGTAGCCTGCTTCTATGTAATACCCCATCATTGCACTGCCTAAATCGTTTTGTTTGCCATTTTGTGCTGTAAAATTATTGTATTGCAGGGTGTTTGAAATCGATGTATAATAGAACTGACCACGCAATTGAAGTCCACCTAAATTATAACGTGCATCGAGGCCCAACATTGAAATGCCCGTAATTGAAGAATCAGCTTTGGCCACTGCGGAATCATCTTCTTTATCGATTCCATTGACCAGGGTGCTTTGTGTTTTTCCAAAATATCCTGAAAAGCCGATGTTTAAACCTCTAAAACCATAGTATTCAACTTTTCCGCTTAGGTTAGGCGAGCTAATATAGGATTCAGCTCCTTTCTGCCTTCCGTTTCTAAACCCATTTTTGCCATTTAACATCCCAATATTGTTGAAACTGCTAAAACCATTAACAACATAAAGCTGATATTTTAGTGAGGCCTCAATAACGTTTCCATTTATGCCAATCCCAACCTCACGCCAGGTTGTTGGTGCAATCTTATTATCGACTAAAGGGCGTTCCACTCCATTAAAAGTAGTTGGTTCATGGTATTCATTAATTATTCCCATTGGAATCAACATTAACCCAGCCCTCAGGTTTATGTAATTGTTTATTTTGTGCTGTAAAAAAGCTTGCTCGATATATACTTCACTAATGTGTTCAAACTCGATTTCAGAGATGAATTGCGTTTTTGAGCTAAAATTATAACCAATCAAAATAACCATACGATGGACGTCTAACGTGCCATTGTTCCTAGTCTCAGCACTCAATGGTTGGTTGTAATGAACTTCACCATACCCACCTAACATAAGTTTGCCATCTGTTGACAACATCTTTTCAGCACTGTTTTTATATGAATTTGTTATACTATCAGTTGATTGAGTATAAGCGCCTGATATTGCAGTTATTAAAAACACAATGAATAAAAAACCTCTCATAATTATATCTGATTTAAATTATGGAGGCAAAGGTATTAGCGATAATGGGAGGGCACAATCCCTAAAAGTAATGATTTTACGGGTATACATTAAACGGCCCTTAGCTTAGAAGCTATTTTCGAATCACCAATTGGAGGTGTAAAATTAAGCCCGAAAACATAACCTGTTTCTTCGAAGCAAACATCCTTGCCGGCAAAGGATTCTTAGCTGGTAACAGGATATTTTAATCTCATGTATTGGCTTTTTTAAACTACCAGAAAGTTTTTTATCAAGAAGAGTTGATCATTCAAATGGCTATTTTTTGTTATGATCGAAATTGGACTCTAATAAATGCGAAATTATTTAGGCTTTCTTTTAAAAGAGTACGGTGTGGATTGGTCAAGTAGTATTGCCTCGTGAATGATTTCATTCATTAGTTGAAGTGGAATCTGTGATATCTTTTCAAACTCAATGCCATAAACCTGTTTCCTGCCTTTACTGTCCAGCAATCCCTGATCGTTTGATAGTTCGTTTCCCCGAATAAAAGCCACTTCAATTTTTCCTCCTTTCACAGGATTTAAAAAGCAAATCCAACTTCTGCCATAATAAAATGGAATCTTAAACCTGATTTTTTCGGTTAGGTTCAGACCTTTTGTAAATAAATCATGAAAGAAAAACAGCACTTCCCTTTGATTTCCTTCAAAATGATAGATATAGTCTTCAACTTCTGACATCCTTATATTATTTACATCCAGTATGTTATGATCACTTTTTTCAAAAATCGAAATGCATGCCCGGAATTCTAGCAATAAGTAGTTTTGAAAAGCATTGAATTTTAGCAAATTATTGAATCATATTGATACTTCTTATTTTGAGTTTGATCTTCTTTTTTCTAAACCAGATATTGTTTTCTTGATTCGGTTTCGGTTCATCCTTTGCATGAACATTAATGAGAAGTTCAGAACAATTACCAAAGCAATAATAAAGACTCCGCTAAAATATCCTTTTGTGTAGAAAAAGTATCCAATAGCTGCGCATAAGATGATAAGTGCAAAGTGAACCACCTCATTGAATAAAAGCCATTTTTTTGTCAAAATCAGAGAATCTATTTCGAATGGGTGTCCAATAAAGTATGACGGCATTTTTTCCTTCGGATTGACTTTGAGTACTGCCTTACCAATCGTAGCCATTATAAATTTATTAAGCATTCGGATTCCCAAAAGCTTGTATACTCTTTGGCTTGAAGTATCAATGCGAGAAGAATTTTGATTTTTAGCATTCATTTGATTGAACTGATTTTGTCATTCTTACAATGTAATTACTGCGATTAGCTTGTATGCGCTCGCTAAGCAGCAGATTTCAAAGAGCTTTCTTGCATCAAATTTATAGTAAGGGTAGTCCTGATAGCAACAGGATCATTTTATATTACATCGTCATTTCTTGTATTAGATATGTGCAGCTTTTTCTTTAAGTAGTTATTTTGTTTTATTTCATTGAGTGTAAGCCAATTGTATTGCCTTCAGTATCCATAACAATAGAACAAAATCCATACTCGCCAATCTGGAATTTTTGTTGTAATACCTGTCCTCCTGCACTCTGAACTCTTGAAGTTTCATCGGCACAATCATCACAAGTGAAATAGACGATTGTTCCACCAGTTCCAGGTTTCATTTCACTGGTTTTACACAATGCCCCGCTGATATTTGCTTCGCCTTCAGCCCACGGAAAACTCAACATTTCTAAATCACTCATTTCTCCCGGGGTTTGCATCGGAATCATATTGATTTGTAAAACGCTTTCGTAGAATTGTTGTGCCCTGCTCATATCTTCCACATAAATTTCTATCCAGGTAAAAGGGTTCTTTGATAGTGTTGTCATATTTGTCTTTTTTTTAAGGGTTATTTGTTAAATATTATGGTTAAAAAACTGCAAATCATTACTAAACTCTAAACTGTCGTTTTTGTATTTACTTGATCTAATGGTTTAGTATTTTGTAACATATTAAAATCAATTATTATTTCAATTCTAATTCTTTACGGGGATTTCATTGCACGGCATTTAGCAATTCAAAACTATGACTTTTTTCTTTTCTGGTAAAGGGGTACTTAATTTTTTATTCTTTCATACTTTTAGCAAAATTGGTCATTTAAGTTAAAGTTTACTTTGTTAGATAGAAACTTCTGTTTTTACCTAAACTTTGGATCATGAGATAATTTCAATCAGTGTTTTATGTTTCTAATTGGCGACTGGCATAAATGGCGAATAACCAACGATGGTGTTGTGTGAATGCGCTATTATGAAGCCTGTTTGCATTTTAAGATTACCTCGTTGATGGTTTTTCGGGTTCTATAATTTAAGTTTCCAATCAAGTTTCTGGACGTCAATTCTTTCCTGACTTTCTTGAAAATAGAGTAACTCATTGTATTATCTGTCGTATATCACAGTAGTTCAGATAATTAAAAATTCCGTTACCTGTCTATAATTGTTTTGTAAAGCAATCAAAACAATGAATTATGCAAGTCTTTACATTATTTATGTAATGCTTTTTTTGTAGTAGCTGCCTAAATTGCCATGTTTTTCACGGGATTTCCGGCTGAACTATTTAATCAAACAAGTTGAGATCAAAAAGCTCTTTCATTGATATGGGAACATTCACTTTACTGTTTTTTGAATAAAGTTAAACCTAAGGATAAGAATGGAAAGCGATATTCAGACAGCCTAAATCAACGGTGCTTAAGCACTAGGAGCGTAATAAACTAATTCGAAACAAAACATGTGGTTTTCAAAATCAGCAGAAACTGTACTTAAAGAGCTAAGCGTAGATGTGGCTAATGGCCTTTCTGAAAAAGAAGTCTCAATCAGATTGAAGAAGAACGGGCCGAATAAATTACTGGCAAAAAAAAAGAAAAGCATTTTTCGTTTGTTTTTTACGCATCTTAAAAATTGGCTGATATACATTTTGCTGGGAGCAGTCGTCATTACTGTTTTTATGGGGGAGTACGTTGATGCAGCCATAATCATATTGGTTATTACCATTAATGCAATTTTGGGTGTAGTTCAGGAAGTCAAAGCCGGTAAAGCAATCGAAGCTCTTCAAAAACTAACATTCCCTAAAGCTCTTGTTCGCCGGGATGCTGTAATTAAGGAGGTTGATACTGAAAAGATCGTTCCGGGTGACATACTTATTCTTGATGCAGGAAGAATCATTTCTGCTGATATTCGTCTGATTGAATCCTTTAATCTTCAAATCGACGAATCATCCCTAACAGGCGAATCTGTTCCATCAGAAAAAGATGCTACACTACTTCTGACTGACCTGAAAACAGCGTTGGGGGACAGGCTAAATAGTGGTTTCATGTCGACCATCATTACCAATGGAAGAGGAGTGGGCGTGGTTGTTGGAACAGGCATGAATACGGAAATTGGTAAAATTGCTTCCATCATAAATACAGATGTCAATTCACTAGTGGGTACTAAAATTTAAACTACGTTCTTTGAAATCCTTTGTACATCGCACTTGTAGCGTTTTTTTTGACGGTGACGATTTGAATTGAAAA
>WOUZ01000028.1 GCA_009773165.1 Bacteroidota bacterium
GGCAACATTTGCCAATGTGAGTGCGAAAGAGGCATTTGCAGAACCATCGACAGAACCGGTGCCAGTTGCATCACCAGTAAAAGAGAGGGAGCGGGCAGTGGTCCATTTAGCAGCAGAAGCGACAGCTTTGGTACTATCAGCGGTGTTGTCAACAGAACCTAAACCAACATCAGCTTTTACCAGGGTGACAACTCCAGTTTTACCTGCCACGCTATCGACAGCTCCTGAAGTGATAAACGTATAAATTGATCCAGACCAGCGATAGGTTTTCAAGGTATCGATGGCGATGTAGATTTTACCAGACTCCCCGGTACCCGGGAAAGCAGCGAGGTTGGCATATTCCACCACATCATCGACATAAGAAGGCAGCTGGTTGGAAGGAACAAGACCAGAAGCATCGAGGGTAGCCACGCCATTGACGGCACCTTTTTCAGAGGCAGCGATACGTGCTGTGGCATCGACCGCACTGATGGTGATGTTGGCAGAGCCATCGAAAGAAGCTCCGTTGATGGTACGAGCGGTAGCAAGTTTTGTTGCTGTTGCAGCGTTGCCGGTGATGGAACCAGAAGGAACGACATAATCAGTGCCTGCAACAGCAGCAGCCATCGCAGCAGTGCCGTTGCCTTTGATTAGCCCGGTGATGGTTGCGACACCTGTACCACCTTTGTTGACCGCCAATGTACTGAAAGAAGGTTCTTTACCATTGAGAGTAGTCTGGAGGTCGGTGACATCTGCAATGGTATGGACGTGTGCCGAGGGCGTAAAGGTTGAAGGTTTACCTGTGAGGTTAGACCAGTCGACATTTGACCAGGATAAAACACCTGTAGTAGGATGCTGGGTGAAGAATTTGCCTGTAACATCAGGTTTAGCGATGCGAAGCTCGGTAAACTCTGTTCCTGAGACGTGATCGTTGCGGGTTAAGATAAGATCGTATTGGGCCATTTTGAGGGTGGTTTAGAGGTTTAGAGGTTGAGGTAGGGTTGATTTGTTGATTTGTTTTGGTTGTTGAACTGTGGAATCGTGGAATCGTTGAGGGCTGACGCATGTGGGGTGGAATCGTTGAATCGTGGAATCGTTTGGGGTTTAGGGCTTTATGGGTTGATTTGTTGATTTGTTGATTTGTTGATTTGTTGAGGGCTTGCGCAAGACAAAGGCCAGCGCTTATAGCTAAAGGTTTCATTTTGAGCGCGTCAGCATCAACAAATAAACAAAGAACACATCAACATTTTTTCAGGGATTTTTCCAGATTTCGAATTTGAGGGAGATGGAGGCTTTGTTTGAGGTGATCATATAGTTTATGATATCACTGAGTTTTTTTGCGTCGATCTGGATGCCGATGCCAACCAGGTATTTTTCCTCGAGAGCAAGGATTTCGTTGGCAATTGCTTCCAATTCTTTTTGTGTGGCAATGACTAATTGCTCTTTCAGCTCCTGAACTGAAAGCTCTTCTGGTTTTTGGATTTCCATTTTAGGTGAATTTTTTGACATGATTTAATTATTGAAAGGTTGATAATGAGGATCGTTTCCAAAGTCCGTTGATATGATGATACACATGGTCGTCTCCCATAAAATAGTTTGCTGTGGGTGGGTTTGGTGGGTCGAGGCTGGAGGTAGGCTCATGGTCGTTGAAGTTTGCAATAGCAGCAGCGATGCCAGCGACTTGCGAAGCAAGTTGAGCAGCAATCATTGCATGATGTTTAGCAGAGTATTTACCGATTTCAATTTCTAACCATGGATCACCTTCAGCCCAAAGCTTTGCAAGCTGTGTGAGTGCCAGGTTGGGGTATAAATTGAGCAAATATGATTTTGGAGCAGCCATTTTTTACTGAATTAAGCGAACAATAAATTACAGGAAGAAATCACTCCATAGGAGCCTGAAATTGTGTCGAAGCGGAAGCGAATAAAATTTGAGAGCACACCAATCACATTGATTGTGGTGTATGTTGAACCAGAAGCGATCATGAAGGGCTCCGTTTCAGGGGAATAAATTTCGGAGAAATTTACTCCATCGGAACTTTGTTCGATGGATATGGTTGTTGGATCTGCAGCAATGTTGGCAATGTTGTGAAAGAACTGTATGGTGACATTGGAAGCCCCAAGAGGAATTGCAATAGGCGGGCTAAAAGCCTGAGAGCTTGAAGCATTGATGTCCAACTGCACATATCTGTTTTGAAAGGTAGATACTGCAGGGTCCGGTGTTGATGAAGCTGCTTTTGTGCGGAAACCGCTGATTCTTCCCATGATTTATGATGTTGTGTTGGTGTTTGAAGTTGTGAACGTATTTCTTGTTTGAATGATAAGCTGCTGCTGGATGGGATCGTTTTTGTCGAAATCAAGACCAGAATCGCGGCGAACCTCCCAGACAAATTTGTATGGGTTAATTTGAACAATAGGCGGCTCGTTTATAAAAACGAGTTCATCGGTAGGCATGTTGAAGTCGGACATAAGTTTCAAGAGATGTTCAATGAACATATCCTGGTGAGGTTTGATGATGGACGACATGGCAATTTCGTACTCAGATATGATGCGGTTTTTATCGAAACCAGACTTGTCATCAGAGTATGGGGTGAGTGTGCGAAACCAATTGTGAATGGTAATAAGTGACATTTCAGCCTGTTGGTGCAAGGCAATCCAGTTTCCCTCTTCATGCTTTACAAAATCAATATACTGAGCCGCCTGAGCAGACTGACCAGGACCAAGGTCAGAGAGGTATTGGATGATGATTTCTGAGGCGCTTTCGGAGAGTGCACCCATGTGGTTTTGGAATTCAGCATCGAGAGCATCAGCGTCCGCATCATCATTGACACCGGGGATGATCAGAAGTCCTGGAGATGAAAATGATTTTTCGAGGCGTTTTTGATTCCAAACATTTGCAAGACCAGTGATGATGATGGAACGCAATCCCGCGAAATAAGAGCATAAGCCATAATAATAGAATTCGGGCTCGTAATCTTTGATATGGTAAGCGCTATGGAAGACCCCATCAGGTTTTTTTTCAAAAGCTGGATATAAAGGCAATCGTGAAGCGTTAGCATCATTTTTCCCTTTGTAGTTTTCCCAATCGGGGTGGATGATAATTTCCTGAGTGTTTGAAGCGATTCTGATCTTAGAAGCATCAATGTGATAGACAAACAAAAACGACATTTTTGAATCTGTTACAATCTCAATCCATGCATTTCCATGGGTGAAATAGTCGAACACCAGCCTTTTCAGGATGGTTGAGAGATTGTTCTGTGAGTTGTTTGGGTGGTTGATGAAATCGGCAATGACAGGGTTTTTTGAGGCAAGGCCTTTGCCGATTACATAATTGGTTTTAGAGTTTAATATTGCACGATGTACTGGTACTTCTCTGGCTAATTTGTTTAGCTGTGTTGGTAAAAGATTGTCTTCACCGAAAGCAATAAATTCGGAGGTATTGCTTTTGAGGTCAATGAAGTCGGTCTTTTTAAGGTTAAAAAGTGGGGTGTAGTTGTAGGCGGAGAAGTGGGTTTTCATTGGTGTGGAATCGTGGAATCGTGGAACTGTCTAATCGTGGAATTGTGGAACTGTCTAATTGTGGAACTGTCTAATTGTGGAACTGTCTAATCGTGGAATCGTGGAACTGTGGAACTGTGGAATCGTGGAATCGTGGAACTGTTTAGGGCTGACGCATGATTAGGGGTTTTGATTTGGTGGCATGGATTGCAAATTCCCGCCAGTGTTGACTTAAGCGACCAATCGAAATGGAGATTTGCTTTGAAAGCATTATGGACATTATGGGCAGGAATGAGCCTTTATTTTTTCTTTTGTTTCGGCAAAAGAAACAAAACCATTTGCCCAAACGATGGCTCACGCACTCTTTGAAAACATAAGAAATCCTGGCAAAAAGGTGGTCTCTACTGCGTACGAGACCAAACGGCCTCTGGGCCGTTTTTGCCGGATTTCTAAATGTTTTCAAATTCACAGGCTCCACGGCACCGCGTTTGGACGGGCTCGCGCACTGTTGCGGGATGATATTTTTCAATTGGTAAAACATTTTTTTTGGATTCAAGGATTCAAAATTCAAAGATTCAAGGGTTGTTACATAGTCACGGATTGCAAATCCGAGCCAGCTTTGCCCTGACAGAGCGGTGAGGCTGCTGTCAGGGTTTGGTGGGGTTTGGTTAGTCTTTGAAGCCTGCGAGGACTACCAACTCTTTATGCAGGTAGGCGGTTTGGGCTTTGTATTGGACGCGGTAACGGCGCATCTGTGCTTCCTGGTTGTACCAGGTTTCAATCATTTCGGAGTCGCTGGTGCCATCGGTGGCAAAGAGCAGGTTTTTGCTGGTTGTCAGGACTGCACGGTGAGGATGGATTCCGTTTTGAGCAGAGGTGATCCATTTGTCCCAGTCGGGGCGAACGATGATGGGATAACCTTCGTAGGTTTTGACCTTCAAACCGTTTTGCATCACAGCGTCGCCAAGGACGGTTTCACGGCTTTTGAAGGTATGAACGAGGTTACGCCACATGGAGGAAGTGATCATGAAATTGAGATTGAACTCGTGCATTTCAGGAGTGATGGCATCAAGCATCGCTTCGAGGGTGGAGTCAGATTCGTTGGCGTCAAGTTTGCCAGCTTTGGTAGCAGCGACAACGCCCGAGGCTGCGAAAGTGCCGGTACCGGTTACGGTAGCGGTGAACGTGAACTCCTGTCCTTTTGATTTTGAGACAACTTTGATACCAGCACCGGTGACGGTTACAATTACACCATTGATGTCGGCACGTGCTTCAATAGCGGCTTTATGGGCAGTGAGCCAGTTTGCAACGGTGGTAGTTGCATTTGAGGCAAAAGCCTGGGTGTAAGTGACGCCATTGATGACGACATTGATTGCTGTGTCGGTGCCTGCAGTATAGGTCAGGATTTTCTCTGCTTTGACGGCAGCAACAGAAGAAGCAATCGGGATGTGCTGTGCAGCAGGAATAACGCCAGTTTGCGTGTCCTTCAAGAGCCACGACATAAAGCCGTTGTAGCCGGAATAGTTGTCGTCGATGGTCCCATTCGGGATGCCTCCAGCCATTACCTCAGCAAGAGGGTTGGCAAAAAACATCTGGCGGATCAGGTCGTCCTGACCAGCAGTAGCGATGAGGGGTAGCATGATTTTGTTCCAGACATCAGGACTTTTCATCTGTTCGATGTCGTCTTCTTTGTAGCCGGAAGCCAGCAGCTGTTCGACGATAGAACCCCAGAATTCGCGCGCATTTTGCTCGAACTCCATTGACATGGGTTTCACGGTGATATCGGTGTAGGTGAGATTAAAACTTCCGGCAGGATTGAATCCGGGAACAGCCTTTGGTTTTGTCATCATCGAAGGTCTGCCGATACGGTTCAGGCGTTCGGTACCTTTGACATCCGTGCGAACGGTGATGATACCGCGGATATCTTCAGCGGTGAACATCGGTTGAATGAAAAACTCATCCACAGCCTGTTTCATGAAGGCAGGAGAGGTAGATTGGGTGAAAATGTTCATTTTGAGGGGTTTAGGGGTTTAGAAGTTTAGGGGTTTAGAGGTTGATTCGTTGATTTGTTGATTTGTTGATTTGTTGAGAAGTGGTTTAGGGGTTGAGAGGTTTAGGAGTTTAGGGGTTGATTTGTTGATTCGTTGATTTGTTGATTTGTTCAGGATGTTCTGGTTGTTCAGGTTGTTTTGATTGTTCTGATTGTTCTGGTTGTTTTGGGGTTTAGGGGTTTAGGGTTGAGGCTTTTGGGGTTTTAGAGTGCGTAACTTGTGCTTGAGGTCGGGGGGGATGTTTGAAAGCATCTGTTTGCCTGTTTCATCCTTTACGGGATCAATGAGGTGGGTAGATACTTGTGGATCAGAGACATTCAAAGGAATTGATGGCTTTGCAGAAAGCCTGGCGTTCAATTGATCTATTTCTTTTTTGTTTGCATCCAGCAACGAGACTAAATTTTGAAAGGAGTTCAAAATTTCCTGAAGCTGGGTTTCTGGATTTGTGGCAGGGGTTTCGGAAGTTAGACCGTTCTGAAATAAGTTGTCGTAAAATCCGGCAATTATGGAGGTGTAAACTTCTGAGGGATTGGCAGGATCTTCCGTTGCCTCAAGACTTTCGGGGGCTGATACCTCCGGGTTTTCGTGATTCGGAATTTCTGGATCAGCAACTGATTGAAGGGCCTGGGCTGGTTGAGGATCCTCAATGGGATCGACAGGCTGATCTGAAAAGATTTCAGGTTCTGAAGCAGGGACTGTGTTTTCAATTTCAGGCTCCTGAATTGAAAAAAGCTTTTTAAATTTTGAAATAACTTCATCGGAGAATTTCATTTGATTGGAATTAAGGTAGTTAGACAGGAATTCGATGGCAGATTCAGGTTTTGAGAAAATGAGGTTGGTGAGTTCGGGGTTTTGATCCAGGAAAGCAGAAGCCAGCGCAGGAAAGGAGTCAGCCGAAAAAAGGCCATCCGTGGCGGCGGGTTCGTCAACGATATCCGTAGCGCGAAGTTCTTTCAGGCGGAAGAAACGCTGCTTCTCTTTTTTACCCTCCTTTTCAATCTCAGCGATTTCAAATTCAGCAGATTCAAAGACCAGGGAAGCGCCAAACATGTCAGGGTTTGATTCTGCCATGTTGAGTACATACTCGAAAAGGTTACCATTGGGAGACGTTTTTGCTGACTGGTCCAAATGAAGATCGGCTTTAACTGCATTGCCATTGAGGCTGTAATTATGAAATCTTCCAAGGTAAGTTCCCAAGGCTGTTGAACACATGTTCGGGTGCCCGAATCTTGCTTTTATACCTTGAGGACGTGTGGCAGCCTGCTCAACAATTTGCGACAGGAATTTAGCATCTATTTCTCCATCATGACCTTTTGCAGATCCGATACGTGCGACCGTGATTCCGGGAATTACTCCGGCTTCACGATCAATGCCACCTGTTGGCGCTGAAAAAACTACTGAAGATTGAACGTACTTTTTCATCTTATTTCACAGTAGCTGAAAGTTCGCCACCGGGTTTGAATGTTCCTGAGCTGCGGGGCTTTGGTTTTGCTGCAAGAGCTTTGTTTTGTGATGGTTGTTTTGACTGTTTGGAAGTGGGAATCTTTTTCATGTTGATAGATTTTTAATTCACTCACAAAAATAAATTATACTTAAAGTAAAACTTTAGTAAACATTTACGTAAACATTATAAAACAATGTATTATCTATTGAAACAATTAATTTTATTTTCGTAAATTGCAGCACTATTCACAGAGATAAAAAGCGTTCCTAATACGGGTAAAAAACAAGATTGAAAAAACTGAAACATGAGAAAAGATGCTATATGGGAAAGAGAATAATGAAGAAATAGTGATGTGTCATCAAAATTTTTGAAGCCAGTTCATGAGCTAATGCACCAATTAAAATCGGAAAATTACTATGGGAAGTTTTAAGGAGATGCTCGCTAAGGATATACTTGAGCGCACCGGAATGAATGCACGACCAATGATGGATTTGGGGATTATTTCATTGGATGAAGCAAGGAAATGGGTCGTCAAGAAGAAATACTATGAGATGGCAAAGACAGGCATGCCATTGACGGAAATTAAGTATGAGTTGGCAGAAACTTACGGGATGAGCGTGAGTGCCATTGATAAAATGATTTATAAACCAAGAAAACCAAAACAATTAACACATGAATAAAAAAACAAGTGGAGCCAAACTCAAAGACTTAGGCAAATTACCCGCTGACTGGAAAGAAGCAGTCGTTACGTTGTACAGTCAAGGAGGCTCAGATAAAGAAGTAAAAGCCCTGATACACAGCTGGAGGGGCACTTTTTCCAATGACCTGTGGGACAGATGGTTAAATGATGAAGCTGAATTTTCGGAAACCATAAAAAGGGGAAGGATTTTGAGTGAAGCCTGGTGGGAAAAACAAGGCAGAAGTAACCTCGAAAACAGGGAGTTCAATGCCACTTTATGGTATATGAACATGAAGAATCGCTTCGGGTGGGCAGACAGTCAAAAGATTGACCATACGACCGCAGGCGAGCGAATAAACATTATCCTGGAGCGTGGATAAGAGGATCAAATATGGCTACATCTTTGGACAGACAGAAAAAGCTTTCAGAGACGGTCAGAAAGTGATCATCCATAAGGGAGGGACGGGATCAGGAAAGACTTATGACCTGATGCTCTTCCTTGTGGTGTTTGTAGCTATGAAACTAGAAGGCAAAGTAATCACGGTAGTAAGCGAATCTAAACCACATCTGGATATTGGAGCGATACGGATTGCTCAGAAAATATTGATGAATTTAGGTTTTACGGATAAAGTGGTGTATAACAGTACCCGGGCAATCTTTACCTTCCCTTCCAAAAGTGTGATTGAATTTTTTTCAGCAGACAGAATTGAAAAGGCTTTAGGAGCCAGAAGGTATCTGCTATATGGCAATGAAATCAATACATTGAAATTTGAAATATGGGATGAGTTGGCTCGAAGATCAGAGTTTGTGATCGGAGACTTTAATCCTACAGCTGAATTTTGGCTGGAGAAGTTTTTATCGTATTACGGTGATCATACGATCATTAAGAGCAATTACCTCAACAATCCGTTCTTGCCTGAGGAAGAGTGCAAACGCATTGAACTCAGGGCGAAACTGGACCCCAATTTTAAGCGAACGCATATTGATGTGGAGTATGGAAGTCTGGAAGGGTTGATCTTTACGAACTGGAAACAAGTGGAGGCGTTCCCGGATGATTGCAAGTGGGTGACCTACGGAATGGACTACGGTTATACCAATGACCCTACTACTCTGGTTAAAGTGGGTTTGAAAGATGGTGAGTTGTATCTGGATGAGATGGAATACAGGACCGGACTCCTGGCTTCTGATCTGATTTTGATACTCAGAAAATTGGGGTTGTCCTGGACAGATGAAATCGTTTCGGACAATAAACCTGAAACGATCTTTGAGTTACGACAGGGAGGATTCAATGTTATGGCAGCTTATAAGCCCTCAGGGAGCATTGTTTATGGGTTGGATGTCATGCAGCAATATAAGCTGAACGTGACCCAAAGGTCTGTAAACTTGATCAGGGAGCTACGCAATTATAAATGGAAGGTAGATAAGGCGGGTGACCCTGTGAATGTGCCGGTGGATACCTATAATCATGCGATTGATGCAGTTAGGTATGCGGTTATGAGCAGGAAGTTGGGCAGGAAAAGGATGGTTAAGGTGGGGAGGGTTTGATAGTGGTTAATGGTTAGTGGTTGAGGTTGAGGGCGTGATGGGTGACTGAGAGACTAAGAGACTGAGAGAATTGAGAGAACGAAACGAGGGGGAGACTGAGACTTGAGAGACTGAGAGAGGGGGAGGTTTGGAGAGTCAAATAATTTGAAAAAAAAGTCTTTTGCAAATGGTGGATGAATAAAAAACTTTTTACCTTTGAATGATCCAATGTTAAAAAACAAGACGATGCCAGCAACCTTCATTTTAACTTCAGCAAAAAATTCATTCATCAATTTTAGTATATTTTATAAATTGCTTGTTATGAGTTGTTTAGTAATTATTGGAGTTGAAGGTAATTCAGAAATACCCGCCTTATGGCGTTTACTCAATCGTTGGGCACCATTGTATGAAACGAACCCGCGAAAGCAACTAACTACAAACCAATTGACAACAAACTAACCGAAAAACAAACAATTATGAAAAAAGCTGTTCTACTTTTCGCCTTCTCAATCCTTTACACCGCTTTAAGTGCTATACCTTTAATAGTAAAAACAAAATATACAAAGGAGTGTAGTGTTGCAACTGAAGAATGCACTGAATATGTTTTAATGGATGTATTTTTTGAATTTGATCCAGTTGATTCTAAAACAATTGTAGTTACTGGTGATGGCCCATCTTTCACTTTAAGGGTTATTGACTTTGAAGTTAAAAAAGATGAAAGTAATGTTATTACAACTCAATTCACCTGTTCTGGTGACATATTTATCGTTTATCAATATATGCAAGATGAGAATTATCATTTAATTCTTGCAACAAATTTAAAAATGGATAAGTATCGTGTCTATAGTAACAAGATTGAGTAAAAAGCTATTCTTTTATCATCTTATATACTCATATAATTAAATCTTTTTATGCTTTCGCCGGAAATAACTTATAAAAAAAAGTCCTGACTTGCCCTTTTTAGTGCATTGAAAAAAACACGTTGAGATTTGAAACAGTTTTCTTTGAGAATACCTTTTGTAGAATTTAATGGACTAAAAAATAAAAAAAAGAATTATAAATATTGAATTCACAGGAAGTTGATAAGCAAAATCTGTATTTATGCAGAAAAATAGCCTTAGTGCGGTATTAAATGATTTATATCGTGAATATATATTGATAATCAGATATATACGACCGCACTAGTTCAAATGGGGACATGTCAGGAAAAAAAAGTTGGACTCCAACAGAACTTTTTATAATTGTATAAACAGTCAAAGCTTCTGCACAAAAACATTAAAATTAACTTGAAAATTAAAATAATGAAGACAAAAATGAAAATTGGAACAATGTTTTTAATCTTTACCAAGCGACCTTGATATATTTCTTAACTATGTTTCAGAAATCGAAAATTACGCCTAACTCACTACTAAAGCCAAAATATATCTTTATAATGCTAACTGAGTTTGCCCAGCAAAAACAATTTCTATAATAAAACTCGTTATTGTGTTTGACTAAGTTGTAGTCACTAATAAATATATAAAAGTCTTTTTTCTCCATTTCTTTTTTATATAAATTCTTGTAGGAGTTACTGTTAGTTCAGTTTCATCTTTAATTGCATACCCCTTATCGTCAAGTATGAATTTTATATAATATGTTTTATTAGGATCACTTTACGGTAGACTATCAAATCCCCAAAAAGTTATTATTGATAGAACAAGTAGTAATAAAACTTTTCTCATTTTAATTTATTAGCGTAAAAAATGTTTACTTTTAATTGAGCTTAATCTAATTTTGCAAGCAATGAACTAAATTTTTTGTAAAAAAGCTGCTATTATTTTATATGTGCCGCCTGATGCTGAGACCCATGATGTAACATTAGCATAATTGCTTAATGCACTTGCATTTATACTACCCAAATCATAACTTCTAGTCGTTTTATTGCCAAATTGATCTTTTACTTTGTCGTAAACCAATTTAATATTGTATGCGCCTTTTTTGCCTTTTAACGCATTAAAAACCTCTTTGTCTAAAGTGTTAAAATCGCCATGAATTTGATTTATTCCAGTAACACCAAGTCCACAATCAAAATTTGAAATTGTTAAAATACTACCTTCTACTTTTGTGTATTTAGAAAAGTAATTGCAAGCTACCGACAATACGGCAATTCCTATAATAATTATTGTTCTTTTCATTATCATTTATTTTAATGTTTGTCCTTTTATTATTGCTGGATTCAGGGCATAAATGCTGCTTTTTCATCAAACAAATTTATAAATAAAAACTTTAAGTGTGTTAATACTTTAATTAGTTTTTCGAGCCAGTATCTTTCTATATGGCAAACAATAAAAAACATATATTTGCACTATCCAAAAAATGATTTATGTCAGAATTTAAAAATTGGGGAATTGGACAAATTGTTGTCTTTACAGAATTTTACCAACTAAATGGAGCCGGAAGAAAGGGATCAACTTCTGGATTTAATATAAATGCAAGAATAACAGATTACCTTGAACAGATGACAGAAAATGGTCTCCAGTATGGTTATATAGTTGAAGATGTGTTAACAACTAAAAGTTATTTTGTACTTGAATCAGATTGTAAATTAGCTAAAGATTAAATTGTTTAGCCTCTCATTTAATTTTTTTTAACTTGTAATGGCACTTATTTCTCCCTCTTTCCGCTTGAGACAGCATTTTAACAAACCTATGGTAAAAAAGAGTTCAGACAGGAATCACAGGTCAGAATATTATATTAATCGGAATTGAAGGAAATAATCTCGTTGTTGAAATAGCTATTTCATGGCGTGACGAAATTATGATCGAAAATTTCTTTGGAATATTTCAATAAACGAATACGGCACAACCCTGTATGAATTTGAAAGACAAATAAGGTATTGAATATGTGAAAGAAAATCATAACGGTGCCCAATAATCAGGAGTTCATGTGGTCGGAACGACCCTGCCGATAAAATCCGGAAGAACTTCAAATTGGACAAACCCTAAAACATATAAAACTGGTCCATCAAATGTTTTGACAACTAAAAGGTTGGTGGATTTGTTGGGTGAATAAAAAACATTTTTACCTTTGAATTGTCCAACGCATAAAAACAAGGCTATGCCGGAAAGCTGCATTTTTTCTTCAATACGATTTTCACACTTCATTTTGAGTTTGTTATTTAAGCAGTTTGATATGGGTTATTTAGAAATTGGTGGAGTTGAAGGTAATTCGGAAATACCTGCCATATGGTGTATAGATAAACGTCACCCGTAAGGCGAAAAAAACGACACGAGAATGAAAAATCTAATACTTACGACATCAATATTTTTGTTATTAAAAGACAACAGAACGATTTCTATAAACTCATTTGAAAACGACAAAATAAACGAAATAAAAACATTCACAATTACTGAAAAATCAATTTACACGACTGACCAAAAAGAAAGAATTGCAATACTTGACACTGCAAAAAATGACATAACAATATTTGACATTAATTCTTCAAATCAAATAAAACTTTCCATTCCATTTGTGATTAAGCCAAAGACTGTTCTACTAAACAATGACAACATTTTTGTTGGCGGAGGAATGGTGGGGGAATTACTAATACAATATCACCTGAAAAATGAAAAATGGTATCAACTTGAGATACCTAGTGAAGTTGTTTTTTGGGAAAAAGAAATAGACGATTTGGTGGTAAATGAAAGTTTTCTTATTGCAATTGACAATATCGTTATGCCAAAATATGTTTTGTTTTATCGATTGAATTCAAACGGCAGATTGGACTTATCGCATTACAAAAAACTAAAACATAATGGCCCTTACGAGAACATACACCAAGGACGAATATCAGAAACATACATTGGACTTTTGTCAGACACCTACAGTGGTTATAGAGGTGCGACAAATCATATAACTATATATAACAACTTAGACTTTTCAGGCAGTTTTGCATTGTCCTCTAACAAAAATGACAAAAACTACCACACTTTTACTGATTTTATTATCATAAATGACAAAATAGTTATTGCCAGTAAGGAAAAAGGGTTGGGTATTTTTGAAATAAAGGAAACATACTTTGAAAAGGCAGATAAGTATTCTAACAGAAGTAGTAATCGCGAAGAAGATATTTCTATGATAAAATATACGAAGTATGAAAACCTAGTTATTATCAAATTAACTTTGATTCCCAACACAAATAAAATTGTATTGACTTTAGATGATAAAAAAGGAGTAATAAGACACGAAATAATTGCAATATGAAAAGTTGCCCTGCAGGTAACACTAAGTCGAAAAGCCCCGAAAAAAGAGCCATTATACAGCTGAGGTGTAATGGCTTTTTGGTTTATTGCTAAGCGGGGAAACCATGCATTGTAATTTACCGATTGCAGCTTTTTGAAAAGGTTCAAAGAGGTTTTGTCATGGTATCATATCGTAGGTAATATGATACTTGATACTAAAAAACCACCTTCGGGTTGGAGGTGGTTTTGAGAGTTTGCAAAGTTGCAACTTTGCAAAGTTGCAATGCTCAAAAAATGATAGGCGTGAAGTCGTGGTCAAGGGTGTCAGGTAGGCACTTCAGCATGCTGTTGTAGGTCTTAGCCAGTTTCAATAAGTGATGCTTCTCTTGAGCTTCAAGGCTGCATTTGTGGGAGTTTATTGTTTTGCGAATGGCTGTGAGGGTCTCCAAGAGAATGTCCAAAGAGATGGAGGAATTTAGTCTTTGATGGTTGTAGAGGTCTTTACTAAGTTGGTAAGCCTCAATGCGGGTGAAGGAATTGCGATTATATTGGGGATTCATGATTTGAAGATTTGAGAGTTAGTTTAGCGTTTAGGGCGGACGCATTTAGTATATTATTTAGAATGATTCTTAATAAGGTAGCCCAGGGAGGGAGAATCCCAGGGTACCTTTTTTGGTTTAAAATGATTCCAGATCGGAAATCCATTCAGAGACCTGATCCAGAATTTCGGTGAATTTGTCAGTGATCTCCTGGTGTTTTTCACCTTTTTCAGACTCCTGCCATTTCTCTGATTTGTTGTCGAAATCTTCCTGGCGTTGTTCGATTTTTTCCTCCAAGGATGTTTGAAGGGCTTCCAGTTTTTTGATGGTAGTTTTCATATTATTTGAGGTTTAAAGGTTTAGAAAGTTTAGTCCCTATGTTTGTAACGTATTAGGGGTTTAGGGCTGATGCCGGTTTAGGGCTAAGCGAGGATTTTTTCTTCTTTATGGCGGGGGTTTATTTTTTCTGATCCCCAGAAATCGCGCACATCATCGAGGGAAGACATTTTGCCTGATTTTTTACGGTATTCTCCGGAATGCCAGTACCAGGCTGTTTTCTGACGGCTGAACATGAAACCGGCACCTTTGATGGCTTCTCTGTTTGGGTAGGTGTTTCCAGTAAGCCATACCCATGAACCAATGACTTCGATGTCGATTCCGACAAGGTTGAGGATTTTTTCAATGACCTCCATGATTTCTTCAGAAACCTGGGTTTCGTAGGCTTTTCGGGATTCAGTGAATGTTGGCTCGCTGTTGATGAGTTTTTTTGAAAGTCGTTCAAACTCATTGTTAAGCGCTTTCATGGTTTCTTCACTTCCTCCGCGGTCG
>WOUZ01000029.1 GCA_009773165.1 Bacteroidota bacterium
AAAGATAATATTGCACCCTCTAATCGCTCTTTGAATCATTGACCTATTGTAGGGGGGTCAATATCCCGGAATAGGGGGTCAATATCACCGGAATATGCAGAAAGCCAAGTATCGAGTTAAACGGAGTTTTTAAATCATGTCCCAGGATTGAAATAAAATAATCTTTATCTGCATTTAGCTTTTGTAGTTCGGCATTTTTGTTTTTAATTTCTTCTTCGGTTTGCTTACGAGAGGTTATATCATCTAAAATACCTGTCCAAATAATATCCTCATTTTCAAGTATGCGAGGTATTGACTTAAAATTAATCCAGATTATGCTGTCATTGACCAGGAAACGACCTTCCCAAAAAAAAGGAGTAAAATTCAAATTAGCTTCAATATTTAGTCTGGCAAATTCAGCCTTATCTTCATAATATATTAAATCATTAATAATACCTGGATTTTTTTCAAAAACAACCCTGTCCAAATGGAGTATTTCATAGAAACGGTCATTTGCATACTCAACTACATAAGGAGCCTCTCTTGAGCCTAACCATCTTTCTTCATGTAATGCTAAATCATGAAAAACCCGTGTGCGATACATGCCTGAAGGCAAAGAATTTGCCAAATCAGCGTATAGGTCGTTACCCAGATTCAAAGCCTCTACAACTTTGTTCTGATTTTCTTTGGCATTTCTTAGCTTTTGTATTTCGTTTTCAGATTGCTTAAAATCATACAAAAGTCGTTTTTGCGTTTTATCCTGATTACACATTTTCGATAATTTTATTACTTTAAGTGCAATTCAATCTTGCTAAATGTATTTTGAAATTCAAAGAAGCCATAATTACTTTTATTTATAATAACTAACAACGACTCAGGCTTACTGCCTGTAATTGCATCCTTAACATTAAGCAGTAATTCCGGAATCAGGTTCAATTCATCAATTACTAAACAACTGATATCAAACAATTTATAAAACAAACTCAAAATGATATTTGAGATTGTGCTTGCTGTCTGGATGCTGGTTGCCGGCATAGCCTTGTTTTTTAACATAGCATTATTCAAAGGTAAAAATGTTTTTATTCTAGTCTGTTTTTCAGCCCATTGGCGTACAAATTTCAATTAGAAACCCATCAATGTCCCTCAAATAAGCAACAATTTGTCCCCATGGTTTTGTTCTCGGATGCTCAACAATTGTCGCTCCTGCGTTTATAGCTGTCGAAACAGTTTCTTCAACATTTTCTGTTGTAAATCCGATTTCAATTCCAAACGGTTTATCTTTCAAACTGCTTTCTGTAAACCCGTCGGTCAAGTTTGACCTGGCTAATGTTGTTGAAACAAATGATAGTGTCGTTTCTCCAACTAAAAGTTCTCCATAGTCATTTTCGGGTGTTATAAATTTTCTTATAAATCCAAATGCGTTTTCGTAAAACTCAACTGATTTTGTCACATTCTGAACGTATAGTATTGTATAAGCAAATTTTATCATCCTTTCAATTGTCTTTTTTTATTAATTGTTGTTTTGTGTTTTAGATTTGTGTCAGTGATGTTGTTTGATAAACTTATGACTCACGATTGTATATACGCCATATGGCGGGTATTTCTGAATTACCTTCAACTCCAATAATTTCTAAACAACTCATAACAAGCAATTTATAAAATAAACTCAAATTGATGTATGAAATTTTTGCTGAAGTTAAAATGAAGGTTGCTGGCATCGTCTTGTTTTTTAACATTGGATCATTCAAAGGTAAAAATGTTTTTTATTCATAGACCAAATTCGACAGACTTTTTAGGTGCCAAAGTATTTCATGAACTCCAAGTCTCAACCTGCAATACTAAAATCTTATACTTTTCTCCTTAAGGCAGGTTAGTCACTCCGGTTTTCGCCGAACAGCGAATAGACCAAAAAGCCATTACACCTCAGCAGGATAATGGCTCTTTTTTCGGGACTTTTTGGCTATTTGGCTTAGTGTTATGGGCTGCCTTTCTATCAAGTCGTATGTGTTAAGTATTAAAAGTCAATAACTTAGTTTACGGGAAATATTTATTCATCAACATATAGTCAATATTGTCGGCTTGTGAGTGGCAACTTATACAAGATGTTCCTTTTTTTGAAGCCGATTCTGCCACTGTGCCGTCTGAGTTAATATAACCCCAAACCCAACCATTAGCGTCTGCGTCTGCACTCCCTGTTTTTTTATATAGAATTGCATACCGTCCAAGAGTTGTAGAGTTGTCATATAATTCTTTAACGATTAAGGAGCCTTCTGGAAATTTCGCTCCAGCCATTATTTTTCCATTTGAGTCCAGTTTAGTAGCAGCAACAGAGTTATACCGTGTCTTAAGAAACGATTGAGGATGTCCGCTGCCTGCACTTTTGTTTAACAATGAACTTGAGTTTTTATACCAAACAAACCCACTTGTAGCTTTTGACATATCGTATAGTTCTTTGTCAGTCCCTTCAGCAATTTGTTCTTTTTTACAGGAATTAATTGTCCATATGCTGATGAAGCATAGGGTCAGAACTGCAAACGTTTTTAATTTTTTTCTCATCTTGAATTGACTTTTATTGTTTGATAATGATACTGTTTCACTTTATTGGATAAAACTACAAAAATTTTAAGTTCTATGTCTGATTAATGTTTTTTGATATTGTTCCGTCTAAAATATCTTGTTCTTTAGTGTCGCTTAATGTTAGCGCTGTCGGTCGGCTAAGGTTGCTCATAATGGTTGAGGCTATATGCAGTAAGGGATTGCGGGCAACTTTACTGTCCAACACCACCGAACTTGGTGTGAGGTAGAACACCCGAAAAAGCTCCACAATCTCATAATATTTTAAAGCATTTCCATGTTTAAAAAGACTGCCTGTAAAACGATAAGCAAAATGGTTGTGATTTATCTCACTGTTATAATAGCCTTGTTTCGGTTTTCTTTTACGGTTTTGTCAATGGCACCAGTCTGTGAGTAGAAAAGCATAAGTCCGACAAGCTTTTGAGCATAACTTTTTGTAAAAGCTAACCCACCTAACCTTCTATGGAGTGACAGGTTAAGACAATTTTTTGAATTTTTTCTTCATCAAGAATTGCTTTAACTTCATATGATATTAAAAACATATCGTGTTCAATGTCGGGCATTTGCGAATGGCCAAATCCGGATAAAGTGTTGGCTGTTACTGTGAAATAGTGTGGTAGCATTGGGACAAAATCATCCCAAACCCTTGTATCCATTGGAAACCCATGAACCAAAACCAAAGCAGGGTCATCGCTTGCATTGTGTATGAAATGTCCTTATTTGAAAATGTCGCGTTTTGCCATCGTTTTTTTGCAAACGCAGGACATAGATGGTTTTGCCAGGAATTCAGGCATTAGAAAATTCAGATTAAGGATGACGGTGTTTTTGCCAGATTTTCTTGTTAAGGGTTTTTTATGCCGACAATCTTTCCTTTATAGTTTCTGCATTATGATGAAAAGCAACCGGCTGAAACTGCGTTTTCAACGTGTGAGCTGCATATTCCATCTTAAGTGTATTGATCAACTCTTTGACAGAAATAATTTTGTCAGTTCGCCAAACATTGCTGCCTGCAAAGGCGTAACCCCGATTGAAATTACCGCGATGGGCAGAGGTGAGCGATGCCATAATGCAGTATGGAGCCGTTTTTATATCACAGGTATGAATACAATTTACATAACAGGTTTTTGGGTGTCTTTTGCCAGCCTCAACATCTTCCAGAAAAGTTGAATTGATTGCTCTCCCGGGCATTCCGACAGGGCTTTTGATGATTTTCACATCGTTTTTTTTAGCGTCTATATAGGCTTGTTTGAAAGCATCTGACGCGTCACATTCGGTTGTGGTTACAAAACGCGTACCCATCTGAACAGCTGAAGCGCCTAATTCAAGAATGTCTGCAATGTCTGCTCCGCAATAAATTCCACCTGCAGCAATCACTGGAATTGATTTTCCGTGCCTGAAATGAAATTGATTTGCTACTTCTAAAACTTCAGGAATAAGCTTTTCAAGTGCAAAATTGTCATCAAAGAGTTGTTCGGCTTTGAATCCAAGATGACCGCCTGCTTTTGGTCCTTCAACCACAATAGCGTCCGGCAGATAACCATAGTTGTTCATCCACTTATTGCAGATCAGATTGGCTGCCCTTGCCGAGGATACAATTGGAATCAGTTTTGTTTTACAATCCGGAGTCAGATATTTTGGAAGATCTAAAGGCAGGCCGGCACCTGAAAAGATTATATCAATTCCTTCTTCTATGGCAGCTTTTACCAAATCTGGATAATTTGTAAGTGCCACCATAATATTTACACCTATAATGCCTGAAGTCAGACTTCTTGCTTTTCGGATCTCATTTTGCAATTCAAGAATGTTGTTCTCCAGAAAGTTTTTGGAACCACCTGGCTTCAACATTCCTAATCCTGCTGCTGATATGACTCCAATACCGCCTTCATTAGCTACTGCAGCAGCAAGGCCTGACAGGGAAATGCCAACACCCATCCCTCCTTGTATGATGGGGGTGGCTATTACAAGACTTCCAATTCTTAATGCTTTCATCTTTTCTTTTTTTAATTTTTCACATATTGAAAGGAAATATGCAAGAACAACTTATTAGATTATTTCGCCAATTTTTCCATATGCATTCACAAAGGTACGATGGTTAAAAATCCTTCATCGAAATATGGGATTAGCTGCCGGAAAAGGGCAGAGTTACTACATTTTGGGCTGAAATGCTGAATCGGTGGGACGAAACGCATCATTGCCTCCAAGAAAAATGTTCAGGGGGAAAAGAAAAAGAGGATTATTGTCTCAGAAAATATATCAGCGTTTAAGCAGCTTTCTGAATGTGGAAACTTTCTGACGTGAAAGTGGAATGCTGAAATCAAGACCTTTTACTTCAAGTGTATAATTTGAAGCGACCCCGGAAAGACGTGTAACCTGATCTGTATTGACAAGGCAGCGTCTATGGCATTTTTTTATGATATCAAATTTAGCAAGTTGCTTTTCGGCGGTTTGTAAAGTTTGTCTTAGAATTTGCTTGCGGATTTTATCGCCTTCACGGTAAAATATCTCAACATAGTTATTTGCAGATTGAATAAGTACAAGATCTTTCAGATTTTTGTCGAAAAGTTCCTTGCCGTTTTCAGATTCAATATGAACTTTTTGGATTGCAGTAACCTCCTCTTCGATTTTTGGTTCATCATTAAGCCAATGACGTCCGGATTCAATGGCTTTGGAAACTTTTGTCTTAAGTGAGTGATTATAATTCAACAGGTTAAAAAGCAGTAGTGGTAACAATGACAAAGCTCCAGATCGGAATACTGTCAATGAAACCAGACTTTCATGGTTGAAAATCAGTGCTGTCATCGTAAAACCAAATACCAGGGTGCCAAACATGCATACGTTCCAGATGAGCTCTTTTTTTATTGTCCAACGGGTGGTATCAAATAATCCCGGAAATAAACCCGGCACAATCAATGTACTCAGAAAGAGAACTGCAGCACTTATTACTCCAATGGCAAGCACAAAATATCCATCTCTGGTTGAAGTCATGAAATTGATGCCAAAGGGTTGAAAATAAAGCAAGAGCAGCATAAAGGTCATGCTTACCAATACAATCGTTCGCAGATTATGCTTGAAATTATTGTTAAAATGATAAAGATGATTCAGGTTTTCAAACATAATTGCCCACAGTATTTCTCCACAAAGTTACTACTATATCAACGATATTGTATATCAGCTGATTTTAAGCAGATTTATGAAGGGTCGAAAAAGCCTTTTTTATATTATTCCAAGGCTGTTGCAATGATGTTTTTTACCCTTGTAGCTCAGCGTATTGTTTATTTTGAAAACTTTAGTCATTAATGTCCGGCGAAAAACTTATCTCGACCCTAACGTGACTTCGAATGTTTTTTATCTTATTCATTACCAATATATAGTCCCTAAAGGGACAGTCCCGAAGGGATTATATTGGTAGTGAATAAAAAGCAGCCCCAAGAAAATCAAAAGTCCTGAAGGGACAAGATTTAACAGGCATTACCGAACATTTTAAAATTTATCCGGACAGCAGATTTATAGAACCATGATTGTTTCACCTTTAAACTAAAAAATCGTGAAAAAATTCAATCAAAAATCTGTGGAAGCATTGTCTCGAAAATTGGAAAATAACTAAGCAAAGTTTTTACCAAACATCGACCAAACCAAAAAGCCATTAATCCTCAGCAGGATAATGGCTCTTTTTTCGCAGCTTTTCGGCTATTTGGCATAGTGTTATGCCATTGTGCTTTATTTTCCTATAGTTCTAGACTCAGTTTAAGGTGGCCACCAAGTCCTTCTCGAATGATTCTCTTCAGTGTCGATAGACGAATGTCACTGGCATTATTCTCGATTCTGGAGATATAGTTTTTTGTTGTCCCGCATTTTAAGGCAAGTTCTTCCTGTGTCAGGTTTTGTTGTTTCCTGGCTTCTTGAATAAGCACACCTATTTTGAAATTTTCGAAATCTTCTTCGTATTTATCTCGTGTTGGCGTACCAATTATTCCATATTTCTTGTCTATGTGATCATCCCAGGAAACAAGGTTATTTTCTTGATTTTTCTTCATAGTATCTCTTTTTTAAACGTTCTGCTTTTTCAATTTCATTTTTTGGGGTTTTATCAGTCTTTTTCTGAAAACCATTCAGTAAGATTATCAAATTTCCTTCATCAAAGAAGCATAAAATTCGAAAAATGTCGCTGCCAAGTTTGATTCTGATTTCAAAAAGTCCATCAGTCCCTTCAATGTGTTTGAAAAATTTCTCTGGAACCATTCCCAATGTTCGGACTAAACCAATTACCCAGTCAATTTTGTCCTGAACTTCTGGTCTTTGAGAGTAATAAAAATCCCAGAATTCAGTTCCGTAAACATAAGTGGACCGCATAAATTTTTCAATTACGGCACAAAGTTACCTATTTGGACAACTAATTCCAAATTTTGATGAATTTTCTAAAAAAGCACGATTTTTTTTAGCATGTTCAAGCGAAACCATCCGTTTCACTTTGGGTAGCTTTCCGGTTCAAAGCTACATTTAAAACCATGATTGTTTCACCTTTAAAACTAAAAAATCATGAAAAAATTCAATCAAAAATCAGTTGAGGCATTGTCTCTAAAATTGGAAAATAACTATAAGCAGTTTTTAGCGAACATAGAATAAACCAAAAAAAGCCATTATACCTCAGCAGGATAATGGCGCTTTTTCGGGGCTTTTAGGCTTAGTGTTGTTGGCCAGGCGTTTTCATCAGTTATGCTTTTCTTCCTTAAATTATTTTACGGAGCCATCATATTAGGCACAATATTGTGTAAAAAGCTATTACCACCTGAGTTAACCAACCCAAACCATCCTCTGTCGTCCCAAACGGTTGGTGACATTTTTTCGCTTAGACAAGTCAAACGCATCGTTCTATAATATTCCCTTACAATATCTGAATTACGTTCTGAAGCATTTGCATCACGTCCAACACCAAATTCACCATAGTTAACTGGTACATTTAAAGTCTTTGCGTAATTTGAAATAGTTCTTAACGAGTTAGCAATAGAGTTACTGCCAGGCCACGATGCGTTGCTTCCAGTATGTCCGCAAAAAGCCCAGGGGTCATAAGTGTGAACATGAAACGACAGAAACTTGTCTGAGCCACCACCAGGAAGACTAGCGATTGATGGATAAACATCATCTAACTGATAGTGATTTCCCATTCCATTTGTTGAAACCATAATAACTCGATTACTATTCAAACCACCTGTTAATCTGATTGCGTCATAACCAACCTTATTTATTTGTCGGGTTAATGCCAATGCAACACTGCTTGAAGGGTTTGCTCCGCCATTCCAATCACCAAAAACACCATGCGGTTCATTTAAAACCTCAAAAATAAGTAGGTGAGAATAGCCTTTGAAGTGAGTTGCAATGCCAGTCCAAAGATTTGCAAACGCATTATTGTACTGTGCTGTACCGTTATAGTTGTTATTCAGCCAATGCTCATGATGCGTATTTAAAACAACAAACATTTTTTTGCTGATAGCATAATCAATAACTGCTTTCAACTGAATAAATCGTGCATGCGAAAAGTTAATATTGCCATTCACATCAGCAATGGTGTTCCCGCCAAATCCGTCAATCCATGTTACTGGAATACGGACATGTTTCATACCAGCGTTAGCATACAGGTCAATAATTGGGTAGATTGATGTCGGATTGGTACTTTGTAATGCATATTCAAAAGTATTTCCAAGATTGAACCCTGTACCCATAGAATCAATAACGGCAGCAGCTGATACAAAAGTTGGAGTCGTAACGATGGGGGGAATTATAACTGGTGGAGGAACTGGTTCAGTACCTTTTGAACAGGAGAAAAGAAATAGTAGAAATACTATTGGAAGTTGCATGAGCCATGTCATTTTAACCGTGATATTGTTTTTGAAGTTTTTCATTTTATTCATTTTTCATTTTAACAATAGAAAATTAAGATTGTTTTTTTGCCGTTTTACGCTTACCGTTAACGGTTTAGCTATTGGCGAATGTGGCAATTTTCACTATCACGCACTTGCGGGATTGATGCGGAGAGCCAAACTTTAATTAACAACAAATGTGTCTGCGAAGCACTGAACCGCCACTTTTGTCAAACCCGTGTTCGAGCGAAACCCACCGTTTCACTTTGAGTAGCTTTCCGGTTCAAAACTACGTATAAAACCATGATTGTATCACCTTTAAGACAAAAAAATCATGGAAAAATTCAATCAAAAATCTGTGGAAGCATTGTCTCTAAAATCGGAAAAATAACTATGCACAGTTTTTACCGAACATAGAATAGACTAAAAAGCCATTACAAGTCAGCAGGATAATGCCTCTTTTTCGGGGCTTTTCAGGTATTGGGCCAGGTGTTAGAAACTGTTTTATTCTATTTCAGTCGTAATGAAATCTGCATTTTGCAATTAGTATTTCATCGTCTTTCACTCTGTATATCAATCTGTGTTCGCCATCAATTCTGCGCGACCAATATCCTTTATATTTATGCTTCAGCGGTTCAGGTTTTCCTAAACCAGAAAAAGGAGTTCGTGAAATATCTTTCAACAAGTCATTTATTCTGGACAAGATTTTCTTATCGGTCTTTTGCCAATACAAATAATCCTCCCACGACTCATCGACAAAAATGTATATCATTTTTCAATAAGGTCTTTCTGAAAGGATGAGCCTGCATTAAGTTTTTCAATGGCTGAATCCAGCCTTTTCTCATTTGTCCTGGAAGATAATTCGTGATAGGTTGCATTAAGTGAATTATATTCCTCTAATGACATAATGACTACGCCTCTGTCTTTGCCTCTGTTTATGATCAGCGTTTCAAAGTTTTCAGTCACGCGATCAAAATACTGCTTAATATCTTTTCTAAAATCGGAAATTGTTGTAGTTAACATGATATTGTTATTTTGTACATATGTGAGTACAAATATACGTACAAAAAGTGGAGTATTGTTATTTCGGTTGGATTTTATTTTCAAAAATAGTTGCTATCGGCTGAGTTTTGCTGCAGTAGGGGATTGCGGGCTATTTTCCTGGCCACCGACACCAAAGTTTGAGTGGGGCAGAATACTTGTATTATCACCGTAACCCTTATAGCATCTTGTTATCGTTCAAATTCTTTAAGAAAGGTAATTCAATCTGGTTTTCAACGAACAGCAAGCAGACCAAAAAACTATAACACCTCAGCTGGATAATGTCTCTTTTTTTGAGGTTTTTCGGGTATTGGGCTTGGTGTTGTGGGTAGTATCAGAATAGATGTGTATCAAGATAAAAACTAAAATCTTATCTGTGTTTACCTTATTTGTCAATTTTATATGCTACTAACTACAATATAATCCTGTAAAATGCGGTGCTTGTGGTTACGAATAGCTCATTTTTATTCTTTCCTCCCCAAGTCATTGAGTGCACACGTTCCTCCAATTTGATTCGTTTAATTTCATTTCCGTCATTATTTAAAACAAGTATTTCCCCTTCGGCTAAATACAAATTACCTTGACTATCATACACATTGCTGTACTCACCTCGTTTTACAAATTCACTCATATTTGAAAGTTTACCTTCGTCATCTACATGAAAACGATAAGTGATTTTGGGGTCTTCATGGGTCACATAAACAGGTTCGCTTTGGTTTGGCGAAACTCCCACAAGCTGTATTGAGCGCCCCAGATCGAAAGTGTAGGGAATGATGGTAACACCATCAGGTGCGATAAAGCTTGTTTCGGCGATACCTGTGGCTACATCCTTAAAATTGTCTCTCCAACGATGGGTTGGATGGATTACACGTTCTACATTTTTCACCTCATTCGTTTTCACAAGCTTTAGTGGCTGCATGTCATCCACATGATCAGGATTTATGGCATAGGCCATGATTGCCCAGCCTCCATTCCCCCAACCACTATAATAGGGGTTATTGTCCGGCAATGTATCGATTGTTTTTAGCTGTTCAGAATCTTCAAAGCCTGGTTGTGGATCGTAACGGCAGATTACAATCAAATTATCCCGGGTGTCAACGGCCAGCGAAAATGGTTTGTAAGGGTAATCCGCATAGATGGAAATTGTGTTGGTTTCAGCTGACCAACGGTAAATACGCTTCTGCTGGTTTTCGCAGAAGTATACATTGCCCTTACTATCAGAAACGGCCCCGGCAGCAAACTCATAGCCAAAGCCTAATTTCTCGGCTATACTATTCGGGTTTTCATTATTGTTAGGTTTTTCATTTCCGGTTATTGTCACTCCGGCAAAATCCCCCGCATATACGATCAGGTTTTTGTCCATATCGAAAATGGTGCGTTCAGGTAAATGCAAAACCTGTGTCCAACTGCGCATATTACGAAATTCAATACGTTGGCTGTTGGATACTTTCACACCCCACGGTCGGGGCGTGTTCACACGAATCGTTCGGTACATCCAGAAATTAGCGAACATCAGATCTTTGCTATTTGCTAAATCAAGTGTCTGAGCATTTTTCCCCTCCATGCCTTCTTCCTCAAACTGAAAGGCATAGAAATTCCAGTTGGCAACATTGTTAAGGCGAGCTTCCTGACGCACATGGTGCTCGATTGACATGGCATAAATTTTTCCCGGGGTCGAGGTGTTGCTGATATATAAGCCTGCACTGGCATAAGTGTTAGCCGTCCATATATCCTTGAGTATTCCCCCACCATTTTTGGTAACCCAAAGGCTCCAGTACTGATTATCCCAGGCCAGATCCATTCCCTGTGAATAAACCGGTTCTGACGGACTGCTGATATTTTGTTCTCGTCTACTTCTGTGGGAAGGCTGTCCTGGCTTTGCCATGTTTCCATGTCCTCCGACAAATTTCACATCATTGACCATGGAATTCTCATTGGCCATCCACTTCAGTCCAACTGCACGGTTATTGTAAGCCCCGGTGTTAATACCAATTCCATTGATTATATCCAGCCCTCCTTCTGATGACTCCAATAACGGCACGGGTGGTCCAAACCCGCTGAAATTAACCTCACTTTCATCAAGCAACAATTGAGTGGCATAAGGGTGCAGACCAATTAATGCATTTCCCTTATTCAAAATAAGTGTCTCAGTGATCCGATACCAACCTGTTGGCAGATAAACATTTTTGTGTTTGGCGATTGCTTCTTTGATGGACTGCGTGTCATCTGTTTTGCCATTACCCATTGCTCCAAAATCTTTGACGTTAACCCATGTTTCCATATGAGGCAGATCCGGTATTACCTTATCCAGTTTTTTGGGCACAAGGTCAACGGTTTCCATATCGATGACAGTTTTATAATCGGAATCATCAGACATATCATCCATAACCAAACCATGCACAAAACTGTTGATCCGGTATTTATCTCCTTTTCCGTCAATACTTGATCCACCGGGTGAGAAATACACAGGAACATCTACATTATTACACACAATATTCAGAAGATTTATCTGGTTGGCAGCTTCCTTTTCAACCCCAACTACTATACCTTTCTTTACATTTTCAAAAAGGCAGTCTTCCATAAATAATCTGTCCGAAACACCTTGTTGAAGCTCAACAGCTACAGGTGCATCTTTTACATGCATGGAAACAATGGTCATCCCGGTATTTCGGCTTAGAACTGCCGCCTTTCGCTGACCTTCAAAATATAGATCGATCATCATCATGGGCCAACCCGGAGATGTCCTGGACGTGGAAATCCCGTATTCACCTCCATAGAATTTCAGATTTTCGATTTCATTTCCCAGGTCATAAATCCCGGCATAGCCATCACCTGTATAAAAGTTGCAATGGTTTACAAAACTGTGCTGTGCAAAATGAGTGCGAAGGGCAATAGCTTTAGGATTCCCTTTTTCAATCCTGAAATTGACATTTGAGATGGCACTATAAAATGTCCCTGCACCCGCATCCCTTGGCAGCTGGCCTTCTTCAACCAGATTGTCGGTGAACCAGAACATGTAGTTATTTTCTTCCTGATAAGCTGCTGTGTTTTTACCCAGTATAAATTCCGGACGATTTTCTCCATATCCAATAATGCGTATAGCTTTTGGAACGTAAATGGTTTTACTGATAAGATATTTTCCTTCAGGGATGAATAATATTCCAAAATTCTTTTCCTTTTTAAGCTTATTTATAGCAAACTGAAGCGCTTCTGTTACATCATGCTTTCCATCAGGCACTATGTTAAAGTTTTCAGAAGTGAAATACAGCGCTTCCGGGTCATCAGGCATCTGTGTGTAGACTGATTGAGCTTTTATGGTTAGCTGGGAATAAAGAATGACTGCACAGCATAATATGATCAGTTTCATATCAAATAGTTTTGGTGATTATTGTGCTAAATTTTTATAAAGGATATAATGTTGTTCGTTTTTTCTGAATTTTTAATTTCATAGTACCCACAACTGCAGTCCGGCCTCCAAAGGAGGACACGTCTTAAAACCCCTTCCAATTCTCATTTTACTCATAATTTACCCTGCTAAATTAGAAAATCCTTCCGTTGTATGGAAGATGATTTTTCGAGGCGATTTTGAGAATGATTTTTATGCAAACACTAAAGCGGAAGGGCGATGCCTGCTGATGTGCATATTCCGGTGATATTGACCCCCTATTCCGGGATATTGACCCCCCTACAATAGGTCAATGATTCAAAGAGCGATTAGAGGGTGCAATATTATCTTT
>WOUZ01000013.1 GCA_009773165.1 Bacteroidota bacterium
ACCTTTAGTGATGCTTATTGCCGGTATAGCCCATCCGGATAGATGTGAATCTTAGTAACCGAAGTTATTCATCAGTATCATTTTGCAGTGGTAGCAAGCCATGTGTGCCCACCACCATCAAATTCATTCCACAATTTAACAAGAAGTCTGCGGAATCACTGCATCAGCGAAAAACCGAAGTGAAAAGCCTCAAGCAGCCATTCTTTATCATGGTTGAGGCTTGCGTCACCGAGATCGGTGGCACAAAAGCTTTAACACACTAAATGTCATTTCGTTACAAACAAATCATTTTTTAATTTTCGAAGTCAGGAATACACCTCCGCTCTTGTTAATGACTATCACACTTGTAGTCCCTGAGCGGTTTTTCTTTTTGCGCACAAACATACTCAAAGGTATGATTATTTTTTCTTTGCGTCACCCTAACAGAAAAAATGAAATATATAACACTCTAATATATAAACGATTATGTTTATATTGGGTGACGCGTGTCGAAGTCAGGAGAATTGAAATTCCCTCAAATGAAAACCATCGCGAAAGTGATGGTTTTCGTTTTTATTAAATACCCTTAGCTGCTTTTATCTTTTAATTGCTGAGTTGTTTAACTTTTGACCTATAGTTTTATTTGTATTCATTACTCAAGACAACCTCTGTCTATGTCAAAAGCCTTTTCAATCAAAAGCCCATAACCTTCATAATATGCTGAAATGAATCCTGGTAAGACGCTGTGATTTTCAGTTTTTCGCCACTCACAGGATGCGTAAATTCAAGCGAAACAGCATGTAGTAGCATGTCGTTGTGATTCCAGTGTTCAAGAAAAAGCCGGTTTTGCTTATTGCATCCATGCGGACGATCACCTATAATTGGATGAAAAACATGTGCCAAATGTTTCCTGATTTGGTGCATACGGCCTGTGAGCGGACGAACCTCCACCAACGAAAACCTTGAAGTGTTGAAACCTGAGGAAGGAATTTCCAGTTCGGCGGTTTTTAACCGACGGTAATGTGTTACAGCCTCCTGACTCTGACCTTTTTCATTCACTAATGGATAATCGATGACGCCTTCTTCATCCATGAAACCACGAACGATTGCATGATACACCTTTACAGTTTCATGCCGCATAAATTGCTGTTGCATCAGGCTGTCGGTTTCATGATCGAGGGCAAAGAGGAGTACGCCGGCAGTCTTACGGTCGAGGCGGTGTGCAGGATATACACGCCGGCCCAGCTGATCACGCAGCAGCTGAATGGCAAACTCCGAAGCATCGGCAGCAATCATGCTTTTATGCACCAGCAGACCATGCGGTTTGTTAATGGCTACAAGATGGTCGTCGGAATGGAGGATGTGAAGCATGGAAATGTGTTTTGAATCTTCAGTTCATGCATTGAACTGATCTTCAAAAATAGACAAATGGATGCAATGAATCGTTTTGCTTTTATACCATATTGTTTAAGCCACATACCGTCTCAATAGAATTAAAAAAAAGAGGCTCTAAGGCCTCTTCTGAAATATATTTTAAGCATAATTCTCTATAAAGGATTAGCCGTCACGCGCGTTTTGAAAGTCATTAACAGGGAGAAAGTGGCTTCGTTCACATCGGTTTGGCCTTGCAATGTTACGGTGAAAACATTTTTGCTTGTTAGAATTTTCTGAAGGTTATCAAATTGTCCGGCATCGTTGCTAAGCGTCAACACCTTTCCAACGGTGAGTGTTTCGTTGGCAAAGCTCCAGCTGGCATCCGTGAAGCCTGTGGATGATGCGTTCAGCGTAGCACTAATGAGTTGCACCGGTGTGCTGAGAGAGATTACCTCGGCTGATACTTCCACAACATCAATATCTTTTATCAGGTTGGCATAGGTGGCCATGTCGCTGTTCGAAAGCGGATCGATAGTAACAGTTTCAAAAAAAGTGCCATTGGTAGCCTTCAGCGCGCTTGGCACCACATCCACATCGATGGTTGATTCGTAGTTGGCATCAAAAGTGACATCAGCAAGGGATTTGATTTTTTCACAGCCGGTGTTTCCAAATCCTATTAAGAGCAGGATAAAACTCAATTTTAAAAGTGTTTTCATATAAGTTGTTTATTGGTGAAGCCCCAAAAGTAGTATAAAATGAATCATTTGTAAATATTTAACTAAAAATTAGCATTAATGCCTATCTTTTTTATTGCCTGTTCCGGACTTAAATCATTGATATCTATAAAAATAGGTTGATTTATCTTGAACTTCTCTACCACTTGTTCAACAATACCTTGTCGGACAACCCAAAGTTGTTTTGGATGTGAAATGCCAGCAAGATGTGTCATCGCCTGCGACCAGCCTCCTCCTTCGAGTTCCATCGGTCCAACCTCATCAATGATGATCCACTGTTCGGGGTCATTGCCTGCCTGAATCAGAAATTCATTCCCTTGCTTTAGTGCCTCCGGATTGAACCAAAACCTCTTAAAGGGTTGCCAGTTTTCAATGTGTGTTGTTCCGGCAAGTGGTAATTCATTGCCCTCTGTTAAAAACTTCAGGGTGTAAGCCGACCGTTTTCCATCTTCGAAAGTCCCCGGTGAAATGATTCCTGACAGTTTGATGTTTTCTTTCAGCATGAGTTCGGTAAGCCGGATCAAAAAAGTAGTTTTCCCCTGATGAATTTCTCCTTTAAGGATCACAATCAGCGGCCGTTGAGCGCTGGTTGTAAACTGTTTGAGCAGTTGTTCGGAACGCTCCAGCATCTGAAATACGATCGTCCTTCGACCCTGATAAAATGATCGTGGCTGTGGCAGATGTGCAATAAGTGCTGGTAACGCTGAAAAAGCAAGGCCTGTGGCTTTATAGAGCTGACTAAAACCATGGCGGTACAATACAGCTTTTATCACCGGATTGCGCAATTCCACACTAATGGCTGCAAAAGCAACAATAACCAGCAATGCTCTGAAGTTCATTTCGAGGCCTATCCATAAACCTTTGTAGGAAAATGATTCTCCGCTTGCCACCCAATCCCATAAAAAGGCAGCCACAAGGGTGATCAGTAAAAACTGAAGCCAAACCACCGGTTTTGTCAGGCGGCGTAATGCTGTCCTATACCTGAAAAGCACCAAAACAATAAATACGAATCCAGTGGAGACGGCCGCAAAAACCAACTGTTTGTTGAGCATTATCAGAATACTGACGAGACTTGCCATGATCACAAAAAGGTACAAAGGATTATATTTTTCAGGTTTTTCTTCAGAAAGAAAGCCGTCGGTCTGCCGAAGCTCCACCCTTTCAACACCTGAGGGTGCACATTTCAGGTAGTTTCTTCCCATCCAACTGCCAAGAGCTGCCGCCCCCATGCCTAACAGTACATAGCCAAAGCCGATTAACAACACAAGTTCACTGAGGCTTAATTCGTTGAGACCACTCAGTTTCTGTAGATATGCATAAAATGATTCAACAATATGCAATAGATTGAAGCCATAAAGGACAAGTAAATTCAAGATTTTTTGAAACAACGACCAAATTACTGCAAGCCCTCCGGCAAGTAAAAAACCCAGGATGTTTCTTCCTAATATCAATGTAACACCTTCGATTATAAGTGCTTCCATTGTTATTCCAATCATCGGCCCAAAGATCAGGGCACTGGGGGAGATGGATTTCATCAGGGCACAGATAAGTCCGGCCCGAATGATGATTCCTTTTTCGTTCCAAAGTTGCAGGTATGCTATAAGCAAAAAAACACTCGCTGCTGAAAGGATCATCCCGGCAAAAGGAACTCTTAGGTTGTGAAGAAAACTACCTGCGATGATCTCAAAAGCTGCCCATGAACTTCCGATCACAGCCGCTTTGAGCCATTTTTGATGTGGAAGTTGTGCCTCGCTGTACATTTGGATCTATGTAAGATGAAGATTTTTAGCGTGTTCCGACTACGACGGCTTTTTTGTATCCTTTCACCGTACCATCAATAGCAAACACCTCTGCAAAAACGACATAAATACCAGTCGGGACTTTATTTCCTGATTCATCCAAACCATCCCAGCTTACAGCTCCGTTGTCAGCTATCAGACGACTTTTCACAAGGTGACGAACATGTTGTCCTGAGGCACTGTAGATCTGTACATTAAGAGTATAACCTGCTTCAGCAAATGTATATCGTACAGATGTAACATCGTTATAGCCATCCCCATCGGGCGAAAAGGTTTCCGGATCAATGACAATAGGAGAATCAATTACAACATTGTCGTCCACCTGCACAGAATTACGGTAACCCGGTGTGGCAAAACCTGCACTTTGAGCTGCCGAATGCCAGTTAGCAAGATCATCAGAAGGTCTGTCAACAGCAATACGTTCCAGAGAAACACCATCAACATAGTTCAATAACGGATAGTGCATCGATTCGTTGTAAGTCATCACATCAATCAATTTATTGTCTTTCGACATCAGAATTACTGTTCCATACTCGTTGGAGTAAGTTGGAAAAGACGTCATTGTGACGAAATTGAAATCTTGTGGTATTTCATAAAAGGCGGCTACAGACGGTGCTGATGTTGAGAGAAGCACATAATCACCCGGCATCATTAGTTTTGTGGTAACTGAAATAACTTTCAGGGTAGTGTCAGCAGGGTTGGGAATTGTTTGTCTTACATCGCCCAGTCGCAGATCTTCGAGGTTGAGAATTTTGGTGGAACGGTTAACGAGTTCAACAAAATCAACACCATCATTGAATGGATTAAACAACACTTCGTTGATAACAATATCATTCTTCTCAACTGCCTGAGGGATGCCAAATTCAATAAAAATACCTTCCTCCACATGACGACCAGCGCAGTTAAGAATTTGTGTATCGAGGTTTAATTTGTAAAGAACGCCTGTTTCAAAATCCTGACCGAAAACCAGTTCTACAAAAGCAGGATCAGCGTTATTGGTAAAAGCCGACTGCGGGTGGATGTTTCCGGGTTCAAGTGTATAGTAGTCTGTATTGCTGAAACTCAACGCATCCATCTGCTGATCGAACCATATCTGAATGACATTACCTGAAACAAGTTTCATCAAAGCAGGTTTTGGACCGGCATCTCCAATGTCGTGATAGCTGTTTTGCCTGCCGGGAGTCCCACCCGAAAGGTCGCCTGAAGCAATCCAGTTGTTCTGGCCTCCGCATGGGTTGGTGGGATCAATTTGCTCGAGCGTCCAACCCCCTTCTTTTTTGTTTGTATCCTTATACCATGTGTCGTCGTAGGTAAGTTTCGATATTTCAACACCTTGCTTACTAACAAGTGACAATGCAGCAGTGGTGTTAGCCAGCTGAAAACTGCTAAATCCATAAAAACTGCCAAAAACTTCGAGTGAAGCACGGGCGTCTTCATGTGCAAGTAGGAGAAAACCACCTGGCTCGATCTGTATGTTGCTGATGAGTTTTTCGGTTGAGCCGATGAGGAACACAAAATTATCGAGGTTTATCAGCACCTCTGTCGGGTTGTAAAGCTCCACAAACTCCCATTCGGGTAATCCCACAACAGGACTTGGATCGGCCATAATCTCATTGATGACCACATCGTTACGCATCGTTTCATAGTAACTCAATTCAACCGATAATTCAGGCATTTCATTGCCGGCAATATCTTTAATACCACTTATGGTGAGGGTATAAGGTTTTCCATTTTCGAGTGCGGCCGGCAGTTGCAAAACAGCTTGTGCAGCCGTAACTCCCTGTGTTACCTGTTGTGGTGCGCCAATTCCTTCATTGATTGTATAATTTCCTGTTTGGGTAAGTTGCTCTGGTGCAATGGCTTCATCAAAGGTTACCGTTATGCTTAATGGGTCGGTAGCAGCAGCACTCAAAAGATTGGGAGCCTGTGTATCGACCACTTCTTCACCTATAAAAACACTGTCGTAATACATTTTGGTGCTGTTACTCACCGTGAAATTCCCTGTAAAACCGAAATAGCCACCCGGACTTAAGGTGTTGTTGTTTCCACTGGCATCCAGGTTATAAATACCTGATCCATTGGGATCTACAAAAATATTCCAGTCGCCGTTTTGTTTTCTTACAACTTTCACATCAAGGGCAAAAGAAGTTGCAAGCAAGGCATTTGTACCTCTGCATACGCTGGTGATGGTACTGCCTTGTTTCAGAAAAAGCTCTATGGCATCATTGCTTCCTGCCTCGCCAAACCGTAGGAAATATCCATTCAAAGTGCCACTCAGGTCTGCCTGATCGCTCGAAAGGTACACATCGCTGTAGTTACTTCCCGAAGGTGAGAAAGCCAGTTTGATCCAAAACCTCCATTCGGTAGGACCTGCAGTAGCGGTATAAGGTGTACTCAGCCATGCCTGGCCGGCTTCAGTTGCACTAAGCTGTAGCTGCTTTTCTGCGTTAACAATGTATTTTTCCACAGTGCCACTCCATGCAGGATCAGAGGTGAAATCGCCGTCAGTGAAATTTTCGGTAAGCTGTGCACTCAGCCAAAAAGGAATAAAAAGCAAAAGAAAAATGGAGCGCTTCATTATTTTATATTTTTGCAACCTTGTTGAGAATGTAAATGTAGATAAAAAATCCACAAGCAACATATACCATGAAAATTGCCATTGTAGGTGCCACCGGACTGGTGGGAAGGATGATGTTAAAAGTTTTGGAGGAGCAGCAATTTCCTGTCACTGAACTTATTCCAGTAGCTTCGGCACATTCTGTCGGAAAAAAAATTCTCTTTCAGGGAAAGGAGTACACCATTGTTTCAGCTGAAGAGGCCATCACCAGGAAGCCAGCTCTGGCGCTGTTTTCAGCTGGTGGAGCAGCATCACTCAGCCTTGCACCTGCCTTTGCAGCGGCTGGCATCACTGTAATAGATAATAGTTCGGCCTGGCGGAAAGACCCATCAGTGCCTCTTGTAGTGCCTGAAATAAACGGATCGGCTATCACAACTCAAAACAAAATCATTGCTAATCCCAACTGCTCTACCATTCAGATGGTAGCTGCTCTTGCACCTTTGCACGAGCGTTATGACATCCGGCGTATTGTAGTTTCAACGTATCAGTCGGTTACAGGTAGCGGTATCAAAGGTGTCAATCAGCTTGAAGCAGAGCAGCATGGTGAGGTTGCCGAAAACCCTGCCTATCCTCATACCATTCATATGAATCTTATCCCTCACGGAGGCGATTTCGATAGTAGTGGCTACACTTCAGAAGAACAAAAGCTGGTGTTTGAGACCCGCAAAATCATGTCAGCACCCCATATAGCTATCACTGCTACAGTAGTGCGTGTGCCCGTAACAGGAGGACACAGTATGGCAGTGAATATCGAATTTGAGAAAGCTTTCGAGCTTGCTGAAGCAAAAAACATCCTCGAAAACACTCCGGGTCTTATTGTTCAGGACGATCCGGCTACATTCCTTTATCCAATGCCAAAAAACGCACAGGATAAAGACGAGGTATTTGTTGGCCGCATCCGAAGAGATGAAAGTATCGCTAACGGACTCAATATATGGGTAGTAGCCGATAACCTGCGTAAAGGTGCTGCCACCAACGCAGTGCAGATAGCCAGCTATTTGATGAAAAATCAATTGTTGTAAACCGCGTGAAAATTTACCATAACATCAACGACTTTAAGCCGGTTAAAAACGCAATTGTCACAATTGGCACTTTCGATGGCGTGCACCTTGGTCATCAAGCCATCTTTAAAAAGATGACAGCAGATGCGCGTGAAACAGGAGGTGAAACTGTTGTTGTCACCTTCCATCCTCATCCCCGGCTGGTACTTAATATCGACAGCAGCAACCTTCGCTTTATCACCACTCAGGAGAAAAAGATGGAGATCCTTGAAAAGACTGGCATTGACAACGTGATCATCATTGAATTTACACGGGAGTTTTCGCGTACAAGCAGCGAACAGTTTATCAAAAACTATATCGTCGAGAAGATAAAACCTGCCCGTCTGGTGATTGGATATGACCATCATTTTGGCAAAAACAGGATGGGCGATTTCAAACTGCTTTACGATCTTAGTGTGAGATACAATTTCAAAGTAGAACGTGTAGCAGCGCAAGATGTGGAAAATATTGCCGTGAGCTCCACAAAAATTCGTAAAGCCCTCGAAAGTGGCGATGTGAAAAAAGCTAACAGGCTATTGGGCTACGAATATACCATCTGTGGCGAAGTGGTGCATGGCAACGAAATAGGCCGGACAATAGGCTTTCCTACTGCCAACCTCAACACCCCTGAAGCTTTCAAGGTGATTTCAGTTTGCGGTGTTTATGCCTGTTATATAATACATAAAGGATTGACCTACAAAGGTATGGGTAACATTGGGTTTCGTCCTACCGTTGAAGGCACCAAAGACCTTACTGTTGAGGTGCATTTGTTCGAATTCGATGAAATGATTTACGGAGATATGCTCTGCATCCGTTTTGTCGACAAGATCAGGAATGAGATAAAATTTGACAACCTGCAAGCGTTGCAACAACAACTCTACCTCGACCGCGAAAAAGCCATCGAAATACTTCAATAGTTCGCTTTTCGTCCAATCCGTTTCTTCAGGATAAAAAAATCCGCTATTTTTGTGACGGAATCATATTATTTTATTTTTATAAATTAATGCTTATGAATAAGAAACTATTGGTTGTGCTGGCATTTTTTCTGGCCGCTATGACCCCCCTTACCTCGAAAGCCTGTACCAATTACCTTGTAACAAAAGGCGCTTCGGTTGATGGCTCAACTATGATAACTTATGCTGCCGACTCACATGTGTTGTATGGCGAATTGTATCACTGGGGAGCCGGCGAACATCCCGCAGGCACCTTAATGGATGTTTACGAATGGGATACAGGGAAATATCTTGGAAAAATAAGCCAGGCTCCCCGAACCTACAACGTTGTTGGAAACATGAATGAGTTTCAGGTGTCAATTGGTGAAACCACGTTTGGTGGCCGTCCTGAGTTAGTTGATACAACAGGTATCGTAGACTATGGCAGCCTTATCTACCTCACCTTACAGCGTGCAACATCGGCCCGCTATGCCATCAAAATAATGTCGGAACTGGTGAACGAGTATGGCTATTACAGCTCAGGAGAGTCGTTTAGTATTGCCGATAAAAATGAAGTATGGATTCTGGAGATGATTGGTAAAGGCACTCAGATGAAAACTGACAAGAAAACCAAGAAATCTTTTAACGCCAACAAAGGCGCTGTTTGGGTAGCTTTACGCATTCCCGATGGTTATGTGAGCGGTCATGCCAATCAGGCCCGTATCATGAATTTCCCTGTCGCCGATGGCAAAAGATCCATTACTTCTGCTGAGATGCAGAAAATTTATGACACCAATGTGGAAGTTGTTTATGCTGCCGATGTAATCAGTTTTGCACGCAGTAAAGGATGGTTTGTTGGCGACGACAGCGAGTTCAGTTTCTCCGACACCTATGCACCGGTTGATTTCGGTGGCGCACGCTTCTGCGACATCCGTGTTTGGACGATGTTCAATAAGGTGACTCCGGGTATGGATAAGTATTGGGACTATGTGAAAGGTAACATCCGCCACGAAGATAAATTTGAAGATGGCCGTCCAAACCCCAATAAATACGCTACTAACCGCATGCCGTTGTGGGTGAAACCCGAAAAGAAAACCTCGGTTAATGATATGATGATGTATATGCGCGATTACCTTCAGGGTACCGAGCTCGATATGAGTCAGGATTTTGGTGCCGGCCCTCATCAGATGCCTTACCGCTGGCGTCCGCTCACCTGGAAAGTGGATGGTGTGAGTTACGTTAACGAACGTGCCACAGCTACACAGCAAACAGGATTTTCTTTTGTATCCCAGGCCCGCTCATGGCTTCCCGATGCTGTTGGTGGAATCATCTGGTGGGGTGTTGATGATGCCAATGCTACCGTGTACATGCCACTTTATTCAAGCATGACCACAAGTCCGGAACATATCGAACGTGGAAACGGTGCAATGATGGAATGGTCGGAAACCTCACTTTTCTGGATTACCAATATGATTTCCAACCTAAGCTACACCCGTTACAACATGATTCAGCCCGAAGTGACAAACGTACGCGACGGCCTCGAAAAAATGTTTATCGAACGCACCTCTTCTGTTGACGATGCTGCCATGAAACTTTACAATCAGGATAAAAGTGCAGCCATTGCCTTTTTGACCGACTACAGCACCGATCAGGTAACACGTACCTTCAACACCTACAAGGTGTTGTATCAGGAAATGTTTATGAAATATATGGATGGCAATATGAAAACCCGTAATCCGGGCCATCAAAACCCAATCGTGAAACACCCGGGATACAGCGATCAATTCCTGCGGAAAGTTGCCGAAGAAACAGGTGATAAACTAAAAATGAGTGGCGAAGGACACTGATTTGTAACAAAAAACTTTTAAGCAAGAAAGGCCGGATGCAATGAAGTATCCGGCCTTTTATATTACTATTAAAAAAGTCCTGTATTCGCAAACCTTGAACCCTGTTAAACCTTGAACCCTTTTGAACTCCCCAACCTCTCACATACAAACTCTTCAAAAAAGCAACCACTTTTGTTGTCGGATGCTGGTTCATTTGGGCTACTTTTGTAGCTGCAAAGCAAACGCCATTACCTATGAGAGCTGTTGAGACCCTCCACCTTTTTGAAGATTTGAATCAGGAGCTGATTTATTTTCTTGCCGATCTGCGCCCTGATGAATGGACGTTGCCAACAGCCTTACCGGGCCGCACTGTGAAAGACCTCGCGGCACATCTGGTGGATGGCTCCATTCGCCGTATATCGATGCAACGCGATCACTATTTTGTGGAGCATGGCCGCGACCTGAGTCAACTCAACAGCTTGATTGATTACATTCAGTTACTTAATAAGGAGTGGATACTGGCTATGCGCAGGGTAAGTACGCGCGTGCTGGTGGATATGATAAAACGCTATGACAAAGAAGTTTTCGAACTTTTTTCACGCCTGAAATCAGATGATGAGGCATTGCATCCTGTTGCCTGGGCGTTTCAGTCAAGCTCGCCCAACTGGTTCGATATCGCCCGTGAATATACCGAGAAATGGCATCATCAAATGCAGATGCGTATGGCTACTGGCAGGCCACTGCTGATGAGCGAGCGTTTCCTGCAGCCTGTTTATGAAACTTTTCTGCTGGCATTACCTGCCCATCTCGATCGTTGCACCCGCCTCGAAGGAAAACATTTGCTCGAACTCGATATCGTGGGTGAAATACGACTTCGCAACCGTTTGCAGTTTATAAACGGTAACTGGAGTTTTGTTCCAACCGACGCTACAATACCCCATACCCGCCTTCAATTACCTGCAAGTATTGGTTGGATTCTCTTTACCAATACCGACAGAAATGTTGCTAACTATCTCGATAACATAAAGATAGAAGGAGATAAGGATCTGGCTATGCAGGTGCTTAACATGAAAACAGTTTTATCGTAGCAAGTTCATCCTGCTGCAATTACGTATGCGTGTATTGGATTGAAAGCTTATTTTTGCTTTTTCCGAACCTTTTCCTAAATTGTCTTTCATAAGGCAGCGGGATAAAATGGTTTGTCCGAACAATTGAATAACAATAAAAAATAGAATACTATGTGTGGAATCGTAGGTGTTTTTGACTTGAAATCTGATCCGCAGCAGATCAGACCACAGCTGCTCGATATGTCAAAGAAGGTGCGTCATCGCGGGCCCGACTGGTCGGGGATATTTTATGGCGAGAAGGCCATTATGGCTCATGAGCGTTTGGCAATCGTCGATCCGATCTCGGGCGGTCAGCCACTCTACAGCGACGACCGTAACCTTGTTCTGGCTGTAAACGGTGAGATTTATAATCACCTCAGCCTGCGCGAAAAACTCACTCAACCATATACCTTCCAGACACAGTCGGACTGTGAGATCATACTTGCGCTCTACCGCGAGAAAGGTGTTGATTTTCTGGAAGACCTCAACGGAATTTTTGCCTTCGCACTCTATGATAAAAATGCGAATACCTACCTCATTGGAAGGGATCATATCGGTATCATCCCGTTGTATATGGGTTGGGATACCTTGGGGAATTTTTATGTAGCCTCAGAGCTGAAAGCCCTCGAAGGGGTATGCCCTAAAATTGAGGAGTTTCCTCCCGGACATTATCTCCATAGCTCCGATGGACAGCTTCGCAAATGGTACAGCCGCGAATGGACCTCTTTTGAACATGTGAAAGACAACACAAGCGATATCGAAGTGCTGCGAAAAGCCCTCGAAGATGCGGTTCACCGTCAGCTGATGTCGGACGTTCCTTACGGCGTGTTGCTCTCCGGAGGACTTGATTCCTCGATCATCTCGGCTGTAGCAAGTCGTTTTGCCGAGAAAAGGGTGGAGTCGAACGATGAGCAGAAAGCCTGGTGGCCTCGTCTTCATAGCTTTGCTATCGGTCTGGATGGCTCGCCCGACCTTGCCGCTGCCCGCAAAGTGGCCGATCACCTCGGTACCGTTCATCACGAGGTGAACTTCACCGTTCAGGAAGGCCTCGATGCTTTACGTGATGTGATTTATCATATCGAGACGTATGATGTAACCACAGTGAGGGCCTCAACACCAATGTATCTGCTGGCCAGAGTGATCAAGTCGATGGGAATCAAAATGGTACTTTCGGGTGAAGGTGCTGATGAGGTTTTCGGTGGTTACCTATATTTTCATAAAGCTCCCAATGCTTCAGCCTTTCACGAAGAGACAGTTCGTAAGCTGAGCAAGTTGCACCTTTACGATTGCCTCCGTGCGAATAAGTCGCTGGCCTCGTGGGGTGTTGAAGGACGCGTTCCATTCCTTGACAAGGAGTTTCTGGATGTGGCCATGCGTCTCAACCCACAGGATAAGATGCCAGGTAAAGGTAAAATCGAGAAGTGGATCTTACGTAAGGCTTTCGAAGATTATTTGCCTGCAAGTGTGGCATGGCGTCAGAAGGAGCAGTTTTCTGATGGCGTAGGCTACAACTGGATCGACAGTCTTAAAAAGCTTGTCAATGAGCTTGTTACTGATCAGGAAATGGCACAGGCCCGTTTCCGTTTCCCGATACACACACCACAGAGCAAGGAGGAATACTATTACCGCAGCATCTACAGTGAACATTTCCCCTCGGATGCAGCAGCGAGTTGTGTGCCATCGGTACCTTCTGTTGCGTGCAGCACACCCGAAGCGCTTGCATGGGATGCCTCGTTCAGCAAACTCAACGACCCCTCAGGAAGAGCAGTTGCAGGAGTGCACGAACAATCGTATTAGGGATTTAAATTGAAGGATTCTAAGTTTGGCTTTTAGCTTTTGGCTTGATTATGCTTCGGGGGTTTGGTCTTTAGTATTTGGCAGATAAACATTTGAAAGTTAATATATTACGTGTCAACCCTAAACTCTAAACCAATCCTCAACAAATAAATAGATCAACGAATCAACTTTTGTCTTTAGTCTTTTGTCTTTAGTCTTTGGCTTGATTATGCTCCGGGGTTTGGTATTTAGTCTTGTACAGCCGATATATACGTATCAACCCTAAACTCTATACCAGTCCTCAACAAATAAACAAATAAACAAATCAACAAATCAACAAATCAACCCCTCAGCCTCCTATGTTTTTTTTACCAATTATTTGGACTTAATCTAAATAGTCATAGTTTTGCCGCATATCTTTAAATAACAATTTTACTATGAGAACTTTTATTTTAACGCTTATCATCGTTTTGGCTGCTTCAACTTTTACGATGGCTCAGACAACGCTTACCATTACCAATAAAACGAGTTCGGATCTGTACGGACTCTATACCAGTGGTACAAAAGGCGATTTATTGCCGGAAGATCTGCTCGAAGTAGGGAGTGAAGCTTATATTACCTACCCTGAGGGTTATGACTGTGAGGTCGTTTTACAGATTACTCACGACAATGCAGGGGAAGAGGAAGTGGCTTTTGAATTTGAATTGGATATTTGCGAGGCTAAGACCCTGGTCATTTACGAAACTTATTACCTCCTCAATGGGGTGAAGTTTAGGTATGATGAGTAACAAGTAAATCAGAAAATGATTTAATTAGCTGAATGCGTACCCTTCGATGGTAGCTAAGCAGTTACATTAGGTACTATTGCCCAGGGTGGGATAATAGTATTGTCCAAAACATTAATGGGTTTCGAAATTATGGCAGCGGTGCCGATCAGGACATTATTTCCTATCACAGCACCGCTGCTTATATGTACCCCCGGCATCAAGGTGCAGAAATCGCCTGTGGTAGTGTCGTGACTGATGCTAAGCGCCGGAAGTAAGAGGTTGGATCTTCCTATGTTGATATTTGTGGTGAGGATACAACCTGCTGCAATGTAAGTGCCTTCTCCAATAATGATGTCCTTTATACTATCAAGATGAGCAGCCGGATGAATAATGGTGGGAAAGACTATACCTGCCTGATTCAGTTTTTCATACAATTGTTTCCTGATCTGAGGGTTTCCAACAGCAATTACAGCCATAGCGGGTGCTTGCTGCATCAGCCATTCCTGATTTCCTGCAACTTCTATGCTATTAACAACTGTTCCTTTTGGCAGGGGATCATCAATGAATCCTCCCAGACGGTAGTGTTTATTCAGCATCTCTTGAGGCATGATAACCGCAATTTCTCTTCCCAGTCCATCAGGTGCTAATGTTATTTTTTTGTTTTTCTTATGTTCAACTTCGATAGTAAACCAAATGCAAATAGTGGCTTGTATCAACGAACCAGAGGTTAAGTGTTCTCCCTAACAGTAATTTTCAAATTTTCAAATTGACTTCTCAGAGCCTGATTTTTACACCAGTGGCTCCCTAATCTCCTAAACCTCTCAACCCCTAAACCACTTCTCACGCATGAAAAACCTCCTCAAGATTAACCCACCAGCTTTTACCTTCGGGGTCGGGCGACTCCTGACACGGATCAGTTTCGGCCCACCAGCGCTGGGTTTCAGCATCGGCAGCCATCTTCTGCATATCGGCCTCAAAATCACTTCCAACATACTCGAAATAAGCAAACAACTGCCTGTCGTTTAACAGAAAGATTGAGTAGTTCCGGATGTTACATTCATAAATTTTGTCAATGACAGCAGGCCACGGATTGGCATGAAGCTCGAGATAGTAGGCGCGTTTCTCGGGTCTTAGGAGGATGGTTTGAGCATATCGTTTCATAAAATCAGGATGTTATGGTTTCAATTGTGAATATCTTTGAGGAATAGGCGACTAATTTCTGATGCGGATCCGAAGCGTATCGGCAACTGCTGTCTCCGAGAAAAGGACAAGATAACCACCCCCTCCTGCGCCGCTCAGCTTATAACCCAAAACACTTTCGGGCAGACTGCTGATCACTTTTTCAATCATAGGGTTAGTCATGTTGGGGAACATCGCGGTCTGTGCCTTGAAAGAGTCAGTCATCGCCTGTCCGAAAGCAGCTGCATCCTTGCGCAGAAGACTCTCCCAAAGCAAGGTTGCCGCCCGTGCCAGTTCAGCAGCTTTAGGAGTGCTGATATCAACCTGATCGGTCACATTGAAGCCCGATTCCCTGGGCTTTAGCGCCAGCAGGTATATGCGGTCCTCGAGCCATTGCAGAAGATGTGGATCGCGGATGCTTTCCGTTTTCGATGGCCAATACTTACCTGGCATATAGTGAAGACAGTTAGCCCCCGGAAAAACGATCCCAATCGCATCTTGCGATCCACTCACATAATCAGAACCAGGAGGATTCTCATAACTAAACAATATTTTGGCATATTTCTCATAATCACCATCGGGGATCTGAACCGGCCAAAGCTCTATCGCCTTCTTACGCGTGGAGGTCGACATACCGCTACGGTCATTGAATTCATAGTCGGGTTCGATGGAAATCGTGATCACCGACCCGGGATGATAAATGCTCACATAAGGTTGGTCGAGCCAGCCACCGGCGAGGTCGATCCGGTAAGGAATCCTTGCTTCTCTGCGCAATGCCGTCGTGCTGCGTCCCGGAAGCCCCTGCTTTGGAACACGCTTACTGATGATGTATTCAATATTTCGGTCCCTGCAAAAGCTTTCTTTGTCGGGAGAATGACCATCTTCGTTAACAAACAGCGCATCAGGACCAACGCGTTCAAAATCATCAAGAAAATCAAGGATGCCGGAACCCGTATTGATCCAGGCATGCTTAACAGCCTTAAGCGATCTGATCATATAAAGCCGTTCATCCTCAGGGTTGATGGTCGCCCGCCCCTTCAACTCAAATACCGTCCGGTCCGAACCAAGACCCACATACACATCACCATGAAGAGCAGCCTCTTCCAAAAAAGCCACATGCCCCGAATGGAGCATATCAAAACAACCTGAAACAAAGATTTTTTTCATAGAAGTTTGTTTATCCTTTAATAATCACAGAAATATCCCGTAACCCGCAAAGCTACAATGGTGTTAAAGTTATCAAGAACTCAAAATTTCATTACAAAACGTCATCATGCCATTAAAGTGTTTATATTCAATACTTTACGTCTTATCCTCTTAGCGTGATGAAATATTTAGTTTATGGGTAAAGAATTAATTTGTTCCTTTTTTATGGTTTCCGATTAATCGGTTATGACACCACTGCCACCACCGATTTTTTGGAAAAATACCTGCTAAACAGAAAAATAATCACAAAAGAAACCATTGGCACAAAAAACCCGAGTGACATATTGGTTTCTCCAATCCATCCCATTAGTACCGGGGCAATAGCACCACCAACAATCGACATAATCAGGAAAGAAGATCCTTTCTTGGTTTGATCTCCAAGTCCACTTATCGAAAGTGCAAAAATTGTCGGGAACATTATGGATTCAAACAAGTAAGTTGTTATCAAAGCCGCTAATGACAGGTTTGGAATAGCAGCCACAACAATTAACATACAGAGAAATGCCCCGGCTGCAGCGATAGTCAGCAGTTTAGGAGCAGGGTAGCGGTTCATAAGCCAGCTGCCAAGGAACCTGCCTGTCATAAACAACCCCATCCCGGCAAAAGAAAGAATAAATGCCGCGTTCCGTGAATTGATGCCTGGATTAAGCTCCGTAACGTAATTTATAAAGAAGCTGTTTATACCTGTTTGAGCACCCACATAAAAAAACTGAGCAATGACTCCAAATACAAAAAGTTTATTTTTCCACAGCGAGGCAGAAACAACCTGCTGAGTGGCATTGGTCTCATAGCTGATTACAGGTAGTTTGATCCGCATAAAAATGAAAGCTACAGCAAGCACCACAAAGCCAATCATGGTGTAAGGCAAGGCAATGTTGCCATGCGATCCATCTGCTTGAAAAATAAGCATCCCTCCAACCAACGGTCCAATGATCCAACCAAGGCCATTGAAGGATTGTGCTAAATTGAGCCGTCCTGAGGCAGTATCTTTATCTCCTAATTCGGTGACATAAGGGTTGGCGGCCGTTTCAAGAAAAGTAAGACCGCAGCCGATTACAAATAATGAGAAAAGGAAAAAATTGAACGACATAATTTTCCCGGCAGGGATAAAGAGTAAAGCTCCAATTCCATAAAGCAACAGCCCAAAGACCACCCCTCCCCGGTATCCAAATCGTTTGATGAATAGCCCGGCAGGCAATGCCATAAGGAAGTATCCTCCATATACAACGGTTTGAACAAGAGCTGATCTTGTTTTTGAGATCACAAGTACTTCCTGAAAGTGTTTGTTAAGGACATCAAGAATGCTGTGAGCAAATCCCCACAAGAAGAAAAGTGATGTCAGTAAGATGAATGGGATGAGGTAAGGGTTTTTGTTTTTCAATGTGAAAGATTTAAAATCAATTATTTATTGCTTCGAACTCATTCATGTGATTGAAGCTAAAGTATAGAATTTAGTTTTCTTTCATAAGCTCAATCGTTTCCCAAAATTAAGCAATGATATCAGATTACCAAATAGTTTGATTTTATGACGAACTCTTTCAATTGAAGCAGAACTGAGGTTTAGGTTGAGGGACTCCGGAGCATGCTTAACCTTAACCTCAACCATACCATTTTTCAAATCAGAAATCTCCAAATCTTACAATCTGGCGCTAACAATTTCTTTAGGAAGTATTCCTTTGACATCGTAGATTATCACTCCGTCATTTTTGTGTGCTGTCATGTCAATTTTTTGAAATTCATTATGTGCGACAGCTAAAATGATTGCTGAATAGCCATTTTGGTGCGGATATTTGTTAAGGATTTCAAGGCCGTATTCATGCCTTACCTCTTCAGGACTGGCCCATGGGTCGTAGATGTCGACATCCATGCCGTATGTTTTGAGTTCATGATAGATGTCGAGGGCACGGGTGTTGCGGATATCGGGACAGTTTTCCTTGAAGGTGATACCGAGCATAAGTGCCTTAACGTTTTTGACCGGCTTGCCTGCTTTGAGCATCAGCTTTACTACTTCACCTGCCACGTATGCTCCCATGCCATCGTTGAGGCGGCGTCCGGCAAGGATAATTTCGGGGTGGTAACCGACTTCCTGGGCTTTCTGTGCAAGGTAGTAGGGATCAACGCCAATGCAATGCCCTCCTACCAAACCCGGACGGAAGGGAAGGAAGTTCCATTTAGTACCTGCAGCTTCAAGCACCTCAAGCGTATCGATACCCAGGCGGTTGAATATTTTACTTAGCTCGTTAACGAAGGCGATGTTAATGTCGCGCTGTGAGTTCTCGATAACTTTGGCTGCTTCGGCCACTTTGATGCTTGTAGCAAGAAAAGTTCCTGCAGTGATGATCTCTTTGTAAAGGGCATCAACCTCCAGTCCAATGGCTGGGGTGCTGCCACTTGTCACTTTCTTTATAGTGGTAAGGGTGTGTACTTTATCACCCGGATTGATACGTTCAGGTGAATAACCAACAAAAAACTGTTCGTTCATCTTCTTCCCTGAAACGCGCTCGAGCACAGGAACACAATCTTCTTCGGTAGCACCAGGATAAACGGTAGACTCGTAAATGACAATGTCGCCATCTTTGAGTACCTTACCAACAGTTTCTGAGGCTTTAATCAGGGGAGTGAGATCGGGTCGGTTGTTCTTGTCGGTGGGAGTGGGCACAGCAACAATATAGATTTCACAGTCAGCAATCGCATTTAGCTGATTGGTAATATGAAGTCCGGTATTGGTATTTGATGAAGGGTGACCAGCCACAATGACAGCTTTAAGGTCATCATCCGAAACTTCCAGGGTTGGGTCGTGGCCTTCGTTGAGTTCTTTGATACGTTCGGGTTTGATATCGAAACCGACGACAGCACGTTTTTTAGCGAATTCGACGGCGAGGGGGAGGCCTACGTAGCCAAGACCTATGATTGCGATTTTTTTCATCTGTTAAGGGGTTTTGTTTTTCAAGTTTCGGACAACTTGAAGCATTAATTCATGCTGTTGATATTTAGTTGTTTACTTCCTTTTTTTGCCAATTGGTAACGAAAAACAGGTTCATATGAGTAGCAAAATTACTCGAAGTGTACAGAAAAGCAATTTTTTTAGGGTATTTTTTAAAAGTTTTTTTAAGATCAGTCAATGCAGTGTTGAAAGGTGCTAAGTCTTTGTTGTAAAATATTTTTTCAGGTTAATATACCAAGATGCAGGTCATTCAGGCGTTCGGCTGATGTTTTATCCGATTTGCACAGCTTTTATTTCATCACAATCCCGAAAATATTTTAACCTGCGAAAGTTTATTTTTTACTGTTTCTCGTATTGTTGTATTTCTTCGCTGGCGAAACAAAGTTGAATGCCTGCTTCAGCAAACATAGCTTCGGATTCTGCCCCGGCATGGTATTTCTTTTCACAAACCACGCGCACGATGCCGCAGTTGATGATGAGCATGGCGCAGGTGCGACAGGGAGTCATACGGCAGTAAAGGGTGCTGCCATCGAGGGCAATGCCGCGTCGGGCAGCCTGAGTGATAGCGTTTTGTTCGGCATGTACGGTACGAACACAATGCTGGGTTACGCTGCCATCTTCATGAATGACTTTTTTGAAAAGGTGACCGACATCATCGCAGTGAGCCAGTCCGCGTGGTGAACCAACGTAGCCTGACACAAGGATTTGACGGTCTTTGACTATCACACAGCCACTACGGCCACGGTCGCAGGTGGCGCGGCTTGCAACAGTATCGGCAAGACGAAGAAAGTATTCATCCCAGCTGGGACGCAGGTGATGAGGGTTTGGAGCGTTTGACATATCACTGAATTTGTTGGAGGATTTCTTCTATTTGTGCATGTAAATCATTCATGTTGCCATTGTTTTGCAGAACAAAATCTGCTTCTCTGATGCAGGCAGCAAGGTTTTGGTGATTAGGATCGGTGCTGTGCATCTCGCGCGCTTCATTGGATTGAAAGGTGGCAAAGTCGACGGCATCGGTCTCCGACTTTCGGGATGTAATACGCTCGTAACGCAAGTGCTGGTCTGCATCAACAGCCAAAAGCAGGAATCCCTGTCTGTTACGAAGTGAGGCAATCTCGCCGGGTGTACGTATGCTTTCGATGATACACGACTGCTGGTTTTCGGCAGCCTGAAGGTACAGCTGATCGGTGATGTAGCTGGGTGAGTGGCTGGCGCGTAATTCATTAGCAACAGAGGTCATGCTGTCGCGATTGACTGTTAGTCCTCTGCGACTTATCTCTTCAACGAGGAAAGAACGCACAGAGTAATGTGAAAATCCCTTTTGCTGTACCAGATAATCAACAATGGTACCTTTTCCTGCGCCGAGAGTGCCTGTGATACCGATTATTTTTCGTTTACCTGAGGCCTGAGTTTTGGGGGTGTTATTCATGCATATGTTAAGTTTATTATCCTGTTTACAAGGATTATAAAGTCAGTATGGTTTTCTGTTTCAGATTTGGCTCTCCTGACGGATATCGGCGATCCATTTGGTTGTCTCGACCGGTTTCCAGTTGTTGAGAAGAGTGAGCATTTCCTCATTATTATGGGTGACAATAAGGTTCTGCCTGTGTTCTTTGCGTACGAAGCCGTCTTCTACTCCGCGATCGAAAAAGCGAAGCAGCAGATCGAAATAACCTTCGATGTTAAGTAATCCCAGCGGTTTATCTGAGATACGCAGTTGGTTGAAGGTAAGAATTTCCGACAATTCATCAAGTGTTCCATAGCCTCCAGGGAGTGCAATAAAAGCATCTGAAAGGCTGACCATCAAATCCTTTCGTTCGGCCATACTTGTTACGGCATGAAGCTGATGGATGTCGGGATGGGCTATCTCTTTACTGATGAGCTGATGGGGCATAACACCAATTACCTTACCTCCGGCGGCGAGGGTAGCATCGGCTAATTCCTTCATGAGGCCTACATTTGCTCCTCCATAAACAAGACCAATACCCTTTTCGGCAAGCAGACGACCCAATGAGGCGGCGGCCTCACGGTAGACTGGAGACTGCCCCATACTGCTTCCGCAAAAAACACAAATACGCTTCATAGCTTTTTTTAGCAAAGATACACGAATGGCATAAAAAAAGGCTGCCCTTTTAAAGGACAACCTTTTGTATCAGTTATAACACTTCAATTATTTAGTTAACAGGTGTTTGGCAAGGAATTTCTCCATTGCACGATAAAAATCGAAGCGGTTTTCTTCGTTATAGAAACCATGACCTTCGTTGTCTTTGACCATATATTCCACTTCGATACCTCTTTTTTTCATGGCAGCCACCACCTGATCCGACTCCGCAATATTTACGCGAGGGTCTTTAGCTCCCTGAGCCACAAAGAGTGGGGCCATGATTCGGTCAGCATTTAGGGCAGGGGATGTTGCCTCGAACTGCACTTTGTCGGTTTCGGGATTACCAACCATTTCATACATCATATCGAGCAGAGGTTTCCAGTAAGGGGGGATGGTCTGCATGAAAGTGAAGAGGTTCGACACTCCAACATAATCAACGCCGGCAGCATAAAGAGTAGGTGTTACGACGAGGCCCTGAAGCGTAGCATAACCTCCATAGCTGGCACCATAAATGGCAATATTATCTTTGTCGGCAATACCTTCCTGAATGAGCCAGTACACGCCATCGGTGATATCATTCTGCATGTTGAGACCCCATTGTTTAAAGCTTGATTGCCAGAAATCTTTACCATAACCGGTTGAGCCACGGAAGTTCATCTGTAAAACTGCATATCCGCGGTTGGCCAGGAACTGAACCTCAGGGTTGAAACCCCAGTTGTCTCGGGCCCATGGACCTCCGTGAGGATTAACAACTACAGGAAGATTTTTGGCTTCGACACCTTTTGGGAGTGTGAGGTAGCCATGGATGATTTTACCGTCGCGGGCACGGTAGCTGATGGGTTTGATATCGGCCATTTGCGTTTCATCAATCCATGGACTAACTTCCTGAATTTTCGTCAGACTGTTTTTGCCGAGGTTATAAAAATAATAAGCTCCGAGTGATTTGTCGCTGTATGTGCGTACAATGAAATTTTCTTCGGCTTTATCGGACGATGAAACAGAGATTTCATAGCCCGGGAGCTTTTGTTCAAGTTGAGAAAACATGTTTTTTGTTTGATCATCAAAGAAATGACGTTCTCTTTTCCATGAGACATAGCTTGCAGCAGTCAGCACTTTGCGCTTGCGGGAGTAGCTCATACCTGAGAGGTCGTATTCGTCATTTGCAAAAAGCACTTCTGTTTCGGTAGCGGTAGCAGGATCGAAGATGACGGCTACTGATTTATCGCGGCCGAGGTTGGAGGTGGCATAGAGTTTTTTGTTATCGAAGGTAAAAAACTCAGGGCTGAGAGATTCTTTGAAGCTGGTGGTAAGGATAGGACGAAACTCCTCTTCTTCGCTGTCGCGGTATTGAATCTGTGTGTTCACACCGTCGACAATGGCAATTGCCACGCGCAGTTTACCTTCGTGATCGGTCATCCAGCCCTGAATGTTACCCGGGTTTTCGGCCAGCATTACCAGCTCACCAGTGTTTATATTGAGGCGATATGGATCGAAGACCATGGCGTTACGTTTGTTAAGTCCTACGATAACGAAATCAGGCTGATCTTCGAGGTCGTCGATAATCTGTGTGCGCACACCTTCGAAGCAGGTGAGACATTTAGCGTTTTTGCCGTTCATGTCAACACCGTAAAGCGCAAAATTTTCATCACCGCCACTATCTTTCAGGAACAGTATACGACTATTGTTGGCCCAGTAGTAGCCGGCGATATCGCGGTCGGTTTCCGAAGTGATGCGGGTAGCTTTGTCGCTTCCTGCTTTCTGAACGAAAATGTTCATACGGCTTTCGTATGGAGCCATGTAGGAAATATATTTTCCGTCGGGGCTGATGTTGAAGGAAGATTTTTCAGGATTTTTAAAAAAGTCTTCCATTGGAATGGTAGGTGGCTTTTGAGCCATAAGGGTAGCTGTCATCATAATACCTAATAAAATAAGGTGTAAATGTTTAACACCGGTCATTGATACATGTTTCATATAAAATGGAATTGAATTGATACCGGCCCGATTGGGCACTTTTTAGCTTTAACTGCAAAGATAGTTTTTTTGAAAAAACAGCCAAAAGTAAGGCCTTCATTTGAAGGTTAAACCACAAAAAGGATGTTAATAATTTATAAATACCGCATTTTTACGAATGAAAACACTTGTAATAAGGTAGTAGTTTGCAGGATATGGCCAATTTAAGGAATAGTTATACTTTTACGGCTTAAGATCCGTTGTGTAAAAAAATGCCGCTAGAGTGAATCTTTACAGCCGAAAAAAACGTTGGAAAATTGTGTTGGCCACAATCGCACTGATCATCATCAGCGCATCGATCTATTATACCAACGATCTTGTGAATCAGTTTGCCAACGAAGAACGCAATCAGGTGCGTACTTGGGCCGATGCAGTTGAGCGTCGGGCGAGTTTGATGAAGTATCAGGAAGAGTTTTTTGTTGCCCTTCGTAAACAGGAGCGTGACAGGGTGGAACTGTTGGCCAAGACTTACCAAAAGGTGTTGTATGGTTCGCTGGAAGAAGAGTTTACCTTTTACCTCGAAATCATCAGCAACAACACCAGCATCCCGGTGCTTATCGTTGATCAGAACGGAAACATTCTCGAAAGACAGAATGTAGATAAGCGGTATGAGAGTCAGACTGTGTTTGATGGTGAGCTGAAAGAGTCGTTTTCGGCTTATAGCCCTATCCCTATCAGCGACACACGTCAGCTGCTTTATTACAGAGAGTCGATCATTTTCAGTGAGTTGAAGCGCGTACTTGACGATTTGGTGAGTTCTTTCCTGATCGATATTGCCTCCAACGCCTCCAGCGTTCCGGTAATCATTACCGATAGTACCGGTAGTAATGTGCTTCAGTTTGGCAATCTGAATGTTGCAGGAGATGAAGACAGCCTTTTCTGGCAAGAGCAGATTGCTCTGATGCGCTCTGAAAATACACCTATAGAAATTACCTTTCTTGATCAGGGTAAGACACTGATCTTTTATAAAAGTTCGCCTTTGTTGCTCAAGATGCAGTTTTTCCCGTTGATGCAAATTCTTATCATCGCACTTTTTCTGCTTATTGCCTACCTGCTTTTCAGCTATGCACGCAAGGCAGAACAGAATCAGGTGTGGGCTGGAATGGCCAAGGAGACAGCTCACCAGATTGGCACACCCTTATCGAGTCTTATTGCCTGGATCGAATTGCTGAAGATGGAAGACAGCAACTTCGAAGGCATCAGGGAGATGGAAAAAGATGTGGAACGACTGGAGACTATCACGGAACGATTCTCCAAAATTGGATCGACACCAGTGCTTGAAAATGCTGATTTAATAAAACTGCTCGAAGAAACGGTGGAGTACCTGCGGCCTCGTACATCAAAAAAGATCAGTTATACCTTACAGGCACCACTCCAGGAGCGCATCATCCTACCCATGAACGAGGCCCTCTTTCAGTGGGTGATCGAGAACCTGTGCAAGAATGCCATCGATGCCATGAATGGTCAGGGTAAGATTGTGATTGCGGTGAAAACAGAAGGCAATCAGGTGATTATCGATATTTCGGATACCGGCAAAGGTATTGCAAAGTCGGAGCTTACGGCTGTGTTCAAGCCAGGTTATACGAGTAAGAAACGTGGGTGGGGACTAGGACTCACACTGGCGAAACGCATCATCAACGACTATCACAAAGGAAAGATATTTGTGAGAAGTTCGGTCCTTAACGAAGGCACAACTTTTCGAATCGTGCTGAAGAAAAAAGGGGGATAAAGGTTAGGTGTAAGGTGGTGGGGGTTAGGTGTTTGAATTTTGTGGTATGATAAAATGTATGAAACGTTCAATTTTGAATTCAGCACCTTAACACCTAAACAAATCAACTTAAAAATCGGGCTCATTAGAAAAAAAACTATTTTTATGCGCACATTTTAATCAATGCCGTATGAAAATCCTTAAACGTATGCTTCAAATAATACTGGGTAGTGTTGTCACCGTAATATTCATCCTGGGGGTCTTTCTTTTTTATATCAATTCGAAAGACTATCTGCCTGAGGCAGTTGAGGAACTGCAGGTGATTCATAAAACAAACCGTCCGATTAACGGCAACTCATTTGAGCTCATCAGCTGGAACATTGGCTATGCAGGACTTGGAAAAGAGATGGACTTCTTTTACGACGGAGGAAAGAAAAGTCGCAGCACTTTGCCTGAGATGCAACGCTATCTCGAAGGTATCAAAGCATTCATCAGCAGTGAGAAAACAGCCGACTTCTGGCTTTTTCAGGAAGTAGATTTCAAAGCCAACCGCACTTATGGACTGGATCAAAGCTCCGAGCTGGCGCACACGCTGTCTGATTTCAATTATGTAACAGCTATCAACTATGAAGTGCCCTTTGTGCCGGTGCCTGTCACATCGCCTATGGGTCAGGTGCGGGCAGGGATGATGAGTTTATCTGCTTTTTCACCACGGCTGAGCCGCCGTTATGCATATCCTTTGATAGCGGGTTGGCCCGACAGGATGTTCTTGCTCGACCGCTGCTTCATTGAGTTGCGGTTTACCATCGCACCAGGACGCGAACTTATTGTACTCAATACCCATAACTCAGCTTTTGTAGATAATCAGCGTCTTATGGATCAGGAACTTGCAGTGATTCGTGACAAAATGCAACGGGAATATGAGTTGGGAAATTATGTGATAGCCGGTGGCGACTGGAATATGAATCCTCCTGTTTTTATCCCTTCAGATAATTACAATGGTCATCGCCACGAGGCAGCTGCTGTAAAGTTTGATGCTTCTTTCCTGCCCGAAGGCTGGAAGTTTAATTTCGACAGGTCAGTACCAACGAACCGCGCACTCCATCAATCATATATTAAAGGAGATAACGCAACGGCTACCATTGATTTTTTCATTACATCACCCAATATAAGTGTGGTAGATATGGAAGCCATCGACCTGGGTTTTGTTCACAGCGATCATAATCCTGTACGCATTAAAATTCTTTTGCAGGAATGAGCGGAAAGAAAGGCAGGTTGATCGTTTTTTTGTGGCTTATTGCGCTGCTTTATTGGCCGGCAAGTGATCTTATTGCTCAACAAAAAACAACCTTTGTGACTGAGAAAGGCAGTATCCGTTTTGTTTCCGAAGCACCGCTGGAAATCATCCGGGCATCGTCAGCCTCCCTCAAAGGGGCTATTGACCTCGAACAGCGCAGTTTTCTTTTCGTTCTCGACAACGTCAGTTTCAAAGGATTTAACAGTCCATTGCAGCAAGAACATTTTCACGAGAACTATATGGAAACTAAAACCTTTCCTCAGACAACTTTCAAAGGGAAAATTATTGAACAGCCTTTGCCGGTGAATGGAACAACGCAGACGGTTAGAGCAAAGGGCATCCTCGATCTGCATGGAGTAAAAACAGAACGTATTATCAAGGCTGTACTCACATATGAAGAAGGACAGTTGAGCGTAAAAGCCGATTTCAGTGTCTTTCTGGAAGATCATGCCATACGGATTCCTAAGGTCGTTTCAAAAAAGATCGCGCCTGAAATACAGGTGACAGTTGATGCTGTGATGCGCGCCAATAACTGAACGAACCCGATGAAACCAGCCACATCCCGAAAACAACTGCTCCGGTAATGAAACGCACGGTATTGTATATACTGCCGCTGATGCTGCTTTTACTTGCTCAACAAGTGATGGCTCATCAACTTTTTACGCGTAGTTTTTTTCCGGGTTATAAGATCGATGGAAAAAAAATCAGCTGCATGACCGAGAATCCAGAAGGCTTTGTTTTTATAGGGACACTAGGGGCGGTTTACCTGTTTGATGGCTTAAGTTATACAGCCTTGCCTTTCCCCGACAGCTTGCGTCATGCCGAAGTTACAGTGGTGCAAACCTGCAATATGAAACTATATGCAGGTCTGAACAATGGCAGTGTTCTTTGCTGGGAGGAACTGCGAACGATGAAACCGGCACGTTTTATTACCGACACTGAGGCGGCGGTTACCGATATCGAGCTTCAGGAGGATATCCTGTGGGTTTCGACCTACGGACAGGGACTCTTTTCCATAATGGATTCACAAGAGCAAACTGGAAGCACAAAGCTATCTTCACTTCCGGATGACTTTATTTATGACCTTCAGAGAGACGACGCCGGAAATTTGTGGGCTGGTACCGATGCAGGGTTGGTTAAAATAACACGGCAAAGCGATGGAATTAGGGTTCAGGTTATTGATCAGACCAATGGTCTACCCGATCTGATTGTGACCCGCCTGCATCTCGATACTCAAAACATTCTTTGGCTTGGCTTTCACGACGGCGGCTTTTGTTCCTATGATATCGATCATGAAAAACTTATTCAGTATGCTGCTGCCGATGGCTGGGATAAAGGACCTGTGACTGGTTTGCTGGAAATTGATGATTACCTGTGGATTAGCAGCGCAACGCATGGAATCATTGCCTTCCAACTTTCAAATGAACAACTTATGTGTTGGCCTGCAACAGAAGATCAAGACCTTCCCGAGCGCAGCATCGCTCTGGTAAAAAGTCAGCTGAGGGGTTTTTGGGTTGCAGGAAACGACCGGCTGGTTTGGACCGCTGGCCGACAGATGGAGCTATTTGCCAGTATTGGAGGGTTTACAACTAAGGCCACCACCGCTATACTTGTTGACAGGAAAGGCAGGTTGTGGTGGAGTACCGAAACGGGGGTGTTTATGACCGAAAACCTCATCGAAGGTCATAGTAAAGTTGTACAACTGAAGCCGGGCGCTACTTCCGGAGGTTTTTTTGCCTCCTGCCTTTATGAGGATATTTATGGTGTTATCTGGATGGGAACACTTGATAAAGGAGTGTTCGCCTATGACCCCAATGCGAAGAGCTGGAAAAATTATACTGAAAACGATGGATTGATCAACAACAATATCCTCTCCATCAGCGGAAAAGGAAACGATATCTGGTTTGCTACTCTGGGAGGGGCTTCACTCGCAAAGCTACAGCCCGACCATAGCCTTCGGTTTGAATCGCAGGAAGTAAAGATGCTGGGGAGTAATTACATTTACGCTATACTCACCGACAGTCGCGGAAGGGTTTGGTTTGCAACCGATGGTAATGGAATTCAGATGCTTGACAAAGGAAAACTCATCGAAGTACTTCCCGACAGCTTACATAATGAGGTTTTTTATACGCTGACAGAAGCAGCTGATAGTGCCATTTGGATGGCTTCGCCGGGGAAAGGTTTGCTACGATGGAGTAGCGATGGATTGCAGTCGTTTACTACTAATCAGGGACTTAGTTCAAATACGATCACCTCCTTACTTCAAACAAACACGCCTTATTTGCTGGCAGTGGGCTACGATGGATTTGATCTCATCAAAGTCTGGGATCAGACAATTTTCCACGGCAGCAACCACTATGGATTGCCTGCTGCCCAGAGTGGGTTGGGCGTTATCACTTCCAATAATGAAGGTGTGGTTTTCATTGGTACCAACGAAGGTATCCTGCGTTTGGAATCTATCAGCGATCTGGCCAACAGGAAACCGCTGCTGCGCCTTCGTCTGTTAACAGCAAATCTGGAGGCACTCGATTTTGAAGCTCCCCTCCGATTGAAGCACGATCAGCGACAAATCAGCATTTCGTATGCAGGACTCTGGTATCCACAACCGGAACAACTACGTTTTGAGGTGACCTTAACAGGACAAGAGTCTACACAGTTTGAAACACGCGATCAGACATTGCATTTCGGAAATCTGCAACCTGGCAGCTATTCAGTGGAGATCCATGAAAAAGACAGCGTTACAGCCGATAAAGGCATCCTTCTGAAATTTTTTATTCAGATGCCCTGGTGGCAGCAATGGTGGGTCATTGCAATGGCGGTGCTTGGAATGCTTGCTTTTATCGTTGGCTGGATGCGGCAACGTGAGCGTAAAATCAATGCCCGTCAGCAAATATTACGTGAGAAATCGGAGTTCGAATACCGTAACCTTCGAAGTCAGGTAAACCCTCATTTCCTTTTCAACAGCTTCAGTACGCTAATCGCATTGATTGAAGAGCAGGGAGGCGAAGCAATAGGATATGTTGAAAAACTTAGTGACTTTTTCAGGCAAATTCTTGAATACCGTGATGCCACATTGATTACACTTGAAGAAGAAATGAAATTGCTTGAAACCTATCTTTTTCTTCAGAAGAAACGTTATGGCTCCAGCTTCGTGACCGAGATACATAGCTGCGAAGCCATCCGTGACAGTAAAATTCCGCCCATGACCCTTCAGATGTTGGCCGAGAATGCCCTGAAACACAATGTAGCCTCAAAAAGCAAACCTTTGTTATTGAAGATCGATTGTACTGAAAATGAGATCATAGTAACAAACAGAATACAGACAAAAACAACTACCGAAGCCTCCACAGGGCTGGGGTTACAAAACATAACGGAAAGGTATCGGTTGTTTGCGTGTAAGACACCTGTATTCGAAAAGACAAATGAAACTTTTAGAGTTGTTCTTCCGTTAATCCGTTAAGCGGGTAAATCACCTTACACTAAACAAAAAGCTTGTCAGTGCGCGTTCGCAGGTATTTCCGCAAGGCGAAAAAAGTAGAAAAACCAGTGAGAAGAACACCAAGAAGTAATATGCTTCCATACAGAAAAGCAATCATGGTGCTATCTTGTAACTGTTCAAGTTCGGGTATACTTTGAAGCGCCAGATACAACATCCCAGAAAGCAACAGCAGCGAAAATACAGCTCCAATGAAACCCTGAATCATAGCGGTGATGATGAAGGGTTTACGGATGAAACCCTCAGTAGCTCCAACCAGTTGCATGCTTCGTATAAGAAACCTGCGGGCATAAACTGTCAGGCGGATTGTGTTGTTTATAAGCGCGATAGCAATTATGAGAAGCAGGAGTACAAACACAAACAGCACCAGTCCAATCCGTTGGATGTTTTGGTTAATCAAATCCACAAGCGATTTTTGATAATAAACCTCTTTAACATCTGAATTCTGAAGCAAACGTTGTTCGATCATCCGAAGACTATCCGAATTTGCCCAGTCGGCCCTGAATTTCACTTCAATGGAAGGGAGCAATGGATTTTCGTCGTTGCCAAGCCATTGGATGAAGTCTTCTCCCAAATCCTGCGCCAGGCGCTTTGTAGCTTCTTCGCGCGTTATGTAATACGTGGATTTGACATGGGGATTGGCATCAAGCATTTTTTGCATCTGAATGATTGTCGCTTCACGAACGCCCTCTTTCATGATGATTTCAAAGCCGATATTCTCTTTAATGAGATCGGATAATTTGCTGGCATTGAGAACGATAATACCAAACATGCCCAGTGTGAAAAGCACAAGGGAAATACTTACAACCGAAGTAATGTAAGAGCCTGTAAGCCGTCGTTTGGTATAAATTTCTTCGTTTTGTATCATCAGAACTTTGAAAGGGCGAAGTTACAAAAAAGCAATAAGAAACAATTGCTGATAAAAATCTTTCAAAGAAATTGATTTTAAACACTTTAACAATTTTTAAACAAGCAAATGAGGTGGTATTGACAAAGTCGTCTTACTTTCGCCATTCAATTTAAATATGTGCGTATACCTGTTATCATACTCTGTTTAATGCTGGCTTCGGTGAGTCTTGTTGCCCAGCAAGAGCGCATCTGGATTGAAGGTCAGGTGATTTCAGCTGATAGTTTGCTGCCGTTGAAGAATGTACATATCATCAGCAGGATGGCACGCAGCGGCACAATCAGCGATAGTGACGGCAGTTTTATTCTTCGCGGAACAGCGATTGACACTGTTTATTTCAGTGTGATAGGCTATGGATACAGCATTAGGAAATATCGTGATACCGATCATGAAGAAGGAAAGCCATGGACTGTTTTGCTGCATAAAGATACAGTGATGATGGAGGAAGTAGTGGTTCGTTCGTTTTACGACTGGCCGACTTTCAAACACCTTTTTGTGCATATGAAACCCATTAAACCCGTGAATCTGACCGATGTCACGGATGAATTAAAAGATATATTGTTGTATGTGCGACCTGCGCCTATGACTTTCAAAGGACCTATTCAAACCCTTTACGACCTTTTCAATGACATGGCACGACTGCAGCGAAGACTTGAGCGCAATCGCAAATATTACAACGATCAGCTGATGAGGGAAGGCAGGCTGGATGAGTTGATTCCTGAAGAGCCTGACCACACCGAAAAAAAATAGTGACCGGATTTCAGCAGATTACAAGAGGTTTTCATCCCAATTCTGCAATTTGGTGATATCTTTAAAACGAAGTTCTGCAGGATTTATTCTTCCGGTCGGTCATCTTCCAGGGCAATAGTTTTCTGCAATACAATCGTGTTTGGAATGGTTACCAATCCGTTATTTTCGGTTCGTATATACATGAAAAACAACGAGATGTTTTCAACTACACCTTCTATAGGGTAGTCTTTATCAAGGATTTTTATCCGACCACCAATATGTACAGGGTGGTTAAAAAACAAAATCATACTTGAAGTCAGGTTCGATAATATGGACCATTGGGCAAAAAACCCGACACCTAATATAGTTAGAGCAGAAGTGATGTACAGCGTCACCTGTTGGGAATCGACACCCCAAATGGCTGTTAAAAGAATGATACCAACCAGGAAGATTAACAGGTTGATAATTTTTGAAATGATGCGTTTTCGTTCGGGTGCAAAATGAAATTTAAGCACAATATTATTGACAATGAAACGCAACAGCACCTTTATAATTAACAGGAAGGCAATGACTGCCACGGTTTGAAGTAGTTGTAATTGGTATTGTTCCATGTTTTTTGTCTCAAAATAAAATCAGGCTGCAAATTTCGCAAAAAATGACGGATAAATGCTCCAAATTGCAGTGATTTGGCTCTACATAAAAAAATTGACAGGCCATTCAAGCCTGTCAATTGAGCGTTTTTTGTTCTAATAATCAACTAAAAAATTAGTTATACAAAACAAAAAAATAATGTAACTAATTAAGTTTAAAGGTAACCGGTAGATTAAAGCTGACATTTACGTTTTTGCCACGTTGCTGACCAGGAGTCCAGTCTGGCATCATAGCCACTACACGAGCAGCTTCTTCATCACACCCATGACCGATGCCGCGTATCACCTTGACATTGGACACTTTCCCGTTTTTGTCGACAATGAAATTGACAAATACTTTTCCCTGAACAGTGTCTTTTCGGGCACTTTCCGGATATCGGATGTTGGAAACCATAAATTTTATCATTGCTTCTCCACCTCCGGGAAACTCAGGCATTGTCTCAACCACGGTGAAAACCTCATCAGTAATGGAATCGGATGTAACAGTTGCTAATTCTTCTGTCTTAACCACATCGGCAACATACTCTGCAACAACAGCCTGACTCTCTTTTGCATCGGAGGAAGTCGTTTCTGTTGAATTCATCTGGCACGACTGTATTACCACAGCAGTCAGCACAAAAGGCATGAGAAACATGATTTTAAACCAGTTACGGGCCGGTTTCTGCCACTTTTGTTGATTCATCATAAGCATTCTTTTTTTTATCAGTGAAACATTAAAAGGATTTGTAACAGGTATCAAACCTCCGGAGAGGTGAATTGTAAGCAGACTTTGCTGATAAGCAGTTTTGTCGTGCTGAGCGAGAACGATGCTGTCAGCTTCAAATTCATGCATTGCACGAAGTTCATGCCGTAAATAATAAAAGGCAGGATGAAACCAGAACAAAATGCGCAGCAACTCGAAGAATATCACATCTACCGAATGCAGTCGCCGAAAATGAGCCTTTTCGTGAGCCAGTATGGTTTCAAATTCAGCAACATTTAAGGCTTTTTGAGGAACAAAAAACCAATGAAAAAACGAAAATGGTGGCGTTTCATAGGGTAGCTCGATGAGTGTCAGACCTTGATGTTTTCTACCTTTGAAACGGATGATGATCATAAGTAAACGACTTAACTGCCACAATAACAGGGCCCCCATTCCAAAACTCAGAATCAGCAGCAGCCAGCGTGCAGGAGGTACAGCGCTAATACCTGTAGCAATATGACCCGCTGTTTGGCTGTAACCCGTTGTAGCTGTAATAATGATTTCGGGAAGTGTATAAGTTGTACTTAACGAATTTTCAGATGAATTCAGAGCCAATTCGATGTTGTGCGGCAGTGAAAGCACTAAGGAAAAAAAACCGGAACCCAGCAGAAAAAAGCGATTAAAAGAGGGGTTAACCTTACGACTCAGCATGATTTTATATGCCACTGCAAAGAGAAGCAAATAAACGGAAGCCCGCAGCATATAACCGACAAAGAGTTCCATGATCTGATCGCTTTAGGTTGATTCTTTTTTACGGATTTCTTCTTCTATCATCAGTTTGATCTCTTCCAGCTCAGTTAGTGTAAGTGTTTTTTCATGCGAGAAAAACGAAACCAGCTGATGAAAAGAGTTGCTGAAATAATTGCTCATCAAGCCCTTGACAAGATGTTTGGAATACACTTTCTTTTCGATAAGTGGATGGTAGCGGTGTGTTTTGCCAAAAGCATCATGACCAACAAAGCCCTTTTTCTCAAGAATTCGTACAATTGTCGAAACGGTGTTGTAGGCAGGTTTAGGTTCGGGCAGGCGATCGATGATATCGTGCACAAAGGCCTGTTTCAGCTCCCACAGTTCCTGCATAATTTGCTCTTCGGCTTTTGTTAATTCTTTCATAGACTATTGTTATAGTTGTATAACTAAATAATTAGTTAATTAAAATACAATGATACAACCAAAGAAAACATTTGTCAAGTTTTTTTTTAGGTTAAGGAAAATTTATAGATTCAAAGATTCGACCCGAAGGCTTTCTGGTTTGAGGATTCAAGGATTCAAAGCAAAAACTTCAGGACTTGCTTATGAGACTGAATTGTTAACGGCAGGATATTCTGTCAACAAATAAACAAATCAACGAATCAACAAATCAACTTTTGCTATTGTCTTTGGTATTTAAAGATTTATAAATTAGAATATTATGCACCAACCCTAAACTCTAAATCCTAAACTCTAAACCAACAAATCAACGAATCAACAAATCAACTTTTGGACTTTGGTCTGGCAGATTCGGCTGTGTCAACTCTAACTTTTAAACCCCTTAACCTCTCGTAAGCCATTTATACAAGGGTATTATCTCAATATTTGCAGGTAATTCAATTGCGTAATTCTCCTGTTCAAAAGTGATTATGCTACCATGTGAAATATTAAACTGTTGCATTGCTTCTTTCAGTCCGTTTATTTCACGTTTGATATTCACTTCTTTTAATTCATAAGTAACTTGTATGGCTTCCACAACAGTGAGGTTTTCTGTTACCAAAAAATCACATTCATATTTACCGGCATGATAAAAAACATCTTTGTTACGGCGTTTTAACTCAATGAAAACGGCATTTTCCATCAGTCTGCCTGAATTTTCTGAAAATCGGAAACCTATTCTTATTGCAACAGCATTATCAATTGTATAGACCTTTCGTGAATTCATGATCTGTTTTTTAACCGAGTAATCAAATTTTCTCAGGTAAAAAAACAGATAGCTCGACTCGTAATAATGCAGATAGTCTTTCACAGAACTAACACTTTTTATACCCGATATGCTTTGTAAAGTAGCATACGAAAAAATTTTCCCGATATTTGAGGCTAAGTAAAGTGCAATCTGTCTGACTTCGGCTACTGAAGTGATCCGATAACGGGCCACAATATCCCGATAAAGAATATCCTGAAACCAGCTGTTTATCAGTTCAATATCATTTTCTTTGAGTATAAGCGGAAAGCCGCCTTGTGAAAGATAGGTGTTCATATCGTTTTTCAGTAGCGACAACTGACGCACTGAAAGTTTCTGCATGTCGTATGACCTACCCGAGAACCTCATAAACTCTGCAAACGAAAATGGAAATAATTCCAACACCTTTGTCCGGCCTGTAAGAGAAGTGGATATTTCGGAACTCAGCAAGCGGGCGTTCGAACCGGTTACATAAACCTTTCGCCCCTGTTCGTACATCCTGTTTACAAACTTCTCCCAACCATCAACCAATTGAATTTCGTCAAAAAAGAAGACCGGTTCTTTACGATATAATTCTAAATGAATGGCATACAGATCGCTCAAAACGCCTATTTCAGCTGTAATTCGCTCGTCATCAAAATTTAAATAACAAAATTCACTCTCCTGCAATTCAAGGCGATTCTTAATGATGGAAAGTAAGGATGATTTACCACAGCGCCTTACACCAGATATTACGACCACCTGATTTGTTGTAAGAAATTTGTCTAACATAACATCTCGCTCAATCAGACCAGCCCTGCTGGAAAAGAGTTCCTTCTGATCAATGACAATGTTTTGTAATACTTGTTTATCCATTAGATCTCGTTTATTGCAAAGATATAAAATGTTCTTTTATAACAAACAATAGTATACAAATATGTTCTTTCACAGAGAATAATAGTAGCTGATAGTGTTAGAAGAACACCACAACTACAAAAGCTGCTGTGATTTTTGTACTTTTGCGTTATGAACTGGTTTTTACTCATTATTGCAGGTTTATTCGAGGTGGCTTTTGCCAGTTGCCTTGCTAAAGCGAGGGCGACTCAAGCTCCTGAATCTTATTGGTGGCTGGGAGGTTTTTTGCTCAGTCTCACCATCAGCATGTTATTGCTTTACAAGGCCAGTCAGAGTCTTCCAATCGACACAGCTTATGCCGTTTGGACGGGAATAGGAGCTGTCGGCACGGTACTAATGGGGATTTTCTTTTTTCATGAACCCATGGGATTTTGGCGTTTGTTCTTTATCAGCACGCTCATTGCCTCCATTGTTGGTTTGAAGGTGGTAACAGGTTGATTATTATCCCTTTCGTTTCTCTTTTTTCATGGCATAGAAATTGCAGTTTTTGTGTGAACATAAATTTTAAAGTGATGAAAAAGTGGATCTTGTTAATAGCTGTAGCCAGCAGTTTAGTGGCCTGCGCTCCCCAAAAATCGCTGCAAAATGTACAGAAACAGGAGGCTATTGTCATTGCTGATGACAGCTTGCAGCATGAAATTATCATCATCGATCCCGATTTCGAACGTTGGTACCTAAGCAGATACAATCAGGCGATGGATCGTAGTGATTCGTACTACCAATCGATGAACAGGATAGGGGCACTCAAATGGAATCAGTATTACAACACTGGAAAATATTTCCGTATCATTTCCAACTACCTCGATTATCAGCCCGGAATTGATTATGGACTAGAGGTCAACCGCAAGCTTTACTGGTATTTCAAATATATCGAAGAGCAGTTCAGAGTTCCGCTGTTACGTTAGCTTTCATCCAAAACGTATGCCTAGAAACGGCAAGTTTTTCCTGTTTCTTTCTCTTATAATAGAGCGTCCCTATAATGATAAAAGCAATTGTTGAAGCCCTGAACACATTGGAAAGCAGTGGTCCAAAAGCATTATCACCTGCCTCAAAAAGCATCCAGTAAAGATTCATGAACAGGTGCAACCAAATTGAAACCCAGAGGTTAAAATCCCATTCGGCGTATGTCCAGGCAAATAATGCTGCACCAAGCAAGGTTGTAATAAAAATTCCGGTCATTGTGGATGGGTCGTCGCTTTGATACAGGTGCAACGAAGCAAAAAGGGCAGCGCCGAGCAAAATTGAAGGTATGAAACCCAAACGGGTATAACGGAAAAGCAATCCAAAAAAGAACCCTCGGAAGAATAATTCTTCAAAAAATGCAGCGAACACAGCACCTTGTGCGATTTTTCCCGTTGTGATTTCGGTGTTGAAATAGTAAAGCAATGCATAGCCAACCAGCATGGGTAAGGTAAAAACGAAGGCTGTAATGAGGGCCTTTAAAAAGTTTCCATTCAGACCCAGGCTCTCAAAGAAATTTTTCCGGTGAAGCAACAACGTGCCCACATAAAGAGGGAGTCCCACAAGTATGTATGCCAGCAAATAAGCGCTGATACGTTCGTCCCACCAGGCTGCGAAGGTTTTAAAAAGAAAAGTGAAAGCCCATTTATTGAAGAAGTAATAGGCAATAAATGAAGCTGTTACGATAATAATATTTTTCTTATCCTGATTCATTACAGTTCTTTTCGTATGACATAATCAGGCAAATATAAATGCATTTATTTTTTGATACCTTATAGCAAAGTAAAAATAATGGAAGAGATCCCTATAAAATCAGAGATCAGGTAAAATGGCAACTTATTTCAACAGGAACTATTTAATGATCCAAAACTTTTTTTTGTTTTATCAGGATTTGTAGCTGTACTTACGAAAATAGAAAAAGTAAAGAATTGGAATATTTTGAAAATGAATTGAGTATTCTTAAAGCACATTCAGGCGGTTAGCATCCAGCTTAAGAAACGCAAAAAGCATGATTGTAAAAGCCCATAGACTTGATCCTCCATAACTTACAAATGGCAAAGGAATTCCTATCACAGGGGCAAGACCTATTGTCATGGCAATATTTATGGCAAAATGAAAGAATAAAACAGATACAACAGAATACCCATACACCCTTGAGAAGGTTGATCGTTGTCGTTCAGCCATACGAATGAGACGCATAAAAAGCATCATATAAAGGCCAATCAGGACGGTAGTACCCAGAAAGCCCCATTCTTCGCCCACGGTGCAGAAGATAAAATCGGTACTCTGTTCCGGCACGAAATTAAATTTTGTTTGCGTTCCCTGCAGGAATCCTTTTCCGGCAAAACCTCCCGACCCGATAGCTATTTTCGACTGATGCACATTGTAACCAGCACCTCTTAAATCCTCATCCAAACCAAGCAACACATTGATTCGGGAGCGCTGATGCGGCTCGAGAACGCTGTCGAAAACGAATCCGACACTTACCACAAAGAGCGAAGCGACAGCAAAAACAGCCAATAAGCGCATGATCACCTGAATGTTTCTGCGGGTGAAAAAGAGTGACAAAGCCAGTAAAACTGCAATCCCTATAATAACATACAGCGGGCTAAAATAGAGGGTAAGAATAAATAAAACAACTGCAATTAATCCCAGGATTAGGGGGATAGGAGAAAGACCTTCGCGAAAAAGCACAAGGACAAAAGCACTGAAAACCAAAGCAGATCCTGTGTCGTACTGCATCAAAATCAATATTGCAGGCAATACGATGATGCCGATACTGATAATTTTTGTGCGTGTTTGGCTGATATAAGTGTCCAGACGGTTCAAGAAGGCAGCAAGCGCCAGTCCGGTGCTGAATTTAGCAAACTCGGCAGGTTGCAGTTTAAAGTCTCCTATCTGAAACCATGATTTACTTCCGGCGATGGTACTTCCAAAAAGCAAGACAGCCACCAACATACCAATGGTAACAAGGTAAATGATGAAAGCGAAACCATTAAAGAAACGGGTATCCGTGAGCATCACAAACAGTCCGAGTACCAATGCCAGGCCTATCCACAAGAGCTGTTTCCCGTAGCGTTGCGAGATATCAAAAATACTCTTATGCTCCTCGTTATAGACTGCAGCATAGATGCTAAGCCATCCGATGAGTGTCAGGGCAAGGTACAGCAGCACTACCGGCAGTTCTATCTGTGTAAATATGCTTTTGTTTTCTCTCATTGTTCAACAGGATCAGGGAAATTTTCCAATAAGAACTGTTCCATTTCGGGGCGTTTTATCTCCCCTGTTATGTAAAGCTCCATCATAAGACTGGCAATTGGGGCAGCCCAGGTTGAACCGAAACCTGAATTTTCGACCACAACAGCGATAGCAATTTTTGGTTTGTCGTAGGGAGCAAAGGCCATGAAAAGTGAGTGATCTTTGCCATGAGGATTTTCGGCAGTGCCTGTTTTTCCTGCTGCCTGAAACTCTTTTATTTTGAAACGACGGGCTGTACCGCCGCCACCTTCAAACACATCGAGCATCGCGCTTTTGACAAGGCGGTAGTAGCGTGCATCGATTCCTGTTTCCATTTTTTTTGTGAAATGCGGCGGCAAACTATCGTTTTCTTCGCCTATACGACGCGCGAGGTGTGGCGGATAATAGTAACCTTCATTACCTATAATAGCAGCCAGATTGGCAAGTTGAAGCGGGGTAACGAGAATTTCTCCTTGTCCGATACTGAGCGACCTTACTGTCATGGCATTCCAGCTGCCATTATAGACCTTGTCGTAGAAATCGCGTGAAGGAATATTTCCAGCAACCTCGAAAGGGATGTCGGTCTTAAAACGATGCCCCAGCCCGAAGTCAAGCATTTTCTGATGCCAGTATTCCAGCGCTTTTTTTTGACCATGCAGTGATGGGTTGGTAAGAATACTACGAAACGTGTTCCAGAAGAAAGGGTTACAGGAATTTTCAATAGCAGGCTGTACCGAGAGGGGTGACACGTGGCTGTGGGTGCATTTTATGGGAGAACTGCCTTTTCCCTGACAGGAAAAACGGGTGCCCTCGTCGATTGAACCTGTTTGCAGTGCAACAAGAGCGTTTATCATTTTAAAGGTAGAACCGGGGGGATAAGTCCCTCCGATAGCCCTGTTGATAAGAGGTTTCATCGGATTGTTAAGCAATTCATTGAAGTTTTTGCCACGTGCACGGCCAACCAGAAGGTTAGGATCGTAATTCGGACTGCTGATAAGCGCGAGTATCTCGCCTGTTTCGGGGTCAATAGCGACAACACTGCCTGTTTTGTTAACCATGAGTTTTTCGCCGTATTCCTGCAACCGGGCATCCATACCGAGATAAACGTTTTTGCCTGTAATCGGTAACGTGTCGTAAATACCGTCATGGTAGCTGCCCTTCTCGCGGTTATGCACGTCGACCATCATAATTTTCATGCCTTTATGACCGCGCAGTGTCTTTTCATAAAACTTCTCAAGGCCTGATTTTCCTATGTAATCACCCATTTTATATACAGGGTCACGCTCCATGTCGTTGTTGTTCACCTCTCCTACATCGCCTAACACATGGGCAGCGATCGGCCGGGGATACTTACGAAGCGTACGGGCCTGGAAGAAAAATCCAGGGTAATTGTAGAGTTTTTCGATGATATAGCCGTAATCTTCTTTAGATATCTGCTCAAGAAAAACAGAAGGACGATAACGTGAATATTTTCGTGCCGCTTCAAAACGTGTCCTGAACGATTCGATGTCGATCTTAAGCAAACGGCAAAAAGCCAGCGTGTCGGCAATGACAGCCTGACGTGGTATCACGAGCAAATCGTAAGCAGCTTCGTTGTAAACCATCAACTCTCCGTTACGGTCGAAAATAGTTCCCCGGGCAGGATATTGGGTTACAAAACGCAATACGTTATTTTGAGATGAGAGCTTATATGACTGATTGATAACCTGTAAGAAAAACAAGCGTACGATGAAAATGCCTCCAACAATCAAAATGATGAGGGTAATAATCTGCCGGCGTTCGTTGAATTTCTTTCCCTCCATGGGTTGGGATTAATTTTGAGTGCAAAGGTATAGCTTCCTTGCTTTGATGCACATCACCATTAAAAACATATTTCACAATAAAAAAATTGATGTCATTACAATTGTTCCATTAATTTTACGGCGGGACGAGTCAAATGTGCATTTGCTATGTTGGCGTAGTGATCTTGTAAATTATTTTCATAACATCTATAAATACTCACAAATGATAAGAAGAGCGGTTTTTTTAACTATTGCCTGTTTTTTGATAAGTTATGTGTCATTGGCACAAGATTTTAACTATCAGTTACCTCCTCAGGCCATCATCGATTTGGTTGACGCGCCTTCAACACCATCGGTATCAATTGGCACAAAAGCAGGTAAAATACTTCTGATGCATAACAGCGAGTTACCTGACATCAGCGATCTTGCCGCGCCTGAGCTGCGTCTGGCCGGCATCAGGATTGACCCTTTAACTTCAGGACCATCACGTTCCTCCTATTCCATTGGTTTATCATTGATGAACCCTGATGGCACAAATGAGGTGAAGGTTAGTGGGTTACCAAAACAAGCGCGCATCCGTTCCATAAGCTGGTCACCCGATCAACAACACATTTCTTTTACACATACCGCCGGTAATACTATTGAATTGTGGGTGGTGGAAGTGGCAACAGCAACAGCGCGACAACTAAGCGAAGTAGCTATGAATGAAGTGCTTGGAACTGCTTTTGGATGGATGCCTGATAGCCATTCGTTACTTGTTAAAGTTTGCCCTGATGACAGAGGAAAAGCCCCTTCAGCAAATGAAATACCCAAAGGCCCTTTAGTACAGGAGAATCTTGGCCGCAAAGCAGCTGTTCCAACCTTTCAGGATCTGCTGAAAAGCCCTGCTGATGAAGCCTTGTTTGATTATTATGCCACCACAGAACTAAAGCTGATAAAACTCAATGGCAGCGTAAGCCCTGTTGGTAAAAAGGCTGTTTACGGAAGTTTCAGCGTTTCTCCCGATGGGCAGTATATTCTGGTAACACGTTATCAGAAACCGTATTCATACAATGTGCCATACAATCGTTTTCCTCAGGTGTTCGAGCTATTGAGCCCCGAAGGAAAGTTAGTTCGTTTGTTGGCCGAAATACCCTTGTCCGACAACCTGCCAAAGGGTTTTGATGCTGTCCGTACCGGTATGCGGGGAGTTGGATGGCGCTCAGATGCAGCATCCACACTCTTTTGGGTGGAAGCTATTGATGGGGGTGATCCGGCTGCTAAAGCCACTTTTCGCGATCAGTTGTATTTTATGAAAGCTCCATTTCAGGGTGAGCCCATTCCTTCGGTTCAACTTAATCTGCGTTTCGGAGGCATTCAATGGGGCAAAGACGATTATGCCCTTATTACGGAGAATTGGCGCAAAGATCGTCAGACGCGGACATCCTCGTTTCATCCGGGGATTGAAAATGGAAGCCTGACAACAGTTTTTGAACGTTCGTCGGAAGACCAGTATAATAATCCGGGAAGGTTTCAAACAACCGACAATGCTTCAGGATTTCCTGTACTGCAGTTTGATGCAACTGAAAAATCTCTTTTTCTTTTCGGACAAGGGGCATCACCCGAAGGAAATCGGCCTTTCGTGGATTTGTATGAGGTGAAAAGCGGAAAGATCAGCCGTTTATGGCAAAGTGAGGCCCCTTATTTCGAAAATCCGGTCAAACTTATTGATATAAAAAAGCTTACTGTAATTACACGTCGTGAATCCGTCGAGCAGCAGCCTAACTATTTTCTGAGAGGCCTGCGCAAGAAGCAGCTCAGCCAGCTCACCTTTTTCCCCGATCCGATGCCGGCACTTAAAGCCATGAAAAGAGAGCTGATTCACTATAAACGCAGCGACAGCATCCCCCTTTCAGGAACTTTATACCTTCCCGAAGGTTATAAACCTGGTATGGATGCCCCGCTGCCTACTCTGCTCTGGGCTTATCCCAACGAATACAAAAGTGCCGATGCAGCAGGGCAGGTGAGTGGTTCACCCTATAGTTTTACCCGTGTTGGAGCAACCTCGCCCATCATGCTGGTAACGCAGGGATATGCGGTACTTAACGATGCAAGTTTTCCGATTGTTGGTGAAGGGAGCAACGAACCCAATGATAACTTTATTCCGCAATTGGTAGCAAATGCAGAGGCCGCTATCAATAAACTTGTTGAAATGGGTGTTACTGACAGGGAAAGAGTTGCTGTTTCAGGACATTCATACGGTGCGTTTATGACAGCCAACCTGCTTACGCATAGTAATTTGTTCGCTGCCGGAGTTGCCCGGAGCGGGGCCTATAACCGCAGTCTTACACCATTTGGGTTTCAGGGTGAAGAGCGTACCTACTGGGAAGCCTCCGATTTGTATCAAAACATATCACCTTTTATGCATGCTGATAAGATGAAGGGTCCTCTTTTGTTGATTCATGGTGCAGCTGATAATAATTCTGGAACGTTCACTATGCAAACAGAGCGCTATTTCGATGCATTACGTGGTTTGGGAGCAACAGCGCGAATGGTGCTGCTGCCAAATGAAAGCCATGGTTACCGCGCCCGGGAATCGGTTTTGCACATGCATTGGGAGTGGATCAAATGGCTTGACAAGTATGTGAAGAACAAGGAGGTGCAAAAAAAGATGTGAGAAACACCTGTTAAGAACTACAAAGAAAACAACAATGTTCACTCATATTATAGAATTAGATTGCAGCAAAGGTTCCATTTGTTGTAAATTTGCCATTATATACTTAGGTTTTTAACTGTTAAAAACAGAAGTGCTAAACCATAATACAGTAAAAATGAAAACGAAAACCATTCTTAAACCTGTCATATTAGTGGCTATATTTATGCTGACAATGTTGATTTCGTGCAGCCGTGTGCCAATCACCGGTCGACAACAGCTCAACTTGCTACCATCGTCACAAATGTTAAGTATGAGTTTTCAGCAGTATGATGATTTTTTAGAAACAAATAAAATATCAAATGACGCTACACAAACAGCAATGGTTAAGCGAGTTGGCTCAAAGATCCAGCGGGCTGTGGAAGATTACTTTGCTTCAAAAGGTATGGCACAAGAGCTGAAAGGCTACAGTTGGGAGTTTAATCTTATTGATAATAAAGAGGCCAATGCCTGGTGTATGCCCGGTGGAAAGGTTGTTTTTTATACCGGTATTTTGCCTATCACTAAAGATGAGACCGGAATGGCAGTTGTGATGGGACACGAAGTAGCCCATGCCATTGCAGAACATGGTAATGAACGGATGAGTCAAGGGATGCTCACACAGTTGGGAGGAATGGCATTGGCTGTTGCCATTCAGGAAAAGCCGGAACAAACACAAGCCTTATGGATGACAGCCTTTGGAGTTGGTAGTCAGGTAGGTGTGATGCTTCCTTTCAGTCGCTTACACGAGAGCGAAGCCGACCGGCTTGGATTGATTTTTATGGCTATGGCCGGATATAACCCTCAGCAGGCTGTCAGTTTTTGGCAGCGCATGGCCGAAATGAAGGGCGGTCAGGCGCCACCTGAATTTATCAGCACCCATCCGTCAGATGCCACACGTATCGAGCAGATTAAAAAATGGTTGCCTGAAGCTATGACGTATTACTCGAAATAGCAATAGAAAAGTGTAACCAGTGATGTAAATGAAAATGGGGGCATAGTAATAGAGAGATTTTGTGGTTTTAATTAGTATTATACCTGTTTTTAACTAGTAGAACGTTGAAAAGAATAACAAACCTGGTAAGCTTATTGCTGCCATTGATGATGGCTTTTCAAGGACTTTCTGCACAGGATGTGATTGAGTGGAATGGTGTTTATAAACTGGAGCTTAGCGATTTTCGTTCGAAAGGCACGCGCATCGGAGGAACGGATATTTACAGTCTTCATGCTGCCTCAAACATCGATTTTGCTTATGCGATGAACAGCGCAGCTTTTATGTTTACAAAGAATTTCAATAGCAAAGTCAGCTGCAACTTTGATCAGGCTTCAGCATCGCTGATTGCTCCTGATACGCTGACGGCCAATAATTTACTTGCTTTTGCCCGTTATTCTTTTGATTTATCGGAATTATATGCCCGTAAACTTCGTAAGAAGCTTTATGAGGCTAAGGGAGCTTTTTCACAACCAAATTTTTTCGAAAAGTTGTTTCAGGAAAATCAACGTGAGCTGACAGCACGGCATACGGATGCGGGCGAAAAAACAAATTTGGGTAGTGAAAGTACACTTCTGAAAATGCTTCATCAGGAGGTATTGGTTGAAATAGACGCATTATCAAATTTTTGCAAAAGCTGTAAGCCATCGCGAAAATAACTTTGTCAGCGCTTTTTTTTGTCAGTACCTTTTTTCAAAATCTGCAAGATCATTCTTTTATTGTCGGTTATTATTTTTAGCCTTGGAATCGCTTTTCACTCGTAGAGCAACACCATTAATTAGCGTCTGCTGAAAAACTCCCTGATTCTTGAAAAATAGCTTCATTTCCATATACCAGCTAGTAACAGGTGTATGGATACAAGTAAACTGATGACCATATAGCAGAATGGAGCAGGGTATTAACTGTAAAGCATTGAAATTCAACGCAAAAAGTAATTAACCGCAAAGACCGCCAAGAAGGCGCATAGGAGTACGCAAAGGGTTTATACATTATTATAATTGTGACTTCTTAGTCGTCTGCCGTTAATCAACAGGTATGAAAAGCAGACCTGATGTAAAGATTCACTCCTAATAGTATGATTTCTCTGTGCTCTCTGCGCCTTCTTGGCGGCCTTTGCGTTTAAAATTAAAACCGAATTTTGATAGGACAGATAAGCTTTTCGATACAGATTTATGTAAATGCTTGCGTCAAAAGAATGTAAAACCAATTTTATTAATTGATTTTCATGAACAGAAGTGTTTTTCAATAGCCCTAAATATTCATTTTTTGTCATCGTTTTGGTAAAGTTAAAATAAGTTTCCTCCTTTATGTAAAGCTATCTTAAGGCAAAAACTCCACTTTTTATTAGTAAGTTATATCGTTTAAAGGTTTGTATCATACAGATATTGAATCATATATCATATTATTCTATGAGGTTCTTTGAGGGCTGCTTCGATTTTATTTGGCGATTCTTTTAAGATGATATTACTATGTTATCAAAAGAAATAAGATAATTTTACTACTATGTGTTGCATAGTACTAAAATTGTATTATCTTTGCGGCATGAATACAGAAAAAAATATCTCACAGATGCGGAAAGGGGTGCTGGAACTATGCATTCTGGCGATCATATCCCGCAGTGGTGACGTATATGCATCCGACATCCTTGACCGGTTGAAGGAAGCAGAGCTCATCGTTGTAGAGGGTACCCTTTATCCTTTGCTGACACGTCTGAAAAATGACGGCTTACTCAGCTACCGATGGGAGGAATCCAAATCAGGTCCTCCGCGTAAGTACTACCAAATCACCCCTGAGGGTGACGCCCTTTTTGCTGAGCTAACTACTGGTTGGAATGAACTGGTGGTGGCTGTAGATCAACTGATTAAAAAAGAAATTTAAAAGAAAACGACATGAAAAAAACTATTTCCATCAACATCAGCGGATTGATATTTAACATTGATGAAGATGCCTATCAACGCCTGAGTCAATACATGGAGAGCATCCGCCGGCATTTCAGTACCATTGAAGGGCATGAGGATATTATTGCTGATATTGAAAGTCGCATTGCTGAACTATTACAGCGCAAGATTACTGATCAGAAACAAGTGGCGAGTATTGCCGATGTCAATGAAATTATTGCTGCCCTGGGACAGCCCTTTGAGATGGATGATGAGCAAGCTACTGATTCTAAGGATCAGACTGGAGGCAGGGCCGCACGTCCTAAAAGGCTTTTCCGTGATCCCGACAATAAAAAATTGGGTGGTGTCGCTGCCGGTATTGCTGCTTATTTTGCTATCGATGCTCTTTGGGTACGCATCATTTTTGTGATTTTATTTTTAAGCTCAGGTGTCGGCTTTTTTATCTATATTGCTTTATGGATTTTCATTCCGGAAGCTTTTACCACGGCTGAGAAACTTGAAATGCGCGGTGAGCCTGTTAATGTGGCAACAATTGAACAATCGTTCAAACAAGAGTTTGAGTCGGTAAAAGGTAGTTTTAACACCTATGCCTCAAGTGCAAAAGAGGGTTTCAACCGAACCGGCCGAAAAGCAGGTCATGCTGCATCGCGGCTCAATGACCCCGTGATGCAAGTTATTCGTGGTATTGCCCGTTTCTTTGGTATTTTGTTTGGGATGCTATTCTTTTCTCTGGGAATCTTATTAATCCTTGTCATGGGTTCAGTTTTTCTGGGATGGGATGAATTTGGTATATTTTCCGATGTTGAACTGCCATTATTAGGAGGAGAGCAGTTGTATAATTTGCTGCTGGCTGGTCCGTTGTCGGTTGCGATAGCGCCACTTGCTATTGGAGCATTCATTGCCATACCTCTTGTGATGCTGGTATATGGCGGCTTACGACTGATGATTGGAGAACATTTTAAGATTCCGGGATTGGGTAACATTGCTACAGGATTGTGGATTGCCAGCGTAGTAGGGTTGTTTTATATAGGGATGACCCTTACTGTCGACATGAAAGAGCAATATTTTTCGGAAGAAGAACCAAAATATTTTGATAACGAAAAACATAAGGTTCTTTATTTCACTGCTACCAATGGGGAGAGAGAAAGGGATAATGAGAATCTCGCTTTCTTTGATCAGCGGTATTATCTCGCTGGCAAAGATGAAGATATGGAAATTTCAGGCAGACCTTATTTTTACTTTGAGCATACCAAAGGACAAAGAGCATATCTCGAAATAACACGCATGGCTCGTGGCAAAACCAATGAAAAAGCAAGGGAACGTGCGGCTGGGATTCAATACCCACTGATGATTTCAGACAGCAGTCTGATTGTGCCAAATTACTTCCGCTTCGATGCCCATACAAAAATTCGTAATCAACGAATGACATTACGTGTGAATCTTCCTGAGGGTCAATTGGTTTCGCTAGATAAGAGTATGAGGTCAGTAGTTTCTGATGGAATGCGCTATGATATGCTTGAACGCACCGACAATGGCAACTTATGGGTGATGACATCTGAAGGTCTGCAACCCTATTTATCTACTGACAAGTAACAGTTTTATTTTCACAACTCTATTCCGCACTTCCCGCTTAAATATTTTTAAGGCGGGAAGTTTTTTTTGATATTGAAAAACCTGTTTTACAGAAACAAAATTCCATCCTGAATAAATTCTAACAGATAAATAAGCACGTCAACTCTTTACATCTTTGTACCTTTCTTCACATATGATTTTTAGAATTAAATCATTATGCCTGTATCCGAACTATTTTTACCTTTGAAGCATAAAAAATGAAAAATTTGAGGGCTCTTTTTCTTAACAACCTCTTAAGTATTTAATTGATTCTCTGCACAAGTTGCAGTACATGGAATAAGTAATACAGCTAATTATTCAGTGAGTAGCTCTCAATTAGTTCAAGTTTAATAATCACTGTCGAAAACTGTCGGTTTATGGCAATAAACAACAACCCGTCCATTGTAGCCTTTAGTGGTGCTGCCAATGAAATGATTGAAGAAGCACGCAGGCAATTACAGCAAAAGCTTAGTTTGGAAGGCTTTGGTCAAGAGCAGCAGACCGCCTCTGACTATATCTATTTTATAAGTGGAGGGTCGGAGCAGCAAGCAATCCGGCTTTTGAAACACGGCACACTGAATCTTTTAGTAGCAGGATCGGGTAATAACGCCTGGGCTGCCGCAACCGAGGTAAAAGCTTATGCAATGCAACATTCCTTTCAAGCTCAATTGATTGCTGTTTATGCAGATGATTTTGCTGAGCAGCTGCGTCAGTGGTTAAGTGTGAAAAGAGCGTTTGATAATTTAAGTGGTCAACGCGTGGGATTGATAGGAAAGGTTTCAGAATGGCTGGTAGCATCTGCTCCTGAGTCATCACTTTTACGACAACGTTTTGGTATCGAGTTGGTAGAACTGGATTATGATGCCTTGCCGGATTATTTAGCATGCGAAGCCGATCTGCAGTTTAGCGAGGCATTTCCAAAGAACACTATACAACCGGATGCCCTTGCTTCTATCAGCGGGTTTTTAAAACAGACATTGAAAACCTATAAGCTGGATGCGCTAACATTGCAATGTTTCAGAATGGTAAAGGAACGAGGTGTCACTGCTTGCCTTCCTGTTGCTTTGATGAATTACAATGGAGTTCCTGCGGGTTGTGAAGGCGATCTTGTAAGTATTGCAGGTATCATGTTTCTAAAAGCACTTACCGGACACATTGCATGGATGGCCAATATGGTGAAGGTTGACAAAGATCGTATCCTGTTGGCACATTGTACTGCACCTCTTCAATATGCTGCCAGTCATACCATTACAAGTCATTATGAAACAGATATTTCAGCTGCACTTCAGGCTGAACTTTCATTTGAGACAGTAACCATTTTGCGCATGAATGAGCAGATGAACACAGCATTTCTGGCAATCGGTGAAGTGATACAACGGCCAAACAACAGAGATGCCTGCCGCACCCAGATAGAGGTAAGCATTTCGGAGGGCAGTAGCAAACATCTTATCAACAACCCACTGGGTAATCATCATTTGGTACTTCCCGGTGATTTTTATGACATAATCCAAAAAGCATTGCAATCCAAGGGAATTGAAATCCTTTCATAAAATTGAAATTTGCCCGGATGAGGGTTGCTATTTTATAAGAATCAGGTAAAACAAATAAGCTGACCTGCTGACGTTTTTTATTTGTTTTCGAGCATTCCGGAACGGTATAATTTTTTTTATCAGAGAATTCGAAAAGGCATTTTTGTACGTATATTTATCGGATCAAAAAATCACTGTTCTATGAGTATCACTATCAACCGCAAACCTGTTCGCTTCTACAGCGATCCAAAAAGAGTAATTGTAAGGTTTTTCTATCCCGGACCAGAAACACGTGTTATCTCAATCATCCAAAAGGTACGAGATATGCCGGAAGAGGCTGCACGTATGAGTTTGAACCAAACGTTGCGTGATTTTTCGGGACGACACCGTAACATTTCCCGCATTTTTCAGCGGCATTTTGAAAGGGTGAATGAAATCCTTAATGGAAGAGCCAGCGATTTGAGGCTGTTAAGTCAACACAAACAACTGCTTGTTGGGGCTTATTTTACATCGGAATATTCCATTGAATCAGCAGCGTTTTTCAATCCATCGATGGTTGAAGATCCCGATCAGACAGGGTTGACAGAAGGTCAAAAGCGCGTCATTATTAGTTTCAGGGCAACGGGCGAAGGTCATATTTCATCCATTGTTTTCAGAGGAGGCGTTTTGGATGCCAACAACAACCTGGAGTTAATAGCTACAGGAAGATTGATTGATGAAGCTGAAGCAGTTAAGAATTATATTTACCAGAAGGAAGCTTTCTGTGCAAAATTGTCCGAGATGCACGCCGACGATCCTGTTGTAAAACATACCATGGACAAACTACGCTTTGAGTTTGATTACAATGAGTTGCTCCGTGCCATAGACGAATCAAAAAGGGAGTTGAGTTTGGATGATGCACAACGCAAAATGCTGCAGACTATTAGTTGGCTGGGAGATTCGCACTACGAAATTACCTTTTCGTTAGACACGGGGATCTCCGACAGAGTTGTTTTTCCAATAGCAGCTGCCGAGAGTAATGGTATTGAAGATGCGCGCTTTGTAAAGTTTACTGATGATGATGGTCGTGTTAGGTATTATGCCACATATACTGCTTACAATGGCTTCAGTATCATGCCTAAGCTGATAGAAACGAAGGATTTTTATAATTTTAAGATTATGCCCATACATGGGGATAATGCTCAAAATAAAGGGATGGCAATCTTTCCTCGAAAGATAAAAGGAAAGTATGCCATGCTCGCCCGTATTGATGGCATCAACAATTACATCATGTTTTCAGATGTTATCAACCGTTGGGATGAAACACGTATTTTGCAGATACCACAGTATCCCTGGGAGTTCATTCAGGTTGGTAATTGCGGTTCACCCATCGAGACAGAGCATGGCTGGCTGGTAATCACTCATGGTGTTGGAACAATGCGTAAATATGTGATAAGCGCTATGCTTCTCGATCTCGATGATCCTACAAAGGTTATCGGTCAACTTACTGAACCTATTATCTCTCCAAATGAAGAAGAGCGCGAAGGCTATGTTCCTAACGTCGTTTACTCATGTGGTTCTATATTGAACAACAACGAATTGGTGATACCTTATGCAATGTCTGACACGGCTTCAACTTTTGCAACTGTTCCACTCGATGAGCTGTTGCGAAGTCTGGTACCATCCGATTTCAACAAAAAGCACACGCAGGAGGAATTATCAAAAGGTCGTGTTTTAGTTGTTGAAGATGAGGTAATTAATCAGAAAGTGATTGCTGGAATCTTAAAATCTGAAGGTTATGAAGTTGAGGTAGCCCCTGATGGTATTATCGCCCTGATGAAGATCGCAAAAGGTAATTTTGATGTGATTCTTTCCGATATCGCTATGCCAAATTTTGATGGCTATCAGATGTTGGAATATCTTAAGGAGAATTCGATCGAAATCCCTGTTATCTTCCTTTCGGGTCATACAAGTCCGGAAGATGAAGCAAAAGGATTGCGTTTGGGAGCTGCCGATTACATCCGCAAGCCGATCGAAAGAAATCTGCTGTTAGCTCGCCTAAACAAATTGTTTGAAAGGGAAGGTTAGCTCGTGTAGGGCTGGGCGATCAGCTGTGCCATCAACCATGCGATGGTACTTTCTGCACCCTGATTTCTGTTGATGCAATTGTTTTCGATTCCATCATTGCAGCCTTTTGTTTCACGATCGTAAAGACTGATATTGAGGTCGTTTTCGCCAAGAAACCAGTCATAACATTGCATCAGTTTCAAAGAATGGCTCTGGTTGCTGGTAGCGATTAATGCGCTTTTGTACATCATCATCATAGCCATAGCATCGATTGGCTGCTGTGCATATAATTCGTATTCTGTATCGAAGCGCAACCACCTTTTGTTTCCGATAAGGGATAACCAATTGTTTTTGAAACACTTACTCTCAAGGAAAATCCTACTTTTTTCGGCTACCTCCAGGTATTTTTCGTTTCCTGTTACGCTGTAAGCAACATATAAGGCAGCGGGAATGAGTCCGTTATCGTAAGTAAGCGCATCTTCAAACCAGTGCCAATTTTCACGTTTGTGACGTTCATAACGCTGACAAAGGGTTTCGGCCACCTGATTGATCATCCCAAGAAACTTCTCCTGATCGGGAAAGCGCTTGCTATAATGAAAGAGTCCGAACATGAAATTAGCATAACCTCTGGCATAATTCAGCTTTTCCATAGCAGGAATCATGGAATGAAAAGTTTCCATCGCTGTTTGAAAAAGGGCATCATTTGGTGCATAGCGTATAAGGTATCCCAAAGCCCAGACAGCCCTTCCATAAGCATCATCAGAGAAATCATTATCAAACATTTGGCGGTCATATGACAGGTAGTTTTTAACCTGACCGTTTTTCTGCACCATTAACTTGAGGAATGATAAATACTTGGTGAGCAAGCCAAGGTAAACTTCTTTGGCTTCATGTTTATAGGCTGTAATGACTACAAGTATAGCGCGTGTGTTGTCGTCGAGGCTATAGCCGTGTTGATAGCTTGGGAGAATACCAGTGGCGTGTTGCAACAATCCTGTATCATCAGTAAGTCGTTGAAGGTGTGTGATATCAAAGTCGGGATATGATTTAGTTGAATGTAGTATCCTGTCCTTTTCTGACACTACTTTATCAAAAAGGTTCAGGTACTGTTTTCCAATCTGTGGCCAAGCAAGGGTTTTTCCATAATCCAGCGCACGTTGCTGACGCAGTTCCAATTCATCGGGATGATCGAGGGCATGACAGATTGATGATGCCAGTTGCTTATGATTACAAAAATCAAAGAGCCATCCGCGTTCTTCGGCTAATAATGATTCAGCATGCCAGTAAGGTGTTGAGAACACGGCGCAGCCGCCGCTCACAGCGTAGCATAATGTGCCGCTGGTGATTTGTGCTTTATTCAGATACGGAGTCACGTAAATATCGGCTGCTTTAAGCAATGACATTAGTTCAAACTCGCTGACATATTGATTCATAAATACCACATGCTGTTCCAGTTTAAGCTGAATAACCAGGTTTTGAAGGTACTCACGGTATTCTTCGCCGGCATGCCGCAACACATGAGGGTGGGTTTTCCCCAGAACCACATAAAGCACTTCGGGATGGATGGAAACGATGGATGGCAGCGCCCTGATAACTGTTTCAATACCTTTGCTTCGGCCAATCAGCCCAAAAGTTATCATCACTTTTCGGTCATTCCAAATGGGAGGAGGAGGTTGTAGCTCATCTTCCATTGCATCAAAATCCGGAGTGCCATGTTCGATAAGAGCTATTTTCTCTAAAGGAATGTTATATACATTTTGTAAAAAGTCAATAGCTATTTTATTCATGATCACCACTTTGGACGCGTATTGACCTAAGCGTTCAAGTACTTCCAATTGGTGAAAACCTGGTTTTTCTAAAACAGTATGAAAGGTACAAACGATAGGGATGGTGACTTTGCGAAGCATCGAAAGCAGATAAAGTCCGCTATCACCCCCAAAAATGCCATATTCATGCTGAACCAGCAGGATATCAGCTCCTGAATCGTTGATTGTTGAAGCCATCCTGATGTAAGCAGCCTGATCCTGATCGGGCAGGCTGTGCTTAACAATTGAAGGATAATCGAAGGTGTTCCCCAAATCGTTCATAGCAATCACTTCGATATCAACCGATCGATCGCACAGTTGAGCTGCAGTGAGGATTGCTCTTACGAGATTTTCGGTAAATGTTGCAATACCACATTGCCGGGGTGGGTAGTTTCCAATACAGATTACTTTCATACACTCGAATTGTATTATTGGTTTTGTTCAAATTAGCTGCAAGTTAAGTGTACAACTACCCCTTTTCCAAATTTAATACGTATTTATTCGTATTCATCAGGTAAATTTCTGAAAAAAGAATAACTATTCGCAATAAACCTGTTGGAAAGACTTTTTGATTTACGAGATTGTATAATATTTACGCAGCCTTTCCCAGAAACGACCAGCCAACAATGAATTTATTGCCACATCATTTGAATGATTAATTTTGCTTCACAACAATTGAAGTTTCATACGTTTATGAGTACCAAAAAACCAAAGAAAAGCACCGGACGACTTGGAAAGCCTGGTTCATCAAAAAAGGCTGGTCTACCACCGGGAAGTCTAATACATATTGGGTCGATAAAAACGGAAAATACCACTATCGATCTTATTAGCTATGATGCTGAGAACTTTGAAGTTTTCACACAGATGAACGGTACCGATGTGCTACAGAAAACACTGAAGGGTCGCAAGAACTGGATCAAAGTCACAGGTCTTCAGAATACTAAGGTTATTGGTGAACTGGCTGATGCATTGGGTTTACACCCTTTGCTTACCGAGGATATTCTCAATACAGGGCAGCGTCCGAAAGCTGAAATTGGCGAGGGATTCATCTTTTTTACCATGAAAGCGATCAGCCCTAGTGAGGAGGAAGGTGATTTCACAACCGATCAGGTGAGTTTTGTCTTACGTGAAGATGCTCTCATTACCTTTCATGAGCGTGACCTACCCATTTTTGATGTAGTGTACAATCGTATGCAAATTCCTGACGGCAGGTTCAGATCAAGTGGATTAGATTATCTGATGTATGCTCTTACCGACATTATGGTCGATCATTATTTCAGGGTAATGGAAGACATGGCAGAACTAATTGATGCTTCGGAAGATGCCCTTATGAAACACAGCAGCGAGAACACACTTGTAGAAACGCAACAAATAAAAAAAGATTTATTACTGATACGTAAAACTGTTTTTCCCTTGCGTGAAGCCCTGAGCACACTTATTAAAACTGACAGTGTTTTGATAAACCCTTCACAGCGAACCTATTTCACTGATGTGTACGACCATGTGATGCACATTTATGAAACAATTGAGAACTACCGCGATTTGGTCTCCGGTTTGAAAGACATCTATCATTCTTCTGTCAATTTGCGAATGAGCAAAGTGATGCAGACGCTGACTATCATTTCGACCATCTTCATCCCACTCACTTTTATTGTTGGTGTTTATGGAATGAATTTCGATTTTATGCCTGAGCTACATTTCAGATTTGGTTATCTGGCTGTTTGGGTAGTGATGTTGCTTATTACAATTTATATGATCAGGGAATTCAGAAAAAATAACTGGCTGTAAAGCAACAAGATACAGATTTTATTAAATAGCTGTGTCTCTGATTTTTCCTTTCTTTAATCATTTAGTGACAGAAAAAATTGTTGTTTGTAGATGTCGAAATATTAATGGATGAATCGATTTCTCAATCTGAATAAAATCACCTTTAATATTGCTATTTCCAGCTGAACTTAGCCGTTTTATTCTAATATGGCCATTTCTTTTTTACATTTTCATGTTTAAAACTATTGTTTGTGCGATTTGGTTTTTAGCCATTTTGTGATTTCCAGTGGTATTAATAGCTTCTATTTCATTACTTTTGCCACAAACTAAATCATACACTATGTCTACCGCTCTGATCATTATTGCCTCTTTGCTCTTGTTTTTATTCCTGTTCAACGGCTACAGGAGATATAAACTCATGAAAAACTACAATCCGGAAAGTGAAAGTGATCATCTAATGAGGCTCACGGATGAAAATTTCAGCAAAAGCATCTCAAAAGGCATTGTATTGGTTGACTTTTGGGCCCCCTGGTGTACCCCTTGCAAGATGATCGCTCCGGTAGTGATTGAGTTGGCAGAAGAGTTCAATGGTCGTATTAAAGTTGGTAAGCTAAATGTTGATGAGAACAGACAAGCCGCTACCAATCTGGGTATTCGCTCCATTCCTACATTGATATTGTTCAAAGACGGAAAGCCGGTTGAGCGTTTTACAGGTGTAAAACCCAAATCAACATTTCAAAAAGCTATCCTGAAGCAGCTTGAGTGAGGGAGGATTTAATCCTTTCTTTCAGATCTTTTCTTTTGTCTTTCCGACCTGATTTCATCACGGTGATCCATCAGTTTTTTGAACTGTTGCTTTTCAATTTTGGGTTCAATAGATTTGTACATCTCATCGTAAAACTCATTTTGAACCTCCCAGTTTTTGTTGATCATCTTCCAATGCAGGTCGCTGAATGAATCGAGCATTGGACGAAGCTTTTCTTGTTGGTCTTTTGTAGCTTCCATTATATCAAACAGATGCGTTCGAAAACCTTCGCGGGTATTCCACGACTTAATCTTTTCAACTTTTTTCCGGGTGACTCTTCCAGTTGTGAGTGATCCGATTAAAACTCCTATCAAAAGGGCGAGTACAAGTAAAAGGATGTATTTTGTTTTCATAGCCTTCATTTTTAAAACTTTAATAATCAGCAAGTAAACTGGAGAAATCATCTGATACCAGATTGTTGATACCCAAAAATCCATCAATGCTGAAGCTGTTTTCCTGCCAGATAACAAAAAGTAACAGCAAAACAGCGGCAGCAGCCATAGAGAAGCTGATTCGCACAAGGGAGCGATAGATTTGCTGATTTCTAACTTTTTGTAATTTTATTTGCTGGATGCTGTTCATAACATTACCTGCAAAAGAAGGACTAAAATCTGTTTCTTTTTGCTTGAAAAATGACACAATCTGTTTCCAGTCTTTCAATTTTTGATGGATTGGATCATTGTTCAAGTCAGGTTGGTTTAATGACTTGATTTCGTTTACATCCAGTTCGTGCAACAGGGCGCGAATGAGAAAAGATTCATTTAATTTTTTCATACTTCATCCAGTTTAAGTAGAATTATCTTCAGTTTGTCGAGTGCCCTTGAAAGGCGAGAGAGTACAGTGCCAGAAGGAATGCCTAGTAAGTCGGCTGTTTCCTTGGTTGAATAGCCGTGCAGCATGCGTAAAACTATTACAGCACGTTGATTGCTTTCGAGTTGTGAAAGAGCAGTCTGGAGATGTTCAGCATCATCTATTGAATGTGAGCCATTTTGTGATGTTGTTTGCGAATAGCCATTTGTTCGCTGGTCGAAAGGCCGTTCTATTTCGTAACGGCGTTTTTGCCGTCTACTTTCGTTAATAGCCAGATTGATAGCGATACGCGTGAGGTAAGTTGACACTTTGGCCTCATGGCGGTAAGCACCTATGTTGGACCAAAAGCGAATGAAGGTTTCCTGACCGACATCTTCCGCCTGAGGTGTATCGCCGAGCATAGCTTTAAGTACCCTCGCAACCGCCTGCTGATTCCTAATTACAAGTTCATACATTGCAGCATCATTGCCCTTCCTGATCTCATTTACCAGTTCCGACTCTTCCATGGTAGTGCATGGAGCAGTGATTCTGAAAGCATTTTCATTCAAGTCAGGCATTTTTTTGGATCAACTGATAATCAGACAAACTCAGCGACAAAATTATTCCATTCAGACATTAATAATGCCTGTAACGGAATTAAAAAAATGTAATTCTGAAAGCTATTTAATGCGCATCAGAAGCGAAACTTCACTTGGAGTCAAATGACGGTATTTACCCCTTGGCAAATCGAGCTTTGTCAGTCCGGCAATCATCACCCTGTCGAGTTTTACAACATTATAGCCCAATTGTTCAAAGATGCGGCGGACAATTCTGTTCTTACCTGAATGAATCTCAATACCAACTTCTTTCTTCGATTCATCTTTGCTGACGTAAGAAATGGCATCAATCTCAGCTTTACCGTCTTCCAGTTCAAGACCATCGGCAATGAGAAGCATATCATGTTTTGTAATCGGCTTATCAAGCTCTACATGGTAAAGTTTCTTTACTCCATGACGCGGGTGCATCAGCCGTTTGGCCAAATCACCATCGTTGGTAAGTATTAACAGACCAAGGGTATTTCTGTCAAGTCGACCTACAGGATAAATGCGTTCGTCGCAGGCACTCTGTACAAGTTCCATAACTGTTTTACGGTCAAATGGATCGTCGGAGGTGGTGATATAACCTTTTGGTTTATTGAGAAGTACATAACGCAATTTTTCGCGGCGTAATGTTTGTCCTCCATAATTCACCTTGTCATTGATGCTGACTTTTGTGCCGAGTTCAGTAACGATGGTGCCATTAACGGTAACAGTTCCTGCCTGAATCAGCACATCTGCTTCACGACGGGAGCAAATACCGGCATCAGCAAGGTATTTATTCAGACGGATAAAATCTTTCTTTTCCGGCATCCGTCCGGGGATTTGTTCTTTTTGCTCAAAGCGGCTTAGTCGCGCTGGCTTATGTTCGCGCGGATCATTGGAATCACGTCTTCCATATGACTTGCGTTCACGAGGAGCGTCGTTGTCACGGCTTCCGAAAGGTTTGCGTTCGCGCGGAGCATCATTGTCGCGGCTTCCGAAAGGTTTGCGTTCGCGCGGAGCGTCATTGTCACGACTTCCGAAAGGTTTACGTTCGCGCGGAGCGTCGTTGTCACGGCTTCCGAAAGGTTTGCGTTCGCGCGGAGTGTCGTTGTCACGGCTTCCGAAAGGTTTGCTTTCGCGCGGAGTGTCGTTGTCGCGGCTTCCGAAAGGTTTGCGTTCGCGCGGAGCATCGTTGTCGCGGCTTCCGAAAGGTTTGCGTTCGCGCGGAGCTTCGTTGTCGCGGCTTCCAAAAGGTTTCCGTTCACGCGGAGCGTCGTTGTCCTGATTTCCGTAAGGTTTACGTTCGCGCGGAGCATCGTTGTCGCGGCTTGCGAAAGGCTTGCGTTCGCGCGGAGCATCATTGTCACGACTTGCGTATGGCTTGCGTTCACGTGGTGCATCGTTGTCACGGCTTGCGTATGGCTTGCGTTCGCGCGGAGCATCGTTGTCACGGCTTGCGTAAGGCTTGCGTTCACGTGGTGCATCATTGTCACGGCTTGCGTATGGTTTGCGTTCGCGTGGAGCATCGTTGTCCCGACTTGCATAAGGTTTACGTTCGCGCGGAGCATCGGTGTCCCGACTTGCGTATGGTTTGCGTTCGCGCGGAGCATCATTTTCGCGGCTTGCATAAGGTTTGCGTTCGCGTGGAGCATCGTTGTCACGGCTTCCGTAAGGCTTGCGTTCGCGAGGAGCATCGTTGTCACGGCTTGCATATGGTTTACGATCTCTCGGAGCATCATTGTCACGGCTTGCGTAAGGCTTGCGTTCGCGCGGAGCATCGTTGTCACGGCTTGCGTATGGCTTGCGTTCACGAGGAGCATCGTTGTCACGGCTAGCGTAAGGCTTGCGTTCGCGCGGAGCGTCGTTATCACGACTTCCGTATGATTTTTTCCCGGCACCGGGTTTTGATCCTTGTGACCTGCCTATTGAGGGAGGTCTTCTGCTTGTATCTTTTTGTTCTGATGGAATTCGTTTGCGGGGCGGGCGCTTGCCATTTGGCTCTTTTTCGCTCATTGTCAATGAAATTGGGCGGCAAAGATAGCGCTAATTATCGGATTGGCAACTTATCAATACCACTAAGTTTTGAAATAGGTTGTAGAACAAGTTGTTAAAGAATTGTTTATGACTTCAATTTCATAAATACTAAACTAAAGCTTGATTTTCTGAAATAATTAAAACCTGTATAAATGCAGCAAGAGTTATGGTGATTTATTGAATTAGATACCAATCAGGCAATAACACTTAAAGATAATTACATATTGATTCAAAAATTAGGCTTGCTTTTTGGTCATGAATCTATTATTTTTATACATCCAAATGCTGATTTATGAATACAATACAGGAAAAGTTTATCACCTTACGTGATATATCCTATAGCAAAGCTTTAATTTTGAAGATGCAGTTAGAAATGAGAGGTGTTAACTGCTTCATAACCAATATTCAAGCAGGTGATTCAATAGTTGATATTCATTTAGAAGAAGCTTTCTCTGAGACAGCATTCAGGTTGCTTGAGGAGATGCAGCGAGGCCCGGCGACTGACAAAGAAGTTGTGGTGAAACAACTTCGAAGTGTGCGTCGTATCCTTGTTCCGGTTGATTTTTCGGATAGGAGCATCAAGGCAGCTCATTATGCCCTTGAGCTTGCCCGCACTCTAAAAGCTGAAATTAAACTTTTGCATGTGTGGTTTAACAGCACAGGTGAGACCTTTATTTTCAATGAGATGTTTGCTTTTCAAACCAATCTTGAACCTGTTATGCGCGAGATGGAACATCAGGCACTTCAGCAACTTACAGATTTAAGCGACAGCCTTATTCAACGGGTCCGGTCAGAAAGGATGCGTGGAGTTAGTGTGAAAATCGATTTGGTGAGAGGCAGTACTGTTGATTCCATCCTTGATATAGCCCATGAATACCAACCAGGGCTAATTGTAATGGGAACACGTGGAAAAAACCGGGATACCCTGCACATTATGGGAAGTACCACGTCCAAACTAATCGCTAAAAGTAAAGTGCCCGTAATGGTTATTCCCGAAGGGTATGACATTAATCACTTTTATGCTCCACACCATCTTGCCTATATTACTCATTTTGACGACGATGATTTTTTTGCATTACATCGGCTGATGACTTTTATACGACCATTTAAACCTAAGGTATATTGTCTTCACATTCAATCAGATATTGATCCCGTGTTTGATCGTTTACGCATGAGGCAGCTGCGTAATTATTTCCAGTCGTCTTATGCCACTGTAGACATTGAATGCGGATTAATTGAGACAGCTGATCCTGTTGAAGGCCTAGAAGCATTTGTAAAGGAAATGAAGATTGATGTGATAGCCATAATGATGCGCCGAAGAAACCTGTTGGAAAAATTATTGGAGCCCAGTTTAACAAAGCAGCTTCTTTTTCAAAGCACCACGCCCTTACTTGTTTTTCGCGAGACCAACGAAGCAACCGGGAAATAGCAATTAAAAAACTTCTTCTTTTTTCCGGAGGCAACCAGCTCTGAAAGAGAGGCTTATGAAAGCAGTTATAGGCACAAGTAATGCAAAAATAAACAAGGCCAGCGGGCTATAAGTGATGAACCAAACCAATAATGCTTCAGCCACATAAAACAGGGGTGCCAAAAATATCATGGCGGCATATTTTATCGAATGTGACCAATGATCATCCTTCACAACTTTTTTTACCAGCCAGTGTATGAGCCTTACAAAAAGGAAATGGGGGATATATGCAGGTAAAAAAAGTATCCAGCCTAAAGTACAAAACAATTTCTTCGAAGTTTTAGGTTGATTAGTAATTTGATCCTGATTCAAATCCAATTGTTCAATAAAGGAACGGTCGCTGATAAGCCGGTGGTATAAGTCTTTTTCACGAGCCGGCCGGTTTTTTACAGCCTGCGCTATCTGGTCATAGTTTTCGTTGGGGTCGATATGAATAATCAGGCGTTGCATCGCAATTTTAAGGTCAGCCACAAGGGTATTCATGGCAACGGCGGCTTGCTTTTCATATAGACTTTGGTAGTCTCTTATGTGAATAGGTTCGCCATAGTTTACGAGCAAATCGGTCCAGCTGCGAAAGTGATTTTCATATTGAAGCCCAACTGGAACGATCGTCAGTCCAGCCTGGAAGCCTGTCTCTTTTTCCAGATCAAATGCCATGCGGGCGATGCCTTTTTGAAGAGGACGAAGCGACCAGTGCCTGTCGTGGTTGCCTTCGGGGAAGATTAGAATTGTTTCGTTTTGCCTGAGCAGTTGCCGTGTGTGCTCCATGGCTTCGTCGTTTTTCTTCATATTTGCATGACCATCACGAAACCGATAGATGGGAAGCATCTGAAGTTTATTGAGCCAAAAACGAGCTATTGCACTGGCAAAAACACTGGCTCTTGTGATAAACCAAGGGTTTCGTTTGGATGATACAGCTATAACCAGCGCATCCATAAAAGCATTCTGATGGTTGATAGCAAAAATAACAGGACCTTGAAGCGGTACTTTCTCCTGATTGTGAATCTGAAAGCGTCGAAAGAAAAAATTGAAACCAAAAAGAACATACACTTTAAGGAAACGATATAAAAGTCCGGGTTTCATAATTTTTAATTTGTTGTAACAATCAGTTTTGCATAGATAGAAAAAATCTTGCTTCGGTAAATAAACTTTTTACAAATGATCCACAATTTGGTGCAGCTTACAATCATGAATCAGCTCAGAACCCAAATAAATCAGGCTTTTGGAAGGGTAAGAGTGAACGTACTTCCTTTGCCTTCTTCACTTTCAACACCCAGACTTCCATTCATGCGTTGAGTCATATCAAAGCTTAAAACCAGACCAAGACCGGTGCTTTGCTCACCTTCGGTTCCCGGTCGGGAAACTTTTTCGTTTATGCGGAAGAGTTTGTTTTGCAGAGCTTTATTCATGCCAATTCCTGAATCTTTCACCGAAACAGCAATTTCATGGGCGGTTTCTTCAACTTGAATAACAACTTTGCCACCGGCAGGAGTAAATTTAATGGCGTTGGAAATTAAGTTACGCAAAACCATATCCACCATACCTTGATCTGCTTTCGCTTTAGCCGGGCTGCCTATTTTTTGAGTGATGGTGATGTCTTTTTTCATGACTACACTTTTCTGTAGCTCAACAGCATTTGAGATAGCTATGGATAGGTCGACAGGCTGCAATTTTGTTTTGAGAGTCCCCATTTGAAGCTGAGCCCAATTAAGCAGGTTTTCAAGAAGTTTATTCATATTAGTGGCAGCATCATGAAGGGCAGCGATAAACGCAGATATTTCCTCAGGGCTCAGTTCATTGAAGCGTGTAAACAATAGTTCTGTTGCCATCAGGCATCCATTGAAAGGATTACGCAAATCGTGCGAGATGATTGAGAAGAACCGGTCTTTTTCGGCGTTTAGTTTAGCAAGTTTCTCAGCATCTTTTTTAATAATCTCTTTTGATTCAGTTAGTTCCTGATTGAGTTTGAGAAGGGCATTGTTGTTTTCGGAAAGCTGATTTCGCATCCTTTTCAGTTCAATATGTGTTTCAACACGTGCCAAAAGCTCTTCACTTTTGAAAGGTTTGGTTATATAGTCCACAGCACCCATTGCAAAGCCTTTGACAATATCCGAAAGTTCGGATTTTGCCGTAAGGAAAATTACCGGAAGATCAACAATATCAGGATTTTTCTTGATTGTTTCGAGCACTTCATATCCACTCAATCCGGGCATCATAATATCGAGCAGTAAAAGATCCGGCTGTTTGATACCAAGATATTTGAGGGCATTTTCTCCGGAGTTGGCCACAACAACTTTATATCCTTTTCCAGAAAGCAAGCTGGAAATTAACTGAAGGTTTCTGGGATTATCATCCACGGCCAGAATGGTAGGAGTAATTTCCATAATTTTCATTTGTTAAATAGTTGAATCACAATGATTTTGACTGCAGCTGAAGCTGTTGGATAAGGTCAGCGAGTTTGGATATGTGCATGTGATAGTTTTCAAAGTCAAATTTTGTTTTATCTTCTTTGAGTTTATCAAGAAGTTCAATAACCTGATTTAAAGCAAATTGACGGGCTATGAACTCCAATTCACTGATAAAACTACTAAGCAGGTCGATATCCATAAAAATCTTTAACTGACTGAGCATTTGCATTAGATCACGCTCTTCGAAAGCAGCTATAAAACCATTGATTTGTCCGATACTGATATTTATTCCATTTTCCTGTTTAGGCAGCGGATCGGTGGTTAGAGTAATTAATTCATGTGGCAGGTATTTGATCAGGATAGTCACTAAATCATTTCTGCTAATAGGTTTTCGCACATAATCGCTGAATAATTTCCTGATCCGGCTTTCGTCGTGCTTCATCGAAGAAGCGGTAAAAGCAATAATGGGAATGTGCATGGTTACTGGCTGTTGGCGCAAAATTTCGGTAGCGTCATACCCATTCATTTTTGGCATTCGAAGGTCCATCAACACCAGATCAGGTTGGTACAATGTACAAATGTCAACGCCTTCAATACCACTTTTGGCTTCCAGAACCTCCAGCTTATGTGCCTTGAGGAAGCTTTTAACTAACTCACGGTTGAATTCAACATCGTCAACCACCAAAATTTTAGAGCCAACAAATTTTACCTCACAGGCTGACCAATCGAATTCGTCTTTTGTTTCTTGCCTGGCCTCCGAAGGTTTCACAGCAAAAAGCTTCAAGGTAAACGTACTACCTACATCTTCAATACTTTGTACATTCAGTTGACCTCCCATTATCTGAACAAGTTTTTGGGAGATGGCAAGGCCTAATCCTGTCCCGTCATATTTTCGTGTATTACTTCCTTCAACCTGGAAGAAGGACTGGAAGATTTTGTGGATTGATTTTTCCGGAATTCCGATACCTGTGTCCTGAATGCTAATTGAGATATCGAAGCCGGTATTCTCCGTTTCGTTGAGGTCAAAACCGACTTTAACATTAACGCCCCCTTCATGGGTAAACTTTACCGCATTACCAATTAAATTAAAAAGCACCTGTCGCAGTCGTACATCGTCGAGTAGCAGATGTTCAGGGAATCCTTGCTGTAACTCAACCTGCAGGTAAAGATTCTTTTCGGACGCCTTCGATTTAAATACTTGTGTTATCTCATTGAAAACAATCTCCATATTTACCGGCTCTTCATTTATTTCAAGTTGGCCGGATTCGATTTTTGACAGATCGAGAATATCGTTGATAAGTGAAAGAAGCGTTTTACCACTGGTAAGCACCGCATTGAGATAAGCCTTATTTTGATCGTTTTCGGCTGTATTGTGTAAAATTTCGGAGAATCCCAGAATGGCATTCATAGGGGTTCTGATCTCGTGACTCATAGTAGCCAGAAACTCCGACTTGGCATTATTTGCTTCTTCGGCTACTCTTCGGGCTTCAATAATTTCAGTCTCAAACTTGGCCCTGTTGATTGTCCCAGAAATTATTTCACCTGCCAGACGAAGCAATGCTATATGTTCATCACTCCATTCCCTTTGCTTTTTTACTGCATCAAAACCTATGAAACCATACAGTTTGTTGCCATAAAACATTGGAAGTGCTAAAAGTGATATAATGCCCTGAGGTTCAAGAATTTCTTTTTCTGCTGCGTATTCAGGATCAATTTCAGCAATAAGTGGTATGTAGACATATTCGTTAAGGGCAAACTTTTCTTTCCATCGGGGAACGAGGTCGAAAGGAATTCCCTGAAGGTTTTCAATCTCCGGTGAGATGTCTTCGCTGCACCATTCATAGGTGTTGTTTACAACGTCTTCTTCGATGTTGTGCTCAAAAATATAAACCCTGTCAACCTGAGCATAGTCACCCAAACGCTGAAGAGTGATATTGATAACTGAATGAACATCATCAACACCTGATTTTACCAACATCGTTGAGAAGTTGATAATTAAATCGTGCAATTCGTTGAGGGATGCCAGCTGTGCTTCACTTTTTTTTAGAGCAGCCATCTTCTCGCCTGCATTAAAAACCATTGCAGTTCCTTTGATCAAATCACCCTCACAATGATTACATTGACCTTTGATTTCCATCCAGTCTTTTCCGGTTAGAAAAAAGCTGAAATCCCAACTCTGGTGTTTAGTTTCTGAGGCAAATAGTGTTTCTTTGAAAGAGTCGGCAACGGCAGAGCCAAGCAGTTCCATAAATGCTGCTTGATTTGTTTCGAACACATGTGAAGGAATTCCCAACATGAGTTCTGATAAGTCATTCAGACAGGTGAACTGCAGACTCTTTTTGACAAGATCGGCTTTATATTCAAAAAGGAAAGCCGGAAATTCCTTTTCTGTTATCAACTTGGAGTTCATTTACTCGTACTGTTTTTTAATAAGTTCTTTGAGGTCGTCAGCTGTAAAGGGTTTCGAAATGTAATCGCTGCAACCTGCGGCAATACAGGCATGACGGTCATCGTTAGCTGCATAGGCAGTGACAGCAATAATGGGTAAATGTTCATTGCTTTTTCTGATAATTCGTGTTGCTTCGAGGCCATCCATAATGGGCATTTTGATGTCCATCAGCACAAGATTTATATCAGGATTATCTTTGACCAATTGCACAGCTTCCTCACCATTTTGTGCATAAAGCAGGTTATAACCTGAATTTTTTAGTATTCTTTTCACATAAAGTACATTAAGAACCTCATCCTCAGCAATTAAGATAGTAGGTGCTTTTTCGTTCTTTATGGTTTCTCTTACAATTGTTTCTTTACTTGTCTGATCCATTGAGGGTAATTTAATCGTAATGACAGTTCCTTCATTTTGTCCGCTTTGCAATTCAATCTGGCCTCTTAACAACTCAGTGAGACCTTTCACTATAGTTAAGCCCAATCCGCTGCCTTCATATTTACGCGTGCTCGAGTTATCTTCCTGCATGAAAGGTTCAAAGATTTTGTTTTTGGCTTCTTTTGAGATTCCGATTCCACTATCTTCCACACGTATTATGAGTTCATTTTTCTTAATGCCATATCCAAACCTTACATATCCTTTTTGTGTGTATTTGATGGCGTTACCAACCAATTCGGCAGTAATTTTCTGCAACATTCCCATGTCCGATTTTATAGTGGAATGTTTTGAATCCTCTTCAACGAACATTTCCAGCTTTAAATTTTTGGATTTTGCTTCAAATTCATGTTTCCGGTAGATGTCTTGCATAAGTGCCTTAATATCAACCATTTCAGGGTGGACGATCATGTTTTCCGACATGAGCAGCGAGACATCCATAATGTCGTTGATGGTGTCGGTAAGTCGCGATACACTGGTATTCATTGCTGCGACAAATTCTGTTTTATCCTCAACCGAAAGGCTGTCGTCGGTTAGAAACTGAGCAAAACCAATAATTCCGTTCAAAGGTGTTCTCACTTCATGCGAAACGTTGTTGAGGAAGGCAGTTTTCAGCCTGTCGCTTGCCATCGCTTTTTCTTTCTGGATATCCAGTTCAGTGTTTTTGGCTATGATTTCTTCGTTTTGCTGACGGAGTAAGTTGTTGAGAGTAAGGAGTTGCTCGTTTTGTTTTTGCAGGATTTCTTTGTTCTGAATAAGCAGGCTATCGGTTCGTTGCCGGATTTTTAAATTTGTAAGTAGTTCTGAGAAAATGCGAAGCAGAGAGAGTTCAGAATCGGTAAACGAGCGTTCGGATTTAACAGCATCAAAGCCCACATAACCGAGACAGTTTTTGCCCTCCATGAGCGGAATAGTGATAAGTGATTGTATTCCCTGAGGTTCGAGAATTTGTCGGAGATTTTCATCGGGGTTCAAATCTGCAACAACGGGTATATGGGTCATACGGCCTTTTCGGTGGGCACTAACCCATTCGGGGAGAACGCTGTTAGGAATTCGTTGTAGCTCAGCAATAGCCGGAAGTGTGTCCTCGGAACACCATTCAAAGGTATTCGACATGGAGTCGCTATCCCAGTCATAATCAAAAATATACACGCGATCAACCCCTGCAAAAGAGCCTATTTCACCAAGCGCATTGTTTATTTCTACCTCAATTTGATTTACAGGTAGATTGATAAAACGTGTGGCGAGCATAGTTAGCATCCGCATAAGCTCATTATTGAAAACCAATTCGGATTCAAGCGTTACAAGGGCAGTAGTGTCGCGCACTACCGAAACAACCTTATCATTACTCATTGGGCTGAGACGTGCTTCAAAATGACTGATATGATCATCAACAAAAAAGTCAAATGAAACAACAACAGTTTCATTCGCACTCAAACTTAACTGGATAGCATCTTCAATACGCTGAGCTTGTTCAATTCCAAATATTTCGCGCACATGTTGACCTTTTTTGGGTTGATAAGCCTGATGAGGGAATAAGTTTTGATTGATATAAAAATCAATATACCTTCCGTTTCTGTCAAGAATAAAAATCATATCTGGCATCGAAGCCAGTATGGCTTGTAATTGTTCGCTTGTCTCGACAAGTTTTTGAGCAGCCTTTTTCTGCTGCGTAATATCGATCATAACACCCACAGTTCCAATCATTTCCATGGATGAAGAGAATAGTGGCGATGCTGAAACAGAGAAGGTATTCAGGCTGCCATCGCTGTGGTAAAACTCAGCTTCATACTGATCAATAATGCCATTGAAACGCTGAAACGTTTTTTCTGTCATCAGGTTGTAAGTGGCTTCAGGAACATAGTTGCTGAAAGGCTTTCCAAGAATTTCTTCTTTAGAATAGCCTAACAACTTTGCCAATGTTTCATTGGAGAAAACGATACGTTCTTCCAGATCAACAATTGCAATACCGGCGTTCGCATTTTCGGCTACAGCTCTGTAGCGCGATTCACTTTCAAAGAGCGCACTCATTGCTTTGTTATGCGCAGTTGTATCAATCAGTGTGAGCTGAACAAGGTCTTTTTCATAAATTGACAAACGGAATGTGTGAACTCTCGCATCCCAAATCAGACCTGTATATGACCGGAAATGACAGTCAAAGGTTTTATCGTTGGCTTTGGAAATCAATTCGAGCTTTTCTGCAATCTGTTGCCGGTTAAAATACAGGTCATCTTCATTTTCAGGGGGCAGCAGCTCTCCAACATTTTTTCCAACCAGGTCGTTCCTGTTTTTGCAGCCAAAAGCTGCAAGGGCAGCATTATTTAAATCAAATACATTTTGATTTCCTTCTTCAATAACGAGCACAGGTACAGGCGAGTCGTAATAAAGAGTTCGGATATAAGCCTCGTTTTCGAGTAAGGTAAGTTCTGCTTTTTTAATATCGGTAATATCATGATGTATAGCTCCCAGCAGGTACTGATCGCTGTATTCAACCGGAAATAAAGTGGTAGATAGCAACCGTCGGGCACCGTCTTTTTTTACAATTTCCGACTCCATGGGCTGTCCGATATACTGGTTATCTTGTTTTTGAAGGATAGATTTAATACGATTTTTTACCTGTTCAAGTCCTCCGGGTACCGATTTCTGAAAAGGGGTCCCCATGTCAAACATCACATCCCAGATAAATTTATCCTCTACATCGTCATAGGTGTAGCCGGTGATTTTACTTTGGCTTCTGTTCCAGAGAATGATACGACCTTCTTCATTAATGAGTACTATGCCTTCATCGCTTTGCTCGATGACACTACGGAATCGCGCTTCGCTTTGAGCCAAAGCTATTTCATTTAGTTTTGAGGAGCAAATATCACGTGAGAGAGCAATATATTTGAACTGACCCGCCTCATCGTTACGTTTTATTGAAAGTTCGAACCAGGCTGGGACGCCGTCTTTGTCGAGGCGGTATGTTTTTCCGATGGAAGAACCTTTGCTGTCAGCCTCGTCAAGTGCCTCATTGATTATTTGTGTTACATCGTCAGGTAAAAATTCGCTACATTTTTTCCCCAGAAAAACAGATGGCGGTGTTACCAGCATCTGATCTGAAGGTGCGTGATAGCCAACAATTTGCCTTTCATGATCAAGCACAAAAAGGAGGTCGGGGATTGCATCGAGCACTTCTTCATGATAAGCGTCTTTAAGCAGGTTTTTAGTATCCTGACTTGTTGTTTCCTGATATAACCAATGCTGCTGACCATCCTGATCCAGACGCGTCATGCTCATATGCAATGTGAGTGGACTTTCATCAGCCTTTTTTAAGAGTAAAGTATCAAAAGCCTGAATGGATTCGCCTTTACTGAAAAGATTACGACTGCTTCCTGATAACAGATAATCAGCCAGACTTTTTCCGATTAGTTGCTCTGAAGACAGTTGCAATGCCTGAGCAAATGCAGGGTTAACGTAGGTAAAACAGTCGGTGTGATCCAATACAAACACATTGCTTGTGATGGCATCAAGTATCAACTTAAAACTGTTTTTTTGATGATCAGTGCTATTGGCTGTGTTCATACCTTTGGATATTATTCTTTACCGGACTAGCTGAAGGACTGATTGAAATGTTATTCGATTTCAATTGGTGGGTAAAAATAATAAAAACAATTGCCTCATCAAAATTTATGCAATGATTTGTTCCTGAAAGTGGAATAAAGCTCTAAAAGTAACCATTTTCCGCGTAAGAGGCGCTAGCCGCCTGTTAACATTCCCGCGAGTTGCAATAAGTGTGTTTCAAGTATTTTTATTTCCAGAATTACCAACAATAGTCTGGTTTCGGCTTCCAGATAATTACGTTGAGCTTCCCTGAATTCGATACCTGACAGATCTCCCAACTCAAAACGCTCTCCTGCAATATTCAAATTCTCCTGTGCTGAGGTAAGGTTATGCGATTCCATAACTCTCAATTTCAGTTTGTTGGAATAGCTGCTGAAAGAAGATTTCAATTCAGCGATAAGTTCGTTTTGTAGTGATTCAACTTGCAGACGATTGCTTTCAATTTGAACGCGCAAGTTTTTTTGTTCGCGTTGGGTATTCAACCCATTGAACAGATTCATGCTGGCTGTCAGGCCATAAGTGAGACCTAACGAGCGATTCTCAGCCAGAAAACCTGACTCACTCTTTTGATTAAGAAAGTTGTAACCGACGTTCAAACCTATTTCAGGGTATAGCCTTGCTTTTATCTCTTTTAAGGCGAGTTGAGCGAGCTGTTCATCTTTTTTACTGAGCAATAGACTTGTGTTGCGATGGAGTAATTGTTTCTCAAGGCTGTCATAAACAAGCCCGGAACGGAGCTCAATCTGGTCATCCAATGCAAATATAATTTCAGGCGATCTACCGAGTAAGGTGTTGATGGTTATGGTATTACGGCTTATCTGATCTAACAGATTCATATATGCGGCACTATCGCTGTGAAGGTCAACAAGTGCCTGTAACACTTCCAATTTAGACCCTGAGCCAAAAGCAAGTTTATCATCAGCCAGCGCTAAACGTTCATTTCCTATAGTGATGGTTTTTTCCAGCACTTTCTTTTGCTTCATGAGTTGCACCAGGGTGAAATAGTTGACATGAATGTTTGTAATCGTGTTTTCGACGGTGAGTAAAAGTTGCATTTCACCCATCTCCTCCAGTTGTTGAAGCTGGTCGCGCCTTGCAAACATTTTCAACCCGTCGAAGATCGTCCAGTTGAGTTGTAACCCGGCATTAAAAGCATCCGATTTAGCTCCGCTGCGGTCGTTCACTTGCCCTGTCAGAAAAGCCTGGTGCGAATTAGTGACGCTGTTTGTTTGGGCTGCATTGACATTCAACCGTGGTAAAAAACCCGCGTTGCCATAGGTGTTGTTATTTTCTGCGATATTCAGGTCTTGCTTCCCAAGGCGAATACCGTAATTGTTTTCGAGACCGATATCAATGGCTTGCTTAATGGTAAGGAAGTCCTGTGTGATTGCTGTTTCAACAAATAAAAGTAGTATCAGGATAAAAATGAGGTGCTTCTTCATAGTGTTTCCTCCTTCTTGTTTTCAACTTGTAAATCAGTCTGATCAGATGCGGCACTGACATTGGAAACGGTTTTTTCTTTTTCGGAAATATAGCTATAGATACCCGGGATAACATAAAGCGTGAGAAGCGTAGCAAAGGTTAAACCACCGATGATAGCTGTTCCCATTGACACACGACTTTCCGAACCAGCACCTAAAGCAAGGGCAATGGGCACTGCACCGAGGATTGTTGAAAGGCTGGTCATAAGAATGGGTCTGAAACGTGATACTGAAGCATCGAGGATAGCAGCAGCTTTAGTTAATCCTGCGGCTTTTCGCTGATTGGCAAATTCAACGATCAGGATTCCATTTTTCGAAACCAGACCAATGAGCATGATGATGCCGATTTGGCTGAAAATATTAAGGGTCTTATCGAAATACCAAAGTGTCAACACCGCACCTGCCAGTGCAAGTGGAACTGTAAACATGATAATCAGCGGATCGCGGAAACTCTCGAATTGAGCTGCCAAAACCAGATAGATGAGAATAAGAGCCAAAACAAACGCAAAGACAAGACTTGAGGAGCTCTCTTCAAAATCTTTGGAAGTTCCGGCGAGTGAAGTACTAAAGGTGTCGTCGAGAACCAGCGCAGCAATGCGATCCATCTCTTTGATACCGTCGCCGATGGTTTTGCCGGTGACCGGATTGGCCGAAATTGTTGCTGACACGTAACGATTGTAACGGTAAAGGGCAGGAGGATTGGTTTGTTCTTTCACTTCAACCAGATTCGATAGCTGAATCATTTGTCCGAGGTTGTTTTTCACGAATAATGTTGACAAATCAAGCGGTGCTGACCGATATGCACGTTCGAGCTGACCTATAACCTGATATTGTTTTCCATTCATGATGAAATAACCAAAACGTTGCCCGCTAAGCGATAGCTGGAGTGTCTGGGCAATATCCTGAGCCGAAACGCCCATCGAGCGGGCCTTTTCGCGGTTGATGGTAATTTGAAGTTCAGGTTTATTAAACTTGAGGTTTAAATCAGCAAACTGAAAAACGGGGCTTTTTCCAACTTCCTCCATGAATTTTGGAAGGACCTCTTTGAGTTTTGCAAGGTTACGTGCCTGGATCACATACTGAACAGGAAGACCACCACGCTGTGTGCCAATCGATTGTTCCTGCGTTATAAAACTTCTTACCTGAGTAAGTTTTGCGAGTTCCTTCGTGAGCATATCAGCCACTTCTTGCTGTGATCGATCGCGTTTGTCAGGTTCGACAAGCCGGATTCGGGCAAAAGCTGAATTTACACTGCTGGCAGCACCAAAACCGGGAGAAGTGATCGTTATGAGGGAATAGGTTTCAGGAACTTCGCGCTGAACCAGATCGATGAGTTCCTGCACGTATAACTCCATATATTCAAAGGTGTTACCTTCGGGAGCATTAGAAAAAGCCATCATCCCTGAACGGTCTTCCATAGGAGCAAGTTCAGAAGGAAGAAGTCGGCCAAGACCAAAAATAACCGAAACCGAAACAAGAATAATGACTACTGACCACCATTTTCGTTTCAGGAAAGTAGCTAGACTATTCGCATAAAGGTCGGTAAGCCAGGTAAAAAAAGGTTCAGTCCATTCGTAAAATGCGTTGTGTTTCTCTCTTCTTTTCAACATCCTTGTTGAGAGCATCGGTGTTAAGGTAAGCGCAACAAAGGCAGATATAATAACAGATCCGGTAAGCACGATTCCAAACTCCCTGAAAAGCCGTCCAGTGAGTCCTTCGAGGAAAATGACCGGGAGAAAAACAGTTGCTAAAGCTACCGTGGTTGCAATTACGGCGAAAAATATCTCTGCAGATCCTTCGAGGCCTGCCTGCATCGGTGGCATGCCTTTTTCTATCTTCGTGTAAATGTTTTCAATTACTACAATGGCATCATCTACTACAATGCCGATTGCGAGAACCAATCCCAGCAATGTAAGTACATTGATAGAGAAACCTGCAATATACATGATGAAAAATGAACCTATCAGTGAGATAGGAATTACAACAACGGGAATGAGGGATGTTCGCCAGTCGCGCAGGAAAAAAAAGATAACAAGCACTACGAGTAAAAATGCCAGATAAATGGTTTGTTCTACCTCGGTTATTGCATGACGAATATAATCGGTATTGTCGAACCCAATCCCGAGCTCAATATCTTCAGGAAGGTCTTTTTTTATTTTTTCAATACGCCTGTAAAACTCGTCAGCAATCTCCACATGGTTTGATCCCGGTTGTGGAATGATAGCGTTACCTACCATTGGGATACCATCGCGGCGAAGGATGGTTCGTTCGTTGAGAGGGGCAAGTTCGGCGTAACCAACATCACTCAGGCGAATGATGCCTGCTTCAGTTTCTTTGATGATCAGGTTGTTAAAATCCTGAGGTGTCTCGAGCCGGCTTAGGGTTCGCACTGTAAGTTCAACAGTATTGCCCTCGATACGCCCTGAAGGCAATTCGAGATTCTCACGTATAAGGGCATTGCGCACATCTAACGGACTGATATTGAATGCTGAAAGACGCGATGGATCAATCCAAAGACGCATGGAATACTCCTTTGCTCCCCAGATTGCAATCGAACTTACGCCAGGTATTGTTTGTAAACTTTCTTTAAATGTACGCTGTGCTATCTCTGTCAGTTCAAGGAGGGTACGTTGTTCGCTACGAATGTTTAGAAAAAGTATGGGGTTGGCATTAGCATCTTCTTTAGCTACAATAGGAGGGTCTGCATCATTGGGCAATAAAGAAAGCGAACGGGAAACCCTGTCACGAACATCGTTGGCAGCTGTCTCAAGGTCAACAGAAAGATCGAACTCAACGGTGATCGTGCTTCTGCCATCGCGGCTGATGGAGGTAAGGGTGCGGATGCCGGCAATACCATTAATCGACTCCTCGAGTGGCTCAGTAATCTGCGACTCGATAACATCGGCATTGGCTCCAACATAACTTGTTGAAACTGTTACAATAGGACTGTCGACATTGGGATATTCCCTTACACCGAGAGTCATCAACCCGATCACGCCAAAAAGCAGGATCAGAATCGACATAACTGTAGCCAAAACAGGCCGTTGAATACTTGTTGATGATAAACTCATGGCTGATCCAATTGACGAAGTTCAACAGCCATTCCCGGACGAAGCTGAAGTAATCCGGTGGTGATAACGGTGTCGCCTTGTTGTAAACCTTCTGTGATCTGAACCATTCGTTCAGTTCGTATGCCAATGGTTACATTTTGAGGCTGTGCTTTTCCGTTTCGATATACAAAAACTTTATTTTTACCCATTTCAGGGATCAAAGCTTCGGCTTTCACCTGAAGCACTTCTGAGAGGTTCATCAGAGGCAGTTCAACACGTGCGAACGATCCTGGAATTACTTCTCCTGTTTTATTTTCATACAATGCTCTTCCTGTAATACTGCGTGATTGCATATCTATAACTGGTTCTATAGCATAGATTTTTGCGCTATAGGTTTCAGCACTGTTATCGACTTTAAAATTGATACTCACCCCATTGTGAACATACTGAACATAGCGTTCAGGCACACTAAATTCTATCTTAACAGGCTGAACACGAGCCAGCCTGACAATTTTTGTTCCCGGACTTACAAAACTCCCCTCGCTTAAGTACCGTAATCCAACCAATCCGGCAAAAGGGGCTTTGATGCGCGTTTTGTCGAGTTGAGCCACCAAAAGCGCGGCTTCGGCCCTGAGCGCATTCAGTTCGGTAAGTACCTGATCATAGGTCTGCTGACTGATACCTTGTTTTTCAAGTAATTGCTTTTGCCTTTCTTCGCGTGACTCTGCCAGCTTAAGCTGAAAATTGTTCCTGTCGGCCTGAGCGAGCAAATCAGCATTGTTGATTGTGATGAGCAGGTCGCCGGCTTTTACACTGCTGCCTTCGGTGAAATGTATTTTTGTTATTCGCCCTGATGCCTCAGCTGCGATCTCTACCTGTTCGTCTGCCATGACGGAACCGGCAGCAACGAGCACATCGTTAAGCGGTGCTTCGCGCATCACCATGGCATGAACGGGTAAGATAACGGATTGTTTCCCAGAAACAAAACCAGAACGATCGTTTTGTTTGCTCAACAAACCAGTTTTGTTGAACAGGATTAATGCCAGCAATCCCAGTGCCAGCAAACCGCCTATAATAGTTTTAAAATGCTTTTTCATGTTTGAGAATTGACAGTTGATTTGACAGGTGTAATATCATTTCGGTTCCATTAGGGCAAAAATAATCGTTTTATTTCATGCATCTCGCTTCAACAAGTTATCGGGTTCTTACCGTTAGTTGTAGTCACAAAAGCCGGTTGGTACAAATTATGGCTGATGATTATCAGGATGAATATCTACAGTTATCGATATCTCGATACCTGGTGCAGTATTTCTGAAGTTAAAGATGCCATTCATGGAACGCACACGACTGATAATATTTTTTACTCCCATATGATTATCACCTTTGTCGATAGCCTGCTGCAGATCGAAACCAATACCATCATCACGGTAATTGAGATGAAGCTTTTGCTCAGTGAGCCTTAACTTAATATCGATCGCTGATGCATTTGCATGCTTGATGGTATTATTGATAAGTTCGTTGGTAATACGATAAAAAATCAGCTCCATAGTAGGCCCGAGGCTGCGGTCAACGACATCAAAATGGGTAGTAATTTTAAGAAGATTGGTGGCATTAATGGTTTCAATAAAGGTAGTAAGAGCTTTAGTTAATCCAAAGTCAGTCAATGTTTTAGGTGTGATATTATTAGCGATATTACGTGCTGAGTCAACGGCTTCATTGATCATACCATTGATGTGGCTGATGAACTCTTTCCGTTCATCGGTGTCATCTTCCATTGCATCCAGCTCATTCACATATAATTTTATTGCGGAGAGCAGAGGTCCGAGACCATCGTGTATTTCTTTCGCAAAGCGTTTTCGTTCAGTTTCTTCCGTTTCGATGATAGCAATACGTACTTTTTTATCAAGTTCTTTTCGCTCACTTATGTTCCGGGCAATGCAGGTGATGTAGGGTTGATCGTCAATCTCAACAAGCCGGCAATTGATTTCGACCGGGAAACGGTTTCCGGATTTACTGCGCAGCTCTGTCTCAAAAATATATTTTCCTTTAGAACGTATGGTATGAATGTGATCCATCACCCCTTCTGCAGCAGTGCCAGCTTTTATCTCTTTAAAATATCGGTTCAGCAGTTCCTCACGTTGCATTTCGAGTCGGTCGCAGGCCGAGAGGTTTACTTCTACAATCTTACCTTCCAGAGTGAGAACAAAAACCTGATCGGAGCTCGTGTTGAAAAGCAGCTGAAACCGCCGCTCTATGTTTTCTTTTTTCTTTTCGGCAGCAGCAAGGCGTTTCAGAATTGTGCTGATAAGTGCTGTGCCTGTGAGCATTAAAACTGATACAGCTAAGCCGGCTGCATATGGAATAAATGAATCAGAAGCTAAAGATGACATTCCGGCGAGGGCAAGCAATTGAAAAAGACTCTCAAGTGCAAGCAAAACCATTGCAACTGAAATTAGCAGCCAGGCAGTACGATGGCGCGAAACTTTGTAATAATTGATTACCACTGCAAATGTTGCCAGGCGCAACAGCATGGAAATGCCGATAATTATGATAATCAGCACAGACTGTTAGCTTTTAGGTTGATCCTTGAGGTAACTTATCGCTTTGAGAAGGATCGGGTCAATTTCTTGATAAATGGGATAAAATCCAGCGTCGTCAAGAATATTTCTGCCAACATAAGCTTTAAATAAAGTCCGGATGTATTTTTTACTTTCCGAACTGATTGCAGCCGGTTTGCTGATGCCTTTTTCTTCAGCTAATTGATATAGCTCTCTCAACATCTGATCAGTCATGTTGAATTGCGTTTTAAAGGCTTCAACATTTTTGAATTTCGACAATTCAGCACGCTTAATATCGGCATAGTCGAAAGCATATTGAAATATTAATCCGCTATTAGCCAATCTGTTATAGAAAAAAAGACTACTATCACTTTCAAGTGGTACATATACATCAGGAGTAATTCCTCCACCACCATAAACAATCTTACCTTTTGGAGTTATGAATTTTACAGTATCTGTCTGGTGGATGCTGTCGGCACTCATCATTTCTCCGTTGTCGTAACGATCGAAAGATTCGTGGTGGTATTTTTCGAAGTCGCCATCGTAAGGTTTCTGAATGGAGCGACCGGTAGGGGTGTAATAACGGGCAACTGTGAGGCGTAATGCTGAACCGTCGCGCATCGAAAGTTGTTCCTGAACCAGACCTTTTCCGAAGGAACGCCTACCTATTATTGTTCCCCGATCGTTGTCCTGCAACGCTCCTGCTACAATTTCACTTGCACTGGCCGAGCCTTCGTCAATGAGAACGATTATATCCTCTTCCTCAAATAAGCCAGAGCGGTGGGCAAAACTAAACGACTTAGGGCGATTTTTGCCCTGAGTGTATACGATGAGTTTGTCCTGACTGAGAAATTCATCCGTTAAATCGGTAGCTGCTTTGAGATAACCGCCTGTATTGCCGCGAAGGTCGAGGATCAATTGTGTCATACCTTCATCTTTTAGCTTTTCAGCGGCATCAACAAATTCTTCATAAGTAGTCGCAGCAAATTTGTTGAGGCGGATATATCCGATTTGTTTATTAACCATGTAGGAGGCGTCGAGACTATAAGTTGGGATAACATCGCGTGTGATTGTGAAATCGGAAAGACCTTCCATGCCGCGCCGATGTATTTTTACCCGCACCTGCGTACCTTTTTTGCCTTTAAGTTTCCGCATAGCATCACGATTGGTCACTTTAATACCTGCAACGAGGGAATCGTCAATAAATACAATGCGGTCGCCAGCCATGATACCAACTTTTTCTGATGGACCACCTTTTACAGGATTGATAACGGTTATGGTGTCTTTTTCGATGCGGAACGAAACGCCAATGCCTTCAAAACTTCCCAGCAATGGATCATTCATCTCATGAAATTCCTCTGCAGTAATGTACTGACTATGAGGATCAAGTTTTTCCAACATGCCTTTTATGGCATTGTTTTCCAGCATTTCACTATTTACGGTATCCACATAATCCTGCTCAATAAATTGCAGGATATTATCAAGTTTTCCTCCTTTTTGAACGGGAAGATAAAACGATGATTCGTCGCCAGAAGCAGCAGAAGTACCAATGCGATATCCAAGATACAAACCTCCTGCCAGCACTACCGAGAACAATAACGGTAGATAGATTTTATATTTATTCATTTTTTAAAACTGCTATTAAATAGAAAAGCTTGAAACCATGCCTAAAAACAACGCAAAAGTAATGTTTATTGTTCACCGTATCTCAACTCCATTACCAAACAGTCATCCTGCTTTCTTTACGAGTAAGCTAATATTGTTGTTTACGGCTATAGTGAAGAATCGGGTGAATTACACCAAAATAAATGAACGCTAAATTGGTAAGTTTATAATCCTAAGGACTTAACAACAATGGGTGTAAATTTCAAAGCATTAAAAAAAAAGACCTGCCAAAATTGCGCTGGCAGGTCTTGTATGTAATTGAGTCGGGTATTATTGCACCCTGATTTTTTGAACTTTACCGTATTTATATGTTCCAACGCGGAGGATATAAACTCCTGCTTCAGCATACGAAAGATCCAACGGATAGGTATAACGTCCGTTTGATTTGCTGATGCGGTTTTCGATAACTTTTTGACCAAGAATATTATGCAGACTAAGCACAAGGGTTTCATTCAGCTCATCGGATTCCATTATAACTTCAAACTGGTTGTTTCCAACTGTGCGTATTTGAAGTTCGGTTTGGTTGATCAGGCGGGTTGTAAGATCGGTATAGATACCAACATTAACCTTATAATCTTCTGTTTCACCATATTCTGAACCTTCACAGGCATCATCTGGAACAGGTTCATCCCAGCTTGTTTTAGCACGTAAAATATGTTCTCCAAGAGCAACCGTTTCGGGGATATCAACGATCACAATCTGTGAATAGGTTCCAGCTCCTTGTCCATTGCCAAGCTCGATATTGTCAACAATCAGCTCATCGGATTCGAAAACGAAATTGTCGTTGTAATCAATCCACACCCGCACAAACTGATCTCCGTATGTTGTAGTCACTTCCAGCTCGTAGGTTTCATTCTGTTCAATGACAGCAACCTGATCAGTGTAATCACCATAACCATCAGGACTGCAAGCAGATACATTGTTAATGTTGTTAAATCTGAACAACGTGAGTCCGTCACCGAAGGAACAGTCAGCACCAGGCTGACAGTTTGATTTAACGATAGTTACCGTTGTAGTGTCATTGGCGGTATTTGAATCTTCAGTTACGCTGGTGAATGCTTTTAGCTGATATTCGCCAAGGGCCGGAAAAGAAACTGGCTGTTGAAACGTGTAGTTGATTGTTTCGGCTGTCGCAACAGGTCCGGGAACAACTTCCGTTACAAGCGTTGATTCAAAGAGATAGCCTGCTTCAAAATTTGTCATTTCAGCAGTACCGTAATTGGTGATGGAAACCGTAACATCTTCATTTTGTGATATACCTATACCTGAAACAGGTGAAAGAATAGCAACAACACCCATATCATTGGAAGTGAGGTAAGTAACTTGTTTTACGAGGGTATCATTAAACGTACCTTCATCATTCACAAGTGCAGTTCCAACCTGAAGTGCATATGTTTGTCCAACAGTGCCCATTGCTGCCTTTGCAGTAAAAGTGTATTCTGCTGTGGCTGCAGGCGGCAGTGTGTCGGCAAAAACCTCATACACCCATTCCCCCTCATCAACACGGAAAAAGACCGGAATATCACGCTGTCCTTCAATGCCGTAATTAAAGAGTGAAACAGTAACTGTTTCTTCTTCACTGAGTATGCCATCATTAGGTGCTGTTATTGCCATCACTCCAACATCGTGGTTATTGTCAGAGGCTATCTGAAATACTCCCACAACATCTTTGCGGCCGCTTTTAAAATATTCAGCTATATGCCAGAAAGTTTTATCGTTTGCAGGGTCAACAGTCAGATGTACATAATCGGCAAGGCGGTTTGAGCCGTTGTTGTTAAGACTTTGAGCTAAAAGGGTTTCTTCAATTGTCATTTGACCTAATGGATCACTGGCATAACGACCGGTGTAATAAATAGCAATTTTTTCGGTTGTACTTACGGTTGTATAACCCATGCCTATGTTTCCGTAGCCGTCCATTGCCATGCTGCCGGAGAAAGCATCCTTATTATTATTTGGTGAGATATAGGTTCCTTCCTGATATATTTCCCATGGATCGCCATCAGTTGTTTGACGAAGTTCATACCAGCGGATGCCTGCCAACTCACCATTTGTTCCATCGGTATCAACAACAAAGTTGAAAACCACGCTGTTGAAGCCTGGGAAACGGCGGTATTGTGCCTGATTCATGATGGTTGCCTGTAAAACATCCTGATCAGGGCCCGAAGGTTGTGGACGGTTTGAAAAAGAGCCACCGTCGAAAACAGAAATAAATGGTGTTGTATTTATAACCTGTGGCTGAGAAATGGTGGATTGTGCAGGTGTTACCCAGTTGACATTTGCTGTCCATATTTTAAGGTGGTCATCCGAAACACCACTCCATGCATCGTCCTGCATATAAACGATGGATGCATTACCTGCCGGAGGAAGATCGCCGTTGGTCACATTGAAAGCCTGCGGGCTGTAAAAACCTGATGTTTTTATTCCGGTTAGCGGGAATGCAACAAATCTGGCAGGCGAGCCAACAAGTGCTGAGTCACGCTCAATGACGAATAAACGATTATTGGTAGAGATATTTGCCGTTACATAGTAGCCATCTGACCATATACTGAATTTTGGGTAATCAGGAAACTGACCGGTAGTGAGGCCGGTAGTGTAAACGTACCATCCGTCATTAACAGGATCAGGGCCCTGACAAACGGCAACATTGAAACCATTTGGACTTTGATCAAATTCGGTAACGATGAATCTGTCGGCTTGTACGTCGTATAATACGATTGGATCACCAAGGTTGTTGCCTGGAAAAAGCGTTGATAACGAAGCTGCCGGAGCAAGTGGATTACCTTGTTTGTCGAAAATCCTGAAACCGGTGTTCCATGCGCCGACAAAATGGTTTGGCCCTACAGCACCTGTTGGATCAGAAGGAGTATAGGAGGAAGTATTGGCATCAAAAACCAATAAAGGTTCTTTACCTCTGTGTTGGTTTGCCGATTGCTGGTTGGCAATCAGAGCATCGTTTCCACGAGGTAGCCCCTTACCCGGAATCGTCATATTTGCTCCGCTGCGTTTTGGTTGACCAAGGCGGGGAGTCTCATCTTCAACTCCGACAAAAGTGCCATCCTTGAGTTGCTGAGCAATACTGGGAACATAAACGGGTAGAGGAAGTTGTCCGCTCATGCTCGCTTTTACAGGGCCTGATTCTTGCGAAAAAGCCATGAAGCCTGTCAAAATGAAGGCTAGAAAAAAAGTAATGTGTTTCATTGTGTGATGTTTGATTACTGAATCAAAAAATGAAGTATTCGATTCATTAATAGATCATTTTATTCTGTGAAATATTCAGGTATCTATGTAAAAAGTGGAGAATGATGCGTGATCGATTTTCCTGTAAACGCTTCCAGATGAATAAATCAGGGCGCAATATTAGCTATTAATATGGAATGAATCTAAATTGCATTCACTTTTTTTATCAAACCAGGCTGAATAAACCAGATTTGAAACATGCATTCGCAATTAAATACGTTTACATATTTCTCCTGTACTGTCCACCCACTTCAAAAAGCAGTCGGGTAATTTGTCCAAGCGAAGCATACTTGGTTGTTTCAATAAGTGTTTCAAATACATTTTCGTTGTTAAGCGCAGCTTTCCTGAGAATAGCAAGGCTTTCGGAAGCTTCTTTTTCCCAGCATTGATGAAGACGTCCCAGCATTTCAATCTGGTATTCTTTTTCTTCGGGTGTAGCTCTGATGACCTCTCCAGGTGTTACGGTTGGAGAACCTTTGCTTGAAAGGAAGGTGTTCACGCCCATAATTGGCAGCTTACCAGTGTGTTTGAGCGTTTCATAATAGAGTGACTCTTCCTGTATTTTGCTTCGCTGATACATCGTTTCCATAGCCCCCAAAACCCCACCTCGCTCAGTCAGCCGGTCAAATTCGGCCATTACAGCTTCTTCTACGAGTGCTGTTAGTTCTTCAATAATAAAAGCTCCTTGCAATGGGTTTTGATTTTTTGCCATTCCCAACTCATGATTAATGATCATTTGGATGGCCATTGCCCGGCGTACACTTTCTTCTGTTGGGGTAGTAATAGCTTCATCATAAGCGTTGGTATGCAGTGAGTTACAATTATCATAAATGGCATATAACGCTTGTAATGTCGTCCGGATATCGTTGAAATCAATTTCTTGCGCATGCAGCGACCGTCCTGAGGTCTGAATGTGGTATTTCAGTTTTTGTGATCGCTCATTAGCTCCGTATTTATTCTTCATGGCTTTGGCCCAAATGATACGTGATACCCTTCCAATGACCGAAAATTCGGGATCGATGCCATTTGAAAAGAAGAACGAAAGGTTAGGAGCGAAGTCATCAATTTTCATTCCCCGCGACAGATAATACTCAACATAGGTAAATCCATTAGCAAGGGTGAAAGCAAGCTGACTGATAGGGTTAGCTCCTGCTTCAGCGATATGATAGCCCGAAATGGAAACCGAGTAGAAGTTCTGAACAGCATTTTTGATAAAAAATTCCTGAACATCACCCATAAGCTTGAGGGAGAAATCGGTAGAAAAGATGCAGGTGTTTTGAGCCTGATCTTCCTTTAAAATATCTGCCTGAACCGTCCCGCGTACCTTGCAGATAGTTTCAGCTTTGATACGTTCATAAACTTCTTTGGGTAAAACCATATCGCCCGTTACACCCAAAAGCATGAGGCCGAGACCATCATGACCGATGGGGAGATTGCCCTGATAGGATGGACGAGGAAGGTTTTTCTGATTGAAGATCTTTTCAATAATGGCATTGGTTTCTTTTTCGAGGCCATTTTCCCTGATATATCGCTCACATTGCTGGTCAATAGCAACATTCATATAAAATCCAACAAGGGTAGGAGCAGGCCCGTTGATGGTCATGCTGACGCTTGTTTTTGAATCGGCGAGATTGAAACCGGAATAAAGTTTTTTTGCATCATCGAGACAGGCAATCGACACACCGGCGTTACCAATTTTTCCATAAATATCGGGACGACGATCAGGATCTTCGCCATAAAGAGTCACGGAGTCGAAAGCCGTTGAAAGTCTCTTGGCTGGTAACCCATGCGAAACATAATGAAAACGGCGGTTGGTTCGTTCAGGACCACCTTCGCCTGCAAACATGCGGGTTGGGTCTTCTTCTTCCCGTTTGAAAGGAAACACACCGGCAGCAAAAGGAAATTCTCCTGGCACATTTTCCAGCAACGCCCACCGTACAATTTCTCCCCATGAACGAAAGGGAGGCATGGCAACTTTTGGAACCTGCAGATGGGATAAAGTTTCTGTGTGTGTTTCAACTTTTATCTCTTTGTCACGCACACGAAAAACATACCATGGGTCGGTATATTTCTTTTTCTTTTCGGCCCACCCCTCAATTATATCAAAAGTTGACAGGTCGAGTTTGCGCTTTTCACGGTTTATAAGTTCCTGAATTACATGTAGTTCGTGCGTGTGATTTAGTTCAGTAAGCATTTTTGAGCTTTCTTTGAGGCTTTGAAGCCGGTGAGCAAGTACGCTCTGTTTTTCGGCCCAATCGTTATAGTTGCGCACAGTTTCAGAAATCTCGCTGAGGTATCTCACCCTTTTTGGAGGTATGATGAAAAGTTTCTCCGACATTTCATCCGGATGCTCCATTGAGGTAAGAAATGATGCCTTAGCTTTTTGATTGAGTTTCGCCAGAAGTGCAAGGTAAAGCGCATTAACACCAGGGTCGTTGAACTGCGAAGCAATTGTTCCGAAAACCGGCATCGTGTCAGGGTCTTCATCAAAGAATTTATGATTGCGCTGGTATTGTTTCTTAACATCACGCAAGGCATCGAGAGCTCCTCTTTTATCAAATTTATTCAGCGCAATTAGATCAGCAAAGTCCAGCATATCAATTTTTTCGAGCTGAGTGGCTGCCCCGTATTCAGGGGTCATGACATAAAGTGAAACATCGCTGTGGTCGATAATTTCAGTGTCGCTCTGGCCGATACCTGAAGTTTCGAGAATAATAAGATCGAATCCGGCAAGTTGAAGAATTGTTTCGGCATCGCGCACATATTTTGACATGGCAAGATTCGACTGACGGGTGGCCAGCGACCGCATATACACATTGGGGTGGTCGATGGCATTCATACGAATACGATCACCAAGTAATGCACCTCCGGTCCGGCGCTTGGAGGGGTCAACAGAGATGATTCCCAGTTTTTTATCTTTCTGGTCGTGAACAAAGCGGCGAACTATTTCATCCACCAGGCTCGACTTTCCTGCTCCTCCGGTTCCTGTGATTCCCAAAACAGGTGAGCGATGTAAAAGGTTTTTACTATGTTCTTCAATAAACCCACGTACCTCTTCAGGATGATTTTCTGCTGCTGATATGAGTTGACCTATGATTTTATTGTCTTTTTGACGTAAGGCCTCCAGATCCTTTTTTACATTTTTTCCTGTTGGAAAATCCGATTTCTCCAGCAGATCGTTGATCATACCTTGCAAACCCATCGAGCGGCCATCGTCGGGAGAGTATATCCGGGTGATACCATAATTATGCAGCTCCTCCATTTCGGCTGGAAGAATTACTCCGCCTCCACCACCAAAAATACGGATATGACCGCAACCTGCCTCAGCCAAAAGATCGTACATATATTTGAAATATTCAAGATGCCCACCCTGATAGGATGTAATCGCAATCGCCTGAACGTCCTCTTGAATGGCTGTTGTAACAACTTCATGTACTGAACGGTTGTGACCCAGATGAATGACTTCGGCACCACTGGCCTGAATGATTCGACGCATTACATTGATGGCGGCATCGTGTCCGTCGTAAAGAGAGGCAGCGGTTACTATCCTTATATGATTATTTGGTTTATAGCTGTCGGCAGATGTTAAAAGCATGATCGTAAGTTTTTATCAGCCACAAATATAAGAAAGAACTTTTATAAAGTACGAATACTCCATGCAGATCAGCACCTGTTGGGATTGGCATGAGTTATAGATTTAATTGTATTCGTAAACACTTCTGAATATTGATGCTGCTTAAAAAGATACATTCATAACATATGTGAACAAGCTTTTCAAACTCAATCAAGGGGAAAAAGAGTGAAGAATTGTTTTCGATAGGCAAAAATTAATTGACAGTCAAAAATCAATAATAGTTTTGAATGAGCCAGATCGTATGTCTATCGAAATAAATCGCGAATAGTTCATGAATCACCCTGACAACTGTGAGCATGAATTAATTGACATTTCCTTCATTTAGGCAGATGATTTCAATGATTACATTTTCAATGATAAACAAGAATTTCATTTTCAATAAAAAAAAGGCATACCTTTGTTTAAAGGCATCAGTTTCATATGCTAATTTTTTTCAAAACGAATAATAAACTAAATAAATTACGAATCTTCAAGTTTCACAACTAATTGAATAGAACAGACTTGAAATAATAGCATTTTTATGAAGAAAATTACTCTGCTACTCTCAATACTCGTTATTGCTAGTGTTGTTTTTTCTCAGCAATGGCATGAAAAACTGCCACAAAAAAAATCTCAAAATTCGGATTATACCTTCTATGAAATACAAAAAGCATTCAATGACTATTGGGATCCATTAAATGTTCAAAACGGCTATTATAAAAATGATGAAGGTGTTGACGTTAAAGCTCCGGGCTGGAAACAATTCAAGCGATGGGAATGGTATTGGGAAAACAGGATCATTAAGGAAACCGGCGAGTTCCCAAAAACCTCAGCAATTGAAGAACTTATAAAAACGGAGTCTGCTAATCCATCTAATAAAAGTCCAAATGGCAATTGGACTAGTTTAGGCCCGAATAGTACGTCTGGTGGATATGCTGGCTTGGGCAGACTCAACTGCGTAAGTTTTATTTCGGGCGATGCCAATACTATTTATGTAGGTTCGGCATCAGGAGGACTATGGAAAACTGCAGATGGTGGAACATCGTGGATACCACTTGGCGACAACAATGCTGTATTAGGTGTGAGCGACATAATTTCGTATCGAATAGGTGCTGGGCCAGATGTAATTTATATAGCAACCGGAGACAAAGATGGTGGAAGTATGTGGTCATTAGGAGGCGGACAGTATAATGATAATAACAGCGTAGGTGTTCTTAAATCAGTCGATGGAGGTGCAACATGGAATACAACAGGATTATCTTTTACTCCAAGTCAGTTGCAAGTTATAAACCGTTTGCTATTGCATCCGTCTGATAATAACATTTTATATGCCGCAACATCGGCAGGTGTTTTTAAGACCATCAATGCTGGGACAGTCTGGAATCTGATATCAGCAAACGTATTCAAGGATATGGAGTTCAAGCCTGGCACACCTTCTACTATCTATGGTTCCAATTCAAGTGGAGATATTTTCCTGTCTGTAAATGACGGTGCTACATGGACGCAATCATTAACAACCTCTAACTCAAGAACGGAACTGGCAGTATCTTCAAATAATTCTAATCTTGTATATGCTGTTTCAGCCAATTCTGCCGGCGGACTAGCCGGAATCTACAAATCAACTGATAGTGGGGCAAGTTTTACCCAAGTATTCAGTGGATCAACATCAAACATGTTAAACTGGGACTGTAATAGCACAGATCCAGGAGGACAAGGATCCTATGATTTATGTATTGCTGCTGATCCAAATAATGCTAATAATGTTTTTGTTGGCGGAGTTAATACCTGGAAATCAACTAATGGTGGCAGTGCATGGTCTATAACTAACGTTTGGACTTCATCATATGGATGTGGCGTTAGCGAAGTACATGCCGACCAGCATTATCTTGCCTATCAAAATGGGACTTCAACTTTATTTGAATGTAATGATGGCGGTTTATACAAAACTGTTAACAACGGATCTACCTGGACGCATCATGGCAATGGCCTAGTCATAAGTCAGATATACCGCTTAGGAGTTGCTCAAACGGTTGCAAACGAAAACATAGTCGGGTTACAGGACAATGGAACGAAAGCATTTCTTTCAGGTGTATGGAGCGATGAGATAGGTGGAGATGGTTTTGAATGTGCCATTGATTATACTAATGCTAACACCTTGTATGGTGAATTGTATTATGGCGAAATCAGAAGATCAACAAATCATGGGACTTCTTGGTCAGCAATTACTAGTGGTTTGACAACTGGATCAGGAAACTCTCATTGGTGTACCCCTTTCGTGCTTGATCCTAATGTAAACACAACACTATATCTTGGAGCCAGAGATGTTTATAAAACAACAAATCAAGGTAATTCCTGGTCTAAAATAAGCACATGGGCAGGGTCAACACTTAAATCATTGGCAGTAGCTCCCTCAAATTCACTCTACATTTATGCTGCTACCTCATCTATATTATATCGTACTACAATTGGCGGAACAACCTGGACGAATATAACCGGCACACTTCCAGTTGGTTCTGGTGATATTACTTATATCTCCGTAAAAAATGACGATCCTAATACCGTATGGGTTTCCTTGGGGGGCTACAATGCAACAAGAATTTACCAAACAATAGATGGCGGCGCAACCTGGACAAATATATCGGCAGGACTGCCTTCGATTCCGGTAATGTGTGTTATTCAAAACAAACAAAACACCTCTCAGGTTGAGTTATATGCAGGAACCGATGTGGGGGTTTATGTTAAGGTTGGGTCTGCAAATTGGACAATGTTTTCAACAGGATTACCAAATGTTGTTGTTACAGAATTAGAAATATATTACGATGCTAATCCTGATAACAGCAGATTACGGGCAGCTACTTATGGAAGAGGGTTGTGGCAATCAGACTTATTTAGCTCAGCAACTGCACCACCTGTGGCAAATTTTGTTGCCAATAATACAACACCTGCTATCGGCACACAAGTTAACTTTACCGATCTTTCGAGTAACACCCCTACTTCATGGAGTTGGAGCTTTTCTCCCACTTCAGTCTCTTACCTGAATGGAACTACTTCTACATCACAAAATCCTCAGGTTCAGTTTCCAGACCCAGGCTTGTATGAGGTAACTTTGACCGCTACCAATGCTTTTGGAAGTGATGCAGAAACCAAATCAAATTATATTAATGTAATTAACTGCAATAATAATCCTCTGCCTTTTACTGAAAACTTTTCCGGGATAATCATCCCTACGTGCTGGACACAAATTGACAATCAAGGAAATGGGCAAGTTTGGGAGTTTGGAACAATTACCAACCAAACCCCAAACCCAATTCTAAATGGTAATTATGCTTATCTAAACAGCGATGATTATGGATCTGGTAATTCTCAAAATGCGGACTTAATTTCTCCAACTTTTGATTTATCGTCATATTCAAATGTTAGTTTACAGTTTAACCATAGTTTTTTACAATGGGCAGGCTCTAGCGGAAAAGTATCGTATAGCATAAATAATGGTTCATCCTGGAATGATCTACAAAGTTTTACAACTACAACTGCAAATCCAGCTACTTTCAATCAGGTTATTTCTGCTATTGCAGGACAATCACAGGTTAAATTTAAATGGAATTATACAGGTACCTGGGGATATTATTGGGCAATCGATAATATACAAATCACAGGAACATTTGGAGGCTCTTTTCCAACTGCATTTAATTTTACAGGAGGGGGAAGTTATTGTCAAAACACAACGCCTACGGGCATTAACGCGACTTTAAGCAATTCTGAGTTAGATGCAAGTTACCAGTTGATGCAAAATAGCATTGCCTTGGGCATTCCTGTAAATGGAACTGGAAGCGCCTTAATCTGGAACAATTTAGTTGCAGGTTCTTATACCGTTGTTGCAACCAATATCACCGGAAATAGTAATATGAATGGGACCGTCACTGTTATTGAGAATCTGCTTCAGCCATCCTTGGTAAGCATTGCTGCCAGCGAAAATCCTGTTTGTCAGGGAACTTCAGTCACCTTTACCGCAACCCCAACAAATGGAGGAACATTACCCCTTTATCAATGGTATGTGAACAACAATCCTGTTGGAACAGGATTGCCTTCATATGCTTATATTCCTCTAAACGGCGATCAGGTAAAAGTGGTTATGACTTCTAATCTGGCTTGCAGCACAGGCAGTCCGGCAACATCCAACGAGCTGATGATGACGGTGAACACTGCTTTGCCGGCCTCGGTAAGCATTGCTGCCAGCGAAAATCCTGTTTGTCAGGGAACTTCGGTCACCTTCACAGCATTCCCAACAAATGGAGGAACATTACCCCTTTATCAATGGTATTTGAACAACAATCCCGTCGGAACAGGATTGCCTTCATATGCTTATATTCCGCTAAATGGCGATCAGGTAAAAGTGGTGATGACCTCTTCTCTTTCTTGTACTTCAGGTAGTCCTGCAACTTCGAATATCATTTCAATGATGGTAAATGCAGCTTTGCCTGCTTCTGTAAGTATTGTGGCTGGTGCTAATCTTGTCTGTCTTGCCTGTTTATCAATGGTATGTGAATAACAATCCTGTTGGAACAGGATTAGCTTCATATGCTTACATTCCTCTTAACGGCGATCAGGTAAAAGTGGTGATGACTTCTTCTCTTTCTTGTTCTTCAGGTAGTCCTGCAACTTCGAATATCATTTCAATGATGGTAAATGCAGCTTTGCCTGCTTCTGTAAGTATTGTGGCTGGTGCTAATCTTGTCTGTC
>WOUZ01000030.1 GCA_009773165.1 Bacteroidota bacterium
TGACGCTCTTGTGTTGTGAGTTTAAATTGTTCCCGATTTGCCATTTTTTTACCTTTTTTTTTGGCTCAAAACGGTCAACGTATTTCAGGCACTGACAGGGACGACGCTTTCTGATGGTTAACTATTAACACCTGATATAGAGAGGTTTAGATAGTTTAATGATTAATGGTTAATGGCAAATCGAATCTTCAAATCGTCAAACCCGAAAGTTTTCGGGTCAAATCGTCGAATCTTCAAATCCTCAAATCTTCGAATCTTCAAATCCCAAATTTGCTTGCGTAAGCCCTTTGAGTTCTTTGCGCCTGCTCTGCGTTCTTTGCGGTTAAAAACATAATATCAGAGAGGTTGATTTGTTGATTCGTTGATTTGTTGATTTGTTTATTTCTTTATTTGTTAGGGGCGGTTTAGAGGTTTGGAGGTTTAGGCTTGCGCAACCACGGGTCATAGCCAATGACTTTGGCCAAATGCCAAAAGCTAAAGCATTCATTATGAACACATCAGCCCTTTGCGTTCTTTGAGGTTAAAACATAACAATATAGAGGTATAGATGTTGATTTGTTGAGAGCGGACGCAAGCCAACAGCCAAAGCCAACAGCTACAGCTTTCAATATGAACGCGTTAGCCCTTTGCCTTCTTTACACTCCCGACAGCAGTTGGTATTGTGCCATTCGCGGTTAAAAAAAGTATGTGTAAATCATTTAACATGAGTAATATATATCCAATTTTATCATGCTCAATCCCTTAACAAATCAACCCTAAACTCATTAAACCTTCTAAACCGCCTCTCAACAAATCAACTTCTATCTAAACAATCTATTTCTGTCCAAGTTTCTTTTCGATTTCGTCCAGACGGTCATTAGCCGAATGCACCATCATGGTCACCCGGATAAAAGGCAGTGCAACCAGTAACAAACCAATCGAGGTGATCAAACCTACCAGATTAAAGGTTATTACATTCATTACTATTCCAACCAGACCAATAAGTGCAGCTAAAATTCCACCAGGTACGCCAAGTGGGCATCTGAGTTTTTTACTGTTTTCCATTTTTTTTAATTTTTTGAATAAGTATTAAGTGTATCGATAAGTTCTTGTCGTGAGGGAACACTTCTAAAAACAATTTTATTGTCAATCAGAAGTGTAGGTACAGCATAAACACCAAGTTTCAATGTTTTTACATACCCAATCGGTCCATTTGCGAGCGTCTTCTTCATAACGAACCTGGCGCCATATTGAGGCAAAACATCATCAAGCATCCGCTGCATCACTTTGCAATTTGGACAGCTGAGGGTGTAAAACAATTCGATCGTCGACTTGGATATTTCTTGCATTTAGTTGATTATTAGTTATTTCTGAACATAAAACAAATTAAAATGAGCTGTTAATGTTTCAGAAAAGTCTGTTTAAGTTGACATTTAATTTTGTCAAAAGTAAACAATGAATGGCAGTAAATGTTTAGACCCTGATAAAAGAAATAAAGACCAAAGCTTGTTTTGTGATTACCTTGCAAAAGAAATAAACAGCCAGCAAGAAAAGGGAGTAAAACAAGCAAAAGAAAAAAATTAAGTTAATAACCAAAAAGTTCCTTTTATCAAAATCATAATTCAAACATATAACTTCGATTCAAATCCTTTCAAAACCTGAACTTTCTTTTTTTATCTTCGCCAAAACATTAATCCTCTAACCTATGCCCTACCTTATCCTCGACCTTGAAATGACCGGCGGCGAGACTGGCTATCACGACATTATTCAAATTGGAGCTGTACTTGCCAATGATGATTGGAAGATTCTATCTGAGTTTCAAAGCCTTGTTTATCCCGATCATGAAGAAAATTTCACAGCAGCAGCCGAGGAAATTCATGGCATCTCCCTTGCCGACCTCGAAGAAGCTCCCATGCCTTACGAGGTGCTCGAAAATTTTGAAGCCTGGATTCGCAAAAGCCTGCGCCGTAACAGCTCTGTCTCTCTGACCGATATTGTAGTGTGCGGACAAAGCGTAATAAACGACATCAACTTTCTTGAACAGCAATACAGTGATCAGAATATGAAGTGGCCTTTTTCCTACAAACTCATCGACCTGATGAGCATTTCGTTTGTTTTTTACCAGATTTTTGATGCCAACAAGCTTCAACATCCGAAATCTTACAGCTTAAAAGCAGTCGCAGCATTTTTCGGACTTCAGCGTGAAGAAGAAGCTCACGACGCCCTTGAAGATGCAAAACTCACCTATGAATGTTTTAAAAAATATTTTGAAATCATCCCCCATCTTAAATACAACCCCTGATCGACTTATACGTGTTAAAATGGAAAAGCACCTATCATACCTGATGCTGATAATGACAGTGATCCTCCCCTTTCTGTCGCAAGCGCAAAACTGGAGCACCTTTGGAGGTTCAAACAGCCGGTCGGGAAATAGCGAAATCACAGGACCATCCTCAGTATCAACACCTTTTTGGCAGATTACAAACGCATCCAATACGTTACTCGGCGAGCAGGTTTATAGTTTCGGTGATCTTTTTGTCAACTCGCGTGTTGCAGGTGGTTTTGCATCCGTGAAAATTGAATGTCGCAATCTGCAAACAGGAGCACTCGTGTGGGTGTCTCCTTTCATTGCTGCCAATTCCAAGCTCTATTGCATGGGCTTCTCGGAAGATGCAGTGTATGCCTGCGATTATGCCACCGACTCCGTTTACGCATTACACGTTGCTGATGGCAGCATCAAGTGGGTTGGCGAACTGACTTCCCAATCATACGGAGCGAGGGAAAGTGTGGTTTTTACATGTAATGGAGATATTATCCTGAACGGTCCAGGCTTCGGCGGACCTACCACCATGCGGCTCAACAAAGACACAGGTAAGCTTGTATGGGGCAATGACGAGTTGTATGCCGTTTCACCTGTTGGAGCTTTGGCATTGATGGGCGATAAGGTGTATCGCATAACCGGTGCAATTAATCAGCCCATCCGATTAGCTGCTTTTGACGTAAACACAGGTGTGAGTAGCTATTTTTCAGACCCTTTGCCTGGTGATGGTGATCAGGAGAATCAACTTTTTTTGGATGACCAATCGGCTATCTATTTCTGGAGAGATAATGGTTTTCTGTATTCCTTCTCTGATAATGGAACACAATTGAAAGAAAACTGGCATTTTACATCATCTGCAAGTCCACCAACAGGGAGTAATAATTCGAGAATAGCAATCGGTAACGATCATCATATCTATGCATTTGATGATGGAAAAATAATCCGGATCAATTATGAAGACGGGAGCCTGATGAACACTTCAACAGTAAGTATTGCCGGAGGAAGTATCACCATAGGTGCTGATTCAACCGTTTACGTGAGTAACGAAAACAATGCCTTTTATGCACTTTCGTATGATCTTCAAACAGTTATCTGGCAATACAGCATGAATAACAATGCATTTGGAAGCACTTTACTTGCTAAGGACGGCATAATGGTAATGACTGGTGCCGGAGCGACGATTAAAGCTTTTAAACCCAACATTAACCGAAAACCTGTTGCCGATTTTCGTGTTTCAGGCCGTAAAACGGGCATTGGCGAACCTGTTAATTTTATGATCAGTCGTCTTTCAACCCTGAAATCTGGCAGTGGAGCTTCGAAGGAGCTGACGTTCCTTTTTCTGCAGAGCAAAATCCTGTAGGCATAACATACAGTAATGCTGGTATTTATGAAGTTAATCTTGTTACCTCAAATACATTTGGTTCTGATGATGCAACGAAAACATGCTTTATTGAAGTAGTTGATAATGGAGTTGGAATTTTCCCAGCCAATACGTCAATAACTCAATTGAAACTTTATCCCAATCCGGCGAATGCAACAACAACTGTCAGCTATAACCTTAAAACATCAGGGAATGTGGAGTTGATTATTTTTAACCATAATGGTCAAACTGTATCAAAAATAAATAGGTATTTGATCGAGACAGGAATACATCGTATTGAACTGCAAGTGAATGGCCTGCCTTCTGGCATTTATTTAATTCAAATTAAGACAGATGATGGAGGTAGTGCAATAGCTAAACTTTTGATTTCAAGATAAGTAGTAAACGGTTCATTAAGTGAGGATTCACATTGAAAAATTGTTCTTAAACATATTGTCAAAGTAGAAGTATTTGCGATATATTTGCCAATGAAAATGAGTTGATAGCAATTTTATGACTGACCTCACTAACACTATTTCACCAACAAATTACATCAATTAAACGCAATGAATCAAAAAGAACTATCCGAATTAACAGACCAAGAACTGTTGGACGAAGCAAAAAAAATGAAATCATTTTCCATAACCAATGCTTTTCTTATTGGATTTCTTATGGGAATTGTAATTTACAGCATTGTGGTAAACAGTTGGGGTATGCTTACTCTAATACCATTGTATTTTGCATACAAATTTATTAATGACCCAAAAAATAAAAGAGTCAAAGAGGTAGAAAATCTTTTAAAAGAACGGAATCTGAAATAGACATTGGTTTTGTTTAGGTAATTTACGCTGTTTTGTCCATATAGCGTATCTTTGCAAGCATGTTTGTGGCCAATTATTTTACCCGGCCCTGATCTTTTCAAGCTTAATCAAATTATGTTTGTTCAGATCTAAAAAAACAGACATATTAAATCATTCAGGTTCGATTAAAACGATTTTTTAAGATATCTCTGATGCGTTTTCACCTCGCTTTTCCCCGACGCCAAAGCCTTTCGGTACTGCTGATTATTCGGTTAACCACAGTGCTTCTTATTTATGGCTTTACGCGCTGGCTTTTCTATTTTGTCAACATACGCAGTTTCATGCATTTAAATGTTTGGGAGCTGACACAGCTTATGTTTGGAGGCATACGGTATGATCTTGCTGTTATCTCAATCATCAATTTACCTGTTATTTTGTTAATGACGATTCCTTTTCATTTTAGGTATCACATTATCTACCAAAGAATTACGAATAGTCTTTTTGTTTTCTTAAATAGTTTTGCTCTTTTATTCAACCTCATCGACATTATCTTTTTTCGCTATATCGCAAAGCGAACAACCTCCGAAGTGTTTGCCTTTTTCGGTAATCCGGCCGAAAACACCAGCTCTCTGCTTCTTTCCTTCTTAACCGACTTTTGGTATATGTTGCTCATTTTCGGTATTTTAATATGGATTATTTACAAAGCTACAACCTGGTTTATCAGCCGAAGCCCCGCCCCCATCCGCGATTTACGATGGTTTGTCACGCACGGTATCATTTTCATTTTGTTTGCAGCCATTACAATAATTTTTGCCCGTGGCGGATTACAACTGAAACCCATCAGTCTGATCAATGCAGCCAATAACACCGAGAGCCGCAATGTCCCGCTATTGATCAACTCTCCCTTCTCGATCATGCAAACACTTGGTGACCAATCCATTAAACCTCTGAAATATTTCAATGAAAGTGAGCTGGAAAACATTTACAGTCCTGTTCAGCCACCTTTTCAGATAAACCTGAGCGACAAACTTCAGCAATTGCCCGAAAATCCAAACATAGTTATTCTGATTGTTGAAAGTCTTGGAAGAGAATACATTGGCTATTACAACCCCGAAAAGGCCGGTCTTACTCCTTTTCTCGATTCGTTGTTTCAACATAGCATAACCTTCAATGGCTTCGCTAATGGCAAAAGATCCAATGAGGCGCTACCTTCTATCTTTACAGGAATACCCTCACTCATGGATAAGGAATTTCAGGCTACTCCATTCATTGCAAATCATTTAAATGGTTTAGGCACTGTGATGAAAAAGAAAGGTTATACGACTGCCTTTTTCCATGGAGGAAATAATGGAACAATGCGTTTTGATGCCTTTTCACACATTGCTGGTTTCGATAAATATTACGGTCGGAACGAGTATGGGAATGATGCCGATTTTGATGGAAAATGGGGAATTTACGATGAACCTTTCCTGAAATACTTTGCTAATCAGCTGAATACATTTCAGCAACCTTTTGCTGTCAGCCTTTTCACCCTTTCTTCGCATCACCCCTATCAGCTCCCTTCGTCCTACAAAAACGCCTTCCCGCTTGCCTCCAATGACATGGAAGCTACCTTCTCATATACCGATCAGGCGCTACGGAAATTCTTTGCTGAAGCGACTGACATGGAATGGTTTAACAATACAATTTTTGTAATAACTGCCGACCACACACCCGAAAAATCGCATTTCGGCTCACACCTTCCCTACTGGGGTTTGTATGGTGTTCCTCTGGCATTTTATATTCCTTCGGTGAATGAAGGTATACGGTCAGAATCGATTGCCCAGCATGCTGATATTTTTCCAACCCTTGCTGCCCTGACAAAAACCGATGAACAAATAGTAGCTTTCGGTCGTAACTTATTTGATTCTAATCAGATACCCTTTGCCGTAAATTACCTTAGCGGTATCTATCAAATGGTTCGGAACGACACCCTGATTGTGTTTAACGGTCAAAAAACATTAGAACTTTACGCTCTTAAAGATGACCCTAAACTTGAGCATAATCTGTTAGAAGCCAGCAAACAAGCTACTAAACGTCAGGAAACTTATCTAAAAGCAATACTTCAACAATATAACAACCGATTGATCAGCAATCAGTTAATTATTAAATAAGTGTTTATTTATCATGATAATTGCACCAAAACAGCGCATCAGGTTCATTGTGAATCCAATCGCAGGTCATGCCGGAAAAGAGGAATTCCCTGCTTTTGTTGATCGTTACCTCGATCACGATCGCTTCGATTTTGAGATTTGTTTTACTGAACGACCTCTTCATGCTACTGAATTGGCAAAAGAGGCTCTGATTGAACAAGTTGATGTTGTTGTGGCTGTTGGCGGTGATGGAACAATAAACGAAGTGGCGCGTTGTTTGATAAACACTACAACTACATTTGGTATTATTCCAAGTGGTTCAGGTAACGGCCTCGCCAGACATCTGAACATTCCACTCAACTTTGAAGGCGCGTTGGATATTATCAATCAGGGGCATAAAGTTAAAATTGATACTGTAAATATAAATAAGGAGGTTTTTGTAAGTATAGCCGGTGTTGGCTTTGACGCCCTTGTTGCCAAACATTTCGCGAAAGACCCCAATCGCGGTTTTTTCACCTATTTCAAAATAGTGGCTGCGCGTTACCCCAATTACAAACCCAAAAAATACACCCTCATTCTCGACGATAATGAAACGGTTGAGACTGAGGCACTCTTTATAAGTTTAGCCAACTCCAACCAGTTTGGTTATAACACCACCATTGCTCCTGATGCCAGTTTAAATGACGGAATGATTGATGTTTGCATCGTTCAGAAACCCTTCATCTTTGAGATGCCATTGATTATCAATTTGTTATTTTTAAAGATGATTCATAAGTCAAAGTATGTAAATATTCATAAAGCCAAAAAAGTGGTGCTTATCCGCGAAAAAAACCGGGTAATAAATCTGGATGGCGAACCTATAAAGCTGCAAAAAGACCTCGTCGCGGAAGTCAATCCATTGAGTCTGTTAGTGATTATTCCCAAAGATAACGAGGACTTTAACCCTACCGAAGTTATTCTCCAAACACTTTCCAAGACCCATCAGCTAATCAGGTCAGAAATAAAAAAGTTTATCAAATGAAACCCAAACGCGAAGGAATCGTGTATTCCACAAATCCCGACTTCGTTTTTGAATCGGAAGAAAAAAACATACAAACTCTTGCTAATCAGCAACAAAACCTACGTGTCATGCTCGATAAAAAACAGCGTGGTGGCAAAAAAGTGACGTTAATTACAGGCTTTGTCGGACAACCTGCCGATCTCGAAGCCTTGGGAAAATCGCTCAAAACTGCCTGCGGCGTTGGTGGAAGTGCGAAAGACGGTGAAATCCTGGTACAGGGCGATTTTAGAGAGAAGATCCTGCAACTACTTATCAAGCAAGGTTTTAAAGCTAAACTTGCTGGTGGATGATGGAAAAAGAAAAACCAACGCATCTTCCTGATTATTGGTCACATCAATACCAGCAGGGCCGTCATGGCTGGAACATAGGTTCTGTTTCAACACCTTTGAAAGAGTATTTCGATCAGTTGGTTAACAAAAACATTAAAATTCTGATCCCCGGTGCGGGTTTTGGATGGGAAGCCGGTTACCTGTTCGAAAATGGTTTTCACCAAACATTCGTGCTTGATTTCAGCGAGGAAGCCATTTCAATATTCCAAAATAATTTTCCTGAATTTCCTGCTTCACATATCCTTTTGGAAAATTATTTTACTCATAATGGCACATACGATCTGATCGTTGAGCAAACGTTTTTCAGCAGTATTCCACGCGATCAACGAAAAGTTTATGCCCAAAAAACTCATCAATTGTTGCACGAAAAAGGAAAAATTTGCGGCCTGCTTTTTAACCACGAATTTGATTTTGAAGGACCCCCATTTGGCGGCTCTACAGAAGAATATCAACATCTTTTCGCACATCTATTTGATTTTAAGACGTTTGAAACTTCTTATAATTCCATCAAACCCCGGTCGGGAAGAGAATTATTTTTATTACTCGAAAAAAAATGATTTGTTTTAGATATGCAGATTTCTGTATATTCGCCTTTTAAAATGCAGTTAATATTTAATCATTGATATCATGGAACACCAATCACTATCTTCAATCGGAATCATTTCCAAGAAAGAAAACCTCGCTTCGGTTGAACACAATACGAACAGTTCAGCCCTGGTTTTAGAGTCACTGTTTCCTTTCCCCGGTTACAATGGAACAACGGTACCCGACCGCACCGACCCACGTGCACTTTTTCTGGTTACCAAAGCTGTATACAACGACGACAAAATTATACGCGCTATTAAGCATATCAAAGTTGATTTTCCTTACCATTTTGATGGCGCACCGGGTCATATCACTTTATTTAATGAACCGGCAGGATCAATCCGCATCAAACATTTGTCATACGAACAAGTTGGTGAGCTGGTTGAAGCATTCGAAAAACAGGGCATCGACTTTATGCGTGAGCGAAAAATTGCAGAATACAGCTCCATCATCCACATTACCAAATACTTTGAAATTTCACATGCTGATAGTGGCATCTATGCTGATAAAAACTGGAAGGGCATGTACTATCTTGAAATCCCTGTAAAACTCAAATGGAATACCTTTGAGAAAATAACGATGGATATCAAACATAATGTGGAAGACAATTCGTTTGATGCCGCCCTTACAACAATGTATGATGAAACAGGTATCATTGATTTTGTTCGTATTTACGATGAGCAAAGCAATGATCAGAAGTTGCAGTTTATACGCAATAAATACCTGGAAGCCATCAAATACATCTGAAAATCTCATTTGTTTTAACTTATATCCATGTTTAAAAATCTGATACAGTTCTTTTATGAGCTGTTTGTTTCATTGCATTTTACAGAGTATCAATCAGTTCTTTTCTCTGAGAGTGCTACCTTCATAAGCCTGTTGGTTTTTGCAGTCATCACTTACTACCTTTCATGGTTCATTATCAAGCGAACTGTAATCATTTTTATACAACGCAGCGATAACCATTTTGATGACATCTTACTAAAAAACAGGGTTATAAGTCGTTTTTCCTATTTTGTTCCTTCTTTTATCATCAGTAAGTTTGCTCCATCTTCTTTGCCAAGCTTCCCTGATGCTTTTGCTACCGTTCAGAAAACCATCGAGATCTATGTAATTTTCGTAGCAATGCTGGTTATCAGCGCAATCATTTCTTCCTTGTACGACTTCTACAACACCCTTGATGTTTCGAAGAACAAGCCCGTTAAAGGGCTGGCTCAGATACTCAAGTTGGTTGTATTTATTGTAGGCGGATTGATGATTTTGGCAACCCTGATGAACCAGAATCTGGCTAATCTTGTAATAGGATTAGGCACACTTTCAGCCGTTTTGATGCTTGTATTTAAAGATCCTATTCTTGGTTTCGTTGGAGGCATACAACTTTCGCTGAACGATATGGTGCGTATTGGCGATTGGATCAGCATGCCGAAATACAACGCCGATGGCGATGTTCTCGAAATCACTCTTACCACGGTAAAAGTACAGAATTTCGACAAAACCATAACCACTATCCCAACCTATGCCCTTGTTTCTGATTCGTTTACGAACTGGCGAGGCATGAGTGAGTCGGGTGGCAGAAGGGTGAAGCGTAATATAAGCATCGACATGGAAACAGTCAGGTTCTGTAGTCAGGAGATGATTGAAAAGTTTAAACAGTTTCATCTTATTGAGGCATATATCCATCAAAAAGAAATGGAAATTGCAGATTTCAATCAACTGCATCAAATTGATGCCTCGACCATGGTAAATGGCAGGAGGCAAACAAATCTCGGAGTTTTCAGAGCATATCTCAAAGCATATCTTCAATCGCATCCGCTTGTTCATAATGAAATGCCGGTATTGGTCAGGCAGCTGCAATCATCAGATAAAGGGATTCCTATGGAAGTATATTTCTTTAGCAGTAGGCAGGCCTGGACGGAATATGAAGATTTACAGAGTGATGTGTTTGATCATGTGCTGGCTGTTATTCCTTTGTTCGGACTTCGGGTATTTCAGCAGCCATCCGGTGGCAGCATTGAGAAAGCCACACTTTTGATGAAGGATTACAAAGAAATACAGTAACGCCTATCAGCTTCAAATTTTTATTGAAAAAATATTCAATAAGGCTTGCAGAAATCAAAAAAGGTGTTACTTTTGCACACGCTTTTGAACAAAAAAAGTTCTTTGCAAAAACGGATCGGTAGTTCAGTTGGTTAGAATACGTGCCTGTCACGCACGGGGTCGCGGGTTCGAGTCCCGTCCGGTCCGCAGATTTACTAGTAAAAGGGCGAAATCCATCGAAAACAGCACGTTTTCGGTGGTTTTTGCGTTTTAGGGGTGTATAAGGTGATAAACTGAAGCATTCGAGCTGGTGGATATTTTGGTGGACTCTAATTATTTCAAAACTGACTCCACCAAAAAAGCTTCTTATTCATTGAAATGCAGCACTTTGCATTTGACTAGTTGTTTCTTAGTTCATAAATTGTACTACATTAAATTAACAACTATGCAAAGAGCAACATTTAAGGTGCTTTTTTATGTAAAGCACACAAAACAGCTCAAAGATGGGACGTTACCTATCTTTGTAAGAATTACAGTGAATAATTCGAGGCTTGAGTTTGGACTACAAAGAAGTGTGGGTATCGGACAATGGGATTCGGTCAAAGGAATGGCAAAGGGTAAAACAAAGCAAATCATTGAAATGAATGCTTACCTTGAAACCGTAAAAACCAACCTTTATATTAAGAAACGGGAGCTAGAAGAAACTGGCATTGGTGTTACAACTGAGTCTTTGAAAATAGCTTATATGGGACTAGCTGTTACACAGCATACCGTACTTGAGGTTTTCAAGGAACATAATGAGAATTGTAAACAGCTTGTTAATATTGATTTTGCCCCGGGAACTATTGTTAAGTATCAGACAACTTTAAAACATCTGGAATACTTTATTAAGAAAAAAATGCAGAGAAAAGACCTTTCGCTACCGGAGGTTAATGCAATATTTATTAAGAATTTTGAGATTTACCTTAAAACTGAAGGTGGCTGTGCTCACAATAGCGCAGTAAAACATTTGACCAATCTCAAAAAAATTATGCGTAGTACTGTCGCTAACGGTTGGCTGAAGGTGGATCCATTCGCAAATATTTCATTCAAACTTGAAGATGTTGATTTGGATTTTTTGGATGAAAAGGAGCTTGATATGCTAATAAAAAAAGTATTTACCATCGAAAGAATTCAGCAGGTAAAAGACGTTTATATTTTTTGTTGTTTCACCGGACTTGCCTTTGTGGATGTCCATAGTCTGTGTCAACAAGATTTAATTGAAAACGATGGCAAGATATGGATAAAGAAAAAACGACAGAAAACCAAAAACTGGTGTAATATTCCATTGCTAAAGCCTGCACTGGAGATACTCGAAAAGTATAAGGATAATCCAGTTTGTTTGAAAAAGGGTTTGTTGCTTCCAGTACTCAGCAATCAAAAAATGAATGCATATCTAAAGGAGATTGCTGATCTGGTTGGAATCAACAAACATTTGAGCACCCATACAGCAAGGCATACCTTCGCTACCACTGTAACATTGGGTAATCAAGTATCGATGGAAGTTGTATCTAAAATGCTTGGACATTCGAGTATGGAAATGACAAAAAGATATGCAAGGGTTGTAGATGATCTCATTAATAAGGATATGCAGAAGGTTAAGCTTAAGTTTGAGCATGCCATGTCGGCTTCTAATTAGTGTTTGTTTTTGGGGTAAGATTGTTCACATTTAATTAAAAAAGGCTGTCATCTGAAGAGATGGCAGCCTTTTTGGTTTTGTAAGTCAATAAAGTGAAGGGGATCTGATGAAAATTAAAAGTGGTTTCATGCTTATGCGGCGATTTTGAGCAGGCCGGAAAGTTGGATCAGGACGGAAAAGATCTTTTCGACGAGTGCCTCAGCTTTGTCGTTGCGGATGTCGAGCTCAAGAGCGAAAGTTGCAATGAGTTCTTCTTTTTCGGCAGCATCGAGGTCGAGATACTCTTCCTTCAGCTGGTTGATGTTGACAAGTGACCAGGCGAATTGAAAACCTGCAAGACCGATCTGTCCCCACTCGAGGGCAGTGATCTTCTGATCTTCGAGGGATCCGTCGATTTTGTTGGTTAGATGAATGGCAGCAATGAGGGCTGCAAGGATTTTTGTTGAGCCAAGTTTTTGCATTTTGGTAATGGTTAATGGGTTGAATAAAAGAACTATTTTTCTACTGTGAATTTTGCTGACAAAGCGATAGCGAAGGCAGCTGTAGGCAATACCCAAACAGGGTATGACAATGGGATCAAGGTTATGATAGTGGCGGCAATGCCGGTGCCAATGGCAACATTGGTGATGACCTGATAGGTTTTCGGACTGCTGGAGGTCCAACGTTTAATCAGGAGGTTGACGAGCGAAGCGAGTTTTTCCATGGTTTTTCATATTAATAAGTCCAAATTAGGTTTTGAGGTTTTGAGGGATCATCATC